>NZ_SMCR01000032.1 GCF_004343195.1 Biostraticola tofi | reverse complement strand
GCGGGAACCCAAGCAAAGGATTTGACGGAAAGCCAGAAGACGATGGTGTCGGCGCTGGGGACGCTGGCGGCGGGGCTGGCAGGCGGCCTGGCCGGCGGCGATGTGGCGAGCGCGGTGGCGGGGGCGCAGGCGGGGAAGAATGCGGTAGAGAATAACTGGTTGTCCAAAGGCATGATGGACTATGGTAATTCACAAACTACATTAGCGACCAATACCAACTTAGTTGACGAAAATGGCAATGTCATCAATCCGTCGACGGCAGAGCAAATTCAATATGGTAAAGATAAACTTGTCACTGGAAAACTGACTGCCGGCCAGCAGCCAGCCACGGGGCTAGTGAAGGCTTGGGGTGCAGGCATGTCAACAGTGGTGGCCCCCTTATTGCTGCCAGCAACGGCTACGACAGGAAGTATACTGGCTGGTGGGGCCATCAGTGGTGTGGCTAATGTGAGTAATCAGGTTGCAGGAGGAGGGCCATTGAGCGTTACAGATGCCCTGATTGCAGCGGGAACAGGGGCTGTGACTGAAGGCAAGGGATTCTGGTTTGCTGAAGCAGCAAGCATCACTGGGGCGTATGCGGGGGCTAAGTTGCAGGGGAAAGATGTACTCCCGGCTGTGGTTGGTGCCGGTTTTGGTACGGCGGTTGGTGTAGCAGGCGGTAAAACCATAGAAGTTGGAAACAAATACTTTCCACTAGTCTCAGATAAAACAGCTGGTATGGCTGGGGCTGTTAGTGGTTCTATTGCCAGTGAAATAACGAGTAGTAAAACCGAAAGTAAGCTAAAAGAGGCAGGAGATAATAAATGACACAGCGTAATTATGGGTTAACAACACTGCTGATTTTATTATCCTCATTCGTCATTATTATGACTCTTGTCGTTTTATCCGGATGTTTATGTGCTGCATTTTTGGTTTATTTGAAAAATGGAGCTTTTATTTTTGGCTGGCAGGAAGACGTTCTTTTTTCAATGAAAAGGGGCTTAATAACAGGTATGCCTGTTGGTACAGGTATCTGGATCCTGTCTAAGCTCAAAAAAAAAGCCATCCCAAAACTTATTAAGGTTTGACCCCGGCGCAGGCCGGGATCTCCATATGTGTTTCTCACTCCTCAGCCAGCCAGATGACCAACTCTCCCTGCTTACAAATCACCTCGATCTTCTGCCGGATTTCAAATCCAAACGCCTCCATCCAGTTACCCTTCAGGACAATAGCCGGAGACGGCTGAAATTACAGCTGATCCCCGATATCGCCCACCCCATCCGGCGGGCTTTTTTTGTACCTAGTTCTGCTTGGAATCTTGCGCAGCCATAATAAAAACCTCGTACCGTCGGTAGCACCGACGGCAAGGTCAACCTCAAGGCGGGCCAGGGGCTCAAGATCAAAGGTTCGGATGTGCTGGCGCGCAAAGATATCGCCCTCAAGGGCCAGCAGGTGGCGATTGGGCATGCCGACAATCACAGCGTCCAGAC
>NZ_SMCR01000031.1 GCF_004343195.1 Biostraticola tofi | reverse complement strand
CCGCCCCGTTCAGCGCCGTCAGTCCGCCAACCTTGACATCGTAGCCCCCCTGGCCGGCATACACCCCGGTCTGCTCCTTGACCGCGGCATAGGTGTAAAATC
The DNA here is from genome assembly GCF_004343195.1 of Biostraticola tofi. Lineage (GTDB taxonomy): Bacteria > Pseudomonadota > Gammaproteobacteria > Enterobacterales > Enterobacteriaceae > Biostraticola > Biostraticola tofi. The sequence continues at coordinate 1,462 of NZ_SMCR01000031.1, read as the reverse complement.
AGTAGATTATATCTAAGTAGCAATCTGAGAAAGATTCAACAATCGAGTTGTTTATCCTACAGCCGTTGTTCTGTACTCTCTGCATGCAGTTTTGTCCTCAGCCCTTCATTCACATCAGCCAGTTTAACTCCAGGAAAGCTTGTTCAAATCGCACCAGTTTCATGGAGACTAAGTATCCAGCGGGAACTTAAGCAAAAGAGCAAAACTTTAATCATTTAGACTGTTATAAAAATTAACAACACTGCTGAAATCGGTAGACCACTCAGATATTTTCATGCCATCTTCATCATGAGTTGTTCTTGTATCAATGTATTCATTTAGCTTGTTAGGATTAAAATCATTATATTCCTCCAAAAAAATGATACTATTTTGCACACATGCAATTTCAGATTCAAAATATATTACCCATACAAAAACAAAATTCACTAAATTAGGATCATACATTGACACTGCAAGAGCCGCGTGATTCCTTTTCTCAAGACCCTCTTTAAGTGATCTTAGCCAACTTTTCTTGTAATCAACTATATTCCAGTAGGTTAGAGGAATGTTCATCGATTCCTGAAAATCGTCAATAATTATAGATGCAGGTAAGAATATTTCATTTTCAATTTGAATCGCATGTTTTTCTGGAAAAATACCAAACATATCTCAGTCCTTAATTTTGATAAGATCACTGTCGTAGGTGCCAATTCTTTTACCTCTGTTGTTATATACCTTCCACCCATCAGTAACATTATGACTGTCGACATCAGGAGTTATATAATTTTTCCCATTTGAAAATACTGGTTGACCGTGAGAGTTAAAGGGTGCCTTTTGTGGTGGAATTCTCCGATCAAACCCTAGATTCTTTGCAGCTTCTTGAGCTTCTTTGCCTTTAAGTGCGAGATAAGCCAGGTCATCTTTTTTCGGTCCTTCCGGTATCGGTGTGACCGTTGTATTCCTCCCCGTTTCCAGCAGCCCTTCTGTATTACCGGTATGCGAGACGCCTTGCTGACCAGTTTTATCAGGTGTTGTAAGCGAAGTCCCTTTATTCTCATCCAGGATCGGATTACTCAGTTTCCCACCCGTCAAATCCCTTTCCGGCTGCGGGAAGATGGTGATTAACCCCTTCTGGTCCTGACCTACCATATAATCGTAGACTGTACGCTGCTCTGGGGTCAGGTCTTCTATCAAATCAGCCTTACCACTCAAGGCTACACCAAAAACGTATTCCTTATCTGCAGCAGAGAGGCTATCCAGCACGGTATTTGCCGCCCCCACACCCAGCAGGGCACCCAGTCCTTTCTCAACCAGCGTATTACGACAGGGAGCCGCTTCGGCACAGCCCTGGGCGGTCAGTTTGACACCCTGCGCAATGGCACTCAGATAGTTATTCTCTACCGCATTCTTCCCCGCCTGCGCCCCCGCCACCGCGCTCGCCACATCGCCGCCGGCCAGGCCGCCTGCCAGCCCTGCCGCCAGC
>NZ_SMCR01000030.1 GCF_004343195.1 Biostraticola tofi | reverse complement strand
GTCTCTCTCAGACACCTTAGGTGTTGTAAGGTTAAGTCTCACGGGTCATTAGTATCGGTTAGCTCAACGCCTCGCAGCGCTTACACACCCGACCTATCAACGTCATCGTCTTTAACGTCCCTTCAGGAGGCTCAAGGCCTCAGGGAAGACTCATCTCGAGGCAAGTTTCCCGCTTAGATGCTTTCAGCGGTTATCTCTTCCGCACGTAGCTACCGGGCAATGCCATTGGCATGACAACCCGAACACCAGTGGTGCGTCCACTCCGGTCCTCTCGTACTAGGAGCAGCCCCTCTCAATCTTCCAACGCCCACGGCAGATAGGGACCGAACTGTCTCACGACGTTCTAAACCCAGCTCGCGTACCACTTTAAATGGCGAACAGCCATACCCTTGGGACCTACTTCAGCCCCAGGATGTGATGAGCCGACATCGAGGTGCCAAACACCGCCGTCGATATGAACTCTTGGGCGGTATCAGCCTGTTATCCCCGGAGTACCTTTTATCCGTTGAGCGATGGCCCTTCCATTCAGAACCACCGGATCACTAAGACCTGCTTTCGCACCTGCTCGAGCCGTCACTCTCGCAGTCAAGCTAGCTTATGCCTTTGCACTAACCTCACGATGTCCGACCGTGATTAGCTAACCTTCGTGCTCCTCCGTTACTCTTTGGGAGGAGACCGCCCCAGTCAAACTACCCACCAGACACTGTCCTCAACCCGGATCACGGGTCGGAGTTAGAACATCAAACATTAAAGGGTGGTATTTCAAGGTTGGCTCCATGCAGACTGGCGTCCACACTTCAAAGCCTCCCACCTATCCTACACATCAAGGCTCAATGTTCAGTGTCAAGCTATAGTAAAGGTTCACGGGGTCTTTCCGTCTTGCCGCGGGTACACTGCATCTTCACAGCGAGTTCAATTTCACTGAGTCTCGGGTGGAGACAGCCTGGCCATCATTACGCCATTCGTGCAGGTCGGAACTTACCCGACAAGGAATTTCGCTACCTTAGGACCGTTATAGTTACGGCCGCCGTTTACCGGGGCTTCGATCAAGAGCTTCTCCTTGCGGATAACCCCATCAATTAACCTTCCGGCACCGGGCAGGCGTCACACCGTATACGTCCACTTTCGTGTTTGCACAGTGCTGTGTTTTTAATAAACAGTTGCAGCCAGCTGGTATCTGCGACTGGCTTCGGCTCGGGGAGCATGTCCCTCCACCTACCGCCAGCGTGCCTTCTCCCGAAGTTACGGCACCATTTTGCCTAGTTCCTTCACCCGAGTTCTCTCAAGCGCCTGGGTATTCTCTACCTGACCACCTGTGTCGGTTTGGGGTACGATTCGATGTGACCTGGAGCTTAGAGGCTTTTCCTGGAAGCGTAGCATCAATTCCTTCACCACCGTAGTGGCTCGTCATCACGCCTCAGTGTTAATGAAAGAGCGGATTTGCCTGCCCTTTCCACCTTCACGCTTGAACCGGGACAACCGTCGCCCGGCGAACCTAGCTTTCTCCGTCCCCCCTTCGCAGTCACACCCAGTACAGGAATATTAACCTGTTTCCCATCGACTACGCTTTTCAGCCTCGCCTTAGGGGTCGACTCACCCTGCCCCGATTAACGTTGGACAGGAACCCTTGGTCTTCCGGCGAGCGGGCTTTTCACCCGCTTTATCGTTACTTATGTCAGCATTCGCACTTCTGATACCTCCAGCA
>NZ_SMCR01000029.1 GCF_004343195.1 Biostraticola tofi | reverse complement strand
GCTCTTTAACAATTTATCAGACAATCTGTGTGGGCACTCACAAGACGATATCAGATGTAAAAAATATCAAGTCTTGAAGAGTGAACAAACAGTAATTCATATGAATGACAGTTTTTAATTCTTTCGAGCATCAAGCTTTTAATTGAAGAGTTTGATCATGGCTCAGATTGAACGCTGGCGGCAGGCCTAACACATGCAAGTCGAGCGGCAGCGGAAAGTAGCTTGCTACTTTGCCGGCGAGCGGCGGACGGGTGAGTAATGTCTGGGGATCTGCCTGATGGCGGGGGATAACTACTGGAAACGGTAGCTAATACCGCATAACGTCGCAAGACCAAAGTGGGGGACCTTCGGGCCTCACGCCATCAGATGAACCCAGATGGGATTAGCTAGTAGGTGGGGTAATGGCTCACCTAGGCGACGATCCCTAGCTGGTCTGAGAGGATGACCAGCCACACTGGAACTGAGACACGGTCCAGACTCCTACGGGAGGCAGCAGTGGGGAATATTGCACAATGGGGGAAACCCTGATGCAGCCATGCCGCGTGTGTGAAGAAGGCCTTCGGGTTGTAAAGCACTTTCAGCGAGGAGGAAGGCGATAGCGTTAATAGCGCTGTCGATTGACGTTACTCGCAGAAGAAGCACCGGCTAACTCCGTGCCAGCAGCCGCGGTAATACGGAGGGTGCAAGCGTTAATCGGAATTACTGGGCGTAAAGCGTACGCAGGCGGTCTGTTAAGTCAGATGTGAAATCCCCGGGCTTAACCTGGGAACTGCATTTGAAACTGGCAGGCTAGAGTCTTGTAGAGGGGGGTAGAATTCCAGGTGTAGCGGTGAAATGCGTAGAGATCTGGAGGAATACCGGTGGCGAAGGCGGCCCCCTGGACAAAGACTGACGCTCAGGTACGAAAGCGTGGGGAGCAAACAGGATTAGATACCCTGGTAGTCCACGCTGTAAACGATGTCGATTTGAAGGTTGTGGCCTTGAGCCGTGGCTTTCGGAGCTAACGCGTTAAATCGACCGCCTGGGGAGTACGGCCGCAAGGTTAAAACTCAAATGAATTGACGGGGGCCCGCACAAGCGGTGGAGCATGTGGTTTAATTCGATGCAACGCGAAGAACCTTACCTACTCTTGACATCCAGAGAATCGGGCAGAGATGCCTGAGTGCCTTCGGGAACTCTGAGACAGGTGCTGCATGGCTGTCGTCAGCTCGTGTTGTGAAATGTTGGGTTAAGTCCCGCAACGAGCGCAACCCTTATCCTTTGTTGCCAGCACGTAATGGTGGGAACTCAAAGGAGACTGCCGGTGATAAACCGGAGGAAGGTGGGGATGACGTCAAGTCATCATGGCCCTTACGAGTAGGGCTACACACGTGCTACAATGGCGCATACAAAGAGAAGCGATCTCGCGAGAGTCAGCGGACCTCATAAAGTGCGTCGTAGTCCGGATTGGAGTCTGCAACTCGACTCCATGAAGTCGGAATCGCTAGTAATCGTGGATCAGAATGCCACGGTGAATACGTTCCCGGGCCTTGTACACACCGCCCGTCACACCATGGGAGTGGGTTGCAAAAGAAGTAGGTAGCTTAACCTTCGGGAGGGCGCTTACCACTTTGTGATTCATGACTGGGGTGAAGTCGTAACAAGGTAACCGTAGGGGAACCTGCGGTTGGATCACCTCCTTACCACAACGATACGCATTGTGACGTGTCCACACAGATTGTCTGATAACTGTA
>NZ_SMCR01000028.1 GCF_004343195.1 Biostraticola tofi | reverse complement strand
CGGCGTTGGGGACGCTGGCGGCAGGGCTGGCAGGCGGCCTGGCCGGCGGCGATGTGGCGAGCGCGGTGGCGGGGGCGCAGGCGGGGAAGAATGCGATTGAGAATAACTCGCTGAGTGGGGATCAGGCGCGGGAAAGTATCAAGCAGGGCGCAGCCAGCCTGAAAGAACAAGTCAGAGAAAAGCTGGGAGAAGGTGGACTCTCGGCAACGGTCAATGGTGTTATCAATGCAGCAGCCGATCTGGGAGATACCGCAGTAGGCACAGTGGATTATGGTGCAGATGCCGCGATGGCTTTAACAGCCTGTGCTATGGGAGACAGCTACTGTAATAAAGCGCTAAGTGATCTGGCAGGTAAAAATCAGGCGGTTGCAGATACAGTTACCGCGCTGATGAAGAGTGAAACCTGGTCAGCCATAGCCGATACTGTTAAACAGGCGTCTGAAGGAAATCAGGTTGCTCTGGAAGCCACGGGTGGGATGCTTGCGGGGATTATCGTACCGGGCAAGAAAGTACCGGGCGGTGTAGTTGCAACTGATGTAAATAAGGCAGAGTCAGCGATAACCAGCTCTGCTCATAGCGCAAGTAGTGGTTTGAACCTGAATAAATCCCTAGCAAGCGAAGCGCAATTGGCAGAACTTGCTAAAAATGGAGGGAAACCAGTAGCTGGATCTGGAGCCGAAAAAACTCTTCGTGATGCGCCTCGTCTAGCTGCAGAATATGGGGGTAATGCCTCTGACTGGAGTAAGATAACCAGCAGTAGTTACAAAGCTGCGGATGGCACGGTATTTGAAATCCATGCGTACCGAAATACGGTTACAGGCCAGATGGTTGAACCTAAAAGTATTCCATTACTGAAATGATGATTTCTTATGAAAGTAACATGCATTGAAAATAGACTAACGAGTAACCAGAAACTGAAGTTAGGTATCGCCACGGAAAATGATTTTAAATATCCGTTTGAAATTGGTGAAACATACACGGTTTTAGGTATCACTTGTCAGATGGGACAGACGATCTTAGAAATGCCTTATTTTTATATCTTTCCAGCACCTATGTGCTTGTTTAATATTGTTGATGATCGTCTATCCTCTTACTGGAAGCTTAGAAAGCGAAGTGAACATGGAATATCATTTTGGCCGGAAGAGTTCTACCAAGAGTACTTCCATGATGATCTAAGTGATGGTGTTCCTGAAGTGGTTGATATATACAAACAAGTTATAAAAAAACTCGAAGAAGAGTTCGCTTGATAACAAATCCCGGCCTAATGCCGGGATTTAGCTATGTAACTTAGTCAGTTACCCCTCGCCAACCGGATAATCTACTGCCCCGGTTCTGTCCGGACGGCGATCTTCTGCCCGGTCTCAAACCCCATCTGCGCCAGCCAGTGACCGCTAAGAATAAGCTGCGGCTGGGCGTGCCTCTGCCAAGGTTAGGGCGGTAGCCCACTTTGTAATGCCGCTCGCAATGTGGCTGCGGTGTTGCTTGGGATGTGGCGGGTTCTGACTTATGATGCTGCCTAGCCATAAACAACTCCTAATAGTTGTTGTGGTTAGCGGGCTGTCGGTGGTGAGACACCGTCAGTCTGCGCTAAAAATCGCTCTTTCAGCTGCCTGTCTCCTGCTGCTGCGCCTGCATAATCACAGCGTCCAGCATCTCGGCCATCATCTTCTTCTGTCGGGCTTTCGGAAGATGGCTTATCACCTAAATCTGCTGCTCAAGCCGCTATAGCAGTGCCACGCTTGCGTGGTGTTGTACGCTCCGACGCACCGCCGTGGATGTGCTGGTGTGCAAAGATATCGCGCTCAATGGCCAGCAGGTGGCTATCCGCCATGCCGACAACCACAGCGTCCAGACCCACCGGGTGGATCAAATGCAAAGCGGCCTGACCCTGGCGCTGTCGGGCCTGGTAGGCGGGATTGCCAACACGGCGGTGACCACCATCAACCAGGCCGGCACGCAAAGCAACGGCCGGCTGGCGGCGCTGGACGGCATCAAGTCGGCCCT
>NZ_SMCR01000027.1 GCF_004343195.1 Biostraticola tofi | reverse complement strand
ATGGACTATGGGCAGTCAGCTACATCGCTGGGAACGTCAATGACAGACGCCGGAGCCACACCACATGAAATCAATACTGCACTGAGTCATTTAGCTAAAGGGGATATGCCGGACAGCACTAATATCACTAAAGTGATCGTTGATGGTTATAAAGATGGCGTACTGATAGCAGGGGCGGCTTATCTAGGACCCGCAGCATCTGTGGATAAAGTTGCAGCCGGCGGTATCATCGGCGCAATCGCAAACGGGAGCTATCAATGGTTCGATATGAGTCAGCCAGGCAATGAGAACAAATCCTATGACTATATGGGAACTGGCGTGGCGACCATCACGGGCGGCCTGGCTCCGGAAAGGGGCATCTGGCAGAACGTAGGGATAGCCGCCGGCGGGACGATGTTTACAGATGGGCCTGATGAATGGGCTGTTGGTATTTCAGCTGCAGGAGCTGGACTTGGTGGCGTTTTTGGAAAATATGCGCCAGTCGGAGTAGAAATGATATTTAATAATAATGATATTCCTGGTGTGATATATGACCTTGTAGGTGGGTTGGGGACTGAATACTTAGGAGGATATACAAAAAAATTATTGAATGACTCATCCGAAGTGAACACGCATAAAGATAATGAGGAGTCTGGAAAATGATCACTTATCTTAAAATTCTCATTTATTCATGTGCTTATTGTATCTTCTTTTGTGGGTTAATGGGGACTGGCGCCTCAGTATTTATTTATTTCAAAACTGGTTTTTTTCTAATCCCCGAAGGACAGATAATAAGAGGATTTCTCTTCGGATGCATTGCGGGTTCGGCTATAACGTTAACTGTGATAGTGTTTAAGTTAATTGATAAATATAAAGCAAGAGCTAATCCTCCATCAGATCCCTAATAGACAGATATTCCGGTCATATGCCGATTTTTTGTTGTAGAGAATAACTGGCTGAGTGTGAAGGAAGCGGAAAGGAAATATGTTTTAGAGAGTAAGGACAAAGCTGGGGCTATCACGCCAGACGAAAAAAATGAGCTGGCGGCAATCAACGAAACGGACAAAGACCGCGACCAGGCGATAAAAGCGGTCTGTACGGATGGTAATAAAGGGGGTTCAGGCTGCGGAGCACTGGTTGGTCCAGCAGAGGAAGCGCTGAAGAAGTATGGTGAAAACATTACTTACTCGCTGTTGTATAAAGACCTGTACCCGCAGGATGCGAGAAACCTGGAAAGCGTGTTACAGGGGCTGGATAAGGGTAATATAGGCCGTGACCAGGCGATTGCGGCAATAGCGCAGGCATCGGGAGTAAGCTTGGAAACTGCGGCCAGCCGTTATGATACAGCAATGCAGACACAGGCATTGACAGCAGCTCTGGCCGGTGCTGTCGGGCTGAAAGGCGTGATGGAAAAACCGGCTGGGGTCGGTACAATTAAACAACCTTCTGAATCTGGAAGATCTCCATCTCCAGTTGCGGGAAATCTTGCTGTTGACGAAGAGGCTGGGGCCTGGTCACAATACGATAAGTATCGTCGTGATCCATATAATTGGAATTGGCCAAAACAATTAGGTTTTGCAGAAGAACCGGTCAAGACAACGCTTCCTGTAGGAACTCGTTTGGATAGATATGGGGAACCTGCCGGGTCATTCTTAGCTCCCAAAGGAACACCTTACGGGGAAAGAGCGCTGGCTCCAGGTGCAAAAGCTGAAAAATATTACGAATATGAGGTTGTAAAACCATTGCCTGTGATGCAGGGAAAAATAGCGCCTGCTTTTGGTGAAACCGGTGGAGGTGTTAAGATACTGCCTAATATGGAACAACGAGTTAATATCGAATGGCTCATTGATAAAGGCTATCTGAAGGAGATTAAATAAATGGAAGATATAAGCGTAATACAGAATGAAGTTTTCCGATTAGGCGCTAAAGTCAATGTGCCTCATAATGAATTGATTATTATAACTAAACCGTCAGCTTACGGAAAACCATATCTTCATATATCTCAGGATAGCTATGAGTATATTTATTCGGAGAGAGGCTATGAATTTTCAAGAAAATCCACCAAAGATCTAGATGAGTTGCTCTATTGGATTATTTATCCCGCAGTTCACCAAATGGCTGTAGAGTATGAATTAATGCATCGAGTCGATGATTATGAAGATTGCAGGAAAATAATCTTCCCCAAATTGATCGAATATCTAGAAAAAATAAACCCACTTTGGGCTAAAAAGGCTGAAAAAGAATTACCTCCAGTATCATTGTTCAACTGAGGATTAACTGCGGGCTGGGCGTGCCTTTGCCAAGGTTAGGGCGATGGCACGTTGATTGGCCTCAATCTGTCCTATGGCGCCCAGTCATCGACCTCGGAGCAGACCCAGACCCGGCACCAGAGCCAGGGCAGCCAGCTGACCGCCGGCAACAACCTCAAGATCGAGGCCACTCAAGCCGATATCACCGTGCAGGGCAGCCAGCTGCAGGCAGGCAACGATCTGGGCCTGACCGCGCTGACCGATGTCAAGCTGCTGTCGGCGAGTGATACCTCGGTGCTGGACGGCACCAACTCCAGCCTGGGCGGCTCGCTGGGCATCGGCTTTAATATCGGCCAGGGAAAATTGGGACTGACGCTGAA
>NZ_SMCR01000026.1 GCF_004343195.1 Biostraticola tofi | reverse complement strand
TTCACGCTCGTCGAGTTTGGCAAAAATCCAGGAACCTAATCCAGTTGTAATCCCAGTAATCAAACTAGTGATTGCAACATGAATGATATCTTTATTATCAATATCAAATTCATTGCTAAACAATAACGTTATAATCACCAGCGAAATAGAGAAAAAAATAAAGCTACAAAAAATCATATATATAATACTCAAAAATAAAACCCAAATACTCAGTTTATTTTTTATTTCCATTGACTTTATCCTTTACAGCATTGCTTATGAATTCTCCGCCAACAGATCCAAGAACTTCCCCAACAACTCCTGAATTTTGTCCCAAAGCAGGCCTAAATATAGGCGGCGCTATTAGACCAACTGTTGTACCGAACGCCCACCCTACCCCCGTTCCAGTCAAAGCGCCCTTATCAGGCCCATCAGTGAATAAAGTGCCTCCAAGTGCAATTCCCCCATTCGCCCATACATTACGTCCTGGAACAAGTGCCCCCGTAATACCTGCAGAAATGCTTCCTGTGTAATCCCAGCTCTTGTTAACATTGCCTGGCTGTTTAATATCGAACCATTGATAAGTTCCGTTAGCAATTTCCGCTATCGTTGCGCCAGCTACAACTTTCCCCACAGATGCTGCGGGTCCTAGATAAGCCGCCCCTGCCATCAGTACGCCATCTTTATAACCATCAACAATCACTTTAGTGATATTAGCGCTGTCCGGCATATCCCCTTTCGCTAAATGACTCAGTGCAGTATTGATTTCATGTGGTGTGGCTCCGGCGTCTGTCATTGACGTTCCCAGCGATGTAGCTGACTGCCCATAGTCCATCATGCCTTTGGACAACCAGTTATTCTCAACAACAGTCCCGGCTCAGACGGCCGGGACTTAAGACTTACTCAGGATCGGATGGCTGTTTTCTACATTTTTTAAATTTATCAATCAGATTAAAGACAATTGCGGCTAATGTGATCGCTGATCCTGCAATAATGCTTTTAAACAAATTCCTCATAATTTCTTCATAGGGCAAATAAAACTCACCAATGTGAACAAAACCAAAAACAACTTTTATGTTCAAACCTAACAAAAATAAACCAGCAGTAAAATAAACAAAAAGAGCTATGTATTTAAGAGTGGCTTTCATCATTTTCCACTCTCCTGCTTTTTGATAATACTTTTGCCTGCATCAGTGGCAGCTTCGGAAGCAAAAGCGCCTCCAATATCGTAGATGAATCCAGGCAGTTCCTTTCCTGTTACCGAATTAACGATCCCCGGTGCATACTCCCCGAATATCCCGCCAGCCCAGGCACCGGCTGCCGAAGCCCCAATCGCTCCTGCATTCGGCCCGTCCGTAAACACCGCACCACCTGCCGCTATGCCCACGTTCTGCCAGACTCCACGCCCCGGAGCCAAGCCACCCATAATCGTTGCCGAGCCGGTGCCCAGGTAATCGTATGATTTACCCTCATTGCCCGGCTGACTCATATCGAACCACTGATAAGACCCATTAGCGATAGCCCCTATCAGCGCACCACCCGTGGCTTTCGCTACCGATGCAGCCGGACCTAAATAAGCAGCTCCTGCAATCAATGCGCCATCCTTATATCCATTAAAGATAACCTTGGTGATATTCGCACCTTCAGGTAAATCACCCTGTGCCAGCTTATCTAAGCCGGCCTGTTTCTGTTCCGGCGTCAGATTGTTAGCCTGGGCGTACTGGTCCCATGATGCCACCGCCAGGCCGTAATTCATCAGGCCCGTTGGCAGACTGAGCGCATTATTCTCTACCAGATTCTACGTCACAACCCGCCGCACCCCAAGCACGTAAGAGCATTGTGGGTTACCGCACCAACGGCGGCAGGCCGAACCCGTTGCCGCAACTGACGATAAAGGGAAGATGGCTGGAACAGTGGGGCTTTACCCAGGGCCAACCGGTGAGCATTACCGCCGAACACGGCCGACTGATTATCCGCACCACACCAACCCCGGAGGGAACCGTATGAACATCACCTTTGCCCCTGAACCGATCCCGGAACTGATGATCGAAGGCGCCCAACTGGCCGCGCTCGGTTTTACCTCCGGCACCCCGTTACAACTGACGCTCCAGCACCACACGTTATGGATCACGATCGTCAATGATGACGATACTTGGGAGGCGTTGTGCGGAGCCAGCCAGTACCGCCCGGATCTGGGGGCCGATTGGGTGCGGGAGAACGGCGAGTTGATTATCGGCGGCGACTGGCTCACCGAGTCTGGCATTGCCAGCGCTGAACAACTGGAAGTGACTGCTGCACCTGGAGTGCTCCGGTTACAGCGGCGGGAAGTGGGGGGATTTAGGGCTTAGAAGCAAAAACCTTGGTTGGGTGAACTGCACCTTAATAAGTTGACGTTTAACTTTTGGGGTGCAGTTCAAGTGGTGAGTTGTTTAAAAACCACTTAGAGCAACTTCACCGTAGTCATAACTATTTGATTTATTGCCTTTAATTTCTAGGACGCATTGCGTAAATTTACTAATTAATAGATTACACCCTTCATCTACAACATCAGGCATCCCGGTAAAATGCAACACTAATGAATCAGTGAATATAACATCAAAGCCGTCACTAGTATCTTCAATCTTATCAATAAAATATTGATTATCGAAAGGTCTACCGTAAGGACCATCAGGTAGAAAGAAGTAAAAAGATTTTTTCTTTTTTACCCATTGTTCAACTAGTTCTCTTGGTTTCATTTCTTAATGATCCAATCGTTTTTTGGCTCTGGTAAAAAGATTTGCGTACCGCCACCGTGCACTGTCGGAAGAGTCCCCGTAGTTCCGGTTTGCGGAGCCGCTGCGCCTTCATAATAGGTTGTTCCTTTAGGGATCTTGATGATCGCTTGATTCTGGAACGTATTACCCCATTCAGGTAAAACAGCGCTATCCAGTTGGGATTGCAGTGGTCCTTTCGATGGTTCAGGTGTCCAATAACGGCCATCAGCTTTAGCGGAACCACCATAATCTCTATAAAAATAGAGGTCTTGTTCAGCTACTTTTTCTGTATATGTTCCACTTCTGAAAGTTGCAGCAGGTGCACGCGAGTCACTCGGATTACCTAGAGGACCAGTTTCATAAGGCCCATACAATTTAATCGTTTGTGACGCGATTGGCATCTGATTCGCTGATGTTATTTTGCTAACAAGCGTATTTAATTTGCTTGCTGCTCCTCCACCCAATATAGGTGTTACAGACGCCGCTACTATCTTCATCCCGTCATAGGTTTCGATGTATGCCTCTGCCGTGGCCTTATCTACGCCTAGCTGCACCATGGCATAGTTCACCATCGCATCCTTCACCTGCTGTTGATTCTGCGCATCAACACTGGTGATATTCAACAGGTTAACTATCTGGCCGTAAGCATCAGAGTATTGCTGGCTCACCTTCGAGTTGTACGGCCCGGTTTCGTATTCACCTTTGGCCGCGATAACTTCCAGTCTCGCACTGGCACAGGCCGCACTCCCGGCATTACCATTGCTACAGGCATCAATCACTTTCTTGTCGCTGGCGATATCCTTTTCACGCAGTTCATTGATCTTCTGCTGCGCCTGCTCACGCTCTGCCGGGTCTTTGCTGTTCTGGAGTTTCTGCTTCGCTAACTCAAGCTCTGTCTTTTCAGACACGCTCAACCAGTTATTCTCTACCGCATTCTTCCCCGCCTGCGCCCCCGCCACCGCGCTCGCCACATCGCCACCGGCCAGGCCGCCTGCCAGCCCCGCCGCCAGCGTCCCCAACGCCGACACCATCGTCTTCTGGCTTTCCGTCAAATCCTTTGCTTGGGTTCCCGCATACACCTGGGAGGCAATATATTCCCCCATCGCCGCACCCG
>NZ_SMCR01000025.1 GCF_004343195.1 Biostraticola tofi | reverse complement strand
ATGTCGCCAATCTTCTTGGCTTGCTGCAGCCGCTGCTGCTCTTGCTCTTTGTTAAAGATCGGGGACAGCGCCTGATGGGCATGGGCCACATCGCGACTGAGCTTGCTCACGTCCTGCTGCTGATTATCACCATCCGGCAGTCGTCACTGACGGTATTATAAAACAAATTAAAATCTCAGTTTGGCTGCCCGGATTAGCTTATCAAAATTTAAGGTCGTTATAATGTTCTGGGATCTTGTAATCCTCTGTAAACTCCTGCCATGTCCCCGTCTCAAGAATAACTTCAGTGTCTTCTGCAATATTGTCAAAGAAGCTGGATAAGCTCATTGCGTGAGTCCTCATTTCCAAGATGGCAGCCCGCATAGTCAGCTCATCGTCATTATTTTTTGCCTTAGCTAGCAACGCCGTTTTAGACTGTAATAGCGTTAATTGTTTTATCAATAACATTTCCAACGATCGATTATAATTATCCGCTAGATCATCAGTATTAACTGGCAAATCGGATTTCTGGCATAATATATCCAGAAAAATATCCTTCATTTCATCTAGAAACAAACAAGTTTTCATTTTGGCAATCTCCTTCCTTCAGCGCTGGCAGTATCGGCTTTGGCGGTACCCACCTTGGCGGCAATCTTGCCCTGCATCTCGATAATGCCGCTCACCTGCGTAGCGATGTCGCCAATCTTCTTGGCTTGCTGCAGCCGCTGCTGCTTTAACCAGCTTGTTCGGTGAATTATGCGTTACAATTTCTATCCAGAACGCTAGCAAGCTATCAGCGCGAAAATTAGGGTACATTAGCTAAATTAGCAATAAACTTAAAAGCCCTTCTTAATTACTGAGATTGATTAAACCTTGATTTGATTTATTTTAAATATATCGTTGCCTAGATCAACGCTGATGTCTGAGTCAGGAATTTAGTTAATAAGCACCCTTATCTGATTAAATGTATTTTTATGTTCCATGAGATCTTTTACTTCAATCTGCACTAGGGCGCTAATTAGTTCCCCATCGTAATACTCACCGGCTAAAGGGTCTTCAGTAAGAACTTTCAAAATTCTTGGCATTAGCTGATCAACGCATAATCGCTGCCTGACAGCACGGCAAAGATCTTCCACAGACAAGTCTTCAATTGATATATCAATGACTCCTTCGAACCAAAGTTCTAGTGGCGATTGCTTCTTTTGATCTTTAATTACATTAATGTTCCCAATCAATTTACGGAAAGATATCATATGCCATGCCCTCTTAAAGCTGATTCATTTTTTCAATAGCATCTGTCGCCCCACCATATGCTGACTGAGCCTCCGTATTATGAACGTTTTTAAGGTATCTACATGATTTCTTAGTCCTTTGAGTGTGTTTTGCATTTCCTGCATATGATCTCAATATCCTCCCATTATTTTTAGATACAGGATTCCCACCCGTATCTTTAAGTGTTCCTGTAATATCATGGTCTTTCAAAGCATATTTGATGGTATTATCAATCTTCTTAATAGCACTTTCTTGCTTCTGATTAAGTTTCTCTGTGCCACTGGAAATCTTTGAACCATGCAAAATATGCGCGTTGGTGGATTTTACACCTTGAGATGATATCTCTTTCAACAATGATGCTTTTTTATTAGCTTCTGAACTTATAGTTCCAAGCTTACTTGCCGCCGCACTCCCCAAAACTGGGGTCAGCGAAGCAATGATAACATCCATTCCTTGCTTTTTAATTGCATATCCTTGAGCTGTCTGACGATCGACCCCCAGAACATCTATCGCATATTGCGTCAGCGCATCCTTCACTTGCTGCTGATTCTGGGCATCAACACTGGTGATATCAAGCAGATTGACTATCTTTCCGTAAGCATCAGAATATTGCTGGCTGGCTTTGGAGTCATAAGTTCCTGTTTTTTCGTATTCCTGCTTTGCCGCAATAACGTCCAGTCGCGTACCCGCACAGGTCGCACTACCAGCACGATCGTTACCATATGCTTCGATTACCCTCTGGTCACGGCTGATGTCTTTTTCACGCAGGTCGTTTATCTGCTGCTGCGCCTGCTCACGCTCCACTGGATCCTTAGTCTTGCGAAGCTTTTGTTTCGCTATCTTTCCTCTGGTGTTGCCGGGTTCAGCACTTTGCCCGTTTCATCAGTAAGATTCGTATTATTTACCAGCGAACCTTGAGCCTGGACATTATTCTGGAAGCCTGTGCCGAAGCTATCCAGACCAGACAGATAGATATTCTCTACCACACTCAGGCAAGATGGCCTGTGGATCACCACTGTGACCGATGATGCTACTTGGGATGAACTCTGCGAGGCCAGCCAGTACCGCCCGGATCTTGGCGCCGATTGGGTGCGGGAGAACGGCGAGGTGCTTGTCAGTGGCGACTGGCTCACCGAGTCCAGTACCACCGAAGCTCAACAAGTGGACATTACCGCCGCACCGGGTGTGATCCGGTTGTGGCGGCGGGAAGTGGACGTTTTTAGGGCTTAGAAGTAGTAACCCCAGCCAAGGCTGGGGTTACTAGTTTTAGTTGTAGTAGCTTAGACCTGATCTAACAGTCACCACCATTTAGGATAATCATTAAACGCTGCATATATTGCAGATTTCGCATCGTCCGTTAACTTTTCTCTGCCTTTTGATACTGTGGTATATCCATGCAGATCTTCTTTAGCACATGACCATTCAAGCCATCCTAAAACTGGATTTACAATCAACTCAAAACATCCATTCATATCTTTAAGATGGGCTATATCATCATTCCGTATATTGTCGATAAATTCATCAAAGCATTGGCATTCAAGCCATACCTGGGAACTGACACTCAAGCTATAGCTAAATTTATCTACTTGAATCGCCAAACAAAACTTCAATGATGGAATATGTTCATCAAGTTCTATTACGTCCAATGTGATATTGATCGGACTTGTAATTTCTATATCCATTTAATTTGCCCCTAGATAACGAGCATGAATGACTGTTGGCAACTCACCAGCAGCGCGCGGAGGTTTGATTTCCAGTTGCCAACCATCGACTGTTATACGCCCATATGACATACCGTCCTTTGTCGCGGTATCTAACGCAGCTTGAAAACTTCTGAGTTCTGTCTGGCTGGCAAGTCTGACCGCCTCTGGCGTATTAGTTACGGCTTTAGATGCCGCATATTCTGCCATGTGTTCTGTAGCATTGCCATGTACCCATACTTTTTGACCGTTAGGTAGTGTCATTTCAAAAGATTTCGGTATAACAGAACCAGGGTAAACAGGCTGGGTCCCTTTTATAGAATCATATACAGTACCAGTTTTGCCTATATCAGCAGCAATAGACTCGGCCTTACCAGCAACACCATCAGGTAGTTTCTTGCCCGGCAGGATAATACTCGCCAGTATCCCCCCAATGGCTTCCAGAGCAAGCTGGTTACCTTGAGCCGCTTCTTTCACCTGCTCGGCAACCGCTGCCCAGGTTTCACTCTTTATCAAGGCTTTCAGCGTATCTGCCGCAGCCTGATTTTTACCCGCCAGATCGTTTAATGCCTGGGTACAGTAACTGTCTCCCATCGCGCATGAAGTGAGAGCCATCGCCGTATCAGCACCATAATCCGCCCCACCTAATAACGCATCACCGGTATCTGCCGCAGCGCCAATAATACTGTTAACGATAGAAGAGAGCGTACCCTCACCCAGCTTATCCCTGACCTGATCTTTCAGGGTGTTCGCTGTCTGTTTAACCGTTTCACGCGCTGCATCACCGCTCAGCGAGTTATTCTCTACCGCATTCTTCCCCGCCTGCGCCCCCGCCACCGCGCTCGCCACATCGCCACCGGCCAGGCCGCCCGCCAGCCCCGCCGCCAGCGTCCCCAACGCCGACACCATCGTCTTCTGGCTTTCCGTCAAATCCTTTGCTTGGGTTCCCGCATACACCTGGGAGGC
>NZ_SMCR01000024.1 GCF_004343195.1 Biostraticola tofi | reverse complement strand
GTGGCTCAGCTTAGCGGCGGCAATGCCCTGGCCGGGGCATCGGGTGCGGCGATGGGGGAATATATTGCCTCCCAGGTGTATGCGGGAACCCAAGCAAAGGATTTGACGGAAAGCCAGAAGACGATGGTGTCGGCGCTGGGGACGCTGGCGGCGGGGCTGGCAGGCGGCCTGGCCGGTGGCGATGTGGCGAGCGCGGTGTCGGGGGCGCAGGCGGGGAAGAATGCGGTTGAGAATAACTCGCTGGCTGGGGACGAAACGAGGAAGTCGGTTAAGGAAAGTGCTACTTATTGGAAAGATCAGGTCAGGAATAAGCTGGGAGAGGGAACGACATCTTCGATAGCAAATGGGATCATTAATGCCATTGCTGAAACGGGAGACACGGCGTTAGGTTCTGCAGACTATGTTGCAGATGCTGCGATGGCTCTGGCTTCTTGTGTAGCGGGAGACAGCTATTGTAACAAAGCTCTGAGTGATTTATCCGGGAAGAATCAAGCCGTGGCCGACAGTGTCACCGCGTTGATGAACAGTGACACTTGGTCAATCGTGGTCGACACGATAAAACAGGCATCTGAGGGAAATCAGGCGGCGCTGGAAGCCACTGGCGGGTTGTTGGCCGGAGTGATAATACCGGGCAAGAAAATTCCGCATGCTCCAAATGCCGGGGCGGTTGGAAATATGGGTGAATTTTTTAACCGGGCAGGATTTGGTAGTGAAGTCAAAGTGTTATCTAAGAAAACAAGTAAGCTATATCAAGGGCAAAGTGTTTATAAAGCGGATAAGCCGATCGGTATTTATATTAAGAGAGGCGATCAATTTTATTTGGATGCTAAGCATAAAGATCATATCGAGATTTTTGATAGTACAGGGGCAAAAGTCAGAGCTGTGATTAACCTTGATGGGTCATACAATAAGAGTAAAACTGAAGCAGCAATCAAAGAAGGGCGGAGGTTGTCGAAATGATAAATATTGATTTTTTAGATGAGTTTAGCCGAGAGTATCTGATTTTTTTGGAAAAATCGGTAGGTGAAAAGTTGCAGAGTGATGAAATTTATCTAGCTGAAAATCATTCTGTTGTTGATAGCATTCAAAGTGACATAGAAAATATTAATCTTTCTATCGCACTTTTTATTAAGGCTAGAAATAATAATGATGAATTAGCGATGCGAGCGGCTTTATTACATATTAGAAGTTTTATGATGGGAGTGTATGGGGTTTTTTATCAAATAGTAGAGGATATTGACCATTTTATCGAACTCCCTGACAAGATATCCTTCCCGAAAGACTATAAGATTCCGGAGCATTACAACTATCCGATTAAATGAAACGTATTCCGGCCAAAAGTGACTAGGATTATTTTCTTTCAGCCCTAAATCCTCGATTTTCCCGCCGCCGCCTCTGAAATACTTGGGCGCGGCGGTGACTTGCAGTTGTTCCGCGTCGGTGATACCGGATTGGTTAAGCTACTGGCCACCCATTTTTCGATCCCCATAATACGACAACCTAGGATCCTCTAATGTGATGTGATGAAAAAGATATTTATTGTAGCACCGCAGTACGGCGCCTAATCGGGCTTCAGTGACGTATACTCCCATCAAAGCTATACCACTAAGCAGGCCAAAGGCGAAAACGGTACCTTTGCCCCCGATCTTTAACAAAGAGCACGAGCAGCAGCGGCTGCAGCAAGCCAAGAAGATTGGCGACATCGCCACGCAGGTCAGCGGCATTATCGAGATGCAGGGGAAGATCGCCGCCGCCAAGGTGGGTACCGCCAAAGCCGATACTGCCAGCGCTGAAGAGCGCAGCGCCGCCAGGTCGCAATGGGAGCAGGACCATAAAGGCAAAACCGCGACCCAGGCGGATATCCACGACCAGCTGTTTGCCAGCGCCTATCACGCGGCGCTGGTCGCCGCTGAAATGCAAACCGGCGGTGAAATCAAGCGGGCGTCCCAGTCGGCGATAGCGGTGGTACAGGGCCTGGCGACCGGCAATATTGCGCAGGCGATAGCCGGGGGCAGCGCCCCCTATATCGCCCATATCATCAAGAAAACCACTGCAGCAGGCCCGGAGCGACTGATGGCCCATGCGGTGGTGGGGGCGGTGGTAGCCCAACTCAGCGGTGGCAATGCGCTGGCCGGGGCATCGGGTGCGGCGATGGGGGAATATATTGCCTCACAGGTGTATGCGGGGATTGAAGCGAAGGATTTGACGGAAAGCCAGAAGACGGTGGTGTCGGCGTTGGGCACGCTGGCGGCAGGGCTGGCAGGCGGCCTGGCCGGCGGCGATGTGGCGAGCGCGGTGGCGGGGGCGCAGGCGGGGAAGAATGCGGTAGAGAATAACTTCCTTAGCCCGGAAAGTATGCCGAAGGGGCTGCAGGATTATGGTCAGTCGGTACAGTCTTACGTGCAATATGCGCAGGACAAGAATCTGCCGCCGGAACAGGTACAGGCCGATCTGGCTCGGATGGTGAAAGGCGATCTGCCGGAAAGTGCAGATATTATTAAAGCCATTCTGAGTAATAATCCTGGCTCAGATACGGTAATGGCATTGCTGGATGCAAAAGAGTCGAAGGACTATGCTCTGGCGCTGTTAACATCAATCCCGGCAGAGAAAGCCTTATCACTGGTTGGAAAAGCCACTGGTGTTATTTCTAATAAAATCCTGATCAGTGCGGCGGAGAAAATATCGACGGCCAAGCCGGGAAAACAATCAGCCATACCAAGGGACCTTAATGAACAAATAGTGTTGAAGCAGGTGCAGGAAAACCCTGCAAAAGGTGAAATACTGCCAGGAATGAATTCTGATCCTCGTTTTCCTGCAAGTGCAGGATTCCAAAAAATGCAGGCAGTTCAGAAAAATGCTGAAGGGAAATCAATCACTATTCATTATCAGTACAATTCTACTACGGGTAAAGCCTACGATATAAAAATCGATACTCCTCAAAGAGTTAAGGCTAACCCAGCAGATGTGATCGAGAATATCAAAGGGCAGGTTAAATGAAAATAAAAGAGAAAGATGGAACCATAGTTGATGTGTTCGCCATATATTGGCTTGAAAATGAAACTCTATTTTTAGGGTTGCCTAAAAACTATGGTGGTTTACTTGCTTATAAATCAAGAAATGTTCAAGTTATTGATTCAACTTTATATGGCACATTTAAGTATTTTTCCACGCATATAAAAGGGATATATCATTGGGCTTTAATAAAAGAAGCATTATTGGATGATATAATAGAGCGAGACGAAGTCGCTTATAACCGTTTCCTTGAGATCTTGAAGGCAGAAGGCCAGGTAAATCCTGACTTCTATTAGGGATTAAAAATCCCGACCATCGAGCCGGGATTTTACTTTATATCCAGTCAGTTATCGGCTTATCTCTGCGGCTTACTGATGACTTCGATCAGCTCCGTCACCTGCCGCTGCTTGCGGGCCGAGAACTTACAGACCTTACGCAGGGTCTGCATTATCTCCGGCTCTGGCGGTATGGGGGACTGCTTTTTCACCGAGAGGATAAGGCAGTCTGGCAGCACCTTCACCTCAATGAGAATACCGGTCGCAAATCCTGCCTCTTCCAGCCAGCGTCCCTCAAGGATCACCGCAGGCAAAGGATTATACTTCGCATCGCTGGCATAACTGACGGTATAACAGCGGGTTGTGGATACAACCGGTTCTGGCTTAGTATGTGTCTCAGCCATTATCAACTCCTTGCTAGTTGGTTGTGATAACCGTGCAGGGCAGCCAGCTGCAGGCAGGCAACGATCTGGGTCTGACCGCGCTGACCGATGTCAAGCTGCTGTCGGCCAGCGATACCTCGGTGCTGGACGGCACCAACTCCAGCCTGGGCGGCTCGCTGGGCATCGGCTTTAATATCGGCCAGGGAAAATTGGGACTGACGCTGAATGCCAGTGTTAATATGGGCCGCAGCAGCCAGCAGGGCGAGGGCGAAACCCATACCCTGAGCACCGCCAATGCCGGCCATGGGCTAAATATCGTCAGCGGCCAGGATACCCGCCTCACCGGCGCCCAGGTCAGCGCCGCCAGGTCGCAATGGGAGCAGGACCATAAAGGCAAAACCGCCACCCAGGCGGATATCCACGACCAGCTGTTTGCCACGGCCTATAACG
>NZ_SMCR01000023.1 GCF_004343195.1 Biostraticola tofi | reverse complement strand
AACAGAAGACTGGCGCACAGAATATAACGAAGAACGCCCGCATAGCTCACTGGGTGATATACCACCTGTTATCTATGCGAGGGAAAAACTGGCCGGAGATTCTCATTGGCGGTGGTACTAAAAACCGGAGGGACTACAAGGGCACTGACCAGAACCTGGGCTATTTGCTCCCGGGATATCACACCATCTTCCGGTGTTCCTGCATGGCGTCGATCTCCCTGAAGCATAACGATTCTTTGTTCATCATCATTGTTGTAATCAAACCAGCCGGGCCTGACTATGGTATAGGGATGACCACTCGCCCTGACTAGACGCTCGGCACGTCTTTTCCAGTCATGAACCTCAGTGCGTTGATTCCAGGTGCTGAGTCGTTCAGTCACGCCAATTGTGGTCATCAGGCCGATACGAACAGGCGTATCCTTGAATATTCGTAAAATATTACGCACTCCACCGTAATCTACCGCTCTGGCACCAATACGACCCTGACCGTCGGAACCGAGAGTGAAGATGATGGCATTAATATCTTTCGGCAATGCGGTGAGTGTTTCAGGCATTGAAACATCGCCGAAAAAAACATCTGTTCCACGAGGAAGTTGTTTTACTTTGCGTTTATTTCTGACCAGCGCGACGGGCTGATGGCCCATTTCAATAACGGTATTCCCGACATGAAGACCAATACTTCCTGTCGCTCCTGCAACGAGTATTTTCATGATAAACCTTCTGATAATTCGGACTTATTTTCGATACGGTCAGAATATCAATTATCATTATTGTCAGTAATAGGGCTAAAATGATTGTGTCTATGAATACCCTTCATGAGTGTGCGATGAAGGGAATGCCTCCATAAGGAAATCACCGATGCTCAAAGAAAACTTCAACGAACTGCAAATCTTTCTTGTGGTGGCAAGGGAGCGAAGTTTTACCAAAGCAGCGGGTAAACTGGGCGTTTCTCAGTCTGCACTCAGCCACGCGATGAAGGCACTGGAGGAAAGGCTGAATATCCGCCTTCTGACCCGCACGACCCGAAGCGTTGCCCCTACAGAGACCGGTGAGAGAATTATCGCCTGCCTTGAACCCCGTATTGCCGATCTTGAGCAGGAGCTGGAATCGCTTGTTCAACTGAACGGCACTGCCTCCGGCAATATCCGTTTATCTGCCGGGGAGCATGCCGCGCGAAGTCTGGTATGGCCGAAGCTAAAACCCTTCCTCAGGGAATACCCGGAAATTAATCTCGAACTGGTGGTTGATAACGGTTTTGTCGATATTGTTGAGGGGCGTTTTGATGCCGGGATCCGCCTGGGCGAAAGCGTAGATAAGGATATGATCGCGGTGAGGATTGGACCGGAAATGCGCATGGCAGTGGTGGGAGCACCGTCCTATTTTGCCGCTAACCCCGTACCAGAAACTCCGCACGAGCTACAAAACCATCGGTGTATTAATATGCGCCTGCCGACTGCCGGTGGTCTTTACCACTGGGAGTTTGAGCAGGAAGGGAAACCGTTACGGGTCAGAGTGGAAGGACAGGTAACGTTTAATCTGCAGGCGGAAAGAATTGATGCGGCTTTATCCGGTTTTGGCATCGCCTGTATACCTGAAGACAGGGTGCAGGATTATATAAAGTCAGGAGAGCTTATTCAGATTCTGCAGGACTGGTGTCCATCTTTCCCCGGATATTACCTCTACTACCCGAGCCGTAAGCAGCATCCGCCCGCTTTTGCGCTGATGATCGATGCACTTCGCTACCAGTAATAACGGGTCCGCCAATCGCAGCGGACCCGTCCGGGTATTAACGGCCTACGCGAGCCTGATGCTCAGGAGAGTAACGTTCGCCGACGACTTTAAACGTTTCAAGCGCCTGGGTTATCTGCCGCGAGTCATCCTGAGAAAGAATGATGTCGGCAGCCCCCAGGTTTTCCTCCAGCCGGTGCAGTTTGGTGGTACCAGGAATTGGAACAATCCATGGCTTTTGTGCCAGCAGCCATGCCAGCGCGATTTGCGCAGACGTCACACCTTTCTCTGCCGCCAGTTCACCTAGCAACGAGACCAGCTTTTCATTGGCTTCAATCGCCTGTTCGGCGAAACGCGGCACGGTGCTGCGGTAATCATCCTTGCCAAAAGTGGTTCCTGGCTTAATCGATCCCGTCAGGAAGCCTTTGCCTAATGGGCTGAAGGGAACGAAACCAATGCCCAGTTCCTCCAGTAACGGCAGGATCTCCCGCTCAGGCTCGCGCCACCACATTGAGTATTCGCTTTGCAGGGCAGTGACCGGTTGTACCGCATGCGCACGACGAATGGTTTGAGCACCCGCTTCGGATAGACCGAAATGTTTAACTTTGCCTTCAGCTATCAGGTCTTTTACGGTACCCGCAACATCTTCAATCGGGACATCCGGATCGACACGGTGTTGATATAGCAAGTCAATGACATCAGTCTTAAGACGGCGTAATGATCCTTCCACAGCTTGACGGATATGCTCCGGACGGCTGTTTAAAATCTGCTGGTTATTGTCATCGCCAAAGGTAAAACCAAACTTGGTGGCAATGACTATACGGTCACGAAACGGTTTTAAGGCTTCACCGACAACCTCTTCATTAAGAAAGGGGCCATACACTTCAGCGGTATCGAAGAAGGTGACGCCACGTTCAATCGCTGCGCGAATGAGCTCGATAGCCTGACGAGTATCGGTCGCCGGGCCATAGCCGTGGCTTAAGCCCATGCAACCGAGCCCAAGCGCGGATACTTCGAGTCGGGATTTACCCAGATAACGTTTTTGCATTGAATGAATACTCCTTTTATCGCGACTTAAACATCAAGTTTGCGGCCAGTCAGCCATTCCACCATCGCCGGGTCGCGGTGAGAGAAGAAGGCGCTGGTTGCGGTGTCGAGGGCGGCAATCTGCAGCATATCTTCAGAGCTGAGTTCAAAATCGAGAATGTTGATGTTCTCAGCCATGCGTTCTTTGCGCACCGATTTCGCTAGTGAAATAATGCCTCGCTGGAAGATCCAACGCAGCACAACCTGGCCCACGCTTTTGCCGTACTTCTGACCAATAGCTGTTAACACGGGATGCTGGAACAGGCCATTTTTACCCTCAGCGAACGGTGCCCAGGCTTCCGGCCGAATACTACGGCTCTGGTTCCATGGAACGGCATGCAGCTGCTGATTGAAGGGGTTAACCTCAATCTGGTTCACCGCAGGGGCGATTTTGTTGAAAGCGATAAGGTCGGCCAGTCTGTCAGGATGGAAATTGCTTACGCCGATAGCACGAATTTTTCCTGCCTGATGCAGTTCTTCCATGGCACGCCAGGCCCCATGGACATCGCCGTAAGGCTGGTGAATCAGGTACAGGTCAACGTAATCAAGTTGCAGTCGATTCAGGGAGCGTTCGAATTGGGCTTTAGCGCCTTCGTAATTGGTATCCTGCAGCCACAGTTTGGTCGTTACAAAAAGTTCGTTACGTGCGATACCGGTCTGTTTCAGTGCGTTCCCGACCTGGGTTTCATTCTGGTAAGACGCGGCGGTATCGATCAGGCGGTATCCTGTATCGATGGCATCAATAACGGCTCTTTCGCATTCAGCGGCATCCGTCATCTGAAACACACCAAAGCCCAGCAGGGGCATTTCAATACCGTTGTTCAGTTTTACCGTTTGCATGACGTTATCCTTCAGCTATTGTGTTGGAAAAGCATAACGCAAACTGATTTATTCGATTAGATGGGGTAATTAGCTAGGGTTTATTAGATATGTTCATTAATTTAGAGGGGCTGATGGTCGGCTTTGTGCCCAGGCTGTGTGAAAACTGCTGATCACTTTTTGGTCTAAGCAGTGGCTTTATATGATCAACAATTCTTGATAAACCCATGCAGTAACCTACTTTATCTAATAAAATTAGAACCATACGATTAAATATTGCGGGTGCGGATATGACTCACCACATTAAAGGTCAAGGCAGACATTAGGTGACGTTGCTCCCTGAAGTGCTGGATGATTTTGTCACAGAAGACAACCCTGTCAGGGTTATTGATGTCTTTGTTGATGAATTACAGCTTGATGTACTTGGCTTCGAGCGTGTTAATGCAAAGCAAACCGGGCGGCCAGGATATCACCCCGCAACCATGCTGAAGCTGTACATTTATGGTTACCTGAATCGCATTCAGTCATCCCGCAGGTTAGAAAAAGAAGCCCATCGTAACGTTGAATTGATGTGGTTACTTGAGCGATTAACACCTGATTTTAAAACCATTGCAGACTTCAGAAAAAACAATGGCAAAGGCATCAAAAATGCTTGCCGGGCTTTCATTGATCTGTGTCGGCAGATGCAGATGTTCACCGATGTGGTGGTTGCCATTGACGGTAGTAAGTTCAAGGCGGTTAACAGCAAATCGAACAACTTCACGCCCCAGAAAACAAAAGGCCACATCGAAAGGGTTGAGCAAAGTATCGCTCTTTACCTGGATAAGCTCGATGAAGCTGACAAGGCTGCGGAGCCCGAAAAAAAGGTAGATTTAACCGCTGCAAAACTGGCATGGCTGCAAAAGCGTCTGAAAGAGCTCAAGAAAATCCCACAGGCCGTCGTGCAGCACCCTGATAAGCAGCTGTCACTAACAGATCCTGATTCCCGGCTGATGAAGATAAACAATGTTAACCGCCAGGTTAGCTATAACGTTCAGACTGCCGTTGATGCTAAATATCACCTGATTGTTGCGCATGAAGTAACGAATACACCAGATCGTGGGCAGCTAACAGCGGTGACAAAATTAGCGCAAGACGCTGTTGGCAAAGCGGATATTACCGTACTGGCTGATAAAGGTTATTACAGCCGGGGTGATATTAAAGCAACGTAGGACTTAGGTGCCGCAGCCTTAGTACCAAAAGGCGATACCTCTGGCGCTGACCGCAAAGGTCTTTTCAATCGTTCATTGTTCAAATATGACCAGGAAAAAGATATTTATAGTTGTCCGATGGGTAGCGAGCTTCAGAACCGATTTACGGTGGTTGAGGATGGTTTAGAACAGCAAATGTACTTTAACCATATTGCATGTCGCGATTGCAGTCAGCGGTCAAGGTGCACCACATCAAAACGCGATCCGAGACGTATAAGACGGTGGGTTCATGAAGCTGAAATGGAAGATATGCAGACCAGGCTTGATGCATCGCCACAAACAGCTGTCGTGCGAAAGCAAACGGTAGAGCATCCGTTTGGGATAATTAAAATGTGGAAGGGAGCGACTCACTTCCTGACGCAATGGTTTAAAAACGTTTGCACCGAAATCAGTCTGCATGTGCTGGTTTATAACCTGAAGAGGATGATGTCCATCTGGGGTACCGAAGGATTGGCCATTAAGCTGCGTGAACAATGCAACTAGCGGGAGAGGCCGCTTTACCCCCAAATAACAAGCCATTAGCTGTGTGATTCATAGACATTGTTTCAATTTTCTCAGCTCAAGTTCAAGCTTGTAATTCTGTTCTTGTATATGCTCTTCATCGGGCTGATAGTTTTC
>NZ_SMCR01000022.1 GCF_004343195.1 Biostraticola tofi | reverse complement strand
TGACATCGTAGCCCCCCTGGCCGGCATACACCCCGGTCTGCTCCTTGACCGCGGCATAGGTGCTGTTCATCGCATCCCGGCTGAAGGTGGCCGAGCCAAAGCTGCCACCGCTGACATCCTACTGCTAAAGTGATGCAATTCTAGAGCAACACCGGGTTTTGCAAAATCACTTGGGGTCTGCAGGTAATGACTTTCGGGCTTCACGCTCGTCGAGTTTGGCAAAAATCCAGGAACCTAATCCAGTTGTAATCCCAGTAATCAAACTAGTGATTGCAACATGAATGATATCTTTATCATTAATATCAAATTCATTGCTAAACAATAACGTTATAATCACCAGCGAAATAGAGAAAAAAATAAAGCTACAAAAAATCATATATATAATACTTAAAAATAAAACCCAAACACTCAGTTTATCTTTTATTTCCATTGACTTTATCCTTTACAGCATTGCTTATGAACTCTCCACCAACAGACCCAAGAACTTCCCCAACAACTCCTGAGTTTTGTCCCAAAGCAGGCCTAAATATAGGCGGCGCTATTAGACCAACTGTTGTACCGAACGCCCACCCTCCCCCCGATCCAGTCAAAGCGCCCTTATCAGGCCCATCAGTGAATAAAGTGCCTCCAAGTGCAATTCCCCCATTCCCCCATTCGCCCATACATTACGTCCTGGAACAAGTGCCCCCGTAATACCTGCAGAAATGCTTCCTGTGTAATCCCAGCTCTTGTTAAAATTGCCTGGCTGTTTATTATCGAACCATTGATAAGTTCCGTTAGCAATTTCCGCTATCGTTGCGCCAGCTACAACTTTCCCCACAGATGCTGCGGGTCCTAGATAAGCCGCCCCTGCTATCAGTACGCCATCTTTATAACCATCAACGATCACTTTAGTGATATTAGCGCTGTCCGGCATATCCCCTTTCGCTAAATGACTCAGTGCAGTATTAATTTCTTGTGGTGTGGCTCCGGCTTCAGTCATTGAATGCGGGTTTTAAGACAGGGACACCGCTGGAGGTGCGCGCGATGCCCGGTTGCCTGGTGCTCACCGCTGAAGAACCATTACCCCCACCGCCGCCAGAGCCGGAGATCATGCAGACGCTGCGCAAGGTCTGTAAGTTATCGGGACGCAAGCAACAGCAGATCCTTGAGTTTATTGAGGTGATCACGGCTAAGAAGCCGCCTGTCGGGAAGTGGATTTGATGGCTGAGTAACAGGTAAAAAAATCCCGGCTCGGTGGCCGGGATTTCTAATGACTAACAGAAGTCTGGATCTATTCTGCCTTCAGCTTTCAGGATCTCAAGGAAGCGTTTGTAGGCAGTTTCGTCATATTCAAGAAGATCATCCAGAAGTCTCTCCTCAATCAAAGGTTTATAAAAAACACCCTGGTTAAAATAAACAAAATTACCTGATAAATCAGAGTCAATTATATCTATACCATCGCCTAATTTATAAGCAGATAGTCCACCATTTCCCTCATGCAGGCCGTAGAAGTAAGTGTTTCCTCCAACCCAATAGACTGCATAAATATCAACAACATGACCACCACGGTGCATTATTATCTTCATTGTTTTTCCTTATATGCAGCCCCTGAGCGTTGTGGGGTGATAACCTTCATATCGTAAGCCTTATTAGTCAATGAGTTATATTGATAATGGATTTCAATATTTCTACCATCCGGAAGTGTATGATTAACTGACATTTTTTGAAATCCTGCCGATGGAGGAAATTTAGGATCACTATTCAACCCCGTCAGTGGATATCCAGCCGATGGATTAGCCTTAACCCCATTCCACAGAACCTTCTCATTCAAATCCCTTGGGAATGGATTCTGTATCCCTTTGGCTGTCGTGATTGTTTCAGCATTTCTAATTAACTGTTGCTGCTCTTTCGTCAATGAAGACAGGCCAGAACCAGAACCGCCGGATGCAGGTTTCTCTACTCTCAGAGCATAAATAACACCCGCCAGTATTCCCTTTTTAAGATTGTCTTCATGCAGTTGCGTGTTGTTGGCGACGGGCTTCAGTTCTGATATGGAGTAAGCAGCCAGTTCCTGACACTTCGCTTTACATTCTGGTGATACGACAAGGGCTTTCAGATCAGCCAGTGCATCTTTCTGCTCATCTATTGATATTCCTGTAGATAGCGCCTGTTTCTGCTTATCTGCATCCAGCTTTTTCAGGTCAGCTACAAGCTGTTCTTTCTCGGCATCGGTCTTCGCGGCGACATATTTCTCAGTGAAGGTTTTGATGTCCTTATCACTCAGATAGTTATTCTCTACCGCATTCTTCCCCGCCTGCGCCCCCGCCACCGCGCTCGCCACATCGCCACCGGCCAAGCCGCCCGCCAGCCCTGCCGCCAGCGTCCCCAACGCCGACACCACCGTCTTCTGGCTTTCCGTCAAATCTCTGTCCGGCTGTGGGAAGATAGTGATTAACCCCTTCTGGTCCTGACCTACCATATAATCGTAGACTGTACGTTGCTCTGGGGTAAGGTGAGCTATCAGATCAGCCTTGCCACTCATGGCTACACCTAAAACTTATTCCTTATCTGTAGCAGAGAGGCTATCCAGCACGGTATTTGCTGCCCTGACTCCCACAGGGCACCCAGCTCTTTCTGAACCAGCGTATTGCGACAGGGGGCTGCTTCGGCGCAGCCCTGGGCGCTCAGTTTGACACCCTGCGCAATGGCACTCAGCCAGTTATTCTCTACAACAACTATTTAAAAATATCATTCCTATCCTGCCGTTCCCTCAGCTTCCCTTTTATCCAGATACCGAGACCTAGTATCGAGCCGCCGACACTGCCTTTTTTTAAAGAAGTGAATAGGATTTCTTTCCAGTCGAGATTAAATATACCTATTTTAAAATAAACTATGAAAGCGGTTATCAGATAGCCGATCATTACAGCACCAAAAAGAATACAGATGCAATAAAATATCAATATAATCAGATCGTTAAGATTAATTTTCTCCACTTTTATTCCCTGTATTTTCAAGCGCTTTTTATGTATTTCCTCCAGTAATCTCGCTTACAGTTGAGCCTGTCGCTGCTCCTATTAGTTCAGCACTCCCCTCTTTAATAACGGGTTTCAACTGTTCTGTAACTACCTTACCTGCTTTATCACCAATCACAGAACCAACACCCGCGCCAATCATTGCGTTAGTTGGATCTTCACCTTTAATAGCACTCCCTACCGCAGTACCGCCCATATTTATTACCGCTGATGCTCCAATACCTGTTCCTGTTGTCAGTGCAGAGGTGACTCCGGCCATAGTTGCATCAACATAGTTGAAAGGATCTTTTCCGCTGAGCTGAACGCCGGCATTAACACCCAAACCGATTGCCGCATTAAGCGCCATCCCTTCTTTTATTGTGGTGCCAAGTACACTGCCACCAAATATCAGCGGTGCATCACCAATACTGGCATTGGATTTATGGTAGCCCCAGGTATTCATGATAGCTTGTGCTCTCTGCTGCGCTTCCGTCTGCGGCGCTGACTTCAGATAATCCTGCCCGGTCAGCATTCCGGCGATCAGCTCTTTGGTCACTGCCTCACCATATTGAGCCTGCATCTCAGACGCGTATATCTTCAGATAACTCACGAGCTCAGTTCGCTCTGCTGTGCTTATCTCACAGGGGTGTTTATTGAACTTGGCGACCAATGCGTCACTGCGTTTATCGACATTCTCTAGCTGTAAGAACTTTCTCGCGGTTTGCAAAGAATTATCGCCTTTCAGCAGTTTATCTGCCAATTCATCCCGTTTCGTTGAAGATGTAGTACTGAGATAGTTATTCTCTACCGCATTCTTCCCCGCCTGCGCCCCCGCCACCGCGCTCGCCACATCGCCACCGGCCAGGCCGCCTGCCAGGCCGCCTGCCAGCCCCGCCGCCAGCGTGCCCAACGCCGACACCCTCGTCTTCTGGCTTTCCGTCAAATCCTTCGCTTGGGTTCCCGCATACACCTGGGAGGCAATATATTCCCCCATCGCCGCACCCGATGCCCCAGCCAGGGCATTGCCGCCGCTAAGCTGAGCCACCACCGCCCCCACCACCGCATGGGCCATCACTCGCTCCGGGCCTGCCGGGGTGGTTTTCTTGATGATATTGGCGATATAGGGCGCACTGCCCCCGGCTATCGCCTGCGCAATATTGCCGGTCGCCAGGCCCTGCACCACCGCTATTGCCGACTGGGCCGCCCGCTTGAATTCACCGCCGGTTTGCATTTCAGCGGCGACCAGCGCTGCGCGCCTTGGCGCTGGCATTATCCGCTTGGGTCGTTGCCGCTCGGGTCGCGGCGATCTTCCCCTGCATCTCGATTATGCCGCTGACCTGCGTGGCGATATCGCCAATCTTCTTGGCTTGCTGCAGCCGCTGCTGCTCTTGCTATTTGTTAAAGATCGGTCACAGGGCCTGGTGGGCATGGGCCACATCCCGGCTCATCTTGTTTACATCCTGCTGTTGCTTATCACCATCCGGCATCGTTACTGACGGTATTATAAAACAAATTAAAATCTCAGTCTGGCTGACCAAATTTACTTATTTGAACTCAGACTCGTTGTAATGATTGGGGATCTTATAATCCTCAGGAAACTCTGGCCATGTGCCAGTCCGAAGTATAACTTCAGTGTCTTCCACTATGTTGTCAAAGAAGCTTGATAAGCTCATTGCGTGAGTTCTTAAACGCAATAAAGCCGATTGCATTGCCAACTCATCGTCATTATTTTTTGCCAGGGCCAGTAGTTTCGTTTTAAGGTGTAGAAGAGTTAATTGCTTTATTAATAATTCTTCTAATGATCGGTTATAATTTATCGACAAATCATCAATATCGATTGGCAAATCAGATTTATGGCTCAACAAATCTAGAAAAATATCCTTCATTTCATCAAAAAATAAGAAATTGTTCATTTTGGTAATCTCCGGCCTTCTTTAGTTGCTGCCCGCGTTTTAGATTCATTATATGATCCATCTAAATTCAGTACTGCTTTGACTGCTCTTTTGCTATCAAAGACTTCCAGATGGTTTTTATGTGCTCCATCAAGATAGTATTTGTCACCTTTCTCAATAAATTCACCAACCTGATCTTTTGCTTGATAAACACTTTGTCCTTGATAGGTCTGACTGGTTTTACGGGCATTATCCTTCATCTCACGACCAAAACCCGGTTGCTTAAAGAACTCACCCATATTGCCAACTGCGCCTTTGTTAGGCTCATACCTTCCCGCCAGATAAGCTAAATCATCCTGATTCGGTCCAGCCGGTATCGGCGTGACCGTTGTATTCCCCCCCGTTTCCGGCAGCACTTCTGTATTACCGGTATGCGAAATACCTTGCTGGCCAGACTTATCAGGTGTTGTAAGAGTAGTCCCTCTATTTTCATCCGGGATTGGATTAATCAACTTCCCACCCGTCAAATCCCTGTCCGGCTGTGGGAAGATGGTGATTAACCCCTTCTGGTCCTGACCTACCATATAATCGTAGACTGTACGCTGCTCTGGGGTCAGGTGCTCTATCAGATCAGCCTTGCCACTCATGGCTACACCTAAAACGTATTCCTTATCTGCAGCAGAGAGGCTATCCAGCACGGTATTTGCTGCCCCCACACCCAGCAGGGCACCCAGCCCTTTCTCAACCAGCGTATTGCGACAGGGGGCTGCTTCGGCGCAGCCCTGGGCCGTCAGTCTGACACCCTGCGCAATGGCACTCAGCCAGTTATTCTCTACCGCATTCTTCCCCGCCTGCGCCCACGCCACCGCGCTCGCCACATCGCCGCCGGCCAGGCCGCCTGCCAGCCCTGCCGCCAGCGTCCCCAACGCCGACACCATCGTCTTCTGGCTTTCCG
>NZ_SMCR01000021.1 GCF_004343195.1 Biostraticola tofi | reverse complement strand
AGTGCCGGCTTAAGCGGCCAGGTGTTGAGCAAATGGGTCAATGCCGGGCTCATTTCCAGCAGGTCACGGGAGCGAATATGCTTTTGCACCAGCTCGATTAATGAAACCTGACCCGCTGTATCGTCATACTCTGCTGCCTAATTGAAATAAACAGAGGTTCATGGGACATACTCGATAATATTACGCCGTTGATAAAAGCTGTCGGCAGTTTTAAGGCATAACTATATTAATACACTTAAATATATCTCTGATAGCGACGTTAAAAACTTTATAACTGGTGTTTAGTTTGTAACAAACACAGAAACGGTATCCGTCAGGCCGTGGATCCTTTTTAAGCACTTTAAACGGAAAGTCATAATGGTCCGCTATTTAATTGAAAATATCATGGCTGAATGATAAAAATATTCGCGGCTTAAGTCTATAACCGCGTAATCGATTAAATAAATAATAAGCCAGGTATTTAAACCAATTAGTATAGCCAGTGATCCTCTAAATTTAAATTTAAAGGACGAGTCAAATCAGCTATGTGGAGGGCAGCGAGGAATGTTTCACAACACGCAAGGGATCGGAATAAACTATAACCAGTGGGATGAACCACTCGATTTAAGCAGTCCAAAGGGCAATTCAGGTATAGAAAACCAACATGATAACGCCGGTATGAATCTACGACTCGGTGATCCAACGTGTGCATATTGTTATGCCGAAGGGTTCTATCGTGTCAGTAATCAGCCTGTTGCAGGACCGCCTCCGAAAATATCAACAGACATGATCAACACTTGGAAAGATATGCCCGCACATCAACGAGAACAAACGACAATGAGCAAGTTTATCAGGGATAATAAACTCAATCGTAACAGTCTGAATAGCTATGTTAAGTCTGATGGGACTCTCACTGCAAGAGGATTGACTCGAATAGGGCATTCACTAGACGTAAAATATACCATAATAAGAAATGAACATATTAAAATATTCCAGGAAATCAAGGCGTCTGATGTCTTGGATATAAGCAGAGATGATTTTGCGAAAGACTATAATTTGAGTCCGGCATGTTTAAGTGTATATATCAGGAAAGATGGTTCATTGACGCCTAAGGGTAGTTCATTGATGGAATAGGGTTGAAAATAGCAAAAGAATTATTAACTTTCATAGGCTGATTTAATATCAATTTCATCTAAAAATTCATAAATCATGTCTCCTATATTTTTTCATAATGACCAGGTAGTCACATTTGTCAGGAGGCAAGCTTAAAATTGTCGTAAATAATATTGACTGCCTGTCTGATAATATTTACACCGATATCAATTTCAGGCCGCAGGTGATGGCCAATATTCGATCAGGAGGAGCCATATCCACCGCTAAATGTTGCTCGCTGGAAACTGCCGTAATCAGGTAAACTGACGGCAGTAGAAAAAGGTGGACTCAAGAATGTTGACTCATGGTGTAACGCTTAAACAGCTGAATACTTTTGCCATTGATGCGCGAGCAAGTCACGTAGTCAGGGTAGAGACCGAAGCACAAATGATGGAAAACTGGCGGCAGGCCCAGCGACGGCAAGTACCGGTGATGCTACTCGGCAGCGGCAGCAATGTGCTGTTTCTGGAAAATTACTGCGGCACGATATTGCTCAATCGGATTAAAGGCATCACCGTGCAAGAAACGGCAGAAGCATGGCATCTGCATATCGGCGCAGGAGAGGACTGGCACGAACTGGTCTCTAACACCCTGGCGGACGGTATGCCTGGTCTTGAAAACCTGGCTTTGATTCCTGGATGCGTCGGTTCCGCGCCCATTCAAAATATCGGCGCTTATGGCGTCGAGTTCGAAAGCCGCTGCGAATATGTCGAGGTCTTGGACCTTGCCAGCGGAGAAAAAATTCGTCTCAGTAAGGCCGACTGTCGGTTCGGTTATCGTGAGAGTATTTTCAAGCACCAGTACCGGGATAACTATGCCATAGTGGCGGTAGGCCTGATGTTATCCAAAACATGGTTGCCTGTTTTGACCTATGGCGATCTTGCTCGCCTTGATCCCGCGACGGCAACCCCCGCTCAGGTGTTTGATACGGTCTGTCATATGCGGCGGACAAAATTACCTGATCCGCGCGTCACCGGCAATGCGGGTAGCTTCTTCAAAAATCCGGTTATCAGCGCCGCTGCGGCCGAAACATTGCTGAAAGCTTACCCGGGCGCGCCGCACTACACGCAACCTGATGGTCAGGTAAAGCTGGCCGCAGGCTGGTTAATCGATCAATGCAGCCTGAAAGGCTTTCGCCTCGGTGAGGCGGCAGTGCACGATAAACAGGCCCTGGTGCTGATCAACCGCGGCTCGGCCTCGGGTCGTGATATGGTGGCCCTGGCGCGCCATGTTCGACATCAGGTTGCAGACAAATTCGCTATCTGGCTTGAGCCTGAGGTCCGTTTTATCGGCTCAAGAGGGGAAGTGAACGCCGTGGAGACGCTATCATGAAAGATAACAGCATACCTCTGAAACTGATTGGGTTGCTCTCTGATGGCGCCTTTCATTCAGGCGAGCAGTTCGGCGAAATGCTGGGCATGAGCCGAGCTGCCATAAATAAGCATATTCAGACGCTCAGAGAATGGGGGGTTGACGTCTACACGGTGCCGGGAAAAGGCTATCGCCTGGACGGCCCAATGCAGCTTCTGGACGATGCTGGCATCAACGCGCTGACCCATGGCGGAAGAGTGGCGGTTTTGCCGGTCATCGATTCGACCAATCAGTATCTGATGGACAGGATCGGCACGCTCAAGTCAGGGGATGCCTGCGTTGCTGAATACCAGAACAAAGGGCGTGGTCGGCGTGGTCGGCAATGGATTTCTCCGTTTGGCAGCAATCTCTATCTGTCGCTTTACTGGCGGCTTGAGCAAGGACCAGCGGCAGCTATAGGCCTCAGTTTGGCTATCGGTATTGTCATGGCCGAAGTGATGCAGCAAATGGGTGCCAGCGATGTGCGGGTAAAGTGGCCGAACGATTTGTACCTTAAAGATCGCAAACTGGCCGGGATTCTGGTAGAAATCAGCGGCAAAGCGGGTGATGCGGCTAATCTGGTGATAGGTGCCGGTATCAACTTGACCATGAGTAAATCATCATCCGGCGTGATAGATCAGGGGTGGATCAATCTGCAGGAAGCCGGTATTACCATTGACCGCAATGCTTTGGCTGCACGGCTTGTGACTCAACTAAGGGAAGCCTTGCAGGTGTTTGAACGGGAGGGCTTTGCGCCTTTCGTCGCCCGCTGGCAACCCCTGGATAATTATAATAATCGGCCAGTAAAGCTGTTGATTGGCGAACAGGTTATCAAAGGAATTGCAAGGGGGATTAACGCACAGGGCGCGCTGCTGCTTGATCAGGGGGGTGAAATAAAACCCTATCTTGGCGGTGAAATATCCCTGCGAGGTGATGCTTAACGGCCACTGCTGGCCGTTACTTTCTCAAACGCACATTGTCCACGGCATGTCCGGTACTTTTAGTCAGGATCAGGCTGGCTCTTTCTCGTGTGGGTAGAATATTTTCCCTGAGGTTAAGCCCGTTGATTTCCGTCCAAAGCTGAGTTGCGATTTCCACCGCCTCCTCTTCAGTTAATTTAGCGTAGTTATGGAAATAGGAATCCGGATCGGAAAACGCGCCCTGGCGGAATTTAAGGAACCGGTTGATATACCACCCCTGCAGTAAATCTTCCGGCGCATCCACGTAGATTGAAAAATCCACAAAATCAGAGACAAACACATGATGAGAGGCACGCTGATAATCCGTGCCGCTCTGCAGTACATTAAGGCCTTCGAGGATCAGGATATCCGGCTGAGTGATTACTTTATTATCACCAGGCACCACATCGTATATCAGATGCGAGTATACCGGCGCGGTAACCGGACTGACGCCGGATTTAACTTCGGAAACGAAATTAACCAGATTGCGAGTGTCATAAGATTGCGGAAAGCCCTTTTTCTTCATCAGGCCCCGCTCTTTGAGCACCTGGTTAGGGTGCAGAAAACCGTCTGTGGTAATAAGTTCGACAGTGCGATGCTCAGGCCAGCGGCTCAGTAATGCCTGCAGCACGCGAGCGGTAGTACTCTTGCCCACGGCAACGCTGCCAGCAATACCGATGATATAGGGTATGCGCTGTCCATTGGTGCCGAGGAACTGTTCCAGAACCGCCTGACGACGCAGGTTCGAGCTGATGTAGAAGTTAAGCAGACGCGACAGCGGCAAGTAGATTTCGGCAACTTCATCCAGCGACAAGTCTTCGTTAATACCTTTGAGCTTTTTGATTTCGTCCTGCGTGAGAGTCAGTGGCACAGAGTTACGTAATGCCGCCCACTGCTCCCGCGTAAATTCAAGGTAGGGGGTAGTAGGTAATTGATCACGTATTATCATAAGTTTAGCCAGCCCATGACTCAGGTCCAACCGGGGGAAATCAAACGCCCGGGACGAAAATAAGCTGCATAGTATAGACAGCTTCGATTCGCTCGTAG
Organism: Biostraticola tofi; assembly: GCF_004343195.1. Lineage (GTDB taxonomy): Bacteria > Pseudomonadota > Gammaproteobacteria > Enterobacterales > Enterobacteriaceae > Biostraticola > Biostraticola tofi. Next base: position 1,748 of record NZ_SMCR01000021.1, on the reverse strand, counting down.
AGTGTTTTTTCAGCCTGTGGTGCGTAATTGTGACAATGACTCATGAAGAGGATTGGAAAGCCGAGGCGACCAAGATCGTCAGTTGGCAATGGAGCCGACGTGCTGATTGACGGCAAACAGACGCTTGTAGTAAATCACCGTCGGGCGATATATCCCGTCGGGCGAGCAGGCGTAATCGGGGATTTCGCCCAGGCAGCGATAGCCCTGCGCGCGGTAAAACGACTCAGCGGCGGAACCGGCCTCCGTATCCAGATGCAATATGCCGCGCCGCTGGGCTAAAGAGGTTCGTTCCAATACTTTCAATAACTCTTTGCCAACGCCTTTGCGGCGATTGCGACTGTGGACCAGTAATTTTTGAATTTCTGCCCGGTTGCGACCGTCTGGCTTTTGACATAATTCGAGCTGAATGCTGCCGGCCAGGCCGTGATGGTCATGGGCAATCCACAGCAGCAAATTATTTTTAGCAATGTCCGGCCGCAGACTGTGAAAATAGCTCTCTGCTTCCTCTTGGCTGAGTATGCTTTTATACCCGACAGATGCGCCATGAGAGACGGCATCAATCAGCAGAGCGGCGAGCGAACCTCGATAGGCGGGGAGGGTGGCAGCACTCAGAAGTTCTATTTTCATCATGTCATCCTCTTGCTGGTACAAAGAGAGGTAAGCCGGCAGGCTTGAGGGGATGGAGTATGGAAATTAACGAGCGCGCTGCTACCACCTGTTTTAATCATAGAGGGGGTAAAGGCGAAAAGATAATATCCGGTATTATACAAGCAGAGAGTATTTTCTCCAATAATGTGATGCGTGTCACATTACAGTAATGAGATGTTCCGCCGTCAAATAAAACGCATCCAATTCGACGCCTCCGGGGCTGAGCGATGCCGGGATGACTGCCTGCCCTTGCCCCGGGCAAAATAAAGACTATCCGCCTATTGATACCGCATCGATGCATGAATAATAATCAACTTCGGGCGCGTCAGTGAAAAATCGCATGTTTTATGAGCGAAAGTGCAAATTACGCAATTTTTTTGTTGCATAGGGCGCCAGCTCTACCTAGAATGCGCAGCACTTGATGCCGGCATAGCTCAGTTGGTAGAGCAACTGACTTGTAATCAGTAGGTCGAGGGTTCGACTCCTTCTGCCGGCACCAAACAAAAATCAGGTGGGGTTCCCGAGCGGCCAAAGGGAGCAGACTGTAAATCTGCCGTCACAGACTTCGAAGGTTCGAATCCTTCCCCCACCACCAAATTGAATCTCCGGCAGCGGAGGTGACCCTGACTGCACAAGCATCATGCGGTGAGGTGAAGGCGAGAGTCTTCAATCGGGTTCGGAACCTTCGGACCTTTCAATAATCTACAGAAATATCAGGTAGCCGAGTTCCAGGATGCGGGCATCGTATAATGGCTATTACCTCAGCCTTCCAAGCTGATGATGTGGGTTCGATTCCCACTGCCCGCTCCAATGTGCTGATATAGCTCAGTTGGTAGAGCGCACCCTTGGTAAGGGTGAGGTCGGCAGTTCGAATCTGCCTATCAGCACCACTTCTAGTCTCCCTCCTGATTCACTTTCTGTTAGATAGAAAATAAATTCAACAAGCTTGCGCTTGGTTGATGTGGTGATAACACCGGTTTATTCGTGTCTTAGAGGGACAATCGATGTCTAAAGAAAAGTTTCAACGCACAAAACCACACGTTAACGTCGGTACTATCGGCCACGTTGACCATGGTAAAACTACCCTGACTGCCGCCATC
>NZ_SMCR01000020.1 GCF_004343195.1 Biostraticola tofi | reverse complement strand
ATTGACACATTCCTGCTTGAACTCATGGGTAAATGTTTTTCTTCGCATTCTCACCTCGTTAGCGTTGCTCATTATATCTCTAACAAAGTGTCCGGAATGATTAGACCATTACATTCCCTGGCGTCCCGAGATGATCAATGTTATCCGTCGGGCATTTGATGAAGGGGTAACGTTCTTCGACGCTGCTGAAGCCTACGGCCCGTTTGAAGTCGAAAAAATTCTCGGGGAAGGCGTCGCCCCGTTCAGGGACAAAATCGTTATCGCCACCAAGTTTGGCTGGAACATTGACCAACAGACGGGTAAGCGTCTGCCGGGCCTTAACAGCAGACCTGAGCATATCAGGCAGGTCGTCGACAATATGCTCAAACGCCTGCGTACCGATCGCGTCGACTTACTGTATCAACACCGTGTTGATCCACAGATCCCGATCGAAGATGTCGCCGGTGTGGTGAAAGATTTAATGGAGCAAGGAAAAGTCCTGCACTGGGGTCTGTCTGAAATGGGCATCAACACGCTGAAACGCGCCCATGCCGCATTACCCGTTACCGCCGTGCAAAGTGAATACTCCATGCTCTGGCGCGGCCCTGAAAAACAGGTGCTTCCGGTGTGTGAAGAGCTGGGCATTGGGTTCGTGCCATGGAGTCCACTCGGCGTGCAGTTTTTAACGGGCTGGATTGATGAGAATACCCGGTTGGCTGCCGGTGATTTCCGCGCGACAGAAACGCGCTTCTCGCCTGAAAACCTGCCACACAATTTACAGCTGGTTGAACTACTGAAATCCTGGGCAATACAAAAAAATGCCGCACCGGGACAGATTGCGCTGGCATGGCTCCTGGCCCGTAAACCCTGGATTGTTCCCATCCCTGGCACCACCAATAAAGACCATATGCTGCAAAACACAGCGGCTACCGGCGTGTCGCTGACTCTCGCCGAGATGACCGAGCTCACCCGCTCACTGGATGCCATTACTATCCAGGGTCAACGTCTTCCGGATGCTGTGCAGGTTTATTCAGATGTTGAAGCACAGATGAAAAGTTAAGAGGAAGTCCCGTTATGCGCCTGTTGTTAGTCGAAGATGAAGAAAAAACGTCAACCTATCTCTCCCGTGCGCTGGGTGAGTCCGGATTTACGGTAGACGTCTCTGCAGATGGCGCTGAAGGTCTCCATTACGCGCTGGAGTTCGACTATGACGCGATAATACTGGATGTGATGTTGCCGGGGATGGATGGCTATCGGGTTCTCGAGGGCGTGCGGGCAGTCAAACAGACGCCGGTTCTGATGCTCTCGGCACGTGGATCGGTAGACGAGCGCGTTAAAGGGCTGCGTCTTGGCGCGGATGATTATCTGCCCAAGCCTTTTTCGCTTATTGAACTGGTGGCGCGTATTCAGGCACTGGTGCGTCGCCGCGCTACGGATGGCGCAGACATCACCCAGCTGCAAATTAACGATCTGCATCTTGACCTGCTGGCCCGCCGGGTATTTCGCGCCGGAACGCGACTGGAGTTGACCGCGAAAGAGTTTTCCCTGTTGAGCCTTCTGGCCCGACATCAGGGAGAGATACTGTCAAAGATGATGATTGCGGAGCAGATATGGGACATGAATTTTGACAGCGATGCCAACGTGGTTGAAGTCGCCATTAAACGTCTGCGAGCCAAAGTGGATGCCCCGTTCGATATCAAACTGCTGCATACCGTTCGTGGCATGGGCTATGTCCTCGAAGTCTGGTCTGAATAAATGAAGGAGATAAGCATGCCTAAGCGTTCCATCTCCGTTCACCTGGCGCTGATGTTTGCCTTATCCGCGCTGCTGATTGTGTCCGTTATCGGCATCCTGCTAAGAAGCTCCTTACATGACTCTTTGCAAAAGCAGATGCACAACGAACTGCTGTTTCGGGAATCATTAATGAGTCCGTGGATCACCGCACGAACCTCGGCTGACGGCTGGTCAACGCTGGCCAATAAATTCACTGTGTTAACCAATTCAGAAGGTGAGCGTGTTCGCTACTGGATAGTGAGCGATAACCCACGCTTTAGCATGGGGGGAACACCGCCGGTGGGTGTTCAGTGGTCTTCTTTACAGGAAGGCTTTAATAAAGTGCCAGGTGCATCAGAAGGTGCATGTTCGCTGTTTCTATTAGTGAAAACCATCCCCGCCAACGGTGAAAGGCCTGAGTTGCGCTATGTGGTTGCTATCGACTCCACACCATATATGGGAACACTTGATGCCTTCACGCGTACATTGCTGATCATTACCGCACTGGGCGTCGTGATTGTCGCCTTACTGGGATACATCGTCTCAAGGATCGGTCTTCGCCCCGTTGGGGCGCTCAGTAAACAGACCCGGCAACTCGCTCCCGGGGACCATGGTCAGCGCCTGAATACCGAAGCATTACCTGACGAATTACAGCATTTAGCATCATCTTTTAATGGCGTGCTGGAACGGCAAGAAGTCGCCTGGAGGCAGCTCGAAAGCTTTAACGCCGATGTTGCACATGAACTCCGTACGCCGCTGACTAACCTGATCGGCCAGACGCAACTGGGGCTATCACGCCGACGCACGCAGGATGAACTGGAAGAGTTATTGGGTTCCAATCTGGAAGAACTTGAACGGATGACATCTATCGTTAACGACATGCTGTTTCTGTCCCATGCTCACGCGGGTGAACATGCTTCCCAGCTTACGCTGGTGTCCCTGCGGGAAGAAACCCTGAAAACCGCGGAGTATGTTGAACCCTCTTTTGCTGAAAAACAGCTTTCGCTGGAGGTTGAGGGCGATGTCACGGCGCACATCGACCGGCGGCTGTTTCACCGCTCGCTGGCAAATTTACTGGAAAATAGCGCAAGACACTCACCGTCCAATAGCACTGTTACGGTGCGCTTAAGCGAAAAAGGTCTTCAGGCCTGGGTAGAAGTTTCGAACCCGGGCGATCCGATAGCACCAGAGCACTTACACCGGCTTTTCGAACGGTTCTATCGCGTCGACACTTCCCGAGCCAGGAGCGATACCCATCATGGGCTGGGCCTGTCTATCGTGCGTGCCGTCGCCATTATGCACCGGGGAGGAGTCTTTGCGCGTAGTGAAAACGGCATCAATACCTTTGGCCTCACCTTTGCGATGCAAGCGGATAACACGGCGGGCAATGCTCGCCCAGGCACTGAGCAGGGATCCGGGTTAACTGACAGAATTGTCAGGGGAGCGTCAGCCTGACGTCATTACCCCCTCGATAAAATCATCGCAGGCAATCCGCCTCTTCAATGATAAGGACGCTTTGCATGATCGGACATTTACGTTACTTCGGGCTGTTACTGCCCTTCTTCACCTTATCATCCTGGGCAGCGGAGCAACATCCCGCTGTCCATATCGCTCCCGCCGGAAGTCAGAACGCGGTGTACGGGCCAGCCGAGAACTTTACCGGACGCGTCAGGGTTGATCCTCTCTTCAAACCGGATAACGACATCCCTGTTTCCGGGGCTTATGTCACCTTTGAGCCTGGTGCTCGTTCCGCCTGGCATACGCACCCTGCAGGTCAGCGGCTGATTGTGACCTCGGGTGTTGGGCTCACCCAACAAGAAGGACAGCCGGTGCAGGTTATCAGCGCTGGTGATGTTGTTTCTTGCCTGGCGGGCATCAAACACTGGCACGGGGCGGCCCCCGGCAGCGCGATGACGCATCTGGCGATAACCGGGATTGTGGATGGCAAAAGCGTTAACTGGATGGAGAAAGTGACAGATGAACAATACCACGCCCATTAAAGCATTAGCGGCAGCGGTACTGCTGACCTTTGGTTTTGGTCTCGTGGCACTTGCTGCGCCCGTCAATAAAGGAGCCTCAGAATTGAACCACGAACAAAAGGTTTCAGATACGTTGTCAGCCAGCCAGCAGGCCATCCCGTTGATTGCGGCATCGATGGCCAGCAGTCAGATGGATAAGCTGAATGCAGCCCTGAATCAGGGTCTTGACGCAGGACTCACCATAAACGAAACCAAAGAGATTATGGTCCAGCTTTATGCCTACACGGGCTTCCCCCGTAGCCTGAATGCGCTTAGTGAACTGATGAAGGTCGTCGAAGCACGTAAACAACGTGGTATCGAAGACGTTGAGGGCAAAGAACCGGTCGCCACCATCCCAGTCGGGGATGAGCTTCGCCGCGTCGGTATCGCAAACCAGACGAAAATCTCAGGCGCTCCCGTCCAGGGACCCCTGTTTGATTTTGCCCCGGTCATTAATCAATTCCTGCAAACGCATCTGTTTGGCGACATTTTCGCCCGCGATAATCTCGACTGGCAAAGCCGCGAGTTGGCAACGGTTGGCGCATTAGCGGCCACACCAGGCGTTGAAGCCCAGCTGTTATCGCATACGCGAGCCAGCATGCGGGTCGGCCTGACGGCAGCGCAGCTACGCCAACTGGCACAGGTTCTGCGTGAACAAGGCGAAAATGATGCAGCAATGCGAGCAGAAAAGGCGCTGCAGCAGGCGCTCGCAAACAATTAGGAGTGGGTTATGGAGCATGATCCCAACCGCAGAATGTTAATCACCGCACTTGCCGGGCTCACGCTGGCAAATGTCTCCCTGGCGACAGCTGCGACCGGAACCGCAAACGTGCAGGGTAAAAGCCGTGTTCTGGTGGCGTACTTTTCCCGCAGCGGAAATACACGGGTGATTGCGGGCGTCATTCACCGCAGCCTGAATACCGATTTATTTGAAATCGAACCAGCTACGCCTTATCCAGAAGACTATTTTCAGACCGTTGAACAGGCGAAAAATGAGCGTGAGCGAGGCGTAAAACCGGTATTCAAAAATAGCGTCGCAGATATCTCCCGCTATGAGACCGTGTATTTAGGCTTTCCGATCTGGGGGACCAGCGTGCCGCCTGTAGTGCAAACGTTTCTCAGCAGCCATAACCTTGCGGGCAAATTACTCATCCCCTTTATTACTCACGGTGGCTACGGTAAAGGAGACAGCGACGACATCCTTACCAGTCTCGCCCCAACTGCGCGTCGGGAAAAACCGCTGGTCCTTGAATGCGACCAGGAGCGAAGAACAACTGAAACGGTCACCCGTTGGTTAGAGACAATTCGCAGTTAATCGTCCGCATTCATGAGTCTGCCAAATAAGGGCAATCAGGGGTGCTAAATAATCAACGCTGACAACTCAGATATGATCGAACGGCAAACATAACAGAGGATGTAATTTTGAAGACAATCTTAAAAACGCTGGCCATCTGCGTAATGGCGGTTGGCCTGGTGGCTCAGTCGGTATATGCCGAGCCGCTGGTCATTCAGGAACAGGGAAGCTTTTCTGCTGGTGGCACTATCATCACCGCACCAGGAACATTTGACGCGAAAAAGCCGCTAGATTCAGTTGGCCAAACCTATCATGGCGATCATGCCTCAGTGTTCTACCAAATTCCGGAAAATCCGCATAAATACCCTATCGTCATGCTGCACGGCGCAGGTCAGTTCTCCCGTACCTGGGAAAGCACTCCGGATGGTCGTGAAGGTTTCCAGAACCTATTCCTGCGTCGCGGGTTCTCAACCTATCTTGTCGATCAGCCACGCCGGGGCAGCGCCGGACGCACTACTGTAGAAGGTACTGTTACGCCTAAACCGGATGAACAGATGTGGTTTAACCAGTTCCGTGTTGGCGTGTGGCCCGAGTATTTTAAAGGCGTTCAGTTCTCTCACGACAAAGAAGCGTTGAACCAGTATTTCCGTCAGATGACCCCAAATACCGGGCCGTTTGATATCAATGTCATCTCTGATGCGATGTCCGCCGTCGTGGATAAATCCGGCCCGGCTATCCTCTTCACCCACTCTCAGGGTGGCGGACCGGGCTGGTACACGGCGATAAAAATCAACAAGGTCAAAGCCATTGTCGCTTTCGAACCTGGCAGCAGTTTTGTCTTTCCGGAAAAAGAACTCCCTGCCCCTATGCCAAGCGCGTTCGACACGCTGAAGGGTGAGCCTGTGCCAATGGAGCAGTTTATGGCACTGACCAAAATCCCGATTCTGATCATTTACGGCGATAACATTCCGGATAAACCTGTCGCCATGCCCGCGCAGGACAGCTGGCGCGTACGTCTGGCGATGGCTCGTGCGTGGCGTGACGTGGTGAACAAGCATGGCGGGGATGTCACTGTGACGCATCTGCCTGAGGTAGGAATCAAAGGTAATACTCACTTTCCGTTCTCTGATTTAAATAATGTGCAGATTGCTGATTTGGTGAGTCAATTCCTGAAGGAAAAAGATCTACAATAGGAAGAGCCAGTATTGAGCCTTCACTAGTGAAGGCTCAATATGAACATCAGTTTTATCAAAAAAAAAAATGGGAACGTGACAGTCTGCTTAGAGCGAAGAACGGACATTGGCTTTTCGTGCCTATAAGAGATACCCACCGGGCGGGTAGGTTTTTTTACCGTGTCATTGCCAAACTTATACCGCACCCGCCTCTGGTGTTCCCTGATGGAAAGCCAGCTCCCATTGCGCCCTGTCAGAATACACCCAGCAGGAAGAACGTAGGGATGCTCGGCTGCCGTCCGAATTAAACGTCTTGTAGTGCAGAATGGCGCAGTACTCTCCCATGCTGATCAGCCGGAAATCACTGCTAAGAATGATCGTTGGACTTAATTCGCCAGCCAGAGATGCTATCGTCTCCGCGCGGTCAACTATTACGCCTGACCGTGTAATTTCCCGAAATTCCGGATGCAAAATCTGTTCAAGCCATTTCCGATCATTCCTCCGGGCACCGTGAAGACTGCATTCAAGTGCTTTCAGCTTTTCCAGGAGCATTTTGCTCACCCTAATTGAACCCTGACAGTTGAATGAATTTATCATAACATCCCAAGGCTAATCTTTAATGGCCCCAAGGGGTAACCTCCGCTTTTGGCACAGGGCTACCCACGACAATACCAAAGGGCATCTATGAGCGAGAAGCGGATATAATTAGCAGCCTTGGAGCTCAAATCCCTATGGTTCTCTAAAGATAATGGCGGATATCATTATCAAAATTTATTATAAAACATGGCGTAAGACTAATGAGTGTCAATGTAAGAACAGCTCAACTTTCTGATATTGATGGTATGTTCGAAGTGAGAACATCGGTAATCGAGAATCATCTGAGTCGTGAAGAAATGCGGCAGATGGGGATTACCGAAAGCGTCGTGGCCGATATGATTGAGAAGAATCATTGCGCATGGGTTGCGACTGAAAAAGACAAAATTATCGGTTTTACAATGATTTTGCCGGATGAAGGTTGTCTTTTTGCGGCCTTTGTTCTCCCGGAATATGAAGGCAGAGGTGTAGGTCGCAGGCTTGTTATGCTAGCTGAGCAGGAATTATTCAAACATCATGAGATTGCTTGGCTGGAAACCGATAAAAATAGTCGCGCGGCGAAATTCTACAGGCAACTCGGCTGGGGCAATGAAACAAATATTAACGGCACTGATATCAAATTAGAAAAACGTCGCGGTATTTAAACCAATTCAACTTCCATCAACGTCCGCTCCTGGCACAGGCTGTGTAGAAACTCGTTTTTTGCAGTATCTGAGTACTATCCTCAGTCAGGGATGCAAGATATTCCTGATATTGACTGTATTCGCTGTGATTTGTATGTAGAGGCAGAAAGAGGCTTTTGTGGCTTGATATGGAGCGCTAATGTGTGTGATTCATAGACATTGTTTCAATTTTCTCAGCTCAAGTTCAAGCTTGTAATTCTGTTCTTGTATATGCTCTTCATCGGGCTGATAGTTTTC
>NZ_SMCR01000019.1 GCF_004343195.1 Biostraticola tofi | reverse complement strand
TATTATTGTATATTTTCACCGCTTCAAGAATTGGTATAATCGATATCGTTTTTCCAGGAAAAAATTAGTGGTTACTGATAAAGTGAAGATATTGCGCACACTGATAAATAACTACATATCAACAGACAGTAACCAAGGATTAGATGCTGCAGATATATTAACAAAAGAGCATAGTCATATCTGGCACACCCACCCTGATGCTAAAAGATACCAAAAATTGCTTGAACTTAACCTCGATTCACTTCGGTTAAGCGGGGATTTAATCAGGAGTGGCAATAAATACCAAGTTACCGGGAAAGCACAAGAGACCATCGCTCAATATGAAATTACAAAATTAAAATATAAGCAAAATTTGGCTACACAACACAAAATGACCTGGTTAACTTACGCCATAGTGTTTTTGACTGTTTTAACTACTTTGGGGACATTAGTTCAAGCGAATATCATAAAAATCGCCACACTGTGGGATTTCACAAAATAGTATTACTATAGGTAATAGACAGCTATGTTAAAGTTAATAAATGATTTAATATTATCAGGAAAAGAAGGCTTTGGTGGGATTTTAAACTTAAATTTCATGAAAACCAGGCTTCTTTAGTACATGACATACTGTGTATGGCCAATGTTATTCATGAACGTGACCGCTACATTATATTCGGTGTCAGCGATGACCTGGAGATTGTAGGACTCAGTAAAGATAATAAACGTTATACACAGGCAGATATTATCGACTGCCTGCGAAATTTACATTTTGCAGAAAATAAAATCCCTGTCATCCAGCTCAGTTACCTGTCGGAAGGAGGAAAAGAACTCGCGACACTGTGCATCTCGAACGTTAGCGATAAGCCCTATTACCTGACGCAAGACTATCAATGCGGTAAGAAAACCATCAGAGCCGGTGTGATCTATAGCCGGACTGGCGATAGCAACACGCCTGTAAATCGCTGCGCGCCCCCCGGGGATGTGGTGGCCATGTGGCGAGAACGGTTCGGGCTTGACCTACCGCCGCTCGAGCGCTTTTTACCGATCCTGGAGGACGCGGTCAACTGGGAGTATGACGGTGTCAATAAGGGCTATTATAAACCAGATCCTGCTTATTCGATCGAAACGGAAAGTATCAAAGAGGGTGGTACAGGGAATTATTGGTGGCAAAATATAGAATACCAAAAACCTGTTCGCGATGAATATAAACTAAAATATAATAATCAAATCCTAATAACTGTACCTGTTATAAGTTTTCGAGATGAAGGGTTAACGTTTCCCTTGCCTGATATTGATACCCTTTCTTATCCTAAGAGCGGAAAAAAATACGAAACAGATTTCTATGCCGATATTTTTTCTTTTATGAAAGGAACGCTATCATACAGTTTATTTTACCATATCCGGGGATTACATACTATGCCAGGTCATGACATTGATTTAAAGATGCCCCTTCATACTCAAACAAAACCGCCCATAATAAAGCTGCCTTTTTTAATATTTAACACCAAGCAAGAAAAAGTAAAAATTCTGAAAACTATGATCCAAGATCTTCCTGTATTTGATAAGACATGTGGAAGTCAATACGATCCGAATCATGATGATGTCCAAAAAAGAATGGAGGTAGATAAGAAATTTTCATGGTGGGCATTTAATAATTTTTTTATTTAAAAAAGCTTGATGTGTTTTTTTTGTTTTTTTTCATAGCTGCTCTATATCCACAATATTTAAAGGAGGGATGTTTTGTCCTTCATAATCGATACCACTTACAGAATTACTATCAGGTGGTAAATTTCTAGCTGATGAATAAGCGTAACATAAAGCTGTTTCTATACAGCTTTTATCACATCGTTTATCAGAAACAAACTGCACAATTTTTGGCTTTAGTACGTCGGTATAATGTTGAAGAATATCTTCATTATAGTTTTCTTGATACGCAATACAAATATCTTCTATTAATTCAGGTATCCCCAGATAATCATGCTGTGATAATGCCCGAGCATTCAGCAACACCTCTTTTACTAAATAACCAAATGGGCCCCAGTGAAGTGAGTCTTCCGTTCTCATTTGGTACAAGTAATTTGGCACAGCCTGAAATCTCCATCTTTCGAGCCGTTCTTTGACCACTTTGCTCGGTGCGAACTCAATGACCGTTCTCCACACTTTTGGAGCAGATTCGTTTAAACATAGAATCCCCGCCGCAAAATCGTTGTTTGGTGCTGTACGCGTCCCATGAAACCACATGACTTGCGTTAATGGGAGATGTTCACCAAGATGCTCGATAACAAAATTGTATAAATATTGTTCGCAAGGGATCAGGACCCGTGGTTGCTGCTCATAAATCACATCTAGATCCAATAATATCAAAACCCTCTTTAATTCAGAGGGCTGGCATTGAAAACATTCACTAAGTGACTTTAATGCAGCTTCACGGGATGCGCAATTCAGAATGACGGTCATGGTTAACCTTCTTTACTTTTTATATGTGCTTATCTTACTAAAATACTTCAACAAAAAATTCTTCTTAGAACAACACAAATCGGATCTGCGCCCGGAAACTGACGCCCCTCATCGTCACCTTGCGACATATGATGCTGTAAAATATATCTGCATCATAGATTTAAGTCTGCAAATTAATGGCGTTAAATCGTTCTATAAACGGCGGTTGCAAACACCTGTCATTAATAGAGGCAAAGGAGATAAAAATCAATGGAAGACGAACCGGATAGCAAAAGGACCCTCACAGTACGTAATGTGCCTGCTGCGGTGGATGACGCTATTACATTGCAGGCTAAGGTCGCCGGCAAATCCAAGAGTGATTTTGTGCAGGAATTTTTGTCGGCCACCTTCGGTGACCTGATCGGCAATTTTATCCGGACCAGCGCACTGGTCGCGCTGATGGACAACGAGCTGGCGAAAGTAACCGGCTATCCGTTGACGGCGCAGTGGTATGACAGTGCCATGACCCTGGCCGGCAACCGGGAGCACTGTCGTATCTTGGGGATCAGGAATGAAGATGACCTGCAGCAAATCTTGATGGCCAACGTGCCTTACCTGGCGCAACGCGCCCGGCAACTGGAGGGGGATATTCCTTTGTTGCCTCACGGTATCTCGCTGACTTATGCGCTGTTCGCCGACGCGGCTGGCCGGGATCTGAAGACGCTGCGCCTGTTTTACCGCGGATTGTATTATTTCACCGAGGAAAGCTGTTTCTGGGCGGAGATTGGCGCGCTGCGGGAGGCAAAAAAGCTGGCGCCGTTGGAGCTGCCGAATTTGTGAGGTTATGAAACGAGACAAGTCCACCCGATGGATGTCCCGTACACACTGTCGTATTGCGCCAACTGTTGTCATGGGTACTATGTGATGACAGGTCCTGAACATCATTGTGTTAATTAACCAAAAGGAGATGACTTTACCGCAGTTCCTGAGCACGGGCTTGGATTTCATTGCGCACTTCACCAATATAATTATCCCACTCGGGGCTGTATTTACTGATAAAGCTCAGGATGGTATGTTCTATACTTGGTTTTCTCGCAAGCGCATTAATTTGATCATAATAATCATGCCAATCTTGCAACCCGTTTATTGAGGTGGAATAATGTTTAAGTTTTACAAACTCTGTTTTTTCTGCGTCGCTTACATTTTCTGAATTTATCTCTTCAAACCAGGTTTTATGATTAAATTCCGGCGCCCCTTTTAGTCCTAAATGAGTCAGGTTGAATTGAAATATTCGGCTTAACACTTTTTGCTTTTGTACCGCATCGCCTAAACCTGAAAATATTTTTTTCACCATGACGTCACGCTTCTCCAAAGTTTCGTAAACGTCCCCGTCGGTTACACCCATAACATTATCAATATTTTTGCCCGAAAGAAGTAATCCAGATAATACCACCGCTGAGTTTTCAGCAGCACCAAACAACGCGACATTCACTATGTCCGACAGCGCTTCTCTTTCAAGTAAGACATTTATTGCAGTTCGGGCAAGTTCATCTTCAACAAAAACACTTACCATTTCTGGCTGTATGTCACTGAGTTGTCTTAATGCATCGGCAGAAACGCCAGGGTACGCCTGAATACCTGTTCCTAAATTAAAAATGCTGACAATATTAATCGCTCTTTTGAATTTTATAATCGACTCTCGATGAGTTGAAAATATAATCTCTAACATATTTTTATTTGCAATATCAATGAGTTCTTCAACTATTTTTTTAAAGGCCTTTTCATGAAGCAGAACATCCAGCTCATCAATGAGCAAAATGCCGTTGGGGTAAAGTTGCGTATCGTGAGCAGCCTTTATGACCTCATAAACCCTTTTTTCACCGGCTCCCATGGTATGCTCGGTGTAAGTCACGCCATTTTTTGTGACTTTAATAAAAGAACGATTCCCCCGTACCGTTGTGCATAGCATCAGATCAGTATAATCAGCTTCCATAATTCTTGACATGGAGGCCAGGATCTTTGTCTTCAGCGCTTCCGGAATAAAGGTTGTACTGGTATACTTAGCAGAACGGGATGCCGACAGGTCATCTGAGAGAGTGCCCAAGTTCTGTAGCCCAAGATAAATTGATTCTTTAACCGGCCGGCGTTCATAAACCGGTATCCATCGTTTAACTTTGGAATATTCTTGTTCATAAATATGTGAATTATCAGGTATGTCCGGTAATGCTGTAAATGTAATCTTAGCTCGTTCATTACCTACAGTTCCTTTGTAAAAAAAAACTGTAAAACCACTTCCTTGCCAATTATTGTCAACATGTGGTGTAAAAAAATCTGAGAACTTATTATTGTCTTTAGATGTATTATTTTTGGGCCTATAACAGCATGCCAGCGCATGAATAATTGTGGATTTCCCAGAACCATTTATTCCCATTATCGCAGTGATTTTTTTATCTAAGGGAAATTCAATTTCACAACCAGAAATACCTTTAAGATTATCAATCACTATTTTTTTGAGACGTAATTGGATTTGGTTATTTTGTCTGCCTGGCATTATAACTATTCCTTTTTGATCCCTAATCCAGGGATTCTGCGGTAAAATGTTAAAAATTAAACTTAGCTAATGGAATAATACCCCTCTTCAAGAAGTAAAAATAGCACTAAAAACAGTCTAGGTTGGCACTGCCTGTGAGAGGTATGTATGTGAGTTATGCGTCTTTTAAACATAATCCCAAGCTGCATTTCATCCTACGCGCAAAGCACCCTAACACAGCCCGATAGGTATAGTTGCCAACTGACCTCATTAACAAAACTATTAGGAAGTCTGGAAAATGGCCGGGATCTTTTCTTATGATGTCTTAGCAGATCCGGTTTCAACACAAATCGGATCTGCACCCGGAAACTGACGGTCGTCATCATCAAGTGCGAAGATGTGATGCATAATTTATTAATTGCATCACTTATTGATTTTTACGCCAACACCAGAATAGAATTAGCATAGACGCCGTAAATGCATCAAGTTGAGATAAATTGCCGTTTATGAGTGAAAATACAATGAAAAACGAATCGGGCAGCAAAAAGTCCATTACGGTACGCAATGTGCCGTCAGAGGTCGATGACGCTATCACACTGCAGGCCAAGGCGGCGGGCAAATCGAAAAGCGATTTTGTGCAGGAGTTTTTGTCGGCCACCTTCGGTGACCTGATCGGCAACTTCTGCCGGACCAGCGCACTGGTCGCGCTGATGGACAACGAGCTGGCTAAAGTAACCGGCTATCCGCTGACGACACAGTGGTACGACAGCGCCATGACCCTGGCCGGCAACCGCGAGCACTGCCGTATTTTGGGCATCAGGAATGAAGACGATCTGCAGCAGATCATGATGGCCAACGTGCCTTACCTGGCGCTGCGCGCCCGGCAACTGGACGGGGGTATCCCTATGCTGCCTTACGGCATCTCGTTGACCTGTGCGTTGTTTGCCGACGCGGCGGGTCGGGATCTAAAGACGTTGCGCCGGTTTTACCGCGGGCTGTATTTTTTTACTGAGGAAAGCCGCTTCTGGGCGGAGATAGGTGCGCTGCGGGAAGCTAAGCACTTAGCACCGCTGGAGCTGCCTACGTTTTGAAGGCATGAAATAAGAAGCCACCCGGAAGGATGGCTTGTGCAACCTTTTTGCCACACATTGGCAAAATTGAAAATCAAAAACCACAATAAAACATGTTTTGAGCTATTGTCCTGATGAGTTGAAATTTAGGGGACATACCATCTTAAACGCATAAGCGGATCTTCTAACAATGGCCACCCTCGTACTATAAATCAGAAAGGAGCTTGGGGTGAACAACGCCAGCTCAGTCAACGGAATAATCGGCGGAGAATATTTTTTTACAGTCTTTTATCCATTGCAATAGAATGGTTAACGCGTTTTAATCGAGTGTCGTGTCGTCTTCGTTTAGGAGAAGTGTAGTGAGAATAAAACTGCATCAGGTCTGTTTGGCCGTCGCATGCATTGCCTCATTTCATGGGGCTTACGCTAAAGAAACCGTGCCTGCATTCAACCCAGAACAACAGGCACAGATTGGGAAAATTGCTGCGGATTACCTGGTAGCGCATCCTGACATATTGCTCCAGGCCAGTCAGAAACTACAGGAACAAGAGGAGGAGAAGCAAGCAAATGCCTTTGCTGAAATCGTCCTCACCAATAAAGACGCATTGCTTGCTGATAAAAATACCCCCACTGCAGGACCTGCGGACGCAAAGATTGCGATGATTGAATTTTTTGACTATCAGTGCATTTTTTGTAGCCGGATGGCACCCATTGTGGAAAATGTCATGAAGGCAAATACAAATGTGAGATATATTTTTAAAGAATGGCCGATATTTGGTAGTCAATGGCAGCCGTCCATCATTGCCGCTCAAACAGGTCTGTTAGTATGGAAAGAAAGTGGTTCTGCGGACTATCTGTCTTACCACAGTGCTATTTACAAAACAGGCCATAACGAAGGTAAACTGACCGATCAAGATATCGCTGATGTACTTAAAAAAATAGGTATTCCAGCGCCCAGTACAGAGAAGTTATCACAAACCAATGCAATCATCGACAACATAAACTCATTGGCACATAAACTGGGACTAACCGGTACGCCAGCTTTTATCATTATGCCAACATCAGGTGGCAATAAAAGCAATATAACTGTTTTTTCTGGCGCAGTAGATGAAAAAGCTTTGATCAGTGCTATTAATAAAGCCTCCGTCCAGTAATCTAGTTTAGGGAAACATAAATCCATCTACAAAATGGGACGGATCAGATAAATATTTATAGTGGCTTATGAGCAACACTGATTAACTGTGATGAGCCACTAACGAGTCAAAGCTACCAGTGGACGGTGGTTAAATCAGGCATCTGCTGATGCCGTTGAACATCTCTACCACTCGGAGACCACCTGTGTTCAGGATTATATGCAAGTGAAGGAGATGCATCTGAGTGTGTTTATCTATTCGATGATAGGCTGCAACCCTGTCGTTATCCGCCTGTATCCTGCCTTACAGTACAAGTCGTAAGCAGAGGTTTCGCGCCTGAAATGTGTTCTATGCCTATGCCTCCGCATTCGGGGTTTCGGCTCAGACCATGACTTTCGCCATCAGCCGTACCGGGTGTATGGGTGCTACACATGAGAGTTTTCAATTTTCTGCTTTTTTTTCCACAGAGGTGTCACTTTCCCTTTCTCGTTGCACATACAGGATAAGCGTGTCAGCAAATGATCCAAACATAGGTTAGCGGGCCGTCAGGATTTTTCGGGAGGGGGCACTAAAAGCACAACATCATACGTTGAAAGATGGAAGTCAAGCGCTTGGCATAACAACAGAGATTGTAGTTTTGTCTCCCGGCCCACACCCCATATCGGTGCGAGAGGATAACAATGTCATTACAATTGATGTTTCGATGATGTCCGCCGTCGATTAACTTATCCATAGCTGATTAAATGAGCGAATAGGTACTCAGTGTAAACTGAACTTACTGATTCTTATTTTGTCTCTTATATCAGATTGTAAAGATACTACGTTACCGCATTAGCCGCTAATTGGCATAAGGACGTCAATCTGATGCAGTTTTCCCAACGCCGCCAGCTCGTTATTGTACTGATGGCTATGATATTCATCGTTATTGCTCTGGTGTTGTATTTTTGGCAGCGTCCAGCTCCAGTGATTTATAGTACTGTACCTGTCCGTAAAGGCGACATCGAAAACGTGGTTCTGGCGGCAGGTAAACTGGATGCCCTTGAGCGCGTCAATGTCGGGGCTCAGGTCTCCGGTCAGGTGAAATCGCTGAAAATCAAAGTGGGCGATCGGGTGCATAACGGCCAGCTTATTGCCGAAATAGACGACCTGCCGCAGCGTAACGATTTGCGTAATGCCGAAGCCGCGCTTAACGTCGCTTATGCCCAACAGCTAGCCAAACAGGCCGCGCTCAAGCAGGCGCAAGCAGAGTTCCGACGGCAAAAAAGAATGCTCAGCGATGAGGCCAGCTCGCAGCAGGACTATGACAGCGCGGAAGCCACCCTGGCCACCACCCGTGCCGATCTGCTGGCGCTGCAAGCCCAGATTGTGCAAGCGCAAATCGAAGTGGATAATAAAAAAGTTGCGCTCAGCTATACCAAAATTCTGGCGCCGATGGACGGTACCGTCATCGCCATTATTACCCAGCAGGGCCAGACCGTAAATGCCAATCAAATCGCGCCGACCATCGCCAAGCTGGCGCGGCTGGATGTCATGCAAATCAAGGCGCAAATATCCGAAGCGGATATCACCCATGTCACTGTCGGCCAACAAGCCTACTTCACCATTTTCTCCGAGCCGGGGAAACGCTATAACGCAACATTACGCAGCATCGAACTCGCACCGGAATCCGTCATGCGGGATGATGCGCTCTCCGCCGGCCAGTCGTCCTCCGGCAGCGATAATCCCTCGGTTTATTACAACGCGCTATTGGATGTGCCCAATGCCGACAATACATTCCGTATTGCCATGACGGCCCAGGTATCGCTGCTCAGGGCCGAGGGCCGCGATACCCTGCTGATCCCGCGTCAAGCGATAATAACCAGACCGGGCGGGCCGCAGGCAGTCCTTGTCTTGGGCCCGGACAATACACCGCAAACGCGCACTATCACCACCGGCATCAGCAATAGCACGGATATCCAGGTGTTGACCGGCCTGACGCCAGGTGAACGTATTGTGCTCTCTCCGGCCAGCGGCCAGGCGGCGCCCGCCTGGTGAACAACAGTATCGAACTGCGCAATGTCAGCCGCGCCTACACCAACGGCGGCCAGCAATCCCGCGTGCTGAAGGGGATAAACCTGACCATCGCCCCCGGCGAGATGGTGGCGATAACCGGCGCGTCCGGCTCCGGCAAATCGACGCTGCTCAATATTATGGGATGTCTGGATGCGCCCGACGGCGGCGACTACTTCATCGGCGCACAGAACGCCGCCTTGCTCACATCCGATGAGCGGGCGCGCCTGCGCCGCGAGCATATCGGCTTCATTTTTCAACGCTATCACCTGATGCCGGATACCAGCGCGCTGGATAACGTGGAAATCCCGGCCATCTACGCCGGCGTCGAGCGCCGGGAGCGGCGCGAACGCGCGGTGCAGCTATTAAGGCAACTGGGTTTGGCGGGCTACGAACACCATAAGCCGGGTGAGCTTTCCGGTGGCCAGCAGCAGCGGGTCAGCATTGCCCGCGCCCTGATTAACGGCGGCGCGATTATCCTGGCGGACGAACCCACCGGCGCGCTTGACTCCCGCGCCGGACAAGAGGTGCTGCACATCCTTGCCGACCTCAACCAACGTGGGCATACCGTCATCATCGTTACCCATGATATGGCGGTCGCCCGACACGCCCAGCGGATCATTGAACTGCATGACGGTGAGATTGTGGCCGACAGCGGCCAGGCAACATCCTCCCGCCATGAGCGGGATTTTCGCCCCCCCCAAAGCGGGCAAAGCGCCTGGCGCAACTTCCTGGATCGCACGCGGGAATCGCTGCGTATGGCGCTGAAAACCCTGCACGGCCACCGGCTGCGAACCGGGCTGACCATGATTGGCATTGTCTTTGGCATTGCGGCCGTGGTGAGCGTGGTCGGGTTGGGCGAAGGCGCCCGGCAACACACATTGCAATTTATCATGGGCCTGGGCACCAACAGGGTCGGCATTTACCCTGGGGGAGATTATTCCGCGACGACGCCCAAAAATTTTCGCACCTTGATCCCCGCGGATGCGGATGCGTTGGCTAGCCTGAGCTTTGTCGACAGCGTCAGTCCCGTCATTGAAGTTTCAAAGCCGGTCCGCTTTCAGAATACCTCGACCAATGTATTGATCACGGGCGTAGGCCGCGACTATTTCCACATACAGGGAATAAGTCTCATCGACGGCGCCCGTTTTTCTGATGTCCTTGAGGCGCAGCAAGTGGCCATCATCGACGATAATGCCGTTAAGGCCCTTTTTGGCGCCGCCCACGGCAGTCCGCTGGGCCAGGTGATTTTTCTGGCGGCCGTGCCGGTAAGAATTATCGGGGTGGCGCATAACAACCAGAACAGGAATCCGAGTCTCCTCGGCGTCTGGCTGCCTTATACCACCGTGATGCGCCGCATCGTAAATAAGTCCTCGCTCGACAGCATCACCCTGCAACTTAAAGACAATGTTTCCAATGAAGCCGCCGTCAGCGCTATCCGCCAGTTGCTGATACAGCGCCATGGCGCAGAAGACTTCCGACTGTTTAATTTCGATCAAATCCGTCAGGCCCAGGAGCATACCTCAATGATTTTCCGCATGCTGATTTTGATGATAGCGTCCGTGGCGCTGACCGTCGGCAGTATCGGGGTGATGAACATCATGCTGGTCTCGGTTACCGAGCGTACCCACGAAATCGGCGTGCGTATGGCGGTGGGCGCCCGCGAGAGCGATATCATGCAGCAATTCATGACAGAGGCGGTATTGGTGTGCCTGGCCGGCGGCGTGCTGGGGATTGGCCTGTCGCTGATGATCGGCCCGCTGTTTACCTCGCTGTCAGGCGGCGTGCTGACCGCTATCATCTCTTGGCCCACCGCGGTGTTCGCCTTTTGCTGTTCAACCCTTATCGGCATGATTTTTGGCTACCTGCCCGCCCGCAAAGCCGCTCGGATGGACCCGGTGCAGTCATTGGCGAGGGAATAGAAGATGAAAAAAATCATTCCCCGCCTGGCCCTGGCCGTGGCCATCACTCTCAGCGCGGGATGCGGAAATACCTTGCGCAGCGAATACTATCCGCCGGCGATCGACTATCCCACCCATTGGCGCGAGGCCGAAACGGCCGGTCAATCCGTGCCCTTTTCCTGGAATGACTTTAACGATCCGGCGTTAACGCGCTGGCTGGATCGGGTGATAGCCAGCAATAACGATCTGGCTTTGGCGGCGCTGCGTGTATACCGCGCTCGGCTGAGCGAGCAACTGACCGGTATTGAGCATCAGCCGGTGGCAACCGGCGCGTTGGATACCGCTGCCAGCAGGCGGCTGGATAGCGCGGCCCCCTGGAGCAAGGGTGGCTACGCCACCGTCAGCGTCAGTTATGAGGTGGATTTGTGGGGTAAATTGGCCCGCCAGCAGGACGCCGCGATCTGGGAGCGTGAAGCCACGGAGCGTGACCTGGAGGAGGCCCGGCTTACGCTGCTGGCGAATGCCAGCACCAATTATTGGCTACTCGCCTATCTTAATCAGCGGATTGCCATCAGCCAGCAGAGCATTCAGTACGCCAAAGACTCCTTGCGCTTGGTGACCGCCCGCTTTCGCGCCGGCAATGTGTCGTCGCTGGATGTGCTTGCCGCTGAGCAAAACGTCGCCAACCAGGAAAACGACCATCTAACGCTTTTAAGCGAACGTAGAAACGCGCTTAACACACAATCGGTGCTATTAGGCGCCAAAACAGGGACTAACGGAGTTGACCCCGGCTCACTCCCCAGCGGGCCGTTACCCCTTGTCAATCCTGGTATACCGGCCAGCGTATTAGCATGCAGACCCGATATTAAGGCGAGCGAGTTCCGGCTGCGAGAGGCATTGGCCGATGTCGACGTGCAGCGGGCACAATTATATCCAGCATTCAGTCTGACCGGCTCACTAGGGACAAGCAGTAATTCATTATTAAGGTTCTTAAACAATCCCATTGCTGACATAGATGCTGCCTTAACGTTACCTTTCCTGCAATGGCGTGAAATGAATATCAATGTGAAGATCGCTCGCAACGACTATGAGCAACGGGTGATAGATTTTAAACAGGTTCTCTATGAGGCAATGGCTGATGTCGACAATGCCCTGACGTTGCGTGCTCAACTGCTAGCGCAGGAAAAACTGCTGAATAATTCACTGTCTTTGGCGCAGAAATCAGAAAGAATGTACGAAATCCGCTATCGTAATGGAGCGACCCCTATTAACTTTTGGCTTGATGCGCAGGAGACAAGGAGGATGGCGCAAGTTGAGCTAGATACCAACCGTTTTAACCAGCTGCAAAATCTGGCCCAGATTTATCTAGAGTTAGGTGGGGGGGGGTGCCAATAAACTTTATATAACATCCCTGTCAACATTCGCATCCTTGACATTTTTATATAACCTAAAATTTTTCAATAGCTTTTGATTGTGGCAGTGCTTGTGGTGCTTTTAATGAAAAAGCATCAGTATTGCCTTTCGAACAATTTGATGGATTTTTAGGGGTAACAAGCCATTTAATAGTTTGCGCGGGGGTACTCATATGAATGATTCTGCAGTCAAAAGTACAGTCGCCACCGTTTATTTGGCACCCATAATTGATACAGCAATAATCAATTGTGTTGCCACAATACCCAGCTGCGCTACAACATAGACCTCTTGAGCACCTGGCATTCCCCGCTTGAGAGCCACATTGTTCAGCAAATGAAAAAGAGCTCTGAAAAATGACTATCGCGATAGCCACCGTTTTAAACAAAAAAAGCAACCTTTGTAACGCCATCTCATTTCTCTTCAAAGATGTGAAACTGTAATTATCCTATAATCTTAATGTAAATAATTGTCAATAAATTTCATTCTACTTAGCTTCATTATTCATTCGGTACTCACAAGTGTTGATGCTTGGCCCTCAGTAAGCGTCAGATCAGCACGGTATTGACGCTTATTCCTCAGGGATTTCGAGGGTCCGCGGCATGAGATCTTTGATCTTATTGATGGGTTGATCCGCAATTATCGCCAGCACATAGCGCAGGTACGCCTCCGGCGCCCCCTGTTCAGTTTGTAACAGCCGATCTGTTAGCGCCAATGATATAAGACAAAAGGCCAGATACACAAGCGTTGGCAGATCAGCGTGAACATCAGTGCCGCCTGGTTGCTACCGCTGTCCGAGCCCATGAACAGGTGGTTTATTCGGACCAGGCTCACTACCGAAAGCGTACTTTGAGCCCAGTATTGACGGTTATTCCGTGGTCAGACCCACATTCCAGGACAGGGGTTACGCCTCCCGATTTATCGGCCAGTCAGCTATCACGCTGAGGATATACGACGATAGGATTCAGGTGCGATTCCGTTTAATTTGCATGTGCCGATCAGACTGTACAGCAGACTACGGGGGTGTGGTTCTAACCCTAGCTCTTCCGACAATATCGGTTTTCGGATCTCATCGGAAAGCAGAGCAACTCATATGGCTTGTCAGTTCATTATCAGCATCAATTTTTAAAATTGATGCATAAAAGCATTATTTGACTTAATGAAAGCATATATGAGATAAGAATCACCATTACATTTCCTCTGGCGATTATGGTGACGGTGATGAGTAGGATTGTAGATAGCTTCCTTGAAGAAGCTAATCGGGTAATGACGCTGCGAAAAATCCCTGCAGATGTCGATGCTGCCATTACAGAACAGGCCCGCCTGGCTGGGAAATCCAAAAACGATCTTGTGCTGGAACTCCTGACGGCCACCTTCGGTGATCTACTGGGGAATTTTGTGCGCACCAGTGAACTGGTAAAGCTAATGGATAAAGAAGTGGAGAAGCTTACTGGGGCCAGACTCAATGAATACTGGTTTCAATGGCAATTGCCGCTAGAAAACCAGCAGTACTGCCAGATTTTCGGAATCACATCAGAAGAACAACTGCAGCAGATTTTGATGAACGGAATGGCCAGAGAACTACTGGCACTTCGGGCCGAAGCTTACCGGAATGCAGAAGTGATTCCACACGGCATTTCACTATATTTTGCCCTGTTCACCGAAGCCGCACGTCGTGGAACGCAACCGCTCCTGAAACAAATGCACCGCACACTATTCTTCCGGATAAGTGAGCAGCAGTTCTTTGATGAAATTAATACAATGAGAAAGGCTATGCGGTTTGACCCTTTGCAGCCAGAGAACAATCCGCATATATGAAACGAGGAAAGCCCACCAGAGGTTGGCTTTCTAAATAGTATTAAATGGCTGACTCGGTCAGTTCAGATAGCCCCTGCATTACATGGCGTTTTCGTTCTTTGAGAAGAACCAGAGTTGCCGAATGTGGCCCCTCTGAAAGAGGCGATTCCGGAAAACCACACTGCTTCCGAATCCGTCTTGCCAGGGAAGATGCACGCAGGCCCAGCGGGGTAGTATAACGAGCCCGGATGCGAAGCAGTTCAGCACTGTCAGCACCGTAGGAAAGGTGTTCTGAGCTATTCGCTATATGGATGCGGGCATCAAGAAGCATCCCAGGAAGTTCCATGATG
>NZ_SMCR01000018.1 GCF_004343195.1 Biostraticola tofi | reverse complement strand
TTAAAGAGCATTGCGCGACTGCATTCAGTCTTGCGCGAGGTGGCGTATGTTACGCTATCCTCATTCAGTGTCAAGCCCCGTTTCGCTTGTTTCTGATTCGTATCCGATACTCTGTGATGTTGTCATCAGTACCGGTCGATGGAGGCGCATTATAGGGATCCGATTTCATTGCACAAGCGTTTTTTGATCTTTTCTTGCCGACTGTTTATTTTTCATCCCTTATGCGCTGATCTTATACGATCTGCTGGCCAGAACAGCGCCCTCAGCTGGGCAACGCCGGTTGAAATGCCCCCGGCAATAGCGATAGAGTCTGGCTTATCTCATAAATGAAGGATGGTAAAATGTCTAACGTTACCTCACCACTGCGCCCCTTCGGTAAAGTCCGGCCAACGCTGGGTCAAAGGATCATGGTAGATCCCTCCAGTGTCGTCATCGGCCAGGTATCGCTGGCCGATGACGTCAGCATCTGGCCGTTGGTCGCCATCAGAGGCGATGTCAACCAAGTACTCATTGGTGCGCGAACCAATATCCAGGATGGCAGCGTGCTACATGTGACCCATCAATCTGATCATAATCCGGCCGGCAACCCACTCATCATCGGCGAAGATGTGACGGTTGGACATAAAGCAATGCTGCATGGATGCCAGCTCGGTAACCGAGTGCTGGTAGGAATGGGATCGATTCTGCTGGATGGTGTAAAGGTTGAAGATGATGTAATGATTGGCGCCGGCAGCCTGGTGCCCCCGGGAAAGCGCTTGGAAAGCGGCTATCTTTATCTGGGCAGTCCGGTAAGGCAGGTGAGGAAATTAACTGCGGCTGAGATTGGTAGCCTGCTCTATTCCTCATCTAACTATGTGCGCTGGAAGGATCAATATCTGGCTCAGGACAGCCAGTAGCCTCCATCGAAATCGTCATGATGTTTGATGCATTGCTCCATCAGGTCTTCTATATCCCAGCGGTGCAGCCTGAAGCTTGCCAGGCACTCCGCTGCAGTCTGCGCATCGTATTTTCGACGGAGCCAGTCCAGGCTGACCAGACATTCCACCTGAAAGCCGTTTACCTGGGCAGGAAAGATGATCGCCTGCCGCGCCTCATCCCAGCGTTCAGCATCTGGAAACAGTATCGACTGGTTCATGCGGCGGGTTGCTCACCACGCAGCTCGGCCAGTACCGCGTCGATATTAGGCAGGATGCCATGCCACAGTAGAAAGGAATAAGCGGCCTGGCCCACCAGCATCCCCAATCCATCAGCAAAGCGTTCCGCCCCCTGCCTGATGCACCATTGCAGAAAAGGGGTCGGTCCCTGCTGGTAAAACATGTCGTAGCAGTTTACGCCGGCATAAACCAGCCCCTCCGGCAACGCCGGCACATCGCCATGAATGCCTGATGTGGTGGCGTTGATGACCAGGTCAAATGTCAATCCAGCCAGTTGGTCCATCGGTACTGCGCTGAGATCCCCCACATGCTGATAGAAGCCCACCAGTTCCTCTGCTCGGCCAAAGGTCCGATTGGTCAGCACCACCTGGCAGCCATAGGCCAGCAAAGGAAGGATAACGCCGCGGGCGGCCCCGCCGGCACCCACCAGTAGGATCCGGCTGCGGTGGCTGATAAGCTCCAGGCGTTGCAAATCCATCAGCAGGCCGGCACCGTCCGTGTTATCGCCCAGCAGAGTACCGTCAGGTTCCTTACGCACGGTATTGACCGCTCCAGCTACCGATGCGCGTTCGGTTAATTTTTTGCAAAGCGAAAAAGCCCGCTCTTTAAAGGGCATGGTGATGTTGGCACCCTTCCCTCCGGCCCTCATAAATTCGGTGAGGGTCTGCTCAAAGGTACCAACCGGCGCCAGTACCCGACCATACGGATGCTCGATGCCGGTTTGCGAGGCAAACAGCGCGTGTATGCGCGGCGACTTGCTGTGATCAATCGGGTTTCCAAAAACGGCATAGCTATCCATCGGTTCAGTCCTCTTCTTATCAGCCTTGGCGGAGTGATTCACCGGTAAGGGAATCCCGAATTTCGGACGGATTAAGCCGCCCTTCAACCGGGCCATCAAGCAGGGGAAAATGGGCGCCTAATTGAAGTCGAACCTCTTCTGCGGTACGGCAGGGTGACTGACCGGATAAATTGGCGCTGGTCGAAACCAGCGGTTTACCAAAGGCAAGACAGAGATCCCGAGCCGGCGCAAAGGCCGTTATCCGTACCGCCAGTGTGGAAAACTGACCGGTAAGCCAGCGGGGGGTGTTCGACCGCGCGGGCATCACCCAGGTTACTGGCCCGGGCCAGCTGGCGAACACTTTTTCACGCTGCTGTTCGCTCAAAAGGCTGTCATCGATATAAGGCCGCAGCTGCTGATAATCGGCGGCAATCAGGATAAGGCCCTTGGTCCAGGAACGCTGCTTGATGTCCAGCAGCGCCTGCACTGCCGCTTCATTATCGGGATCGCATCCAAGGCCAAAAACCGCTTCTGTGGGATATGCTATCACCCGGCCCTTTTGAAGCATTGCGACCAGCTCTAATGGGTTATTCATGATTCTCTTTTATGGATACCGGCTTGGCGCAGTGCTTGTCCGCACAGAACAGTTTCACGCCATGGGTGGTTTGTTTTTCGATCAGCAGAGGAAACTGGCAATGTTCGCATACCCCGGCAACCGGTTTGGAATTAAGCGCAAAACGGCAGGCGGGATAGCGATCGCAGGCATAAAAGGTTCTACCGAATCGGGATGTCCGCTGCATCAGTTTGCCTTCCCGGCATTGCGGGCAGGAAAAAGCGGTTTCATCGGGTTTATCCATCGCCTCGATATGACCGCACGTCGGGTAATTGCCGCAGCCGATAAACATGCCGTAGCGGCCTTGACGAAGCACCAACGTGGACTGGCATTCCGGGCACAACTGTCCTTCCAGCACCTTCACTACATGGCCATCAGCCTGCGGTTTAAGCGAACGGATGTATCCGCATTGCGGATAAGCGGAACAGCCCAGAAATGGGCCGTGTTGTCCTGAACGCATGACCAATTCCGACCCGCAGTCAGGACAAAGACCGATTTGCTTTGCGGTAAAAAGCGCAGCTTTAGCCATAATGTAATATCTTCAGTAATGCTTTAATGCAGGTGCTGCTCATTATCCTCAAACAACAGCTCTTCCATCTGCTGATAAGCGTTTTCATAGCCGGGGATGTTAAACAGCACCATCAAAATGACCCATTTGAGATCTTCCAGATCAAACTCCGCGGCATCCAATGCCGTAACACGATCAATCACCATCTCGCGTGTTTCAAAGTTCAACACCTGAATCTGTTCAAGAAACAGCAGAAAGCCACGGCATTCGGTATCCAGGAACTGACTTTCTTCATCCGTATAGATACGCAGCGCAAGTGGATCGGCATCAATAGCAAAGGGTTTGCCGTGACCATCCTGCAGATCAGCCAGTTTCTCAAGCCAGTTTAACGCGTTATAGATATCTTCATGATGAAACCCAGCTCGGCTGAGGTCATCGGTCAACTTATCCTGATCGACACGCATTTCAACATCATTGTGGATGTAAGTTTCAAACAGGTATATTAGTACGTCGAACATGGCTTGCCCTCCTTAATCGGACATAGCCGCCGGGTACAACTGCGATCCATCCTGCTAACTCCAGTTCAAGCAGTATCGCTACTACCTCTGGCACAGGTTGGCCGGCACGTTCAGCGACGACGTCAACAGGTGTAACCTCATCCCCTACGTTAGCCAACACCTTGGCAAATGGCAATTCAACTTCGCATTCCGGGGTAGAAATAATTTTCTCTGGTGTCAAAGTGAGCCAGTTTAGGCCCTTGTACAGCTGATCCAGCATCTCTTCAGGGCAAGTGATCAAATAAGCCCCCTGCTGGATAAGCCAGTGGGTACCTGCGGTCATCGGGTTACCGAGCGGACCCGGCAGGGCGAATACATCTTTCCCCTGCTCAAGGGCGCAGCGAGCGGTCACCAGCGAACCGCTGTTGATGGTGGCTTCTACCACCAGCACCCCTTGCGACAGTGCGCTTATCAGCCGGTTGCGCCAAGGAAAATGGCGGGCCAGGGGCGGTGCGTCAGGTACAAATTCTGAGACCAACGCCCCCTTTTTTTCGATAATGCTCCGCGCCAGATGCCGGTGCTGGCGCGGGTAGACATTTCCCAGCCCCGAACCCAGCACCGCCAGAGTCTTGCCATTTTCGCTCAGCGCCGCTCGATGGCATATGCCATCTATCCCCAGCGCCAGGCCGCTGGTTATCGTCACTCCGGCCACAGCAAGCCTGGCGGCAAACGCGGCTCCCCACTGTTCACCATAAAGGCTGTTTTGCCGGCTGCCCACCATGGCGATTTGCCGTTCCCCCAGCAGCGAAGGCTCTCCGGCGACAAACAATGCTGCGGGAGGGCAATTGATGTGTCTGAGCGACTCCGGGTAGCCGGTATCGGCAAATGTAAGCAGATGGTGGCGCGGGTTGTTGAGCCAGTGGTGCGCTTTTCTGACCGCACTATCGCCATCTCGCAAGTAGCTCTGTCGCTGGCGAGCCGTCAGTCCTGCCCTCAGCCAGTTATCATTCATCTGCCGGACCGGGCCGGCCGGGCAGGACAGATATCGCTGAGCTCGATAGCCATCTATTCCCTTTACCGCCGCCATACGGATCCATCTATCCCTGTCTTCCATTATCATTTCCCTCTGGCTGGATATCTGTTGGCACACCATTTGCCAGCGGATGCTGTCAATCAGTCCGGGAAATGTCTAGAATATGAGATAACATCTTTTCATTCGCAGACGCAGATTCAATATCAATATGCCAGTATTGCAGGTATTACATTACCCAGATGAACGGCTTCGCATTGTTGCGAAACCCGTAAAAGAAGTGAATGACGCTGTCCGGCGCATCGTGGATGATATGTTTGACACCATGTATGCAGAGGAAGGCATCGGCCTGGCAGCAACACAGGTCGATATACATCAGCAGATTATCGTCATCGACGTTTCTGAAAATCGCGATCACCGCCTGGTGTTCATCAATCCCGAACTGCTGGAAAAAAGCGGTGAAACGGGCATTGAAGAAGGCTGCCTGTCTATCCCGGATCAACGCGGCTTTGTCCCTCGTGCGGAAAAAGTACGGGTCAGGGCCCTGGATCGCGATGGCAACAGCTTTGAACTGGACGCTGATGAACTGTTGGCAATCTGTATCCAGCATGAAATGGATCATCTGGTCGGTAAGCTGTTCGTTGATTATCTTTCGCCGCTGAAGCGGCAGCGCATCCGCCAGAAAATGGAAAAGATGGCTAAAATCAACGCTCGCGCGGCTAAATAGTCATTTTAAACAGGAATTCAAGTGCCCCAATCATTACGTGTCATCTTTGCCGGTACGCCGGATTTTGCCGCCCGTCATCTTGATGCGCTCATCGCCTCCACTCATCATGTCGTCGGGGTATTCACCCAGCCCGATCGACCGGCAGGCAGGGGCAACAAGCTTACCGCCAGTCCGGTAAAACTGTTGGCGCTGCAGCATGGCATTCCGCTGTATCAGCCTAAGTCCCTGCGCGTGCAGGAACACCAGGAATGGGTCGCCAACCTTGAAGCCGATATCATGGTGGTGGTGGCTTATGGTCTTATCCTGCCGCAGGCGGTGCTTGATATGCCGCGTCTGGGGTGCATCAATGTCCACGGTTCTTTACTGCCGCGCTGGCGCGGCGCGGCGCCGATACAGCGCGCCCTGTGGGCAGGCGACAGCGAAACCGGCGTCACCATCATGCAGATGGACGCCGGTCTTGATACCGGCGCCATGATCCTCAAGGCCTCCTGCCCTATCCTGGCGGATGATACCAGTGCGACACTTTATGAAAAACTGGCGAGCACCGGTCCGCAGGCTTTGCTTGAAACGCTTGAACTGTTGTCAACCGGCAAGGCAATAGCTGAAAGGCAGGATGATAGCCAGGCCACCTATGCTGAAAAATTGAGCAAGGAAGAAGCGCGCCTGGACTGGAGCTTGCCTGCAGCACAGCTTGAACGCTGCGTACGCGCCTTTAATCCCTGGCCCGTAAGCTTTTTTAACCGCGGCGAGCATACCGTCAAGGTATGGCAAGCCGACGCGATTGAAAGCCATGGCCGGAATCAGACGCCCGGTACCGTCCTGCAGGCCGATAAACAGGGGATTCAAGTGGCCACGGTCGACGGCATACTGAACCTGACGCTTTTGCAGCCGGCCGGCAAAAAAACCATGTCGTCACAAGATTTGCTGAATTCACGTCGGGACTGGTTTACGCCGGGATCTGTTCTGGATTAACCTCTTCCCATTGGTTGTCTCCCGTCAGCGAACATCCGCCGGCGGAAGACGCATCCGCCTTTCCTTTCGAGCTTCGGCCTTTCATGAAAAAAACATACAATCTGCGGGCAATCGCCGCCAAAACCCTTGCACAGGTCCTGGAACGCGGGCAATCGCTGAATACGCTGCTGCCTGGGCTGCAGTCGACGATAAGCGACAAGGATCGGGCACTGTTGCAGGAATTGTGCTTCGGCATTTTGCGTACCTTGCCCCAGCTCGAATCGATCATCCGCCAGTTAATGGCCAAGCCACTGACCGGGAAACAGCGACCGGTACATTACCTGCTGATGGTCGGCATTTACCAGCTCTCCGCTACCCGGATCCCTCCCCATGCCGCCCTGGCTGAAACGGTAGAAGGCTGCATCGTGCTCAAACAGCAGCAGCTCAAAGGATTGGTTAACGGTGTGTTGCGTCAGTTCCAGCGTCAACAGCAGACTCTTGAAGCGCAGGCTGCGGCTCAGGATCATTATCAGCTGCACCCGTCCTGGCTGGCGAAAAGGATCCTCACCGCCTATCCCGACGAGGGATCGGCAATCCTTGCCGCCAATAATGAACGTCCGCCGATGTGGTTGCGGGTTAACAAACTGCATAAC
This sequence comes from Biostraticola tofi, assembly GCF_004343195.1. Taxonomy (GTDB): domain Bacteria; phylum Pseudomonadota; class Gammaproteobacteria; order Enterobacterales; family Enterobacteriaceae; genus Biostraticola; species Biostraticola tofi. Next base: position 19,359 of record NZ_SMCR01000018.1, on the reverse strand, counting down.
AGCCGGGACGCCTATCTGGCGCTGCTGGCTGAGGCAGGCATACCGGGTATTGCCCATCAAACGCTGTCTGCCGCCATTCGTCTGGACACCCCCTGCAATGTTGGCCGCCTGCCCGGCTTTCGCGAAGGGTGGGTGACGGTCCAGGATGCCTCGGCTCAAGGCTGCGCCGATCTTTTGGCCGCCGCTGACCATGAACAGATCCTCGATCTGTGCGCTGCGCCGGGAGGAAAAACCACCCATATTCTTGAAATGGCTCCCGCAGCACGTGTCACCGCAGTAGATATCGACAGCCAGCGGCTGGAACGGATAAAAGAAAATCTGGCTCGCCTGAGACTGGAAGCCGCGGTAATCGTCGGAGATGGGCGCCGGCCTGAGGACTGGAGCCCGGTGGCGGAGTATGATCGTATTCTACTGGATGCCCCCTGTTCCGCCACCGGCGTTATCCGCCGTCATCCGGATATCAAGTGGTTGAGACGCGATGCCGACATTGCTGAACTGGCCGGGCTGCAAAAAGAGATCATCAATGCGGTATGGCCTTATCTTAAGCCCGGCGGTACCTTGCTTTATGCAACCTGTTCTATCCTGCCGGAAGAGAACAGCGAACAGATTCGCGCGTTTCTCGCCAGTCACCCCGATGCACTGCTCACACAAACGGGTGATATCGAGCATCCCGGCAGGCAATGTCTGCCCAGCGCCGAGGGAGGCGACGGCTTCTTTTACGCTAAGCTTATCAAACAGACTTCAGTTGCCCAGGCACAGGAATAACATCATGAAAGGTTCGCTATGAAAATCATCATTCTGGGTGCCGGCCAGGTCGGCGGTACGCTGGCCGAAAATCTGGTGGGGGAAAACAACGATATTACCGTTATCGATACTAACCCGGCCCAACTGCGCCAGCTGCAGGATAAATTTGATCTGCGGGCCATTCAGGGGCATGCCGCTCATCCCAGAGTCCTGCGTGAAGCCGGCGCTGAAGATGCGGATATGCTGGTCGCCGTGACCAATTCGGATGAAACCAATATGGTCGCCTGCCAGATAGCCTATTCACTGTTTAAAACGCCTAATCGTATTGCGCGGATACGCTCTGCGGATTATATCCGCGAAGCCCACCGGCTGTTCTCCACTGACGCCGTGCCTATTGATCATCTGATTTCACCCGAGCAGCTGGTTATCGATAACATCTACAAACTTATCGAATATCCCGGCGCCCTGCAGGTGGTGAACTTTGCCGAAGGCATGGTCAGCATCGTAGCGGTCAAGGCTTACTACGGCGGTCCGTTGGTGGGCAATGCCCTTTCTTCGCTGCGTGAGCACATGCCCCATATCGATACGCGGGTCGCCGCCATCTTTCGCCAGGACCGGCCGATTCGCCCCCAGGGCTCGACTATCATCGAAGCCGGGGATGAAGTATTTTTTGTTGCCGCATCGCAGCATATCCGTGCGGTAATGAGTGAACTGCAGCGGCTGGAAAAACCTTATAAACGGATTATGATCGTCGGCGGGGGCAATATCGGCGCAGGCCTGGCAAAGCGGCTGGAGAAAGACTACAGCGTTAAGCTGATAGAGCGCGACGAGCAGCGCGCCGCAGAATTGGCTGAACAGCTACAGGATACCATCGTATTCTTTGGCGATGCATCAGATCAGGAATTGCTGGCTGAAGAGCATATAGAACAGATAGACGTGTTTATCGCCATCACCAATGATGATGAAGCCAACATCATGTCGGCAATGCTTGCCAAACGCATGGGTGCCAAAAAGGTGCTGGTATTGATTCAGCGCCGGGCCTATGTTGATTTGGTCCAGGGCAGCGTAATCGATATCGCCATTTCCCCGCAGCAGGCCACTATTTCAGCCCTGCTGGGACACGTTCGTAAGGCCGATATCGTCAGCGTGTCCTCACTGCGCCGTGGAGTGGCGGAAGCGATTGAAGCCATTGCTCACGGGGATGAAAGCACCTCTAAAGTGGTCGGCCGAACGATCGAAAATATCAAACTGCCTCCCGGCACGATAATCGGCGCCATTGTCAGAGGAGAGGATGTCATCATCGCCAATAAAGACAGCCAGATCCAGCAGGGCGATCATGTGGTGATGTTCTTGACCGATAAGAAATTTGTCAGCGATGTGGAACGGCTTTTCCAACCCAGTCCATTCTTTTTATAGGACAGCGCTCAATGACCACAGCAGCAATGTCAGCGCTATCGGTGTCCACTGAGTTCCTGCTGACTTACTGCGACAGTGAAGATTATCCTCAGCGCAGTAGTCATTTTGATGTCGGTAATCATCAATCAAAATGACAAAAAACCCGCCTGGTTCACAATTTTTCTACAAATACAGATTGTTTTGCTAGACTTAGCCTAAACAATTATTACAGGGAGAATATATGAGTTTCTTACAAGAGTTTCGTAAATTCGCCATGCGCGGCAATGTGGTAGATTTAGCGGTCGGTGTGATCATCGGTGCCGCGTTCGGTAAGATCGTCTCATCCCTGGTGGCAAATGTGATTATGCCTCCCTTGGGACTGTTGATTGGCGGGATCGATTTTAAACAATTCAGTTGGGTACTTAAACCTGCGCAGGGTGAAACACCGGCGGTAGTGATGGAGTACGGCATTTTCATCCAGAACGTATTTGATTTCATCATTGTCGCACTGGCCGTCTTCACCATGGTCAAGCTCATCAATAAAATGCACAAAAAAGAAGAAGCCAAACCGTCAGAGCCGCCAAAACCCAGTGCCGAAGAAACGCTGCTTACAGAAATTCGTGATCTGCTCAAACAGCAAAATACCCCCGCAGCGTTGAACAACCCTACACCGCCGCCAGCAGGCGAAAGCTTCAGCCCCAGGCCGTAAAAATACCGCTGTCGATTGCCGATAGCAGAAGGCCAGTAGTAAAAACAGTTGAACCATTTTTACTACTGGCCTCCCAGTTGGTTGCCTTACCTTGTTTGTGCTTGCGGTTATAGCTGCCTTTACCTTTCTTATTGTTCTCACGACGTTGACGGAACAGCGGATCAGTAAGCAACGCTGCCAACGCATTATCTTGGATTATTCCTCTGGTATGACGATATTTTTCAGTCATGACGGCCTCGTAAAGTTTAAATTTAACAGTAATTGCCAGCAAATTGCGGCGTGAACAGTGCTGACAGTTGTCATTATAACTGAAGATCTAAAACTTTGGACAGGCATATGGCCTCCTCCCTGCCGATATAGGGGCCATAATTTGCAATTACCTCATAACCCTGTTTCATATAAAACGCAACCGCGCGCTGATTAATCCGGCGCGTCTCCAACCACAACTGCCGATAGCCTAATTCGACAGCCTGATTTTCCAAAAAGCGCAGCAGAGCCGCACCAATGCCCGGCAAGGTCCCCGTTGAAAACATTCTCTTCAACTCTGCAATGCTTGCTGATAACGGTCTGATGCAACCACATCCCACCGCTTCACCGCTATCATTCATAGCTAACGCCCATATAGCCCGGCTGGATCGGATATCCTCAGGGTCAAAATTACGCGTTCCACTGTCACCGGTAATCATTGCCAGTGTGCTGGAGAGCCGCTTCATCATATGCTGTGAATCAGCAGAATAAGGGTCCGTTTTTTTAATGGTAATCATAAGCTATTAATTGATCGTTAAAGGGCGAGGATCTAGCTAGCAATGGCCAGCGGCTAAACGTGCTACCCGCTACCAGCGGATGATGATGTTATCCTGCCGCAAAAAACCTTTCATTCACCCCATGACCTGAATCAGTAACCGCCTGGTTCGAAATGCTGCTGTAGCTGCTGACGATAACCAGTATGCAGAAAGTCAGTACTGATGCCCGACTGGCGCAGACGCATTTCCAGCAGCATCAGCTTTTTCGCTATGGTCGCATGGAGCGGATCGGTGTGATCAATACTGCCCAGCATTTCCGCCAGCGTCAGCGCCTGCTGGCGATCTTCGAGCTCAGGAGGCAGATAACCACTATTCTTAAGCAGCCGGTAGCTACTGCGCAACGCTTCCGGCACTGCGCTGTCGTCATCTAGAGCCAGCGGTTTGCCCGCACCCGGCAGGTTATCAAACTCACCCGCTCGCTGAGCCGTCTGGATATGACGTTCAGCCCAATCATCTACCAGTCCCATAACAGAGCGCCTTCTTAGAGGATTTAATCTGCAATTAATCAGACAGCAAACCATGTGTTCACAGCACAACGCGTATGCAAGAGTATGTCCATTGGCGCAGCATTGAGAGTATAACAATGCGCTGGCCATAATTCAGGCGAAAAAAAACCGGGCCAAGCCCGGTTTTTGTAACGCATAAAGCTTATGCAGACAAGATTATTCTGCAGTTGCTTCTGCTGGTACTTGTGTGTCAGCACGATCAACGAGCTCAATATAAGCCATTGGTGCATTATCACCAGCACGGAAGCCACACTTCAGAATGCGAGTGTAACCACCGGCACGGCTCGCGAAACGCGGGCCAAGTACGGTAAACAGTTTTGCCACGATCTCGTTATCACGAGTACGGGCGAATGCCAGACGACGATTAGCAACGCTGTCGGTCTTGGCAAGTGTAATCAGCGGTTCAACAACGCGGCGCAGCTCTTTCGCTTTCGGCAGGGTCGTCTTGATTATCTCGTGACGAACCAAAGAGCCGGCCATGTTACGGAACATAGCCTGGCGATGGCTGCTGTTACGGTTCAGTTGACGACCACTCTTACGATGGCGCATGACCTTATCCTTCTCAGTAAAACCTTAACCTGTGATCGGGTTATTCATCAGCAATACTTGCCGGAGGCCAATTTTCCAGGCGCATGCCCAGAGAAAGCCCACGGGAAGCCAACACGTCTTTAATCTCAGTAAGAGATTTTTTACCAAGGTTAGGCGTTTTAAGCAGCTCAACCTCGGTGCGCTGTACCAGATCACCGATGTAGTGGATAGCTTCTGCCTTCAGGCAGTTAGCAGAGCGGACAGTCAATTCCAGATCGTCAACAGGGCGCAGCAGGATCGGATCGAACTCTGGCTTCTCTTCTTTCACTTCAGGCTGACGTACATCACGTAAATCAACAAAAGCTTCCAGTTGTTCAGCCAAAATAGTCGCCGCACGGCGGATCGCCTCTTCAGGATCGATCGTACCATTGGTTTCCATTTCGATGACCAGCTTATCCAGGTCAGTACGCTGTTCAACACGCGCAGCTTCAACGATGTAGGCGATACGCTCTACAGGGCTGTAGCACGCGTCTACCAGCAAACGACCAATTGGGCGCTCATCTTCTTCCGAATGAATTCGGGCAGAAGCCGGCACGTAACCACGACCACGCTGAACTTTGATACGCATATTGATAGATGCGTTTTCATCAGTCAGGTGGCACAGCACATGCTGTGGTTTGACGATTTCGACATCACCATCATGGGTGATGTCGGCTGCGGTCACAGGGCCAATGCCAGATTTATTCAGAGTAAGGATAACGTCATCTTTACCCTGAACTCTCACCGCCAGCCCTTTCAGGTTGAGCAGAATCTCCAGGATGTCTTCCTGTACACCTTCTTTGGTGCTGTACTCGTGCAGTACACCATCAATCTCAACCTCGGTCACCGCGCAACCCGGCATCGACGAAAGCAGAATACGGCGCAGTGCGTTACCTAGAGTATGGCCAAAGCCACGTTCTAAAGGCTCAAGGGTCACCTTGGCGTGCGTCGAACTGACTTGCTCGATATCTACCAGGCGCGGTTTTAGAAACTCTGTCACAGAACCCTGCATTGTGTCCTCTCTTTGGTACTAAGCCTTACTTGGAGTAAAGCTCGACGATCAGGTGTTCATTAATGTCCGCAGACAGATCGGTACGTTCTGGAATACGTTTGAACACCCCTTCCATCTTAGCAGCGTCAACTTCAAGCCAAGTCGGCTTTTCACGCTGCTCAGCCAGTTCCAATGAGGCACGAACACGGGATTGCTTTTTCGCTTTCTCACGGATGCTGACTACGTCATTCGGAGTAACCTGGTAAGAAGCGATGTTAACAACTTTACCATTTACCATGATCGCTTTATGGCTGACCAACTGACGAGATTCAGCGCGGGTAGCACCGAAGCCCATACGGTAAACGACGTTGTCCAGACGACCTTCAAGCAACTGCAACAGGTTTTCACCGGTATTGCCTTTAAGGCGTGCTGCTTCTTTGTAATAATTGCGGAATTGACGTTCCAGAATGCCGTAGATACGACGAACTTTTTGTTTTTCACGCAACTGCACACCGTAATCAGACAGACGCGGTTTACGCGCACCATGCTGACCAGGTGGTTGTTCAATCTTACACTTGGAATCGATCGCACGAACACCAGACTTCAGGAAAAGGTCGGTGCCCTCGCGACGGCTCAGCTTGAGCTTAGGACCCAAATATCTTGCCATTTTCTTTCTCCAACAAACCTAAAAGCGGCGTTATACGCGGCGCTTTTTCGGCGGACGACAACCGTTATGGGGGATCGGAGTCACATCAGTAATATTAGTGATGCGGAAACCAGCCGCGTTTAACGCGCGGACAGTAGACTCACGGCCCGGACCAGGTCCTTTAACCATAACTTCCAGATTCTTGATGCCATACTCTTTTACTGCTTCAGCGCAACGCTCTGCTGCAACCTGAGCGGCAAACGGAGTAGACTTACGAGAACCACGGAAACCGGAACCACCGGCCGTCGCCCAACCCAACGCATTACCTTGACGATCGGTAATAGTAACGATGGTGTTGTTGAAAGACGCATGGATATGAGCCACACCATCTGAGACTTGCTTTTTAACACGCTTACGTGCACGAACAGGTGCCTTAGCCATTATTTACTCACCCCGATTATTTCTTGATCGGTTTGCGCGGACCCTTACGGGTACGGGCATTGGTCTTGGTACGCTGACCGCGAACCGGAAGACCACGACGATGACGCAAACCACGATAGGTACCAAGGTCCATCAGACGCTTGATACTCAGGGTCACTTCACGGCGCAGATCACCTTCGACAACGAATTTAGCAACTGCGTCACGCAGCGTGTCGATCTGCTCTTCAGACAGCTCACTGATCTTAACATTTTCAGCAATGCCCGCTTCTACGCAAATAGATTGCGAACGGGTTTTACCGATACCATAGATTGACGTTAAGGCAATCACGGTATGTTTTTGATCAGGAATGTTAATGCCTGCTATACGGGCCACTATGCACTCCTAAAAATTTAAACGGCAACACCATTCTGAAAAGCCCGTTTTCAGGATACTCAAACAGTGATGCGTTGACATACAAAAGATTGGCTGGCTAATCTAGCCAGCTCAATCCAACTTTGCAAGAAAAATATGACGGAAATATCAGCCTTGGCGTTGTTTATGCTTTGGCTCACTGCAAATTACACGAACGATGCCGTTACGTTTAATGATTTTGCAGTTGCGACACAGTTTCTTGACGGAAGCACGAACTTTCATTTTTACTCTCCGTAACTTCTCAAGCTCACCGGATTAGCGGTTATAGCCTTTCAGGTTTGCTTTCTTCAATGCTGACTCGTATTGACTCGACATCATCAGAGTCTGCACTTGAGCCATAAAGTCCATGATGACCACAACAACGATCAGTAATGAGGTGCCCCCAAAGTAGAAGGGAACTTTCATTGCGTCACGCATGAACTCCGGGATAAGGCAGATAAATGTAATGTACATCGCACCAACCAGAGTCAGACGCGTCATTACTTTATCGATGTATTTCGCCGTTTGCTCTCCCGGACGAATGCCTGGTACAAATGCACCGGACTTCTTCAGGTTATCCGCTGTTTCGCGAGGGTTGAAAACCAACGCCGTGTAAAAGAAACAGAAGAATATGATTGCAGACGCATAGAGTAACACATAAAGCGGTTGTCCGGGCTGCAAATACAGCGAAATCGCTGTTAACCAACCCCATCCGGTACCGCCGCCGAACCAGGATGCAATCGTGGCCGGAAACAAAATGATACTGGAGGCAAAAATAGCCGGGATAACGCCGGCCATATTTACTTTCAACGGCAAATGCGTGCTCTGTGCAGCATAAACACGACGCCCTTGCTGGCGCTTCGCATAGTTAACGACGATACGGCGTTGACCACGCTCGACAAAAACAACAAAAAACGTCACTGCAAATACCAGAACCGCAACCAATAGCAACAGGAGGAAGTGCAGGTCGCCTTGACGAGCTTGCTCTATGGTATGGGCTATAGCCGGCGGCAGCCCTGCTACGATACCGGCAAAGATAATGATTGAGATACCGTTGCCGATACCTCGTTCAGTTATCTGTTCACCCAGCCACATCAGAAACATTGTTCCCGAGACCAGGCTCACAACTGCGGTAAAGTAAAACGCAAAGCCTGGATTTAACACCAGACCCTGCATTCCAGGCATATTCGGTAAACCGGTAGCAATACCGATTGACTGGAATATACCTAATACCAACGTGCCCCAGCGAGTGTACTGGCTGATTTTACGCCTGCCAGCCTCACCCTCTTTCTTAATCTCCGCCAGTGCCGGATGTACGACAGTCAGCAGCTGTATGATGATCGACGCCGAAATATACGGCATGATCCCAAGTGCGAAGATAGAAGCACGGCTAAGCGCACCACCAGAGAACATGTTGAACATTTCAATGATGGTGCCTCTTTGCTGTTCGAGCAATTTCGCAAGTACAGTGGCATCGATACCAGGAATCGGAATAAAAGAGCCGATGCGGAAGACAATCAGCGCACCGATTACAAACAAAAGTCTGCGTTTCAGCTCACCGAGTCCACCTTTAGCACTCTGAAAGTCTAATCCTGGTTGTTTGGCCATCTGCTACTTATTCCTCAATTTTACCGCCAGCAGCTTCGATTGCAGCACGCGCGCCTTTAGTGGCACGCAGACCGCGCAGGGTAACTGCACGAGTGACTTCGCCCGAAAGGATGACTTTCGCGAACTCAATCTGGATGCCAACAACGTTAGCGGCTTTCAGTACGTTCAGATCGATAACATCAGCTTCAATGTGCGTCAGATCGGACAAGCGAACTTCCGCAGTGACCATTGCTTTACGCGAAGTGAAACCGAACTTCGGCAGACGACGATACAATGGCATCTGGCCGCCTTCGAAACCACGACGTACGCCACCGCCAGAACGTGAGTTCTGACCTTTGTGACCACGACCTGCGGTTTTACCCAGACCTGAACCGATACCACGGCCTTTGCGCTTAGGCGCTTGTCTGGATCCCTCAGCCGGTGACAGAGTATTTAAACGCATATCTTACTCCTCAACCTTGACCATGTAGGAAACCAAATTGACCATACCGCGTACTGCAGGGGTGTCTTCCCGCTCTACGGTGTGACCAATGCGACGCAGGCCCAAGCCAACCAAAGTTGCCTTGTGTTTCGGCAGACGACCGATGGAACTGCGAGTCTGTGTGATTTTAATAGTCTGTGCCATGGTCAATTACCCCAGAATTTCTTCAACGGATTTACCACGCTTGGCAGCGACCATTTCAGGGGACTTCATATTAGCAAGCGCATCAATGGTGGCACGAACCACGTTGATCGGGTTGGTGGAACCATATGTTTTTGCTAATACGTTGTGAACCCCTGCGACTTCCAGGACGGCGCGCATTGCACCACCGGCAATAATACCGGTACCTTCGGAAGCCGGCTGCATGAATACACGAGAACCCGTGTGAGCACCTTTTACAGGATGCTGCAGGGTGCCGCTATTCAGCGCGACATTCATCATGTTGCGACGGGCTTTCTCCATCGCTTTCTGGATCGCTGCCGGAACTTCGCGTGCTTTGCCGTAGCCAAAACCAACGCGACCGTTACCATCACCAACGACTGTCAGTGCGGTAAAGCTGAATATACGGCCACCTTTTACGGTTTTAGATACGCGATTTACCGCGATCAGCTTTTCCTGCAGTTCACCAGCTTGTTTCTCAGTGTGTTGAGACATCTTACACCCCTACCTTAGAACTGAAGGCCAGCTTCACGGGCAGCATCTGCCAGTGCCTGGACTCGACCATGATATTGGAACCCGGAACGGTCAAAAGCGACGATCTTGATGCCTTTTTCCAGAGCGCGCTCAGCGATAGTTTTACCTACGGCAATAGCGGCGTCTTTGTTTCCGGTACCCTTTAATTGCTCCGAAATAGCTTTTTCTACTGTAGAAGCGGCTACCAGGACTTCAGAACCGTTAGGTGCGATAACCTGCGCGTAAATATGTCGCGGAGTGCGATGCACCACCAGGCGGGTTGCGCCCAGTTCTTGGAGCTTGCGGCGTGCGCGGGTCGCACGACGGATACGAGCTGATTTCTTATCCATAGTGTTACCTTACTTCTTCTTAGCCTCTTTGGTACGCACGACTTCGTCGGCGTAACGGACACCTTTGCCTTTGTAAGGCTCAGGGCGACGGTAGGCACGTAAATCAGCAGCAACCTGGCCAACAGCCTGCTTATCAGCGCCTTTCAGCACGATTTCAGTTTGGCTTGGACATTCTGCAGTGATTCCTGCCGGCAGTTCATGGTCAACGGGGTGTGAAAAGCCCAGAGACAAATTCACGGAGTTGCCTTTAACTGCAGCGCGATAACCTACGCCTACCAGCTGTAGCTTTTTAGTGAAGCCGTCAGTAACACCAATAACCATTGCGTTCGCCAGGGCACGAGTGGTGCCTGCCAGAGCCCAGCCATTTGCAAAACCTTCGCGCGGTGCGAATGTCAAATGACCGTCTGCTTGTTGAACGTCAACAGCATCGTGGATAGTACGAGTCAGCTCGCCGTTTTTACCTTTAATCGAAATAACCTGACCGTTGAGTTTTACCTCTACGCCGGCAGGAATGACGACGGGTGCTTTAGCAACACGAGACATTCTTTCCTCCCAATTAAGCTACGTAGCAGATAATCTCGCCACCAAGACCTGCTTGGCGAGCTGCACGATCAGTCATAACACCTTTAGAGGTAGAAATAACTGCGATACCCATGCCGGCCATAACTTTCGGTAACGCATCTTTTTTCTTATAGATACGCAGACCAGGGCGGCTGATACGCTGAATAGTTTCTACGACCGGCTTACCCTGGAAGTACTTCAGTACCAGTTCCAGAGTAGGCTTGGTGTCGCCTTCAATTTTGTAGTCTTCAATAAAGCCTTCTTCTTTCAGCAAATTGGCGATTGCCACTTTAAGCTTGGAGGAAGGCATGGAGACCGCTGTTTTGTTCGCGGTTTGACCGTTACGGATACGGGTCAGCATATCCGCGATCGGATCTTGCATGCTCATCTGTCTTTACTCCCGTGATTCAATTGGTGACAATTACCAGCTAGCCTTTCTCAGACCCGGGATTTCACCGCGCATAGCGGCTTCACGGACCTTGATACGGCTCAACCCGAATTTCCGCAGGAAAGCGTGCGGACGACCAGTTTGGCGGCAGCGGTTACGCTGACGAGACGGGCTGGAATCACGCGGCAGAGTCTGCAGCTTGAGAACCGCATCCCAACGCTCTTCATCAGAAGCATTCACGTCGGAGATGATGGTTTTAAGTTCAGCGCGTTTTGCGAAGAATTTATCAGCTAATTTCACACGCTTAACTTCACGTGCTTTCATGGATTGCTTAGCCATTAGTAACCCTACCTTACTTGCGGAATGGGAAGTTAAAGGCGGCCAACAGTGCCCGACCTTCATCATCGGATTTCGCAGTAGTGGTTATGGTAATATCCATGCCACGAACGCGATCGACTTTGTCGTAGTCGATTTCCGGGAAGATGATCTGTTCACGCACGCCCATGCTGTAGTTGCCACGGCCATCGAATGACTTGGAGGACAGGCCCCGGAAGTCACGGATACGCGGTACAGCAATGGAAATCAGTCGCTCAAAGAACTCCCACATGCGTTCGCCACGCAGGGTTACTTTACAGCCGATCGGATAGCCCTGACGGATTTTGAAGCCAGCAACAGATTTGCGTGCTTTGGTGATAAGCGGCTTTTGGCCTGAAATCTTCGCTAAGTCAGCTGATGCGTTATCCAGCAGTTTCTTATCGGCAATAGCTTCACCCACACCCATATTCAAGGTGATCTTCTCGACCCGAGGGACTTGCATGACAGAATGGTAGTCGAACTCTTTCATGAGTTGAGCGACCACTTCGTCTTTGTAGTAATCATGCAGTTTCGCCATCGTACTACTCCAGTTACTTGATTGTTTCGCCGTTAGATTTGAAGATACGCACTTTCTTGCCATCTTCGATCTTAAAGCCCACACGGTCCGCCTTGCTGGACGCACCATTGAAGATTGCAACGTTGGAAAGCTGAATTGCCGCTTCCTTTTCAACGATGCCACCCGGCTGGTTCATGGCCGGTACTGGTTTTTGGTGTTTCTTGACCAGATTGATACCTTCAACAATGACCTTGCCAGTAGACAGGACATTTTTAACTTTACCGCGCTTACCTTTATCTTTGCCGGTAAGCACAATAACTTCGTCATCACGACGGATTTTCGCTGCCATGATTCGCTCCTTAAAGTACTTCAGGTGCCAGGGAAATAATCTTCATGAACTTTTCGGTACGCAGTTCACGAGTCACCGGCCCAAAAATACGGGTACCGATAGGCTGCTCGCTATTGTTATTCAACAAAACACAAGCATTGCCATCGAAGCGAACGACAGAACCGTCAGGGCGACGAACACCCTTTTTGGTGCGCACCACTACCGCCTTCAGGACATCACCCTTTTTAACTTTACCGCGAGGAATTGCTTCCTTGATGGTAATTTTAATGATGTCACCGATGCCTGCGTAGCGACGGTGCGAGCCACCTAGAACCTTGATACACATTACGCGACGTGCACCGGAGTTGTCGGCCACGGTCAGCATAGTCTGTTCTTGGATCATGTTAGTGCTCCGCTAATGTCAACTACAACTTAGGACCCGATTAGGTCGTTAAGAAAAACCCCATAATACAGGGCGCAGCATTATAACACCGCTCCTGACGTATGGGTAGAAAAAATACACGGCTCGTGCTTTGAGCCGTGTATTAGTTTAAAGCGCGCTTACTGTATTACAGAATCGCTTTCTCTACAACGCGAACAAGCGTCCAGGACTTAGTCTTGGAGATTGGACGACATTCGCTGATTTCAACGATGTCACCAATGCCGCTTTCATTGCTCTCATCATGTACGTGCAATTTGGTCGTGCGTCTGATGAATTTGCCGTAAATCGGGTGCTTCACAAAACGTTCGATAGCAACGACAATGGATTTCTCCATTTTGTCGCTGACAACGCGACCTTGCAGAGTACGGATATTGTCACTCATTACGCACCCGCCTTCTCAGTCAATAACGTCTTAACGCGCGCAACATTGCGGCGCACTTGCTTCAACAGGTGAGTTTGTTGCAGCTGGCCACTTGCTGATTGCATGCGCAGGTTGAATTGCTCACGCAGCAGGTTCAACAATTCTGTGTTCAGCTCTTCAGCGCTTTTTTCGCGCAGCTCTTGTGCTTTCATTACATCACCGTCTTAGTTACAAAGGTGGTTTTAATCGGCAGTTTCGCTGCTGCCAGCTTGAAGGCTTCGCGGGCCAGCTCTTCCGGTACACCGTCCATTTCATACAGGACTTTACCCGGTTGAATCAAGGCAACCCAATACTCTACGTTACCTTTACCTTTACCCATACGAACTTCCAGCGGCTTCTCGGTAATCGGTTTGTCCGGGAAAATACGGATCCAGATTTTACCTTGACGCTTAACTGCACGTGTCATAGCACGACGTGCTGCTTCGATTTGACGAGCGGTCAGACGACCACGGCCAACAGCTTTCAGACCGAAAGTACCGAAGCTAACATCCGTGCCCGCTGCCAGGCCACGGTTGCGGCCCTTGTGCATCTTACGGAATTTTGTACGCTTTGGTTGTAACATCAGCGACTCTCCTTACTTGCGGCCTTTACGCTGCTGCTTTTTAGGTTGAGCAGCCGGTTTTTCCGGTTGTTCAACGGCAGCCATACCACCCAGAATCTCACCTTTGAAGATCCACACTTTAACGCCGATGACACCATAAGTGGTGTGCGCTTCGGAGGTGTTGTAGTCGATATCCGCACGCAGTGTATGCAACGGAACGCGACCTTCGCGGTACCATTCGGTACGTGCGATTTCAGCGCCACCCAGGCGGCCGCTGACTTCAACTTTAATACCCTTAGCGCCAAGACGCATGGCGTTCTGTACAGCACGCTTCATCGCACGACGGAACATGACACGACGTTCCAGCTGCGAAGAAATGCTGTCAGCTACCAATTTCGCGTCCAGTTCCGGTTTACGGACTTCGGCAATATTGATTTGCGCCGGTACGCCAGCGATGTCCGCTACGACCTTACGCAATTTTTCGACATCTTCGCCTTTCTTACCGATAACGATACCTGGACGAGCAGTGTGGATAGTCACACGGATGCTCTTGGCCGGGCGTTCGATAACGATACGAGAAACCGAAGCTTTCGACAGTTCCTTAGTCAGGAATTGACGAACTTTAAAGTCGCTGTCCAGGTTGTCAGCGAATTCTTTAGTATTTGCATACCAGGTAGAATTCCAGGGTTTGACAATACCCAGGCGAATACCATTAGGATGTACTTTCTGACCCATTGCTAGTCTCCAGAGTCTCAGCGATCGGACACAACCACAGTAATGTGGCTGGTGCGCTTCAGGATGCGATCTGCACGACCCTTGGCACGAGGCATAATGCGCTTCATGCTGGGACCGGCGTCCACGAATATTTTCGAGACTTTCAGATCATCGATATCTGCGCCATCGTTGTGTTCAGCGTTAGCAATGGCAGACTCCAGTACTTTCTTGACCAGACCAGCAGCTTTCTTGTTGGTGTAGGTCAGAACTTCCAGAGCTTGCGACACTTTCTTACCGCGGATAAGGTCAGCCACCAGGCGAACCTTCTGAGCAGAAGAACGAGCGTGGCGATGTTGAGCTATAGTTTCCATCTCTTCCTCCTACCTTAGCGCTTTTTAGCCTTTTTATCGGCCGCATGGCCGCGATAAGTACGCGTCGGCGCGAATTCACCCAGTTTGTGACCGACCATTTCATCGGCTACAAAGACTGGTACGTGCTGACGACCATTATGGACAGCGATGGTCAAACCGATCATTGTTGGAAAGATCGTTGAACGACGGGACCAAGTGCGAATAGGCTTCTTGTCACCGCTTTCCACCGCTTTCTCTACCTTCTTCAGCAAGTGCAGGTCAATAAATGGACCTTTCTTGAGAGAACGTGGCATGGTTTATCCTCTAATAATTATTTACTACGGCGACGTACGATGAATTTATCAGTACGCTTATTGCTACGGGTCTTCTTACCTTTGGTCTGTACGCCCCACGGACTTACCGGGTGCTTACCAAAGTTACGACCTTCACCACCACCGTGTGGATGGTCAACCGGGTTCATCGCCGTACCGCGAACGGTAGGACGGATGCCACGCCAGCGGCTGGCGCCAGCTTTACCCAGTACACGCAACATGTGTTCGGCATTACCTACTTCGCCCAGAGTCGCGCGGCAGTCGGTCTGTACTTTACGCATTTCGCCAGAGCGAAGACGCAGAGTGACATAAGAACCGTCACGAGCAACAATCTGAACATAAGCACCGGCTGAACGCGCCAGCTGACCGCCTTTACCTGGTTTCAATTCCACGTTATGAACGGTGGAACCAACCGGGATATTGCGCATCGGCAGGGCATTACCGGCCTTGATTGCCGCATCGACGCCAGATTGAATCTGGTCACCGGCTTTCAGGCCTTTCGGGGCCAGGATATAACGACGCTCGCCGTCTTTGTATAACACCAGAGCGATGTTAGCAGAACGGTTCGGATCATATTCCAGACGTTCAACAACAGCCGGGATACCATCTTTGTCACGTTTAAAGTCAACCAGACGATAATGCTGCTTATGGCCACCACCAATATGACGCGTAGTGATACGGCCATTATTGTTACGACCACCAGACTTGCTGAGTTTTTCCAGCAACGGGGCGTAAGGCTTGCCCTTGTGCAGCTCTGGGTTGACCACTTTAACTACGTGGCGACGACCCGGAGATGTCGGTTTACATTTAACAATTGCCATTGTTCTTACTCCTCCGACTTACTCAGCGCCGCCAATGAAGTCCATATTCTGGCCTTCTTTCAGGGTGACGTAAGCTTTTTTCCAGTCGCTACGACGACCGATACGCTGTCCATGACGCTTAACTTTCCCTTTAACGACCAGGGTGTTAACTTCATTGACTTCGACTTCAAACAGTTTTTGCACAGCGGCTTTAATTTCTGCTTTAGTCGCGTCTTTAGCAACTTTGAGTACGATGGTGTTTGATTTTTCCATCGCTGCAGACGCTTTCTCAGAAACGTGCGGCGCGCGCAATACTTTCAGCAGACGTTCTTCACGAATCATGCCAGCATCTCCTCAACTTGCTTCACAGCTTCAGCCGTCATAACGACTTTGTCGAAGGCGATCAAGCTAACCGGATCGATACCTGCAGCGTCACGTACGTCTACTTTGTAGAGGTTACGTGCAGCCAGGAACAGATTTTCATCCAGTTCGCCGGTAATGATCAGCACATCTTCCAGAGCCATGTCTTTCAGTTTCTGCGCCAGCAACTTGGTTTTCGGTGCATCAACAGAGAACTGCTCGACAACGATCAGACGATCCTGACGTACCAGTTCAGACAGGATGCTTTTCAGCGCCCCGCGGTACATCTTTTTGTTTACCTTCTGGCTGTGGTCTTGCGGCTTAGCTGCAAAAGTCACGCCACCAGAACGCCAGATCGGGCTTTTTACTGTACCGGAACGTGCACGGCCGGTACCCTTCTGACGCCACGGTTTTTTACCGGAACCAGTTACTTCGGCACGGGTCTTCTGAGCACGAGTACCTTGACGGGCACCTGCTGCATAAGCAACAACAACCTGGTGTACCAGCGCTTCGTTGAAGTCACGGCCGAAGGTAGTTTCGGAAACAGTCAGCGCGCTTTGCGCGTCTTTCAATACCAATTCCATTCCTATCTCCTCGACGTTACGCCTTGACAGCCGGTTTAACGATCAGGTCGCCACCGGTAGCTCCCGGAACGGCGCCTTTGACCAGCAGCAGGTTGCGCTCAACGTCAACACGTACTACGTCCAGGCTTTGAACGGTTACACGTTCGTTACCCATTTGGCCTGCCATTTTCTTGCCCTTGAATACTTTGCCCGGAGTCTGGTTCTGACCGATAGAACCCGGTACGCGGTGGGACAAGGAGTTACCATGGGTAGCATCCTGAGTACGGAAGTTCCAGCGCTTTACAGTGCCTGCAAATCCTTTACCTTTAGAAGTACCGGTAACGTCAACTTTTTTAACTTCTGCAAACAGTTCAACACTGATGCTCTGACCTGCAGTAATTTCTTCGCCGTCTTCGACGCGGAATTCCCACAGACCACGACCAGCTTCAACGCCTGCTTTGGCGAAGTGACCGGCTGCCGCTTTCGTTACACGGTTGGCTTTTTTGGTGCCAGTGGTAACTTGGATAGCGCGGTATCCGTCGTTTTCCAGGTCTTTAACCTGGGTAACGCGGTTAGCTTCGATTTCAATAACGGTTACTGGGATAGAAACGCCATCTTCAGTGAAGATGCGAGTCATGCCCACTTTACGACCGACTAAACCCTTCATTGTTCAACCTCTCAATCGTTCGATGACCTGATTAACCCAGGCTGATCTGCACGTCAACGCCAGCAGCCAGATCCAGACGCATCAGAGCATCAACGGTTTTTTCGGTTGGCTCAACGATGTCAACCAGACGCTTATGAGTGCGGATTTCATACTGATCGCGCGCATCTTTGTTGACGTGCGGAGAGATCAGAATGGTAAAGCGCTCTTTGCGAGTCGGCAGCGGGATCGGACCACGTACCTGAGCACCGGTACGCTTAGCAGTCTCGACGATTTCCGCGGTTGATTGATCGATCAAACGATGATCAAACGCTTTCAAACGGATACGGATTCTTTGGTTCTGCATGAGACCAGAGCTCCAATTATTTATAAACGTAGAAAATTACTCCTCACACCCATTTCGATTGATGGGGGAGTGTAATCGTTCAGTATTATCCCCATATCGGGGATGTTGTGTGCTGGCTTACCACTTGCGTGGCCAGCGCGGACTCAGGGAGTCGGCTTAGCTCTTTATATGAGATAAGCCCGCGCATTATACGTGAGTGTGCTCAGGAAGCAAGCAGCATCAGCGCATAATTGCAAAAGGGTCGCCTGGAGGGGAAACTGGACCGCTTATCCCCAGATCAAACCCTGCCCGCTGGGCATTTTCCAGCCTGTTCCCCAGCGAGGCGCCTGTTGACCGGCACCTGCGGGGACGTCTTGTTCTTTTTTTTACTGGGCCGCATCTTTCAGTTGTGACTGGAGATAATTCTGCACGCCGATGCGCTTGATAAGATCGAGTTCGGTTTCCAGGAAATCAATATGGCTTTCTTCATCCGCCAGAATCTCAATCATCAGGTCGCGGGACACATAGTCCCTGACTGAATCAGCGTAGGCGATACCTTCACGCAAATCCTGTGCGCCCTGCAGCTCGAGGTTCAAATCCGAGCGCAGCATTTCTTCGACGTCCTCGCCGATGTTCAGCCGGCCGAGGTCCTGCAGGTTGGGCAGCCCTTCAAGGAACAGAATCCGTTCAATGTAACGGTCGGCATGTTTCATTTCATCGATGGATTCATGATACTCGACATCATTGAGACGCATCAGGCCCCAGTTCTTGAACATACGCGCATGCAGGAAGTATTGATTGATGGCTACCAGTTCGTTACCCAGCAGCTTGTTGAGATGAACAATTATTTGGGGATCGCCTTTCATGATTAACTCCTCCGTTACGGTAATGAACAGAGTATAACCAAGACGATCAAAATCAAAGGTAATGCCTTACAAAATTTAGGTCTTTATGCGATCTCTTCGTACAACGGAACTCTATTTAATTCATCTTCAAGAATTTCACGCGCGACCCGAATACATTTACCGCATTTGTTTCCTACCGGCACCAGGCATTTCAATTCCCGAATACTCTGCGGTTGAAAACGCTGGACGGTACTGCGGATGGTTTTATCGCTGACCGCATTGCATAGACACACGTACATGTAAAATACCTACTGGCTCAATTCTGCACACAATGTAAATGAGAACGCGTGTCATTTCAATAGGGGAAGTGTAATTATTTCGAGTTGCGGCAATGGTTCCGCGCTGGTAAAAAAAAGGGCGCCCGCAGGCGCCCCTTTCTACTTTAGGCACGAGGCCTTAAGCGATAACTTTCGCTACCACGCCGGCGCCGACAGTACGGCCACCTTCACGGATGGCGAAACGCAGGCCGTCATCCATGGCGATCGGGGCA
>NZ_SMCR01000017.1 GCF_004343195.1 Biostraticola tofi | reverse complement strand
TGCCCCGATCGCCATGGATGACGGCCTGCGTTTCGCCATCCGTGAAGGTGGCCGTACTGTCGGCGCCGGCGTGGTAGCGAAAGTTATCGCTTAAGATCGCACCGTCAGATAAAGTTATCGAATAACATTTGACGTGACGCGCGGTTAGAGGGCATCATTTGATGCCCTTTTTCTACGCTGTGATAGAGAACCTATCTCATTAGCGATTTTACGTCATAATCATTGGTGAGATGGGCTCTTCATCTACGACGTAATACTCCGGAGTTTTGTTGCTAATCCAGAGCATTCTTCGGTTGGTAGCCTCGCCCTACGCGGGGCTTAGTTGTTTGTCTGAATCCTATGTGACAGGTTTTTTTTATGAGTGCGAATACCGAAGCTCAAGGAAGCGGGCGCGGCCTGGAAGTGGTTAAGTGGTTAGTTGTCGCTGTACTGTTAGTGGTGGCCATCGTCGGTAATTATTATTACCGTGCGTATAGCCTGCCGCTGCGCGCGCTGGCTGTCGTGCTTATTATCGCTATTGCAGGCGGTGTTGCCTTAATGACTGTAAAAGGCAAATCGACCGTTGCGTTTGCGCGTGAAGCGCGCACCGAAGTACGTAAAGTGATTTGGCCGACCCGCCAGGAAACGTTACATACCACGTTAATCGTCGCCGCGGTGACCGCCGTGATGTCACTGATTCTGTGGGGACTGGATGGTATTCTGGTCCGTCTGGTATCGTTTATTACTGGCCTGAGGTTCTAAGATGTCTGAAGCTCCGAAAAAACGTTGGTACGTCGTTCAGGCGTTCTCCGGGTTCGAAGGACGCGTAGCGCAATCCCTACGCGAACATATCAAACTGCATGATATGGAAGAACTGTTTGGCGAAGTGATGGTACCGACGGAAGAAGTGGTCGAAATTCGTGGCGGACAGCGTCGCAAAAGCGAGCGTAAATTCTTCCCGGGCTATGTGCTGGTGCAAATGGTGATGAATGATGCTAGCTGGCATTTAGTGCGCAGCGTGCCCCGTGTCATGGGATTTATCGGCGGTACCTCCGATCGCCCAGCGCCTATCAGCGATAAAGAAGTGGATGCGATCATGAATCGTCTCCAGCAGGTCGGTGATAAGCCTCGTCCGAAAACCATGTTTGAACCGGGTGAACTGGTGCGCGTCAGCGATGGCCCGTTTGCCGACTTCAACGGCGTGGTCGAGGAAGTGGACTACGAAAAAAGCCGCCTGAAGGTGTCGGTCTCAATCTTTGGCCGCGCCACGCCGGTCGAACTGGATTTTGGCCAGGTGGAAAAAGGCTGATTGCCCAACGGCGACTGTCTGATATTAAAGCTTGCCAGAGGCGCGAAATTAAACTAGAATTTCGCGCCTTTCGTTTTTATATGCCGTAGCGCATGTAAATAAGATTTATACACTGGGGAGCCTTAACCGGCGCTATCACCCGCTAGAGGAAATACACATGGCCAAGAAAGTACAAGCCTATGTCAAACTGCAGGTTGCTGCAGGTATGGCTAACCCGAGTCCGCCAGTAGGTCCGGCTCTGGGCCAGCAGGGCGTTAACATCATGGAATTCTGTAAAGCCTTCAATGCTAAAACTGAAAGCATGGAAAAAGGTTTACCGATTCCGGTTGTTATTACCGTTTATTCCGACCGTTCTTTCACCTTCGTTACCAAGACCCCGCCAGCTGCCGTTCTGCTGAAGAAAGCTGCAGGCGTGAAGTCAGGTTCTGGTAAACCGAACAAAGAGAAAGTCGGTAAAGTGACCAACGCTCAGATCCGCGAAATCGCGGAAACCAAAGCGGCGGATATGACGGGTGCCGACGTGGAAGCGATGTCTCGCTCCATCGAGGGTACTGCTCGTTCCATGGGCCTGGTAGTGGAGGACTAAGAAATGGCTAAACTGACCAAGCGCCTGCGTGTTATCCGTGACAAAGTGGACAGCACCAAACAATACGAAATCAGCGAAGCGGTTACCCTGCTGAAAGAACTGGCCACCGCCAAGTTCGTTGAAAGCATCGACGTTGCCGTGAACCTTGGCATTGATGCACGTAAATCCGATCAGAACGTCCGTGGCGCTACCGTGCTTCCGCACGGCACCGGTCGTACTGTTCGTGTTGCCGTGTTCACCCAGGGCGCTAACGCTGAAGCAGCGAAAGAAGCCGGCGCTGATCTGGTAGGCATGGACGATCTGGCTGATCAGATCAAGAAAGGCGAGTTCAACTTCGACGTGGTCATCGCTTCGCCGGATGCGATGCGCGTGGTTGGCCAGCTGGGCCAGATCCTCGGTCCGCGTGGCCTGATGCCTAACCCGAAAGTCGGCACAGTAACACCTAACGTAGCTGAAGCAGTTAAAAATGCCAAAGCCGGTCAGGTTCGTTACCGTAATGACAAAAACGGCATCATCCATACCACCATTGGTAAAGTGGATTTTGATACCGACAAATTGAAAGAAAACCTGGAAGCCCTGCTGATCGCGCTGAAGAAAGCCAAACCGACTCAGGCCAAAGGTGTCTACATCAAAAAAGTCAGCCTGTCAACCACTATGGGTGCCGGTCTGTCTGTCGATCAAAGTGGCCTGGCGACAACAACTGTCTAACTGCCCCTTTACGCGGGCGTAAGATTTGTCTAGAATCTAACGCCCGTTGTTTCGTTATTTGACGCTTTTTTCATCGTGGCGAAACAGAACAAAGATTTTTCGGTTGGAGCTTGGCCTATCCAAGCCTCCGTCCAAGACCGCAGGTGTGTGTAACAGCACTTAATCTTCCTGCGTAGACGGTGACAGAGCCTGAATAACATTATTCGTTTGCTGGATTCTGCTCACCGTGTTTAGACGCTTATCACCATTTTGGCGATAAGCGATGTGAGTTCCGGGGTGTTTCCCGGCTAAATCCAGGAGCAAAAGCTAATGGCATTAAATCTTCAAGACAAACAAGCGATTGTTGCTGAAGTCAACGAAGTAGCCAAAGGCGCGCTGTCTGCTGTGGTTGCGGATTCCCGTGGCGTAACAGTAGATAAAATGACTGAACTGCGTAAAGCAGGTCGTGAAGCTGGCGTTTACATGCGTGTTGTTCGCAACACCTTGCTGCGCCGCGTCGTTGAAGGCACTCCTTTCGAATGCCTGAAAGACACGTTTGTTGGTCCGACCCTGATTGCATTCTCTAACGAACACCCGGGCGCAGCTGCTCGTCTGTTCAAGGCTTTTGCCAAAGACAATGCAAAATTCGAGGTTAAAGCAGCAGCCTTTGAAGGCGAAGTTATCACGGCGGCTAATATCGATCGCCTGGCAACTCTGCCAACTTACGACGAAGCTATCGCACGCCTGATGTCGGCCATGAAAGAAGCCTCTGCAGGCAAACTGGTCCGTACTCTGGCTGCACTGCGCGATCAAAAAGAAGCGGCTTAATTGCCCCTTACTTTCGGTTGCAATGGCAAACGTATAATCTATTTCTGAATTTTAGGAACAATTGTTATGTCTATCACTAAAGAACAAATTCTGGACGCAGTTGCAGAAATGTCCGTAATGGACGTTGTTGAACTGATCTCCCTGATGGAAGAAAAATTCGGCGTTTCTGCCGCCTCTGCCGTAGCTGTCGCTGCTGGCCCGGCTGAAGCTGCTGAAGAGAAAACCGAGTTTGACGTCGTACTGACTGCCATTGGCGGTAACAAAGTATCTGTCATCAAAGCCGTTCGTGGCGCAACTGGTCTGGGCCTGAAAGAAGCCAAAGATCTGGTTGAGTCTGCTCCGGCAACGATGAAAGAAGGCGTGAGCAAAGATGACGCTGAATCACTGAAGAAAGCTCTGGAAGAAGCAGGCGCTTCTGTTGAGATTAAGTAATTTAATCTCCCGGATTGCAGCCTGACAACAGGCTGATGGCTGGTGGCTTAATGGTCACCAGCCTTTTTGCGCTGTAGGGCGTCAATGGCTTTTCATACTATTTAGTCATTGAATAACCTCAATATTTCTTTCTATCGACGACTCAATATACCGTATTTCCTGTAAAGCCTCCCTGGTTTAGCAACGTACGGCGAAATGATTTGGGAGTGATAGAAATGGGTATTGCAGAGGGATATCCTCCCCTCTGAATAAATAAAATAGTATTGCATGAACTGTCTTGTTAAGGCAGGCAGAGTGGGTCACTGATCAGCGAGCTGAGGAACCCTATGGTTTACTCCTATACCGAAAAAAAACGCATTCGTAAGGACTTCGGGAAACGTCCCCAGGTTTTGGACATCCCTTACCTCCTTTCCATACAGCTGGATTCGTTCCAGAAGTTTATTGAGCAGGATCCAGAAGGTCAGTACGGGCTGGAAGCAGCGTTCCGTTCTGTATTCCCGATCCAGAGCTACAGTGGCAATTCGGAGCTGCAATATGTCAGCTACCGTCTGGGCGAACCGGTCTTTGATGTCAAAGAGTGCCAGATCCGCGGGGTGACCTTTTCGGCACCGCTGCGCGTAAAACTGCGCCTTATCATTTATGAGCGCGAAGCGCCTGAAGGTACGGTAAAAGACATCAAGGAACAGGAAGTCTACATGGGCGAAATTCCGCTCATGACCGACAACGGCACCTTTGTGATTAACGGGACTGAGCGTGTTATCGTCTCCCAGTTGCATCGTAGCCCCGGTGTGTTTTTTGATAGCGACAAGGGCAAGACGCATTCGTCTGGTAAAGTGCTTTACAACGCACGCATCATCCCTTACCGCGGTTCCTGGTTGGATTTTGAATTCGACCCGAAAGATAATTTGTTTGTCCGTATCGACCGTCGCCGTAAATTGCCGGCGACCATCATTCTGCGTGCGTTGAATTACACCACGAACCAGATCCTCGATACGTTCTTCGACAAAGTGGTTTATGAAATCCACGACAAAAAACTGCAGATGGAACTCGTTCCTGAGCGTTTACGTGGTGAAACCGCGTCGTTTGATATCGAATCAAGCGGCACCGTCTATGTCGAAAAAGGTCGTCGCATCACTGCGCGCCATATTCGTCAGCTTGAAAAAGACGGCGTTGAAAAAATCGAAGTGCCGGTTGAATACATTATCGGTAAGGTCGTTGTTAAAGATTACATCGACGAAAACACCGGTGAGATCATCTGCCCGGCCAACATGGAACTGTCATTGGATCTGCTGGCCAAGCTGAGCCAGGCTGGACATAAGCGCATTGAGACGCTGTTCACCAATGATCTGGACCATGGCGCCTACATGTCCGAAACGCTACGCGTAGACCCGACCAGCGATCGCCTGAGCGCGCTGGTTGAAATCTACCGCATGATGCGTCCTGGCGAGCCACCGACCCGTGAAGCGGCTGAGAACCTGTTCGAGAACCTGTTCTTCTCCGAAGATCGCTACGATCTTTCCGCCGTCGGCCGGATGAAGTTCAACCGTTCATTGCTGCGTGAAGAAATCGAAGGTTCGGGCATTCTGTCCAAGCTGGACATCATCGAAGTAATGAAGAAACTCATTGATATCCGTAACGGTATCGGTGAAGTGGATGATATCGACCATCTGGGCAACCGTCGTATCCGTTCCGTGGGTGAAATGGCGGAAAACCAGTTCCGTGTCGGTCTGGTGCGTGTTGAGCGTGCGGTCAAAGAGCGTCTGTCCCTGGGTGACCTGGACACGCTGATGCCGCAGGACATGATCAATGCCAAGCCTATTTCGGCGGCAGTGAAAGAGTTCTTTGGTTCAAGCCAGCTGTCTCAGTTCATGGATCAGAACAACCCGCTGTCTGAAATAACCCATAAGCGCCGTATCTCTGCGCTGGGCCCAGGCGGTCTGACCCGTGAGCGTGCCGGCTTTGAAGTCCGTGACGTACATCCGACCCATTATGGCCGCGTATGCCCGATTGAAACGCCGGAAGGCCCGAACATCGGTCTTATCAACTCACTGTCTGTTTATGCGCAGACCAACGAATATGGCTTCCTGGAAACGCCGTATCGTCGTGTGCATAACGGCGTGGTTACCGACGAAATCAATTACCTGTCGGCGATTGAAGAAGGCAACTTCGTTATTGCCCAGGCCAACACCAATCTTGACGAAGAAGGCCATTTCGTTGACGACCTGGTGACCTGCCGCAGCAAAGGCGAATCCAGCCTGTTCACCCGTGATCAGGTGGACTATATGGACGTTTCGACTCAGCAGGTGGTATCGGTTGGTGCTTCACTGATTCCCTTCCTGGAACACGATGACGCCAACCGTGCCCTGATGGGTGCGAACATGCAACGTCAGGCGGTCCCGACCCTGCGCGCCGACAAGCCGCTGGTAGGTACCGGTATGGAACGTGCGGTGGCGGTAGACTCCGGCGTTACCGCCGTTGCACGCCGTGGCGGTACCATTCAGTACGTGGATGCTTCCCGTATCGTTATCAACGTCAATCCTGATGAAATGCAGGCTGGCGAAGCGGGTATCGACATCTACAACCTGACCAAATACACCCGCTCCAACCAGAACACCTGCATCAGCCAGATCCCTTGCGTGTCGCTGGGCGAACCGGTGGAACGCGGTGATGTACTGGCTGACGGTCCGTCGACCGACCTGGGTGAGCTGGCCTTGGGCCAAAACATGCGCGTCGCGTTCATGCCGTGGAACGGCTACAACTTCGAAGACTCCATCCTGGTTTCTGAACGCGTAGTACAGGAAGACCGTTTCACCACTATCCACATCCAGGAACTGGCCTGCGTATCCCGCGACACCAAGCTGGGGCCTGAAGAGATCACCGCCGACATCCCGAACGTCGGTGAAGCTGCGCTCTCCAAACTGGATGAGTCCGGTATCGTTTATATCGGTGCTGAAGTGACCGGTGGCGATATCCTGGTCGGTAAGGTAACGCCTAAGGGTGAAACCCAACTGACGCCGGAAGAAAAATTGCTGCGCGCCATCTTTGGTGAAAAAGCCTCCGACGTGAAAGATTCATCGCTGCGCGTGCCAAATGGCGTGTCCGGTACGGTAATCGACGTTCAGGTCTTCACCCGTGACGGCGTGGAAAAAGACAAACGGGCGCTGGAAATTGAAGAAATGCAGCTGAAGCAGGCCAAAAAAGACCTGACTGAAGAACTGCAGATCTTTGAAGCTGGCCTGTTTGGCCGTATTCATGACGTGCTGGTTTCCGGCGGTATCGAAGCTGAGAAACTGGCTAAGCTGACGCGTGAGCGCTGGCTGGAGCTGGGCCTTAGCGACGAAGAAAAGCAGAACCAGCTCGAGCAGTTGGCCGAGCAGTACGATGAATTGAAAACCGTCTTCGAGAAGAAGCTGGAAGCCAAGCGTCGTAAAATCACCCAGGGTGATGACCTCGCGCCGGGCGTGCTGAAAATCGTCAAGGTTTACCTGGCGGTTAAACGTCAGATCCAGCCAGGCGACAAGATGGCCGGCCGTCATGGTAACAAAGGTGTTATCTCAAAGATTAACCCGATCGAAGATATGCCTTACGATGAAAACGGCGTGCCGGTTGACATCGTGCTGAACCCGCTGGGCGTACCTTCGCGTATGAACATCGGTCAGATCCTGGAAACGCATCTGGGTATGGCGGCAAAAGGCATCGGCGACAAAATAAACGCTATGCTCAAGAAACAGGAAGATGTTTCCAGACTGCGTGAATTTATCCAGAAGGCCTATGATCTGGGTGATGACGTCCGTCAGAAAGTTGACCTGAACACCTTCACCGATGACGAAGTGCTGCGTCTGGCTGAGAACCTGAAAAAGGGCATGCCTATCGCAACACCGGTATTTGACGGCGCCAAGGAAAAAGAGATCAAAGAACTGCTGCAATTGGGCGGTCTGCCTACCTCCGGCCAGATTACATTGTTTGACGGCCGTACTGGTGAGCAATTCGAACGTCAGGTAACCGTGGGATATATGTACATGCTGAAACTCAACCACTTGGTTGATGACAAGATGCATGCGCGTTCCACCGGTTCCTACAGCCTGGTTACTCAGCAGCCGCTGGGTGGTAAGGCGCAGTTCGGTGGACAGCGTTTCGGGGAGATGGAAGTGTGGGCACTGGAAGCGTATGGTGCCGCCTATACTCTGCAGGAAATGCTGACCGTCAAGTCGGACGACGTCAACGGCCGTACCAAGATGTACAAAAATATCGTGGATGGCAACCATACGATGGAGCCGGGGATGCCGGAATCGTTCAATGTATTGTTGAAAGAAATCCGCTCCCTGGGCATCAACATCGAGCTGGAAGAAGACTGATTTTCTTCCGCCCGGGTGCGGCCCGCACCACACTGGTAATAAGGGCGCCTGAGTGTTTCAGGCGCCTAACAGGTCTAACTCCGACAGGAGCCAATCCGTGAAAGATTTGCTTAAGTTTCTGAAAGCGCAAACTAAGACTGAAGAGTTTGACGCGATCAAAATTGCGCTGGCCTCGCCAGACATGATCCGTTCCTGGTCGTTCGGCGAAGTTAAAAAGCCGGAAACCATCAACTACCGTACGTTCAAACCTGAACGTGACGGGCTTTTCTGTGCGCGTATTTTCGGGCCGGTAAAAGATTACGAATGCTTGTGCGGTAAGTACAAGCGTCTTAAACACCGCGGCGTGATTTGCGAAAAATGCGGTGTTGAGGTGACTCAGACCAAAGTGCGTCGTGAACGCATGGGCCACATTGAGCTTGCCTCCCCGACTGCGCACATCTGGTTTTTGAAATCACTGCCTTCCCGTATCGGCCTGCTGCTGGATATGCCGCTGCGTGATATCGAACGCGTGCTGTACTTCGAATCCTATGTGGTGGTCGAAGGCGGTATGACCAATCTCGAGCGTCGACAGATCCTGACTGAAGAGCAGTATCTGGATGCCTTGGAAGAGTTTGGTGATGAATTCGATGCCAAAATGGGCGCCGAAGCTATTCAGGCCCTGCTGAAAAGCATGGATCTGGAAGCTGAATGCGAGCAACTGCGCGAAGAGCTGGACGAAACCAACTCTGAAACCAAGCGTAAGAAGCTGACCAAGCGTATCAAGCTGCTGGAAGCCTTCGTTCAGTCCGGCAACAAGCCTGAGTGGATGATCCTGACCGTGCTGCCGGTATTGCCGCCGGACCTGCGTCCGCTGGTGCCGCTGGACGGCGGCCGCTTTGCGACCTCCGATCTGAACGATTTGTACCGTCGCGTCATCAACCGTAACAACCGGTTGAAACGTCTGCTGGATCTGGCTGCGCCGGATATCATCGTACGTAACGAAAAGCGTATGCTGCAGGAAGCGGTAGATGCCTTGCTGGATAACGGCCGTCGTGGTCGCGCGATCACTGGTTCCAACAAGCGTCCGCTAAAATCGCTGGCTGACATGATCAAAGGTAAGCAAGGTCGTTTCCGTCAGAATCTGCTCGGTAAGCGCGTCGATTATTCCGGTCGTTCGGTTATCACCGTCGGTCCATACCTGCGTCTGCATCAGTGTGGCCTGCCGAAGAAAATGGCGCTCGAACTGTTCAAACCTTTCATCTATGGCAAGCTGGAGCTGCGCGGTCTTGCGACCACCATCAAAGCCGCCAAGAAGATGGTAGAACGCGAAGAAGCCGTGGTGTGGGATATCCTGGATGAAGTCATCCGTGAACACCCGGTAATGCTCAACCGTGCGCCTACGCTTCACCGTCTGGGTATCCAGGCATTCGAACCGGTACTGATCGAAGGTAAAGCCATCCAGCTTCACCCGCTGGTGTGTGCGGCCTATAACGCCGACTTCGATGGTGACCAGATGGCGGTACACGTACCGCTGACGCTGGAAGCTCAGCTTGAAGCCCGTGCCCTGATGATGTCGACCAACAACATCCTGTCGCCGGCGAATGGCGAGCCTATCATCGTTCCGTCCCAGGACGTGGTGCTGGGTCTTTACTACATGACTCGCGACCGTGTGAACGGCAAAGGCGAAGGCATGGTACTGACCGGCCCGAAAGAAGCTGAGCGCATCTATCGTGGCGGTATTGCCGAGCTGCATGCGCGTGTTAAAGTGCGTATTACCGAGCATGAAAAAAATGAAAGCGGTGAATGGGTAGAAAACACGCACATTGTCGATACGACTGTGGGCCGTGCCATACTCTGGATGATCGTGCCCAAAGGCCTGCCGTTTGCTCTGGTTAACCAGGCTCTGGGCAAGAAAGCCATCTCCAAGATGCTGAATACCTGTTACCGCGTGTTGGGCCTTAAGCCTACCGTTATCTTTGCTGACCAGATCATGTACACCGGTTTTGCCTACGCTGCGCGTTCAGGTTCTTCCGTCGGTATCGATGATATGGTTATCCCGGCCAAGAAAGCGGAAATCATTGAAGAAGCCGAAGCTGAAGTGGCTGAGATCCAGCAGCAGTTCCAGTCTGGTCTGGTGACGGTTGGCGAGCGTTATAACAAGGTTATCGATATCTGGGCCGCAGCGAACGAACGTGTCGCCAAGGCAATGATGGAAAACCTGTCTACCGAAGCAGTCATCAACCGTGATGGCGTGGAAGAACGTCAGGTTTCCTTCAACAGTATCTTTATGATGGCCGACTCCGGGGCGCGTGGTTCTGCCGCACAGATCCGTCAGTTGGCGGGTATGCGTGGCCTGATGGCGAAGCCGGATGGTTCCATCATCGAAACACCGATCACCGCGAACTTCCGTGAAGGTCTGAACGTACTTCAGTACTTCATCTCTACTCACGGTGCTCGTAAAGGTTTGGCGGATACCGCACTGAAAACAGCTAACTCCGGTTACCTGACGCGTCGTCTGGTCGACGTAGCGCAGGATCTGGTGGTGACTGAAGATGACTGCGGCACCCATGCCGGCGTCACCATGACCCCGGTTATCGAGGGTGGCGACGTCAAAGAGCCATTGCGTGAACGTGTTCTGGGTCGTGTGACCGCTGAAGACGTATTGAAACCAGGTACTGCTGATATCCTGGTTGAGCGCAACACGCTGCTTAATGAACAATGGTGTGACGTCCTGGAAGAAAACTCCGTGGATATCATCAAGGTTCGCTCGGTGGTTACCTGCGAAACCGACTTTGGCGTTTGCGCCAACTGTTACGGTCGTGATCTGGCCCGTGGCCATCTGGTGAACAAAGGCGAAGCCATCGGCGTTATCGCTGCGCAGTCCATCGGTGAGCCGGGTACCCAGCTGACGATGCGTACCTTCCATATCGGCGGGGCTGCATCCCGTAACGCTGCGGAATCCAGCATCCAGGTGAAAAACAAAGGTACCGTCCGTCTGAGCAACGCCAAGTTCGTTATCAACGGCACCGGCAAGCTGGTTATCACCTCGCGTAATACCGAGTTGAAACTGATTGACGAATTCGGTCGTACCAAAGAAAGCTATAAAGTGCCTTACGGTGCGGTAATGGCGAAAGGTGACGGTTCTGAAGTGGTTGGCGGCGAAACCGTGGCCAACTGGGACCCGCATACCATGCCGGTTATCACTGAAGTGGACGGTTACATCCGTTTCACCGACATGATCGATGGCCAGACCATTACTCGTCAGACCGACGAATTGACCGGTCTGTCGTCAATCGTGGTACTGGATACGGCTGAACGTACCGGTGGCGGTAAAGACTTGCGTCCGGCGCTGAAAATCGTCAATGACAAAGGTGATGATGTACTGATCCCCGGCACCGATATGCCTGCCCAGTACTTCCTGCCGGGTAAAACCATTGTGCAGCTGGAAGACGGTGTGAAAATCACCGGCGGTGACACCCTGGCGCGTCTGCCGCAGGAATCCAGTGGTACCAAGGATATTACCGGTGGTCTGCCGCGCGTTGCTGACCTGTTCGAAGCCCGTCGCCCGAAAGAGCCTGCTATCCTGGCTGAAATCAGCGGCATAGTTTCGTTCGGTAAAGAAACCAAAGGTAAACGCCGTCTGGTTATCTCGCCGATCGACGGCAGCGATGCCTACGAAGAGATGATTCCGAAATGGCGTCAGCTTAACGTATTTGAAGGTGAACGCGTTGAACGCGGTGATGTTATCTCCGACGGTCCGGAATCGCCGCATGACATTCTGCGTCTGCGTGGCGTCCATGCCGTAACGCGCTATATCGTCAACGAAGTGCAGGAAGTTTATCGTCTGCAAGGCGTGAAGATTAACGATAAGCATATTGAAGTTATCGTTCGTCAGATGCTGCGTAAAGCCACCATCGAAAGCTCGGCGGGTACTGACTTCCTGGAAGGCGAACAGGCTGAATACTCGCGGGTCAAAATTGCCAACCGCCAGCTCGATGCGGATGGCAAGGTTGAGATGACCTACAGCCGTGATCTGCTGGGTATCACCAAAGCGTCGTTGGCGACAGAGTCGTTTATCTCTGCAGCCTCGTTCCAAGAAACCACGCGGGTGCTTACCGAAGCCGCAGTTGCCGGGAAACGTGATGAACTGCGTGGCCTGAAAGAGAACGTGATAGTAGGCCGACTGATACCAGCCGGTACCGGTTACGCCTACCATCAGGACCGTGCACGTCGTCGCCAGTTGGGTGATGCGCCGGCCGCTCCACAGGTTACCGCCGATGAAGCTTCAGCCAATCTGGCTGAACTGCTGAATGCGGGCCTGGGTGGCAACAAGTAACGTGTTTTCCCTGCGTTTCGCAGAGTAGCAACGGCTCCTTGGGGAGTTAAACCAGCCGGTGAAAACGGGCTGGCCGTTCAAGAAAGGCCCTGGAGTTATCCAGGGCCTTTTTTTATGTTCACATGATTGCATTTTGAAGTAGATAAAGCTCATGCCTATTGCGCCCGTAGGCACCTGGTACAATACCGACACCTGATAAGGTCAGGACATCTCTGAACGCCCGATTAGGCAGGAAATTCGAACCAGCGTTGATTACCCTGAGGAACTGAGCGCGCTTGTTTCAACGGCTAACCTTCATTCCTATGCCTTAACTCGTTAAGCATTTTTTGGGATTCGGCATATGGGCTCGGTGCACTTTCTAAAATTGAAGAACTCTTCATAGTTGTTTGATCCTTTCTAATGGCGGCGATCGATTCTACACATTTATTATATTTTTCAGTTAATTTGGTGATGTTATTTTCATTACTTTTTTTTATTTTTTTATTGTTTTCATCTACTTTAGAGCCTGTTTTATCATTACAACATAATTCCTCCCCTAAAGTATTCATGAAACGCTCACCTGCTGTCCAATCAGAAAGATAATTTGTTTCGTTGAATAAGGATAACTTTGATTCAACTGCCTGTATCTGGTATTGAATGTTGTTACTCGCCCTGGTAATTATTCCTATATCATCTTGAATGAATTTGATTGTTTCTTGAGCAGCTCTCTCTTTAAATGATAATGCCAGATTTTGTTTTTCCTGCTCCATTTTCTTGATGATTTCCTTGATGCTTGAGCCGATTGTAAAGTTTGAAGTCCCTTTTTTATCCACTGTATTGCAATAATTTTTTTTTGAATCTACTGGCCTTCTGATATGCGAATTTGAGTAACCAATACATAATGCACTGTCTGATTCTTTCTTTGATAAAGCATCAACCTGTTCAAGTGTCTGTGTCATGCATTTAAGCTTATGCTGTAATTTATGACCCACGTTAGACAATAAAATTTGCTCTGCGTGTAATTTTTTTTGCACCTGATTGAGGTTTTTCTCAATCAATGTATTGTATTTCAACGCCAAGTCAGCTTGCTTAGCTGAGAGTAAATAAATGCCCGTTTTTAAGGCGATTGTCATTTATGCACATCATTTTTATTTTCTGAGTACTATTGCAGGTCATTGCTTTGGCGATAAATGGCAGCATAATGAATTCCTTTTCACTAATAATTGATTTTATATGTAATAATTATAAAATTATTTCCGACCGGGGATGCAAATAACTACCCTATATTCACTACTGGAATAATGTATAAATAGCTTAATCATGAAGTGCTTAATTTTTTCATTTATGCAGTAAAGAGAACCTCAAGATACAGCCATAAGCTTTATCGAATAATGATTGTCGCATCGTCAACGTACATTTTTGAGTGGAAATGTTTTCCCTATATTGCAATAATTTAGATAAAGAATCCTTCAATGTAACGATCATATTCTCAGCGTAGCTTTTTTTAGTCCTGATGAAGTTCTTCACAATATCATTTTTGTGCTCCAGATCTAGAATGCTGATATTGTGAATCGTATCGTCAACGAGCGAAGGGGGTCGGATAGTAGAGAATGGCTTTTTCGGCGCTAGCCGATCTGAGGTCTTAAAATCAGACAGCATCTCCGAAATCGTTTCGAACTGGGGATGAGCAATTCTTTCCTTAGGATCGATGAAAAATTCTTTATCCAAAGCTGCATCCAATGAATTTAGCTGATTGAGTGCCGTCTTTAATGAAACTGCTAAGGTGTTAACGCGCTTTTCTTCCGACCTCAATTCATTTATTTGTTTATAAAGAGCAGGCTTGGGCTGATTATATGAACTCAATTTTATATCAGTTTCTTTTACTGATATTAATTCATCAGAAAGAGGGTTGCCTGGTTTTTCTCTGAATTGCCATTCGGAAATGGTTGATTTGAAACAGTCATACGGTGTTTTTATAGATTTTGGAATCATGCGCAATATTCCTAGCCTTTATCTGCATTCATTTATTTTTCCAGACATAGAGTTATGTCAAGGCTGAGAGCTGAGG
Organism: Biostraticola tofi; assembly: GCF_004343195.1. Lineage (GTDB taxonomy): Bacteria > Pseudomonadota > Gammaproteobacteria > Enterobacterales > Enterobacteriaceae > Biostraticola > Biostraticola tofi. The sequence continues at coordinate 14,305 of NZ_SMCR01000017.1, read as the reverse complement.
ATAACATTGAGTGGCCGGTGATTTCGCAATAAAGGATAAATACACGCGCATAGCCTTTATTTTTACAAAGCCTGTTTCCCGATCGATAGTCTGTTTAATAGCAAATCATGTGCAATGACCGGCTTTGCGCCGGTCTTTTTACCTACTGTGCGGCAGGGCGCCCCAGATAACCGTCCCAGTCTTTCCATACCGGCTGGATGCCAGCCCGCACCAACATATCCGCCACTTCGCTCGGCTGACGGTTATCATGAGGCAAAAACTGCTCCAGCTCAGGTTTCTCGTTGGCATAACCGCCAGGCTGGGTTTTGGATCCGGCGCTGATGCTGTTGACCATAATCGGCACCGCATTATCCCTGAACCACGGTGATTCGCGGGTGGAAAGGGAAAGCTCAACGTCCGGTGCCAGCAGCCTGAAAGCGCACATCACCTGGATGAGCTGGGCTTCACTCATCTGGGTGGCCGGGGTGATTCCGCCGGCGCAGGGTCGCAGGCGGGGAAATGAGAGTGAATAGCGGCTCTGCCAGTATTGTTTTTGCAGATAAAGCAAATGTTCGGCGACCATATAACAGTCGGTACGCCAGTTGTCAGACAAACCGATCAATGCACCCAGACCGATCTTATCGATCCCGGCGCGGGCCAGACGATCGGGCGTTTCCAGACGCCAGGCAAAATCCTGCTTCTTGCCGCGCAGATGATGCTGGTGGTAGGTTGCCTGGTGATAGGTCTCCTGATACACCAGCACGCCATCCAAGCCCAATATTTTGAGTTCAGCATACTCTTGCTGGGACAACGGCTGGACTTCCATCATTAACGAACTGAAAAATTCACGGATAAGTGGAATATAGCGGCGAAAATAGTCCATACCTACCTTGGTCTGATGCTCACCGGTCACCAGCAGCACATGCTCAACTCCTTTATTTTTTATTGCCCGGCATTCATTAATAATCTCCTGCTCGCCCAGGGTTTTGCGTTTAATCGGGTTGCTCATGGAGAAGCCGCAATAGGTGCAGTCATTGGCGCACAGATTAGACAGATAGAGCGGAAGATAGAATCCAACGATATTGCCAAAGCGCTGGCGAGTCAGTTTCTGGGCTTGTTGTGCCATAGGTTCAAGATAAGGCAGCGCGGCAGGCGACAGCAGTGCCATAAAATCATCAATGGCTAACGCATCGGCGCTGAGTGCCTGCGCCACATCGCGCGATGTCTTGCTGTGGATGCGTAAACCAACATCATCCCAATCCAGCGCCTGCCAGTGGGCGGTAAATGTGTTCATCTGGCGGCTCCTTCCGGTGCATGCAGAAAGCCCGTCAGTGGGCTGGTGGCACAGGCATGCCGATGGCTTGGCGCGAGCCCGCCTTGACGGGCCGACTCGCCGGCTTCCAGCGCCAATCGGAATGCCTTGGCCATGGCAACCGGGTCGGCAGCGACTGCGATAGCCGTATTGACCAATACCGCATCGGCCCCCATCTCCAGCGCCTCCAATGCCTGGCTGGGAGCGCCGATGCCGGCATCCACTACTACCGGCACGCTAGCCTGCTCAATGATGATCTGTAGAAAATCACGGGTTCTCAGCCCTTGATTACTGCCGATTGGCGAACCTAGCGGCATCACCGCTGCACAGCCAACGTCTTCCAGACGGCGACAAAGCACCGGATCCGCGCTGCAGTAAGGCAGTACAACAAAGCCTTCACGAACCAGTTCGGTGGCGGCAGCCAAGGTTTCTATCGGGTCAGGTAGCAGGTACTTTGCGTCGGGGTGGATTTCCAGTTTGATCCAGTGGGTACCCAGTGCTTCCCTTGCCAGGCGGGCGGCAAATATCGCCTCGGCCGCAGTCTTGGCGCCTGATGTGTTGGGCAATAATTTTATTCCGCTGTCTCTCAGCGCCGGCAATATAGCGTCATTGCCGTGGCGCAGGTCAACCCGCTTCATGGCTATGGTGACCAACTGACTGCCTGAGGCCTCAATCGCGGCGAGCATAAGTTGGGTACTGGCGAATTTACCGGTGCCGGTAAACAGGCGTGAGGTAAAAGTTGTATCGGCAATAGTGAGCATATCAGCCTCCGGCAATAGCCTGAAACAGCAAAATATCGTCCCCTTCATTGAGCTGATACTTTGCCCAGTGACTACGGGGAATAATGACCTGATTGACCGCCAGCGCCGTTCCGTCAGGTGAATGATTTAAATGAGCCAGCAATGTGGCAAGGTGAGCCGGTGGGCTCAATGTGACCGGCAGGTTGTTGACCAGGACCTTCATCAATGCGACTCCTCATGGATGCCGGCGCAGACTGGGCAACTGGCCGATCGGCTAAGCATAAGCGTGCGCCACTGCAGTGATTTACCATCAAATAGGGCCAGTTGGCCGTTAAGGGTTGAGCCTATGCCGCAGAGAATTTTTACTGCTTCCAGCGCTTGCAAGGTTCCCATCATGCCCACTACCGGTCCTGCAACCCCTGCGGTACGGCAGTTGCGGCGCGGTTCGACCGCATCGGGAAACAGGCAGGCGTAGCAGCCTCGGGCATAAGGGGGCTGCAGCACCATCATCTGCCCACTGAACCCGACTGCGCTGGCGCTTATCAACGTTTTACCCTGCGCAATACAGGCGGCATTGACAGCTTGGCGGGTCAGCATGTTGTCGCTGCAGTCCAGCACCAGATCGACCCGGGCCACGCTTTGGTATAAGTGATCGCCTGCCAGACGCTGGTTCAGAGCGATATAATTAACTTCGGGGTTCAGTTGCTGCAGATGCCGCTCAGCCAGTAGCGCCTTGGACTGGGGAATATCCGCTGAGCGATAGAGGATCTGGCGCTGAAGGTTGGTCAGGTGCAGGCAATCATCATCGGCCAGCAACAGTGTCCCTACGCCGGCGGCGGCGAGATACAGAGCCGCAGGACAGCCCAGTCCTCCCAGGCCCGCGATAAGTACCGTGGCGGCGGCTAATCTCTGCTGGCCATCAGGGCCAATTTCTTCCAGCAGCAACTGACGGCTGTAGCGAAGGAACGCGTCGTCATTAAGCATCGTTACTCCTCCTGCCTTCGATTGTCTCAAGCAAAGCGGCCGTCGCCCGGCGCCAGTCCTGCGCCTGGGTGATGGCGCTAACGACCGCCACGCTGCCGACGCCAGTAGCCAGCACTGCTCCTACCCGATCTTGACTTATGCCGCCGATGGCAACTGTTGGAATACCTTCAAGGCCAGCGACCTGACGGCGCAGTTCCTCCAGCCCTTGTGGGGTGGATGGCATTTTTTTGGTGTGGGTTGGGAAGATGTGCCCCAGCGCGATATAGGAAGGTTTATACGCCAGCGCCCGGTTCAATTCTGCTTCGTCATGGGTAGACAACCCCAGCCTGAGGCCTGCCTGGCGGATGGCGGTTAAATCGGCGGTCTCCAGATCCTCCTGCCCGAGATGGACGCCATAAGCGCCTAACTTGATGGCTAATTGCCAATAATCATTAATAAACAGTCGGGCCTGGTATGTTCTACCCAGTAGAATTGCCGCTTCGATATCGGCCGCCACAACCGCCTCCGGCCGGTCTTTGATACGCAACTGCAGGGTGGTGACGCCGGCATCCAGCATCCGGACTACCCAAGCCAGGGAGTCCACCACCGGATAGAGTCCCAGCCGGGCAGCGGTAGGGGCGAATGAGAGGTCAGGCGCGTTCATCATGGCCCTCGTTTTCATCCGCTGGCAGGTAAAGTTCACCGCCAGCGGCCCGAAAATTCGAGGACATAGCCGTCAGGCCTTGCTGGCGAACCTCGATTGCCTGGGCGGCGGCATAGTCCCGCACCTCCTGGGATATCTTCATTGAGCAGAATTTAGGACCGCACATGGAACAGAAATGGGCAACCTTGCCGGACTCCTGCGGCAACGTTTCATCGTGATAGGCCAGCGCCGTTTCAGGGTCGAGCGCCAGGTTGAATTGATCCTCCCAACGGAATTCGAAACGCGCTTTGGACATGGCATTATCACGGATTTGCGCACCGGGATGGCCCTTGGCCAGATCTGCGGCATGAGCAGCAATTTTATAGGTAATAAGGCCCTGCTTGACGTCTTGCTTATTGGGCAGACCCAGATGCTCTTTTGGCGTGACGTAACAGAGCATGGCACAGCCATACCAGCCGATAAGCGCCGCCCCGATACCGGAAGTAATATGATCATAGCCAGGCGCGATATCGGTGGTCAGTGGGCCAAGGGTGTAAAACGGCGCTTCATGACAGTGCTCAAGCTGCTCGGTCATATTGCGGCGGATCATATGCATCGGTACGTGCCCCGGGCCTTCGATCATCACCTGCACATCGTACTCCCAGGCTATCCTGGTCAATTCTCCCAGCGTATATAGCTCAGCAAACTGGGCTTCATCATTGGCATCCTGAATCGAACCGGGACGCAGTCCATCGCCCAACGACAATGCCACATCGTAGGCAGCGCAGATTTCACAGATTTCGCGAAAATGCTGATAGAGGAAATTTTCTTTATGGTGTGACAGGCACCATTTGGCCATGATCGACCCGCCCCGTGAAACGATGCCGGTCAGGCGCTTGGCGGTCATCGGCACGTACCGGAGCAGTACTCCGGCGTGGAGGGTGAAATAATCCACGCCTTGTTCAGCCTGTTCCAGCAACGTATCGCGAAAGCACTCCCAGTTCAGGTTTTCCGCCACACCATTGACCTTTTCCAAAGCTTGGTAAATCGGCACGGTGCCGATAGGCACCGGGCTGTTGCGTAGGATCCATTCGCGGGTCTCATGAATATACCGGCCGGTGGACAGATCCATGACCGAGTCGGCGCCCCAACGCGTAGCCCAGACCAGCTTCTCGACTTCTTCTTCGATGGAAGAGGTTACGGCCGAATTACCGATGTTGGCGTTAACTTTCACCAGAAAATTACGGCCGATAATCATCGGCTCTGATTCGGGATGATTGATGTTAGCGGGGATAATCGCCCGGCCGGCAGCGACTTCCTGGCGGACAAATTCAGCGGTGATATCGGCGGGCAGCGAGGCGCCAAAGTGCTGTCCCGGATGCTGCTGCAGCAGGACCTCGCCCTGAATACGTTCGCGTCCCATGTTTTCACGCAGGGCGATAAATTCCATTTCTGGAGTGATGACACCGGCGCGCGCATAGTGCAATTGGGTGACCCGACGACCGGGCAAGGCACGTCGAGGCGTATGATTAGCAGCGAAGCGCAAGTGTTCAAGGCCTTCATCAGATTGCCGTTCACTGCTGTAGCGAGAGCTCAGGGTGGTAAGGGGTTCACTATCCTGCCGCTTAGCGATCCAGGACGATCGCATGCGGGAAAGACCGGCACGCACATCGATCTTTATCTCAGGATCGCCGTAGGATCCGGCGGTGTCGTAAACCGGCACCGGTTCGTTGGGTTCATAGTGGGGATTAAGTCGGTCTTTACCGGACTGGGTTGGACTGAGCAGGATTTCACGCATCGGCACGCGGATCTCCGGATGAAGAATGCCTTCAAGATAAATTCGGCGCGAACTGGGGAAAGATACGCCTTCCAGAGAATTGATAAATTCCTGGGCTTGAGCACGTTGCTGCCGGCGGGTTGGTTGGGGACGGGATGACGACATAGCAAATTCCTTCAATAAATAACAGGGAAAATTGCTTGTCAGGAGCGCTATGGGAGTAATGAAACAAAGCGGGCGTATGAATATGCCGGGCAGGCAGACCTTACGCACAACGGTGAATTACTCTTGTTCCCTTCGCAGGTATTAACCCGATCAGGTTCCGCGGATCCCGAATTAACGGTCTCAGCCTGGCGTAAATACGCGCTAGGCACTCCGACAAGATAGTTGCCCGCTGAGTACGGGCTGTCTACTTTACTATTACCGCCGCAGATGCACACGACGACGGCAGACTACAATTTATTAACAGGACATAGCATCCACCAATCAGGCCGGACGCGCAAGATCTGTTTGGTTAGCGGCTGGCTGAGCCTGCAGGGCAATGATCTGGTAGTTGAACGCTTGTTGAATCAACTGATCCTCCAATGCGAAACGGGTCGCCAGGGCTTCGCCGACGCCGGATAGCGCCTGCTGGAATTCCAGGTAATTATCATGATCGATGGCGGCTTCCAGATGACTGTCGTAGAACGCCATTATGGACTGGGTATTGGCCTGCAGCGCGGCGTAGAGCTGAGCGTGCGACTGCGTTTCCGCAGGCTTGGAACCGGCATCGGCGACGATGCGATCATAAACATGAAAATGACCGGCTGATAGATAGTCCACCAAGTTGTGACAGAAGTCATCCAGCGCTTTTTCATCAAGCGGGGTATGTTGCTCTTTATTGGGTTTAAGACCAATCAAGTGGTAATAAGTGACAAGAAGAACTTTGCGGGCCTGAAGCCATTGGTCAATAAGTTCATTACTGCCGCCAACGCTTTTCGCCAGATTTTCCAACTGGTTTAGCATGTGTGACTCCGGAAGTCATAAAAAAGTAACGCTGCGTTACTTATAAATAAAAGCTAACTTGTAGATTGCCAGTGAATAAGAGGTAGCGCAACTAAAATGGGACATGAACTCAGCGGTAATGAGCAGGGCTGGTGGATAGTCAGTCACAACGGAAAACTATGGTTACCCGACGGTGCGCTGCCCCGCGGTACGGCGGCCCAATACTCCCTGCAGGGGGCGAATGGCGTACAGATCGGCGAATGGGAACAGTCAGCAGTCTGGCTGGTCCGGCAGGCGAGGCCACGGGATATGGGCTCGGTCAGGCAGCTAATCGACGAGGATGCCGGCCTGTTTCAACTGGCCGGAAAAGGGGTGCAATTGGCAGAGTTCTATCGATCCCACCGTTTTTGCGGCTACTGTGGTCACCCCATGCGGATAAGCCGCAAAGAGTGGGCCTGCTTATGCGATCATTGCCATGAACGTTACTATCCACAAATTGCTCCCTGCATTATCGTCGCTATCAGGCGTGGCGATGAAATCCTGCTGGCCCGTCATCAGCGCCATCGTGGAGAAATCTACACGGTTCTGGCCGGGTTTGCTGAAGTCGGCGAGACAATCGAGCAAACCGTTGTCCGGGAAGTTATGGAAGAAACCCAAATACAAGTTACCAACGTTCGTTATGTCACCTCCCAGCCCTGGCCGTTTCCCCATTCACTGATGATGGCATTTACCGCCGATTACGCTGCCGGCGATATCAAAATCCAGCTGAGCGAACTGGCCGATGCCGGCTGGTTTCGCTATGACGCGTTACCCTTGCTGCCGCCGCCAGGCACCGTAGCCCGCCGGCTGATTGAGGATACGGTAGCTGTTTGCCGGGCGCTGAATGAAACCGCTGATGCCCATGCTACAATCCCTTCAGACCAGCAAGGAATCGACTGATGAATGAACTGAAGAATGACCGTTATCTGCGCGCTCTGATGCGCCAGCCGGTAGACGTTACCCCGGTATGGATGATGCGCCAGGCCGGGCGTTATTTGCCTGAGTACAAAGCGACCCGCGCACAGGCCGGCGATTTTATGTCTCTCTGCCGCAATGCCGAGCTTGCCTGTGAAGTAACCCTCCAGCCTTTGCGGCGTTTTCCGCTGGATGCGGCGATTTTATTTTCGGACATTCTGACGGTGCCAGACGCCATGGGGCTGGGCCTTTATTTTGAACAGGGAGAGGGGCCGCGTTTTGAACGGCCGGTCACCTCGGCTGAGGATGTGCGCAAGCTTCCCATCCCCGATCCTGAGCAGGAACTGGGCTATGTGATGAATGCCGTACGCACCATCCGACGGGAGCTGAAGGGTGAAGTGCCGCTTATCGGTTTTTCGGGCAGCCCCTGGACGCTGGCAACCTATATGGTTGAAGGCGGCAGCAGCAAGGTCTTTACCCGTATCAAAAAAATGATGTATGCCGAACCGCAGACGCTGCATCTTTTACTGGAAAAATTGGCTGCAAGCGTGGTGCTCTACCTGAATGCCCAGATTCGCGCAGGCGCCCAGGCGGTGATGATTTTTGATACCTGGGGCGGCGTGCTGACCGGTAACGATTATCGTGAGTTTTCCCTTCATTATATGCATAGTATCGTCGATGGGCTGCAGCGTGAACATCAGGGACGACGTGTGCCGGTCACGTTGTTCACCAAAGGCGGAGGCCAATGGCTTGAGGCGATGGCGGCAACCGGCTGTGATGCCCTCGGTATAGACTGGAGTACAGATATCGGTGAAGCCCGACGCCGGGTAGGCGATAAAGTAGCGCTGCAGGGGAATATGGATCCGTCGGTGCTCTATGCCGCCCCTGGCCGGATTGAACAGGAAGTTGCTGCTATTCTTGAAAGATATGGTCAGGGAGAGGGGCATGTGCTTAACCTGGGTCACGGCATTCATCAGGACGTCCCACCTGAACACGCCGGCGCATTTGTGGAAGCTGCGCATCGGCTGTCGCGGTCCTATCATCTTTAGGATAGAGATAATTGGATATCAATGCGTTAAGAGAAAAGCAGATACTTACTGCGGCTGAAGTGATACGCCATGATGACGTCGACTTCACCCAGCCTGAAATCATCGCCGGCGCTGACGTCGGATTTGAGCAGGGCGGGGAGATAACCCGCGCTGCGATTGCGCTATTGAGTTACCCGTCTCTGGAACTCATTGAATACCAGGTGGCTCGTATCAATACTACCATGCCGTATATCCCCGGTTTTTTATCCTTCAGGGAATATCCGGCGCTGCTGGCGGCGTGGGAAAAATTGACTCGTCTGCCTGACTTATTGTTTGTCGATGGCCACGGCATTTCGCACCCCCGTAGGCTGGGGGTAGCCAGTCATTTTGGCCTGTTGGTCGATCGGCCGACTATCGGCGTCGCCAAGCGCCGCCTTTGCGGACGTTTTGAACCGCTCCCCCCGGATCCGGGAGCAAAAGCGCCATTAATGGACAAAGGTGAGAACATAGGCTGGGTATGGCGCAGCAAATTGCGCTGTAACCCGCTGTTTATCTCGACCGGGCATCGGGTGAGCATGGATTCCGCCCTGTATTGGGTACAACAGTGTATGCGCGGCTACCGTCTACCCGAACCCACCCGCTGGGCTGATGCAGTAGCGTCAAACCGCACCATTTTCCAACGCTGGCAGCAGGGCAGGGACAGCGAGCCGGACTTTTTTGTCCTCCGGTAGGGTTAGCGGATAAATTCAGGTACACTTCCGCTCATATGAGTGTAATGAGACCGCGCAATGTTACGTAACCCTATCCATTTACGGCTTGAAAAACTGGAAAGCTGGCAGCATGTGACCTTCATGGCGTCACTTTGCGAACGCATGTATCCCAATTATCATGAGTTCTGTCGGCAGAGCGGTTATGGCGACGGGGCTAATTTTCGGCGTATTCTGGATCTTGTCTGGGAGACGTTGGTTGTCAAAGATGCTAAGGTCAACTTTGACTTGCAGCTTGAAAAGCTGGAAGAATATATACCTGCTGCCGATGATTACGATTTGTACGGCGTTTACCCGGCAATTGATGCTTGTGTGGCCCTGAGTGAATTATTACATTCCCGCCTCAGTGGCGAGACATTGGAACATGCCATCACGGTAAGCGAAACGTCGATTCGTGGCGTGGCAATGCTTGAGATGACTGAAGCCGGCCGAGAAATGACCGAGGAGGAACTCAATGCGTTGCCCGCAGTCGAGCAGGAATGGGACATCCAGTGGGAGATTTTTCGCCTGTTGGCTGCTTGTGAGAACCGCGACATAGATTTGATCAAAGGCCTGCGTGCAGACCTGCGTGAAGCGGGGATCAGTAATATTGGGGTAATTTTACAGCAATAAGGCAACAAAACGTGATTTAAGACTTGTTTTGCCCTGCCTTAAGGCTTCACATCCGTACCCTGTCTGGTCTACATTTGGGGTGCGAAAAAAAAGTGGCTATCGGTGCGTGTATGCAGGAGAGTGCTGTCATTCGGCATATCCGTCGCACTCGATGCTTAGCAAGCGATAAACACACTGTAAGGATAACATATGAACAAGACTCAACTGATTGATGTAATTGCTGATAAGGCTGATCTGTCCAAGGCGCAGGCAAAGTCAGCTCTGGAATCCACTTTGGCGGCAATTACCGAGTCTCTTAAAGAGGGTGATGCAGTACAATTAGTGGGTTTCGGGACTTTCAAAATCAATCATCGTAGCGAACGCACTGGCCGCAATCCACAGACTGGCACCGAAATAAAAATCCCGGCAGCTAACGTGCCCGCATTTGTTTCTGGCAAAGCTCTGAAAGACGCTGTTAAGTAATTGCAGTGTGATAAATAGTTTAAGCAGAGGGGCTAACATGCCCCTTTTGTCACTGCGCCGCTTTGGCGCGGCCGGCATACTGATATGCATTCTGGCTTCCTGCAGCAGTACGGTTCCTGAAACTCCTTCCTTTTCCGCCAGTGGATATATTGCTGAAGGCGGGGCGGTGCGGATTTGGCGGAAAGATGATACCAACAGGCACAGCGTCAATCTTTTCAGCGTATACAGCCCGTTCAAAGGCGATGATACCCAGGTAACCCGTTACCGCTTTGTGAATGGCGAGATTCGCCAAATTACTCGCAGCCAAACGGGCAGCAACAGTCAGAACGTCGAAATCCGTTTTGATGCCGAGGGTAATCCCAGTTTTATGCAGCGTCAGCGTCAGCAGCGTCGTGAAAAACTCGATAACGACCAGCTGGCTCTCTATCAATTTGAGGCGCGCAGGCTGCTGGATATCAGTAATTCCCTCAGGGTCGGTCAGGTGCGGCTGGCTCAGGGACAGTGGCGGGATGGCGTTATGACCTTATGCGATGGCACTATAAGCAATGTCGGTTTCGATCGCCGGGCGACATCACGTATTGTTTCCCGAGCTGGCCATTCCAGCGCTGCACTGGGCGTAGCCTGGCTGGAAGCGCCTGAGGGCACACAATTGTTATTGGTTGCCAATGATAATTTCTGTCACTGGCAACCCAGGGAAGATGATTTTTAAGCGCTCTTTTCCCGTTCGATAGCCCGATAGCCTATATCACTGCGACTAAAGCAACCCTGCCATTGTATAGGCTCAGCCGCCCGATAAGCTCTGGCCTGAGCGTCGGCCACGGTATCACCCAGTGCGGTGACACACAGCACTCTTCCCCCTTGCGTCACTACATCACCGTTTTCAAGGCAGGTTCCAGCATGAAACACCTTCTCTCCCGCTGTTTCGGTTTCGGGTAATCCATTGATTTTATCGCCGGTCCGATAATCTCCCGGGTACCCCCCCGCCGCAATCACTACGCCCAGTGCCGGGCGTTCATCCCAGTCCGAGGTCTCAGTGTCCAGTCGTCCTTCAGTCGCTGCCAGGCACAGCGCAACCAGGTCTGATCGCAGGCGCAGCATAATGGGCTGCGTTTCGGGATCGCCAAACCGGCAGTTGAATTCGATCACTTTCGGCTGGCCGTGCGGGTTAATCATCAGGCCAGCATAAAGGAAACCGGTGTACACATTGCCTTCCGCTGCCATACCGCGCACCGTTGGCCAGATAACCTCTGCCATAATTCGCTGGTGTATCTCATCAGTGACCACTGGCGCCGGTGAATATGCGCCCATTCCGCCGGTATTCGGTCCAGTGTCCCCATTGCCTACTCTTTTGTGATCCTGGCTGGTGGCCATGGGTACCACATGTTCTCCGTCGACCATAACAATAAAACTGGCCTCTTCGCCTTCAAGAAACTCTTCAATTACGATGCGGTGGCCAGCATCGCCAAAGGCATTACCCGCCAGCATGTCCTGAACGGCATTTTCAGCCTCAGGAAGCGTCATTGCCACTATTACGCCTTTGCCTGCAGCCAGCCCATCAGCCTTAATGACAATAGGCGCCCCTTTGGCGCGTACGTATGACAAGGCTTCGGCAACATCGGTAAAATTACCGTAGTCTGCCGTCGGGATATGATGACGTTCGAGGAAATCTTTGGTAAAGGCTTTGGAGCCTTCCAGTTGAGCGGCGGCCTTTGTCGGCCCAAACACCCGCAGGCCGGCATCCCTGAAGGCATCAACCACGCCGATGACCAGCGGGGCTTCAGGACCGACGATGGTCAGGCCGATATCTTTTTGCTTGGCGAAATCAACCAGCGCCGGAATATCCGTCGCTGAAATATCAACGTTGACCAGGCGTGGCTCCAGGGCTGTGCCTGCATTACCCGGCGCGATGTAGACTTTATCCGCCAGAGGAGACTGGGCTGCCTTCCAGCCTAGAGCGTGTTCACGACCGCCGTTACCGATAATTAAAATGTTCATACAGAGTCTCTTTCGATCAATGGCGGAAATGGCGCATGCCGGTGAAGATCATGGCGATGCCATGCTCGTTGGCAGCAGCAATAACTTCATCATCACGGATGGAGCCGCCTGGCTGGATTACGCAGCGAATGCCGACAGCCGCCGCGGCGTCAATACCGTCACGGAAGGGGAAAAATGCATCCGATGCCATGACAGAACCTTGCACCTCAAGGCCCTCATCAGCCGCTTTGATGCCGGCAATCTTGGCGGAATAGACGCGGCTCATCTGGCCGGCCCCGATACCGATGGTCATATTATCGCGGGCATAGACGATGGCGTTGGATTTAACGAACTTGGCCACTTTCCAGCAGAACAGCGCGTCTTGCAGTTCGGACTCGGTGGGCTGGCGCTTCGTAACGATTTTGAGGGCAGCCTCGTCGACCATGCCTAAATCTCGATCTTGTACCAGCAGACCGCCATTAACGCGTTTGAAATCCAGTGCTGCCTTTCGGTCACCCCATACACCGCAGGCTAATACCCGCACATTTTGCTTGGCGGCAACCACCCGCATGGCCTCATCGGTGACGGATGGCGCAATGATCACCTCTACAAACTGGCGGCTGACTATCGCTTTGGCCGTTTCGGCGTCCAGCGGACGGTTAAACGCAATAATACCGCCAAATGCCGATGTCGGGTCGGTCTGATAGGCACGCTCATAGGCATTGAGGATGTCGCCGCCGATGGCGACGCCGCAAGGGTTAGCGTGTTTGACGATGACGCAGGCCGGCTCGGCAAACTCCTTGACGCACTCCAGCGCGGCATCGGTATCGGCAATGTTGTTGTAGGACAGGGCTTTTCCCTGCAGCTGCTGCGCGGTGGCAACCGAGGCTTCCTTTACCTGCTCTTCTATATAGAAGGCGGCGAGCTGATGACTGTTTTCGCCGTAGCGCATATCCTGCTTTTTGATGTAGTTCAGGTTCAGGGTTCGAGGGAAGCGGCCGGCGGGTGCCGAGTCCTCACCATAGTAGGGCGGAACCTGGGTGCCGAAGTAATTGGCTATCATGCTGTCATAGGCAGCCGTATGCTCAAAGGCTTTAATGGCCAGGTCAAATCTGGTGTTATAGGTCAGCGAACCTTGGTTGCGGTCCATCTCATCAATAATGGCCGCATAATCGCTGCTCTTTACCACGATAGCGACATCCTTGTGATTCTTTGCCGCTGAGCGGACCATCGTCGGGCCGCCGATATCAATATTTTCTACCGCTTCTTCGCGGCTGCAGTCTTCGCGTGCAACGGTTTGGGCAAAGGGGTAAAGGTTTACCACCACCATATCGATAGGCTCAATAGCATGTTGATGCATGATGGCGTCATCCTGTCCGCGCCGTCCCAAAATGCCGCCATGCACTTTGGGATGCAGCGTTTTCACCCGACCATCCATCATTTCAGGGAAGCCGGTGTAATCGGAAACCTCGGTAACCGGCAGACCAGCCTCGGCCAGCAGGCGCGCCGTACCGCCGGTGGACAGCAGATCAACCCCGCGTTGCGACAGGGACTGAGCGAATTCAAGAATACCGGCTTTGTCTGAGACGCTCAGCAGCGCTCGGCGAACGGGACGTGGTTGTTGCATGGCAAATTTACCCTTGATGTGGATAGCAATAGTAAGGTCTGGCATTAATCAGTAAATTTTTAGCCAAAATTTACCCATTAATGGGATCTCGGCACTGTAGAATTCAGGCGTGAATTGTAGCGAAATCGTTTGCGTGATGCTCGCCAAATTTTGGTATTTGGGCAGGGTTGTGGATAAGTTTGTGTGTAAACCGGTATAAACCCGGCTTTTGCTGTGTAATACAGCAAACAGTCATATTTATGTAAAATACCTATTGCGACCTCTTAGGAAATCCCTATAATGCGCCTCCATCGACCGGTACTGATGACAACATCACAGAGTATCGTAAACGATAAAGAAGAGAGCCTTGAAGGGCTTGACTCTGAAAGAGGAAGGCGTAACATACGCTACCTCGCGCAAGACTGAATGCAGTCGCGCAATGCTCTTTAACAATTTATCAGACAATCTGTGTGGGCACTCACAAGACGATATCAGATGTAAAAA
>NZ_SMCR01000016.1 GCF_004343195.1 Biostraticola tofi | reverse complement strand
GGCATTATCGGCTGGGAAATATATCGCCGGATGAATATGAACGCCGATTACAACAATGTGCCTAAATCCGTGTCCGGTTTTAGTTGACCATTACACAATGCTTCACTGCGCGTTAGCTTGACTGATATTCGAAAGATATTGATGTCGTCATTTTACGCCCGGTTATAATGGTCAGGGACGTATTGGTGCCAGAGCAATAGAGTATGGTGGCGTAGATAATATTACGGAAATATTCAAATATACGCATGCTCGCATCGCGTTAATGATAGCGATTGGCACCACAGAGCGGCCCAATATATCGAATCACCGTACTCAGGTTGATGGATGGAAATGACGAGCCGAACGTCTGGTTAGAGCCAGCGTTATCCCTACACCATCGTCATACCAGACTGGTTAAATTACAACATTAATGATTGGCACAGGATTGTTATGCTCCAGGGTGACCGACGCCATGCCGGAACGCCGGAAGATAGCGGAATATCTATGCACGAATAGCTCGTGCGCAGGCCGCCGTTCCCTAACCTTTTTTAAGCTGCCTATGCGGCAGTGAACAAGCCGAGAGAGAAGCGGGCATTTGCGCAGTGTTTCTAAGCTGCCTATGCGGCAGTGAACCCAGTCTCTTTCTGCTTTTCCTGTGTCCTTAATTTCTAAGCTGCCTATGCGGCAGTGAACAATAACGGCCGAGAGCTCATTCAGCGCATTGATTTCTAAGCTGCCTATGCGGCAGTGAACCTGTTTTACTTCTGGGCTGGTCTGCGCCGGCATTTCTAAGCTGCCTATGCGGCGGTGAACACAAATATGCCAATACCTTCGGCCGGCGTTCCTTTCTAAGCTGCCTATGCGGCAGTGAACTTGCAAATTCCCCTCCGCTACCGACTGCGTATTTTCTAAGCTGCCTATGCGGCAGTGAACAATCCCGTAGTCTGGCGCGATGACAGTTGCTATTTCTAAGCTGCCTATGCGGCAGTGAACTATCAGTGGGATGTAATACCTGAGCATGTCGATTTCTAAGCTGCCTATGCGGCAGTGAACCATGTCTGAGAATGACCGTGTCACTGATGTAATTTCTAAGCTGCCTATGCGGCAGTGAACGTAATGACTACAACCGATTTAGAAAAACACTTTTTCTAAGCTGCCTATGCGGCAGTGAACGTCTGTGATTGTTTGAGCGTCAGATTTAACGATTTCTAAGCTGCCTATGCGGCAGTGAACGTCCATTTGCCGTTCTCCCACTCAGCGTCCTTTTTCTAAGCTGCCTATGCGGCAGTGAACACCTGGAGGATTATCGTCGGATTATTGATGATTTTCTAAGCTGCCTATGCGGCAGTGAACACCAGATAAGCCAGCTTGCTTGCCGGATTGAGTTTCTAAGCTGCCTATGCGGCAGTGAACTGATATCAAAGTGATGGACCCTCGCACCAAGATTTCTAAGCTGCCTATGCGGCAGTGAACCTCAGAGCGTTCAGTTTGTCGGCAACAATTACTTTCTAAGCTGCCTATGCGGCAGTGAACGTCACCCTGTCCTGTTTTTTATTCCATCCGTATTTCTAAGCTGCCTATGCGGCAGTGAACGGGGAAGCATCACCATAGTTCTCGCCTACCTTTTTCTAAGCTGCCTATGCGGCAGTGAACTCAACATGGCCCTGAATTGCGCCAATGCGGAATTTCTAAGCTGCCTATGCGGCAGTGAACGGGTCGTTGAGTTTGAGCAGCTCGCTAAGGATTTTCTAAGCTGCCTATGCGGCAGTGAACGATAACCTCAGCGTCGGCGGCTCCCTCTACCTTTTCTAAGCTGCCTATGCGGCAGTGAACTTTGAGCCATCGCCGTTGTCACGAAAATTAATTTTCTAAGCTGCCTATGCGGCAGTGAACGCTGCCCAATGTGAAAAACAAAAGTTGAAGAATTTCTAAGCTGCCTATGCGGCAGTGAACGATTGAGGAACGCCCGGGAACTTCGCTTCATCTTTCTAAGCTGCCTATGCGGCAGTGAACTTGGCGATGCGAGCGGCAATCATCGAGGCAGATTTCTAAGCTGCCTATGCGGCAGTGAACTGAAGGTTTTGCAGCTTCAGCACATCACGCAGTTTCTAAGCTGCCTATGCGGCAGTGAACTCACCCATGGCGCGAATTTCGTTTTCCTTCACTTTCTAAGCTGCCTATGCGGCAGTGAACAAGTAAAGTCGTTTCGGTTGATTTTTCATCTCTTTCTAAGCTGCCTATGCGGCAGTGAACTCATCGGTATGTCCGAGCAATGATAGTTTATATTTCTAAGCTGCCTATGCGGCAGTGAACGGATGTTCTTTGCGTACTTCGGTATAGCTGTTTTTCTAAGCTGCCTATGCGGCAGTGAACGCATACAGTTTCAGCTTGTCACGCCAAAGCTATTTCTAAGCTGCCTATGCGGCAGTGAACACTATGACGGCAATCGGGTTCATCGGCGTTATTTTCTAAGCTGCCTATGCGGCAGTGAACAAGTTATCCGCGTTGACTCATGGGATGAACACTTTCTAAGCTGCCTATGCGGCAGTGAACTCACAACGATTAAGGATGGGCTGTCAATACTATTTCTAAGCTGCCTATGCGGCAGTGAACGTGGCTGACGTCGTCGGGGTGCATCAATCCCATTTCTAAGCTGCCTATGCGGCAGTGAACTATTCGATACCAGTGAACGCATTACTTTTTCGTTTCTAAGCTGCCTATGCGGCAGTGAACGTATCGAGTGCTTCCATCATTGCGGCCAGTGATTTCTAAGCTGCCTATGCGGCAGTGAACAACAGCAATACCGATTCGGCCATATTCATGCATTTCTAAGCTGCCTATGCGGCAGTGAACACATGCTGGTCAATTGGGGGGCAAAGTATCGCTTTCTAAGCTGCCTATGCGGCAGTGAACGTTTGGCGGTGTTCGTGGCCTGTATCAGCAAATTTCTAAGCTGCCTATGCGGCAGTGAACCGGTCAACTGGTCGTTACCTCGGACGATTTAGTTTCTAAGCTGCCTATGCGGCAGTGAACCCTGTCGGCCAGCTCAATAGTCGTTATCCCCGTTTCTAAGCTGCCTATGCGGCAGTGAACCCTCGTTGACTATCAGGACTATCATTGATTGATTTCTAAGCTGCCTATGCGGCAGTGAACATTAGGAGCGTCTGGCTCGCGATTAGCCCAGTTTTCTAAGCTGCCTATGCGGCAGTGAACCCTGTTTTGAGGGATGCCACTCCCTCGTTTCATTTCTAAGCTGCCTATGCGGCAGTGAACATCAGGCAGGCGGGTAACAGTGTCCTGAACATTTTCTAAGCTGCCTATGCGGCAGTGAACAAGGTCGGCCCCGCTCAGGTTGGCCTCGCTCATTTCTAAGCTGCCTATGCGGCAGTGAACATTAGATAGCTTTTGAAGCGCCTGTCCGCATCTTTCTAAGCTGCCTATGCGGCAGTGAACGTTCTCCCATCCATTTCTGCGATATCTCGTTTTTTCTAAGCTGCCTATGCGGCAGTGAACGTTGGTGATAAATATCTTGATCATCGATGTATTTTCTAAGCTGCCTATGCGGCAGTGAACACGATAGTCAATCATCGCATCAGTGCCACCAGTTTCTAAGCTGCCTATGCGGCAGTGAACTCACTTATGGATTCCGTGACCAGGGATTTAAGTTTCTAAGCTGCCTATGCGGCAGTGAACGTCATGTTTACAACCTCGAGAGTAATGTTGGATTTCTAAGCTGCCTATGCGGCAGTGAACAGTAACATTACGAGAAATCTAGTATCTGGTAATTTCTAAGCTGCCTATGCGGCAGTGAACATTAGCAAAGACAGGAAGCGCAGGCAGGGAGGTTTCTAAGCTGCCTATGCGGCAGTGAACGTTTTAAAAATAGCGGGCTTGTCGGCCCGCACTTTCTAAGCTGCCTATGCGGCAGTGAACATGAGGTTGACGATTTACCGGAACTTTCGGAATTTCTAAGCTGCCTATGCGGCAGTGAACCACCATATCTCTTCGCATACCATTCCGGCGTATTTCTAAGCTGCCTATGCGGCAGTGAACATTGGCTGGCAAGGTATGGTCATTGCTCGCCATTTCTAAGCTGCCTATGCGGCAGTGAACGAGCCGAAAGCGGTCAAGTGGCTTAACTGACCTTTCTAAGCTGCCTATGCGGCAGTGAACTTTTTATCATGTAACTTTTGGGATAAATTTTATTTCTAAGCTGCCTATGCGGCAGTGAACTCATCAATGACAAATGTCGTCAGTCCGTTAGCTTTCTAAGCTGCCTATGCGGCAGTGAACTTTACTACATGGACCATGTCGATAGCGCACGCTTTCTAAGCTGCCTATGCGGCAGTGAACATCTCGAGGACTAATTTTAACCGTATTCACCTTTTCTAAGCTGCCTATGCGGCAGTGAACCCAGACAAAATTCCAGTTGACCCATGCCGATGTTTCTAAGCTGCCTATGCGGCAGTGAACTTGGAATTCAGTACGCAGTTAATGCTGCTATATTTCTAAGCTGCCTATGCGGCAGTGAACAAATTACCTGGCCGGCGGTGCCCGCATAATGTTTTCTAAGCTGCCTATGCGGCAGTGAACGCGTGGATAAAGTATTATTGCCCTCTAAGCCATTTCTAAGCTGCCTATGCGGCAGTGAACATGCCGCCAATCTCGCTGTGTCGGCTGCTGTATTTCTAAGCTGCCTATGCGGCAGTGAACGTTTAATCGGTCTCGCCCCGCAGCCGCTGGGATTTCTAAGCTGCCTATGCGGCAGTGAACGCGGCACTGAACTTGATAGAACTTTCTTCCCATTTCTAAGCTGCCTATGCGGCAGTGAACCTATGGCTGTACGATAGCGCGCCGGGGTGATTTTCTAAGCTGCCTATGCGGCAGTGAACTCGGTCGCGCCTGCTGGGGCATCAATGGCATATTTCTAAGCTGCCTATGCGGCAGTGAACGTTCCAAACCATTCCTGCCAGAATGTGCCGTTTTTCTAAGCTGCCTATGCGGCAGTGAACGGTAGCGCTGTCGCTTCAGGTAGCCCGCTGATTTTCTAAGCTGCCTATGCGGCAGTGAACGCTGCGCCCGGTTACGCCATCCGGTGGCCTTTTTTCTAAGCTGCCTATGCGGCAGTGAACAATAGCCTTGTCCATGGGGGATAAGCTCGATATTTCTAAGCTGCCTATGCGGCAGTGAACCTGATGGATATGAGAAAGTTGTTTGGAAATAATTTCTAAGCTGCCTATGCGGCAGTGAACTATTTTGCGTTGCGTTGGGTATTCACCTTGGCTTTCTAAGCTGCCTATGCGGCAGTGAACCATAGCTCACCGGCCTAGATATGGCAGATGAGTTTCTAAGCTGCCTATGCGGCAGTGAACTGTCGGTAGAGGGGCAGCAAGGCGGAGCGCCATTTCTAAGCTGCCTATGCGGCAGTGAACAAATCTGTAAAGCGGGTATTGCCACGATGTTTTTTCTAAGCTGCCTATGCGGCAGTGAACAGTCCGTGCAAAAGAAATATCTGCCAGTACAGTTTCTAAGCTGCCTATGCGGCAGTGAACCCTTGCCGTCATTGGTCCTCCGGTTGAATTCATTTCTAAGCTGCCTATGCGGCAGTGAACAAGGATTTGCAGAAACTGGAGGACGGCGAAAATTTCTAAGCTGCCTATGCGGCAGTGAACGGCAAGCTGGCCAACCATGGCCGAATGCTCAAGTTTCTAAGCTGCCTATGCGGCAGTGAACAATTCGAATCGTTATTCAAAGAGACAGGAGAATTTCTAAGCTGCCTATGCGGCAGTGAACCAGTGCGCCTTTTTCCCGCGTGTGCAGACGTCTTTCTAAGCTGCCTATGCGGCAGTGAACCGAAACACAATCACTTTAACGATATGTTTTATAAGCTGCAATTGCCAAATTGACTCGTTAGACCCTTTTTTTGAACCCTTATGTAACCTATTGATTATTAGTGCGCGATGAAAGGGATGATAAAAAAGGGGGGTTGTATCATGAATATTTTTTTTGACAATCAACTTTGCCAGAATGCTGTGATAGTCTGACTTCATCGATCGTTAGCGACGAAATGTAATTATTGCATCGTGAGTCTTTAGCCTACGTTGTCCTCGCTATCTGACTAAAAAGGGAAAATTTAATGGATAAATCATTTAGCCCTTCAGATTTGAAAACGATTCTGCATTCTAAACGAGCCAATATTTATTATCTTCAGCACTGCCGTATTTTGGTCAATGGCGGCAGGGTAGAGTACGTCACTGATCAAGGGAATCAGTCCCTGTATTGGAATATTCCTATCGCTAATACGAGCGTAGTCATGCTCGGTACCGGAACATCTGTAACACAAGCAGCAATGCGCGAATTCGCTCGAGCAGGGGTAATGATCGGCTTTTGCGGGGGTGGCGGAACGCCTCTTTATGCAGCCAATGAAGCGGAAGTCGCGGTATCATGGTTATCGCCACAGAGTGAATATCGACCAACAGAGTATTTGCAGGGTTGGGCGAGCTTTTGGTTTGACGATGAGAAACGGTTAGCCGCCGCCGTCGCATTTCAAAAAGTGCGTATCGCGCAAATACGTCAGAACTGGTTTTCTTTGCGTCAATCACGCGAAACAGGTTTCAATTTTAAGGCAGAACATTTACAGGCACTATTGGACCGGTTCGAAAAAGCGCTGACCACCTGTACTACCAATAATGAGGTGCTATTGCAGGAAGCGATGATGACCAAAGCGCTTTATAAAATGGCAGCCAATACGGTGAGCTATGGTGATTTTACTCGCGCCAAACGCGGCAGTGGTACCGATTTGGCAAACCGTTTTCTAGATCACGGTAATTATCTAGCCTATGGACTCGCAGCAGTTGCAACTTGGGTGTTAGGCCTGCCACATGGCATGCCGGTTTTACATGGAAAAACACGTCGTGGGGGGTTGGTTTTTGATGTTGCTGATCTCATCAAAGATGCATTGGTATTACCACAGGCATTTCTTGCTGCGATGGATGGTGAAGAAGAACAAGCCTTTCGCCAGCGTTGTCTAACGGCATTTCAGCAATCAGAAGCGCTCGATGTATTGATCTCGGCAGTGCAGGACATCACTCAACAACTTAGCCTGGTGAAGCAATGAACATATTGCTGATCGCAGAATGCAATAAACGGGCATTGATTGAAACCCGTAGGATTTTAGATCAGTTTGCCGAGCGTAAAGGCGAACGCACTTGGCAAACGGCTATCACCCTCGAGGGAATGAAAACACTTCGCAAACTATTGCGTAAAACTGCACGACGTAATACAGCAGTCGCATGCCATTGGATTCGCAGTACCAATCATACAGAACTACTTTGGATTGTTGGGAATCTCAAACGTTTCAATGCACAAGGGAGTATTCCCACCAATATCACCGGTCGCGATATTCTGCGCGCTAAAGACGAAAATCCATGGCGTAGTACAGAGACGTTTAGCTTGCTGGCGGCTATAGCCGGGTTATTCCATGATGTCGGCAAGAGCAACGCCATGTTCCAAGCTGGATTATCAGGAAAAGGACTACGGAGCCAGCCCTACCGACATGAGTGGGTATCATTGCGTCTGTTTCAGGCATTCGTGAGTTCGCATGATGATAAGACCTGGCTGACCTTACTCAGCACTATCACCCCTGGAGCAGAAAAAACCCTATTGACCAACCTGGAACAGGATAACCGATCAACCGGAGACAGCCCCTTTCGTACCTTATCGCCATTGGCACAGGTGGTCGCATGGCTGATCGTGTCTCATCATCGATTACCGGTTTTCAATCCTTCGCTCGAAAAGGCATCTGGTAGCTTGCCCCCTCAATTAGACTACCTCGATAGTTGGCTAACTGAACACTTCTCTCCTCAATGGAATGCTCTCAATCATTTTAATGCTGATTGGAACGCATCTGATTTAATAAAGGTTTGGCAGTTTCCCCAGGGTACACCACTGCGTAGCAAAATTTGGTGTGA
Organism: Biostraticola tofi; assembly: GCF_004343195.1. Lineage (GTDB taxonomy): Bacteria > Pseudomonadota > Gammaproteobacteria > Enterobacterales > Enterobacteriaceae > Biostraticola > Biostraticola tofi. The sequence goes on along the minus strand of NZ_SMCR01000016.1, from coordinate 28,252 downwards.
AAAAGCACGCAAGTTTGCCTCACGGGCGTTGAAAATACCCTCATTGTCACATTTCGGCCAGTTGGACCAAAGGCTTACTAGCCATCTAGCACGTTTAATACTCATGCTATCCGACCATCATTACTCCGCTTCTCCCCCAACACTAGGTTGGCAAGATAATGATTACCACGCGTGGGCAAATACTGATCGACAAACTGGAATGCATAAACAGCGGTTAGATGAACATTGTGTAGGCGTTGGACAGAACGCTCTGTTGCTTGGACGTAGCTTGCCACACTTGCGTGATTCATTACCGTCTATCAGTCGTCATAAGGGATTTCGTCAACGCAGTACCCAGGCCCGTTATAGGTGGCAGGATCGCGCGTTTGAATTGGCGTGTTCCATACGGACAATCAGCGCTGAGCATGGGTTTTTCGGCATTAATATGGCGTCGACTGGGCGAGGAAAAACCTTCGCAAATGCTCGTATCATGTATGGATTGGCGGCGGAAGCTGAAGGATGTCGTTTTTCTGTCGCTCTTGGGCTACGTACCCTGACGTTACAAACCGGTGATGCGCTGAGAAAACGATTAACACTTGAAGATGATGATCTCGCCATACTGGTTGGTTCACAGGCTGTCAAAGAATTGCATCAATTCCGACAGGAAGGTGAGCAACAAAGTCAGGAGATGTCACGTCAAACCGGCAGCGAGTCAGGGGATTCGCTATTTTCTGAGCATCAATATGTGCGCTATGACGGTTCTTTATATGATGGCCGAATGAACGATTGGATAGAGCACGGTTCTGCTATGCATCAATTGTTGAGCGCGCCAGTGCTGGTTACAACTATCGATCACTTAATGCCGGCCACCGAAGGATTACGCGGGGGGAGACAAATCGCTCCAATGTTAAGGTTGATGACCGCAGATCTTGTGTTAGATGAACCGGACGACTTCGGTCTTAATGACATGCCCGCTCTTTGCAGGTTAGTGAATTGGGCAGGCATGTTGGGGTCTCGGGTATTACTCTCTTCAGCGACATTACCCCCAGGGTTGATAAGGGCGCTTTTTGCAGCTTACCTTGATGGCCGCGCTGCCTGGCAACAGGCTTATGGACCACCAGAGACGGCGCTAAATGTATGCTGCAGCTGGTTTGATGAATTCGACTGCCAATACCAGCAATATGGAAATAGTAAGGATTTCTTTGCGCGACACGAGCAGTTTGTCTATAAACGGATAAAAAATTTGGATAAGCATGCCCTGCCACTGCGCCGGGCTGCAATTATACCCGTGAGTTCTGAAAGTAAAAATATCGATGATATCCATTTGGCTGTCGCACAAGCGATACACCCATTGATGTTTACTCTTAACCAGTCACACCATCAAACACACATAAGCGGTAAAACCGTGTCTCTGGGGTTGATCAGGATGGCCAATATCAATCCCCTTATAGCCGTTGTTCGTCAATTAATGATTATGCCCTCGCCTCCAAATACCTGTGTTCATTATTGCATTTATCACAGCCAGCATCCTATGGCGATGCGCTCCCATATAGAACAACGGCTTGATGCAGCACTGATGCGCCATGATTTAAATGCGTTATGGCAGGTTGATGAAATTCAAGAGGCCATGGAGAATGCACCTGAGTGTCAACATCTATTTGTCGTTATGGCAACCTCGGTAGCAGAAGTGGGACGCGACCACGATTATGATTGGGCGATCGTCGAACCTAGTTCAATCCGGTCGCTGATTCAATTAGCAGGCAGAGTGCTTCGTCATCGTCAAGATGAACAACACATCCCATCCGTACCAAATATATACCTGCTCAGTCACAACCTTCGGGGACTGAAGGACAAAAAGGTCGCGTTTTGTAAGCCTGGATTTGAATCTGAGCATTTATTACTCAAAAGCCATGATCTACACCAAATACTGCTCGAAGATGAATACTGTACTCTCAGTGCTGCATCTCGTATTTTGCAACCGAAGTCTCTGAACAGACCTTATACGCTCGTTAAAGTGGAGCATGCGGCGTTATACAGCAAACTCTTTGGTGAGAAGAACAGTATTTTGCAAACACCGACTGCGGCCCTCTGGTGGCGTGCGCATCCTCATTGGTGCGGAGAACTGCAAAGACTCACACCTTTTCGTCAGTCCGCGAAAGAAGATCTGTATTGCTTATGGATCACAGAGGAAGAGCAGGAGCCAGTATTCATGGCTAAGGATGAAAGCCCCCGTGGCTGGAAGCAAACAGACGTGGTAAACACGGTAAGGTTAAATATGGCTGAAGGCGTCAAAGCTTGGATCGCACCCAATTACCTCAACTTGTATCAAAGGCTCGCTGAGGAAACCGAATGGGATTTATCTAAAGTGAGCGCACGTTTTGGTGAAATCCGATTACGTGACGGCGACTATACCTGGAGCTGGCATCCCTTATTAGGGGTGTTTGCGCAATTCTAATGTTAAGAGGAGGCGCTATGGAGAAACATGCACTGACGGATTTCATTGTGAATTATGTTGAAAAACGTCTGCAAGCCAAACTCATTACCTTCGATAAAGAGGCTGATAAGGCTCTCTCCACATTGAAAGGGGAAACCCTCGCGCTAGCTGAAAGCGAGCTATTAAAGAAGCGTCGAGAATTAGAGCAACTTTATGAAATACGGACTTGGCTGACTGATGCAGCTAAACAATCGTATCAAATTAAGCAAGCAACCCACATATTGAAATTCACTCATAGCTCAGCAAAAGGGGGAAGCAGCGTATTAAATGATTACAAAGATGTATCATCACAATTTTTGTCTACGGCTTCTTTGATAAACCCCGTTATGGATACGGCAATCAGTGATGCAAAAGTGCTTGGCATTGCCGCATTACTCACAGAAGTTCATCAGGACGATTCACTGATCGCCGCATTGAAACGGCGTGACTATAGCGCGCTGGAAAAAATTGCGGAAGGCCCAGAACAACTTGAGCAATGGGTTACTGGGTTTCAAAAGATATTTATCGATCCACATATCAGCTCTCATAAATTTGCAAAACAAATTTTTTTTCCGATATCGACGGAAAAATATCACCTAATAAGCCCACTCTATTCTTCTTCGCTAGCACAAGCATTATATCAGCGGATTACACATGCCCGTTTTAGTGAAGAAGCTAAAGCTATAAAATTAGCCCAGAAAGAAAACCGACAGCATGAAAAAGCCTCTGTATTTTTCCCTAACCTGGCCGTTCAAAATATAGGGGGAACTAAACCGCAAAATATTTCCGCACTCAATAGTGCACGCAGCGGCCGGTCTTATCTCCTCAGTTGTGCGGCACCTCAATGGAAGACAGTAGAAAAACCGCCTCAGAAAACCATGTCTATTTTTCATGAACGCAGTGAAGTTGATTTCTACACCCGCGCTACGATGGTAGCTATGCATCATTTTTTGCTTAGCGTTAGAACGTTGCCGAATAACCGCAATATCCGCCGCCAGCGCCTGAATTATCTCGATCAGTTAATCGATCAATTGTTCTTTTATATATCTACAGTACAAAACATGCGCGCCGGATGGAGTGTTGATTCAACGCTTTCTCGTGCTCAACAATTATGGCTCGATCCTCATCGCGGCATGAATGATGCGGCTTTTCGTAACGAAAGAGAAGCCGGCGACTGGCAAGCAGAAGTGGCTTATGACTTTGGTCGCTGGCTTAACTCTCGACTCAAACATGAAAGACTCCTTTTCGGTGAAGCTGAACGAAGAGAATGGTCAACCGCCACCTATTTCAAACGTCGTCTTCGGAATCTGGAAAGTCTAATAAAGGTGGAAATTGCATGAGTAGCTTGGTAGTGTTTCGTCGAATTCAGGTTGAAAATGCCAATGCCATTGCTGGCCTTACTTATGGTTTTCCAGCCATTACTCATTTCCTAGGCTTTGTTCATGCATTATCACGTATGTTACAAACCAGCCATAATTTGACCCTTGGCAGCTGCGGAGTCATATGCCATCAGTATCAGCTCCATACCTATGGATCAAACAGCGAACGCACTTTCGCACTGACTCGGAATCCATTGACCAAAGAGGGGAAAACGGCAGCATTCAATGAAGAAGGCCGCATGCACCTAACGATCTCCTTATTAGTAAGCTGTGAGGGTAAGCTACCCACCGATATTACTGCTCTAAGTGATCATCTTGCCGAAATTGCACAATGCCAGCGGTTGGCTGGGGGGACGATAATCAATCTTGAGCAGGTGACTGTGCATCCATTACCGCAAAATGATACAGAAACTTATAAAATAATTCGCCACTTACTGCCGGGCTTTGTTCTATGTGACCGCACTCGGCTGCTCCAGGAACATTATCAGTCACTGTTACGGTTAAACCCGAATGCAGAAATGATCGATGCTTGGCTCGATTTTTCCTCACTGAAAATGAAAGCTATACAGTCTGAAGAAAATAATACAGTGAAATGGCAATATGTAGCAAAACCTGGGGACGGTGGATTCTTAGTACCACTGATGATTGGTTATCGGGCAATATCCCCATTATATCCACCTGGCGAAGTCGCTAATACTCGGGACCAGCAAACATCCTTCTGTTTTGCTGAAGCCGCTTATGGCTTAGGGGAATGGAGAGGGTTACATAGAATTCACAATCTAAGGCAGATATTGTGGAATTATGATTACCAAGATGGGAAATATCTCTGTTCTCAGTGGACAGATAATGATAGCGAATCAGATGAACTTGAATACGACATTGACGATTAAGGATCTCATTATGGCGAAATTAAAATCAACACTGAAAACTGCTTCGGTACTGGCTTTTGAACGTAAGCTGGCTAATTCGGATGGCCAGATGTTTGCAGGCAACTGGTTACAGCAAGATAATTGGACCCCTATAGCCATTCAGGAAAAATCCGTTAGGGGAACCATCTCTAATCGATTGAAAAATGCATTGGCAAGCGACCCAGCAAAACTGGATGCTGAGATACAAAAAGCCAATTTGCAAAAAGTCGATGTCGCAGCACTTCCATTTGAATCAGATACATTAAAAGTCGCATTTAGCCTCCGAGTATTGGGCAATTTAGCGCGGCCATCAGTGTGTAATGATCAGGATTATCAGGCAGCGCTCGGTCTGATCATTGCCGAGTATATTGATGAATATGGATTTAGCGTACTGGCAGAGCGCTATGCAGAGAATATTGCCAATGGGCGCTTTTTATGGCGCAACCGGGTCGGAGCAGAAGCTATTCGTGTGGTGGTTACACATAACCAACAAAGTTGGACCTTTAAAAGTGACGATTACTCGTTACATGAATTTAGCCGTCCTTCTGGCGGCTTGACAGAATTAGCTAAAGCCATTGAGCAGGGACTGTTAGGGGAATCTTCGACTTTGTTCGCGGTAGAAGCATTTGTCCAGTTAGGTAATGGGCAAGAGGTGTTTCCTTCCCAAGAATTGGTATTGGATGAGCGGTCGCGCAATGGAAAGAGCAAGATTCTTTATCAGGTAAATAATGTTGCAGCTTTACACTCGCAGAAAATTGGTAATGCTTTACGTACCATCGACGACTGGTATCCAAGTGCGGATGAATCAGGCCCAATAGCCGTTGAGCCTTATGGTTCGGTAACGAGCCGGGGTAAAGCCTATCGCCAACCAAAAGACAAAATGGATTTTTATACGTTGCTGGATAATTGGGTGATTAAGGGTGATGCTCCTTCGAAAGAACAACAACACTATGTAATCGCTACTCTGATTCGTGGCGGTGTATTCGGCGAAAAAGGCGATTGAGGTAGCAACATGGATTCCTACATCGACATTACGGTGCTACCAGATTTAGAATTCAACGGTCCTCAGCTGTTAAATGCTGTGTTTGCAAAGCTGCATCGGGCATTGGCGCAATTAGGTACTGGTTCAGTGGGAGTCAGTTTTCCTGATGTTGATAAAACCCTGGGGAATTGTTTGAGGCTCCATGGTACTAAGGATGCGTTACAAACGCTGGCACAAATCAATTGGTTACAAGGTTTGAAGGATTATATCGAAATAACAGAAATTTTAAACGTACCCGCTAATACGAAGTTTCGTACCGTGCGGAGAATACAGGTAAAAAGCAGCGTCGAAAGATTACGTCGACGTTCAGTGAGCAGGGGCCGACTCACCTATGAGCAAGCAATTGTGCGAATTCCTGATGAAGTCGAGAAAAGGAGCAAGCTGCCGTTTGTTCAGCTAAGAAGCCTTTCCAACGGACAAACGTTCAAAATATTTGTGGAACATGGCCCCCTGATAAATGCCTCTGTCACAGGTTATTTCTCTTTTTATGGCCTGAGTGCTGAAGCGACAATCCCTTGGTTTTAATCATCTTGTAGCGGCCTTCGATAACGTGTGAAGTTGATATCGTTGGTCGCTTTGCCATACAGCTGGCCAAAAATTGGGCATCCATTATCATTTTCTGACTCACAACTTTAGCCAGAGTATTAACTTGGGTATCACGACAGTTAAGCGGTTACGGCCCACACCGTTTAAGCAGCCTATCGGCACATTCAAACCAACCATATCAGGCAAGAGGCGCAATGATACTTTCTATGAAGAGCGCTGAAGATAAGGTGAATTTATATCAGTTACGTAAAATTACTTAGTGGATAATGATGGTGCCGATAATAGGAGTCGAACCTACGACCTTCGCATTACGAATGCGCTGCTCTACCAACTGAGCTATATCGGCATGGGGATACATCACATGCGGGGCAAAACTCGGGGAGACACGTTATGCAAAAGCCGCAAAAGAGTCAATAGCCAGCAGCGCGGATGCTGATAAAACCGACACCGGACTGAGCAGGATCAACCGATGGCCAAGTTTCATCATTAGATTTTCTCTTCCCCCGGCAGGCAATAACCCCGGCCTGATGGCCCTCCCCCCTCCCCTACCGGCGCATGATGATTACTGATGCACACCGACTACCGGCGCATACCGATTACTGATGCTTACCGCTCACTGACGCATACCGATCGCCAATCGTTTAAAAGCGCTCATCAAGGCAATAGCAACACTCAAATCGGCGATCTCCGCCCCGCGGCGTTCAAGACACAGCAATGCCGGCGCAATCAGCGATTCCAGCTCCGGCCGGGATGCGCCATCATGCGCCTGAAATGATATGGCCCGGATGATGGCATAATAAAAGCGGGCCTACTGATCACCGTCTGACGGATCAGGCAGGTCGCCCTCATCACCAGCGCAATCAATCCTGGCCCAAGGGACCAGAGTGGTGGCTATCGGCCGTTTAGCCTGCGGGTAAACCGAACCGGCAAGCTGATAGAGACCGAGTTTGTATTGGACTTTACCGTTGCTGACGGCTTGATCAGCCGTTTTCGGATGTTCGAAGACCGCTTTGCGGTAGCGCAGGCCTGCAACTGAAGCCGCACTCAACTCGCTCATCGGCACCAGCAGCCTCTTTAACAATTCGTGCTATAGACCGAGGGTAATCCAACCCGAACCTGACCTTCTCCGGCCGCCAATATGGGCACTAACGTCCCATTTCCGGGCATTGGTCACACTTTGTCAGATTTCCTAGGGCAATAAATCGTGATAGTCATCACGTTTTTTATGTGATCGAAATCACAATCCATTTCTCGAAAAGGGATATCATAAAAAATGAAAAGCTAGTTCATTATATGAATTCTAATGATTTGCGGGTAGCCTTATGAAAATCAAACAACACATTGACCGTATCCCGGGTGGGATGATGCTGGTGCCGCTTTTTATAGGCGCCCTGATAAATACCTTCTACCCTCACGCGGCAGACTATTATGGTTCCTTCACCAAAGGCCTGATTACCGGCACGGTCTCGATCCTTGGCGTCTGGTTCTTTTGCATGGGCGCGACTATCCAGCTGCGCGCATCGGGCACCGTTTTAAGAAAATCCGGTACCCTGGTGGTGGTAAAAACACTGACCGCCTGGGTGGTCGCGCTTATCGCATCCCATTATATTCCGTTGCAGGGTATTGAACGCGGCTTCTTTACCGGCATTTCCACTTTGGTGCTGGCCGCATCAATGAATATGACCAACGGTGGGCTGTATGCTTCGCTGATGCAGCAGTATGGCAGCAAAGAGGACTCGGCAGCGTTCGTGTTAATGTCGATTGAATCCGGCCCGTTGCTTACCATGATTATCCTGGGATCCGCCGGGGTCGCTTCCTTCGAGCCGCGTCTGTTTGTCGGCGCGGTGCTGCCCTTTATCCTCGGCTTTATACTCGGCAATCTTGATGAAGATCTGCGTGAATATTTCGGTCGCGCCGTGCCGGCACTGATTCCGTTTTTCGCCTTCTCGCTCGGCTGTGCTATCGATCTGTCGGTGATTCGTCAAACCGGTCTATTGGGCATCCTGCTAGGCGTGGGAGTGGTGGTGGTGACCGGTATCCCGCTGATTTTGGCTGATAAATTTATCGGCGGCGGTGACGGTACCGCCGGTATTGCCGCATCCAGTTCAGCCGGCGCGGCGGCGGCAACCCCTTATCTGATCGCCGAAATGAATCCGATATTTAAAAGTCAGGTGGCGTCAGCTACGGCACTGGTCGCGACCGCCGTTATCGTGACGTCTATTCTGGTACCGATTATCACCGCCCTATGGGCCAGGCGAGTAAAAACACAGCCCTCTCCCGCCGCAGAAAGCTATTCAAAATAACCATCACAGCGAAGATGCTGCTGACTCTGTCGATAACGTTAGAACCAGCAGGGTGACAAATGCCGAACCTGAGCCGTCAGGCCCGGCTCAGGAAATCGCCGTAGCCGATCCATTTGTAGGTGGTCAGCGCCTCCAGGCCCATCGGGCCGCGGGCGTGAAGCTTCTGGGTACTGACGGCGACTTCTGCCCCCAGGCCGAACTGGCCGCCGTCGGTAAAGCGGACGCTGGCGTTGACATACACCGCTGAAGAGTCCACTTCCCTGACAAAGCGCTCCGCCGCCTGCTGGGATTGGGTGAGGATGGCATCCGAGTGCTGGGTGCCGCAAAGCCGGATATGCTCCACCGCCTGTGCATGACCGTCAACCACTTTGACATTCAGATCCAGCGAAAGCCATTCGTCATGGTAGTCGCCCTCCTCAGCCGGCACACAGGTCGCCGGGCCGTCAGCCAGCCAGGCGATCGCGTTGGCATCCGCATGCAGGGTGACCCCTGCGGCATGCATCCTGGCGCTTAACGCCGGCAGGAAGCTGGCGGCGATATCCCGGTGCACCAGCAGGGTCTCTAGGGAGTTGCAGGCACTGGGACGCTGGGTTTTGGCGTTCTCAATCACCGCCAGGGCGCTATCGAACGCCACCGTCTGATCGACATAGGTATGGCAGACGCCGATGCCGCCGGTAATCACCGGAATCGTCGACTGTTCGCGGCACAGTTGGTGCAAGCCGGCGCCGCCGCGGGGAATCAACATATCCACATAGCGGTCCAGGCGCAGCAGTTCATTGACCAGGGCGCGATCAGGGCTTTCAATCGCCTGGATAGCGGCCGCGGGCAGGCCGCAGTCCACCAGCGCCTGCTGGATGACTTTCACCGTGGCGGCATTGGTGCGATAAGTTTCTTTACCGCCGCGCAGAATCACCGCATTGCCGGTTTTGAGACACAAAGCCGCCACGTCCACCGTCACGTTGGGCCTGGCTTCATAAATCACACCGACCACGCCCAGCGGCACTCGGCGGCGCTCAAGCTTAAGGCCGTTATCCAGCGTGCGACCGTCAATCACCTGACCGACCGGATCGGTCAGGCGGCAAACTTCACGCACATCGGCGGCAATCGCCACCAGCCGTTCCGGCGTCAGCAGCAGGCGGTCGAGCAGCGCCGGGCTGAGGCCGCTCTGGCGCGCGTCGGCCATATCCAGCGCATTTGCCTCAAGGATCGGCTGGCTGCGGGCTTCCAGTAGATCGGCTATCGCCTGCAACGCTCGGTTTTTCGCAGCGCTGGTCAGCACCGATAACTGCCAGGATGCCTGTTTGGCCTGCTGGCCCATATGTTCAAGCATATCGCTTCCTTAACGAATAATCATGTCGTCGCGATGGATAACCACCGGACCATACTCATAACCCAGAATCTGGCTTATCTGCTGGGAATGCTGGCCGACGATCATCCGCAGGGCGTCGCTGTTATAGCGGCTGACGCCATGGGCGATATCCCGCCCGGCCTGACTGCGGATACGCACTACCGTACCGCGGGAGAAATCGCCTTCTACGCCGACCATGCCTTTGGGCAGCAGTGAACTGCCGCGCTCCAGCACCGCCTTAATCGCCCCTTCATCAACGATGATATCGCCGGCAGGGGGTGGCCCGAACAGCCAGCGCTTGCGGGTTTCCAGCGGCATTTTCTGGGCATGGAAGCGGGTGCCGACCGAGACATCCGCCATTACATCGCCGATGACGCCGGGTTTATTGCCCGCGGCTATCACTACGGTTATCCCCGCCCGGCTGGCGACTTCCGCCGCCTGGATTTTGGTCGCCATCCCGCCGGTACCGAGGCCGGATACACTGCCGCCGGCAATCTGGCGCAGCGCATCGTTGATCTCTTCCACTTCAGGGATAAGCCGGGCGTCCGGATCAGTGCGCGGATCGGCTGAAAACAGGCCGGGCTGGTCGGTCAGCAGCAGCAGTTTATCCGCATCAGCCAATATAGCGGCTAACGCGGACAGATTATCATTATCGCCGACTTTGATTTCCTGGGTAGCCACCGCATCGTTCTCGTTAATCACCGGCACGATGTGATTATCCAGCAGCGCGCGCAAGGTATCCCGGGCGTTCAGGAAACGCTCCCGGTCTTCCATATCGGCGCGGGTAAGCAGCATTTGACCGATATGGATGCCATAGATGGAAAATAATTGCTCCCACAGCTGAATCAGGCTGCTCTGGCCTACCGCCGCCAGCAGTTGCTTAGAGGCGATGGTCGCCGGCAGATTGGGATAATCAAGATGTTCACGTCCGGCGGCAATCGCACCTGAAGTGACAATTACAATACGGTGCCCCTGCGCCTGCAGTTGGGCGCACTGCCGTACCAGTTCGACGATATGGGCGCGGTTCAGCCGACGCGATCCGCCGGTCAGTACGCTGGTTCCCAATTTGACCACCAGGGTTTGGCTGCCATTCATAGCTTATCTGCCGTTGAGTAAGTGAACATGTTGCCTTTGAGAGGAAATGTATCCTGGCGTTATGCCTGCCAGCATAACGCGAAACATGAATAAAAGCAGGAGCCGCTTTGATCAGGCAGTCAGCTTGAACGGACTGTCTTTAAAGCCGTCAGCCGGCTCCAGCTTCGATTCCAGTGATTCGATATAAGCTTGCAGCCGGACATGAAAGGCGCGCAGGGAGCTTTCGAGCTTGGCAATCACCTCTTTGTCGGTAAAGCTCTGCTCGTTCCAGTGGCCTTCCTTGTCAAACATGCCCAGATGATAGGTATAGGTGTAACGTTGTTCCTCAGCTTCCAGGTTGATCCACCAGCCCCAGAATTCGCGTTTCTCCGGCGAAGGCTGCATATTGATGCAGACGGCCAGACAATCGAAGAAGAAACGATTATCACTGCACTGCCCTTCACGAATATACGGGCCCAGCGCGGTAAATCCTTTCATTAACCTGCTTTTGGGATGTCCACTTACTAACGTCATGCCTACAGCCTCATTTAATATTCAATCACTCTATTTAGCAAAATAGCGGAATTAATCAATCTGCATATTTCAGTATTTTTTCAGCCAGTCACAGATTTGCAGCAGTGCGGTATGAAAACCTTGATAGACCGGCGCTGAATTCACCTGTAATAGTTTACCGGATAGCGACGAAGACGCGACCAGTTCCGACTCTTGTTTTGGACTGAAGGGATCATTTTTCCAGTAGCCGGCCAGCATCGGCGTCGGGCAGCGTCTGCCCAACAGGCCCTGGTTTTTCAGCGAATAGCTGCTGAGTTCGGTTTTCAGCGCCATATCAGAGGCATTGGGCATGCCGGTACGGCTGGCCAGTACGTCCAGATACATATCCGGTGCCTGACGCTGGCGGACGCCGTCGGTAAGCAGGGCATGGACCACCGGCCCCAGAGTAGCCACGGCGCACAGGCGCTTAGACTCCAGGTAGGCAAGCCTGACGGCGATATTGCCGCCAAAGCGAAAGCCCAGCGCGCTGATGCGGCGGCTGTCGATCCAGGGGATCGCCGACAGCCCCTGCAGCACTTGCTGGTGTAGGGCACTGGAGTCCTGAGTGAGTTTGCATTTGGCAGAAAAACCGATCGACGGCATGTCGACGGTCAGCATCGCCAATCCGGCCGGTGCCAGGTAATCATGGAACAGCCGGTAGGTGTCGTTCTGCAACATATCCAGCCCACCGCAGACCAGCACCGTGGGGAAGGGGCCGCGTCCCTGGGGAGGCAAATGCAGGAACCCGGTCACCTGGCCGCCGCCGCTGAGCGGGAAGGTCAGGGCTTTTATCTCCAGGTTGAGCTGGGTACTGGCCTCTTCCCAGGCGCGATTGGCCAGGGTTTGCGCCTGCTCGGCCAGTTCATCGCCTTTCAGATGCGGGTAACTGGCAATGCTGTAGAAATTGGCCGCCTGCAGCCAGTGCTTGCCGGCCTGTTGGGGATCGGTTTCATCCATGGCGCGCTGTTGCCAGATCATCCCCTGGTGGGACCATTCATAAATCCAGTTGCCATTGCGGTAACCGATAACGGTATCCAGCAGACGTGGATCGGTTCGCTCAGCGGTGCTGGCGGCAATGCGCGACAACACTTCTTCCAGTTCCCAGGGATTCACTCCGCGCCAGATCCACATCAGCCGGTTAAGCATGCGATACCAGTTGCCGGGGTTTTCACCGTCCAGCGTGGCATGGACTGGCTGTTGCTGGTTATGGCGGGCGCGGGAAACCAGGGTCGAGGTCTCTCGATGTTTAAACGTGGGCTTGAACAGTGTTTCGCTCAGGTTTTTCTGACTCATTGAGCTGATGCCTCCATAATGCTCTGCCCCGTCCTGCCGGTGCTTAAGACAGAAGGGTACGCATTACGCGACAAAAAAACAAACGCCCGAATTTATCGGGCGTCAAAGAAATGTCGATTAGCAGGGGGATTGCCCCGATGAACGGCGATATTACTTGCCGGCCAGCGGCGGCACGAACACCACGCCCATATCCCAGGGCTGTTCAATCCAGGTATCCTGGGGAATATCGACGATATAATCGTCAACCAGCGGCTTGCCGGCCGGCTTGGCGAAAATGGTCACGAAATGCGCTTTGGGATACATATCGCGGATTGCCTTGGCGGTTCCGCCGGTATCCACCAGATCATCGACCACGATATAACCTTCGCCATCACCCTCGGCACGTTTAATCACCGTCAATGCACGCTGGTTATTATGGTCATAGCTGGAGATGCACACGGTATCGACGTTGCGAATACCCAGTTCGCGCGCCAACAGCGCGCCGGGTACCAGGCCACCGCGGCTGACCGCGATAATGCCTTTCCACTGTTCTGCAGGCAGCAGGCGCTGTGCCAGCTTGCGTGCGTGGATTTGCAACATGTCCCAGGTGACAACGTATTTTTCGCTCATAATTCTGCCCCAGCCGGATCGGGTCGACTAAAAATGTACACGGGAAAAAAGGTTGCGCGGGATTATAGAGACGCCGCCGCATAAATACCAGTGTTCCACCCATTTTTACCTCACTTTCCCCATCGGATAAAGTAAAGTGGTATTCTGAAGGTCTGTCAGTTTCCATTAGACCTGGAATGCGCTGTCGTTACGCGCAACCACGCCGGGTCCCTTGTCGTCACAGGAGTTTTATCGTGTCTGAACTGTCTCAATTGTCGCCACAGCCGCTGTGGCAGTTTTTTGCCGAAATCTGTTCGATTCCCCACCCGTCCTATCATGAAGAGGCCCTGGCGGCCCATATCCTGAAGTGGGCAAAAAGCAAAGGCCTGCACGCCGAGCGTGACGAGGCCGGCAATATCCTGCTGCGCAAGCCGGCGACGCCGGGACTGGAGAACCTTACGCCGGTCGCGCTTCAGGCTCATCTGGATATGGTGCCGCAGAAAAACAATGAGACCGAGCATGATTTCACCCGTGACCCGATAAAGCCGTATGTGGATGGCGAATGGGTTAAGGCGCGCGGCACCACACTTGGCGCTGACAATGGCATCGGCATGGCCTCTGCGCTGGCGGTACTGGCTGACGACACCGTCGAACACGGTCCGCTTGAAGTGCTGCTGACCATGACCGAAGAAACCGGCATGGCCGGCGCATTCGGGCTCCAGCCCAACTGGCTGCAGGCGGATATCCTCATCAACACCGATTCCGAGGAAGAAGGCGAGGTCTATATGGGCTGTGCCGGCGGTATTGATTTCAAAAGCCACTTGGCCCTTTCCCGTGAAGACATTCCTGCCGGCTACCAGACGGTGCAGCTGACCATCAAAGGGCTCAAGGGCGGACATTCCGGTGCGGATATCCATCTGGGCCTGGGCAACGCCAACAAACTGCTGGCGCGTTTCCTGTTCCTGCAGGGCAAAAAGCTGGACCTGCGCCTGATTAATTTCACCGGCGGTACGCTGCGCAATGCCATCCCGCGCGAAGCCTTCGCTACCCTGGCGCTGCCGCAGGAAAACCTGGAAAGTCTGCAGCAGCAGATCCATGCTTATCTCTCGGTTATCAAAACCGAACTGGCCGCGGTCGAGAAAAAGCTGGCTCTGCAGTTGGACCAGGTGCCGGCGCAAGGCCTGGTGCTGGACAGTGGCTGCAACGAACGCTTCATCGCCCTGCTGAACGCCATGCCCAACGGCGTGGTACGCATGAGTGATGATGTCAAAGGGGTTGTGGAGACCTCGTTGAACGTAGGCGTGGTATCGATGGATGAAGATAAAGCCGAAATTCGCTGCCTGATCCGCTCTTTGATCGACAGCGGTAAAGAAGATGTGGTCGGCACGCTTACTGCTCTTGGCCAGCTCGCCGGTGCAGAAACCACCGCTAAAGGCAGCTACCCAGGCTGGAAACCGGACCCAAGCTCACCGGTGATGAAACTGGTGGAAGAAACCTATCAGACATTGTTTAACAAGACGCCGAACATTCAGGTGATCCACGCCGGTCTGGAATGCGGCCTGTTTAAAAAGCCATATCCGGACATGGATATGGTCTCTATCGGGCCGACCATCACCGGTCCTCATTCGCCGGATGAACAGGTGCATATAGCCAGCGTAGCCCTCTACTGGCAACTGCTTACCGCGCTGCTTAAAGCGATTCCGGTCAAAGCGTGATGTTTATTCCGGCTCCGAATCCTGGGGCCGGGATTGCCACTCCTCTTCCCAATTGAGCACCAGCTGACGCTCAATCTGCGGGTCCAGTAATGTCACATGCAGCCCCACCAGCCTGACGCCGCGCTCCCCACGGCGGTGCTGCCAGGTCTGGCGCGCGGTAGCGATCAAATCCTGCTTGTCCAGTACCGGCCAGACATGTTCCTGGGTAGTTTGCTGGAAATCGGCAAACTTAAGCTTTATCCCCTGGCGAGCAATATGCAGATCCGGCTTGACCCGGCCCAGCCGCCGTTTCAATTCAGGATAAAGCTGCTCGATAATCGCTTCGCACTCCTCCCAGCGAGTGATGTCATTATCCAGGGTGCGCTCCACGCCTACCGATTTCCGCAGCCTGTCGGTGGTCACCTCTCGCTCGTCGATTCCCTGGGAACGCTCCCAGATAACCCGGCCAAATTTGCCGAATTGCTTGAGCAGGGTCGCCAGATCATAGCGCTGGACATCGGCGCAGGTGTTGAGCCCCATATCGGCCAACTTTTTAGCGGTCACCTTGCCAACGCCGGGAATTTTACTGAGCGGCAGTTGCTGCAGGAAAGCCGGCACCGCATCCGGGGTGATCACATACTGGCCATCTGGCTTATTGAGGTCAGAGGCTATTTTGGCCAGGAATTTGACCGGAGCCACCCCGGCAGAAGCGGTAAGGCGCAGTTCGTCGGCAATCTGCTGTCGTATCGCCTGGGCCATCAGGGTGGCCGAGCCGCTGTGGTTCAGGCAGTCGGTGACATCCAGATAGGCCTCGTCCAGCGAAAGGGGTTCAATCAACGCGGTATAGCGGGAAAAAATCTCGCGGATATGGACCGATGCTTCTTTATACACCGCCATGCGCCCAGGGATCACCCGCAGGTGGGGACACAACTTCAGCGCCATCGCGGTGGACATGGCGCTGTGCACGCCAAATACCCGGGCCGGATAATTGGCGGTGCTGATAACCCCCCGGCGGTCAGCGCTGCCGCCGATCGCCAAGGGAATGTCGCGCAGGGAGGGATCGTCGCGCATTTCTACCGCGGCAAAAAAGCAGTCCATATCGACATGTATAATTTTTCGCATCTTCCCTCCAGACTGTACAAGTATACAGTAGAGGTAATAAACTATACAAAACGTTTCTTGATAAAATAGTATTCAGTGATATCTTGTCGCTGTTTTAAGTCAGCTTTTAACGGTCGGCCGACAACATTCGTTGCATGGTCAATACTGATTACACATCACAGGAACAATAATGAGCAAAATCGCACTGCTGTTTGCGATGTTGTTTTTGCTGCCGGCGTGTTCGTCCGCCAGTAATAATAGTAATGTCGGGGAAGATGTTAAAATCACCCAGCAGGTCAAAGTCCCTGCGCAGATAAAGCAACAGCTTCTCGGTTCGCCGGTATTTATCCAGGTGTTTAAAGAAGAGCGAGTATTAGAACTCTATGCACGCATGGGGAATGACTATCGGCTGATAGATACTTATGGTATCTGTAATTTCTCCGGCGGCCTCGGCCCTAAACGCCAGGTGGGTGACTTCAAGAGTCCTGAAGGTTTTTATTCAGTGACCAACAGCAGCCTGAAGCCTGACAGCCACTACTACCGCGCCATCAATCTCGGCTTCCCGAATGCCTACGATAAATCCCAGGGATATTCCGGCGCCATGCTGATGATCCATGGTGATTGCCGTTCTGTCGGCTGTTATGCCATGACCGATGGCTATATCGCCGAGATTTATCGCTATGTAGAGAGTGCGTTGCAAAATGGCCAAAGCCAGGTAAATATCAATATTTACCCATTTCGTATGACCGAGAAGAATATGCAGCGCCATCGTAATTCGAGCAACATCACTTTCTGGCGTCAGCTGCAGCCCGGCTTTACCTATTTTGCCAAGCATCGCCAGCCGCCCGCCGTAGGGGTGGTAGACGGCAAATACGTGGTGAACGCGCCGATGCTGTTTCACAGCGACGCGGTGGTTTCAGAATTCGCGCTCACCCAACCGAAATAGGACCCCCCGCCCTGGCTCCACCTGGTGCCAGGTCTCGTTGCCGGTCAGCGGCTGAGTGGCGATCACCGTGACCACGTCATCAGGCGTGGTCTGCTGCTGAAAGTCTATTTCCACGTCGCGGTCCAGCAGGGTAGCCTTACCGAACGGCGCGCGGCGGGTAATCCAGTGCAGTTCGGTCGAACAATAGCCCATCACAAAGCAGCCATCCGACAGCAGCATATTGAATATGCCCTTTTTCTGCAGTTCCCTGGCCAGCGTCTCAATATAACGGAAGACCGACGGCCAGTGACGCGGCGTTTTCGGATAGCGGTCGTTGAGCCGGGCCAGCAGCCAGCAAAAAGCGTATTCGCTGTCGGTCTGGCCTATCGGGCGGTATATCCCGGTTTCCAACTGCCGATAGCCATTCAACTGGCCATTATGGGCAAAGGTCCAGTTCCGGCCCCACAGCTCGCGGGTAAATGGATGGGTATTCTCAAGCGCTACCCGCCCGCGGTTGGCCTGACGGATATGTGACACCACGGCGCAAGACTTGATCGGGTAATCCTGTACCAACCGGGCAATGGGCGAGTCAATGCTGGGCATGGGATCTTTGAAGGTCCGGCAGCCCAACCCTTCATAAAAGGTGATGCCCCAGCCGTCTTTATGGGGGCCGGTACCGCCGCCCCGCTGCACTAACCCGGTAAAGCTGAAGCAAATGTCCGTCGGGACATTGGCACTCATTCCGAGTAGTTCACACATGATCCCCTCCTTATATTACCCGTGCGGACTGCCTGGCGTCAGACGCCAGCCGCCATTTCTTTTTCTATAAGCTGGATCAGAATGTGAATCGCCTTGATATGGATTTCCTGGATGCGATCGGCATAGCCGAAATGAGGTACCCGGATTTCAACATCAGCGGTTCCGGCCATCTTACCGCCATCTTTACCGGTCAGGGTAATGACTTTCATGCCTTTGGCACGCGCTGCATCAATGGCTTTGATGATATTGGCTGAATTGCCCGAGGTGGAAATGCCCAGCAGGACGTCGCCTTTGCTGCCCACCGCTTCCAGATAGCGGGAAAACACGCTCTCATAGCCAAAATCATTACTGACGCAGGACAGGTGGCTGGGGTCGGAAATGGCAATCGCCGGATAGCCGGGGCGGTTTTCGCGGTAGCGTCCGGTCAGTTCCTCTGCAAAATGCATGGCGTCGCAGTGGGAGCCGCCATTGCCGCAGGAAAGCACCTTGCCGCCGGCTTTAAAGGTATCGGCCAGCAGGATGGCGGCATCTTCTATCGACTGAAGATGATGGGGGGAACTGAGGAATGTCGCCAGCGTTGCTGCGGCTTCGTTTAATTCACTGCGTATCAAATCCTGGTACATAAGCCCCTCTGTACTGGCTATAAGTCATATAAATCTTCCGAATGACAGTTTACCGGATAGGTCCGGCAGCGAGAAGCGAAGATAACTGCCCTACTTTGCGTTATCTCATGAAAATGAGAATATTTCAGCATGATGAGCTGGGTATTTATTTAGCCGTTTACCCATCTAAACGTCCCGATTGTGATCTTTTTCCAGCGTGTTATATTGGCTTGAAAACCGGTTTTCAAGAGTGGTATTCCGCCATGAGCAGTACAACCTTCATCCCGCAGAGCAAACTTCCGCAACTAGGCACCACCATATTTACTCAGATGAGCGCACTGGCGCAGCAACATCAGGCGATCAATCTGTCCCAGGGTTTTCCTGACTTTGATGGCCCCGATTACCTTAAATCCCGTCTGGCCTATCATGTCAGCCAAGGGGCCAATCAGTATGCGCCGATGACAGGCGTGGTGCCGTTGCGCGCCGCCATCGCCGACAAGACGGAGCAGATTTATGGCTGGCGGCCGGATACTGACAGTGAAATCACCGTCACCGCCGGCGCCACCGAAGCGCTGTTCGCCGCCATCAGCGCACTGGTCAGGCCGGGAGACGAAGTTATATGCTTTGACCCGAGCTATGACAGCTATGCCCCGGCAGTGGAACTGGCCGGCGGCGTGCTGCGCCGTATCGCCCTGCAGCCGCCTGCGTTTAGCGTTGACTGGCCGCTGTTCCGTTCGCAGCTTTCGACGCGTACGCGACTGGTGATATTGAATACGCCGCACAACCCAACGGCGACGCTCTGGCAGGCCGATGATTTTGAGCAACTGTGGCAGGCGATTGCCGAGCAGGAAATCTATGTGCTCAGTGATGAAGTCTATGAGCATATCTGTTTTGCCGACCAGGGCCATGCCAGCGTGCTGGCCCACGCGGGCCTGCGCCAGCGCGCGATTGCCGTTTCTTCTTTCGGTAAAACCTATCATATGACCGGCTGGAAAATCGGCTATTGTATCGCGCCTGCCGTATTGAGCGCCGAGGTCCGCAAGATCCACCAGTACCTGACGTTCTCCGTTAATACGCCGGCCCAGCTGGCGTTGGCGGATATGCTGCGCGCCGAACCTGAACATTGGCAGCAGTTGCCCGACTTTTATCGGCAACGCCGGGATCACCTGGCTCGCGCGCTGGCTACCAGCCGTTTTGAAATCCTGCCTTCCCAGGGAACCTATTTTCTGCTGGCCGATTACAGCGCCATTTCCAGTCTGAATGACGTTGAATTCTGCCAATGGCTGACGATCAATGCCGGCGTGGCTGCCATTCCGCTGTCGGTATTCTGCGCTGATCCATTTCCCCATAAACTGATAAGGCTCTGTTTTGCCAAGCAGAACGCCACTCTTGATGCCGCTGCGGAGCGTCTATGTCGACTTTGAATATCACCGTCTTACAGCAACCCCTGGTCTGGATGGATGGCGAGGCCAATCTCCGTCATTTCGCTACGTTGCTGTCCACACTCGGCGGGCGGGATATGATCATCCTGCCGGAGATGTTCACCACCGGTTTTGCTATGGAGGCGGCCAATAATGCCTTGCCCCAGGCCCGGGTTGTAGAATGGATGCAACAATGGGCGGCCGCCACCGATGCGATGATTGCCGGCAGCGCCGCCATCAGTACGCCGACCGGCGCAGTCAATCGATTCCTGCTGGTCGAGCCCGGCGGAGCAGTGCAGGTCTATGATAAACGCCATTTGTTTCGTATGGCGGATGAGCATCATCACTACCAGGCCGGTGTTGAACGTCGGGTTGTCGAGTGGCGCGGCTGGCGTATACTGCCGCTGGTCTGCTATGACCTGCGCTTCCCGGTCTGGTCCCGTAACCGGCAGGATTATGATCTGTTGCTGTGTGTGGCCAATTGGCCGGCCCGGCGCGCGGCGCACTGGCAGACACTGCTGGCGGCGCGGGCAATAGAAAACCAGGCCTATGTGGCTGGCTGTAACCGGGTCGGCATTGATGGCAACGGCCATCAGTACAGCGGCGACAGCCTGATTATTGATCCCCAGGGCAACGAACTGGCCCGAGGTACGGCCAACCAGCCTGCGCGCCTGGATGCCGCCCTGTCTCTCGATAATGTGCTCAGCTATCGCGAAGCTTTTCCGGCCTGGCGTGATGCCGACAGCTTTAGCCTGAACGGTTAGCCAAGGGAGCGTTTACGGCTGCCGTTATCCGTCGGCGCGGCACCGCGAAAGCACCGCGTCGATATAAGCCTTATCGCTAATATAGCGTCATCAGCCGTTATCGATTCGCCGGGTGATGGCTGATGCTGCCTGCGCCCTGGCGTAATGATCCCAGGTAGCCTGCATTGCCGCCCCTTAAGGCGAGATCTAACCCAGCCGGTCAAGCACCGCTTCCAGCGCACAAAGCGTCTGTACCACGCACTCTTTACGGGCGTTATAGCCCCTGGTGCCGATACGCCAGATTTTGCCGTGCAGCGGCCCGACCGCCGAAGCATCGATTCCGGCGGCCATCAGGCCCCGTTCTGCTGGACAGTTTCCGGTGCCACATAAGGATGATATTTGCTCCAGTGGTCGGCAATATCTTGCCGACGGCAGATCCAGACTTGCTGATGCTGCTGAATGTAATCGAGGAAACGCTGCAGAGCCCTGAATCTGCCCGGCCGGCCAAGGATGCGGCCGTGCATGCCGACTGACAGCATTTTCGGCGCAGTTTCTCCCTCCGCATACAGCACGTCAAAACTGTCTTTCAGATAACTGTAAAATTGATCGCCACTGTTAAATCCTTGCGGAGTGCAAAAACGCAAATCATTGGTTTCCAGGCTGTGGGGAACGATTAAATGGGGATGTATGGTACCGTCAGCGCTGCTGACCTGAGTCCAGAATGGCAAGTCATCGCCATAATAATCGCTGTCATATTGAAAAGCGCCTTGCTCTACCACCAACCTTCGGGTATTGGGGCTGTCGCGGCCGGTGTACCATCCCAGCGGCGGCCTGCCGAACAGATCAGTCAGCACATCAACCGCTTGTTGCATATGCTGGCGTTCGGTCTTGGCGTCCATGCCCTGATAATGTAGCCATCGCCAGCCGTGGCTGACCACATCATAGTCCGCCTGTTTGATAGCCTCGACGACCTGGGGATTGCGTGCCAGCGCCATTGCTACGCCAAAGATGGTCAGCGGCAGGCCCCGGCGCTGGAATTCCTGGTGAATACGCCAGAAGCCTGCCCGGCTACCATACTCATACAGGGATTCCATCGCCATATGTCGTTCCGGATAGCTGACGGCGCCCGCGATATCCGATAAAGCATGTTCTGAACCGCTATCCCCGTGCAGCACATTATTTTCAGAGCCTTCTTGATAATTCAAAACAAACTGCACAGCAATACGCGCATTCCCAGGCCATGCGGCATAAGGTGGCTGCCCGGCATAACCGATGAGATCGCGCGGATAATTTTTATTAAAGGTATAGCTTTTTTTTTCATTCGCTTCACTCATGGTCAGTTCCTTTTATCGAGCGTTTGATTTAGTTTAGTCCCTCAAAACACTCGGTTAGTTATTTTTGTGTGGGAAAATCAAGATCTCAGCTTGCGCGGATGAAACCGGTGCCGTAGTAACGGTTGATCTCAATTGACTGATTCATAAGGATCTGCATGCGAAGATTGCCTTAATCGGCATGATGCGAGAAGGAGACGCATATCGGCATGAGGCTGGGGGGATACATATCGGCATGAGGCTGGGGGGAATGCATATCGGCATCTGGCAAGACACAACGCCGGGCAAGCCTTGCTCCAGGGCCAGATCACCGGTAGCCAAAATTTGCCAGCGGGCAAACGAAAACGGGCTACAGCCTTGACTGTAACCCGTTGAATTTTTGGCGGTGTGGACGGGACTCGAACCCGCGACCCCCGGCGTGACAGGCCGGTATT
Source organism: Biostraticola tofi (assembly GCF_004343195.1). Lineage (GTDB taxonomy): Bacteria > Pseudomonadota > Gammaproteobacteria > Enterobacterales > Enterobacteriaceae > Biostraticola > Biostraticola tofi. Next base: position 5,757 of record NZ_SMCR01000016.1, on the reverse strand, counting down.
CTAACCGACTGAACTACCACACCGCACTTGTGCTTTGTCGGAAAGCGAGGCGAATAGTACGGTCAGCGCCGGCAGCCGTCAATGCTTTTTATGCTGCCCGCAACCGTTTGACTATAATTTACCCATTGCGATTTATTTTTGTGCCGAGTAAATGATTTCAATGCGTTTCTGCAGCGTCATCGCTGCGCCACAGACACTTGCCGCCCTTCTTCATCACCAGATCCAGCCGTGATTCATGAGCTGCCACTTCATCGACACTTGCATATATTACCGGCAGACCCGACCGGCCCCCCTCAACGCGCTGGATCGTCTGCCTGCCGGCATTATCCCGATTGCCCCCCTCGCCCTCCATCGAGAAACGCATCGATGTCTGGCCCCCGGTCATCGCCAGGAAAACCTCGGCCAAAATTTCAGAATCGAGCAATGCGCCGTGCAGAGTGCGTTTGGTATTATCGATAAGATAACGATCACACAGCGCGTCCAGGCTGTTTCGTTTGCCCGGGAACAGTTTGCGCGCCATGACCAGGCTGTCTGTTACGCTACAGATGGTATCGGTTTTACCCAGGCCACGATTAAGCTTGCCAAACTCGTAGTCCATAAAGCCGATATCAAAGGGGGCGTTGTGAATCACCAGTTCCGCACCACGGATAAATTCCAGGAATTCATCGGCTACCTCTGCAAAGTCAGGTTTATCCGCCAGGAATTCATCGCTGATGCCGTGGATGTTATAGGCTTCAGGGTCAACCAGCCGGTCCGGTTTAAGGTAGACATGAAAATGACGGCCGGTCAGCCGGCGGTTGATCACCTCGACAGCACCGATTTCAATGATCCGGTGACCCTCATAGTGAACCCCGAGTTTATTCATACCCGTGGTTTCGGTATCGAGAACAATCTGTCGTGTAATTCCGGTGCTCATCATGGCGTTTTATGTCAGACTTGGCTTTTTAAACATAAGGGTAGTCTACCAGAGATGCAGAAACAGGTAGTGATTTTCACCGATGGATCTTGTCTGGGTAATCCCGGACCGGGTGGATACGGCGCTATCCTGCGCTATAAAGATATCGAAAAAGAATTTAGCGCCGGCTATTACCTCACCACTAACAACCGCATGGAACTGATGGCTGCCATCGTCGCGCTGGAAGCACTGAAGGGACCTTGCGAAGTGGTCCTCAGCACCGACAGCCAGTATGTGCGCCAGGGTATTACCCAATGGATTCATAACTGGAAAAAACGCGGTTGGAGAACCGCCGATAAAAAACCGGTCAAGAACGTCGATTTATGGCAACGGCTGGATACGGCCATTCAGGGCCACCAATTGCGTTGGGATTGGGTTAAAGGCCATGCCGGCCACCCAGAGAACGAACGCTGTGATGTGCTGGCTAAAGCGGCGGCCACTCATCCGGCATCTGAGGATACCGGCTACCAACCGGAGAAATAGCGGAACCGGCGCTGCGACTGGCCGCGCCGACAGGTCGTCTTAGGGCGGCCTTGCGACTTTTTTGCTTGGAAGGGGTAAGGCTCAAGGGGAAAGTGCGCTTACGCGCGACTATAACGCTCAGGCAGCCGATGGCAGGTATATGAGCGCTGAGCAGCTTTCCACCCTGGCGGGTCCAGGGTAATACCTGCAGACGGGAATGGTCGATCACTTCATAATTCAGCACGCTTAGCCAGTCCATCAGCCTCATTTGAGTATACATACGGCTGCAGTAAGGCTGGCGGCGACGGATAACCGGACACAGTTTCCCCAGGCCGAGCAGGCTGACAGGATTAAAGGTTGTAATGATTAGCCAGCCATCATCAATCAGCACCCGGTCGATTTCCCGCAGCAGGCGGTGGGGATCGGCGCAGTAAGTCAGGGTATGGGCAAGAAGCGCTGCATCGGTAGACTTGTTGGCAAAAGGCAAGGCAAACTGATCAGCGATGACGTGCATATTTTCACCCTGAACGCCTACATTTACCTGATGTGAGATCGCGCATTCTGACGTATCAAGCCCGGCGCTCAACCCCCCTATTTTAAGCATATGAAAGCCAAAAAGCTTACACCACCAGGGAAACAAAGATTTTTCCAGGGCGAGACGATAGTTTTCCCCATGGGCAATCTCATCCCATGAAGCGGGCGCGATGATAGGCTTTGTAATTTGCGCTGGTTTCATGATTGACTATCTTCTTTAGGGCCATCGGTGAATTATCAAAGGTGAACAATGAATCTTATCAGTATTCCCGCGTTGGCGGACAATTACATTTGGCTACTGCACAATGATGATCTTGAGTGCATTATCGTCGATCCTGGCGAGGCGGCACCGGTGTTTTCAGAAATATCTGCGCGTGGCTTAACGCCAAAAGCCCTTCTTTTGACCCATCATCATGCTGATCATGTGGGCGGCGTCAGAGAAATTTGTGCTCAATTTGCTGTACCGGTCTATGGCCCGCAGGAAACAGCGGCCAGAGGCGCTACCGAAATTGTGGCCGGCGGCAGCGAAATCACATTGTTAAATCACCGCTTTTCAGTACTTGATCTCCCCGGACATACCCTCGGACACATTGGTTTTTACAGCCTGCCCTACTTATTCTGCGGCGATACGGTTTTTTCGGCAGGCTGTGGCCGATTGTTTGAAGGTTCACCCAAGCAAATGCATGAATCTTTTCAGAAGGTTAACTCGCTTCCCCCGGAGACTTTAGTCTGTGGCGCACACGAGTATACGTTAAATAATTTAGCGTTTGCCAGGTCAGTTTTACCACAAGATGAACTGATCGCCGGTTATGAGCGTGAAATTAAGCAGTTACGGGCAAAACAGCAACCCAGCCTGCCTACAACGTTACATTTGGAACGTAAAATTAATCTTTTTTTACGCTGCCATGATGCTGATTTACAAAAGATTTTAGGCACTGATTATCCAGATGATGAACAATGGCGTGTTTTTGCGTTATTACGGGAGAAGAAAGATCACTTCTGAAGGTTTTAGTTGTAATGTTCATTTGTTCAAAGTATTATTGCTCGTCTTTTAAGCGACTATTGACATACAGATGAAGACTCATGCGATGATATTAATCGCCTCGGTCTTGCTGGTGGGTTGCCAGGCGTCCAGGCAGGACGCTTCTCAGCCAGAACAGCATGCACAGAGTGTTTCTTCGGCAGGTCAAGGTGAAGCAGGAAAGTACACAGAGCGAGCGAGCTCGGCGCTTTGGCTAGATAATAATAATAGCCAGGCGCAGCCCGATTTGTGGAACTTCATTAGCGACGAGCTGAAGATGCAGATTCCGGATAACGCCCGGATCCGCGAGCAACAAAAGCGTTTTTTACGTAACAAGAGCTATCTCCACGATGTAACATTACGGGCAGAGCCGTACATGTACTGGATAGTCGAGCAGATAAAGCAACGCAAAATGCCGATGGAACTGGTACTGCTACCCATAGTGGAGAGCGCTTTTGATCCCAAAGCAACATCTGCAGCTAATGCAGCAGGGCTTTGGCAGATAGTACCGAAAACTGGCAAGAATTATGGTTTAAAGCAGAACCAATGGTACGACGGTCGCCGTGATGTCGTTGCCTCGACTACTGTTGCACTCAATATGATGCAGCGGCTTAACGACATGTTTGACGGTGACTGGTTACTGACCATCGCCGCTTACAACAGTGGTGAAGGTCGGGTTATGCAGGCGATGAAAGCGAACAAGGCTAAAGGTTTACCTACCAGTTTCTGGTCGCTGTCACTGCCGCGTGAAACCACAATTTACGTTCCGAAGATGCTTGCCTTAAGTAATTTAATTAAGAATAGCAAACAATTCGGCATCTCGCTTCCAAAGAGCAATGAGCAACGCGCCTTGGCACGAGTTGAAGTTGGTAAACAGATGGGCCTGACTCAGGCGGCTGAGATGTCGGGGTTATCCCTGAGCAAGCTCAAAAGCTACAATACCGGCTACAAGCGAGATGTAACGGCCCCTAACGGTCCTCATTACATCATGTTGCCCAAATCCCATGCGTCGCAATTGCGTGACTCATTGGCCGAGAACGACATCGCAGCGGTACAGTCTACCCAATTGGCGGATAATAACGCCATTGGCGCTGCCACCAACAGCTACCGGGTACGCTCCGGCGATACATTATCTGCCATAGCGAAACGACTGAATGTTTCGACCAGAGACCTTCAGAATTGGAACAAACTGAGCGGCAGTAACCTTAAGGTCGGCCAAACCTTATCGGTGCAGCTTGCAGCAAATGCTATCGTCAAAAGCAACAGCATTACCTACCAGGTGCGTAAAGGTGATTCGCTATCCAGTATTGCTAAACGGCATGGCGTCGAGATTAAAGACGTGATGCGCTGGAACGATGCTATCAATCGAAGCATTACTTTACAGCCAGGCAGTAAGCTTACGCTGTTTGTGAATGATAAAGCCGCTGATTCTTAGCTGAAGATGCAGGCATAAGAAAAACAAGCACCCCCAGTGCTTGTTTTTTTTTGGTCGCTGGAAAGAGATAGGCCTGGATAAAAAGGGTTATTTGTCTGCAGCGGCGCTGTTCTTGTTACCAGCAGCATTATTCTTGAGACCGACGATCCTTGCCTCCGGTCCTCCTTGCGCCGAGCCGCGATAGGGCTCGAACTCGACCAGCAAGGGATTATGATCCGATGCACGAGTTACCAGCACCGAGGCTTCCTGCACCTTCATTCCCCGGTAAAATACAAAATCCAGCGGTCGGCCGAAAGCTGTACGGCGCTGGTCGTCAATGAATTTAACTTCATGCAGCATCATTCTTTCAGCGAAGCGGTACAGCGCCAGTACGCGTTGACGACTCCAGGCATTGAAGTCTCCGGCCATGATGACCGGTCCTTGATGATTGATAATCTGTTCACCGATTGGGCCCAGTTGTTTACTGTAGACATCGATACCCAGGCTGAAATTCACGGCATGAATATTCACTACCATCAGCAGTTGGCCATCATGAAGGGGGTATACGGTTACCAGGGCCGATTTGGCCAGCCTCAGCAGGGGCTCACGCTCACGCAGGGGGCAACAGTAGACCGGATGGGCGGCAGACAGCGTCATCACGCCAGAAGGGTGCTGGGGGAAAATGAGCGCGGGTACCTGATCAGCAGCCAGATAGTGGCTGGTGGCGAATCTCACCAATTCAGGGGTGGTTTGTGCTTCCTGCAGCAGGACCAGTTGAGCGTCCTTTCCAAAGCCCTGCAGCACAGAGAGCCATTCGGCTCGCTGCTGCTTGAAGATATTCCAGACCATAACGCGCAGCAGACCGGAACCGGGAAGCGGTTCACCCGGCGGCAGCGCCTGCCCCAGCTGGCTGGAGGCCAATGGCTGAAAAATACGTTCAACTGGCTGGCCCGCAACATACCTGACTGCATATGTTTTTTTTGGCACGGTTACCGCCTATTTTACTGATTTGTGCGTCAGTGGAAGCGGATTAAGTCGAAATAGTGCTGTTTTAATATCCACTGACAGGGTGACAGCCACGTTCTGTTATAGGATGTTTATCGCGTAAACTCAATGACCGTCTTATAACTTCAGCTTCCGTGAAGATATTATATCATAAAAGGCGCTTACCATCCTGGCATGTCGGAATGATGGCACAGGGAACGGGCTTTTCGGAGGGTTCAGATGATGCAAAATAAAAAAGCCCCGAACAGATGTTCGGGGCTTTTCTGATTGAGTGGCGGTGCGGACGGGACTCGAACCCGCGACCCCCGGCGTGACAGGCCGGTATTCTAACCGACTGAACTACCGCACCACCGATTCGGTACTCAC
>NZ_SMCR01000015.1 GCF_004343195.1 Biostraticola tofi | reverse complement strand
ACATGCCGACCACCTTCAACTTCTTTCAGAACCCGCAGGATCTGAGTTTCAGTGAAACGCGCTTTCTTCATGATGAGCCTCCGTTGGTTGTATTTTAACCAGAGAACTCCATTACGCGGTAAGACTAAATTCAGGGGGGACTACATAGCGAACGGTATTTGAGACGCCAGTATCTCTTACCGTTGGGATTAACCAGCGGGTAAAGACCACCACCATCGGCCAGTTTGTAGGACTTCTCTTTGGGTTTTGCAGTTTCAACCTGACGAGCAGTCAGCCTCATTGGGGGTACCTCTCAGTAGGGGTACAATTATACCCCCATCCATACCCCCACATTAAGGTTGACCGACGGGGAGTACCATTGAGTTCAATAGACTAATATAATGCTATAACCTCTGATTTATCGAAGAAATTTGAGTTAGGTAGAGTTCAGGGGAGTTGGATTTGGAGCGGGTGAAGGGAATCGAACCCTCGTATGCAGCTTGGGAAGCTGCCGTTCTACCATCTCAACATTGTACATACAACTGTACCTGATGCTGTGATTCTATAGGATAGGAATCATGAAAATCAAGGCAAATCAATACCTTTTTATAAGCAATTCTGGATTATGGATCTTCCAAATTTTCGTACCTAAGTACATGCGCCACATGTTCGATAACAAGCGGGCGTGGCGCAAGTCAACTGGCACAAAAGACATATTGAAAGCTCGCCACTTTAGAAATCATATGCTGATTGAATTCAACAACCTTAAAGAAATGCTGAATCCAGACCGCGAAGACATTCGTATTCAGAACGCTATTACCACGCTACATACAGCCATCAAACAAGCCAAGAATTCGCCTGTAGCAGTCTCACCTGCTCCCATGCTGGCAGCAATTCGCGATGAATACATGCAGGTTTATAGCCAACGTCGGGCGTTTTCAACGTTGAGTAAATCAGCACGGGCAGTTGAGGTATTTTTGCAAAGCATCGGGAAAGTAGATATTGCATTGAACAAGATCGGGCGGCGTACTGTGACGGATTTCATCGAGACACAGCAGCAATCCGCACCACAAACGGTACAAAACTGGCTTACATCCCTGGGCAGTCTCTACGAGTTTGCAAAGCGTCGTGATGATGGAATCCCAGACAGCAATCCCTTTCATGGTCACAACCTGGAAGCACGGCGCACAATCGAAAGCTACCAACCCTTTGAACCTGGACAACTGCAAATCTTAATCAAGGAAGCAGACGAAACGATGAGGGATTTAATTTTGATGGGGCTTTTCTCGGGCTGTCGCCTCGATGAACTGGCAAGCCTGAAACGAGTGGATATTGTCATGGTAGAAAACGTTCGCTGCTTCTTCATCAGTAAAGCAAAAACGGCGGCGGGTGTGCGTCATATCCCTGTCCATTCTCAGTTAATTGGTATCGTGGATAAACTTCTGCGCCAGAACAACGGCGAATACCTTTTTGCACAGTCAAATAAGATAACCCGGAAGGATGGGAAGAAAGGCCCGTGGTTCTCTCAAGCCTTCACACGCTTGCGACGTCAGGCATTACCAGCGGCAACAGATCGGCAATGCTTCCACAGCTTACGTGGGATGTTTATCACTTGTTTAGACCGTGCAGGAGTGCCAGAACAAAGGATCGGAGCCATCACCGGGCACACAGAGCAAAAGGCAAAAACGGAAGCATTTCGCACCTACAGCCAAGGGGCCAGCATGAAAGAACTTTCAGAGTATATTGAAATGATAAATTATAAAATTTAATAAATAATGTCCTCTCTTGAATTGTAGAGAGGATAATTTTTATCTTGTCGTTCTTCTCTTCACAACAATTTCGTTTAAAATACGATTGTTAATTTTTTCTTTCCAAGCAAGCTGCTTATCAGTCAATTTTCTCTTATTCATTGTTTCAACAAGAAATTTATATTCAGACTCATGCAGAAAACCTTTTGTTTGCGCATAACTGATCAATGCTTCGTTAGCATTTGCCTTTCTATTGTCCTTAATTCTCTTTAGACCGTCGAAAAGTGTGCCAGTATCAATATTCATAAAACGGTTGATGCACACGTTACCTACATATGTAGTCTTACCATTTCTCTTATTTTCAATATAACAGTGTTCTTTAATCGACTGGCCACAAGGACAGCTATCCATCTCTTCCGAAACTTCAACGGAATGAAGTTTCCACTCGGTTTTCGCAATTTCGAAATAACTTGATTCGGACAAGGATATAATGTGTTCTTTTAATTTTTCAAAGTTGTGACTTTCCATAAAAGTCTTCCTGAATGATTGAAAAACATACATCTATATAAGCATCACCCACAAAAAAATCAAGGTCATACCTAAGATATTGCAATACCTGATATAAAAAGACCGGATGGTTTCCCATCCGGCTTAGTTTACTTCTTTCAGTTTTTGTTCAGTCGCGTAGTGCAGGATCGCAGCCTCAAGGCCATGCGTCGCCACGCGAGATAAAAATGTGCTGCGGTGTACGCCAAACGCTCTGGCGAGCGCTGACACGTTCAGCAAGTTGGCATCGTCCAACGTCTTAACCTTGACCGACAGCACCGGCGAGTTTCCCACGCCAAGGATTTTCAATTGCATATTTTTACCTCTCCATAATGACGGAGGGGCCGAAGATGGCCCCCAAAACCGTTAGCCCGTGGGTGTCTTATCCCGTTGGGCTGTTATCTCACCTGATTAAGAAGCATCGTTGGTGATGGCTGTCACCAGGTCGGGGCGGAATGCCACAGGGAGCATTGAAAATTCGCTGGAAAGCGTGATATTTCTGTACGCATCGGTGCTGCTATAGATGCGGAAATCCACTACGTCAGCAAATGCCAATTCCAGATTGCGGCTTGTTGGGCCTACCAGGTTGGTAAAAGGCGATGCCTGATCAGCGCTTAACGGCTTCTCGAAGACCGGAACCATGAAGCCCTGATCTGCCCCGATGCCGTAGAAATCGGTATCGGACATTTCGACAACAGTTACGTTATCCAGAACGAAATAGCTGAATGCCGGGTTGATCTCTTTATTGAACACCAGGCCATCAGGATCAAGCACACCATACTGCACAAGCTGGCGAACCGATGGGTTAAAACGCAGCTTCTTGAACAGATTGGAACCCGCGAACAGGTAGATGCCTTTCAGCAGGGAAGCAAGGCCCCCCATGCGGCGCTTCATGGCGCTGACCTCATCGGACAGGGATTCTAACGGATCAGCAGCAACCCCGGTGTAGATGGTTCCGGTGCTCTGGTCGTAACCAAATTCCTCTGACCAATCCAGGATCGGGCCATCAGCGGTGTATTCCATATCGGTGACGCGATGACGGAACAGGCTTTCAGCAAACATGCGTTCACGAGTCGCAGCGAAGCGTTCATAGTGAGCCAGGCTTTTAGCAGTTACAGCGTCCAGGACGTTGGCCTGTAGCGAAGAGCCGATCTTACGGTACGGCTGCACATCAGCAGCAGTGATCACATCCTGGGTAGGGAACAGAGGAAGCTCGATCAGATGGTTAGCTGCTTTTGGCTTCGGTGTGCTTCCCCATTCGCTGGAAAATCGATTTGATGCCGGTGCGATGGTGTCAGCCTGAGCGTTCAGGATGTCCAGACTACTTTTAAACTGGTCAGTAACGTCACGCTGGAAAATGTTCAGGTTGGTTAGGATGCGATTTCGGGCCGGAACGTTAGCAAAGGTCGAACTGTAATCGACGTATGAAAAATCTTTTGTAAGAGCCATGTTGTGATGTCCTTATCGGTAAAATTATTGAGCGTCGGCCTGAGCTACGCGGATATTGCCGGATGCAGTCAGAGCAGCAATTGCAGCAGCGCCTACAGTCGCGCCCATAACGGCGATGACGGTTTCCGGGCGGATGTAGACGCCACGGTCAGCAACAATGATGTTTGCATCTGTACCAGCGCGGTGATGGCTCAGAACCAGTAATGCATCGTTGCCGGAGGTAAATGCGGTGCCATCGGCCTTAATGACCGAACCGGGCTGCACTTCGACGGCCAGGTTTGGGATGTTGACTGTTTTCACTGCAAAATTAGCGTCGGCCTGGTAGGTCACGACATCATTAAAGGTGCGTTGGGATTCGCCCATTTTCATAAAGGTCACTCCATAAAGTTGTTGTTCTGTTGTTCGGTTGTTGGCTTCTGGGCCATATCGTCATTATTGACGGTGTGCAGGTGAAAAAATGCCGTCCCATTGGACGGCATCTCTTTACTGGGTCAGTTCAGCCCGGTAATGCCGGGTTAACCTTTGGTTAACGGCAGTTCATGCCGCTGCATCAGAAAAAAGTAAGGCGGTATCAACCGCCCCGGAGGACAAGGAGAATGTACATCTTTTGTTTTTCTGATCTGGGAAAGGGTGAGCGGCGGCACGTCCATTGAAGGGCAAGGAGTCCCAAACGTGACGCACTCAAGGCCAGTTTGCATCATGACAAGATGGCCCCCTGAGGAGAGGGACGTAGTACGGTTGTTACACCGCTGGCAAACCCCGAACGCAAGGCTAATCACGCTCAGAATTATTCCGTGTTTCAGCAGAGTAAGACGCGGCTGAATGAATAAGCGGCACTGGGAAGCAAGGATGGCCCGTGCGAGGTATCCAGGAGGCCAGCGCCTGAGAGGAAATTACGTAAACATGTCTGTAGTACGCAGTTTGTTGCCATACGCAATAATCACCTTACGTATAATTTTACCATGAAACTATAACTTTAGCAATCAAATTTGCCGTTAGATTTGACGGTACTTAGTTCAGTGATCGCCGTAACAGTCGGCAGAATTGACGGAGGGGCAGAAAGCCCCAGAAAGAGATAGACCTCAGCGTGTTATAGGCTGGAATTTTGTTTCCTGATGATGTCCCGGATTGTCTCTTCTCCGATCACATATTCCCAATCCTCCATTGCTCCATATTCACGCATCCAAGGGGTAATCTCCTCAGCGGTTGCAACCACCTGGCCTTTAAGTTCATCAACGATATAAAACCGTCCAGAGCTTTTAGCGGCCTCGGTGTTAGCTTTGTTCCGCCTGATTGATTTCCCTTGTTTCTTTAAAAACCTTTTCAACCTCAACATAGCAGCATGCTCAGTCATGCTTGCAGCTACTGTCATTGTTTTCTCGATCATAATCCCACCACACTGATAACATAATAAATTGATTATATGATAATGTGATAAGATGATAACAAGGTCAATAATAAAGTTTATTTTTGTAACTGATGGATGATGTCACCGTAGCGGTCTGGGTCAGCCGCTTGGAATGCTCGTGCTGCTTCACGCGCACGGCGGAGCGCTTCCTCATCCATAACATGAGGTGTAAAGGCACCGGCCCCCAAACTCTTCTTGATGCGGTTGGCCTTCTTTTTTTTGCTGGTCACTGGCGCAACTGCGGGCGCTGTTGTTGGTTTCCAATCAGGGTGGCGGGTCAGGTAGTCATCAACAGCGCTTTTTACAGCATCCTGCCGCTGTTCTTCTTCCAGTTGCTCTGGAGTTTTCCCCAGAAGCGCGGCGGCAATGCCTTCTCTGACTTTTTGCAATTTTGTTTTCATTCTTAGGGTTCCTGTACAGGGCCAGCCCGTCACGGGCGCAGCGATACGCCAGCCATGCAACAGGCAGGTAAGATAAAATTTCGAGTAGGGTTAAATGTTGGGTCAATGTGGGACTTTCAGGCCGTCGCGATCTGACTCACGGTTGCGGCCTTGTTCGTGGCCCTGCCTTGCCTGCCTGGTTCTTACTGATGCGTCTTACCGGGTTTATCTGGAACGGTTTAAAACGGCTCGCGGCTTTCCGTTCACACACCAGGCGATACTCCACGTAGAGCGGATCATCATATAGCGGGAACCGTGGAGCCATTGCTGCATCGGTGACGCCGTTCTGCCTGAGTGACATCACCACCCAGTACAGTGACAATCCCAGTGCCGTGCAGATATGTGCGAGCGTCTCACCCTCGTTAAATGAGGTCAGCGCTAAATGGGCATTGGTGTATTCGTTCGTTTTCGCGAATCGGCGGCAAGCCGGGTTATAACTGTTGTCGTACAGTTCCTGGACTTTTTCCAGTGGAAGCCTACAGATCAGCGCAACCCTTCCTGGAAGCATTCCGGCAATGAGGAGATGTTTGCACTTCTGCATGATATCGCCGTTGCGGCAACGCCGTTTATACAGGCGAGTCAGGTCTGGGAGTGGTTCGGGAAGATCTTCTTCTGTTTCGTTCTGGGTGGCGGTCAGTGCCTTGCGTTTCTCAATCAATATGTCCTCTGCAATTTAAAGTTTTTTTCAGCTTCCGTTTCTCTGGTTTTGAGATGTTTACCAATCAGACTGTCAAGGTCATCGCCTGATACACACCACATTACGCCGTATTCGTCCATGCCCTCGCCGTTTCCAAGGTCGAACCAGCAGAGAAGATCATCGAGCGGGGCTATAACACGGCCTGCGGTTTCTTCTGGCTCTCGCTTCTCAGGTGGAAAAGGCCGGTCATTTTTGAAGGTCTTATATTCCTGCTGTGGCTCCTGCGGCGGCTTCACCTCATTATTATCATCGGCACGATCATTGCAGCCGTTGTCGTCATTGGATGCCGCGCTATCGCGCTGTTCAACACTCGCCGGGGCAGGCTTAGAGGCCAGGTCAGAATGCTGGCCTGCGGGCTGGTTAGCGAGCGTATCAGTGGCTGGTGTAGCAGCGGTTTCTGCCTGTGATGCCTGTGGTTCTGCCTGCATTTCGGTGCAGCCCGGTTTAACTTCGTTAACGTCACCAGGTGACGCAGGTTCGGATTTGCCATTTTCCTGTTTATCCTCAGTTTTCGACCCTTGCTGCTTTGATTTTTTTGTCTTTTGACCGCTCACACGCTCATGATCATAAGATGGTTTACCATTAGGCAATTCCTGGAAGATGAATTCCAGATTGTGCGCCACTTCATCAACCGGCTTAACGAAATACTCACAAGAGTGGCCTGATTTCTTCGCCTTAGGTTTGATCCAGTGGATAAGCCCAAGCGCTTTGAGATCCTTTTTGACCTTCTTGAAAGTGGTATTTTTAACATCACACCGAATCTCAAGATTTTTGTCTGAGTCGTAGTAATGACCTGTGGACTTGCCAGCGGCGATATTTTTGGGATTTGTCAGACCACGGAATTGATCTCCCAGATGCGAGTAAACCATCCTGTGGTCATTCGTCATTCTGATCACCTCGCCCGTGTCCTTCACAACAATCTTGTGAGCCGTGAGACGTTTGGCAGTGATAAGGGATGGCTCGGTGATTACATTAGTTTTTTCTACTTCTGTCATTTGGTTCTCCTTCAATGGATTTCTTCAAGTTGATTCGGATGCGTTCTGCCTCGGCATCCACAAGTTTATTGATGAGCGTTGCAACAGGTGTCCCGGTTCTGCGGCACTCGTGCATGATTACGTCCATCGTTGAATTGCTAAACGTCAGTTTCATGGCGTTCCTCCTGTGTGTCAGACATGCGGATTCGATCCTGCTATCGCGGGTAGCGATCAGGATTCCGGCGGCCTTGTGGCCTGCATTTTTGGTTGGTTTGCCCTGTGTGAGGCGATTTGGTTAATTCGGCATTGCGCCGGATGGGTCACACTGTCGTAGCTGTCAGGAAGTTGACCGCAACGCTTTTACCGTGTTGTTCCAGGTTCTCCACACCGTGGGTGGCAACCAGGAACATGATCACCTGCTCGGGCGTCATATCCAGATTGAGTTTTTCACGGTATAGGCGGCGATAGCTCTGGAGCACCGGGGCTAATATCTCAGTCAGTGACTGACCGTCAGCAAACTGCCTGGATAGCGGCTTGAGGATCGTCTTGACTGCACGGGCGCTCTTTGCCTTCTTCTTTTCCTGTTTCAGGATATGAAGTGCAACGACAATCTGCGGGAACTTCGCGTGTGCAGCGTCAGCACCACCACTTCGGCTAATGAAAGACCAGAGCGCGGTTTTGGTGTACGTGCCGTAAAGGATCGCATCTGCGATTTGCTCGCCAGTCATAGTGGCAGGGGTGATGCGTTGGGATTTCGGTTTGTTCATTTGGGTTCTCCGTTGAGTTATTAAAATTTTTCTCGGAGGTTCTTCGTGTAACCCATTTAGTCAGGAGCCATCACCGGGCGGCAATGCACCTTATTTGTTAATAACCATTGTATCAGCAATGCATGCGAATAGCAAGTACAACAAAGGCATGCATTGATTTCGCTATTTTAATATGACACACGTGTGATTTCAATGTCAAGCGCTTTTTAATTAACGCTAAAACGCTCTGTATCGCGAACTGCTACGTCCTGATGTCTATCCGCTACTATCGTATTACACGAGGTGTTACAGCGTCGCCCAGGCCCCTCTCGTTAAGGATTTGATAGTGTTACGTATAGTTGGCACGAGTCTTGCTCGTCACCCCCAACCCACACCCTCGCGCCCGCTTGACTCTCGACCTACGGTCTCGTGACAGTGTTTCCAAATTACTGCGCGGGCTGTCGCCCTTGCTGCCCAAAAGGTGGCTGGCCTCTCCCGGTCAGGGAGAGATTAGCCGGGCACCGCATGGGCGATGGATATCGCGAAGCGTGGAGCGGCTGCGACTGAACAAGGTCAGAAAGAAAGATAGCCATCACAATGGCAATCTAAAGAGGTGTGGATGTTGACCTGTTGTTGAGCCGTTGCGTTCTCTTCCCGGCCAGGGAAGTAGATGGGAAAAGATCTTATTAGGGAGTTATGATCTTATTTTACTTTACGTGCTTATTGGTGGTCGTCTGGCGACCTTACAAACGCATTTCTATGGTCGTCTGGCGACCTTACAAATAGTTATATGGTCGTCTGGCGACCTTACAAAGTTCAAGGGGCATGTCGTTCCGACCCCAGTAATGCTGAAATCTGGCAAGTCAGAATTGCCGCCGAGTCAAAACGTCGTCGTGTTGGTGGCGCATCCGCTGGTGATGTAGAAACAGACGCACGATGTGCTGTCGGACCTCAGGCGATCTTTTCTCAAAATAAATAGCCTGATAATAATAAACAAATGCAAATAAGTCCCCGATATCTCGCCCCATCCGGGCCAGACAGGGACACTCTCCGCGTGTGTGTGGTCAAGTGGCGATCACATCTATGGTGTGTGGTACATGTGGAGGGGCCTGAGAGCCAGCCGGGGCGCATGTTCGTTAAATTTGTCTGCTGATATCGTAGCTTGCCCCTTCAAGGCGGTGCTAAACCGAATCCATTCAATACGCCCCATTTCTCTGAAAAAAATAATTCTTCGCCAAAAAACTGAAACGATGAGAATCGCCTCGCTTTTCAGCCCGATTTTCAGGCACGCGGGACGCGCTCTGGAGGGCGCTGTGATTGTGGTTATCGTGACTCAGGTCGAAAGGGAAAACGTCGTGGTATGCATCTGGTAAAGCGTGAAAGGGCTTGTCGGATGGTGGCGGCTCTGAGGATTTCAGGCAATAAAAAACCCCGCCGGAGCGAGGTCAGAGAGACAAAGTAAAATCGTTGTGTATTTCAGGTTTAGGCAGCAGGTTTTAGACGGTAGAAGGTAGCTCGACTGATTGACAATTCCGCCATCACTTCTTTAATGGTCATGCCTTTTTCGAGCAGCACTTGCACATCTTCAACGGTTGCCTTATTAGGCCTACCGCAATGGATGCCGTCATCCTGGGCACGTTTAATACCAGCGGTTCTACGCTCTGCGATCAAATCTTTTTCTAATGCAGCCAATCCAGCCATCATGGTTAGCATCGCTTTACCAACGGGGGTGGACAGGTCGAACCCTTCACGCAAACTGATAATCTTCACGCCTTTGGACTGGAGAGCCTCCACAGTGGAAAGCACATCAATGGTGTTACGGCCTAAGCGGTCTATACCAACCACAATCAACGTATCGCCTTCGCGAACATAAGCCAGAAGATCACCGAATCCTTTACGCTCTGCCGCCTTCACACTTCCGCTTGTGGCTTCATCGCAGTACCACTTGCTAACCTGGTAACCTGCATCAGCGATCTGTTGCTTTTGGTTCTCTACTGTCTGTTCGTTGGTGGACACACGCACATATCCGATGATTGATGTCATGATAGCTCATTGTCTCAAAAGTAAGTCTCATTAATATAGTATTCTCAAAATACAAAATCAACCTTTTAAGACAACCTCAAGGCGCATTCTTTCGTTAAGTAAAAATGTCTCAAAAGGAAGTCCTTTTAAGACCGTGACGCATGGCTGTTGTGCCGCTGGTGTTGCACTGCACTTGTTACCATTTGGTGTAGGGGGAGATATCATCCTAAGAATCTGGGTAGAAATCGAGAACGGTTCTCTATGGCCTGACCACATAGATATTTTCAAATGATCGGCGATTTTTACGATAGGCCGGGAGCCAACGCCTGACAGATCAGATATATAGCGATTAGGATATTTCCATCAATCGATGTGTATTGGAAAGGGAAAGTGGCTTTCATTACGTAAATGTTGTGCCATGCATACCCCATGGATTATTAATTTGTTTATAATCTGACTAAAACCAAGACAGCAGAAATGAAGTTGCCAAAATCAGATTAAAAAGACCATAGTTGTAACCAAAGATAGGAATAATTCCCATTAAAAACTATCATTCTCCGAGCTGCTATTCACAAAGTATTTTGAAGGTAACTAATGATCGAGTTCATCACAAAACACATAGATACGATAGGTATACTTATCTCTGCTTTTGCAGCGCTACTTACAGCAGTTGCAACTTTCTTTTTATGGAGAGTAACAAGGCTCTTGGCTGACGAGACTAAAAGGATGGTAGACGCCTCAGCACAACCTCATGTGGTTGTAACACTTGAACCAAATCCTTGGGTCGCTTTTTACTTTGATATTAATATAGCTAACACAGGAAATGCTCCGGCCTACAATATTGAAGTTTTATTTGATCCTCCTCTTGTTAATGCGGAACACAGAATAAATAGAGATATACCGTTTAGCAATGTCAGCGTTTTAAAAAATGGGCATTCACTCAACAGCAGTCTTTGCAAATATGAACAAATTAAAGATCAAGTTTATTTAGTCAGTATAAGTTGGTCGAAACATCCTGGTTCTTCTGAAAGAGAAAAGAATGAATACTCTTATGATATGGCATCATTTGAGGGAGTCAGTTATTTAGGAGCAAGAAATCCAATGACGCAAATAGCTGAACAAATGAAAAAACTAAGGGAAGACTGGAGACCTGTATCGCAAGGGAATAAGAAAATAAAATCGGACGTTTACAGCCAAGATGATAGAAACGAAGATTTAAGGTTGAGCGAGGAGCGTTATCGAGAGTTTTTAAGGGAACGTGAACAAAAAAAAGGGAATATTTAAGAAAACATTGTAGTAAACAGGAGGGGGATCCCCCTCCCTTAAAAAGCCTTAACACGTTAGATCTGCTACTTTTTTCGCTGTAACTTGCAACCTAAAACTGGCATTTTCTGCAACATGACCTTCAAGTAGATAGCCATTATTACCTTCATCACTAATTGAAAGGATAAGGTGAAAGTTATTGAGGGGACCGAACACAGATTGAGCATTGGAATTAAACTGTCGTACGCTTAGTTTTATCTGGTTACCTGAAAATTTTCCTTGGTAATAAAACCCAAAATCTCCCCCGTTAACAGCATCGTTGTTGACTGACACAATCCCGGAACCATAATCTTGATTGTTGCTTCTAAAATTAACTGCATACAGTCCGTTTTTCATGATGTCTTCCACCTTAAATAACTATTTAATGTTACTGTTGATCACAAACCACACGGAATTCACTCATTTTCTAAAAGATAGTACTTTAAAAATCCTACCGAAGAGGGTTGTTTTCTCTAATGAATTCAACTCAACTAATTCGACGTTGATTGATGAAAGGCAAACCTCCACTTTCTCCATAGCTTCATTGTGAATAAATTTCAGCCCATTTCCATAATCAGTTGCAATGGCAAGAGTATCTTCCAAGTCCGATAGGTGAGCATCGAGTTTAGTCTCATTATATAAAGCATTTTTCTTGATAATATTTTCAATGATCTGATTGTTATATTTAAAAGAGTCTACCAAACTACGGGCGCTGCTATAAAACGCTACTACAGATCTTAAAGTTTCTTCTTTAACTGTGGTTAGATAAAAAGCATTACTTTCATAGAAGGAGAAATTATTTTGAGTAATAGGAAATATTAAGTTAAATGGTCCACTGCCATCATATTCATCCAGGTGTTTTGCTATTCTGGACTGGTAAACTTCCAAGATCGTTATAATTTCTGTTTTCACCCCGATCAGAACATTACGTCTTTTTTCTTTCGAATCATTTTCATAATTCCTTTCTTGTCGCCTGCCATCAATTACAGTACCCCACAATGTGAACAAGCCACCGATAATTGCACCTATAAGCCCTGAAGTAAACTCGCTTCCCATAGCACCCCCACTTATACATAAATAAATTAACCTAAAAGCCGAGATTCGCATGTTTTGGAATACATCAGCAATTATTTTCCCAAAGTTATCATCTCTGGTCGAAGTTTTACACTGATATGAAATATTGGAGCACTCACTTAGCTAATTATACGGGACACATCACTATGAGCAACCCAAAGTTGCATCTAACAGGCAGTATTACCTTTTCAAACTAAATCCATTTTTACATACTTTACATGTCCAGTTCGGGGGATACATATTGCTGCCAGCCCAATAATTTAAATGTATCACTTTGCCTTCATTCTCATAACATATCGGGCAAAAAGCAGTTGTATCTCCTTCTTTCCAATACAGAAGCCCATCATATTTTAGCTCGTTCTTACCTTGTAACTTATCTTTGAGATCTTGTATCTCTTCGTCCTTACTTAATAAAACCGCTTTAAGACTAACAAATTCACTTTTGACCTCTACAAGGTCGTCAAGCAGGTCAATCAAAGTATTCCGCATTTCAGCAGCCGTAAGCTCATCATCTCCTTTTTTGCGTAGATTACGGACTAAATCAACCGATTTGTTAACAAGCTCAAGAGTACCTGAGATAGCAGCAAGAGAAGCTGGATCAGCCATTTTTACTTCCTTAATGAGTCGATTGGATTGCTCGAAATTATATCAAAAACTTTCATTGATATCAGAACTCAGCCAATTTTTGGTTTTCAAAGCAATAGGCACCATAAAGCGCCGTGTTGGGTATACCAACATAAAGTGCCGTAGGCGTAACATTAAGGGTTTGTCAGTTAACCGCTCTCTTATCGAGTACCGATCATTTATGGCTCGGTGAACACCACGGCAGAGCCAGATCCTTTCCCGATCTGGTTAGGCTTTCCAACATTTGCTCGTTTATCCACTGCAATGTCATCACGACAGGCAGGAATGGGACACCGCGCTAAGTGTGGAACGGTTAAAAGTTTAGGGAGTTTGTCGTGGTGGTGACTGCTTGGTGATGGCTTTTTGTTCTTGTTGTGTTATCGCAGTAAGAACGTGGAACGACTGCCAGCGTGATGATATGCTCCCATAAACCACAGACCAATCACGCGACAGGTGCGGGTGTAGTTCAATGGGTAGTTTAAGTTGTACCGAGAGTATCCGGGCAACGTAACTAACTGATAAATCGTAACTCGTTGATTTATCAGGAGATTGGAGCGGGTGAAGGGAATCGAACCCTCGTATGCAGCTTGGGAAGCTGCCGTTCTACCATTGAACTACACCCGCAGGGGAAGTGCGACTGGCATTATAACCCTCTGCCGTCTGCTGGCAAGGGCTATACCACTAACTGCCTGAGTTTTGAGCACAATCCTTATATTCAGGCGATAAAAAAGGCCGCCTGGTCACTGTACCGAGCGGCCTTTATGCCGTTGTTTACCTCTGTGCCGTCACGACCAGACGACAGCGAGGCACCGTCAACGCGATTATTTCTGCGGACGCAGGGCCGGGAACAGGATAACGTCGCGGATGGTATGGCTATTGGTGAACAGCATAATCATCCGGTCGATACCGATACCCAGGCCGGCGGTCGGCGGCAGGCCGTGTTCCAGGGCGGTGACATAGTCTTCGTCATAAAACATGGCTTCGTCGTCACCGGCGTCTTTGGCCGCAACCTGGTCAGCAAAGCGCTGGGCCTGGTCTTCAGCGTCATTCAGCTCAGAGAAGCCGTTGCCGATTTCACGGCCACCGATAAAGAACTCGAAACGATCGGTAATAAACGGATTATCGTCGTTGCGGCGCGCCAGCGGTGACACTTCAGCCGGGTATTCAATGATAAAGGTCGGCTGAATCAGCTGGCTCTCGGCGGTCTCTTCGAAAATCTCGGTCTGGATACGCCCCAGGCCCCAGCTCTTTTCGATTTTGATGCCCAACGAACTGGCGAGCGCGCTGGCCTGCTGGACATCGTCCAGGTCGGTGACGACCGTTTCAGGACGGTATTTGCAAATGGCTTCTCTCATCGTCATCTTGGCGAACGGCTGACCGAAGTCGAAGGTCTGCTCGCCATACTGAACCACGCTGCTGCCCAGTACCCGCTCGGTCAGGGTGCGGAACAGGTCTTCAGTCAAGACGATAAGGTCGCGGTAATCGGCATAGGCCATATAGAGTTCCATCATGGTGAACTCTGGGTTATGGCGCGGCGAGATACCTTCGTTGCGGAAATTGCGGTTGATTTCAAACACCCGTTCAAAACCGCCGACCACCAGGCGCTTAAGGTACAGTTCCGGCGCGATACGCAGGAACATATCGATATCCAGCGCATTATGGTGGGTGACGAACGGACGGGCCGCCGCGCCGCCGGGGATGCTTTGCATCATCGGCGTTTCCACTTCCATAAAACCGTTATCAACCATAAAACGACGGATTTCAGCCATGATGCGTGAGCGTATCACGAAGGTGTGGCGGGATTCGTCATTGGCGATAAGGTCCAGGTAACGCTGGCGATAGCGAGTTTCCTGATCGGCCAGGCCGTGGAATTTGTCCGGCAACGGGCGCATGGCCTTGGTCAGCAGGCGGATTTCGCTGCAGTGAACCGACAGTTCGCCGGTGCGGGTCTTGAAAAGCTTGCCCTTGGCGCCGAGGATATCGCCCAGATCCCATTTCTTGAACTGGTCGTTATACAAGCCTTCTGCCAGATCATCACGGGCGACATACAGCTGGATTTTGCCGCCCACATCCTGCAGGGTAGCAAATGACGCTTTGCCCATGATGCGGCGGGTCATCATGCGGCCGGCAATGCTGACGTCGATATTCAGCGCTTCCAACTCTTCATTGGTTTTATCGCCATACTCCGCATGCAGCCTGTCGGAAACGGCATCGCGACGAAAATCATTAGGGAACGCAATGCCTTGCTGGCGCAGCAGGGCCAGTTTTTCGCGCCGTGATTTCAGTTCGTTATTTAAATCCAGCGCCTGAGGGGCACCACCCTGTGTTTGTGATTCAGACATCTTGGTTCCTCATAGCCCGGCTTTGAGACTGGCTTCGATAAATTTATCCAGATCGCCATCCAGTACCGCTTGCGTATTACGGGTTTCGACACCGGTGCGCAAGTCTTTGATACGTGAATCGTCCAGGACATAGGAACGGATCTGGCTGCCCCAGCCGATATCCGATTTGGTATCTTCCAGCGCCTGTTTCTCGGCGTTTTTCTTTTGCATCTCAAATTCATAAAGCTTGGCTTTAAGCTGCTTCATCGCCTGATCTTTGTTCTTATGCTGGGAGCGGTCATTCTGGCACTGGGTAACGATATTGGTCGGCAAGTGGGTAATCCGCACCGCGGACTCAGTCCGGTTGACGTGCTGGCCACCGGCACCAGAGGCACGGTAGACGTCGATACGCAGATCGGCCGGGTTGATTTCGATATCAATATCATCATCCACTTCCGGGTAAACAAACGCCGAGCTGAAAGAGGTATGACGGCGGCCGCCGGAGTCAAACGGGCTTTTACGCACCAGGCGATGCACGCCGGTTTCGGTACGCAGCCAGCCAAAAGCGTAATCGCCGATGATCTTGATGGTAACTGACTTGATGCCGGCCACTTCACCGTCGGACTCTTCGATGATTTCGGTCTTGAAGCCCTTGGCTTCAGCCCAGCGCAGGTACATGCGCAGCAGCATGCTGGCCCAGTCCTGCGCTTCAGTGCCGCCGGAACCGGCCTGGATATCCAGGTAGCAATCGGCGCTGTCGTATTCGCCGGCAAACATGCGGCGGAATTCCAGCTGGCCCAGCTTGTTCTCGAGCTGGTCCAGTTCGGCCTGGGTTTCGTTGAAGGTGTCTTCGTCGTCTTCTTCCACCGCCAGTTCCAGCAGGCCGGCGACATCATCCAGGCCCTGAGTCATCTGATCGATGGTATCGACTATCGCTTCCAGGGAAGAACGTTCCTTGCCCAGCGCCTGAGCGCGTTCAGGTTCGTTCCAGACATCAGGCTGTTCAAGCTCGGCGTTTACTTCTTCAAGGCGTTCTTGCTTGAGATCGTAGTCAAAGATACCCCCTCAGAACAGCCGTCCTTTCAGACAGGTCCTGAATACGGTTTTTTACCGGATTAATTTCAAACATGGATTAGTTAGCTCTTAAGAGAGATGGAGTGCGTATGATCCGGCTATTCTAACGGATCCGCAGTCATCTTTGTAGTATCTTGCAATTACTGTGGCCACAGATGCTGGATTAATAATTGCACATTGCGATTGCCGCGGTATTCATTAACGTCCAGCCGATAGGCCAGTTCAACGGTGTTGATACTGTTATCCGGCCAGAGGCGGGTATCGACATTAAAAGCGATACCATCCAGCAGCGGCCCACCGCCCAGGGGTTCAACCATCAGCTTGAGGTGTTTCTCACCCACCAGCTTCTGCTGTAAAACCTTGAATTTGCCGTCAAACAGCGGTTCAGGGAATGCCTGCCCCCAAGGTCCGCCTTCGCGCAGCAGCTCAGCGGTGGCGAGGGACAACTCCATGGCGCTGAGTTGGCCATCGGACCAGATAACCCCGTCCAGCATTGACGGGTCCAGCCATTCGTTGACCAGACTGGCAAAGCGCTGCCTGAAAAGGTCGAACTGGCCTGGTTCCAGGGTGAGTCCGGCTGCCATCGCGTGGCCGCCAAATTTTTGCATCATGCCGGGGTATAGGGTATCCAGCCGCTCCAGCAAATCGCGCATATGCAGCCCGGCAATCGAGCGACCGGAGCCTTTGAGCAGCCCATCCCCTGCCGGAGCGAAAGCGATAACCGGTCGATGAAAGCGCTCTTTGATGCGCGAGGCCAGAATCCCCACGACGCCCTGATGCCACTGGTCATGGTAGATAGCCAGGCCATAGGGCATTTCTGCCCGGGTTTGCTCCATACTGCTGCATAGCGCCAGGGCTTCGGCTTCCATACCCTGTTCGATTTCCCGGCGAGTCTGGTTCAAGGCATCCAGTTCAGCGGCCAGCATTCTGGCTTCCGCCTGGTTATCGGTCAGCAACAGCGACACGCCGACCGACATGTCATCCAGCCTGCCGGCCGCATTCAGGCGCGGCCCCAGGGCAAAACCCAGATCTGAGGAACCCAGGCGCGAAATATCGCGGTTTGCCACTTCGGCCAGCGCGCGGATACCGGGCCGGCAGTAGCCGGCGCGGATACGGCTGATGCCCTGATGGACCAGAATACGGTTATTGGCGTCCAGCGGGACCACATCAGCCACCGTGCCCAGCGCCACCAGATCGAGCAGATTGGCAAGTTTGGGCGGCTGAAGGCCTTGCTCGGCAAACCAGCCGCTGGCCGATAGCTTTGCCCGCAAGGCCAGCATTAGATAGAAAGCCACGCCGACGCCGGCCAGGGACTTTGATGCAAATTCACAGCCAACCAGATTGGGGTTAACAATCGCATCCGCCGCCGGCAGGGTTTCGCCAGGCAGATGGTGGTCGGTCACCAGCACCGGGATACCCTTCTGGTGCGCCAGATCCACGCCGGCATGGGAGGAGATGCCGTTGTCGACGGTGACGATCATCTGGGCGCCGCGGGCAGCGGCCTGCTCAACGACTTCCGGACTCAGACCGTAGCCATCTTCGAACCGGTTTGGCACCAGAAAATCGACCTGCCGCGCCCCCATCTGACGCAGCGCCAGCACCATAAGCGAGGTACTGGTAGCGCCATCAGCGTCAAAGTCGCCGACGACCATCAGCCGGCGATTATCCGCCAGCGCGCCGACCAGCAACGCCACCGCGTCATCAATGCCGTTCAGGTCACGGTAATTGAGCAACCCGCTGACGCTACGCTCAAGCTCGGCGGGGCTGGTTATGCCGCGCTGGGCGTAGAGCCGTTTCAGCAGCGGATGAATCTCCCCGGCAATAACAGCCGTGTCGCCGGCTGGTCGGCGGCGTAATTCGGTTATGATTTTCACGGCTTTCCTTAGTCGCCGGTGACGTCACCCGTCGCTTGCTGAGCAAGCATGGCCGACAGTTCTTTCGGACTCTGATAACCCGGGATCAGGGTGCCGTCTTCCAGCAGCATGGCCGGTGTGCCCTGGATACCGTACTGTACGCCGAGGGTGTAATGTTTGCTGATGTCAGTTTTACAGGTGGCGGCAGATATCGCATCGCCCTGCATGGCTTTATCAAAAGCTTGATTCCGATTGGCGGTACACCAGATTGAGGTCATGTCTTTTTCCGCCTGAGAATTAAGTCCCTGACGCGGGAAAGCAAGATAGCGAAGGGTGATGCCCAGTTTATTGTATTCGTCTATCTGCTCATGAAGCTTGTGGCAATAGCCGCAGGTGATATCGGTGAAGACGGTAACCACATGCTTTTCCTGCGGCGCTTTATAGATAATCATCTCGTTTTGCAGCGCGTTCAGCCGCTTGGCCAGCAACTGATTGGTGGTATTGACCGGATGGTTGCCGGCGACGTCGAACATCGGTCCCTGGATGATATGCCGTCCGTCATCAGAAACGTACAGCACACCGCTGTCGGTCAGGACGGTTTTCAAACCGGCCACGGGTGAAGGCTGGATATCGACATGATGGACGCCGAGTCGGTCGAGTGAATGAGAAATGGCTGCATCATCGGCATGGGTCAGGCTTGAAAATGCCAGCGCAGCGAAAGAGAGCAGTACCAGGGTTTTGTTCATTTTAAAAATCCTTATTTCTGAGCCCGGGTAAGGGTAAAGTCATTGCAGACACCGTCAGTCCGCGCCAGTGCGATGCTGTTTATGCGCGGGGATGATGCTGCTGATGTAAGAGTTTCAGTCGTTCGGTGGCCACGTGGGTGTAGATTTGCGTGGTGGAGAGATCGCTGTGTCCCAGCAAAAGCTGTACCACACGTAAATCGGCTCCGTGATTCAACAGATGAGTCGCAAAAGCATGACGCAACACATGCGGAGATAAACGCTCGCTGTCGATGCCGGCAAGGATCGCATAATGCTTGATACGATGCCAGAAGGTCTGTCGGGTCATTTGCCGGCTTCGGTTACTGGGGAACAGCACATCCAGGCTTTGCCCGTTCATCAACCACGGGCGGCCGTGTTCCAGATAATACTCTATCCAGTACACCGCCTCCTCGCCGAGGGGGACCAGCCGCTCCTTATTGCCCTTGCCGATAACCCTCACCACTCCCTGGCGCAGGCTGACGTCGCTCAGGGTCAATCCGACCAGCTCAGAAACGCGCAGTCCGGTGGCATACAGCAGTTCAAGCATCGCCTTATCGCGCAGTTCAATGGGCTGGTCGATGGCGGGGGCTTCCAGCAGGGCGCTTACCTGGGATTCGCTCAGGTCTTTAGGCAGCCGCTGGGGCAGTTTAGGCGCAGCCAGGCCGGCGCAAGGATCATCATCCCGTTGCTTTTCCCGATAAAGATATAAAAAAAAGCGGCGCATGGCGCTGAGCAGGCGCGCAGAACTTGTGGCCTTGAAGCCTTTATCCAGCCTCTCGGCCAGGAAAGCCTGTAAATCCGCAGCCCCGGCATGGATAAAATCAACCTGGTTGCGCTTTAGCCATTCAGCAAGGGTCTGAAGATCCTGCCGATAGGCCGATAACGTGTTCTCAGCCAGGTTGCGCTCAAGCCATAACGCGTCGAGAAATTGCTCTATGAATGCATGATCCTGCTGCTGCATGTGTTCCCCGTTCTGGTTTATCGCCAGTGTCATTATGCCTGATGAAGCGACAAATCTGGTACACTTGATGTCATCAGGTTGCCAGGAAGAGTATGAGTAAAAATGAAAGTCGGTTTGTTTTATGGATCCAGTACCTGCTATACCGAAATGGCCGCCGAGAAAATCCGCGATATTCTCGGAGAGGAATGGGTTGAGCTGCACAATATCAAAGACGTCTCCCCCACGCTATTTGAACAGTATAACGTACTGATTCTGGGGATTCCTACCTGGGATTTCGGCGAGATACAGGAAGATTGGGATGCGGTCTGGTCGACCCTTTCCGGGCTGGACCTCTCAGGTAAAATCATTGCCCTCTACGGTATGGGCGATCAGTTGGGCTATGGCGAGTGGTTTCTGGATGCCCTGGGCTATCTGCATGATGTGCTCAAACCCAGCGGAGCGCAGTTTATCGGCTACTGGCCTACCGCCGGCTATGAATTTACCAGCCCCAAGGCGGTGACGCCGGACGGTAAGCATTTCGTCGGGCTGGCGCTGGACGAAGTCAACCAGTACGATTTGAGTGATGAAAGGCTGCAGCAATGGTGTGAGCAGATCCTAACCGAAATGGCGGAACTGCTCTAGGTTGAAATGAAAACCGTGCGGCTCAGTCCAGGTCTGAGGTCCTGGTCGGCTGGTTTAGCAGGATATGCCGCAGGCTGCGCCACTCCTCTTTGTCCATGCTGTCTGCCGCCAGCCACAGGCGGCGTTTCTTGCCGCTATCGACCTGACGCAGCGACAGCAGCATACCGCCTTTAAGCATCCAGGCCTGACGGGTCAGCCCCCACTCCTGACCATGCCAGTTGAGTCTCCTTTCACCGGTTAATATCAGCTCGCCGCGACAGGCCATGATGCTCCGCTGACTGCGGATGCATTCAAATACCACCAGCAGCACCAGTGTCAGCCAGAGCGGGCCGTAGTTTTCCGGCCACGGGGACAGCAGGATTAGCAACAGCAGGATGCCGTGGGCTGCCAGCGAAAAAATCTGACTGCGCCAGGAAACGCGCAGGTCACATCGCCAGAGGGCCACGGGCTTTATTTCGCTGTTGTATCAGGTTGATCATTTTCTTCAGTCCGTCATCGGCAGGTTCGCCGTGGTTCATCAGCCAGTTGAACAAATCCGGGTCGTCGCACTCCAGCAGGCGGATAAACAGTTTTTTGTCTTCGGTGCAAAGACCATCATAGTCATGGTCGAAAAAAGGCATTATCGAAATATCCAATTCGCGCATTCCGCGGCGGCAGGCCCAGTGAACACGCGCTTTATTATCGATATCCATAGTGATCCTTTACTCGGTAACCTTAAAGAATGGGGCACAGTTTACCGTGTTTTACTCGGGTTTATTATATAAAAGGACACATTTCGACATGTTCTGCCGCGGGGTTTGACGGATAAGGGCACAAATGAACACATAACGACCACAATAACCGCTTGCAAACCCGGAAGGGTCTTTTACCATTAGGTTATTGTTTTTCCTCTACACAGGAATACCTCATGTCGTCACCCGTCGCTATTGAAAGCGGTTTACCCAAGCCCGCAGCCGAACTTCCCCTGACGTTGATTTCGCTCGATGATTGGGCCCTGGTCACCGCCAGCGGTGCGGAAGCGGTCAAATATCTCCAGGGCCAGCTTACCTGCGATGTAGCCGCCATCGGCGATCATCAGCATGTGATTGCCGCGCATTGCGACGCCAAAGGCAAAATGTGGAGTACCTTGCGTCTGTTTCATCACCAGGGCGCTATGGCCTATATTGAACGCCGGGCGCTCAGAGAGACGCAGCTTACTGAAATCAAAAAGTATGCCGTCTTCTCTAAAATCACCTTTACCGCCGACGATAATCATTTGCTGATTGGCGTCGCCGGTCAGCAGGCCCGCCAGGCATTGAGGGAAGTGTTCCAGACCTTGCCCGATGCGCTTAATCAGGTTGTCGAGCAGCAGGACACCACCCTGCTCCATTTTAGCCATCCGGCTGAGCGTTTTTTACTGGTCACCACCCCAGCGCGTTTGGAAACTCTGCAGGCTGCCCTGGCGGGTAAGGCTGCCGAGGCCGATAGCCGTCAATGGCTGGCGCTGGACATCGAGGCTGGCCTGCCGGTCATCGACAGCGTGAACAGCGTGCAGTTCATCCCCCAGGCCACCAATCTTCAGGCGCTGGAAGGAATAAGCTTTAGCAAAGGCTGCTATGCCGGCCAGGAAATGGTGGCCCGGGCAAAGTACCGCGGCGCCAACAAGCGAGCCCTTTACTGGCTGGCGGGCACCGCCCATCGCCTGCCTGAAGCTGGAGAGGACCTGGAATTGCAGTTAGGGGAAAACTGGCGCCGGACCGGTACCATCCTGGCCGCCTGCCGGCTGGCCGATGACCGCGTCTGGCTGCAGGCGGTACTCAATAACGATCTTGAGGCCGGCAGCAGGCTACGGGTCAAGGATGATGTAGCCGGCGCGCTGACTATCCAGCCGCTGCCTTACCTGCTGGACTGAAGGCAGGCTGATGTGAGAATGCAGCCTGACACTATGGCAGGCTGGTTCATGAATGCAGCGTTGTGCCAAGGCGGCTGATCCTTGAATGCAGCCTTGTGCCAGGGCGGCTGGTTCATGAATGCAGCCTGACACTATGGCAGCTTTGGCCCATAACGCAGCCTGATCCCTGCCTTTATGGCGGGGATCACCTCAAACGTACAGATAAATAGACAGAAAATGGCACAGACTGCCGCCAAGCACAAAGCCGTGCCAGATGGCATGATTATAGGGTATCCGTTCGCAGACATAGAACACCACGCCCAAGGTATAAATAATCCCCCCCGCCGCCAGCAAGGCAATCCCACCTGCAGGCAGGCGCAGCGCTAGCTGGTAGATGACCACCAGCGACAGCCAGCCCATCCCGACATAGGTTATCAGCGACAGGACCTTGAACCGATGGGAAAACAGCAATTTGAATACCACTCCCAGCAGCGCCATCCCCCAAATGACCCACATCAGCCCTTTTGCCAGCGGCGAGTTCAGGCCCACCAGCAGAAACGGCGTGTAGGTGCCGGCGATCAGCAGATAAATAGCGCAGTGATCCAGTTTTTTCAGCCATCGCTTGGCCGGTGGATGTCCGATGGCATGGTACAGGGTTGATGCCAGATACAGCAGAATAATGCTGCCGCCATAGAGGCTGTAGCTGGTAATGGCGGTGATACTTGCGCCGGTCTCGCCGGCCTGATCCAGCATCAACACCAGGCCGATGATGCCCAGCACTACCCCGATACCGTGGCTGATGCTATTAGCGATTTCTTCAGCCAGCGTATAACTGTTAGCTAATAGTTTGTCAGACATTAAAATAATTTCCTCAAATTTATCAACCTTAAATTGCAACGCACAGTCAACAGCTACTCTAACCCGCACCAGGTTCAGTGTACATCTGTAAGCTTAAATTTAATGTGAGCGGTTATGTTTAAAGCATCGGCGATTAAACATTCGAAAAGCAGCGGCAGATGGCTTAAAATAGCCCACTTTAATGGAGTTAGGCGGAGGAAACATGGCCGAGAAATTACCTGCACTGGCATTTGGGGAATTAACCGATGTCGTAAGATTCCTGATGGAAATCGACAAGCTGAAAAGCATCCAGCGCCGCACCAAAGTGCTCGGCACCGATCGCCAGGAAAATACCGCTGAACATAGCTGGCATTTCGCGGTGGCGGTTATGGCATTGGCCCCCTATGCCGGTGACCAGGTTGATATATTCAAAGTACTGAAAATGGCCGTTATCCACGATATCGTCGAGATAGATGCGGGTGATGTGCTGGTATACGATTTGGTTGCCCGCCAGGCGATACACAGCGAAGAAGAAGCGGCGGCGATAAGGTTGTTCGGCATGCTGCCGGATGCCCAGGGGAAAGAATTTCATCATCTCTGGCACGAGTACGAAGCCGGCGAAAGCGCCGAAGCTCAATTTGCCTTGATGATTGACCGCCTGATGCCGGTACTGATGAACCTGCATAACCAGGGGCAAAGCTGGGTTGAAAACGGCATCCGCCTGGAACAGGTGCTGTCGCGCAATGCGTTTATCGCCGATGTTTACCCGGCGCTATGGGATCACTTGAAAAACCACCTGGACAAGGCTCACCAGAGCGGCTGGCTGAAATAAGCCCGCCTTTGAGCAGTTGTTCGCTATGGCACTATCACGTCGCGATTAGGGTGTACTTTACATCATTCCGTTTAGTGGCTTTGAAGCACTTTTAGTGATGAATTTCTGAGTGCTTGCCAGCAATACTGCCTGATGAATACCTCCGGATGATATGCTTGCACAGGTGTTGATAATGACACTGCCAGCCCGGCATGCCTGCTAAGCCGGACTGACAGCCTGCCCCCTTCTGCTACTGATAATCGCTAACCGGCACGCAGGCGCAGAACACATTGCGGTCGCCGTAGACATCATCCAGCCGTTTTACCGTTGGCCAGTATTTGTCACCGAAACCGGCCGGGAATGCGGCAATTTCGCGGCTGTATGGATGAGACCACTCTCCGGCCAGTTCGGCCTGGGTATGCGGCGCATTGACCAGCGGGTTATCCTCGGCGGGCCATTCACCCTTAGCCACCTGCTGGATTTCCGCCCGGATGGCCAGCATCGCGTCGATAAAGCGATCCAGCTCAGTCTGGCTTTCGGATTCAGTCGGCTCCACCATCAGGGTGCCGGCCACCGGGAAAGACATGGTCGGGGCATGGAAACCGTAATCAATCAGCCGCTTGGCGATATCCATTTCACTGATGCCGCTCATCTCCTTAAGCTCACGAATATCCAGGATACATTCATGAGCCACCCGGCCATCGCGCCCGGTATACAGCACCGGGTAAGACGACTGCAGACGGCTGGCGATATAGTTGGCATTCAGAATCGCCACCTGGCTGGCCCGTTTCAGGCCCTGGGCTCCCATCATGCGGATGTACATCCAGCTTATCGGCAGGATCGATGCGCTGCCGAACGGCGCGGCTGAAACCGCCCCCTGCCGGGTCAGGATATCGTCGATCTGCACCACTGCATGGCCCGGCACAAAAGGTGCCAGATGGGCTTTTACGCCAATCGGCCCCATGCCCGGTCCGCCGCCGCCGTGCGGGATACAAAACGTTTTGTGCAGATTCAGGTGGGACACGTCGGCACCGATATAGCCGGGAGAGGTAATTCCCACCTGAGCATTCATATTGGCCCCGTCCAGATACACTTGACCGCCGTACTGATGGACTATCTGGCAGACTTCCCGGATGGTCTCTTCATAAACGCCGTGGGTGGAAGGATAAGTCACCATGATGCAGGAGAGCTTATCCCCTGCCTGCTCGGCCTTCTGACGCAGATCATGCAGATCAATATTGCCGTTTTTATCGCAGGCCACCACCAGCACCGACATCCCCGCCATCTGGGCGGAAGCCGGGTTGGTGCCATGGGCGGAACTCGGAATCAGGCAGATGGTGCGCTCAGCATCATTGCGGCTTTCGTGATAGCGGCGAATCGCCAGCAGACCGGCATATTCCCCCTGGGCGCCAGAGTTAGGCTGCATGCAAAGCGCGTCATAACCGGTCAGTTGAACCAACCAGCGTGACAGCTGACTGATCATCTGCTGATAGCCAGCCGCCTGTTCGGCCGGGCAGAATGGGTGCAGCTCGGCAAACTCGGGCCAGGTAATAGGGATCATCTCGGCCGCGGCGTTCAATTTCATGGTGCATGAACCCAAGGGGATCATCGCCTGGTTCAGCGCCAGGTCTTTGCGCTCCAGCTTGTGCATGTAGCGCATCATCTCGGTTTCGCTATGATAGCGGTTAAACACCGGGTGACTCAGGATCGGGCTTTGGCGCAGCAGTTCAGCCGGAATAATCGGCTGGACAGCGGCATCCAGGTCGTCGATAGCCAATGGCTGATCGCTGCCGGTAAGGAGGGCGAACAACTGGGCGATATCTTCACGACCGGTGGTTTCATCAAGCGTCATGCCTACCGCGCCGTGGATATCGCTGCGCAGGTTGATGCCCGCGGCCAGAGCCCGGTTCAATACCGCGGCCTTGTCGGCGACCTCGACGGTCAGCGTATCGAACCAGGTGGCGTGGCGCAGCCTCAGTCCAGCCGCTGTCAGGCCGGCGGCCAGGACAGCGGTCAGCCGATGAATGCGGCCGGCAATGCGTTTAAGGCCGGCCGGACCATGGTATACCGCATACAGCCCGGCGATATTGGCCAACAACACCTGTGAGGTACAGATATTGGAGTTGGCCTTTTCGCGGCGGATATGCTGCTCGCGGGTCTGCATGGCCATACGCAAGGCGGTGTTGCCGGCGGCGTCTTTGGACACACCGATGATGCGGCCAGGCATCGAACGCTTGACTTCATCCCGGGCGGCAAAGAAGGCCGCATGAGGGCCGCCGTAGCCCATAGGCACGCCGAAACGCTGGGAGGAACCGAATACCACATCGGCCCCCTGCTCGCCTGGCGCCGCCAGCCACACCAGCGCCATGATGTCGGCCGCCAGGCAACTGATGATTTTGCGGGCCTTGAGCTCGGCAAACAGGGAACGGTAGTCATGGAGCTCGCCGGTGGTGCCGACCTGTTGCAGCAGCACGCCGAAGACGTCCCGATGCTCAAGCACCTTTTCGGCTTTATCGATAATCAATTCAAAACCAAAGGTGCCGGCCCGAGTACGCACCACGTCCAGCGTCTGGGGATGAATATCATCAGCCACGAAAAAACGGTTGGCCTGCTTGAGCTTGCTGGCGCGCTTGGCCAGGGACATGGCTTCTGCCGCAGCGGTGGCTTCATCCAGCAAGGATGCCGAGGCGATATCAAGCCCGGTCAGGTCGAGGGTCAGTTGCTGGAAGTTGAGCAGCGCTTCCAGCCGGCCCTGGGAAACCTCGGGCTGATAAGGGGTATAGGCAGTGTACCAGCCCGGATTTTCCAGCATATTGCGCAGGATCACCGGTGGCGTGATGACCGCGCTGTAACCCATGCCGATGTAATTCCTGAAACGCTGGTTCTGGCCGGCAATGGCCTTCAGCTCTGCCAGGGCCTGGGATTCAGTCGCCGCATCACCCACTGCAGGCGGTTCGGCCAGCTGAATGTCGGCGGGGACGATTTGTCCGATTAGCGCATCAAGGGTAGCGGCGCCGACGGCTGAAAGCATATGCGCCTGCTGCTGCGCTGATGGGCCGATATGACGCTCGGTAAACGCGTCATGATGTTCAAGCTGGCTGAGAGTCTGGGTCATTGACAACAATTCCTGCATCGGGCATGGGAAACAATATAGGGTGACCGGCGTCCCGGACTTTACCGCCCGGGACAGACCGTTTTAATGATCTTCTTCGTCTAGGGTGGCCAGGTAGCCTTCGGCATCCAGCAGTTCAGCGAGTTCGGTTTCATCGCCTGCTTTAATGCGAAACAGCCAGCCATCGGTGTAAGGCGCGCTGTTGACCAGTTCAGGCGAGCCGTCCAGATCTTCGTTTATCGCCACGATTTCGCCGCTTATCGGCGCGTAGATATCGGAAGCGGCCTTAACAGATTCGGCTACCGCGCAGTCATCACCGGCGGAGAAGGCAGTGCCGACCTCAGGCAGATCGAGGAATACCATGTCGCCCAGCAGTTCCTGGGCATGTTCGGTAATCCCGACGCTGTAAACGCCATTGCCTTCGGCCAGTACCCATTCATGGGACGCGGTGTATTTCAATTCTGTCGGCACATTGCTGCTCATCGCCATTCTCACCTATTGCAAAGTTAATTATTGTGCGACCGGTTTTCCGGCGCGGACAAAACCAGGTTTGGTCACCTTGACCGGCATCTGCCGATTACGGATGGTTACTATCGCTTCGCTGCCGATGCCGGCTGGCACACGGGCAAGGCCGATGCTGAATCCAAGCGTCGGGGAAAAAGACCCGCTGGTGATAACGCCTTCATGCCTATTACCGTCTGCATCGGAAAAATGCACCGGCAACCCTTGGCGCAGTACCCCCTTCTCAGTCAGTATCAGACCGACCAGTTGTTCGCCGCTACCGGCGCTACGCTGCACTTCGAGCGCTGCACGGCCGATAAAGTCACGGTCTTCCGGCTGCCAGCTGATGGTCCAACCCATATTGGCCGCCAGAGGAGAGATGCCTTCGTCCATTTCCTGTCCGTACAGATTCATTCCGGCTTCAAGGCGCAGGGTATCCCGCGCCCCCAGGCCACAGGGCTTGACGCCGGCAGCCAGCAACCGCTGCCAGAAATCGGCGGCAGCGTTCGCCGGCAGAGCGATTTCAAAGCCTGCTTCGCCGGTGTAGCCGGTAGTGGCAATAAACAGATCCCCTGCCTGGACGCCGAAGAAAGGTTTCATACCTTCCACCGCCGTCCGTTGTTCAGCGCTAAACAGCGTCTTGGCGCGCGACTGGGCCTGAGGCCCCTGTACCGCGAGCAGCGCCAGATCATCGCGAACGGTAATATCGACCAGGAAAGGTTGGGCATGGCGGGTTATCCAGTCGACGTCTTTTTCACGCGTGGCGGAGTTGACCACCAGGCGGAATTCGGTGTCGGCCAGGTAGTACACAATCAAATCATCGATTACGCCGCCGGAAGCATTAAGCATTCCGCTGTACAGCGCCTTGCCGGGCTGGGTCAGTCTGGCGACGTCGTTCGCCAGCAGATAGCGCAAGAAGTCACGGGTACGTGGCCCCTTGAGATCAATGATGGTCATGTGGGAGACATCGAACATGCCGGCATCGCGGCGGACCTGATGATGTTCTTCCAACTGGGATCCGTAGTGCAGTGGCATCATCCAACCGTGGAAATCCACCATTTTGGCGCCACTGGCAATATGCTTTTCATACAGCGGGGTCTGCTGTGTCATCTTTGCTCTCTTATTCCAGATAAGACGATAACTCACCGATTCAGCGTTGCGGCGCAGACCACAATCAGGCGGGTGTAAGCTTGGAAACCCGATCAGGGCGGCGGCTCGAGCCCCGGATGCGGCGCGCACGCAAACGATACCTTTTTGCCAGAAGTTATCACCTATGCATAGGTATAACCATAAATAAAATTATCATCGACCCAGGCGCTGTTTGTCGAGAGAACAATGGCACATCAGGTGTTTTATGCTGGCAAAACCCCTTTTACAGAGCATAATCAAGCAATGAACCATCTTAACAGTGAAGCTTGATCACAAAAATCGCCACTTTTCATGTTTTTAACATAGTGGGGTTTTTCTTCAGATTAGAAAATGTAATCCAAAAATAGAGGTGAAATTAGAATTAATCAGTCAAAGCGGCGGGCTCTTCCAGCCACTCCGGCAGATCATTGAGACCCATGGCCTGCCGGATAAAACGCGGCTTGGCCCCGGGCAGCGTATCGGCCAGCCGTAAACCGGCATCCCGCACCCATTTTTTCACCGGATGGCTGCCGGCAAACAATTCACGAAAACCCTGCATGCCGGCCAGTAGTGTGGCGGCGCTGTATTTGCGCCGGCGCTCATAGCGCCTGAGCCAGGGGTAATGTCCAATGTCTTTGCCGGCTGTTTGCAGCCGCCGCAGTTCGCCGATAAGCTCCGCCACATCCATAAAACCCAGGTTTACCCCCTGGCCCGCCAGCGGATGGACCGTATGAGCGGCGTCGCCGACCAGCACCAGCCGATGCGCAGCAAAATCACGGGCATAGCGGCCGGTCAGCGGAAATGTCAGCCGTTCACTCTCAAGCTTGCACAGCCCGAGAGCCAGGTTGAAATGGATCGCCAACTGGGCGTTGAACCGGTCTTCGGGCAGGGCCGACATCTGCTCAGCCATCAGCGGCGGCAACGACCAGACGATAGAGCTGAGATGAGGGTCGCCAAGCGGCAGAAAGGCCAGAATGCCCTCGCCATGAAACACCTGACGGGCGATCGACTGATGAGGCAGTTCGGTACGTATCGTCGCGACCAGCGCATGATGCTGGTAATCCCAGAACGTCAGTGGAATATGGGCATACTGCCGCAGCCAGGAATTGGCGCCATCGGCACCCACCACCAGCCGGGCGGTGAGCATCCGGCTATCATCCAGGGTGATGAAGGCCTCGTTTTCGCCCCAGGCGATCTTACTGATTACGGCGGGAGTGATCAGCGTCACCTCCGGCAGTTGGCTGGCCCGGCGCCACAGCGCCTGGAGAATAATTGGATTTTCAACGATATGCCCAAGCTGAGCATAACCGAGCTGATGGCCATCAAAGGCGATTTTGCCAAAGCTGTCCTGGTCCCAGACCTCCATCCCTTGATAAGGGCTGGCGCCGAGGGCGACAATATCATCCCACACCTGCAGACGCTGCAGCAGACGCTGGCTGGCGGCATTGATGGCAGAGACACGCAGCGCCGGCGTGTCGCCCGGTGCGATTGGGGCCTGCGCTTGCGGCTCAATGACCGCGACCCGCAATCCGGTACCCTGTAACCCGCAGGCCAGGGCCAGTCCGACCATCCCGCCACCGTTAATTACCACATCGTATGCTTGCATCGTTATTTCTGTCCTTACTTGCGGGCCGGCGCTAACGCGAGACCCATCCCAGAGTTTGCCGCGCCAGGGCGTCACGCAGCGACGACGAATTGGCCATGGTCATCAGGCCCAGATTGCGCGCCGCTACCAGCGGCATATGGTCGTTGGCAAACAGATGAATCAAGCCATCGGTGATGCCGACGGTGGCTCGCTTGTCCGCCAGCCGCCGCTGCTGATAGCGCTGCAATACCGGGAAGAAGCCCGGATCGCCGCCCTGGTTTACCACGTCGGCCACCGTCTCGGCCAGGGTCATCACATCGCGCAGGCCGAGGTTGAAGCCCTGGCCGGCGATGGGATGCAGCGTCTGGGCGGCGTTGCCCACCAGCGCCAGGCGATGGCTGATACAGCGATCGGCGGTGCGCAGATAAAGCGGATAATACTGGCGCTGGCCGACGGCGGTAATCTGGCCCAGCCGCCAGCCGAATGCCAACTGCAGGGCGGCGATAAACCGCTGGTCATCCCATTGGCTCAGTTCCTGCTGAAGTTTATTGTCCAGGCACCACACCAGCGAACTTCGTCCATTCGACATCGGCAGCAGCGCCAGGGGACCCTGCGAGGTAAAGCGTTCAAACGCCTGTCCCTGGTGAGGCAGCGCAGTCGTCACGTTGGCAATCACCGCCACCTGACGGTAGTCCTGCTGGCTCCACTGAATGCCGCACTGGCTTGCCACCGCCGAATGAGAACCGTCGGCGGCGATAACCAAATCGGCGGCCAGTTGCTCACCGTTATCCAGCGTGACCATCGCTGACTGCTGATGGCGCACGATGCCGCGTTGCCTGGCCGGGCAATGCAGCCTGACGCCCGGCGCTTTAGCCAGTAGTGAAAACAGGCGCTGACCGGCATCATGCAGCTCGACGACATAGCCCAACGCCGGCACCCGATAGTCGCGGGCAGCAAGATTGACTTTACCTGCATGCCCCTGGTCACTCACCTGCACTTGGGTGATCGACGTAGCGCAGGATCCCAGCGCCGGCCAGATGCCGATATCGGTTAATTGCTGACTGGTGCCGTAAGCCATGGCGATCGCCCTGGCGTCAAAGCCAGGATGTCGGCGACCCGACGGCTGTTCGGCTTCGATTAAATCTATCTGCAGCCGTCCGCCGGTAAGCCTGGACAGCGCCAGCGCGAGTGTGGCGCCGGCCATGCCGCCACCGATAATAATCACAGACATATGTTAATCTGCCGCCGCCATCAGTGCCTCAATGGCATCCGCATCCTTTACCACCGACGCCGTCAGGTTTTCACTGCCCGCCTCGGTAATCAGGATATTGTCTTCGATACGGATACCGATGCCGCGGTAGGACAGCGGCAAATCGGCCTCGTTAGGGATATACAGCCCGGGTTCGATAGTCAGCACCATGCCCGGCTCCAGGATACGTCCGCGCTCGGCGCAACCATAGTCCCCGACATCATGAACATCCAGTCCGAGCCAGTGGCTCAAGCCGTGCATATAGAAACGCCGGTGGGCCTGTTCACTGATGAGCTGGTCTACGTCGCCTTCAAGGATGCCCAGCCGCACCAGACCGGTGACCATGATGCGCACCACTTCGGCATTGACCTCCCTGATACTGGTGCCCGGCCCGAACAGCTTGTGGGCGGTGTCCAGACAATCAAGAACAATATCGTACACTTCCCGCTGTTCGGCGCTGAATTTGCCATTTACCGGAAAGGTACGCGTGATGTCGCCGGCGTAGTTATGGTATTCGCAGCCGGCATCTATCAGTACCAGCGAGCCGTCCTGCATCACCGATTCATTTTCGGTGTAATGCAGAATACAGCCATTTTCGCCGCTGCCGACGATGGTATTGTAGGAAGGCCAGCGGGCACCGTGCTGATTGAATTCATGTAAAATTTCGCCTTCGAGCTGGTATTCATACATGCCGGGGCGACAGGCACGCATAGCGCGTGTGTGCCCCAAAGCAGTGATTTCGCAGGCCTGGCGCATTACCGCTATTTCTTCAACTGATTTGTAAAGACGCAGCTCGTGCACCCAGGGGCGCCAGTCGACCACTGCAGATGGCGCCTGCAGGCTCTGGCGCTTGCCGCGGCGCAGTTTGTCCAGCGCCTCGAACAGAAGTTTATCGGCATAAGGATATTCACCCTGGGCATGGTAAACCACATCAAGGCCATTAAGTAGCAGATGCAGTTGATCATCGATTTCATCCCATGGCAGCGCGCGATCAACCGCAAGCCTGGCCGGTGCGGCATCCTGCCCCAGACGGCGTCCAAACCAGATCTCTGCCGTCAGATCGCGAACACGGTTAAAAAGGACGCTGTGGTGATGATTTTCATCGCTTTTGATCAGAATAAGCGCCGCTTCGGGTTCGTTGAAACCAGTGAAATACCAGAGGTCACTGCTTTGGCGATAAGGATATTCACTGTCGGCGTTACGCTGAGCCTCGGGGGCGGCGAAAATAATCGCGGCGCTGCCCGGTGCCATTTTTGCCAGTAATGCCTGACGACGGCGTAAATATTCTTGCTGGGTCATCACTTTCTCCCGCTCGCGTTAATAATAATCAATCCGGCACCCTCTCCGTGATGCCGGCATCCCTGGAATACCTGCAATGGCTGCAGCACCTGCAATGGCTGCAATGTCTGCAATGCCTGCAGCACCTGAAATGCCTGTAATGCCTGCAGCACCTGCAGCACCTGCAATGCCTTTAATGCCTGCAGCACCTGCAATGCCTGCAGCGCCTTTAATGTCGGCAATGGCTGTAATGTCTGTTGCCGGTATCGTTCGTTGCATTGACAATGCATCGTGACAAGCCGCCATCCGGGCAACGCTCGTGCAGGGTGAAAAGGCACTCAGTGTAGGATCGGTTTAGGCGTTTCATCCTGCCCGGCCGGAGGCTGGTGGTTGAATTCAGTATGGCAAAGCATCGCCGCCATGCGCACATATTCAATCACTTCCTCCAGCGACTGGGCCAGCTCTTCCTGGTCTTCGTCTTCGTCGTAGCCCAGTTGGCCGATATTGCGCAGATCTTCAATCGCCTCGCGCAGTTCGCCTTTGGTTTTGCCCAACTGGGGCTGCACCACGCCGAGCCCCAGCAGGAAGTGATTCACCCAGCCGGCCAGCGCATCGACACGGCTGAATACGCTGCTGTTCTCATCGTCGGGCAGTAACAGGCGAAACAGGAACCCCTGGTCTTCGAGCGACGCGGCGGTCGCTTCATGCAGCTCGCGCAGCGGATCGGCCAGGGTCTGGGAAAACGCCAGCCCTTCGTTGGTCAGCTCATGCACCAGCGTTTGCCAACGCACGCCCTCATCGCCGCCGCCGCACAGCATACCGCTGATTAAACCGTGCATCTCGGCCGGGGTCAGCGCCACTGCCTGCTGATGGAGCAATTGGTTCAGTTTTTCATAGTCTGGAAATGTATTTTGCATAGACATACGCTTTCATCGTCGTTGGCAGGGTAAGTTCGTGTTATGCTACCACCAAGGTCCGTAGCTATACCAGAAAGGGCTTGTAACTTCTGTTTTAGTTAGATTATAGTGGCGCCCGCTTTGCGCCCCGCAATGGTGAAGCGGGTGTGTCAGGCGTTGGCGCGGTAACATTG
This sequence comes from Biostraticola tofi, assembly GCF_004343195.1. Classification (GTDB taxonomy): domain Bacteria; phylum Pseudomonadota; class Gammaproteobacteria; order Enterobacterales; family Enterobacteriaceae; genus Biostraticola; species Biostraticola tofi. The sequence goes on along the minus strand of NZ_SMCR01000015.1, from coordinate 18,670 downwards.
CAGGAAGGTGGTATGTCCGCACAACCGGTAGATATTCAAATTTTTGGCCGTACATTAAGGGTTAACTGCCCACCGGAACAACAGGAAGCGTTGAACCAGGCAGCAGAAGATCTCAATCAACGGTTGCAAGATCTTAAAGTTCGCACTAGAGTCACCAATACAGAACAGCTAGTTTTCATCGCGGCATTGAATGTGTGTCACGAACTTGCGCAAGAAAGGTTGAAAACGCGCGACTATGCAGCCAATATGGAACAGCGAATCCGATTGCTGCAGCAGACGATAGAACAGGCACTGGTTGAACAGGGCCGTATATCGGAACGCCCGGGGACGCAGTTCGAATGACAGCCGCCGCCGGTCAGAATCCGGTTAGCTGAACTTACAAAATTTCTCTGAGATGTTCGCCAGCGGGCCAGTCCCCTGAGCCGATATTTAATACCACAAGAATGTGGCAATCCGTAACTGGTGCGCATGCTCGGTCCGTCCGAGAAGCCTTAAGGTTATGATGCTACGTTCACCTTGAACCAAGGGTTCAAGGGTTACAGCCTGCGACGGCATCTCGGAGATCCCCCTCTTTAACACCAGCCACCCTATATCCGTTCTATGGAAAAGTCACTTCAGCGCCAATCCATACGTAATGATGTCCGTAAAAAAAGACGTGCTCTTACTCCTGCTCAGCAGCAGCAATATGCCCTGACCATCAGCCAACGCGTCATGACCCATCCCCGCGTAATGGATGCCGCGCAGCTGGCGATTTTTCTGTCTTTTGACGGCGAACTGGATACCGGGCCGCTTATCGCAGCGCTGCGGTTGGCCGGCAAACAGGTTTATTTGCCGGTGCTGCACCCGTTTACCCCCGGCCACCTGCTGTTTTTGCGCTACGATAGCCACACGCCGATGGTAACCAACCGGCTGCATATCCGCGAGCCCAGGCTGGATGTTACCCGACTGCTGCCGATAGAACGGCTGGATATTCTGTTTACTCCCCTGGTGGCATTTGACGATACCGGCCAGCGTCTGGGGATGGGCGGCGGGTTTTATGATCGTACCCTCATGCACTGGCATCGGCGGCTGGATGGCCCACTGGCCATCGGCCTGGCCCACGACTGCCAGCAGGTAGACGCCATTCCGGCCGAACGCTGGGATATCCCACTGCAGGAAATTATTACGCCTTCCCACCACTGGCGCTGGTAAGTGCGGTTGCCGGATCGGAAGTGGTGGCATCCAGGCATTCCTGTCGACGAAAACACCCCTGGCGGTGGTCCTGTATTATGCCGACCGCCTGCATCCAGGCAAAGGTAATGGTCGGCCCGACAAATTTGAAGCCGCGGCGTTTCAGTTCTTTTGACACTGTCGCCGACAGCAGCGACTGGGAATCATTGCCGGTCCCTTGCACCGGCTGACCATCGGTAAACGACCAGCAAAAATCGGAAAACCCTTCACCCTGCTGCTGCATAGCCAGATATATCTGCGCCCCTTTGATCGTTGCTTCGATCTTGGCCCGGGCGCGGACGATACCGGCGTTACCCATCAGACGAGTAATATCTGCAGCTTGAAACTCGGCAACCCGCTCAGGAACGAAGCCGGCAAAAGCCTCTCGGAACGCTTCCCGCTTACGCAGGATGATTTCCCACGACAGGCCAGCCTGAAACCCCTCCAGCAACAGTGTCTCCCACAGCAGACGGGGATCTTTTACCGGCACTCCCCACTCATTGTCGTGATACTCCCTCATCATCAATGAGCTTTGGGCCCAGGTACAGCGCTGTTTATGCAGATGCGTCATCGCTATTATCCCTTACAAAGTAACCTCTGCCGGCAGTGTACCTTCCAATGCTGAATAGTCAGCCACTATTTCGCATTGCCGTCAGGTGAAGTGCCCGGCTATCAATCGTGATAGACCTGACTTCGCCCACCATCAATAAGAATGTCGGTCGCATTGATAAACCGCGCCTCGTCCGAGGCCAGGAACAGCGCGGTATAGGCCACTTCTTCAGGCTCCCCGATTCGTTTACAGGGCAACAGATCCTGCTGCTTTTGGCGCTCGGCCTGCGGGTCTGGGCAACTGGCCAGCCAGGCTTCGGCTGATGGTGTCAAAATAAGCCCGGGGGAGATGCTGTTGATGCGTATCCCTTGGCCGGCATATTCCACACCCAGTGAGCGGGTCAGGCCAATCAAACCATGTTTGGCCACCGGATAGGGAAAGGCGCCGGGAATGATTTTATGTCCGTGCACCGAAGCGACATTGACGATATTGCCATAGCGACGCCTCAGCATGCCCGGTATAACGGCACGTATCAGGTTATAAGGGCCCTGCAGGTTGACGTTCATGCAGCGCTGCCATTCTTCCTCCGCCAGCGCCAGCGCATCGCGAAACACATTGATGCCGGCACAGTTGACCAGGATATCAATCTGGCCAAAGGTGTCTTCCACCTGGTTAATGGCCTGCTGCACCTGCTTTCTGTCCGTGACATCCGCCACACAGGCAATACCGTGTTGGCCGGTTTGCTGCTGCAGTTGGCGGGCAAGCGGCCCGGTGGCCTCAGTGGTCAAATCAAGCAGCGCCACCCGAGCCCCTTCGCGGGCGAACAGCCGGGCGATAGCGCTGCCGATGCCGCTGCCGGCACCGGTAACCACGGCGGTTTTCTGTTGTAAACGTTGCGACATATTCGCTTCCTTATGATGATGGCAAGAATAGCCAGTCGGCAATCTGCCAACGCTTATCGCCGCGGACCACCTCAATCAGCGGCCAGGCGTCGCATCGGGTAAGCCATTCCACCCCTTTATCGGTCAGTAGGGTCGTGTCTTCGCTTTTGACGCCGCTCAAGGTGGGGTTCCATGCCTGGGCCGTGTCGGCCATTACGGCACCTGAGGTTTCACCGGTGACTATCCAGTCGCGACAGTCATAACCGGCCGGCCCTCCCTGATGATGGCTGCGCCAACCCTCGGGCCAGCCGTGCCGTTGATAAGCTTGCTGGATATCGGCGAAGACCTCCTGCCAGCGTCTACCGACAGCGGTGGCCATTAAGATATCGGCATGAATTTCTGCCAGGGTAAGTATGCGCTGACGCAAATCAGCGGCCGGTTGGCCCAGATGCACCATACGCGTCAGGCTGACGTTAAGTCCTGCGCGCTCGGCACCCAGCGTCATCATCAGCTGTTTCTCCAAACGCTTGGCGCCAGGCACCGGATGTTTATAGGCGGCAATGCGCTCATCGGCGGCAATCAAGGTACACACCGGTCGAATACCCCGTTCGAGGCAGTTTTTGACAATTTCAGCTTCAACCGCCCGCTCCGTGACACCGGCACGCAATTGGCGGGCAACCTGCTCGACAATGCCGGCAGCCTCCCGTCCCAACGCCCGAAATCGCTGTTTCTCAGCGTCATTCAAGCCCTGGCGCAGTTGCACCATCGGCTGCTGTATATCTTGGGTCGAGGGGAATGGCATGTCGCTGCCGATGATGCCGGGACTGGCGTTCGCAAGTACCGTTTCCAACGATTGGTACCAGGGATAGCTTTGAACCTCGCAGGTAAAAGGCATCGGTTCTTCGGCCAGGATACGCGGCAGCTCGTTTTCGGGCGCCAGCAACAGTACGCTGGTCGGCGTAATCAGCAGGCTGGCCACGCCGATCTGTGCGCGCTCGACCACATAATAGCTGCCCCCTTCGGTCAGCCAGGCGATATTGTCGCGTCGGGTCAGCAACAGGGCGTCCAACCGCCAGTCGGCCAATATCCGCTGAAGACGCTCCAGTTTCTCAGTCATGCGGTTATCTCCGCTGCCGCCGCGTGCACGCTTACCTGCTCCTGGCCCATGATAAGACTGGCTGCCCGGTGGGCGACCGCCATCACCACTGCATTGGTATTGCCGCTGATGATATTCGGCATCATTGACGCATCGACCACTCGCAGGTGCTTGACTCCCCTGACGCGCAAATCGGATGTCAGTACCGCCAAGGGATCGTCCCGATGCCCCATACGGCAGGTTCCTACCGGGTGATAACCGGTTTTCACCATTCTTTTACAGTGTTCGGTAATTGCCTGATCGGAGGTGACGTCGTTGCCTGGGAAGATTTCGGCATCGATCATCTGGTTGATCGGCTGCGCGCCTATCACGCTGCGGGCGAAGCGGAACCCGGCCAGCGTTCGAGCCACATCATCAGGATGGCCAAAGATCTGCGTGTCGATCGCCGGCAGGTCGCCGGCATTGGCCGATCGCAGCGTAACCCGACCGGTGGCTTTCGGCCGCAGCAGCAGCGAGTTCACCGTGACGCCATGACCGGGATCGGCGCCCATCACATCGCGGTCAAGATAGACGGTAGGGACGCAAAACATTTGTATGGTCGGCGTGGCGCTAAAGTCCAGCGGATCAAAAAAGGCGCAGGTTTCGACGCCAGTGGTCGTTACCGGGCCGGTTTTGAACAGCAGATACTGCAACCCGGCCTTTACCATCGGCCAGCCGCGGTCCTGACCGTAGTAACCATACGCGCCGCGCGTGGTTGCCACTACCGGCACTTCATAATGGTCCTGCAGGTTTTGTCCCACGCCCGGCAAGTGCTGTCGCAGGGTGATGCCGTGTTCGGCCAGATGCTCTTTCGGGCCGATGCCCGACAGCATCAGCAATTTTGGCGTCTGGTATGCGCCGGCGGCCAGAATGATCTCTTTGGTCGCTTCGGCACGGTGAATGTCGCCGTTACGGCTGTAGCGCACCCCCTTGACCACGTTGCCCTCAAACAGCAATTCCTGCACCCGGGCCTGGGTTTCAATCACCAGTCGTGGATCTTGGCGCAGCGGGTTGATAAAAGCATCCACCACGCTACAGCGTTTACGGGTCTGCCAGTCAATAGTGTGCTGCATAAAGCCGACGCCAAACGGATTGCCGGTGTTGAAATCCGGCGTATAAGGAATGCCCAGCGCCTGCATGGTTTTGACATAAGCGCGGCTAAGCGGGCTAAAATGTCCCAGATGCGACACTTTCATCGGGCCGCCCACGCCGTGATAAGGGGCGCCCAAATGGTCGTTATCCTCAATGGCGGTGTAGTGCGGCAGCAGTGAGTCCCATGACCAATCGCAGCCTTCCCCGCCCAAGGCCTGGTTCCAGTCGTCATAATCCTGGCGGTGACCCCGCATATACACCATCGCATTAACGGTTGACCCCCCGCCCAGCACTTTTGCCTGCGGCACGATAACACCGCGCCCGTTCAGCTGTGGCTGCGGTTCAGTCTGGTGCATGGTCAAGAATTTATCGCTGGCCAGATACTTCATGTAGCCCGCCGGCATCTTCAAAACCGGATGATATTCATCACTGCCGGCTTCCAGCAGCAGTACCCTGGCACCGGCTTCTTTGACCAAGCGAGCCGCCACAATACACCCGGCACTGCCACCGCCCACCACGATGTAATCGAAACTTTTCATTGTTATCCCTTTATTCCAATGTGACCGAATCCAGTCTGCGCAGCTTTTTTGCCGCCGGGTTGTTTTGTTCCCCCGGGTCGAGCGGGCTAAGCAGGAAGAACCAGGACACCAGCGCACTGACCAGATAGAGCAAGGCGTAGCACCAGACCACGCCATCGGTGCCGAACAGCGTATTCAACCCGCCGTACAGTGCCGGCCCAAAGAAGGTGGACAGCCCGGCCGCAAAGCAGTAAATAGCCATTGAGTTGCCTTTATCCTTAGGCTGGCACAGCGATGAGAACAGGGCGGCGGCGGGCACATAGCCGCAAAGCGTAATACCGTACAGGCAGGCACAAATAACGCTGAGAATGAAACTGCCGCCGCTCCACTGCGGCACGAAATACATCAGCAGCATCGAAATCCCGGATCCGATACCGCCAAACAGGGTCAGCACTTTACGCCAGCCGATGCGGTCGCTTATTTTGCCGACTATCGGGTTAAAGCTCATCCCTACCAGGCCCATGATGGTAATCAGGCTCAGATACTCGGTCTGGGTAAAACCGATGCGCTCGATGAAAAAGCCCGGCAAGAAAATAAAAAAGCCAAAGTACGGCGTGGTATTGATGATGCGCACCACGGCAGCGGCGGCGATGCGCGGCTCGCGCCAGAGAATATCGATGCCGCCCATCAGCGTGCGCCAGGTGCCTTGACTACGCTGCTGCTCATCCAGCAACGAGCGGTAGCCACTGCGTTCCTTCACCGCCACCAGCATGACAACCAGCCCCATAACCACCAGGCCCAGCGAAAGCCAGAAGGTGCCATATTCGCCGATAAGCTTTATGGAGAAGATGGCCACTAACGATCCCAGCGTCGGCAGCCCGCCGGTGAAGGCCAGCCAGAACCAGCCGGTGGCAGAGCCACGCATATCCGCAGGCGCCGCAGACTGGATCCATACCAGAAAAGCGTAGGCGAACATGGGATAGGCAATGCCGCGTAGTCCATAGGTCAGGGCAACGGCCAGCACGCTTTTCGACGGCAGGGCAATGGCCAGGAACAGGATTTCAAATACAATCCATATCAGGCCACCCGCCAGCATCACCCGGCGAGGACCAATCAGCGTCGATAGTGATCCGGCAAGCCATGAGCCCAGCGTCACTGTGACGCCGTAAAAAGCGATAACCGTCGCGGCAATGTCCAGCGTGAAACCGTTATTGCTCAGATAGGGCGCCAGATAATTCGACTCGACGCCGTCGCCAATCATGAACAGCAATACTGCGATGTAACCCCAGGCCAGGGCAGGAGGAATGCCCAACCGGATAAGTAAGGGATGTGCTGCCGGTGATGTTGTTTTTGTCATAGCAGATGATTCCATTTAGTAGGATTGTGTTGTACTACAGCAGGTAAATAAAACGTTCTCCCGGCATCAGCAGATGAAATTTTTTACCGGGATAACGGGTCAGCATGTCATCGACAAACCAGGCTGGATTCTCGCTGTTACAGCTGAACAGGTCATAATGGCAGGGCAGCAATAAGTCACTGCCGATACTATGATGCAGGTCGGCCGCATCGCGAAAACTCATATTGGGCATAATGCCGCGCGCCCGACGGGCAACATCACCGCCGTTGATGGGCAGCACGGCGATATCAGGCCGTAGGGACTGCATCTGCGCCTGTAATTCCGGCGTCACCAGCGTGTCGCCGCTGTGCCACAAACTAACGTCACCGCAGCTAATGTGATAGCCGAGAAAACGATCATGGCCCTCTTCGTCCCGTTGGTAATCGGAGTGCGCCGCGGCAATTGGCAGGATATGAAACTCGCCTGCCTGGATTGCCTGCCCGGTTTTTGCCGGCTGAACCTGATGGGCGAAGGGCGCGTTTTCTCGCTGCAGCCGTCGGGCATCCTGCGCCGGTATCCAGAACGGCAATGTCGGGGCGGCCAAGGCTAAGGGTGCGAGCGTTGCCGTATCCATATGATCATCGTGAAAGTGCGTGATAAGTATGGCATCGCAGTTGGCCAGCGCCTCAGGCGGCAGCACCGGGGGAAAGCGGCGAACAAATTCGCTAGCGGGACAGGTTCGTTCAATGGCATCGCTCAGGTAAGGATCGATCGCCAGCAGGTCGCCGTGATGGTTTTTAATGATCATGCCTGCCTGCCCCAGGCTCCAGATTGCCAGCCCCTGTTCCGGAACCCGCGTCGTCGCCAGTTCGCTTGCCAATTGCTGGGGTTGTCGCAGTTTAAATGCCATGATATTTCCTCTTGCCGGGATGAAGCAGGACTCTAAAGCAACCCTGCAGGTCATGCTGGAGGTGGCATCACACTACTTAGTTAACAGTGTTTAGTGATATTGTTGTCATTGAGTTAATTTTTTTAGCGGGGGACAGGTGAAATTAGTCGGCCTAAATAATTTTCAGGTGCGTAAACATAATAAATCGTTGTTTATGAATCTGATGTGGCGGCATAAGCAACTGAGCAAATCCAGATTGGCGCAATTGACCGGCCTGACCATCCCTGCCACCAGCAAAATTCTGCAAGAGCTGATGGATGATGGGAAAATAGACCATTCCGCAACGGCGCTAAGCCATCGGGGACATAACAGCGGCAGTTTCCAGCTGCCGGTGACCGGCCCCTGGACGCTGTGCATCTGCGTGACGCCCACTCGCATTGAATATCAGCTGGCAGACGCGCAGCTGGTAGCCCGGGGAGAATGTGAGCAATGGATTATCAGCGTCGCCACGCCTCAAGCGCTGCTGGCGCAGATTGAAGCCCTGTGGCGGCACATCTGCCAGCAGTGGCCAAAACAGCGGATAAACCTGGCATTGGCGGTGCATGGTCAGGTGGATCCGGTGACCGGTGTTTCACAGCATATGCCCCAGGCCGCCTGGAAAGCGCCGGTGGAGCTGAAATACCTGCTGGAAGAACGGCTGGCGACTGAGGTGCGGATCGATAATGACTGCGTGATGTTGGCGCTGGCGGAAAAGTGGATCAACAGCCATCTGCAGCGTGAATTTTGCGTGATCAATATGGATTACGGCATAGGATCTTCATTCGTGATTAACGGTGAGATCTTTCGCGGTAATTTATACGGCAGTGGACAGATCGGCCATACCATTGTCGATCCCCATGGCGCGCGGTGCAGCTGTGGCCGTCAGGGCTGTCTGGAGACGGTCGCCTCGCTCAGCGCCCTGAAGCAGGCGGCGCAGTTGAAAAACCCCGAGTTACCGCCGGCGACCAACCGGCAGCTGTTTGCCGCCTGGCAGACCGGTGAACCGTGGATCCAGGACTGGGTGGATCATGCAGCCCAGGCCATTGGCATGAGCCTGTATAATTTTCTGAATACCTTGAATATCAACCAAATCTGGCTCTATGGGCGCAGTTGCGCCTTTGGTGAAAGCTGGCGGCAGACCATCATCCAGCAAATCGATTTTAATCCTTTTGACCCGCGCGACGGCCTGAAAAGCAGAGCGACGAATGTGCATTTTGGCCAATTGGACCGAGCCAGCCAGTTGCTGGGCATTGGCTATCTTTATGTTGAAAACGACCAACAGGCCGGCTGATGCAATGCCAGTGGTGTTGAATGGTCGGGATCGGAAGTGCAGCCAAGGGTTGCTGGCGGGTATCAATACCGGCGCAGCCTCCCAGGGCCGCCGGTACTGTTTTTTCGCCCAGGACCGACTCAGTACAGCAGGCGCGCCCGGATAGTGCCCGGGATCGCTTTGAGCAACTGCAGAGCCGTGTTCTGCTCGTCGGTTTCGACATCAATCACCACATAGCCAATCTGCGGCGTAGTCTGCAAATACTGGGCAGCAATGTTAATGCTCTGCTCGGCAAAAATCTGGTTGATGCGGGTCAACACTCCGGGACGGTTTTCATGGATATGCAGCAGGCGGCTGACGGTTTCGCCATGCTCCGGCAATGAAACCTCTGGAAAGTTGACTGCCGACAGGGTCGAGCCGTTATCGGAATACTTAATCAGCTTGCCCGCCACTTCAACACCAATATTTTCCTGCGCTTCCTGAGTTGAACCGCCGATATGCGGCGTCAGGATCACATTATCAAACTCGCACAGCGGTGAAGTGAAAGGATCGCTATTGGTCGCCGGCTCCTGCGGGAACACATCTACGGCGGCACCGGAAAGTTTCTTACTGGTCAGGGCATCGCATAGGGCTGGAATATCCACCACGGTGCCGCGCGAGGCATTGATAAACAGGCTGCCCGGTTTCATCTGCTCGAACTCCGCCTTGCCCATCATGTTACGGGTAGATAACGTATCCGGCACGTGCAGGCTTATCACATCGCTGTCATTGAGCAGTTCGTTCAGAGAGTCCACTTGATGCGCGTTGCCCAGCGTCAGTTTGCTTTCGATGTCGTAGAAATGCACCTGCATGCCCAGGCCCTCAGCCAGAATACCTAACTGGGTGCCGATATGGCCGTAGCCGATGATGCCCAGGCGTTTGCCACGGGCTTCATAGCTGCCGTTGGCCTGTTTGTTCCACAGGCCGCGATGGGCTTTGGCGTTGGCTTCTGGAATACCGCGCATCATCAGCAGCATTTCACCCAGGACCATTTCAGCCACTGAACGGGTGTTGGAAAAAGGCGCATTGAAAACCGGCACGCCGCGCTTCTGGGCGGCGTCGAGATCAACCTGGTTGGTACCGATACAGAAACAGCCGACCGCGACCAGTTTCTCGGCGGCGGCGAATACCTCTTCCGACAGCTGGGTGCGGGAGCGGATGCCGACAAAATGGGCATCCCGGATGGAAGCCTTTAGCGATTCGCTGTCCAATGCGCCTTTATGGAACTCAATATTGGTATAACCGGCGCGTTTAAGGTTATCCAGCGCAGTCTGGTGCACACCTTCCACCAGCAAGAATTTGATTTTATCTTTTTCCAGCGATACTTTTGCCATTTCCCGACCCTTTTCAGTACACCAAGTGCGGCTGCACATCGCAGCACCCCGACAAAATAACAAAAAAACCCCGTCGGGCAATACAGGTTAACCGGGTGATCACAGCATAACAGGCAGGCATAAGAGGACGTTATGGACAAATCCTCTATCAGAAAGGTAAAGCGTCACATATAACACAGACGTAATGCATTAATCTGATATTTATTACTGAATTTGAGCAGGAAAAAAAAAGATGCTATGTAACAAGAATTAACATATCCGGCATCCCCTCACTGCAAAGATGCCGGTGCCATTAACCTGGCTTTAGCGCTCCCCCTATCGCCGTCGCCGGTCAGCCTTAAGCGATACCGCGGTTGGGCTATTTTTCGCCGATGACTCGTACACCGTCTGCACTGCCGATAAGCGCGATGTCGGCACCGCGGCGGGCAAACAGGCCGACGGTGACCACGCCTGGAATGGCATTGATTTTGTTTTCCAAATCAACCGGGTCGATAATACGCAGATTGCGTACATCGAGGATAAGATTGCCGTTGTCGGTCACTACGCCCTGGCGATACTCCGGCAAGCCGCCGAGCTTGACCAGTTGCCGGGCGACGTAGGCGCGCGCCATCGGGATGACTTCAACCGGTAACGGGAATTCGCCGAGGATATCCACCTGCTTGGAGGCATCGGCGATGCAGATGAATTTATCGGCCACCGCGGCGATGATTTTTTCCCGGGTCAGCGCGGCGCCGCCGCCTTTGATCATCTGCATATGACCATTGATTTCATCGGCGCCGTCGACATAGATAGCCAGCGAGTCGACCTGGTTAAGACTGAACAGGGGAATACCATAGCCGCGCAGCTTTTCGGATGAAGCATCCGAACTGGATACCGCGCCTTCAATCTGATGCTTTACCGTCGCCAGCGCATCAATAAAATGCGCGGCGGTTGAACCGGTACCCACGCCGACAATGGTTCCCGGCTGCACATATTTGAGCGCCGCCCAGCCAACCGCCTTTTTTAATTCATCCTGCGTCATGATTGTTTTGTGCCTATGAACATCCAAAAGTGAGCGGCAGTATAAAACAATGCCGCGGTGAATTGCGTGAATTCGACCACATAGGCCTCAGTTACCGGCCGCCAGCCACAGTGAGACTTTAACGCTGTAATAGTGTAAAACTATGACATTGTGCATGGCTACTACCACGTTAGGGGATGATGAATGAAACGCCCGGATTATCGGACGCTGCAGGCGCTGGACGCCGTCATACGGGAACGGGGCTTTGAACGTGCCGCTCAAAAACTTTGCATCACCCAATCGGCGGTGTCCCAGCGCATCAAGCAGTTGGAAAATCTGTTCGGTCAACCCCTGCTGGTCAGGACCATCCCTCCCCGTCCGACCGAGCAGGGACAAAAGCTGCTGGCGCTGCTGCACCAGGTCGAGCTGCTGGAAGATGAATGGCTCGGCAATGATAACGGCAGCGATACGCCACTGCTGCTGTCGTTGGCGGTCAACGCTGACAGCCTGGCGACCTGGCTGCTGCCGGCGTTGAAGCCGGTACTGACCGACTCGCCGATTCGGCTTAATCTGCAGGTCGAAGACGAAACCCGTACCCAGGAACGTCTCAGGCGCGGTGAAGTCGTCGGTGCGGTCAGTATCCAGCCGCAGCCCCTGCCCAGTTGTCTGGTGGATCGCCTGGGCGCACTGGATTACCTGTTTGTGGCTTCCCGCCCGTTTGCCGAACGGTATTTCCCCAATGGCGTAACCCGTGGCGCTCTGCTCAAGGCGCCGGCGGTGGCCTTTGATCACCTGGATGATATGCACCAGGCTTTCTTGCAGCAGAATTTCGATTTACCGCCGGGCAGCGTGCCCTGCCACATCGTCAACTCGTCGGAAGCCTTCGTCCAGCTGGCCCGTCAGGGCACTACCTGCTGTATGATCCCGCATCTGCAGATCGAACCCGAGCTGGATCAGGGGGATCTTATCGATCTCACGCCAGGACTCTATCAGCGACGGATGCTCTACTGGCATCGCTTTGCGCCCGAAAGCCGGATGATGCGTAAAGTGACCGACGCCCTGCTGGATCACGGCCGGCGTGTCTTGCGGCAGGACTAGGCAAAGCCAGCTAAGCCCGCTCTTCCTGCGGCTTTGAGGCTGAAACTGTCGCAGCAGCCAGAACGTGAAATGCTTTGCTGATCGCGGTCAGGCCGGCAGCACTCTTTTTGCAAAGGAATCAAAATGATTTCAGGAACGCTGCCAGGCCGGCAGCGATCCCGTTACAAAGGCAGGTTTACTGGGCGCGTTTCAGTTCAAATACCACATCAACCTGATCATCAAAATGAATGGTCTGCTGGGCATAGGTCTGAGCGGCATCGGTCTGCGCCGCCGCATCGGCGGTCTTGAACATCCTCATCGCCGGCATCGGCTGATAGTTAGCTACGTGGTAGCGGACGCTGTATACCGGGCCGAGGGTGGATTGGAACCCTTCAGCCAGGGAACGAGCCTGGGCGGTGGCATTATTCATCGCTTCTTTACGTGCTTTGTCCCGATACTCCTCAGGATTGGCTACCCCCAAATCGACAGACCTGATTTCATTCAGTCCGGACTTGAGGGCGCCATCAAGCAAATCGTTCAGCTTATCCAGCTGGCGCACGGTTACCTGGACCTGGCGGACGGCTTTGTAGCCCTTGAGCACCGATTCACCGGTTTTCAGGTAGTCATATTCCGGCTGGGTGCGCAGATTGGCCGCATTAATGTCTTTTTTCTCGATGCCATTTTTATTGAGGAAATCGAAATATTGCGCCACCCGGGTGTCAGCCTGTTTCTTGGCGTCGGCGGCATCCTTGGCAGAGATGGTCACCTCTATCGATAAGGTGGCGATATCAGGAGTCGCTTCAACGCTGGACGTACCGGAAGTCACCACATGCGGCCCTTCAGGCAATTCAGCGGCTGATGCCTGAGCCGGCAGTGCGCTCAATCCTATGATGGCGGTCAACGCCAATGCTTTTACCTTCACGGTTCCTCCTGATGAGATAAGTGCTTGCTATGGCAACGCGGGTTATCATTACCTATTTTAGGGCCGATTCAATAATACTTGCAGTTATTTACCCTGAGTATTCGGCCCTGATGCAGCATATCTTGTCAGTGGGGCAATAACCTATAGGATTAATACCGAATGTTATGCGCAGCGCTACAGCAGGCGTTGAAAAAGCGGCATCTGCCAACCCTGCATCGCCAGCTTAAGCGCCACCAGCCACATAATGATGCCGACCACCGGCTGAATGATCCGCTGCACTCGGTTCTGGTTCAACCAGGGCGACAGCCTGGCTGAAAGCAGCGCCAGTCCATAAAACCAGACCACCGATGCTCCCACGCTGCCTGCGGCGAACCACTGCCTTGCCTGCGGTTCCATCTGCCCGCCGACGCTGCCCAGAATCACCAGGGTATCCAGATAAACATGCGGATTAAGCCAGGTCACCGCCAGCATAGTCATGATCACCCGTTGCCGGTTCAGCGGCTTCAATGCCGGCATAGCCCCGCTCTGTTCCCTGCCTTGCCAGGCATAGCTTATCGCCCCATAACCATACCAGCCGAGAAATGCCACCCCCACGCCGGTAATGACCAGCAGCAATGCGGGCTGGGTTGCCAACAGCGTACTGCCGCCGAATACTCCGGCGCAGATCAGCAACAGATCGCTCAGCAGGCATAAGCCAGCGGTCATCAGATGATACTGCCGACGGATGCCCTGGTTCATTACCAGCACATTCTGCGGCCCCAACGGCACTATCATCGCCAGCCCCAAGCCAAAACCCTGCACAAACACCGACCACATCATTATTTGCCCCGCCACTATCAGATAAGACTATTCTAGCGAGCTGTGATTATCAGATATAATGGATAATTTTAATCCCATATCAGAAAAACTAATAATCAGTTCAGGGCATAAAAAAACCCGCCGTGAGGCGGGAGAGACAAAAATAATCATCAGAAGAGGTTCGAACGATAGGTTACCGATTACAGGCTCTTTTTATCATCAACCAATGGCTGATTTTCCTCTGCCCGATCGTCTTGCTGTTTGGCTTCCTGACGCGCCTGTTCGAACAGATGCACATCCATCTGCGGGTAAGGAATGCCGATTTGGTGTTCATCCAGCACCCGTTTGAAGCTTTCCAACAGATCGAAGGTCGCATTCTGTAAATCACTTCTCGGTACCCAGGCTCGAACCATAAAGTCCAGCGATGAAGCCCCCAAGGCATTCAGGCGCACCACGATGCCCTTCTCCTTGATGACGCTTTCATGGGCCTCAATGATGCCGGTCAGCAGCGATTTAACGTTATCGATGTCGGCGTCATAGCTGACACCGATAATAAGGTCGATCAGCCGATCGGGTTCACGAGAGAAGTTGGTGATATTGCCGGACAATATTTTACTGTTGGGCACCACGATCATTTTACCGTCAAAGGTTCTGAGGGTGGTCGAGAATATCTGCACCACCAAGACCGTCCCGGCGGTACCGCCGAAATCAACATACTCACCGGCGCGAAAATGCCGGAAGGTCACCAGCAGCACGCCGGCGGCAAAATTGGACAGCGAGCCCTGCAGAGCCAGGCCAATGGCCAGACCGGCAGCACCGATAACCGCGATTACCGAGGCGGTCTGCACGCCGATGCGTCCCAGCGCGGCGATAATGGTGAAAATGATAATGGCATAGCGAACGATAGCCGAAATAAAATCTGCCACCGTAACGTCGATATGGCGGGCTCTCATCACTTTGTTGACGGTCTTTGAAATGACCTTGGCAATCAGCATACCGATCGTGAGGATGATGATTGCGGCGACGATGTTTACCGCATAATGCACCAACAGCTGTTGGTTATTGATAAGCCAGCTCCCGGCGTTATTGATTTTGTCGACTACATTCAAATCTTCCATCTTTTTCCCTTACTGGTGTTTAATCCAACCGCCAGCCTATACCGCCAGCAATAACAACAACGTCTTTTAAGCGTAACCAACAAATCTTTACCTGCCAACTTAGGCGGGCGATTTTGATTGGGATGATTCTGATATTGTTCAGAATAATGCTTTCTTATAACGAACAAAGGCCTCCCGGAGGAGGCCTTTGAATCACACCTGACAGCGATGTGAGGGCAGGATTACAGTACGTCGACAGCGTTCAGTTCACGGAACGCCTGTTCCAGGCGAGTCACCATGGATGCCTGACCGGCACGTAGCCAGACACGCGGGTCGTAATATTTTTTGTTAGGCTTGTCGTCGCCTTCCGGGTTACCCAACTGCGCCTGCAGGTAGCCTTCGTTCTTTTTGTAATAATTCAGAATGCCTTCCCAAGTGGACCACTGGGTATCGGTATCGATGTTCATTTTGATAACACCGTAGCCGACGGCTTCTTTGATTTCAGCCGCGCTGGAGCCTGAACCACCGTGGAACACGAAGTCCAGGGAGTTAGCGGGCAGGCCGAATTTCTCACAGACATACTGCTGGGAGTTATCAAGAATTTTCGGCGTCAGTTGAACATTGCCGGGCTTGTAGACGCCATGAACGTTACCGAAGGCAGCAGCGATGGTAAAGCGCGGGCTGATGGCGTTCAGTTTTTCATAAGCATAGGCCACGTCTTCCGGCTGGGTGTAGAGGGAAGAGTTATCCAGATGGCTGTTGTCCACGCCGTCTTCTTCACCACCGGTACAGCCCAGCTCGATTTCCAGGGTCATATTCAGTTTGGCCATCCGCGCCAGGTACTTGCCGCTGATGTCGATGTTCTCTTCCAGCGGTTCTTCGGACAGGTCGATCATATGGGAGGAGAACAGTGGCTTACCGGTAGCGGCAAAATGTTTTTCACCGGCATCCAGCAGTCCATCAAGCCAGGGCAGCAGTTTTTTGGCGCAATGGTCAGTGTGCAGGATAACCGGCACGCCGTAATGTTCAGCCATGTGATGGACATGCAGCGCGCCGGAAATAGCGCCCAGGATCGCCGCGGTCTGACCTTCGGCTTTCAGGCCCTTGCCGGCGATAAATGCAGCGCCGCCATTGGAGAACTGAATGATAATCGGGGCGCGCACTTTAGCGGCGGTTTCCAGCGCAGCGTTGATCGAATCAGTACCTACGCAGTTAACGGCGGGCAGAGCAAAGTGATTCTCTTTTGCTACCGCAAATACTTTTTGTACATCATCACCGGTAACGACACCTGGTTTCACGAAATCGAAAATCTTAGACATATTGCTTTGTCCTGTTTTGTGGGCCATGGATTGAAACTCGTCAATTACCGTTGCCTGGCCGCATTCGCAACGGTGGTCGCGGGCATCCCAGGGATGCCCGCCGCTGAAGATGTTATTGCTTGGCGCGTGATTCAAGCATCACGACAGCGGGCAATTGCTTACCTTCGACAAATTCCAGGAAGGCGCCACCACCGGTAGAAATATAGGAGATTTTGTCAGCAATGCCGAACAAATCGATGGCCGCCAGCGTATCACCGCCGCCAGCGATAGAGAAAGCGTCGCTTTCGGCAATCGCTCTGGCGACGATTTCGGTGCCCTTACGGAAGTTCGGGAACTCGAATACGCCGACCGGTCCATTCCACAGAATGGTTTTAGCGTCTTTAAGAATAGCGGCCAAGCGCTCGGCTGAAACATCGCCCAGGTCAAGAATCTGTTCGTCATCCTTGATGTCGGTAGCCGATTTCAGCGTGGCGGCCGCGGTTTCCGAGAACTCGGTGGCGACACGAACGTCGGTCGGCACAGGGATGTCACAGGTTTCCAGCAGTTTTTTCGCTTCAGGGATAAGATCCGCTTCGTAGAGGGATTTACCGACATTGTGGCCCTGAGCGGCAACGAAGGTGTTGGCGATGCCGCCGCCGACTATCAGTTGGTCAGCGATTTTAGACAACGAGTCCAGCACGGTCAGCTTGGTCGATACTTTAGAACCACCGACGATGGCCACCATCGGACGGGCCGGATTGCCAAGGGCTTTGCCCAGTGCTTCCAGTTCGTCGGACAGCAGCGGGCCGGCACAGGCTATCGGGGCGAATTTGCCCACGCCGTGGGTAGAAGCCTGAGCGCGGTGAGCGGTGCCAAAGGCATCCATCACGTAGACATCGCACAGGGCGGCATATTTTTTAGACAGGGCTTCGTCGTCTTTCTTTTCGCCCTTGTTGAAGCGAACGTTTTCCAGCACCACCAATTCGCCTTCGGCGATATCCACCCCGTCGAGGTAATTCTTTTCAAGGCGCACAGGTGAGGACAGCTTTTCTTTAAGATAATTTACTACCGGCAGCAGGGAGTACTCTTCGTTGTACTCGCCTTCGGTCGGACGGCCAAGATGCGATGTTACCATTACGCGGGCGCCCTGCTTCAGCGCGGCCTCTATGGTGGGCAGCGAAGCGCGGATTCGCGCATCGGACGTCACTTTCCCATCTTTGACCGGTACGTTTAAATCAGAACGGATAAAAACGCGCTTACCCGCCAGATCCAGATCAGTCATCTTGATTACAGCCATGGTGAACCCTCATGTTGATGCTTGTAAATTGCCCGAGCGGCAGGAGGTGCATTTCCTTGCCGGACCAGAAGCCATCTGCGTCCTCGCCCTGAAGAGCCAGGACTGCAATATCGTTACGCCCGCTGTTAAGCATTTCCTTGCGGGCGCTTTGATCAATAAGTCGCCTGGGGCTGTAGCCCGAGGGCGGGGCGGAGCATGATAAAAACCATGCCGAACCTGATTTGATTCTTCAGGTTCAACTATATCATGAAATGGGCAGCTTGCTGCCTTTTGCGATAACCCGCTGATGGTTATCAGAATAACCGGAACCTGCGTCTGCGGCTATCATCCGGCTCTTAACAGCGCGGGGCTCGCCATCAGGGACAATGCCGTGGGCAAACATCACTGACGGGGTGCCGTGCGCAGAGGTGGTCGGCGCTATGCGCACCCCAATGCCTATGAAGCGCTGTCGCCGGTACGGCGGAAAACATCAGACTGAAACGCTTCAGCTAGAATAATCAAAAACGCGTCGCGCAGGAATAAAAATGCTGATTTTGTGATATAGGTTGGATTTTTGTCGCTAATCTCTACCTGGCCGGCATTTCATCACAGGTCTTTATTCCTTCTATTCCTAGGGGTTGCAAGATAAAAGGATTAATTATTCCAGCGGTGGCGCATTCGCTGCCACCGATCCGGTAACAGGTTACCCAGCGCCGCGTCTCGTTACCCAGGCGCGGCGTGGCTTCCGGCGCCGCCTCAGCCCAGCAGGCCGCGGGCTTTTTCCAGTACGTTGTCGGCGGTAAAGCCGAACAGCGTGAACAGCTCCTCAGCCGGCGCCGACTCGCCAAAGCCGGTCATGCCGATGATAGCCCCGTTCAGGCCGACATACTTGTACCAGTAGTCCGCTATC
>NZ_SMCR01000014.1 GCF_004343195.1 Biostraticola tofi | reverse complement strand
GGCTCGCCCAACAAGGCCGGCACCCATGGCGCCCATGGCGCCCCGCTCGGCGCCGACGAAGTGGCCGCCACCCGGCAGCAGCTGGGCTGGACCGACGGTCCGTTCGTGATTGCCGACGCCATCTATCAGGACTGGGATGCCAAAGCCGCCGGGGCGCAAAAAGAAGCGGCCTGGAACGAAAAGCGGGCGGCCTATGCGCGCGAATACCCTGAGCTGGCGGCGGAATTTACCCGCCGGATGAACGGCGAGCTGCCGGCCAGCTGGCAGACCGAGACCCGGCGCATCATCGAGCAGCTGCAGGCCAATCCGGCCAAGATTGCCAGCCGCAAGGCCTCGCAGAATGCCCTGGAAGCCTACGGCCCGCTGCTGCCCGAGTTGCTGGGCGGCTCTGCCGACCTGGCGCCGAGCAACCTGACGCTGTGGTCAAAGTCGGTATCGATTGCCGATGATGCGACCGGCAACTATATCCATTACGGGGTGCGCGAGTTCGGCATGACCGCCATTGCCAACGGCATCGCCCACCACGGCGGTTTCGTGCCCTATACCGCGACCTTCCTGATGTTTGTCGAGTACGCCCGCAA
The DNA here is from genome assembly GCF_004343195.1 of Biostraticola tofi. Classification (GTDB taxonomy): domain Bacteria; phylum Pseudomonadota; class Gammaproteobacteria; order Enterobacterales; family Enterobacteriaceae; genus Biostraticola; species Biostraticola tofi. Next base: position 87,853 of record NZ_SMCR01000014.1, on the reverse strand, counting down.
CGCAGTGCGCATGGCGGCGCTGATGAAGGCCCGCCATATCATGGTGTATACCCATGACTCCATCGGCCTGGGGGAAGACGGTCCGACCCATCAGCCGGTCGAGCAGCTGGCCAGCCTGCGCCTGACGCCGAACATGAGCAACTGGCGGCCGTGCGACCAGGTGGAAACCGCCATTGCCTGGAAAGCGGCGATAGAGCGCCATGACGGGCCGACGGCGCTCATCCTGTCGCGGCAGAGCCTGGCCCAGCAATCGCGCGACGCGCAGCAGCTGGCGGACGTGGCCCGCGGTGGCTATGTGCTGAAAGACGGCGACGGGGTGCCGGAGCTCATCATCATCGCCACCGGCTCGGAAGTGGAGCTGGCGGTCAGCGCCTGGGAAACCCTGAGCGCGGAAGGACGCCGGGTACGGGTGGTGTCGCTGCCGTCGACCGATGTGTTCGACCGCCAGGATGCGGCCTACCGGGAATCGGTGCTGCCGGCGGCGGTCAGCGCGCGCCTGGCGATAGAAGCCGGGATAGCGGACTACTGGTACAAGTATGTCGGCCTGAACGGGGCTATCATCGGCATGACCGGCTTTGGCGAGTCGGCGCCGGCTGAGGAGCTGTTCAAGCTGTTCGGCTTTACCGCCGACAACGTACTGGAAAAAGCCCGCGGCCTGCTGGGCTGAGGCGGCGCCGGACACCACGCCGCGCCTGGGTAACGAGACGCGGCGCTGGGCAAGGTGCCAAGTAACGCACTGAGCCAGGCAGCCATAAACAGCCGAAGTGCCTATGCGCTTCGGCTTTTTTACGGGCTGACACCTGAGAGACCCCCATCTTCAAGCGGGAAATGAAACAAAAGGCGGCAAAGTTGAACCAACGCTATTATAGATCTGTATTCGCTGGCTCAGCTAAAGTATACAGGATAACGCGTTAAACACACTTCAGGCTAAAAAAACATGAGTACCCTACGCGTACCCGCCGTAATTACCAGCCAGTCATAAATATGAGTTTATTTTATAAATCCGCCCATCTAAATAATGAGTTCATCTTAAAATGGCTGCCTTATTTATCAAGCAGCCATTATGGGCTCAATTTTCTAATATAGCGCAAGCATGTTATTTAGCAGATCGATCGCCAGCGTGAGAAAATTGCCCATTTTCACGCCGTCAGCCAGCCATTTATTAACGCCTGCTGCAGCAGTATTATGGTTTTCCCATCCTGAATACGGCCATCGGCCACCATCGCCATTGCCTCTGGGAACGGCAGTTCCAGCACTTCTATATCTTCGTCATCCACCCCGCCGCCCGCGTTATCCCGTTGAGAATCCTGATAGGCGGCGGCAAAAAAGTGCACCTGTTCAGTAACACCCCCGGGCGACATATAGGCTGAAAACAGCTTAGTGACCTCCCCTACCTTATAGCCGGTCTCTTCCATTGCTTCACGGCGGATGCACTCTTCCGGAGAATCAAGATCGAGCAGGCCGGCGCAGGCTTCAATCAGCATACCGTCGGGATTGCCGTTAACAAATGTCGGCATACGGAACTGCCGGATCAGCAGTACGCAGTTAGTAGCCGTGTTGTATAACAGCAGCGTAGCGCCATTTCCCCGATCATAGACTTCACGCATCTGCCGCAGGCCGGTACCATCCTTTCGCACGAGGTCATAGACGTATTTACGCAGAACAAACCAGTGATCCGACAATAGCCGATTCTCTATGATATTAATCTTTAATGACATTAGACTTTTCCATTGACTGAATGATGCGGCTTATAACGGTGTATCATAGCGCATACTTTTTAGTGTAATCAGCTCCGTATTACCGTAGATAGTTACCGGCAGCAGGTATCACACGGCGCTAGGGCAATCACTTTTTTACATTATCTCCTTTATTTCTCCACATTATTTTGACTCTCTAACGCGTAGAGTATAAAGACGAGGTGTATCTCGTCCGTATAATACAGGCCTGTCGCCTTAAGGTTTCTAGTTAATGGCTAATTTTTTTGTGGATCGCCCCATCTTCGCCTGGGTGCTGGCGATTATTGTCTGCCTGACGGGCACACTGGCTTTATTTTCGCTTCCGGTCGAGCAATATCCGCGCCTGGCGCCGCCGACCATTCGTATTGCAGCCAATTACCCCGGCGCGTCAGCTCAGACGCTGGAAAATACGGTCACTCAGATTATCGAACAGAATATGACAGGCCTGGACAACCTGCTGTATATGGCCTCGCAGAGCAGTAACACCGGCCGGGCCACCACCACCCTGACATTTCAGGCCGGGACCAACCCCAACGAAGCGATGCAGCAAGTACAGAACCAATTGCAGGCTGCGTTGCGGCGCTTACCCCAGGCAGTCCAAAGCCAGGGAGTGACGGTATCGAAAACCGGCGACAGTAATTTGATGATGATAGCCTTCGTCTCCACCGATGGGACGATGGATAAGCAGGATATCTCCGACTATGTAGTGAGCCACATCCAGGAGCCACTGAGCCGGGTGAATGGCGTCGGCAGCATTGATGCCTATGGTTCGCAATATGCCATGCGTATCTGGCTTAATCCTGACGCACTGAACCAGTATAGCCTGACTACCGGTGACGTGGTTTCAGCTATCCAATCGCAAAATAGCCAGGTGTCAGTGGGACAGCTCGGCGGGACACCCTCGGTGGACAATCAGGCGCTGAACGCAACCATCAATGCCCAGTCACAGCTGCAGACGCCAGAGCAATTCAGGGATATGACCTTGCGGGTCAATACAGACGGTTCGGCGGTGTTGCTGGGGCAAGTTGCCACGGTAGAGATTGGTTCTGAAAATTATGACTATCTCAGCCGCTACAATGGCATGGCCGCATCCGGCATCGGCATTAAACTGGCATCCGGCGCCAATGAGTTGGCGACCAATATTGCCGTCAAAAAGAAAATTGAGGAGCTGGCGCCGTTTTTTCCCCATGGGCTGGAGGCCAAGGTCGCCTTCGAAACCGCCCCCTTTGTCAGTGCGTCGATAAAAGACGTGGTCAAAACCCTGCTGGAAGCCATTGTGCTGGTTTTCCTGGTCATGTATCTGTTCTTGCAGAACCTGCGCGCCACGCTGATACCGACGATAGCGGTGCCGGTGGTACTGTGCGGCACCTTTGCCGTGCTGTGGATGTTCGGCTACAGCGTCAATACGCTGAGCATGTTCGCCGTAGTGCTGGCCATTGGGCTGCTGGTGGATGATGCCATCGTGGTGGTGGAAAACGTCGAACGGGTGATGGCAGAGGAAGGGCTGTCGCCGCGCGAAGCCACGCGAAAATCAATGGGGCAGATTCAGGGAGCGCTGGTAGGGATTACCCTGGTGCTGTCGGCCGTATTTGTGCCTATGGCGTTTTTCGGCGGCACGACCGGCGCCATCTACCGGCAATTTTCAGTCACTATCGTCGCGGCAATGGCATTGTCGGTACTGGTCGCCCTGATACTGACGCCGGCCCTTTGCGCCACATTGCTGAAACCTGCGGTAAAAGGCCATCATCATAGCCGCAAAGGCTTTTTCGGCGCGTTCAATCGCCAGTTCGATAAAATGACACTCGGCTACAAGCGAGGGGTCGGAAAAATCATGCAGCGCAGCATACGCTGGCTGTTGCTGTACGGGGTGCTGCTGGCGGTAATGACCGGGCTGTTTCTGCATCTTCCCACCTCCTTTTTGCCTGATGAAGACCGGGGGGTATTTATGGCGCAGGTACAGCTGCCCACCGGTTCTACCCAGCAGCAGACGCTGAAAGTGGTGGCTAAGGTGGAAAACTATTTTCTTACCCAGGAAAAAGAAAACGTGCTGTCGGTATTTTCAACCGTCGGCTCCGGACCTGGCGGCAATGGCCAGAACGTGGCCCGTCTGTTTATCCGACTCAAGGATTGGAGTCAACGCAACAGCCCTGCTGACAAGTCTTTTGCCATTATCGAACGCGCCACTCGGGAATTCAGCAAGATAACCGAAGCACGGGTGCTGGCCAACAACCCGGCGGCCATCTCGGGGCTGGGCAATGCCGCCGGGTTCAACTTCAACCTGCAAGACCACAGCGGTGCCGGACATCAGGCGCTGATGGCGGCCCGCGATCGGTTGCTGGCAAGCGCAGCAACATCGCCGTTGCTGACCCGGGTAAGACATAACGGTTTAGATGACAGCCCGCAGTTGCAGATTGATATCGACCAGCGTAAGGCCCAGGCGCTGGGGGTGTCGGTTGATGACATCAATGACACGCTTAAAACCGCCTGGGGATCCACTTATGTGAATGATTTTGTCGATCGCGGCCGGGTAAAAAGGGTGTATGTGCAGTCGGCGGCCAAATATCGCATGCTGCCCGATGATATCTACCGCTGGTATGTTCGGAATGACAAAGGAAGTATGGTCCCCTTCTCCGCTTTTTCTTCCTCAAAATGGGAATATGGTGCCCCGCGACTGGAACGTTACAACGGCTACTCTTCTCTGGAGATCGTCGGCGAAGCCGCCCCGGGTGTCAGTAGCGGCGCTGCGATGCTGGAAATGGAAAAACAGGTTGCCAGCCTGCCCAACGGCATGGGACTCGAATGGACCGGTATGTCCTATCAGGAACGGATGTCGGGTGCCCAGGCGCCTGCGCTTTACGCAATTTCCCTGCTGGTGGTTTTTTTGTGCCTGGCAGCGCTTTATGAAAGCTGGTCTATTCCGTTTTCGGTGATGCTGGTGGTACCGCTGGGCGTGCTGGGGGCGTTACTGGCTACCTGGATGCGCGGGCTGGAGAATGATGTTTATTTCCAGGTAGGCATGCTGACGGTCATCGGGCTCGCGGCCAAAAACGCGATTCTGATAGTAGAATTTGCCAATGAACTCCACAGCCGTGGGCAAGACTTGCTGGAAGCGACGCTTGAAGCCTCCAGAATGAGGCTGCGTCCGATAATCATGACATCACTGGCTTTCGTATTCGGCGTTTTACCTATGGCTACCAGTCAGGGCGCAGGTTCGGCCAGCCAGCATGCGGTGGGTACCGGGGTCATAGGCGGCATGGTATCCGCCACGATCCTGGCAGTCTATTTTATCCCGCTATTTTTCGTTCTGATACGTCGTCGCTTTCCCGGCCATGCGAATGCAGAACCGGCGGTACGGCTGTCGCCTGAAGGAATGGTCTCAAAGGATGCAGCCGAATAAAGCGCTGCAGCCGGCACAAGCCGAATCAATAAGGCCAGCTGTATCAGTGGCCTTATGATGACAGGGCATCAGCTACAACTGCTATGAAAAAGCATCAGCTATAACTGCGATGAAAAAGCATCAGCTATAGCTGCTATGAAAGAGCGTCAGCTATAGCTGCGATGAAAAAGCATCAGCTATAGCTGCTGTGACAGAGCATTAGCTACAACAACTCTTCAGATTAATAGCCAGAATGATCATGACTTGCGCAGCATTGCGTCTATAAAATCTTTCCAAAGGGCAACTTCGGTATTGACCATATCAACCTCATTTCGTCTTTTCAGGCTATTATATGGACATATAACCTATAATACAAAGACAGTTAAACATTACTGTGAAATTATGAATATTAATAAGAGCAACCACATCTCATCATACTTACATGAGTAATCAATTAATTTAAATGTTTTATTGATCCTGGATTATCAACAATGTCCAATCGTTAAAAATCATTTAATAAATCGGCTAATTAAGTTAATACACCACGCCTGTATAAGATAGGAATGAACCTGTTATTTATCAATTTGATTAGATCGGCCTTTTACTGGATCCCAACAGCATTTTCCCTCATTATAACCGGAGATCACTCCCTCTTTACGCCCATCAAGACCTACGTAATGAGAGGACTAATTATTCAGTTTAAGGTGGCATTTTCGTATGTCTGATGATTTACAGCATCCCCACTACATTCTCTATGGCATCAAAAACTGCGATACCATAAAAAAAGCGCGCCGCTGGCTTGATGAACAGCAGGTGGATTATCGATTTCATGACTATCGGACCGATGGGATAAGCGCCAGCCTGCTGGCGGAATTTACCCGCCGCTGCGACTGGCGGACCTTGCTGAACACCCGCGGCACTACCTGGCGCAAGCTTTCAGATGAACAACGTTTATCCGCGGCCACGGTCGATAACGCCCAGGCATTGATGCTAAGCCAGCCGGCGCTGATTAAACGTCCGGTGCTGCAAGCACCCGACGGCGCGATACTGGTTGGGTTTTATCCGCTGCAATATCAGCAATTTATCGCCAAGGAGGCCTGATTATGTCATGCCCTGTACTGGAACTCGCTCAGCAATTGATCAAGCGACCGTCTTTGAGTCCCGATGATGCAGGCTGCCAGACGCTGATGATCGAAAAGCTTGAAGCGATAGGTTTCACTGTTGAAGCCATGGACTTCAATGACACCCGCAATTTCTGGGCCTGGCGTGGTCAGGGACGCACCCTGGCTTTTGCCGGCCATACCGATGTGGTCCCGGGCGGTGATGCCAGCCAGTGGAATAATCCTCCGTTTGAGCCGGCCTTGCGAGACGGCATGCTTTATGGCCGCGGCGCTGCCGATATGAAAGGTTCCCTTGCCGCGATGGTCGTCGCCGCCGAGCGTTTCGTGGCGCAATATCCCGATCACTGCGGACGTCTGGCCTTTCTCATTACCTCAGACGAAGAGGCCAGCGCTGTAAACGGCACCGTGAAGGTTGTGGATGCGCTGATGGCGCGTAACGAACGCCTGGATTATTGCCTGGTAGGCGAGCCGTCCAGCACCGCCAAACTGGGCGATGTGGTCAAAAACGGCCGCCGTGGCTCCCTGACCGCCAATCTGACGGTCAGGGGTGTCCAGGGGCATGTTGCCTATCCCCATCTTGCTGATAATCCCGTCCACCGGGCGCTGGCCGCCCTCAGCGAACTGGTATCGATCCGCTGGGACGAGGGCAATGCGTTCTTCCCGCCGACCACCATGCAGATTGCCAATATCCATGCCGGCACCGGCAGCAACAATGTCATTCCCGGTGAGCTGGCGGTACAGTTCAACTTCCGTTTTAGCACCGAGTTGACCGATCAGCAGATCCGTGAGCGGGTAGAGGCGCTGATGCAGCGACATGGTCTGGACTACCACATCAACTGGTGGTTGTCAGGGCAGCCGTTCCTGACCGCCGAAGGCGAATTGGTCGCAGCGGTAGTCAATGCCGTCGAGCATTATCAGGAATTTACCCCGGGCCTAGAAACCACTGGTGGGACTTCCGATGGCCGATTCATTGCACGTATGGGCGCTCAAGTCGTCGAACTGGGCCCGGTGAACAGCACCATCCATAAGGTCAATGAGTGCGTCAATGCCGCTGATTTGCAGCTGCTGAGCCGGATGTATCAACGTATCATGGAGCAACTTATCGCATGATGACTCCTCACATGCTGACCGGCAAGGCCGATGGGCATCTGGTGCCGGTCACAGGGTCAGGCAACCACCGTTTGCAGGCCGAAGCAGCCACGGCGTTTGCCGGACTGCAGCAATCGGCGCGCCGACAGGGCTTCAATCTGCAGCCTGCCAGTAGTTTTCGTGATTTTGAGCGACAACGACTGATATGGAATGGCAAATTCCGCGCCGAGCGACCATTATTGGATAGTAACTCCCGACCGCTGGACGCGCGGAAAATGACGGTTGAAGCACGCTGTCATGCCATCCTGCATTGGTCGGCGTTGCCGGGTGCCAGCCGCCATCATTGGGGCACCGATCTGGATATCTTTGATCCTGATGCGCTGCCGGCAGGGAAAACGCTGCAGCTGGAGCCCGGAGAATATCTGACCGGCGGCTATTTTGCCGATCTGACCGCCTGGCTTGGCCGCCATATGGCGGATTATGATTTTTACCGCCCCTATGAGGTGTATCGCGGCGGCGTGGCGCCTGAACCCTGGCACCTCAGCTACCGGCCGCTGGCGCAGCTGGCTATGCAGCAACTGACGCCCGATCTTATACTGGCTTCATGGACAGAACAGGATGTGGCAGGAGAAGAATGGCTTATCCCCCATCTTCCCGACCTGTTTAACCAATACATACTGAATGTCGAAAAGGAGTGATGCGATGGGCTGGTTAGCGGATTATTGGTGGATTATTTTATTGGTGTTGGCCGGTATGATCATCAGCGGCATCAAAGAGCTGAGGCGGGTTGATCATAAGCGCTTTATGGACGATCGTCCCGAGCTGCCGCCTCATCGCGACAATAATGCCAAGTGGGATGAACAGGACGATGACTGGCCTAAGAAAAAATAACGCCATCCCCGGCAGCAGACGACGTCACATATCCGCCGGGGGCACTCCAGGCTTGCCATTGCAGGCAAGTCTCACGATCAAGCAGCCACATTGCCTCGGCCGCTTCCTGCCTCATCTCGGCAAGCCAGGCTTTTCTGCCGGCAGGCTTGGCCTGGAAAGAGGCTGACGGCATCAATGGCCCTTGGGCTGCCCACTGTCGCAACAACGGCAGCGGCAGTCCGCTTGCGCCAAGCAGGCGCCTGAGCGCCGGCAGGCATACATCGGCTGGACGGTGGGCGAATGCAAACCCTGCCAGGCAGCGCCAGTCATCTTCCGCCACTGTTTCCATAGGGTGTTTTTTTTCTGACCAGTCCCTGACAAAGCGTGCCGCGGCTCTCAACGTCAGCTCTCGGCCCCGTTGACTTATCGGCAGCAGTGCCATCGCGTTATAGCAGCCACTGCTGGCTTCCAGATGAGTACCGATTCGCACCAGCTCGAACCCGGCACTGCGCCAGAATCGCCATAGCGAGTCAGTGTAACCGAAGCTGACCGACAGGAAATCACGGTCTCCCGCTGCTGCAACCGCCTGTTGAACTAGCTCAAGCCCTATACCCCGACGGCGCTGGCCCGGTGTTACGGCGATACGGCTAATCCGCCGCGACCGCAGTACCGGGGCCTGCCATTCGTCGCCGTGAGCTGCCAGGGATTGCGCCACCAGATTACCCGGCGGCCGTCGTCTGCCGGCCCATATTTCATGAGCCAGGCCTGGCGGCAAACCGCCTTCATCTACCAGCCATAGCGCAGCCAACAGGCGGCCGCTGTCGACAGCCGCCATGAAATGCATGCCCGCAGCATCCATCAGTCGGCGCAGATCCAGCGGCGAAGTGCGGTAATGAGCAGCCGTCAGCAGTTGATATAGCGCCTTCATCCGCAGCGGATGACACTGCAGATAATCCTGCGGCCAGCAGCGAATACGGTGCTCAGCCGATTCAAGGTATTCAGATCCGAAATCGTATACCGATTCAGAGACAGATTCAGACGTTGATATCCTTTCCGGCTCAGCATTGGATTCCCGTGAAAGAGAGGCATTGACAGCCGATTCCATTGGGATAGATGCTTTAGCTGTGGATTCAGACCTCTCTTCCGGGTGTTGACCGCTGTCTGCATCGGCCTCTGCCAGGGTTGGCCGATCATCAAACCACAGCGCCGATATGAGCCACTGTTCCAGCGGGTCATCCTGCGCCCAGCGAAGCGGCTGGTCCAGCACCCGGAAATGGGGGCGGTCAAGGGTGGGACAGAATTTGAGCACAAAGCCGCGACCGGTTCCTTCATATCCCTGCACCGTCGTGGTCATCAACACCCGCGGACATAGCGCTGTCAATCGCCGCAGCACCGGCATCGGTATTGCCGCCGCTTCATCGATAATCAACCAGTCTACCGTCGGCAGTGATGCCCATTCGGCCAGTAGCGCATCGGGGGCAAAAAAAGGCGGCGGACAATCGCCATAGTCAAGCAGCACCTGAGCAGCCGCTCTTGAAGGCGCCGTCACTCGGCAGCGCCCGGGCATGCTGGCGGTGAACATGCCCGCCAGGGTCGATTTACCGCGTCCGCGCGCAGCTGTGACAATCCAATTGCCCGGCCCGGCACTGACGAGTTCCTCGACCAGTTGCTGTTGGCGGGCCGTCGGTTTACCGGTCGGTGCCTGCCAGCGCGGGCGGCTGACCGCAGTCAGTGCCGGCGCGGCCCGATGCTGATGAACAATCAGCGTTTCGGCGCTCGCCAGCAGGCTTTGCTGCAAATGACGGATAAAATGGGGAGTGGCTATCGGGTGAGCCCCCTCATTCCAGCGACGGGAGTCCTGGTCAATTGTCGTCGGCCAGGCATCCCATGCCGGCGCCAGCAGCACCAGCCAGCTGCCGGCGGTCAATGTGCCGGCCAAAGCGGCCAGGGCTTCCGCATGCAGCCCGCAACGGGCATCGAATACCCCATGCCGGAATTCCCTGCCCAGCAAACCGGTCATCGCCGCCGGCAGACAGGACGGTTGCCAGAGCGGTTGCGGACCAGCCCATAGCCAGTCGCCAGGTAATAGTTGCCTGAGATGCGCAGCGCGCTCCCCCGCCCACTCAGCATCACCGGACAGCACCATCAGACGGCGTATGCCACAGTGCCCCATTTGCCGGGTTAATTCGTTAAGCGTAGTTTCACTGCCGACAGGGAAGGCCAAGCCCATATCAGCTTTTACCGATAATCATCGACAGCAGGCCCGCCGCGATCAATGGCCCGACCGGTACGCCGCGAAACAGTGCCACCCCCATTACAGTACCAACCAACAGGCCGGCCACTATCGAAGGCTGACTGGACATCAGCGAAACCCCGCGGCCACCCAGCCAGGACACCAGCACGCCGATGGCTATCGCCAGCAGCGATTTCCAACTGAGGAATGACTGAAATACACTGCCTGCAGAAATAGTGCCACTGGCGATCGGCGCCATTACGCCGATGGTCAGAATAATAATCCCAATGGTTAATCCCTGTTTTTCGACCCAGGGAAAGTACTGGTTCATCGGCGTGAGGCGGATTATCAGCAAGACCAGTATCGCCACGGTAACGGTGGAGTTGTTGCTGATGATGCCAAGGGCGGCCAGGCCCAGCAAAATGAGCATGGTCGGATCTAAAAAATTCATCTACTTTCCCTGAAAAACCTTAGCGGCTGGCAAAAGTATTACACTGTGTCATATCGCCGCTGTCAAAACCGCGTTTAAACCAGGTATATCGCTGCTCAGAGGTGCCGTGGGTGAAACTGTCGGGAACCACACGGCCTTGCCCCTGCTGCTGCAGGCGGTCATCACCGATGGCCTTGGCGGCATTCAGCGCCTCTTCAAGATCGCCCGCTTCCAGGATCTGCTGTTTCTGCATGCTGTTGCCCCAGACCCCGGCAAAACAGTCAGCCTGCAATTCCATTTTCACCGACAACTGATTGACCTGTGCCTGGCTGGCGCCTTGCTGCTGCTGTCTGACCTTTTGCTCGATCCCCAGCAGATTCTGCACATGGTGGCCGACCTCGTGGGCGATAACATAACCCTGGGCGAAATCGCCGTCAGCACCCAGCGAACTTTTCATTTCATCGTAAAAGGACAGGTCAATATACACTTTGCGATCGGCCGGGCAATAAAACGGCCCCATTACCGATTGACCGGTGCCGCAACCGGTAGTGGTCGCTCCGCGATACATAACCAGCGTAGGCGGCTGCCAGGTCTGGCCCTGCTGACGGAATATCTCCTGCCAGGTATCTTCGGTGGTGGCGGTTATCACAGAGGTAAATTTTGCCGCCTCGCTTTCATTAGGGCTGATACCGACGGCACTGCTCTGGGAAGACGGGGTTGAGTCCCCGGTCAGCAGCGGTGTCAGGTCAACGCCATAATAGCCGGCCACCACCACCACGATAAGCAGCACCACGCCGCCCTTGCCGCGAATAGGTATCCGTATACCGCCGCCAGAGCCTGATGACTGGCCGCGCCTGTCTTCCACGTTATCGCTTTCGCGACGTCCTTGCCAACGCATGGCCTACCCCACAATGTTCAGATGAATGATTGGAGGATAGCATATTTTGGCCACGCCGGCGGTGGCGTGGCCTGGACCAGAACGGATAGCAAGTAGCAGCGTAATCGATTGCGCGGTTAGTCCAATTTTACGCCAATACGCTGGGCGACTTCCTCATAGGCTTCTATCACGCCTCCCAAACTCTGACGGAAACGATCCTTGTCCATCTTGTTCAGGGTATTTTTATCCCACAGGCGGCTGCCGTCCGGGGAAAACTCATCGCCCAGCACCACTTCGCCCTTGAACAGGCCGAATTCAAGCTTGAAATCCACCAGGATAAGGCCGGCGTCATCAAAGATTTTCGTCAGTACCTCATTGGCCTGGTACGTCAACTGTTTCATTCGAGCCAGGTTTTCCGGCGTGACCCAGCCGAAGGTCTGGCAGTAGGACTCATTGATCATCGGGTCGTGCATGGCATCGTTCTTCAAGAACAGATCGAACAGAGGCGGATTGAGCTCGATGCCCTCTTCAACGCCCAGGCGCTTGACCAGTGAACCCGCGGCGCGATTGCGCACCACGCATTCGACCGGCACCATATCCAGCTTTTTCACCAGCACTTCGTTATCGGAAAGCAGGCTGACGATTTGGGTCGGGATACCGGCTGCGGCCAGTTTATTCATAATGAAATAGTTGAATTTATTATTAACCATTCCTTTGCGATCAAGCTGTTCGATACGCTGGCCATCCAGTGCTGACGTATCATTGCGGAATTCCAATATCAGCAAATCCGGATCCTCGGTAGTGTGGACCGTTTTCGCTTTTCCGCGATACAACTCAGCTAACTTTTGCATCTTTACTTACTCCAGTGGCAGATAGAGCTCGACTGTAAATGATAAAAGGGGCCGGGGCCCCTTTTTGGTTTAACGGGTGAGTGTCTGGCCGAATGCAGCCTGGAACACCGATACCAGCGCATCGTTCTGCGACTGGGTGAGGGTATGTCCTTTTGGATCGGTAAACTGCAGCGTGCTGCGGTTCTCCAGATCGCCCACCTGCAATTTGTAGTCACCATTGACCAGATCAGGATCTTTAGCGCCCAGAGAATCCCAGGTGCTGCTTCCCGGCGCACTGTAGGTCAGAGACAGGGTGCCCAGCGGGCGACTGCGATCCTTGACCTTCATGCCCATTTTTTCCAGCGCCGGCGGCAGGCGATCCCAAACGGCGGTATAAGGCGCGCGTACCACCAGCAGCGGCAGGCCGGTCTCATCGGCGCCGCTTATCACGCTCATATCGGCGGTCTGCCCAAGGGCACGCTGGCTATCGCGCTCATCGCTGAGCTTCTCCAGACCGCGCGCCACGTTATTGAGCATTTCAACGGTATAGCGCTGAATGATCGCCTGGTTGGTCACCGTTACCTGTTGCTGCTCAAGGCGCAGTGACTTGACCATCAGCGACGTTTGATAGCCTTCAGTGCGGATACTGATTTGATACTGGCCGCGATACTGGTTGTCTTCATCGGCGCGAGACCAGGCAACCCAATCAGTATTAAGCGTCTGGCTGGCATCCTGGCGTGAAACGATGGTGTAGCCATTGCTCTGGACTACCGCTACCACCTGCGACCACATATCGCGGTTCTGAGCGCTGTTCTCCAGCACAATGAGGGCGGTATCGCCATTATACTGCGTGCGTGAGCCATTCAACAAAGCCAGAGGCTGCGCTGGCGGGCGCACATCCAGTTGTTTGCCGATGCGGCCATTGGTCGCAGCCGGCGGGACATCATAGTCGCCGCGCGCCAAAGGCAGGATCATACCGGATGGGCTGTTTAGCGGGTGCAGAGCCGGTGCTTTCAGGTATTCTTCATTGCCGTTAACCTGACGTTTGTAGCGTTGATCGCTGGAACAGGCCGCAAGCAGCATGAACAGAGATGCGCCTACCACTTTTGCCACCATCGACTTTTGTAATGAATAAGCCATCAATTCTCCCTAACAGAGTTATAGCAAGCCGGCATCCGATAGCGCTTGCCTGACAATAAGGCCCGAAGCCTCGGTCAGAGGCGTCATCGGCAAACGCATCGTGTCGGTTGCCATTAATCCCAATGCTTTACAGGCCCATTTTACGGGTATTGGGTTGGGTTCTATAAATAATTTCTGATGAAGCGGCATCAGCAGTTGGTTGAGGCGGCGAGCTTCACTGAAGTTACCCTGCGCTGCCAGAGCGCAGAGCTCAGCCATTTCACGGGCGGCGATATTCGCCGTCACCGAAATCACCCCTTTACCGCCAAGCTGCATAAAATCCAGTCCGCTGGAATCGTCACCGCTCAGCAGGATAAAGTCATCTTCAACCAGCTCTTGGATCTGGCTGACGCGACTTAAGTTCCCCGTGGCTTCCTTAATAGCGACAATATTTTTAACGCGTGATAGGCGACCTACCGTTTCGGGCAGCATATCGCAACCGGTGCGGGAGGGAACGTTATAAAGAATCTGCGGTAAATCGGTGTGCTCGGCTATCGACTTGAAATGCTGGAACAGGCCTTCCTGAGTCGGCCGGTTATAATAGGGCGTCACGGTCAGGCATCCGACCACTCCACTCTGGTGAAAACGCTGGGTCAGCGATATCCCTTCCGCGGTTGAATTTGCGCCGGTACCGGCAATCACCGGAATGCGGCCATCGCTTAACTCAACGGTCAGCTTGACCACATCGCCATGTTCTTCATGACTCAAGGTGGATGACTCACCGGTTGTCCCGACGGAAACAATCGCCGAGGTGCCACTGGCCACATGATAATCGATTAATTTTCTCAGACTGACTCGATCGACGGCGCCCTTTTCGTCCATCGGCGTAACCAGTGCAACTATGCTTCCCGTAAACATTGACCATCCCTCCACAAACAGGTTATTCATGGTACTTTTGTCACCTATCCAAAAGCAAGCAAACATCCGCCCTCTGGCTGCTTGGCAGCAGGTTTTTTTTAGGGTTACCATGTAAATCACATCCAGCCGGACAGGAAGCGCCATTTTGCCACAGCCACAGCAACACTATCTGGTCATCACTGCACTGGGCACCGACCGCCCGGGGATCGTCAATGCCATTACGCGTCACGTGAGCAGTTGCGGATGCAATATCGAAGATAGCCGGCTGGCGATGCTGGGCGAAGAGTTTACGTTTATCATGCTGTTATCGGGCAGCTGGAACGCGATTGCCCAGATAGAGTCCACCCTGCCGCCCAAGGGAGGCGAGTTGGATTTACTGATTGTGATGAAGCGCACCAGCGCCCACCAGCGGCAGCCGATGCCGACCACCGTCTGGGTCAAAGTAGCAGTGAATGACTCTGCGCACCTGATTGAGCGCTTCACCGATCTTTTCGACAGTCATCAGATGGATATCGCCGAACTGGTCTCCCGCACCCATCCGGCCGGTCGGGGAGATGCCCCCCGGCTGCATATCCAGCTGACCGCACATGGCCCGGCCGCAGGCGCGGCAACCACCATTGAACATACCTTCCATCAACTCTGTACAGAATTGAACGCGCAAGGCAGTATTAGTGTGGTGAATCATCCTCAATATCAAGAACGAGACGGAGTATTACAATGACGCCACTGAAAGCCGGTGATTTCGCACCGAAATTTAGTCTGCCTGACCAGGACGGCGAGCAGGTCAGTCTGACCGACTTCCACGGACAGCGTGTACTGGTCTATTTTTATCCCAAGGCCATGACGCCTGGCTGTACCGTCCAGGCATGTGGTTTGCGCGATAACATGGATGAACTGAAAAAAGCCGGGGTTGAAGTCCTGGGCATCAGCACCGACAAACCGGAAAAACTGTCGCGTTTTGTCGAAAAGGAATTGCTTAATTTTACCCTGCTGTCTGATGAGGACCATCAGGTTGCCGCCGAGTTTGGGGTGTGGGGTGAAAAAAGCTTCATGGGTAAGACCTATGACGGTATCCATCGCATCAGCTTTTTAATCGATGGAACTGGCAAAATCGAGAATGTGTTCGATGATTTCAAGACCAGCAATCATCACGACATCGTCCTGGCCTATGTTCAGAATGCCTGAGTACCACAGCTGAAAAGCTGACGGGCGGGCTGCAGACGATATTCAAGGCCCGCCCGACGGTACGCCACCAGAGCACCCGCACCGGGGACGGATTTAACAGCGCATTGGTTGAGTTTAGGAATGTTTACATGTCAATTCGGCTGCGAAAACCGATTATCACGTTGCTACTGACGGTCTTGATGACAGCAGGCGGCAGTCTGCCGGCTTCGGCGGTTGATGAACAGCAGGATTTGCTGCCCGATATGGGCACCACTGCCGGCAGTACGCTGAGCATTGCCCAAGAGCTGCAGATGGGGGATTTCTATGTACGCCAGATGCGCGACGGTGCCCCGCTTATCAATGATCCGCTACTGGTCACCTATATCAATCATTTAGGCGGCAGCCTGGTCGCCAATGCCAACTCGGTGCGCACACCGTTTCATTTCTATCTCATCCGCAGTAACGAGCTCAACGCCTTTGCCTTCTTTGGCGGCAACGTGGTGATCCACTCCGCCCTGTTCCGCTACACCGAAAATGAGAGCGAACTGGCGTCGGTACTGGCCCATGAAATTTCCCATGTCACCCAGCGCCATCTGGCCCGCGCCATGGAAGACCAGCGACGTAATGCGCCACTTACCTGGGCCGGCGCGCTGGGGTCGATACTGCTGACCATGGCCAATCCGCAAATGGGCATGGCCGCGCTGAGCGGCACCCTTGCCGGCACCCAGCAGGGCATCATCAGCTTTACCCAGTCCAACGAGCAGGAAGCGGACCGTATCGGGCTGCAGGTTTTGCAGCGTGCCGGCTACGACCCGCAGGCGATGCCCGATTTCCTGCAGAAACTGGCCGATCAGACGCGCTATTCCACCGCGCCGCCGGAAATGCTGCTTACCCATCCGCTGCCGATGAGTCGGCTGTCGGACGCGCGCAACCGGGCCAATCAGATGACGCATAAAGTGCTGGATTCATCGCAGGAGTTCTATCTGGCCAAAGCGCGAACGCTCGGCATGTACAGCGTAGGCAATACCGTGCTGAGCGACGAACTGATCGCCGTCTGGCAAAAGGGCAATGCCCGTCAACGGATCGCCGCCAGCTATGGTGAAGCAGTGCTGTTTTACCAGGCGAAAAAATATGATCAGGCGGCAGCGACGCTGCAGCCCTTACTGGTCAAGCAGCCGTCCAATGTCTGGTTTCTGGACCTGATGACCGATATCGACCTGGGACAAAACCAGTCCTCCCGAGCCGTCAGCCGATTGGAAAAAGTGGTGCAGAGTCAAGGAAGCAACGTCAATCCGGTCCTGTCGTTGAATCTGGCCAATGCGTATGTCGAAGCCAAGCGCAATGCCGACGCAGTGAGACTGCTCAACCGCTATACCTTCAATCATCCGGACGACAGCAACGCCTGGGATCTGCTGGCCCAGGCCAGCGCAGCCCTAGGCAAGCGCGATCAGGAACTGGCGGCCCGAGCCGAACAGTTATCCCTCAGCGGCAAGTTCGATCAGGCCATCAGGGCGCTGAGCAATGCCAGCTCACTGGTCAGGCTCGGCAGCCTGGAGCAGGCACGCTATGACGCCCGGATAGATCAGCTCAAACAGCTGGAGAAACGCTACCAGCAGTATAAACGTACCTGACCAGGGGTTGTCAGGCCGCTACAGAGCAAGGATTTCCTTGACAAAAGGAATGGTAAGTTTGCGCTGAGCACGGATCGAGGCATCATCCAGCTTCACCAGCGTCTGGAACAGGGTACGCATATCCCGCTCCAACCGCTTAAGCAGGAACCGGCTGACATCTTCCGGCAGTTCAAATCCGCGCAGCCGTGCGCGCATTTGCAGGGCGGCAGCCTTCTGGTCATCGGAAAGCGCCTGCAGGCGATAGATCTGTCCCCAGTCCAAACGCGAAGCCAGGTCAGGCAGATTGAGATTCAACTGCCGGGGAGGGCAGTTGCCGCTGATGATAAGCCGGGTACGGCCGGTTTCCTGAATGCGGTTATACAGATTGAAAATAGCCATTTCCCAAGGCTCGTCGCCCACAATACATTCGATATTGTCGATGGTCACCAGAGAAAGCTGCTCCATCCCATCCATCACTTCCGGCACAAACCAGGTACGTTTATCCAGCGGCACATAGCCTACCGCTTCACCGCGCTGGGACAGTTCGGCGCAGGCGGCATGCATCAGGTGGCTGCGTCCGCCCCCTTTGCGGGACCAGAAATAGAGGTAGCTGCCATGCTCCTGCGCCAGCATGCTCCGAAGCGCTGCCAGCAAAGACAGGTTATCGCCAGGATAAAAACTGGCGAATGTCTCGTCATCAGGCAAATAAAGCGGTAAAGAAAGCTGGGCCGGCGTGTTCAGTAGAACCTCTTTGGACAGGTGCTGGGAATACGGTCTGAGTTTACCATAGATTGGCAGCGGTTATGAACCGCTTCGCCGGCCATATTGTCAGGCCGGCCGGAAGCCGCAGCACTCAGCGGATGCCGGCTGACCGGGCAGTGGCTATGGATGCATATCGCGACTGGCCTCATCCTGGGACTCGGCGTCAATCACCCGTTCTTCGCCGCGAAACAGGGTAATCACTCTGAATACCAGGCTCAGCACAATGCCGACCACGGTTGCCAGCGCCATCCCTTTCAGTTCGGCGGCGCCCAGATGAATCGTTGCGCCACTGACGCCGACGATAAGGATAACCGAGGTCAGAATCAGGTTCTGCGGCTTGTTATAATCAACCTTCGACTCAATCAGCACCCGGATACCCGATGCGCCGATCACCCCGTACAGCAGCAGGGATACCCCGCCCATTACCGGCACCGGCACCGCCTGGATCGCCGCCGCCAACTTGCCGACGCATGACAGCAGAATTGCCAGGATAGCCGCACCGCCGATCACCCAGGTACTGTAGACCTTGGTTATCGCCATCACGCCGATGTTCTCACCATAAGTGGTATTGGGCGTGGAGCCAAAGAAACCCGAAAATACGGTTGATAACCCGTTGGCAAACAGCGAACGGTGCAGGCCCGGATTACGCAGCAGATCTTTTTTGACTATATTGGCGGTCACCACCAGATGGCCGACGTGTTCGGCAATCACCACCAGCGCGGCCGGCAGTACCGTCAACATGGCGATCCACTCAAATCGGGGTCGGTAAAAGGTCGGTAAGGCGAACCAGTCAGCATCGCTGACCGCGGTGAAGTCCACTACCCCCATGGCAAAGGACAGCGCATAACCGACCAATACGCCAATCAGTATCGGAATGATGGCGAGAAATCCCCTGAACAGGACCGAGCCCAGGATGGTCACGCCCAGCGTTACCATGGAGATGGTGATGGCGGTAGTATCCGCCGCCGCACCGGCACCAGGGAGCAGTCCGGCCATATTGGCGGCCACGCCGGCCAGTTCCAGACCGATGACCGCGACGATAGCGCCCATGGCGGCAGGAGGAAAGATGACATCAAGCCAACCGGTGCCGGCTTTTTTAACGATAAGCGCCACCAGGCAGAATACCGCGCCACAGGCGATAAAGCCGCCGAGAGCCACTTCATAGCCCAGCGGCAACAGCAGCAGTACCGGTGAAATAAAAGCAAAGCTTGATCCCAGATAGGCAGGGATCCGGCCTTTGCAGATAAAGAGATACAGCAGGGTGCCGATGCCGTTAAACAGCAGCACCGTGGCCGGGTTTATCTTGAATAAAATCGGCACCAGCACGGTAGCGCCAAACATCGCAAACAGATGCTGAAAGCTCAGCGGGATAGTTTGAAGCAGCGGTGGACGTTCGCTTACCCCGATGACGCGACGAGTCATGTGTGTTTCCTCATGCTGCAGAAGATAAAAAAAAACCGACCCGATGGTCGGTTTGCAATCACTTATTTAGTGCCGAATATCTTATCGCCCGCGTCACCGAGGCCAGGCATGATGTAGCCCTGCTCATTCAGCCCCTTATCGATAGACGCGGTATAGAGTTCTACATCGGGATGGGCTTTTTCCAGCGCCGCAATGCCTTCCGGCGCCGCCACCAGCACCAGCACTTTGATGGCATGGCAACCGGCTTTTTTCAGTAAATCAATGGTGGCTATCATCGAGCCGCCGGTAGCCAGCATCGGATCAACCACCAAAGCCATGCGTTCATCAATATTCGACACCAGCTTCTGAAAATAGGGCACCGGCTCAAGCGTCTTCTCATCGCGATAAACGCCGACTACGCTGATACGCGCGCTCGGCACATTTTCCAGCACGCCGTCCATCATACCGAGGCCAGCACGCAAAATTGGCACCACGGTAATTTTCTTTCCTTTAATCTGTTCAATGTCGACCGGACCACACCAGCCATCGATAGTCACCGTTTCGGTTTCCAGATCGGCGGTAGCCACGTAAGTCAGCAGACTGCCCACTTCGGAAGCTAATTCACGAAAACGCTTGGTACTGATGTCGTGCGCGCGCATCAAACCTAATTTGTGTTTTACCAGCGGGTGTTTAACCTCAACGATCTTCATCATTATTCTCCCTAGGGGCACTGAGCAGTCAAAAAAATCGCGAGATTATAACCCCTTTTACCGGTCGCGCCATATGTAAATGACTGATCACGATCAATCGACTATTGAAAAATACTATAGCCAATAAAATGGCAATCGCATAAGCAACACCACTCGCAAACGTTTGCTCACACTGTTAGAATTGGGCCGCGCCATATTCTAACCGCAATACGACATCTCCGTGGGGATCTTGCAGTGACCGACAAAACCTCTCTCAGCTATAAAGACGCAGGCGTGGATATTGATGCCGGCAACGCATTGGTAGACCGTATCAAAGGTGTAGTGAAACAAACCAGACGTCCGGAAGTCATGGGCGGCCTGGGGGGATTCGGTGCCCTTTGCGCCCTGCCGCAGAAATACCGCGAACCGATTCTGGTATCCGGTACCGATGGCGTCGGCACTAAATTGCGTCTGGCGATGGATCTTAAACGCCACGACACCATCGGCATCGATCTGGTGGCGATGTGCGTTAACGACTTGGTGGTACAGGGCGCAGAACCCCTGTTCTTCCTGGATTACTATGCCACCGGCAAACTGGATGTCGATACCGCTGCCGCAGTCATTACCGGCATCGCCGAAGGCTGCAGACAATCAGGCTGTGCGCTGGTGGGCGGCGAGACCGCGGAAATGCCCGGCATGTACCACGGTGAAGATTATGACGTGGCCGGTTTTTGCGTTGGGGTGGTTGAAAAGTCTGAGATTATCGACGGCAGCAAAGTCAGCGCCGGCGATACCCTGCTGGCTCTGGCGTCAAGCGGCCCGCACTCCAACGGCTACTCACTGGTGCGCAAAGTACTGGAAGTCAGCGGCGCCGATCCGCTGACCACTGCTCTGGGCGATAAAACCCTGGCCGATCATCTGCTTGAACCGACGCGTATTTACGTCAAGCCGCTGCTGGAGCTGATTGCACGTAGCGAAATTCATGCCATCGCCCACCTGACCGGCGGCGGCTTCTGGGAGAATATCCCGCGCGTGCTGCCTGAAGGCGCCCAGGCGGTGATCGATGAAAGCAGCTGGCAATGGCCGGCAGTTTTCAACTGGCTGCAGCAGGCCGGCAACATCAGCCGCCATGAAATGTACCGCACCTTTAACTGTGGCGTAGGCATGATTATCGCGGTGCCCGCGGCAACGGCGGACCAGGCGTTGGACATCCTCACCGCGCTTGGCGAAACGGCGTGGAAACTGGGTGAAATCCAGCAGGCTGACGGGGCTGAACAGGTTATTATCCGTTAATGAAAACGCTGGTGGTACTGCTGTCTGGAGAAGGCAGCAATCTCCAGGCGCTGATTGATGCCTGCCTGCAAGGCAGGCTTTCGGCACGCATAGCAGCGGTATTCAGCAATCGGGCCGACGCGCGAGGACTCCAGCGCGCCGCCGATGCCGGCATCGACGCCCTATTTCTTTCACCAGCGGATTATCCCAGCCGCGAAGCGTTTGATCAGGCGCTGATGAATCAAATAGACCGCTACCAGCCAGATGGCGTAATCCTGGCGGGCTATATGCGCATCCTGTCCGCCGGTGTTGTCAGGCATTACTTCGGCCGGATGCTGAATATCCATCCTTCGCTACTGCCGCTCTATCCTGGGCTGCATACCCATCGGCAGGCGTTAGCCAATGCTGATGGCGAGCATGGCACCTCGGTACACTTTGTGACTGAGCAACTCGATGGCGGACCGGTGATCCTTCAGGCCCGGGTGCCGATATTCGACGATGATACCGAAGACAGTCTGGCTGAACGGGTAAAAACCCAGGAGCATGCAATCTATCCGCTGGTGGTAAACTGGCTGACCGAAGGCCGGTTGCGTCTGATTGACGATACCGCCTGGCTTGACGGCAACCCCCTGCCCCTGCCCGGTTACGCAGCCGACTAAACCTAGCGCAGCCGGCCGGTAATATAGTCTTCCGTCTTGCGCTCCATCGGTGCGGTGAACAACCGATCGGTAGCCTCATATTCCACCAGTCGGCCCTGGTGCACAAAGGCGGTGTAGTCAGACACCCTTGCCGCCTGCTGCATATTGTGGGTCACCAGCACCAGGGTGAAACGGGCCTTGAGTGAAATCATCAGCTCTTCAATAGTCAGCGTCGATATCGGATCCAGCGCCGAAGTAGGCTCATCCAGCAGCAGCACTTCCGGTTCGACGGCAATGGCCCTGGCGATCACCAGTCGCTGTTGCTGGCCAATGGACAATCTGAACGCATTCTCCTTCAGCCGGTCTTTCACCTCGGCCCACAGTGCCGCTGCGCGCAGTGCCTGCTCGACCGCATCATCCAGCCGACGCCGGTCGCGGATCCCCATCAGCCGGAGGCCATAAACCACATTCTCATAAATGGATTTGGGAAACGGGTTCGGGCGCTGGAAGACCATACCTACCCGGCGGCGCAACGCCACCACATCCAGCCCATCGGTGCCTATCTCATCACCCATCAAGCGTAAACTGCCTTCCACCCGGCAATCTTCCACCACATCATTCATTCGGTTGAAACAGCGCAACAGCGTTGACTTCCCACAGCCTGAAGGACCAATCAGCGCGGTAATATGGTGCCTGGGTATGCGTAGGCTCACATCACTGAGCACCGATCTTCCGCCATAGCTGACGCTGAGATGCTGCGCTTCAAGAGCGGTCATTTCATCGCCCAGCGCCTGGACATCAGGCTGAGGCGCAAAGGGATCGAAGGTGAGGGGGGCCATGGGAAATTCCTGATTAAAGTGACAGCGTGCGGTATTTTTCCCGCAAATGATGACGAAGGCCAATGGCCGCCAGGTTCAGCGATACCACAATGACGATAAGCAACAGCGCGGTAGCAAATACCAGCGGGCGCGCCGCATTGCTGTCGGGATTCTGGAATGCCAGATCATAAATCTGGAAACCCAGATGCATAAACTTACGATCTGGATGCAGCCAGGGAAATATGCCGTCGACCGGCAGCAACGGCGCGGATTTGATCACGCCCACCAGCATCAGCGGCGCGGTTTCACCGGCCGCCCTGGCCACCGCCAGGATAAGTCCGGTCATCATCGCCGGCGCAGCGCCCGGCAGGACCACGCGCCAGAGAGTCTCTGCCTGGGTGGCCCCCAGGGCCAGCGATCCGTGACGCAGTGAAGGAGGCACCCGGGACAGCCCCTCTTCAGTGGCGATAATCACTACCGGCAATGTCAGCAGCGCCAGGGTGAGTGAAGCCCACAGTAACCCTGGCGTACCGAAGGTCGGACTGGGCAACTGGTCCGCATAAAACAGGCTATCCAGTGAACCGCCAACGATGTAAACAAAAAAGCCCAGGCCAAACACGCCATACACGATGGACGGCACACCGGCCAGATTGCCTACCGCGATGCGGATAAAGCGCGTCAAGGCATTATTGTCGGCATATTCATGAAGATATACCGCCGCCATTACCCCCAGCGGCATGACGATCACTGACATCAACATCACCAGCAGCACGGTACCGACGATGGCGGGAAATGCGCCGGTCTGCAGCGAATCAACGGGACTGGCTGGGCTGACAAAGGCAACGACCTGCTTGACGGCATGCCGGGCTTTTGCCGCAAAGCTCATGCGGTTGGGATACCATGCCTGCTCTATATCGCTCATATTGATCGCCTGGATGACACCCTGGCCATCACGCAGCAACAGCGTATCCCGGTCCAGTTCGCTTTCCAATGCTGACAACTGCTGGCTGAGCTGGTCATAACGCCGCTGCAACTCGACCTCCGAGGCCTGGGTACGGGCCTGGTTACGTGCCGTCCACTGCCCCTGCCTTTTCCATTCATCAGCCTGCAATTGCAGTTGCTGCGCCCGCAGCGCCAGTTGTCCCCGTTGCTCCTCGCGCAGGGACGCCGCCAGACGACGATGGGTGTCAATCAGATCCAGCCGCTGCTGCAGCGCCCGCGGCATATTGTCGGCGGTCAGCGGCTGTCCGTCTTCGCGCATGCCCGCCAGCACACCATACTCATTGCCGGATGAGAAACGCTTGACCACCAGCAGATCAGGGCTGCGGCTTTGTTGAACGATTCGACTTTCAGGTATAGCGATAAAGCTGGCCTGTTCGGCCGCTTTGCCGGTATTGATAATCAGCCAGGTTCCCCGGTCGGCGCCCTTGCCCGATGGGCGGGTTTCCCTGGCATAAATCTCGCCCAGCATGCGTTGTTCGCAACAGTCGGGCGCGCTCAGTTGAAATTGATATAACGGCTGGGGCCAGAAAATGCGTACCGCCTGCCCGGCCAGCAGCGCGCCCAGGCCCAGGGTAGCGACCAGGCAAAGCCCCACCGCCCCGCCGGTCAGCCAGATCCATGCTCCCCCGGAGCGGAACCAGCCGTTCATCACGCCTCTCCTTGCTGATGTCGATAGCGGCTACGTAACTGTAGCCGCAGTGTTTCCGCCACGGTATTAATAATGAAGGTAAACACAAACAGCACCAGTGCGGTTAAAAACAGCACGCGGTAATGTTCGCTATTTAACGCCGCCTCAGGGATTTCAATCGCGATATTGGCCGCCAGGGAGCGCAGCCCTTCAAACAGGCTGCCGTCCACCAACGGCATATTGCCGCTCGCCAGCAATACAATCATCGTTTCCCCTACTGCGCGCCCGAGTCCGAGAATAAAGGCCGAGCACAGGCCAGTGCTGGCCGATGGCAACGTGACACCAATCAGGGTTTGCCATGGCGTGGCGCCCAGCGCCAGCGATCCCTGGATCATATGCACCGGCACATTGAACAGCGCCTCCTCAGCCAGGGTAAACATTAGCGGTATCAGGGCAAAACCCATGGCAATACCTACCACCAGCGCATTCATCGGATTATATCCGTCACCGAGCCATGCCGACAGTGGTTGGCTAAACAACCAGCCATCCAGCCACGGCGACAGGGTTACCATCCCCCAGAGAGTGAGGGCAATCACCGGCAGCAGGATCAGGCACTCAGCACCGCCCCTCAAGCGGATGCCCCAGCCTGCAGGTAAACTGGCGATCGCTCTGCCGGCGCCGAGGATAACCAGCGGCAGGACCAGCGGCAGCATCAGGACCGCGCTCAACACTTCACTCACCCGAGGCGCCAGCCACAGGCCGGCCAGCACGCCAATAATCACGCTCGGCACCGCCCCCATGACTTCCATGGCCGGTTTGATAAACCGCCTGAGCCCCGGCGACATAAACCAGGCGGTATACATCGCCGCCGCCAGTGCCAAGGGGGTAGCAAACAGCATGGCGTACAGGGCGGCTTTAAGACTGCCGGTCACCAGCGGCACCAGGCTGTACTTGCCACTTTCATGGCTATCCAGCGATGCCGACTGCCAGGTCCATGTCGGGGCCGGATAGTGGCGATACCAGACTTTCTGCGTCAGGGTACGCCAACTGATATCGGGAGATGGCGCCAGCAACTGCCAGCGCTGCCAGCTATGCTGGGCAACACTCGTCAGACTGCTGCCGTCCGCGGACAGCCAGGCCGTGGATCCTGCCGGCAGTTTTTTGCTCAGCAGCGCTGCCGATTGACGACTGCTGAACACCTGCAGATCCCCCGAGGGATTCAGCACGGCAAACAGCGGGCTGCGGGCCGCGGTAATGATCCGGGTCTGGGCCGCAAGGCTGGCGGCAAAATCGCGTATATGCGTCAGGCGATAGCCAGCCGGTGTCGGCACATCAAACCACAGGGACAGATGCCGTTCGGCCTCGGTAATCAGCAGCCCGCCGCCGGAGGCCAGCAAGGTCACAGCGACCGGTCCATCGGCTGACAATCCCTTGCGCTCACGCAATTGCAGAACGCCATCAGTGTCAATGCTATAAATGCTGAGTTGATTACCGGCCAGCGCGTACAGCAGGTCGCCGGCTGAAGATAGCAGCAACTGGTCAACCGGCCCCAACGGCCCAGACAGAGTGACCCGTTTGCCGGTCGGGGTCATCTGCACCACCGCCAGGCGGCCGGAAGCCAGTTGGCCGGCGAAGAGCGCCTGCTCCGGGCCGGTACGGGCCAGCGCCGGATGGCTCAGGCTGCCAGTGGGTTCAAGGGTGTTTACCTGGTCGCCAAAGGGAAATGCCCATCCCGGCGTGCTGTCGAGCACCGGGCTAGTCAGGCGAAATTTGCCCGCTGCGTTCAGCAGCAGATAGAGCGGTTCGCCATTACTGGCGGGCACAGCCGCAGTCAGAGCCGGCAGCAGGAGCAACGGCGCCGGCGCAAACCCGCCAGTTGGAGTGGCAAAGCGCCCAGTGCCCTGCTTATCGATATGATAGGCAATGGAAAGAGCGTCATTACTGCCTGAAATCAGCGCATTAACGGATGCGTCCTCTGCAATTCCCTTTTCGGCCGGAACCAGTGAAGCAGAGGTAAATAAGGGAGCTACTACAAACAATAAATAGATGAATATGGAAAGCAAGGCCAGCAAGACCATGAGCCCGCAGGCGCTAACCACAGATCGCGTCAGACGATCGTTTCGAAGCCGGTGAGGGGCAGTATCAATATGTGAACGCCTTAATTTTGTCATATTTCACTGTTATCTATAGTGATAGTTCCCGGCTGTCACGCGAATGTAGGCCTATGTTGCCTGTAGAATATTAAGATAACAATCTTAAGATGACTGATGTATTGGACTTTGCCCTTATCAAGGCGATAATACTTACTTTACAGGATTCCCTTCCTGAACAAATTGGAGTAGCAATGGGTCAGGAAAAGCTTTATACCGAAAAAGAACTCAGTTGGTTATCCTTCAATGAGCGCGTGCTGCAGGAAGCCGCAGACAAATCCAACCCCCTGATTGAGCGTATGCGTTTCCTTGGCATTTACTCCAACAACCTGGATGAATTCTACAAGGTCCGTTTTGCTGAACTGAAACGGCGCATCCTGATTAGCGAAGCCCAGGGTTCCAAAAAAACCTCGCGGCATTTGCTGAATACGATCCAGGCCAAGGTGCTCAACGCTGAGCAAGAGTTCGACAACCTGTATAATGATCTGTTGCTCGAAATGGCGCGCAACCAGATATTCCTTATCAACGAGCGCCAGCTTTCCCCCAATCAGCAAGTCTGGCTGCGGGATCATTTCAAGCAACAGTTGCGACAACACATCACGCCGATCCTGATTCGCCATGACACCAATCTGGTGCAATTCCTGAAGGATGATTACACCTATCTGGCGGTTGAAATAATCCGTGGCCAGGAAACCGATTACGCCCTGCTGGAAATTCCTTCGGATAAAGTGCCGCGCTTCATCAATCTGCCGGCCGAACCGCCCAGGCGCCGCAAGCCAATGATCTTGCTTGATAATATTCTAAGATATTGCCTGGACGATATTTTCATCGGTTTCTTCGATTATGATGTATTAAACGCTTATTCGATGAAAATGACTCGCGATGCTGAATATGACCTGGTGACCGAGATGGAATCAAGCCTGATGGAACTGATGTCATCCAGCCTTAAACAGCGGCTTACCGCTGAGCCGGTCAGATTTGTCTATCAGCGCGATATGCCCAATACCATGGTAGAAATGCTGAAGAATAAACTGGGCATCTCTTCCTACGACTCGGTTATTCCGGGCGGGCGCTATCATAATTTTAAAGACTTCATCGCATTTCCCAATGTCGGCAAGGCCAATCTGGTCAATAAACCGCGACCGCGTCTGCGGCACCTGTGGTTCGATCAATTCCGCAATGGATTTGATGCCATTCGCGAACGTGATGTGCTGCTCTATTATCCTTACCATACTTTCGGCCATGTGCTGGAGTTGCTGCGCCAGGCCTCGTTCGACCCCAATGTGTTATCGATTAAAATCAATATTTATCGCGTGGCCAAAGATTCACGCATTATTGATGCGATGATCCATGCTGCCCACAATGGCAAAAAGGTCACGGTGGTGGTCGAGCTCCAGGCGCGGTTTGATGAAGAAGCCAATATTCATTGGGCCAAGCGGCTGACCGAGGCCGGTGTACATGTGATATTTTCCGCTCCCGGCCTTAAAATTCATGCCAAGCTGTTCCTTATCTCGCGCAAAGAAGGCGATGACATTACGCGCTATGCCCATATCGGCACCGGCAATTTTAATGAGAAGACCGCCCGGTTATACACTGACTATTCGCTGCTAACCGCCGATGCGCGTATCACCAATGAAGTGCGCCGCGTGTTCAATTTCATCGAGAATCCCTATCGGCCGGTCAGTTTTGACTATCTTATGGTCTCGCCGCAGAACTCGCGCCATATGTTGTACCAGATGATCGACCAGGAGATCGCCAATGCCCAGGCGGGAATCGCCTCTGGCATCTCTCTCAAAATCAATAATCTGGTGGATCAGGGCCTGATTGACAGACTGTACGCCGCATCAGGCGTGGGTGTGCCGATCCGAATGATGGTCAGGGGGATGTGCTCCCTGAATCCTGACTTGCCCGGTATCAGCGATAATATCCAGATCACCAGCATTGTTGACCGCTTCCTTGAGCATGACCGGGTCTATGTGTTTGAAAATGGCGGTGATAAAAAGGTCTTCCTGTCCTCGGCTGACTGGATGACGCGCAATATCGACTACCGTATCGAAGTGGCGGTCGCGTTGCTCGATCCTCGGCTCAAGCAACAGGTACTGGATATCCTTAACCTGCTGTTCAGCGATACGGTCAAGGCACGATATATTGATTCCCAATTGAGTAATCGCTATGTGCCGCGCGGTAATCGTCGTAAAGTACGGGCCCAGGATGCCATATATGACTATATCAAGGCGTTGGAACAACCCCCAGAAGGGCCTGATGTATGCCGATAAATAACCTCAATACGCAAAAACCCGAAGAATTCGCCGCCATCGATCTGGGCTCCAACAGCTTTCATATGGTGATAGCCCGGGTAGTGAATGGCGCAATGCAGGTGTTAGGCCGCCTGAAACAGCGAGTGCACCTGGCGGACGGGCTTGGCAGCGACAATGTGCTGAGTGAGGACGCGATGGAGCGAGGCCTGAACTGCCTGGCGCTTTTTGCCCAGCGTCTGCAGGGATTCCCGCCCCAGCGGGTCTGTATTGTCGGCACCCATACGCTGCGCGAAGCGGTCAATGCCCAGGAATTCCTGACTCGGGCCGCCCAGGTTATTCCTTTTCCGATTGAAATTATTTCAGGACATGAAGAAGCGCGGCTGATCTTCATGGGCGTTGAGCATACCCAGGCAGCCAAGGGGCGCAAGCTGGTACTGGATATCGGCGGCGGCTCCACCGAGCTGGTGATTGGCGAAAACTTTGAACCGCTGCTGGTTGAGAGCCGCCGGATGGGCTGTATCAGTTTCGGCAATCAGTTTTTCCCCGGCGGCGTTATCAGCCCGGGACATTTTCGTCGTGCCAGACTGGCGGCGGCGCAAAAAGTTGAAACCCTGGCCTGGCAATATCGCATTATGGGCTGGCAGGTGGCGCTTGGCGCTTCTGGTACCTTCAAGGCCATTGTCGAAGTGTTGACCGAGCTTGGCGAAAAGGACGGGGTCATTACCCCGGAACGTCTGGAAATGCTCTATCAGCAGGTAATCAAATATAAACAGTTTTCGTCGCTTAGCCTGCCGGGCCTTTCTGAAGAACGTCGGGGGGTATTCGTGCCGGGGCTGGCGATTCTTATGGGGGTAGCGGATGCGCTGTCGCTGAAAGAGCTGCGCTTGTCAGACTGCGCCCTGCGTGAAGGGGTGCTTTATGAAATGGAGGGCCGCTTCCGCCATCAGGATATCCGCAGCCGCACCGCCAAAAGCCTGGCTGAGCATTACAATATTGATACCGATCAGGCAAGAAGGGTGTGTGACACCACTGAGAGTCTGTATCAGCATTGGCTGTTGCAAAACCCTGAGCAGCATAGCC
The DNA here is from genome assembly GCF_004343195.1 of Biostraticola tofi. Lineage (GTDB taxonomy): Bacteria > Pseudomonadota > Gammaproteobacteria > Enterobacterales > Enterobacteriaceae > Biostraticola > Biostraticola tofi. Next base: position 57,782 of record NZ_SMCR01000014.1, on the reverse strand, counting down.
CGCAGCTTGAAGCGCTGCTGAAATGGGCCGCACTGCTGCATGAAGTGGGACTGGGCATTAATCACAGCGGGCTGCAGCGCCATTCGGCCTATATTCTGCAGCACACTAATATGCCCGGTTTTACCCAGGAGCAGCAACTGCTGCTGTCGACCCTGGTGCGCTATCACCGTAAAGCCATCAAGATCGATGATATGCCGCGTTTTAACCTGTTCCGTAAAAAACACTACCTGCCCTGTCTGCAATTGCTCAGGCTGGCGGTGCTGCTGAATAACCAGCGCCAGGCCACCTCACTGGTGGAAGTGAAGCTTACCACCGACGACGGACACTGGTTGCTGACCTTCCCTGCCGGTTTTCTCACCCAGAACAATCTGGTCCAGCTGGATCTGGAACGGGAGCAGTCCTATTGGTCCACGGTTGCCGGCTGGCAGCTTGATTTTACCGATACGCATTCATGAACCATGGCCAGTGAGGCGGCTGGCGTTATGGTTGATATGAGTTCACCATCTGGACTACAATCGGCTCAGCTAAGGGATATAACCCCTCACTCACAGGCCTGGCTGAAATTGAATATATTCAAGCACAAGCGACGCACGTCGTTACGGATGACCCGGTGGATACTGCTGATAAGCTTTATCATCCTGTTCGGCCGCTTGATTTTTGCCAGTATCAGCGCCTGGCACCATCATCAGAGCAAGCAGACGCCCTATTCGACAGAGAATAAACAACCTGACACTGCGGCCCCTGAATCCGATAACCGAGCTGATTGATTAACCTTTTATTCCGCAAATACCTGCCTGATAACCGGGTTTCTACCAGCGGACATTCTTCCTTACTGTGCGCATATATCCACCCTACGGCCATGATTTTACGCTATCTTTAATCACCTTACCCGGTGAACTATTTTCGACGCCACAGTAAAGGGAAATCAATCATGATGGCATCCGTCAGGCCCCAGGCGCCGCAGTTGGCGGCAATGCGTCACCAGACGCTGACCTTGCTGCTGGGCAATCGCCCGCTTATCGACACCATACTCGATCGCCCGCTGCGCGACCCGCTGTCGATACCCACTGATATTCCAGAGCAGATAGCCGCGCTGGTAGAAATCCAGCACCAGTTGCATGCAGCCGACCTGGCCGACCTGCTGGAGAGCCTGCCTCATGAAGAAAGACTGGCATTTTGGCGCTTAATCGCCAACGAGAAACGCGGTAAAACCCTGGTTGAGGCATCGGAAAACGTCTGGGACAGCCTGATAGCAGAGATGAGTAATCGGGATATTCTTAAGGCCATCAGCCCGCTTGATATCGATGAACAGGCTTACCTGGCGCGCTATCTGCCACGTGACCTGGTCGGGCGGGTGATTACCGCTCTCGAACCCCATCGCCGGGCTCAGGTCCGGGAGGTGATCAATTTTGACCGCGAAAGCGTCGGTCATCATATGGATTTTGAACTGGCGCCGATCCGGGCTGACGTTACGCTTGCCACAGTACAGCGCTATCTTCGCTGGCGCAAGACTCTGCCGGACACCACCGACAAGCTGTTCGTGGTCGACCATGATAACCGACTGCTGGGCGAACTTTCCCTGTCAGCCCTGCTGCTTAACCCGCTTAAACTGAAAGTGTCTGAGGTGATGAACAGCCATCCCCATACTTTCCACCCTGAAGATCGGGCCGAAGATGCGGCCAGCGCGTTTGAGCGTTATGACCTGGTGACCGCCCCGGTGGTGGATGTAAAAGGTAAATTGATGGGTCGACTCAGTATCGAGCACGTGGTTGACTTGTTTTTTGAAGAAAGCGACAGCAATATCCGCCGGCTCGGCGGTATCAGCCCGTCAGAGGATATCTTCGCCCCGGTGCGCAAAGCGGTGCGCACCCGCTGGACCTGGCTGGCGCTTAATCTGTGTACTGCATTTATCGCCTCCCGGGTGATTGGTCTGTTCGAAGGCACCATTTCCCAGCTGGTGTCGCTGGCGGCGTTAATGCCGATCGTCGCGGGCATTGGCGGCAACACCGGCAACCAGACGATCACCATGATTGTCAGAGCCCTGGCGCTGCACCAACTGGAGAAGGGTAATGCCCTGTTCCTGCTGTCCAGAGAACTGGGCGTCGCGGTGATAAACGGACTGGTATGGGGCGGCGTAATGGGTCTGGCGACCTGGCTGCTGTATGGAGACGCCGGCCTGGGGGGCGTCATGCTACTGGCGATGATGCTGAATCTGATTCTGGCGGCCCTGATGGGCGTGGTGATACCGCTGACGTTGATTCGCTTCGGCCGTGATCCGGCGGTCGGCTCCAGTGTCATGATTACCGCAGTGACCGATACCGGCGGCTTCTTTATCTTCCTGGGCCTGGCAACGCTGTTTCTGGTCTAACGTTCGGCTAATCACTTTGTTAGTGAAATCCCCAAACTATTGGCGCTGATAACTGACGAGCTACTATATATCAGTGCTATCCTTATGTTAGGACTGTTAGGGATATCTTTATGCAAACCAGTAATATTGCCCTGCCGCGTCAGCCACCGACCATGCAGATCATGTTAATCGCTGCTGCTGCCTGGGTATTTGTTTTGTCACTGGTGTGCTCAACCCTGCCTTCCGGCCCTGATGGCCTCAAACCGCTGTGGTTTTCCACCGCTGCCGTAATCCCGATTCTGTTTCGCTGTAAAATCGGTCACTGGCCGGCGCTGCTGGTGTGCTTCGGCACAGTACAGTGCCTGGCCCAATGGCTGACAAGCACTGTGTTTGTGCCACTCATAATACCTATATTGGTGACCCTGGCTGAAGCTGCCTTCGCCGCCTGGCTGCTCCAGCGTCTGCTCAACCCTGCCGATCCGCTGGAGAATATTCAGGCCTGGATGAAATTCTTTGTGACGTCAGCCATATTAACGCCGATGCTGGGGGGGCTTGTTGCAGGTTACTTCACACCGGTGCTCAGCGAGGGTTTGCTCGACCACGTTTTTCACTGGTTTAGTGCTGAAGCGCTGGGTATCCTGATCATTTCGCCAGTCGGACTGCTCTATAAGAAAGGACTGCTGACTCGAATTCTCCATCATCCCAGGACGCTGCTGGAGATGGTCGGCCTGCTGGTGCTGATGTTGGCAGTGTCTTTTATGGCGCTGGCCTATCTGCCGTTTCCCTACACATTTATTATTTTACCTTTACTCATCATTGCCATCAGCGTTCAGCGGTTTGAAGCTTTCAGCCTATTTTTGCTGACAATGCTTATTTTGTATCAGGCGTTGAGCCATGGTGTTATCGCTTATAAAGTCCCTTATCAACTCGATAGCGTTATCACGTTGAATATCCCACTGATAATGGTCCTTATCCCGGCCCACTGCATGGCTCTGGCGGTCTATACCTTCAAGAAGGAACGGCGCGGCATTCTGGAAAGCGAAACCCGTTTCCGACAAGCCATGGATTACTCAGCCATTGGTATGGCCATAGTGTCGCTGGATGGGGTATGGCTGCGGGTCAACAAGTCGCTTTGCCAGTTTCTGGGCTACAGCGAAGAACAGATGAAAACGTTGACCTTTCAGGATATTACTTACGCGGAGGATTTGACCACCGATCTGGCGCAATTGGCTGATCTGGTTGCCGGTAAAATTGAAAGTTATACCCTGGAAAAGCGTTATATCCGGCGCGATGGCGAAAAGGTCTGGGCGCTACTGGCGGTATCGATGGTCCGAGATGAAAACCAGATGCCGCTCTATTTTATCTCTCAGGTAGAAGATATTACCATCTTCAAACAGACTGCGCTGACCAACCAACGGCTGATGGAACGGGTTACCCTTGCCAATGAAGCAGGCGGTGTCGGTATCTGGGAATATGATACCACCACCGGGCATATCAGCTGGGACAAGCGGATGAGGGAAATCTATGATGTCACCCCGGAAGAGGCCCCTGATGAAGCGTTCTGGTTTTCACTGATCATCCCTGAAGACCGCGAGCCGGTCAGGCAGAAACTGGATGAGGCGCTCAATGAGCATAAGCCTTTTATGTTCGAGTTTAATATCCGTACCCGTCATCAGGAGCTGCGTCATATCTATACCCATGCCAGCCTGCAGATCGACGATAACGGCCAAGTTACCCGGATGATCGGCGTCAATCTTGACATCACCCATGTCGCCAGGTTGACCGAAGCGCTGTATGAAGAAAAAGAGCGGCTGCATATCACGCTCGATTCTATTGGCGATGCAGTGATTTCAATCGATACCGATTTATGCGTGGTGTTTATGAACCCGGTGGCCGAAAGAATGACCGGTTGGCCGCTGGCCCAAGCCCGGGGAAAACCTATCGATTCCCTGCTGCACATCAGCCTGGGCGCAGCGGGCCCAAGGCTTGATACGTCGCTGCAGTGCGAAATAGATGAAGGCCGCCCCGGTTCGGCCATAGATCAGATGCTGGCGCTGCATTGTCGAAATGGCAAAACGTATGATGTGCAGCGGCACAGTGCGGTATTGACCAACCTGCACGGCGATACCTTGGGAGCGGTGCTGGTGATAAAGGATGTCAGCGAAGCGCGCAATCTGATGCAGCAGCTACGTTATAACGCGCTGCATGACGTATTAACCGGACTACCGAACCGGGCAAACTTCGAGACCCAGCTGACCCAAGCCCTGGGGTTGGCGGTGAATGAAAAACGACAGCATATTCTGGTCTTCCTCGACCTGGATCGTTTCAAACACATCAATGACGGCGCAGGCCATGCGGCAGGAGACCAATTGCTGATCGAATTGGGCTCTCTGATGCAGCATAACGTGCGTCATGATGATCTGGTGGCCCGACTCGGCGGCGATGAATTTGGCTTTATTTTGCTGGACTGCAGTGTCATCGATGCCCAAGCGTTGGTGCTCAGGGTGGTTCAGGCTATCAATGATTATATTTTTCACTGGCAAGGAAAAACCTACCAGGTAGGCGCCAGTGCCGGCATCACCTGGATAACCGCCGCCAACGCCCATCCGGCGGAACTGCTGCGGCAAGCGGATACTGCCTGCTATGCCGCCAAGCACGGCGGCCGTGGGCGTGTCTGTCTCCACCAGCCGTGATCTGCTGCTGTTCGGTAATTGCCTGCCGATAAACATTCAGGTAAAGTCCCGTGCCTCACAGGCATCGGGAGGCACCCATGTTTATCGGATTTGACTACGGCACCGCAAATTGTTCAGTCGCAGTGATGGCAGGAGATACCCCTACCCTGCTGCCGCTGGACGGCACATCACCTTATATGGGTTCTATGCTGTGCGCGCCGACCCGCGAGTCAGTGAGTGAATACCTGCACCGCTTCTGGCAAGTGCCGACCGGCAGCAGTGAGAACCAGCAATTGCTGCAGCGCGCCATCAGCTTCAACCGGGAAGAAGATATTGAGCTGAACCCGCAGTCTCTGCTGTTTGGACAGCGAGCGCTGGCGCAGTATATCGACGATCCTGACGACGTCTATTTTGTTAATTCACCCAAATCCTTTCTTGGCGCCAATGGCCTCAAGCCCCAGCAGATAGCCCTGTTTGAGGATCTGGTCTGTGCGATGATGCGCCACATTCGCCAGCAGGCGGAGGCCGCCTGCGGCAAGGCTATCACCCAGGCGATGATCGGCCGCCCGGTCAACTTCCAGGGCACCGGCGGTGAAGACGCCAACCGGCAGGCTCAGGGGATCCTCCAACGGGCCGCCGAGCGGGCCGGTTTCAAAGATATTGCCTTTCAATTCGAACCGGTAGCGGCAGGCCTCGATTTTGAAACCACCCTGACCGAAGAGAAACGGGTGCTGGTGGTCGATATCGGCGGCGGGACGACCGACTGCTCGCTGCTGCTGATGGGCCCTGAATGGCGGCAGCAACGCGATCGCAGCCTCAGTCTGCTCGGTCACAGCGGTTGTCGGGTCGGCGGTAACGATCTGGATATTATGCTCGCCTTTAAACAATTGATGCCCAGTCTGGGTATGGGCGGCCAGACCCAGAAAAACCGGGTGCTGCCGGTCTTGCCATTCTGGCAGGCAATTGCCATCAACGATATCCCGGCGCAAAGTGAATTTTACAGCGCGGCGAACGGCCGTTTGCTGCGAGAGTTGCTGCTTGATGCGGTCGATACCGACCGGCTGGAAGGACTACTAAAAGTCTATCGGCAGAGGCTCGGCCATCGTTTGGTCCGCTCTGCGGAAGAAAGCAAAATTGCGCTGTCTGACTGCGATCAGTCGCGGGCATCGCTGGCGTTTATCAAGCCGGATCTTGAAGCGCGGATTGATCAGTCTGAGCTCGAGGAGGCCATCCGCCAGCCGATGGCCCGCATCCAGGAGCAGGTTGATGAAGTGCTGCAAATGGGCGGCATGCCCCGTCCCGACGTCATTTACCTGACCGGCGGCAGTGCCCGTTCGCCGCTGCTGCGGCGTGAGATTGCGCGCAGCCTGCCGGGCATCCCGCTGGCCGGCGGCGATGACTTTGGTTCAGTCACCGCCGGACTGGCCCGCTGGGCCCAACGCCAGTTCGGCGCCTGATTGCTGCCAAGCCGCCAGGCAGGGCAGGGGGCTGGATAGCGATTAATCCGCTAACAGCCCCTTCTTGATAATAAAGCCTATCAGGCTGTCCAAGCCGGTACCGGTTTTCAGATTGGTAAACGCCCAGGGACGTTCCGGACGCATACGGTTGGTATCCTGTTCCATCACCGCCAGCGACGCCCCCACATAGGGCGCCAAATCGATTTTATTGATCACCAGGAAATCGGATTTGGTGATGCCTGGCCCCCCTTTGCGCGGGATTTTTTCCCCCTCGGCGACATCTATCACATAAATAGTCAGGTCGGCCAGTTCAGGGCTGAAGGTGGCGCTGAGATTATCCCCTCCGCTTTCCACGAAAATAATATCCAGATTGCCAAATTTACGCGCTAAATCTTCGACCGCCGCCAGGTTCATCGACGCATCTTCACGGATGGCGGTATGAGGGCAGCCGCCGGTTTCAACGCCCACAATTCTGTCCGCCTCCAGTGCGCCGGCTTCGGTCAGGATGCGCTGATCTTCTTTGGTATAGATATCATTGGTCACTACCGCCAACTGATAGCGGGCGCGCAACCTCTTGCACAATACTTCCAGCAGTGCCGTTTTACCCGAGCCTACCGGGCCGCCGACGCCGACCCGTAACGGTTGTTTATACTGTTCCATCATTCCCCCTGAAGGGTGGTTATGCCGATGTGGCGCGATCCGCTGCCCTTCTTCTGACCCTGCAGTTTCAAGAGCGGAACAGCCGCGAATATTGTGTTTCATGGCAGGCTGAGGCAATCGCCTGCAGCACAAAACTGCCCCCGATAGCTTCATCGCTGAGATCAAGAGCCTGACGATAGGCCGCAGGCAGCAACGGTGAAAGGGTGAGCAGCAGTTGCTGAGCCTTCTGCTGACCGAAAGGCACCAGCTTCAGACCCGCCATGACGCTGCCTTCCAGCCAGTTATAGCCATACCCCATGGCTAATGCCGGCAGCGGAATGCGCCAGTGCCATCCCAGCCAGGCAATGCCGGCAAGCTGGCAACTGCTCAAAGAGGTAAGCCAGTGACCGCTGAGCGGCAAATCGTCCCATTCAGTGATCAACCGCGCCAGCGCCTTACCGCGCTGCCGCTCTTCGCTGCGCAATTCACCGGTTTCCCGACTGGCCAGCAGCAGCTCGGCCCAATGGGCAAAAGCCGTGCTGTCCTGCTGTTCACACGCCTTATACAGACGGATAAGCAATGGCCAGTCCACTGCGGTGAGTGTATTCGCCAGGCTAAGGCGCTGCCAGCGTGAGAACGCCAGGTCATCTGCGACCCAGCCCGCCTCTACCGCCCACTCCAGCCCCTGAGAATAGGTAAAGCCGCCTACCGGTAAATTGGCGCTGGTCAACTGCATCAGACGCAGTAGCGCAAGATTATCCGGCATCATCAGTGATGGTGATGGCTGTGGCTATGAGGGGCGCTCTGGTAGGCGCCGGCCTCCGGTTCAAACGCCGCTTGTCCGGCGGTTATCTTCACGCCGAGTCCACGTACCATCTCGTCCAGCACATGGTCATGCTGGTAACGTAGCCAACCTTCGGCAATCTGCAGCGGCACGTGTCGATTACCCAGGTGATAACAGACCTTGGCCAGCAGCAGCGCATCGTCGGTAATCACGGTGGATACCGACTCCAGCGCGGCAATGACCCTGATCACTTCACGGCCTTGATCATCGGTCAGCAGTTCGCCGCCGCGAATAAGGTGCCCGCGCGGCAGCATAATGCCCGCTTCCCGTCCATCGTCCAGTATCACCTGGGCGCGGCTTTTAATGCGGGTATCCAGATCCAGCGTGACGGTAGCGGTAGTCTGGTGCGCATGGTCCAATCGCTTGGTTAACATAATCATAAGTAGCGTTACTCAACGGTCAAAAGAGAAAATAGCGTTGGGCCATCGGCAATACCTTCGCCGGTTCACAGGTGAGCAACTGGCCATCGGCGCGCACTTGGTAAGTCTGAGAATCGACATCAATGGTCGGTTGCCAGCTATTGTTTACCATGTCGGCTTTTTTTACCTGCCGGCAGCCGCGCACTTCGCCAATCAGACTGGTCAACCCAAGGGTGGTCGCTAATCCGCTGGCTACCGCCGTCTGGGGCATAAATGTCATGCGGGTAGCATGGCGAGCCCCAGCCAAAGCGCCGAACATCGGCCGATAATGCACCGGCTGGGGCGTAGGAATCGATGCATTGGGATCACCCATCGGCGCCATGGCAATCATACCGCCCTTGATAACCAAAGCTGGCTTGACGCCGAAGAATGCCGGCGACCACAGCACCAGATCAGCCAGCTTACCCGGCTCCAGCGAGCCCACCTCATGGGAAATCCCGTGGGTAATCGCTGGATTGATGGTGTACTTGGCTATATAGCGCTTCACCCGGAAATTATCGTTCCGCTCACTGTCTTCAGGCAGTGGACCGCGCTGCACCTTCATTTTATGCGCCGACTGCCAAGTGCGAAGGATAACCTCCCCGACCCGCCCCATCGCCTGGGAATCAGAGGACAGCATGGCAAACGCCCCCAAATCATGCAGTATATCTTCAGCAGCGATGGTTTCCCGGCGGATGCGTGATTCGGCAAAAGCCACATCTTCGGCGATGCCGGCATCAAGATGATGGCACACCATCAGCATATCCAGATGTTCATCAATGGTGTTGATGGTATACGGCATGGTCGGATTGGTCGATGAAGGCAATATGTTGCTAAAGCCGCATACCTTGATGATATCGGGCGCATGGCCGCCGCCGGCCCCTTCGGTATGATAAGTATGAATAGTACGGTTGCCTATCGCCGCCAGGGTGTCCTCGACAAACCCGGCTTCATTCAGGGTATCGGTATGGATGGCGACCTGGACATCATACTGGTCGGCCACGCTCAGGCAACAGTCAATGGCCGCAGGCGTGGTGCCCCAATCCTCATGCAGCTTGAGACCGATAGCGCCGGCCTCCACCTGTTCCACCAGTGCTTCAGGGCGCGAGGCGTTGCCTTTACCGGTAAAACCGACATTGACCGGCAGAGCCTCTGCCGCCTGCAGCATCCTGGCCAGATACCAGGGCCCGGGCGTGCAGGTGGTCGCGTTGGTGCCGGCGGCAGGACCGGTGCCGCCGCCTATCATGGTGGTTACCCCCGAACAGATAGCCTCTTCCGCCTGTTGCGGACAGATGAAATGGATATGGGCATCGATGCCGCCGGCGGTCACTATTTTTCCTTCAGCCGCGATGACTTCGGTGCCAGGACCGATGGGAATGGTGACACTGGGCTGGACATCCGGATTACCGGCCTTGCCAATGGCGACAATACGGCCGTCCTTGATGCCGATATCTGCCTTGACGATACCCCAGTGATCGATAATCAGCGCATTGGTCAAGACCAGATCGACCGAAAATGCCGCGGTCATCTGACCTTGTCCCATACCGTCGCGGATGACTTTACCGCCGCCGAACTTCACTTCTTCTCCGTAATGGGTGAAGTCCTGCTCGACCTCAATCCACAATTCAGTGTCGGCCAGGCGAACCCTGTCCCCTACCGTCGGACCGAACATATCGGCATAAGCGCGACGCGAAATACGGCTCATGACGAGGGCTCCAGTTTTCCCATTATCTCTCCGCGAAATCCCCATACCTCACGTTTGCCGGCATAGGCCACCAGCGTAACATCGCGAGACTGGCCGGGCTCGAACCGCACTGCGGTGCCGGCCGCGATATCCAGTCTGAACCCGCGGGTCTTTGCTCGGTCAAATTTCAATGCCGGGTTAACCTCGAAAAAATGAAAATGGGAACCCACCTGCACCGGCCGATCGCCATGGTTAGCCACAGTAACGGTAACCTTTGTACGTCCGGCATTTAACGCTATATCGCCATCGGCAATATTCATTTCACCTGGGATCATAACCTTGCCTGCTTCTGTCAGATTATCGGATCATGGACCGTCACCAGTTTGGTGCCGTCCGGGAACGTGGCTTCAACCTGAACATCGGTTAACATTTCCGCGATGCCCTCCATGACATCGTCTCTGGTCAGTACTTCCCTGCCCCGCCCCATCAGCTCGGCTACCGTCAGGCCATCACGGGCACCTTCCAGAATGGCCGCGCTGATAAGCGCCACCGCTTCCGGGTAATTCAGTTTCAGTCCACGGGCCATGCGGCGTTCCGCCAGCAGCGCTGCGGTGAAAAGTAATAGCTTGTCCTTTTCTCGTGGCGACAATTGCATGATCTTCTCCTCAGGTGGCCCAAATACGGGGAATTATTGCATTTCTCCCCAGCATAGCCGGGCGCAGCAGTGTCCAGATAGCGTGCAGCAGCCCCTGCAACCGTTGATTATCATGGTCCAGCAGGCGCACCATCAACAGGTCATCGATCAAGGTGGCGCCGGCGGCCGGCAGCGCCGAGTGCCGCAGCCGTTCTCTCACTTTCTCCAGCAGGCTGGGATCAACAGGGTAGGCAAAAAGCGTTCCACAAAGCGGAAAACCGCCCACAATATCGAGCACGCCATCGATGATGCCTAGTCTTTCTGACAAGCCGCAGGACGCAGGCAGGGCAATGCGCAGACGGGCATCCAGCGTCCCTCCAATAAAAGATTCATCCAGCACCGGACGGCCAAGACAGTGGGTTTCAAAACCAATCAGTCGGGCGCCGGCCGCCAGACTGAATACCGTATCCATATGCACGTTGGCGTAGGGAAAAAAAATATTCCCCTGCGGCAGCCATTCAAGCGTACTGCCTTGCGCCAGGGTGAAATGCTGTGTCAGGCGGGCGATTGGACCGGCACTGCGGTAAAACTTGGTTGCTCCCGGCATGGTAAGCAACGCATGGCTCCCCTGCGCCAGGCAGACATCCAGCGTCAAGCTGTCGCCGCCGACCACGCCGCCGGGCGGATGCAGTAAATAGACATGGGGCAGGTCTGATTCAGGATAAAAAGGCCGCTGCACCATAAATGGGCCCTGATGCCGGCGGCGCACCATCACAGTGCGCCCCTGGCGCAGCGCAAAGCCCAGCGACAGATGGCCTGACCAACCATTGGGGTCATCATTAGCGGGTACGGCAACAGCAACAGCTACGGTATTGTCTGGCATGACATCACTGCAATCATAGGCTGGAGAACGGATTGATAAAAAAGATTTTATGCAAGGTTCAGGCCAGCCTATCAGGCTGAGGGACAGGAATTATCAACGCTCAGAGGATGACCCGCTGGGCAGCAAACAATTACCAGGCGCTGGCCTCGGCGAGCGTCTGATAGTCCTGATCACTGAGCGTCAGCTGAGTCGCATTATAAAGATCATCCAATTGCTCCACTGAGGTGGCGCTGGCAATCGGTGCGGTGATTGATGGACGCTTCATCTGCCAGGCTAAAGCCACCTGTGCCGGTGTGACCCGGTGTTCCTCGCTGACAGCGTCCAGGGCATTCAGGATGGCAGTGCCGCGATCGTTAAGATAACGATCCACTACGCTCTGGCCGCGTTTGCTTTTGCCGGCATCTTCGCGGGCGCGGTATTTTCCCGACAGAAATCCACTGGCCAAGGCATAATAATTGATCACACCTACGCCGTGAGCCGCCACTACCGGCTCCAGTTGCTCTTCGTAAGCCTGTCGATCATACAGGTTGTATTCCGGCTGCAGGGTTTCATAACGCGCTAGCCCGTTCTGTTCGCTGATGCGCAGCGCTTCGGCAAAACGGGGGCCGCTGTAGTTCGAGGCGCCGATCACCCGCACCTTACCTTGCTGAATCAAGCTGTCAAACGCGCTGAGCGTTTCTTCCAGCGAGACTGACTGGTCATCATCGTGGGATTGATACAAGTCGATATAGTCAGTCTGCAGACGGCGCAAGGAGGCCTCCACCGCCTGTGTGATATAGGATGCCGATAGCCCTTTCCGGTCGTCGCCCATCGGCTTGCCTACCTTGGTCGCCAGAATGATCCTGTCGCGCTTGCCGCTGCGTTTGAGCCAGTTGCCGATGATGGTTTCCGATTCACCGCCCTGGTTTCCCTCTACCCAGGCGGAATAGACGTCCGCGGTATCAATAAAATTCAACTGCCGCTCGACCAGAGAGTCCAGCAGAGTGAACGACTGAGCTTCATCGACCGTCCAGCCGAAGACATTACCGCCAAATGTCAGTTTGGGTACCTCGATACCGCTGCGGCCTAAAATTCTGGTTTCCATGTAGATCTCCTTGATAGCATTAACGTTTACCGGTTCGAAAAAGCCGTCTCCGCGACAGATGATGGTTCAACTGAAGGCGGGTGTCGGCCGCCTGTTGCGTCAGCCAGCTAACCAACAGTGCCAGGGCCGGCGGGATCACTTTTTGCTCAGGATAAATCAGCCAATAGCTTGCACCACTTTGCAGGCAAGCGGCGAAAGGGGCAATCAGTTGGCCATTCTTCAGCTCGGATTCAAGCAGGCACACATCCCCTATGGCAATGCCATATCCCTGCAGTGCGGCGGTCATCGCCAGGTCAAGGGTATCAAAATGCTGTCCTTTGGCTGCGGGAAGCGCCTTGCGTCCAGCGACCTGCAGCCATGACTGCCAGTCGCGTCTGTCGCGGGTGGGATGGAGCAAGGTTTTATTTGCCAGCGCCAGTTGAGGGTCAGTCTCGCCGGACCATAACGACGGGATGCACACCGGCGTCAGCACTTCGTCAAACAGGGTCAGCGCCTGGACTTTTTTAGGGTCAAAACGGCCGAACACCACGGCCGCATCGAAATGCTCCCGTTCGAAATTTACGCCATGGGAAATTGAAGTGGTCAGGGCTATGTCTATTTCAGGATGCAGATTTTGCAGGTTGATAACCCGGGGCAATAACCAACGCATGGCGCAAGTCGGACACTTCACCCGCAGCGTGCCTGGCGCGCGGTTCACGCGCTCGAGACTGGACGCTATCTGCCCCAGCGCCTGTTGAAGCGGGGCCAATAACTGGGCGCCTTGTTCGGTAAGGCACAATCCTCTCGCCTGTCGCACAAACAGTGGGTAGCCGAGCTGTTGTTCCAGTCCGGCAATCTGGCGGCTGACGGCGCCCTGGGTGATATGCAGCCGGCTGGCGGCATGGGTAAAATTAAGCGTCCCGGCAACCACCGCGAAGGTTTTCAGCACGTCCAGCGAAGGAAGATTCATCATTTCTGTCTGCTACCCGGTGATAAGCCATGATCCTGATGCATGGTAAGTATGACAAAGATTCGATTGTGGTCACAGTAAATCTATTGCTTAATCAAATGACATCTGTAGTCACCCCAGGAGGACGGCGGCCATGCGGAGCGCTATTTCATCCCGCACCAAGTTACCTGAAGTCGGCACCACTATTTTTACGTTGATAGGCCAGCTCAGCGCAGAACATGATGCGCTGAACCTCTCCGCCGGATCGCCCAATTTTGACTGTGATCCGCTGCTGGTCAACGCGACCGCCCATGCCATGCGCGCCGGACATAACCAATATGCCGCCATGCCTGGCTTACCCGCCCTGCGAGACGCGCTTTCCACCAAAGTACACAGCCAGCACGGCATTGTTTACCATCCGCAGACCGAAATCACCGTTATTGCCAGCGCCAGCCAGGGACTTTACAGCGCCATCAGCGCTCTGGTGCATCCCGGTGATGAAGTGATCTATTTTGAGCCGGCCTTCGACAGTTACGCGCCGATTACCCGGTTACAGGGTGCGGAACCGATACCGATTAAAATCTGCCTGCAGACCCTGACTATCGACTGGGATGAGGTGGCGGCGGCAATCACCCCGCGAACCCGGATGATCATTGTCAACAGCCCCCATAACCCGACCGGTATGGTGTTCAGTCAACAGGATATCGACCGTCTTACCGACCTGACGCAACGTACCGATATCGTCATCCTGTCGGATGAAGTGTATGAACATGTGGTATTTGACGGCGAGCTGCATCGCAGTATGGCCAGCTATCCCGCGCTGGCGGAACGCAGCGTGGTGGTGTCCTCCTTCGGAAAAACCTACGGCGTGACCGGCTGGCGGGTCGGGTATTGCCTGGCGCCGGCCGAACTGATGGATGAAATCCGTAAAATTCATCAGTTCATGGTGTTCTCTGCCGACACGCCGATGCAGTACGCGTTCGTCCAGGCATTGGCCAATCCGCAAAGTTATCTCGGGTTGGCCGCTGCCTATCAACAGCGTCGTGATGTGCTGGTCAATGCGCTCAGTCATTCCGCCTTCGAGCTTCTGCCCAGCAAAGGGGGATTCTTTGTGCTGGCCAAGTTCAGCCATTTTTCATCCGAAAGCGACAACGCTATGGTGCTGCGCCTGATAAGAGATGCCAAAGTATCATCGATACCGCTGGCTGCCTTTTACCACGACGGCGCCGATACCGGCATGATAAGACTCAGTTTTGCCAAAGACCATGACACGCTGCGCGAAGGGGCACGAAGGCTTTGCGCCTGGCAACCGGGTTAACCTTGGTTCAGGGCCGCGGTTTGGCAAACACTCACCAGCACGCTACACCACACTTAATGGGTATACGATGAAAAAACTGACGCAATTGCTGATGCTGTCCTGCGGATTTGCCGCCCTTTCGGCATCGGCGGATGAGGGTAAAATCCGTTTCGGTCTGGAGGCACTTTATCCGCCATTTGAGTCTAAAACGGCCAATGGCGCCCTCGAAGGGTTTGATATCGATCTGGGTAACGCCGTCTGCCAGGCTGCCAAGGTCAAATGCGAATGGGTTGATACCTCCTTTGACAGCCTTATTCCCGGGCTGCAGAGCCGTAAATTCGATGCGATCAATTCGGCGATGAATGTGACGGAAAAACGTCGCCAGGCGATTGACTTCACTGATGTGATTTATCGGGTACCGAGTAGGCTCATCGCTCGCGCCAACAGCAACCTGCGGCCTGCGGCCGAAGCGTTGGCAGGTAAAAATATCGGTGTCCTGCAGGGCTCGATTCAGGAATCCTATGCCGCTGCCCACTGGGCGCCCCACGGGGTAAATGTGGTGCCCTACCAGGACCAGAATCAGATTTACCTGGATCTGACAGCGGGCCGTCTGGACGGTACGCTGGTGCTGGCGCCGGCCGGGCAATCAGGTTTCCTGTCCCAGCCGCTGGGTAAAGGCTATGCCTTTGTCGGCGATGCGGTCAGCGATGACAAAATCCTGGGCAGCGGCATTGCCTTCGGCATCCGTAAAGGGGACGAAGCGCTCAAGCAGCAGCTCAATAAAGCCATCGCCGAGGTAAAAAATCGCGATACGGTATCCATTCTTTCCAAGAAATATTTTGGCGATATCGACGTCTCGGTTCCGCATTGAGCACCCGATCCCGGGTAACACGATTACCCGGGAGTTACCACGTTTTTACCTTTTCGACTCCCCTCTCTGGGAAAATAATCCACAGTTCCTCCATTTTTACAGCCTCATTTCTGACTACAATCGATGTATGGTTTTCCTTTTATCAGGAACATGCGATCCTTGCTATTAATCATCACTTATCTTTTTCGGAAAATTAAGACATGAAGGCTTATCGCATTGGACGCTTTGCTGGCCTTATGCTGCTGTTGATTGTTATCGTTGCCGGATATGCGATTTGGCGTCATTTTGACGCCTCCCGCTCGCCATCGGCCCAAGGAGAGTCAGTGGCTGCCGCATCAGGCCACGGGCGTGATGGTCGGCCCGGCAGGGCTGTGCCGCCGGTACAGGCAGCGGCGGTGCAAAGCAAAGCAGTGGCGCAATACTTGAATGGATTGGGTACCGTGACGCCCGCCGCAGTGGTGACGGTGCGCAGCCGGGTTGATGGACAATTAATGTCGCTGCATTTTCAGGAAGGCCAGCAGGTGAAGGCCGGCGCGTTACTGGCCCAAATCGACGCGCGTCCTTTTGAAGTACAGCTACTGCAGGCACGCGGGCAACTGGCCCGAGATCAAGCGACCCTGGCCAACGCGCGCCGGGACCTGGCCCGCTATCAGCAATTGGTGAAGACCCATCTGGTTTCCCAGCAGCAGATGGATGCCCAGCAAGCGACAGTACGCGAGTACGAAGGCACGCTGCAGGCCGACCAGGCAGCGGTCGCCAGCGCCGAGCTGCAACTGACCTACAGCCGCATCACCGCGCCATTCGATGGCCGGGCCGGCTTGCGCCAGGTCGATGTCGGCAACCAGATTTCCAGCGGCGACACCACCGGCATCGTCGTATTGACCCAGACCCAGCCGATAGACGTACTTTTTACTCTGCCCGAAGGTGATATCGCCAGCGTCATTGCCGGGCAGCGTTCCGGCAGCGCCCTTGGGGCCGAAGTCTGGGACAGGGCCAACCAGGTCAAACTGGCTGAAGGCCGGCTGCACAGTATGGATAACCAGATTGATGTCACCACCGGCACGGTAAAACTCAAGGCCCGCTTCGATAACCAGGATGACAGCCTGTTTCCCAATCAGTTTGTCAATGTCAGGCTCAAGGTCGGCACGCTGCAGGATGCCATCGTGATACCGCCAGCAGCGCTGCAGATGAGCAATGAAGGACATTTTGTCTGGGTCATCAACGACGACGGCAAAGTCAGTCAGAAACGCGTCACCACCGGGCCTCAGGACAGTAGCCAGGTGGTTATCACCGCCGGGCTGCAGGCAGGACAGCGGGTGGTAACTGACGGCATTGACCGACTGACGGAGGGCGCGCAAGTCGAGGTCGTCACCCCCGGGGTAGCCTCTGCGCCCGGGGCGACACCTGAACGTCGCGGGGAAAAATCCTGATGCAGGTGTTGCCCGATAGCGGCCACGGCGGCCCCTCACGCTGGTTTATACTGCGTCCGGTGGCGACGACGCTTATCATGATCGCCATTCTGCTAGCCGGTATCATGGGCTACCGGGCACTGCCGGTTTCGGCCCTGCCCGAGGTGGACTACCCTACCATCCAGGTCGTCACTCTCTATCCGGGTGCCAGCCCGGATGTCGTTACCTCAGCCATTACCGCCCCGCTGGAGCGTCAATTCGGTCAAATGTCTGGGCTCAAGCAAATGTCTTCCCGCAGCTCAGGCGGGGCATCGGTCATTACCCTGCAGTTTCAACTGGAACTGCCGCTGGATGTCGCCGAGCAGGAAGTCCAGTCAGCGGTGAACAATGCCTCTAACCTGTTGCCTGAGGATTTGCCCAATCCGCCGGTTTACAGCAAAGTAAACCCGGCTGACCCGCCAATCATGACCCTGGCGGTCACCTCCACCTCGGTGGCCATGACCCAGGTACGGGATATGGTCGAAACCCGGGTGGCGCAGAAAATATCCCAGGTAGCCGGTGTAGGCCTGGTATCCATTTCCGGCGGCCTACGTCCGGCGGTACGGGTCAAATTTAATGCCCCTGCGCTTGCGGCCTATGGACTGGACAGTGAAACGGTGCGCAGCGCAATCAACGGCGCTAATGTCAATTCG
Source organism: Biostraticola tofi (assembly GCF_004343195.1). Lineage (GTDB taxonomy): Bacteria > Pseudomonadota > Gammaproteobacteria > Enterobacterales > Enterobacteriaceae > Biostraticola > Biostraticola tofi. The sequence goes on along the minus strand of NZ_SMCR01000014.1, from coordinate 39,943 downwards.
GCCAAAGGCAGCCTGGACGGACCGGAACGGTCAGTGACGCTTTCGGCCAATGACCAGATGAAATCCGCCGAAGAATACCGCCGGCTGATTATTTCGTGGCAGAATGGCGCACCGGTGCGCCTGGGCGATGTGGCTACCATTCAACAGGGAGCTGAGAACACTCAGTTGGGCGCCTGGTCCAACCGCCAGCAGGCGATCATTCTGAATGTACAGCGCCAGCCCGGTGCCAACGTCATCGACACCGCCGACAGTATCCGCGCCCTGCTTCCCTCCCTCACCGCCAGTCTGCCAAAGTCAGTCGAGGTGTCGCTGTTAACCGATCGCACCGAAAATATCCGCGCCTCGGTCAGTGATGTACAGTTTGAACTGCTGCTTTCCATTGCCCTGGTAGTAATGGTGATGTATCTGTTCCTGCGCAATGCGGCAGCCACCTTTATTCCGGCCATCGCCGTGCCCTTGTCGCTGGTCGGTACCTTTGGCGTAATGGTGTTTCTCGGCTTCTCGGTCAATAACCTGACGTTGATGGCCCTGACCATTGCCACCGGTTTCGTGGTGGATGACGCCATCGTGGTCATTGAAAACATTTCCCGCTACATCGAACAAGGCGAAAAACCGATGGCGGCGGCGCTCAAGGGCGCGGGAGAGATAGGCTTTACCATCATCTCTTTGACGTTTTCACTGATCGCGGTATTGATTCCGCTGTTGTTTATGGGCGATATCGTCGGCCGGCTGTTCCGAGAGTTTGCCGTCACCTTGGCCGTCGCCATCCTTATTTCGGCGGTGGTCTCTCTGAGTCTGACGCCGATGATGTGTGCCCGGATGCTTAATCCGGCCGCCCTGCGCCGGCAAAATCGCTTTAGCCAGTATACAGAACGACAGTTTGAACGCCTGGTCGCCGGCTATGGCCGTCTGCTGCGGCGGGTGCTGGCTCATCCCTGGCTCACCCTGTCGGTCACCCTTGGCACGCTGGCGCTGACCGTGGCGCTTTATCTGCTTATCCCGAAGGGCTTCTTTCCATTGCAGGACAATGGGGTGATCCAGGGCACTGTCTTGGCGCCGCAGAGCGTGTCATTCGACAATATGGCCAGGCGTCAGCAGGCAGTTGTCTCCGTCATCATGCGCGATCCGGCAGTGCAAAGCGTCTCATCGCAAATTGGCGTGGATGGCACCAATGCAACGCTTAACAGCGGCAGGCTGCAGATCAATCTCAAGCCGCTGGGCGAGCGCAGCGACCGCATCAGGCCGGTAATCGCACGGCTGCAGCAGTCCACCTCGCACCTCACCGGCAGCCAGCTGTTTCTCCAGCCGGTCCAGGACCTGACCATCGATACCCAGACGTCACGCACCCAATACCAGTTTACCCTGCAGGCCATGTCGCTGGAGGATTTAAGTAAATGGATGCCGCCGCTGCTGACCGCACTCGGTCAATTGCCGCAGATCCGCGATGTGGCAAGCGACCTGCAGGACAAGGGGCCGGAGGTCTATCTCAACGTCGACCGGGACACCGCCGCCCGTTTGGGCATCAGCATGACCGATGTGGTCAATGCGCTCTACAACGCCTTCGGCCAGCGTCTGGTATCCACCATCTATACCCAGGCCAATCAATATCGGGTAGTGCTGGAACAGAATACCGAGGCCAACCCCGGCCTGGCGGCGCTGCAGGATATCCGACTGCTTGGCAGCGACGGCCACAATGTGGCGTTGAGCACCCTTGCTACGATAGAACATCGCCAGGGTCCGCTATCCATTGATCACCTTGAGCAGTTTCCGGCCGCCACCGTGGCGTTCAACCTGGCGCCTGGCGTTTCCCTTGGCGACGCGGTCAGCGCCATAACCCAGGCCGAGCAAGCGCTGGAAATGCCGTCCAGCATCACCACCCGGTTCCAGGGCAGCACCCTGGCATTTGAGGCGGCGCTCAACAGTACCGTCTGGCTTATTGTTGCCGCTATCATCGCCATGTATATCGTGCTGGGGATCCTGTATGAAAGTTTCATTCATCCGGTCACCATTCTCTCCACCCTGCCCAGCGCCGGCGTCGGGGCGCTGCTGGCGCTGATGCTGGCCGGCAGGGAGCTGGACGTTATTGCCATCATCGGCATCATTCTGCTGATCGGCATCGTCAAGAAAAACGCCATCATGATGATCGACTTTGCCCTGGCGGCTGAGCGGGAGAAAGGCATGGCGCCACTGGACGCCATCTTCCAGGCCTGCCTGCTGCGATTTCGCCCGATCCTGATGACCACGTTTGCGGCGCTGTTCGGCGCGCTGCCGCTGATGTTCAGCACCGGGGCCGGCGCCGAACTGCGCCAGCCGCTGGGTATCTGCATGGTAGGCGGGCTTATCGTCAGCCAGGTGTTGACGTTGTTTACCACGCCGGTTATCTATCTGCTGTTTGACCGGCTCGCGCAGAGCGGCAGTCGTCGCCGATCGGCGGCGACATGAGATTTTTCGCCCTGTTTATTTATCGTCCGGTCGCTACGCTGCTGCTGATGCTGGCGATAACCCTCTGCGGGGTACTGGGTTTCAGACTGCTGCCGGTGGCGCCGCTGCCCCAGGTGGAGTTTCCGGTCATTCTGGTCAGCGCTTCTCTGCCGGGCGCGGCGCCTGAAACCATGGCTTCATCGGTCACCACCCCGCTGGAGCGGGCGCTGGGACGGGTAGCCGGCGTCGATGAAATGAGTTCCTCCAGCAGCCTGGGCAGCAGCCGTATTATCCTGGTGTTCGATTACGATCGGGACATTAACGGCGCTGCCAGAGACGTTCAGGCGGCATTAAATGCCGCCCAGAGCCTGCTGCCGACCGGCATGCCGAGCCGCCCGCGCTACCGCAAAGTCAATCCATCCGATGCGCCGGTCATGATCTTGTCGCTGACCTCGGATACCTACAGTCAAGGACAGCTTTACGATATCGCCTCGACCCAGCTGGCGCAGAAAATTTCCCAACTGGACGGGGTAGGCGACGTTACCGTCGGCGGCGGCTCGCTGCCGGCCGTCAGGGTCGACCTCAATCCCCAGGCGTTATTCAATCAGGGCGTCTCCCTGGACCAAGTCAGGCAAGCCATCAGCCAGGCCAACGTCAGACGCCCGCAAGGCTCGCTGGCGGATAATAATTCGCGCTGGCAAATCCAGAGTAATGACGCCCTTAAAACCGCATCCGACTATCAGCCGCTGATTGTCCATTACCATAACGGTGCCGCCGTTAGGCTTAAGGATGTGGCGGATGTCCGTGATTCGGTGCAGGACGTGCGCAACGCCGGGATGGCCAATGCCAAGCCGGCGGTACTTATCATCATCCGCCGCTCGCCGGATGCCAATATCATCTCGACGGTGGATAATATCCGCGCCAGCCTGCCGGCGCTGCAGCAGACCATCCCGGCGGCGTTGACGCTGAATGTTGCCCAGGATCGTTCGCCGACCATTCGCGCTTCGCTGGACGAAGTGGAGCAATCGCTGGTTATCGCCGTGGCGCTGGTCATCCTGGTGGTATTTCTGTTCCTGCGTTCATGGCGCGCCACACTTATCCCGGCGCTGGCGGTACCGGTCTCGCTTATCGGCACCTTTGCCGCTATGTACCTGTGCGATTTCAGCCTGAACAATATTTCCCTGATGGCCCTCACCATCGCCACCGGTTTTGTGGTGGACGACGCTATCGTCGTGGTAGAGAACATCGCCCGCCACGTCGAGGAGGGGCTTAAACCGCTGGCTGCCGCCCTGCAGGGGGTGCGCGAAGTCGGCTTTACCGTGGTATCGATGAGCGTCTCGCTGGTGGCGGTATTTATCCCTCTGCTACTGATGGGCGGCCTGCCCGGCAGGCTGTTTCGTGAATTCGCCGTCACCTTGTCGGTATCGATCCTTATCTCCCTGGTGGTATCGCTGACGCTGACGCCGATGCTGTGCGCCCGCCTGTTGCGAAAGCGCCAACCAGCCCCACCAGGCCGCTTCAGCATCGGCAGAGCATTACAAAAGCTGCAGGATGGCTATGCCGCCTCACTGCTTTGGGTACTGAAACATGCCCGCTGGGTGCTGATGCTGTTTATCGCGACCCTCGCTCTTAACGTCTGGCTGTATATCGCCATCCCCAAAACCTTTATGCCTGAACAAGATACCGGCAGGCTGATGGGCGGCATCCAGGCCGATCAGAGCATTTCCTTCCAGGCGATGCGCGGTAAGCTGCAGGATTTTATGCGTATCGTATCTCAGGATCCCGCGGTGGATAATGTCACTGGCTTCACCGGCGGATCGCGGGTCAACAGCGGTTCAATGTTTATTTCCCTGAAACCGCTGGCGGAACGCCAAGCGTCCTCGCAACAGGTTATCGACCGATTGCGCACCAGGCTGGCCCGCGAGCCGGGGGCTAATCTGTTCCTGATGGCGGTGCAGGACATTATGGTCGGCGGACGCGAGTCTAATGCCGGCTATCAGTACAGCCTGCTGGCCGATGACCTGGCGGATCTGAGGCAATGGGAGCCGCGCGTCCGTCAAGCGCTGGCCAAATTGCCCCAATTGGCCGATGTCAATTCAGACCAGCAGGACAAAGGCGCCGAACTGGGGATAATCTACGACCGGGATGTGCTGTCCCGGCTCGGGTTGTCGGTATCCTCTATCAATGCCTTGCTGAACAACGCCTTTGGCCAGCAGCAGATTTCGACCATCTACCAGCCGCTCAATCAGTATAAAGTGGTCATGGAGGTGGCGCCGGCCTATACCCAGGATCCTTCGGCGCTGGATAACATGTTTGTCATCAACAGTCAGGGGGCCGCGATCCCGCTGTCTTCCTTTGCGCGCTGGCAACCGATTAACGCCCCATTGTCGGTCAATCACGAAGGACTGTCGGCGTCGTCCACCATTTCATTCAACCTGCCCCAGGGCATGACGCTTGCCGATGCCGAGCAGGCCATCGAGCGCACCATGACCGAGTTAGGGGTGCCTTCCAGCGTGCGCGGCAGTTTTGCCGGCACCGCCAAAGTGTTCCAGCAGACCCAGCAGTCACAGCTGTTCCTGATACTGGCGGCGGTGGCGACGGTCTATATTGTGCTGGGCATACTCTACGAGAGCTACATCCACCCGCTGACCATCCTTTCCACCCTGCCCTCGGCCGGGGTGGGTGCCTTGTTGGCGCTGGAGCTGTTCAGCGCACCGTTCAGCCTGATTGCGCTGATCGGTATCATGCTGCTAATCGGTATCGTCAAAAAAAATGCCATTATCATGGTGGATTTTGCCTTGACGCTGCAAAGGCAGGGCGGCATCAGTGCGGTTGACGCTATCTTCCAGTCATGCCAACTGCGTTTCAGGCCGATCCTGATGACCACCCTGGCGGCGCTTTTCGGTGCGCTGCCGCTGGTGCTCGGCAGCGGCGATGGGGCTGAATTGCGCCAGCCGCTGGGGATAACCATCGTCGGCGGCCTGGTAATGAGTCAATTACTGACCCTTTACACCACGCCGGCGATATACCTGTTTTTTGATAAGTTGCGCCCCGCGAGTCGAGCGGCCAGGCATGGCTCTGCATCAACTGAGCAGGGTTGACCGGCAGATGAGATGGCATCCTTTCACTCGCCGGCCGCTCACCCAGGAAGCGGCGCAAACCACTACCGTGCGCTGGCAGTTGTGGACGGTCGCATTTGGCTTTTTCATGCAGGCGCTGGATACCACCATCGTCAATACTGCTCTGCCCGCCATGGCCCGCAGTCTGAACGAAAACCCGCTGCACATGCATTCGGTCATTGTGTCTTATGTGCTGACCGTGGCAGTAATGCTGCCCGCCAGCGGCTGGCTGGCGGACCGGGTCGGGGTGCGTAAGGTGTTCTTCAGCGCTATCGTGCTGTTTACCTTAGGATCGCTGTTATGCGCCCGGGCGCAAAGCCTGGATGTGCTGGTGATGGCCCGGGTCATTCAGGGCGTGGGCGGCGCGATGATGGTGCCCATCGGTCGACTGACGGTACTGAAAATTGTTCCCCGGGCTCAGTATATGGCGGCGATGGCCTTTGTGACACTGCCCGGCCAGGTCGGACCACTAATGGGGCCGGCACTGGGCGGGCTGCTGGTGGAGTATGCCAGTTGGCACTGGATTTTTTTGATTAATGTCCCGGTGGGGATTATCGGCGCAGTGGTTACCTGGAAACTGATGCCCGATAACCGCATGCCCGCCGCCGGCTTTGATCTTTTCGGCTTCCTGCTGCTGGCGCTGGGCATGGCCACGCTGACCCTTTCATTGGATGGTCATAAAACCCTCGGCCTGAGCCTGGGGCTGGTAGCGATACTGGCCATCACCGGCGTGCTGGCGTTGACCGGCTACTGGCTTCACGCCCGCCACAATGATATGGCCCTGTTCAATCTCAGGCTATTCGATACGCCGACCTTTTCAATCGGTTTGCTTGGCAGCCTGTTCGGGCGCATCGGCAGCGGCATGCTGCCGTTTATGACGCCGATGTTCCTGCAACTGGGCATGGGCTTTTCGCCGTTTCATGCCGGGCTGATGATGATTCCCATGGTACTCGGCAGCATGGGCATCAAAAGAATGATTGTGCAGATCGTTAATCGGTTCGGCTACCGGGCGGTACTGACCGGGGCTACGCTCGCCCTGTCGGTCATCACGCTGATATTCCCGCTGGCGGCGATGGCCGGCTGGACCTATGCACTGCCGGTGATTTTATTGTGCCAGGGGATGGTCAACGCCATGCGGTTTACCAGTATGAACACCGTCACCCTGAAAGATTTGCCTGATGCCCTGGCCAGCGGCGGAAACAGCCTGTTGTCGATGGTTATGCAACTCTCCATGAGCCTCGGCGTCACTACCGCCGGCATGCTGCTGGGTGCGTTCGCCCTGCCCCTGACCGCGGCCGGTTCCGGTGATATTCATCCGGTTTTTCTGGCAACCTATCTGTGCATGGCGCTGATAATCGCGCTGCCGGCGCTGATTTTTGCCCGTATTCCCACTGACTCGACGCCGAGTGCGCTGTTGTCCCGGCGTGAAAACCGCAAATGAGGTCATCATGAAATTCGGCATCACCGGAAAACTGTTCCTGGCGCTGCTGGCCACCTGCATGTTGGTGATTATCATCATGCATTGGGGGGTTAGATTAAGTTTTGAGCGCGGCTTTATTGATTACATCAAGCGCAGCAACAACCAGCGTATCGTTCTGCTGGCCAACGCCCTATCGGAGCAGTACGGCCAACATGGTGACTGGGCATTCCTGCGCAATAACGAGCGATTTGTTTTCCAGGTGCTGCGTTCATTCGAGCAGAATGCCGATGAGGGTAAGAATCTGCCACCTCATGGCTGGCGTACCCAGATATGGGTGGTAGACGCTGATTATCAGCGATTGGTCGGCCCGCAGAGCTCGTTACCCAAAGAGGGACCCAGACGCGCTATTCTGTCGGCAGGCAACACCGTAGGCTGGGTGATTTCGACACCGGTAGAACGACTGACCCGTAATGCCGATATCAATTTTGACAGCCAGCAGCGCCGCACCAGCTGGCTTATCGTATTACTGGCGGGACTGCTGGCGGCGGCAGTGGCCTGGCTGACCGCCAGGGTGTTGCTGGCCCCGGTGAAGCGTCTGGTCAGAGGCACCCACCGGCTGGCGGCCGGTGATTTTTCTGCCCGCATCACCACCGGCAGTGAAGATGAATTGGGTAGGCTGGCCCAGGACTTCAACCAGTTGGCAATCACCCTGGATAAAAACGAGACCATGCGACGGGCATTTATGGCCGACGTCTCGCACGAGCTCCGTACCCCGTTGGCGGTGCTGCGTGGAGAGCTTGAAGCCATTGAAGACGGGGTGCGCAGCCTGACCCCCGACAGCCTGAGTTCCCTGCAGTCGGAGGTCAGCGTGCTGACCAAACTGGTGGATGATCTCCATCAGCTGGCATTATCCGACTCAGGCGCGCTGGCTTATCGCAAGTCACGTATTAATGTCATCGATTTGGTACATATCGCTATCGCCGGCTTTAATGACCGTTTTGCCGCCAAAGACATTTCCTTACATTGCGCACTGCCGCAGCAGGCTTGGATTTTCGGTGATGAGATGCGCCTGAGCCAGTTGTTCCATAATCTGATGGAAAACAGCCTGCGTTATACCGATGCCGGCGGAAAAGGCGTTATCAGCGGTGAAATCAGCGACCAATGGCTGCAGCTAGACTGGCAGGACAGCGCGCCCGGCGTAGAAGATCAGCAATTATCGCGCATCTTTGAGCGATTTTACCGGGCGGAAGGTTCGCGTAACCGAGCCAGCGGCGGATCAGGCCTTGGCCTGGCCATTTGCCAGAATATCGCTGAGGCCCACGGCGGCACGCTATCTGCCGCACACTCTCCCCTGGGCGGTTTGACGGTCACCCTCAGATTACCCCTTTCATCGTAGCGGACGGCAAGCAGATGCAAACTCAGTCAACTTCTCCCCTGACAGTCCTCATCGTTGAAGATGAACCCAAACTCGGCCAGTTGCTGGTGGACTATCTCCAGGCGGCAGAGTATCAGACCCATTGGCTCACCCGCGGTGATCAGGTTGTTGATTATCTGCACGCCAACCCGGTGGCGCTGGTGCTGCTGGACTTGATGCTGCCCGGTAAAGAGGGTCTGGCGGTCTGCCAGGAGATTCGGCGTTTTTCCGATGTGCCGGTTATCATGGTGACCGCCAAAATAGAAGAAATCGATCGGCTGCTGGGATTGGAGATCGGCGCCGACGATTATATCTGCAAACCTTACAGTCCCCGTGAAGTTGTCGCCCGGGTAAAAGCCATTCTGCGACGCATACAGCGTCCCGTCGCCACGGTGGCCGACTCAGGGCCATTGCGCATTGATGAAGCCCGTTTTCAGGCCAGTTACCAGGATGTGCTGCTGGACCTGACTCCTGCGGAATTCAGGCTGCTGAAAATATTATCGACTGAACCGGGTAAGGTTTTCTCGCGCGAAGCATTGCTTAATATGCTTTACGACGACTATCGGGTCGTCAATGATCGAACGATAGACAGTCATATCAAAAACCTGCGGCGCAAGTTGGAAGCGCTGAGCAGTGAAACCCCCTTTATCCGGGCGGTATATGGCGTTGGCTACCGTTGGGAGGCGGACGAGGCAAATTGAATTTAACCGATTCAGCCACGGTAGATTTTGTTGACCGCTTCTATAATTGAACTAGCGTGTTTGCGTCCGTTCTTTTATTGGAGATGCCCCATGTCTCACGTTTATTATGAGCTGAAAAAAGTGCGTAACGGCCATTTTCTTTTCAAACTGAGAGGCTCTGCCGGAGAAATCATTTTTTTCAGCGAAGTCTACTCAAGTAAGGCCTCGGCGGAACATGCCATCAGCTATGTTCGCTACAGTGCACCGGATGAAACGACCTATGAACTCAGGCACGATAGCCATGAGCGTCCCTACTTTATACTGAAAAGTAAAGATGAACAGATTATCGGCCACAGCGATCCTTACAGTTGCGAAAGTGCCGCGCGAAAAGCGATTAAAACCGCCATGCAATGCGCCGTGACTCCGGAAATCAAGGATTTAACCCGCTAGGGTTATTTCGCCGGCGGTATCGATCCGGTAGCATAATTGATACCCCTACATTTTTTACTGATTTTTCTCTCGTCTGGGGCTAAAATCGCCGCCTTAACTGCTGCGGTCTCGCGGCAGGCTGACTTGATATCAGACGAGAACCTCATGTTGACTCCCGAATTGCTCTCTCCCGCCGGCACGCTGAAAAATATGCGTTACGCCTTTGCCTATGGCGCCGATGCGGTCTATGCCGGACAGCCTCGCTACAGCCTGCGGGTCCGTAATAATGAATTCAATCATGAAAACCTGGCGTTGGGCATTAATGAAGCTCATGCTCTGGGTAAAAAGTTTTATGTCGTGGTGAATATCGCCCCTCACAATGCCAAGCTGAAAACCTTTATCCGTGATTTGAGGCCGGTAATTGATATGGGTCCAGATGCGCTTATCATGTCCGATCCCGGACTTATCATGATGGTCAGGGAAGCCTTCCCAGCCATGCAGATCCACCTGTCGGTGCAGGCAAACGCCGTTAACTGGGCAACGGTCAAATTCTGGCAGCAGGCAGGCTTGTCCAGGGTGATTCTTTCCCGCGAACTGTCACTGGATGAAATTGCTGAAATCCGCGCCCAGGTCCCGGAAATGGAACTTGAGGTATTTGTACACGGCGCGCTTTGCATGGCCTATTCCGGGCGCTGCCTGCTGTCCGGCTACCTCAACAAACGAGACCCCAATCAGGGCACCTGCACCAATGCCTGCCGCTGGGAGTATAAGGTCCAGGAAGGCAAAGAGGATGACATCGGCAATATCGTTCACCGCCATGAACCCATTGCCGTGCGCCAGACAGTCGAGCCCACCCTGGGCGTCGGTGCGCCGACCGACCAGGTGTTCATGCTGGAAGAGGCGATGCGTCCGGGAGAATACATGACGGCGACCGAAGATGAACACGGCACCTATATCATGAACTCCAAGGATCTGCGCGCTATCCAGCATGTAGGCCGGCTGACCCAGTTGGGCGTGCATTCCCTCAAGATAGAAGGTCGCACCAAGTCATATTATTATTGCGCCCGCACGGCACAGGTTTATCGCCGGGCTATCGATGATGCCGCAGCCGGCAAGCCGTTTGATGAAAGCCTGATGCAAACGCTTGAAGGGCTTGCCCACCGAGGTTACACCGAGGGGTTCCTGCGTCGGCACACCCATGATGCACAGCAAAATTATGATTATGGGTACTCGGTCTCCGACAGCCAGCAGTTCGTCGGGGAGTTCACCGGCGAACGCCGCAAGGGTCTGGCGGAGGTTGCCGTCAAGAACAAATTCTCCCTGGGTGACAGCGTTGAACTGATGACCCCGGCGGGCAATATCAGCTTTACGCTTGAGCGTATCGTCAATAGCCAGGGAACTGATGTCGATGTCGCGCCCGGCAACGGTCATACCGTTTACCTGCCGGTCCCTGAAACGCTGGAAGTCGGTTTTGCGCTGTTGATACGCAATCTGCCCGCCGCCGCCTCCACGCGTAACCCGCATCAACAGCAGGCTCACGCCGGCTGATGCAGAATTATGCGGGTAATTAGAATTTGGTCACAAACTTACCCGCAGCAACGGCGTATGATGGCCACGCTGAAATAACATCATAACAATGACCCAGCTACACCAGGAACCACCTCTTTTGCCAGCTCATCCTCCCTTGAGCTGGCTTTTTATTTTATCCCCCGGTTTCGGCCGCTACTGATGGTCCACAGGTTATCCTCCCGCCGGTAAAAATGTCGCTGCATGCAAGGATCTTGCTCGACTTTCCCGCTGCCGGATATAGTATCTATGCTGGACAAATTGAAGAGCAGGCGCCGCACCCACCCAAACGTCGTGGTCTGCTCCCGTCGCATTCAGCACTGTGGCCTAATCCCAAGAGAGCATCGCATGGAATCAACTGTTTCGCCTCTGCCGACATCGTTCCTTATCCTGAATGGCAAAAGCGCTGGCTCAGAACTGGTACGGACAGCGGTTAACAAGTTTCGCCTGGACGGCTATGCCATTGAAGTCAGGGTGACCTGGGAGTTCGGTGACGCAGAACGCTATGTTGCCGAAGCTGTCAGATTGGGGGTGGATACGGTGATTGCCGGCGGTGGCGATGGTACCATTAACGAAATTGCAGCAGCCCTGGTCCAGCTGCCGGCGGAAAAACGCCCGCCTCTCGGTCTGCTGCCCCTCGGCACCGCCAATGACTTTGCAAACAGTTGCGCAATTCCTGAGGACACCGAGAAAGCGCTGCTGCTGGCGATGGTTGGCAAAAGCGCGGCTATCGATATGGCCTGCGTTAATCACCAGCGCTATTTTATCAACATGGCGACCGGCGGCTTTGGCACCCGTATCACCAGCGAAACCCCAGAAAAACTGAAATCTGCCCTCGGCGGCGCCTCGTATTTTATCCACGGCCTGCTGCGGATGGACCAACTCAGGGCCGATAATTGTGAAATCAGCGGCCCCGATTTTCATTGGCAAGGCGATGCACTGGTTATCGGTATCGGTAACGGTCGCCAGGCGGGCGGCGGCCAGGCTTTGTGCCCAAATGCCCTGATAAATGATGGATTATTGCAGCTTTGCGTTATTTCAGCTGAGGAGTGGTTGCCGACGCTGCTCAATAGCCTGAGCAATGATGAAGACAACCCTCATATTATTGCCGCTTCGCTGCCCTGGCTTGATATTAGCGCCCCTCACGACGTGACGTTCAACCTGGACGGTGAGCCATTGAAAGGCAAGAATTTTCATATCGACATCATGCCGGCAGCCCTGTCATGTCGCTTGCCTCCCCAGTGTCCCCTGCTGGAATAAAAGCCTGTCTAAACCTGGCCCCAGCTGATTTCACCCGGGTTGCGGCCGCGAAGCGTTGGGGGCTGGCGTCAGCCATCCTGCAGGATTTGATCTTACGCACACAAACCGCAAACTTTTGCCGGCGGCAGGAGAATTTGTATAACAACTTCGGTAATCTATCGGACATATAGCCGGCTCAGGAAACCACCATGCCTCTTTTTGTACCCGACACTAGCCCGCCGCCCACGCTTTATTATGCATCAGGCCAAGCGCACCCTCTGTCCAGCCTGACTGAAGAGACCCTGGCCCATATGGTGGCCGATATGAGCATCCATCAAAGTGATAAAGAGCACTACATCACCGGCTGGATGGGCAACAGCAGCGTGGTTATCGTCAATAATTACCAGGACAAGCGCGGCTCTTCCAGCGGTTTTGTGCTGACCCGCCGTGACCAGTATCGGCTCAGCGTTCAGTCGATTACTTTTCGCATTCCCAAATTTATTCTCTGGCTGACATTTCGCCGCCGACCACGCACCATGATGCTGATTACCTATAATACCCTGGGTAAAGTGCTCAGTCCGCTGGTTCAGTACCGTAACCTGCTGGATAAGCCGCTTCAACAGAAGCTGGAGCAGGATTGGCAGCAGCTTAACGATTATATCGGCATGGCCTGCCATCAATTGGAACACGGCACCCCATTGTGGCGGCAACTGGCCGATAAGCTGACGACTGAGGATTTGGATCTTTGGATTAACTCTGCCCTGTTCGCCGGTAAACGCCTGCATCAAGACGGCGACTACCAGGGATTCTGGTCAGGCAATGTGTTCATCAGCCGTCGGCTCTCTGCCGAACCCGCATTGCAGCTGCTGTGGCGCGATCAAGACAATGTTCTTCAGTGCGGCTATCAGTATCAACTGATTACCGATGAAAACAGCGGCCAACTGCGCCCGTCAGTGCGTATTCGCCCCGACGATCAGGAAACCCGCTATCTGCTTAACCCATTCGATGCCTGGCACCTGCAGACTGCCTGGGCATTGCTGAATTACGCAGCCGGGATACTTGCCGGTATCTCACCACCACTCGTGGAAATGATGGACCGGCCCGATTCCCTGTCCCACCTTTAAATCATCGGCATGGCGTAGCGCCTGGGTCAGCCAGGCCTTGGCCGCAGCCAGCGTTTGCGGCCAGTCATCATGGCGGGGACGCAGGGCCGCCAATGCGGCAGACAGCGTGCAGCCGGTGCCGTGGGTATGTCGGGTATCGACCCGGGGGGCGACGAAACGTTGCTCAAGACACGCGGTTATCAACCAGTCCGGACTGTCCTCTCCCTGCAGATGACCTCCTTTGATGATTACCGCCCCACAGCCGGTTTGCAGCAGCGCACGCCCCTGGGCACGCATTTCAGTTTCATTTATCGCCGGGCGGCACTCCAGTAATGCGGCGGCTTCAGGCAAATTAGGCGTAATAATAGAGACCTCCGGCAGCAACCTATCGCGCAATGACTTCACGGCATCAGGCGATAGCAAAGCATCACCGCTTTTGGCGACCATCACCGTATCCAGTACTATCCATGGGATGGTGTAATGCTTAAGCGTATTCGCCACCACCCGGATAATGCTTTCGTCGGCCAGCATACCGATTTTGGCGCTGTCGATATGCACGTCATCCAGTACCGAAGTCAATTGCCGGCCGACAAAATCGGCCTCGATAGAATAGACAGCCTGTACCCCACGCGTATTCTGCGCCACCAGTGCCGTAATGACGCTGGTCCCGTAAGCGCCTAAGGCGGAAAAAGTTTTCAAATCAGCCTGGATCCCCGCGCCACCGCTAGGATCGGTGCCGGCAATGGTCAATGCATTGACGACGGGTTTCATCGCATATCCTCCTGTTGCAACAGATTGAGGATATCGACCAGCGCGTTGGTCAAGCAATGTACCCATGGGGAGCGGCAACGCAGGGCAGCCAGTGTTTGATCGGCGGCTGGGCCGGGGAGTTCGGTAGGCACAATAAGCATATATTTCCCCACCAGCATGAAAATCCACGGTTCCGGTGAAGGGATAACCCGTGACTTCCCTACGCTGGCATTATCCAGATCAGGTGGTACGGGTAAAATCTCAGTCTGCCGCCAAAAGCGCAGACACCCCGAGTCAAGAACGCTGATTATCAGTCTGGCTGACAGAAAGATCAATGGCGTCGATTGCGTTTTACCGACATCAACCCGCCGCTCAGTTTACCGAACGGGAAGCCCCCCTCGAAGTCAACTGAAAAGCTTCATTTCAGTTGCACGACTGATGGCATGCTTCGCATTGGAGACGCCCATTTTATCAATGATATTTCTAATATGAAATTTTACCGTCCCCTCACGTATACCGAGAATGGTGGCAATTTCTCCATATGTTTTACCGGCACTGGCCCAAAAGAGCACTTCCTTCTCTCGGGGTGATAAGGAGATGTGACAATGCCCGGCATGGCATTTCAAATCGGCACTGCTGATAGACCTGGAATAAGTCATGATTTTTTCATGAATATTTATCAACAGCATCTGAAACTTTTCTTTTTCCTGCTCAATATGCTGGTAAAAATCAGATTTGCTACCCCGATTGCTGATACTCAGCGTAGCAATGTTATTATCAGCATCGTGTAAGGTGAAGGTACAGCCACAATCAAGACTGTAATTTTTTGACATTCTGAAGAAATGATGCTGCGGCACTGACAGGTCATCACCCTGCCAGTAAAAAGGGGAAATCCGCCGATAGGCGCTCAGCATCACTGGATCGATTCTCTGATAACCAAGATGTAAATATTGCTCAAGCCAAGTCTGTGGATAATCAGAAATAATCCAAGGGCAGCTACCATCAGTTTTATTCATTACAAAATAGGCATAAGAAAATTCATTGGTTTTATTGAGAATTAACCATAAAGAGTGCCTTATTTCGTGTTTTATCTCAGTAACTATACTTTCAAAACTGTCAACTTCCACATTACCCATGACGCACCTGTCATATTGTGTAATATAAATTGGTCCATGTCCTTATAAAAACAATGGGTATCGAGCGGCAGTAATACCTCAAGTAGAATGGATAATATAAGATGCATGCTACACTAGCAACCACTAACGATTCCAGTTTAAAAGATTAAATGTCATATCCTGGCTTTTAATTATTATAAATATGAAACGCTATAATTATAAAGCCTATGAGTCCTCACTTCGCTATATTAATAATACTTAATAGCTCAATTTGATATCATTTTTGGTAAAATGATATCAAAAGAAATCATCTATGATATAATAACAGTAGAAAGATACTTACCTCATACAACAGTGGGTTTTGCAATGAATAAGGCTGTCATTACCGTCAGAGAATTTCGGGAAGCTGACCGGCCATTTTTACGCACCCTGTATCTTGCCGCGCGTAAGGCGGGATGGCAATGGCTGGATAGCCAGCACTGGCAATTAGAGGATTTTGACCACTCGGTGCTCGGAGAAAAGGTATTGGTTGCTGAATACCAGGAACATATCGCCGGCTTCGCATCATTGCTGGTGGCAGACAGCTTTTTGCATAATCTGTTCATCGACCCGGCCAGCCAAAACCAAGGGGTGGCCTCCGCCCTACTCGAGGCCTGCTATCCGCTGTGCCGAAAGAAAATGCTGCTGAAATGCCTGACCCGCAATCTTCATGCGCTGGCATTTTACCAGCGCCGGGACTGGTTGGTTATTTCCTCCGGGCTCAGCGAAAAAGGGGATTATTTCCTCATGCAGGCGCCAGATCGGTGAGCATCCGCAACCCTGCTGAAAAAAGGCCAGTGGGCTGATAACAGCAACCGGAGCGGTTATCGGCAGTGACGGCGGCCCACCGTCTGATCTCAACTATTGTCGGTCAGTTTGTCCTGGGTTTTTGTTTCAAAATCCGCAGCATCGTGACGTTCATGCAGTTGGCTGGCAGGCTCGCCGAAAACGCGGTTGACCCTACGCCCGCGCTTGACAGCCGGCCGCTCGGCAATGACAGCTGCCCAGCGCTGGATATGGCGGTAATCCTGTACCGCAAGGAACTCACCGGCTTCATATAATGTGCCCAGGACCAGATTGCCATACCACGGCCAAATAGCAATATCGGCGATAGTATACTCATCACCGGCTATATATTCATGTTCAGCCAATTGCTTGTCGAGCACATCCAGTTGCCGCTTGGCTTCCATGGCAAAACGATCGATGGCGTATTGGATTTTTGTCGGCGCATAAGCATAGAAATGGCCAAAACCACCGCCAATATAGGGCGCGCTGCCCATCTGCCAGAACAGCCATGACAGGCATTCTGCCCGGAGGCTGACGTCGGTCGGCAGCAAGGCGCCAAATTTTTCCGCCAGGTAGAATAGAATCGAGCCTGACTCAAAAACCCGCACCGGATCTGGACCGCTGCGATCCAGCAGAGCCGGGATCTTGGAATTGGGGTTAACCGCGACAAAGCCGCTGCCAAATTGATCCCCATCTCCTATTTTTATCAACCAGGCGTCATATTCGGCACCGCTGTGCCCAAGAGCCAGCAGTTCTTCCAGCATAATGGTGACTTTAACGCCATTGGGCGTCGCCAGAGAGTAGAGCTGCAGCGGATGCGTACCCACCGGCAACTCTTTTTCGTGGGTAGGCCCTGATACTGGGCGATTAATACTGGCAAAGCGGCCGCCGCCGTCCTTGTTCCAGGTCCATACCTTTGGCGGTTGATAATGCGAAGAATCTGTCATGCTCTCTACTCCTTGCACCCAAGTGTAATAGTTATAGAAATTCGCCTGCTTGCGCCGCCAGGCTTGGCCGATGGCCGCGCGCAAGCACTGCTGGGAAGATTGTCGACGCGGAATATTCGCTTACAGCCCTGTTCGAGTATACAAGCTGAAAACGGTCACGACCGGCAAAATGTGTGAAGGAGTCGTACAGCCTGTGCATCATATGATCTTGGCTGCACTCAGAGTCTATATCTCCAGCCGGGCGATCAAGATCTGTCAGCCGCGCATCATGCCCAATGAAAGAGGATAGGAGAAACAAGGATTCATTCACGCATAATGAATCCTTCAAGGACGTTTCAGTAAGGACGTTTCAGTCCTGAAATAACACCTGCCGCTGAATCATCCCTTCCTGACAGTGATGCTCCACTGTGCATCACCAACCTGCTGATAATCAGCAACGCTGTGGCCTTCCTCTGCTGCCCACTGGGGGATGCTCTCGGTTGCCTGGGTACAGTCAAAATCAATTACCAGCTCATCACCGGCTTTCAATTGGCTCATCGCTGCCTGCGCCTCGATTAAGGGGAACGGACATACCTGGCTTATTACATCTAGTTTTTTAATCACTATTGCTCCAAATCACTTATGAAACTGCACTCGCCTGCAGAGCTGCACGCCGCTTGGGACGGACATAAAGGAACCAGGATGCAGTCCATACACCTAATATGATAAATGAAAGGCCGATCCAGCCTTGCCAGGTGATCATTGCCGTCATCACCAGGCCATTGCCGATAGAACAGCCGCCGGCAATGCTGGCTCCAAAGCCCATCAGAATGCCGCCGCCGAAACTGCGCACCGATGTGCCGGCATCCGCGGCACGAATGCGGAATTCACGGCTGCCCTTGGCGGCGATAAACGCCCCGAGGAAAATGCCCAACACCAGGAAAACACCCCAATTGAGGTATTTATCGTCGCCGATCACCAGGAATTGCAGAATATTGGCGCTGGGAGAGGTAATTCCCAGCCCGAACACCCGGCCGGTCGCAGCACTTAACGGCCATGCAAGCAGCGCAATGAGTCCAATCAATACCGCGGTGGCAAAGGGGTGCCAGCGTTTTTCGAACAGCAGATGATCCAGGCCGGTTTTCCTTGGCGGCAATGTCGCCATTTTCAACTTTGGTTTTTTCAGCTCTTTAGCGACCAGTATTCCGGTAGCCAGCACCAGCAGCGAAATAAGCAACCATGGCGACAGGCCGAAGGTTTCACTGATGGAGTTATGCTCGGTGCTGAGTGACTTTATGTATCCGTTAAAGCCGTCCATTCGGTGAGAACGCATCACCGCACTTGCAAGCATATAGGCCGCCAGGGCAATCCAGCTGCCAATCAATCCTTCGCCCGCCCGATACCAGGTGCCGGTGGCGCATCCTCCCGCCATGACGATGCCGATACCGAAAACATAGCCGCCGAGTATGGTGCCGAACCAGGCGAATGAGCCGGCATGATAAGTTATAGCCCCTATCTGAATTAGCCCAAATACGCCGACGCTCTGTATGCAGATGGCGATCAGCAGAGCATAAAAAATGCGATTGTTCTTGGCAATATACATATCACGAAAACCACCGGTGAGGCAGAACCTTCCTCGTTGCATCACAAAACCCAGTAAGGCTCCGCATAAAATCCCGGTCAAGATCGTTTGCAGCATAATAAATAACCAGTTCTTATTTAGAGAAAGGCACGATTATTCGCTAGCTGCTCTGCTGCTACAAATAATTAAATTGACTATTATATAAGGAAATGAAATTAAGCAGCTAGGCTAATCTTGTTATGCCAATCCGGCCTGTAGACGATGGATGGGGTAAAACAACGCTTGGCAAGTAGCGACTCTTCACTTAAAAATCAATCTTGAGGCGTTGCCCGCTGAGCGGCTGTCAGTAAGCGCCGATCCATTAGCCCTTGCCTGCTAAGGGTGTATCGTTATCCGAGCAGCCCTATTAATGACATTGATGCCATTGATGCCATTGATGCCATTGATGCCATTGACGCCATTGACGCCGTTGACGCCGTTGACGCTTTTAATTTTAAGCGAGTGATGACTAACCCCACCGGCTGCCTCGGCTTTTCATTCATGATAAAATGAAGTCTCGAAAAAGGCATTATCAATTCCGCTGACTTAGCTAAACGGAAATCATTACATTAAAAAACTTACTGTATTCAATATAAATTATATATGTGCTTAGATCTATACTGGAACTTGACATCAAATTTTCGATGGCGACCCAGAATCACAAGGTACACAGAACATACCCAAACTGTCGTTTAATAGTTGTTTATTTCCAATGAAAGCTAATACTTTATGATGCCGTCTGTGCCACCTCAGGCACTAAACGCTACCGGAGAAATTCATATGTCTTTTTTGATGAAAGAAATTAACCAGACAAATTCTGAAATAAAGTCTTCAAGGATAATAAAAACGCAGGCACTATCGTTAGCAGAAAATATTCTGAACGGTAATCCTGGCA
This sequence comes from Biostraticola tofi, assembly GCF_004343195.1. Taxonomy (GTDB): domain Bacteria; phylum Pseudomonadota; class Gammaproteobacteria; order Enterobacterales; family Enterobacteriaceae; genus Biostraticola; species Biostraticola tofi. Next base: position 20,420 of record NZ_SMCR01000014.1, on the reverse strand, counting down.
TAAAACCGCATGATAACGCACGCTGGCAAAAGATTATTGGTTAATACTTGCATTATAACCGGGGGCTTTGCGCCCCCTTTTAAACCCGCTTGATATCATTACTAAAAATTTCCAGGCTTGAATGCGCATTGATACTGATCTGAGAGGGAGCTGAGAAATATGGGGCTTGAGCAAAAAAAAGAAAATATAGAACATTTGGAAATTGTGCTGAAAATAAGCGAGCGTTGCAATCTGAACTGCGACTATTGCTATGTATTCAATAAAGGTAACTCGGCGGCTGAAGACAGCCCTGCCAGAATAAATAAAAATAATGTACGCCATCTGGTCACCTTTCTACACAAAGCAAGTCAGCAGTATAATATCAAAACGCTTAAAATTGATTTCCATGGCGGGGAACCGCTACTGATGAATAAAAGGCATTTCGCCGATATGTGCGAATGCCTGCTGAAAGGTCACTATCAAGGCTCTAAACTCATGCTCGCGCTGCAAACGAATGGAATACTGATTGATGAAGAATGGATAGCACTATTTGAGTGTTATTCCGTCAGCGTCAACATTTCCCTTGATGGGCCAAAGTATATCAATGACCGTCATCGGCTGGATCATCAAGGGCGCAGTTCCTATCTACAAACGGTATCTGGCCTGCAGAAATTGCAAAAGGCGCATCGGCAAGGCAGATTGCCCTTTTCCCCGGGTATTTTGAGCGTAGCCAATCCCCAGGCAGATGGGGCTGAAATTTATCGGCATTTCGTCGATGTTTTAGGTGTAACCCATTTTGATTTTTTATTGCCTGATGATTGTTATAAAGATACCGCTATCCTGCCCTTTGAGATCGGACGTTTTCTTAATGACGCCCTGAATGAATGGATAAAAGATGATGATCCCCACATAGCCGTCAGGCTTTTCAATAGCCATATAGCCAGTCTGCTGGGCAATATGAATGAAGGGTTTCTTGGCCATACGCCCAACGTGTACGGAGTTTATGCTTTTACCGTCGGATCAGATGGGCTGATTAGAGTAGATGATACCCTCAGATCAACGTCAGATGACATATTTAATCCCATTGGCCATATTTCTTGCCTGGGTCTATCAGATGTACTGCACGATGTAAAATTTAAGGAATATGCACAACTGGCACTTTCTCTGCCGGTAGAATGTGAACAGTGTATATGGAAAAACGTTTGCGCCGGCGGGCGTTTGGTTAATCGTTTTTCGACAGATCAACGCTTCCAACGCAAATCAGTATATTGTTATAGCATGAGAATGCTGCTGAGCCGCATCTCGGCACATTTGCTGGATATGGGCGTGAAGGAATCGCGGATCATAAAGGCAATTGGTCAGTGAATGCAACGCTGTGGGATTATCTGATTCTAGCCAATAATGGCGTATAGGTAAAACGGCGACAGCGCTCAGGTCACGATGCTCATGCGCTTTAAAAAATATGACCAATGTCTATCGCATAAGGAGTGATAACAATTCAATATTTTCCAAATAATACTAAAGCAACAAAGGTTTTGGTATCTTTCACTGTAATAATTCACAGACAAGGAAGGTAGTATGTGGATATTGATTGCAAGTTCATTATTAACACTTGAATTCAATAAAAAAATCGCCCTGCTGATTTTAATTATCGCATTGGGCATGGCATTTTATAATCATTTCCTGTTTCTTTCTGGTGCAGGGTTTACACTGTTTATTGCTGTAGCAGCAGTTGCCAAGCACGTCTTTCGCACGGTTGAATCAGTGTCTGTCGCCCTGGAAGCCATCTTGCTGACAAGCGCTATTGCGCTGGCGATGCATTTTATCCCCGGCTTTAATAACGTCATAATGCTCGACCAGGTCCAGGCTGGGCCAAATAGCCTGCCCTTTACACTGTATTTTAATCTGGATAAAGCTCTGCTGCCGTTTATTCTTCTGGCAGCACTGCATACGCTGTTCAAAACCAAGCCAGCTCCCCCCACAAGCGAATTATTCTGGGTCTTGCCTATTGTTGCTGTTCCTGCATTGTTGCTGGCTGGCATCGCTGTCGGCGCGTTACATTTAGAATTACACCATCCCGACTGGTTATGCCAGTTTGTTCTGTCTAATATTTTTTTCGTGTCACTGGCCGAAGAGGCTCTATTTCGGGGTTATATCCAGCAACGGTTACGCCAAAAAATAGGAGATCGCTGGGCGCTGGGGATTGCATCTGTGTTATTCGGGCTGTTGCATTATGCCGGTGGAATCCAGCTCATTCTTTTTGCGACAATAGCTGGGCTGATTTACGGTACCGCCTGGATGTGGACAGGACGTTTGTGGGTGGCGGTAGGATTTCATTTCGGGTTGAATTTGACTCATTTGATTTTCTTTACCTACCCGCTCTCAGCCGGAGTCTGATTATCAGTAGCATGTTTAACCAGCCTTCACCCATTATCGGCCGGGTGAAACTCGCCATCACCTTGCGGCAGCATCGCAGTATGACATCCGTTATGAGCGATAAATTTTCCCTGGCTGGGGATCATGCTGCTGATGATCATGAATATGCAGGACGTTCAACTTCCAAAGCCGTCCAGAGTGTTACTTTTCTGCCACCCGGTCTAGCCAAGCGACATAGGCAGCGCCTAGTCCTGCGGACAGGTTGTGACGATAGGCATTGAACTCTTGCTGCATGCCGAATATTTTCCATACCAATGGTGCCAGACGGCTTACCGGGCTGGCTGCCTCTTCGGTTTCTCGCAGCAACTGCAGGCTACGTTCCCGGTATTCCGCCAAGGCATTCGATTGGTAATCGTAAGCTTTAGCCAATATTGCTTTGCGCATCAATCTGCTTGGCTATCCCAGTAACACTGGCCTCAGATGCTTTCTCTTTCTTACCGCTCAAGGCAGACAGCATACGTTTGAACATGGATATTTTATATCGCCGTTGGTAGTGAGTTGTAAGGTTCACTAAAGGTTAAGTCGTAAGCCATTGGAATATATAGATACCTAATAGTAGACTGGCATAAAATATTGTCTTCGTCTATTGCGGGTAAGCAACAGGGTGATACTCATCACCGGTATGAGTGCTCCGCTCAGAATGATTGAGCTTTGCGAATGGGTTGAGCTTTACAGTTGCAAAATCTTGCTGCATGACGCAGATTCATCAGGCAGTTGGCCCCATCGTCAACCGCTCCGAAAGCGCCAGTTGGTTGGGATAGCGCCAGACAATAATACCTATTAAACATAAGGCCAACGCCAGATATGAATTGCAATAGCCACCAACCTTTGCCTGACAGCGCCATCCCGCCATTAGCCTGGCCTGAATTTACCGATGACGCATCCCGTTTCGACTGGTGGCGTACCTGCGTCCAGGCCTATTTCGCGCTATGGGAGAATCCGGCGCCCTGCAACCCGGTTAACCCCAAAGATGTAGATGCACTTGAACAGCGTCTGGGCTGCTGCATTCCCCGGTTACTTCGCGCCTATCATGAGCACATAGGCGCGCTGGACCTGGCTGAAACGTTGTGTAGCGTGGCCCCGGCAAAATACGCCAGTATCGAATCTCTACCAGACGCTTATCCCGGCATTGCTGACATTCTGCCAGAAGCCCCCGACGCTGAGCAGCAATGGGCGTTGGTCAACTCATTGATTGTCTTCGGCGACTATCTGGGCAACGGCAACCTGTGGTGCTTTCATCGGCAAACGGGCGAGGTGTGGTATTTCGATCACGACGATTCACCCATGCTCACGCAGATGTTCTGCGACGTTGGTCAGTATCTGGACATCCTGATGTTCAAGTGCTTGCTCGACGTTCATGGCGAGGAGGAAAATGAAGATCTCTTGCGCGAGCACCTCGGCGATGCGGTGGTAGAAAAATGGATGTATTAAGGTGGCGACGGCCGCCAGCGCGGTTAAACGCTTTAGCTGCGCCAACTTAAGGCAATGACGTAGCTCATTGTGCGTTGACGCCCTTAGCATAAGAAATCTGCTAAGGTCTATTGGGCTAAATTTAAACGGCGATCCAGGAACCGAGACTGCTGACGCTAAGGGAGGAGCTAAAGTAGCAGTCCGGGCATAGTGGGTACAACAAATCGATATATTGCACGCCATATGCCTCGGATTGAAAAAAAGAACACCTGATTTTTTAACTCAGTAGCTTTATCAACACTCAAGTCGACAATGTGACCAGTCTGACTATACCGGCTTAGGTCATGCTCATTACTCATTACTCATTACTCATTACTCATTACTCAGGTTATAACATTGGGACGTTTAGCAAGAAAGATAATTGACCCTCATTTTTTAATGTCTTTTCAACGAGTAGCTTAACCGAACCAATGCAATAAATATTTTAACGGGGCTATAGAATGAAGTACGTCCATATAACATTGCAAAAATATATCATCTGAATCACTACTTTGTATATTATACTCCTCTATGATAGAACGTAATTCAATTTCATGCTGAGACGCCAGATCATATGTTTTACAAAACGTACTAACCTGCTCAACTTGCGTAATGACATTGACGATGTGATTATATATGATAGGCAACATAATATAAGTATTCCTTTTATGCATTGAAATTAACCGCCTACGCAATCTTATCAGGACATTGGCAAGCTCATGCAGCCTTTCATGGCGCCTCTTTAAACGATCAAGAGCAATCAAATGTTCGCGATCGCTTTCGAGAATCGATTGGGTAATGGGTCGGTAAATTTTGAACCAGTGCGGATGGCGCCTCTTGATATCTTCACTGATCTTATGAGGGTACGATTTTACCTCAATTTTTAATTCATTCGCGAGTATTTGTGCTGTGGAGTAGATGCCGCCAAACCCACCATAACAGGTATAAAGCTCTAGCCTGGTAAAATGGCTCAGGTCATCGACGCCGAAAACCGAATAGACCATACCTCGTATGATATGTGCAAGTTCAGGGGCGGTGTGATGATTTACATTAAATGGAGCTCCATGTGCTTTTAATATAAAACTTGAAGGATTACCCGCATCTCGATGCAGATCCCAATCATCACCGAGCAGGATCTGTTGGCGTGGTAGATTTTGTCTTAGAACGATTGGGGCTCCGTTTCTATCATAGGTAATGCTAACCTTGCGCGGCAAAGTCGGCATTAAGATGGCGTTGGTATTTTTAGCCCCTAAGACATTACCGACGAACATCAAAGCTGAATTTATTTTATCAATAAACTGGAAGCGATCTCCAACAAAATTGCCCATCTCCTCTATAACAATCACTGAAGGCGAGGAAGACAGGATCGGATTGAAGATGTTGTTTCCTGAGCCAACAAATTGACCGTTGCCCAAACTGACCATGGTATGCTTGAGCAGCGAATTGCTGAGGAATATCACCAGCTTGCCCTCCGCTATCCTCTGCATTTCATTTACACTTTTTATTTGAATAGCATCATAAAGATATTCATCAATGCCCGTTGCTTGACGTGATGCAGCTTCAAGATAATTTTGGAGACTACTTTTAAATTCACTTGGTATAATCTTTGACTTAAATAGTATGTTTACTGTAAGTTGTCTGTGATTAATATCATCCGAGGATCTTCTTATAACTGAACGGACACTCGTGCGTAATATGTTTTTTTCAATGTTATTAAGGGGACGGGCTATACTGAAATAATGATTACTTAATCTAAATATTATTTTTTGATACCATAATGGTTCTCTTAGTAATCTACCCTTAGGTATTATCTGTTGCGGAAGCTTATATTCACCCCCCACTATATTTTCGGCATCATGAATATGACCGACATCTTTGAACTTGATTAATTGAATCGATTTAGGAATGTTAGTCCTATAGATTTGCTGCCATTCTCGCTCGCCGAATATATTTTTTTTAACGCCCTCTAACAGCCATTCAGGACGTATAGCCTTAGGGTCTAGAATGAGATTCCCTTCTTCAGCAGGTAAAATTATAACTATATGTGTAAGAGGCTCAACATCATGCTCGTTTCTCCAGAATTTGATCGCTCTGAAAAAGATTTTTTCTGAAAATCATGGCTTATTTTAGCTACATCGCTAATGAACAATGGCTTATTATAACTATTCTTATAGGCTAAAGCCTGTTTTATCATGGCATTCTCATCTGTTAAATAAGAATGCAAGTGGCTGATAATCCTCGCTGTGGGTGTATGAACAGCATGCAATTTCTCTAAAACGTCTTGCTTATTGATAATAAAAAAATTTAATCTCCTACGGAATGTCATTTCTTCCTGGCTTAATTTATCAAAGGTAAGTTCAAGCTGTTGCATGGGTTCAAAACTGATCGCAGCCAAACCTATATCTTTATTGACAGGGCTTGTATCCATATCAAAAATTGATGCGTAATGCTTTTCAAAAGACTCACTCTTTGCGATCCATTTACCGGCCTCGTTAGAGGTTATGGGTATGCATTCGGTATCGCCACCGACTGAGTGTGGTTTGACTATGCACCAGGACAATTTATCGTCAAGCCACTGAACTTTATAATAGTCATTATCAATCGTTATATAGTAATTTTTTTTATCATTATCAAGTTTTTGTGAATAAAGATTGCCAAAATCAGGTGAGATCAATGAATGGTCAACGTTACTAATCCATTCACTGCGACTGTCTATGTTTTTTTCTTTCCGCTTCTTTAGTATTTTATTAGTTAATTCAATGCTTTGTGAAACTCCTTTAGAAAATATCTTGGTCATCTTTGGTAAAATTATATGGCTTAATGGAATAGGATTTACGAGAGATGAACATTCAAGCATTACGTTTTTTGCGGATTTAAATCCTATGGAGGGTGAGGAAATAAAAATCTGTCGCGCAATGAACATTTTTATATTTTTTTTTGGGATATTTTTTATTTTGGCTAACTTAAGCGCATCGACGAATGCATTGATAGTCAGTTTTCGCAAGGTTATAGCCGAATTCAATATTACCATAAGCGTGTCAAAGAGATCAAAAATAACATCCTTGAATTCTATATTATGTTCTGAATCGTGCCAATGTTGCCAAAGAACGCTAAAAAAGGGGATGTATCTTCCGATTTTATCAATCCATGTATCTTCAAGCAGATTCACTTTCAAAATGTTACATATTTCTGTTAATGTTTTTTCATTTAGTGAATCTAAGTAATCGATCAACGGTAAATTTATATCAACTTCTGGTGAAGTCCACAATTCATACTCTGGCAAAGGATTAGAATTTCGATTTGATTCAGGTGCTTTTAATACCATATTTATTAAGAAGTCACTCTTTTCATCAGTTATATTTTCTTTAAAATACAGTGAAAGCAGTTCTTGTTGTGTTGACGAAATTTTAACTGATAATGGATGCCCGTTTTTTGTATCATTATCCTTCCAGACCTTTATAAGATGCTGAATAAATACATTATCAAATACCCTCTGGTGTTTCACTATATAATCTACTGATGATACAGTTGAAATAAAGTAAAATTTATCGCAATAGGTTTGTACTAGCGAAATATAGCCGATGTTTTCAATAGGATCTGATACCCAGGCCTGTGTTGCCAATGTATTTTGTACATAATTTCTTGATTTAATTCTGAAGGTATAGATTTCCTTTGGGGTCCTTATTATCTCCAAATAACTTAGTGAACTGTGATTTAATAACTTCATGGTCAAATCACGTGCTTCATGGTACATATCGTGGTATTTGTACTCTACAAATTGATTGTAATAATCCTCTAAATTTTCCTTTTCATTAGAATGTCTCATCTGAGATACGTGCGTATAACTTTCCAAGGTCCGTTGTTTGAACATGACAGCATTTAATAATTCTTGCTCTCTAAATTGCTTGATTATATAAGTAAATACCATTCTTTTTTCGACGAATGATGCATGTGTTCTTTCTGAAAAATACCAATAGATTGCTGCTTTAAGGAATAATTTCACATCACCATTTTCTACGCGTCTCTTGTACTCGTATAATAAACTGTCATCATCAGCTTCATTTGAATTTTGTTTATCAATTAAACGCACTGCGTTTATTTTTGCTTCAGCTATTAGCTGCTCGGCGGTCACACCTTTGATTTTCAGATTAGCCCGCCACATCTCATCGATTATATCTGAAGCTAATAATTGTAGATTTATTATATAATTGACCATAATATAACATTCTTGGTCGTGATGAAGCTCACTGGAAAACGCCCTTCGCCATTGGCTTTCATAATTAAGTTGATTTGGTTCACTATTAAATCTATTCATGCGGTGTTCAAGAATTTCTTTTACCTCATCAGCCAAGACAAAACCAGATTCATACTGCAGGGTCTCATTGCTATTTGTTATCTTCTCATCTAGAACCAACTGACTGAGTTTTAGAATTTTATCGATATGACTATGATCCTTCTCCTTACTGGAGATGAAATTTATCATTTCTTCATTAAAAACTTCACTTATGTTGTTTTCTTCAATTTCTTTTTCATTATTTTCAAATATCCTCCAGTTATTGGTTAAGTCTTGAGGAATTATTAAAAAATTACTGTATATACTTATTCCATGGATCCTAGTATATTCAAATATATAATAAAACAGTCTTTTTATTAACATTTCATTTAGAACATCTTTTTTATCATTCAACAACGATTCATAAATCTCCCAATCACTGATATATAATATTTTTTCAAAGACAGCGCCGGTCACATCATGTAGAAGTTGCTCTCTGAAATTGTTATGTGCGGAATTCATGATGGCCAAAAGCTTATGAAATTGGTGGAGAATTATCTGGTTTTCTTCGATAGCTAACTTGAGATCTTCATTAAGTTTAAGTATTGTTTCATCATAGCTTAATTTATTTTTATAATCGACAAACGCGCCAATCAAATCAAGGTCCAACTTGTATATCATTGTACCCAATCGGCCCAGCAAACCACTTAAGAAATGTGCAACTCTAAGCTGGGACGAGTAATGCTCCTGTATAATTAATTTACTGATCGTCAATGTCGTTTCTTTTTTTCTGTGATCATTTAAAGCAACTTCTATTCTTCTTTTTATCAAAATCATATCAGCAGCTTTAGAGTGTTGTTTTAGAAAAAGACCCTCGCTAAAGATATCGACTACTTTGGCTGCAGCGAATTCATCAAATGCAATCAAGGAAGACAGGTCGTTAGTTGTGTCAGGCCGAGTAGACTTTAGTTCCTCAAATAATTCATTCATAATACGTAAACCCAATTTATTAGGAACTGAAAGAACTATTGTTTCCGTCACAAGATTAAAGGTTATCTTTTTAGGATCAGCGATTTCCGGGTTGACATTGGATTGCCGCCCTAACTCCGGGAGACCCGTTACTGAGCGTTTAGCTCTAGTATTAAAATATGGTGGGTAATTATTCAAGCTCAGACTATACTGAGAGTATTCATCGGCTGTTGCCATTCGCGCGTCTGCGTTATATCCAGCGTTGGCTTGCGAAACAGTGTTATTTGATATTGGCCTATTTGATAGAGCCTTCAAGAAATAACTCGAAGCTCCGACTATTTGCGCGAGAAGCTGACACACTGAATTGACCACTGTTTGATTTTCTGCTTTGATCACATCACTCAAATGATACACATCACCATGTGAAACGACACGATGACGTTTGTAGTATCCAACATATATTCTTCTACCACTGGGCAGTTTGACTGCTTGCGTTTTCAGCGTGATTTTTTTTCCACCTGACTCAATTTTAATAAATTTAGTTGACCCTGCTGTTAGCAAGCTATCAGGATTATTCTGTAACTCTGTTACGCATTCGAATAAATGATCGGTTTGCTTAGTTTCATCATGAACATTGTTTATATCAGTTAAATATTTAGCTCTGGCTGTAACATGATTGGCCGTATTGCTTATAACATCTAATTCTTTATTTTTCACTTGTATTAACAATGGAAAGCCACCGAGGTGTAAATCACTGTCACTCGAAATATATTTTCCTATTGCCTGATCAGTGTTATTAATTATATTATCTTTTACATTCATGAAATATCTCCTTTTTAAAATTGATTACCTTTAAGTAATTCGGTGGATCAATTCATATGTGAAAATTTAAGCAGTCTTTAGGGTGTAAAAATAATCAGTCATATGCCTCGCAGGGATAGCATCCGAAAATCTTATTTTTGTGCTGTGGTATATCCGCCTTTTTAGCCCCAAAGGTTTAATAGCGTTCAGGAAAAAAACATATATCACTAGCGGCCATGATCATCTAAAAATCAATATTAGTGGATGAAATTGATGCTGTATTTAAGCACTAGCATGAGGCTTAATGACTGACTCAAGCTGTAGATAAAATAGCGTATCTTCACTAGGCTCGAATTCTTAATCCGGAGATCATTGTTACAGTCTATGAAGTGATATAATAGGCGAAATGTATATGATTGCTTTTAAACGGCCTTGCTGGGCATCTAGATTTATATTATTAACTAATTTCAGACTATCACAGAGTACAACCTACCTTATTAGCATAGTAGCTAACGCCTAATTTCCAGCTTTACTCAAATGAATACGCTTATTACACCCCCAGATATAATAATGCTAGTGCACCGTTTAACTTTTTCATAAAGCCACGATTTTAGCTGTTGAAACAGTTAATTATAGTTATAATGATTACGCGTACTGAATTATTATCTTTAAGTCAAAAAATAGGGTTCTGTAATACGACCTTAGCCCATCCTGTATCGAATAATTTAGCTATCCACCACGTGATGCTGATGTCCGTTGGAAACGCAATCGTCATCTCCTGCTATCTTATGCTTCCATTCCCTATTCAAATGCCAATATACGCCAGCTTAGGTTGATGTTCTTAGCCAATACCCTTAGTGCCAACAAGAGTTTTATTGATCTCGATACTGAACCGGGGTACTGCGTCCAACACAGCCAAAATATTAAGTTCGTTATATAGATTTCACTGATCGCTGTCTTTACAGTGCCGCTAACAGCCGAGTCAGGATTGATATCTTATGCCGATTGTCATATGTCACTTCCATTTCGGCATCATGCCAAAACCGGACAGCCAGACGGCGGTAATTAACCTGTCACTGGCGTTCGAGCACTACAACCAATATCAACCGCCCAGCGCATTGGGATATCTCTCACCAAGAGAATATCAGCGTCGACAGAAACCATCAGCCAAAGCGGGAATAGCTGCATGGATATATGGGGTCAAAACCAGTGTGGCAGAATATCTGCCACTTCTCGCAATAGGTATTATCACAACAATTACCATGAAGGCGGAAGAGCCGATGTTCGTCGCAGAACTAGAGAAGCGCCACTTTGAAACCGCAAAGCAGGCAGGAGCCACTATCGTGTTCGAAATTGAATTCAGAGTTTACACTTACATTTCATGCCAAAGAGAATTGAGCGCAAAAGGCTGTGTGAAAGAATATGGCCAAGGAAGTTTAAAAAAACAAAGTATCAATATCACATAAGAACTCATCTTTCAGTCATGGCATCCGTGTTTTCCCAACACATACCATTCACAGACCCTGAAATAAGCCATTAATGATACAAGAAGATCATTAATGGCTTGTTTTAATATGATTAAATCAACTGATTGAGAATAAGGATCACTCCCACTCAATTATTAATAGACATATAAATTATATATTTATCAGTAAATTATTAAGAAAGATACCAACAATACCATGGTTGATGCCATGCTTAGAAATAAAGGACCGTAGGCGCTCCCTTTTGCCGTTCAACAACGATTCACCTAAACCACAGGGAGACGTTGTAAGTATGGCCGGGCCTGGACCGAAGGCGCCGTTCCCCCGCGACTGGTTGAACGGCAGGTCTGGCAAGTCGCGGACGCTCGATTACCCTAATGCGCAAAGATCCTCAGCCTAGCGTTTGCGCGTCCGCATGTCGTCGACAGGCCGTCGATGTACATGAGCAGCTGCCGCGTCCGGTTGGTCAAAGTGTTCGCCAACGCACGTTTGCGCGCAGTCTCATGTTTAGCAACCGGCCTGCGACGAGCCAGACCTCCTTGGCAATACGGCGATCACGCAACGCCGCGCGTACCGTATCAGCAACGTCAGCGGGAGGGACCCCTCCAGTGTTGCGGAAGATGCGGATACTTCCCGACGCTGGCGCTGGGATAGTGGTCTTGTTCGCGGTGTATGGGCGCTGCCACCGATCGTTCTCGATTTGGGGCGACGAGGTCAGGAAGAACCCTAGCGATGCAGCCACCTGGCGTCCAACCTCCTGGATGGCCGTTACGGAGGCGCTTTCGTCACCGTCGTCCTTCCCCAGAGCTTTTGCGTGAAGCAGCACCACCTTGCTGTCTGAGACCAGAATGAAGTCGGCCATCTCCTGGCCGTCGTCGTCAAGGAGGATAAGAGGGAACTCCCGCAGCGCCTTGGCGTAGTCGTCGGGCGCCGGGCCGGTGAGGCCGATGTATTTGGCAGTCAGTCCGAAAATCGACTCCTTTTGCCACTTGGTGACGTTGCCGTTCGCCCATGCGGCTTCTCCTTTCTCCACGAACGTGTCCCTCAACGCCGGTACGGCAACAGCAACATCGAGCGCCGGGACACGTCTGTCCGACACAATCTCCCGCGCCTTGGCCCATTTGCCATGCATGTAAACCTTATCGGCCTCGTCGGTGAGGACGCGAAACGCCTGCTCGGCGTTGATTCTCTCGGTTAGCGTCATGACCATACCCGACGCCGAGAAGCCTTGCTGAAAAATGGCGTTGAGTTCGTCGCTTGAGATCGCGTAGCGGCCGGACTTGGGGTTGTAAGTGATCGAGCAGCCCAGCTTGCTGCCATCGCTCATCGTAACCTGGAATTGGCCGTCGTCGATATCGGCGCAGAGGTCGATCAAGGACGGCGCCTTCGGCGTTGACGGCTGACCCTCACGGTCGGCGATGAACGCTCCAAAGTCGTCAAGCGGCTGCAGATCGAGCAGTATATTCCGGGGGTCCTTCGCCTTTTCTGGGTCCGGTGTTGTGAGCTGCGCGAAACGATCGAACACCCGGTTGCCCGCCGTCGCGGCGGTGAGCTCGCGGTCGATATCGGTGGCCCACCTCACGTACTCATCGACGCCAACGCGGCGGGCACTCGCGTCAGTGACCTTGGAGCGGCTCAGGCCTAAGTAGCGGGCGGTGCCTCCAACGTATCCCGCGACGTTGGTAGGAAGGAGCACCGCATCCAGCAAGTCCGTAAACGTATCCTCGAAAGATGCGGTGCTGGTCGTCGTCGCCCGGATCGCGCGGTCCGCCATTTCGTGCGATGTGGCAGCCAGCTTGGTGATGCGAACCTTACGGTCGTTGCTGCTCGGCCCGAAGAGCCGGACGAGGATCTGCCTGTCCAGACGCGTGACGCCGATCTTGTTGGCATCGAACGGCACACCGTCGCTGTCGAACACGAACAGTCGGTCGTTGATCCGCACCATCAAAGTGACCCCAAACTGCCATTCTGTAACAAAATGGCGACTGAGGTAGGGGCTTTCGTCGACGGAGAAGAAGGTCCAGCCCCAGACTCCTTCCGGCAAATCGTCCACCGGATGGACCACGAAGCGATTGCGGGCGACGATGCCCTCGCGGGTCTCAGTTTCCGCGAGAGTCGCGTCGAAGTCCGGACCGATGGCGAAAATCGCTGCGCGGCGGGGGACCAGAAGATCATCACGGTGCAACGGACCCGTTACAGGAAGTCTCTGGCGGAAGCTCCCATCAACATACTGTTGATCCGGCATCACCGGGACGATCCTCTCGGGCAGATAGGCCTCGCCAGGAATGATGCTGGCTAGATTCTCCTCCCCTGCGGCTTCGAAGGCCAGGTATTGTGCCCAGCTGGTCTCGAGCCGTGCGAGCTGCTCGGCGTTGCGTGCAACCACCGTCGCCGTCTGGATTTGCTGGCGCTTCGCATTGGTCGAGCGCAACACCCGACCGATCTGTTGCACGAGCTGGCGGTCGTTCGTGAAACCATCCAAAATAGCTACAGCGACGAACATCGGATCGTCGATGCCTTCAAGCAATTTTGTTTGGTGCAGCCAGAAGGTCGCTTCTCCGGCCTTGTTCTGCGCCTCCCTTACCGTGACGAAGCGAAGCGGATGCAATTTGCGGTTATCACCCTTGCCCACCTGGTCATGGATCAGCACCGCGTCTGTCTGTTTGCTCCCCGCAAGGAGGGGCTGTAACGTCGCGAGCGCGCTCCATGATGCGGCCCGCACGATGATTTTTGAACCGGCCGGGCGGTCCTTAGTAAGCAAGGGTGCAAGTTTGAGCAGCTGGTCAGCAAAGGTCTTGATGGCCGATGCGTCGCCGTCGGCTAACGCCTGGTCGATATCCTCGTTAGAGAAGTTGATGGCCGTCGCGCTACCGTTATGCGAGTCCAGCGTGGCGAAGCACACGTCCCTCACGATTTTGGCGTCGGCCGCCTTCAGAAACGAGAAGTTGTAGGCGAACGAGCCGCGTACGGTGAAAAGTTTGTAGTCGTTGCGGAAGGGGGTAGCGCTAAGCAGGATAGTCGGCAGCGCAAGTTCTCTGACGCTCCGGCTCCACGACGGTGCCGGCTCGTAGTGCCCCTCGTCCACGACGACGAGATCGAACGTCCCCAACAGATCAAGGATGCGGTCCAGCCGTGTGAGTTCCGCCAACTTTGCGTCCTCCAGGGGAACGCCAGCAGCCTGACGCCTCAACTTGTCTCGCTCTGTCCGGATCTTGTCGAGAGCTTGGAGGGTGCCTACAAGGACGGTTCGGTCGCTAGCTTCCGCCATGTTGCAAATCTGTTCGGTTCGAGCCCTGTTCGGCAGCAGAATTCCGATCGACGCAGGTTCAACGCTAGAGTCCGACCAGACCTTGTCGCCCGGTTCTGCGCATCCCATGTTCGCCCAAAACCTGCGCCGGATATCGGCGTGCATTTGCTGAACAAGGCCTTCCCTTGGCGTTAGTACCAGCGCACGTCGAACCTTGGGGAGGCATCGAGTCAGCACGGCGATGACCCCCGATTTCCCGCTACCCGTCGGCATCTTGACAAGGGCGCCTTCGGGTTCGCCCGTTTGTTGCGAAACGCGGACGTAGGCGGCACCGAGAGCTATTGCCCCCTTCTGGTTCTGCCAGAGTGATAGGCCGTTCGGAGTACCGGTCCACACAGGCAGGGCTTCAAGGACCTTAATGTCCGCAGCATAGGCGTCACCATCGAACTTAGAGGCGTCTGGCACGTCGAAGGTCGTGTTCCGACCATGGTAAGCAAGGTTCAATCTCACTCTGTTCACTCCAATATAGCTCCCGCTGTCAGATAATGAATAATGCATGCTGGGCGCGCTTATCCAAACACTTTTCGCATTATCGAAGATCAGATCTTGCTGTCATCTGGTTAACAGTGACGACGACATAAAGCTGACTGGCGGCTTCCATCAGATGTAATTATTGGGGGTGTTTAAACGAATGTCAGTTTGCACTTTTTTGGGTCTGACGAATAAACAGTAGTAGCACACTGAATTTGGTCACCTACATAGAGGTGATATCATTGCCTCATAGTCAAAAACAGGTGACATAATAACCAGACGTAACAGACGCAATTTTAGCAGCGAGTTTATCCTCCAAGCTGCTGAAATTGGGCTCGGTCAGTATTACACCGTTGCCGTCGCTGCTATAGCTATGGGTGTCGGAATATCCACGATAAGAAGATCGAGAAATAAAATCCTCCATAGATTCACCAATGACATTTGAACAGATTAAAATACGCCAGGTGAAGAACAGACTTCGATACAATGAAAATGAAAAGGGTATATTAGAAAGCAACCGTAATCTTGATGCCAGATACACTAGACAGTTATCATTTGTTGAGAAACTCAGTGGTCACCTCGACAATTCACTCATTACAACTCTTTTCAGGCGGCAAAATTCATTATGTCACAGCATACTATCTTCGGCTTCTTACGCCGTTAGAACAGATGTTGTTAAGTAATCTACCTATTGTATATGTGGTTTTATGTGATCGAGGTCATCTACCTGTTCGCGTATCTGACTAAAAAACATAATGGCACTGTGATATCATTCCTTCACTCAAAAACTGCATGACTGTGTGGTGAAAGTACCCAATATGAGCGACGAGGAAGCAAGCAAGTACCCCCATAGCGCCATATCCACTTGGAGTGGATTTGTCTACCAAGGCAAAGTAGCGCTCTATCATTGTCTGAAGCTGATTAATCAAGGAGATTGTGATTTTCAGCTGCAGCTAGACAGTACAGATGATTTTGCGATTTACAAATACAATAATTTAATAAGCGCCCATCAAGTTAAAGCAAAAATAGGCGACTATCGCAGTAACTACAAAGAAGCTTTAGAAAAATCAGCTAGTATAGAGCTAGATAGAATCGCAGGAATTAAAAGATATTTTCACATATCCCAACCCATAAATGATCATAGTGATTACTTGGCACCCAATCACGAGCGCGTTGAATTCTATGCATATGGTGAATTTCGACATTGCGAACTTGATAAAATAGAAGAACTGACAAAGCAAATTATCAAAGAAATTCATGTCCGCCAGGCAATTTTTTTTGATGACAGCCTGATAGAAACAAATTATTGCCTATTATCAGAAAAAATAAGCTCGCAAGCGCTAACCATTCACGCAAGAATACAAAATGAAGGTGATGCTCAGCGTAAAGCAGCTTACGAACACCGAATGACTGCAGCAAATATTCTTGCAGATATAACGGACGCGAATCCGTATGAAAGAAAAGACTATTTCGCGATTGAGTTGAAGGCACGCCTCCACACTCATCTGGAAGAAAGACTAGCTGAATCACTCCCATGTATGTCGGACGCTGCCTACAAAAGAGCTAGACGTATATATGAGCTTATAAGGCTCTCTGAGGGAGGCGATTTCAAGACACTCTGTCAACTGATGAAGCCCTCAGAGAAATTCTCACGCATTCAGAATTCAGACATACGCAGATACTCAGATCTCTTACATACGATTGATGCCGAGCCAATCTTAAAACGACTACCACATTACTTGGATAGCAATAATAAATTTTATGCGCCAACAGCATTATATTTACCAGAACCAACAGACAAAAGATACTGCACATCTGAGATTATCGCAGAAATAAAAAATAACGATGATCTAGGAAGGCTTTTATTCGAATTTAACAATCTGATTGCAGCTAAGGCAAACGAGAGCTTCATAATTGATACCAAATATACAAACTGTTTCGATGAAATCTCCATTGATGATCAAGACCGCATCGATAGCAACATCACCAAAAGTTTATGCATCAGCATTTTGACAAAGGAAGACGCAGAGGCTCGACTTAAATGATTATTGACATTATTCATCAAGCTCTAGATGCACACGAATTTTCCAAAGTACATGAGAACGACACAACCGGTTTCTATGTTCGGGAGAACGGTACGGCGATCCGATTTGCAGTTTTGCACAGGTTAGACAATTTAATGAAACCTGGCGATCTCAATGCTATTATCAACCAGTCCGCGCCGGTAGCATTCACAGCTGATCCAGCATTTAAAAAAAACTGCGACTTAATCTGCATTCATCATCTCGACAAGTTGGCAGAATTCAAGAACCACGAAGAAAAGATTTTTGAAATCGAAGAAGATCCACACTTCTACAAAAAATACGTGCTTTATTATAGCGACACCGAAATGGAGGCTATTAAGGGACTGGACTTCGCCAACCTAAACGAATTAATATCAGATAAAACACAATTCGACATATATAAAAACGAACCAACAGCAGCCACCAAATATAGTGCGGCTGCAAAAATCTTTATCAAACTACCTTTCTTGGCGCTCCAAATAAAAAAAGTGGAACTAGTACCACTTCGCCTACAAATTGGGGAGGCTGTGGCTGAAGCCGACCTTACCAAGACTTATAAAACCATACAAAAACACGGCCAAATAAATATCGAAGACTTAATCAAGGAGCTGATTACCGATGAACTGGCAAATTTCCAAAATTGAGATTTCTAGCTTTAAGGCTTTCAAACAAATCCATCTGGATTTCGGCGATTCATCACTTCTGACCCTAGATGGCCCCAATGGCTTTGGCAAGACGAGCATATTCGACGCCATCGAACTACTGCTAACCGGAGGTATAAAACGGATTTGTCATCTATCCAACACCTTAATGATGGGTAAAAGAACTAATTATGATGACAATCTTCTCTGGAACAACCGCTCGGGGAATAAAGACCTTGTAATCAAGATAGAATTCTTCAATGGCTCGCGCAAACTTGTTCTAGCAAGGCATACTCCCGCAGCAAACTTTGACGAGAAGTCGAACAATCGTGCCGACCAATTCACCCACCTCATGCTTTACGAATTACCCGAATTTTCTTCTAACGATTACGTAGCAGAAAATTTTCGAGAAGATAATTTTATTGAAGATGTCTTTGGAAAAAATTTTAAAGAAAACTTCTCATACTTAAATTATTTGGAGCAAGGCCAAAACCAGCTCCTACATACGCGAGTAGACAAGCGTAAAGAGGCATTGAACAACCTCTTTAACATTAGCGACGTCAAGGCAGAAACTGACAACTGTAAATCTATCGCTTTGCGTCTGACAAAGTTTATTGGTGATGCTAAACGTACTGCTGATCTATCAAGGTTAGAATCTGAAGCCAAATTGCTCAAGGGAATGATTCAAGCCGACCTAGGAGCAATTGAATATAAAAAGATTTCCACCGCAATGCTTCAACCAGGCTGGGACAAAGAAGCCCCCTTCCCCACCTACTCTGCGGACATTCACAGTGAATACAACGAAAATATCCAGCGACTTCAAAGACTGGCTCTACTTAAAAGTGCGATACAGATCAGGGATAAAAACGATTCTATTGAAAATTATATTGAGCTTAACAAGGACTCGGTGAAGAGCCTGGCAAGTTTTGGCAATGATTTGAATAAGCTGAATGACCTAGATGTCACCAAAAAAGAGTTAAACGACCTGCTCAAATGGGGCGGGGTCATCAAACGTGGCACTACAGCCATCAAGGCCAATGAGGCCAAAAGCCTTCCCGGATGGGGCCAAGGACGCTTGGAATGGTTCCTTGAGCAAATTGTTACACGTGACGCGCTTCAGCAAAAGAGCAGATCTAATAACAACGCCGCTGCAGAGCTGAATCGTCTAAAAGCAGAACTGGTGGCTGAACATGCTAAAGTCAATGCCGACGATCAGCATTGCCCATTGTGTGGTGCTGACTGGCAATCCCATAAAACTATGCTGCAAAAGATTGAGCTCAGATCAAAGCAGATTAATGACGCACTAAGCGCTGACGGCCAGGCCCTAATAAATCTCACAGTGATGATGGCTGCGGAGCTGACAGTGATTGAAGCTCAGATCCAGTCCCGAGAAGCACAGTTATCCTTTGGGTATAGCAGCCCCCTACACAACGCCCTGCTTCGTGATAAGGCTCGGCTGCCAGCAATTACCCAACTTGCCGCCCGGCTTCAAACCTTAGGTTTACAGCTCAACCACTCGTTCTCCGAAAACGCGGAGGTGGTGGACACTAGGACTCAGGCTTTGATAGCTTTCATAAGAGGCAAGAAAACAGCTGAAACAGAACCTCTGCCGCAAGATTGGAGAAAGGTCATTACAGCTGCCTTCAGTGAGCTGCAGGACTTCTATATCATCGAGCCTCAAACGCTGAAAGACAAAGAGCTATACATCGCTGCTAAGGCAAGCGAAGCGCAGAGTAGTAGGCTGAAACAATGCCTTGATGAGCTACAGGTCATTCAGCGTGAGACCAACGCGGCGAAGATTGCCAAAGATAAGGTCAATAACCTAAAGGCTACCTTGGAGAAAACAGAACGCAGCTACTCTGAACAAACGATTTCTGAAATTGAGCTAATTTTCCATATTTATAGTGGAAGACTTATTCAGAACTATCAGCGAGGCTTGGGTCTGTTTATCGAAAGCAAAGATGGTAAAGAGCTCAGATTCCTTACAGCTGAAAAATCTGAGTATGATGCGATTCTGTCGATGAGCTCCGGACAGGTGTCGGCACTTAGCCTGGGCTTTTTCCTCTCACTGAATAGAGTTTACTCGAGCATACCACTGATCCTGATCGATGACCCATCCCAGTCGCTGGATGAGGTAAATATCGCCTCTTTAACTGATCTGCTGCGCTGTGAGTTTAGCAATCGTCAGTTGATAGTTTCCTCGCATGAGGACGACATTTCCTCTTATATGCGCTACCGGTTCGCCAAGGCCGGTCTAAGCACCCGCTCGTTAAACATGCAACGCTTGGCTAAAGAGGCCCTAGTCTCCGCTATCTGAGTCACCACAACAGGGGCATATGGAACGTGTCCCTATTTCTCGAGCTAATCACTGCATTTTTCCCAAAGCTCATAACTTTATCACTAGATAATCCCGGGCGATGTAATGGTCTAATCAAACCGGACACTTTGTTAAAGATATAATGAGCAACGCTAACGAGGTGAGAATGCGAAGAAAAACATTTACCCATGAGTTCAAGCAGGAATGTGTCAATTTGGTTTTGCAGCACA
>NZ_SMCR01000013.1 GCF_004343195.1 Biostraticola tofi | reverse complement strand
CATTATCGGCTGGGAAATATATCGCCGGATGAATATGAACGCCGATTACAACAATGTGCCTAAATCCGTGTCCGGTTTTAGTTGACCATTACAGTCGCCGGTGCCCCTCTCTCGACAATGTTATCGGTTAATGCGCGTAAGTCTTCATGTGTAATCTCACTCAGTTTCTGCTGGGCAAATTTTGACTTCAACTCCCTTTGATATACCGAACGCCGCATATCACGCGTCGATTCAGCCATTTGATAGCCGCGTAACCATTTCTCAGCCCATGCACCAAAAGTCTCCGCATCTTTGATACGCGCTTTATCTCTAGCTTTTTCCCTCGCTGGCGATCTTCCACCGACAACCATTTTTTTAGCTTCATTGAGCCGTTCACGCGCTTCTGCAAGCGTGATCCCTCCCACACCATAGCGGCCAAAAGTAACGGTCTCCTGTCTTCCGTTTATTGAATAGTTATAACGAAATGAGATCGTTCCAGCCGGAGTGACCGCAACATACAGACCATCACGGTCATTAACTTTATAGAGTTTCTCCTTCGGCTTAAGGTGACGCAGCCTGGTGTCAGTCAACATGGTTTATTGTTTTCCTTTATCAAAAAATACCATGTTGTAAAAAATTCAGAAAAGTTATTTAACTATCTGTTTTTAATGGAGTTATAAAAAACAAATACCATAACTCAACCGAAATTTATCACATGGTACTTTTTCAAACCTGAATTCAAAACCAGAGAGTACCATCAAAAATTCCATTGAAAAAACCGTGCTTCCCGTTGCTAACAGCTGCCAGAAAGTGCCAGACATAAAAACAAAAAAGCCCGCAGTTACGCGGGCTTAGAGGTACTTTACTGCTTTTACGTGCAGGCTGTTGCCAGACGCGAAATCATTCCCACTCGATCGTCGCCGGCGGTTTACCCGAAATATCATAAACCACTCGTGAAATCCCATCGATCTCATTAATAATCCGGTTCGACACGCGTCCCAGGAACTCGTAAGGCAGATGCGCCCAGTGCGCGGTCATGAAATCGATAGTTTCGACCGCACGCAGCGAAACCACCCAGTCATACTTGCGGCCGTCTCCCATCACACCCACCGATTTAACCGGTAAGAAAACGGTAAATGCCTGGCTGACCTTATGGTAAAGCTCGGCCTTGTGCAGCTCTTCGATAAAGATGGCATCGGCGCGGCGCAGCAGATCGCAATATTCCTTCTTCACTTCACCCAGCACGCGCACGCCCAGGCCCGGTCCCGGGAACGGGTGTCGGTAGAGCATATCGTATGGCAGGCCGAGCTCCAGACCGATCTTGCGCACTTCATCTTTGAACAGCTCTTTGAGCGGCTCAACCAGGCCCAGTTTCATTTCTTTGGGCAGGCCGCCAACGTTATGATGGGATTTGATGACATGGGCTTTACCGGTGGCGGAAGCGGCAGACTCGATAACATCAGGGTAAATAGTGCCCTGAGCAAGCCACTTAACGTGCGGCCGACGGCTGGCCTGGTCGTCAAACACCTCGATGAACACCCGGCCGATGGTCTTGCGCTTGGCTTCAGGTTCGTCAATACCGGCCAGGGCGGCGAGGAACTGGTCTTCGGCCGGCACATGGACGATATTAAGGCCGAACTGTTCGCCAAACATGTCCAGCACCTGGCTGGCTTCATTCAATCGCAGCAGACCGTTATCGACAAACACGCAGGTCAGGCGATCGCCGATGGCGCGATGCAGCAGCATGGCGGTCACCGAAGAGTCCACCCCGCCGGATAAGCCAAGAATGACGTGATCATCACCGATTTGCTCACGCAGGCGGGCAACCGCATCCTCAATGATTTTGGCCGGGGTCCACAAGGCTTCGCACTGGCAGATATCCAGGACAAAACGTTCAAGGATCCGTAGGCCCTGACGGGTATGGGTGACTTCCGGATGGAACTGTACGCCGTAAAGGCGCTTTTCTTCGTTGGCGATAATGGCGTAAGGGCAGGTTTCAGTACTGGCGATGGTCACAAAGCCTTCAGGAATCGCCGTCACTTTATCGCCGTGACTCATCCATACATCCAGCAACGGTCTGCCGTGCGGGTCGAGGGAATCCTGGATATTGCGCACCAGGGCGTTGTCGGCAACCACCTGAACCTGGGCATAACCAAATTCACGATGGCTGGAACCGTCAACTTTACCGCCCAGCTGCAGCGCCATGGTCTGCAGGCCATAGCACACGCCCAATACCGGGAAACCCGCCTGGAAGATGAACTCGGCCGCGCGCGGGCTGTTCTGCTCAGTGGTGCTTTCCGGGCCGCCGGAAAGGATGATACCGCTCGGATTGAATTGGCGGATTTGCGCTTCAGTCACGTCCCAGGCCCAGAGTTCGCAATATACGCCCAGTTCACGCACCCGGCGGGCAATGAGCTGAGTATACTGCGAACCAAAATCCAGAATCAGAATGCGGTGCTTGTGAATGTTGTCGGTCATAGGTGGCGTATTCCAGGAACGGATATCAAAATAATAACAAAAATGGCCCGACGTCATATCGGGCTTATCTTCACCGCATGGGGTAATGCAACCCTACGCGGGCTGAATGGGCGATTAACCCATGCGGTAGTTCGGCGATTCCTTGGTGATGGCCACATCGTGAACATGGCTTTCCTGGATGCCGGCACCGCTGATACGAACGAATTCAGCCTTGGTCCGCAGGTCGTCGATAGTAGCACACCCGGTAAGCCCCATACAGGATCGCAGACCGCCCATTTGCTGATGAACGATCTCCTTCAGGCGGCCTTTATAGGCGACACGGCCCTCGATACCTTCCGGCACCAGTTTATCCGCAGCGTTGTCGGTCTGAAAATAGCGATCCGAGGAGCCTTTGGACATCGCGCCCAATGAACCCATGCCGCGATAGGACTTGAACGAACGGCCCTGGTAAAGTTCGATTTCACCCGGGGATTCTTCAGTACCGGCCAGCATGGAACCGACCATCACGCAGGCCGCGCCGGCAGCAATGGCTTTGGCGATGTCGCCCGAGAAACGGATGCCGCCGTCGGCAATTACCGGGATGCCGGTGCCTTCAAGGGCTTCTACCGCATCAGAGATGGCGGTGATTTGCGGTACACCGACGCCGGTGACGATACGGGTGGTACAGATGGAGCCTGGGCCGATGCCGACCTTGACGGCGCTGACGCCGGCATCAACCAGCGCCAGGGCACCGGAAGCGGTGGCAACGTTGCCGCCGATAATCGGCAGATCAGGATAGCGCCGGCGAGTTTCGCGAATGCGCTGCAGCACGCCTTCCGAATGTCCGTGCGAGGAGTCAATCAGCAGGACGTCGACACCGGCCGCCACCAGCGCATCAACACGTTCTTCGTTACCGGCACCGGCACCCACCGCGGCACCCACGCGAAGACGACCGTGCTCATCTTTACAGGCGTTGGGTTTGCGTTCCGCTTTCTGGAAATCCTTAACCGTAATCATTCCGATGAGGTGGAACTGGGCGTCCACTACCAGAGCTTTTTCCACGCGCTTTTCATGCATTTTTTGCAGCACCACTTCGCGGGCCTCGCCTTCCTTGACGGTGACCAGACGCTCTTTAGGCGTCATCACCGCGGTTACCGGCTGACTCAGATCGGTAACAAAACGCACGTCGCGGCCGGTGATGATGCCGACCAGTTCGTTATCGTCGGTCACCACCGGATAGCCGGCAAAGCCGTTACGGGCAGTCAGTTCTTTGACCTCGGAAAGGGTGGTAGAGGGGGTCACGGTTTTAGGGTCGCTGACCACGCCACTTTCATGTTTTTTCACGCGGCTGACTTCTTCAGCCTGGCGTTCGATGGACATGTTTTTGTGGATAAAACCTATACCGCCTTCTTGAGCCAGGGCAATGGCCAGGCCGGATTCGGTTACGGTGTCCATCGCAGCGGACAGCATCGGTATGTTTAGACGGATGGTTTTCGTCAGTTGGGTACCGAGATCAGCCGTGTTGGGCAGAACGGTAGAGTGGGCAGGCAGCAGGAGAACGTCGTCGAAAGTCAGGGCTTCTTTAGCAATACGTAGCATATGCAATATCTCACCAAGGTGGATGTGAAACAGATAAAATATTGCCGTGGCATTATACAGAACGTAATCGATTGCCTCCAGCATTTTTTTTAAAAAATACTTGATTAGCGGTCCACGATACGTAATATCAACCGATTAACCGGTATTAATGGAGCTTGATCCCGATCACATGGCTACCCCACCCGCTAACCTGATTTTTACCGTCAGCCGTCTGAATAAAACGGTACGAGAACTGCTAGAAGGCGAGATCGGGCAAGTATGGCTGTCCGGGGAGATCTCCAACTTTTCGCAACCGGCATCAGGCCACTGGTATTTTACCCTGAAGGATGACCGGGCCCAGGTTCGCTGCGCCATGTTTCGCAACAGCAATCGCCGGGTCAATCTGCTGCCACGCAATGGCCAGCAAGTGGTGGTGCGAGCCACGCTGACGCTTTACGAGCCGCGTGGCGATTACCAGTTGATTGCCGAAAGTATGCAGCCTGCCGGTGATGGCTTGCTGCAGCAGCAATTTGAGCAACTTAAACAGCAATTGGCCGCAGAAGGGCTTTTCGATATCGCCCTCAAGCAGCCATTGCCCAGCCCTGCCCGCCGAGTCGGGGTAATTACTTCCGCCAGCGGCGCCGCCCTGCACGATATCCTTAACGTACTCAAACGCCGTGATCCGTCGCTGCCAGTGGTTATCTATCCAACCCCGGTTCAGGGCCAGGATGCGCCAATGCAGATTGTGCGGGCTATCGAGGCCGCCAACCGCCGGGCTGAATGCGATGTGCTTATCATCGGCCGTGGCGGTGGGTCACTGGAAGATCTGTGGAGCTTTAATGACGAGCGGGTAGCCCGGGCGATTGCCGCCAGTAGGCTGCCGGTGGTCAGTGCCGTGGGTCACGAAACCGACGTGACCATCGCCGATTTCGTCGCTGATTTACGCGCACCTACTCCTTCGGCCGCTGCGGAGTTGGTCAGCCGTAATCAGCTGGAGCTGCTGCGTCAGCTACAGGGCCAGCTGCAGCGCCTGGAGATGGCAATGGACTATTTTATTGCCCAGCGCCAGCAGCAAGCAACTCGCTTGCAGCATCGCCTGGACCAGCAGCATCCTCATTTACGCCTGGCTCGTCAGCAGACGGCGCTCATCAGGTTGCGTCGTCGTCTGGATGACAGCCTGCAGGCGCAGCTGCGCCGGGCGCAGCGTCGGCATGAACGTCTGCAGCAGCAATTACAGCAGCAGACGCCACTGCCGCGAATTCACCGGGCGCAGCAGCGGCTGCAATCATTGCGGTTCCAGTTGACGCAGCAGGCGACGCGTCAACTGAGCCAACAGCAGCGCACCTTTGGTATGCTCTGCTCACAGCTTGAAGCGGTCAGCCCCCTGAAGACCCTGGCCCGCGGATTCAGCGTAACGACCACTTCCCAGGGTAAACTGGTCAGCCATACTGCTGATGTCGGCATCGGCAGTCAATTGACCACCCGTGTTATGGATGGCTGGGTAGAAAGTCAGGTCACCGCCTTGGTCCCCGCAGCCCCCAAACCGCAGCAACGCCGCCGGAAAGCAACCTGATTTGGTGTTTCATCGCTGGCGAGAGTCTCCCTTGCACCTGCTTGCCTACCTTGGCAACCCTCAGTTATCGATACCGCCTTTGCGCGGCATGTTGCCTGCTGCCTGTGGTCGGAATAACGCAATCGCCCCCTATTAAACCATGTTGATAATTCTCATCCCGACCCCTTATTTAACCTGGGCCTAGGCTGTAATTTCATCAAGAAATAATAACGCCATGACAATAGCAGAGGTTAATTGTGCCAAATACATAAGTAACTGTGATTGGCCGCAACTCTCTAATAAAAATTATTTGATTTCCACAAAAAAAGAAGGTAAACAGATGTAAAGTAAATGTGAAATAAAACAGACTCATCGATAATAAAAAGACTTATATCAGTGAGTTAGGTCCCATAAGTTTTTGCTATCGTGATGTTGTCGACCATGAACTTTCGGGTTTACTTAGCCGGTACCGGCTAATAGAATCAAAGAGATTTGCAGACAGTATTGGGCGCAAACGACCTTAAGATATTGCCCTGCGGTATACTTATTTTCTTAAATAGAGACACTGCGCATGAAAAAGCATTTTAGCGCAGCCCTTGGCATGACCCTCGGTGCGTCATCCAAGCTGAACACGGCTGCGAATAACGCCCCGGTGGATGTTGTGCTGATCGGTGGCGGGGTGATGAGTGCGACGCTTGGGACGTACCTGAAGGAACTTGAGCCCAACTGGACGATCAATATGTATGAACGTCTGGGCAACATCGCCGAAGAAAGCTCTAATGGCTGGAATAACGCCGGTACCGGACACGCTGCCTTTTGTGAGCTTAACTACGCCCCTGAGCAGGCGGATGGCTCTATTGATATTTCCAAAGCGGTGTCGGTCAACGAATCTTTTGAAATTTCTCGCCAGTTCTGGGCCTATCTGGTCAAGCAGAACATCCTGGTTAATCCGCCCAGCTTTATCAATAACGTCCCCCATATGAGTTTTGTCTGGGGCGACGAAGATATCAATTTCCTGCGTAAACGGTATACCGCTCTGCAGAGCAGCACCCTGTTCCGGGGAATGGAATATTCCGAAGACAGCAATCAAATTCGTGCATGGGCGCCGATCGTCATGGAGGGCCGCAAACCTTTTCAGAAGGTGGCGGCCACGCGTATGGCAATGGGAACCGACGTCAATTTCGGCGAAATGACGCAGCAGATGATGACATCGCTGAAGGGACGCGACAAATTCAACCTGCATCTGCGGCATGATGTGGTCGATATCAAACGCAATGCTGACCAAACCTGGACGGTTATCGTCGCTGATAAGGATAACGGCGGCAGGCAGAGCCAGGTGCGGACCCGCTTTATCTTTATCGGCGCCGGCGGCGCTTCACTGAAATTACTGCAGCTTTCCGGCATTCCGGAGGCTCGCGGCTACGCCGGTTTCCCGGTGGGCGGAAAATTCCTGGTGTCCTCCAATCCACAGGTGGTCAGTGGGCATCTGGCAAAAGTCTATGGCAAAGCCTCGGTCGGCGCGCCGCCGATGTCAGTACCCCATATCGATACTCGCGTGCTGGATGGCCAGCGCACCCTGCTGTTTGGCCCGTTTGCGACCTTCAGCAGTAAATTCCTTAAACAGGGATCCTGGCTGGATCTGTTCCGTACGCTGACCCGGCAGAATATACTACCGATGATGCATGTCGGACTGGACAACTTTGACCTGCTCAAATATCTCATCAGTCAGTTGGTGATGTCCGACAAAACCCGCTTGGATGCGTTGCGTGAGTATTATCCTGAAGCGCGGCTTGAAGACTGGTCGCTTATCGATGCCGGCCAGCGGGTGCAGATCATCAAAAAAGACGCCAAAAAAGGCGGCGTATTGCAATTTGGCACCGAAGTGGTCAGTGCGGCCGATGGATCGCTGTCGGCATTGCTGGGCGCCTCTCCGGGCGCGTCGACCGCCGCACCGATTATGCTCGGTCTGCTTGGCACCATGTTCAAGGAGCACATGGCGTCAACTGAATGGCAGGAAAAGCTGCGGCAGATTATTCCGTCCTATGGACAAGAGCTGAATGGCAATCTGGCATTGACCAACAGCATCCGTGCCCATACCAGCGAACTGCTGCAGTTGACCTACACCGAAGCCCGGGAGCATCCTGGTGATCACTGCGCCGAGGGCCAGTGGGATTCGCTGCCCAAAGCGATTTAACCTTGCTGCAAGAGCGCTGTTTCAGCGTTCTTGCACGCCGCTGAAATGATCAACTCTGCCCTGTGGTACCACCAGTTCGGTGCTCCTGCCGAGGTTCTGACGCTTGAAAACGCGCCAATGCCGGTTGCGGCTGCTGACAAAATCCGCATCGCCATGATCTCCACGCCGATCAATCCTTCCGATCTTATCCCCATTACCGGCGCTTACCGCCATCGGCTTCAGCCGCCGCTGGTTGCCGGCTATGAAGGACTGGGCCGCGTCATCAGCACCACCGGCGCCTGGAAAGCGTTCAATGGCCGCCGGGTATTGCCGCTGCGCGCCGACGGCACCTGGCAGCGATTTCTGGATATCGACCCCCGCTGGCTGGTCTGGGTGCCGGAGGACGTTACGGATGATATTGCGGCGCGAGGGTACATCAACCCCCTGGCGGCGATGTTGATGCTGAAACAGGTAGCGGTCAGAGGGGCGAAAGTACTGGTCAGCGGCGCCGGATCTCAATGCGCCGGTCTGATTGCCCAATGGGCGCTGATGCAGGGCGCCAGGGAAGTGGTCGGCATCTATCGTTCACCGATACACCGCAGTGGATTGGTACAACTGGGCATCACCCCGGTGGCCAGCATGGATATCGACGGAATTAATGCCGCCGCCGCCGGCAGTCAGGTGGTGTTCGACGCGGTCGGAGGCCCTCAGGGGACGGCCATGCTGGCGGCGGCAAGTCCAGCGACGGTGTTTGTATCTTACGGACTGCTGTCGGGCCGGCCGCTGCGCATTGCCCCCGGCGGCTGCCTGCCCAGGCGCTTTCATTTGCGCGACCAACTGGTCGGCGTGACGCCTGAAACCTGGCAGCATTGGTTTCAGACGCTCTGGCCCCTGCTTTGCCACACCCGCTTGGGCGGCCTGAACCGGTTTCCGCTGGACCGCTGGCGCGATGCCCTCGCCTACTTCGGAACGCCAGGCAGGACTGATAAGCCGCTGCTGGTGATGCCTAATCACTAAAGCGTTATCCAGCACGCAGCCAGCGTATCGTCGGCAGCCAAATGGGTTGCTCGGCATGCTGCCGATAGTTTGCCTATATTCCCCGCAAGGCAGTAACGATCTGCTGGAGGGAGTCTGCGATATGATGCAAATCGGCGCCCTTTATTGGCGCAGCGGTAGAATGACGCACCACCAGATGGGTAGGCAGCATGACCGATGCAGAATGCGGTTGGGCTGGGTTACCGAGCATCGACACCAGACGAGTCACCGCCTCTTGCCCGAGTTGATTAAAATCCTGAGAAACGGTGGTCAATGCAGGCAGGAAAAAGGCGCTGTCGCGGGTATCATCGTAACCAATAACCGATACCTGGGCCGGTACCGCCACATTTTGCTGCTGCAGTGCGCTAATTACCCCCAACGACATTTGGTCATTGCCGACCAGAATAGCGGTAAAGTGCGCACATTGATGGCGCATCTCCAGGGTGCGCAGGTAACCACTCTGCGCAGTCCAGTCACCTTGGCCGATAACCGCCGCCGTCAGGCCCCGTTCTTGCAGCGCCCGCTGCCAGCTCTGCAGACGCAGTCGCGCCGATACCGACGCCATAGGACCGGATAACAAGGCGAACTGCCGATGCCCCTGCAAAAAAAGGTGATCCACACTCTCACGGGTACCGTCATCCGGGTTGAACATCACATAGAACACCCCGGCATCGGGGGGCACATCAAGGAACAGGCAGGCCATATCGCCATTGTTTGCCGACAGCGCTTCGGCCTGGGGTCCATCCAGTGGCAGATTGATAATGATACCGTCCACCCGCTGGGCCTGGAGCTCGTTTACCGCTGCCTGCAGGCCATCCGGCAAATCTTCGTTAACCATGGCGATCAGGACATTATAGCCCGCCTGCTGGGCATGGATTTTTATCGCTGCGGCGATTTGCGATGGCGCATGAAAGCCAAGCGACGTGGTCACCAAACCGAGTGTGGCGCTGCTTTTGCCTGCCAACTGCTGGGCCATCCGGTTAGGCACATAATTAAGGGCGCTAATGGACTGCTCGACTTTAAGCCGGGTAGCGGGAGCCACATTTCTCGAGCGGTTAAGCACGCGTGATACGGTCTGATATGAAACACCGGCATGGCGGGCCACATCGTCCAAGGTGGCATTTTTTGGCTTCATGTGGCTTCGATTCCCTTAATAGCGTCCGTTTGCGGCTCGGCTGATGCCATGATAATTGAACCGTTTACATGATAATTGAACCGTTTAAATGATAAGTCAAACAGGCTACGTATGCGACCCTGCCGTCGCCAGCCTGATGTGTAAACCATTTGGTTATGCGCTCACAATTTATTGACATATTTAGGCCTTTCACCCCGATTAGGGCTGACTGAGCTATCGCCAAGAGGTGTTGGTTTTGACCGGCTAGTCAATCTACTCTGCTGCTTTCCCAGACCGACGATGGCGCTGAGACAACAACAAATTCCATTCTTAAAGAGCTTATCGTGATTATTTATTTGAAAGAGATCACTTTTTTACCGTTGCGTAATTGATCGATTCAGACAAAACACGTTTAACTAAATTCGTCATGTGAGCGGATAACATAATTATCATCGCTCTTCTCGTCTCTCTCAAGTTCAAAAGGTTCTCTATGACTCTGCCCCATTCAGGCTTCACGGAATCGGATCCCTGCCATTCGCTGGCCACGGTGCTGTCTCGCAAAGACTGGCAAAACCCGGCAGTACCCCATAGCCGAAAGCTTAATGCCCATCCGCCTTTCAACAGCTGGAGAGATGAACAGAGCGCCCGTCTAGATAGTCCCTCGGAACGTGTGCAGAGTCTGGATGGCGAGTGGCAATTCAATTATTTCACACGACCTGAGGCGGTACCTGAAGAGTGGCTCAGTGCTGATCTGTCTGATGCTCGCGCCATACAGGTGCCGGCCAACTGGCAGTTGGCCGGCTATGACGCACCGATTTATACCAACGTGAAATACCCTATACCGGTCAATCCGCCCTGGGTGCCGGATGAAAATCCGACCGGTTGTTATTCGCTAAACATTGATATATCCGCCGACTGGCTGGCCGAAGGGCGGACCCGCGTCATTTTTGGCGGCGTCAATTCCGCATTTTATCTATGGTGTAATGGCCGCTGGGTCGGCTTCTCCAAAGACAGCCGGTTGCCGGCTGAATTTGATTTATCCGGCTTTCTAACGACGGGCCGCAATCGTCTTTGCGTACTGGTCGTGCGCTGGAGTGACGGCAGCTATCTGGAAGATCAGGATATGTGGCGTATGAGCGGCATTTTCCGCTCGGTGTCATTACTGCATAAACCGCAGGTCAGCTTTACCGATATTCACCTGCGCACCCAGTTGGATGCGCTCTACCGCGATGGCACGCTGGAAGTCAACGCCGCCATCGGCCCGTTATCCGCTCCGCTGGCCGATTATCGACTGGCTATTTCGCTGTGGCACGGCAATCAGGCGGTGGCACAACGCGAAGTACCGCTGGGCTCGGAGGCGATTGATGAGCGTGGCCATTATCCGGAGCGGGTCACCGCTACGCTTTCGGTGAGCGATCCTCATCTGTGGAGCGCGGAATGCCCGCATCTTTATCGAGTGGTGGTGGCGTTACGCAATGGGGCTGGCGCTACGCTTGAAGCCGAAGCCTATGATGTCGGCTTCCGCCGGGTTGAAATCAAGGACGGTCTGTTACGGCTCAATGGCAAACCATTGCTGATTCGTGGCGTAAACCGCCATGAACACCATCCGGCCAATGGACAGGTGATGGATGCCGACACCATGGTGCAGGATATCCTGCTGATGAAGCAGAATAACATCAACGCAGTACGCTGTTCTCATTACCCGAATAATCCATTGTGGTATCGGTTGTGTGATCAGTATGGCCTGTACGTTGTCGACGAAGCCAATATCGAAACCCACGGCATGGAGCCGATGAGCCGCCTGTCTGACGATCCGGCGTGGTTTGCCGCTTTTAGCGAGCGGGTTACCCGGATGGTGCAATGCAACCGGAATCATCCCAGCATCATCATCTGGTCGCTGGGTAATGAGTCAGGACATGGATCGACTCATGACGCACTCTATCAGTGGATCAAAAGTGCCGATCCTGACCGGCCGGTACAATATGAAGGCGGCGGTGCCAACAGTCGGGCAACGGATATCATTTGTCCGATGTATGCCCGGGTGGATGACGACCTGCTGATTCCTGCCGTGCCCAAATGGTCAATCAAGAAATGGATTGGCCAGCCGGGTGAAAATCGCCCGCTGATATTGTGCGAATACGCCCATGCAATGGGCAACAGTCTCGGCAGTTTTGCCGATTACTGGCAGGCATTCCGTCAATATCCTCGCCTGCAGGGCGGTTTTATCTGGGACTGGGCCGATCAAGCCTTGAATCGCACCGATGAGCAAGGCCGAACCTGGTGGGCCTACGGTGGTGATTTTGGCGACAAACCCAACGATCGTCAGTTTTGCCTCAATGGTCTGGTATTTCCGGACCGTACCCCCCACCCTTCTCTGTTTGAGGTGAAAAAGCAGCAGCAGTTTTTCCAGTTCAACCTGGTCTGTGCCCACCCGCTGGTTATCGATATCACCAGCGAGTATCTGTTTCGCGCCACCGACAATGAACTGCTGCGCTGGTCAGTCGAGCTCGATGGGGCTGAAATCCAGGCTGGCGAGTGCAGGCTCAGCCTGCAGGCCGAACAGCAACAGCGGTTAACGCTGGTAGAAGTGCTGGAGCAGCCTCTGCACGACGGCAGGCTGACCCTCTATGTCAGCGTCATCCAGCCTGATGGAACCCGGTGGTCGCCCGCCGGTCATCAAGTGGCCTGGGCTCAATGGGATCTGCCGGGGGCTCGGTCGCTGGCGCTGGAACAGAACGCCGATCCGGGCCGAGAGGTGCCGAAACTGAATGAAAATGAGCATGATTTTGTGGTGTGCCATGAGCAGCAGCGTTGGATTATCAACAAACAGAGCGGCCGCCTGACTCAATGGTATCAGGCGGAGAGAAGTGGCCTGCTGAGCCCACTGGCCGATCAGTTTATCCGTGCGCCGTTGGATAACGATATCGGCGTCAGTGAAGTTGAGCGCATCGATCCCAACGCCTGGGTAGAACGCTGGCGCAGTGCCGGGCTTTATTCTCTTGAACATCGCTGCCTGTCGCTCAATGCCGAGCAGCTAGCAGACCGGGTGATAATCCGGGCGGTGCACGGCTACTTTCACCAGCAGGCCCTGCTGCTGAAAACTGACTGGCTGACCACTATCACCCAAAGCGGTGAGCTGGAGAGCGATATCCGGGTAGTCGTGTCTTCTGCGGTGCCGCCATTGCCGCGCATCGGGGTGGTTTGTCAGTTGGACACTCGCGCCAAAGAAGTCAGCTGGCTTGGCCAGGGACCCCATGAAAACTATCCTGACCGTGCCACCTCCGCCCGGTTTTCACGCTGGACGCTGCCCGTCGAGCAGATGGCGACGCCCTATATATTCCCGACGGAAAACGGTCTGCGCTGTCATACCCGCCATCTGTCGGTCGGCGAGTGGCATGCTAAAGGGAAATTCCATTTTTCGCTGATTCCTTACAGTACCCATCAGTTAACCGAAACCACCCATTGGCACCTGATGAAGCCGGAGCCCGGTTTGTGGCTGACGCTGGATGCCTTTCATATGGGGATCGGCGGGGATGATTCATGGAGTCCCAGTGTCCATCAGGAATTTCTGCTGACGGCGAGCGAGTACCATTATCGCTTCAGCCTGAAGCGCGGATAAGGGGCCAGCGCCCCTTTTATTGACGATTTATGGCCAGATAACCCCTGTGGTGGAAGAGATGACTCAATCAGCGCTAACCCCAAGAGAAAAACATAACTTCATCTATTTCATGTTGTTTTTCTTTTTCTACTATTTCATCATGTCAGCCTACTTTCCGTTTTTCCCCATCTGGCTGGCAGATGTCAATCACCTGACAAAAACAGAAACTGGATTGGTGTTTTCTTCCATTTCATTTTTCGCCATCGTATTCCAACCGGTTTTCGGACTGATCTCCGATAAACTGGGCCTGCGTAAACACTTGTTATGGACCATTACCATACTGCTGATCCTGTTTGCGCCCTTTTTTATATTTGTCCTGTCGCCCCTGCTGCAGTTTAATATTTTCGCCGGCGCATTGGCCGGCGGGCTGTATCTGGGATTTGTGTTCTCAAGCGGATCAGGAGCGGTAGAGGCATTTATCGAAAAGGTCAGCCGGGCCAACCATTTTGAATATGGCAAGGTGCGGGTATCAGGCTGTATCGGCTGGGCTATCTGCGCCTCAATCACCGGTATTCTGTTCAGTATCGATCCCAATATCACCTTCTGGATTGCCTCCGGTTTTGCCGTCGTACTGGCGATATTGCTGTTCCTATCCCGTCCGGAGGCTAATGCCAGCGCAGTGGTGATGGATAAACTCGGTGCCAATCAACGGGCATTTTCGCTTAAACTGGCGGCAGAACTGTTGAAAATGCCCAAGTTCTGGGCGTTTATCGTCTATGTGGTCGGCGTTGCCAGCATCTATGACGTATTCGATCAGCAGTTCGCCAACTTTTTTAAATCGTTTTTTTCCAGCCCCCAGCGTGGGACCGAAATATTCGGCTTTGTGACCACCGGCGGCGAATTACTCAATGCGCTGGTGATGTTTTTCACTCCGGCCATCGTCAACCGTATCGGCAGTAAAAATGCGCTATTGGTCGCAGGCTTAATCATGTCGGTGCGGATCCTGGGTTCGTCGTTTGCCACCACCGGTGTGGAAGTGATTTTCCTGAAGACGCTGCATATGTTTGAACTGCCTTTCCTGTTGGTCGGTGCCTTCAAATATATCTCTTCGGTATTCGATCCGCGCCTTTCCGCCACGCTATTCCTGATTGGATTCAACCTGTCCAAGCAGCTATCCGGTGTGGTGCTGTCCGCCTGGGTGGGCCGCATGTACGATACTGTCGGATTTCATCAGGCTTATTTGGTGTTGGGGCTTATTACGCTGTCATTTACCCTGCTGTCTGCTTTCCTGCTGAGCAACAGCAAAAAAATCCGGCAGGTGCCGGGGGAAAAAGATCGGCAGATTGCCTGATCATAGCCGGCCGGGGGTGGGTGCCGCGCTCGTTGTCGGGCGGCACCGGCAAAATAGTCATATGACGCCTTACCGTGGCGTCTCAGCCGTTACCGGCAAGACCATCATATTAATGCCTTGCCGTGGCGTCTCAACCGGTACCTGCAAGACCATCATATGCATACCTTACCGTCGCTTTTCAGGACCCCCGACAGCCTGTTACGTTCGATTTTTGCAAGCGATGGCAGGCCAATAGCGGCAGCAATCATTGACATCTTTATGACTTTATCGATAACGTCATTCTTTAACCAACCGTTAAGGATGAAGTATGTCATTTGCACTGCTGGTGATTGATGTCCAGGAAGGTTTGTTCAGTCCGCAGCCAATGCCGGGCGATGCCGATACAGTGATTGCCAGGATCAATTCCCTCGCTGTGCGGGCGCGACAGGCCGGGGTGCCGGTAATTTACATCCAGCACCAGGATGAAGAACTCCCCGTCGACTCGGCGCCCTGGCAGCTTTATCACACCTTGGTAACAGACGCAGGCGATAAGCGGATAACCAAAACCACGCCGGATTCATTTCTCTGTACGCCGCTGGCTGCACTGCTGGACAGCCTTGAGGTCAATCACCTGATTATCTGTGGTTATGCCAGTGAATTTTGCGTGGACACTACCGCCCGCCGCGCAGCCGGCTTAGGCTATCAGGTGACCCTTGCCGCCGATGCGCATACCACCCATGATAAATCTCACAGCGCTGCTGCAGCGATTCGCGCCCATCACAATGCCACCCTGTCATCCATCAGCAGTTTTGGCGTTGCCATTCGCGCCCTGCCGGCTGACGAGATCGCATTTTAACCTGAACGGCGAGGGTATGCCTGTGCGAGCTGACACCGCTATCGTTATCCGCCCCTTGCGGTTGACTGATAAAGAGGGCTGGAAACACGTGTGGCGGAATTACCTCCGCTTTTATTCCTCCATCCGTGAAGACGCATTGTATGACTTTACCTTTCAGCGCCTGGCCGACCCAGCGCATAGCTCCATGTTCGGCTATGTGGCCGAACAGCAGGGACAGCTGCGGGGACTGGTAAACTGCATCATTCATGAACATGGCTGGCATCAGCAGCCGGTGATTTATCTGCAGGATCTGTTTGTGGATGAAAAAGCCCGCGGCCAAGGCATTGGCCGCCAGTTGATTGAGCAGGTTTACCGTTACGCTGACGATACCGGCAAGGCCAGCGTTTATTGGCTGACCCAGAGCAATAATCACTCGGCCATGAAGCTTTATGACAGCCTCGCCATCAAGACGGATTTTATTAAATACCAACGCTGAGAGTCGTTCCATTACGTATTTCAGGAGAGCTAATGAAGAGTCATCAAACAACAGTTGCCGTTATCGGTCTGGGAGCCATGGGCCATGCATTTGCCGCTAATTTAGTGAAAAAAGGCTTTCCAACCCGCGTCTGGAATCGCACCAGAGCTAGAGGAGACAGTCTGGCCGCTGCCGGCGCCATACAGTGTGCTACGCCGGCAGAAGCGGCCAGACAGGCCGATGTCGTCATTACCATGCTGCCCGATGGCACCAGTACTGATGCCGTAATGTATGGCGATGATGGCGTTCTCAACAGCCTCAGGCAGCACGGCATCATCGCCCAAATGGGTACGTTGGGAATAGACGCCACCCGCTCGCTTATCGATGGGATAAAACGGTCGCGGCCCGACGTAGTGTTTATCGATGCGCCCGTATCCGGCACCAAAGCACCGGCGGAAAACGGCCAGGTAGTGGTACTTGCCAGCGGCGATCGCCAGGCGGCGGCGGCAATCGAGCCGGTATTCGCCGCCATTGCCAAAAGCGCTAAATGGCTGGGCGAGGCCGGAGCCGGCAGCCGCATGAAACTTATCGTCAACGCCTGGCTTATCGCCATGATGGAAGGTATTGCTGAAACTGCGCAGTTGGCCAAAGCGCTGGGCTTTACGCCGGATGATCTTTGGGGCGTACTCGAAGGCGGTCCGCTGGCGGCACCCTATATCAAAGGGAAACTGGCTATGATCGCCAATGATCATTACGACGCCCAGATGGCCCTGGAATGGGGGCTGAAAGATGCCAGACTGGCGCTGAAAGCCGCCGATACCCGCAATTTGCCAGGCCTGAAACGTATCAGTGAAATTTGGCAAAATGCGGTTGACGACGGTCTGGGCAAGAGCGATATAGCGGTGGTATATCGCTATCTAGGACAGTAAATTAGTAGGCGTCAGGTGTCAGGTGTCAGGCGTCAGGTGTCAGGCGTCAGGCGTCAGGCGTCAGGCGTCAGGCGTCAGGCGTCAGGCAGGCAGTGTGTTCGGGTAGCCATCGCGGGGCGAGGTAATGACCGAAATGCCAGAATTCGATAATGACAGCATTATCGAGCTGTCCCGGGAAGGGGGGTAGCCTATATACCCGGTCTTCAGCGGCGGCAGCTGTTTACCCTGCGCGACCTGCCTGCCCCGCAGCGGGAATCTCTCTGCCGGCTTATCCGATGGGTGGTCGGGCTGGCACCGCGTGCGGATGGAGATGATTATTCTGTAGGACGCGGGGACGAGCGCTATTACCGTATTCAAGTTTATCACCGGAATGATAGCGGCAACCGGGATATTGCCCAGCTGGAATGGCGGGTGCCAGAAAGCAGCGCCCCGCCAGAGTTGGAAACCCTGGTTAGCTATGGCAGGGTGGAGTAGATAGCTGATAACGTATTGGCATTTTACAACCTAACGTATTTCAGCGGTTAACACACAAAAAAAGCAGAAATGTTCAATCAATCCAAGACATTCAGCAGCGCTGATATGCCGGCCAGCAGTAGCTTGACTGACACAACCATCACTCCTGATAGCCATACACCAGGCGGCGGCGGGAAATCAGGCCATGCCCAAGCTGACAAAAATAGTCTATTGCCCCGCAGGCTGTCATTACTTCAAGCGGCTTGCCACAATCAGGACACAGGGCCACAGGCTGGTAATGGCGACTGCAGTTGGCACATATCAACTCCCCTTTCTCAGGCTGCAGCGGATTCAGGCAAACGGCACACAGCAGCACTCTATCGCCAACGCCAAGCGCTGCATTGGCGGTAGGAAAAACGTTGTATTCAGCCAATTTTTTGTACCCTAAGCCATTTAATATGTTGAATATATCACATTTGGTCACTCTCTCAGTGGGCCATTAGTTATCGGACAAATCCTGACTGGTATCAGCACCTGAAGTCTCGGAATAACCTTGCGCCTTTCTAATGCTTGTTACTCTCTTATTTATAAGGGACTGAGTATCTTCAATGTTATTGTTAGAAGTTGAGTCGCTATTATCATCTAAGGATATATTATGGCTAGAGCTTCTTGATCTCACATTTTTCTTTTTATGAAGAGTTCTTTTTTCTCTGTTATTAGACCCACCTTCCCCAACCAAAGGTTTACTACTCGCTATGCTCGCTTTATGATTATCAGTTGCAATGTAAATTTTGGGTTTGGCACCAGTTGAGTGACTATCAGGCGGCCCTGAATGGGCTGGGTTAGTTTGGCTTATGATATTTGGTGCACGTTCATTATTTGATGGTATATTTTGTTTATGCAGCAGTTCAGGTTTTCTGATCTCACTTTCACCGTGCTGAGGCAACGTTGATCCTTTATCGCTGTCCGATGAACGTATATTATCTTTACCCAACGGGGAAGGGGCCGTGTTACCAGCGCCAGATATGTTATTCATTCCTTTTAATAAAACGTTCTTAATATCAATGGTCTGTGCGGATGTAGATGGTGGATTCTGCGTTTTGTCGATTATTGGCCGAATTCTATTATTAGGTATATCTAGTGAGGGGGGCTTTAGATTTTTACGGGCATTATTTATTTCGCTCGGGGAAATTTCATGCCTTTCGTCAGATTTCTCCATAACTTTTTTATGATTAAAGTTGGTTAAATTGATAGTATTAATCACCGACCCAGTTGAATCAGATGTTGAGACCGATGACTGTGATGACGCGTGTGATAGCAAAGAGGGTGTAGGGGGTGTAGGGGGTGTAGGGGGTGACGGTGGCGACGGTCTATTTGTCACTTCAGTAGTAAACAATTCTGAATGAGCAGCTACATTTTCTGTTGGGATTTCAGAATAGCGGAAAAAATCGATAGAATTTTTCTCCCGGCTACCGCTCACTATCGAGTCATCATACGTTGCTGATATCGGGACTGATATCGAGGAATATGGTTCTTCTTCAACAATATTGCCAGAGAAACTGTTAAGTGTAATAGGTTCCACTGGCACGCTATCAATGTTGTTTGCTGTATCATGCGAAGGAATGCTTTGTATATCAGCGCCGCCTGCGGATGCCAAATTCATCGTTCTGTTTCCCTCGGCATTATCCACTGGCCTGTCACCACTTATAGATGGAGTCGGCTGTACAAAAGAACTGCCCGCGACATCCTGGCTATTATCAGTCTGGGTAAAAGATTGATTATATATTGACGCCTGATCATAAGATGTTGACGCCTGATCAACTGTGGCAACTGAAACCACATTATTCTGTGAAACCGCAGGGCTTGAAACTAAAGTCAAGGATGGTTGATTTAGCTCACTGCTTAGATCCCCTCCTAAATCGAATTGGGTGTGTTCAGAGGGAGGTTGAACTGATGCATCCACCCCACCAGCAGATTCATCAACTGGATTCAGCTGTATTGTCGAGCCTGGTGGTTCAAGGCGCGGAGCTACCGCATTTTCCGCAGGTTGATAAGACTCATGACTCCGGCTGGATGACTGCATATCTGCAGGCCCATCGCTGGCCTGTTGCGCTAAAGAGATATCATGGGTGTTGGGAATCGCATCTGTTAAAGCAGGCTCAGAACTCGATGGCTCTCGACTGCTGTAACTTTCAAGAACTGTCTCATGTGGCTCAGCAGCATTATCATTTGCGTTTTCCACGGCCTGAGCAAGACTGTCATTTTCACCCTGCCGGTCTAAATCCACAGCGTCATCCACATTGTCGGCTTCCTGCCCAGGCAGCTCTTCGACCACAAACTGCGGGGTTAAAGCGCCCTTCTGTTTTACCAGCTGCTGGCTAAGCGCCATGACATTGCTGCGCTCGACAAACTGCTGGCTCAAAGTTTTGAGATTTCCTATCGGCTCCGGATGTTGAGCAAGTTGTTGAGACAAAGGTGTACCAAGCATATATTTTACTGAAATATTAAACTTGGTCTCATCCGGCTGGCGCGACATGAAGCTCTTTTCAATACCCAGGCTTAACATAGAGATCGGCCGGTAATTGACGCCAACAGTGATTTCAAAAGGATCCTTGCCCCGATATTGTCGATTGGAAATGGATATATCATCACCCAGGTACTGGGCAAACTTCAGCTTTCCATCGAGCTGTGGGTAGTCTGGCAGCCATGCTTTGGCCTGAACATCATAACCGCTGGCCGGCCGGACCTTGAAATGTTGACCTTCACGCGACAGATGCCAGCCACTCAGGGGAGTATAGCCATTGGCAGATAAATGCAGATAATCGTTAAAATACTCCACGCCCATACCCGCACGCTGGCTATTTATCCCATTGAATTCATTATCCCAAAATACATTATATCCAAAGGTATTTTTTTTGTGAGCAAATCTATGTCCGACGCCTATGCTTAACGTGTTTTTGTGATCACGTTGATGGATGCCCAACTGGTTAAAAAATATTGCGCCCTCTCTATTGGACCTGGAATTTAGCAGCTCGAAGGAGTTTTCATTTTTACCCCCATCGGTTGCTCCAAAATGAGCTTTAAGCGTAATACCATGGTCAGGGTCATCAAACGGCACGATGCTATTATCTAAAATCGGTGTATTGGCCGGTGATGGATAGATAGACTCCGGGACGTCGTCATCATACTCATTTATAGCATCACTATTGGTGGCTTCGTCACGCTTGAGCGCATTTTTCTTTTCCTCATCAACGGCTAAACGTGATGATGCGAGCGGATTTTGGTTATAACAGCCGGTGCTGGCAAAAGAAAAGATGACAGCGATTAATCGCGTTATATTCACATTGATAGTCATAGATTCGAATTCGTTTAATGAAAAAAGTTAATGATAACAAAAATAGAAGTAATCACCTTTTCACCCTACATACTCTTCTCCTGATAAAAATTCGCATATCATCAATTTAATGTTAAAATCTGATCAATGGCCTGGAGCGAAGCATTATAGAGTAAAAAATCGGAATTTATTCTGAACTCACGTGCAATTCTTTATTATTTACCAAGTCGTTACTCAACATTTAATACATCCATGAAGATTAATTAATATTATATTTATTACGCGTCAGAAACTGACAAGATTGTTGTCTATAACAATCTATAGCCAGTGTTATTACCCCTTTTTCTTATAACCAACAATCCTTGGCTTATAATTTTCAAAAGGTATCAGTGATGACGAGGGTTGCTTAGCGCTTTGTTGAGAAACCTGGCGCAGCAGGACGGGTGGTGTTTTGT
The DNA here is from genome assembly GCF_004343195.1 of Biostraticola tofi. GTDB lineage: Bacteria > Pseudomonadota > Gammaproteobacteria > Enterobacterales > Enterobacteriaceae > Biostraticola > Biostraticola tofi. Next base: position 67,409 of record NZ_SMCR01000013.1, on the reverse strand, counting down.
CAATAATCAGGTCGTTACTGACGGGTGATCGACCCCCCTTCGTTTCAAGGTCACTCGGGAAAAGTACATTATCGACTTTGGTAATGAGAATAGGTGCCGCATTCTGGCTACTGCCTAGAGTAGGGGTATTTTTCTCCGGGTGATGTGATGAGCGGTTTTCTGCAGTAATCAATGAATTTTCAGAGCCAAAATCATTACTCATGCCGGGTAGAAGGGTATAATACAGACTATGAGAACCTTTATTAAAGCTAAAGTCATAAGAATAATCATCGGTAAGAGACGCAATTTCCTTTGGGCCATCTGCTAACTCTACGTTGTTCTGTAAAGAAGCATTAACGTCAATGTTGTTGGTATAATATACGGTGTCGGTTGGTTTCATGTTCGGCCGTGGGCGAGCGTTTTGATTCAGCGAGTTCACTTTGCTTGCCTCGCTCTTTGAAGGCGTGATGCAGCCCGGATCTGCTCGTAATGAACCGGAGGCAGCTATCTCTCCACCCGTAGCGACAAATTCATTAGCTGATTTAACCGTGTGACCTGCAATAGCGTCAGCTTGGCTTCCGACTAACCGCATCGCTGAATTAGCGGTGGCATTTTTAGCATCGGTGTCTGCCGTAACGTTGTGGTCATCCGAAAAAATAAACCGGCTGACGCTTTCATCAAGCTGCAAATTGCCATCAAATGTTCTTGGCATGTATCGATTATGATCATCATAATCAATATCTTCAAAATACTCATCATTGCTAAGTTCGGTTTCACCTGGTTGCCCAGACGGGGAAGCAACATCGTGGCTATGGACGCCTGTTTCACTGGTTGAGGCGTACTCCGTCTCATTATGCTGTCTTAAAACGCTATCAGCGTTAATTTCACCTATAGGCAATAGAGAAGCATGAACTTCTCTAAAATCTATATTTTCATCGTTTATACTATCAATTTGCTCACCCCGACTATCATTAATATCCTCATGATTTAAGGTAATATCTCCAGCACTCATTCCTTCTCGAGGCAAGATCTCACCATCAGCAATAGAGTACTCCCTCTCTATAAAGCTGTCATTTTCAGTTTCTTGACCCGTTTGTTGATTCGTTTCCACATTATCCTCTCCCTGTCCCCATTGCTCTTCAAGCACATTGGGGGCAGAAAACGGGGTACTCGGTTTGATCTGCTGTAGCGCGATGATATTACTGCGTTCAACAAAATGCTGACTTAACCTTTTTAAATTACCTGCAGGTAGCCAATACTGAGTGATTTGCTGGTTAAGCGGGGTTCCAATTAGATAGTTTACTGAGATATCAAACGAAGTTTCATCTGGCTGATGTGACATAAAGCTCTTTTTGATGCCCAGACTTAACATAGCTATCGGTCGGTAATTTACGCCGACTGATAGCGCATAGGGATCATTACCTTGATACTGGCGATCGGAAATTGAAATATCCCCCCCCAGGTAGTGGGCAAATTTCATCTGCCCGCTGAGTTGGGGGAAGTTGGGTAGCCAGGCCATGGCCTGTATATCATAGCCGCTGGCGGGCCTGACCTTGAACTGGCGAGGTTCAGCAGACGAATGCCAACCGCGTAGCGGAGTATATCCATTAACAGATAAATGCAGGTAATCCCTGAAATATTCGACCCCCATTCCCATCCGCTGGTAATTAATGCCACTGAATTCGTTATCCCAAAACACATTATAGCCAAAGGCGTGGTTTTGTTGAAGAATGCGATGACCCACCCCTATACTCAGCGTCTTATTATGATCATGCTGATGGAGGCCAAGCTGGTTAAATATTAGCCCGACATGGCTATCTGCATGTGAACTTAGCAGTATGAGCGAGTTTTCTTTTCTCCCTTCATCAGTGACGGCCAAATTGGCTCTGAGCGCGATATCCGGCGTAGTAATGTACGAAGGCATGGTGTTCGTATCAACAATGGATTTATTGGACTGGGACAAGAACATCGATTCAGGTTGAAATTCATCATTCGGGGATAAAACAGCATCCCCCAGCTCATAATGTTGGAGATATTTCTTTCCTTTCTCATCGATAGTTACGCTTGATGACATGATTGGAATATGGCTAGAACAGCCGGTGCTGCCGAACGAAAAAATAACCGCAATAAACCCTGCTATATTTGTATCATTAGTCATATTATATTTTTCATTTATTAAAGAGTTAATAGTTACCTAAAAACGATCAATACCTCGCTTCCGTACCCTTCCATTAATGATTAATACGAAGAAACGAACTTATGTTGGAGCTATTAATTAATCCTACCTGGCTTTACCGTGGACGAAGCATTATAAATTAAATAAATCAAAATTCATTATTAACCCACCTGCGACTGACGACTATCCGCCAGAGCGTTACTTAGCATTTAATATATGTGATAAAATTTATTTACATAATATATATTCAATTATAATTAAATATATTGTTTAGCATAATAGCAGAAATGATCGCTGCTAGTTTTTTATAAAATCAAATTTATTAAAGTAAAATAGCTTCGGCAGGCCTATGGGCTCTCAATAAAAAAGCCCGCTTGATGCGGGCTTGATGCGGGCTTGATGATATTACTTACTTTTTTTGATATGGCTCATCAGCCGTTTGCGCTTTCGCAGCTGGTTTGGCGTAAGCTTATTACGACGCCCAGCGAACGGGTTGGCCGCTTCGTTGAACTGGATCCTGATCGGCGTTCCCATGATCTCTAATGACTTACGGAAATAGTTCATCAGATAACGCTTGTAAGAATCGGGTAAATCTTTGACCTGGGTGCCGTGGATAACTACGATGGGCGGATTGTAGCCGCCGGCATGGGCATATTTCGGCTTAACCCGACGACCGCGCACCAGAGGAGGCTGATGCTCTTCAACCGCCATCCGCATAATGCGCGTCAACATCGAGGTACTGATGCGTTTGGTGGAACACCGATAGGCCTCATTGACCGATTCGAACAGGTTGCCTACGCCACTGCCGTGCAGGGCGGAAATAAAATGCACGCGGGCAAAATCGATAAAGCCCAGGCGCATATCCAGCGTCTCCTTGACCTCATCCCTTATCTCAGTGCTCAAGCCATCCCATTTATTGACTGCAATCACCAGGGAACGACCGCTGTTGAGGATAAAGCCGAGCAAGGACAAGTCCTGGTCAGAAATGCCTTCCCGGGCATCGATCACCAGCAATACCACATTGGCATCTTCAATCGCCTGTAGCGCCTTGATAACCGAAAATTTTTCAACGGTCTCGGTGACTTTGCCGCGCTTGCGCACCCCGGCGGTATCGATGAGCACATATTCACGCTCATCGCGAACCATCGGAATATAAATGCTGTCCCGGGTGGTGCCGGGCATGTCATAAACCACCACCCGGTCTTCACCCAGAATACGGTTGGTCAGCGTCGATTTACCCACGTTAGGACGGCCTACGATAGCCAATTTAATCGGCAGCGACTGGGGATCGAAGGCTTCTTCTTCCTCATCCTCGGGGATGTCGTCCCCTTCTTCCGGCCATGGAGCGAATTCATCCTCTTCGATGATGATGTCTTCGCCCACCAATGGCCGCAGCACCTGCTCCATCAAGCCGTTAACGCCGCGTCCGTGAGAGGCCGCAATCGGGAAAACCTCGCCCAGCCCCAGAGAGTAGAAGTCCCCGGTGGCGCTGTCGGCATCAATACCATCGGTTTTATTGGCCACCACCACCGTGGTTTTTTTGCGGCTGCGCAGATGCTTGGCAATGCCCTGGTCCGCCGGCATAAGCCCGGCGCGACCATCAACCAGGAACAGCACCACATCGGCTTCTTCAATTGCGACCAGTGACTGACCGGCCATTTTGGTTTCTACACCCTCTTCGGTGCCATCGATACCACCGGTATCAATACAGATAAATTCATGGCCTTCCCACTCGGCACGACCATACTTGCGGTCACGCGTCAGCCCCGGAAAATCCGCCACCAACGCGTCGCGGGTACGCGTTAACCGATTAAACAAGGTGGATTTTCCTACATTCGGGCGCCCGACCAGCGCGACGACAGGTATCATTGTTACAACCTCATCAGATAATTAAATCATTCAGCATGCACTCATGCTGATTATATAAGACAAAACGGCTCCTGAACATGTCAGGAGCCGTTTAAGACCCGCTGGGTGATGATTACGCAGCGGATGGGCAGGATATCAGCGAGTAAACGCGTAAACCTCACCGTTTTTAGCCTGCACCAGCAGTTTATCGCTGGCAACCACTGGCTTGCTCAACAGACCTGAACTGTCCACTTTCTGCTGAGCCACGAAGCGACCATCTTCCGTGTTGATCCAGTGCAGATAGCCTTCGCTATCACCGGCCACGATATAGCCATTATACAATACCGGCGACGTCAGATTGCGGTGCAGCAGTTCGCTTTGGCGCCACAGCGTAACGCCGCCCTGGGTATCGAGGGCCACAATGCGATCGTCTTGATCGACAAGATACAGGCGGCTGCCGTCAACGATAAGATCGTTAACCGACCCGATCTCACGCTTCCAGATAATCTGGCCTGAACGAAGATCCAGTGCCGCCAGATTACCGTTATATGCCATTGCATAGACAACATTGTTGTTCACGACCGGCGTGGTATTGACGTCGCTCAGGCGGTCGATTTCCGTCGCACCGCTGGGCTGGGAAATACGCTGCTGCCAAACCAACTGGCCCTGGTTAATAAGCACGGCGCTGACCCGGCCATTGTCACCACCGACAATGGCAGCGCCAAATGCGGCGGTCGGAGACGATTCACCGCGCAACGACAGGGGCGGCACGTCCAAATTGACCGTCCATTTTACTACGCCGTTGGTTTGATCCAGCGCCTGCAGCATACCATTACTGGTATGCACCAGCACCACGCCATCGCTGGCAACCGGTGTGGAAACGGCTTCGCCGGCAACCTGCGTTTCCCAGGCAACGGTGCCGTCTTCAGTGTTAAGGGCAAATACCTTGGCAAGCTCACTGCCGACATAAACATGTCCGCCATCAACACTCAGGCCGCCGGAAAGCAACGCGGAACGATTAGGCCGGAAGAAACTGGTCTTTTCTGCCAAAGAGGCCGTCCAGATTTCCTTGCCGCTGTCGGCATCGATCGCTTTGACGATACCGTGCCTGTCGGCGGCGAATACCTTATTGTCCTGCCAGGCTGGCCGCAGGTTCGAGTAAATTTCACCGGTACCGTTGCCTACTGAGCGATTCCATACTTCGGTAGGCTGGAACTGGTTTTCCACCTTCGGCAGTGGCGACATGGTCACCACATCTTCTTCGCCGCTGAATAAGGAACAACCGCTCAGCAAGGCAACAGAAATCAGTCCTACCACAAATGTTTTACGCAATTGCATGGGGTCCCTCTTAGCTGGACAGGTTATTCAGTTTCATGCGAAGCAAAGCGACCAGCGCCTGCGGCGGATTGGCTTTCAAGGCCTTTTCATAGGCTGCGCGGGCGGCCTGATTATTACCTTTAAGCGCCTCGGCATCGCCGCGAATATCTTCGGCCAATGCCAGCCACCCTTCATGCTTTACGCTGTCCAGGGTTTTAAGCGCAGCGTCGGTATTTTTTGTCTGCAACTGCACTCTCGCCAGACGCAGGTTAATCAGCGTCTGCAGATTATCCTCTTTGGTCTGGGTCAAGGCTTTCTGCAACTGCTGCTCAGCCGCCTTGAAATCCCCTTTGTCGACAAAATGTCGCGCCAGAGACATTGAAGTCAACGCCCCGTAATTATTGTCGTGCTCCCGGGCGAAAGCCTCGGCAGCATCCACGCTCTTCTGGCTGCCGTCCTGTGCCAGGCCGGCATTGACCTGCTGCCACGAAGCCGAGGCATTCATCATGACGTCGTTTTGATGACTGTGCCATACGCGCCAGCCGACCAATGCCCCGATGCCGATCACCACGCCAATGACCAGCGCTTTACCGTTATCGGCAAAGAACCGACGGAGCACTTCCCGCTGTTCGTTCTCAGAGCTATAGATTTCCACAGAGCCCTTCTCCTTAACTTAGAATCGATGCCAGTCGTACCGCGACATCATCTTGCGCCAGCGTTTCCTGACTACCGGTAGCCAGAATTTTAACCACTACCTGACCGGCCGCTACTTCACTTTCACCCAGCACCAGAGCGACTCGAGCGCCCCATTTGTCTGCGCGGGCAAACTGTTTCTTGAAATTGCCGCCGCCATGGTTGGTCATGATACGGGCCTGGGGCAACGCATCCCTGATACCCTCGGCCAGATTGACCGCCGCGATCTGGGTGCCGGCCCCGGATGAAATAACGTAAACGTCGACCGCCGGTATCGGCCTGAAATCGGGATTAACCGCCTGAACCAGCAATACCAGACGTTCCAGCCCCATTGCAAAACCGACAGCAGGAGTGGACCTGCCGCCAAGCTGTTCCACCAGGCCGTCGTAACGCCCGCCGGCGCAGACAGTGCCTTGTGAACCCAGACTCTCGGTCACCCACTCGAAGACGGTACGATTGTAATAGTCCAGACCACGAACCAAACGCGGATTTACCGTATATGGGATGCCGGACTGCTCTAAAAGTTCACATAAGCCGTTAAAGTGTTCACGAGACTCTTCATCAAGATAGTCGGTCAGCACCGGCGCATCGTTTAACAGCAATTGGATATCGGCATTCTTGGTATCCAGCACCCGCAGCGGATTAGTATACATGCGGCGCCTGCAGTCTTCGTCCAGACTTTCTTTGCGTTGTTCCAGAAACGCGGTGAGGGCTTCGCGATAGTTGGCGCGGGCCTCGAGCGAACCAATCGAATTAAGCTCCAGCCTGACGTGCGCGGAGATGCCCAGGGCACGCCACCAGCGAGCGTTCAGCAGAATCAGTTCGGCGTCGATATCCGGTCCCTGCAGGCCGAAGACCTCGGCACCGAGCTGGTGAAACTGACGATAGCGTCCTTTTTGCGGGCGCTCATGGCGAAACATCGGGCCGGTGTACCAGAGCCGTTGTTCCTGATTATACAACAGACCATGCTCTATGCCGGCACGCACGCAGCCCGCAGTGCCTTCCGGCCGCAGCGTGAGGCTATCCCCATTGCGATCCTCGAAGGTATACATCTCTTTTTCGACCACATCGGTGACTTCGCCGATGGCACGCTTGAACAGCGGAGTCTGCTCAACGATGGGCAAACGGATTTCGCTGTAGCCATAGCCTGCCAGCACCTGCTTGAGCGTGTCTTCAATACGTTGCCAAAACGCGGTATCGGCGGGCAAATAGTCGTTCATGCCACGGATGGCCTGGATATTCTTCGCCATGTTACTTCCCGGTAAAATTTTTAATTTTCAATCAGATTAACCGTAATGCGCTTGCTTTCATCAAGCATCGCCGCTTTAGCGCGTATCTTCGCTTCAAGCTGATCGATCATATTTTCATTGTCGAAGCGTTCCCGCTGACGGACCCCGTCTTCATAGAAACCGCTTTTATTATGGCCGCCAGTGACGCCTATCGTCGATACCAGCGCCTCGCCCGGTCCGTTGACCACGCAGCCGATAATGGAGATATCCATCGGCGTGACGATGTCTTCCAGACGTTGCTCCAGGGCATTCACTGTGCCAATGACGTCAAACTCCTGACGGGAGCAGGTCGGGCAGGCGATAAAGTTGATACCGCGTGCGCGAATACGCAACGACTTGAGGATATCGAAGCCGACCTTGACTTCCTCAACCGGATCCGCCGCCAGGGAGATACGCAGCGTGTCGCCGATCCCCTCACTCAGCAGCAGGCCGAGCCCGATAGCTGATTTGACTGAGCCGCTACGGGCCCCGCCGGCTTCGGTAATACCAAGGTGCAGTGGTTGATCGATACGGGATGCCAGCAAACGATATGACTCAACCGCCAGGAACACATCCGAGGCTTTGACACTGACTTTGAACTGGTCGAAATTGAGACGGTCGAGAATATCCACATGCCGCATGGCGGATTCGAGCAGGGCCTGGGGAGTTGGCTCGCCATATTTTTCCTGCAGATCGCGCTCAAGCGAACCGGCGTTGACACCGATACGAATCGGAATGTTTTTATCGCGGGCACAGTCGACTACCGAACGGATACGAGCTTCATTGCCGATGTTGCCGGGATTGATACGCAGGCAATCGACGCCGTATTCAGCTACTTTCAGCGCTATGCGGTAATCAAAATGAATGTCGGCGACCAGCGGAACATTGACTCGCTGCTTGATGAGCCTGAATGCTTCTGCCGCCTCCATTGTCGGGACGGATACACGCACAATATCGACACCGACGCGTTCAAGTGCCTGTATCTGATTCACGGTAGCGTCGACATCGGTGGTGCGGGTGTTGGTCATTGACTGCACGGCGATAGGGGCGCCGTCACCAATTGGCACCTTCCCGACGTAAATCCTGGTCGATTTACGACGGTTGATGGGTGCGGAATTATGCATTACTTACTCTCCATAATTGCCGATGTACAGCGCCGTTACTGCGCTGTTACTGTCAGTCGTGCAACCTGGTTAGACTTGACGAAACGGCTGAGATCCACCGGTTTGCCTTGATATTCGATTTGAACGGCTGATGGCGCACCGATTTTCAGTTTATAAGGGGCCTGGCCATTAAGATTGAGCGAGGCGCCTTTACGCTGAATACCGCTGAAAAGTTTTTTGCCGCCCGCATCGATAACTTCCAGCCAACAGTCGCCGGAAAAATTCATCACCAGCGCATTGCTGTCGGTTTCGGCAGCGGCAGGCTGCTCGGCCACTATTTCAGGTGCCGATGCCGGCACTGCCTGGGCAGTGGGTTGCGCCTGGCTTACCGCGGCGGGTTGCGACGGGGTTAGGGGCTGGTTTGCCGAAGCGCCATCGACAGCCTGCGGTGTTTCATCTGCCGGCGGCTGTCCAACGTCATCATTGCCGAGGCTACCGCCGACGCTGATGGGTGTTGACTGACCGTCGCCGCCATTGCGTGAGAGCTGGGCGGAGGACTGATCGGCCATATCGGCGATATCCCGCTGCTGAGCCTGGTGATTTTGCCACCACCATGCGCCGGTAAGCCCGATGACCACAAACAGAATTAGCCAGGTAAAGCCCATCAGCCAGCCGTCACGCTTCTTGCGGGTTTTCCCCAGGGAAAAGCTTTGCATCGGCGCCACTTTGGCCGCCTTGACCGGCGCCTGCTTGGCCATCATCGGCAGCAGTTCGTCTTCAGAGACATGTACCAGTCGCGCGTAAGAGCGGATATAGCCGCGCAGGAAGGTAGAGGCCAGATTGGGATTGGCCTTGTCCTCTTCGATGTCACGAACGGTAGACACCTTGAGGCACAGGCGTTCGGCGACCGCCTGTTGGCTCAATCCCATTTGTTCCCGGGCCAGACGCAGACGTCCGCCGGTGGTTGAAGCTGTATTTTCTTGAAGGTCTTCAGTATTCATTAGCTAGGAACTGCTGGTACTGTTTAGATTGTGGGAAACTCCGCGACAGCCGTGTGCCATAACGTTGTACATCGTTCTGGCGTCCCGCCTGCTGCGCGAAACGAATCTGTAACCATAAACTTTCGGCACTCGCCGGAAGAACATGCTGATAAACGTCAATTAATAGTTTTGCTTGGTCTGGCTGTCCATCATCAAGTTGCCTGCCCGCCTCACCGACCAAGGTCGTTCCCTTGTCCGGATTATACTTCAGCGCACGGCTGAGCAAGGGACGGGCCTCTGCGTATTGTCCTGCTTTGAAAAAGCAGTAGCCCGCATTTTCCAGGCTGTCGGCCACCTGGCCGTAATCCGCCGCTTGCGCGGCGGCGGCAAACTGCTGTTGTGCCGGTACATACTGCCCTAAACCACATAAAAACGCACCGTAATTATTCAGAACAGTGCCATTTTGCGGCGCCAGTTTAAGGGCCAGTTGATAGCGATTCTGCGCAGCAGCGTTTTCCCCTACCCGCTGCTCGTACATCGCCATCCCCAATTGCATCCGGTAGTCGCCAGGCGCCGCCTGAACCGCTTTGTCCAGATTCTGCCTGGCGGCGTCGAGCTTCCCTGTTGCAAGGTACTCCAGACCCAGCTGCAGACGCGTCTGGGCTGATTCTGATGTGACACCGGTTTCAGTTTTTCCCTGGCCGCCGGCGCAGCCGGCAAGCAGGACCGTAACCAATATAAGACTCCCTGTACGAAGACACATCATGCCGGGTTCCCGTTGAGTGTTGGTCAAACCGACTTCACCTGGATAGGTTCTCCGGCCGCCTGTTTACGCAGGGTGCGCTTGGTGCGATCGATGACGTCGCCTGCCAGTTGCCCGCAGGCGGCGTCGATATCATCTCCGCGCGTCTTGCGCACGATGGTGGTGAAACCATAGCCCATCAGTACCTTGGAAAAGCGATCCACCCGGCTATTGGAGCTGCGGCCATAAGGCGCGCCCGGGAAGGGGTTCCAGGGGATAAGATTAATCTTGCAGGGGGTATCCTTCAGGCATTCAGCCAGTTCATGGGCATGCTCGGTTCCGTCGTTGATGTGATCAAGCATAACGTACTCTACGGTAACCCGCCCCTGATTGGCATTCGACTTGGCCAGATAGCGACGAACCGAACTCAGGAAAGTCTCGATATTGTATTTCCTGTTGATCGGAACGATTTCGTCGCGAATGGTATCGTTGGGCGCATGCAGCGAAATGGCCAGGGCCACGTCAATCATGTCGCCGAGCTTATCCAGCGCCGGCACCACACCTGAGGTAGACAGCGTCACCCGGCGCTTGGAGAGACCGAAGCCGAAATCGTCCAGCATGATTTCCATGGCCGGCACGACGTTGGTCAGGTTCAGCAGCGGCTCGCCCATTCCCATCATCACCACATTGGTGATCGGACGCTGGCCGGTGACCTTGGCGGCACCGATTATCTTGGCAGCCCGCCATACCTGGCCGATGATTTCGGATACCCGCAGGTTGCGGTTGAAGCCCTGCTGGGCAGTGGAACAGAAGGTGCATTGCAGCGCACAGCCTACCTGGGAAGATACGCACAGGGTAGCGCGGTCATCTTCGGGAATGTACACCGTTTCAACCTGCTGGTCGCCCACCTTGATAGCCCATTTGATGGTGCCGTCAGAAGAGCGTTGCTCTTCTGCGACTTCCGGTGCACGGATTTCAGCCACCGCTTTAAGCTTGGCGCGAAGATGTTTGTTGATGTCCGTCATCTCATCAAAGTCATCACAGCAGTAGTGATACATCCATTTCATCACCTGATCGGCGCGAAAGGGCTTCTCACCCATGTCGGCAAAGAACTCCCGCATCTGTTGACGGTTCATATCTAGCAGATTCAGTTTTTGAGGAGCTGCAGGCGTGGTTTTGGCTACGTTCACCGACTCAGGGGACGCGATAGAAATAATGTGTTCAGACATAGTAGTATTTGAAGGCCTCGTTGTTACACGTTATGGCGCGAAAACATAAAGAAATGCCCCGGCCGAGTGCGGATATCCACCTCATCCGGGGCGTGTTGAGTAGTGATTTTAGCGCAGTGCAGCCAGGCTTAAAAGGTGAAGCCACGCTTTTTTATTGTTTTGCGGCGTGGATTAACGTGTACGCGGGCAGATTTCGCTTTCGGTGAAGAAATAAGCGATTTCACGGGCAGCGGATTCGGTCGAATCCGATCCATGCACGGCATTCTCAGTCAGGCTGTCGGCGTAATCGGCGCGCAGGGTACCGGCCAGTGCATTGTCAGGGTTGGTGGCGCCCATGATTTCACGATGACGGCGAACCGCCTCTTCCCCTTCCAGGGCCTGTACCATTACCGGGCCGGAAGTCATAAAGCCGACCAGGCCGTCAAAAAACGGCTTGCCCAGGTGCTCAGCATAAAAACCTTCGGCCTGCTCGCGGGTGAGCTGTACCATCTTGGCGGCCACGATCTTAAGACCGGCAGTTTCAAAACGCGCATAAATGGCGCCGATGGCATTTTTGGCAACGGCATTAGGTTTGATAATTGAAAACGTGCGTTCTATCGTCATAGTAGCCTCTAGGTTGCAAGGTTTGGATTAGCCGGGCTAATCGTTTGTTATACCAGCCGGTTTCAGTGGCGCAGATTATAGAAGTGTATCTCGTACTTGCCTATATGAATAATGACAATTAGGTAAAATAAATGTAGCGTTTTCTCGCTGCCCTTCCTGCGGAATGGGATCGAAACAGCCCTTGCACGCTTGTTCGCTGCGATGAAATCATTGAAAATGATTTATTCACCCGATATGAGGCGAGCCCTGCCCGCCCTTTCCGCACCGGAGTCATGAATGGCCGAATCCCTGTTTGTCACCCGTCACTGGTTAGCAGCGAATCTGAAAAAACCGGACCTGTGTATCCTCGATGCTCGTATGCTGCCGCCAGGTTACAGCGGCCCCCGCAACATTGAACAGGAGTTCAGCGCGGCCCATCTTCCCAACGCGGCTTTTTTTAATATCGAAGCATTATCCGATACCCGCAGTCCTTATCCCCACATGCTGCTGCCTCCGGCTGAATTTGCCGGCGCTATGAGTGAACTCGGCGTCAACCATCGCCAGCAGGTGATTATTTATGATGAAGGTACTCTTTTCTCCGCTCCCAGAGCCTGGTGGATGCTGCGCAACGCCGGAGTAGAACGGGTTTCTCTGCTGGCCGGCGGTCTTGCCGCCTGGCAGCGTGAAGGCCGCCCGCTGGAACAGGGCGCCGTGACCCCGCTGCGTCAACATTTCGAATCCTCGCCGGATCAAAGCCAGGTCAGAAGCCTGCAGGAGATGCAGAGGATCGTTGAACAGGGCACAGCGCAGATTGTGGATGCCCGCTCGGCAGAACGCTTTACGGCACAAGCCCCGGAACCGCGGCCAGGACTGCGCCGCGGCCATATCCCCGGTAGCCTTAACCTGCCGTGGAATGAACTGGTGCGAGAGGGTTGTCTTAAGCCGGCCGCAGAATTGCAAGCCAGATTTGAGCAGGCGGGTGTTGATCTGGAGCGGCCGATTGTAGCCAGTTGCGGGTCCGGCGTTACCGCTGCGGTGCTGTTATTGGCGCTGACGGAACTGGGCGCCAACAACCTGGCGCTGTATGATGGTTCGTGGGGAGAATGGGGCAGCCGGAATGATTTACCGGTAGCCCCATGAATACGGACCAGGGCTTGCCTTCAGGCCTGGCCCTCGGTTTTCAGCGAACGTAACCAGCTACCCCAGCGTCGTTCATAGAACGGGTTGATATGTTTGTCGAAATAATGACTGATGCCCGGTTCATCCTGACTGATCAGGCAGAGATCGACCGGCTGATCATCAGGCGCGGTATCGGTCGCGACCCGTCCCGCCGCCTGGATGGCAGCGTCTTCATCGCCATCGCAGTCAAGCCCGATAAGCCAGTGCGGCGCCGCATCCCTGTCTTCGCGAATTAACACCATAAATGCCCGGCGCACCTGGCGATACTGAGCAAACAGCTGGGTCAGCGAATCCACCATCTGTGCCGGCTTGTCGGCGCTATCAGTCAATGTGATACGACTATCACCCTCCAGGATCACTCGTTCCGTCAGGGCGTCGCCATCGTTCATCAGCAACGCGCTGACTTCATCAGGGCCAAATTCCTTGCCATAAGGCAGTTCAGGATTGAGATACAGCTCGGCACCCGCCGTCATGGCGAACAGATGGCGCGTCGGCATGGCCAGAAAGGGCTGCTTATCACTGACGGCTTTCTGCAGCGCTTCGACCGAGGTAAAAAAAGGAATGGTTGAACTGCCATCCTGTTTTTTCCAGTGTCGCAGATTGACCGGCTGTTGTTCGTCAATCCGCTGCGCCCCGGCAATCCATTGTTCGGCGTTGCCATCATCCCCCAGTACATACACTGTCGACTCCATCAGCAGCTTGAAGAAAGCCGGACGGTGAGCCGGCTCATTCGCTGCGTTTTGCAGGGCGTTCTCCAGTGCGTTACCCTGTTGCGTACCCATCTGTTTATTTCCCTGCCTGTGCCAGTAACAGATTAGCCAGGGTGCGCACGCCCAGCCCGGTCGCGCCGGCGGACCACTGTTCAACCGCGCCTTTGCGATAGGTGGCTGAACAATCGATATGCAGCCAGCCCTGGCGGTAGTTTTCAACAAAATGCGACAGGAAGGCCGCCGCTGTGCTAGCTCCGGCGGTATTCGCCGCCCCGGCCACATTGCTCAGGTCGGCAAAACTGGACGGCAGTTGGCGGCGGTGGAATTCGGCCAGCGGCAAACGCCAGAATGGCTCATTTTCTTGCTCTGCGCTTTCGAGCAGCGCACCGGACAGTGCATCATCAAAACTGAACAACGCATGAAAATCATTACCCAAGGCGGTTTTTGCCGCGCCGGTAAGGGTAGCGCAGTCAATGATAATACGCGGTTGCCGAGCGGCGGCGTCAATCAAGCCATCAGCCAGCACCAGACGGCCTTCCGCATCGGTATTCATCACCTCGACGCTTTTACCGTTGCGATAGCGGATAATATCGCCCAGCTTGAATGCATTACCGCTGACCATGTTGTCGGCACAGCAAAGGTACAGCCTTACCCGCTGATTAAGTCCCCGGGCGATGGCCAGGGCCAGAGCACCGGTCACTGTCGCGGCGCCGCCCATATCGGACTTCATGGAGTCCATTGAACTGCTGCCCTTCAGGCTATAGCCACCGGTATCGAAAGTTATCCCTTTACCCACCAGGCAGGCGAGTACCGGCTCATCAGGGTTGCCGCTGGGGTTGTAGTCCAAAGACAACATCACCGGTTGGCGGTCAGAGCCCCGGCCAACGGTGTGCAGGCCCATGTAATTCTTTTCGCGCAGGTCTTCTGCCTTGGTAATACGGTAGCTTATCGCTTCATCCGCTACGGTATGCATGATGTCAACCGCGCGCATCGCCAACTGTTCAGGCCCCAGTTCTTCGGCAGGGGTATTGATGGTATGACGAACCCAGTCGATGATTTTCAACCGGTCATCCAGTTCTTTGCGGTCGGCGGCAGACAGTTCAGGCCAGTTAACCTCACGGCTGCCTTTGGGCCCCCGATAGCCCTGCCAGAAAGACCAGCAATGCTCCAGGTCCCATCCGTCCCCGCTGAGACTGACGTGTTTGACGCCCTGTCCGTCGATTTTACGCGCCGCGCGCTGTACATCATCCAGCGAATTATCGCTGGTCAGATGGATGGAGATCCCAAGATCGTTTACGCTTAATAGTGCCTTGTCGCCCCAGCGGGCATCTGCCGGCACGCTGGATAGCATGACCTGCATCGCTTCGGTTGTCATAACCTTGCTCCGATAATATGTTGTTCTATGATGCAATACTGCACACGTCCTGTGCAGTCACATGGTATTGGGTCGTTCCCTGACGACCCGGCGTTAGCCGATATCTTGCCATCTAACCAGACGCTCTGCACGGCTGCCATCTCTTTTTGTGCCAGAATCGGCACTCACGGGGGAAATATTCTTTTATCATAGTGACAAAAAGATGACATCTAACGGTAACAATAGGCTGCAATAGCCCCCAGGTCAGTCACTGGCGACAGCCGCCCGGGTATTAGCCAGCGCCATCAGGCTGATATAGTGCCTCATCAGGCTGATATAGTGCCCGATCATGGCTATACGGCGTATTACACATTGTGGTTAAACGGAAGATACGGCGTTGAGGAAGCGCTGATTGCCCCGACCAGGCAGATAATCAGCGATAACATCGGCAGGCAGGATTAATGCTGAGCTGAAACTTTACGCATGTTGGCCACCGCTTTGCACACCAGGTCGATTGCGTAATCGATCTGTTCGATGGTGGTATAACGGCCCAGTGAGAAACGCAGTGAGCTGTGGGCCAGTTGTTCATCAACCCCCAACGCGCGCAGCACATATGAGGGTTCCATACTGGCGGAAGTACAGGCCGATCCTGAGGAAATAGCCAGGTCTTTCAGCGCCATGATAAGCGACTCGCCATCCACATGCGAGAATCCCACATTGAGGATGGTCGCCACGCCCCGTTCAAGCGATCCATTCAGTCGGACGGCCTCGACAGTGCGCAGTCCTTGCCATAAACGGTCGCGCAGACCGCGCAGACGTGGAATTTCAGCAGCCATTTCTTCGCCAGCAATTCGATACGCCTCACCCATGCCGACAATCTGATGTACCGGCAGCGTGCCAGAACGCATGCCGCGTTCATGGCCACCGCCATGCATCTCGGCGCTGATACGTACCATCGGCTTGCGGCTGACGTAGAGCGCGCCAATGCCTTTAGGCCCATACAATTTATGGCCGCTAAATGACATCAAATCAACTTTCAAGGCCGCCAAATCGATAGGCAGCTTACCGACACTCTGGGTCGCATCCACATGAAACAGAATATGCCGGCTGCGGCATAGCTCGCCGATTGCAGCAATATCCTGAATAATACCAATTTCATTATTGACGTGCATCAGCGACACCAGAATAGTGTCAGCGCGCATGGCGTCTTCCAACTGCTGCAGTTCAATAATGCCATTGGGCTGTGGCGTAAGCCAGGTTATTTCGAAGCCTTCCTTTGCCAACTGCAGACAGCTATCCAGTACGGCTTTATGTTCTGTTCGGCTGGTAATGATGTGCCTGCCTCGGTCCTGATGGAAATGGGCAGTGCCTTTGATCGCCAGATTATCTGATTCAGTGGCTCCGGAGGTAAACACAATTTCCCGAGGATCAGCGTTGACCAGCCCGGCAATGTGATTACGCGCAACGTCTACCGCCTCTTCCGCCTGCCAGCCAAAGCGATGGGAACGGGAAGCGGGATTACCGAACGTACCCTCCAGCGTCAGGCAGCCCATCATCTTTTCGGCCACCCTTGGGTCTACCGGGGTAGTGGCGGAATAATCCAGGTAAATCGGTAATTTCATTGCTCAAATACTCCGTGCATCACATTACTTCCAAATCTTGCTGCTGACGTGATTTCTGCTTATGCGCGCAGATTAACGTCAATGGTTTCCTGCACCCGTCCATGCGGCAGTCGGCGGGTTTCGATGTCCTGGCGATCCGCCACTTCAAGCACTTCCTGGTTGTCTACCAGCTCAGCCAGCGTAATGTTGTTAAGGAAATCGCTGATGCGAACGCTCAGGTCGCGCCACAGGGTATGGGTAAGGCAACGATCGCCGCCCTGGCAGCTTTCTTTCCCCTGGCAACGGGTTGCATCGACCGATTCGTCAACAGCGGTAATGATCGCGCCAACAGCGATTTGATTGGCATCTTTGCCCAGCAGGTAGCCACCGCCAGGTCCACGAACGCTTGCGACCAGTTCATGCTTGCGCAGGCGGGAAAAAAGCTGTTCGAGATAGGAAAGGGAAATGCCCTGGCGCTCGGAAATTTCTGCCAGCGGAACCGGCCCCTGCTGGGAATGCAATGCGACGTCAAGCATGGCGGTGACCGCATAACGGCCTTTGGAAGTCAGTCTCATAATGGTATACCGAGTTGTTGAATCGTGCAGAAAGTCTGCCATTCCCGACTAATTTAGTCAACTATTTACCCCACCATTTCACTCAAGTATTATGAGCGGATATGTCGGGGGAAACGCCCGCCTTTTCCCTATGAATTCGAGGGATTAATCCTGTTTGTCACCGGGCTTGTCAATTGATGTCAGAATACCGCGCAGGATATTCAGCTCCTGGGTTTCGGGTCGGGCGCGCGCAAAAAGGCGGCGGAGTTTATTCATCACCTGCCCGGGGTGGGCTTTTCGGATAAAACCGGTCTGCAGCAAGACCTTTTCAAGGTGCAGGTAGAACCGCTCCAGATCGTCTACTAATGGATAAGGCGATTCGGCATGCTGCACCTCGCTGGCATGGAGACTGTCCAGCCAGGCAACGCGCGCTTCATAAGCCAGGATCTGCACCGCCATCGCCAGGTTCAGCGAACTGTATTCCGGATTGGCGGGAATGGCGACGTGGTAATGGCACTTCTGTAGTTCATCATTGGTCAGCCCGACACGTTCACGGCCGAACAGCAGCGCCACCGGCGCTTCTTTACCCTCGCTGACGGCTTTAACGCCGCATTCGCGTGGTTCAAGCATCGGCCAGGGAAGCGTGCGGGATCGCGCACTGGTGCCAACCACCAGACTGCAACCGGCAATGGCTTGGTCGAGGGTATCCACCAAGGTCGCATTGCCGATAATATCACTGGCGCCGGCCGACAGGGCGATAGCCTGAGAATCGGGTTTTGTCAGCGGATTAACCAGATAAAGACTGCTCAGGCCCATGGTTTTCATGGCTCGGGCTGCTGAGCCGATGTTTCCTGTGTGGGATGTTTCAACCAGTACAATGCGGATATTGTGCAGCATAATCTTTTAAGGCAAAGGAGAAGTGAGCAATATATTATCACAAGCATATGTTTTTTGCTGGAGCTCTGATATAATCCGCGCCGTTTTAGTTCTTTAACATCTTAGTGGACGATATCCATGCATCCGATGCTCAACATCGCCATTCGCGCTGCGCGAAAGGCGGGTAATTTAATTGCCAAACATTACGAAACTCCCGATGCTGTAGAAGCCAGTCAGAAAGGCAACAATGACTTTGTCACCAACGTTGACCGCGAAGCGGAACGTTTGATAATTGAAGTCATCCGTAAATCTTACCCGCAACACACGATTATCAGTGAAGAATGCGGTGAGCTAACCGGTGAAGATCAAGACGTACAATGGATTATCGACCCGCTGGATGGCACCACCAACTTCATTAAGCGTCTCCCTCATTTTGCTGTTTCCATCGCTGTGCGCCTGAAAGGCCGCACCGAAGTCGCGGTAGTGTATGATCCGATGCGTAATGAGCTGTTTACCTCCACGCGCGGCCAGGGCACTCAGCTTAACGGTTATCGTCTGCGTGGCAGCACCTCTCGCGATCTGGAAGGCACCATTATCGCCACCGGTTTCCCGTTCAAGCAAAAGCAACACTCCGCCAGCTACATGAACGTCATGACCAAATTGTTCGTCCATTGCGCGGATTTCCGCCGCAGCGGATCCGCCGCCCTGGATCTGGCCTATCTGGCCGCTGGCCGGGTGGACGGTTTCTTTGAGATTGGCCTGAAACCTTGGGATTATGCCGCCGGTGAATTGCTGGTGCGTGAGGCGGGCGGTGTGGTAACCGATTTTGTCGGCGCCCATAACTACCTGAACTCAGGCAATATCGTTGCGGGAAATCCGCGGGTAGTGAAAACCATGCTGGCGGTGATGCGCGAAGAACTGAGTGAAGCGCTGAAACGTTAATGACATCGGGACGCTGCGTGTTTCATCGCAGCGTCCACGCTACCTGCTATCGTCCAAATGGACCGATACTGCCGCCCAATGTCGGTTGAAGGCTGATATACATAACCGTCCCCGCCCCGGCCAGCATCAATCCTCCCGCCAGCACCAGACAGCCAGCGGCGATACTGCGCCAGAGTGGTGGAGTATGCGGTTTGGCCATGCTCGCAGCCAGCCCGCGGCAGTAATAAACAATCAATGCCAGTGCCAACAAAGTAATCGAAGTGCCCGCGGCCATCACCAGCGCCGACATCACTCCCCACCAATATACACCGATCACTTTGGAAAAAAGTAATACCAAAATGGCCCCCGAACACGGCCGAATACCCATGGATAGCACAACGCCAAGCCGGGTACGCCAGTCGTTGGCTGCGCTCAATTCACCGTCATCAGGCAGATGACGGTGACCACAGCCGCACTGGTCGTGATGCACATGGTGCGCAGGCAAAGGAACTGCAGAACGGATGACCAGCGAAGGAGGCGCCTGAGGTCTTCGCCACCGGGAGATGACTTGCCAAAGCAACTTCAGGGCTCGCCAGCAAATCATGCATCCTAGCAACGCCAGCAGCATATAGCTGCCCTTTTCCAGCCAGAACTCGCCTTGATGCAGACTGCGGGACGACAGTTGCCAGACCACTAACATCATTGTCACCAGTACGATCGCCACCAGCCCTTGTAGCAGTGAGGCCGTAAGCGTCAACAGCAGACTGCTTTGCAGTCGAGAGCGATGGGTCGCCAGGTAGGTGGTGATGATGATTTTGCCATGACCGGGCCCTACCGCATGCAGAATACCGTAAACCAGGCTGAACAGCAGCAGCGGGCCGCCGGCCTGCTGAGGATGGCGCTCCACCTGCTGCAACAATTGCGTCAATTGCAGATGCATCTGTTTTTGCCACTGAGCGGACTGATAAACAATCTCCGGCCAATAAGCGAAAGCTGCCTTGATAGTTATGCCCAGTATTATCAGCAGCAGCCAAAAAGGCCAGAGCTGTATCAGCCAGCGGCTGTTTTGGGAGTGGACTGTATTTTCGTGAAAATTCAGCGACATTCTAAAGTAACCTTTTGTGCAAACTGTTGACCTAAATCTTCGTCTTCGCCAGGGGAGTCTTCCTTATCCAGAGAAAGGGCATAGCTCTTCAATGATGCATTGGGATTAGGCGTCATCAGACGAGTCTCGCATTGCCCCTTCAGCGAGTCAGGCAAAGTAATTGAATTTTTATCCGGATAAGCCATATCGACGTAATAGGTAGGATCAAACGTACTCAGCGTTACCGAACCGTCATTGAGTGCCGCCGGATGAGCCAGGGGCAGCACAAATACCAGCCTGACTTTATTTCCTTCACGATAAAGCCGGTATTCCGAGGGACGATTCTCAAACTTCAAGGGTTTACCGTTTTGATAAAGCTCACTGAAATAATGTTGCCCCAGGACATTGGCCATCACTTCGGCCGCCAGTTTTTTCCAGATTTCAGCGTCTTCAGGAGCATCTCCTGCATCATATAGCAGATCTGCCGAGGTGATTTCGTCCATCGTCCAACTCATCTTGAAGCCGCTAAGCGTGGCACCCTGGCTTTGTATCTCGGTTTGCATATCGATAAAACTGTGTGGATGTGCGATCGCCGGGGAACTCAGAACCAGCACCAATGCGGCTACCGCCAGCCGGATGTGGTTCAAGCGCCAGAGCTCCGCGGCACAGGCATTATTGTTATAATATAACACAGTTGACTCCTCATCATACATCCTAAGCGGGATACCGGTGAAAATCGCCGGCGAAAATGAGACGTTCTCATAAGCTATCGTCGGTAGCGGCGCTTTACTCCAACATAAAACGTGATCTGGGCCAGAACTCGGCAACAAAAACCGTGCTGTGTTTCAAGCAGCTAAAATTATTGGCTATCCTGATCATAACGACTAATTGCTATTGGTAAGGCATTGATGAACATGAGCCTGCCCAGTTCTGGGGAGTCGACGCTCTCTGGACCGCAACGGCGCAGTCTTCTGCTGGTCATGCTGTTTGCACCCTCACACCCATTATCGTTAGAAACCCTGGCAGCCGCAACGCGCGCCAGCCTGGAAGACACCCTGCGGGATATTGGCTGCCTGAAAGATGAACTGAACCACATTCACCGTCTCCACCTGGTATCAGATAGTGATTCCCGTTACTACCTCAAAGGCACCGTGCTGAATAAACGCATTTGCCTGATTGAGGGCATGCGTCGGGCAATTCGCCTATGCCCCGAGAAAATCACCGATGAATTTACCGGTTGGCTGGAAAACAGTCTGCAGCGTCTTCCCCCTGCCCTGCAGTTGCCGGCCAATAGGATCGATGACACCGTCGATGAACTGAGTCGACTGCTTAAGCCCAATAACGCCGGTGCCGATAAACTGTTTCTTGGCCTGTTTCTGCGCGTACTGCTGATAGAGTGCGCTGAACAGCAACATCCCGACTTTAATCAGCATCAGCTCAAATGGCTGACGCAAAAACACGAGCAGCAGATCGTGGCTCGGCTGTTCTCAGACTGGCCTTTGCCGCAGGCAGAACTCTATGCATTGACGCTGTTGGTCAGCCTGTCGAATACGCCCCATCATCTGCACTCGTCTTCTGATAGTGATGGTAGACTAAATCGGGCGGTAGAACAGGTGGTTCATCGATTCGAAGGCCTGGCATCAATGGCATTCAGGCAGCATGAGATGTTGGTCAGCCAGTTGTTTTCACACCTCAGTGCGGCACTGGAACGCTGTCATTTTCAAGTTGGCATCGATAGCAGCCTGCAAGAGGAAGTAGAGGAAAAATATCCCCGGCTGCTGAGGACTACCCGAGCAGCGGTGCTGCCCCTTGAAGCAGAATACCGCATTCGGTTTTCCCGTGAGGAAATGGGGCTTATAGCCGTGATTTTTGGCGCCTGGCTGATGCAGGAAAGCGATATACAAGAGAAGCAGCTGCTGATTTTGACTCGCAGCCAGGGTGTGCAAGAGAAAAAACTGGAACTGCAGATACGCGAATTGACGCTGCTGCCGCTCAACATCCGCTTTCAGTCGGTAGAAGACTTTCAGTCAGCTGGGGCGCCGAAGAATACCCGGCTGGTGATAACCACTTTTGCGCTGCCGCTGCCGCTGTTCTCACCGCCGCTGGTGCATGTTCGCCTGCCGTTGGGACAGGCCCAGCAGCAACGGATCCGTCAGTTACTCGAAAACTGAGTGCCCAAGCGGGAAGCTGAGGCTGATCCTGAGTAACGGCATACTGAAAAAAAACCGGCCGGCAATGGCTGGCCGGTTTATTGATATCACCCAGTAAAGCCTTTGGGTTCAGCTGACCCACACCCTTTGGGTCAGCGATGTTCAATCCCGACTCGGCTTACCTTTTACCTTTTTGGTTCAGGCATATACCGGATAACGGGCACAAATTGCCAGCACTTTTTTACGGGTTGCCTCGATAACAGATTCATCGTTAATGCTGTCGAGCACATCGCACATCCAGCCGGCCAGTTCACGTACATCAGCTTCCTTGAAACCGCGACGGGTCACTGCCGGCGTACCGATACGAATGCCGGAAGTCACAAACGGGCTCTTGGGATCGTTTGGCACGCTGTTTTTATTGACGGTGATGTTGGCACGGCCAAGCGCGGCATCCGCTTCTTTACCTGTCAGGTTTTTATCAACCAGATCCAGCAGGAACAGATGGTTGTCGGTCGCACCGGAAACCACTTTATAGCCACGCTCAAGGAATACCGCTACCATGGCCTTGGCATTGCGAGCTACCTGCTGCTGGTAAGTTCTGAATTCTGGCTCCATGGCTTCTTTCAGCGCGACCGCTTTACCGGCGATCACATGCATCAGTGGGCCGCCCTGGGCGCCAGGGAATACGGCTGAATTCAATTTCTTATATAAATCTTCGCTGCCGCCGTTCGCCAGAATCAGCCCGCCACGGGGACCGGCCAGAGTTTTATGCGTGGTAGTGGTGACCACATGGGCATGAGGTACCGGGTTAGGGTAAACACCGCCCGCAACCAGGCCAGCCACGTGAGCCATATCGACAAACAGGTAAGCGCCGACCGCATCAGCGATTTCACGCATTTTTGCCCAGTCCACGATACCGGAATAGGCGGAAAAACCGCCGATGATCATTTTCGGCTGGTGCGTCTTGGCCAGATTAGCCAGTTCGTCATAGTCAATATGGCCGGCCTTATCGATACCATAAGGCACGATATTGTAGAGTTTGCCGGAGAAATTGACCGGAGAACCGTGGGTCAGATGCCCGCCATGGGCCAGATTCATGCCCAGAACGGTATCACCCGGCTGTAGCAGTGTAGTGTATACCGCAAAGTTGGCTTGAGAACCGGAATGCGGCTGCACATTGGCATAATCAGCGCCAAACAGCTCTTTGGCGCGGTCTATCGCCAACTGCTCAACCACATCGACAAATTCACATCCGCCATAATAGCGCTTACCTGGATAGCCTTCAGCGTATTTATTGGTCAGTTGTGATCCCTGAGCCTGCATCACTCTGGGGCTGGTGTAGTTCTCAGAGGCAATCAGCTCGATGTGCTCTTCCTGGCGCACCACTTCTTGCTCCATTGCCTGCCATAATTCGGCATCATAATCTGCAATGTTCATTTCACGCTTTAACATCCGCTTCTCCTGGCTAAGCTAACTCGTCGGCGATTTAAATCAGGGGGGTTTATGAGACTTAGTGTAAACTTTTTTACCCTTGTTCCGATAGGGCCGCCCGACGCTTTTTACGCAATCGATTACGCAGAGTCGCATACATAACCATTCAGTGCCGGGGGTGGCAGCGAATCGGGCGTTTTTTTCATTTTTGGCAGCGGTGATTCTCATGATGGATAAGCATATCCGGCGTGTCAACGCCGGCATGCTGCGGGCAGGTATCAGCAGACACAGTCTTAAATGGCTTCTTCGTCCTGCTCGCCGGTGCGAATACGCACCACTCTTGCGACATCAAAAACGAAGATTTTACCGTCGCCGATTTTACCGGTCTGAGCAGTCTGCATTATGGTTTCAACACAGCTGTCGACGATATCATCCGGTACCACCAGTTCGATTTTCACTTTCGGCAGGAAGTCGACCATGTATTCGGCACCGCGGTAAAGTTCAGTATGGCCCTTCTGGCGGCCAAACCCTTTAACTTCAGTGACCGTCATGCCGGTTATGCCGACTTCCGCCAAGGCTTCGCGGACATCATCCAGTTTGAACGGTTTGATTATTGCATCTATTTTTTTCATCATAATACCTTAACTCAGGCAGATTAACGGCTAGCGCTGCTAATCCTGGTTCGAAAAAAGAGCCAACTTATTGCTTAAAGTCGTTCGCGTCCAGCTGATGGCGGGACAAGAGTTTATAAAATTCAGTACGGTTTCGGCCAGCCATGCGTGCCGCCTGCGTGACATTCCCTTTGGCAATCTGCAGCAGTTTGCGCAGGTAAACCACTTCGAACTGTAAACGGGCTTCGACAAACGTGGGCAGAGCACTGTTTTCACCTTCCAGTGCCTGACTGACGAGTGCCTCGCTTATTACTGGTGCGGTCGTCAAGGCAACACACTGTTCTACCACGTTAACCAGCTGACGTACATTACCAGGCCAGCTGGCCGCCATCAGCCTTTTCATTGCGTCTGAAGAAAAGCTGCGTACAAAGGGTTTATGTCGTTCAGCCGCTGCTCGCAGGAAATGCCGTGCCAGCAGTTGGATATCCTCGGCGCGTTCGTGCAGCGCCGGCAGCTTGAGGCTCAGGACGTTCAAACGATAGTAAAGATCTTCGCGAAATTCCCCCGCCGCCATCACTTTCGGTAAATCGCGGTGGGTCGCAGAAATGATCCTGACATCGATTTCCAGATCCTTGTTGCTGCCAAGCGGCCGCACTTTGCGCTCCTGCAGCACCCGTAGCAGTTTCACTTGCAATGACAGCGGCATATCGCCGATTTCATCAAGGAACAGTGTGCCGCCCGCCGCTGCCTGAAACAGACCTTCACGCTGGCTTACCGCTCCGGTGAATGCCCCCCTGGCATGGCCGAACAGCTCGGATTCCAGCAATTGCTCGGGCAGAGCGCCGCAATTGATGGCGATAAAATTTTTCGCAGCACGGGGACTGGCGGCATGAATCGCCTGGGCCAGCACTTCCTTGCCGGTACCGCTCTGGCCGGTAATCAATACGCTGACATCAGCTTGCGCCACCATTTTTGCCTGCTCCAGCAGACGCAGCATGACGGGACTGCGGGTGACTATCGATTCGCGCCACTTTTCATCACTGCCCGGCATCGACAGGCTCAGCGCTTCGTCAATGGCCTTATAAAGTGCGTCCCTGTCCACCGGCTTGGTCAGAAAACTGAACACACCTTGCTGTGTTGCCGAGACCGCATCCGGGATCGAACCATGGGCGGTGAGGATGATAACCGGCATGCCCGGCTGCAGCTTTTGTATTTCACCGAACAGGGCAATGCCGTCCATCTCATCCATCCGCAGATCGCTTATCACCAGATCCACCCGGTTGCGCATCAGCAGCCGCAGTGCTTGCTCGCCGCTCTCAGCGGTGGTGACAGTGAAACCTTCGCTGGTCAGACGCATGCCCAGCAGCTTAAGCAGGCTGGGATCATCGTCGACCAGCAGCAGATTGGCGGCGGTTTTGCGCACGGTCATGGCCGGTCCTTACTTTTCGTCGGCACCAGGGTATTCCCTTCTGTCTCACCGTCGCTCAACGCGTTTTTACCCTCGGCGGTGGAGTCATCGCTCTGTTCGTTTGGCATGTCAGGGGTAATTTGCTTGCGTGAAGACAAGCGACGCTCAATGTCAGTCAGGTTCTGTAATTTCTGCGTGGTCACCGTCAGTTGATGCTGTAAATGACGCAGTTGCTCCTGCATGATCTCTTGCTGAATAATATTGTCGGCCAGCTCGCGCTCTCCTCGGCTGCGCTCCTCCATAAGATTCAGACGCAGGGACTGCTGCTGACGCCAGATTTTGTACAGCGGGTAGACACTGGCCGGCACCTGAGTCCGATAATGCACCAGACGCTGATAGGCCTGGCGGCGCTCCTGGAATCCACTGCCATCCACGTTGAGCAGAATGCTTTGCCTGAAAGCTTCATACCAACTAGCACCCTGATGATCTTTCGCCTGTCTGCGTGCCTCAGCCAGCGTCATGCGCTCGGCGCATTCGGAAGTGCGCAGCCATAGCGACACATCAGCCAGCTTGTTCTGGTCGGTGGTATGCCATAGTTCTTCGCATTCAGCCATCGCCATCAGCGGTTGAGTGAGAGGCAAAGATTGCGATGTTGCCGGCTGGGTCTCTGCAGGCGTGTCAGCGTGATATTGGCACCCCGCCAGCATCAATACTGCCAATAGCAGTATCTGTCTGGTCACCGGTAAAGGAAAAATTGTCGCCAGCCGGGGAGCCGCACTGCCGGAGGACGATAAAAGCGCATAATTCATATTATTTATTTCCGGCAAGTAGCGGTAGATCAATGACAAAGCAGACCGCAGCATAATCAGCGGCTTGCAGAGAGAGCTCGCCGTTCATCCTTTGAATACAGTCTCGAGCTATACTCAGCCCCAGGCCACTGCCTTTGACCGCACCTTTACGCTGTATTTTCCCCTGGTAAAACGGTTCAAAAATAAGGGCTTGATCCGCTTTGGCTATGGGGTCTCCGCTGTTGGCTATTTCAAGATACAGGCGTTGCCCGGCTTTGCGACTGCGGATCCAGATGTTACCGGATTCCTCACCATAGTGCACCGCATTGGAATAGAGATTATCCAGCACGCGCATCAGTAGAATCGACTCCGCATGGCAATGCTCAACCTGCAGATCCAGCTCGGTGGTGAGATGTTTGGCCCGTGCCGGCAAGCTGTGGGCATCAATGATCATCCCCAGCATTGCCGCCAGGTTGATATCTTCAGGTTCGGCCGGGATCTCGGCGAGGTTGCGGTTATAATCCAGTAATTGTTCAATAAGCTGCTGCAAATGCCGACTGCTGCTGTCCAGGATTGACACGACCTCCCGCTGATCGGTCGTTAATGGGCCGGCGATTTCATCCGCCAGCAGTTCAGTTCCTTCGCGCAGGCTGGCAAGGGGGGTTTTGAGCTCATGGGAAATATGTCGCAAAAATTCATGGCGCTGAGACTCAAGCCATGAAAGTCGCTCATTGAGCCACATGATGCGTTGCGCCAGGGATTGTATCTCCCGCGGGCCGCGGAAAGATTCCCCCCTATTGAGTGACTTACCCTCACCTAATCGATTGATCATTTTTTCCAGGACCTTGACCGGGCCGATGATCATACGGGTGAATAACATCACCAGCACCAGACTGAACATAAAAAGCAGCAGCGCCTGCCAGCCGAAAAAGTGACCGCGCCGAGCGATAGCCTGTCCCAGCAGTTGGCCACGGGCATAAATATTATCGCGAGTGGCTTGCACCATTTCGGCATTGGCGTGAGAAAAAGCTTCCAGGCTGGCGGAAGCGTCACCACTTGGCCGGCTATCGGTACAGTTAAGCTGTGCCAACCTGGCCAGCAGCTGGTTCAGCCGCTGGTCATAACGCTTATCCGGCAACTTGCCCAAGCGCGTGCTGAGGATCTGATGGTATTGACGTCGCTGTTTTTGATAAAGCTGAATGAGACCTTTATCATCAAGAACACAAAATTGACGATAACTACGTTCCATTTCCAAGGCGATGGCGACCATGGATTCGGTTTGACGTACATCGGTAAGAGTGGTCCGATTGATCTCTGCCGCCTGCTCGCTGAGATTATCCAGACTTTGCCAGGCTTGAAAAGCCAGTAGCAGTAAGGGCAGCAGCACCAGCGTAAAAGCCAGTATTACCAGTTGTCGCAATGAACGCGGAAACACGCGCCATCTGTACATTACCGTCATCCTGTTATCCCAGAGCCTGCCCCGCTTGATGCTAACCGAGTCACTCTGCTTAATAAAGCATAAAAAAAAACACCTGGCCGGCTGGCCAAGTGCTTTTTTTAAGTACAGGGGTAAGGAGGTGCCTCACTCAACGTGTCGCCCTATGCTTGTTAATGTCCCTTAGGACATTATCGGTTATGTTGGACGATAGGCACCGTTTTTGGCGTCATTCTGGCGTTATGAAGTTTCTGGCTTCCTACCCTGAAGCCCTGTCATATCTGGTTGAATGAGCAACTGTCGTCTATTATGCATAACTTATGCCAACTAAGGAATTATTTCTTTAACTCGCTGTTAAAAAAAGAAAAATTAATACATTAATAATGATATTATTTTTCTTGCTGCTCCGATTAAGCTTGAACTGTCTCTTTTACCAGACAGTTTTACTACAATGTAAAAAAAACACGTTAATTCAGTAACCTAAATGTCTCCAAAAAGAGACATAATTCACTTTAACCTTTTAAAAAAAGCGACACTCGGCTTATCTGGGCCGCAAGCAGCAGCCAAGTAAGCCACTGCCTGCGAGCCGTCATGGGTCTACCGGCTCCTCAACCCAGTTGTTTTCGGGCATTACGGAAAATACGCATCCATGGCCCATCTTCGCCCCATTCTTTCGGATGCCACGAATTACTGACGGTACGGAACACGCGTTCTGGATGAGGCATAGTAATAGTGACCCGCCCATTGGCGCTGGTCACGGCAGTGATACCATGGGCTGAACCGTTAGGGTTAGCCGGGTAAGTTTCAGTTACCTTGCCACTATTGTCCACATAACGCAGTGCCACCAGACCGGCGCGTTCAAGCGCCGCCAGATGCGCGCCGTCACGTACCTCGACCAAACCTTCGCCATGGGAAACCGCAATGGGCAATCGGGATCCCACCATGCCATCCAGCAGCAGAGAGGGACTCCGGGTAACTTCAACCAGGCTGAATCGGGCCTCAAACCGTTCTGAACGATTGCGGACAAACCGTGGCCATAGCTCAGCGCCAGGAATCAACTCGCGTAAGTTTGACATCATTTGGCAACCGTTGCACACCCCCAAAGCCAGCGTCTGAGGTCGCAGGAAGAAAGCCTCGAATTCGTCACGCACCCGGGTATTGAAAAGAATCGACTTCGCCCATCCTTCACCAGCGCCTAAGACGTCGCCATAGGAAAACCCACCGCAGGCGACCAGGGCATGAAACTCCCTCAGGTCACGTACACCGCCGAGCAGGTCGCTCATATGTACATCTACCGCGTCAAAACCGGCGCGATGGAACGCCGCCGCCATTTCTACCTGGGAATTTACCCCTTGCTCCCGCAGCACAGCTACTTTTGGCCTGGTCTGGCGAGCAATGAAAGGAGCAGCAATGTCATCGGCCGGATCAAAGGTCAATTGCACATTGAGGCCGGGATCGCTGTCGTCCTGTTTGGCAGCATGCTCCTCATCAGCACACTCGGGATTATCACGCAGTCGCTGCATCTGCCAGGTGGTCTCAGCCCACCAGGTTCGCAGCATGGTACGGCTCTCGCTATAAAGTACCTGGTCCGCCGAGCGGATAATAAAACGATCCCCGCTGGCCGCGCTGCCCAAAGTATGCAGGCAGGCGCCTAAACCTTCGCCGGCGAAAATCTCATTTACCCGGGCCTCATCGGCTGAAGCAATCTGAATCACTGCGCCCAGTTCTTCGTTGAACAGTGCCGCCAGCGGCTCGCCGCCAAGATCGGCAATGTCCGCCTCGAGGCCGCAGTGACCGGCAAACGCCATTTCAGCGAGCGTAACCAGCAGGCCGCCGTCTGATTTGTCGTGGTAAGCCAACAGTAATTCTTCTGTGACCAATTGCTGAAGCGCGCGGTAAAAACCGGCCAGCTGTTCAGGGCTGCGCACGTCAGCCGTCTCGCTGCCCAACTGTCGATAAACCTGGGCCAGGGCGGTAGCGCCCAAAGCCTGATTGCCGTTGCCCAGATCGATGAGCAGCAGCCGGTTACCCTCGCGGGTGGAAAGCTCAGGCGTTACGGTTGAGCGGACATCCTCTACCCGGGCAAATGCGGTGATCACCAGCGACAGCGGTGACGTCATTTCGCGCGTTTCATGCCCTTGCTGCCAACGGGTTTTCATCGACATTGAGTCTTTGCCTACCGGGATGGTCAACCCAAGCGCCGGGCATAATTCTTCTCCCACCGCCCTTACGGCCTCATAAAGACCGGCATCTTCACCGGGATGGCCAGCTGCGGCCATCCAGTTGGCGGATAATTTGATTCGCTTGATATCACCAATCCGTGTCGCCGCCAGGTTAGTAAGGGCTTCACCCACTGCCAGACGCGCAGAGGCGGCAAAATTCAGTAATGCAACCGGCGCTCGCTCGCCCAGAGACATCGCTTCGCCATAATAACTGTCCAGGCTGGCCGTGGTCACCGCACAGTCGGCCACCGGAATCTGCCAAGGACCGACCATCTGGTCTCGCGCTACCATGCCGGTAACGCTGCGATCGCCGATGGTGATAAGGAAGGTTTTTTCCGCTACCGCCGGTAAGTGCAGAACGCGGTTAACTGCATCCGCCAGGGTTATGCCGCTAAAGGAGAGGGTTTCACCGGCAGCCTGAATCCGTGCCACATCCCGCGTCATCTTCGGTGTTTTGCCGAGTAATACGTCAAGGGGCAAATCAATGGGCTGGTCATTGAAGTGGCTGTCGGCCAGACTGAGATGCAGCTCTTCGGTCGCGTCACCAATAACGGCGAAGGGTGCCCGTTCCCGGCGGCAAATGGCCTCAAATGCCGCCAGTTTTTCAGGTGCCACCGCCATGACATAGCGTTCCTGGGACTCATTACACCAGACTTCCATCGGGCTCATGCCTGGCTCATCATTCGGAATATCTCGCAGACTGAATCGGCCGCCGCGTTCGCCATCGCTGACTAATTCCGGCATGGCGTTTGACAGTCCGCCGGCGCCAACGTCGTGGATAAAGAGTATCGGGTTGTCATCGCCCAGTTGCCAGCAGCTGTCGATCACTTCCTGGCAACGGCGTTCCATTTCAGGGTTATCACGTTGAACCGAGGCAAAATCCAGGTCGGCATCAGATTGACCGGAGGCCATTGAAGAGGCGGCGCCGCCGCCGAGGCCGATATTCATCGCCGGTCCGCCCAGCACGATAAGTTTGGCGCCGATGCTGATTTCGCCCTTCTGTACGTGGCTGTCGCGGATATTCCCGATACCACCGGCCAGCATTATCGGTTTATGGTATCCGCGCAATTCCCGTCCGTTATGGCTTTGGACACGCTCTTCATAAGTGCGGAAGTAGCCGGTCAATGCCGGACGACCGAATTCGTTATTGAAAGCCGCGCCGCCCAAGGGGCCATCGGTCATGATATCCAGCGCACTGACGATGCGATCCGGTTTACCGAAATCTTCTTCCCAGGGTTGCTCAAAACCCGGGATCCGCAGGTTGGAGACCGAGAAACCGACCAGTCCAGCTTTGGGCTTGGCCCCGCGTCCGGTGGCGCCTTCATCACGGATTTCCCCCCCAGATCCGGTGGCCGCACCCGGCCAGGGCGAAATCGCCGTGGGGTGGTTATGGGTCTCCACCTTCATCAGAATATGTGCCGGTTCCTGATGATAATCATAGTGACCGGTAGCGGCATCCGGGAAGAAACGGCCAACCGCCGAACCCTCCATCACCGCCGCGTTATCTTTATACGCCGACAGGACAAATTCAGGCGTCTGTTCATAGGTGTTTTTGATCATTTTGAACAGCGATTTAGGCTGCGGCTGACCGTCAATAATCCAGTCGGCATTGAAAATCTTATGTCGGCAATGCTCTGAGTTGGCCTGCGCGAACATATAGAGTTCGACATCGGTCGGACAACGGTTGAGGCGGACAAAAGCGTCGAGCAGATAGTCAATTTCATCCGCAGCCAGTGCCAGGCCTAATGATTGATTGGCCGCTTCCAGCGCAGGTCGTCCCTGCTCGAGCACTGGGATACGGCTTACCGGCGCAGGCTGATGATGGGCAAACAGCGCACTGGCCTGTTCAAACTGCTCAAACACCGTTTCCATCATGCGGTCGTGAAGGAGTTCACCCAGGTGTGTCCACTGAGCGGGGGCGAGAGTGGGGCCGGAGATATAAAAAGCCAATCCACGCTCCAGGCGATCAACCTGCTGCAGGCCACAATTATGGGCAATGTCCGTCGCTTTTGATGACCAGGGTGAGCGCGTTCCCGGCCGCGGCGTTACCAGCAATAAGCGCCCCTGAGGCGTATGTTCGGCGAGAGAGGGACCGTATTTGAGTAACCGTTGCAACCTGCCGCGCTCTTCTTCTGACAGGTATGAGTTGAGATCGGCAAAGTGAACAAATTCAGCATAGATATTATCGACCGGCAGCTGTGCTTCACGACAGCGGGACAACAGTTTGTTGATACGAAAAGCTGACAAAGCGGGCGAACCACGCAGTATTTCCATAATAAAAGATCTCTCGTCTTTGAAAGGCGAACCGCCATTGGCGGCTGGCCGCTTCTTAGGGGCGCAACAACAGGGGGGAAACGCGCGTTATTATAAAGAATCCCGGCTTCAGACGAAACCGTTTGCGTGGTTATTCTTGCGAATAACATAAACCCTACAGCTTTTATGGGCTTCCTCTAAATAGTTGCTTGTTGACGATTTGTTGCGCAAAATGCCCTCGACTTCGGCATAAAAAGCAAATAACACTGCCGTTAAAGACAGCGAGGCCTGCGCTACTGCGCAAGATAACTATTTGAAAAAGTTTAAGTTAAATTATGTCGCCATTGGGATCATCACGATTTTACTGACATGGGCGCTGTGGTTGAACTTACCCTGGCATCAGCAGGGAGAAGACCAGCTCAGCAGAATTAAGGCACGCGGTATTCTGCGTATCAGCACAGTCCAGGGGCCGCTTAGCTATTATATCGGGAGTAATGGACTGAAAAGCGGCTTCGATTATGAACTGGCAAGCGCCTTCGCCGATTATCTGGGTGTGAAATTAGAGGTGAGGGAGCGCGCCAGCCTCAATCAGCTTTTCGACGATCTCGATCGAGATGACGCCGATCTGCTGGCCGCCGGCCTGATATACAATAAAGAGCGCCTGGCGCGTTTTACTACCGGCCCTGCGTATTATTATGTATCCCAGCAACTGGTCTACCGGCTCGGGCAACCCAGGCCGACCAACCCCGGTAACCTGAAAGGACGGTTAGCGGTGACATCAGGTTCAGCCCATATCACTCTGTTGCGTTCTCTGAAAAAAAACAAATACCCTGAGCTTAAATGGGAGGTCTCGTCTGATCTCAGCAGCCGGGCACTGTTGGAGCAGGTTGCCGCAGGTAAACTGGATTACACCCTGGCAGACTCCGCCACGGTTGATCTGCTGCAGCGCATTCATCCTCAGTTAGCGGTGGCGTTTGACGTCAGTGATGAAGAGCCGGTGACCTGGTATATGAAACGCAGCCACGGCGATGACCTGTCTGCCGCATTGCTGGATTTTTTTAATCGGTTTGGCGACGATGGGCTTACCGCCCGACTGGAAGAAAAATATCTTGGTCATGTGGGAGGGTTTGACTATGTCGATACCAAAACTTTCCTCAATGCCATCGACGGTACCCTGCCCGCCTTTCGCCACCTGTTCGAAAAATATGCCAGTGAACTGGACTGGAGACTGCTGGCAGCCATTTCCTACCAGGAGTCACACTGGGATCCCGAGGCTATTTCAGCCACCGGCGTACGTGGGCTGATGATGCTGACCCGCGTTACTGCCGCCAGTCTGGGTATTGAAGACCGGCTGGATCCGGAACAGAGTATTCGCGGCGGCGCTCAGTATTTAGCCAGCATGATGCAAAAAGTACCCGACAGCATTCCCAAGGACGAAAGGATCTGGTTTGCGCTGACGGCCTACAATATGGGTTATGCCCATATGCTGGATGCCCGTGCCCTGACGGCGATTCAGAAAGGAAATCCCGACAGCTGGGTCGACGTCAAACTGCGTCTGCCGATGTTGAGCCAGCCACATTATTATCGCCAGACCCGCTATGGGTTTGCCCGCGGGCAGCAGGCTTACAACTATGTGGAGAACATCAGACGCTATGAAATGAGCCTGGTGGGCTACCTGGAGGAAAAGCAGAAAAAAGCCGCCGAGCTGGCGGCCTGGCATGCAGATCCGGCAAATGCCTATCCGGTGGTGAACGCGGCTGAACTGCCTGTCGTTACATCGCCCTATCGGCTGGATAACATTCCGCGCTGACGCTCAGCCTTGTGCTGGGCCCGCCGGCGTTTGAAGAAACTGCTCAGCTGGTCAGCGCATGCGTCACCCAGCACCCCCGCGGTGACGCAGGGCCGGTGGTTCATCCCCGGGTGTGCTAATATATCCAGCAGTGAGCCGGCGGCACCGGTTTTGAAATCGCTGGCACCGTACACCACCCGTTTGACGCGTCCATGAATAATAGCCCCGGCACACATGACGCAGGGCTCGAGCGTAACATAGAGCGTCGCCTCCAGCAGGCGGTAGTTGCCCAGACGGGCACCCGCCTCACGCAGCGCCATTACCTCAGCATGGGCAGTGGGATCATGACCGGCGATAGAGCGATTCCAGCCTTCACCAATGATTGCGCCATTGAGCACCAGCACCGCGCCAACCGGCACCTCACCTTCACTTTCGGCGCGATCGGCCAAGGCCAAGGCATGGCGCATCCAGACGCTGTCCTGCTGATCCTGTTCGTCCCCATGACCAGACGTCATTTGCTCCAAAGCCTGAGTATCACTGATAACCAGACATGTATTCGTTTCACCCGTCTCATTAATCACCGCCTCCTTCACCGGATGTCCTTCGTCATCCAGCAGTTGAGCAGTATCAGCAGAGTTAGTTTGCCCAGGCACCGTCAGCCCTCGCTCGGCGGTAAAAAAACGCTCAGCTGTTATTGTGTTAAAAATCATCTCAAACAGGCGACCTTTTTATGTAACAACCATCTCAAATAGGGACCTTTCGGTCAACACAGAGATAAGGGGAAATTCAGGCTGCGGTAGCAGCCGGATGCGCCTGCAGCCTGCCCGCCTGAAGCCTTAATCCAGTGGTTTTAAATTACCGTCAGGCGTTACCCGCCAGCGGTGCTCGCAGAAGTAAAGCAAGGGGCTGTCGTGCAGACTGTCACTGTAACCGCTGTAAAGCTTTAACGGTATGCCGAGTTCACGCTCAAGCTGAGCAACCTTTTCATGACCAAGACAGCGCAACGTGAGTACCCAGCCGCCATTTCGGCGCTCCATACGGCTGCCGATGAGCTTCACCTGCGGCAGAAAAACCGCGTCATGATATACCCCCTCGACCAGCGGTTCCGGCGAACCGGTAATCAGCCATACCTGGGCATCGTGACTCTCAAGATAATCGCTCAGCCGTTGCAATACCACCGGGAATCCCGTGACATGAAGCCTGAACCAGACGATAAATTTTTCCTGCAGCGCCAGCAGCTTGGTCTCGCTATGGCCAAAAGTTATCGCCCAGAGCAGCAGACTCATCGGCCAGCGGGCATTGCGCCCTTTAACCAGCAGACCTATTCCTATCACCGGCAATAGCGGGAGAACCAACAGGATATTGAGCGGCAAGTGGCGAAGCAGGAAACGCAGAAACGTGCCAAACATATCTTGCTGGTGCAGGGTGCCGTCCAGATCAAAAAAAACCACACGCTGGGCTGTTGAGCTGCTCAAAAGCTATACCTCCGGATCATCAAATCCAATTATCCTCGTTAAAACACATCCTGCCAACAGTGCGTATGCCACCCCTGCCAGATAAAGCACTACCTTGCCGGTCACAGTGGAGCCATCCCCCCTTCCCATGACGCCGTCTCAACCAGGTTGATGGAATGCAGTGATTGCATCACGCAGATAACCTTGATGTACAGTCAGTAAGTCTAACGCCTCATCTGCTGTAATGCCGGTCAATATCATCAGGATTGCCGGCTTGACCTCAAAAGAAGTTTGTTCAAGAGCCGCTCGTGCCTCAATAAGCCGGGCTCCGGTCGCATCGCTGACAATACGGCAAGCGCGGTCAACCAGTTTTACATTGGTGGCTTTTACGTCAACCATCAGGTTTTGATACACTTTCCCAAGCTTAACCATCGCGCCGGTCGAGATCATATTGAGGATAAGCTTTTGCGCGGTTCCTGATTTCATCCTGGTGGAACCGGTAAGTACCTCCGGTCCGACTACCGGCGATATGGCAATCTGCGCTTCTTCGGCAATCGGGGATGCCGGGTTGCATGAGATGGCGACGGTAACGCAACCTGACCGTCTGGCAAACTGCAGGCCGCCGATGACGTAAGGCGTCCGCCCGGAAGCCGCCAGGCCAATGACGATATCATGAGTTCCGAGGCTGGCTGCCCGCAGATCCTCTTCAGCCAGCGTCAGGCTGTCTTCAGCGCCTTCAACGGCTTGGAGCAGCGCACCGGGACCGCCGGCGATCAGACCGATAACGCGGGATGCCGGGACGCCGAAAGTCGGCGGACATTCTGCAGCATCAAGTACACCGAGCCGGCCGCTGGTGCCGGCGCCGATATAAATAATGCGTCCGCCGGCCTTGAGCGCATCAGAGGC
This sequence comes from Biostraticola tofi, assembly GCF_004343195.1. GTDB lineage: Bacteria > Pseudomonadota > Gammaproteobacteria > Enterobacterales > Enterobacteriaceae > Biostraticola > Biostraticola tofi. The sequence continues at coordinate 30,766 of NZ_SMCR01000013.1, read as the reverse complement.
AGCGTCTATTGCGCGGGCAATCGCCGGAAGCTGGCTGGCAATGGCCTGTGGAACTTTTTGGTCCTCCCGATTAAACAGGATAGCCATTTCGAGTGATGACAGGCTATCAAGATCCATAGAATCCTGATTACGTGTTTCAGAAACCAATGCACCTAAATTCATGAATACACCATTGAATTTTTAATTCAAATAATAAAAAATATTATGGAATATTTAATTCTAACAGGCGAGTAAAATCTGGCGTAGCATTAACCAGCGATATCCTGTTTGCCATCTGTTTAACCTATTAAGGCATTCGGGCCGAGGAATAATCAATGAGTAGTCTGCTTCGCATACGTCAGCTTTATCGTTCTTTATCCCAGAATGACCGAAAACTGGCTGATTTTCTGCTGACTCAAACCGATGACGCTCGTCATCTCAGTTCACAAAGGGTGGCTGAAATGGCCGGGGTCAGCCAGTCAAGCGTGGTCAAATTTGCGCAAAAGCTGGGTTACAAAGGATTTACGGCCCTCAAACTGGCGCTGAGTGAAGCCTTGGCTTCGGCCCATGAAGTCCCTTCCATACCGGTGCATAACAAGATTCTTAGCGATGACCCGATGAAAACCGTCGGCGAAAAACTACTGGCGGAAAAGGTCGCAGCTCTGCGCGCTACTCTGGATATCAACAGCGAAGAAAAACTCAAAGAGGGGGTAGCACTACTGCAACAGGCCAGACGGATTATCATCGTCGGCATTGGCGCGTCCGGGCTGGTCGCGCGTGATGTTTCCTATAAGCTGCGCAAAATCGGCATGATGGCCATCGCCGAAACGGATATGCACGTCTTGTTGGCTACCGTCCAGGCGCTCAGCGCTGAGGATGTGCTGTTTGCCATCTCATTCAGCGGATCCCGCCGAGAAATCAACCTGGCCTCCCAAGAGGCGCATCGCGTAGGCGCCCGGGTAATGGCTATCACCAATTTTTCACCTAATGAACTTCAACAGCATGCCGATGTGGCGCTGTACACCGTATCAGAAGACCAAAGCCAGCACAGCGGAGCTATCTCATCCAACATTGCCCAATCCGCGTTGACCGACCTGCTGTTTATGGGGCTGGTACAACGAGATTTGGAAAATGCGCCCGGCCGCATCCGGCATAGTGAAGAATTAGTCAGAAAACTGGCCTGAACAGTGCCTTGCCTGACTAATGCCTGCAGACGGTAACGACTGTATCGGGTTCCTTTGTTACCTGGTTTATCCAGCATATAAGTTAATTTGTTACCCTACCTCTGTAGTTGATTTGGTCGGCTATTGAGAATTTGGCGCCTAAGAAAAGAAAAAGGGGTAATAAATATGACTATAACTACGAATAACACGGCTGCATCAGTCAGTGTCCTCCCTCCCGCCCCTACCACCGAGTGTGACACCTGTAAAAAACGCGGCTCGACGATGGTCGCTACATTGAAGAAAGTGGCTAACGTGCCCCTCAAGCTGTTTACAGTGCTAAGCAAATTTACCCATCGTCACCCCAAGTGCTCATTATACATTTCAGCATTGACAACGATAATGTGCATTCCCTCATCCGGAATTGCAGCTATTGCCGTGTTACCCTTAATGTTTCTGACCGGTCTGACTGCTGCAGGCAATTTCATTGCCGATAAATCGAGCTGCGCCAAGTCGTAGCCCCTGCCGTGAGAGAAAGGCTTATCCTGTTACTCTATTGCTTATGGACTCCTACCGCAACGGGATCCCCTATAGAATAAACACAACCCAGGAATGCAGTAATGCATTCCTTTAACATGTTGAAGTTTCTTCCTGCTGATAAAACTGATGACCGGATATTGCTGCACTGATAGTGCGGGCGCGTTAGTCATAACATGGAAAGCATAAATATTAATTGACAGCTCGCTGGCCGAAAAAAAAGGACCAGACAATCACCCTATTTTAGCGAGGATGCCTTTTCCGCTAAGATGATTTATCTTGATAATGTATCGACACTTCATTAATTTCAAAATTGTATAAATGAACCAAAAAAATGAACTGACCTTAGTTATTGTATGAGTTCTAAAATTAATATTGGGATAAATTAAAAAAAACACAGCTTTGGGTAATATCATGTGATCAGTAAAATAGTAGTTTTGAAGGTTCGATGGCGGTAGATATATTCTTTATTAGAACTGGCATCGTGTTATAGCTTACACATAACGGAGGAATAAAAAGTCGAGATACCCGTTTTATAGCGTTGTTATAGTGAAGAATACTCAGGCTTAAATGCTCAAGCGCTTATCATTATTGGGGTTATCCTGCTTTTATGTTACAGTGCGCGGTAATTTATGTGCACAAGCACGTGACTTTTTTGATTAGAGATGTAATCGATTGATATGGCTTTATTTATTACAAAGCGGTGCATCAACTGCGATATGTGCGAACCAGAGTGCCCCAACCAGGCGATTCGCATGGGTGATGAGATCTATGAAATAGATGCCTATCGCTGCACCGAGTGCGTGGGGCATTATGACCAGCCTACCTGCCAGAAAGTCTGTCCGATTGACAGTACTATTCTGGCCGATCCGGCACATGCCGAAACCAATGAGCAGTTGTGGGAAAAATTCGTGGTGATGTATCACAGCGATAGACTGTAAACAAGGGTTTGCTCCAGCCTATTAGGCGACATCCGTTAAATTGCGTCAGGCATATTAATTAAATTGCGCCAGGCACATTAATCCTCAATGATTACCGTTGCACAGGCGTAGTGCCGTTCGTCGGCCAGGGTGACGTGAACGCTTTTCACGCCAAGCTCAATCGCCAATTCGGCCGCCCGGGCATGAAATCTCAGCCCCGGTTTGCCCAGACTGTCATTAACCACTTCAAACTGCGCAAAGGCCAGTCCATTGCGGATACCGGTGCCAAATGCCTTGGCAGCCGCTTCTTTCACGGCAAACCTTTTAGCCAGAAAGCGCACGGGCTGCTGATGCCGACAGAACAGCGCCCATTCGCCGTCGCTGAGGATGCGCCGGGCAAAACGGTCGCCACTGCGCGCGACCACCGCCTCGATACGGCCGATCTCTACAATATCGGTACCCAACCCTAGAATAGTCATCAGCAACGCACTTCCCGCATCAATCGTTTCATTTCAGCTACCGCCTCACTCAGTCCGGTCATCACCGCCCGACCGATTATCGCATGGCCAATATTCAATTCGTGGATTTGCGGCAACATCGCCACCGGCTGGACATTATGATAAGTCAAACCATGGCCGGCATTGACTTTCAAGCCGAGTCCGGCCGCCAGCAGGGCGCCCTGGCGAATACGCGCAAGCTCGGCTTCGCTATCCGCGCCGGCAGCGGCCTCGGCATAGGCGCCGGTGTGCAATTCGATATAGGCGGCGCCGGTTAGCGCTGCGGCCGTGATCTGCGCTTCATCGGCATCAATGAACAGAGATACCTGAATACCAGCCGCAGTCAATCGCTGTACGGCAGCCGTCAGGGTTTCCTGCTGGGCGGTAACATTCAAGCCGCCTTCGGTGGTCACCTCCTGCCGTTTCTCCGGCACCAGGCAACAAAAATGCGGCCTGAGTTCACAGGCGATCGCCAGCATTTCCTCAGTCACCGCCATTTCAAGGTTCATGCGGGTGTGCAGCGTCTGACGCAACAGTCTGACATCCCGGTCGGTGATATGTCGACGATCCTCGCGCAGATGCACAGTAATCCCATCAGCCCCGGACTGCTCGGCAATAAAAGCCGCCTGTACCGGGGAAGGATAGCAGGTGCCGCGCGCATTGCGCAGCGTGGCGATGTGATCGATATTGACACCCAGCAGCAGGTCAGACATGTCTAGCTCCATATTTTGACAACATAGCTCCAGTGTAAACCAGCCCAGTAGGGCTAGCCAACCGCAGGCGGTATGCCATCAGGCCAGATAATCACTCTTCCGGGGTTTTGTTGACCTTAGGTTTGTTAGGCGGTTTACCCTGCATAAACTGTTTAAATAATTCCCGGCTTTTTAGCGGCTTGCCTCCGAGGTAGGGCTTCAAAGCCATACGCGTAAAGCGTTTTGCGGCCCGTAGCTGATCCACACTGGTAAAGGCTCTGCTGGCTAGCGATTGCAACTCGCGACCGGTAAAGCTTTGATGGTCTACCACCAGGCTGGCAATAAATCCTTTTTCCTCGCGGTAGCGGTAAGTCATATTATCGTCAATCGGTTCACCGCTGCCGGCGCAGTGCAGAAAATCCACCCCGTAGCCCAAATGTTCCAGCAACGCCAGCTCAAAGCGTCTTAACGCGGGTTCCGGTGAACCTGTCGCACCAGCAAGCCACTGCAGACAATGCAGGTAATCAAAAAAAAGACTGGCATAGTCCGTTTCGGCGGCCAGCACCCGGGACAATAGTTCATTGACATAAAGACCGCTGTACAGCATCAGGCCGCTCAGCGGCAAACCAAGCGAGACCGCTTCAGCATTGCGCAGGGTTTTGACTTCGCCACGTCCGCTCCAGCGAACCAGCAAGGGAGTAAAGGGTTGCAGAACCCCTTTCAGAGAGGAGCGGCGGGAGCGGGCGCCTTTGGCAAGCACCGTAACCCGACCGTCATTTTCAGTAAAGAGATCCAGCATCAGGCTGGTTTCGCTGTAGTGCCGCCCATGCAGCACAAACGCGCGTTGCCAGCCTTCCACGGCGCTGCTTCTCAGAGATCGTCCACGTAACCAAGACTGCGCAGGGCGCGCTCGTCATCGGCCCAGCCAGATTTCACCTTGACCCACAGCTCAAGATGCACCTTGGCTTCAAACATGGCTTCCATGTCCTGGCGCGCTTCGATACCGATGGTTTTTATCTTTGAGCCTTTATTGCCTATGACCATTTTCTTTTGACCATCACGTTCAACCAGGATCAAGCCATGGATGTCATAACCGCCGCGCTCGTTGGTGACGAAGCGTTCGATTTCAACCGTAACGGAATACGGCAGCTCGTCGCCGAGAAAACGCATCAGCTTCTCGCGGATGATTTCCGATGCCATAAAGCGCTGGGAGCGATCGGTAATGTAATCTTCCGGGAAATGATGAATGGCTGCGGGCATGCATTTACGCACTATACCCGCCAGCGTATCGACATTCATGCCGGTTTCAGCGCAGATCGGCACCACATCAAAGAAATCCATCTGCTTGCTAAGAAAATTGATATGCGGCAGCAGGATACTTTTATCGGTTACGTTATCGACTTTATTGATTGCCAATACTACCGGACACTTGAGATCACGCAGTTTATTCACCACCATCTCATCGTCATCGGTCCAGTGGGTACCTTCCACGACGAAGATCACCAGTTCCACATCGCCGATTGAGCTACTGGCTGCACGGTTCATCAAGCGGTTAATTGCCCGCTTTTCTTCTATATGCAGTCCAGGGGTGTCTACATAAATAGCCTGGTAAGGGCCTTCAGTATGGATTCCCATAATGCGGTGACGCGTGGTTTGCGGCTTACGCGAGGTAATGGAAATTTTCTGCCCCAGAAACTGGTTCAGTAAAGTGGACTTTCCAACATTCGGGCGTCCAACTATCGCCACAAACCCGCAATAGGTGATTTCTTCGCTCATTCAAGCTCCAGAATTTTCAGCGCCTGTTCGGCGGCTGCCTGTTCGGCTTTGCGACGGCTTGAACCATTGCCCAGTACGGGTTCCGGAAAGCCACTAACCTGGCAGTGAATAGTAAATTCCTGATCATGAGCCTCACCCCGAACCTGTACGACCAGGTAGGTGGGTAGCGGCAAATGACGCCCCTGCAGATACTCCTGCAGACGGGTTTTAGGATCCTTTTGTTTGTCCCCGGGACTGATTTCATCCAGGCGGCTGCGATACCAATTGAGGATCAGCCGCTCGACATTGTCGATACTGCTGTCCAGAAAGATACCGCCTATCAATGCTTCCACGGTGTCAGCCAGAATCGACTCACGGCGAAAACCACCGCTCTTCAACTCGCCCGGCCCAAGTCGCAGACATTCGCCCAGTTCAAATTCCCTGGCCATTTCCGCCAGAGTATTTCCACGGACCAGGGTGGCGCGCATCCGGCTCATATCACCTTCATCGACTTTGGGGAACCGCTGGTACAGGGCATTGGCGATCACATAACTTAGTATTGAATCACCCAGGAATTCCAGCCTTTCATTATGTTTACTGCTGGCGCTTCGGTGTGTCAGCGCCTGTAACAGAAGCTCATGCTGCTGAAAAGTGTAGCCCAGTTTTTTCTGGAGCCTAGTAATTAAGATGGGATTCATGCGTTACCAATAACTTAACCGTGCGTCAAAATAACTGCAGCATACGGAACAGAACTGAGGCGTTATAGTGTCGCCCAGCACCGTTTCGTGTGCAGTGGCTCCCGATGCGGGAGCCTGTCTTTTTGCCAATAATGATATTCTACAACGGGAAACATAATAATGCTTCGCTTTAAAAACGAATTAATGTATTCCACCAATTCTGCTTAAACGAACGCCGGTCGGCCATTCGCCTTCCTGCTTCTCAAAGCTCATCCATATAGCGGTCGCTTTGCCCACCAGGTTTCTTTCGGGCACAAATCCCCAGTAGCGACTGTCCGCGCTGTTATCCCGGTTATCGCCCATCATGAAATACTCCCCCTGAGGCACAATCCATTCAGCCAGCTGTTGATCCGGCTGCTGATAATAGATGCCAATCTGATCCTGCTGACCAGGAACCATCAGAATACGATGGGCCACACTGCCCAGGTTTTCACGACGCTCAAGCAGGCGGGTGCCGCCATCGATGCTGACGCCTGGTGCGACCTGGAGGAAACCGCTGGTGGCTTCACCGTTGCCGGTAGAGTTGAAGGTCTGAACGAACTCGCCCGGCATAATGTCGCTGTAAGTGATCGGCAACGCTGTCGAGCAATCCTGTCCATTGCTGCAGCCTGGCTGCACCGTAACCCGCTTGGCGACCGGATCATAGCTTACCCGATCCCCCGGCAGACCTACGACGCGCTTGATATAATCAAGCTTCGGATTGGGCGGATATTTGAATACTACCACATCGCCACGCTTGGGATGGCCGGTTTCAATCAGCGTTGTCTGGGTGATCGGATCCTTGATGCCATAAGCGAATTTCTCCACCAGAATAAAATCACCGACCAGCAGTGTCGGCATCATCGATCCCGATGGGATCTGGAACGGCTCGTAAATAAACGAGCGTACGATGAATACCAGTGCCAATACCGGGAAAATCGAGGCGCCGGTTTCCACCCAACCAGGCTGTCCGGCCTTGGCTGGTGTGCCATCGGCTGCAGCAGACTGCGCCAGTCTGGCTCGGCGGGCGGGAGCCAGTTTAAATCGATCCAGGCACCAGATTATACCGGTGACCAAGGTAGCTATTGCCAGGATCAGGGCAAACATATTAGCCATGCAAACTCCTCAGACTTATTTGCTGTCTTTACCGACGTGCAGAATAGCCAGGAACGCTTCCTGAGGGAGCTCGACGTTGCCTACCTGCTTCATGCGTTTCTTACCATCTTTCTGTTTCTGCAACAGTTTTTTCTTACGACTGACATCACCACCATAGCATTTGGCCAACACATTTTTGCGCAATTGCTTTACGGTGGAACGGGCAATGATATGGTTGCCGATCGCCGCCTGAATAGCGATATCAAACTGCTGGCGAGGAATCAGCTCCTGCATTTTCTCGACGATTTCACGTCCGCGCGTCTGCGAGTTGTCCCGGTGGGTAATCAGTGCCAAGGCATCGACCCGGTCGCCATTGATAAGAATGTCTACCCGCACCATGTCGGATGCCTGAAAACGCTTAAAGCTGTAATCGAGCGAGGCATAGCCGCGTGAAGTTGATTTCAAGCGATCGAAGAAATCAAGTACCACTTCCGCCATCGGAATATCATAGGTCAGCGCCACCTGATTGCCGTGATAGACCATATTGGTCTGAACGCCGCGTTTTTCGATACATAGGGTAATCACGTTGCCCAGGAACTCTTGCGGCAGCAGCATATGGCATTCGGCGATCGGTTCGCGCAGCTCTTCAATGTTGTTCAGCGCCGGCAATTTGGACGGGCTGTCGACATGAATGACCTCATTGTCGGTGGTCTGCACTTCATAGATAACCGTAGGCGCTGTGGTAATAAGGTCCAGATCGTATTCACGCTCCAGCCGCTCCTGAATGATTTCCATGTGCAGCAGGCCGAGGAAGCCGCAGCGAAAACCAAAGCCCAGCGCGGTCGAGCTTTCCGGTTCATAGAACAGCGAAGCGTCATTAAGGCTCAGTTTGCCAAGCGCATCGCGAAATGCCTCATAATCATCTGAGCTTACCGGAAACAGGCCAGCGTATACCTGCGGTTTGACCTTTTTGAAACCGGGTAAGGCTTTTTCAGCCGGCTGACGCAGCAGCGTCAAGGTATCGCCTACCGGGGCACCGAGGATATCCTTGATGGCGCAGACCAGCCAGCCGACTTCGCCGCAGTTGAGGATATCGCGATCGACACGCTTGGGGGTGAAGATCCCCAGACGGTCGGCGTTATAGCTCTGCCCGGTACTCATTACTTTTACTTTGTCACCTTTACGCAAGGTGCCATTCTTGACGCGGATGAGTGAGACCACGCCGAGATAATTATCGAACCAGGAATCAATAATCAGCGCCTGCAGTGGCGCCGCGGGGTCACCGGCGGGCGGTGGAATATCACGAACCAGGCGTTCAAGCACCTCTGGTACGCCTACGCCGGTCTTGGCAGAGCAACGCACTGCATCGGTGGCGTCAATGCCGACGATGTCTTCGATTTCCTCGGCAACCCGATCGGGCTCCGCCGCCGGTAAATCGATTTTATTCAGTACCGGCACCACTTCCAGATTCATTTCCATGGCGGTGTAGCAGTTGGCCAGCGTCTGGGCTTCCACGCCCTGCCCGGCATCCACCACCAGCAGCGCGCCTTCACAGGCCGCCAGCGAGCGCGAAACCTCATAGGAGAAGTCCACATGACCGGGGGTGTCGATGAAATTCAGCTGATAGACCTGGCCGTCATTGGCTTTATAGTCCAGGGTCACGCTCTGGGCCTTGATGGTAATGCCACGTTCGCGTTCAAGATCCATCGAGTCCAGAACCTGAGCCGCCATTTCACGTTCGCTGAGGCCACCGCAGGTCTGAATCAGCCGATCAGAGAGAGTCGACTTACCGTGGTCGATATGGGCAATAATAGAAAAATTTCTTATGTGTTTCATTTAATTATTTTTTCTCGGATCAAGCGCTTGCGTTTTAATCGGTGGAAATCGTAATGGACATAAAACCAAAACTACCCACATAGCATGGGGCGCATCTTACACTGTCTGCGCGCCGCGTGAAAGTCAGCACATAACTCCGTTTTGTAAGATCGGGTAATATTGAGGGATTGCCGTCTGGGTAAAGCCGACCGCCGCCATTGCCTATCCTTTGCGCTGACCCTCATCACTTTTTACGCAGCGTTGCCTGCTGAATCATGCAAACATCTCTGATGTTCTCACCGTTGAGTGGTCAACCAGGGCCTTTTCGGGAGCATCAGCGTCCCTTACCGACGCTGCATATTACGCCTTCACAAAAACACAGCGCTTCGATGAAGTCGGCAATATCTCTTTGGCAACGCCATGGTCGGTAAAGGGCATGGCTGAACAAATAAAAATCAATAAACTAATGAATGTTACCGTCGTTGGAGATGGTGTTCTTACTACCAAGGAATAGTCCACAGAAGACTGCATCCTTATAAAAACGTCTGATTACATGAGAAAGGCAACCGATTATTATTAACGGATCCCCCGCCTGATGGCTGCGTGGGCGGTATTTCATCGGCTTGGCTTTATGTAACGCAGCGTAAGCCTACTATCGAATCAACAACCGCAGCACCCAGGGAGTGGCAGAAACCGTTAAGTCAGCTTGTTCGATAGTGAGTTTATCAGCAGGAGGTGATGGCTATTTGGAGGATTACCGGCTGATAAGCCGGTTTATGGGCAAGTTGTGCGGCGGCCAGATGCGCCAGCAGGAAGCCACCCACAACGCCAGCCAGGCCTCCGGTGATGGCTGCGGAGTCAGTGCTGTAGATCCCTTGCATCACTGCGGCTAGCAACAGCATACAGACCAGCGGCAGCATATAAACCAGCAATGCCGAGCGAATCAGGCTGGCTTCGGGTATGCCCACCTCAACCCGTTGGCCCGGTGCCAATGGCTGAGGGCATTTAACCCTTAACAGATGCTGCGTGTCCGATCCCATGTCATTTAAAACCCGAGACCCGCATCCATCACGTTGGGAACAGCTGCCGCAACCGCCTGCGGGCTTTTCGCAGCGCAATTCTGCAATCCCCTGGTGCCAGGAGATGACGGTTGCCCATTCCTTTATCATCGCGACGCCTTGAAGACGATACTGTCGGCGATACGCTTGGCGGTCGCCGGCGGCAGTTCGCCAACGACGGTAATTTCCTTGTCGTTACGCGTTTCGGTATGGATGGTACGTCTTCCGGTGCGGATAAATCGCTCACCGACGCTGCTGCCGGACTGGCTGATATTCACGGAAAAACTGAATAAACCATCGGTATACAGCCTGGCTTCGATAGGTACATTTATGCCAGGCAGCGTACGCTGACTGCGCGAGGCCTCGGTCACGCCCGCCGGCAGCCAGCCAACGGTCCAGTCGAAGTTCGCCACCGTCGAAGTCGGCACGCTGAGCAACGGGGGCAGACCGACATTTTCCAGCCCCTGCATCTGAGCCTGCACCTGATTATCGACACTGAATGAAATGACCCTGAACTGCTCCAGCGATTCACCGTCGCGATCCAGTAAATCCACCCGTAAGGGCAGCCTGGAGGCGGCATCAATCCACACAATATAGCCATACCGCGTGCCATCCCGGGAGACGATCCTGACGACATCGCACAGACGATCGGATATGCGGGTGCGCCCCACCGGAATAAAATCGTAATAGTCGGCCAGGCGCTCAAAATCGGCATATACAACGGATGGGAGAGAATCAACGATATGGTCGCCTGAGAGCGTGAAGGGTTCGATGCCTGCTTCAAAATAGCTGATTTCATTATTGCGCTGGACTATTTCACGGCGCGGGCCATCCATCTGCAGCAACTGGGCCAGCTTAAGCTTATCAAGCATCACATGGCGGTAGCGCAGCGAATCAACACCCTGTCGGGTCAGGCTTATGAACGACAGTTCATAATTGAGCGTCTGAGTGGCATGGCCCATCTGTTGGAGCAGCACGCCAGAGGCGGTGGTCTTGGCAGGCACTGCCGCTGAATACAGCAGGCTGCCCGCCATCAAGCATACAGCATACCAATTAGGCTTCATTACTGCGGCTGTGTCCCCAATGATTGGGTTCCGGGTACCTGAACAGCAGCCTGTTGAGTTTCATGGCTATCGAACTGTAGCTGGTCCGAATGTAGACGTCGCTGCAGTTCGTAATCCTGGAGAATGGCGTTGATACGTTTACGCTGTTCCTGAACCTGCTGCTGCTGCAATCCGTTGTCAACACCGGTATTGGCGGAGGGGATCCCCAAACTGACCGGGGAAGCCTGGCCCATCATCGGCAGCGTGTTAAACACCGGCGACTCCGGCTGTTCGCTACCGTTGGATACCGGCTGATTATAATGCTGAACGCCCACAATCACCGCCAGCGATACGCAAGCCGCAACGCCAATCTGAGTCAGGTGAGCCGCGAAAGGGCGCGCCCGGTGCCAGAACGGCAATTTTTGCCAGGTTTCGGGTTGCGGCTGAGATTCCTTAACCGAGCCGGGGACCAGACGAACCGGTTCCTGAGCTATGGCTGCGGCGACACGATCGGCAATATTGAGATGGAGAGTTTCACCGATATCTCCGCGCATCGTGTCGCGGATAAGGTGATAACTTTGCCAGCTTTGCTGCAAATCAGCATCTCTGGATAAATGGTTGAGCAGTTCGTTATCGAACGACTCGCCGTCCATCAGAGCGGAAAGCTTTTCATTATACATGCCTGGATACCTTCTCCTGCCGCTTGGTCATCTCTGAATAAGCGGTTGAATTTTAGAGTCAATAGCTTCTCGCGCACGGAAGATACGTGACCTCACCGTTCCCACAGGGCAATCCATAATGGCCGCTATCTCTTCATAGCTTAAACCATCAAGCTCCCGAAGCGTAATTGCCATACGCAAATCCTCAGGGAGCCCTTCAATAGTGCGGAACACTACCTGTCGCAACTCTTCAGACAACATTAAATTCTCAGGGTTCGAAATTTCTTTCAATGCCCCTGCACTTTCGTAGTTTTCTGCGTCATTGGCGTCAACATCGCTGGATGGAGGGCGTCGCCCCTGAGCCACCAGATAATTTTTCGCCGTATTGACCGCAATACGATAAAGCCAGGTATAAAACGCGCTGTCTCCTCGAAAGGACGCCAAAGCGCGATAGGCTTTTATAAAGGACTCCTGGACCACATCCGGAACGTCCCCTTGAGGAACGTAGCGCGATACCAGGCTCGCCACTTTGTGCTGGTAACGGACAACCAGTAAGTTGAAAGCTTTCTGGTCACCTTTCTGGACACGTTCAACCAGCACCTGATCCGTTAACTGCTCGCTCATCCGAGGTAAATTCTCCTCAAATCAAACTCCATGCAAAAAATAGTACCGCCAGCCACTACTCCACTATCTTGAGCAAGCTCCCGATTCGACTTCGCGCTAACCATACAGTTCCGTACCGCCTCTTTTTTTGTTATGGGGGTAGATAACGATCACGGGCGCTTCCCGGCATCAGAGCCAGGCGGCTGTCAGACTATCGTATAAACACATAATAATGGTGCAAAATGCTTTCAAATGCGTGCCGGCCCACGATTATCTTACTTTCCGGATAATGTGGGCAGGGTAGCGTGAATCAGGGCTAATGTCAGTAAACAAGCGTAAATACCGCAGCCGGAAAATCACTAATTAATGTTTCAGTCATAAATAATAGGGTGTTAATATCGAAAAACACTTCCCAATTTGCCGGAAAACGCCCTTTTCTATGCAAACGTCTACCGAATACGTCACCGATGTGCTGGTCATCGGCAGCGGTGCGGCCGGTCTGTCATTGGCGCTTCGCCTGGCCGGCCACTGCAGCGTTATGGTTTTGAGCAAAGGTCCTCTTAACGAAGGTTCTACGTTTTATGCCCAGGGCGGCATTGCCGCGGTATTCGACGAGGGAGACAGCATTGCCTCCCATGTTGACGATACTCTGGTGGCCGGCGCCGGCCTTTGCGATCGCCAGGCGGTCGAATTTATCGCCGGCAATGCCCGCCACTGTGTCCAATGGCTTATCGATCAAGGGGTGCTGTTTGATACCGAAAGCGGTGTAGCTTCTGATGATCGTTATCACCTGACTCGCGAGGGAGGGCACAGCCATCGACGGATCCTGCATGCGGCTGATGCCACCGGTCGTGAAGTAGAAACCACCCTGGTAAGCCAGATCGCCCGTCATCCCGCTATCTCTGTCATGGAGCGCTGTAATGCGGTAGACCTGATTACCTCTGATAAAATCGGTCGCAGTGGTCCCCGACGTGTGGTCGGCGCCTATATCTGGAATCGCGAAAAGGAACGGGTCGAAACCTGCCGGGCAAAATCGGTGGTTATCGCCACAGGCGGCAGTTCAAAAGTCTACCAGTACACCACTAACCCGGATATTTCATCAGGCGATGGTATCGCCATGGCCTGGAGAGCCGGCTGCAGGGTTGCCAATCTTGAATTCAATCAGTTTCATCCGACTTGCCTTTTCCATCCCCAGGCTCGCAACTTTCTGCTGACCGAAGCGCTGCGCGGTGAAGGCGCCCATCTTAAACGGCCTGACGGCAGCCGTTTTATGCCGGACTTCGATGAACGCGGCGAGCTGGCCCCCCGTGACATCGTTGCCCGCGCTATTGACCATGAAATGAAGCGGCTCGGGGCTGACTGTATGTATCTGGATATCAGCCACAAGCCGGCGGATTTTATCCGCCATCACTTTCCCACCATTTACCAGAAATTGCTCACACTGGATATTGATCTGACCCGCCAGCCCATTCCGATAGTGCCGGCGGCTCATTACACCTGTGGCGGCGTGATGGTCGACCAGCAGGGTCGGACCGATCTGGCCGGCCTCTATGCGATTGGCGAGGTCAGCTATACCGGCCTGCACGGCGCCAATCGGCTGGCGTCGAATTCCCTGCTCGAATGCCTGGTCTATGGCTGGTCGGCAGCAGAGGATATCGTCGCCAGGCTGCCATCGGTCGATTCAGTCCCTTGCCTGCCCGCCTGGGACGAAAGTCGGGTTGAAGATTCAGACGAAGAAGTGGTTCTGCAACATAACTGGCATGAACTGCGGTTATTCATGTGGGACTATGTCGGCATTGTCCGTACCACCAAGCGCCTGGAGCGCGCGCTTGGCCGCATCAATCTGTTGCAGAAGGAAATCAATGAGTATTACTCAAATTTCCGGATTTCCAATAACCTGCTAGAGGTGCGCAACCTGACCCTGGTAGCCGAACTGATCGTCAAAAGTGCAATGCAGCGCAAAGAGAGCCGCGGACTGCACTACACTCTGGACTATCCGGGTATGCTGCAGAATCCGACCCCGACCATTCTGGCGCCATAAAGCCGTCGCCTATCGGCAGGCAGGCCCGTTAGGCACTTAACGCCAGTGGTTGAATGCAGAGCCTGTAGCTCTGCTGTCTGGGCAAAGCCGGCACGCTGTGCTCTCTCTGGGCAAAGCCTGTACGCTGTGCTCTCTGGGCAAAGCCTGTACGCTCTGCTCTCTGGGCAAAGCCTGCACGCTCTGTTTTCTGGCTAGTGCGCCAGATAGAACATTCCGGTCAAGCGACGAAAGTCCGCCGAATAGCGATTATCGCTATCGCGCAGTACCAGGCTGGTTTCAGTCATCTCACCTGGGGCGCGGGAAAACAGCAATAGCGCTCGGTGGGCAGGCTTGCGCTGATTCTCGCTCACCCGACAGCGGGCGCGCAGGTGCAGACCCTGACGGGCGGCCAGACTGATTATGCGGTCAGCAATCGCCTCCGGCAGCACCAGCGCCAGATGGCCGGCCGGCGTCAGTAGGCGCCAGGCGGCGGCCAGCAGGCTCTGGTGGTCCAGACTGGCAGTGTAGCGGGCCTGGTCGCGTTGTTCTGTACCACAGGGCACGCCAGGCGGGAAATAGGGCGGATTGCAGACAATCAGATCATAGCGGGCCGCCACGTCCCGCGCATAGGCGACGATGTCTTGGTTGATTATTCTCATGGAAGACGACCAGGGACTGGCCTTGATGTTTTCCGCCGCCTGGGCGGCAGCGGCCTGGACCAGTTCCACCCCATGAATGACTACCCGCGGCTGGAGCGGCAGGCCAGCGCCGGTTGAATCCCTATTTTCTGCGGCGGTTGGCGGGTCAACATCAGCAGATAGTGACTTGCGCCGGGCATGCTCGACGGTTGCCTCGGCAAGTCGCTGAGCAAGCATTAGCGCCACCAGACCGCTGCCGGTACCTATATCCAGAACACGCGAGACACCGTTTATCGGTGCCCAGGCTCCGAGCAAAACGCCATCGGTTCCCACTTTCATTGCACAGCGATCATGGGCGACAAAGAATTTCCTGAAGGTAAATCCGCCGGCGCGCATCCGGCTTTTATCGAGCGGTGTATCCATCGGCATTAGCATCTCCTGGTATGATCGCGGTACTTTATGTCAAACCACCGCCGGACGAAAGCCAGCCCAAAGACGGAAACAGATGAACAATGTGGCGGATCCGTCTATAATCTGCGCCCCAACCAGAGGTAGCCCATGACTGTAACCCTTTTCACCGAACTTGATCTACACGAAAGCCTGCTCGACGCGCTGCGCGACAAAGGCTACGAACGACCTACCGCCATTCAGGCCGAGGCCATCCCGCCGGCGATGGAAGGACGTGACGTGTTGGGTTCGGCACCTACCGGTACCGGCAAGACCGCAGCCTATCTGCTGCCGGTGCTCCAGCACCTGCTCGATTTCCCGCGCAAGAAATCAGGCCCGCCACGCGTGCTGATCGTTACCCCGACGCGTGAACTGGCTATGCAGGTCGCAGAGCAAGCTAAAGAACTGGCCGCGCATACCCATCTGGATATCGCGACCATTACCGGCGGTGTGGCTTACATGAACCATGCGGTGGTATTCAGCGATAATCAGGATATTGTCGTCGCCACCACTGGCCGCTTACTGCAATACATCAAAGAAGAAAACTTTGACTGCCGGGCGGTCGAAACGCTGATTCTTGATGAAGCTGACCGTATGCTGGATATGGGCTTTGCTCAGGATGTTGAGCAGATCGCCGCCGAAACTCGCTGGCGCAAGCAGACGCTGCTGTTTTCTGCCACCCTGGAAGGGAATGCGGTCAAGGATTTCTCAGAGCGCCTGCTCAATGATCCGGTTGAGATTGATGCTACCCCTTCTCGCCGAGAACGTAAAAAAATCGTCCAGTGGTATTACCGTGCCGATGACCTGGCTCATAAAACGGCGCTGCTTTGCCATTTACTCAAGCAAACGGACGTCACCAAAACCATCGTCTTCGTGCGCAAGCGCGAGCGCGTCCATGAACTGGTAGGCTGGCTGCGCGAAGCAGGGATCAATTCCTGCTACCTGGAGGGAGAAATGGTCCAGGCGAAGCGTAACGAAGCCATCAAGCGCATGAATGATGGGCGAATGAACGTGCTGGTCGCAACCGACGTCGCCGCCCGCGGTCTGGATATCGATGATGTCAGCCACGTCATCAACTATGACCTGCCGACCACCGCTGATGTTTACCTGCACCGTATCGGGCGTACTGCCCGCGCCGGCAGAAAAGGGTCGGCTATTTCTCTGGTCGAATCCCATGACCATCTGTTGCTGGGAAAAATCAGCCGTTATCTGAACGAACCGCTGAAACCGCGCGTCATCGATACCCTGCGCCCGGAAACCCGTGCTCCATCCGCCAAAGTCACCGGCAAGCCATCGAAGAAAGTACTGGCCAAGCGTAAAGAGAAAAAAGAAGAGAAACTCGATAAAGATAAGCCGAAGGTTAAGGTGCGTCTGCGCGACAAGAAAAATATCGGTAAGCGCCGCACAGGCAAAACGGCGGCGGTCGCAACTTCGGCGGCACCCCCCTCAGGCAAGGGTGATGATTAAAACAGCAGTGACACGCTATTATTGTGCCTAAAGAGGGATGACCACGTGACTTTTTTGGGAATTATAGGCATCTAGGAATGCAAACCATGTCAAAGGCTTATTTCCCAGTACGTCTTTGTCTGGATTCCGGCGGATAGCAGCATCAAGAAAGAATGGATGCTTTTTAAGCATTGATTTATTTGACTTTATCTTCGTGGTGAAGGGGTAATGGCACGATAAGGAATATGGCTTAATTTCATTCAGCGCTTGAGCATTGCACAATCTGGCAGCCGGTGAGCCAAACCAGAGCAGCTGGATTTGCCGCTGCTTTTGAGATTAGCCAATAAAAAAAAGGGAGCCCAGGCTCCCTTTTCGCTATCCAGCGTTTCAAAACGATGAATTACATGCTTTCAGTGAAAGTACGGGTAATCACATCGCGTTGCTGTTCTGGGGTCAGCGAGTTGAAGCGCACTGCATAACCTGAGACGCGGATGGTCAATTGCGGGTATTTTTCCGGATTGGCGACAGCGTCTTCCAGCGTTTCACGGCTGAGCACATTGACATTCAAATGCTGGCCACCTTCAACCCGAACCACTTCTTTCTGCTCAAGCGGGATTTCACGGTATTCGATATTGCCCAGATCGCGCAGCGAAACAATCTGGTCATCCGCGTAACCGGCAACAGCGCACAGGCAACGAGCTTCTTCTTTGCTCTTGTCCAGCAGCCAGAAAGAATTAACCAGCGCACTGTTGTCTGCTTTGGTGATTTGAGTACCGATAATCATAAATGCCTCCGTTAAAATGACGTCCATCACTAGTCCAGTACCGTGAGCTGACTGTATGGCAGCAGACTGGATAGTTGGTAAAACCATTGTGCTTACTTGTTTATATACCAGCCAACGGGCCAGCATTCCTTGATTAAAATCAATAAACAGAAGGTCTATAACAGACTTAAGACAGCATCTTTTTGTTTTACATCAATTTTATAAATATAAGTCAGATCACGTAAATCTACTTTTTTTTGAAAATATCAAAATATTTTACATTCGACTATCACGTCGGAAATCGTTTCGTCTGGCCGTCGATGCAAGTAAGCTTATACTTTAAATACAAACATGGAGCGTGAATCATGACGCAGAGCCTTACCTGGCGCGATGCCCTGGCTGAAGAGAAACAACAGCCCTATTTTCAGGATACGCTGGCCTTTGTGGCGGCAGAACGCGCAGCAGGAAAAACGGTCTATCCGCCGCAAAAAGAGGTGTTCAATGCGTTCCGCTATACTGAGCTGGGCAACGTCAATGTGGTTATTCTTGGTCAGGATCCCTATCACGGTCCTAATCAGGCCCATGGATTGTCTTTTTCGGTGCGACCCGGTATTCCCGCCCCTCCTTCGCTGGCCAATATCTATAAAGAGCTTGCCAGTGATATTGACGGTTTTACCCGCCCTAGCCATGGTTGCCTGCAAAGCTGGGCCGAACAGGGCGTGCTACTGCTCAATACCGTGTTAACCGTCGAGGCGGGTGCCGCCCATTCCCATGCCAGTCTGGGCTGGGAAAAATTTACCGATAAAGTGATAGAGGTGATTAACCGGCGCCAAGAGGGGGTGGTGTTCCTGCTGTGGGGATCGCATGCCCAGAAAAAGGGCAGCATCATTGACGCCAATCGTCACCATGTACTCAAGGCCCCGCACCCGTCGCCCTTATCGGCGCATCGCGGCTTTTTAGGCTGTAAGCATTTTTCCCAGACTAATCAGTTACTGACGCAGCAGGGCAAAATGCCGATAGACTGGCAGCCGGTGCTGCGGTCCTAGTGAGAGCATCGGCAGTGTGAACCCTGCAGAAGTCTGGCGAGAGTCTCAGCATGGTCGCATGCTTTGGTTTCAAGTCGTGGTTATGGTCAGGCTTAACAGTCAACATCACGCCAGCAGAGCTATTACTTGACGCCCAACCTGGTTTGATGAGCACGCTAGGGGCGGACTGGCTAAAAAGCGCCGGGAAGGGGGTTCCCGGCGCAAAAAAATGGCTTTAAAACATCCGTCAGGATTTGGCTTTGGATACCGCAACCATGGCAGGGCGCAACAACCTGCCGTTAAGGGTATAGCCCTTTTGCATCACCATCATGACATGATTAGGCTGATGTTCATCAGATTCCAGCATGGTCATGGCCTGGTGGACTTCAGGATTGAAAGGCACATTAATATCCCCGACCACTTCAATACCAAATTTGCGTACTGCATCCAGCAATGATTTAAGCGTCAGCTCAATCCCTTCAATAGTGCCGGTCAATTCGCTATTCGCACGGTCCGCCATTTCCAGACCACGCTCCAGGTTATCAATGACCGGTAACAGTTCTCCGGCAAATTTTTCCAACGCGAACTTGTGGGCTTTCTCACGATCCAGTTCAGCACGGCGGCGAACATTTTCCATCTCGGCCTTGGCGCGCAACAAACTGTCACGTTCGCGCTGCTGCAGCTCGGCCAAGGAAGCTTCTAGTTCAGCGATACGCTCATCACGAGGATCCACGACTTCTGCCGTCTCAGGTGCGGCTTCCGCTTGCTGCCCTCGTTCCATTTCATTCTCAGTTGAGACTTGCTCGTCAGGGGACTTCTGTTCTTTACTACTCATCATGAGTTATCTCCGCGGTTTAGCATTATTCTTGCTAGTCCGCTTATTATGGGGATCAATGGCAGGGATTCAAGGGATGGCACATAATGAAGCCTGCAAAACATGGCGAGGATCCACAATCAATGAATAAACCCTTTCAAACTATCGGCATCGTTGGGCATCCACGCCACCCTAATGCACTGGCCACCCATGAAATGCTCTTTCACTGGCTTAGCGAGAAAGGGCATACAGTCATTCTGGAGCATCAAATAGCACGTGATCTGGACCTGACCGAGGCCAACACCGGCAGCCTGGCGGATATCGGCCAGCGTGCCGATCTGGCGGTGGTGGTCGGCGGTGACGGAAATATGCTGGGAGCGGCGCGTATTCTGGCGCGCTACAATATTAAAGTCATCGGCATTAACCGCGGCAATCTCGGTTTTCTGACCGACCTGGACCCGGACTCGGCCCTGCAGCAGCTTTCTGACGTGCTCAACGGCGAATACCGCTGCGAACAGCGCTTCCTGCTGGAAGCGCAAGTCTGCCGTGAAGGCGTCTGCGGCAGGCTCAGTACGGCGATTAATGAAGTGGTGCTGCATCCGGGCAAAGTGGCTCATATGATCGAATTCGAGGTCTATATCGACGATCGGTTCGCCTTTTCCCAGCGTTCGGATGGACTGATTATCGCCACGCCCACCGGCTCGACGGCATATTCATTGTCAGCGGGTGGTCCGATACTGATGCCAACCATAGATGCCATCGCCCTGGTGCCGATGTTTCCCCATACCCTCTCCTCCAGGCCCTTGGTGATAAGCGGCAACAGCACCATCCGGCTCAGGTTTTCCCAGGTGACCGCCGACCTCGAAATCAGCTGCGACAGCCAGATCGCGCTGCCTATTCAGGAAGGTGAGGAAATATTCATTCGCCGCAGTGATTATCATCTTGAGCTGGTACACCCCCATGATTACAACTATTTCAATACCTTAAGTTCAAAACTGGGATGGTCGAAAAAATTATTCTGAAAATCGGGCCGAGCCGCTTTACTGTATAAAAAACCAGTTTATACTGGTGATAAGAACACCTCTGTTTTTATATACAGGAAACTCATCATGCTGGCTCAACTTACCATTGCGAATTTTGCTATTGTACGCGAGTTAATCATCGATTTTCAGACGGGTATGAGCGTTATCACCGGCGAAACCGGCGCGGGCAAATCCATCGCCATCGATGCGCTCGGGCTGTGCCTTGGCAGCCGGGCTGAAGCCAGCATGGTCAGGCCTGGCGCAGCGAGGGCCGATATCTGTGCGCGTTTCGCCCTTAATGACGCTCCGCTGGCCGGCCAATGGCTGGTTGAAAATGAGCTTGATAACGGACAGGAATGCCTGCTAAGGCGGGTGGTCGGCCATGACGGCCGCTCCCGCGGTTTTATTAACGGCACGCCGGTCCCATTATCCCAGTTGCGTGAACTGGGCCAGTTCCTTATCCAGATTCACGGTCAGCACGCCCATCAGATGCTGTTGCGGCCCGATCACCAGAAAAACCTGCTGGATGCCTATGCCGACGAAAAACCGCTGCTGGCGAAAATGGCTGCCTCCTACAGCCAATGGCATCAGAGCTGCGTTGAACTGGCCTCATTTCGTCAGCATGCCGCAGAGCGTGAAGCTCGCCGGGAATTGCTGCAGTATCAGCTCAAAGAACTGAACGAGTTTGCCCCGGTGGCGGAGGAATACGAGCAGGTCGACCTGGAATATAAACGCCTGGCCAACAGCGGACAACTTATCTCTATGACCCGCCAGGCCATGGACATGCTCAGCGAGGGTGACGACCACAACCTGCTCAGCCTGACTCATGCCCTTAAATCGCGCGTCACCGAGCTGGTCAGCCTGGACCCGGGCTTGTCCGGCATCATGGCCCTGCTTGAGGAAGCCTCCATTCAGCTCAGCGAGGCCAGTGACGAATTACGCCACTACAGCGACGGCATTGATCTGGACCCCGTGCGGTTATCCGAACTGGAGCAGCGGCTGTCGCGCCATATCAGCCTGGCGCGCAAGCACCACGTGCGCCCTGAAGAATTGCACCAGTTCCATCAGCAACTGCTGGCCGAACAGCAACTGCTTGATAAGCACGACACAGACTCTGACTCGCTTTCCCAAGCGGTAGAGCGCTATCGCCTTGAGGCGATGTCGGTCGCCCGCGAACTTCATGACAAACGCGTGGAACACGGTAATGAGCTGGCGAGCCTTATTACCCGCAGCATGCACGAACTCTCTCTGCCTCATGGACAATTGGCGATTAATACCCGCTTTACGCCCGATCAGCTGAATGCAGAAGGCGCCAGTCGTGTTGAGTTCCTGGTCACCACCAACCCCGGCCAACCGCTACAGCCGTTGGCGAAGGTGGCCTCAGGGGGTGAACTTTCACGTATTGCGCTGGCGATACAGATGATCACCGCGCGAAAAATGGACACCCCGGCGTTGATATTCGATGAAGTGGATGTGGGTATCAGCGGCCCGACTGCAGCCACTGTGGGAAGGATGCTGCGCCAGTTGGGCGAATCCACTCAGGTGATGTGTGTCACCCATTTACCCCAGGTAGCCGGTTCAGGTCATCATCATTTTTTTGTCAGTAAAAATACCGACGGCAATGTGACCGAAACCGAAATGCATCCGCTGGACAGAAAAGCGCGCCTGCAAGAGCTGGCGCGGCTGTTGGGCGGATCTGAGGTGACCAGAAACACCCTGGCAAACGCCCGGGATTTGCTTGCCGCATAAAAAAGGCCAACTTTTTTACCTTCCTGAGGTCATAGATCAGCCTTGTAGAGGTTCCAAACGCCCGCAAGGTCTATTATCATCGGCATCCTATGCCTAAAAGGAATGTGATTATTATGAGCTGTAAGACGTTGACTGCTGCTGCTGCCGTTCTACTTATGCTGACTGCCGGTTGTTCTATGTTTGAAAGAGTGGTCTATCGTCCGGATATTAATCAGGGCAACTACCTTACCGCCGCTGACGTATCCAAGATCCATACGGGCATGAATAAGCAACAGGTGGCCTATACACTCGGCACGTCAATGCTGCAGGATCCCTTTGGCTCAAATACCTGGTATTACGTTTTCCGCCGCCAACCGGGCCACGAAGCCATTTCCCAGCAGACCCTTACGTTGACCTTTGACAGCAGTGATACTTTGATTCATATCGATAATAAAGGTGCGCTAAACGCCAAGTCTGACAGCTGATTGACGGTTTAACCAAGCGGTATGCCGGTCGATGAGGCAGGAAAAACGATATGGTGTGTACGCAGCATGGTATCGTTTTAACTCAGCGAAGGCCTTAACTGGGGTGCAGGCCCGCTGCACCAACTGAAAAGCAGGGAAACATACCGACAGCGGTAGATTTCGCTTCACAGCCTTATTTTTTGGTGCGCTCGGCGCGCTGACGTCGAAGCTCTTTGGGATCGACCAGCAGCGGGCGATAAATTTCCACCCGGTCACCGTCATTCACCTGGTCTTCGAGTTTGGCCGGGCGACTGAAGATCCCGACCTTATTGGTTGCCAAACTGATGTCGCGGCGTTGAGTTAGCAGCCCTGAGGCTTTGATAGCCTGTTCCAGCGTACTCCCCTCCTCCAGCACCACTTTGCGTAAATACTGTTTCTCGGGCAAGGCATAGACCACCTCAACGTGGATCTCAGGCACTGTAGACCTCTTTGGCCCGTTGGGTAAACGCCTGGACCATGCTGTTGGCCATTTCTTTGAAGATGTGCCCGAAGGCTAGCTCAATCAGTTTATTTTTAAATTCGAAGGTTAAATCGAATTCAACCTTGCAGGCTTCAGGGCTTAGGGTGGTAAAACGCCAGCCGCCGGCAAAAGATTGAAATGGGCCTTCTACCAGTCGCATGACAATACTTTGGTTGTCAGTGATGACATTGCGGGTAGTAAACGTTTTACTGATGCCCGCCTTGGACACCGCCATCTGGGCGGTCAGTTCATTGCCCTCCTTGCCCAGCACCCGGCTGGCAGTGCAGCCAGGTATAAATTCAGGGTAGGAACCAATGTCATTGACCAAAGCGAACATTTGCTCCGAACTGTAAGGTACCAATGCGGAGCGATTAATATGGGGCATAAGCTGTCCTGTCTTGTCTGTACTGACTAATATTATCATTTATATGTGTTGAGATAAAAATGCTGTTCTGTGCTGTTTGGCGCATAACTGCCGAAATTTGACCGACTAAGTGATGAAACCATTTAATTTCCACCACATAACTGTATAATATTTCGCATTATGACAAAGAAAAAAGCACACAAACCCGGTTCGGCCACCATTGCTCAAAACAAACGTGCCCGGCATGAATATTTCATCGAGCAAGAGTATGAAGCCGGACTCTCTTTGCAGGGATGGGAAGTCAAATCACTCCGTGCTGGCAAAGCCAACATCAGTGACAGCTACGTGGTGCTCAAAGACGGTGAGGCCTATCTGTTCGGCGCCACTTTCCAGCCGCTGACCGTGGCATCATCACATGTTGTCTGCGAACCCATGCGGACCCGCAAATTGCTGCTTAACCAGCGTGAGCTGGCTACGCTGTTTGGTCGCGTCAACCGTGACGGCTATACCGTCGTTGCCCTGTCGCTTTACTGGAAAAATGCCTGGGTCAAGGTCAAAATTGGCGTAGCCAAAGGTAAGAAAGAGTTCGACAAACGTACCGACATCAAAGATCGGGAATGGCAGGTCAGCAAAGAACGCATCATGAAACACGCCAACCGTTAGCATTTGCCGTGATGTGCTTAGTTTGCTATAATGAAATTAACAACTTGGGGC
The DNA here is from genome assembly GCF_004343195.1 of Biostraticola tofi. Classification (GTDB taxonomy): domain Bacteria; phylum Pseudomonadota; class Gammaproteobacteria; order Enterobacterales; family Enterobacteriaceae; genus Biostraticola; species Biostraticola tofi. The sequence continues at coordinate 6,272 of NZ_SMCR01000013.1, read as the reverse complement.
TGATTCTGGATTCGACGGGATTGACGAAACCCAAGGTGCATGCCGAGGTGAGGCTGGCCTCGTAAAAAGCCTCAAAAAAAATAATTGCAAACGACTCGCAATTCGAACGTGCTGCTTTAGCAGCTTAATCAGCCTAAGAAACTGAACGCTCCCTCTCTCCCTAGCCTCCGCTCTTAGGACGGGGATCAAGAGAGGTCAAACCCAAAAGAGATCGCGTGGATGTCCTGCCTGGGGCTGAAGCGTTAAACTCAATCAGGCTAGTTTGTCAGTAGCGTGTCCATCCGCAGCTGCCAGGCGAATGTAATGATTGGACTAAGCATGTAGTACCGAGGATGTAGAAATTCCGGACGCGGGTTCAAATCCCGCCAGCTCCACCAAATTCTGTTTTACCGAAGTCTAGTAAAATCTACTAAGCCCGCTTGGAACCAGCCTTGCGGGCTTTTTTACGTCTATATTAGTCTACCGAGAATTGCTAGAAGCTACTCGTTATGGCACCCTTTTTGGGACCCAACGCAAAGGGTCCAAAACTTGAGGGTCCCAAAATGGCAAAACTCGCAAAAAACTCACGGATACTGAAATCAAAAGCACCAAACCTTCGGACAAAGAAATCAACTTATTTGACGGTGAGGGCTTGACTCTACGAATTGCTCCCCTCTCTAAGGGTGGCAAGAAAAACTGGTATTTCAGGTATGCAGTGCCAGTGACTAAAAAGCGCACAGAAATGAGTCTTGGGACCTATCCGCACCTTACATTGGCAAGATCAAGAGCTTTACGTGATGAATATCTATACTTGCTTGCCAACGGCATCGATCCACAAGTCCATAACAGCTATAAAGCTAATGCATTAAAGGATGCTACTGAACATACGCTACAAGCCGTTGCTCGGAAGTGGTTAGATGAGAAGGTAAAGACCTCTGGCATCTCAAAAGACCATGCCGAAGATATCTGGCGTAGCCTTGAACGGAACATCTTTCCCGGTCTAGGGAACGTCCCAATCAAAGAAATACGCCCTAAGCTACTAAAGCAGCATCTTGATCCTATTGAGCAGCGTGGTGTTCTGGAAACCCTACGGCGAATTATTTCACGACTAAATGAAATTTTCCGCTATGCAGCTACTGAGGAACTCATTGAGTTCAACCCTGCTGACAATCTCGGTCAACGTTTCAGTAAGCCCAAAAAGCAAAATATGCCTGCCCTTCCCCCCAGCGAACTGCCAAGATTTATGGCTTCCTTAGCTAATGCCTCAGTCCGTCTGGAAACACGTATGCTGATAGAATGGCAATTGTTGACCTGGGTTCGTCCGGGCGAAGCTGTTCGTGTCAGATGGGTGGATATAGATATTGATAATGGTATGTGGAACATTCCCGCAGAGTTCATGAAGATGAAAAATCCCCATAAGGTTCCACTGAGCAAAGAGGCCATACGAATACTCAAATCAATGGAACCAATCAGTAGGCACGGGGAGTGGATTTTCCCCAGCATAAAAGCTCCTCTTAGCCATATGCATGAACAAACAGCTAATGCAGCGATCATCCGTATGGGGTTTGGTGGCGAACTGGTAGCGCACGGTATGCGTTCCATTGCAAGAACAGCAGCAGAAGAGTCCGGTAAGTTCAGAACCGAAGTTCTTGAAGCAGCTCTTGCCCACTCGAAAAAAGATGAAATCATCGCAGCGTATAATCGTGCGGAGTATCTTGCTGAACGAATGGTTCTTATGCAGTGGTGGGGTGATTACGTCACTGCTCAAAAATTTAAAGCTATTGCTGCCTGACTAACATTGGGAGTTAGCAAGAAAGCCAGGGATGGCTTGAAATTGCCCGTATCCTTATTGTGCCCCTTATATCATTTTTAAATTCCGATGTTACATCAGAATGCTTAGTAGCTATACCCTCCTTCTGTTATGCAAAGCATGATATGTATATAAAACCAGTATAAAAACATAAAGTTATATAACTAAACTATGATACGGGTGCTTCCATATGCTTTTAGTGTTTGATATGGTGAAAATAATTTACTGATGTTTTTTTATTCATTCTTTGCTTGTTTCCTCAGTGGGCTATCATATGGATTTCTTTGAAAAAACAAATGCCGATAAAAATTCGATAGGTTTTACCTATCAAGATTATGTTGCTCTAAAACATGCCTTAGAACTTAAACCAGGGGAAAACATAGGAATAGAAGTCTATGACGATCTCCATCTGGAGAATATTGAAGGACAAAAAACCTTTATCCAAGTCAAGCATTCAATTAACAAGTCTAACATAACAAATAAAGATATTGATTTATGGAAAACCTTATATAATTGGTCAGAGGCGATAAAAATAATAGACGACAAAGATATTAGTCTTATTTTTTATACTAATAAAGGGATTACCTTAGAAAGTGGTTTAGTTCAACTCTTAGCCAGCGACACTAAGAATATACAGAAGATAATAGATGAAATAAAAATAATATTTCAAGAGCACAAAAATCATAATGATGATCTTTACAAATATATCTCTACTATTAACGCCGTCCCCGAGGGTATTTTAAAACTATTATTTAATAGCATAAGTTTTCAGCATGGTGAAGATCGCATAATAGAACAAATAAAGACCTTGCTCAAAACATTTGCTATTCCTGAAGATAAAATATCAGATGTTTTTCATGATATATCAGGGGCATTTTTTGAATACAAATATACATTGGTAAAAAATCACACTAAAATAAATATAAGCTATGATGATTTACGAAATAAACTTGCGGTAGATAGAATCATCCAAATATCCAGAAACTGCATCAACAACTTTGATCAATACTATGAATTTGAATCCGCATATCCAACCAATGTTGAGTCTAAAATCTCCTATAAACAGCTTCAAGATTTGGATTTGAATGTTGATGCAATCGTCAAATACATCAATGAAATGGCGAAAACTGATGCTTTCATTCAAGAATTACAGAGTATTGGTGACTTGACTGCACATGAAGAAAAATTAATATATCAAAAAGCGTTTGATGAATGGCAATCTCAGCATTTAACAGCATATATGAGAACTTGTTATACAGAAATAAATGAGGAACATCAAAATATAGCTCTATCTCTTTATGCTGGATTGGCAGTTAAATGTGATATTTTACTTGAAAATAACAAATTGCCAAGGTCTATGGCTACTGGAACATTTTTGCTATTGTCAGATAAACCAACAATTGGATGGCTTCAACATTGGGAGTCTATCTATAAATGAAAATATATAATAATGAGTTATTGGGTGTTTTTTCCATACAAGAAGTGTTATCAATAACACATGAAATGGCATTAAGTAAAGCCATGATAGTTTTGCCAATAATTTTTCATAAAAGAAGTTTAGATTACTTAGCACACAAGAGAACTAATATTACATCTCTTCAAGATATATTATTAACAAAACCCGAACTATTAGTAGCTGCAAATAAAAGATATTATAACTTCTTACCATCTTCGATAAACTGTGTTTCTCTATGTATAGAAAATGGTATAGCAGAATTAGTTGAAGGTCACTTAATTTTTAGAAAAAAATTGATCTCTGATGATGCAGTCACTGTTATTGGAAAGAGAGCTGTAAAGATACAGGCCGCATCTTTAAATATTGCACATTTAATGTTAGATGAACCACACAATATATACGATATTTGTGGAGTGAGATTATAATGCAGATTACAAATATATTAATATGGCAAACAAATAAAACCTTACGAAATTTTGAACTTGAAGAAAACAAAGTAAATGTTATAACTGGTGACTCAGGTAAAGGAAAATCATCAATATTGTCTATTATTGATTACTGTTTATTATCTTCGTCATCTGATGGAATATCTAAAACAAATGTAGACAATTTTGTCAACTGGTATGGCATTAGATTCAATTTAAATGGTAAATATCATACTATTTGTAGAAAAGCCACACACTATGAAGAAGACGATTTCGTTTATTTTGATAAAAATGGAGAAATTCCTGAAACTCCGATTAATAATTTAAAGAAAAACGTTTTGAAAGAACATTTAAATTATGAATTTGGTATTAATAGCTCTCTAAAAATCCCATATGGTGGTAGATTTATTCAACAAGGTTCAAAGATCTCATATAGATACTTCATTCCCCATTGCTTCATAGATCAAACCACACTGACATCTTCTGAGCACCTTTACTCGAAAATTTCCGATTTAAAAACAAGAGAACGCATTGACCGAACTTTTGATATGGCACTGGGGAGTGAACATGCCGAAACAATGATAATGAGAACTCGGCTGGAGGAACTACAAAGAAACCTTGCGCGAATTGAATATAAACAATCAGCAAGTAAGGATTCCTATGTTAACTTTGAGAATGAAATAGAATCTCTTTATGATAGAGCATATCATCTTGGTTTAGCGAGAAGTAATAATCAAGAGCCTACGGTAGGTGATAAACTTGATCATTTAAAAACGATTATTAGTTACAAAGATATAAATGAAATCCCGGAGATTAACGAAAGAATAAGATTAGAAAAAGAATATTTCACTTTAAATAAAGAACTTTCAGATATCAATGACTATATTGAAACAAGCACAGAATATAAAAAATTCTTGAAAGAAAACCAAGACTCATTATTGATCGCCAAATATTTAGATGATAATTACAATAATATTATATATACAGAAAACATTTATTCTATTGTAAAATCACTTTTGAATCAAAGTTTAGAAATAAAAAAGGCTATAGCACAGAAAGGTAAAAACTCGCTTATCTCTAAGACTCATGAAAAGAAAAAAGAAATAGAATCAAAAATATCATTGCTAAGTAAAAAACTAAGCTTGCTCAGTAATGAAAACATAACCCCAAGTGCTTTATATCGTTTCATTGGTGAGCTAAGTTCTGAAGTCAAAAGAGTTGATGTTATACCTAAGCATGACTACACTGAAAGCATAGAGAGTATAACAAGTAAAATAGATGAATTAGAGGGTAAAGTAAAAGACAATAATATATTTAAAGAATATACGCTGAGTTTACTTAATGACAAAATTAAACAAACCCTTTCAAGGATGCCTCTTAAAGGATTTGAGGATGCAACTCCAATAGTTAATAAAGGGAAAAAAACTCTAGACTTAGTCAATAAAAATCAAGTAGAGAAAATGATCGATATAGGGAGTGCCTCTAACTACATGTATGTACATGTAGCTTATTTTCTTGCACTCCATGAGTTAGTAAGAGAAAGAAATGTACGATGGGTTCCAAGATTTTTAGTAATAGATCAACCAAGCACCCCATATTTCAGCACTGGTGGGAGAAAAACTGATGATTTTGCAAGCCTTGATGCAGCTCTCAATGAGATTAATTCCTTTATTGAAAAAATGAAATCTCATGGTGGTTTTCAAATAATATTACTCGAACATATAGAGGAGTCTTACTGGCTTGAAAGAGAAATGGAGAACTTCAAGCTTGTTGATAATGAACTTAGAGGCGATTACGGATTAATCCATTTCAATTAGAAAACCGATAGAACAATCTAAAAAATCTCTCTAAGGAGGCACTATAAGTTTCCATTTATAGTGCCTCCTTAGCTGATTAGCTACGATGTTTGTAGCCCAAATCCAATATGAATGTTGAAAGTGCAGAATGAGTTATATCGATATCATATGCGCTGCAGAGCATAGCAAGTGCTTGCGCAAACTTGACCCTAACCCTTTGCAAACTTTTATACATTTTTACATTACCATCACTAAGGCTGGAAAGCTTATACAGATTCATAAGTTCTTCACTCATAATCAAAATTAAATGTAAAAGAACTAATGAAACTGAGTCATCATTGCATTTCAGACGAAAACCTTCCGTTTCTTTCTTTATTTCCTCTAAACTTTTAATTACTGCGGGAAGAATCTCATCATCAAATGGTGATGTTAAAACTTTTTTTGGCTCAAGAAATTTTATGTATCTTTCAATTTCAATTTTGTTAGGATTTTTTTTGATTAGATCTTTGAGAGTTATACCCGATATCGAAACTCCAGAACCAACAACGGAAATAATATCCATTATAATTGACATAATTTTCTCCTATTTATCTGAAAATCTATTGTAAGCCAAAGCATTGCCTTACTTACCCCTGTAGTCCCTCCGGTTTTTAGTACCACCGCCAATGAGGATCTCCGGCCAGTTTTTCCCTCGCATAGATAACAGGTGGGATATCACCCAGTGAGCTATGCGGGCGTTCTTCGTTATATTCTGTGCGCCAGTCTTCTGTTAGCACGCGGACTTCTGACAGTGTTCTGAACAGATA
>NZ_SMCR01000012.1 GCF_004343195.1 Biostraticola tofi | reverse complement strand
GGGGTCTCCCCATGCGAGAGTAGGGAACTGCCAGGCATCCAATTGACGAAGCCCTCTGCGAAAGCAGAGGGCTTTTTCTTTGCCTGCGAAAAAGCTGCCCCGAAAGAAGGGCCTGGATGGCCCGTTACTGGGCGACCAGGGTGTTCAACTCGGTGTCGGACAGGCCGGTAGAGGTTTTAACGATGCTGCGCTCGACACCGTGGGCCAGAAATTGCCGAGCCAAATCCAACCTTTCTTGCTGACGTCCTTGTTGGCGTCCTTGTTTTTCGCCCTCTTGTTTGCCTTCCTGTTTACCCGCTTGAAAAGCCTGGCTCCTCAGCTGTTGTGCAATGGTCATAATATCCTCCTGATGTCCCGGTAGCTGGCCAGCAATAGCTGCAATAAACTGTTCCGGCGCCGAGGTATTGCCATATTCAAGCATATAATACATCAGTGCGCGGAAAAGTGCCGGCTTAAGCGGCCAGGTGTTGAGCAAATGGGTCAATGCCGGGCTCATTTCCAGCAGGTCACGGGAGCGAATATGCTTTTGCACCAGCTCCATCAATGCAACGCGCCTGTGCGTCAGAATCTCCTCGTCGGATAAAGCGGTAATATCGACCAGCGGGAATGCCTGGGAATAGATCGATTGCGCCATCTCAGGATCGGCAAAACAGTCGAGCCACAGGGTGCTGAAGGGATAAGGCGTGGTCTTGCCGTGATAAAACAGTAAAGGGATGACCACCGGTAATGTGTCATTCCCTTGCTCCAGATGACGATGCATGGCGGCGATGCTGTAGCGCATCAGGCGAAAAGCCATCAGCTTTTCCGGACGTGACTGATGCTCAATCAGGCAATAGACGTAGCCGGTACCAGAAGAGGTGTGGAGAGAATACAGCATATCACTGCAGTATGAGCGTAGATTATCCTCTATAAATGAACCTGAGGTCATCGTGAGCGTGGCAAAATCGCATGTGATTCGCAGGGACCGAGGCAGATGGGCCTGGAGGAAATCTCTGGCAATATCGATATCGGCAAGGAAGGTTTTGAATAAGGCATCGTGATGGGAAATGCTGGGCTGAGACATTGGGGCACCGTCCGTAGTGCGGAAAAGGGTAAACACCGTAAGCAGAAATATCTTTCCTGCAGATTAACCGCTGCACAGAAAAATAAAAAATCAGCTTTCATGCCGAGAGGATAGAGATAATTAATCGCCAGAAAAATAATTATTGTCTGCCTGAAAAATGCGTAATATCCCCCGATAACATTGCCCTGTTAATAACCCAGGGATGCCGGTTGAATTAATAAATTGTCGCTTTAATAAGATATCAAATAGATATAGATGAAACATTTTCAACTAACGGTTGAGCGCTCGACATCAGTCACTAAAATCGGTATCTTCAGGCATCTGGATGTCTACACGTATAAACGTATGCTTTGAGGAAATAAGGTTATGCCAATAAGGGTGCTTGATGAATTGCCGGCGGTAAACTTCTTGCGGAATGAGAACGTGTTTGTCATGACGTCAAGCCGCGCCAGCACCCAGGAAATACGTCCGCTAAAGGTACTTATTCTCAATCTGATGCCTAAGAAAATAGAAACTGAAAATCAGTTTCTGCGCCTGTTATCCAATTCACCCCTGCAGATTGATATCCAATTGCTAAGAATTGACAGTCGTGAGTCGAAGAACACCCCGGCGGCTCATCTAAACAACTTTTATTGTGATTTTGAAGATATCCAGGATGATAACTTCGATGGACTGGTGGTTACCGGCGCACCACTGGGCCTGGTCGATTTTCGTGACGTAATTTTCTGGCCGCAAATTGACCGGATACTGCAGTGGGCTAAAGATCATGTCACCTCTACCCTGTTTGTATGCTGGGCAGTGCAGGCGGCGTTAAATATCCTGTATGGTATCCCCAAGCTGACGCGAAAAGACAAGCTGGCGGGGGTATATGCGCATCAAACCCTAAAGCCTTATGCGTTGCTGACCCGCGGCTTTGACGAAACTTTCTTGGCGCCCCATTCCCGCTATGCGGATTTTCCTACGGATATCATACGGCAGCATACTGACCTTGAGATCCTGGCCGAATCATCCGAGGCGGGGGCTTACCTGTTCGCCAGTCCGGACAAGCGGCTGGCGTTTGTCACCGGACATCCGGAATATGACGCCCTTACCCTTGCCAGTGAATATCATCGGGATTTGGCTAATGGCATCACACCGGGGATTCCGGTGAATTACTTCCCAGAAAATAATCCGGATATGATCCCTAAGGCCAGTTGGCGGAGTCATGGGCATCTATTATTCGCTAACTGGCTTAATTACTACGTATACCAAATCACGCCGTTCGATTTGCGTAAAATGAACCCCACATTAGACTAAGCCTGGTAGCGGGTGAACGTCCGGAGTCGGACAAGGGCTATAAAATTTCAAAGCCAAAAAGTCAAGTAGTGGCACCATGGCATCGTGCCATATCGCTACCGTCGCAGGGCAACAGCGCTTTATGTAGCGGCGGAGTAAGATGACTGCAGCGTCATTTGTGAAATGGCGCAGCAGTCGATAGATAGCGCAGGAAGCGGACAGGGTGAGATGCAGGGAGCGAACCCCTGCTTTTTGTCATTACTGCGGACTAAAGCGAACCCCTGCTTTTTGTCATTACCGCTGATTAAAAAGCAATGCAGCTGGCGCCCTCTTCAGCCCCTGAAAGCTGATTACGCAAAGCGCTAAACAGTTCCCGCCCGCAGCCGATATGTTCGGCGCTTAAATCAGGAATGAAGCGTTCTCGCTTGGCAAGTTCCGCCTCATCAACCAGCAGTACCAGCTCCCCGGTAACACCATTGACCCTTACCCTATCCCCGCTTTGGATCTTGGACAGCAGCCCGCCATTATAGGCCTCAGGAGTTACATGAATAGCGGAGGGCACCTTACCCGATGCACCGGATAACCGTCCGTCGGTTACCAGCGCGACTTTATAGCCCTTATCCAGCAGTACGCCCAATGGTGGCATCAGTTTATGCAACTCAGGCATGCCGTTGGCCCTCGGTCCCTGGTAGCGCACGACCACTACGCAATCCCGGTTCAGCAGGCCAGCATCAAATGCCGGGCCCACGTCGTGCTGGCTCTCGAATACAATAGCCGGCGCCTCAATAACTTGATTAGCCACCGGGACGGCTGATGTTTTCATTACCGCTCTTCCCAGATTGCCATCAAGCACTTTAGTGCCGCCGTGATGGGCGAAAGGTGCCTCTACGCTGGCAATGACATCCGCATCCAGAGTGGCTTCGGTGCTTGCACGCCAGGCCAGTCGGCCCTCATCCAGCCAAGGCTCCATCAGATAGTGGGTCAAGCCATAACCGGCGATAGTATTGACCTGGTCATGGAGCAGGCCGCCTTTTAACAGTTCCCGGATGATTAGCTGGACGCCGCCAGCTGCATGGAAGTGATTGATATCCGCCGGACCGTTTGGATAGATTCGTGCCAGTAAAGGCACGACATCGGACAGTTCGGAGAAGTCATCCCAGTTAATGATGATGCCTGCGGCTCTTGCCATCGCCACCAGGTGCATGGTGTGATTGGTTGAACCGCCGGTTGTCAGCAGCGCCACAATGCCGTTCACAATCACTTTCTCATCAACCAGTTTGCCGATGGGCAGATAATTGCCGCTGTTCTCGGTCAGACGTGTCACCTGGATGGCGGCGGCGTGATTGAGCGCAGCGCGTAGCGGGGTGCCGGGTTGGATAAATGATGAGCCGGGCAAATGCAGACCCATCATTTCCATAACCACCTGATTAGAATTTGCCGTGCCATAAAATGTACAGGTACCGGCGCTGTGATAAGACGCAGCTTCGGCTTCCAGCATGGTCTGACGGTCGACTTTTCCCTCTGCATAAAGCTGACGAACCCTGACCTTCTCTTTATTAGGTAAACCGCTGGGCATCGGGCCGGCAGGGACGAATACCGATGGCAAGTGGCCAAACGATAAGGCGGCCATGACCAATCCCGGGACAATTTTGTCACAGATGCCTAAATAAAGCGCGCCATCGAACATGTTATGCGACAAGCCAATTGCCGCAGACATAGCAATGATTTCACGACTCATTAGCGATAATTCCATTCCATCCTGCCCTTGGGTCACGCCGTCGCACATGGCTGGCACGCCTGCGGCGACCTGGCCTATCGCCCCGACGCTTTTCAGTGCCTGTTTGAGCTCAGCCGGATAATGCTCATACGGCTGATGAGCCGAGAGCATATCGTTGTAGGCATTGATAATGGCGATATCATTATGTGTCATGCTTTTCAGCGTAGATTTATCGCCGGCATCGCAGGCGGCAAAGCCGTGAGCCAGATTGCCGCAGGCCAGTTGAGCTCGATGGACGGTTTTGCTGCGGGCGGATTCAATCCGGGCCAGGTAGGCTGCACGGGTTTTAGCAGAGCGGGCAATAATACGCTCTGTCACTTGGGCTAGGGTAGGATTCATACATTCCTCACTTAAGATTGTGTCAACCGGCAGCGGCTTGAACTGAAAAGGTCTGGCCGGATAACGAAACAGTTGCCCGTGGCGGGCGTAGTGCTGTCGCCCTGCTGTTTTAAAAATGCTGTTTTGTGGGCGTTCTCATCGAGCGACAGTGAAATAACATCTTCTGATTGACGTGTGCAATGAAACGATTCTGCTCATTGAATCGTTTCAGCCTCTAAGGCGCCGTCGGCTGGCCCTGCTTCAGGGAACCATGAATTCTCAGCTGATAGGGCAAATAGCCAATGTATACTTTCCCTTGAGGGGGTTCATCAAGGCCCCACGCCTTGGCCGGGCTGTAATCAGACGTGTTGGGATTCGGTGACGCTGCGAATCGCTTTCAGGGTATCGGCGATAACACGCTCGACTGGCTGATCGATATTTATGGTCAGAATGCCTTTTTCATCGTCGCCGGGTTCTTGCAGGGTATCGAACTGAGTGACCAGCATCTGGCTCTTGAAAAAATGGCCCTTGCGGGCTTTCATTCGAGCCTCGATAACCTCGAAATCACCTTTCAGGTAGACAAAGTGAAGGTTATCGTTGCCTGCCCGCAGACGATCCCGATAGCTTTTCTTCAGTGCCGAACAGACAATGATGGAAACAGAATTGGTACGCTGCATCGCAAATGCGGCATCATTAATGGCAGCAAGCCATGGAGCACGATCATCATCATTCAGCGGCTTGCCAGCGGACATTTTGTCTATATTGGCGCGCGGATGGAGAAAATCGCCATCCAGAAACGCTGCTGATAATTCGTGGGCGATAGCGTTTGCCACCACGGATTTACCGCTGCCTGATACGCCCATAAGAACGAAGATGTGATTTTGTGATTTTGTCATGATTGGGCTCCAAAGCCTGCTAATGATGAGCAATGATGTTACCGGTAACATTGTGCTCTATTTTTTATCCGTTTCAACCCCGACATTGAATAATTAGTTACCAACTGTGATCAAGTTCAAATAATTAAGTTGATTTAATCAATGGCGGTCACTCCAAACTACCCTTCGCTAGGCTGTAAAGTTTAATACTGAAAAAGTCTCATGATAAGGCTGCATGGACCCAGGGCTAACTGTGTCAAAATGTCCCCACTCAGAAAAAATCATAGCAGGTCATTTAACGGAGTCGCTTGTGAGTAACAGGACTGAAGAGCTTCACCAGCAGTTGGCTCGGCGAATCATGATATTGGATGGTGGCATGGGCACCATGATCCAAAGCTATCGCCTGGAGGAAGACGATTACCGAGGTGAGCGCTTCAGCAGTTGGCCAAGTGATTTAAAAGGCAATAATGATTTGCTGGTATTGACCCGTCCGGCAGTTATCAGCGCGATACACAATGCGTACCTGGCGGCAGGGGCCGATATTCTCGAGACCAATACCTTCAACTCGACCTCTATCGCCATGGCCGATTATCAGATGGAATCCCTGGTCGGCGAGATTAATGTCGAAGCGGCTCGTCTGGCACGTGTGTGCGCCGATGAGTGGACGCAACGTACGCCCGATAAGCCGCGTTATGTCGCCGGAGTTCTGGGGCCCACCAACCGTACCGCCTCTATTTCTCCGGATGTAAATGATCCGGCCTACCGCAATGTCAGCTTTGATGGCCTGGTCAGTGCCTATCGTGAGTCAATCCGAGCGCTTGTCGAGGGCGGTGTTGATCTGATTCTAGTGGAAACCATTTTTGACACCCTCAATGCCAAAGCGGCGATCTTCGCCATCGACAGCGAATTTGAAGCTTTGGGCATCAGCCTGCCGGTGATGATATCAGGCACCATTACCGACGCCTCGGGGCGTACATTATCAGGACAGACCACTGAAGCCTTTTACAATTCCCTGCGCCACGCCAGGCCGCTTTCGTTTGGGCTGAACTGTGCCCTGGGCCCGGACGAGCTTCGTCAGTATGTGGCTGAACTGTCCCGTTTGGCCGAATGCTATGTCAGCGTACATCCAAACGCCGGCTTGCCTAATGCTTTCGGCGAATATGATTTGGGCGCGCAGGATATGGCGGCGCAGATCGGCGAATGGGCTCGAGCGGGCTTTCTCAACATCGTTGGCGGCTGTTGCGGTACCACGCCGCAGCATATTGCGGCAATGGCCAAGGCCGTTGCAGGGTTGACTCCCCGGCAACGGCCTGAACAACCGGTAGCGTGCCGCCTGGCCGGACTTGAACCGCTCAATATCGGCGAAGACAGCTTGTTTGTGAACGTCGGCGAGCGTACCAACGTCACCGGTTCAGCCCGTTTTAAACGACTTATCAAAGAAGAAAAATACAATGACGCCCTGGCGGTAGCGCGTCAGCAGGTAGAAAGCGGCGCTCAGATAATCGACATCAATATGGACGAAGGCATGCTGGATGCTGAAGCCGCCATGGTGAGATTTTTGAATCTGATTGCCGGTGAGCCGGATATCGCCCGGGTACCGATCATGATCGACTCATCCAAATGGGCGGTGATCGAGGAAGGGCTCAAATGTATCCAGGGGAAGGGGATCGTCAATTCTATCTCGATGAAAGAAGGTGAAGCGGCGTTTATCCACCATGCCCGGTTAGTGCGGCGCTATGGCGCGGCGGTCGTAGTGATGGCGTTTGATGAAACCGGCCAGGCCGATACCCGAGCCAGGAAAATTGACATCTGCCGCCGGGCTTACCGCATCCTCACTGAAACGGTGGGCTTCCCGCCGGAAGATATTATCTTTGACCCGAATATTTTCGCCATTGCCACCGGCATCGAAGAGCATAATAACTACGCTCAGGATTTCATCGGCGCCTGTGCGGATATCAAAAAAGAGCTGCGTCATGCGCTGATATCCGGCGGTGTGTCCAACGTGTCATTTTCCTTTCGCGGTAATGAACCGGTAAGGGAAGCAATACATGCGGTGTTTCTTTACTATGCCATCCGCAATGGCATGGACATGGGCATTGTCAATGCCGGTCAGTTGGCCATCTATGATGATTTGTCTGGGGAACTGCGCCAGGCGGTGGAGGATGTGGTGCTCAATCGCCGGGATGACGGTACCGAGCGTTTGCTGGACCTGGCCGAGAAATACCGAGGCAGCAAAGCGGACGATGCCGGGCAGGCGCAGCAGGCGGAGTGGCGGGGCTGGTCGGTCAACAAGCGTCTTGAATATGCGCTTATCAAAGGCATCACCGAGTTTATCGATGAGGATACTGAAGAGGCCCGCCAGCAGGCGGAGCGGCCGATTGAGGTGATCGAAGGCCCGCTGATGGCGGGCATGAATGTGGTGGGCGACCTGTTTGGCGCTGGCAAAATGTTTCTTCCGCAGGTGGTGAAGTCGGCCAGGGTGATGAAACAGGCGGTTGCCTATCTGGAGCCCTATATCCAGGCCGGTAAGCAACAGGTCACCGCTGCCGGCAAAATCCTCCTGGCAACGGTCAAGGGAGATGTGCACGATATCGGTAAAAACATCGTCGGCGTAGTTTTGCAGTGTAATAATTATGAAATTATCGATTTGGGCGTGATGGTGCCGATGGATAAGATCCTCAAAACCGCCCGGGAAAAACAGGTGGACATCATCGGTTTGTCCGGACTGATTACCCCTTCTCTGGATGAGATGGTCAATGTTGCCAAGGAAATGGAGCGTCAGGGTTTTACGCTGCCGCTGCTGATTGGCGGGGCCACCACTTCCAAAGCACATACCGCAGTGAAAATAGAGCAAAACTACAGTGGTCCGACGGTCTACGTGCAGAACGCCTCCCGTTCTGTCGGCGTGGTTGCCGCCCTGCTGTCTGATGCCCAGCGGCAGGACTTTGTGCTGCGTACTCGAAAAGAGTATGAAACCGTCCGCATCCAGCACGGGCGTAAAAAACCACGTACCCCACCGGTCAATATCGCCACCGCCCGTGAAAACGATCTCGCCCTGGATTGGCAAAGCTATACCCCGCCGGTAGCCCATCGACTTGGCATACGGGTCGTCAGCGCGTCGATTGAGGCACTGAGGAATTATATCGACTGGACACCCTTTTTCATGACCTGGTCGCTGGCGGGGAAATATCCGCGCATCCTTGAAGATGAAGTGGTCGGTGAGGAGGCGCGCCGTCTGTTTGATGATGCCAACGCCATGCTTGATGAGCTGTCCCGCAGCAAAGCGCTGAACCCGCGTGGCGTTGTCGGCCTGTTCCCGGCTAATCGGGTGGGCGACGATATCGAAATCTATCGGGATGAAAGCCGGCGTGACGTTGTGGCGATAAGTCATCATTTGCGGCAGCAGACAGAAAAAACGGACTTCGCCAATTACTGCATGGCCGACTTTATCGCCCCTAAATCCAGCGGTAAGGCCGACTACATCGGCGCTTTTGCCGTTACCGGCGGGACGGAAGAGGACAGCCTGGCGCAGAGATATGATGAACAGCATGATGATTACAACAAGATCATGATAAAAGCGTTATCAGACCGGCTGGCGGAAGCCTTTGCCGAGTATCTCCATGAGCGGGTACGTAAAGTTTACTGGGGCTATGCCGCCAATGAAAATCTGAGTAATGATGAACTGATCCGAGAAAACTACCAGGGTATCAGACCCGCCCCCGGCTATCCGGCTTGTCCCGATCATACTGAAAAAGCGCAAATCTGGTCGTTGCTTGATGTGGCAGCCCATACCGGCATGCGATTAACCGAATCTTATGCCATGTGGCCCGGGGCGTCGGTTTCAGGCTGGTATTTCAGCCATCCGGACAGTAAATACTTTGCGGTAGCGCAGGTTCAGCGTGATCAAGTTGAAGACTATGCCCGACGCAAAAAGAGGTCGGTTGCCGAAGTCGAACGCTGGCTGGCACCCAATCTGGGTTACGATGCCGATTAAACCGGGTTATTACTCTTAGACCGTCTTTGGGGATTGCCAGCGGCAGCATCCACGTCTTCCTTCACGGGAGATAACTCCACCGGTCTCTCCTTGTCCCAGCGCTTCGCGCAGAGTGATGCGAGTGGTATGAAAACGCTCGCTCATGGCCCCTTCCGCCGGTAATCGATCATTGTGATTGCGCACGCAGCGGTTATTCCATTCGGCGATGACATTAAACAGTCATCTTGGGCAGGTAGATTGGCCTGACGTTATTGGACTAGACCAGTAACGCGGCTTTTTCTCCCTTCTTACCCGGAGCACCACCTATGAAACCATTGTTCGCTGCTGTGTTAATCGCATCTCTGCTGGCCGTCGGTCAACCGGCCCTGGCGGCATCGGCAGATTTGACGGCGCTTGAGCAGGCAGCCCGTAAAGAAGGGCAGGTTAACAGTGTCGGCATGCCCGACTCCTGGGCTAACTGGAAGCAGACCTGGGAAGACTTAGCCGGTAAATATGACTTGAAACACAATGATACCGATATGAGTTCAGCCCAGGAAATCGCCAAGTTCCTGGCGGAAAAGAACAATGCCAGCGCGGATATTGGCGACGTCGGCGCTTCCTTCGGTCCGGTGGCGGTCGAGAAGGGCGTCACGCAGCCTTATAAACCCAGCACCTGGGATCAAATTCCGGCCTGGGCCAAGGACCAAGACGGACATTGGGCGTTGGCCTATACCGGGACCATAGCGTTTATCGTCAATAAACAAACGGTGAAGCAGATTCCGCATAGCTGGGCCGATTTGCTGAAGGGCGATTATAAGGTAACAGTGGGGGACGTCGGCACTGCTGCCCAGGCGGTCAATGGGGTATTGGCAGCGGCCTATGCCATGGGCGGTAATGAGCAGAACCTTCAGCCTGGTCTGGATTTTTTTACCAAACTTGCTAAGGCGGGCCGTCTGGGGCTGAATGATCCGAGCATCGCCAATCTGGAAAAAGGTGAAATAGATGTCGGTATCGTCTGGGACTTTAATGGTCTCAACTACCGTGACAGCGTTGATAAAACCCGCTTTGAAGTATTGATCCCTGCCGATGGTTCGATTACATCCGGTTATACCACCATCATTAATAAATATGCTAAAAACCCGAATGCCGCTAAATTCGCCCGGGAATATATTTTCTCCGATGCCGGTCAGTTGAACCTGGCCCAAGGCTATGCTCGTCCCATCCGGGTAGAAAATCTGAAATTGCCGGAACAGGTAAAAGCCAAACTGCTGCCGATTGGCCAATACAAAAATGCCCATCCTATAGCCGACCCGGCCGCCTGGGAGAAGAGCGCTAAGACACTGCCCCGTAAGTGGCAGGAAACAGTGATGATGGCAATGCAACAGTAAGGACAAGGCCGATGAAAACGCTGCTGGTGGTGCTAGATGGATTGAATTACCAGGTAGCTTCCGATGCTCTGGGCTATCTGCAGGCAGAATGCGCGGTGGGCAAAGGGCGTCTCTATAAGCTGGAGTGCGAGTTACCCTCCCTGTCACGACCGCTTTATGAATGTATTCTGACCGGCGTCAGACCGGTGCAAAGCGGCGTGGTGCACAACGGCGTCTGCCGTCTCTCCCATCACCGCAGCGTATTTCACTGTGCCCGCGCCGCCGGGTTAACTACCGCGGCAGCAGCCTATCATTGGGTCAGCGAACTCTATAACCAGGCTCCCTTCAAGGCGGTGAGAGACCGGCATACCGCGGATGAAACGTTGCCGATTCAGTATGGGCATTTCTACCATGCTGACCATTACCCTGACTCTCATCTGTTCGAAGACGGCGAAAGCCTGCGCCAGCGTTATCGGCCGGATTTTTTACTGTTTCATCCCATGAATATCGATGATGCCGGCCATCGTTGCGGCCTGTCATCCCCGCAGTACCGGAATGCGGCCAGAACCGCCGATGGCCTGTTGTCGCACTATCTGCCGGCCTGGCTGGCGGAGGATTACCAGGTCATGGTGACCGCCGATCACGGCATGAATGATGACCGCAGCCATGGCGGCGCATTGCCCGAAGAGCGTCAGGTGCCGCTGTTTGTCTTCGGCAGTGCTTTCAGTCTGGCGAATGCTGAACCACAGCAAATAGAACTGTGCGGCACTCTTTGTGAATTGCTTGGCGTAGCCCATGACAAGCCGGTTGCCTGGGGCTTGCTCAAATGAAGGGCAAATGGCTTGGCGCTCTGGTAATGATGCCCTTCATTTTGTTTTTCGCCGTGTTCCAACTGGCGCCCCTGGTCTGGATGGTCATTAACAGTTTCGATAGCCAGAGCGAAGGCTGGGGACTGGCCAACTATCGCGACATCATGACATCGCCTTTTTACCTGCAGGCAATCCGCTTTTCTTTCTATATTACGTTTTTTTCCAGCCTGTACGGACTGCTGATTGCGCTTATCGGTAGCTATTCCCTGCGCCAGTTGGGCGAGTCACGATTGCGCACCCTAGTGATGTCATTTACCAATATGACCAGTAATTTCACCGGCGTGCCGCTGGCTTTCGCGTTTGTGATCCTGCTCGGCGCCAATGGCTGTGTAACGCTGATGCTGCGCCATTTGGGCCTATTGGAAGATTTTAGCCTGTACTCCAAATATGGTCTGATGCTGCTGTATACCTATTTCCAGATTCCATTAGGCGTGCTGCTGATTTACCCGGCGTTTGATGCGCTGAAACCGGACTGGCGGGAATCAGCCGCCCTGTTGGGCGCCGGTACGCTGCATTACTGGCGTTTTATCGGTTTACCCGTCCTGGCTCCGGCTCTGTTGGGCACCTTTGTCATTCTGTTGGCCAATGCATTGGGCGCTTATGCGACCCTCTATGCGCTGACCAACGGTAACTTTAATGTCATTCCGATTCGTATCTCGTCGCTGGTGGCAGGGGATCTTTATCTGGACCCGAATATGGCCAGCGCGCTGGGGATCTTTCTGGTACTGGTTATGGCCTTTATCACCTTGATACATAAGTGGATGATGCGGCGCAGTTACACCCAGGTCAACTCGTGATATTCAGCCTGAGAAAGGGAGAGCGTTATCGTGTTGCGTGTTGAACGGATTTATCACCGCAGCGTGGTGACCCTGTTACTGCTGATATTATTGCTGCCACTGGCGGCGACGCTGGTTTATGCCTTGTCCAGCCAATGGGGAGCGACCATTCTGCCCCAGGGCTTTACCCTTAAATGGCTGCTACAGCTGTGGCAGGATCCTCGTTTCCTGGCGGCGCTCGGCCACTCGTTGGTTATCTGTTTCAGCGCCCTGCTGTTGTCGGTGGTGCTGGTGCTGCCGCTGATGTTCGTCATTGCTTATTATTTCCCTGCACTGGACGGCATAATGAATGTGCTGATTCTGCTGCCTTTTGCCGTACCGCCGGTGGTTTCATCGGTAGGACTGCTGCAACTCTATTCCGCTGGCCCGCTGGCGATGACCGGAACGCCATGGATCTTGATAGGCTGTTATTTCACCATCACCCTGCCATTTATTTACCGCGCTATTACCAACAATATGCAGGCGATACACTTGCGGGATCTGATGGATGCGGCACATCTGCTCGGTGCCGGCACCTGGCAGGCGGCGCTGCTGGTAGTACTGCCTAATCTGCGTAAAGGCTGCCTGATTGCCTTACTGCTGTCCTTTTCATTTCTGATAGGGGAGTTTGTCTTGGCCAATATGCTGGTCGGTAATCGCTACGAGACGCTGCAGGTTTATCTGTTCAACATGCGTAACGGCAGCGGCCATTTTACCAGTGCGATGGTTATCTCATATTTTATGGTGGTATTGCTGCTGACCTGGGTGGCGAATACCGTTAACAAAGGTAAGGAGGGATAATGTCCTATCTGTCGGTGAAACAGCTCAACAAGCATTACGGCCCAACCCAGGTGTTCGAGAATATAGATTTTAGCGCGGCTCAAGGGGAATTCGTCACCCTGCTGGGCCCCAGCGGCTGCGGCAAATCGACGTTGCTGCGTTGCCTGGCCGGTCTGACGGCGGTGGACAGCGGGCAAATATTACTGCAAGGCGAGGATCTGGTGCCGCTGCCTCCCCAGCAAAGGGGAATCGGTATGGTTTTCCAGAGCTATGCCCTGTTTCCCAATATGACGGTTGCCGGCAACGTCGCTTTCGGCCTGAAGATGCAAAAAGCCAGCCCGGTACACATAGATCGTCGGGTAAATGAAGTGTTGGCGCTGGTGGAATTGCAAGATTTTGTCCATCGCTATCCTCATCAGCTTTCCGGAGGTCAATGTCAGCGCGTGGCGCTGGCCAGGTCTCTGGTGACTCGTCCCCGGCTGCTGCTGCTTGATGAACCCCTGTCGGCGCTGGATGCCCGGATCCGCCGGCATTTGCGTGACCAGATACGCCGCATCCAGCAGGAACTGGGACTGACGGCGATTTTCGTCACCCACGACCAGGAGGAAGCCCTGACGCTTTCTGACCGTATCGTGCTGATGAATAAAGGCAGGATTGTGCAGAACGGCAGCGCCGAAACGCTTTACACCCGCCCGGTGGATGCCTTCGCCGCCGGCTTTATCGGTAATACGAATTTACTCTGTGCCTCAGACGCCAGTTCGCTGACCGGAGACCGCCATCAGGGACGGGTGGTCATCCGGCCGGAATCGATTCGCTTATTACCCGACGGGCAGGGAATTCCCGGCGTGATTATCAGTCATAGTTTACTCGGCAATGTGATCCGTTATCGAGTACAAAGCCGGGGGATCGAGCTGATGGTTGATGTTTTGAATCGATCTGTGGCCGATCTCTACCCAAATGAGACGCGTATTAGTCTACAGTTAGATACAACGACCTTATGTGAGGTAGCATGATGCATAAGCCGTTGAACCGCGTTATTTTCCGGACATCATGGAGCATCAACTCGAGTGTTAACCCTGTTACATCTGCTGTCTGCGGTGGCGTTACTGGTATGGGGAACTCATATCGTGCGCACCGGCATCATGCGTGTCTATGGCGCCCGCCTGAGGCAGGTGCTGAGTCGTAGCGTAGAAAAAAAACCCATGGCCTTCATGGCTGGAATCGGCGTCACGGCGCTGGTCCAGAGCAGTAACGCCACCGCCATGTTAGTGACTTCTTTTGTTTCCCAGGGCCTGGTGGCTCTCGCTCCCGCTCTGGTGATCATTCTCGGGGCTGATGTGGGCACCGCCCTGATGGCCAGAGTGCTTACCTTTGATCTTTCCTGGCTCTCGCCGTTGCTGATTTTTGGCGGCGTCACGCTGTTTCTGGGCCGCAAGCAATCCCGCGTTGGCCAGATAGGCCGGGTGTTTATCGGCCTTGGCCTGATTCTGCTGGCGCTGGAACTTATTGTCACTGCCGCTACGCCAATTACTCAGGCCAATGAAGTCAAAGTCCTGTTCTCCTCCCTGACCGGGGATGTGGTGCTGGATGCCATCGCCGGGGCTATTTTTGCCATCGTCAGCTATTCCAGCCTGGCGGCGGTATTGCTTACCGCTACATTGACCTCCACCGGCGTCATCTCGTTTAAGGTGGCGTTGTGTCTGGTGATCGGCGCCAATCTGGGCAGTGGACTGCTGGCAATGATCAATGCCAGTGGCCAGAATGCCGGCGGTAAACGCGTCGCCCTGGGCAGTCTGCTGTTCAAATTGATCGGTTGCCTGGTGGTGCTGCCCGCCATTTCCCTTCTGGCGAGCTATCTGGACCGTTTGCCGGTCAGCGATGCCGAGCTGGTAATCTATTTCCATGTGTTTTATAACCTTATCCGCTGCCTCATCATGGTGCCGTTCGCCAGCCCAATGGCCCGGCTCTGCTCCCAATGGATAAGCGATACACCGGCCAGTGATCTGGTGGTTCGCCCGCGTCACCTGGATACCAGCGCTCTGGATACGCCTGCGCTGGCGCTGGTCAATGCAGCCCGGGAAACCCTGCGTATGGGCGATGTGGTCGAGAGCATGCTGGTACTGCATGCCGAGGTGCTGCACGGCGAACTGAACAAAGATCGCGAAGTACGCCGGCTGGATGATGATGTGGATGTGCTCTATACCGCGATCAAACTTTATTTGGCACAGATGCCCAAGGAAGACCTGGACGAGGCCGACTCACGCCGCTGGGGTGAGATTATTGAAATGGCGCTCAATCTTGAACAGGCCGGCGATATTATCGAGCGCATGACCGGGGATATTGCTGCAAAATCATTAACCGCCCGCCGGGCATTTTCCCCAGAAGGCATGAAAGAGCTCGATATCCTGCATGAACAGTTGGTATCCAATCTGCGGCTCAGCCTGTCGGTGTTCCTGTCTGGCGATATCACCAGCGCCCGTCGTCTGCGTCGCGCCAAACACCGTTTCCGGATTACCGACAGACGCTATGCCCACGCCCATGTCGATCGTCTGCATCAGCAGAACGTGCAGAGCCTGGAAACCAGCTCGCTGCATCTGGGGTTGTTGGGGGATATGAAACGCGTCAATTCGCTATTTTGTTCAGTGGCTTATAATGCGCTGCAACTCGACGAGGATGCTGACAATATGGAAGAGCGCGATGATCCACGCAAAAAAGAGAGCGTTTCCAACTGAGGGGCCGAAAATAGCTATCCCGCCATGCGGCGGGATATAGTCTGGCAGGTTACCTATCCCGGCGGGCTGCTTACTCAAACAAATTACTATGCAGGGTTTTTACCACCTGCTCGGCGTCAGCTCCCGGCACCAGGAAGCACAGATTATGGCTGCTGGCACCATAGCAAATCAGCCGGATATTAAACGGATCCAGCACCCCGAAGACATCTTTTCCCACACCACAGGCCTGAGAAAGGTTATTGCCAATCAACGCAATCAGCGCCAGGTTTTCTTCCACTTCGACGCGGCAAAGGGATGACAGTTCAGTCAGCAAGGCCGTTGTCAGCAGACTGTCCCCAATGGTATTGGAGCCGGTGGTGTCCATGGTCAGCGCGACGCTAACCTCTGACGTGGTGATCAAGTCCACTGAAATAAAATGACGTGCCAGGATATTGAATACTTCGGCCAGGAATCCCCGCGCCTGCAGCATATTCAGACTGTGCAGCGTCAGCAGAGTCTGGCGGCGGCGCAGGGCCAACGCCCGGAACAGCGGCGGATGAGCCGTTTTGTTGCAGACTAGCGTACCGCCGGCGTGGGGATCTTTGCTTGAACCGACGAAGACGGGGATATCGCTACGCACCGCGGGCAGCAGGGTAGCCGGATGGAGAATTTTAGCGCCGAAGGTCGCCATTTCCGCCGCTTCTTCGAAACTTATCTCATCAATTCGGCGTGCCTCGGGAACCACGCGCGGATCGGTGGTATAGATGCCGGGCACATCGGTCCAGATATCAATGCGGGAGGCCTGCAGCGCTTCACCCAGCAGGGCGGCGGTATAGTCGCTGCCGCCACGGCCAAGGGTCGTGGTACGGCCCTTGGGCTCACTGCCGATAAAACCCTGGGTAATGATGAGCGACTCAGCGAGCCTGGGCAGCAGCGACGTCCGCGCCAGCTCTTTCAAGGCGGCGCCGTCCGGTTCGGCCCGGCCGAAACGGTCATCAGTGCGCATGATTTTGCGGATATCAAACCATTGGGCCGGCGCCTGGCGCTGGCGCATAACTTCAACGAATAGCAGGGTAGACATTAATTCGCCATGGCTCACCAGTTCGTCAGTCAGGGCATTGGAGGTCGCTAGACCGGCAGCTTCGGAAAGCATGGCGATATTGTCCAGCATACGATCTATTTCTTCGCGTATTACCTGTCCGTTATCCAGCCTGTCGACAATGGCGTACTGGATCCGGCGAATTTCGTCCAGATGGTAGGCGCGCCGATCGGGATCTTTCCCTTCAGCCAAGGCGATAAGCAGATTGGTAACGCCGGCGGAGGCGGATAATACCACCAGCCTCACCGCCGGATTAGACAGAACAATGTCCGCACTGCGGATCATCGCATCGAAATTGGCCACGCTGGTGCCGCCGAATTTAGCAACCAGCAGTGAGTTCAGGGGCGCAGTTGACATGCCATTAATGCCTCGAGTCAGGGTGCCATCCGTGATGACAGCAGTTATTCATTTAATTGGCACATAAGAAGAGCGGGAAACAGGGAGCAGGCGTAGATAAGGCTACGATACACCCAGAAGCGCCCCACCGTGCCGTTTGTCCGGCGGACAAACATGCTGGTGACAACCCACAGGATTCAGCCTGTGCGGTCGGAAAGGGGCCAGGCCGTTTACCGGCCCTTTCCTCGGCGTCGCTCCCCCTCGGGCTTGCTTTACGGAAAACGGCTCCTGCAATGCCTTACCTGGTCGACGCGCCTCTTCTGGTTCACGCATCAGATGCGTAACTAGGCTTTTAGAAATAACGGGTAAACGCGTCCATGTCAACGTGCAGAGCGCCGGGACGGCGCATTTTATTTAGCTGCCGGCGGCCCGGCGGATTCTGTTCAGCAATTAGACACCCGCTACCATCACCACTGAGCATCCCTATGCAAGAAAAGGGATCGCATGTGAAGCGTTAAGAGATACAATCATTTCATGTCATCTCTCATTTAAGCCAAAAAGAGTGTTGTTATGAAAAATATTAACCCTAGCCATACTGCGGCCTGGAAAGCGCTGCAACAACATTTCGCCACCATGAAAGAGGTGCGGATCAGTGCTCTGTTTGCCAGCGACCCCTCCCGATTTACCCGGTTTTCGGCAACGTTCAACGAAGAGATGCTGGTGGATTTTTCCAAAAATCTGATTACCGATGAAACACTGGACAAACTCCAGGCGCTGGCGGTTGAAAGCGATCTTTCGGGTGCGATCAAATCGATGTTTTCCGGTGAGAAAATAAACCGCACCGAAGATCGGGCGGTGCTGCATGTCGCCCTGCGTAATCGCAGCAATACGCCAATATTGGTCGACGGCAAAGATGTTATGCCAGAGGTCAATGCTGTACTGGCCAAGATGAAACAGTTCTGCGACCGGGTTATCAATGGCGATTGGAAAGGTTATACCGGTAAACCAATTACCGATGTGGTGAATATCGGTATCGGCGGTTCCGATCTGGGCCCTTATATGGTTACCGAGGCGTTGAGACCTTACAAGAACCATCTATCCATGCACTTTGTGTCCAACGTAGACGGAACGCATATCGCCGAGACGGTGCAGCCCCTCAATCCGGAAACCACATTGTTCCTGGTCGCCTCCAAGACTTTCACCACTCAGGAAACCATGACCAATGCCCACAGCGCGCGCGATTGGTTCCTCGACACCGCCGGCGATGACAAGCATGTAGCCAGGCATTTTGCCGCGCTATCCACTAACGCTGCCGCCGTCAGTGAATTCGGTATCGATACTGATAATATGTTTGAGTTCTGGGATTGGGTTGGCGGACGTTACTCCCTCTGGTCCGCTATTGGCCTGTCCATCGCGCTGTCCCTCGGCTTCGACAACTTTGAAAAGCTGCTGAGCGGCGCTCATGCCATGGACCAGCACTTCGCCAATACGCCGGCCGAACAGAACCTGCCGGTGCTGTTGGCGCTTATAGGTATCTGGTACAACAATTTCTATGGCACCGAGACCGAAGCTATTCTGCCTTACGATCAATATATGCATCGCTTTGCCGCCTATTTCCAGCAGGGGAATATGGAATCAAACGGAAAATATGTCGATCGTGATGGCGAACCGGTCAGCTACCAAACCGGCCCGATTATCTGGGGTGAGCCTGGCACCAATGGCCAGCATGCTTTCTACCAGCTGATTCATCAGGGTACCAAAATGGTCCCCTGTGACTTTATCGCTCCAGCCCGCAGCCATAACCCACTGAGCGATCATCATGCCAAACTGCTGTCGAATTTCTTTGCCCAGACCGAAGCTCTGGCGTTTGGCAAATCCAGGGCGGCGGTAGAGGAGGAGTATGCCGCCGCCGGTAAAACCCCAGATCAGGTCAAGCATGTGGCGCCGTTCAAAGTGTTTGAAGGCAACCGGCCGACCAACTCGATTTTGCTGAAAGAAATTACGCCTTTTAGCCTGGGCGCGCTGATTGCCCTCTATGAGCATAAGATCTTTACTCAAGGGGTAATTCTGAATATTTATACGTTCGATCAATGGGGCGTGGAGCTCGGCAAGCAGCTGGCCAACCGAATTTTGCCTGAGCTGGCAGCGGATGAAAGGGTATCAGCCCACGATAGCTCTACCAATGGACTGATAAACCGTTATAAAAATTGGCGCAACTGATAAGTAATCCCGCTACAAAGGCGGCCACGCCCAGTGGCCGCTGCAGACGCTTTTGATCGCTACCCTTTACCCCGCGTTAACCTCGCCCCCTGTTTATTAACATCCTCGTAAGGTTTTTCCTAAAAAAAAGGGGACTTTTCACTTTTGTTTATTTTCGCACAACATTAAAGGCTTTTTTGTTAAGTGCATCGAATTCAGTGGGTTACTTTGCATTGACCGGTGCGGGTTCTCGCATGGCTAACGACAGTCATACCAGGTAAAAGGTCTGAATATGGAAAGAGGCGCGTGGTAATAGGCTGTTTTTCAAGCGTTAACCGGTTACACCAGTCATTTGTTCTCGTTTTGTCGTGTTCAGCGGATGCGAACCGCTGTTAATGATTTCAAGGTCCGAAATAAAGATCATTTCGCTCTATAAGCATTAGTGATGAATGCAATATATATTTTATTGCATTATATTGCTTTATGATGATTATATAAGGCATATAACCATTAACGTGCTTTATAGTCATCATCCTCATGAGTGATTAAGGTAATGAATATGAATAAAATTTTTAGTGTTGTAATAGCAGCAGTAATGATGGCCAGCGGCTCTTATGCTTTAGCTGCTCCGGCTACTACTAGCAACAGCGGCGCAGGTACTGGTGCAGCTGGTCTGAGCGCAGGTGCGGCAACGGCCATCGGTGTAGGCGCGATCGCCGTCATCGCCGGCGCTGCGCTGATTGCCTCCAACAATGATGGCAGCAGCTCTACTCCGGGCACCAGCACCACGACGTCAACTGCTCGATAAATAAAAATAACCCATAACCACACGCAAGTGTGGTTATTTTTTGTATGACTTTCGTTTGGGATGAACGACGTGCGCTATTTCTTTCTGATGGTGGTTTGCTGCCTGCTGGCCGCTTGTAGTCAATCTCAAAAGGGTATTGGCGACACGTTTGCAGTGGCAATCTTTGGTACCCCTGATGTGGAGCTGACTCCGGACCAGGTTCGCGCCATTCCTTATGCCAGTATGTATGCCAAGGTGAATGACGGCGCGCAAATTTTCGTCGTACTGGCTTATGCCGAAAACGGCAATCTGAAATGGGTCACCCGCGACCAGGCGATGCTGGTCACCCGCAATGGCCGGCTGATCAAAACCCTGGGCCTGCCGGATAATCTGCTCGAGGTCACCAACCTGTCCTCAGACCCACTGCTTCACGCCAACCGGATCACTGACGGTGCTGTATGGACCCGCACTCAATCCTGGACCGAACAACAGCAGCTTCGTTCGGCGACCTTTACCTCTCGTTTTCATATCGTCGGCACGGAAACCGTGACGGTGCTTAATGCTCCCCATGCCTGGCGCGTTATCGAAGAACAGGTATCGGTGGCAGAACTGAACACTGAGTATCGCAATCGCTTCTGGATCGATCCGCTCTCCGGCGCCGTACTTAAAACCGAACAATACCTCGGCCCGGATGTATTCCCGATTGAAACCACCACTTTAAATGCCTATAAACCATGAAAAAACAACTCTTAATCGCTGTGGGTTTGTGTGCTGGTTTTATCGCCTCCGCCGTCGCTGATAGCCGTGTTACCGTTTATTATCCAGGCCAGTCCCAAACAACGCTGATAAGTGGCCTGCAGAATCTGCAGCAGCTGACCGCACGTCCTGAACTGGCCGGCCGCACCTGGTGGCCCGGTACCGTTATCGCCGAGCGCGGTGCGACGGCTGCAGCCGTGGGGCAGCAGCGGCAATTGCTGGCCCGCCTGAGCGCGCTGGCCGGCGAGCTTCGCCAGGATAACGATGCCGAATTGGCCGCAACGGTAGAAACCATCAGTCGTCAGCTTGCGGCCATCAGGGTCACCGGGCGGCAATTTGTCTCTCTCGATCAAGATCAGATCCGATTGATAGACGGTGCGAATCACAGCCTGCGGGGCGAATACAGCGTATATACGCTGAATCGGCCTACCAGCATCCGTGTGTTCGGCGCGGTCACTCCCGGCGGGTCGCAGCCCTTTCAGGTCAGCCGCGATGTATCTGACTATCTGCAGACGCATCAGTATTTGCATGGTGCCGATAAAAGCGAGGCGTGGGCGATACTGCCTGAGGGTGCTTCGCAGCAGGTGCCTGTTGCCTACTGGAACCGTCGCCACAACGAACTGGCCCCCGGCAGCGTGGTTTACGTTGGTTTTTCCCGCTGGGCGTTGCCCAGGGCCTATAAAGACCTGAATGAACAGATTGTTTCTTTGCTGACTCACCGGATTCCTGACTGATGAAAAAACAATACCTTCTGAGCATCATCGCATTGTCAGTGGCCAGTGCCTGCCAGGCGGCTTCATATACCGCCCCCCTGGGTCCCTCGCAGATGGATCAGGGCGGCGTTGGCCTGCTGCAGACGCCTACCGCCCGTATGGCGCGCGAAGGTGAGTTCAGTATGAACTATCGCGATAACGATCAATATCGCTTCTATTCGGTAAACCTGCAGCTGTTCCCCTGGCTTGAAAGTACCATCCGCTATACCGATGTGCGTACCCGTAAGTACAGTCCGTACGAGGATTTTAGTGGCGATCAGACCTACAAAGACAAAGGTATCGATTTCAAGCTGCGTTTGTGGCAAGAGAGTTACTGGTTGCCTGAAGTATCGGTAGGGATTAAAGACTTTGGCGGTACTGGGCTGTTCGACAGTGAGTTTATCGCTGCCAGCAAGGCCTGGGGGCCTTTGGACTTCACTCTGGGTGTTGGTTGGGGCTACCTGGGTAATAGCGGCAACATCTCTAACCCGTTCTGCGAAGCTAAAGACAGCTTCTGCCAGCGCAATAACACCCACCGTACGGCAGGCTCTTTTAACGGTGGAGACTTCTTCCATGGCCCGGCGTCCGTCTTCGGCGGCGTTGAGTACCAAACCCCTTGGCAGCCGTTGCGCCTGAAAGCGGAATATGAGGGCAACAACTACGAAGGCGATTTTGCCGGCCGGCTGAAGCAGGACTCGCCGGTGAACGTGGGCGCGATTTATCGCGTCGCCGACTGGGCCGATGTCAACCTAAGCTATGAACGCGGCAATACCGTGATGTTCGGCGTGACGCTGCGCACCAATTTCAATGATTTGAAGCAACAGCACCTGGACAACAAAAAACCGGATTACGCGCCGCGTGACCAACCGGAAATGCTGCAGCATCAAGTGGTCGCCCAGCAGTTGACCGATATCCAGGATAACGCCGGCTATACTTCGCCGCATATCCAGGTCAAGGATCGTACGCTGTATATGACCGGCGAACAGTATAAATATCGGGATAACCAGGAAGGGGTTGATCGGGCCAACCGCATACTGGTCAATAACCTGCCGGAAAATATTGATACCATCAAGGTGACCGATACCCGTACCCGTATGCCAATGGTGACCACCGAGACCGACGTGAAGAGCTTGCGCGATTCCCTCAGTGGTTATCCCCTGGGCCAGGAGAGGCCGCTTATCCAGCGCCGCACCGAACCGGATGTGCCGGCCAGTGCCGAGCAAGGCTACTATATCGACAAGAGCCGCCTGGAGCTGGGCTGGTCGCCGGTTCTCAACCAATCATTCGGTGGACCTGAAGACTTCTATATGTACCAGATTGGCGTCCAGGGTTCGGCCAATTACTGGCTGACCAACCACTGGGCAGTGTCCGGTACCGTATTTGGCAATATCGTCAATAACTACGATAAATTTAACTACACTGCGCCACCTGCCGATTCCAACCTGCCCCGAGTGCGGACTCGAATTCGTGAGTATGTGGAGAATGATGTTTACATCAGTAACCTGCAGACCACCTATATCGATCGGCTGGGCGAGGGCTGGTATGGTCAGCTCTACGGCGGCTACCTGGAAATGATGTACGGCGGCGTGGGCGGTGAAGTCCTTTATCGGCCGCTGGACAAGAACTGGGCAATTGGCGTCGATGGCAACTACGTTAAGCAGCGTGACTGGGATAATATGATGCAGTTCGCTGACTACAAGGTCGCCACCGGTAACCTGACCGGCTACTGGAGACCTGAATTTATGGATGGTCTGTTGGTCAAGGCAAGCGTAGGCCGCTATCTGGCGAAAGACAAGGGCGTGACTTTCGATGTCTCCAAGCGCTTTGACAGCGGCGTAACCGCCGGGGCTTTTGCCACCTTTACCGATGTTTCGAAAGAGGACTACGGTGAAGGATCGTTTACCAAAGGCTTCTACATATCGATACCGCTCGATCTGTTGACCGTTACGCCTAACCGCTCCCGGGCTCAGCTGAACTGGATACCGCTGACGCGTGATGGCGGGCAAATGGTCGGACGCAAATACTATCTTTACGACCTGACTGACGAGCGTGCGCCTGCGGTAGAATAATACCGGTGACGGATTATGCGTAACGCCATAAGCGGCCTCCTCCGGGAGGCCGTTTTTTTATGGTTTGCCGCCGCGGGCCGCAGTCAAATTTTGAACGCAATCCCGTTTGGATTAGCTACAATGCCTGATTGTTAGCGGTGCTTTATTTCGGAGCTGGAATACGATTTTGGAATACAAACCAGATACCATGAACCGGGAGATGGAACATCCCTACATCTCATCATTGTCTTCAATCGTCTGGCTACAGCAGCGAGACCCTGCCCCTGGTCCGATGATCAGCGATTGGCTAATGGAAAAAGGGTCAATGACCAGACGGCTGGAGCAGTTTTGCGGTAAAATAATCATTCACAGAATAGGGGAAGGATTTGTAACCGCTGCTTCGATAGACGCAGGCGAAAGGAAAGAACTGCCGGCCTGTGAGCGCTGCTGGCTTCGTCAAGTGGTGATATACGGTGATAACAGGCCATGGGTCGCAGCGCGTACCATCATACCCGAAACCAGCCTGACCGGAGAGCAGGGGGCGCTTGCCGATGCGGGTGATGAGCCCATTGGACGGCGGCTGTTCACTGAGGAGCCCCTGCTGAGGGATTATATCCACATTGGTCGTCTGGATCAGCTGTGGGCTCGCCGCTCGCGCCTGCGGCCAGGTGGCAAACCGTTACTGCTGACCGAATTGTTTTTGCCCGATGCCCCTCTCTACCAACACGGCAGATAATGCCTGCCAAGAAAAGGAGATATCAGTTGGAACATAGTGCTACCCCAGGCAAATGGCAGGCCTGGTGCCGGTTAATGCGTATAGATAAACCAATTGGTTCGCTGTTGCTGTTGTGGCCGACATTGTGGGCATTATGGCTTGCCGGTCGGGGTATCCCTGATTTCGGTATTCTGGTGGTGTTTATCTTCGGTGTCTTTTTCATGCGCGCCGCCGGCTGCGTTATTAACGATTTTGCCGATCGCAAGATTGACGGACATGTTAAGCGCACGGCTTCCCGGCCATTGCCCAGCGGTGCGGTCAGCGAAAATGAAGCCAAACTGCTTTTTGTGCTGCTGGTCATGGCCTCTTTCGGCCTGGTGCTGACGCTTAACGCCATGACCATCATGTTGTCGGTAGCGGGCCTTGGGCTGGCATCGATTTATCCTTTCATGAAACGCTGGACGCATCTGCCGCAGTTTATTCTGGGAGCGGCCTTTGGCTGGTCGATACCGATGGGCTATACAGCAGTGAGTGAGTCCTTACCGTTAACATGTTGGCTGCTGTTTATCGCTAATATCATCTGGACGGTCGCTTATGATACTCAATATGCCATGGTTGATCGAGATGATGATTTGCGTATAGGGGTGAAGTCAACGGCAATTCTGTTCGGCCGCTATGATAAGATGATTATTGGCTTGCTGCAGGCGGTAACGCTTATTTTGCTCGTGGCTGTCGGCTGGCGGATGGGGTTATCTTTCCCGTTTTACAGCAGTGTGGTCATTGCTGCCGGACTGTTTGTTTATCAGCAGAAACTGATTGCCGGGCGGGATCGCGATCAGTGTTTCCGCGCTTTTCTGCACAATAATTATGTTGGGATGGTTATTTTTGTCGGCATCGCCGCCAGTCTTATCAGCGAAAGAATAATCTGACCGGCCTGGGCCAGCAGAGGATTATCTCCGCTGGCCCCTAGTGTTTTTACACCACCGGCAAAGGCTCAACCGCCGTGGGTGTGTTACCCAGGCCGGCGTTCTCAATCGTCAGCAATACGTCAGGAGTAATAAGCTCTGCCAATACCCCATACACTTCGATAACTTTTTCTTCGATAGCGTCACCGGTATCGCTGATATAGCCTTCATCACGCAGCGTAGCGACCAGGGTCGAAAATACCGCTTTATCAAAAAATTCAGGTGCATTGATGCCATGCAGCACAGACAGTCTCTGCGCCATGGTCCGGCTCTCTTTTTCCAGCGTTCCCCGATTGATCTGGGGATTGATGCGCAGCAGAGAGAAGGTAATCGCGTAGCGCAGCAGGGTCTCGCGTACGCCGGCCGCCAGCAGCTGCAATTTATGCGCATGAGCCGGTACCAGGACAATTAATTCCCCCCGGGCGATGATTAATTGCTGGCGGGCCAGTTCGTCTATCAACGCATCAACCATTGAGGCCAGCTGCGGTATCTCGTACTGCATAAACAGTTCGGCCCGGGCCAGCGGATAGAGCAGGGTAATCCGGTGCAGCAGGTCATCACGGCTTATTCCCGGATGGCCGGCGATGATGCTGGCAACCATTGACGGCAGGATAAACAGGTGCTGGATATTATTGCGATAATAGGTCATCAGGATGGCCTGCTCTCGCGATAAAAAGATTATATCGCCAATGGTATCTTTTTCGACGCTGAACTTATTCATCGCCAGCGCATGCTCAAGCAGCTGTTCAGCCGTGGCGTCAGGCAGAGTCACGTCCTGGGCATAGGGCACGTTCTGCATCAGTTCCAGATAGCAGGAAAGCTGCTGTATCAACTGTTCACGGGTTAGTGAGCGCTGACGAGAGGCCAGCAGTACGGTAGAACACAGGTTGATGGCGTTCACCGCAGCGGCATTATTGATACGCACCATGATTTTGCCGGCGATATCATTGACCGCAGGAGCCAGCCAGGCCGGGCGCTGAGCTTCAATGGGATCGATCGAATCGCGCCAGTGGGGCACCTTTTGATTCAGGTAGGTGCTCAACGGCAGGGGATCGCCAAAATTGACATAACCCTGTCCCAGGTTGCGCAACTTTCGCAGGCCGCGCACCATTTGCATAAACCCTTCTTTCTCTTTGGTGGCGCCACGCAATTCTTTGGCGTAAGTGGCCACTTCCATCACATGCTCATAGCCGACGTAAATCGGCACTAGCGTGATAGGGCGGTTTCCTCCTCTGAGCATGGCTTGTATGGTCATGGTCAAGGTGCCGGTTTTAGGTTCAAGTAGTCTGCCGGTGCGTGAACGCCCGCCTTCCATAAAATATTCGACCGAATAGCCACGGGTAAAGAGTTCGCCCAGGTATTCCCGGAAGATGGTTGAATACAGTTTATTACCTTTAAAAGTGCGACGAATGAAGAATGCGCCCAGACGACGAAAAATCGGGCCGGCCGGCCAGAAATTCAGGTTTATGCCGGCGGCGATATGCGGCGGAACCAGACCCTGATGATAAAGCACGTAAGACAGCAGCAGGTAGTCCATGTGGCTGCGGTGGCAAGGGACATAGACGATTTCATGGCCTTCCTCCGCCAACTGACGAACCCGTTCGGCATTACGGACATGGAGACCCTGATACAGACGATTCCAGGTCCAGCTCAGTACGCGATCCGACAGCCGCACGGCTTCATATGAGAAATCAGCGGCGATTTCTTCCATCAGGGCGATGGCATTCTGCTGCGCCTGTTCAATGGATATTTTTTTGCTGCGCGCCTCATCCTCGACCGCCTTCTCTATTGCTCTGGAGGCCAGCAGTTTATTGAACAGATCCTGTCGTACCGGTAAGCGAGGACCCACCGCCACCAGACGCTGACGGGCAAAGTGAATCCGCGCTACCCGCGCCAGTTTCTGGGCAATCGTTTTGTCGGTGCCGTGTACCGTGGCCATATAGCGCAGTGACAGCGGATTTGAGAAGCGGACAAAGCTGTCGCGGCCCAGCCATAATACCGCGATGAATTTTTGAAAGCCATTCAGCAGTCGCAACTGCGGGGCTGGCTGATTCTGCTGGGATTCCCGTCCGGGTGAGCGGCCGAACATAACAGAAACCGGCACCATAAGCACATCAAGATCGGGATTGTTGCGATGCAAATCCAGATAAGCGTGGAACAGTTTCACCGATTCGGATTTTTCAGTGAAATAAGGGAACACGCGTGGGCCATCGTGGATATACACATAGCGAGGCAATACCACGCCATCGATCTCCAGGGGCGTAAGAGGATCGGGTAACTGTTGCCGCAGGCACTGCGCCCGCAAAGTCAGTAGGTCCGCCTTGGAATTATAAGGCAATACATACATTATCGGCCGTTGGGGATCCAGGCCTGCCTCATCACGAGGACTGGCGGGGATGACTTTACTTCTTACCAGCAGCTTTAGTGGTAACTCCAACAACGTGTAGTAAATTTTACGCCAACCTGACATATCTTTGTGAAGCCTCTTGTTAGCAAAACGATGCAAGAATAACAGAAACCGCGCGTCAGATCTGTGGTGATGAAGGAGCAAAGAATCTGTACTATGGGTTCAATGACCCATCATCCCTAGACAATTATGACAAATAAAACCACTGGCCTAAGGCGTATATATAAGGCCATGGGATATTCATTAAAAGGGTTTTCTGCCGCCTGGCGCCATGAGGCCGCCTTTCGCCAGGAAATGATTATCGCCATTGTGGCAATCATCATCACATGTTATCTCGAAATCGATGCTTTTTCGCGTATCTTGTTAATTGGATCGGTTATCCTGGTACTGATTGTCGAAATCATTAACAGTGCGATTGAAGCGATCATTGATCGGATAGGTCCAGAATGGCATGAGTTATCCGGTAGGGCAAAAGATCTTGGTTCCGCGGCGGTGATGCTTTCCATTGCTCTGGCGGCGTTCGTCTGGATAACCCTATTGTGGCGGCAGTATGGTATTTTTATACCCTGAGGTGGTAGACGGCGCTTTTATCACATTTTGGACGGCTTAAGGTTTCAAATTGACCTTGACCTGTATATACTCACATGATGACTGTATAAACAAACAGGGGACGGAATGAAAGCGTTAACCACCAGACAACAAGAGGTTTTTGACCTCATTCGCGATCATATATCGCAAACCGGTATGCCACCTACGCGCGCTGAAATCGCCCAACGTCTGGGGTTCCGTTCACCTAACGCGGCTGAGGAGCATCTCAAGGCTCTGGCACGTAAAGGTGCCATCGAAATTATTTCTGGCGCTTCACGCGGCATTCGCTTACTGGTGGAGGAGGAGACCGGCCTTCCCCTTATAGGGCGAGTGGCTGCAGGGGAGCCACTGCTTGCACAACAGCATATAGAAAGCCATTACCAGGTTGATCCGGCCTTGTTCAAGCCTCATGCGGACTTTCTGCTTCGCGTCAGCGGCATGTCAATGAAAGACATCGGCATCATGGATGGCGATTTACTGGCGGTACACAAAACCACTGATGCCCATAATGGGCAGGTGGTGGTAGCCAGAATTGACGACGAGGTAACGGTAAAAAGGTTGAAACGGCACGGTAATATCGTCGAGTTGCTGCCCGAAAACAGCGAGTTTTCGCCGATAGTGGTCGACTTGCGTGAGCAGGAACTGTCCATCGAGGGTTTGGCTGTTGGCGTAATCCGTAACGGCAACTGGATTTAAATACCTTAATCTCTGGCGGGCGGAACTTCTGCCGCCTTCAGAGAAACACCAGTCTGTCCTGGTGACCAGTCGTCTATGAATGCAGTCCTCTTTTTATTAAACGGCTGTTCACTTTTTTGGTCCCTGATTTTATTGATTTTCAATACTTTTCCCTCCCGCTTTATTTCTGCAGGCTTTTTACAGTTACCCTCCTTTTACAAACACTCTTTATGTGGAAATATTTAGTTACATTCATGGCTTAGAGAATTTGCTCGCGGTTAGACGCTGTTTTCGTTGATATTTTAGATAATTCCCGCCATTCAGTGGCAATAGTTTGGTGATTAATTCTAGAAAATACGCCTTTCCTGCTACCTGCTGCTATAGTTAATAGCATAGGGTTAGCTTATAGCTGCCTGGGTTCAGTAATAAGAACTCCTGAATATTTCGATGTTCATTTTACAATCCGAACAATTCTTGCGAATAATGGATAAAGAAGGATCAATACGATGAATAAAGATGAAGCTAGCGGTAACTGGAAACAGTTTAAAGGCAAAGTTAAAGAACAATGGGGCAAATTGACTGACGATGATTTGACTGTTGTCGAAGGTAAAAGAGATCAACTGGTCGGTAAAATTCAGGAACGCTATGGCTACGGTAAAGAAGCCGCGGAAACTGAAGTCAAAGACTGGGAGTCCCGCAATAAATACAACTGGTGACCGGCAGAGTGCCTTTGACCGGCAAGCGGGCATAAAGTCTTTATAATCAATGGATTAGGTTCAGGTTAGCTAAAAGTTCCTACCCAAAGGTACAAGGAAGTACCACCCTGTCCTACCTCCTCGGCAGCGTTGCTGTAAAAGCGGTTAGGCGGCAGTGATCGGCTGATAGTGCTGCATTTGGTTGCAAAAAGGGTGGCCGAGTACGGTCGCGCGTGAGTGCTTCTTTCAGCGTTAATGTCACGGTTGTATTAGTTTTCAACCTAAAGCTGCTTATGACCCTATTTAATATAAAGCTACATCTTCAATCTAAAGCTACATATTCAATCTAAAGCTACATAAAGACTTAATGTTAAGTCTTTAACGTCTTTCTTGTTACATTATCTGATTAACGGTATCAGCAGTTTACCCACCTCGTCCATCGACTTTACCACGAAATCCCAATAATTACTTTTCCGCTAATACAGCGAGTTCGGCGAACGCTGTTTTCTCACCTGTCAGCTGCATAACCTTGCTTTATTATCTTTTTTTAATGGCAATACTGTGATCATGACCGCAGTCTTCAGATTGCTGGCAATCCGCCACCGGTGCACAATCAGTACAGAATCCATGAACTTCCACCATGTTGGTGACCATGCGGAAGCCAGCCTTATCCGCCAGCGTCCGTAGTATGTCCTCTATACCCTGCATGGGTTGCTCTGTCACCTGTCCACAGCGATCACAGATAAAAAAGGCCGATGTATGACCCGGTTCGGCAAAATGGTGACACATCACAAAGCTGTTTGTGGACTCAACGCGGTGGATAAAGCCATGCTCCAGCAGGAAATCTAGGGCTCGATATATCGTCGGCGGCTTAGCCTGCGGCTCTGACTGCTTTAAGAGATCCAGTAGGTCATAGGCGCTGATAGCACCGCTTTGCTGTGACATCAGACGCAATACTTCGAGCCGTTGCGGCGTAAGACGCACGTTACGTTGCTCGCACAACTGCTCTGCTTCGGCGAGCAGTTGTTGTTGACTGACGGTATTCATCTGGACCCCCTGAAATAGTGCTTAAGCCCCCATCTTACCATGAAGCAAAAAAAACACCGAGTTGAGTCATATGGAGATGTGGTCTGAGGCGATGGAAAAGTGTGATTGATCGTCAGTCTTATAGTCGGCTTGCGGGTATCAGTTGGCATAAATATCCGCTTTCAAGCTGTCAGCGATAGTTATCAAATGGTAGATAGCCTGCTTGTTGGTGGCACGGGTTTTACGCTTAATATTGATTTTGTGTGACGAGACGGTTTTTTCCTTGATTCGCAGTGCCCGGCATATATCATTAGTTTCATCACCCGACATCCACATGCTGATAATTTCGGCCTCGGTTTTACTGAAACGGATAGGGGAAAAACCAAATAATGTATTATCTACACGCCATTTTCTAACCTCAATAAAATAGCGGATAATAGTTTCTATTTTACTTATCTCAATGAGCTTAGATGCAATAATTACATTGTTTTTGATGGGTACGAATTCGTGAAAATTTATATTGTCATTCGCTATGAAGATAAAAAATAGCGTTCTTGGGTGCTTATTTATCAGGGTTTTAATAAGTTCATTGCCTTTATTTTCGCCTGCGGAAGGGCAAAAGCTGGACTGATTAATGAAAACGAGCGTTGGAGGCGTTAATGCACTCCTGTGACAAAGTTCGGTAATAGACTCCGAGTTGATTGATTTCAGCTTAATCCCTACATTGTTATCAAGTAATTCTTTTATCGCATAGCGTGTATAATTACACAAGTCAAGGATGTATGCTGTCATGGTCATTATGCAGTCTGTCTATAAAAGAGTGATAAAAGTAGGCGATGTGGGTAAAAATCGGATAAATTAACGGCCGTTGATTATATTCAGCTATAACGTATGGTTATGAAACTGATCGTTTTTCTCAACGCAGTGAAAAAAATACCGTTGCCGATAATAAAGGTTTATTAAAGTAATTCATTAGCCTACCTGTTTTGATTATTTAACCACTGCATATTATCTTCTGTGATAAAACAAAATTATGGTTTTGTAAATCATCTGCTTGATTTTGGGACGGAATGAATGTTATCTGGGATAAAATGATGAAGAAATGAGGAGCCAGAAGCACAGGCTTCTGGCTGTGGCAGGTTGGTTTTTACTCTACATTGTGATAGCCAGGTGCAGCTGATTCATCTGTTTGGGCAGCGTCGACGACCTTGTCCAGCGCATCCAATTCATCAACCACCAATGATCTGACCTGTTCGATACTCAGTAACCGGCTACGGGGAATATCATTCACATCAAGCAGTCCCGGTATGCTGTCAGTCGATGCCGAGCGCGATAGGCTCTGTAATGCCTGATCGGTATCTTTAGGGGTAAGCTCGCCGTCGGTCAGCTGGGGGAGAGATTCTTCCTGCTGTCCCGCGGCAGCCACGGCGATAGCCCCACCAGTAGCCCCACCAATAGCCCCACCAGTAGCTCCACCAATAGCTCCACCGATGCCTCCGACGATGCCATCACCGATGCCTCCGACGATGCCACCACCGATGCCGCCACCGATGCCACCACCTAATCCAGCTAGCAGTTGCAACACTTTAGTCAATAATGCCCCCGTCAACAATCCTCCTGGCAGTAAGGCTCCGGGCAACAGTAAATTGATAAGAGATGCCAGCGGGGTATTGGAGATAAACAGTTTAATGGTATCCGGCAATGTTGAGGGTAAGCCAGCCAACTGGCTATTGTTGGCCTGTAACAGGCTTAATCCAGCCGGTAAATTGGTTGGAAGCTTCTGAATTCCCGTATTATTAATGTATAAGCCTTTGAGGGCAGAGGGGAGCGTTGCCGGCAGACTGACAATCTTGGTGCCGCTGATAAACAGTGACATCAGCGTTTGGGGCAGATTAGCAGGCAGTGCATTGAGCGGTGTATTATCCAGATTCAGGGTTTGTAAGCCGGCAGGCAGATTGTCGGGCAGTTGGGTCAATGCTGTATTGCTGGCGGTAATCCCTTGAAGGCCTGCCGGTAACGTTGCCGGAAGACTCGTCAGAGGGGTATCACTGACATTCAGCGTCTGAAGAGCCGATGGCAGTGTGTCGGGCAGACTCCCTAAGGGAGTATTGCTCAGATTGAGGGCTTGCAGTCCAGACGGCAGAGTATGCTGCAGGCTGGAAATTTTGGACCCTTCAGCCAACAGGCTTAATAATCCGTCAGGCAGATTGGAAGGAAGAGAGTTTATCTCTGTATCACCCAGATACAGCTTCTGCATCCTCGCCGGAAGATTGTCTGGCAAAGCGGTTATTTTAGTGCTGTTGATAAATAGCTCTTTTAAGCCGGCTGGTAAATTGGCTGGCAGGCTATTCACCGGCGAATTAGCCATATTCAGTAGGCGTAATCCTGCAGGTAAATTATCAGGCAAAGAGGTGACGTTAGTACCGGAAATCATCAGTGATGTTAATTCGGTGGGTAGGTTTGCCGGTAAGCTGTTTAAGGGGGAATTGCTCAGATTGAGGGTGTTTAACCCCGCTGGCAGCGCATTGGGCAGTTCTGTCAGCGGCGTATTGGCAACGAAGAGCGAATGTAAACCGGCAGGCAACGTGGCCGGCAGACTGGTGAGTTTGGTGCCGCTGGCAAATAACCTCTGCAACTGTGCCGGCAGGTCATTCGGCAGACTCTTCAAAGGAGAGTTATCCATGTGGAGAGTCGTCAACCCCGGTGGGAGATTATCTGGCAGACCGGCCAGTTGGGTATTAGCGAGATAAAGGATTTTCAAATCCGGCGGAAGTTTGGGCAAACTGCTGACTGGGGTGTTGTCCAGATGCAGTTCTTGCAGACCCCACGGCAGGTTCCCCGTCAAGGAAGAAAAATTGTTGTTGCTGGCTTTCAGTTGGAGCAACCCGGGCGGCAGTGTTGCCGGCAGACTGGTCAGGTTGAGGCAGGAAAGATTCAGATAGGTTGCGCCGCGCTCCAGGCAATCCTTCAATAAGGCCACCG
This sequence comes from Biostraticola tofi, assembly GCF_004343195.1. Lineage (GTDB taxonomy): Bacteria > Pseudomonadota > Gammaproteobacteria > Enterobacterales > Enterobacteriaceae > Biostraticola > Biostraticola tofi. The sequence continues at coordinate 55,237 of NZ_SMCR01000012.1, read as the reverse complement.
CTTTACTGCGTTGCTCGGAACCGCCGCTGGGTGCTTGACTGCCCCATTCATCCCATTCAGCAAACAGGGCGTTAAAAGGCGTACCGCTCTGGTTAAATCCATTTACTGCACCTGCTGAAAGGCCAGCAGAAGAGATTACAGGAATATCCATATGTTTCCTCACTTGGATGTGTCTATCAAACGATACTCAAGAATTCGCAAGTCGTGGTTAATCAGCGGCTGGTCTGCAGCGAATCGAAGAGATTACCGCCTCAATAACCGATGCGGTTGATCTGTATCCGGCGCAGGGCTGCGCGGGACACACCTAGCATAGGTGTAGATTAAGGGATCTGGTAAGTCATTATGGTGAAAGAGATAATGAGCATTCCACTTGAATTTTCTGTGCCGCCAGCACTTACCCGTCGTCAGATTCATAAACTGGCCAAGGCCTCCAAGGCAATACTGACCGCAGGCCTGCCGACAAGGGTTTTACGCTTAGCGGAGAGTCACTTGTGAAGGGTTAACGGCAACGGATATTACAGGGTCGCATTTATGTTATAATAGCGGCAAAATTCGCCTTCTACTTTATCCACATCCCGATGCCCGGTTTGGATGCTGATTCAAAAATTACGCTCATAGTGGTCTTACATGCACGAAAATAAGCTTCCCCACCTGCCGGCGAGTACCCCGGTGCTGCCGATCACATCAGCCGCTCTGTCATCACAGCGTTTTTCAATCGCCCCGATGCTGGACTGGACCGACCGGCACTGTCGCTATCTGCTGCGCCTGTTGACGCGCCATACCCTGCTTTATACCGAAATGGTGACTACCGGAGCTCTGCTGCATGGCAAAGGAGATTATCTGGCCTATAACGAGGCCGAGCATCCTTTGGCGCTGCAGCTGGGCGGCAGTGATCCCCAAGCGCTGGCGGCGTGCGCACGCATGGCCGAGCAGCGTGGCTATGATGAGATAAACCTGAACGTCGGTTGTCCCTCGGATCGGGTGCAGAACGGATTGTTCGGCGCCTGCCTGATGGCGCAACCGCTTAGGGTGGCTGAGTGTATCGCCGCGATGCGGGCGGAGGTCTCCGTTCCGGTGACGGTCAAGACCCGCATTGGCATTGATGAGCAGGATAACTATGAATTTCTATGTGAATTCATTGACCGGGTTTCCAATGACGGCGGTTGCGATACCTTTATCATTCACGCCCGCAAGGCGTGGCTTTCTGGTTTGAGCCCCAAGGAGAACCGCGAAATTCCCCCGCTGGATTATGCCCGGGTGTATCAACTGAAACGTGATTACCCTGAGTTGACGATCACTATTAATGGCGGCATCAAGACGCTGGACGAGGCTGCGGCGCATCTTGTTTACCTGGATGGTGTCATGGTGGGCCGGGAGGCTTATCAGAATCCAGGCATGCTGGCCCGAGTGGACAGTACGCTGTTCGGCCAGCCTGACCCGATGACTGATATGGCGTCAGTGGTTGAGGCAATGCTGCCCTACATTGAGCATGAACTGAAACAGGGCGCAGCGCTGGGCCATATTACTCGTCATATGCTGGGTTTGTTCCAGGGGATCCCCGGAGCCCGGCAATGGCGGAGATATCTGAGTGAGCATGCCCATCGACCTGGCGCCGGTAGCGAAGTGCTCAGGCAGGCGTTAAAAAAAGTTGCCGCTGACCGGACCGATCCAGCATTGTAGTTGAAAATACCAATATCTGGTTAATCTGACCAGGCAATAAAAAAGCTATTAGGTAACTCCTGCAGTTTCAATAGGTTATAATTTCATTAAGTTGGCACGATTCTTGAATGACATAGTAGTCTAGTCGTTACAGGTAACGATGGTATCTATCCCTTCTCAGGAGTTGGTCATGCTGGAAATTTTCTTCGTTATCGGCTTTTTTGTCATGTTGCTGCTGACCGGAATTTCTGTATTCGGTGTCCTGGCGGCTTTGGTTGTCGGCACGCTTATCATGATGTTTGCCGGCCTGTTTGTCATGGCAATCAAACTGTTGCCCTGGTTATTGCTGGCTGTCGCGGCGGTATGGCTCTGGCGTAATATCAAACGCCCGCAGTTGCCCCGATACTGAGTGCCGCCCGGTGTTGACGTTTCCATACCCGCGTCAAACAAAATGTGTTGGTGATCACAGGCTATGATTTTTTAGGCGTAGTCACGGGGTTTTAAGATATGCTTTGCTTATGGCTGCTGCTAGGATTAACTGTCAGTTAGCAGATGATCCTTTTCGTCATCGCCGAAAATAATAGCGGCAGGCAGCCGCACCTTCGGTGAGTTATACCACTGTCCCTACAATTACAGTGTGCAGCAAGCAGCAAGAGCAATCTACGGGCTTCCCTCACAGGAAGCCCGTTTTCATGTCGGCAGGCATATCAGGGAATAAGCAGCAGGGAACCCTGGGTCTGACGGCTTTCCAGCGCCTGATGTGCGCGGGTCGCTTCTGCCAGCGGGAATTTTTGCGACGCGGGCACATCGATTTTAATCGCACCACTGGCAATCATCGAGAACAGTTCATTACTGGCAAGTGCAAGTTCTTCGCGATTGGTCACATAACCATTCAAGGCCGGGCGGGTGACAAACAGTGACCCTTTGAGGTTAAGGATCCCCAGATTCACCCCTGTCACCGGCCCGGAAGAGTTGCCAAAGCTGACCATCAGTCCACGGCGATGAAGACTGTCCAGGGACGCTTCCCACGTGCTTTTGCCCACGGAGTCGTACACCACGCTGACTTTTTTGCCCCCCGTCAGAGCGGCGACCCGCTCAGGGACGTTTTCCTCGCGGTAATTAATGGTTTCCCAGGCCCCGGCCTGTCGGGCAAGTTCAGCTTTCTCTGCGGTGCCGACCGTCCCTATCATTTTGGCGCCCAGCGCCTTGGCCCATTGACAGGCAATCCTGCCAACGCCGCCCGCTGCGGCATGAAACAAAAAAATCTCATTGGGCCTGATTTCATAGGTCTGACGCAGAAGATAATAAACTGTCAGGCCTTTAAGAAAGGATGCCGCGGCCTGTTCAAAAGAAATGGCATCCGGCAGTAGCGCGACCTTGTCCTGTAATACATTGTGAATCTGGCTGTAGGCACCCAGTGCGGATTGGGCATAGACCACCCGATCCCCCATTTTGAGGCCTTTGACGCCGGAACCCGTTTTAACAATAATGCCAGCAGCCTCGGTACCGAGTCCTGATGGTAGGGAGGGCGGCGCATATAAACCGCTGCGCACATAGGTATCAATGAAATTGATGCCAATGGCCTGGTTTTCTACCTGAACTTCGCCATCAGCCGGATCTTGCGGCGTAAAGTCCTGGTACTGGAGGACTTCGGGTCCTCCGTGAGCAGAAAATTGTATACGTTTTGCCATGATAACGCCTCTGGTTGGATGTGCTCTATTAACCATAAGCCGTTGGCCGCCGATTGCAAAGCTGCATAGGATTAAGCTTCAAACAACGCTACAATGCGCCATTATCCGATGAACCACTATCAGGCAAAGCACTCACTTCATGTCAGAGAAAAAAACCGCCAACAAAACGTCCTTCGCTCGTGACCGCCAGGTCGAAGGTTTGAAACTGCCTCCCCATTCGCTGGAAGCGGAACAATCGGTATTGGGCGGTTTGATGCTGGATAATGAACGCTGGGATAACGTGGCTGAGCGCGTCAGTCCCAAAGATTTCTTTAACCGGCCTCACCGGACCATTTTTTCCGAAATGCAGCGGTTGCTGGAGCTGAACAAGCCCATCGATTTGATCACCCTTTCGGAATCCCTGGAGCAGAAAGGCGAGCTGGATCAGGTCGGCGGTTTTGCCTATCTGGCCGAATTATCGAAGAATACCCCCAGCGCGGCTAACATTTCCGCCTATGCGGATATCGTTCGTGAGCGGGCCGTGGTGCGGGATATGATTGCGGTTGCCCATGAAATCGCTGATGCCGGCTACGATCCTCAGGGCCGCAGCAGTGAAGAGCTACTCGACCTGGCGGAGTCGCGGGTGTTTCAGATCGCTGAAAATCGCGCCAGTAAAGATGAAGGTCCGAAGAGCGTAGATCGTATCCTGGAAGATACCGTCGCCAGAATCGAACAGCTCTATCAGAAACCCCACGATGGCGTGACAGGCGTTTCCAGCGGCTATCAGGATCTGGACAAGAAGACTGCTGGCCTGCAGAAATCCGATTTGATCATCATCGCCGCTCGTCCCTCAATGGGAAAAACCACTTTCGCCATGAATTTGTGTGAAAATGCCGCGATGACCGAGGATAAGCCGGTGCTGATTTTCAGCCTGGAAATGCCCGGAGAGCAAATCATGATGCGTATGCTGGCTTCGCTGTCACGGGTCGACCAGACGCGTATCCGTACCGGGCAGTTGGACGATGAAGACTGGGCGCGTATTTCCAGCACCATGGGGATCCTCCTGGAAAAACGGAATATGTATATCGATGACTCCTCTGGCCTGACGCCCACCGAGGTCCGCTCCCGGGCCAGGCGAGTGTTTCGCGAGCATGATGGCCTGAGCCTTATCATGATCGACTATCTGCAATTGATGCGCGTGCCGACGCTTTCCGATAACCGTACCCTGGAAATCGCTGAAATTTCACGCTCGCTCAAAGCGCTGGCCAAAGAACTGCAGGTACCCGTGGTTGCGCTGTCCCAGCTTAACCGCGGACTGGAGCAGCGAGCTGATAAGCGCCCGATCAACTCCGACTTGCGTGAATCCGGTTCTATCGAACAGGACGCCGACCTGATTATGTTCATCTACCGGGATGAGGTTTATCACGAAAACAGCGATCTGAAAGGCATTGCTGAAATCATCCTGGGTAAACAGCGGAACGGGCCTATCGGCAGTGTCAGGCTGACGTTCAATGGCCAATGGTCGCGTTTTGATAATTACGCCGGTCCACAATACGACGATGAATGAGTAGCAGATTTACATCATGTGATTAGTTAGGTAGAACATAATAATGAAATTTAGCGCTTTGCCGCTTTGACCAGGAGAATGGCACGTGTTTCAGAATGTAGATGCTTATGCGGGAGATCCGATCCTTTCGCTGATGGAAACGTTTAAACAAGACTCGCGGCCTGAAAAGGTAAACTTGAGCATCGGTCTTTACTACAACGAACAGGCCATCATTCCCCAATTGCAGTCAGTGGCCCAGGCGCTGGATTACCTCAATGCCAGGCCTGGCGACGGCACGTCCATTTCCTACCTGCCGATGGAAGGCCTGCGGTCATATCGTGAGGCGGTGCAGGCACTGCTGTTTGGTGAAAATCACCCTATGCTGGGAGCCCAGCGTATCGCAACTATCCAAACGGTGGGCGGTTCAGGGGCCCTCAAGGTGGGTGCCGACTTTCTGAAACACTATTTTCCAAACTCGCAAGTATGGGTCAGTAACCCGACGTGGGAAAACCATGTGGCGATTTTTGCTGGTGCCGGCTTCGAGGTGAATCGTTATCCCTACTTCGATGACCATAAACTGGGCGTCGATATCGACGGCATGCTCAGCTGTCTGGAGCAACTGCCGGAACAAAGTATCGTACTATTGCATCCATGCTGTCATAACCCGACCGGCTCCGACTTGACCAATGCCGAGTGGGATAGAGTGATAAGCCTTATTGCCAGCCGTAATCTGATTCCGTTCATGGATATTGCCTATCAGGGGTTTGGTGACGGGCTGGAAGAAGATGCGTACGCGGTGCGCGAGATGGCGCGTCTTGGCTTGCCCTGCCTGGTGAGCCACTCCTTTTCCAAGATCTTCTCTCTTTACAGTGAGCGGGTCGGCGAGTTGTCTATTGTCTGTGAAAGCGCCGACGAAGCCGAGCGGGTATTGGGACAGCTCAAAGCCACCGTGCGCCGCAACTATTCCAGCCCGCCGCACCACGGCGCTCTGCTGGTGTCGACCGTGCTCAACGATCCGGCGCTCAATGCGCTCTGGCGTCAGGAAGTCGCGGCCATGCGCCAGCGCATCCGGCAGATGCGTCAACGGCTGGTGGATGAACTTAAAATTGCGCTCCCTTCGCACAACTTCGACTACTTCCTGCAGCAGCGCGGGATGTTCAGCTATACCGGCTTAAGTCCGGCCCAGGTCGACGCACTCAGAGACAAGCACGGCGTATATCTTATCAGCAGTGGCCGCATGTGCCTGGCCGGTCTGAATGCCTCCAACCTAAGCCGGGTCGCCCAGGCTATTGCCGCTATTCAGTAAAGCGCAGGGGCCGGACCTGGTGAGCTTGTTACATCACCAAGCGTCCTGCGGGGTTTTATCGGCGCTAGCGTAAACCTCGGTATCAGGCCGGGGACGATGTCACTCTGTATCGTTATCATGAAGGAGCCTCTGGCTCCTTTTTTCGTCAGTGTCCAATACGCAACACGCTCCGCCAGGCATCGCTATACTTATTGGTTAACGTAAGGAGACTCATATGCCGTGGTTTCAACAAACCCTGACGCTTAAAGCCCGCCCAAGGGGCTTTCATCTGATAACTGACGAAATAATTGGCCAGCTGGACAGGCTGTCTGACCTGGATACCGGGCTGCTGCATCTGCTGCTCCAGCACACCTCGGCATCGTTGACACTCAATGAAAACTGCGATCCGACGGTCAGGCAGGATATGGAAACACACTTTATGCAGCATGTGCCGGAGGATGCCGCCTATCGGCACGACTACGAAGGGAAGGACGATATGCCTGCGCATATAAAGTCATCTTTGCTGGGTACGTCGCTATTGTTGCCCATTAGCCAAGGTAGACTGATGCTGGGTACCTGGCAGGGTATCTGGTTGGGCGAGCATCGCATCCATGGTGGAAATCGCCATATCATCGCTACCCTACAGGGGGAATAACCGATGGATCAGTCAACACTTCTGGCCTATTGCATGGAAAAACCCGGCACTGACCAGCGTCTTCACCAGGAATGGCAAGCCAATCAGGTTACGGTAGGCGAGGTGATGTTCGCCATGGCCCACGAGGTGGAGGGTAAGCCGGCGTTTACATTGAAAAGCAGTGCTGAAATGGCCGTGGCGCTGAGGAATGAATACCGGTCGGCGGCTCCCTGCGGCTTACTGAACAAGACCCACTGGACGACGCTGTTTTTGGCGGGGGATATCCCGGACTCGCAGTTTTATCATCTGGCTGATGCAGCCTGGCGGCTGGCGGTGGAGTCCCTGCCAGACGCGGTCAGGCAGGAACTGGACATCTGAAGCCGTACCGCCGCACAACCACCACAGCATGCCGGCAGTGCGGGTATTGCGCCTGGCCGCAAGGCAGCCTTTCGATATCAGGAAGCTTTGGCGCGTTTCTTTTCCAGTATCGGCTTCAGGAATCGGGCGGTATGTGACGCCTCGCAGGCCGCCACGGTTTCGGGCGTGCCCGATACCAGGATCTCTCCGCCGCCGTTGCCGCCTTCCGGGCCCAGATCTACAATCCAGTCTGCGGTTTTAATCACATCCAGGTTGTGCTCGATGACCACGATGGTATTGCCCTGATCGCGAAGCTGATGCAGTACCGCCAACAGTTGTTGGATATCGGCAAAATGCAGGCCGGTGGTGGGCTCGTCCAGAATGTATAACGTCTGCCCGGTGCCGCGCTTGGAGAGTTCGCGAGCCAGTTTGACTCGCTGAGCTTCACCGCCAGAGAGCGTAGTAGCGGACTGGCCAAGACGGATATAAGACAGGCCGACATCAATCAGCGTCTGCAGCTTACGCGCTAGCGCCGGCACGGCGTCGAAGAAAGCGCGGGCATCTTCAATCGTCATATCCAGCACTTCATGAATATTCTTGCCCTTGTATTTAACTTCAAGGGTTTCACGGTTGTAGCGCTGGCCTTTGCACTGATCGCAGGGCACATAGATGTCCGGCAGAAAGTGCATTTCCACCTTGATCACCCCGTCCCCCTGGCAGGCTTCGCAGCGTCCGCCTTTCACATTGAAGCTGAACCGCCCCGGATTATAACCTCTGGCACGGGACTCAGGCACGCCGGCAAAAAGCTCGCGCACCGGAGTGAAAACGCCGGTGTAGGTTGCCGGGTTTGAACGGGGGGTACGGCCAATAGGGCTCTGGTCGATGTCGATGACTTTATCGAAATGCTCCAGCCCCTGGACATCCCGGTGCGGGGCGACTTCGGTGGTGGTAGCGCCGTTAAGCTGGCGCTGGGCCACCGGGAACAGGGTATCGTTTATCAGGGTGGATTTCCCTGAGCCGGACACACCGGTAATACAGGTAAACAGCCCTACCGGTAAAGTCAGGGTAACATCCTTCAGGTTATTGCCCCGGGCACCAATAAGTTTCAATACCTTGGTCGGATCCGCCGGCACCCGTTGCGTGGGGATAGCGATTTCCTGCTTGCCGCTCAGGAACTGGCCGGTCAACGAGGCCGGATTGGCCATGATTTCTTCGGCTGTCCCTTCCGCAACCACTTCACCGCCATGCACCCCGGCACCCGGTCCGATATCAATAATATGATCCGCCGCCATAATAGCGTCTTCATCATGCTCGACGACGATAACCGTATTACCCAAATCACGCAGATGCACCAGCGTCTCCAGCAATCTTTCGTTATCGCGCTGATGCAGGCCGATAGAAGGCTCATCCAGCACATACATCACGCCCACCAGGCCGGCGCCAATCTGGCTGGCCAGGCGGATACGCTGGGCTTCTCCTCCTGACAGCGTTTCAGCTGAACGGGACAGCGACAGGTAATTCAGGCCGACATTGACCAGGAACTTAAGCCGGTCACGGATTTCTTTCAGCACTTTTTCCGCGATCTTGGCCCGCTGACCGCTGAGTTTCATGTCGGTGAAAAAATCCAGTGCATGGCCGATGCCCATATCTGAAATAGTCGACAGGGTCGTGTTCTCGACAAACACATGCCGGGCTTCGCGGCGCAAACGGGTGCCGCCACAGCTGTTGCAGGGACGATTGCTGATGTATTTGGCCAGCTCTTCACGGACTGCCGAAGATTCTGTTTCTTTATAACGGCGCTCCATATTGGGCAGCACGCCTTCAAACGGGTGGCGCCTGATAGAGGTATCGCCGCGGTCGTTGATATATTTGAACTCAATGCTTTCCTTGCCGGAACCTAACAGGATCTTCTGCTGAATGGTGTGGCTGAGCTGATTAAAGGGCACTTCAACATCAAAGTCATAATGCTCAGCCAGGGAGCGCAGCATCTGGAAGTAGTAGAAATTACGGCGATCCCAGCCGCGTATCGCGCCGCCGGCAAGGGAAATTTCCTGGTTTTGTAATACCCGCTCCGGGTCAAAATACTGCTGTACGCCCAAGCCATCGCAGGTCGGGCAGGCACCGGCGGGATTGTTGAAGGAGAAAAGCCGCGGTTCCAAATCCGGCATGCTGTACCCGCAGATCGGGCAGGCAAAGTTGGCGGAAAACAACATTTCCTCAGCATTGGCATCGTCCATATCAGCCACTACCGCACTGCCGCCAGAGAGGCCAAGGGCGGTCTCGAAGGATTCGGCCAGACGCTGAGCCAGGTCTGCACGCACTTTAAAACGGTCGATGACCACTTCGATGGTATGTTTTTTCTGCAGCTCCAGCTTTGGCGGATCGGATAGGTCGCAGACTTCGCCATCAATGCGGGCGCGAATATATCCCTGGGCCGCCAGGCCTTCCAGCGTCTTGCTGTGCTCGCCTTTACGCTCTTTCACAATCGGTGCCAGCAGCATCAGGCGCTTGCCTTCAGGCTGCAGCAGGACATTATCCACCATCTGACTAACGGTCTGGGCAGCCAGCGGTACGTCATGATCAGGGCAACGCGGTTCGCCCACCCGGGCAAACAGCAGACGCAGGTAGTCATGGATCTCGGTGATGGTGCCAACCGTGGATCGTGGATTGTGCGAGGTCGATTTCTGTTCAATGGAGATGGCCGGCGAAAGACCTTCGATGTGGTCAACGTCCGGTTTTTCCATCAGTGACAGAAACTGGCGGGCATAAGCGGAAAGTGATTCGACATAGCGGCGTTGGCCCTCTGCATAAAGGGTATCAAAGGCCAGTGAAGACTTGCCGGAGCCAGACAGGCCGGTAATGACAATTAACTTATCGCGGGGAATAACCAGATTAATATTTTTCAGGTTATGGGTACGAGCACCACGAACTTCAATCTTATCCATTCAACTTATCCCGACACCGGATGAATAATTGTCGCCGACTCTGCTGGAGCAACTGCATCGGCGCGAAACGGACAATTATGACACAAAAAAAGCTGAATGAATATCCAGTATTGTTTGCAACGTTGAGATCTGCATTACCCACAAAGGAATACATATCGCAGTTATCTTTGCCTGTGAGTTTTCGCAGGTAGCGTGATAAACTTGGTCGATTATACTTAAGTAACCTATTTTATCAGGAGAGTCGACATGGCCAGCAGAGGCGTTAACAAAGTGATCCTTGTCGGAAACTTGGGCCAGGATCCGGAAGTCCGCTACATGCCGAACGGTGGTGCGGTGGCAAACATCACCCTGGCCACTTCCGAGAGCTGGCGCGACAAGCAAACCGGCGAGACCAAAGAAAAAACCGAATGGCACCGCGTGGTGCTGTTCGGCAAACTTGCCGAAGTGGCGGGTGAATACCTGCGTAAAGGCTCCCAGGTTTATATCGAAGGCGCCCTGCAGACGCGCAAATGGCAGGATCAGGGTGGCCAGGAACGCTACACCACTGAAGTAGTGGTTAACGTTGGCGGCACCATGCAGATGCTCGGTGGCCGTCAGGGCGGCGGTGCCAACGCCGGTGGCGCGCAGCCAGGCCAGGGCGGCGGATGGGGTCAGCCTCAGCAACCGCAGGGCAACAATGCCCAGTTCAGTGGTAATGCGGGCAGCGGCAGCAATAGCAATGCCCCTGCCAGTCGTCCCGCCGCGCAGACTAACAATGCGCCGGCCGCCGGCAATGAGCCGCCGATGGATTTTGACGACGACATTCCGTTTTAAGTGAGCGCGTTTCGCTGAATCGTTAGCTATGATGCTTTAAAGCCCTGCCTCGGCGGGGCTTTTTTTATCCGGCAGTCCTTGCCACGGCACTCTTCCCCGCTTTTCACCCGCTGACGAGTCAGCTCCATCCTGCATGGTGGTTCAGGTAAGCACGTTTGATATTGCTCATCGAGTTACCACCTTTGCAAGACGCCACAATCGCCAAAAAACGGCTATGTCATTATTTTGTCTTATAAATATGTAAATTTGCTTGCCGGGCAGATCGCTTGGTTACTCATTTTGGCGGCCTGCTGATGATTTATCGTGTTCTTCATGGGGATTTTACATGTATTTCAATCATGCTGTTGCAGGCAAGCGTACGACAAGAACAAGCCTGACGAGTAAGCTATGCTGGGGAGCCATTCTGGTACTGTCTGCCAGTAGTCTGGCACAGGCTGACGACAGTTCGTTCCGTATTCTCTCATTAAATATCTGGAATAAATTCAAACAAACGCCACAAGCGACCGAAAGTTTCATGACCGGTGGAGACTGGGATATTCTGCTGTTTCAAGAAGCCAATGACAGTAGATATGTGTCGGATATTCCAGACATGCTGAAAAATGCGGGGCGGGGTAACTATAGCGGCCAACTGATTGGCGATGTTGGGCTCCTCTCCCGCTTGCCCGGCAGCCAGCATACTTACACGGCCCCTGGCATCAATACGCAAGGTCGCTACATCAACTATCAGTCGGTTAATGCAGATGCCGGGCGACCGGCAATAATGGTCGGCACGGTGCATATGGATTATCAGGATAGTGCCGCTGGGCGTATTGCTGAGGCCAAAGCGATTAACCAATGGACGAAACAACAGGCTAAGCCATTCATTCTGGCGGGAGACCTTAATGCTGGCGATGTCTCGGAACGAGGCCTGCATTCTAAAAGCCAGCAGGAGCTACTGCTGCGAATCTATACCCGCAGCCCAAATGATTTTTACTACAGCCTGCTTAAACAATACGCAAAAGACCAGACCGCGCTGGACCAATTTATCAGCAAATGGAAAGGCCAGCCCGCCAATGATATCGATGCTGCTCCCATTCCTTCAGATTTGTTTGCAGATGAAACCTATCCGGTATCCGGCAATACCCCGCAAACCATGAATATTTTAAAAAAGCAGTTTATTTTGCTGCAGAATGCGGGGGAGCGTGAAGGTTTTTCCCCGCATCAGCTTAACGACGGCAGTGTTACCTGGCCATCAGCAGGCGAAGACGATACTAATACCTGGGGCAGTTGGCATCGGGTGAAGATCGATCATTTCCTCGCTGCTCGCCCTTTCGGCAAATGGTTGGTGATTGACGATGACCCCAATGATCCTAATCTGGGCGTTATCAGCGATGTCTATGTCAACCGGGATGACGGCACCAGGACGCCTCTGTCTGACCATGATCCGGTCGCCCACCAATTCAGGTGGATTGGTCCGCGGCTGGAAACCTTCATTTCCTCCACGAATGGCGGTGCCAGCACCGAAAAAAGCCGACTTGTCTGGGATAACAAAGCAAACACCTTTGCCAGCGGGGGCGGTGAGTTTTATCTCACTCGCAATAATATGCGTACGGATGTCTATCTCGGCCAGATCTCTGACGCCGATGGGGTTCCCATATTCACTGATCTGACCGACAGTGAAAAGAAGACCTTACTTAATTGCAAAAGTACTGATGCCCGTCTGCGCCAGGCCATCATTGATTACTGTATCGACGATCACAGCTTTATCGGTGAGACCCTGATCAAGGACAAGGGCACCGTCATCGTAGATGAAGATGCCGCGCTTGGCTCGGCGGCAGCCACGCTGAGACTTAGCGGCGGCACCCTGCGGGTAGTGGGTACCGAGATGAATACGCTGGACCGGCGGGTGCAGTTGGAAACAGGAGGCGGCACACTTGATGTCGCTGACCGCGATAATATACTGGCGGTTGAGCGAGCGATTTCCGGTCCAGGCAGTCTGACCAAAAGCGGTACTGGAACGCTTGATCTGCTCGCTGATAATACCTATACCGGGGATACACTGGTACGTTCCGGCAGGTTAAGCGTCAATGGTTCCACAATACACTCTGGCAATACCACTGTGTTTGATGGTGCAAGCATCGGAGGAAATGGAACCACCGGCTCCCTGACCATTGCATCCGGCGGTATTTTAGCGCCAGGCAACTCGATTGGTACGCTCAGAGTGTCGGGCGATGCCAACCTGGCCGGTGGCTCACTCTACCAGGTAGAAGTTTCAGCGGACGGACGCAGTGACCTGCTGCAGGCAGCCGGTAAAATTACGATTGATGGCGGTAACGTCGCAGTCCTGGCAGAGAACACCACTAACCTGCTGACGCAGGATGAAGTGGCAAGCTTCAATGGTAAGCGTTTTCGCATCCTTGACGCCGCCCAGGGCATCAGCGGGACCTTTGAAAGCGTAGTACCGGATTATCTGTTCCTTGGTACCGGACTCACTTATGACGCATCCGGCGTGACGCTCACTACCGGGCGCAATAGCCGGCCATTTGCCTCGGTTGCCATGACGGCTAACGAGCGAGCCGTTGCCGCCGCCATTGATTCGCTGCCGGACGGGCAACCCGTACGGGAATCGATTTTATTGTCTACTTCGCCGAATCAGGCTCGTGCAGCATTCAACGCGCTGACCGGGCAGGTGCATGCGGACGTAGTCAGTGCGCTGACCAGTGAAAGCGGGCAGATACGTGACACGCTTTATGATCGGCTTTATCAGGCGGACGGGCGATATAACCCCGCGGATATCCGTGCAGACACAGACGGCACCTGGGCACGGATGATCGGCAACTGGGGACGGACCGAAGCTGGCAACGGCATGTCAGGTTTTGATGATTCAGCTTATGGCGTGCTTTTTGGTTCTGACACCGAAGGCCTGTACGGTGTTCGGGTCGGACTGGCGGGGGGTTACACGCATACCTCCCTAGATAGCAACCGCAGCGGCAATGCCGATGCTGATAATTTCCATTTTGCCGGTTACGGCAGTTGGTCTGCAGGAGCATTAGCCTTACGAGGCGGTGCGGCAATCAATTGGCACCATATTAATACCAACAGGCGCATAGCTTACAACCTGCAGCAGGATTCCGCTACTGCCAGCTATAACGCCCGTTCAGCTCAACTTTTTGCTGAAGCCGGCTGGACGCTTTTCAATCGCGGACTTACCCAGCTTGAACCTTATGCAGGGTTGAACTACACCACGTTGACACGCGAAGGTTTCAGTGAAAAAGGCGGTTTGGCCGCGCTCAATTCCGCACAGGATGAAATGCATGCCGTCACGTCCGAAACCGGCTTACGTGGTGAAACCGGATGGCAGCTGAACAAACAGTTGTCGGTCATTCTGCGGGTGGCCGCAGGCTGGCAGCACCATATCAGCCCAACCGAACGCGAAATGAATCTGCGTTTCAATGCCGGTAATGCTTTCACCATCGCCAGCCCCTCTAGCGCGCGCGATAGCGCCGTGGTGAAGGCGGCTATCGGCGTTCAGTCGAATGAGGATCTATTGATATCGCTCAACTATGGCGGCCAGTTGTCAGGTGCCCGGCAGAGTAATAGCGCAGGCGCAGAACTGAGCTGGTCGTTTTAGTTCACAGCGAGACACGATGCTGGCCTGACGTCGCGCTCAAAGTCAGTGATTTACCAGGGGGCATGGCGCCCCCTTTTTGCAAAATAATGCCCTGGATTTATTCTATGTTGGTAGATATCAACCCCGATACCGCCGATCTACGGCTCAATATCGGACAGTTTCCAGCAGCGTTGTGTCGATCAACGCCCCCATTTTCGCTACCTAGGCTGTCGGCTTTATCTGGAGAGGCCTGGTTGGCATTCTCCCGATGAGACACCATTTCTAGCCTTTTATACATTTTGTTCACTTTATTTATATTCAGGGTGTTAGTATTTTTAGCAAAGCTTTTGGAAAACATTCTGCAGTTTATTTCCGCTGCTGATCCATAACCCTTAAAATTAAACCCACAGGCACAGATCGGGTTAATAGAAATAGTTGTTGTGTATAAGGGTTGTTAAAATATGAATTGTGCTCGTTAAGAATCGATGGTAAGAATTACGGGCACTATTAGATAAGACCATAACATGGTTGAAAATATTATTAACGAGCTGTTGTTTATGAATGTGTCAGCCTGAAACTATATTGAATATATGATAATAAAATAAATTGCTTATAGGGCATAACGCCACCCGCCTTAGCGACGGGTCAATATGACGACCGCAGCCAATATTTCAATTCATAACCTTCTATAGAGTAAAAAAGAATGATCTGTCTGGGTATTTCAGGATTCAGCCATGACTCGGCCGTTGCCTTGGTTAAGGATGGTGAAGTACTTTTCGCCCTTGAGCATGAACGGTTGACAAGAGTTAAGGGGCAACGGGTATTCCCGACAAGCTCAGTTAATTACTCACTTAAGTATTGTAATATTGATAAATCAGATATCGATGAAATTATATATTACTGGGATGATGTGGGCGGCCTGTGGGAGGGCATTTTCAGTGAAATGAAAAATTGTTTCCGCCCGAATATCGCGACATCTCACCGTATCCTCAGGCGCTGCATGGCCGCCCGGTCTAATGATAAAGTGACCAGGGTCATTACCCGGTTATGGCAGGGATATCCGGCGCCGGTCATTAGGTTTATCGACCACCATTTATCTCATGCACAGTACGCGGCAAAAACCAGTGGCTACGATGAAGCGGTGGTTTTTGTGGTTGATGGCAGAGGCGAATCCTCCTCTCTTTCGGTTTATCTTTATCAACACGGCAGTTTCATAAAGCTCAACCGGTCCCATATGCCGGATTCGCTCAATTATCTTTATGGCGCAGTCACTCAGCATTTGGGATTCAAGCCGATATTTGATGAGCATCGCGTTATGGGGCTTGCCCCCTTTGGGCAACATGATCCGATACTGGATGAGTATTTCCGCCGGCGAGTAAAAGTGAACCGGGGCAGGCTCAAACTTGATACCCGTTTTTTCAATTTTCATAACGGTGAGTCAACTGACTCACCCTGGCTTAGCGATAAATCATTACAATATTTGGGAATGGCGCGGCGACACAATGATCCCCTTGAGCCTAAACATAAAAATATTGCCTACGCCCTTCAGGATTGCTACGAAAAAAGTCTCAAAAGCATCATCGATCATTTCAGGAGCTACTTTCCCCAATTGCCGGTGATATTAACCGGCGGCGGGGCCATGAATTCGGTGTTTAATGGAAAACTGCTGGTCTCGGGATCGTGTAAAAGTATCTATATCCCGGTTGCGCCGGGTAATCAGGGCTCAGCGATCGGTGCCGCACTGAGTCCGTTCATCCACCGCCAGTGCCAGCGTAATCTGGAACAAAACCGTTCAGCCCGCTTGGGTCCGGCGTTCACTACCACCGGCATCATTCCCCGGCTGACGGCACGCGGCTACAGTTGGCACAAGCCTCATCATCTGGGGCAGGCAGTGGCGATGTTGCTGGAACGGGGCCAGATTGGCGGAGTGTTTGACGGCAGAATGGAATTTGGCCCGCGAGCGCTGGGAGCAAGAAGCATTATCGCCTCACCGCGATATATTGATGTCAGGGACAAAATCAATTCCTCCCTTAAGCTCAGGGAGCTATTTCGGCCCTTTGCCGGTTCGATATTGCAGGAGTATCTGGCCGACTGGACCACGGTCGAGAAAAACGATTCATACCCGTATATGAATATGGTATTCACCCTGCGCGAGGACAAAGTCGGCCAGATACCCGCAATTTGCCATATTGACGGCAGCTGCCGCCTGCAGACGGTAACCGCCAAAGACGGGTTGTTTCATGATTTGATCCTTTCATTTTACAGGCTTACCGGTATCCCCATCATTCTGAATACCTCATTCAACAAATATCAGGAGCCGATAGTCATGTCACCGCAGGATGCGCTGTATTGCTTTGAAAAGAGCAATCTTGATTTCCTGGTCATCAATGATTTACTGGTCACGCGCTAATGTCGGATGTCATAGCGTAACGGGCCGAAAATGGGGGGCTAAAACAGCAGCGTCATGACGAAGAAACCCGCCATAGTCATCAGCAGTGAACCGACCACGTGCACCATCACCGAGAGGATGGCCCAGAGGTAATTGCCCGCCTGCAGCAGCGTCACCACTTCGGCTGAGAATGTGGAAAAGGTGGTCATCCCGCCACACAAACCGGTAGTAATCAGCAGCTTCAGCGCCGGGTCCAACTGAGGCTGACGGACAAAAAAGGCCATGGCCATGCCGATAATGAAGCCACCCAGCAGATTGACCAGCAGGGTCCCCGGCGGCAAGTTCGGAAATAATCCATTTAACCGCATCGACAGCAGCCAACGGATTACGCATCCTGCAGCGCCGCCAATAATGACTGCCAATAATGATTTTGTCATGATTTCCTCTGCCTATGGGTCTTATGACGATTTGCCCCTTGATAACTGCGCTGAAGAAAAAGCTGCAGCCCCGATCATGTCCCGGATTAAATGCAAAATCTCGGGCAACCGGGATAAGTCGCGCCACGATAGCCACTTTATCAGCCGTTATCGGAGATGATATCAGTTAACCAGCCGAGCACCATGGCGCTCACCGGTTTTTCATCGCGAGTCGTAACAGCGCTTAAGCTAATGCCGGCCTTTCAGTGAGACATTGCTCCTAAGTATCGTTGCCTGGACTACAGTAAGGACAGTGACTTCATTAAAAGGAACCGCCGATGATTACCGTCCATCACCTTAATAAATCGCGTTCACACCGTATATTGTGGCTATTGGAAGAGCTTTCATTGCCTTACCAAGTCAAGTATTACCAGCGGGAAAAATCGATGCTGGCGCCGGAATCGCTCAAGCGCGTCCATCCTTTGGGAAAATCGCCGATTATCAGCGATAACGATATGGTACTGGCGGAGTCGGGGGCAATTATTGATTACCTTGAAGAACGTTATGATGTCGGACATTTATTATGTCCGGAAAACAGCCAGTGCCCAAATTGGGTCGTCTACCGCTATTGGTTGCATTACGCCGAGGGATCACTGATGCCGCCGCTGGTGATGAAACTGATATTCAGTATGCTGGGCAAGCCACCGGTGCCGCTGCTGGTGCGTCCGATTGGCGCGGCCATCGGTAAAGGTGTGCAGAAAGAGTATCTGGATAAGCAATTGGAAACGCACAGGCAATTTATTGAAGACCATTTAAGCCAGCATAACTGGTTTGCCGATGGCCAGTTCACCGCAGCTGATATCCAGATGAGCTTTCCGCTGGAAGCACTGGCGTCGCGGGTCGGCATTGAGGGATTTCCGGCGATCGGTGACTTCATCCATCGTATCCAGCAACGGCCGGCCTACCAGCGGGCCAGGCTGCGTGAACAGCAGTGATTTTCGTTCCCGGCCGGTCAATCTGGCCGCTGTAACCTCTTAATTGCCTCTATGACGGCCTAAATCAAACAATCGATGTTTTTAACAGTTGAACTGCTACGGCGGTTGGCCCGATAATCGCTTGCCTTTTTATGCAGCGTTGCGGGACTGCCTTTCTGCTTTAAAAATCATCTACGATTGCCACTTTTCATCGGAGCCAGGGATGCGCCGCCGATAATATTTATAAGTTATCTGCAGGGGATTTATTATGTCTAGCTCCACCCATCAATCTAACCCGCCGGTAAGGAAATCGGGTTCGCTTGATGCTTTCTTCACTATTTCCGCCCGCGGCAGCAGCGTTCGCCAGGAAATCTTGGCTGGCCTGACGACCTTCCTGGCGATGGTGTACTCAGTCATCGTGGTGCCCTCGATGCTGGGCAAGGCCGGTTTTCCTGCCGATACCGTTTTTGTCGCCACCTGCCTGGTCGCTGCCTTCGGTTCACTGCTGATGGGGCTGTGGGCCAACCTGCCGTTGGCAATCGGCTGTGCTATCTCATTGACCGCGTTTACCGCGTTCAGCCTGGTGATTGGCCAGCAGATAAGCGTGCCGGTGGCCTTGGGGGCGGTATTTCTGATGGGGGTGCTGTTTACCCTGATATCCGCCACCGGAATACGATCCTGGATCCTGCGCAACCTGCCGCTGGGCGTGGCTCACGGTGCCGGCATCGGTATTGGGCTATTTCTGCTGATCGTCGCGGCCAACGGTATTGGGTTGGTGGTGAAGAATCCGGCGGACGGCTTACCGGTTGCACTGGGTGATTTTACCTCTTTTGGGGTGATGATGTCGTTGGTCGGCCTGGCGGCGATATTTGGTCTGGAGAAAAGACGGGTTCCCGGCGGCATCCTGCTGGTCATTATTGTTATTTCCCTGGTGGGCTTGGCTTTTGATCCTGCCGTTGCCTGGCACGGCCTGTTTGCGATGCCGTCACTGACCAACGCCGACGGCCATTCACTGATGTTCGATCTGGATATTATGGGTGCGCTGCAGCCGATGGTCTTGCCTAGCGTTTTGGCCCTGGTGATGACGGCGGTTTTTGATGCCACTGGCACCATTCGCGCCGTTGCCGGCCAGGCCGACCTGCTGGATAAAGACGGTCAGATCATCAATGGCGGTAAGGCGCTCACCGCTGACTCGCTGAGCAGTATATTTTCATCGTTGGTGGGTGCTGCGCCTGCGGCGGTGTATATTGAGTCCGCGGCCGGCACCGCTGCAGGTGGTAAAACCGGACTGACCGCTACCGTGGTCGGCATTTTGTTCCTACTGATGCTATTTCTGTCTCCGCTGTCTTACCTGGTGCCGGGCTACGCCACCGCCCCGGCGCTGATGTATGTTGGCCTGCTGATGCTCAGCAATGTTTCCAAGCTCGATTTCAGCGACTTTGTCGATGCCATGTCGGGGCTGGTCTGCGCCACGTTTATCGTACTGACCTGCAACATTGTCACCGGTATCATGCTGGGCTTCGGCACCCTGGTCATCGGCCGGATATGTGCTGGGGAATGGCGTAAATTGAATCTGGGTACCGTCATTATCGCCGTTGCGTTGGTGGTGTTCTATGCTGGCGGCTGGGCGCTCTGATCTCGGCCCCGCTTTATGCCCTATGGCCCCATGCGCAGTTAGGCGTGGGGCGGAATGTTCTCAAATGAACCGGTGATGCTCCCCGTCTTGGCAACTTATGCGACATCTATGTCAGCGACTCGATAGTTTTATTTCCCTTCTTTTTCAGTCATTTCCTGTGCGTACTTGAAATTCCGTCCATGAGGCCTGGTACCTTACCGCCGGGTCCGGCGATCGCTTTCACCCCAGCGATAAGCGGTTTCACTGCGTGGATGAATGTTCTACTATCATGACTCAAGTAAAGATAGAGACTAAGGAAAGCATGGAAATATTTTTTACGATTCTTATCCTCACTCTGATGGTGTCCTTGTCAGGGGTGGTTACGCGCCTTCTTCCGTTTCAGATCCCTCTTCCATTAATGCAGATTGCCCTGGGGGCGTTGCTGGCCTGGCCGCAATTCGGGCTGCATGTGGATTTTAACCCCGAGCTGTTCCTGGTGCTGTTTATCCCGCCGCTGCTGTTTGCCGATGGCTGGAAAACGCCGGCGCGGGAGTTCCTGCGTAATGGCGGCGAGATTGTGGCCCTGGCGTTGGTGCTGGTATTGATTACCGTGGTAGGCGTCGGCTATCTGATTTACTGGATGGTGCCGGGCATTCCGCTGGTTGCGGCCCTGGCGCTGGCGGCAGTGCTGTCGCCAACCGATGCGGTTGCGCTCTCCGGTATCGTCGGCGAAGGGCGGATACCTAAAAAGCTGATGGACATCCTGCAGGGCGAGGCGTTGATGAATGATGCCTCCGGCCTGGTGTCGCTGAAATTCGCTATTGCGGTGGCGATGGGCACCATGGTGTTTACCGTCGGCGGTGCATCTATCGAGTTTATCAAGGTTGCGGTAGGCGGCCTGTTGGCAGGGATCGCCGTTACCTGGACCTACAGTAAATCGCTACGTCTTATCAGTCGCTGGAGCGGCGATGACCCGGCAACCCAGACCATGTTGTTGTTGCTGCTGCCGTTTGCCGCCTATCTGATTGCCGAACATCTTGGCGTTTCTGGCATCCTGGCGGCGGTAGCCTCTGGTATGACCATCGGCCAGTCGGGCATTATCCGCAATGCGCCGCTGGCAATGCGGCTGCGTGCCAACAGCGTCTGGGCGATGCTGGAGTTCGTGTTTAACGGCATGGTGTTTATCATGCTGGGGCTGCAGTTCCCGGACATCCTGGAGACCTCCATCACCCAGGCGGAGCTGGATCCCACCATCGAAACCTGGATGCTGTTTGCCGATGTGGTGGTGATTTACGCAGCGCTGATGATCCTGCGCTTTGGCTGGCTATGGCTGATGAAGAAATTCAGCCAGCGCTTTATGAAAAAACGGCCGCTGGTATTCGGCAATTACTCGACCCGTGAAATTCTGATTGCGTCGTTTGCCGGCGTCCGCGGTGCTATCACCTTGGCCGGTGTGTTATCCATACCGCTATTGCTCAGCAATGGCACTGCTTTTCCGGCCCGCTACCAGCTGGTGTTTATTGCCGCCGGCGTCATACTGTTCTCGCTGATTTGCGGCGTGATTGCCCTGCCGATGCTGCTGCGCGGCGTTGAGGTGTCAGACAAGGCTCACCATCGCCAAGAGGAACGCATGGCGCGGGCCGCTGCTGCCGAAGTGGCCATCGTCAGTCTGCAGAAGATGGAAGAGCGACTGGCCAGCAGTGCAGATGAAAACCTGGATACCCAACTGCTCAGTGAAGTCAGCTCCCGGGTCATCGGCACGTTGCGACGGCGGGCGGACGGCAACAATGAACAGGGCAATGCGCGGCTTATCGAGGATCTGGAACGGCGGATGCGTCTGAACGCGCTGCGTGCCGAAAGAGGTGAGTACTATCATCTGCGCGCCCAACAGAAAATCAGCAATGAAACGCTGGTTAAGCTGTTGCGGGATTTGGACTTGCTGGAAGCGATATTGGTCGAACACGAATAAATCGGCCGGGCTTCAGCGGCGCCTTGGCGCCGCTGAAGGTTGTCAGAGGTCAGTGATTGACGCTTTTGGAAATGCCTACCCCAGTCTGTGAACGAATAAACTGATTGAAGAACAGTTTCCGCTCTTCTTGTCCCTGCACCGAGTGGTCGGTAATCGAGAATAACCAGGTGCCGATGAAGGCGACCAGCATTGAGAACAGGGCCGGATATTCATACGGATAAATCGGTGCGGCATGTCCCAGCACCTGGACCCAGATAGTCGGCCCCAGGATCATCAGCGACACGGCGGTCACCAGACCCAGCCAGCCGCCGATCATCGCCCCGCGGGTGGTCAGCTTCGACCAGTACATCGACAGCAGAATTATCGGGAAATTACAGCTGGCGGCGATGGAGAAGGCGAGCCCCACCATAAAGGCGATATTCTGCTTCTCGAACAGGATGCCCAGGCCGATAGCAACAAATCCCAATATCACCACGGTAATCTTCGATACTTTGAGTTCATCGCGCTCAGTGGCTTTGCCTTCCTTGATAACGCTGGCGTACAGGTCATGGGATACCGCGGACGCGCCGGCCAGCGTCAGGCCGGCAACGACCGCCAGGATAGTGGCAAAAGCTACCGCTGAGATAAACCCTAGGAAGAAGTTGCCGCCGACGGCGTTAGCCAGGTGTACCGCCGCCATATTGTTGCCGCCCAGCAGTGCGCCAGCGCTGTCTTTGAATGCCGGATTAGCCCCCACCAGCAGAATGGCGCCAAAACCGATGATAAAGGTCAGGAAATAGAAATAACCCATGAATCCGGTAGCATACAGCACGCTTTTACGCGCTTCCTTGGCATCGCTGACGGTAAAGAAACGCATCAGGATGTGCGGCAGGCCGGCGGTGCCGAACATCAGTGCCAGACCGAGCGACAGGGCCGATATCGGGTCTGATACCAATCCTCCGGGGCGCATGATTGCCTGACCCTTGCTGTGCACCGCCATCGCCTGAGTAAACAGGGTGTCGAAGCTGAAGTTGACGGTTTTCATCACCATCAGCGCCATGAACGACGCCCCCGCCAGCAGCAGCACCGCCTTGATAATCTGTACCCAGGTAGTGGCCAGCATGCCGCCGAACAGCACATACAGCACCATCAGTATGCCGACCAGGATAACCGCCACATGATAATTCAAACCGAACAGCAGCTGGATCAGCTTGCCGGCCCCCACCATCTGGGCAATCAGATACAGTGCTACCACGACCAGCGAGCCGCAGGCCGACAGGGTGCGGATTGGTTTTTGCTTGAGCCGATAGGAGGCGACATCGGCAAAAGTATAGCGGCCCAGGTTCCGCAACCGTTCTGCGATAAGGAACAGGATAATCGGCCAGCCGACCAGAAAGCCCAACGAATAAATCAGCCCGTCATAACCGGAGGTATAGACCAGCGCCGAGATGCCGAGGAAAGAGGCCGCCGACATAAAATCGCCTGATATCGCCAGTCCATTTTGAAAACCGGTAATGTTGCCGCCGGCGGTGTAGTAGTCGCTGCGCGAACGGGTACGCTTGGATGCCCAGTAGGTAATATAGAGAGTGCCGGCCACGAACAGCACAAACAGAATGATGGCCTGGACGTTCAGCGGCTGGCGTTCAACTGCGCCGCTTACCGCCTGGGCCTGCACCATGAAAGGAGCCGCCAGCAGCGGAACTGAAACGAAAGCGTGACGTTTAATCATTATGCTGCACCTCGCGCAGGAGCTGTTGTGTCAGGCGGTCATATTCACCGTTGGCGCGTATGACATAAACGCCGGTCAGAACAAACGACACCACTATCAAACCAATACCCAGGGGAATACCGCGCGTCACGCTGGTGCCCTCGTGGATCGGCGTACCCAGCCAGCCGGGGGCGAAGGCGATAAGCAGAATGAATCCGTAATACAGCACCAGCATAATCATCGATAGGAACAGAGCGAAGCGCTGGCGCTTGCGCACCAGTTCATGGAACAGAGGATTGTTCGCTATCCTTTGATAAATGAGATCATTCATCAGGGATTCTCCAGTAGGGTGAGAGGTAATGATTGGAATGCGCCACCCGAAGGTGGCGGGATTATTGTTATGAGGGTACGTTCATTGATTGTTTCTCTTCCAGTAGCTTTTCCACCACACCGGGATCGGCCAGCGTAGAAGTATCGCCAAAGTTACTGGTATCGCCAGCGGCGATTTTTCGCAGGATGCGCCGCATGATCTTGCCGGAGCGTGTCTTGGGTAAGGAATCGGTCCAGTGCAGGATGTCCGGCGTGGCAATCGAGCCTATTTCCTTCCGTACCCAACTGCGTACTTCGCTGTAAAGCTCAGGGGTTGGCATCTCTCCGTGGTTAAGGGTGATATAGGCGTAGATCGCCTGGCCTTTGATATTATGTGGAATACCGACGACCGCCGCCTCAGCGATTTTGGGATGAGAAACCAGGGCTGATTCTATTTCAGCTGTTCCCAGGCGGTGGCCGGACACATTAAGCACATCATCAACCCGGCCCGTTATCCAGTAATAGTCATCTTCATCCCGTCGGGCACCGTCACCACTGAAATACATCCCTTTGAAGGTTGAAAAATAGGTCTGCTCAAAGCGCTCATGATCGCCATACAGGGTACGTGCCTGACCGGGCCATGAATCGGTAATCACCAGATTGCCTTCGGTAGCACCTTCCAGCACCGTGCCGGTATTGTCTACCAGCGCCGGCTGTACGCCGAAGAAGGGCAACGAGGCCGAGCCGGGTTTAAGATCTACCGCGCCGGGGAGCGGGGTAATCATGAATCCGCCGGTCTCGGTTTGCCACCAGGTATCCATCACCGGGCAGTTTGAATTGCCGATTTTATGGTAGTACCATTCCCAGGCTTCCGGGTTGATTGGCTCGCCGACCGACCCCAGGATCCGCAGCGACTGGCGGTGGGTACCTTCAATGGCTTTGTCGCCTTCGGCCATCAGGGCGCGAATGGCGGTAGGGGCGGTGTAGAGAATATTGACCTGATGCTTGTCCACTACCTGGGCCATGCGGCGTGCATCCGGCCAGTTGGGTACCCCTTCGAACATCAGTGTGATAGCGCCGCAGGCCAGCGGTCCGTATAGCAGGTAGCTATGGCCGGTTACCCAGCCGACATCGGCGGTACACCAGTAGATATCGCCGGGATGGTAGTCAAACACATATTTAAAGGTTAAGGCGGCATACACCAGGTAGCCGCCGCTGGTATGCAGTACTCCCTTGGGTTTGCCGGTTGAACCGGAGGTGTAGAGGATAAACAGCGGGTCCTCGGCCTGCATTTCCTCCGGCGGACAGCTATCGCTCACGCCCACGATGGCATCATGCCACCAGGTATCGCGGTCGGGGGTCCAGTCGATATCCTTGCCGGTGCGCTTGAAAACAATCACGCCGGTGATAGTGCTGACGCCCGGGTTCTTCAGCGCATCGTCAATGTTTTTCTTCAGTGGGATTTTGCGGCCGGCGCGCACGCCTTCATCGGCGGTAACCACCAGTTTGGCGCTGGAATCGATAATGCGACCGGCAATGGCCTCCGGAGAAAAACCGCCGAAAATAACCGAATGAATGGCGCCGATACGGGCGCAGGCAAGCATGGCGACTGCCGCTTCCGGCACCATGGGCATATAAATCGCTACCACATCGCCTTTACCGATGCCGTGTGTCTTGAGCACATTGGCAAAGCGGCAAACCGCCTGGTGCAGTTCGCGGTAGGTGACGGTCTTGCTCTCGCGACCGTCATCACCTTCCCAGATGATGGCGGTCTGATTGCCTCGCTCAACCAGATGCCGGTCGAGACAGTTGGCAGAGACGTTGAGCGTGCCATCTTCAAACCAGCGGATATCAACATGGCCCGGGTCAAAGGAGGTATTCTTGATGGATCTGTAGGGCGCGATCCAGTCAATGATCTTGCCATGCTCGCCCCAGAAAGAATCGGGTTCGGTGACAGATTGCTTGTACAACTGACGATAATGCTCTGCCGACAACAGCGTACGCTCGGCGATAGAAGCGGGAACAGGGTAGATGTGGGGATAACTCATGGGGTTCCTCCTTTTTTGTTAATAATATGTCACTAGATAGTTAATTAAACCTATTGACTGGAGAATTGTTTCTTTTTTGCGCGATAGATCACGCATCTTGCAGGGGGTTTTAGAAACTTGCTTAAAATTGCGCCAATAAGCAGAACGATTTAGTCATTAAGCGCTGCATTCATGCTACCAACACTGTTTTTCCCCCTTGATCTGCCCCTATAAAAACTTATATAAAGAGGCTGCCGCAAAAAGGGGCAATGCTTGATGTTATTAAACGATTTAAAAACTGTGTAAATAACAGGGAATTAGCCTGTAACAATTTATAAATAACAGGAGTGAGCAGTTAATATAAGCGAACCGCGTATAAATTAAGCTTTGTTACAGTGATTACCGTAAGGGCATTGAATTACGAACTTGGTTTATGATATTTGAAAAAAAGAGACCCCGTACTCCATGAATACTATCGTGTGATTTAGCGAACAATACGCGCCTGAAATGAGGTGAGTATTTAAGCGGGGCCAACCAGGAAAGGAATATTGTTATGAAAACGTTAAAAATTAGCCTCGCGTGGCAAATCCTGATCGCGCTTATACTTGGCATTGGTGTAGGGGCTATTCTGCATAATCAGGTGGAAACCCGGGATTGGCTAATCAGCAATATCCTTTCCCCGGCCGGGGATATATTTATTCGACTGATCAAGATGATCGTCGTACCCATCGTTATCTCGACATTGATCGTAGGCATTGCGGGTATTGGTGATGCGAAAAAGCTGGGCTCGATAGGCTTTAAAACCATTCTCTATTTCGAGATTATCACGACAGTCGCTATTGTGCTGGGCATCACCCTGGCAAATGTGTTTCAGCCAGGCAGCGGCATCGATATGTCTCAGCTTAGCGCAGTGGATATATCTCAATATGAGAAAACGACCGAAGCCGTCCAGAGCCAGGGACACAGCCTGGCAGGAACCGTACTTTCACTGATACCGTCCAATATTTTCGCCTCTATGGTAAAAGGGGACATGCTGCCGATTATTTTCTTCTCGGCACTTTTCGGCCTGGGGCTGGCGTCTTTACCCGCCCAGACCAGAGAACCGTTGTTGAATGTGTTCCGAGCAGTGGCTGATACCATGTTCAAAGTAACGCATATGATCATGCGTTATGCACCGGTAGGGGTATTTGCCCTGATTGCGGTTACCGTCGCCAACTTCGGCTTTGCGTCGCTTATTCCACTTGGTAAGCTGGTACTGCTGGTCTATTTCGCCATCGTGGTGTTTGCCCTGGTAGTACTGGGTCTGGTCGCCCGTATTTGTAACCTGCGTATCATGATGCTTATCCGTATCCTGAAAGAAGAGCTTATCCTGGCCTATTCTACCGCCAGCTCCGAGAGTGTCCTGCCGCGCATTATCGAAAAAATGGAAGCTTATGGCGCGCCGAAGGCCATCACCGGTTTTGTCGTGCCGACCGGATATTCCTTTAACCTGGACGGTTCCACGCTGTATCAGAGTATCGCGGCGATTTTCATCGCCCAACTGTACGGTATCGAATTATCAATCAGTCAGGAAATCATCCTGGTACTGACGCTGATGGTGACCTCCAAAGGTATCGCCGGCGTCCCGGGGGTTTCCTTCGTGGTGCTGCTGGCCACCCTTGGCAGCGTAGGGATCCCGCTTGAAGGGCTGGCGTTTATCGCCGGTGTCGACCGCATCCTCGATATGGCGCGTACCGCCCTTAACGTGGTAGGGAATGCCCTGGCGGTGCTGGTGATTGCCAAATGGGAAAACCAGTTCGACACGGTCAAAGCCGCTGAATATGAACGCAGTACCCTGTCGCCGAAAAACACCCCGGTGCAGAATATCGGCTAACGCGACACGGTATCAGGCAGTGGGTAAATCGACTGATTATGCCTGCTGCGCCACTGGACTGCGCAGGTAATGTATCACTTGATTGCTACTGCCGCGCCAGATAAGCGCCGGATCGCGCAGATCCTGCACGAACTTGCCGTCGACCAGCACATCGGCCAATGCGATGACCCGCTGTTGGGCGCCAGACAGCTCAGCAAGCTGGTAACCGGTCCAGATCCACACGTCTTTTCCGGCGCATTCTGCCCGCACCCGGCCCAGCAACTGCTCGATGGCGCCCAGGTTTTGGGGATGCAGGGGATCGCCGCCGGAAAGCGACAGCCCCTGACGACGGATGCGCGTGTCCTGCAGATCGGCAATGATCTGGTCCTCCTGCAGAACGGTAAAAGGCTTACCCGAATCAATTCGCCAGGTGCTTTTGTTATAGCAACCCGGGCACTGGTGCACGCAGCCGGCGACAAACAGCGTGCAGCGGGTACCGGGGCCGTTGACTACATCAATCGGATAATATTGGTGGAAGTTCATCTGCTTTAGCCCAACTGGCCGCTCGACAGGTGCTTGATGCGCCGTTTGACCTCTTCCTGCTTGCCGGCATTGAACGGCCTGGCATCCGGGCTACCGAGATAACCGCATACCCGGCGGGTGACCGACACCTTCGAGGGTTCATGGTTACCGCATTTTGGGCAAGTGAAGCCTTTGCTGGTACAGGAGAATTCGCCGGTATAGCCGCATTCATAGCATTCGTCTATCGGCGTATTGGTGCCGTAATAGGGGACGACTTTATAGCTGTAGTCCCAGACATCTTCCAGCGCCCGCAGATTGTGCTGCAGGTTGGGATACTCGCCGTAGCAAATAAAGCCACCGTTAGCCAAGGGCGGATAGGGCGCTTCAAAATCCAGCTTGGCGTAAGGATCGACCTTTTTCTCCACGTCCAGGTGGAAGCTGTTGGTGTAGTAGCCTTTATCGGTAACGCCATTCACCACACCAAATTCAGCGGTATCAAGCCGGCAGAAACGGTCGCACAGATTTTCGCTGGGGGTGCTGTAGAGGCTGAAACCATAGCCGGTTTCCGCTTTCCAGGCC
Organism: Biostraticola tofi; assembly: GCF_004343195.1. Classification (GTDB taxonomy): domain Bacteria; phylum Pseudomonadota; class Gammaproteobacteria; order Enterobacterales; family Enterobacteriaceae; genus Biostraticola; species Biostraticola tofi. Next base: position 26,400 of record NZ_SMCR01000012.1, on the reverse strand, counting down.
TCGGTCGCTGCTTTCAGGCGGGCGACGATCGCCACCGCCTTTTCGCGCAGGGCGGCATTATCAAACACATGGGTTTCAGCGCCATACAGTGCATTAATGGTCTCATGCAGGCCAATATAGCCTAGGGAAATCGACGCTCGGCCATTTTTGAATATCGGCGCGATATCATCATCTGCTTTGAGCCGCACGCCGCACGCCCCTTCCATATAAAGGATCGGCGCCACGCGCGCTTTGACCCCTTCAAGTCGGGCTATGCGCGTCATTAGCGCTTTCTTGGCCAGCATCAGACGTTCATCCAGCAACTGCCAGAAACGGTTCTCATCGTGGCCCGACTCCAGAGCGATGCGCGGCAGGTTAAGGCTTATCACCCCCAGATTGTTGCGACCATCATGGATCTGGCGGCCATTTTCTTCATACACCCCGAGGAAACTGCGGCAGCCCATCGGGGTTTTAAACGAGCCGGTGACGTTGACTACCTGATCGTAATTGAGAATATCCGGATACATCCGCTTGCTGGCGCATTCCAGCGCTAACTGCTTGATATCGTAATTGGGATCGCTGAACTTGAGGTTCAGTCCATCACGAATGGCAAACACCAGCTTGGGAAATACCGCCGTTTTACGGTTTTTACCCAGACCGGCAATCCGGTTACGCAGGATTGACTGCTGTATCATCCGCGATTCGCGACTGGTACCCAGTCCGAAGCCGAAGGTAACAAACGGCGTCTGGCCATTGGCGGTGTGCAGGGTATTGACCTCATACTCCAGCGACTGAAAGGCGTCATAGCACTCTTTCTCGGTGCGCGAGAGGGCATAGTTTTCCGCATCCGGGATATTCCACTCAATGGCGACGGTATGATGCTTATCAAAACTTGCCGCCACATAGGGGGCGAGGATTTCATCAATGCGGTTGATGGTGGTGCCGCCATAGATATGGCTGGCGACCTGGGCGATAATCTGTGCGGTGACGGCGGTGGCGGTTGAAATGGAACGCGGCGGTTCTATTTCAGCGTTACCCATTTTAAAACCCTGGGTCAGCATGCCTCCAAGGTCTATCAGCATGCAGTTGAACATCGGGAAGAACGGGGCATAGTCCAGATCGTGGTAATGCAGCTCGCCACGCTCATGGGCCAGCACCACGTCGCGCGGCAAAATATGCTGGCGGGCGTAATGCTTGGCGACAATGCCGGCCAGCAGATCGCGCTGGGTCGGTATCACTTTGCTGTCTTTATTGGCGTTCTCATTAAGCAATGCCATGTTGCTCTGCTCAACCAGGCCGCGAATTTCCTGATTCAGCCGACCGCGCTGTTCACGCGCCACATCACGGTCGTGGCGATATTCAATATAGAGACGGGCCATTTTTTTATGCGGTCCGGCCATCAGCTGATTCTCAACTGCGTCCTGAATATCGCGGATATCCACATGGGATCGCTGCGTCACTTGCCCGGACACCTGTACCGCCACGGCCATGCAATAGGCATCGTCGTCTACACCGGCGGCCTCGGCTGCGTGAAGCACGGCCTGATAAATCCTGCTATGGTCAAAATGTACCTGACAACCGTCTCGTTTGATGACTACCGGTTTCACGTTGCGACTCCTGTACGCGTGGCGCGTTCTGTCGGTTATCCGGCCTCGGTGGCAGGCCTGCAGCCGGGGGAGCGGCTGCGGATAACTACTATATGTGGGTTTGTGGTGGTTATGATGGCACAAGATGTGGGCTATAGAGCGGGCTATCGCACTAAAACTTGATGCGGCGCAATAAAAATCCAGAGTGGGTGAAGAGGTGACCAGTACAGTTTTTCTCCCTGCTGACGGTCAGCGTATCGCCGGTCAGGCCGTAAAAGGAAACTGAATCAGAACGGTGGGTCAATACGGGGGCGTTACCGATTGAACTTCCCAGGCCAATATTTTACCGTAATGTAAATGCATCCAGTGCGAATACTGCATCCGATAAATAGTAAACCCATTGCATACACCGCCGTGCAGATGAGGCACTGATGCCTGCTGCGCGTATGACCCCCGGTGCTGGTATCGCTCTCGCTGTAATAGTCCGAATGGCGCTATTTCAGCTGTCTCCATGGAAAGGAATGATTAGGTGATCCAATGAAAAAACATGCATTGTTATTTGGCCTATTAAGTGCTGCTACATTAAATTGTACTCAGGTTAATGCCGGGTCCTATGCTAATAATGGGGCTTTTATCGAAGCCAGTGATAGCTGGTATTCGGCCGTTAATCAGCACGATGTAAAAATGGTCGGCGGCTACGGTTTCACTAATGGTGCCGGCGTCATGTTGACCAATGCCTATAATATTGGCAAGGGAGATAATATACATCAAGGGTATAATGAATTGGAAGGCTGGTACCCCTTGCCTTCGACAACGGGTTTTTTGAGCTTTATGCCCGGTGCGCTTATTAATGCCAATGATTTGGGGTCCGGTTTGGCAGGCTATATAAATATGAATATGATGTTCAGCCCGACATTTAATGTATCAACGCGTTATCGTTATAACCATCGAAATTCACGCACCATTAATACGGTTGATGAATATAATTATAATGACAGCCATCAGTTTATTGTCTATTTCAATCTGCAGGCGTCGGAAAAATTAGCCTTGGTGCTGGAGCCTAATTATTTTATCCATCTAAACCAATTCCGTGCCGCTAATAACAGCAAATATCATTGGGAGGTTAACGCGGCCGCCCGATACCGGATAGACGAAAACTGGATGCCGTTCGTTGAGCTCGGCTGGCTGGACCGCCACACCCTTAACCAGCAGGAGCAGGTCAAGATAAAATTAGGCGTCAGGTATTTTTTCTGACCCTCAGGATCCTGCGGCGGTCTGCCCCAGGTGCCACCAGATGGCTTCCCATGGGCGCAGGACCAGCGGGGCGGGCGTAGCAGGCGCGTCGTCATAGTTGCTGATGACGCGTCGCCACCGACCATTATCGGCCGCTGTCGGATGCCATGATTGAGTCTCACTGCCCAGGTTGACCACTACCAGCAGTCGTTCACCCCGCCAGCTACGCTGGTAGCACCAGATCCAGGGATGGGCCGGGCAGAGATCCTGATAATCGCCATCTACCAGCACCGGCAGGGTCTTGCGCAGCTGGATAAGTTGACGATAGCAGTGAAACACGGAATCCTTATCGGCGATGGCGCCGGCGGCATTAATGCGTTGGTGGTTGCCGCAAAGCCCAATCCAGGGGATGCCGGTTGTAAAGCCTGCCTGGGGGCTGTCATCCCATTGCATTGGCGTGCGGCCATTATCTCTCGACCGGCGCGCCAGTATCGTCAGCAGTTGCGCGGGGTCAACGCCATGCGCGTGAAAAGCGCCAAACATATTCAGGCTCTCAACGTCCCGGTACTGGTCAAGATCGGTAAAGCCGGGGTCGGTCATGCCCAGCTCCTCGCCCTGGTAAATAATGGGCGTTCCCTGCATGCCATGGAGCGCCATTGCCAGCATTTTGGCTGACGCTACCCGATAGGTTCCCGGGTCGCCGAAGCGGGACAGGATGCGCGGCTGATCGTGATTACACCAGAACAGCGCCTGCCAGGCCCGGCCGTGAAACCCCTGTTGCCAGCCGGCAAATATCTGCTTGAGCTTGATAAAGTCCGGTTTCCCCAAAGACCATTTGTCACCGGCCGGATAGTCGATTTTAAGGTGATGGAAGTGGGCGATCATCGACAGGGTGCCTCCCCCCAGACTGGCGTTAGCCAGGCTTTTTTCCATGGTGGTGGAGGACATCTCGCCGATGGTCATCAGGCCCCGGGGTTGGAACACTTCCCGGTTCATCTGCCGGATATATTCATTGACCCGTGGACCGTCGGTATAAAAGCAGCGGCCATCCCCTTGCGGGGCATCAGGCAGATCCGACGGCTTTGACACCAGGTTCAGCACATCGAGGCGCATGCCATCAATGCCGCGATCGGCCCAGAAATGACAAATCCGCCCCAGGGCCTGCCGTACCGGCGGGTGTTCCCAGTTGAGATCGGCCTGTTCAGCGGCAAAAAGATGCAGATAATAGTGTCCGCCGATACCCGCCTGGCTCCAGGCGCTGCCGCCGAACTTGGAAAGCCAGTTATTAGGTGGCCCGCCGGCGCGGCCATTGCGCCAGATATACCATTGCCGCCAATGGCTGTCAGGATCCAGCGAGGCGTGGAACCAGGGATGCCGGGTCGAGGTATGATTAAACACCATATCGATAATTACCCTGATGCCGCGCTGGTGCGCTGCTGCTACCAGTCGGTCGAAGTCCTCCAGGGTACCGTAGGCCGGATCGATAGCGCAGTAATCGGCCACGTCGTAGCCGTTATCAATCTGCGGCGAGACGAACACCGGCGTCATCCACAGGGCATCGACCCCTAGCCGCTGCAGGTAATCAAGCCGCTGGGTAATGCCGGGCAGATCGCCGGTTCCGTTACCGGTGCTGTCTTGAAAACTCTTCGGATAAATTTGGTAAATGACAGCGTTCTGCCACCATGGCGCTGGGGTGTTCATACCTGGATATCCTAACCTGGGGCCCGTCGGGTGCCGCGTGTCATCCAGTATAGGTATTTTTTGCCGCCAGCAGCGCGCGCTGGCCGGCACTTTTGAGGCTGATATCCTGCTGCCTCGCATTCGGCACCTGCCCATGCCGCTTGGCATTGGCCACCTGCTCATTGTCGCTTGGCATTGGCCACCTGCTCATTGTCGCCTGGCATTGGCCACCTGCTCATTGCCGCGTGGCATTCGCCATCTGCTCATTGCCGCCTGGCATTGGCCACCTGCCCATTGCCGCTCGGCTAGCATCGCTTTATCCTCTGATAGCAGCGGGCTACGGGTTGGGGGTCAGGTCCAGCGGCGGCAACTGCAGGAACGTATTGAGCAATCCTTCGGCCCAGGCTTTGCGGATTTGGGCGAAATAGGGGTTCTGTTCAGTGATGCGGTACTGCTCGTCGGCAGCCAGGCTATCTTTTCGGTAAATCATAGCGTCCAGCGGCAGGCCCACCGACAAATTGCTGCGCAGGGTGGAATCAATGGAAATCAGGGCACAACTCAGCGCCTGTTCCAGCGGCGTATCATAGGTCAGTACCCGATCGATAATCGGCTTACCGTACTTGCTTTCCCCTATCTGGAAATAGGGCGTATCCCTGGTGGCCTCAATGAAATTGCCTTCAGGGTAGATATGAAACAGCCTGGGCTCTTCGCCGGCTATTTGCCCGCCCAGCAGGATGCTGCAGCTGAAATCAGTGCTGGAGCCAGCCTGCTGGGCCTGGCTGTCGCGAAAGATCACTTCACGTACCGTCTCGCCGATAAGATTGGCCGCTTCGAACAGTGAAGGCACATTCATCAGGTTCGGTTTTTCAGCCTCCCGGGCGCGGTTACGCAGCAAATTGATGATGCTTTGGGTAGTGGCCAGATTGCCCGCGCTTTGCAGCACCAGCGTCCGCTCGCCGGGCTGATTGAGCACGTGCAGTTTCCTGAAGGTGGAAATATGGTCCACCCCGGCGTTGGTGCGGGAGTCTGAGGCGAATACCACCCCGTCGGCCAGGCGCATTGCCACACAATAGGTCATGGAGTCGGGTCCTTTCGGGCTGTTTATTGTTGCTGGGCACCGGCCTGCGCGTCCTCGGTCTGTTCGACCGTAGCTTGGGAAAACATCTCTTCATAGCCGCCACCAACGCGGGAGCCCCGGATCGGGCAGGCATCAAGATAGTCAAAGCCGACCGCCAGCTTCAGATGCTGGTTAGGGTTACAGGTATTATTGGTGATATCGAAACTTTGCCAGCTGGCGCCAAGCCAGACTTCGACCCAGGCATGCATCGCCACGTGTTTTGTGTCTTCGGTGTAAATATAACCGCTAACATAGCGGGCGGGAATAGCCAGGCTGCGGCAACAGGCCAGAAAAACATGGGCATGGTCCTGGCAGACGCCGTGGCCGGCGGCAAACACCTGGGCGGCGCTGTCCCAGACCTGGGTGGCCCCCGGCGTGTAGGGCATGCGCAGCCTGAGCTCGGCCATTAACTCCCTGAGGCTGGCTTCGGGGTTTGTGTCACGGTAATAGCGGGCGGCAAAGGCCCGTATCGCCTCATCCGCCTCGGTCAGCGGGCTGGAACGCAAGAACACCAGCGGCGACAGCGGACCACACTGTTCCGCTAGCGCCGCGGGCTGGTCCGCGATAGCCACCACCCCTCGGGCATGGATGGCGATCATCTCATGAGGGCGGTCCAGCGTCAGCACATGCAGCAGATTGCCAAAACCATCGGTGCTGAGCGTCGCCTGCTCAGGCAGGGTCAGCGACCACTCCAGGATCTGCTGACGCGGGGTATTCTGCGGCGTCAGCCTGAGATACTGGGTGCTGAATTTCACCTCATGATCGTATCGGTAGTGGGTCAGATGGTTGATGGTCAACTTCATAACGCCTCCAGATAAGTATGATGGATGCTGTCAGCCAGTCCATTTATCTTGCCCTGAAAATGCACCATATAAGCCTGCAGACCGTGCGCTAACACCTCATCGAGAGTACTGAAGCGCAGCTCCACATGCAGGGTATGGGCCAGGCGGCGCGGGATATTGGCACGTTGTCCGCCGATGCGCTCTAGTTGCAGTACCATATCCCCTACACAGGCGCGAAGTGAACGAGGCATATCGTTGCGCAGTACCAGCAGCTCGGCGACCGTTTCCCGACTGACCGGATGCTTATACAGGCTATGATAGGCTTCCCTGGCACTGACCGCGCGCAGCAACGTATCCAGGCGATAGTATTCACGTACCGGATCCGGGTCGACGTCCAATTGCTGATCTTTCACCCCCAGCAGCTGGGCGGTGGCATAAGCCCGTTCGATAAGCGTACCCAGCCGGATAAAACACAGGGCATCGTTACGCAGCAGGGTGCCGAACATGGCGCCGCGAAACAGGTGAGCGCGCTCTTTGGCCCAGTCAAAGAAGGTGTCGGTACCGACTTTGGCCACCCCTTTGCTGCGCATCAGTTTCATTTCAATCCAGGTGGCGTTGATACTCTCCCAGACCTCGGCTGAAAGGCTGCCCCGCACCGAGTGGGCGTTATTCCAGGCCGCCTGGAAACAGTTATAGATACTGCTGGGATTACGGTGGTCCAGCACAAAGAAATTGAGCAGATTGGTGATGGTCAGGCGGGTATAGTGCTCCTCAAACAGCGCATGGGTGCCGGTCAGGCTCAGCGGCAGATTCAAGTCCTGATTCTGCTGGCTGCGTATTGGCATCAGCGACAGCTTATAGGTCACATCCAGCACCCGGACGATGCTTTCTGCCCGTTCCAGGTAACGGGCCATCCAATAAAGTTCACTGGCGGTTCTGCTCAGCATTCATCATCCTCCATGATCCAGGTGTCCTTGGTACCGCCGCCCTGGGATGAATTGACCACCAGCGAGCCGGCGGTCAACGCCACTCGCGTCAGCCCGCCGGGCACCAGCCTGATTTCAGCCCCGGTCAGGGCAAAGGGGCGAAGGTCGATATGCCTCGGGGCCAGGCCTTGTTCGACAAAGGTCGGACAGGTCGACAGGGCCAGCGTCTCCTGGGCGATATAGTTGCTCGGATTCGACAGCAGACGCTGGCGAAACTCTGCCAGCTCATTCCGCGAGGCTTTGGGGCCGACCAGCATGCCGTAGCCGCCGGCGCCGTGGACTTCCTTGACCACCAACTGTTCCAGATTGGCCAGTACAAAAGACAGGTCGGCGGGATCCCGGCACTGCCAGGTCGGGATATTGCCCAGGATCGGCTCCTCAGACAGATAAAAGCGGATCATCTCCGGCACATACGGATAGATGGACTTATCGTCGGCCACCCCGGTGCCCAGCGCATTGGCCAGCACTATGCCGCCGGCGCGATAGACCGACAGCAAGCCCGGCACCCCCAGGGACGAGTCAGACTTGAAGGCCAGCGGATCGATATAGGCGTCATCAATACGCCGATAGATAACATCGACCCTGCAGGGGCCTTCGGTAGTGCGCATATACACCGCATTCTGTTTGACGAATAAATCGGCTGCCTCAACCAGTTCAACCCCCATCTGTTGGGCCAGAAAACTGTGCTCGAAGTAGGCGCTGTTGAAACGGCCCGGCGTCATCACCACCACCGTCGGATCTTCCCGGGGCGAACTCTCGCGCAAGGTCTGCAGCAGATAGGACGGGTAGCGTTCTATGGGGGCGATATGCTGGCTGGCAAACAGGTCCGGAAACAGCCGCATCATCATTTTGCGGTTTTCCAGCATATAGGACACCCCGGAGGGCGTACGGAGATTGTCTTCCAGGACGTAATAGTGGCCATCGCTGTTGCGGACCATATCGATGCCGACGATATGGGCGTAAGTGCGGTTGTGCAAGTCGATGCCCTGCATACAGGGCTGGTATTGCTGGTTGGCCAGAACTTGCTCGGCGGGAATGATGCCAGCGGTAAGAATATGCTGCTCGTGGTAGATGTCGTGTAAAAAAGCGTTCAGCGCCTGCACCCGCTGGCGGATGCCCTTATCCATCCAGGCCCATTCACCGGCAGGGATTATCCTGGGTACGCTGTCAAAAGGAATCAGTCGTTCGGTGCCTCCTTCTTCGCCATAGACATTAAAGGTGATGCCCACCCGGTGGAACAGCAGTTCAGCTTCTTGTTTCTTTTGCTCGATAGCCTGCCTGTCGGCCTGCTGCAGCCATTGCCAGTAGGCCTGATAGTGGCCGCGGTGACTGCCGTCGGATTGCAGCATCTCATCAAAAAACGGTGATCCGGAAAGATTCATATTAATCATCATCACCCCTTCACTGGCTGACTACACGCCTGGGCTAGAACCCCGGTGCCATGACTGACAGAGTAGAGCCATGCATAAAGCGCGCCAGCTCACAGGGTGATGCGATAAGAGATATTGCCTGGAAAATCGGCCGGTCTGCACTCAATAGGTGCAATTCACGGCCGGAGGGGAATTTACGACCTGATAGGGGGCAGCAAAGCGGCGGGCGGCAATAGCGGCAGCCCGCTAGGGGCGCTTAGCGGCGTACGGCGATGGCTTCGATTTCGATCTTCACGTCTTTGGGCAGTCGCGCTACTTCCACACAGGAACGTGCCGGGAACGGGGCGCTGTGCTCATTGAAAAAGGCTTCATAGGTTGCGTTAACGGTGATGAAATCGTTCAGGTCTTTCACAAATACCGTGGTCTTAACGATATCCGCCACTTTCAGGCCGGCGGCTTCGACGATGGCCCGCACGTTTTCCAGCGATTGGCGCGTCTGGGAGGCGATATCGTCAGCTACCTGGCCCGTTTTCGGACATACCGGGATCTGACCGGAGGTGATGATCATGTTGCCCAGATCAACCGCCTGAACATAAGGGCCGATAGCTGCCGGTGCGTTATCAGTATTAATCGTGCGGGACATGGCTTCTCCAGAGTTTTTTGAGGATAATTAAGACATTCGCCGGTCATTATAATGAGATAACCGGCAAATGCCCAGCTCAGGCGTTCTGGATAACTGCCTGATGCTCAAATTCTTTCTCGCAGTATTTGCATTTCAGCTGCACCTGCTGCTCGCGGGTAATCACGGTAAAACCGGAAGCTACCGGTTCGCTGCGGCTGATGCAGTTGCCATTAGGACAGGTCAGTACGCCATCGATGCGATCCGGCAGGGAAAGCGTCAGTTTACGTACGACTTCATAGTTGTCGATACGGTTAACCGTCGCCTGCGGGGCGTAAATCGCCAGCTGGTTGGCCTGCTGCTCGGTCAGGAAGACGTTCTCGATTTTAATCAGGTCTTTCTTGCCGAGTTGATTGGATGGCAGGTTCAGACCAATGGTAATCCGCTCGCTGGTGGCAGTCAGCTTAAACAGCGTCAGCAGTTTAAAACCGACCTGGGCCGGGATGTGGTCTATCACCGTGCCGCGGTTAATGGCTTCAACCTGTAATTTATTATCCTGTGTCATGATTCCCCCGTTAGCCGGCCAGTGATTGATTCAGTACCAGCGCCAGTAAAGCCTGACGCGCGAAAATACCGTTGCCCGCCTGCTGAAAGTAATAAGCGTAAGGCGTGGCATCCACATCATGGGCTATTTCATCTACCCTGGGCAGGGGATGAAGCACCTTCAGATTGTCACGGGCGCTGGCCAAATCCTCGGCCCGCAGCACAAACTGGGCTTTGACGTTGGCGTATTCGGAAGGATCCAGCCGCTCTTTCTGTACGCGGGTCATGTAGAGGATGTCCAGTTCAGGCACCACCTCTTCGATGGTGTCGTGCACGCTGAACGGGATGCCTTTTTCGTCAAGCATTCTGAGGATGTAGGCCGGCATCGCCAGCGCTTGAGGGGCGATAAAGTAAAACCGGTTACCGTCGAATTTCGCCAGCGCCTGGGTCAGGGAGTGAACGGTGCGGCCATATTTAAGGTCGCCGACCATGGCGATCTGCAGGTTGGAGAGCCGTCCCTGGGTTTCCTGGATGGTGAACAAGTCCAGCAGAGTCTGGGTCGGATGCTGGTTGGCGCCATCGCCGGCATTAAGAATCGGCACGCCACCGGAGAATTCGGTCGCCAAACGGGCGGCCCCTTCCTGCGGATGGCGCATGACGATGGCATCCACATAGGTGCTGATGACCGAAATGGTATCGGCCAGGGTTTCCCCTTTCTTGCCAAGCGAGGTGTTGCCGGCATCGGAGAAGCCGACGACCGAAGCGCCCAGGCGATGGATGGCGGTTTCAAACGACAGCCGAGTCCGGGTCGATGCTTCAAAAAAACAACTGGCGATGACTTTCGGCCTCAGCAGCTCCGGGCGAGGCTGGGATTTAAGGCTGGCTGCGGTGTTGAGCACCAGTTCCAGCTCCTCTCGACTCAGGTCATTTATTGAAATGATGTGCTTTTGATAAAGGGGATTGGTCATGTTTTATTCCTCCTTACGGGTGCCGGAAACGCCAGAGCCTGACGCGATGGTAGAACAGCGTGCTGAAGGGCGGGCAAAAAAAAGCCCCTCAATGAGGGGCCTTTCAAATGATAGTCTAACGGGAGCAATTGCGGCAATACGCCGCCGACCGACCGTGCGGCGCCACTGGGGGCAGAGTTTAGACTTAGGCTGTGCATGGCGTCCTCCCGACAAATTGCCCGGCATTATACGCGGCTCATCAAACACTTCAAGGGCTATAACTCAACATTCAGGCGACGCAGCAAACGATTGCCTGGACGAGGCGTATAAATGTTAAATAAATCTCACTTTCCAGCCGTTATCTGATTTAATATGAAACCCCATTTCATTTCAGGGAACCATTATGATCACCGGAAATATTAATCATCTAGAACTGACGCCTTACCTGCCGGCTAAACTGCGTGACGCCATTGACTATGTCAAAAGCCATATCACTGCCGAAACCCCGGCCGGTAAGCATGATATCGAAGGCAACAGCGTATTTGTGCTGGTATCTAACGACACCACAGAGCCTCGTGAAGACCGCAGGGCCGAATACCACGCCAAGTACCTGGATATCCAGATCATCCTGGAAGGTCAGGAAGTACAGCTGTTCAGCAGCCTGCCGGCCGGTAAGCCGGACACCGACTGGCTGGCGGAAAAAGATATCGCTTTCCTGGCGGCGGGCGAGCAGGAGAAGTCACTGGTGCTGAATAAAGGCGATTTCATCGTCTATTTCCCAGGCGAAGTGCACAAACCCTTATGTGCCGCCGGCCAACCTGCCGCCGTACGTAAAGCGGTAGTGAAGATTGACGCCGCCCTGGCGCGTTAAGATTGGCTGCAACGGGTGCCTTACGCGCACCCGTGATGCGCGCTCCTGCGACGAGCTTATTAACTGCACCCACGCAGGAAAGTCATCCTCAGCTGCATCCACGCAGGGAAGTCATCCTCGCCACGGCCTTGCCCCTCAGTATGATGGCGCCAGGGTCGCCACCATAACCGCTTTGATGGTATGCAGGCGGTTCTCAGCCTGATCGAACACAATACTGTGGGACGATTCAAATACCTCATCGGTGACTTCCATCCCGTCCGCTAGTCCGTATTGAGCGGCCATTTGTTTTCCTACCACCGTCTGGTCATCATGAAATGCCGGCAGGCAATGCAGGAACTTCACCTGGGGGTTGCCCGTCAAGTCCAGCATCGCCCTGTTTACCTGATAGTCGCGAAGCAAGGTGATGCGCTGCTGCCAGGTCTCTTTCGGCTCACCCATCGACACCCAGACATCGGTATAAATAAAATCGACGCCCTTAACGCCTTCGGCAATTTCTTCAGTAAGGGTAATGCTGCCGCCCTGGGTCTCCGCCTGCTGCCGGCAAAGGGTCACCAAGGCTTTATCCGGCCAGCAGGCGCTGGGGGCCACCAGGCGCAAGTCCAGACCGGTGAGGGCAGCGGCTTCCAGTAATGTATTGCCCATGTTGTTGCGCGCATCGCCCAGGTAGGCCAGCTTGATGCCGCTGAGCGGGCGATCGGGCAGGTGTTCCTGCAGGGTAAGCAGGTCGGCCAGCAGCTGGGTAGGGTGGAACTCAGTGGTCAGGCCATTCCACACCGGCACCCCGGCATAGTGGGCCAGGGTTTCAACCAGCTCCTGGCCATAGCCGCGGTACTGGATGCCGTGGTACATCCGCCCCAGCACCCGGGCGGTATCTTTGATCGATTCCTTATGGCCAATCTGACTGCCGCTCGGGCCCAGATAGGTCACCCGGGCGCCCTGATCATAGGCGGCAACTTCGAAAGAGCAGCGAGTGCGGGTCGAATCTTTTTCGAAGATGAGCGCAATGTTTTTACCCGCCAAACGCGGCTGCTCCGTACCGGCGCGCTTTTCCTGCTTAAGGGTGGCGGCAAGCGAAAGCAATTGATGGATTTCTTCAGGCGTGAAATCCATTAACCGTAAAAAGTGACGTTGATTGAATTGACTCATAACACGGGGTCCCCAGCAAAAGCATACGGCTTTTTATGAATTAAAATTCACTTTAGCTGTATGAATATTCAAATTCAAGTGTTGAGATCAAAACTTTGATGTTTACACTGGAGCCGTAGCGGTCACTGTGTGAAAATAGCGGTCTTACAGGCCGACTCATTGAGGACAGGGGCATGGCACATCAATTTCTGGAAGAGCAGCGCGACGAGACCCGTTTGATTATTGAAGAGCTGCTGGAAGATGGCAGCGATCCGGCAGCGCTTTACACCATTGAGCATCATTTTTCGGCTGATAACTTCGAAACCCTGGAGAAAGCGGCGGTCGAAGCTTTCAAACTGGGTTATGAGATGACTGACGCTGAAGAACTGGAAGTCGAAGACGGTTCAGTGCTGATGTGCTGCGATGCGGTCAGTGAAGTGGCGCTTAATGCCGATCTCATCGATGCGCAGGTCGAGCAGCTGTTTGCGCTGGCCGAGCGTCTAGGCGTCAATTATGACGGCTGGGGCACCTATTTCGAAGATCCGGACGGCGAAGAGGGTGACGATGAAGACGGCGAGGATGATGAATCTGAGCGCGATCAGGACGATAACGGCACCCGTCATTAATTCTGCACCAGGCTATCCGGTACTACCGTGACGCTATCCCTTATTACCGTAACAGGTAAAGGCCGGTTTTCGAACCCGCCTTTACTCGCTGGCATTCCCACCAGGCTTTCTGCTAAGAGGCTTTCCAAATACACGCTGGCCTGACGAGCTGCACGCTCATAGCGTTTTCAGCATGGTGACTTCACAGTCCACATGCCCAGTGCTGCCCATCGGACCGCCGATATGTTCGAATCCCAGCCGCTCATACAGTGAAACGGCCCTGGTCAGCGAGGCGGTGGTCTCCAGGTAACAATGGGTAAAGCCGCGGCTGCGAGCTACTGTCAGCGCCTGTAACGCCAGGGAATAGGCCACGCCCTGGCCGCGCAGCGACTTCATAAAATACATCTTCTGCAGTTCGCAGACCGATGCAGCGGCGCCGCAAAGCGGTGCGATGCCGCCGCCGCCGGCAATGCGTCCATCCTGTTCTATCACCCAATAGGCGCTGCGTGGCTCGTCATACAGCTGGTACAGGCTGTCCAGGTTAGGATCGGACACGGTATAGCCTTTATCGGCGGTCAGACCGAATTCGGCCGAGACAGCGCGTATTACCTCCGCTATGGCGGCGTTATCCTCAGGCCGTATTTCCCTTATCAGGATATCGGTGGAACTGTTCACTGGCATGGTCAATAAACTCATCATATAAACGGTAAGGGACGCCCGCCCGCAGCGCTGCGGGCGAACAGTACCTGTTCCGGCACGGCCTAAAAACCGGCACTAGCTACTTGCAGTTGCTGTCCGGACTAAAGCCCGGCAATAGTCGCCTGCTGTTCCAGCAGTTTGGCCTTGGCGTCGATAAAGCCCTGCAGCTTTTCACGCTCTTTGGCGACTACCGCTTCCGGCGCCCGGGCGACAAAACCCTCATTGCCCAGCTTGCTTTCGATGCGGCCGATTTCACCCTCGACCCGCGCCACTTCTTTGGCCAGCCGGTCCAGTTCAGCCGCTTTATCGATAAAGCCGGCCATCGGGATCATCAGCTCGCCGCCTTCCAGCAGCTTGGTGACCGACACCGGCCCTTTATCGCCCTCAGCCAGCAGGTCCAGGCTGTCGAGGCGCGCCAGCGAACGGATAAAGCTGCGGTTCTGATCTACACGCTGACGGGTCTTACCGCTGGCGCCGCGTAGCAGCACGTCCAGCGGTTTGCCCGGCGAGATGTTCATTTCTGAACGGGTGTTACGGATGGCGATAATCAGTTGCTTAATCCACTCCACGTCGGCCACGGCGTCGGTGTCATCCCCCGCCGGGTCATGGATCGGGAACGGCTGCAGCATCAGGGTATCGGCATCGATGCCTTTGAGGACCTTGACCCGCTGCCAAATGGTTTCGGTAATAAACGGCATTACCGGATGAGCCAGGCGCAGCAGGCCTTCCAGCACCGCGACCAGCGTATGGCGGGTGGCGCGCAACTGGGCATCGCTACCGTCAGTCATCACCGGCTTGGTCAGCTCCAGATACCAGTCGCAGAACTGGTTCCAGGTGAAATCGTACAGCAGGTTGGCGGCCAGATCGAAACGGTAGTTATCCAGCGCGTCGCGATAGACCTTCACGGTACGGTTGAATTCAGCCAGGATCCAGCGGTCCGCCAGCGAGTATTCCATGTCGCCGCCGTTCAGGCCGCAATCCTGGTCTTCGGTATTCATCAGCACGAAACGGCTGGCGTTCCACAGCTTGTTACAGAAGTTACGATAGCCTTCCAGGCGTTTCATATCCCAGTTGATATCGCGGCCGGTAGAGGCAAGCGCCGCCAGCGTAAAGCGCAAAGCATCGGTACCGTGGGGCTCAATGCCGTCCGGGAACTGCTTTTCGGTACGCTTGCGGATTTTCTCAGCCAGCTGGGGCTGCATCATATTGCCGGTACGCTTTTCAACCAGATCGGCCAGGGAAATACCGTCCACCATATCCAGCGGATCTATCACATTGCCCTTGGACTTGGACATCTTCTGGCCTTCATCGTCACGGATAAGACCGGTCATATAGACGGTATTAAACGGCACCTGGGGTTTGCCGTTTTCGTCTTTGACGAAGTGCATGGTCATCATGATCATGCGCGCAATCCAGAAGAAGATGATATCAAAGCCGCTGACCACCACGCTGGTCGGGTGGAAGGTTTTCAGGGCGTCGGTCTGCTCGGGCCATCCCAGGGTGGAGAAGGTCCACAGACCGGAGGAGAACCAGGTGTCCAGCACGTCTTCGTCCTGGCGCAGGGCAACATCGGCCGCCAGGTGATATTCCCGGCGCACTTCCGCTTCGTCGCGGCCGACATAGACCTGGCCGCTGTTGTCATACCAGGCCGGGATCCGATGGCCCCACCACAGCTGGCGGGAGATACACCAGTCCTGGATATCGCGCATCCAGCTGAAGTACATGTTTTCATACTGCTTGGGCACAAACTTGATTTGGTCGTTTTCGACCGCTTCAATCGCGACCTTGGCCAGCGGAGCGGTACGCACATACCACTGGTCGGTCAGCATCGGCTCAATGACCACGCCGCCGCGGTCGCCATAAGGCACGGTCAGCGCATGGGGTTTGATCTCTTCCAGCAGGCCCAGGGCATCAAAGGCGGCAACCACCGCTTTACGGGCGGCAAAGCGCTCCAGATGCTGGAATTCGGCCGGAATAGCGCCGCTGCAAAGGTCACTGGCTTCACCAAGGGTATCGAATACTTCAGCCTCTTCGCGGATATTGCCGTCCAGCGTCAGGATATTGACCATCGGCAACTGATGGCGCTTGCCGACTTCATAGTCATTAAAATCATGGGCCGGGGTGATTTTCACGCAGCCGGTGCCTTTGGTCATATCGGCGTGTTCGTCGCCGACTATTGGGATACGGCGTCCGACCAGCGGCAGAATCAGCGATTGGCCAATCAGGTCTTTATAGCGCGGATCTGCCGGATTAACCGCTACGCCGGTATCGCCCAGCACGGTTTCCGGCCGGGTGGTGGCGACCACCAGGTAATGTTTGCCGTCGGCGGTGGTCGCGCCATCCGCCAGCGGATAGCGCAGATGCCACATCGACCCCTGGGATTCACGGTTTTCCACTTCCAGATCGGAAATGGCGGTGCGCAGCTTGGGATCCCAGTTCACCAAGCGTTTGCCCCGATAAATCAAGTCCTGTTTAAACAGCTGGACGAACACTTCCTTAACGGCATTGGACAGGCCTTCGTCCATGGTAAAGCGTTCCCGCTCCCAATCGACCGAATTGCCCAGGCGGCGCATCTGGCGGGTAATGGTACCGCCGGACTCGGCCTTCCACTGCCAGATTTTCTCAATAAACGCATCGCGGCCGTAGTCGTGACGGGTTTTGTTTTCTTCGGCGGCTATCTTGCGCTCGACCACCATCTGGGTGGCGATGCCGGCGTGGTCGGTGCCCACCTGCCACAGGGTGTTTTTACCCTGCATACGCTGATAGCGAATGATGATGTCCATAATGGTCTGCTGGAAAGCATGGCCCATATGCAGGCTACCGGTTACGTTCGGCGGCGGGATCATGATGCAGAAGCTTTCTTTGCTCGCATCGTTATTCGGCTTGAAATAGCCCTGTTTTTCCCAATGCTCGTAAAGCGGCTGCTCTATATCGTGCGGGTTATATGTTTTTTCCATTATGCGTCATATTTCACTGCGTTGGCGGCGTGGCCGTGGTCAATTGGAAGCCGACGCTGCGATAGCCTTTGTAGCGATCGCGCGCCAGCTGCTTTAATTCTTCTTCGTGCGGGACGAAGTCTATCACTTCATGGAAAGCGGAGGCAAAATCCGCGCACTGCGGCAGCAGGCTTATCAGCAAGTCGCGCGGCGCATTGCCGCGACGACCCGGCCAGCAGATTTCGACTGGCGCGCCATAACGCGGGCCTTCACCGGCCAGGTTATGCGGCACAAACGATGCCGGCTCCCGTTGCCACAAGGCCTCATCCAGTGTCAATGCCTGGGCGTCATCCACACAGGCAATAAGCACCCGTTTACCCGCCCGCCATCGGCAAGCCGCCAGCGCGCAGGCCAGCGCTTCAACGGCGGTCAATCCATCCTGGATATCATGATGTTCGAGGAGGTAAAAGGTTGCGTTTTTCATGAGCCTTGTTCTTTAAACCTGAGTTTCGCCGTATTATTCGTCACCGCTCAGGCCTGAGCGATTAAGCAGGAACTGCGCCAGCATTGCCACCGGACGACCGGTTGCCCCCTTGGCGCGACCGGAACGCCAGGCGGTGCCGGCGATATCCAGATGAGCCCAGTTGTACTTGCGGGCAAAACGCGACAGGAAGCAGCCGGCGGTTATCGCCCCACCCGGACGACCGCCGATATTGGCCATATCGGCGAAATTGGACTCCAGCTGTTCCTGGTACTCGTCGCCCAACGGCAGACGCCAGGCGCGGTCGCCAGCCTGCTCGGCCGCGCCAATAAGCTCATGGGCCAGTGGATTGTGGTTGGACATAAGCCCGGTCAGGTGATGGCCGAGCGCGATGACGCAGGCGCCGGTCAGGGTCGCCACATCGATAACCACATCCGGATCGAAACGCTCGACGTAGGTCAGGGCGTCACACAGCACCAGACGGCCTTCGGCATCGGTATTGAGCACTTCTACCGTCTGTCCGGAAAGGGTGGTCAGCACATCGCCGGGACGGAATGAACGGCCGTCGACCATATTTTCACAGCCGGCCAGCACGCCGACGATATTCAGCGGCAGATTAAGCTCCATCGCCATGCGCATCACGCCATACACCGTGGCGGCGCCGCACATGTCGTATTTCATTTCATCCATGCTGTCCGCCGGCTTGATGGAGATACCACCGGCATCAAATGTCAGGCCTTTGCCAACCAGCACGATCGGCCGGGCCTCGGCATCCGGGCTGCCTTTGTATTCAATCACCGACATCAGCGATTCATTCTGCGAGCCCTGGCCGACCGCCAGATAGGCGTTCATGCCCAGCTCTTTCATCTGCTGCTCGCCGATAACGCGGGTAGTGGTGGTTTTACCGTAGCCATCGGCCAGCTGGCGCGCTTGTGACGCCAGGTAAGCCGGATTACAGATATTCGGCGGCATATTGCCCAGGTCTTTGGCCGCCTTGATACCGGCGGCTATCGCCAGGCCATGGGAAATCGCCCGCTCGCCGCTGGTCAGCTCGCGACGGGTCGGCACATTGAACACCATCTTGCGCAGCGGCCGGCGAGGCTCGGTTTTGTTGCTTTTAAGCTGATCGAAGGTATAAAGCGTCTCTTTTGCCGTTTCTACCGCCTGGCGCACTTTCCAATAGGTGTTACGACCTTTGACATGCAGCTCGGTCAGAAAGCAGACTGCTTCCATCGAGCCGGTATCATTCAGCGTATTGATGGTTTTCTGGATCACCTGCTTATACTGGCGCTCATCCAGTTCGCGCTCTTTACCGCAACCGATAAGCAGGATGCGTTCAGAGAGCACATTCGGGACATGGTGCAGCAACAGGGTCTGGCCCACCTTTCCTTCCAGTTCGCCACGGCGCAGCAGGGCACTGATGTAGCCATCGCTTATCTTGTCGAGTTGCTCGGCAATCGGCGACAAACGGCGTGGTTCAAACACGCCGACGACGATACAGGCACTACGTTGTTTTTCCGGGCTACCGCTTTTTACACTGAACTCCATGCACTCTCCTGAATCTTAAAGACAAAAGGGGAGAACGGGGCTAAAATAGCATTTCCCATTCGTCTATCCCGCCTTTGCATTAACTCATTGTGTTAATCTGAACGACGCAAAGGACGCTATTCTGACAATAATCAGTGCGTTCTCATAGCACAGCCGAACGCTTAATGTTGTTATACTCTATCTGACGGTAAAGGTGGCTAATTGATACGTATTAATAGTGGATTAGCTCAGAAATTATCGATTTTCCTGCAAAAATACAAGTTTTCACAGGCGAAATTAGCGTGATTATCATTAGATATCTGGTTCGGGAAACGTTTAAAAGCCAGCTCGCCATACTGTTTATCCTGCTTTTGATCTTTTTTTGTCAAAAACTGGTGCGGATCCTCGGTGCGGCCGTAGATGGCGACATCCCGACAAATTTAGTCCTGTCCCTTCTGGGGCTGGGCGTGCCTGATATGGCTCAGTTAATACTTCCGCTCAGCCTGTTCCTCGGGCTGCTGATGACCCTCAGCCGGCTGTACACCGAAAGCGAAATCACGGTGATGCATGCCTGCGGCCTGGGCAAGGGCGTGCTTATCAAAGCGGCCCTGGTGCTGAGCCTGGTGACGGCCGTCTGCGCCGCCATCAATGTTATCTGGCTGACCCCCTGGTCCTCCAAGCAGCAGGATGTGCTGACCGCCGAAGCCAAGGCTAACCCGAGCATGGCGGCGCTGGTGGAAGGCCAGTTCCAGTCGGCGCAGAACGGCAACTCGGTGCTGTTTGTCGGCAGCGTGAAAGGACAGGAATTCAGGAATGTGTTCCTGGCCCAGCTGCGGCCGAGCGGTAACGCCCGCCCATCGGTAGTGGTAGCCGATCGCGGCCACATGAACCAGCGCGGCGACGGCACCCAGGTGGTGACGCTGGATAAAGGCACCCGTTACGAAGGCACCGCCCTGCTGCGCGATTTCCGCATCACCGACTTTACCCAGTACCAGGCGATTATCGGCCATCAGGAAGTGGCGGTCGACAGCAGCAATGCCGAGCAGATGAGTATCGGCGACCTGTGGCGTTCCGATGACGATGAAGCGCGCGCCGAGCTGCACTGGCGGCTGACGCTGGTGGTGTCGGTGCTTATCATGGCGGTCATGGTGGTGCCGCTCAGCGCGGTTAACCCGCGCCAGGGCCGGGTGCTGAGCATGCTGCCGGCGATGCTGCTGTACTTGATCTTCTTCCTGCTGCAAAGCTCGCTGCGCTCCAACGGCGCCAAGGGCAAGCTTGATCCGACGCTGTGGATGTGGCTGACCAACCTGGTCTATTTCGCCATCGCCATCATGCTTAACCTGTGGGAGAGCGTACCGGTCAGACGGATGCGCGCGCAGCTACGTTTCAGAGGAGCGGACTGATGTTCGGCGTACTGGACCGCTATATCGGCAAAACGATATTCAACACCATCATGATGACGCTGTTCATGCTGGTTTCTCTTTCCGGCATCATCAAGTTTGTCGACCAGCTGCGCAAAGTCGGCCAGGGCGAGTATTCGGCGGTCAGCGCCGGGCTCTATACCCTGCTCAGCGTGCCGAAGGATATCGAAATCTTCTTCCCGATGGCCGCCCTGCTCGGCGCGCTACTCGGGCTGGGCTCGCTGGCGACCCGCAGTGAACTGGTGGTCATGCAGGCGTCCGGCTTCAGCCGGCTGCAGGTGGCCGCCTCGGTCATGAAGACCGCTATTCCACTGGTGCTGCTGACCATGGCCATCGGCGAGTGGGTAGCGCCGCAGGGCGAACAGATGGCCCGTAACTACCGGGCGCAGATGCTGTATGGCGGCTCCCTGTTGTCAACCCAGAACGGCGTCTGGGCCAAAGACGGTAAGGACTTTATCTTTATCGAACGGGTGGTGAGCGACAATGAACTGGCCGGGGTGAATATCTATCACTTCGACCAGCATGACCGGCTGCAGACGCTGCGCTACGCGGCCAATGCCACCTATGACAATGGCCTGTGGCGCTTGGAGCAGGTGGATGAATCGGACCTGACCAGCAGCCAGCAAATCAGCGGCAAACAGACCCTGACCGGTGAGTGGAAAACCAACCTGACGCCGGACAAGCTGGGGGTGGTATCGCTCAGCCCCGATGCGCTGTCGATCTCCGGGCTGTATAACTATGTCAACTACCTCAAGCAGAGCGGGCAGGAAGCCAGCCGCTATCAGCTTAATATGTGGAGCAAGATATTTTCCCCGTTCTCGGTCGCGGTGATGATGCTGATGGCGCTGTCGTTTATTTTCGGCCCGCTGCGCAGCGTGCCGATGGGCGTCAGGATGGTAACCGGTATCAGTTTCGGCTTCCTGTTCTACGTGCTGGATCAGATTTTCGGGCCATTGAGCCTGGTCTATAACATGCCGCCGCTGTTTGGCGCGTTGCTGCCCAGTATGGCATTCCTGCTTATCAGCATCGGTCTGCTGCTGAAACGACGCTGATTTTATCGATAAGAAGGGCGCTAATCGGAATCGCCGGTTAGCGCCAGTCAGATAGGTGTGTATCTCATTAATCCGGCCTTACTTTGCCCGCTGCCAGTTCTGTTCCCCAGTTATTTCACGCTTTCAGTAAACATCACTTTAGTCATATCCCTGAGCCACT
This sequence comes from Biostraticola tofi, assembly GCF_004343195.1. Lineage (GTDB taxonomy): Bacteria > Pseudomonadota > Gammaproteobacteria > Enterobacterales > Enterobacteriaceae > Biostraticola > Biostraticola tofi. The sequence continues at coordinate 4,681 of NZ_SMCR01000012.1, read as the reverse complement.
TATGGCAGGGGGAATGATTGTGCTTGGAATGCCAGGCCTGGATGATGCTGCGTTTTCCCAAATCAAAATCGGCACTGAAGTATTCCACCGCGATATTCAGCTTGCGCAGGGTCTTCACCACGAAGTCCGGCACGATAGCCAGGGCATCGGAGTGAGTAATGGCATTCATCGTCGCCATATAGCCGGGAGTGGCGCCCATGACATGCCTGGCTGACCAGAAATACTTCATTGCCTCGTCGGTGCCGGTGGGATATTTCTCCTTGGTCTGCACAAACTGATACGACAACAGGTTATCCATGCTCTTATCACGGGCGATGATCGGGTGACCACAGCGACACATGAAATAGCACTTGGCGGAGTGGATGGTACGGATGGTAATTTCGGGGTTCAGGTCTCTCATCTCGCCGATATACAGATCAATATCATTGGACCGCAGAAAATCATCGTCGTAATCGGAGTCGTGAACCAGATTGATAAATACATTCGGCGCACTCTTCTGTATTTCGCAGAACAGCGTGGCATTAAGGGAAAATACAATTGTCGCATTAGCGGCAATGGTAAAAGACACATTGGTGGTATGAGGTTCAAACGCCATGTTGGTATTGAGCATAGACTCAATCCGGTTCACTAGCTGCCTTACATCTTCCTTGAGGGACACGGCCTTGGGCGTCGGGATTAATTTGGTGCCGCTGCGGACGAGGATTGGATCATTAAATAATCCGCGGATTTTATTAAGTGATTTACTAATGGCCGGGGCGGTGACATTCAACTTCCTGGCGGCCAGATTAACACTACAATCTTCAAGCAGCGCATTGAGTACAACGAGTAAATTGAAATCAAAGTTATTCATATAATCGGCATAGTCTAATACAGAGTGGGAGGGATATTCGTTAGGGAACGAATATTTGGTAAGCCAAGGTGCTTGCTGGCTTTTACTGCCACAGTTAATTAATAGATCAAAACTCTTTAATTAACAGCTTTCATTGATTAATGATTCTATCTTTGATTTTTTAATAATGGCAACTTCAAAAAAAGCTGACTCGCTTACGCGCTTCGCCTGAATTTGCTATAAAGCCAGCGCCATCAAGTATCTGCGGAGGTATTCAACCTGTTTACCTCAGACTAGCACTATGTCATTAACCTATTGTAAATAGCTCGCAACGGATTTATTGACAGCGACTGAGCCATTGCCATCACCTGGCCCAAAACTCAGGCCATTAACTCATTAACCCTCCAAATCCGCCTATAACAGGAGGCCGCCATAGATATGGCAGAAGGATATTTCTCCCTGGTATCTTTTTATCGACTATGATGCGCTGAAACATATTGCCACGAAGACAATAAAGGCATCGTCAAGCAGTGTAGCAATCCGAACCAGTTAAAGGCATGAGTAGATATTACCGAGTGGGACAAGACCGCCGTGCAGCGAGATATTTAATTGTATTGACTGGCAAGGCGTTATCACTTGCTGAGAGGCGCCATTAAGGATTGATGGAAAAGAGACTTTTCCTCCCGCCGGGGTGCGGGAGGAGAAAAGAATAAAAACCAGCGTAGATTAACCAGTAATAAAAGACTTGCCCTGCTTGAGCACCAAATCACAGGCTTTGGTTTTAACTCTTTCAGTAAGTTGGGACGTTCCCAGGCTGTTCAGATTCAATTGATTGCCCTGCCCGGTATTAAGCAGCCCGCCCAGTCCTTCCTGATAGTCCTGGCTTTTTGCATTAGCGGTACTACTGATCCCCAATTTGCTTAATAGCTGGTTTTTAAGGGTCGATGTGCCGCTGGCCGACAGCAAATTGTGCTTAACGCAATACTGCATCACCCCGGCGGCATTGGTCATGGTATTGGCGCTCAGCGCCTGGTCGCCGCCGTTCAGCAATCCTGCCAGCGCACCCAGTGAGGTGGTGCCGTTGGTGGCGGTGCTCGACGCGCTATTATTGGCGGTATTTGACTTATTCAGCTCCGAGGCGACGCTATTGGCGGCATCCATCCAGCCGGACGCCTGCGCCGCGCCAGTCCCCATAAGGGCACCGACCGACAGGGCCAGCAGTAAAGAGGAGGTGGATTGGGTCATGGCTTGCTACTCCTGGGTCTGGGGATATCAGCTCGATCACCTGCCTGGCGGTTTACTCCTGCCTGGACGGGCCATCGAAATCGCAATGCGGCCCAGTATGACAAATGTAGCGGCGGCGGCCAGCCGGAATAGGACGAATTACCGCCGATGTGGGGGGAATTAAGAATAGTCTGGCAGGAGCAAGTGATATTCATCGATGGCGGATCGATCAGGCAGCGGTTTCAATATACTGGCTGAACCGCAAAAGATAACCGTCCGGGTCCTGTACCAGAAATTCTCTCTGGCAGGATTCGTTATTACCGGTCTGGTAGTGGTTATCGCGTAGGGGACGATATAACGTAATCTTATTCTGCCGCAGGCGATTAATGATCGGCATCACATCATCGACTTCTATCTGAAAATTGATTCCGCGGCCTAATGGCCTGATAAGTTCTGCAGTGTTCCAGCCTTGATTATGATATTCCTCAAGCATTAGCTGGGCTTCTCCCAGATTGATATAGGCAAATTCAGGTTCATGGCGCCTTATCATTAACGCAAAGCCCAACACCTCAACGTAAAAATGAAGCGAGGCTGAGAAATCAGTGACGGTCAATTCCGGCACCATGCGGTTCCAATAGGGTTTTGCTGAGTCAGTCACCGAGGTTTCTCCTGTTTGAGTTTTGGTTATGGGATCATGAGAGTGTATCAGGCATTGTTGCGTCTACCGATATTCTCAGCCCTGGCCCCATGATGTTTCTATCTTCACCAGAAAGCACGGCCAGGGCGACCTACTTGACTTAGCTTGGGGCTGCTAAGGTTATAAGACTTGTTAATGTTGCTACTCTGTTGAATGGAGATTGAGATGCCTGAGGGGCCGGAGATTCGCCGGGTGGCCGATACCCTGATGACCGCTTTTACCAACCAGCAGATAACGCATGCCTGGTTTGCCTTTCCACATCTTAAGCCGTTTGAGGCAGGCCTTATCGGCCAGCGTATCGTTAAAATCGAGGCCCGCGGCAAAGCGCTGCTGACCTGGTTCTCCAATGGACGGGTGCTCTACAGCCATAACCAACTGTATGGCGTCTGGAAAGTGGTCAACGCGGGGGAGGTGCCGACCACCAAACGCGACCTGCGGGTCAGGTTAGAGAATGCCAACGTCGCTATCCTGCTGTATAGCGCTTCTGATATCAACATCCTGACGGCCGATGAACTGGCTGAGCATCCATTTTTGCTGCGTATCGGCCCGGATGCGCTGGACCCGGCGCTGACCGTCGAGGAAGTGCTGGCCCGGCTGACGTCGGCCCGTTTCCGCGGCCGGCAACTGGCGGCCCTGCTGCTGGACCAGTCGTTTATTGCCGGCCTGGGCAATTACCTGCGGGTAGAGATTCTGTGGCAGGCGCAACTGGCGGCGACCCATCGGGCGAAGGACTTTCCCGAGGGGCAATTAGCGCGGCTGTCCGAGGCGATACTGGCGGTGCCGCGGTTGTCTTATGCGACACGAGGGCAGAAGGGGGTGACCGGGAAACATCATGGGGCGATGTTCAGGTTCAGGGTGTTTCATCGGGCGGGGAAGGCGTGTGAACGGTGTGGGGGAGTGATTGAGAAAACGGTGATGTCGGGCAGGCCGTTCTACTGGTGCCCGGGGTGCCAGCGGTGAGGGTTGAGCGCGTTTTTTCACCACTCAGCAGGGTGTTACGCGTATTAGTATTGCGCCGGACTGCGTTAACGGTATAATGCACCTCGTTTTCCGTAGATAAACTTCAGTGCCGAAGTGGCGAAATCGGTAGACGCAGTTGATTCAAAATCAACCGCCTTCGGGTGTGCCGGTTCGAGTCCGGCCTTCGGCACCATATGCAAAAACTAAGTCACCTGAAGGTGGCTTTTTTTTTGCCTTAAATCAACTGGATATCTTAGTATCTGTTCTTTTTTTGTTCTCTTAATGTCTGATGGTATCTGTTGGTATATCGCATGATGCGGGATACTGATCCGTATATCGGAAGTTCGATTTAAAGCAGTATACGGTTTAGAGTAATGTGAGTCGTTAAAAGAGGTTAGAGCCTGGAAGGTGGAGGCGTCAGGTACGCGCCAGATATAGTCACACATATCCTGAGAATTACACTTTTAAGTGAACAGTTCAGACCCAAAGTTTTCATGCCGGGAGGTGACGCAAAGAAACCATTGTAACTTTGCGCACAGCTTATCCCCGACCCTTGGGCCAGTTTGTGATACCGGCTACATTCTGACGGTGTTACAAGAATCACGCGTTCTGCCGCGCCGCAATCTGCAATGCCGTGCGGACCTCCTCATAGATGGGTAGCGCGACCCCCGGCGTATCCAGCGTCGCTATCACGACATAAGGGACCCTGAGTTTCCTGATACCCCCTAGTGTCAGGATACTTGTCCCCCCCATCATAAATCCTAATGGGGCGATGGGGACATTTTATGAAGCGCATTTCTCCGGAGCGAAAGGCGGCCACACTGGCTAAACTCCTTCCTCCGTATAACATGACGGTCAGCGCAGTTGCACAAATGTAAGGGATATCGGAAGCTACTTTGTATAATTGGCGTAGTCAGGCTAAAGCAGAGGGGAAACCGGTGCCGGGTGCAGACAAAAACAGCGAACAGTGG
>NZ_SMCR01000011.1 GCF_004343195.1 Biostraticola tofi | reverse complement strand
GGCATTATCGGCTGGGAAATATATCGCCGGATGAATATGAACGCCGATTACAACAATGTGCCTAAATCCGTGTCCGGTTTTAGTTGACCATTACAATTTTGCGCATTCTTGCTTTTTCATGGTTTTTTGCCAGAAGCAGAAGATGAAACGGCATCATCTCGCGTAATTGTTGTGACGCCGTTCAATTTTTGAAGCACAAACGATTGCGACTAATTAATACGAAATCATTCGTCGCTGGTTTGGCAAAAAGTAGTACGCCAAATGATACGGGCATAAAAAATGGATTAAAGTGGATATATGCATCATTAAAGCATTTTTAACCTTCAATATATTACTCCCTGGATGTTTTCTCCCCAATTTCAGTAGACCTGTCTTCAGCCTCATCGTAAGCGCGTCGTGAAGCTTCTATATCCTGCCATGTGTCGCGAATCCAGCGGGTAAAGCCCGCCAGCGGTTCCAACATGGATCGCCCTCGTTCGGTCAACTCATATTCGACGCGAGGCGGCAGTTCAGGATAGTAGTGGCGCGAGACCAGACCATCCCGTTCAAGGTTGCGCAAGGTCAACGTCAGCATGCGTTGCGAGATGTCCGGGATGCCCCGTCGAAGCACCCCGAAACGCATCGGTTTATCGGGATAGAGAGATAAGAACGAAATAACCAAAATTGTCCACTTGTCTCCCAGCCGGGCTAATACACTCCCGGGAGCACAAGGCGTCAGTACCGGGCCTCTGGGCGTATGCAGAACAGGTCGACCATTGATCTCATCTGGCATCGTGGTCTGTCCATCTTTAGGAATGCTCTCCATTGGTTATCTCTCTGTAACTTAGTATCAAAAAAGTGCCGTCTTGCGGAAAAGTCATAATAGTTCAAAATGAGAACCTTCGAAAGTTACTATGGGTTACTGATATGCAACAGTCTTTGGAATTTTTGGTATTTGGTGCTACAGGGCAACAGGGCGGTGCTGTGGCAAGAGCGTTGAAAGCCAGGGGGAAAACAGTACGTGCTTTCGTCAGGGATGCCCAGAGCGATAAAGCAAGAGCTCTTGCTAAGCAGGGCATCAAACTGGTTGTTGGCGATCTGTTTGACCGTGCCTCGATTGATCGGGCGATGCAGGGCGTCAACCGTGTATTCAGCGTGCAGACCAGCTCGCCATCCGGCCTGGTGTCAGATGAACAGGAAGTGATGCAGGGCAAGGCAATTGCCGATAGTGCGGTTGCAGCAAACGTTGAATTCATGGTTTACTCTTCGGGCGGAGCGGCGGGAAAAGGTCTGACCGGCATGGGACATTTCGACAGCAAGTCTCAGATAGAGGAGCACATTCGCAACCTGCATATCGCAACTACAATCACGCGTCCGGCCAGCTTTATGGAGATGATGCTGCTGCCTGGTATGGGCTTGAATACGGGTGTCTTCACCTTCTTCATGCACCGGAATCAGTCTATGCAAATGATCGCGCTTGACGATCTTGGCCGAATTAATGCCGAGATCCTATGCCACCCGGAGCGTTACGCGGGACAGGCGTTGGAGCTTTCCGGGCAGAGTATTACCGGCGAAGATTTAGAGTATGCTTTCTCGCTTGCAGCAGCTCGTCCAATTCGCTATCAGCGGTTTTCAGAAGAGTTGCTGGCAAGCAACGTGTTCCTGAAAAAACTGACGGAACTTGTGGACAACGGCGTGGTTGCAGGAATTGCAGATATCCCAGCCTTAGAGCGAGAGTTCGGTCCGATGTTGACATTGAAAGAATGGCTTACGGGGGCGGGAAAAGCTCCTTTTGACGCTGCGCTGAATATAACAACTGCTGATATTGCATTGCGATAATGCAGTCTGATGGAGTGCGGCTGCGCTCCTGCAGATTGTGCCATTCATAACTCAGGACCACAGACCCGGCGTCAATTGCAGATGCAGTTGGAAGATTTTCTGTCATCGAGGTCTGGAGTTATAGTCAGATCCACAAACTTGGCGTTCTGTTCACTTCTCGCCGAAAATGCCATTTGAAGTCCAAATTTTCGTTCCGGTTTATTGTTCTGCTGCGAAAAGACATCCCATCCCATCCCAGCATCGCAACCTCAGCTAGTGCACGCGATTCTGTATAATCAGCTCTATCTCTGGCGCGTATTGACATAACATTTTGAACGGTTTGCAAGAATCTGGCGAGTTTTGAAATATCGAGCGACAGAATATTTCGTTGTCTCTTACACCTTGTTCCAAACGGTGTAATGCCTCTTATACATTGTTCAAGTACGCCAGCGCGGTCTCACTTCCTGGTAACCTTGTTAGACTCTGCAAAAATTTATTCGGCGTTGCTCTGGCTTAGACGTTTGTCCACGATGCCAATCAACAGCGCTGGACAGGGATATGACGGACTCCCGTCGCAGTTTTTATATGGCTTCATATTTATTTCAACTAAAGCCCAGTAGCGCCTGAAGTGCGGGCATAGCCACTATGCGGACATAGTTGATGCATTACCCTGTTAGACCTGGCGCTGATTCTGTCGGATCATTCATCTTGCCGACCGTGTCGCTGACGATCCATGGGTATGCTCGATTCAGGCAGGCCTGTCACTCAGAGGATTTGCAGCGTAATCCGGCAGAATAGCGCTATTTCCTTCTTCTATTTGGCGCATCATTTTAGCAGATATAAAAGTATGCTTAAAAGCTATGCTGTCTCTGTGTTGTTGCCCTTAGGATTTTTCCAGTGGTGAAAAAATGAAAGAAATAACGGTCATCGAACCTCAATTTTCAACAAAATTTCAGTGCATAGGGAGTGCCTGTCGCGAGCACTGCTGTTCAGGTTGGCGTATCGCCCTCGATAAACCCACAGTAAATAAATATTTAAAGAGTAAAGTAATTGATATCCGAGTAATTGCTAATAATTCCATTGATATCATTAAAAAAAATCATGCTAACTGGGGAATAGTAAAGTTTAATGAGGCGGGCAATTGCGCGTTTATGGACGACAATCGCTTATGCGGCATTCATGCCAAATTAGGTGCCAATGCCCTCAGTGTCACCTGTGCAACCTATCCCAGAGCAACAACATCATATAAAACATCGACACTTAAGAGTCTAACTCTTTCCTGTCCAGAAGCAACACGTTTGCTTTTAGATTCACCTGACGCAATGCTGCTTGATGAGCAAAAATTGTTACAGAGTGGATTCAATAAATCCCCGCAAGAACAGAATGTAAATAAGCTTCTCAATTTGATGTCAATGCATTTAATCAATGCCAGCGGTACTCAGGTTAACCATGGACTGTATGCCATCGCTTTATTATTGTTATTTGCCAAGAAACAGGGCAGTGAAGTACTCAACAATAGTCAGGAAATTGAGAGTTATTTTTCTACGCTAATTCAGGATATTGAAAGCGGAGAAATAAAGCATAAGCTTGATTCTATAGCGAGTAATAACCAGTTACAATGGTCACTGTTATTGCGTTTACAAGCTTATATTGATGCGAATCCTAATACCCGCGGGCTTAGACGGCTTCGCCATTTCGTCAAACGGTTGTTATATATTCAGGTGCAGAATATAGATAACAATCAGGTAAGTGAAAATATTGTGCGACTTGATAATGTCTGGAATGTAAAAGTACAGCCTTGGCTTGAAGAACATCCACACGTTATGCAGAATTATTTACTGTATCGTCTTTATAATGACCAGTTTCCGCAGGACTCTGTGCGTACACCTCTCTCTTGGCTCTATTTACTCACTGCTGAATGGTATCTCATTAAATCTTTGATCGCAGCAACTGCCGAATTGACCGGGGAGATTAATAAAGATGATGTGATCAATATTATCTACAGTTTCCATGCCGTGACTACGCATAGCCCTGCAGCTACTCAAGCCTTTTTTGATGAAATTGATAAAGTCAAAGTTAATGATGATATATCTCTTATTTATCTACTGAAGTGATAATTATCAGGCTGATAAAAAATATTTGTAATAACTTCCCGCCTTATTCCATGGGATCCACCTGTTCCAAATGAGGATTGTGTCGCATTAAGGCGTTCGATCTGCCAGAGTGCTGCTGCCGTTTTTATAGGCAACCCACTGATGAATTTGTTCTGCCGGTGACAATTCTTCGCCGGCCGGATGAGGAACGGTGCTGTCGCAGTAGCGTCGGCAAAGCAGTAAATGATGCCGACATGATGCCTCGCCTGCAGCTTGACCTCCTGACCGGCGGCAATCGTGGCCCCTTTGCCGACTTTATTCAACGCCGAGCCGCATGCGCTGCTGGCTGACATTCATTTGCCGTCATGCTAATCATTGCTGAGCGAGGTTTGTGCCCCCTCTTTCACTTCTGCTTGGCGTCAATCACCAAAATAAACTCACATTCCTCAGCCTTAGGGTTAAAAAAACCATGCTTCACCCCGGCGGAGTAATACATGGAATCGCCCGGCAGCAGTACGTTTTTTTGCTCGCCCACCGTGACTTCAAGCTCGCCCCGCAATAGGTAGATATATTCTTCCACCGGCCGGGTATGACCGACCAGATCGCCGGATCCACAATGGCCACCCAGATTGACCTTTACCATATCGATCCCCCTGCCTGGAAGCATCGGCGACAGGCAGCGGCGGGTGAAATGGTTCTTCTTATCCAGGAATACCGGTTGTTCATCTTCAGTGATCACCACGATATCGTCAGCGGTTTTCTGGCCCATTAACGTAGCGAAGTTAAGATCCAGCGCATTAACCAGTCGGGAGAGGACCGAAGAGGAGGGGGTGACTTCGCCGCGTTCGGTACGTGAAATCATCGAAACACTGACCCCTGACAGCGTAGACAGGGTTTGTAATGAAATAGCCAGTTCCCGACGCCGTTCTTTCAGCGTCTGCGCAATCTGCGCGCGGGAATCTGCCTCACTGTAAGGCGGGTTGGTCATTGACGATGCCTTGTCGCTATGCCCGCAGGGGCAAGCAGGTTGTTTCTTTTGAGGTTATCACAGTAAGGACGCTAAGATAATAGCCAGGGGCATTGTATTACCGGTTATAAGTCCAGCACCAGTTTTTGGCTTTTGCAGCCGGCGACGCAAAGGATCAGTTGCTGCTCACGCTCAGCCTGGCTGAGGACTTTGTCCCGATGAATCGGTTCTCCTTCACACCAGGTGACCTTGCAGGCCCCGCAGATGCCGCCTTCACAGGAATGATCAATGTCCACCCCCGCTTCAAGCAATGCCTGAAGCGGTGTGATGCCGGACGCGACCTCAATGGTTTTTTGGGAACGCTTAAGCTCCAGCTGAAACGGCGGATGAAGATCATCGCCCAGTTGAACACCCGTGAAATGCTCCTGATGCAGTTGCTGGCGTGGCCACCGGGGATGGAGGGCGCTAAAGGCATCCAGCAGGCGGGTGGGTCCGCAACAATACAGGGCTAACCCCGGGTGATAGTCCGGAATAATATCCTGCAGGCGTGATTTGCGCTTGATTGCATGGCCGGTGGGAAGGTGGGGAATCGAGCCATTGAGCGTCTTGGATTGAGACCCTTCGTCTGTTGACGAGGACAGGCACCCGCCATCGGTGGCGTCAACTGACATCGAGCGGGCTGACGGATAGTAAAACACCTTGCCGTGACGCGCCCGCAGGCTGATTTCCGTTTGCAGCGGCGGTGTGCCGCGAAAGAAATAGTGCAATTCATAATCCTCCTGCCGCTGCTCAAGACTTGCGATCATTGACAGGAAGGGGGTGATGCCTATTCCGCCGGCAATGAAGATATGTTTTATCGCCTCTGGCTGCAGCCGCATGGTGCAGCGCGGCAGCGATACGCCGATCTCCATGCCTGGCCGTAGCCGGTCATGGATCCATACCGATCCGCCGCGACCGGCCACTTGCCGTTTGACGGCGATGGTATAGCGGTATCGGTCCCGCGGGTCGCCGCAAAGAGAATAGGAACGCTTAACACCGTTACCCAGTATCAGATCCAGATGGGCCCCGGCTTCAAAAGGCGGTAACTCCCAGTTATCCGGATCACGCAGGGTAATCAGCATCACATCCGAGCCCTCTCTGGGGCATTTTTCCACGACTGTGGTGACATAGGTAATCGCTTTCATAGCACTGTGCCTGTTAAACCGGACGAATCACGTCGTTCAGGTATACGCTGCCGCCGGTGAGTATTTTGCAGTTCAGACCGGAACGATTAATCAGCGGATCAAATACCGGTTTACCGGTTATCTCCTCCAGATGCTTACAGGGGGTAGAAAGCCGTGTCGCTTCCAACAGCGTCTCCCCGACCCAGAATTGCCTCCCTACCAGGTGATTGAGTGGAACGCCGCGCACGGTAATATTGCGCCGATGCTCTTCTGGCCCTAATGGAATGCCGTGATCCCGTTTCAGCGCTTCAAGCGTTTCAATTTCAAACAATGTCACCTGCCGGCCTTCCTCTGGTTTATGTGAATAAAAACCGCTGCTCTGACAATAGCGATCTCCCTCAATACCTTGGCCGGCAATCAGGTTAAGGCGCTCTGCGGCACGCATCGGCAGGAACGCGCGCGGGCAGAAATGCAAAAATACGATCCTGCCCTGAAACGCCAGTTGCGAGTCGCCGACATGAATGTCACTGGGTGATATATTCATATTTGATCCTTACAATAAAGGTTGGCCTGCAGTTTCCTTCGCTTGGGAGGTAGCCCACAGGGTAAGCAGGGCGATGAAAATCAGCATCGTGGAAACGCCCCAGGTATCTCCATCGGCCCAGACCAGCAATGAAGCCGCTGCGACCGGCACCAGGCCGCCGCCTAGGGCCCCACCTATCTGCATGCCCATGGAGGCGCCGCTATAGCGCAGATGGGTAGGGAACAGTTCACACATCCACGCCGCTTCAGGTCCGAACATGATGCCTTGCCCCAGGCTGACGGCTATCGCCACGGTAAGGGCGATAAGGGTGGGATCGCGAGTGTCCAGCAGCATAAACAGCGGAAAAGCGGCCCCGATAGCAAATATGCAGCCAAAGAAAAACAGTGGCCGACGGCCAAAACGATCCGACAACAATCCAAACAACGGAATGGTGACCAGTTCCAATACTGCAGCCCAGATAAGGCCATGCAAAATCACCGATTTAGGCAAGCCAAGCTGAGTGGTGACGTAGCTGGCGCCAAACACGGTAATGCTGACGACCCAGGCAATTTCCGAAAGCTTAAGACCCACGGCGGTAAAGAAGGTGGAACGGTGGTGTTGCAGAATTTCAATGAAAGGGACAGAAGGCGGTTTTTCCTTCTTCTGGGTTGCCTCGAACAGCGGACTTTCATTGACGTAAAAGCGGACTAAGGCACCCACGAACACCAGTACAATGCTCAGCAGAAAGGGAATGCGCCATCCCCAACTGATAAAACTCTCCTGCGGCAGCAGTGAAACCAGAGCAAAAGCACCGGTAGAAAGCAACACGCCAAGAGGATAGCCCAACTGGACCAGACTGCCGACCAGACCGCGCCGCGATGGGGGGGCATGTTCAACCGCCAGCGCTACCGATCCTCCCCATTCGCCGCCAATGCCCAAGCCCTGGACAAACCTGAGCACAATCAGCATCAGCGGTGCCCAGATGCCGACGCTTGCATAGGTCGGCAAGCAGCCGATAAGAAATGTGCCGATACCCATGATCATCAGCGTCAGGGTCAACATCGATTTACGACCAAACCGATCGCCGAAGTGGCCAAACAGTACCCCACCCAGCGGACGCGAGAAGTAGCCCACCGCATAGGTGCCCATGGACAGAATGACCCCCACCGCCGGATCAACCGAAGGAAAAAACAGGGTATTGAATACCAGGGCCGCCGCCGTGCCATAAATAACAAAATCGTACCATTCGATAATGGAACCCACGACGCTTGCATACAGTACGCGCTTCATCTCTTTGTCAAACAGTGCGGGTGACGCATTCTTCTCTACAGTGATAGTCGACATCTGATCCCCCTGATTTTGCATATAAGATTAATATTTCCATTTTATGCAAAGCCAAAAGCATGCCATAACTGAGCACAATGAGAATCATTACGCTAACTCAATGTAAGAATTAGACAAAAATGCAGGTTTAAAGGGAAAATTTAGCGTAAACCGTTATATATATTGCTATATAGCGTCTGTTTGTGCACATTTTTGACGCAGCCGTTGCTCAGCCTCGGTGCCAAGATCCTGACGCCAGTCCTCGTTTGCTTGCAACCGCTGAGCGGTAAGGACAGGATAAGGTGAGCTGATTGCGGCGTCGCGATCGTACAGCGGCGGTTCTTGATGAATAATTCAGTGTGCTGCATGGCAGCAGCGGGTGGCTATTTCAGTCGATCACGGTCTGAAGCATCAGCTTGAGGCAAGTAAACGTTAATCGTAAAGGCGGTCACGGCGGAGTCAGTGCCCATCAAGTGTTGGGGTTGACGGCTACAGGTAATCAGCCGTTTATACGTAAAACACGGGATCTGGTCAGATCCCGTTCATTCACTAGGCGGGTGGCTATCAGGCCAGCTGTTTTATCAGGATCTCAGCCACCGCTTCGGAGCTGCCCGGGTTCTGGCCGGTGGTCAAGTTACCGTCAGTGACGGTATAGGACTGCCAGTCGGGCCCTTTTTCATACAATCCGCCCTGGTGCTTTAATTCATCTTCCAGCAGGAACGGCACCACATCAGTTAATTGCACCGCCGCTTCTTCACTGTTGGAGAAACCGGTGAACTTGCGGCCTTTCACCAGCGGCTGTCCGTTGGCGGCGCGCACCCGGCGCAGTGCTCCCGGGGCATGGCAGACCAGACCAACCGGTTTACCGGCGCGTTCAAATGCTTCAATCAAAGCAATGGAGGTGGGATCTTCAGCCAGGTCCCAAAGCGGGCCGTGACCGCCGGGATAGAAAACCGCATCAAAATCACTCTCGTGGATATCACTCAGCTTACCGGTATGGGCCAGGACTTCCTGGGCCGCGGGATCCTGACGAAAGCGTTCCGTCGCACTGGTCTGGGCATCGGGCTCATCACTCTTGGGATCCAGTGGCGGCTGTCCGCCCAGGGGAGACACCAGTGTCACCTTTGCCCCCGCATCCTTGAAGACATAATAAGGCGCGGCAAATTCCTCCAGCCAGAATCCGGTTTTCTTGCCGGTATTACCCAGACGATCATGGGAAGTGAGGACGATAAGAATGTTCATGTGGATCCTTTTTTCTGTTCAGCAACCAACAATAACCCCGCGCAAAGCGCAAATGCTGCCCAGCAGATTGCCTGTTCGCCAGCAGGTACAATCTTTGACCGGTCATGCCGGCCTGGTTGCGCAGGCCATCCAGCCATTATAGGAAAGGAAAGCCGATCCTGCCTGTTAGCGCCGGTATGAGGCAGCAGGCATGCGCGCTATTTCTGTTCGGGACTCATGCCTTTGCTAATGGTCACGTCAATCTGAATGTGAGGTTCTGCGGGTCAGGGTAATGCTCGGGATAGGTATAATAGAGAGTGCCTCGAAAGAATAACTATTTCATTGATAAATAAAATTATTTTCTATCACGAGCTTTTGAGCAGTTCGTCAGGACTTGGAACGGCAATAAGCGGTGAATAGAGCGTTCTTGACACGCAGTCCGTACAAGCCAACCGCCAGTCCCGATACGATAAGCACTACCGCCAGTATTTTACTCGGTGACAGGCTTTCATCAAATATGAGCACTGAACCCAGCATCCCGAACAGCGGCACCAGCAGCGATAACGGTGCGACGGTGGACACGGGATACTGTTTAAGCAGGGCATTCCATATCCAGTAGCCGAAAAGTGTATTTGGATAAACCTGAAATAAAATAGACAGTATCGCGCGCGAGTCCATTTGAGTCAGCAGCGCTGTATAGCCGGCTGTGCCATTGACGAGATAGTCCAGCAGAAACAGCGGGATTGGCGAGAAAGCGCTCGACCAGACCAGAAAACCGAATACCTGCCTGGTTGCAGCTTTTTTATTGATAATATTGGCAATGCTCCAGGCTATGGCACCAGACAGTACCAGCGCCAGGCCGGGCAAGGTGACTGAGCCGTCAGTGATAAAGATAATACTCGCCAGTCCACCAGCGGCGATGACGATGCCCGCCATTTGATAGCCGGTCAGTTTTTCCTTGAAGGTCCAACTGCCCAATACTATTGTGAAGAAGGCGCTGAACTGCAGCAACAGTGAGGCGATGCCTGCAGAAAGCCCGGTTTTGATAGCCAGGTTAACCAGCCCCCAAACACCAATGCCGAACACCAGTCCATAACTAATGAGGTAACGCCAGCCGACGTCAGGTTTCGCCACAATAAACAGTGCCGGCAGAGCGCAGAGCGTAAAGCGGATACCGGCAAGAATAAAGGGATCAATGGCCGTCAGCCCCAGCTTTATGACTGAAAAATTAATACCCCAAATCGCTGTGATAAGTACGGCAAGCAGCAGATGATATGATTTCATTATTTACGTGACCCAAACCAGAAAACCAACGCCGCAGCACTGATGGCTGCGCCCAGCAGGCATACTGCATGCCAGCCCCACAGTGAGTACACCTGGGTAGCGGCAATCGCGCCCAGTGCGCTGCCCGCAGAATAGAAACACATATAAGCGCCAACCAGACGGCTTGGTGCGTCCGGCCTGGCTGCCAATATCAGACTTTGATTAGTCACATGTACCGCCTGCACGGCGAAGTCCAGTACGACGATGCCGGCCAGCAGCAACAGCAGTGACGTTTCGGCATAGGCGATGGGCAGCCAGGAAAAAATCAGTAAAACCAGGGAAAGGCCAGTGGTGCGTTGCCCCAGGCCCCGATCGGCCCACTGTCCGGCTTTTGCCGCAGCCAGTGCCCCGGCAATGCCGGCCAGACCAAATGACCCAATCTGGGTCTGCGAGAGTGACTGTGCGCTAAGCGGCAAAACCATGGATGTCCACAACACGCTGAAGGCCGCAAAAATAAACAGGGCAAAAATCCCTCTTACCCATAGGGTCGTTTCAGTCTTGAACAATTTGCATACCGACAGCATCAGCGTCCAGTAGGAGCCTTTCATCGGCAGCGTCTGGCTGGAGGGAATCACTTTATAAATCACGCCGGCCAGCACCAGCATCAGGCCGGCGGAACTGAGATACACCGCCCGCCAGCCAGCAATGTCAGCGACCACACCGGACGTGAAACGGGCCAGCAGAATACCCAGTACCACGCCGCTTGTCACCGTGCCTACCGCTTTACCTCGCGTTGATGGCGTGGACAGTGAAGCCGCATAGGCCACCACCAACTGGACGACCACCGCCATCAGGCCGACAAAAAACAGCGCGGTCAAGAGCGTCATCCAGTGCTGCGAGAATCCAGCAATGGTTAATGCCGCTGCAGAAAGCGTAATCTGGGCGATAAGCAGGTTTTTGCGGTTAATTCTATCGCCAAGCGGAACAATGAAAAGCAGCCCGAGTGCGTAACCGACCTGGGTCATTGTCACCAGCATGCCGATAAGTCCGGGTCGCACCTCCAGGCTTTTCGCCATGGTAGCCAGCAGCGGTTGTGCAAAATAGACGTTTGCTACAGCCAGTGCAGCTATCAGAGCAAACAGTAACGGCAGCCACTGCCCTAATGGGGGAACCGGCAATGCTCGGTTCTGAAGCGTTGGGTCTGTCGCTGTTGTGTCAGGTGGGGTTGCGGTTTTAGCTACCAGTCCCAGCTTGCTGTCCATGATTGATCTCTGCGTTGATGTGGTTTTTATTTGAAACTAGTTTCAGGTTTTTATCAGCAGAAGTTTTATTTTGCAACTACTTTTCATTGCTATTATGCTGTAAAAATTGGCATTGGCATTGGCATTGGCATTGGCATTGGCATTGGCATTGGCATAGACACAGTCAGCGGCTGAGGGTATTCAGATGGCGAGGCAGGAATCACTTAAAAACAGCGAATGTCCGGTCGCCAGGACATTGGAGGCGATCGGCGAACGCTGGTGCTTGATGATCATTCGCGAAGCATTTGACGATGTTCGCCGGTTCAGTGAGTTTCAAAAAAACCTGGGCCTGGCCAAAAATATTCTGGCTTCGCGGCTGAAGTTACTGGTAGAGCTTAAGGTATTTGAAATACGCCCGGTTTCTAACGGCAGCGCCTATAACGAATATGTACTTACTGAACGGGGCCGTTCGGTATTTCCTATCGTCGTTGCCATGCGTCAATGGGGGGAGCGTTATCTGTTCGAAAAAGGAGAGATACATTCGGTATTAATGGACAACCAGGGTGAGCAGGCGATTCAGCCGCTGGAAGTTCGCTCAGAGCGGGGGGTGAAACTGACACCCGGCGACTGTCACCGACGTCGGGTGATTAAAGGCGAAAGTGTCGATAACTGAACAATTACTGCCGGGCCAATTCATCATCCATACCCTGATGGCCGATCTCTGCCTGCCGTAACCTGTTTAAATGCCGGCCTGCAGACCGCCCAGTGACATTATCCGTTTATTCATCATGACCCCTGATGATTTCGGCCAGTAGCGCCGCTCGCGGCACGATGTCCTCGATGATGATATGTTCATGCCTGGCGTGAATGCCGGATCCGGTAGCGCCCAGGCCATCCAGCGTAGCAATGCCCATGGCCGAGGTGAAGTTGCCGTCACTGCCGCCGCCCACCGCTTTCCCCTCAAGATTAATGCCGACGCGCAGCGCTGAGGCCTGGGCCTCAACGAATAGGGCCTGGTTTCCAGGCGTTATCTCCATTGGCGGACGCGATATGCCACCGGATATTTTCAGTTCGATGCCTGGGATGTGGGGCTTGAGACTGCTGATAATGGCCACCAGCCGCTCCGCTTCGCTAAGATGAGTGACACGAAAATCTACGCCCAGCATGGCTTGGTCGGCGACGATATTGAACTTGGATCCGCCCTGGGCGATGCCTACATTAACGGTGGTTCCCTCATCAGGCGCATTAAGGGCATGCAGGAACAGAATCTGATGGGCCATTTCCTGGACGGCGCTGATACCTTCCTCCGGGTTGTTACCGGCATGGGCCGCTTTGCCGGTGATGTGAATTTCAAATCGACCAGAACCTTTACGGGAAATTTTGGCTTCGCCACTAACGGCCACGGCAGGTTCTGCCACCAGCACCCGCGCGGAACCGAGAGCCTGTTGCTCAATCCACTGCCGTGAACTCGGACTGCCAAGCTCCTCATCCGACGGACAGATAAATTTAATGGTGTGTCCCTGCAATGCACCTGATTCTTTCAATGCCCTTACCGCCCAGATTGCCTGGATAAGGCCGGCTTTCATATCCAGCACTCCGGGGCCGAAAAGTTTGCCGTCTTTTTCCACCAGCGCCAGTTCGTCAATCTCCCAGACAGTATCAAAATGGCCCAGAATACTGGTAAGCCGTGGGCCTGTGCCGACGGTAAATGCCAGATGATTGCCCAGGGTGTGCTGTACCAGTATGCTGGCTTCAGCACCCAGACGCTCTGACATAATGGCTTTGAGCACCTCGCCACAGTGGTCAACCGCCGCCTTGTTCAGCGAAGGGGACTGAGCCTGAACCAAACGCTTAATATCACCGAGGATCACAGAGGCATACTGTTGCAGGTAGTCAACGGCGGTTTGCATTGTCGGATATCCTCATAACGTTAGGAGAGTCATTTAATCAACGACCATCAATACCCTATGAGATAGGTCGTTTCAAGCCCTGGATTATTGAGGAACAGTGGGCTTTCATCAGGGTGGACGTTATTGTTTTTTACCATCACGGATTTGCTTAATGAACACCGAAGGAGGAAAACCCAGCTGTTTACGAAACATGGTGGTAAAGGCACTGAGGCTTTCGTAACCCAGGTTCAATGATATTTCTGTCACCGAACTGCCCTGGGACATATCGGCAAGCGCCTGCATCAGGCAAGCCTTGAGGCGCCATTCGCTGAAGGTCAATCCCAGTTGTTGGCGAAACAGTCGCGTAAAAGTGCGGACACTCTTGTTCAGGCTCCTGGCCCATTCTTCGGCGGTAGAATGTATATGAGGTTGCAGCAAAAATGCAGCACAAAGCTCAGCCAGTAACGTATGGCGGGGTAACGGCGTAAAATACGGCAGCGGGCTGGCCAGCCTGATTTCATGGAGCATCAGGGCGATAAGCGTTTCATCACGGCCGTCGTCATGGTAGCGCTCAGGTAAATGATGAGCGGAAAGAATCAGCTGATGTAATAACGGAGAAACATTCAGTACTTCACACTGAGAGGGTTGTCTGGGCGCGTAAGCTGGTTTGATGTAAAGGCTGCGAGTACTCACACCAATCATTTTGACGCTGTGAGGTTTTCCTGCCGGGATCCATACCCCACTGTATGGCAATACCATCCATTTACCGTCTTCGGTGGTCACTTCCATCAGCCCCTCCAGACCATAAAGGAACTGCGCCCGCTGGTGGCTATGTGTATCGAGGAAGGTGCCATAAGGATAATCTGTACCCAATGCCAGAACATGCTGGGGCAAATCTTCAACTTCACTGATAAGGACGTTACGCATAAACCTCGGCATGTCCGAAAAAATAAACATATTGGCTTTGTCTCGCAAGCCAGCCACTCGGCCATTCTATAATGTTACCGCCTACTAGCACAGGAGGAAAAAATGACGCTCTGGCTTGCGGGGTTCGGCTTGGTATCGGGTGTGACAACCTATTTATTTGGCTTTGGCGGTGGCTTCTTCACAGTTCCACTGATTTATATTTTACTGATGACCTCTGGGGAATCACTCGACATCACTTATCAAAACGCGATGCAGATAGCGGTGGCCACTTCACTTTGCGTGATGTTTTTTTCATCGGTTCTAGCAACGCGCAGGCATTACTACGCAGGCCGGCTCTCATACCAGACCATCAGGCCGTTTATGGGCGCTCTGGCCGTAGGGGCAGTCGCTGGCGCTGTGAGTGCGCTATCAGTCAACGGACAGTGGATACGAGGTTTCTTTATTGTCTATCTGCTAATCACCATCATCGACTGCTGTTTCAGGCCAGGTTTTATCGCCAAAGCGACCGTAACCGCCATGGGTCCAAAACGGTCTACAGACGCTGTTGCTGGTGCCATTATTGGTTTCGTTGCTGCATTTCTGGGGGTAGGCGGCAGCGTCATGACTGTTCCTTTGATGCGTCGCAGGGGATTTCCGATGGCGGTATCGGCCGCCATGGCCAGCGCATTTACTTTACCCGTTGCGGCGGCCGGACTGCTGACGTTTATGTTGTTTTCTTCAACAAAAAGCACAGGTACGGCAAGCGGATATATCGGCTATATCTGGTATCACGCCGCCATTATATTGCTGCTCAGTTCATGGCTGGGCATGAGGATTGCCGAGCCATTACTGTCGCGCATTAGTGACAGCTGGCATGCCCGCCTGTATCCCTTTTTACTGGTGGCGGTATTGATATTGATGTCCGTCCCACTGCCATCTTAAGGTTTATAAGGGTTTGCACCACCTGTGGCTCCACTGCTACTGTTATTGAATTATGGATTGAACGCAGCTGTTGCCCGCAGACTCCTAAAATTCTCAGGTGTGTACAGCCCCCCCCAGTAACAAACAGGACGCCGAATGGAAAGACCAGACTTTATCCGCCATTGGACCGAGCTTGAAGATGACGGCAGTGCGACTTATCCGGGCGATAATGAATTATTCAGCTTCGGTGCGCCGCTGGGCAGGGCGCTGGGGCTTACCCGTCTGGGCATCCATCACGAGCGACTGCCTCCCGGGCGCAGGACCTCCTACCCCCACGCGGAAAGCAGCGAAGAAGAGTTTATCTTCGTGCTGGAAGGGACACCGGATGCCTGGATAAATGGCCGGCTCCACCCTCTCAGGCCTGGCGATGCGGTGGCTTTTCCGGCGGGCACCGGTATCTGCCATACCTTCATTAATAACAGCGACAGCGACGTGCGCCTGCTGGTGATCGGCGAAGCCAACAAGGCAGAAAATCGCATTCATTATCCGCTTCATCCGGAATTTGAAGCGCGTCGCAAGGACGGCTGGACTGATGTTCCCCGTCACCCTTTTGGCTGTCATGATGGCAAGCCCGACCGCGTTAGCCGCCAGCCAGAGGTGTTGTCTGACACGTCGTCTACAGCTGCTGGCAAGCCTGCACCGCTGCCTTCCGGGGATAACTGATGCTCCAACGCCGTATCAATTGGGTTTTTATTGCTTTCTTGCTGGTGTCTTTTTTAATAGGCATTGCCGGCGCACTGCAGATGCCGACCCTGAGCCTGTTTCTAACAAACGAAGTTGGCGTCGGCCCGCTGTGGGTTGGCCTGTTTTATGCTGTCACGGCGATAGCCGGGATCATCATCAGTTTTTTTATCGGCCGATTATCGGATAAACGCGGCGACCGACGAATGTTGCTGTTGACCTGCTGCCTGGTCGCGGTGTGTAACTGCGTTCTCTTTGCCTTTAATCGACACTATTGGGTGCTGCTGAGCGTCGGAATGCTATTGGCATCGGTCGCCAACGCCGCAACACCGCAGTTGTTCGCTCTGGCACGCGAGCATGCCGATCGGTCCGCCAGCAAGGCGGCGATGTTTAATTCCCTGATGCGCGCCCAGATGTCGCTCGCCTGGGTATTGGGGCCGCCGCTGGCCTTTTTACTGGCGTTAAATTACGGTTTTATGTGGATGTTTCTGTCCGCTGCGCTGGCGTTTGTCGTCTCGGCAGTCATCATCGCGCTGTTTTTACCCTCAGTGCCGATGCGATCGCAGCCTGGCCTCACCCCCTCATTCGAGTTAGCCGCTGCCAGGACCACGGATATCCGCATGCTGTTCGTCGCGTCGTTGCTGATGTGGACCTGCAATAGCATCTATATCATCGATATGCCGTTGTATATCACCAAGGAAATGGGGCTGCCGCAGGATTTGGCCGGCATCCTTATGGGGGTCACCGCCGGGGTCGAGATCCCCTTCATGCTGCTGGCGGGTCATCTGGCTCAGCGTCTGGGGAAAAAACGGTTGATGTTGGTGGCGCTGATTGCCGGCATCATTTTCTATGCGGGTATGTATTTGCTGCAGTACAAGTCGGCGCTTATTATCCTGGCGCTGTTTAACGCCATCTTTATCGGCATTGTGGCTACCATCGGCATTATTTATTTCCAGGATCTGATGCCGGGCAGGGCGGGCGTCGCGACCACCTTGTACACCAATAGCCTGACCACCGGGGTCATTCTGGCCGGGGTGATTCAGGGCGGCGTGGTGCAGTATTTCAGCCATCATGCCACTTATGGCGTCGCCACGGTGATGATGAGTGTTTCACTGCTGCTGATGCTGCGGGTGCGCGAGGCGTGATCTATCCGTTAACCGGTTGCTCAAACGCTACCCGGGACGCAGCCTGCCAGGATTGGCGGGATGTTTTCAGCGAGCGAGTCCACAACGGCTGATGGATGGGTGGAGTGACGAGGTGCAAAAGGACTGACTGGCATGGTACGCACTTTTTGCCGCCTGGACGGGATAACGGCACGCTAATCTTACCGACAGTCACCCTTGGCCCTCATCGTCTCTCCTTGACGATATAGGTTTGTTTTAACAGTCAACAGGATCTCAGTCATGAATGCTTCTTCTGCCCTTCCCGACACCCTTCAGGCCATCGATATACGCAAACCCGGTGGCCCCGAGGAATTGATCGTTATCAGCCAGCCCCTGCCCAAGGTGGAACCGGGCTATCTGCTGGTCAAAGTGGCCGCTGCCGGCGTCAATCGGCCCGATGTGATGCAGCGACAGGGATCCTATCCGCCGCCGGCCGGCGCGTCGAAAATCCCGGGCCTGGAGATTTCCGGCGAAGTGGTACAGGTTGGCGAAGGCGTCACGCGCTTTTCGCTTAACGACCGGGTGTGCGCCCTGATTGCCGGCGGCGGCTATGCGGAATACTGCGTTGTGCATGAAACCAATGCCCTGCCGATACCGGACGGCATCAGTCTTTTGGAAGCGGCCGCCATCCCAGAGACGTTTTTTACCGTCTGGGCCAATGTGTTTCAGCGCGGCAAACTTGAGGCCGGTGAAACACTGCTGGTCCATGGCGGCACCTCAGGCATCGGTACCGTCACTATCATGCTGGCCAAGGCTTTTGGGGCTACGGTAATCACCACCGTAGGCTCAGAAGAGAAACGCCAGGCGGCGCTGAAGCTGGGGGCTGACCACGCCATAAATTATCGCAACGATGATTTTGTGGCCGAGGTCAAGCGTCTGACCCAGGATCACGGCGCGGATGTGGTGGTCGATTTGATTGCCGGCGAGTATGTGGCGCGTAACTACCAGGCCGCTGCCGTCAATGGCCGCATCATACAGATAGGGGTTCAGAACGGTGCCGCCAAAGAGCTTAACCTGATGCTGATGCTGGCCAAACGTCTGACGCACACTGGCTCTACTCTACGTTCGCGTAGCGTTGAAGACAAAGCGGCGATAGCTGCTGAATTGCAACTGAAAGTGTGGCCATTACTGTCCCAGGGGCGAGTCAGGCCGTTGATTGACCGGGCATTCCCCTTCGATCAGGCCAGCCAGGCCCATAAACTGATGGAAGCCAGCACCCATATCGGCAAAATTGTGCTGGTGATGCCTGACTACAGCCATTTGCTTTGATTGGTTGCGCTAAGACAGCTAAGACGGCTAAGACAGCTAAGACGGCTAAAACGGCTAAAACGGCTAGGCTAAAACGGCCAAGGGGCAGCCTAACCGCCCCTGGCCATTAGGCGCTATGCTCATCGGGCAACAGTTGTGACAGCAGCGCCAGGGTCAAGGCTGCGGCTATGACCACCACATAAGTCCAGAAAAATGACCCTGTCGACTCCTTGAGCATCCCGCCCACCAGGTTACCCATCATACCGCCCAGACCCAGCGTGACGTTTGATACGCCAAACACCAGCGTGATGGTGCCTGAATCGGCATCCTTGATTTTCTTCGCGGTATAGGCCGGGATCAGACCAAAGATCGGATAGTAAGCGACGGCAAAAAGGATACTGGCGGCAAACAGATAATAGCCGGTCGGTAACGTCACCAATAGCACACCGGCCAGAAACAGGCAGGCGTAACATAACGCCAGGGTAGTGCGCACACCGGCTTTGTCCGACAGCGTTCCCAGTATCAGCCCGGAAAACATGCCGGTAAAGCCTACCATTCCCCAGATTTGCGATGACAGATCCGAGCTGACGCCCACTTCTTCCAGCAGGTAAGGCGACAGATAGTTCTGGAACGGCATGGCGCAAAACCCGCCGACAAAAGTCAGGATCCAGATAGTGACTACCCAAGGTTTGACCGCCTGGTGAAGACCAGTAAGCAGGCGTTTACCCCAGGAGGTGCGAGGTTGTTGCGGTATGGCTGGCGGGTCGGTGTCAGGCAGCGTAGTTTGCGCCAGGTTGGCTTTGAAAAACAGTCCCAGCCGGCGAAAGGACAACAGGGTAACCAGGGTCAGTACCAGCGTGCCAGCCCCAACCGCATACCAGATTGTCTGCCAGTTCTGCTCGGTAACCAGCCAAGGCACCAGCAGGCTATTTATGAATACGCCGTAGCTGGTGCCGCTGGAAATCAGCGAGAGCACTTTGCCGCGATTTTCATAGGTGATGGTCAGGGAAATCAGTTCAGCCATCGGCACCCATACCGAAGCGGTAAGTCCTCCCATCAGCGCGAGGATCAAGCCGATAAGCCATATATTGCTGGTCAGCGGCAGCATAATAAGTAACAGGCCACAGCTGGCCAGGGAACCCACTAATATCTGGCTGCCGCCGATGCGTCTTGCGAGCCAGGTTCCGCATAATGAAAATAGGATATAGCAGCCCTGAGCCGCAGCGGTTATTGTGCCCACTACCTGGTAATCAAAATGCAAATCCTCTCGCATAACGTTTATTAATTGCGGGTACAGATAAACGCCGAAACCATAAGTGGATGCCGCGATGCTGGTCAACAACACTGCAATCAGAATACCGCGCAAATGGGCAGTAAAATTTTCATGGGTGAGTAACTGAGCAATAAAGCTGATAGGTAATCTGAAGAGCGTTGTTCTAATCATAAAGCCGGCTTTAACTGAAAAATATCTAGTACACTCTAGTCAAAAATAACCGTACCGTTGCAAAATTCATCAAAGGTTAAAGATTGATAAATCCATCTTATAGGAATAACTTAGTGATATCAGCTGAATCTTTTCATTAAAATAGCGTTTTATTTTGAATGAAGTGCGACTATTTCGGTAGGTGGAGTAGCATATCTTGTAGTAAAGATGATTAAATATCTTTGTAACATAATTAAATAATTATTATCGAAGGTAGAAAAGGTTGCCGCAGAAATTAATTGCGCCTGATTATCCAGCAACAGCCGATATTCAACCCCCTTTACTTATTACCGGACGCCCTTCATTATCGCTCAAGCCCAGAAAAACCTGTGAGAAAGACCTGAAATGAACTGGATAGGGAAAGGGGGCTTGTTAGCGGCTTTGTGCTATGTCGCCCACAGCGCTGCCGCAACCGACGACGATCAGATAAAACTCGCCTGCGACAAAGTCGATAGCTATGCCCAGGCAGGAGCAAGCGCTTATCAGCACGGTAATCTTGCCAAAGCGATTGACGAATATACCGCCCAGGCTGGATGGAGTGAATTTTGCCGCCGATCTCAGCGCGAAATTCAGACTGCCTATAATAATATTGCCTTGATGCTTATCCGCAATGATGAACCTTTGCAGGCGCGCGCGTGGCTGAATCTGGCACCGGATAATGATAAAAGCCGCTACAATCTGACGCTGCTTCAGCCGATACTAACGCGATTAACCCCCGCCCTTGCCTCGACCCCCATGGGCCAATACTGGCGCTATGCCGGGCAGGGAGTATGGAGCTCGGTTTCCGTCATGCCGGCGGATAACGGCCAATGGAAAATCACCTTTAATGGCTATTACATGCCGGGAATGGGGATGTTCTACGGGCCCAATATCGGCCAGTTCACCACAATTCAATCTATTGATAATAATAAGTCAATCTACGCACCGCTCGCCGACAGCACGATAAGCGATGCACCCTGTCAGGTTGATATGTTATTCGAAGCGGACCGTCTTCATTTAACCCAGGGGAGCGGCGATTGCGGCTTTGGAATGAATGTAGCCGCCAGCGGAGAATTTCTTCGGGTTTCACTTTACTGATTTTTGCTTTGCAGGGAGTTTCGTTATGCCTGTTGCTCTTTTGGCACTGGCGCTGAGCGCTTTCGCCATCGGCACCACTGAATTTGTCATCATGGGGTTACTGCCTGAGGTGGCCGATAGCCTGTCGGTTTCGCTGCCGGGTGCCGGTTGGTTAATCAGTGGCTATGCGCTGGGGGTGGCGATTGGCGCGCCGATCATGGCTGTGCTGACCGCCAGGCTGCCTCGTAAAACCTGTCTGTCGCTGCTGATGGTGATTTTTATCGTCGGTAATGCACTCTGTGCCATGGCTTACGGCTATGGGCTGCTGATGTTGGCGAGGATAGTCACGGCGCTGTGTCACGGCGCTTTTTTTGGCATCGGCGCGGTGGTGGCTGCGGGGCTGGTACCCGCCCATCGCCAGGCCTCAGCCGTCGCTATGATGTTTACCGGACTGACCCTGGCCAATGTGCTGGGTGTGCCGCTGGGCACCTGGCTTGGACAAATCTATGGCTGGCGCGCCACTTTCTGGTGCGTGGCAGGCCTGGGCATTTTGTCGCTGGCGGCGTTGTTGTTCAGCCTGCCGGCTCAGCGTAACGCGACGCCGCCGGATCTGGGCCGGGAGTTTTCTGCTTTGCGTAACGGCAGACTGCTGCTGTCGCTGCTGATGACGGTATTGTTTGCCGCGGCCATGTTTACCTTGTTCAGCTATATTGCGCCTTTACTGCTGCAGGTGACCGGCATTACTGATAAAGGGGTTAGCTGGACCCTGTTTATGATCGGTGCCGGCCTGACGCTGGGCAATCTTATCGGCGGCCGGCTGGCCGACTGGCGCGTATCCTTCAGCCTGATGCTGAGCTTTACGCTTATCGCCGTCTTTTCCATCGTGTTCCGCTGGACCAGCGGCGATCTGTGGCCGGCTGAAATTACCCTGTTTTTATGGGCGATAGCCACCTTCAGCACCATTCCGGCCCTGCAGATTAATGTAGTGGCCCACGGCAACGATGCGCCTAACCTGGTATCGACATTGAATATTTCGGCTTTTAATATCGGTAACGCGCTTGGGGCGTGGGTTGGTGGCAAGGTCATTGCTATCGGCTGGGGGCTGACCGCTATTCCGCTGGCGGCGGCGCTGCTGGCGGTTGGTGGGCTACTGATTTGCCTGGTGACCTTCAGAACATCGCCCGGCAGGCCGGTTACCGCCTGAATACCGCCTTCTCCACTGGCTGGCAAGCGGACGCATCTTTTCAGCCCGGTAGCGGCCTCAGGCCAGGTGCCGGCTAAGCCTGGCGGGGACGTCGGCGGCAAATTCATGCAGAAAGCCGCGAAAGGCATCCACCAGTGCTGAAGCGGGGCGATGCAGCGGGCGTATCAGGCTGACGGTAAACGGCACGTCTATGCTGAATGGTCTTAACTCTACACCGCTGGCGGCATAATCCAGGGCCGTCAGCGGATTGACTATCGACACGCCGGCGCCGGCGCGCACCATGGCGCACACTGAAGCCGCGCTGTGGGTCTCCAGCACCATGCGCCGGTTAACGCCGGCCTTTGCAAAACAGTTATCCAGCAATTGTCGATAGCCATCGCCTGCCGACAGGCTGATAAAGGGCTGACCGGCAAAATCGGCGGGGCAGAGCATCTCGCGGTTACACAGCGGATGGCCAGCAGGAAGAACGCAGACTTCATTTAAGGTCATCAATGCCTCACGTTCGGTACCGGCAGGTGTCAGGTCATGCTCGGTCAATCCCAAATCATGGCGCTGGGCCGATAGCCACTCTTCAAGCAACGGTGACTCCTGCGGTATCACGTTAATGCTTACCGCCGGGTAGGCCGCCAGGAAACCCCGACAAATCTCGGGCAGCAGTGACTGGGAGAATACCGGCAGGCAGGCCAGCGACAGCTGGGCTTGGTCAAAACGGCGGATTGACTGGGCAGCGGCGAGAATACGGTCCAGCCCGGAGTAGGATTGCCGGACTTCCTCAAACAGTCTGAGCCCTTCCCTGGTGGGTTTAAGGCGGCCTTTAATGCGCTCGAACAGCGTCATCTGCAGCAGCCGTTCCAATCGGGCCAATTCACGGCTTACCGTTGGCTGCGAGGTATTGAGCTGCGCTGCGGCTTCAGTCAGGTTGCCGGTAGTCATTACGGTATAAAAAATATCGATGTGTCGAAGTGAAACGCCTGCCATAGTGCCCCCGTTATCAGCCTATCCCATATCATAAATGAATAGATCAGAGCAAAATAGATATTTTATTGCTGATGCAGGCGCTGGGATAATAACGTTATATTCATTAACGCATTGCCGGATAATAACGAGATCACTATGCCTCACAGCCTGTTCAATACCCCCAGCGCCCTGAATGCCGACAACCTGCTGCAGCTTTACCGGCAATATGGCGGCCCGGTATGGGCCTATGAAGCCGAAACCATTACCGCAAGCATTAACCAACTGCGCCGGTTTGATGTTATCCGCTTTGCCCAGAAAGCCTGCTCTAATATCCATATTCTGCGGCTGATGCGCGAGCAGGGGGTCAAAGTCGACTCGGTCTCGCTGGGGGAGATTGAACGTGCGCTGCTGGCAGGCTTCCAGCCTGGCCAATTTCCGGCTGATATCGTGTTTACCGCTGATCTTATTGATGAGCAAACCTTGAATCGGGTGGCTGAACTGGGTATTCCGGTCAATACCGGCTCCATCGATATGCTGGATCAACTCGGCACGCGTTCCCCCGGACACGGCGTCTGGCTGCGTATCAATCCCGGGTTTGGCCATGGTCACAGTCAGAAAACCAATACCGGCGGTGAAAACAGTAAGCACGGTATCTGGTTTGGTGATTTGCCTGAGGCGATCAGCAAGATCCAGCAGCATGGACTGAAACTCATCGGCGTCCATATGCATATCGGATCCGGGGTCGATTACGCCCATTTGGCACAGGTCTGCGCTGCGATGGCGGAACAGGTGATCGCCAGCGGACAGGATATCCAGGCGATTTCCGCTGGGGGTGGGCTGTCAATTCCTTATCGGCTAGGGGAAGAGTCGATTAATACCGATCACTATTTTGGCTTGTGGGATGCGACCCGGCAGAAAATAAGCCGCCATCTGGGGCATCCGGTGACGCTGGAAATCGAACCCGGCCGTTTTCTGGTGGCTGAGTCCGGCGCGCTGGTGGCGCAGGTGAGGGTGGTCAAGCAGATGGGCGGTCGGCATTTTGTGCTGGTGGATGCCGGCTTTAACGATTTGATGCGCCCAGCCATGTACGGCAGCTATCACCATATTTCCCTGCTGCCGGCCGACGGTCGCAATCCCGAAAATGAACCGCTGCGCGATACGGTGGTCGGCGGGCCGCTTTGCGAGTCAGGCGATGTGTTTACCCAGGCTGAAGGAGGCGGAGTGGTGCCACGGGCACTGCCCAAGGCGCAGGTAGGTGATTACCTGGTGTTCCATGATACCGGTGCCTACGGTGCGTCTATGTCGTCAAACTACAATAGTCGCCCGCTGTTGCCGGAGGTGCTGTTTGAGCACGGCATCCCGCGGCAGATCAGACGCCGTCAGGCGCTTGACGATCTGTTCGCGCTGGAACTGATTTAACCCGGTCGGCGCCAGCAACGGTTGCCTGCTGCTGGCGGCCGGATACTGCTGTCAGATGTCAGCCGGGCGGACTATCGGACGGTAAGCGATAAAATACACCGCTGCGACGAAGATGCCACCGCCGACCGCATTTCCCAGGAATACTGGTGGAAAATTGGTCATATACTCAGACCAGGTCGCCTGGCCGGCGAAAATGGCTGCCGGGATGACAAACATATTGGCTACCACGTGTTGGAAGCCCAGCAGCACAAACGCCATGATCGGGAACCAGATGGCCAGGATCTTGCCAGCCACATCTTTACTGCTGTAGGCAAGCCATACCGCCAGGCTGACCAGCCAGTTGCAGCCAATCGCCGAGACGAAGGCATGCATAAAATCGGCTGAAATCTTGGCATGGGCGGTGGCCACCGTCTTGGCCAGGAAAGCCCCTTCGGTCATACCGAGAAAATGACCAAAGAACCAGGCGATCATAATGCTGCCGATAAAGTTGGCCAGGGTAACCCAGAACCAGTTGCGCACCAGGGAGATAAAGCTTATCTGGCGGGCAAACCAGGCCATCGGTAGGCTCATCATATTGCCCGTCAGCAGCTCACCACCGGCCAGTATGGTCAGGATAAGCCCTACCGGGAACACCGCAGCGCCGAGAAAGGTGCCGAATGAGCCCCATTCCGGCGGCAGCTTGGCCATGATATGCAAGTCCAGCATAAAGCCCAAAGCGATAAACGCTCCGGCTACGATGCCGAGTACCCATAGATAGGCCAGCGGAGCGCGGCTTTTGGCCACGCCAGCCTGTACTGCAATTGCTGCGATTTCTTTAGGAGAATGAAACGACATGTCAGTAAAATGTTAACAAGGAAAACGGTGCGCAGCATATTACTCGCAACAGGCACTTATGCCAATCAAGCGGCAATAAAATCTTCACTCGTTGAAGAAAATAGCATCAATACTCCGTAACCGTTTTACTGCTACTGCTACTGCTACTGCTACTGCTACTGCTACTGCTACTGCTACTGCTACTGCTACTGCTACTGCTACTGCTACTGCTACTGCTACTGCTACTTGCTACTTGCCACCTGCCACTCGCACCTGCTATCGACTATCGACTATCTGCGGGCATCGCCTCTCAGGCAATAACGGACGCTGCGGCCATTTCGCGCCTTAGCAGCACCAATTCCTCGGCCAGATCCTGACAGAGCATGGCGGTCATCAAGTGGTCTTGGGCGTGGACCATAATCAGATTGATCGGTATCTTACCCTGGCCTTCGTCCAGGCCAATCAATCGGGTCTGGATGCCGTGAGCCACGCGAGTGGCATCTTTCGCCGATTGCAGCAGGACATCCGCCTGATCCCATTCTTTTCTGCGCGCCGCCTGGATAGCCATCATTGCATTTGATCTTGCCTCGCCGGCATTGATCAGTAATTCCATGACCGTCTGTTCAAAGTCTTCCATTATTTTCGCCTCTATTGGTATGCCAAATTGCACACTTCTATAATATTGGAATTCCAATATCGGCTTGTGAGAGTATGATCACAGAAAAATACTTCATTTAGGTTACTTTTTGGCATACCAACACCGAGCTCTAATCCACCGATTGATGAGGTAGTGCTTATGTCATTTAAGGATCGCATGATCGATTCTCTGGGATCATTCGCCAGTCGCTTCAACAGCCTGAGATATATCATGGCGATTAAAGCGTCTTTTATCACCCTGATGCCGGTGATTATTGTCGGCGCTTTCTCTGTCCTGATATCAAATATGGTGCTGGACCCGGTGAATGGCCTGGCGAGCTTCAGTTTTTTTGCCCCTCTGGCGCAGTTAAAACCGATAATGAGCAGTATCAATTACGCCACGTTGAGTTTCCTGACCATCGGCGCGGTGTTTTTGATTGGTATTGAACTGGGGAGAATCAACGGCTCCAGGACCCTGTTCCCTGGCCTGCTGGCGGTGATTTGCTTTATAGCCGTTACCCCCACCACCCTGGACATGATGGTTGGCGATCAGATGATGGTGGTCAAGGATGTGCTGGCAAAACAATTCTCCGATACCAAGAGCCTGTTTCTGGGGATGTTTATCGCCATCATTTCTGTCGAAATCTATTCCCGCCTGGAGAAGGTGGAAAAATTCAATATCAAAATGCCCGACAGCGTGCCGCCTAATGTCTCCGCCTCCTTCGCGGCCTTGTTCCCGGCGATTATTACCGTGCTGCTGCTGGCCACCTTTGGCTACGTTTTCCACCGTATCACCGGTATGTATCTCTATGATGCGGTATATAAAGTGGTACAGCAGCCGCTGGAGTCGGTGGTTCAGAGCCTGCCGGGTATCCTGGTGCTGATGTTTGTCGCCCAGTTGTTCTGGGTTATCGGTATTCATGGTAATCAAATGATCAAACCGATCCGTGAACCGCTGCTGCTGGGCGCCATCATGGTCAACATGACTGCCTTCGAGCAGGGAAAGGAAATACCGAACATCATCACCATGCCGTTCTGGGACGTGTATATGAGCATCGGTGGCTCAGGATTAACCATTGGCCTGCTGTTTGCCGTCCTGTTTGCCTCCAGGCGCAAAGAGATGAAGGAAATCGCCAAGCTTTCCCTGGGGCCTTCATTCTTCAACATCAATGAACCGGTCATCTTTGGCATGCCGATCATGCTTAATCCGATTCTGGCGATCCCTTTTATCATTATTCCGCTGATTACCGGCACTATCGGCTATTTTGCCACCAGCCTCGGATTTGCCGGTAAAGCAGTGGTCATGGTGCCTTGGACTACCCCTCCTATCATCAACGCCTGGCTTTCCACCGCCGGTTCAATGGGCGCGGTGGTCACGCAGTTGGTCTGTATTCTGGTCTCTTTCCTGGTGTACTTGCCGTTTGTCAGGGTGGCATCGCGCCGGGCCGAACGGGCACAGCTTGAAGCTGAGCAACTGGCCGTTGAGACATCGGAAGTCAAGTCGTCATGAGGTGTATGCATGAGTAAAGTATCCATCCCGATTCCAGCCGATTTTATCCTTGGGGCCGCCGCGTCCGCATGGCAAACCGAAGGCTGGAGCGGTAAAAAACCGGGTCAGGATTCCTGGCCGGATTTGTGGTATCTGGAAGACAGGCAGGTGTGGCACCAAGGTTATGGGCCGGCGGTCGCCACTGATTTCTACCATCGTTACCGGGAAGATATCGCCCTGATGAAACAATCCGGGTTGAGTCACTTTCGCACCTCCATCAATTGGTCGCGTTTTTTGCTCGATTACGAGCAGGTAATAGTGGATGAGGACTATGCCGGCTATGTGGATAGCGTCATTGATGAATTACTGGCCGAGGGCATTGAGCCGATGATCTGCCTTGAGCATTACGAACTGCCGGCTGTTTTGCTACAGAAATATGGCGGCTGGCAGTCCCGTGACGTCGTTGACCTGTTCGTTCGCTATGCCGGGAAGGTGTTTGAACGCTATCACCACAAGGTGAAACGCTGGTTCTCGTTCAATGAGCCTATTGTGGTCCAGACTCGGGTATACCTTGACGCGCTGCGGTATCCCTATGAGCAAAGTACCCATAAATGGATGCAGTGGAACCACCATAAAAACCTGGCTACCGCACTGCTAGTGCAGCTTTTTGAACAGCAAGGCTACCGGGGCGAGGGAGGCTCGGTCGGCGTTATCCTTAATCCGGAAGTGACTTATCCGCGTTCCTCCGCGCCGCATGATGTCAAGGCAGCCCGGCTCTATGATCTGTTCTACAACCGGGTGTTTCTCGATCCGCTGCTTAAAGGAGAGTACCCGACAGAGCTTATGGAACTGCTGGCGCTCCATCAGGTGGAATGGCACTACACCCAAACTGATCTCGAGGTTATACGGCGACATACGGTGCACGAAGTCGGCATCAATCTCTATTATCCCCACCGAGTTAAAGCGCCGAGCTATCGCTGGCATGAAGAAACACCTTTCCATCCGGCCTGCTTCTACGATCCGTTTGAATTGCCCGGCCGCCGGATGAACAAGTCCCGTGGCTGGGAAATCAATCCCAAAATAATCTATGACATGGCAAAGCGGATGACCCGGGATTATCCGACTATGCCGTGGTTTATCGCCGAAAACGGTATTGGCATTGAAAATGAAAGCCAATTCAAAAATGAGCAGGGAGTGATTCAGGACGATTATCGGATTGCCTTTATTGCCGAACACCTTTACTGGGCATTGAAGGCCAGAGAAGAGGGCGCTCGCTGCCTGGGCTATATGCTCTGGGCCTTTACCGACAATGTATCGCCGATGAACGCGTTCAAAAATCGTTATGGACTCATTGAAATTGACCTGCAGCAGCAGTTAACTCGGCGACCTAAAAAATCTGCCGGCTGGTATCGGCAATTGAGCGACAGCCGCATGCTGACATTGACCCTGGATAACGACATTAAATAGCGAGGAATTATCGATGAAACGTATCGTATTAGCCTGTTCAGCAGGCATGTCCACTTCCCTGGTGGTGACCAAGATGGAGAAGGAGGCCGCCGCTCGCTCGCTCGACTATAAAATCTATGCCATCCCTGAGCAGAATCTACGTGATGAACTGCAGAATTACGGCAGTGATATCGTGGTGGTGCTGCTGGGGCCTCAGGTTCGCTTCAAGCTTAACGAGAACAAAAAATTGACTGATGAATGGCAAATCCCGATTGCCGTGATTGATACCGTGGCCTACGGCACCTTAAACGGTGCGAAAGTGCTCGATCAGGCGTTGGGTTTGGTACAATAGCCCCAACTACCCCGGGCCTGTGCGATAGTTATACTGGTGCAGGCGAAGGGGCCGTGCGCCGACCTGGATAATGCCGGGCAGGTCGAGACTGATTTGATGGGGAAAGGGTGTGATGTTGCAGGAAAAAAAGCAGTATCAGGAGATCGGCCGGGATTTGCGGCAAAAAATTCAGTCTGGTCATTATCCGCAGGGTACACGCCTGCCCCCAGAGCGCAATATCGCTGAAACCTACGGCGTCAGCCGCACGATAGTGCGCGAGGCGCTGCTGATGCTGGAACTGGAAAAGACGGTCGATATCCGTCAGGGATCCGGGGTGTATGTGGTGAGGATCCCGGGTATTGAAGCCGAGGAAGCGGCATCTTTCAGCGACAGCGAAATAGGCCCGTTCGAATTACTTCAGGCGCGTCAGTTGATCGAAAGCAATATCGCCGCGTTTGCCGCCAAGATGGCCACCAAGGGCGATATCGAAAACCTGCGCCGGACGCTTGAACAGGAACAGCGGGATATCACTACCAATGCCCGCCACGGCAACAGTGATAAGCGTTTTCACGAACTCATCGCCACCGCGACGCAAAACGAAATGCTGCTGGAAACGGTGAAAAGCGTTTGGCAGCGTCAGGAGTCCAGCGCCCTGTGGCAGCAGCTCCATAGCCATATAGACACCACGGCCCTGCGCCTCCGATGGCTGGCAGACCATCAGAATATCCTGGCCGCGCTGCGTCGCAGGGACGTGATGGGCTGTTACCAATATATGTGGCAACACCTTGAAAACGTCAAAAATACCCTGATGGAAATCTCAGATGCCGATGCCCCGGAATTCGATGGCTATCTGTTTGAATCAGTTCCGATTTTCCAAGGGAAACTGGTCTGATGACAATGACCATCTCATTGCTAGCCGATTATCCGCAGTTTGCTGATGCGGTCGTTGAGTGCCTGTCCCAGGAGTTCGGCGGTGTCGTCAGTCGGCCGTTCTATGCTGCGTTGGTGCAAAACAGCCTGCGTCGCCAAGGATTACCTATTACCTTCATTGCGCTACGTAACGGAAAACTGGTGGGCACTGCCGGACTGTGGCGCGCCGATCTGCTGGCTCGCCAGGATCTGACTCCCTGGCTGGCGGCATTGTATATTGACGGCGACAACCGGCAGCAGGGGATTGGTCAGCGACTGCAGCAGGCAGTGGCCGATTTTGCTGTTCAGTCGGGATTCGAACACCTGTACCTCTATACTACGCTTGTTGGCTATTATGAACGCAGCGGCTGGAGCTATATCGGCGACGCCATCGAGTATCCAGATCACTCCGTGCGTCTTTATCACCGAGTGCTCTGACAGCCGGTCAGGAAGCCGGCGGCGCGACCGAGTGGCGACGCACCAGCGTCGGACTGAAGGTATTGGTCACCTCTGGCATCGGCCCGCCATTGGCCAGCGCCAGCGCCAGCTGTGCGGCCTGGGTCGCCATCGCCACCACCGGATAGCGGACAGTGGTAAGCCTGGGACGCAGGTAGCGGGAAATCAGCACATCATCAAAACCGACCAGTGAAATATCCTGCGGGACGTCGATGCCGTTATCGCTCATTACCGCCAGCGCGCCTGCCGCCATCGGATCGTTATAGCAGGCAATGGCGGTGAAGTTCCTGCCGCGGCCCAGCAGGCCGGTCATCGCCTGCTCGCCACCTACTTCATCCGGCTCGCCATAGGCGATAAGCTTTTCATCCACCGCAATGTCATGCTCTGTTAGCGCATCCCGATATCCCTGCAGCCGGTCGGTACTGTCGGGAATAGGATGGCGGGAACAGATAAAAGCGATACGTCGATGGCCCTGCTGAATCAGGTGGCGCGTCGCCAGCCAGGCACCATAGCGATCGTCGAGCGCCACGCAGCGGCTGGCATATTCGGGCAAAATGCGGTTAATCAATACCATGCCCGGGAAATGGGCCATCAGGCCATTAAGCTCGGCTTCCGGGATCATCTGCGCATGGACCACCAGGGCCGCGCACCGGTGACGAATGAGTTGTTCCAGGGCCTGACGCTCCTTTTCCAGCACATGGTAGCCATTGCCTATCAGCAGGAAATTACCGGTATTGTAGGCGACCTGCTCCACTGCTTTGACCATAGTGCCAAAAAAGGGGTCCGATACATCGGAAACGATGAGCCCCAATGTCTCGGTTGATTGCTGGGCCAGGGCCCGAGCATTGGCATTGGGGTGATATTGCAGCTGTTCCATGGCGCTGAATACCGCCTGTCGCGACTGGTCGCTGGCCTTGGGAGAGTGGTTGATGACCCGCGAGACGGTCGCCACCGAGACGCCGGCCAGTTTTGCTACATCCTTAATAGTCGCCATAAGCTTTCCCGGCTCTGAAAGGTAATCGGTTACATTGTCCAGTTTTACGGAAAAAACATTGCTTTCGCAAGGCGTTAGCGCACAGCTTTTGGAAACAATATAAATATCTTCTGGCGAAATGATTTCAAAAGCTATTTATCAACCAAGTTAATATTCGTTTATTTATAATAATTGTGTGAATTTTACAGTTGGTTTCACTTCGAGCATCAATCTTGCGATTGATACCTGGAGAATAGGCGATGGGCCGCATAGAGTAGCTATTCCCAGAGGTATTGATTGGTGAGAAATCAGCATACTCTGTGTGTTGAGTCCATTTCAGTTGCACCAACCTACGCAGATGCGTAGGTTTTTTTTTATCTCAATCCCGTGTTTTCGCCAGATCAATAAACGCCCGCAACCCGGCAGGCATATGCCGGTTAGCCGGAAAATACAGAAACAATCCTGGAATGCATGGACTCCAGTCTTCCAGCAGGCTCACCAGCTTCCCCTCATCCAGCCTTTGGCGTACCGAGAGTTCCGGCACATAGGCGATACCCAGCCCCTGATGCGCCGCTTCTATCATTAACTGAATATTATCCAACGTCAGGTTGCCGGGAACATCTATCGCCATTGTCTGCCCATGGCGGCTGAATTCCCAACGATAGCGCTTGCCGCTGGGTAGCCGCTGACGGATACACTGATGCTTAAGCAGATCCTCGGGGGTAGCGGGCAATTCTCGACCGGCAAGATAGTGTGGCGCGCAGACCGCCAGAAAACGCATATCCTCGGACAGGCGCACCGCTATCATATCCCGGGGTACCGCTTCGCCCAAGCGGACGCCGGCGTCAAATCCCTGCTCGACGATGTCGACCAACTGCCCCTCTGCCACCAAATCCAGTTCCATGCCTGGAAAATTAGCCGTGAAGCGCGGCACTACCCGTTGCAGTAAAACCCTGATTGCCGGCTCACTGCCATTGATTCTCAGCCTGCCGGTCGGCTGACCGCCGGCGGCGGAAATATCACCCAACAGCTGTTCAAGCTGATGCAGCACCGGATTCAACCGTTTTTGCAGCTGTTCGCCCGCCTCTGTCAGAGAGACGCTGCGGGTTGTCCGGTGGAACAGTCGAACGCCAAGTTCGCTCTCCAACTGTTTCAGCCCTAGGCTCAGTGACGAATGGGAAACGCCGAGATGATCGGCGGCCCGGCGGAAGCTGTTATGAGTTGCGATGGCCGCAAAAGCACGCAGGCCATCAAGAGTCGGTTTCGCCATTGGTTTGATTTCCTGACTGTATCATTCGTGATTAATGCTATTAACACACCAATGATAACGCATTAGTCTGGTGAACACGCAACCCACACCGACAGGAATCACAGTATGAGTAAAACATGGTTTATCACCGGCACCGCCGCCGGGCTTGGCCGTTTGCTGACCGAACGCTTACTGGCGCGGCATGACCGGGTGGTGGCGACCGTTCGCCGACCTGGATCGCTGGATGATCTGACCGAACGCTACGGCTCCCGGCTGCGGGTTATCAGCCTGGACTTGACTGACACCGCCGCAATCAAAACCGTAGTCGCTGAGGCTTTCAACGCCCTGGGACGTATAGATCGAATAGTGAGTAATGCGGGTTATGGCCTGTTCGGCGCTGCCGAAGAGCTGACTGATGCGCAAATTGATCGCCAGATCGCCACTAACCTGACCGGTTCCATTCACCTTATCCGGGCGGTGTTACCTTATCTGCGGCGGCAGGGGGGCGGTCGCATCGTTCAGCTATCCTCGGAAGGGGGACAAATCGCTTATCCTGATTTCAGCCTCTATCATGCGACCAAATGGGGAATCGAAGGTTTTGTGGAATCAGTTGCCCAGGAAGTCGCTGCCTTCAATATCGACTTCGTACTGGTTGAGC
Source organism: Biostraticola tofi (assembly GCF_004343195.1). Classification (GTDB taxonomy): domain Bacteria; phylum Pseudomonadota; class Gammaproteobacteria; order Enterobacterales; family Enterobacteriaceae; genus Biostraticola; species Biostraticola tofi. Next base: position 83,738 of record NZ_SMCR01000011.1, on the reverse strand, counting down.
CAGGCCCGACAGAGACCAATTTCGGCGCTGGACTGGATGTGGCCGAACCTTTGGCATGCTACGGGCCCACGGTCGCCGGCGAATTTCGCCGGGCGCTGTTAACTGGCTCATTCGATATCAAAGGAGATGCCGACAGAACCGTGGACGCCATGCTGCAGGTGCTTGACCAACCCCAGCCGCCGTTGCGATTGCCACTGGGCAGCGCCGCCTACGATCACATCACTCAAGCCCTGACACAGCGTCTGGCGCTGGCCTCGCAACAAAAGAAACTCGCTTATTCCGCTGATAAGGAATAGAAAGGAATATAATGCCATCTGATTTTTTTCCCGTTAGTATCTGGTTGATAATGGCAATACACGCCGATGTCTCAGCTACCGGTTCCGCTTTTGACCGGCACCGACAGGGAAAAATCAGATGAGCATAAAGAATCAGTATCAGCAGCCGATAGGCTCCCCACTGCCGGACTGGGTCGCCAGACCACGTCCGGAAAAGGTCACTCTGGAAGGCCACTGGTGCCGGCTAGAGCCGCTGGCTACCGCCCATAGCCAAGCGTTGTTTGATGCCTGGCAGTTGGCAGAAGATCAGCGGGACTGGAGCTATCTTTCCATCGATCGTCCGGCGACGCCTGCTGATTGCGACTCTTTACTGGCAGCGCAAAGTGCCAGTCATGATCCGCTGTTTTTCGCTGTTATCGATTTGGCCAGCGGCAGTGCCGTAGGGTCGGTATCGTTGTTGCGCATTGATTCGGCCAATGGCGTACTCGAAATCGGCTGGGTCAATTGGACCCCACTGATGCAGCGATCCCGCTGCAGCACTGAAGCCATCGCCCTGCTGTTATCATACACTTTCGATCAATTAGGCTATCGCCGTTGTGAGTGGAAGTGCCACAGTCTGAACATGCCTTCCAACCGTGCGGCCAGGCGCCTGGGATTTCAGTATGAAGGTACCTTCCGTCAGGCCGTCGTCTCTCGCGGGCACAATCGAGATACCTGCTGGTATTCAGTTATCGATAAAGAGTGGCCGCAGATAAGAGCGGCGTTGGCCGAGTGGCTAAGTCGGGATAATTTCACCGCCGATGGGCAGCAGCAAAAGCCATTGTCGGCTTTTATGCCATCTTTATAAATGACGCGCCCAATCTGCTAAAGTTAGTTGGCGGAGCAATTATTATCATCCACTCATAAGGAGATGACATGCTGTTACCCCTGTTGCGAAGGGTACTGAAGCTACTCTATCGGGTCGAGGTTATTGGCGACGTCAGTGTACTGCATCAGCAAAAAATCATGATAACACCGAATCATGTGTCATTCCTGGATGCGGTGCTGCTCGCGTTGTTTCTGCCGGTAAAGCCGGTCTTCGCGACCTATGCCCGACTGGGGGATAGCTGGTACATCCGTATCATCAGGCGCTATGTCGAGGTTATTGTCCTCGATCATGCCCGACCACTCAGTATCAAATTGCTGATCAAAGCTATTGGCGAGGGTAAGCCGGTGGTGGTGTTCCCGGAGGGCCGGATTACGGTGACCGGTTCGTTGATGAAGATTTATGATGGAGCGGCGTTCGTCGCTTCCCGTTCCGGTGCAACCGTAGTACCGGTCTGGCTGGATGGACCTGAATTGACGCCGTTCGGGCGCATGGCTGGCTCATTTAAACTGCGTTGGTTTCCCAAAGTGACCATCAGCGTGCAATCCCCCTCATTGTTACCGATGCCCGAGGCCCCCCGGGCGCGGGATCGCCGTCGCATGGCCGGGGAACAGCTCCACCGCATCATGATGAATGCCCGGATGGCATCCAGGCCGAAGCAGACCCTTTACCAGGCATTGCTGACGGCGATGAATCGCTATGGAGCAGGGACCCCGTGTATCGAGGATATCGCCTTTAAACCGGACAGCTACCGGGCCTTGTTGAAAAAAATTCTCGGCGTTAGTCGAATACTCGAGCGTTTTACCCGCGTGGGGGAACCTATCGGCCTGCTATTGCCTAACGCAACGGTCACCGCCGCCGCGGTTATCGCTGCCGGATTGCGTGGCCGTATCCCGGCAATGCTCAATTACACTGCCGGAGCGGACGGCATCAACAACGCCGTCCTTGCGGCATCACTTAAAACGATAGTCACCTCCCGCCAGTTCTTGGAAAAAGCAAAACTGGAAGCATTGCCGCAAAAGGTGACCGGGGTGAAGTGGGTCTTCCTGGAAGACCTGAGAGATTCAGTGACCGGGGCGGATAAACTGTGGATCCTTATCCACCTGACGCTGCCCACCCGGGCTGAATTACCTTGCCGGCCCGATGACAGCGCAGTGATCCTGTTCACCTCCGGTTCGGAAGGAACCCCCAAGGGGGTAGTCCATTCCCACCAGAGTCTGCTGGCCAACATAGAGCAGATACGCTCGGTAGCGGACTTTACGCCAAAAGATAAATTCCTCTCGGCCTTGCCGATGTTTCACGCTTTTGGCTTGACGGTGGGGATGCTGATTCCACTTATAACCGGTGCCAGAGTGTTGCTCTATCCTAGCCCGCTGCATTACCGTCTCATCCCCGAACTGGTGTACGACCAGAACTGCACTGTGCTGTTCGGCACGTCTACTTTCCTGGGGCACTATGGACGCTTTGCCCACCAGTACGATTTTGCCCGGGTACGCTATGTCGTCGCCGGCGCGGAGAAGCTTTCTGAAACCACTCGTCTGCTGTGGCAGGACAAATTCGGCATTCGTATTCTCGAAGGCTATGGCGTGACGGAATGCGCGCCGGTGGTGGCCATCAATTTGCCGATGGCGGCAAAAATCCATACCGTCGGGCGGATTTTACCCGGCATCGAAACCCGCCTGTTACCGGTAGAGGGCATTGATGACGGGGGGCAACTGCAGCTGCGCGGCCCTAATGTCATGAAAGGATATTTGCGGGTGACCCGTCCGGATTACATCGAACCCCCCGTGGCTGAGAATGCCGAGGGTGAAGCGGAAACCGGCTGGTACGATACCGGGGATATCGTCACCCTTGATGCTCAGGGATTCTGCGCTATCAAGGGAAGGGCAAAGCGCTTTGCCAAACTGGCGGGGGAAATGGTCTCCCTTGAAAGCGTGGAGCAATTGGCCTATCGGACCTCTCCCGATGCCGAGCATGGGGCCACCACCAAAATCGACAAGGCACGTGGAGAAAGCGTGGTGCTGTTTACCACCGACCGCCACCTCGCCCGGGGTGCCCTGCAGCAACAGGCGCGTAAAGACGGTGTTGCGGAAATCGCCGTGCCACGCGATATACGCTATCTGGAACGGTTACCGTTGCTCGGCAGCGGTAAGCCCGACTTCGTCACCCTGAGTAAAATGGCTGCAGAGCCGGAGGATGCTGAATGAGTAAAACCGACCCGGCAGCGCCTGGGCTGTTATCACGTTCGATGATAGCGGTCATGATTGCACAGTTTTTTTCCGCTTTTGGAGATAATGCGCTGTTATTCGTCACCTTGGCGTTACTCAAAGTTCAGCTTTACCCGGACTGGAGCCAACCGGCGATGCAAATGCTGTTCGTCGCAGCTTATATCGTACTGGCGCCGTTCGTCGGTCAATTTGCCGACCATTTCCCCAAAGGCCGGGTAATGATGGTCGCCAACGGCCTGAAACTGGCCGGGGCATTGCTTATCTGCTTCGGCGCTAATCCGTTTATAGGCTACTGCCTGGTGGGGATCGGCGCGGCATCCTATTCGCCGGCCAAATATGGCATCCTCAGCGAACTCACCCAAGGGACACAACTGGTCAAAGCCAATGGCCTGATGGAAGCATCAACTATCGCCGCCATCCTGACCGGATCGGTTGCCGGTGGGATGCTGGCGGACTGGTCGATTGAAACGGCGCTGGTGGTGTGTGCAATGACCTTTGGTCTGGCAGTGATTGCCAATATCTTTATCCCCCGCCTGTCGCCCGCCAGACGGGGAAGCGGCTGGCAGCCTACGGCCATCATCCGATCGTTCAGCGCTAACTGTGGTTCGCTGTGGCAGGATCCCTGGACCCGAATGTCGATAATCGGTACCAGCCTGTTCTGGGGCGCCGGCGTTACGCTGAGATTTTTGCTGGTATTGTGGGTGCCGGTTGCGCTGGGAATCGATGATAACGCGACCCCCACTTTGCTTAACGCCATGGTCGCGGTAGGCATCGTGCTGGGCGCGGGCGCGGCGGCTCGTCTGATTACCCTGGAAACCGCCCGTCGCTGCATCCCCGCCGGCATCATCATCGGGCTGGTGGTGGTGGCCCTCAGTCTGCAGCAGCACCTGCTGCCTGCTTATGTGCTGCTGGCCTTGATTGGCATACTGGGCGGATTTTTTATCGTGCCGCTCAATGCATTGCTGCAGCATCGAGGCAAAGTGAGCGTTGGTGCGGGTAATGCCATCGCCGTACAGAACTTCGGCGAGAATATCGCCATGCTGCTAATGCTGGCGCTGTATACCCTGGCCGTGAAACTCAGTGCGCCGGCGGTGATCATCGGCGTCGGTTTCGGACTGCTGTTCAGCCTGGCTATCCTGGTGGTGTGGTGGGGTGCCCGCGCTAATAAAATTGCCGCTGGCTGAATAAGAGCACGGGCAGGTTCAGGATCAGGGGGCCGGGATGGTAAAGCGCTGATGGATAGACTCCAGCGCCGTCAGGACCTCCTCGTCAAGCGTGAGATCCAGGCTTGCCAGATTGGTCTGCAGTTGCTCAAGCGTGGTGGCGCCCAGCAGTGTTGAAGCGACAAAAGGTTGCTGACGAACAAACGCCAGCGCCATCTGCGCCGGGTCCAGGCCATAGCGCTGAGCCAGACTGACATATTCGGCAATCGCCTGCTCGGTATGCGGCGACCCGTAGCGCGTAAAGCGGCTGAAAAGCGTATTGCGCGCACCGGCGGGACGTGCGCCATTGAGGTATTTCCCGGTTAGCGTACCGAATGCCAGACTCGAATAGGCCAAGAGCTCTAAACCCTCGAATTGACTTATTTCAGCCATACCGACTTCAAAACTGCGGTTGAGCAGGCTGTAAGGATTCTGCACCGTCACAATGCGCGGCAAATCATGTTTGTCAGCAAGCTGCAGATAGCGCATGGCGCCCCAGGGGGTCTCATTGGAGATGCCGATATAGCGGATCTTGCCGGCGCGCACCTGTTCGGCTAGCGCTTCAAGCGTTTCCAACAGGGTGACGGCCGGCTTATCGTCGGTGTAACGATAATTGAGCTTGCCAAAACAGTTGGTGACTCGTTGCGGCCAGTGCACCTGATAGAGGTCGATATAATCGGTCTGCAGACGCTGCAGGCTGGCATTCAGGGCTTCACGAATATTCTTCCGATCGAGAATCTGCTGCGGGCGAATGCCGGCATCGCTGCCCCGGGATGGACCCGCCACTTTGGTCGCCAGAATGATTTTTTCACGCTGTCCGCGTGATTTCAGCCAATGACCAATATAGGTTTCCGTCAGGCCCTGCGTTTCGGGGCGCGGGGGAACCGGGTACATCTCTGCAGTATCGAGTAGATTGACGCCTGCTGCGACAGCATGGTCCAGTTGCTGATGGGACTGAGCCTCCGTGTTTTGTTCACCGAAGGTCATGGTGCCCAATCCCAGAGTACTGACTTCAAGCGAGCTATGGGGGATACGGTGATAATGCATTGAGGCTGATTCCTTGAGTATCTTGAAAAAAGGCGCGTAACGTTCCCCACTCGTCATTCGACTATAACCAAGCCGACGGTCGGGGAGAAGCGTTATATAGCGGCGACCTGATGACCTTTGTGCGCTAGAAACAAAGGGCGGTACTCAGCGCTTGAGCATCTGAGAAATATCGTTACCATTTATCTGCTTTTCATTGCCCTGTTCGTCAGTGTAGCGGATAAGCCCAGTACTTTTATCCAGCGCCGGTTTGCCGGAGGTAAGGATCATCCTGCCATCCTTGGTCGCCATCACATAATCACTGGAGCACCCTGAAAGCAGACCGGCAGTGGCCAGTACCAACACCATTATTATTCTTTTATTCATCGCATTTATCCGTTTTATCGAAAATCAGACCCGGCCAGCAAGGTTAACAATATCAAGGGCTGCCAACAGCGGGGTTGTCGTCTTTTTGACAATCTAAGGAGACGTAGTGCGTTATCGGCCGCAGAAGTCAGGATATGAGCCGTCAACGTTCCCGACTGGTTTGCGGCACCGGTTCGGATTTAGCATTTCTCAGCAGATTCAGCCCTTCGACCGCCAGTGAAAAAAACATGGCAAAATAGATATAGCCTTTGGGCACCGCAACATCAATACTTTCCAGAATCAAAGTGCCGCCCACCAATATCAGGAAAGCCAGCGCCAGCATCTTGACCGAGGGATGGGCGTCGACAAATTCGCCGATCGCGCGGGCGGCAAACATCATGATACCCACTGCGATGACTACTGCCGCCATCATGATGAAAAGGTGGCTGGATAATCCTACCGCGGTAATTACCGAGTCCAGGCTCAATACTATATCCAGCATAATGATTTGAATGATGGCGCCGAGAAAGGAGTGGATTTCCTTACCCTCGTCAGACGCGCTTTCTTCCCTGATATTGCTGACGATTTCACCCACTGATTTCCATATCAGAAACAGGCCGCCCGCCAGCAGAATCAGGTCGCGAGTCGAGATCCCCTGGCCCAGTAGCGAGAAAAGCGGACGGGTTAAATGCACTACCCAGGCAATAGCCGCCAAAAGACACAGCCGCATCAGCATCGCGCCGGTCAGTCCGATGCGCCGGGCGCTGGTTTGCTGATGTGAGGGCAGTTTGGCCACCACCAGAGACAGAAAAACGATGTTATCAATGCCTAATACAATTTCTAATACCGTAAGCGTCCCTAACGCCATCCAGGCGGCAGGGTCGATAATCCAATCAAACATAACAAAGATGACCTTAGATTGATGCTGTCACTCAATTATAGGCTTTTTGGCTTTTCATTGGGCAAAACGATCAGGACTGAACCATAAAATGTCGCGCCAGCAGGTGGCCGGTGAAGGCTTTCTTCAGGTAAAAGCCGCGGGGCAGGGTCAGAATAGGCTGACCCTGTTCACCGACCGCCGCGGTCAGTGCTCGGCCATTGGCTGCTTTCGGCCGTAACTGCAGCACCTCTCCATGGCGGGCGGTGATATGCTCCACCTGACCCAGCACAATCAGGTCCATCAATTCTTCCCAGTCCTGCCTGAGCTGCGCTTCTTCCTCGGCATCAGGGCTCCACAGCAAAGGAGAACCGACCCGCCGTTCAGCCAATGGCATACCGCGTTCACCTTCGACCGGAATCCACAGTACCCGCGCCAGTTTGTAGCGTACATGGCTGGTTTCCCACGTCACGCCGCTGTTGCCGGTCAGCGGCGCCACGCAGACAAACGTGGTCTCCAGCGGCCACCCATTGCGGTCTACCGGGATAGTCTTGAGTTCAACGCCGATATCAGCAAAATCCTGAACCGGTTTACTGCCGGCACTGGCGCCCAGATAACGTTCCAACAGTACTCCGATCCAACCTTTGTCACGTTTAAGGTTGGCAGGCAATACCCAGCCCGCCCCCTGCGCCAGTTCAGCCAGGTTGAAACCGGCCAGTGCGCTGGCGCGGTAAAAGAGTTCTGTTTCATTGGTCGGCGCTGGGGCCGGAGCCAAACAGGAAGGCACAGTCATATAAACATTTCCGCGGATTGATTAAAAACTAACCGGCTGAAACAGGAGATATCATTGCACAGGCAATTTAAGCTATCGGTTCCAATAATAGCATGATTTAAGACTGTTTTTTTCTTGCCGGAAACAGCAATGTTTTTATTCGCCGAATGTTGTGCACCTGATGTCAGCGACAATGAACAGGATCTTATACCCTGTTATCCACAGATTACAGGGATAACCGGGCAAATAGGCCACTACTGGTTCTATTTACAGCCTTGACGAGCCCCTTTTTTGCGAGCTTGTTCCTTTTTTGATGCATTTTATCACTAAAATTGTGGATAAAATCGGCGTTGCGCGTTTTTTAACCTTAGGCGGCTGTCTGCCGTCTGACGCACATCAGTACACTCGGTCTGTAACGGTGATAAAACATCTAGCTTGCTGAAATATAGTAAATTTATGATATGCAGAAATGCTGCATTATTTGTATCGGTAAAAGTTTTACCCATTTAATCCATCGTTCTGCACACATCTATCCACAGAAAAAGTGCATAAGCGCAGTGGCGAGACCGACAGGCTGTTTATAACGTCATGATGAAAATCGCCCTTCATGGTTACTGCGCCTTAAGAGATTACTGAAAACCAGTGGTTTACCGTATTGAGCGAGTATGAAACAATCGGAACATCTTTGCATTTTATGTAATCGAGGTAGTCCGGTGATCGATGATGATGGCTACCGCCCGAATGTTGGTATTGTAATCTGTAACCTCGAAGGGCAGGTACTGTGGGCCCGGCGTTATGGTCAGCACTCCTGGCAGTTTCCCCAGGGGGGGATCAATGCCGGTGAGACCCCAGAGCAGGCAATGTACCGTGAGCTGTTCGAAGAAGTGGGACTGAGCCGTAAGGATGTGCGCATTCTGGCTTCTACGCGCAACTGGTTGCGTTACAAGTTGCCAAAACGTCTGGTGCGCTGGGATACCAAACCGGTCTGCATCGGTCAGAAGCAGAAATGGTTTCTGCTGCAGCTCATGTGTCAGGATGCTGATATCAATATGCAACGCGGGGGGATACCCGAATTTGACGGCTGGCGCTGGGTAACTTTCTGGTATCCGGTGCGTCAGGTCGTTTCCTTTAAACGGGATGTGTATCGCCGGGTGATGAAAGAGTTTTCCGGCGTTGTCATGCCGCTGCAGGAACCTGCCCCGCAGCGGACTGCTCCGTCGTACAGGCGAAAAAGGGGTTAGGTTAGGTAGATTATGCTCACGCGCTTGCGAGAAATAGTTGAAAAAGTAGCCGCTGCGCCGCGTCTGTCGGATACGCTGGAAATCCTGGTTAACGAAACCTGTCTGGCGATGAACACCGAAGTCTGTTCTGTCTATCTGGCTGACAATGATCGGCGCTGCTACTACCTGATGGCGACCCGCGGTCTGAAAAAGCCTCGGGGCCGCACGGTTACCCTGGCTTTTGATCAGGGTATCGTCGGTCTTGTCGGCCGTCTGGCGGAACCTATCAACCTGGCTGATGCGCAAAACCACCCCAGCTTCAAATATATCCCGGCGGTCAAGGAAGAACGCTTTCGATCGTTTCTGGGTGTGCCGATTATCTATCGCCGCCAATTGCTGGGCGTGCTGGTGGTGCAACAGCGCGAGCATCGCCAGTTCAATGAAAGCGAAGAATCTTTCATGGTTACGCTTGCCACTCAGATGGCCGGCATTCTCTCTCAGTCTCAGCTTAATGCCCTGTTCGGCCAATATCGCCAGACGCGGATTCGCGCCTTGGCGGCAGCGCCCGGCGTGGCGATCGCTCAGGGCTGGATAGACAGTAGCCAGCCCAGTCTGGACAAGGTCCATGAAGCCTCTTCACTGGACAGCGGCATTGAACGTGAACGGCTGACGTTTGCCCTGGGCGAAGCGGCTGCTGAGTTCCGCCGGCTGAGCAAACGCTTTACCACCAGTGCGCAAAAAGACAGTGCTGCAATATTCGAACTGTATTCTCATCTGCTCAACGATACTCGATTGAAGCGCGAGCTGTTCGACCGCATCGACCAGGGGGCCATTGCCGAGTGGGCGGTCAAGCAGGTTATAGAGCAATTTGCCGAACAGTTCGCTCAGCTTAACGACAGTTATATGCGTGAACGAGCAGGCGATCTCAGGGCGCTGGGGCAGCGTCTGCTGTTCCATCTGGATGACAATGCCCAGGGAGCAACCCAATGGCCTTCGCGTTTCGTGCTGGTGGCGGACGAACTGAGCGCCACGCTGCTGGCTGAAATGCCGCAGGATAAAATGGTCGGCGTGGTGGTCAGGGACGGCGCCGCAAATTCGCATGCGGCCATCCTGGTGAGAGCGATGGGTATTCCTACCGTCATGGCGGCTGATATTCAGCCGCTGTTGTTGAATCAGCGCTTGTTGATTGTTGATGGCTATCGTGGCGAATTATTGGTCGATCCCGAGCCGGTCCTGGTCCAGGAATACCAACGGCTGGTCAGTGAAGAAAAAGAGCTCTCCAGGCTGGCGGAAGACGATGTCGAACAGCCGGCCACCCTGCAGGGCGGCGAACGGATTCAGGTAATGCTGAATGCGGGTCTCAGCGCCGAGCATGAACAGCGCCTGGGCGACCGGGTTGATGGCGTTGGCCTGTACCGCACTGAAATCCCGTTTATGCTCCAGAGCGGCTTCCCCTCGGAGGATGAGCAGGTGGCGCAATACCAGGGCATGCTGCAGCTGTTTCCCAGTAAGCCGGTCACGCTTCGCACGCTGGACATCGGGTCTGATAAACAGCTGCCCTACATGCCAATCAGCGAGGAAAACCCCTGCCTCGGCTGGCGTGGGATCCGCATTACGCTCGATCAGCCGGAAATTTTTTTGATCCAGGTGCGCGCTATGCTGCGTGCCAACGCCGCTACCGGTAACCTGAGTATTTTGCTGCCGATGATTACCAGCGTTGATGAAATCGATGAGGCCAGGCGCTTGATCGACAGGGCGGGACGTGAGGTCGAGGAAATGCTCGGTTATGCCCTGCCGCCGCTGCGTATCGGTATCATGGTGGAAGTGCCAGCGATGGTATTTATGCTGCCGGTATTGATCAACCGGGTGGATTTTATTTCGGTCGGCAGCAACGATCTCACCCAGTATCTGCTGGCGGTTGATCGCAATAATACCCGTGTCGCAGGGATGTACGACAGTCTTCATCCGGCTATGCTGCAGGTGCTGCATAAAATCGTCAGCGATTGCGACCGGCTCGGTATCGAATGTAGCTTGTGCGGCGAAATGGCCGGCGATCCCATGGGCGCACTGCTGCTTATTGGTATGGGATACCGGACGCTCAGCATGAATGGCCGCAGCGTCGCCCGGGTAAAATATCTGATGCGTAACCTTGATTTGAAAGAGGCCCGAGGGCTGGTCGAGCGGATGCTGGTTGCGCAAAATACGATTGAGGTACGTCATCAGGTGGCGTCATTTATGGAGCGACGCGGGCTGGGCGGCCTTATTCGCGGTGGTCGCTGAACCCCTTCGCGGCACTATGCGCTTACATTACCCCTGATAAATTTACACCGCACCGACCGCCATCAATTTGAGCCTATGCTATGATGCGTCACCCTTGAACGGATAAATGGACCTTTATTTGGCGCCGTTTTCCGGATAAATCATACCTGCTGCCCCGAATTACAGCCAGGGGGGCGTTAAAAATCGACATGAGCTTTGGTGAAGAATGACAACAAAATATCTGGCTTTTCCCGAGTTTGACCCGGTAATTTTTTCAATAGGCCCGGTTTCGCTGCATTGGTACGGACTGATGTATCTGGTCGGGTTCGTCTTTGCCATGTGGTTAGCGGTTAGGCGCGCCAATAAACCCGGCAGCGGCTGGACGAAGGACGAAGTGGAGAATCTGTTGTATGCCGGTTTCCTGGGGGTATTCCTCGGCGGACGCATCGGTTACGTGCTGTTTTACAATATGCCGTTGTTTCTTGAAAATCCCCTGTATCTGTTCAAGGTCTGGGACGGAGGCATGTCTTTCCACGGCGGTCTTATCGGCGTCATCTGTGTGCTGTTCTGGTTTGCCCGCCGCACCAAGCGTCATTTTTTCCAGGTGGCCGATTTTATTGCGCCGATGATCCCTTTTGGTCTGGGCGCTGGAAGACTGGGCAACTTTATCAATGGCGAGCTGTGGGGCAGGGTGACCACCGAGACGCCTTGGGCGATGCTGTTTCCGGGTTCGCGCGCCGAGGATGTGGCTCTTTTACCGGGCAACCCCCAATGGCAGACCCTATTTGATACCTTTGGCTCGTTGCCGCGGCATCCTTCACAGCTTTATGAAATGCTGCTCGAAGGAGTGGTGCTGTTTATCATCCTGAATCTTTTTATCCGCAAGCCGCGACCGATGGGCAGCGTCTCCGGGTTATTCCTGATAGGCTACGGCGCCTTCCGCATCCTGGTAGAATTCTTCCGTCAGCCGGACAGCCAGCTTGGCCTATTCAGTGGTGTGATCAGTATGGGGCAGGTGCTCTCTGTTCCGATGATCGTCGCCGGCGTTATCATGATCATCTGGGCGTATCGCCAGCGCCCGCAGCAACAATTGTCCTGAGGTAATATGAAACAGTATTTGGATCTGATGAGGCTGGTTCGCGAGACCGGCACACCGAAAGCGGACCGCACCGGAACCGGCACGCTCTCTATTTTCGGCCACCAGATGCGCTTTGACCTGCGGCAGGGTTTTCCGCTAGTGACCACTAAACGTTGCCATCTGCGCTCGATCATTCATGAACTGCTGTGGTTTCTGAAGGGTGATACCCATGTCGGCTATCTTCGCGACAACAAAGTGACCATCTGGGATGAATGGGCCGACGAGAAAGGTAATCTCGGCCCGGTGTATGGCAAGCAATGGCGTGCCTGGGGCACTTCAGATGGCCGCCAGATAGACCAGTTGGCCAGGGTGGTCGAGCAACTCAAGCAGGACCCCGATTCCCGCCGTATTATCGTTTCAGCCTGGAATGTCGGTGAACTGGATCAGATGGCCTTGGCGCCATGCCATGCCTTTTTCCAATTCTATGTCGCTGACGGCCGGCTTTCCTGCCAGCTCTACCAGCGCTCATGCGACATTTTTCTGGGACTGCCGTTTAATATCGCCAGTTATGCGCTGCTGGTCCATATGATGGCGCAGCAATGCGATCTGGACGTGGGCGATTTTGTCTGGACCGGTGGCGATACTCATCTCTACAGCAACCACCTCGAACAGGCCGATCTCCAACTGACCCGGGAACCCCATGATCTGCCAAGGCTGATTATCAAACGCAAGCCCGCCTCACTGTTTGATTATCGTTTCGAAGATTTTGACATTGAGGGCTACGATCCCCATCCTGCCATCAAGGCCCCGGTGGCAATATAGCGCCGGTTAACAACCTGCCGGCTCAAACGGGCGCCTTTATCGGGCGCCTGTTACACTTCCAAGTCCTATTTTCAGTAATGAAAAATTAAATCACGCCCCCTCTTACATCTCCGTTCGGTCAACCTGGTCCTTTGCGACCACCTGCGCCATTCTAGACAGATGAAAACAACCGCCGTGCGAACCCAGGGATTTACCCTGCCTGAAGCCCTGATCTGCCTTGCCATCATCGCCATGACCATTCTGATGGCGCTTAACGGCTGGCGGCACCTGCAGCATCATGCGCAACTGGCCGAAGCGGCTGACCGGCTGGCCGATTTCATGCAGCGACATCAGCTACAGGCCACTCGTATCAACCAGAATTGCCAGCTACGGGTAAATCAGGGCTATGGCTGGTCGCTGATTGGCGTGTCAGCCAACTGTGACGGCGCACCAGCCGGTTCTTCAGCACGATTGCATTCACCTTATGCCAATATCAAGCTGGAAAGTTCAGCCTCCGACCGATTGACGCTTGCCGGACTGCGCAGCACCGCCACACCGGCCAGCCTTTTGCTGACAGGTCCGTCGGGCCGTATCACCATCATCCTTTCCGGCGGTGGTCGTATAAGGTCTGTTGTCGAACCGGCGGGATAATGGCGGATAATGGGATGGCTGCGGATAAGCAGCGGGGCCTCAGCCTGGTGTCGCTGCTCTGTGCCCTGGTCGCCAGCGGCATGCTGGTGTGCTCAGGCCTGCGCTTTTTACCCAGGCTACAGAGCGATTGCCGTCTGGCTAGGCAAAATGTTTGGCTAATCAATCAGTTGGAGTTCAGTATGCTGAAGATTGAAAAAGAGATAAGACGTGCAGGTTTTCACCACGACAACAGCGGGAAGCGGGCCCTATCTATTTCCCGGCACAGCGGTGAGCGTCCAGACTCGTGCCTGATGCTCAACTATGCCTATTATCATCCGCAGGCCCGCAATTTTAGCGGCGAACTCGTTGACCAGACGTTTGGCTACCGGCTGCGCAAGCATGCGCTGGAAGCACGTCGCAATGCTGCGCACTGTGACGAACCGGGCTGGGTCAATATCCATGATGGTGAACAGATGCATGTGACCGCCCTGCAGTTCGAGATGCTCGGCGCTGACGGCATTCGAGTGACACTGGACGGCAGGCTGGCCCATGCGCCGAAAGTCTGCCATCGCATCGTTCGCCTGGTGGCCAGGCGTAATGGATGAAAGCCGGCGCACAGCGTGGCAGCGTGGCATTGTCGCTGATGATGACGATTTTGCTGCTCGGACTGGGGGCGGTGATGGGCGTTCAACTGCATACCCAGCGCTGGCAGAAGGTCATCCATAATGAATTCCTCTATCTTAAGGCGTTTCATCAGGCCGAGTCCTCCCTGGCATGGGGACTTACGCTGCGCTGGCGGGGTATCGATGGCGAATGCCGCTGCCAACCGGATGACCGGCTTAGAGTGTGTCTTGGCGACAGCGGGCGAGCCGGCAACTGGGTGCTGGCAGGGGAGGGGCAGCAGGATGAGCAGGGACAAGCGCTGCAGCTTTTCAGGCTGGTTCGGTTGCGTGTCGGTCCGGACGAGACCGGAAACTCTGAGGGTTATCGGCTGTCAGCGATGTCGGCCGGCTGGCTGGACTATTTTCCCGGCGAGCGGCGCCATGGAACGCAGAAAACAGCTGGGGCAGGGAATGCCTGAGGTGATGATTGCCTGCGCCCTGACGTCAATTATCATACTGGCGCTTTGCCAGTACCGTCAGCGAATCGAGGTTATTCGGCATCAGCAGTATCAATACGCCCAGGCATTGTCATATGCTCATCAGGCGCTGGAGCAGTACCGCCGCGGCCAGCATTTCTCGGTGGATGACCTCCCTGCCGGGTGGACATTTTCCCGGCGGCATATCGAGCGCGGCGGTGGGTGTGAAACGGTAAAAGCGGCAGTGACCACGCTAACAGGCAGCCAGGTCGCGCTTGAAGAATGGTATTGTCGCCCGGCCACCCATTCTACCCGCCAGTAAGCCTCAGGCCATGGCCTGGATTTGCGGCTTGTTTTCATTTCAAATACGGATAGAGTATCCGGCTAAAAAGCAGGACATTCCGGGGACGGTAAAGGAGGCTGCATGTTTACGGTTTATCATTCAAACCAGCTGGACGTACTGAAAATGCTGGCAGCCGCCCTTATTGAGGGCAAGCCGTTATCGGACCCATTTCAGCCGGAAACCGTGCTGGTACAGAGCACCGGAATGGCGCAGTGGATGCAGATGGAACTGGCTGGCCAGTTTGGCATTGCCGCCAATATCGACTTCCCTCTGCCGGCCAGCTTTATCTGGCAGATGTTTACCCGGGTCCTGCCGGACATTCCGGAAGAAAGCGCCTTTTCGAAGGATGCGATGACCTGGAAGCTGATGTCTTTGCTGCCTGAAATGTGTCACCAGTCCGGCTTTGAGACCCTGAGCCACTATCTGGAAAATGATGACAACAAACGAAAATGTTTTCAGTTTGCTGGCCGGATAGCGGATCTCTATGACCAGTATCTGGTTTACCGTCCTGACTGGCTCAGCCGCTGGGAAGAAGGCCAGCAGGTAGAAGGGTTGGGCGAAGCGCAGCAATGGCAGGCGCCGCTGTGGCGTGCCTTGGTCGAGAAGACGGCCGACAGCGGTCAGTCACCCTGGCACCGCGCCAATCTCTACCAGCATTTTATCCAGGTGCTGACCGAGGCATCGCAGCGGCCGGCCGGACTGCCGGACCGGGTGTTTATCTGTGGGATATCAGCCCTTCCTCCTACTTATCTTCAGGCTCTGCAGGCGTTGGGCCGGCATATTGATGTTCATCTGCTGTTTACCAACCCTTGCCGCTATTACTGGGGGGATATCCGTGATCACGCTTTTCTGGCGCGTCTGCAAAGCCGCCAACGGCGACATTATCAGGGGCTTGGGGATCAGATGCTGTTCCGCCAGCCCGATCAGGCGCCGAGCCTGTTCAACGGTGATGGCGAACAACAGGTGGGCAATCCGCTGCTGGCTTCCTGGGGTAAGCTGGGACGGGACAATCTTTATCTGCTGGCCCAGCTTGATGATGCCCGTGAAGTGGATGCTTTCGTAGAGCCGGCCGATGATTTGCTGCTGTCCAGCATACAACGGGATATTCTCGATCTGCAGGATCGCTCGGTTGTCGGCATGAGCAGCGAGACGCTGGAACAAAGCCTGGCCAAACGACCGTTGTCCCGGACCGACCGATCGCTGTGCTTTCACGTATGCCACAGTCCCCAGCGTGAAGTGGAAGTGCTGCAGGATCAACTGCTGGGAATGATCTCGGACGATGGGGCTCTGGCTGCGCGCGATATCATCGTGATGGTGGCGGATATCGATCGCTACACGCCGGCCATCCAGGCGGTATTCGGCAATGCCGGACCGGATCGCTATCTGCCTTTTGCCATTTCCGATCGGCGGGCGCGGCAATATCATCCCGCTCTGCCGGCGTTTCTCAGCCTGCTTGAGCTGCCCGACAGTCGATTTGCCGCTGAACAGGTCCTGGCCCTGCTCGAGGTGCCGGCCCTGGCGGCGCGTTTCTCGATTGATGAAGAAGACCTGCAGGTGCTCAGGCGCTGGGTGGATGAGTCCGGTATCCGCTGGGGACTGGACGATGATACCGTGCGCGAACTGATGCTGCCGGCCACCGGCCAGCATACCTGGCGTTTCGGGCTGATGCGCATGCTGCTCGGCTATGCCATGGACAGCCAGGCCGGCGATTGGCAAGGGATACTTCCCTATGATGAGTCCAGCGGGCTGGTCGCCGAACTGGCGGGCAATCTGGCGCAACTGCTGATGCGCCTGAAGGTATGGCGCGACAGACTGTCCACACCGCTGACGCTGGCCGAATGGCAGCCCTGCTGCCGGGAACTGCTGACGGATTTCTTCCTGCCCGACGCAGAGACAGAAGCCGCGCTGGCACTTATCGAAACCCAGTGGCAGCAAATCCTTCAGTTCGGGCTCCAGTCGTTTTACCCCGATAAGGTGTCGGTGACCCTGCTGCGCGATGAGTTGACGTCCAGGCTTGAAGAGGAAAGGGTCAGCCAGCGTTTCCTGGCCGGTTCGGTCAATTTCTGTACTCTGATGCCGATGCGGTCAATACCTTTTAAAGTCATATGCCTGCTGGGAATGAATGATGGCGTTTATCCCCGCACGCTGCCACCAACCGGTTTCGACCTTATGGCTCAGCAGTCCCGGCGCGGCGATCGTAGCCGACGTGATGATGACCGCTACTTGTTCCTTGAGGCGCTGATCTGCGCTCAGCAGCGGTTCTATATCAGCTTTATCGGCCGTTCAATCCAGGATAATACCCCACGTTATCCCTCTGTGCTGGTCAGTGAGCTGGTTGACTACATCGCGCAGAGCTTTTGCCTGGCCGGCGATGAGCATCTTGATGTCGATACCAGTGCTCATCGGGTAAAAGAGCATTTATATCAATGGCATTCTCGTATGCCCTTTGCGCCTGAAAACTTTATGCCCGGTACACCGGGGCAGAGTTTCTCGATTGAATGGCTCCCTGCCGCCAGTGCCAGCGGCACACCACCTTCCCAGTTCGTCCAGCCATTGAGTGACCGGCCGTTGACGGAATTGACCTTTGATGGGCTCAGGCGTTTTTATGGCCATCCGGTGCGGGCCTATTTTCAACAGCGGCTGGGAGTCTACTTCAAACTGGAAGAGACTGAATTATCAGCCGATGAGCCATTTGTGATTGATAGCCTGACTCGCTACCAGCTCAATGACCGCCTGGTCAATGCGCTGATAAACGATGAGGACCCGGCCACGCTTTACCGCCATATCAGGGCAGCAGGCCATTTACCCTTTGGCGCATTCGGCGAGCTGTATTGGGCCCGTCAGCAGGAAGAGATCGCCCCACTGGCACAGCTTATCCGCGAGCAGCGACGGCCTGAATCCAGAAGCATTGAGGTGAGAGTGGACTGCGGCGATCTTGAACTCAGCGGCTGGCTGCCCCAGGTCCAGGTTGATGGCTTGCTGCGCTGGAGGCCGGGCAATCTGTGGATGAAAGACGGCATGGCGCTGTGGCTAGAGCATCTTGCCTGGTGTGCCATGGGCGGGCGGGGTGAGAGCCGGATGTTCGGCATTCGCGGGCAGTGGCAGTTCGCCGCACTGCCCGCGGCAGAAGCCCAGGCGCGTTTACGAACGCTGGTCGAGGGCTATCGCCAGGGCATGAACCTGCCGCTGATGCTGCTGAATCGCTGTGGCGGAGCCTGGCTTGAACAGTGTTTTGATCGGCAGGCGGCGAGCATCGACTGGCGTGAAGACACCCAGCGCCGGGCCCGGGACAAACTTCTGCTGGCCTGGCAGGGGGACGGCTATACTCCCGGGGAGGCACAGGACCCATACCTGCACCGGCTGATACCTGAACTCGACGCCGGCACAATCGATATGATCATTCAATCGGCCTGCGACTGGCTATTGGAGCCGTTCAGCCTTAACCTGGCGGACAAAGCAGCACCCGGTGGTGAAAAGAAAATAACCCGGCAGTAAACCAGATCGGAAACATCGGTCACGGATTATCACTCCTTTAACTGCCCTTAGCCAGAGCAGCGCTGGTCTTAACATTGTCGAGCCAAGGCGGGCCCGTCAGGATTTTGTTGGAGAAGAGGATGGGAAGAGTTGCTATAGGATTATTCAGTTTGCTGATGATATGTCTTCTTGCTGTTACGCCTGTACGGGCAGCGCCGGCCTGGCAGCCGGTTAACGACACTGTCCGCAAAAGCCATCAGGATACGCGCCAGTACCAGGCCATCAGGCTAGATAATGGTATGACGGTACTGCTGGTAAGCGATAAGCAGGCGATCAAGTCTTTGTCTGCCGTCGCGGTGCCGGTGGGTTCACTTGAAAATCCGGACAACCAGCTGGGACTGGCCCACTATCTTGAGCACATGATCCTCATGGGATCAACACGCTATCCAGAACCGGAAAATCTATCTGAATTCCTGAAGAAAAATGGCGGCGCTCACAACGCCAGCACCGCATCCTATCGCACGGCTTTCTATCTTGAAGTCGACAATGCTGCCTTGCAGCCAGCCATTGATCGACTGGCGGATGCCATCGCTGCTCCGCTGCTGGATCCTGAGAACGCTGACAAAGAGCGTCATGCTGTCGATGCCGAGTTGACCATGGCCAGGTCAAGCGACGGGTTGCGGATGGCGCAAATTCGGGCGGAAACCATGAATCCCGCTCACCCGGGGGCGCGTTTCTCCGGCGGTAATCTCGAGACCCTCAGCGATAAGCCCGGCAGCAGGCTGCATGATGCCCTACAGGCATTTTATCAACGCTATTATTCCGCTAACCTGATGGTGGGAGTGATATACAGCAATCAGCCGGTCGAGGCGCTGGCTGCGCTGGCGGCACAGACCTATGGGCGTATAGCCAATCGCCAGGCGGAAGTGCCGACTATCACGGTGCCTGCCGTCACACCGGAACAGACCGGCGTAATCCTGCATTATCAGCCAGTACAACCGCAGAAAATGTTGCGCATCGAGTTCCCGATAGCGAATAACAGCCAGGCATTTCGCAGCAAAACCGATACTTATGTAAGCTACCTCATTGGCAACCGCAGCACCGGTACGCTTGCCGACTGGCTGCAGAAAGAGGGGCTATCAGATGCGATAGATGCCGGTGCGGATCCGATAGTCGATGGCAACGGCGGCGTATTTGCCATCGCCGCAACCTTGAGTGATAAAGGGTTTGAACAACGTGATGAGGTGGTGGCGGCGATATTCAGCTATCTGAACACGCTGCGGCAGCGCGGCATACAGCAGCAATATTTCAACGAAATCGCCAAGGTACTGGACCAGGATTTTCGTTACCCGGTAATAACCCGCGATATGAATTACATAGAATGGCTGGTCGACTCAATGCTGCGGGTACCGGTCGAACACGTGCTGGATGCTTCTTACCTGGCCGATCGCTATGATCCCGATGCGATTGCCGCCAGATTGGACGGCATGACGTTGGACAATGCACGTATCTGGTTTATCAGTCCTGATGAGCCTCATAATAAAATGGCCTATTTTGTTGCGGCCCCCTATCAGGTCGATAAAATAAGCCCGGCCAAGCTGGCCGAATGGCGGCAGAAAGCACAGCACATCAGCCTATCCCTGCCGGCGCTGAATCCCTATATCCCGGATGATTTCTCTCTGATAACCCATGTTGAAACGCAGGATTTTCCCCAGCCTCTGCAGAGCGAACCGGGTCTGCGTCTGATGTACATGCCGAGCAAGTATTTCAGTACCGAACCACGGGCCAGTATCACGCTTAATTTGCGTAATGCCGGCGTGATGGCGACGGCGCGTAATCAGGTGCTTTATGCCCTGACTGATTACATCGCCGGACTGGATCTGGCCGAGTTGAGTAACCAGGCTTATGTGGGCGGCATCAGTTTTTCGACATTTGAAAGCGACGGCCTGACCATCAAAGCCAGCGGTTATACCCAACGGCTATCTCAATTGACCATGACGCTGGCGCGGCGTTACGCGACTTTTACGCCGACTGCCGGGCAGTTGATTCAGGCCAAGGGCTGGTATCGTGAACAGCTGGACGGAACCGATAAAGATAAGGCCTATGCCCAGGCCTTGGTGCCGGCCAATGTACTGTCCAATCTCCCCTATTTTGAAAGAAGCGAACGGCGGGCGCTGATCGCCTCCATCACCCTGCAGGAACTGATCGATTACCGTAACCGTTTATTCAGTGCCGCAGCCCTTGATATGCTGGTGGTAGGCAACATGACACCTGATAACGCCACCAGGCTGGCCCGGCAGCTCAAAAGTACACTTGGACTGGCCGGCAGGGACTTTGCCCGCACGGATAAAGTCATGGTCGACAGACCCCTGCAGGCGCTGCTGGAAAAAAGAGGCAGCAGCAGTGATTCGGCGTTAGCGGCCCTGTATGTTCCGGTCGGCTATGAGCGAATTGAAGGCATGGCCTGCAGCTATCTGCTATCGCAAATTGTTGAATCCTGGTTTTATCAGCAGCTCAGGACCCGTGAACAGCTGGGTTACGCCGTATTCATGATGCCGCAATTTATTGGCGATCAGGCGGGACTGGGCTTTGTACTGCAGAGCGGTCGTTATCAGCCATCCTGGCTGCATCAGCGCTTCCAGGCCTTTTTTATCGGTGCTGAGCAGCGGTTGCGCAAGCTTGATGCAGCCGATTTCGAGCAGTATAAACAGGGGGTTATCAGCCAGCTGATGCAGCAGCCCCAGACGCTGGATGAAGAAGTTGATCTCTATACCGGCGATTTGTACCGCAATAATTTGCTGTTCAACAGTCGCGATGAGCTGGTGGCGAGCCTGCGAAAAGTGTCCCGGCAGCAGGCAGCTGATTTCTTTCATCGGGCGGTGATAGCGCCTCAGGGGCTGGCGTTGCTCTCGCAGATCGGCGGTGAACAGCAGGAAAAACCGGAATATGCCGCGCCTGATGGCTGGACCCGCTATGCTGACGCATCCACACTGCAAAAAATGCTGCCTGCCATGAAGCAGTAAACACGGGAGTCGGACTTTGACCGCAACCAGGCTTAATCCATTGACGTTGCCTTTACAGGACGCAAGTCTTATAGAGGCCTCGGCGGGAACCGGTAAAACCTATACCCTGGCGGCATTGTATCTGCGCCTGCTGCTCGGACTCGGCCATGAGGCGGCATACCCCCGTCCGCTCAGCGTGGACGAGATCCTGGTGGTGACCTTTACCGAAGCCGCTACCGAAGAGCTGCGCGGCCGGATCCGTGAAAATATTCATCGCTTGAGGCTCGCCTGCGTCAGGCGATCAACAGATGATACGCTGCTGCAGGCCTTGCTTGACCAGATAACCAGCCCTGATGAAGCTGCGCGGATGTTGCTGGCAGCGGAACGGCAAATGGATGAGGCTGCGGTCTACACCATCCATGGCTTTTGCCAGCGGATGCTTAGCCATAATGCCATCGAATCCGGCATGTTGTTCCAGCAGAACCTGGTCGAGGATGAGTCAATGCTGCGCCAGCAGGTCTGTGCTGATTTCTGGCGCCGTTACTGTTATCCATTGCCGTACGATATCGCCGTAATGGTGCATGAGGAATGGGACGGTCCACAAAAGCTGCTTGCTGAACTGCTGCCCTATCTGCAGGGTGAGCCGCCGGTGATGCAGAATCCGCCGCTGACCAACGAAACCATTGTTCAGCGGCATCACCAGATCATTGCCGCCATCGATGGGCTAAAAAGCCAGTGGCGGGCAGCGGCAGGGGATCTGCCCGATATCATGGCGGCTTCCGGCGTTGACCGCCGTTCTTACAGCAGTAAATACTTGCCAACCTGGCTGGCCAGCATCGGCGAGTGGGCTGCCGAAGCAACGCGGGATTACCGGTTCCCGAAGGAGCTTGAACGCTTTTGCCAGTCAGTGCTTTTGGCCAAATCGCCCAAGGGGCCGGCGCCCAGGCATACCCTGTTCGATGCGGTGGATGCTTTCTTTGCACAGCCTCTGAAACTCAGGGATGTGATATTTGTGCTGGCGCTAAAGGAGGTGCGGCTGGGCCTTGAACTGGAAAAACGGCGCCGTGCCGAAATGGGTTTTGACGATTTGCTCAGCGGTTTTGACCGTGCTCTGTCAAACGAGGGCGGCGAAAAACTGGCCTCGGCGGTGCGTAAACAATATCCGGTCGCAATGATCGATGAATTCCAGGATACCGATCCCCAGCAATACCGTATTTTTAGACGTATTTATGCTGACCAGCCTGACTGCGGGCTGCTGCTGATTGGTGATCCCAAGCAGGCGATTTACGCATTTCGCGGCGCAGATATCTTCACCTATATGCGCGCCAGAAGCGAAGTAGATGCTCACTACACTCTGGATACCAACTGGCGGTCGGCTCCAGGTATGGTTGATGCAGTCAACCAGCTGTTTCGTTGCTTACCCAGCCCGTTTATCTTCGCCGATATTCCGTTCCTGCCGGTTGAATCCGCTGAAGGCAACCGGGAACGCGGTCTGGAGATCCATGGTCAGCGCCAGGCGGCGATGATGATCTGGCTGCAGGCCGGCGACGGGGTAAGCCTCAGCGACTATCAATCGATAATGGCCCGACAATGTGCGGCGACCATCAGCAACTGGTTAAAAGCGGCTCATGAAGGGCAGGCATGCCTGATAAAACCCGGCGGGAAACGCCAGCCAGTCCAGGCCTCGGACATGACGGTGCTGGTACGTAACCGCCTGGAGGCAGCGCTGGTGCGCGATGCGCTTCGTGAGTTGTCGATCCCGGCTGTCTATTTGTCCAACCGTGACAGCGTATTTGATGCGGCTGAAGCCCGGGATCTGCTGTGGATACTGCAGGCGGTGCTGATGCCGGCCCAGGATAACGCCTTGCGTTGCGCCATCGCCTGCAGCCTTATCGGGCTGGATGCTGCCGCGATTGATAAGATCAACAATAATGAGGTGCTTTGGGATGAATGGGTAGATGAGTTTGCCCGTTACCGGCTGCTATGGTCCAGGCGAGGGGTCCTGCCAATGCTGCGGCAGTTGATGAGTGCTCACCATACTGCTGAAAACGTGCTGGCCGGCGTCAATGGCGAGCGGCGACTGACGGATCTGCTGCACCTGGGTGAGTTACTGCAGGAAGCGTCGGCCCAGTTGGAAAATGAACATGCACTGGTGCGCTGGTTGGCGCTGCAGATAGAAAAGCCTGATATTCAGTCCGACAACCAGCAGCTACGGCTTGAAAGCGATCGCCACCTGGTGCAAATCATCACCGTGCACAAGTCCAAGGGGCTGGAATTCCCGCTGGTATTCCTGCCTTTTGCCGCGGATTACCGCGCGCAGAAGCGCCCCCTCTATCATGACCGCGATAGCTACCAGTCCTGGCTGGATCTTGGCGCTTCGGCCCGCAGCCTGGCGCTGGCGGAAGAAGAACGTTTGGCGGAAGATTTGCGCCTGCTTTATGTCGCGTTGACGCGATCGGTCTATCATTGCAGCATCGGTGTCGCGCCGCTGTTTCGCGGTAGCCGTAAAAAGCAGGGAGAAACGGATTTGCACCATAGCGCTCTGGGTTACCTGATACAACGTGCCAAACCGGCGGATGCGGCGGCTTTGCGGCGAGAGCTTGAAGGCCTTTGCCATGAGAGCCGGGGGAGTATCCGATTGGCAGAAGTATCGGACCCGGACGGTCAGCCCTGGCTGGCGCCAGAGTCTGATAAACTTGTCCTCTCGGCGCGCATTTACCCGCATCGTCGCCAGGACCACTGGCGTGTCACCAGCTATTCAGGTCTTCAGCAGCATGGCGCAGCATCGGTCGTCATGGATTTGCGGCCTGGGCTCGACATAGATGCCGTCGGTGAACAGCGCCAGGACGGTCAGGCAGGGCTGACTCCTCATACTTTCCCGCGCGGCGCTGCTCCGGGCACTTTTCTGCACAGCCTGTTTGAAGTGTCGGATTTCAGTCGGACGCTGGAAACGCAATGGTTCACTGAGCATTGCACCCAGCATGGAATAGAGGCTCATTGGCTGCCGATGCTGGCCCAGTGGCTGCATACGGTAATCACGACGCGGCTGAACAGCGACGGTATAACACTGGCCAACATCGACGCCGGTAAAAAACAGGTGGAAATGCAATTTTACCTGCCGATCGATGCCATGGTCAGCGCCGAGCAGCTAGACAGCCTTTGCAAAAAATACGATCCCCTATCACGCAGCAGGCCGCCGCTCTCATTTCCCCAGGTACGCGGCATGCTCAAGGGCTTTATCGATTTGGTGTTCTGCTGGCAGGGCCGCTATTACCTGCTGGACTACAAATCAAACTGGCTGGGATCGGACGCCGCGGCCTACACCCAGGATGCCATGCGACAGGCAATGGCCAGCCACAGCTATGATTTGCAGTATCAGCTCTATACGCTGGCGCTACACCGCTACTTGCGCCATCGTCTGCCGGATTATGACTACCAGCGTCACTTTGGTGGCGTATTTTATCTGTTTTTGCGTGGCATCTCTGCGCAGTATCCGGACAATGGCGTCTTTTTTTACCGGCCCGAATCGCAGTTTATTATCGAACTGGACGCGCTTTTCAGCACCAACGGGACGGCAGTCCCTGCAGACGGGATAGACTGATGGATTCATTTTGCGAGCTGATGCAACAAATGCGACTGTGGCGTCCCCTTGACGTCCAGTTTGCACGCATGTTGGCGGGCGATACTCATCCCGCGCTGCTGCTGGCCGGCGCCTGTCTGAGCGCCGATGCCGGTGCCGGGCACGTTTGCCTGCCGCTGTCGCTGCTGAGTGCGGAACAACTGTTTGGCGGCCGCCATCCTGCGCTGGCGCAGCAGGCATGGAATCTGGCCGGAAAACCCGACGTCTCGGAGTGGGAATCCCTGTTGCTGGCTAGCGAAGCCGTCAGTGACGGTTCCAGACCAACGCCGCTGGTCCTGGATCGTCAGCGGCTTTACCTGCAGCGCATGTGGCTTAACGAAAAGCGGGTAGCCCATTTTTTTACCCGCCCCGAGGTCATGATTCCGGTCGACGAGCAGCAGATAAGCCAGATACTGGATCTTTTTTTCACCACCGGTAACGACACGTCGCCGGACTGGCAGAAAGTGGCTGCTGCGGTGGCGCTGACCCATCAGGTTGCATTGATATCAGGTGGTCCAGGGACCGGTAAGACCTCCACCGTGGCGAAGCTGCTGGCGGCTCTGGTGATGCTCAGCGATCAGCAGCGACTCAGGATCCGCATGGCGGCGCCGACCGGAAAGGCGGCGGCACGGCTGAGTGAGTCCCTTGGCGCCGCCCTGCAGCAATTGGGACTGACTGCGGCGCAGCGGCGGTTACTGCCTGATGAAGCCATTACACTGCATCGTCTGCTGGGTGCCCAGCCCAGTAGCCAGCGTATGCGCTACCATCAGGGTAATCCTCTGCATGTCGACGTGCTGATTGTCGACGAGGCTTCAATGGTCGATTTGCCGATGATGGCGAATCTTATCGCTGCATTGCCTGCCCACGCGCGGGTGATATTCCTGGGCGATCGCTGCCAACTTTCTTCGGTGGAAGCCGGCGCGGTACTTGGCGATCTCTGTCATTTTGCCGAACAAGGCTACTCATCCCTGCGGCGGCGGCAGTTGGAACGGCTCAGTGGTTGCAGCATTCCCCCATCTCCGCATCAGGGCGGGCATCCGGTAAGCGACAGCCTCTGTCTGCTGCAAAAAAGCTATCGTTTTAATCTGCATTCGGGGATTGGACGCCTTGCTGAGGCAGTCAATACCGGCAGCGTCCATCAGGCGCTGACGCTGCTGAAGGCGACTGACCTGCCGGATGTCAGCTATGCCAGACTGATAAATGATGAGGATTATCGGGATATGCTGGCCGGGGCAGTAGCGGGATATCGGGATTATCTCACCCGCGTTGCGAGTCATAAACCAGTACAGGAGATACTGGCCGCCTTCGGCGATTATCGGCTGCTGTGCGCGTTGCGCGAGGGGCCGTTCGGCGTGGCCGGACTTAATCTCAGAATTGAGCAGGCGCTGCAGCGTGCCGGCCTGATTCGGCTGCAGACAAGTGGACGCGGTTACGCAGGACGGCCGGTGATGATCACCCGCAATGCACCTTCGCTTGGGCTGTACAACGGCGATATCGGCATTACCCTGGATAACGGCAACGGTGAACTGCGAGTGTATTTCCCCTTGCCAGACGGCAGTATCAGGACGGTATCACAAAGCCGGTTGCCGGCCCATGAAACCGCCTTTGCCATGACGGTGCACAAATCCCAGGGGTCGGAGTTTATGCATACCGCGCTGGTGCTGCCCAGCCAGGTGCTGCCGGTGTTGTCACGTGAGTTGGTATACACCGCCATTACCCGTGCGCGCAGACAACTGTCGCTTTATGGTAATGACGATGTGCTGACCTATGCCATTGCGACCGCCACCCAACGCCGCAGCGGTCTGATAGCCCGCCTGGCAGACGCTGCGGTCACCGGGACGCCGCAATAATTTTTCGGTTCAGCCCAGTTCTGCCACCAGGATTTTTGATCGGCGGTGATAGTTGTACAGGGCCTGTTTTTGCTGCGGCAGCATGTCAACTTCCGCTGGGGTAAAGCCTCGCTCCTGGAACCAGTGGATACTGCGGGTTGTCAGGACAAACAGTCTCTTTAACCCCATCTGCCGGGCTTGCTGGGCGACACGCTTAAGCAGCATTTCACCGCGGGATGAACTTCGATAATCCGGATGAACCGCTACGCAAGCCATTTCCCCAACCTGTTCTTCAGGGAAAGGATAAAGGGCCGCGCAGGCGATGGTCAGGTTATCTCGTTCTATGATCGTGAATTTATCGATCTCCATCTCCAGCTGCTCCCGCGAACGGCGCACCAGGATCCCCTGCTGTTCCAGCGGGCGGATTAGCTCCAGGATGCCGCCGATATCATTAATCGTCGCCCTGCGGACCTGCTCTGCACTTTCCATGACAATCTGCGTGCCGATCCCTTCGCGGGAGAACAGCTCCTGCACCACCGCACCATCATCCTGGTAGCTTATCAGGTGACAGCGACGTACTCCGCTGCGACAGGCTTTAACGGCTCCACGCAGAAAACGTACCGTACCGGAATAATAATCGCCAGCCAGTTCAAGAGCATCAATACGTTCTTGTGCTTCCTTGGGGAACAGCTCAGAAATGATATTGCCGCTGTCGTCCGTCACGCCTTGGGAAGAACAGAAACCAATGATTTTTTCGGCTTTCAGCTTAACGGCCAACTGGGTGGCGACTTCCTCGGAGGTAAGATTGAAACTTTCGCCGGTGACCGACACCGCCACCGGGCCAAGCAAGACGATAGCACCGCTATCAAGCTGGCGGTGAATGGCTTCATCATCGATGCGGCGAATGCGGCCACTATGGCAATAATCGACGCCATCATCCACCCCTAACGGTTGCGCAATGATGAAGTTGCCGCTGACGACATTAATATGCGCGCCTTGTAATGGCGTGTTGTTCAGGCTCATCGAGAGCCGAGCGGTAATATCGAGCTGTAACAACCCAGCGGCCTGCTTGACCAGTTCAAGGGTCGGCGCGTCCGTGACGCGGGTGTATTTATGGTAGATCGGCTCCAGATGATGATCCGCCAGATTGGCATCAATCTGCGGTCGGGCGCCGTAGACCAGCACCAGCCTGATTCCCAGACTGTGCAGCAGACCAATATCGTTAACGATATTGGCGAAGTTTTCATGTTCAATCGCTTCGCCGCCCAGCATCACCACAAAGGTTTTACCCCGGTGGGCATTAATATAGGGAACTGAATGACGAAAGCCCTGCACCAGTTCAGTACTACGTTCCTTCACGGCCAATCCTCAGTGAATGGTTATTCTGATTTTATGTATTTTTATTCTATCGAGTAGGTGATGGCAAGCACCAATTTCCATTACCGCTAATGTAAAGAAGCGAAAAAAGCCCGGCTTGGCTACAGCATAGGTCCATTTTCGGATGACAGGAACCAAGAGATTGGTTAAAGTTTTCTGTCTTATCATGAAAATATATGCTTTTCATTGAATTAGCTCTACTAGCGGAGTGTCATGTCGGATCCAAATCATAACGCGGGGCGTCGCCTGTTTTTACAAGGGGCTACCGCGACCTGGCTGCTCAGTATCAGCCGACTGGGTCACGCAGCGGCATCAGATGTTGTTGCGGTTCGCATCTGGCCTGCCTCCAGCTACACCCGCGTAACCATTGAATCGGGTTCTGCTCTGCACTACCGTCAATTTGTCCTCACCAATCCCGATCGTTTGGTGATCGATATTTCCGGCGTGCATCTTAATTCAGTGCTCAGGAGCATGGGCAAGCTGGTACAGGGCAGTGATCCTTACCTGGCGAACATCCGTGCCGGCCAGTTTGATAAGCAGACCCTCAGGGTGGTATTGGAGCTTAAACAGCGGGTCGAAGCGCGATTTTTAACTCTCAAGCCGGTAGCGGGTTTTAAAAACCGATTGGTATTGGATCTCTATCCGATTGCCGGTAGTCATTCCGCAGCCCAAGATGATCCACTGCTAGCGTTGCTGGAAGATTACAATAAAGGCGATTTGGCCCGTAACCTGCCCCCCGAGGCGGCAGCGCCCAAAGCGGGCAAGGCGGGCCGCGATCGCCCGATTATCATCATGCTGGATCCTGGACACGGTGGCGAGGATCCCGGGGCGATTGGCAAATACAAAACCCGGGAGAAGGATGTGGTGCTCAGCATCGCCCGGCGATTGCGAACCCTGATCGCCAGGCAACCCAACATGAAAGTGTTCATGACCCGAAATGAAGATGTTTTTATCCCCCTTAAAGTCAGGGTTGCCAAGGCACGCAAGCAGCGGGCGGATCTCTTTATTTCTATACATGCCGACGCATTTACCAATCGGGCCGCCCGGGGATCTTCAGTGTTCGCCTTATCGACCAAGGGAGCAACCAGTGCTGCTGCCCGCTTTCTGGCCCAGACCCAAAATGCCGCCGATGATATCGGCGGCGTAAGCAAGAGCGGCGATCGCTACCTTGATCATACTATTTTCGATTTGATGCAAACCGCTACCATTAATGACAGCCTCAAGTTCGGCAAGCATGTATTACAGCGGCTGGGGAAAGTCTCCCATCTGCATAAAAAGAGTGTCGATCAGGCAGGGTTTGCCGTGCTGAAAGCGCCTGACATTCCGTCCATATTGGTAGAAACGGCTTTTATCAGTAATGTAGAGGAAGAGCGCAGGCTACGTACCGCACGTTTTCAGCAGCAGGTGGCCGAATCCATTTTGGCAGGTATCAAAGCCTATTTTGCGGCTGGGGGCGTGCTCGGCCGATAACCGTGGCAGCGCCATTACCTTTCGGCAAATGAAAATATCAGGACCCGAGACAGCGAGAGGCGAAGGTGGGGGACGCGAGCGCTTTTTGAAACATAAGCTGATGCCAAGAATAATGCTAGCCCGGTAGGAGCGGGATACCGCGGGCAGAATAGGGCTAAACAAGATGAGCTGAAGGAAATAGGCTGCAGGAAATACCGTGGTAGCCTTGCAAGGATATCTGGAATGGCTGGGCAAAATAAGCAGGGGAGTAAAGAGTGATAGAATATTGCTGAATGCTATAAACGACAAAACTCCCTAGGCAGTGCCTCAGGAAGTGTCGTTAGAATTGGTTGCGGGGGCCGGATTTGAACCGACGACCTTCGGGTTATGAGCCCGACGAGCTACCAGGCTGCTCCACCCCGCGTCCGAATAATACCACCTGTGAGCAGTCAGGTGTTAACTTCTTTTACTTTTTTTTCTTAATACTTAATTGGTTGCGGGGGCCGGATTT
Organism: Biostraticola tofi; assembly: GCF_004343195.1. Lineage (GTDB taxonomy): Bacteria > Pseudomonadota > Gammaproteobacteria > Enterobacterales > Enterobacteriaceae > Biostraticola > Biostraticola tofi. Next base: position 53,460 of record NZ_SMCR01000011.1, on the reverse strand, counting down.
GAACCGACGACCTTCGGGTTATGAGCCCGACGAGCTACCAGGCTGCTCCACCCCGCGTCCGTGGAAGCGCACTATACTCTGGACAGCTTTCGATGCAACCCCTTTTTTCAATTTATTAAGCTCTTTAGCGATGACTGTCTAAATTAGACGCAGTTAGATTGTTTTTTAATCGCATTGTGCTAGTGCCATTATAATTATTCATTTAATTATCTACCTGGCTTTGGTATTGTTCGCCGTTATCATTGCTTCTGGTATGAATACGTATGAATACATCGTGGGTCAAGCTGCTGCTCGGCGGCCTCTTCATTACCATTATCGTTGGATGCTCGTCACGCCCAACCGATCGTGGTCAGCAATATAAAGATGGTCAGCTCACGCAGCCGCTGGAATTGGTCAACGAACCCAATGCCCACGGCAAACCGGTTAATGCCAAAGACTATGCCGATCAGGTAGCCCAGACGCGCCAGACGTCTTCTGGTTTATATAATCGTAACCGCACCCATTTCGATGCCATTCAACGTTGGGCCTTGGCTGGGGGTGATACCCGTCAACTGAGCCAGTTCGGTATCAAAGCCTATCAAATGGAAGGTATGGATAATTTCGGTAATGTGCAGTTTACCGGCTATTATACCCCTGTTGTCCAGGCGCGTTACACCCCTCAGGGCGAGTTCCGTTACCCTCTCTATCGCATGCCGCCGCGTGGCAAGAACCGCCGTCTGCCGGATCGCGCCTCAATCTATGCCGGCGCTTTGGATAACAGTAACCTGGCAGTCGCCTGGACCAATTCCCTCATGGATAATTTTATGATGGAAGTGCAGGGCAGCGGCTACGTGGATTACGGCGATGGCCGACCATTGATGTTTTTCGGCTATGCGGGCAAAAACGGCCATGCATACCGTAGTATCGGTAAGGTATTGATTGACCGGGGTGAGGTGGCTCGTCAGGATATGTCCATGCAGGCTATTCGCCAATGGGCGGACTCACACAGTGAAGCTGAAGTGCGTGAATTGCTGGAGCAGAATCCTTCATTTGTGTTCTTTAAACCGGTGCCTTTCGCGCCGGTAAAAGGGGCCAGTGCGGTCCCGCTTATCGCTAAAGCCTCTGTCGCGTCAGACCGGCAATTAATTCCAGCCGGCAGCAGCCTGTTGGCAGAGGTACCGCTGCTGGATAATAAAGGCAAGTTCACCGGAAAATATGAAATGCGGCTGATGGTAGCGCTGGACGTAGGCGGGGCCATTAAGGGGCAGCATTTCGATATTTACCAGGGTATAGGACCGGAAGCAGGCCATGCCGCAGGTTATTATAACCACTACGGTCGGGTATGGGTGCTTAAGGGCAATGACGATAGCGGCGCGCTGTTCTCTGCTCCTCAGAGCAGCAAAGCTGGCAGGGCGACTTCCGGCCCGTTGCAGGTGATTTACGAGAATTGATTGCCATTGTAATTTATTCTGTTTTCAGCGGCCCGTGGGGCCGCTTTTTGGTTAAGAGAGGTTGTCATGAGCGGTCATTATTCGGACGCCTATACTCAGCGTTTCGGGGGCACCGCAAGGCTATACGGTCAACGGGCGCTGTCGGTATTCTCTCAGGCTCATGTCTGCGTGATAGGCATTGGCGGGGTAGGGTCCTGGGCTGCCGAGGCGCTGGCGCGTACCGGTATCGGTGCAATCACCCTGATTGATATGGATGATGTCTGCGTTACCAATACCAATCGCCAGCTCCATGCGCTGCAAAGCGAGATCGGCAAAGCCAAAACTGAGGTGATGGCATCCCGGATTAATGGCATCAATCCTGAATGCCGAGTGACGTGTATCGATGATTTCATTACGGCCGATAATGTGCCGGAAATGCTGGATCGCGGCTATGACTATGTGATCGATGCCATTGACAGCATCAGGCCAAAAGCAGCGCTGCTGTCATACTGCCGTCGCTATAAGATACCGGTGGTCACCGTTGGCGGCGCCGGCGGTCAAATCGATCCTACCTGCATCCAGGTGGCGGATCTGGCCAAAACCATCCAGGATCCGCTGGCGGCGAAACTGCGCGAGAGGTTGAAACATGATTTCGGTGTAGTGAAGAACGGTAAAGGCAAACTGGGCATTGACTGTGTGTTCTCCAGTGAACATCTGGTTTACCCACAGCCTGACGGTACAGTCTGCGCCTCACCTTCCACCGCAGAGGGCCCCAAACGCATGGACTGCGCTTCCGGATTTGGTGCGGCCACTATGGTCACCGCCAGTTTTGGCTTCGTGGCGGTATCGCATGCGCTCAAAAAAATGCTGGCCAGGGATGCCAGGCAGTCGGCAGCCGTTCAGGGCAATTAACAGTTCTCAATAAAAAGCCTTCAGCAGATGAAGGCTTGTTGCTGGCGAAAAGCAGCGAGTTCAGTTGAACTGGGCGATATCCTGACTGACATGTTCAGTTGAACTGGGCGTTATCCTGACTGACATATTCAGTTGAACCGGGCGATAGGCTGACGGGTTCAGCCATAGCCGGCGGCAATGGCCTTTATCCGGCAGGCAATAGCCTGGAGCCCATCGGCGCGGCTGACGCTCAACTCCTCCCTGAGCCCCAATCGGTCAAATAAAGCCAGTGGCGATTGCAGAACGGGATCGGTCGGCTTTTTCGCTTCAATATGCGTTAATACGATAGCCAATAGGCCCTTGACGATGCGCCCCTCGCTGTCAGCATAAAAATGCAGGCTACCATCGGCCAGCTGGCGATGACCCAGCCATACCCGACTTTCGCATCCTGACAGCAGGTTTTCAGCGGATTTTAACGATGGGGGCAGGGCCGGTAGCGCTTTTGCCAGCAAGATCACCTGACGAAGTCGATCCTCCCACTGCCGGCAGTCGGCGAAACGGCGTGCCAGGGTTTCTTCGCTGATCTCCGAGCCAAAGGGATGCAGGTCTGAGGCAGTTAAATCCATCTTTATTCCCCACTAATGAAGGCTAAATCCATTGTTTTTGCGTTTCAAGTCGGAATGCGTAGCGTCAATCGGTTAACAGCGACAATGCTTTTTTTACCGCCGTTATTAACCTGTCCACATCTTCTGGAGTGTTATAAGGGGCGAAAGAGGCCCTGAGCGTGCCGCTGATGCCCAGGGCCGCCATCAGCGGCTGGGCGCAGTGCTGGCCAGCCCGCAGCGCTATGCCCATTTGAGAAAGAATGGCAGCCATATCCTGATGGTGAACGCCATCAAACTCAAATGACAATAAAGTGGAGTCCTTGGCGCGGAATGAGCGAAAACCCGGCAATTGCGCTAACTGCCGCTCTGCTTTATCGGCCAGCGCCGTAGTGTAGCGTATTGCGCCGTTGCAATCCTGCTGTCGCCACCACGCCAGCGCGGCATCCAGACCGATCACCCCGGCAATATTCGGCGTGCCGGCCTCAAACCGCTGGGGAACGGCACTGGGAACAAATCCATCAAACGATGCCGAGCTCAGCATTTTGCCGCCACCTTGCCAGGGCTCCATTTCAGCCAGTAGTGCTGTCTTGCCATACAACATGCCGATGCCGGTCGGGCCGTACAGCTTATGCGCGGAGAAAGCATAAAAATCGATATCCAATTGCTGCAGGTCAGTCCGGTGGTGCACCGCTCCCTGAGCGCCATCCACTGCCACTACGGCCCCAAAATCGTGAGCTATGGCAGCGACCGCGGCGATATCGGGGCTGGCACCGGTGACATTGGACATCTGGCTGAGCGCCAGGATACGGGTATGGGCATTCATCAAACCGGGCAGCGCCGACATATCGGGCAAAAAATTTTTTCCCAGCGGCCATTTGATTACCCTGGCGCCGGTCTGACGCGCCACCATCAGCCAAGGGATCAAATTGGCATGATGTTCAGTTTCGCTGACCAGGATTTCGTCGCCCGCCTGTAATCGGTTGCGCGCATAACTCTGCGCTACCAGATTAAGTGATTCAGTCGTGCCCCTCGTCCACACGATATCAGACGCTACCGGCGCGTTAAGCCAGGTGGCGACATGTTGCCGAGCCTGTTCATAGCGGGTGGTCAACACCGTCGCTCCGCGATACTGACTGCGGTGTACGCTGCCGCTGTGATGGCGATAAAAATCGTCCGTCGCCTCTATCACTGCCGTCGGCTTTAACGCCGTGGCAGCACTGTCCAGATACACCACTTCCGGACATATTGCCGGAAAGTGTCGCCGAAAAGCGGCGGAATCAAAATTACCCATACTGCACCTCTGAACCGCTACAGAACTTTCTCATTATCACCATTTATCACCGATCTAAGACCGGATTTCGTGCCTATTCCTGGAAAATTTACTATAGCTTGCTAAGCTAGTATCCATTAGGTCCATAAATGCACCTGATTACATTGGAAAATTATACCGTTTTATTCGGCAAGGAGTGAATCATGAAGAAGACCGCCGCATTAATAACTGGCTTTGTACTGGCCATTTCCTTGAGTGCCTGTTCAAGTAACTATGTGATGCATACCAATGATGGCCGGACCATTGTTACCGGTGGCAAGCCTCAGGTCGATGATGAAACTGGCATGATAAGCTATAAGGATGCCAGTGGCACCGAGCAACAGATTAACCGCGCAGACGTTAAAGAACTGATGGAAGCGCCATAATCCTCGAAAATTCATCGAAGCTGACGGACGAGCGAGTATGGGTATTGGATCTATCGGCTGTGCAGGCAAAAAAAAGCACCGCTTATTGCGGTGCTACATATTCACTATGGACAGACAGAGAAATGTTCAGTAAATAACAACAAGGTAGTGTAGCCAGGCTACTGACCTGAAATTCAAGTCAAAATGTGTAGACACAACATCACCTCACAGACCAAAAGCGTCTCAGAACAATAAACTCCAATCCACTTTTCGTTCCGGCCAATGAGCGTTGCAACTATAGGTATTTGCTGGTGCAACCTCAATGGACAATTTATAATGGCTCGGATAAAAAAAACTAATAGATTACGCATCCGTGCCTACTTTATTACCCATCGGTTGATAAAAGTGCCCTACACATGTCCAAACGACTACCTCCACTGAATGCGCTACGGGTGTTCGATGCCGCTGCACGGCATTTAAGTTTTACCAAGGCTGCAGAAGAACTGTTTGTTACCCAGGCGGCCGTTAGCCACCAGATCAAGTCGCTGGAAGATTTTCTGGGACTTAAGCTGTTTCGCCGCCGCAATCGTTCTTTGCTGCTGAGTGAAGAAGGGCAAAGCTACTATCTGGATATAAAAGAGATTTTCCAGGCCTTGGGCGAGGCTACCCGCAAGCTGCAATCGCGCAGTGCCAAAGGCGCGCTTACCGTAAGCTTGTTGCCCAGTTTTGCCATCCATTGGCTGGTGCCGCGCCTGTCCAGCTTTAATGCGGCATGGCCGGGGATTGATGTATTAATCCAGGCGGTTGATCGGGAAGAGGAAAAGCTGGGTGATGATGTCGATGTGGCCATATTTTATGGACGCGGTAACTGGCCGGGGCTTCGGGTGGAGAAATTATATGCGGAGTATCTGCTGCCTGTGTGTTCACCATCGTTGCTTAATGGTGCCAATCCGCTGAAAACACCGGCAGATCTTTCACGTCATACGCTGCTGCATGATGCCTCCAGGCGAGATTGGCTGGCCTATACCCGTCAGCTTGGGCTAAATCATATCAACGTTCAGCAGGGACCGATCTTCAGCCATAGTGCGATGGTATTGCAGGCCGCTATTCATGGGCAAGGGGTTGCACTGGCCAATAATGTGATGGCGCAGACCGAAATCGAGGCCGGCAGGCTGGCCTGTCCGTTTAATGATGTATTAGTCAGTAAGAATGCTTTTTATCTGGTTTGTCATGACAGCCAGGCTGAAGTCGGTAAAATAGCCGCTTTTCGTCAATGGATACTGGCGCGGGCTGCCAGTGAACAGGAAAAATTTCGCTACCGTTATAACAATGGCGATCAACATATTACCGGATGATCCTATCCATATACGCAGTTGAAAATCGGGATGAGTTAAATGCGAAGTCGCGCAATGTTGGTGTTTGCCGCCCTTAGCGGCTTGATATATGTGGCATTGGGAGCCGTTGGCGCCCATGTCCTGAGCGCTTCTTTGGGAGGCACCGAAATGGCCTGGCTTCGCACCGGCCTTGAATACCAGTCTTTCCATACCTTGGCGGTGCTGGCGCTGGGCGTGGCAACCCTACGCAGCCCCAGCCTGTGGTTTTACTGGAGCGGGGTACTGCTGGCGCTTGGCATTGTGCTGTTCAGCGGCAGCCTGTATTGCCTGGCGCTTACGCATCTGCGGCTTTGGGTATACGTCACGCCATTGGGCGGTCTGTGCTTTTTGGCCGGATGGATATTGATATTAATCGGCGCGTTGCGTCTGCATAAAAAGGCCAGTCGCCATGAATAAAATTATAGTGTATTGCCGCCCGGGATTCGAGAAAGAGTGTGCGGCCGAAATCACTGAAAAAGCCGCTGCACATAATGTGTTTGGTTTTTCACGGGTCAAGGACAATAGCGGCTATGTGATATTTGAATGCTATCAGCATAACGAAGCTGAACAGCTTTTGCGGGACCTGCCATTCAGCTCGCTGATTTTTGCCCGGCAGATGATCCTGACCGGTGAGTTGCTGCGCGATTTACCGTCTGAGGATCGAATTACGCCGATCGTCGGTATGCTGACGGGAGCGATTGAAGGCGCCGGCGACCTGCGGGTCGAAGTGCCCGATACCAATGAAAGCAAAGAACTGATGAAGTTCTGCCGTAAGTTCACCGTACCGCTGCGCGGTGCGCTGCGTAAGCAAAAGATCCTGCTGGGACAGGAAAAACCCTTTCGGCCGGTTATCCACGTGTTTTTTATTGCTCCAGGCTGCTGCTATGTCGGATATTCTTACAGCAATAACAACTCGCCGTTTTATATGGGGATCCCGCGGCTGAAGTTCCCTTCGGATGCGCCCAGCCGTTCCACGCTCAAGCTGGAAGAGGCGTTTCATGTATTCATTCCAGCCGATGAATGGGATGAGCGTCTGGGTAGCGGTATGTATGCGGTTGACCTTGGCGCCTGTCCTGGCGGCTGGACTTATCAGCTGGTGAAACGCAGCATGATGGTACATGCGGTGGATAATGGCACCATGGCGGAGAGCCTGATGGCGACAGGGCAGGTGATCCATCACCGGGCTGACGGTTTTCGCTTTGAACCGCCACGTAATAATGTGTATTGGCTGGTGTGCGATATGGTTGAAAAGCCGGCCCGTGTCGCGCAGCTGGTGGCGGACTGGATGGTAAAGGGCTGGTGTCGTGAAGCTATTTTCAATCTGAAACTGCCGATGAAAAAACGCTATGAAGAAGTCAGCCAGAACCTCACTCTTTTGCGAGAGCAACTGAAAGAAAACCATGTTCATTCAGAAATCCATGCCCGGCAGCTGTATCATGACCGGGAAGAAGTGACGGTCCATGTCCGCCGTTTCTGGAGTGCGGTGCCGGGACGCCGGGACGAACGATAACCAGCATCATATGGGCAGTTAATCATCTCCCCTGCGCTGAACTGGGTGGCTGTTGTTATAAATTCGCTGCGGGTCATTCCCCGCAGCGTGAGAGGTTGCCTTTCAGGCGTTTATGTTTCTGCTGTCGGTGCGAAAGCCCCGAGGGTATTTCAGTTCTGTCGGGTTGCCCTGACTGTCCAAGTTATGGATATTGACCGGTAATACGCCTGTGGAGGCGGTTTTACCGGTAATGATCTCAGCGACTGCATTCAGCGAGACGCCTTTTCTAATGCCATTCTCAACGCCGTAGTAGGAATAGGTAGCCAATATGCCATCGGCGATATCGTCGTAATTAATGACGTCATACGGGGCCCTCAGCGTAATATGTATAAGCTTTTTATGCTGTCGTTTAGCGTAACGCATCACGTGCAGCAGGTAGTCTGATGAAGTGGGGTCCCCAGGTGGATTAAGACTTACCTCTGGCGGGAATTCTTTTACCACGCCGTCTTTCTCTACCGGTGAGACTGCGGTGGACATGCTGCCGACGATAAGCACATCGCAATCATCCAGATGTTTGCATAAATCCTGCCATGAAAGTTCCCCGGTTTTCACACTGTCTATCGCCAGAAAGCCTTCTGCTTTAAAGGTGCTTTTCATCGCTTCGCCTTGCTCTTGCCAAGGCATGGCGATAAAGATTTTCTGATTTTTGTCATACAGGGGGATGATTGAATCAGCATTTTTCAGCAGCGTAATTGATTGCCGGGCGATGTCTATTTCAATGGCTTTGGCATTTTCTAATCTGGATGCCGCTGACATTTGCAGCCCGTTAACATTGGCTGTGGCAGAAGCAGCATGAGTCGAGGAGATAGACTGAGCAAACTCCGTTGAAGCGGCAGCGATAGTTGACGCTTCAGAAGCCGCTATGGACTCAGCAGTCAGATTGTAGCGGAGCTTGAGTTCAATAATTCGCCTTGCAGACTCTGTTATTTCTTTCCTGTCGATGGCCCCTGATTCAACTTTTTTGATGACCAGATCGATAAGCGATTCCAGCCGATCAATATCGCTCTGGGAATAGATGTTTATGGGCATCAGCGCGATATCAACGCCGGCGTTAAACACATATTCGATAACCTGCTCATGGGTGAAGTTGTTACTTATTGCCTTCATATCCAGGGCATCGGTGATGGTAACGCCGTCAAAACCCATCTCGTGACGCAGGAGATCGGTCTGAATCTTTCTGGACATGGTGGCGGGCACCACCACGTGCTTGCCCTGGCTGTTGGTTATCTTGGTGTCATCAAGGGCGGCATATTGTATATGGGCGGTCATGATCATCGGAACCTGGCGGCTGCCTGTCGATTGCGCTAAGGCTTTCCTGAAAGGCAACAGATCAATGGCTTCAGCTTCTTCGCGGCTGCGTGTTACCTGCGGCAGGCCGAAGTGGGAATCGATATGGGTATCGCCATGACCGGGAAAATGCTTGAGCGATGCAATAACCCCAGCGTTTGCCAGCCCGCTGGCGGTTTCCTTCGCCAATATGCCGACTTGTTCCGGGCTGTCGCCATAGGAGCGCACATTGATGACCGGATTGGACTGGTTGCTGTTGACGTCCGCCACCGGCGCGAAATTGGTATTGATACCAAGAGAGAGCAAATCTTCGCCCATGCACTGGCCCTGGGCAAAGGCCAACCGTTTTGCCGTTGCTTCATCGGCAATCGCACCCAGCGCCATATTGCCGGGGAAGGCACGGTACTCACCGCGGGGCAGACGGAAGACATTGCCTCCTTCGTTATCAGTAGCGATAAACAACCGATAGCCATTGTCACTGCCGAGTTCAGCAAGTTCACGGGTCAGCGCCTGGATCTGCGATGTGCTGACCAGATTATTGGAAAACAGGATAAAACCGCCCAGGTGCAGCCTGCTGATCGCAGCTTTCAGTGAGGCCGGCAGCTCGGTCATGTCCGGAAAGCACTTCGCGTCTTCGTTGTCATTAAAATAGCGGGCATCAATCATGATTTTCTGACCGATTTGTTCTGCCAGCGTCATCTGGTCAACCCGCAGCTGGACATTTTTGGCATCAACCAGGCCTGCCGCCAGTGCCGTTTCCCTTGCAGGTGGAGTCAGCGGGTGAGATGCCCCAGCAGCACCTTGGCAGGGGTGTTTATCATGTATGTTCATAGTGATGCCCTCGTATCGATAATCAATGAACAGCACCGTTTTTGCGTAATGCCAGCCATTAGGGCAGGGGGGAATGGATCCCGCCGGCCGTTGGCCGCAGCCTTAATTGCTGAAGATTGCCTTCAAGGACCGCAGCAGTATCCAGGGTGGACACTTTGCGGCTGGTGATCGCTGCTTCACGGTGCAATTCAAGTTTTTTGCGCCACTTTTCGGGAATATCCTCAAGACGCTGATACAGATTTTCCAGCGTTCCCGCCTGGCTTATCAGGCTGGCCGCCGTTTTCGGTCCAATGCCGGAAACCCCGGGTATTTTACTGCCGCTGATGCCAGCTAGACCCCAATATTCCGTTAACAGATGAGGTTCTACACCGAAGGTGCCGAGAACAAAAGGCTGATCAAGCCAGCGCTTTTGAAAATAGTCGCGTATCTGGATCCCCGGTCTCAACAGCTGGCAATAGCCTTTATCGGTTGAGACCAGTGTGGCCCGGTGGCCGGCGCTGGCCACTTTGTTCGCCAGGGTGGCGGCAATATCATCTGCTTCGTAGCCCTTAGCCTGCCAGCAGGCAACCCCGGCTTGCTCGAAAGCCGACCGGATTGTGGGTAGCAGGGCCTGCAAATCGTCGGGCATTGGCGAGCGCCCTGCTTTATAGGAAGGCAGCATCCGGTGCCGCCAGCTGTCATGACGGCTATCGTCATCAAAGACAGCAACCGCGTGGGTTGGCTCGCTGTGCACGAGCAATTGACGTAGCGCATGCTCACAGGTTGCCAGACATGAGCTGCCCTGAACCGCATGAATGCGCCTTATCAGGTTTAAAGCATCCACTATCAATAAATGCGCTGCCATCAGGGTCGCCCCTCCTTGGTATTGCAGGGACCGTGGTTCAGCACAATCCAGCCCCTGAAAAAGGCCTGCCTGGCCGGTTTATCGGCAAATCTCATAGCAGGGGATATAGGCGCTGCCGGGCAGCTTCATGCGATGCTGGGCGACAAACCCCTGCAGCAGAATATCCATACGGCTCATGACGTCCGGGTCACCATGGAGTTTGTAGGGGCCCTGCTTTTCAATCATGTGAATGCCGTATTCTTTAACATTACCCGTTACAATGCCGGAAAACGCCTTGCGCAAGGCGGCGGCCAGCTGCGCGGGCGGCTGATCTCGGTGCAGGTTCAGGTTGGCCATATTGGCATGGGTCGGATCAAACGGCAGCTGCAAATCAGGCGCAATCCGGATAGACCAGTTGAAACTGTAAGCATCGCCGGACACGCGGCGGTTTTCTTTCACCTCTACCATGGCCAGCTTCATCCTGCGGGCGACTTCAGCAGCATCATCGACAATGATGCTGTAATAGCGTCGGGCCTGTTCACCCAGCGTACTGACGATAAATTCGTCCAGCACCCGGAAATAGTCGGCGCTTTCCTGGGGGCCGGTCAGGATCAGCGGCAGTACCTGATCCTGATTCTCAGGATCCATCATGATGCCCAGCAAATAGAGGAACTCTTCCGCGGTGCCAACGCCGCCCGGGAAAATAATAATGCCATGCCCGATCCGGACGAAGGCTTCCAGGCGCTTTTCGATATCCGGCATGATGACCAGTTCGTTTACCAGCGGATTTGGTGGTTCGGCAGCGATAATCGAAGGTTCGGTCATGCCGATAAAACGGCCATCCCGGTAGCGCTGCTGAGCATGACCCACTGCCGCGCCTTTCATCGGCGCTTCCATGGCGCCCGGCCCGCAACCGGTGCAGATATTGAGCTCCCGCAGGCCTAATTGGCTTCCCACCGCGCGGGCATAGCGATATTCATTTTCATTGATTGAATGGCCTCCCCAGCAGACGATCATATTGGGTGCCTCGCCAACATGCAGGCCACGGGCATTGCGCATTATCGAGAATACCAGATTGGTGATATGGCTGGAGTTGCCCAGATTGAGATGCTGATGCTGGCCGGCACTGGCAATCTGGCCGTTAACGAACAGGATATCCCGCAGCACTGCAAACAGGTTGGCCTGAAGTGAACGGATGATCTTGCCGTCCACAAACGCGTCTTCCGGCGGATTGACCAGTTCCAATTTAACGCCGCGCTCCCGGCGCAGCACATTGATATCGAACTCCTGGTAGCGTTCCAGCAGTTCTTTGCTGCTATCGGTCTGGGCGCCTGAATTCAGTACCGCCAGCGAACAGTTGCGAAACAAGCGGTACAGGTCGCTGCTTGCGGTGCGCTTGAGCATATCCACTTCAAGTTGCGACAGTAAATCCATTGATCCAAGGGGACTGATATGCGTAATCAAAATAACTCCTTGTTGTGCCATTCTGCACAATTTTTATAATCCGGACAGCCTGCTGTCTGCCACTGTCTGTTCGTGTTAACAGTACGTGCACAGGTGATGTTTTACCACTGTTTCGCTGTGGGATCGGCTGTTTGATGCGCAGTCGCGCGCATTATTGCCGAGCCAGCCGACCGGTGGAGGGAATAAAAGACGCATTGCTTCTCCAGGGATTGATATCCAGTCCGCCGCGTCGGGTATAGCGGGCATAGACTGAAAGCTGTTCCGGATGGCAAAAACGCATGATGTCGTTAAATATCCGCTCGACGCACTGCTCATGAAATTCATTGTGGTGGCGGAAGGACACCAGATAACGCAGTAACGCCTCACGGTTGATTCGCGGACCGCAATAGCTTATCTGCACAGAGCCCCAGTCGGGCTGATGGGTTATCAGGCAATTGGATTTGAGCAGATGGCTGACCAGGACTTCATTCACCGGCCGGCCTTCTTCGGCCGCATACTCAAGATAGGCCGGGTTGAAGGTATAATCATCGATGCGTATATCCTGTTCATCGATGCATTCTCCGGCAAAGGCCGCGATAGGCTGATTATCCAGCGCGTTAAGGGCGCACAGACTGACGCTGACGTCGCCCTGCGCGCAACGGCTCAGATCCCTGACCAGCGTCCCCTGCACCCGATCCCAGTTATCGAACCGGGTCTGGTTGAAACTGTTCAGGTAAAGTTTAAAACTTTTTGATTCAATGAGAGACTTGCTGTCGGCATTGAGGCTGATTTCGCCCACCGCAACCTGGGGCAGGCCATTCGCATTCAGCCAGGAAAGTTCGTACAGCGTCCATATATCTGCACCGTGAAAAGGCAGTGATGTCGGTGTGAGCCCAAGCGGCTCACGATTCAGTGAGCGGGGTACCGCCTGCAGAAGCGATGCATCGTACTGATCCTGATAAGCGGTGGGTTTGCCTAGCGTCAGGGATTGCAATGATTGGCTGTCTTGATAATTGGACATGTAGAGTATCCTGGATCCATCTTGTTACTGTAGGGTTTAGTGTACCGTAGACCACGGTCAGAAGAGAAAAATTATGGATTACCCGATGTCACAGGCGTTACAGAATTTTACCGATCGCTACGTCGCATACTGGCAGTCGCATACTGGACGCGCTCCAGCCAGTGCGGCGTTATTCGGCGTTCCTTCCCCATGCATCGTGGAGGAAACGGAGCATTTGGTCCACTGGCTGCCGGCACCGCAGCCAGGTGAATCCAGGCTGGACGGTGTGGAACGTGCGCTCTCCATTGAACTCCAGCCTGCAGTCCACGCCTGGTACGGCCTGCAGTACGCCGGTGATCTGTATGCCAGCTTTGAGGGACGCCCGCTTGAGCTGGTGCAGGTATGGAGCGAGGCAGACTTTATTCGTATACAAGAGAACCTGATTGGACATCTGCTGATGCAGAAAAGGCTCAAACTGCCGCCAACGCTGTTTATCGGCACCACCGGCTCTGAGACCACGATTATTTCATTATGTAATCTCAGCGGACGCATCCTGCTTGAAGAAATAGGTACCCGAAAAATTCAGGTGCTTGCCGCTGAGGTAGGAGATTTTACAGCAGGACTGGAGCCCAGGATACCTGACGATGTCGTGGATTATTTATCCTAAAAATTGTGAGATATATCTTACGAGATATGTGGGATATTGCTAATTATCACTGTGGAAAATAACTCGAATTTTTATATTAATCTCTAATTATCATATACATAATTCGCCCGCCCCTGAATTGATGTACTTTGCACAATAATAAAGTCAGGGAACTATCTTGTTTAAGGCGATTGTTTAAGCGATCTTATGTTTCAAGTTAACGGCATAGCTGTATGGCATTGTACGTTATCCACCGGTTTGGGCGGCCAGGGAAACGGTCGTGAAAAGGGAAGGCTTCAGGAAGAAACCCGTCATTTTCAGGATGAAAACTGGGACACCTCCAGGATGGAGATTGTGAGCTGGCCATGGACTTACCAGCGAGGCTGGATTGCCTGATGGATATGCGTTGGATAACGCAGGCTTCTCACAAGGATGAGAAAAGCCAACATGGATGGTTACCGGTTATCGCAGGATAACCCCCTCAGGGATGTCTGCAGGGAGCATACACATAGCGGGAATGCTATAAACGAACCGGGGGTACTGTGCAAACAGTACCCCCTTTTCTTTGCGGTTGGCTCAATTAGCGCCGCCGGAGGATAGATGATATGCTTTGCCGCTTTGCGGTGCAGTGCCGCTTCCAGCCTTTCTGCCGGAGGACTCCATGGATCTATCACGCCTGGTTCGTCATCAGTTAATAGAGATTGAGCAGACGATGAAAGCCTTATCTTTATGGCAGACATTGCCACCCTCCAGCACCGCTTTTGACAGCACTGAACCTTTTTGCATAGATACCATGCAGGCCCAGGAATGGCTGCAGTGGGTATTGCTGCCTCGCATGCATGCCTTGCTGGACAGCGCCGGGCCGTTGCCTGACCGTTTCGCCATTGCGCCGTATTTCGAGGAAGCAATGCCGGATGCCGAACCGCTGTTGCTGCTTTTGCGGCAGCTTGACGGCTTGTTCGCCCCTTTGCCTTATTGACCGGCGCATTTTACTTAATATGATCACAATTTGTTATCAAGATGAGCACATCATTGCGGTGAATAAACCTGCAGGCTGGCTGGTTCATCGGAGCTGGCTTGATCGCCAGGAAAAAATCGTGGTGATGCAAACCGTCAGAGACATGATCGGCCAGCATGTTTTCACCGTACATCGACTCGATCGGCCGACCTCCGGATTGCTGCTGCTGGCGCTATCGAGCGAGGTGGCACGGACCCTTTCGGCGCAGTTTGAAAACCATCACATCAATAAAGGCTATCACGCCGTAGTCCGTGGCTATATGGAAGGGGAAGGCACCATTGATTATGCCCTCACCCAGGAACTGGATAAAATAGCCGATAAATTCGCTCAGCCGGATAAAGCGCCTCAGCCGGCCATCAGCCATTACCGTACTCTGGCCCAGGTTGAAATGCCTGTGGCTATCGGCCGTTACCCGACCTCACGCTACAGTCTGATGTCGTTATCCCCCCAGACCGGGCGTAAGCATCAACTGCGCCGCCATATGTCCCATCTGCGCCATCCGATCATCGGCGACTCCACCCATGGCGATTTAAAGCAAAATCGAGGATTTGCCGAGCAGTTTGGCCCCCAGCGACTCATGCTGCACGCCAGCCGTATGAATCTTCAACATCCGGTCACGGGTCAACCGCTGGAACTCAACGCCCCCTGGGATGATCACTGGCAGAGTGTGATGACTCGCTTCGGCTGGCAGGCGATTTCACCTGCATTATGAAGGGTTGAGTTTGGGCTTGCATCAGGTCAGGATAAGGCAAACTTCATCTAAACCAACCACAGAGATTTGATACCATGGCACAAATAGGGATTTTCATCGGCACGGTTTACGGCAATGCGCTTATGGTCGGGGAAGAGGCGGAAACCATTCTCAAAGAGCAGGGACATGATGTGACCCTGTTCGAAGATCCTCATCTGGCCGACTGGCTGCTGTTTAGCGAACATTATGCCCTCGTTATCACTTCTACTACCGGCCAGGGTAATTTGCCAGACAATATCGTGCCGCTGTATGAGGGGATCAAGGAAAAGGTAGGGCACCAGCCTGCGTTGCATTATGGAGTCATTGCGCTGGGAGACAGCAGCTATGATTATTTCTGCGGCGCTGGGCAGCGATTTGACGCACTGCTGAAGGAGCAGGGGGCCAGCCGAGTGGGTGAAGTACTTCAGATAGATGCGATGGAGCATCCTGAGCCTGAAGTCGTCGCCTGTCCCTGGCTAGAACAATGGGCTCAGCTTATTAAAGCTTGAGCTTATTAAAGCTGAAGGCGGCTCAATATGACCTGGTATACGCCCGCTCAGGGTGTAACCAGGGCGAATTGTTGCGACCGGCAAAAATTACTGTTTTTTCTGGGTCAGTTTTTCCAAATCGGCTTCGATCTCGGTGATCTTGTTGGATACCACGCTTTCAAGGTGGCGCAGATCTTCAAGGATTTTGTGTTTGAGATCGACTTCGGTCTGATCGCGATGGCAAAGCTGGTCTAGTTCATCAATGACATAGCGCAGATTTGGACTTATTTCATTAATTTCACGATAGCCTTCAGAGGCATTGTCCGATACCACGGTCTTGCGTTGCCGCGGGTATTTGAATTTGACGCTTTTAGCGAAGAATTCCCCTTTATCACGGCGAAAATAGATCTTTAGGATGTCATTATTGGCTTCCTGACGGAGACTGTAGCGATCGATGTCGTCCGGATGATTAACGCCTAGGCTTTTCAGGTTATCGTACATATTGCTCCACCTCTTGAGTGTCATTCCCTGGGTCTGGGTATGATTATGACGCCAGATGGCGTCATATAATGTGATTAACAACTGAAATCGCGGGGCATTCTGCAGAAGAAACCGCACCCGACCTGATGGATCTTAGTCTATGGTACGTAATAACTCATTAATACCTACCTTGCCGCGGGTCTTGGCATCGACCTTTTTGACAATAACTGCGCAATACAGGCTGTAGCGTCCATCTTTCGACGGCAGGTTGCCGGAGACCACCACCGAGCCTGCCGGAACGCGTCCATAGTGCACTTCGCCGGTTTCGCGATCATAGATCTTGGTGCTCTGGCCAATAAATACGCCCATCGAGATCACCGACCCTTCTTCAACCACCACCCCTTCGACTACTTCGGAACGGGCACCGACAAAACAGTTATCTTCAATAATAGTCGGGTTGGCCTGCAGTGGTTCTAATACGCCGCCGATGCCGACCCCGCCGGACAGGTGTACATTTTTACCGATCTGCGCACACGACCCTACCGTTGCCCAGGTGTCGACCATGGTGCCCTCATCGACATAGGCGCCGATATTGACGTAGGAAGGCATCAGCACGGTATTACGCGCAATGAAGGCGCCCCGGCGAACGCTGGCCGGCGGAACGACACGGAAGCCTTCGCGTTGGAATCGCGCGGCGTCATAGTCGGCGAATTTCATCGGCACCTTGTCGAAATAGCGCGTTTCCGCGCCTTCCATAACCTGGTTATCGCTGATACGGAATGACAACAATACCGCTTTTTTTAACCATTGATGCGTTTCCCACTGGCCATTTATTTTTTCCGCGACGCGGAGCAGGCCGCTGTCCAGGCGACGGATGGTTTCATTAACCGCCTCGCGGGTAATAGTATCGACATTAGCCGGCGTAATGTCTGCGCGACGCTCGAAGGCGTCTTCAATGATCTGCTGTAATTGCTGCATCCTGTCTTCGTCCTGTCTGTCTGCAAATGAATTAATTAAAGTCTATTTGTATCACATTTTTTCATTGGGGTTGAGCGCCTCGGTTAAACGGCGTTCTAATTCCTGCTGGGTATCGGGGCTCAAGGCACGGCGGTCCTTTTCAGCCAGGATAAACAGATCCTCTACCCGCTCGCCAATAGTCGATATGCGCGCACCATGCAGGGAAATGCCCATATCCACAAACACCTCGCTGACCCTTGCCAGCAACCCAGGCTGATCCAGTGCCGTCAGTTCAAGGTAGCTGCGCCTGTCGGTATGCGCGGCGAGAAATACCACTTCGGTAGGGACATTGAAATGGCGCAGTTTGGGTGACGGTCGGCGTACCCGGGGATGCTGATATTCGCCAGGCTGCAGAATCTGCAGCAGCGCCTGGCTGATAGTCTGATGACGATCAGGCGCTATCGGGCTGCCGTCAGGCTCCAGCACTACGAAGGTATCCATTGCCATGCCGTCGCGATTGGTGAATATCTGCGCATCATGTACGCTCAGATTGCGCCGGTCCAGTTCGCCGGTGACAGCGGCAAACAGATAGGGCCGGTCATGGTTCCAGATAAATATTTCAGTTCCGCCTCGCGTCGCCTGGGGGCTGATAAGCACCAGAGGTTCGGCATAGTCATGATTCAGCAAATGGCGCGCGTGCCAGGCAAGCTGATTGGGCGTATGACGCAGGAAATAATCAGCCCGGCAGCGGGTCCAGATCGCTTGCAGCGCCGCTTCATCAATATCTTCCATACGCAGCAGCGCCAACGCCTGGGCACGGTTGTGGCGCACCCGTTTGCGAAGATCAGGGGATGAGCGCATGCCTCGGCGCAGTTGTTTTTCGGTGGCGAAGAACAGCTCGCGCAACAGACTTTGTTTCCAGCTATTCCACAGGGTTTCATTGGTGGCGCAGATATCGGCGACCGTCAGGCAAAGCAGATAATGCAGGCGGCTTTCAGTGCGGACTTCAGCGGCAAAATCGGCCACTACCGTCGGATCCTGAATATCACGGCGCTGGGCCGTTACCGACATCATCAGATGGGCTTTCACCAGCCAGGAAACTAATTGGGCTTCGCTGCTGCTTAATCCATGCAGGCGAGCAAATTCCAGCGCGTCGATGGCGCCAAGTTCGGAATGATCGCCGCCACGGCCCTTGGCGATATCATGGAACAGCGCAGCCAGCAACAGCAGGTGCTGCTGTTCCAGTCGGGGCCATAACTCTACGCACAGCGGGTGCTGGGGACGCTGGCGATCGTCGGCGAAGCTTTCAATCTTCAGCAGCACGCGGATAGTATGTTCATCAACGGTATAGGCATGGAACAGGTCGAACTGCATCTGGCCGACAATATTGCTCCACTGGGGCATATAGGCCCAGAGCACACTGTGGCGATGCATAGGCAACAGCGCATGCCGCACCGCCCCCGGATGCCGGAGGATATCCATGAACAGACTGCGCGCTCGTGGATTGTTGCAAAGTGGTTCACCGAGATGCCGTCTGGCATGACGCAGCTGTCGCAGAGTGGCCGAGTATATGCCGACAATCTGCTGATTCTGCACCATCTTGCTGAACATGCGCATAATGGCTTCAGGCTGACGATCAAACAGCGTTTCATCACGCAAATCAATCATATCGCCGCGTAATTGGAAATCGTCGTCCAGCGGCTGGGGTTTTTCTTCCGGCGTTAGCGCCAGAATCGCTTCATCAAACAGCTGCAGCAGCATCTGGTTTAGCTCGCCTATCCGGCGCGTTACCCGGAAGAAATCCTTCATCATCCTTTCAACCGGCAGGTTGCCCTGGCCTTTATAACGCAACAATTGGGCCACACTCTGCTGGCGATCGAACAGCAGGCGGTTATCGTATCGGTTGAGCACCCTATGCAGCGCAAAGCGGATACGCCAGAGGAAGCTCTGGCATTCGTTGAGTTCATCGCGTTCAGCTACGGTCAGGAAACCAAAGCCGACCATTTCATCAAGGGACGTCGCACCGAAGTGACGGTGGGCGACCCACAGCAGGGTATGAATATCGCGCAGGCCGCCAGGACTGCTTTTAATATCGGGTTCCAGGTTATAGCTGGTTCCATGATAGCGCTGGTGGCGTTCGTTCTGTTCGGCAATTTTGGCGCTGAAGAAATCGCTTGAGGGCCAGAATTCATCATTGAACAGGCACTTCTGCAATTTAAGAAACAGTGCCACATCTCCGCAGATAAGGCGGGATTCAATCAGGTTGGTGGCAACGGTCAGATCGGCAAGTCCTTCGCGCAGGCATTCGTCAATGCTGCGCACGCTATGCCCCACATCCAGCTTCAAATCCCACAGCAGGGTCAGCAACTCGCTGATGTGCTGTGCCTGTGGCGGAGTAAGCGGGTCCTGGCTCAGGACCAGTACATCAATATCAGACAGCGGATGCAGTTCACCGCGCCCGTAGCCACCTACCGCCACCAGTGCGGTTTCAGGCGCCTCATCGAAACCGTGCAGGCGCCAGAGCTGCCGGAGCAGCTGGTCAATATACAGCGTGCGGGCATCAAGCAGGGTTTCCGCAGAAACACCGGCAGAAAACGCCTCACCCATCCATGACTGAAAGTCATCCAGACGGCTTTTGAGGTAGGCGCGGTTGAAGGCCTCGTCAGGCCAGGTGAACGGGGAAGCCGGTTTCGGCGGGACAGGCATATCAGCGGGTACCGCAGTGTACTGAAGGATCTTATCCGGCATATAGGACCTGGCTGCAGGCGGCCCCGACCGGTGTCAACGGACTATCCGGCAAGGACAGCATAGAATCTTGGTACCAGCGGGGAGTGGTGAAAAAACCGGTATGATTCCCGGTCCAGGCCCCGTCCGGCCCGACCCGCATCTGGACGAAGTAGTTTAGCGTCACCCGCCGCATGAGGCTGACGCTCCGCATACTCAGTCTTTGTGCGTAATAACCGTCGGCAACTGATCATCGCTGCGCAACGTCATGATCTCACAGCCATCCTCGGTGACGACGATGGTGTGTTCATACTGTGCCGACAGGCTGCGATCCTTGGTTTTCACCGTCCAGCCATCCTTCATGGTGCGAATGCGAAAATCACCGGTATTCACCATCGGTTCGATGGTAAAAGCCATGCCTGGCTGGAGGACAACGCCGCCATCATCGGCATCGTAATGCAGCACCTGGGGATCTTCGTGGAAGCCGGCTCCAATGCCGTGTCCGCAGTATTCGCGCACCACGGAGAAATTCTCGGCTTCGACAAACTGCTGTATCGCTTTGCCCAGTGTACGCAGACGAATACCGGGTTTGACCATTTTGACTGCCAGGTACAAGCTGTCTTTGGTCACCCGGCAAAGACGCTCGCCAAGAATGGTCGGCTTGCCGGCGATAAACATTTTGGACGTATCGCCATGAAAGCCGTCTTTAATCACCGTGACGTCAATATTGACGATATCGCCGTCCTTGAGCTTCTTATCGTCGCTGGGGATACCGTGGCAAACGACTTCATTGACCGAAATACAGACTGATTTGGGAAAACCGTGGTAGCCGAGGCTGGCGGAAACCGCATGCTGCACTTCAGTGATATGCCGATGGCAAAGGCGGTCCAGTTCACCGGTGGTAACCCCCGGCACGACAAAGGGTTCGATCATTTCAAGCACTTCGGCGGCAAGACGGCCGGCGACGCGCATTTTTGCAATATCTTCTGCTGTTTTGATTGGAATGGCCATGAATAGATCCACAGTCGGCACGAAATCCGACAAGTAAAATGATAAGATTCATATAGTGCGTTAATGGTATCAGCCCTGCATTCCCCTGCCAAATTATCATTTGGTTGCGCCATGCGCGGACAACTAAAGGTGGAGTCCTTTCGCGTATTATGGTATAAAGCGCGCCGACGATCGGCATAGTATGATTCTGTCAGCTGTCTCGGTCAGTTAAACTAAACTCAAATGTGTTATTACACACACGTATCGGCACATACTCCGGGGTGCTTTGGCCTGGTCACAGGCAGGGTCGGCTGTATGGGATACGTGGAGGCATAACCCCAAACTTACTTAGAGGTTTAATCATGGCAACTGTTTCCATGCGTGACATGCTCAAGGCCGGTGTGCATTTCGGACACCAAACCCGTTACTGGAACCCGAAAATGAAGCCTTTCATCTTCGGTTCGCGTAATAAAGTTCACATCATCAACCTCGAGCAGACGGTTCCGATGTTCAATGACGCTCTGGCTGAACTGAACAAAATCGCCTCACGCAAAGGCAAAATCCTGTTTGTCGGCACCAAGCGTGCAGCAAGCGAAGCGGTAAAAGAAGCAGCGAACAGCTGTGATCAATTCTTCGTTAACCATCGCTGGTTAGGTGGCATGTTGACCAACTGGAAAACGGTTCGTCAGTCCATCAAGCGTTTGAAAGATCTGGAAATCCAGTCTCAGGACGGTACTTTCGAAAAGCTGACCAAGAAAGAGGCGCTGATGCGTACTCGCGAACTGGCCAAGCTGGAAAACAGCCTGGGTGGTATTAAAGATATGGGCGGCCTGCCTGACGCGCTGTTTGTTATCGATGCCGAGCACGAGCACATCGCTATCAAAGAAGCCAACAACCTGGGCATCCCGGTATTCTCTATCGTTGATACCAACTCTGATCCGGACGGCGTGGACTTCATCATCCCTGGTAACGACGATGCCATCCGTGCCATCAACCTGTATCTGACCGCTGTGTCCACCGCTGTTCGCGAAGGCCGCTCGCAGGATTTGGTTGAACAGGCTGAAGAAAGCTTTGTGGAAGCTGAATAATAAGGCATGCTCAATTTAGAGCCCTTATTAACCAAGTTTTAAATATGTTGGTTAGAGGGCCTGTCATCAGGCCCTCTTTTTTACCTATCCCCGACGCGGGATAACGAGGAAAAGATAATGGCTGATATTACCGCTGCCCTGGTAAAAGAACTGCGCGAACGTACTGGCGCAGGCATGATGGAATGTAAAAAAGCCCTGGTCGAAGCTCAGGGTGATATCGAGCTGGCTATCGATAACATGCGCAAATCCGGCCAGGCGAAAGCCGCCAAGAAAGCCGGCCGTGTTGCCGCTGAAGGCATCATCCTGACCAAAATCGCTCAGGACGGAAAATACGGTGTTATCGTCGAACTGAACTGCGAAACTGATTTCGTGGCTAAAGACGCCGGTTTTAAAGCCTTCGGCGACGAAGTGATTAGCGCAGCGCTTGAAGCCCGCATCACTGACGTAGAAGAGCTGAAAGCGAAATTTGAAGAAAAGCGTACCGCTCTGGTGGCAAAAATTGGTGAAAACATCAATATCCGCCGCATCGGTGTGCTTGAAGGCGACGTGCTGGGCAGCTATCTGCACGGCGCGCGTATCGGCGTCATGGTTGCCGCCAGCGGTGCTGACGAAGAACTGGTCAAGCATGTTGCCATGCACATCGCCGCCAGCAAGCCTGAATACGTAAATGCCGAAGATGTCCCTGCTGACGTTGTAGCCCGCGAGCACCAGATCCAGTTGGATATCGCCATGCAGTCCGGCAAGCCGCGTGAAATCGCTGAAAAAATGGTTGAAGGTCGTATGCGCAAGTTCACCGGCGAGATCTCTCTGACCGGCCAGCACTTCGTGATGGACCCGAGCAAAACCGTAGGTCAGCTGCTGAGCGAAAGCAATGCCAACGTTATCAATTTCATCCGTTTTGAAGTGGGTGAAGGCATCGAGAAAGCTGAAGTTGATTTTGCTGCAGAAGTTGCCGCAATGAGCAAGCAGTCTTAATGTCGTATTTGGAACCGCCACCTGGCGGTTCCTTTTTATCAAGCCAGTATGAATATCAGGCGATTTTCCCGCGCTCCATCGCAGAGCCGGTGACGTAAAAAATTGTCTCCGTCCATCCCGTTATCGCTGCTTTAGGAACAAACCAAATGGCTACCAACGCAAAACCCGTATATCAGCGTATCCTGCTCAAACTGAGCGGTGAAGCTCTGCAAGGCGCAGAAGGTTTTGGTATCGACGCGAGTGTTTTGGATCGTATGGCTCAGGAAGTCAAAGAGCTGGTCGAGCTGGGAATTCAGGTCGGAGTGGTTATTGGGGGCGGTAATCTATTCCGCGGCGCAGGCCTGGCTCAGGCAGGCATGAATCGTGTAGTTGGCGACCATATGGGGATGCTGGCGACCGTAATGAATGGTCTGGCGATGCGTGATGCGCTGCATCGTGCCTATGTGAATGCCCGACTGATGTCTGCGATTCCACTGAACGGCGTGTGTGACAACTACAGCTGGGCTGAAGCTATAAGCCTGCTCCGTAATAACCGGGTAGTCATCTTCTCCGCCGGTACCGGCAATCCGTTTTTTACTACCGACTCGGCTGCCTGCCTGCGGGGTATTGAAATTGAAGCCGACGTGGTGCTGAAGGCAACCAAGGTTGATGGCGTATTTTCCGCCGACCCGGTTAAGCATCCCGACGCCACGCTTTATGAAAAAATCAGCTATCAGGACGTGCTGGAACAGGAGCTCAAGGTCATGGACCTGGCGGCGTTTACTCTGGCCCGCGACCATAATCTTCCCATTCGCGTGTTCAACATGAACAAGCCGGGCGCACTGCGTCGTGTGGTAATGGGTGAGAAAGAAGGCACGCTGATTACAAAATAACGGTTATCCGTTAGAATACTGTATCATGCCGCACCCGCGGCACTATAAACGCCAAAGGACCAGCTGCGGCTGGTTTTGACTATCACGGGCTTGGCGACAGCTTAAGCCCGCCCGGATAACCAGTTTTCAAGGGTTCGCAACGTGATTAATGAAATCCGCAAAGATGCTGAAGTGCGCATGGATAAATGCGTGGAAGCATTCAAAAACCACATCAGCAAAATCCGTACTGGCCGCGCCTCGCCGAGCCTGCTCGATGGTATCCAGATTGAATACTACGGTACAGCAACGCCGCTGCGCCAGTTGGCTAACGTGGTCGCTGAAGATTCTCGCACCCTGGCTATCACGGTGTTCGACCGTTCGCTGAGCCCGGCAGTAGAAAAGGCCATCCTGGCCTCGGATCTCGGCCTCAACCCTTCTTCAGCCGGCACCGTTATCCGTGTGCCGCTGCCGCCGCTGACAGAAGAACGCCGCCGCGATCTGATCAAAGTGGTCCGCGCCGAGGCAGAGCAGGGCAAGGTATCGGTTCGAAACGTACGCCGTGACGCTAATGATAAAGTTAAAGCATTGCTTAAGGATAAAGAAATCAGTGAAGATGAAGATCGTCGCTCCCAGGACGATATTCAGAAGTTGACTGATCTCTATATCAAGAAAGTCGACGCTGCCCTGGCGGACAAAGAAGCCGAGTTGATGGAAATCTGACCATCCTGGCTTCGGCATGCCGTAGCGGACAATCCCGAGGGATTGACAGCCGCTGCGGCTTTTTTTTTGTAGCAGCCGTCATGGACAAACCCAGTCCAACGTTTCAGACTACAGGGCTTAACCCCATTACATGATGGCTTCCGGGTATCCCATGAAGTATTTGACGATTCTAGGTTCGACCGGTTCGATCGGAACCAATACCCTGGCCGTAATCAGACAAAATCCGCAACAATTTGCCGTGCGCGCCCTGGTTGCCGGGAAAAATGTCGATCTGATGGTCGAACAATGCCTGTCTTTCCGTCCTGATTATGCCTGTATGGCTGATGAGAATGCGGCCCGCCAACTGAAGGTCCATCTACGCCAGGCGGGACTGTCTACTGAAGTGCTTTCCGGTGAAGAGGCAGCGTGTGAACTCGCCGCGCTGAGCGACGTTGACCTGGTGATGGCGGCCATTGTCGGTGCGGCCGGGCTTTTGCCGACCATGTCGGCGCTGCGCGCAGGTAAAACGGTTCTGCTGGCTAATAAAGAGTCTCTGGTAACCTGTGGCCGGATTTTCATGAATGAAGCCCGGCAAAGTAATGCCAGGCTGTTACCGGTGGACAGTGAGCATAACGCCATTTTTCAGAGTTTACCTGAGCGGGTTCAGCTGGATTTAGGCCATGCTTCACTTCACGAGCACGGCGTATCACGCATCATCCTGACCGGGTCAGGCGGTCCTTTTCGCACCGTCGACCTGTCACTGCTGTCCGCCATGACGCCGGACCAGGCTTGCGCTCACCCTAACTGGTCGATGGGGCGGAAGATTTCAGTGGATTCTGCCACCATGATGAATAAAGGTCTGGAATATATTGAAGCCCGCTGGCTGTTCAATGCATCCGCAGAGCAAATGGAAGTGATACTGCATCCGCAGTCGGTTATACACTCCATGGTGCGCTATCTTGATGGCAGCGTGCTGGCCCAGATGGGGGCACCGGATATGCGTACGCCGATTGCTCATGCGATGGCGTATCCGCGACGCATTGTTTCAGGCGTTGAACCGCTGGATTTCTATCGGGCGGGGCCGCTCAGTTTCGAGCAGCCGGATTATCAGCGCTATCCGTGCCTGGCGCTGGCGATGCAGGCAAGCGAGGCGGGACAGGCGGCAACCACGGCGTTGAATGCAGCCAATGAAGTCTCGGTAGCGGCTTTCCTGCGGTCAGAGATTGGCTTTACCGACATTGCCGCAGTGAATCGGGCAGTGATGGAAAGAATGAGTCTGAGCGAACCCCATTCCGTCGGCGACGTCCTGGCTATCGATCGGGATGCTCGTGAATTTGCAGTTAATGAAAGCCGTTATTTCATGCACTAACTGGCACTGAATGCTTAAGCGTCGTGATTTGTTCCATGGCGACCGAAATGATATAGTCAGCGCCACCCATCACCACGCTGGCTCGCTAAACGTAGTGATTTATGGAGTGAGCCGTGTGCCTGCACGGCTTTTTTGCGCGTTCGGGCCATCTGTTGCCCAAAGACGGATCTATTCTTATTGAGGAATTGCGTAAGCGTTATGTCGTCCGATAATCAGCAAGAGGCTAATATATTGCCATCATCTACACCACGGCATGTGGCTATCATTATGGATGGCAATGGTCGATGGGCGAAAAGCCGGGGAAAACTGCGGATATTCGGTCATAAGGCTGGCGTAAAGTCAGTGAGACGCGCCGTCAGCTTTGCCGTGGGCCATCACTTCGATGCCTTGACACTGTATGCATTCAGCAGCGAGAACTGGAATCGTCCGATGCAGGAAGTGTCTGCACTGATGGAATTGTTTGTCAGGGCGCTGGACAGCGAGATCAAAAGCCTGCACAAGCATAATGTTCGCCTGAAGATTATTGGCGATATTCACCGCTTCGGTAGCCGGCTTCAGGAGAGAATTCGTCGTTCGGAAGAACTAACTGCAAATAATGACGGGTTGACCCTGAATATTGCCGCGAATTATGGCGGGCGTTGGGATATTATTCAGGGAGTAAGGCGCATTGCAGAAAAAGTGCAGGAAGGAGATCTCCGTCCGGATGAGATAGACGAAGACGACCTGTGCCGGCATGTGTGCCTCAGTGAACTGGCACCGGTGGATCTGGTGATCCGCACCGGCGGAGAGCATCGCATCAGTAATTTCCTGTTATGGCAGATAGCTTATGCTGAACTGTATTTCACCGATGTGCTGTGGCCGGATTTTGATGAAGTCGTTTTTGAAGGTGCGCTGAATGCTTTTGCTCAACGCGAGCGGCGCTTCGGTGGAACAACACCTCATGATGCCAACGCGTCCTAGGGGGATTTTTTGCTGAAGTATCGCCTGATTACTGCCTGTATATTAATACCAATTGTCATCGCCGCCCTGTTTCTCCTGCCGCCGGTGGGTTTTGCACTGGTGACGCTCGCTATCTGCATGCTTGCCGCCTGGGAATGGGGCCAGCTGTCGGGGCTCGGTAGCCGCAGTCAGCGCATTTGGCTGGCTATTCTCTGTGGTTTGCTGCTGGCGTTGATGATGTTTACTCTTCCAGCCTATCGGCCCTACGCTACGCTATGGCAGGTCAAATCCGTGCTGTGGGCCTCTCTGGCCTGGTGGCTGGCCGCCCTGGTGCTGGTGCTGGGTTATCCCGGTTCGGCCGCACTGTGGCGCAATTCAAGGCCTTTAAGGCTGATATTCGGTATCCTGACCATCGTGCCGTTCTTCTGGGGCATGGTCACGCTGCGTCAACACCACTATGATCTTAACCATTTTACCGGTGCCTGGTGGCTGCTGTACGTCATGCTGCTGGTCTGGGGAGCGGATACCGGCGCTTATATGTTCGGCAGAGCCTTGGGCAGGCATAAACTGGCCCCTAAGGTCTCTCCGGGAAAAACCTGGGAAGGGCTTATTGGCGGGCTGGTCACCTCGGCCGTCATTTCCTGGCTGTTCGGTAAATATGCACCGCTGGATGCAGCGCCGCTGAGCCTGCTGGTCTGTTCTGTGATTGCCGCACTTTCTTCAGTCCTGGGCGACCTGACCGAAAGCATGTTCAAACGCGAAGGGGGTATCAAGGACAGCGGTCATCTGATTCCCGGCCACGGCGGCATTCTGGACCGTATCGATAGTCTCACCGCCGCCGTTCCGGTATTCGCCTGTCTGATCCTGCTGGTTTTCAATGCAATATAATACGGGACGCTAAGCTTAATGCTGCATTTTATCTGGAGTCTCGCTGCATTCATCATCGCTCTTGGGATACTCATTACGGTCCATGAGTTCGGTCATTTCTGGGTCGCCAGGCGTTGTGGCGTGACGGTTGAGCGCTTCTCCATCGGGTTCGGCAAGGCGCTGTGGCGTCGTCACGACAGGCACGGCACCGAATACGTTATTGCCGCCATTCCTCTTGGCGGATATGTAAAAATGCTGGATGAACGCGTTGACAGCGTTCCGCCAGAGCGCCGGCATGAAGCTTTCAACCACAAGCCGGTCTGGCAACGAGCCGCCATCATCAGCGCCGGTCCGCTGGCCAACTTTATCTTTGCCGTTTTTGCTTACTGGCTGGTGTTTCTCATCGGGGTGCCTAGCTTCCGTCCGGTTATCGGCGAAGTGACTCCAGGTTCTGTCGTTTCCCAAGCTGAAATTTTACCAGGAATGGAACTTAAGTCCGTTGGCGGTATCGAAACGCCTGACTGGGATGCCGTCCGGCTGGCGCTGATTGGTAAAATCGGCGATGAGCAGACTGACATCGGCGTAGCGCAATTTGGCGCTTCGCGGACAGAAATAAAAAAGCTGGATTTGCGGGACTGGAATTTCGAGCCTGATAAACAGGATCCTGTTGTTGCACTTGGGATTATCCCTCGTGGACCGCAGATAGATCCGGTGCTTGCAGAGGTCCAGCCGGACTCGGCGGCACAAAAAGCGGGTTTGCAAGCTGGCGACAGGATCGTTAAAGTCGATGGTCAGCCGCTTGAGCGCTGGCAGACATTTGTGATGCAGGTGCGCGATAATCCGGGTAAAACGCTGCCGCTTGAAGTTGAGCGACAGGGAGAAATGCGAAGCGTCGATCTTGTGCCTGACGAGAAATCAGCGGGCCGGGGGGTAACCGAAGGATTTGCCGGTGTGGTCCCTAAAATCATACCGCTGCCTGAAGAATATAAAACGATTCGCCAGTACGGTCCGGTCTCGGCGGTTTACCAGGCCAGTGACAAAACGTGGCAACTGATGAAGTTAACCGTCAGTATGTTGGGAAAGCTGGTAGTCGGCGATGTCAAGCTGAATAACCTGAGCGGGCCGATTTCCATCGCCCAGGGTGCAGGAATGTCAGCGGAATATGGATTGATTTATTATCTGATGTTTCTGGCGCTGATAAGCGTCAACTTGGGTATCATCAATCTTTTTCCGCTGCCGGTGTTAGACGGGGGTCACTTGCTCTTCCTGGCGATAGAAAAGCTTAAGGGAGGGCCGGTTTCCGAACGAGTGCAGGAGTTCAGTTATCGCATTGGCTCGATTTTGCTGGTGTTATTAATGGGACTTGCCCTTTTCAATGATTTCTCCCGGCTTTAGAGCCGGGGATTATGTTAGGAAGAACGCATAACCACGATGGCGATGAAAAAGTTGCTCATAGCGTCGCTGCTTCTTAGCAGCGCCACCGTTTACGGTGCAGACGGGTTCGTAGTGAAGGACATTCATTTCGAAGGACTGCAACGGGTCGCCGTCGGTGCGGCGTTACTCAGCATGCCGGTACGTGTCGGCGACACGGCCAGCAATGAGGATATCGGTAATACCATCCGCGCCTTGTTTGCTACCGGAAACTTTGAAGATGTCCGGGTACTACGCGACGGAGATTCACTGGTCGTTCAGGTCAAGGAGCGCCCCACTATAGCCAGCATCACCTTTTCCGGCAATAAAGCGGTAAAGGAAGAAATGCTCAAGGACAATCTTGAAGCCTCTGGTGTCAGGGTCGGGGAAGCGTTAGACCGCACCACGATATCCAATATCGAAAAAGGGCTGGAGGATTTTTATTACAGCGTCGGTAAATACAGCGCATCAGTCAAGGCCGTCGTTACGCCGCTGCCGCGCAACCGTGTTGATTTGAAGCTGGTCTTTACCGAAGGTATGTCGGCAAAAATCCAGCAAATCAATATTGTCGGGAATCATGCCTTCAGTACCGATGAGCTGATTTCCCGCTTCCAGCTGCGCGATGAAGTGCCATGGTGGAATGTCGTCGGAGATCGCAAATACCAGAAACAGAAGCTGGCGGGCGATCTTGAAACCCTGCGCAGTTTTTATCTGGATCGCGGCTATGCTCGGTTTAGTATCGATTCTACCCAAGTCAGCCTGACGCCGGACAAAAAGGGTATCTATATCACCCTCAATATCACCGAAGGCGCCAAATACACCCTTTCCGGTAACATGGTCAACGGCAACCTGGCGGGTCATTCAGCTGAAATCGACAGCCTGGCGCGCGTTAAACCCGGTGAATTGTACAGCGGCGCCAAAGTCACCAAGATGGAAAACGATATCAAGCAATTGCTGGGTCGTTACGGCTATGCTTATCCGCGCGTAGTCACCCAGCCCGATATCAACGATGCTGACAAAACAGTCAAACTACGGGTCAATGTCGATGCCGGCAACCGTTTCTATGTGCGTCACGTTCGTTTCGAAGGCAATGACGTCACCAAGGATTCGGTCCTGCGCCGAGAAATGCGTCAGATGGAAGGGGCTTGGCTTGGCAGTAACCTGGTTGATCAGGGCAAGGAACGTCTCAATCGCCTGGGCTATTTTGAAACGGTCGATGTGGAAACACAGCGCGTTCCAGGCGCAGCCGATCAGGTCGATGTCACCTACAAGGTTAAAGAACGTAACACCGGCAGCATCAACTTCGGTGTCGGTTTCGGTACTGAAAGCGGCGTCAGCTTCCAATTCGGCATCCAGCAGGATAACTGGTTGGGTACCGGTAATTCAGTCGGCTTTACCGGGACCAAGAATGACTACCAGACGTATGCGGAGCTCTCGCTTACCGACCCGTATTTTACGGTGGATGGCGTAAGCCTTGGCGGACGTATATTCTATAATGACTTCCAGGCTGATAATGCCGACCTGTCTGATTATACCAACCGCAGCTATGGTCTGGGCACTACGCTTGGTTTCCCGATAAGCGAAACCAACTCGTTGCGACTGGGTCTGGATTACGTACATAACGATCTGTCGGATATGGATCCCCAGGTTGCCATGTGGCGCTATCTTTACGCTAATGGCGTCGATCCGAAAGTCGTGACCGATAATAAAAAAGACGCGGATGCGGATTTCAGCGCCGATGATTTCTTCCTGACGCTGGGATGGAACTACAACAATCTTGACCGCGGATACTTCCCGACGTCAGGTACGCGTTCCAGCCTGAGCGGGAAAGTCACCATTCCAGGCTCCGATAACGAGTACTACAAACTGAATTTCGATACCAGCACCTACGTTCCGCTGAGCGATAGCGGCAATTGGGTATTGATGGGCCGCGGGCGCGCTGGCTATGCCGACGGACTGGGTGGCAAAGAGGTGCCGTTCTACGACAACTTCTATGCCGGCGGTTCAAGTACGGTGCGTGGCTTCCAGTCCAACACCATTGGTCCTAAAGCTGCTTACTACCGGTGTAAAGCAGGGGATAAATCGTACGACTCCTGTCCCTTGGATAATTCTGACGATGCAGTGGGCGGTAATGCCATGGCGGTCGTCAGTGCGGAACTTATCGTACCGACGCCTTTCCTCAGCGCCAAGTACGCTAACTCGGTCCGTACCTCCTTCTTCATTGATGCCGGTACCGTGTGGGACACCTCATGGCAGAATACCGCGCAGACGCGTGGAGCGGGTGTGCCTGATTACAGTGATCCAGGCAACATTCGTGTTTCAAGCGGGATCTCCCTGCAGTGGATGTCTCCGTTGGGGCCGCTGGTCTTCTCTTATGCTCAGCCGGTCAAGAAATTTGACGGCGACAAGTCAGAGCAGTTCCAGT
This sequence comes from Biostraticola tofi, assembly GCF_004343195.1. Classification (GTDB taxonomy): domain Bacteria; phylum Pseudomonadota; class Gammaproteobacteria; order Enterobacterales; family Enterobacteriaceae; genus Biostraticola; species Biostraticola tofi. The sequence goes on along the minus strand of NZ_SMCR01000011.1, from coordinate 21,919 downwards.
TCAATATTGGTAAAACGTGGTAATATTGCGCCATTGTCTGCGTAATCCAAGCAGGCAGTGAACAGTTCAGGATGTATCCGATTGCGGGCTCCCCGCCGTCTGATGTTACTGTCACTGCCTTGCTAACACATGTTCCAAAACACAATTGTGATGTTAAGGAGTTTATAGTGAAAAAGTGGTTCTATGCCGCGGGCCTCGGATTAGTAATGGCTGCTTCCACCAGTGTCCAGGCTGCTGACAAAATCGCTGTAGTCAATGTCTCCAGCATTTTCCAGCAATCACCGCAGCGCGCTGTCGTCGCCAAGCAACTCGAAAATGAGTTCAAAGGCCGTGCGACCGAACTGCAGTCTATGGAACGTGACCTGCAAACCAAAATGTCCCGCCTGCAGCGTGATGGCTCCACCATGAAGAAAGCCGACCGCGATACCCTTGAAAAGAACGTGATGGCTCAGCGTGAGCAGTTCTCTACCAAGGCACAAGCTTTTGAGCAAGACAATCGCCGCCGTCAGATGGAAGAACGCAACAAGATCCTCAGCCGTATTCAGGATGCTGTTAAAAGCGTGGCCAGTAAAGAAGGCTATGACGTCGTCATCGATGCCAACGCCGTCGCTTATGCTTCAAGCGGCAAGGATATTACCGCCGATGTGCTGAAACAGGTTAAATAATCCATGCCTTCAATTCGACTGGCTGATTTAGCGCAGCAGTTGGATGCACAATTGCACGGTGATGGCGAACTCGTCATCACCGGCATTGCTTCCATGGGTGCCGCCCGGGCGGACCAAATTACTTTCCTGGCCGATAGCCGCTTTCGTGAAAAGCTGTCGTCCTGCGAGGCTGGCGCAGTGGTACTTTCAGCTGATGACCTGCCGCACTGCACCAGCGCCGCGCTGGTGGTCAAGAATCCATACCTTACTTACGCCCGTATGGCGCAGTTGATGGATACCACGCCGTTACCGGCGGTGGATATCGCCCCGTCCGCCGTGGTTTCACCCGAGGCCAGAATCGGTCATCGTGTGGCCATCGGCGCCAACGCGGTGATAGAATCCGGCGTGGAGCTGGCTGACGATGTTATCATCGGTCCCGGCTGTTTCGTCGGTAAAAATGCCACTATCGGCACCGGTACACGCTTGTGGGCCAACGTAACCATTTATCATGAAGTTCGTATCGGTGCCCAGTGCCTGATCCAGTCCGGTACCGTGATTGGTGCTGATGGTTTTGGCTATGCCAACGATCGCGGTAATTGGATTAAGATCCCTCAGCTCGGCACGGTCGACATTGGCGATCGGGTTGAAATTGGTGCCTGTACCACTATTGACCGCGGAGCGCTCAACGATACCCTGATCGGCAATGGCGTTATTATTGATAACCAATGCCAGATCGCCCATAACGTTGTGATCGGCGACAACACTGCGGTGGCCGGTGGCGTCATCATGGCGGGCAGCTTGAAGATTGGCCGTTACTGCATGATTGGCGGGGCTAGCGTAATTAATGGCCATATGGAAATCTGCGATAAGGTCACAGTTACCGGTATGGGTATGGTCATGAGGCCAATTACTGAACCAGGCGTTTATTCCTCCGGCATCCCATTGCAACCGAATAAAGTATGGCGTAAAACCGCAGCTCTAGTGATGAATATCAATGAAATGAGCAGGCGAGTGAAAGCTATCGAGCGAAAATTAGAAAAAAAATAATCAGTTTTGCTCAAGTTGGATGATAATGCACGCTCAGGTGACTCTCACCTGTAACGTGCATTTTAATTTGCGGCCTGTTTGCCCCATGATAAGGCGCTTTGCCGGCCGTGTTATTGATATCAAATTTTTTAAGACAGGAAGAGTATTTTGACTACTGACACTCATACTCTGCACATAGATGAGATTTTAGAGCTGTTGCCTCACCGCTTCCCTTTTTTGCTGGTTGATCGCGTGCTGGATTTCGAAAAAGGCAAATTTCTTCGTGCGGTGAAAAATGTTTCGTTCAACGAACCCTTTTTTCAAGGACACTTCCCGGGCAAGCCGATTTTCCCGGGTGTATTGATCCTTGAGGCTATGGCTCAGGCCACCGGCATCTTGGCATTCAAAAGCAATGGCAAACTCGAGCCGGGTGAGCTTTATTACTTTGCAGCGGTAGACGAAGCCCGTTTCAAACGCCCGGTTCAGCCTGGCGATCAAATGATTCTCGAAGTTGAATTTATCAAAGAGCGCCGTGGCGTCGCGCGCTTCAAGGGTGTCGCCAAAGTCGATGGTGAAATTGCTTGCGAAGCGTCTATGATGTGCGCCCGTCGCCGGGAGGCCTGAAGACGTGATTGATCAATCCGCTTTTATACATCCCAGTGCCATTGTTGAAGACGGTGCTATCCTGCATGCCGGTGTACATATCGGACCCTACTGCCTGGTCGGTCCCGAAGTAGAAATCGGCGCGGGTACAGTGCTGAAGTCTCATGTGGTAGTCAACGGCATCACCAAGATTGGTGAAAATAATACGATCTATCAATTCGTTACCATTGGCGAAGTGAATCAGGATCTGAAGTATGCCGATGAACCAACCCGGGTAGAAATTGGCCATCGCAATCGTATTCGCGAAAGTGTGACCATACATCGGGGCACTGCTCAGGGCGGAGAGGTCACCATGCTCGGCAGCGATAATCTCCTGATGGTCAACGCACATATTGCCCATGATTGTGTGGTTGGCGATCACTGTATCTTGGCCAACAACGCAACGCTCGGTGGCCACGTTTCAATAGGTGACCATGCCATCATCGGCGGTATGACCGCCGTGCATCAATTTTGTGTGGTCGGCGCCCATGTGATGATCGGCGGCTGTTCCGGAGTCGTTCAGGATGTTCCTCCCTATGTGATGGCGCAGGGCAACCATGCCAAACCGTTCGGCGTTAATATCGAAGGGCTGAAGCGGCGGGGTTTTGACAAAGAATCTCTGCATGCGATTCGGGCGGCCTACAAGTTGATTTACCGCAGCGGTAAAAAACTCGAAGAGGTGAAACCCGAACTTGATGCCATGGCGGCAACCCATCCCGCAGTAGGTGCATTCGTGGCATTCCTCGCCCGTTCACAACGGGGCATTATCCGCTGATTATGACTTTACGCCCTTTAGTCATCGGCTTGGTTGCCGGCGAGACCTCCGGCGATATTCTTGGTGCCGGCCTGATGCGCGCGCTGAGAGAGCACCTGCCGGATGTCCGCTTCGTCGGCGTTGCTGGCCCGCGTATGCAGGCTGAAGGGTGTGAAGCCTGGTTTGAAATGGAAGAACTCGCGGTCATGGGCATTGTGGAAGTGGTTGAGCGCCTGCCGCGACTGCTCAGTATTCGCCGTAAGCTTACTCGCCGCTTCACCGAGCTTCGACCAGACGTTTTTGTCGGCATTGATGCACCTGATTTCAATATCACTCTCGAAGGCCGGCTGAAAAAGCAGGGCATTCGCACCATTCATTATGTCAGCCCCTCGGTCTGGGCCTGGCGGCAGAAGCGGGTGTTCAAGATAGGTAAAGCAACCGACAACGTTCTGGCTTTTCTGCCATTCGAGAAAGCATTTTACGACCGGTTCAATATTCCCTGCCAATTTATCGGCCATACGCTGGCTGATGCGATGCCGCTTACTCCTGATCAGGCGGCGGCAAGGCGCGAACTCGGCCTTGCCGAAGATGCCCGGTGCCTGGCCTTGCTGCCGGGCAGCAGACGCGCCGAAGTGGAATTGCTCAGCGCTGATTTTCTGCATACGGCAGCGCTGCTCAGACAGACGCTGCCTGAGCTTGAAATCGTGGTGCCATTGGTAAATGCCGGCCGCCGGGAACAGTTTGAGCGCATCAAAGCGCAGGTTGCGCCTGACCTGCCGGTACACTTGCTCAATGGCATGGCTCGTGAAGCCATGATTGCCAGCGATGCGGCTTTGCTGGCTTCCGGCACGGCTTCTCTGGAATGTATGCTCGCTAAATGCCCGATGGTGGTGGGTTATCGTATGAAGCCTTCCACCTTCTGGCTGGCCAAACGCTTGGTCAAAACGCCCTGGGTGTCATTGCCTAATCTGCTCGCGGGTAAAGAGCTGGTTAAAGAGCTGCTACAAGATGAATGCCAGCCTGCTGCCCTTGCAGCGGCACTGACGCCTTTGCTGAATGACCCTTCTCGCAGCGCGGCCTTGAAACAGACATTCCGCGAGCTTCACCAGCAAATCCGCTGTAATGCCGACCAACAAGCTGCCCAGGCGGTAATGAAATTAATCAAGCATTAACCATCCCACAGGGTGCTGAACAGTGATGACGGAGTTGTTTGTTTATCCGCCGGCGACCAGTATTGCCGGTGTTGATGAAGTAGGACGAGGGCCTCTGGTGGGAGCGGTAGTGACCGCTGCGGTCATCCTCGATCCGAAACGGCCGATTATCGGTTTGGCGGACTCCAAAAAATTGAGTGAAAAACGCCGATTATCCCTTTACGATGAAATTACCGATAAGGCCCTGGCGTGGAGCCTGGGCAGAGCGGAAGCTGCAGAAATAGATCGGCTGAACATATTTCATGCTACGCTGCTGGCGATGCAGCGAGCCGTGTCGGCGCTCAACGTGACGCCGGATTATGTGCTGATTGACGGTAATCGTTGCCCGATCCTGCCGATGCCCGCCATGGCGATTGTAAAAGGCGATAGTCGGGTTGCGGAAATAAGCGCTGCCTCCATCCTGGCGAAAGTCTCCCGGGATCGAGAGATGGCCGAACTGCATCAGGCATTTCCGGAATACGGTTTCGCACAGCACAAAGGCTACCCGACGGTGTATCATTTGGAAAAGCTGGCGCTGCACGGTGCGACCGTGCATCATCGCCGCAGTTTCGCACCGGTTAAACGGGTGCTGGGATTGCTTTAATCCCCCAAGATCGCGTGCTGACTGACGTTTGCCGGCGATAACTCACTTCTGGTAACAGGATAATGGCCGAACCACGTTTTATTCATCTTCGCGTCCATAGCGATTACTCCATGATCGATGGGCTTGCCAAAATTGGTCCATTGGTTAAAAAAGCAGCCGCACTGAATATGCCGGCATTGGCGATAACCGATTTCACCAATCTCTGCGGATTAGTGAAGTTCTATGGCAGCGCCCATGGTGCAGGCGTCAAACCGATCATTGGCGCCGATTTCCTGGTACAGAGCGATATTCTGGGGGATGAACTGGCCGAATTGACCATTCTGGCCGCTGACAATACCGGTTACCAGCACCTGACCCTGCTCATCTCCGAAGCTTACCAGCGAGGTTATGGGGCAAGCGGCCCTATTATCGACCGCGATTGGCTGATTAAGCACAACGAAGGCCTTATCCTGCTTTCTGGCGGGCGCAAGGGCGATATCGGCAAGTTCCTGCTGCGCGGCAATCAGGCCCAGGTTGCTCAGTGCCTGGCATTTTATCAGCAGCATTTTCCTCAGCGCTTCTACCTGGAGCTGACACGCACCGGCCGCGCCGATGAGGAAAACTACCTGCACGCCGCTGTGGCGCTCGCCTCGGAACATGGCGTTCCAGTGGTGGCCACCAATGACGTGCGTTTCGTCAGTGAAGATGATTTTGACGCGCACGAAATCCGTGTCGCTATTCATGACGGATTTACACTGGACGATCCCAAGCGCCCGCTCAATTACAGCATGCAACAGTACATGCGTAGCGAAGAAGAGATGTGCGAGCTGTTTGCGGATGTGCCTGAAGCGTTAATCAACAGTGTCGAGATCGCTAAACGCTGCAACGTTTATATCCGCCTGGGCGAATACTTCCTGCCGCAGTTCCCGACCGGTGAGATGTCTACCGAGGATTTCCTGGTGGCGGCCTCGCAAAAGGGGCTGGAAGATCGTTTGGCGTTTCTGTTCCCAGATGAGCAGGAGCGTATTGCCAAGCGGCCGCCCTATGATGAACGCCTGGAGATTGAACTCCAGGTTATCAATCAGATGGGCTTCCCAGGCTACTTCCTGATCGTTATGGAATTTATCCAGTGGTCCAAGGATAATGGCGTGCCGGTGGGGCCGGGGCGAGGTTCCGGTGCCGGCTCTCTGGTGGCGTATGCACTCAAAATAACCGATCTGGATCCGCTCGAGTTTGATCTGCTGTTTGAACGTTTTCTTAACCCTGAACGGGTGTCGATGCCTGACTTCGACGTCGACTTCTGTATGGAAAAACGCGATCTGGTGATTGACCATGTGGCTGAAACCTATGGCCGGGATGCCGTATCCCAAATTATCACCTTCGGCACCATGGCGGCCAAAGCGGTTATTCGCGACGTAGGCCGGGTGCTTGGTCATCCCTATGGTTTTGTCGATCGCATTTCCAAACTGGTCCCTCCGGATCCCGGCATGACTCTTGAGAAAGCTTTTGTCGCTGAACCTCAGCTCCAGGCCATCTATGATGCGGATGAAGAGGTCAAGGCGCTAATAGACATGGCGCGCCAACTGGAAGGGGTGACCAGGAACGCCGGCAAGCATGCAGGCGGTGTTGTTATCGCCCCGACCAAAATTACCGATTTTGCGCCGTTATACTGCGACGCTGAAGGCAATCATCCGGTCACTCAGTTTGATAAAAACGATGTGGAATATGCCGGCCTGGTGAAGTTTGACTTCCTGGGACTACGCACGCTGACCATCATCAACTGGGCGCTGGAAATGATCAACGCCCGCAGGACAGCCCAGGGGCTCGAACCTATCGACATTGCGGCGATACCGCTTGAAGATAAAAAGAGTTTCGATATGCTGCAGCGTTCTGAGACCACTGCCGTGTTCCAGCTTGAATCCCGTGGTATGAAGGATCTAATCAAGCGCCTGCAGCCGGACAGCTTCGAAGACATGATAGCCCTGGTGGCACTGTTCCGGCCGGGGCCGCTGCAGTCGGGAATGGTGGATAACTTCATCGACCGTAAGCACGGGCGCGAGGCCATATCCTATCCGGATATCGAATGGCAGCATGAATCGCTGAAACCGGTGCTGGAGCCTACCTACGGTATTATCCTGTATCAGGAACAGGTTATGCAGATAGCCCAAGTCCTGGCCGGCTATACGCTGGGCGGCGCTGATATGCTGCGCAGGGCGATGGGTAAGAAAAAACCGGAGGAAATGGCCAAGCAGCGTTCGGTTTTCAAGGATGGGGCAGCCAGTATCGGCGTCGACGGTGAACTGGCGATGAAAATCTTCGACCTGGTGGAGAAATTCGCCGGTTATGGATTTAACAAATCCCACTCGGCCGCCTATGCCCTGGTGTCATACCAAACGCTGTGGTTAAAAGCACATTATCCGGCCGAATTCATGGCCGCGGTGATGACGGCCGATATGGATAATACCGAGAAAGTGGTCGGCCTGGTAGATGAATGCTGGCGTATGGGATTAAAGGTATTACCGCCGGATATCAACAGCGGGCAATATCATTTCCATGTTAACGACGCCGGTGAAATCGTCTATGGCATCGGCGCGATCAAGGGCGTAGGTGAAGGCCCGATCGAGGCGATTATAGAAGCCCGTAATCAGGACGGACACTTCAAGGAACTGTTCGATTTGTGTGCCCGTACCGATATCAAGAAGCTAAACCGGCGGATGCTGGAAAAGCTGATAATGTCCGGCGCCTTTGACCGGTTGGGGCCTCATCGCGCCGCGCTGATGAATTCTCTGGGCGATGCGCTGAAGGCGGCGGACCAGCACGCCAAGGCAGAAGCTATCGGCCAAGGGGACATGTTCGGTGTGCTTGCCGAGGCACCCGAGGCGGTAGAAGCATCTTACAGTACTGTGCCGCCCTGGCCCGAACAGGTGGTGCTGGAAGGAGAGCGGGAAACGCTGGGTCTCTACCTCACCGGCCATCCTATCACCCAGTACCTGCGTGAAATCGAGCGTTATGCCGATGGCGTGCGCCTGAAAGATATGCATCCGACCGACCGTGGCAAAATGGTCACTGCGGTGGGCCTGGTGCTTTCCGCCCGGATAATGGTCACCAAACGCGGCAACCGCATTGGCGTTTGTACGCTGGATGACCGGTCTGGGCGATTGGATGTGATGTTGTTCACGGACGCACTGGAAAAATACCAGCACTTGCTGGAAAAAGACCGTATCCTGATAGCCACAGGACAGGTCAGCTATGATGATTTCAACGGTGGACTCAAGATGACCGCCCGCGAACTGATGGATATATCCGAAGCACGCGAAAAATATGCTCGCGGGCTTGCTATCTCGCTGACTGACAGGCAAATTGATGACCAGCTTTTAAACCGTCTCCGCTTATCGTTGGAACCTCATCGTTCGGGGACGATTCCAGTGCATTTGTACTATCAGCGGGAGGATGCGCGTGCCAGGTTACGTTTTGGCGCCGCCTGGCGGGTTACGCCGACCGACCGTTTATTGAATGATTTGCGAACGCTTGTGGGAAACGAACAGGTGGAACTGGAATTTGACTAATATAGGAATACTATGAGTCTGAATTTTCTTGATTTTGAACAGCCGATTGCAGAACTTGAAGCGAAAATTGACTCGCTGACAGCAGTCAGCCGTCAAGACGAAAAATTAGATATTAATCTGGATGAAGAAGTGCAACGCTTGCGTGATAAAAGCGTTGAGCTGACCCGCAAGATTTTTTCCGATTTAGGCGCTTGGCAGATTGCCCAGCTTGCCCGCCATCCGCGTCGGCCTTACACCCTCGACTATCTCAAGCTGGTGTTTACCGATTTTGATGAGCTGGCAGGCGATCGTGCCTATGCTGATGATAAAGCTATCGTAGGCGGTATTGCTCGTCTTGATGGCAGACCGGTAATGGTCATCGGCCACCAGAAGGGCCGTGAAACCAAAGAGAAGATTCGCCGCAACTTTGGTATGCCGGCCCCTGAGGGCTACCGTAAAGCGTTACGCCTGATGGAGATGGCTGACCGGTTCAACCTGCCGTTGATTACCTTTATTGATACCCCCGGGGCTTATCCTGGCGTGGGTGCCGAAGAGCGTGGTCAGTCTGAAGCCATTGCCCACAACCTGCGTGAAATGTCAGGGCTTCGGGTACCGGTTATCTGCACCGTTATCGGTGAAGGCGGATCTGGCGGCGCGCTGGCCATAGGTGTCGGTGACAAGGTTAACATGTTGCAGTACAGTACTTATTCAGTTATCTCCCCAGAAGGTTGTGCGTCAATCCTTTGGAAGAGTGCAGACAAAGCCCCTATCGCTGCCGAAGCAATGGGTATTATCGCGCCCCGACTGAAGGAGTTAGAGCTGATTGACAGCATTATTCCCGAACCCTTGGGCGGCGCCCATCGCAATGTAGATGTTATTGCTGCTTCTCTGAAGCTGCAACTGCTGTCTGATCTGGATGAATTGGACCGGCTGAGTGAAGAAGAGTTGCTGAACCGGCGTTATCAACGTCTGATGAACTACGGTTACTGCTGATACTTACTGCCGGTGACCGGTCAATCTCCGTACTTTTGCAAACACCCCGTCAGCTTCCGGCTGTCGGGGTGTTTGTTTATTTGAGGGAATGACGAATCGTCATCTATGCTTATTAACATTTTAAGCGGAGATCAGCTGGATCTAAAGGATATGCTGCATGAATATTATTGCGATATTACGCCCGGAAAGTGTTTTTTATAAGCAAGAGCCTATTAGAGAGCTGGATGAGGCTCTTAAGGGCCAGGGTTTTCAATTAGTATATCCTACCAGCAGCGATGACTTGCTGAAATTACTCGAACAGAATCCGCGAATAGCCGGCGTCATCTTCGACTGGGATCAGGACAGTCTTGATCTCTGCATCGAGGTAAATGAAATCAATGAATATCTGCCGCTATATGCTTTTATCAGCAGCCAGTCGTCGCTGGATGTCAGCCTGAACGATATGCGCATGGTACTGTACTTTTTTGAATATGGTCTGGCCGCAGCTGCAGATATCAGTAATCGGATTGTACAATATACCGCTGAATATATAGATACCATCACTCCGCCATTAACCAAAGCGCTGTTCAACTATGTCAAAGAAGGCAAATATACTTTTTGTACTCCTGGACATATGGCGGGCACTGCCTATCAGAAAAGCCCGGTCGGCAGTCTATTTTATGATTTCTTCGGTGCCAATACGCTAAAGGCAGATGTTTCTATCTCAGTGACCGAACTGGGATCATTGCTGGACCATTCCGGCCCCCATCTTGAAGCCGAAGAATATATAGCACGCACCTTCGGTGCTGAACAAAGCTATATGGTGACCAACGGCACCTCCACATCCAATAAAATTGTCGGGATGTATGCCTCAGCGGCAGGCAGCACGGTACTTATCGACCGTAATTGCCATAAATCACTGACGCATTTGCTGATGATGAGCAATATTGTGCCTATTTATCTTCGGCCGATCCGCAATCCTTATGGTATTCTGGGCGGGATCCCCAAACGACAATTTACCCGGGAAAATATCGCCGCCAGGGTTGCTGCCACGCCGGGTGCCAGTTGGCCGACGCATGCGGTGATTACCAATTCAACCTATGATGGCCTGCTTTATAATACCCGTTATATAAAAGAAACGCTTGATGTGCCGTCTATCCACTTTGATTCAGCCTGGGTGCCCTATACCAACTTTCATCCTATCTATCAGGGCAAAAGCGGCATGAGTGGAGAACGGCTACCGGGTAAAGTGATATTTGAGACTCAGTCAACCCATAAGCTGCTGGCGGCCTTTTCGCAGGCATCGTTGATTCATATTAAAGGCGACTATGATGAGCGCACCTTTAATGAAGCCTACATGATGCACACCACGACGTCGCCCAATTATGCTATCGTCGCCTCGATTGAGACCGCCGCCGCCATGGTGCGTGGCAAGAGCGGAAGACGCCTCATCACCCGTTCGATTGAGCGGGCGCTGCACTTTCGCCGCGAGGTTCAGCGATTACGGCAAGAGTCTGAAGGCTGGTTTTTCGATATCTGGCAGCCTGACATCATCGAGGAAGCCGTATGCTGGCCGATTGAACCAGGCGCTCCCTGGCACGGCTTTCGCGATGCGGATGAGGATCATATGTACCTGGATCCGGTGAAAGTGACCATCCTGACGCCCGGCATGGATGAAGCGGGGGTGATGCAAGAAGAAGGCATCCCGGCGGCGCTGGTGGCCAAGTTCCTTGATGAGCGCGGCGTCGTGGTTGAAAAAACCGGTCCTTATAATCTGTTGTTCCTCTTCAGCATCGGCATCGATAAAACCAAGGCCATGAGCCTGCTCCGCGGGCTGACCGAGTTCAAGCGCAGTTATGATCTTAATCTGCGTATCAGCAACATGCTGCCCTCCCTTTATGCCGAGGCACCGGACTTTTATCGCACGATGCGTATTCAGGATCTGGCTCAGGGCATCCATCGCCTTATTAAACGCCATCACCTGCCTGAACTGATGCTGCGGGCTTTTGATATACTGCCTGAGATGAAAATGACGCCTCATGAGGCCTTTCAGCAGCAGGTGCGCGGCAATGTCGAAACCGTCGAGTTGCCCGATATGATAGGCAGGATTTCGGCCAATATGCTGCTGCCTTATCCGCCAGGGGTGCCTGTCGTGATGCCGGGAGAGATGATTACCGCCCAAAGCCGGGCAGTGCTGGATTTTCTGCTGATGCTGTGTTCGATTGGCGTTCATTACCCGGGATTTGAAACGGATATTCATGGTGCGGAGCTCACCGAGGATGGCCGCTATCTGGTCAGGGTGTTGCGTGACGGTCAGACAGAAAATAGATAAACCAGTGCTCAATTTATCAGGGATTTATCATGCTGAAGCTCAATAAAGTTCATCATATTGCGATCATTGCCGCTGACTACCAACGGAGTAAGCGTTTTTATTGCGACATTCTGGGGTTCAGCCTGCTGGAGGAACATTACCGGGCTGAACGTGACTCGTGGAAAGGGGATCTGGCGCTGAACGGTGACTATTTGATTGAGCTATTTTCCTTTCCTCGGGTGCCACGCAGGGTCAGCCGTCCTGAAGCTGCAGGCCTGCGGCACCTGGCCTTCAGCGTGGACAATGTTGACCACGCCGTTGAGGCGCTGGTCTCTAAGGGCGTCGTTTGCGAACCAGTGCGAATTGATCCATTAACCGGTAAACCATTTACCTTTTTTGCCGATCCTGATGATTTGCCGCTGGAACTGTATGAAGCCTGAAGCGCTGCATCCGTTGGTACGCCACGTTGACCGGCTTATCCGCGGCAAACGGCAACTGGTGGTCGCCTATAGCGGCGGACTGGATTCCACCGTCCTGCTGGATATGCTGTATCGAAGTCAGCAGTCATCGCCCCAGGCGACAGGCCTACGGGCGGTCCATATTCATCATGGCCTCAGTCAGTTGGCTGATGACTGGCTGGTGCATTGTCGCCATCAGTGCTTGCTGCGCCAGATTCCTTTTACCGCCTTGAGGGTGGAAGTGAATCGGCAACAGGGCGGAGTGGAAGCCGCGGCCCGTTCCGCACGCTATGCGGCTCTGGGAGAGTCTCTGATGCCGGGTGAAGTATTGCTTACCGCTCAGCACCAGGACGATCAGGCTGAAACGCTGCTGTTGGCCCTTAAACGAGGCAGCGGGCCGGCAGGGCTGTCATCCATGCCTGCCACGGCCATGCTGCGTCAGCATGCATTACTGCGCCCGTTGCTCGACATCAGCCGTGAGCAGCTGGAGGCCTATGCTCGTCATTATCAGCTAAGCTGGATTGAGGATGACAGTAATGCAGATGATCGCTTTGACCGTAATTTTCTGCGTCTGCAGGTCATGCCCTTGTTGCAGCAGCGCTGGCCGCAATTTAACCAGTCGGTATCACGCAGTGCACAGCTGTGCGCCGAACAGGAAGCGCTGCTGGATGAATTACTCAGCGAGACGCTGAGCAGCCTTATCCAGCAGGATGGCTCAGTTTCTATTGCGCCGATGCTCACCATGAACGCTCCTCGCCGAGCAGCGTTGCTGCGGCGATGGCTATCGTCTGCCGGCGTCCGCATGCCCTCACGCACTCAGCTAGAACGTCTGTGGAATGAGGTTGCGCTGAGTAGGGCCGATGCCAGCCCACGCCTGCAGTTAGGACATCATCAGGTGCGGCGCTTTCGCGACAGCCTTTATCTGCTGCAGCTGTGGCCATCACTTAAACATCAGGTGCTGCCGTGGTCTGAATGGCCGCAACCCTTAAAACTGCCTCAAGATCTTGGCATTATCAGCGTTTCAGGGCCAGATACCGGTCAGTGGGTTCGCGCACCAGCTCATACCGAGACGGTCAGTATCCGTTTTGACCACAGTGGCCCGCTGTATATCGTCGGTCGTCACCATCGTCGGCCGATCAAAAAAATCTGGCAAGAGCGGGGCATCGCTCCCTGGCTGCGGGAACGTACGCCAATGCTGTTTTATAATCAGCAACTTATCGCGGTTCTGGGTGTTTTTGTTACGCGTGACGGAGAAGGGAGACAAGGAAGGAAGGGATGCGGCGTAGTGTGGCAACAGCAGGATAGTCAGTGGTAGCGGCAGACAGTGAGGAGCTGCCTGCCGCAGGCTAACGGTAGCCGGCGCTATTCTGCGCTGACGACCACCGTGCCCAGTTCCGGGTGGGTGAAACTGGCGATATAGTCCAGTCGTACATCCTGGCTGGTGCCTGCAACGTCGATAATCAGATACTCGACACGCTTTTTCGACAGCATTTCGCGAGCAATGCCGGTCACTGTCTCTCCACTGCGAAGCGTTAGATTCAGTACCCAATTCCGCTGACAGGCGAGCTCAAGATTATCGTAATCATCGCAATTAATGGGTTGATATTCTTCATTCATTGTCATAAGTGCTCACCTACATGTTACGGCGGTAAATACCGCCTTTTCCCTGAGGGGAAGAGTTACGGCCGTCGCCCGATCCTCTCGCCAACATCGTTCTACAGTATTCCCTTACACGACTATAGCACAGAGCACAGATGACTCAGGAAAAAATGGTTGCATCCATGGGGTGTTTTACCGCGCTTTTATACCGTTGTACCGACAGGTCGGTTACACTGCCTGCCTGGTTAAAAAGCGGAGTCTCCTATGGCCTTAAAGGCAATTGTTCATAAAGCGACGGTAAACATTGCCGATATGGATCGGCATTATTTTTCTGATGTCAATTTGGTGCTTGCCCAGCATCCATCAGAAACTTCACAACGGATGATGCTTCGTTTACTTGCATGGATATATCATGCTGACGAGAGGCTTGAATTTAGCCGTGGCCTCAGCAGTGGCGAGGATGAACCTGCATTGTGGTTGCGCAATGATCATGGCGAGCCGGAACTGTGGATTGAACTTGGCCTGCCTGATGAAAAGCGGTTGCGCAAGGCCTGCCATCAGGCACGTCACGTGGTGCTTTATGCCTATAACGAACGGGCGGCGCGAGTCTGGTGGCAGCAAACCGGGCCATTATTATCTTCACATCGTAATTTGAGTATCTGGTTCGTTGCGGACGATATCATGGCAAGCCTGGCTTCACTGGCTCAGCGAAATATGTCGCTGCAGGCAACGTTGCAGGAACGGATTCTCTGGCTCTCGGATGACCAGAATAATCTTGAAATTTCGCTTGAAGAATGGCTCAGCATAAATAAATGAATTTTCATGAATTATTGATGTAAATAAAATAATATTTTCGATAATTTTTACTGCCTCGCTAACCAAAACATAGAACAGGGGACCAGGGTGAAAAATATCATCGTTTTCGTGGTGATTATCTTCAGCGCCATTTTAATTGGCTGTCATACTCCGGTGACCAAGTCGGACCGGCTGGCGCAGTCGCTAAAGCCGATGCATCAGTCTTACAATGGCGTCTATTATTGTCCATCGTGCGGTAATAGTAATGCGTCGCTTTATCTGGCATCGGACGGCAGTTTTATGCTTAACCAACATCAGGTAAACAGCGCGTCAGGTGATCAACATGAATCCCGGTTATCGGGTTCCTGGGCCAGAACGGCTGACAAGTTGACCCTTACTGAGGAAGGCACCGGGCGCAAACTGATATTTCGTACACTGAATAACGGCCTGCAAATGGTCGATAAGGGCGGTGCGCCCATTGTTTCAGGGTATCGCTATCAGTTGTCGCCGGTTTATAACGCCACCTGAGGTTTTTTTAGCGCTAAAAAAACCCATCCGGTCTGCACCGGATGGGCGTTTCAGGCTTAATCACGTCAGACGGGCACACCCGCCTTGCGCATTTCACCCACCAGGAACTCAACGATTTCGCTGAGTTTAAGCATTCGCTTTTCGCCGGTGCGGCGATTTTTGTATTCCACTTCTTCTGTATCAAGGTTGCGATCGCCAATGATCAGGGTATGCGGGATCCCAATCAGTTCCATATCGGCAAACATTACGCCCGGACGTTCTTTGCGATCATCCAATAAAATTTCCAGCCCTTTGGCGCGCAGCGATGAATACAATTCTTCAGCAGTGTCTTTGACGCGGAAAGATTTATGCATGTTCATTGGCAGAATCGCCACATGGAATGGGGCTATCGCCTCAGGCCACAGAATACCGCGCTCATCGTGATTCTGCTCAATGGCGGCAGCCACCACGCGCGTCACACCAATACCGTAGCAGCCCATGGTCAGAGTCTGGTTGCGGCCGTCTTCACCCTGCACTGTGGCTTTCATTGCTTCGGAGTATTTAGTTCCTAACTGGAAAATATGACCAACTTCAATGCCCCGTTTGATCTGCAGAATGCCTTTTCCGTCCGGGCTGATATCACCTTCTACAACATTACGTAAATCGGCCACGTGAGGCAGCGGCAAATCCCGGCCCCAGTTAACACCAAACCAGTGTTTGCCATCGGTATTGGCACCGGCGCCAAAATCGCTGATAGCCGCCACGCTGCGATCAATAACTACCGGTACCGGCAAATTGATCGGACCGAGTGAGCCAGGGCCGGCACCGATATGGGCACGGATGTCCTCTTCACTGGCAAAGGTCAGCGGGCTTGCTACTTGAGGCAGTTTCTCTGCCTTGATTTCATTAAGCTGGTGATCGCCACGGACCAGCAATGCGACCAGTTTGTGGCCGCTCTCGGCGGCGGCATGTACCACCAGGGTTTTAACCGTTTTTTCAATCGGCAGGCCAAACTGTTCAACCAGCTCGGCGATGGTGCGCGCGTCGGGAGTATCAATCAGACGAAGCTCTTCGGCAGGCGCCGTCAACGGCGAGGCAGGCGGCAGGGCTTCAGCCAGTTCAATGTTGGCAGCGTAGTCAGATTGATCAGAAAAAACGATATCGTCTTCACCACTGCTGGCCAGAACTTGGAATTCATGGGACGCATTGCCGCCAATGGAGCCCGTATCTGCCTGCACCGCACGGAAGTTCAGCCCCATACGGGTGAATATGGTGCTATAGGCCTGATACATCGCGTCGTAAGTCGCCTGCAGTGAATCCTGACTGGTATGGAATGAATAAGCATCTTTCATGATGAATTCACGAGAACGCATAACGCCGAAGCGCGGGCGAACTTCATCGCGGAATTTGGTCTGGATTTGGAAGAAATTCAGCGGCAGTTGCTTATAAGAGGTGATCTCATTGCGCACCAAATCAGTGATGACTTCCTCATGGGTCGGACCGAGCACAAATGGGCGCGCGCCCCTGTCGACCAGCCGCAGCAGCTCGGGACCATACTGTTCCCAGCGTCCGCTTTCTTCCCACAGGTCGGCCGGTTGTACTACCGGCATTGAAACTTCGATGGCGCCGGCATTATTCATCTCTTCACGGACGATATTTTCAACTTTACGCAAAACGCGCAGGCCGGTAGGCAGCCAGGTATAAAGCCCGGAGGCCAGTTTACGGATCATCCCGGCGCGCAGCATCAGCTGATGGCTGATAACCTCAGCATCGGCAGGAGTCTCCTTAAGAGTGGAAAGCAGATATTGGCTTGTACGCATGTTAGTTAGGTTCCACAAGAACGGCTTAATGCCATAGGCTGCGCGGCGGCAGCAAAAAAACAAAAGTGGCTTAGTTTACCAGTGCAGGCAGGTGTCCAAAAGAGAGATAGCGTATTTTTGATAAAAACATCGACAAACTTTCAGGGCGATGACCTCTACCGGATAAGGTTGGTCTTGTCAGCTGCGCTTTGTTCATGGCCAGTGGGATCTACAGACAGCACTTCTGCCTGATCATCGATAATATGCCAGCGAAGATTAAACTCCAGCAACCGAACGGCATAAACCCGCTCGCCCTGCTGTTGCCTGCGGTAAGCGGGCCGGGGATCCTGCGCCAGTAAATGCTCAATAAAACGCCGCAGTCGAGGATAGTCCGAGGCAAGCGTTGATAATTGCCGTTCGGCTAGAGGACTGAAGACAACCGGCATGGCGGCTTCAGGCGCCAACTGGGCGAAGCCGGCTTGGGCATCCGGCACGCTCTCGGCATAGGGCAGATAAGGCTTAATATCAATGACCGGCGTGCCATCGACCAGATCCATGCTGCCGAGTTCAAGCACCAGGGATTCACTTTCCTGTCGAATACCGTTCAGAGCAATGAGCGACATGCCAACCGGATTGGGTCGAAAAGTCGATCGGGTGGCAAAGACGCCGATCCTGCTGTTGCCGCCCAGGCGGGGGGGACGTACGGTGGGATGCCACCCGGCGTCCATGGTGCGATGGAAGACGAAAACAACCCAGATATGGCTGAAACCGTCGAGACCGCGCACTGCATCAATCTGATTAAAGGGGGGAAGCAGGTGAAGTTCACCGGTGCCTTCCGGCACCAGGCCTGGCTGGCGAGGAACGGCAAACTTTTCCTTGTAGGGTGATCGAATGACACCTATCTGTTTGAATTCGAATACGCTCATTGGCTAACGCTGAGGGCGGTACCCTGGCACACAGCCTGCTGATAACAGCCGGCCACGGCGCGGACCATCTCGCATTGATGCAACAGAACAGCATTACCCTTCATACCGGCTGCCCGCAGCTGCATGTTCCGGCGTGCTGAGCTGATGCTGGGAGGCGCGTCCTGAAGGTTGACCTGGCAAGTTGATCCGTAAACTTCGCCTAAATCGCGAAATGGCTTGCCAACCAGCTCTTCTGCATTTTTATAGAGCTTGGCGGGAGAAGCCGATGGTCTGGATTTGTGTGTCGCGGGCGCATTTTTAAAAGGATTACCGGAGGCGGGCGCGGCAGACGTGGTTCTGGTCTCGGTAGGTGTGTGTAACCATGAACATCCTGTCAGCGACAAAACCAGTATAAAAACAGGCAACGCACGCATAAAATTTCCTCGAATTTTCTCATTTGTCAGGTGGGTATTGAATCAATGTATTGTACAAATAACAAGACGGGCAAATAGCCCGTCTAGGTGAAAATTATTATACCGCAAGGATAATTAAAATTTACCAGCCTTTCACCGCACCGCCGTTAAATACCTTGTTCGCCGCATCGTTGACTTCATCTGATTGATAAGCCTGCACGAATTTTTTCACGTTCTCGGCATCTTTGTTATCTTCGCGAGTTACGATCAGGTTGACGTATGGAGATTGTTTGTCTTCTACAAACAGACCATCTTTTGCTGGAGTCAGACCAATCTGGCTGGCGTAGGTGGTGTTGATGATGGCTAGAGCAATCTGCTGATCGTCAAGTGAGCGCGGTAATTGCGGTGCTTCCAGTTCCACCAGTTTCAGATTTTTTGGATTGCCGGTGACGTCCAGGACGGTAGGCAGCAAGCCAACGTTATCTTTCAACGTCAGGACGCCGACCTTCTGCAGCAGCAGCAAAGAGCGGCCAAGGTTGGTAGGATCATTCGGCAAGGCAACTTGTGAGCCATCTTTAAGCTCATCAAGGCTTTTAATCTGTTTTGAATAGCCGGCGATTGGATAGACAAAGGTATTCGCTACTGCCGTCAGCTTGTAACCGCGATCTTTGATTTGCTGATCCAGATAAGGTTTATGCTGGAAAGCATTGGCGTCGATATCGCCTTTGCTCAGCGCTTCGTTTGGCAGTACATAGTCATTAAAGGTCACCAGCTCGACATTAAGTCCGTATTTGTCCTTAGCGACTTTCTGAGCGACCTCGGCAACCTGTTGTTCTGCGCCGACAATAACACCTACTTTAATATGATTCGGATCTTTTTCGTCTTGACCGCAACCTGCCAGAGCCAGGGCGCCAACCAACGCGCCGACCATCGCCAGAGTGTTAACTTTAAAAGACATATCCCTTTTCCTCGATTTAATAGGTAATGTTGATGAAAATCCCATACCGGGCATCATCATGCAACGTGCTATTTATGGGTAACGCTTCTTACCCACTTATCACCACAGAGCTGAATTAAATACACTAAAATTATCAATAAAACTAATACCGTATTCATCACTGTTGCGTTGTATCCGATATAACCGTATTGGATGCCTATCTGGCCTAGCCCACCGGCACCGACTGCACCACCCATCGCTGAATAGCCGACCAGCGTGATCAAGGTAATGGTTGCGGCATTGATAAGCCCCGGCAACGCCTCAGGCAATAAAACCTTGCGAATGATTTGCATCGGCGTCGCGCCCATCGCCCTGGCGGCTTCAACCAGTCCGGATGGAATTTCAAGAAGGGTGTTTTCCACCATACGCGCAATAAAAGGTGCCGCTCCAATGGTCAATGGCACTATAGCTGCCTGCAGTCCAATCGAAGTGCCGACAATCATGCGGGTAAATGGAATCATCCAGACCAGCAATATAATAAAAGGGATGGATCGGAAGATATTCACTATGGCAGACGTTGCCCGGTACAAAGCGCGGTTTTCGGTTATTTGTCCCGGCCGGCTGATATAAAGCAGTACCCCAACCGGCAAACCGATAACAAAACCTAGAAAGCCCGATACAAACGTCATCATCAGGGTTTCCCAGACGCCTTTGGCCAGCAACATAATCATTGCCTCAGACATAACCCAGTACCTCTACTTTTACATTATGGCGCATCAAGAAGGCTATCGCTTCACGAGAATCATTTTCTTCGCCATCCATCTCAGCCAGCATCACGCCAAATTTCACCCCTCCGGCATAATCCATCTGAGCGCTGATAATGTTGCTGTTAACATTGTAACGCCGCGCGATTTCAGAAAGCAGGGGCGCATCGACCGATTGGCCGGTAAATTCAAGCTGCAGCAGCGGAATAGTGTCTTTGGCTCGCTCCGTCGTCAATCGCTGCAGATAATCCTCTGGAATATCTAGGTGCAGAGTCGAGCGGATAAACTGCTGTGCCAGTGGGGTTTTGGGATGAGAGAACATCTCCCCGACCGTATCTTGTTCAATCAGTTTTCCCTCACTGATGACAGCCACCTGGTCACATATGCGTTTCACCACTTCCATTTCATGGGTTATCAGCAGGATAGTCAGACCTAAACGGCGATTTATATCTTTCAGCAAAGCCAGAATAGATCGGGTAGTTGCCGGGTCCAACGCGCTGGTCGCTTCATCGCACAACAGCACTTTTGGATTGCTGGCCAGGGCTCGCGCTATAGCCACCCGCTGCTTTTGTCCACCGGAAAGGTTAGCAGGCCATGCATCCGCTTTATCGGACAGGCCGACCAGGGATAATAGTTCCCCGACACGCTCATTGATGGCTGCTTTCGGCAGATTGTCCAGTTCGAGAGGTAACGCCACGTTGCCGGACACTGTACGGGAAGAAAGCAGATTAAAATGCTGAAAAATCATGCCAATCTGGCGGCGGGCGATAATCAGCTGTTTTTCGGTCATGGTAGTTAAATCATGGCCATCAACCAGCACCTGACCTGATGTGGGGCGTTCAAGCAGATTAACACAGCGTATAAGCGTGCTTTTGCCTGCACCAGACGCACCTATCACCCCATAGATTTGCCCCGGAGGGATATGGAGGCTCACGTCCGACAGCGCAGCAATAACCTGCTCTTCCTGGTAAAAGTGCTTAGTAATATTAGAAAGTGTGATCATACATTTATTTTAATAATAGTTGCCTGTGGCGAGATTTTTTGTAGCCGTACCGATCCACTGGGGCATCGAGTTGGTGTGGATGTTAAGGTGTCTAGACGTCTAAGTCAATCAGCTTCCGGTCATTTTATCCGTTTCTCATGGCGGCTTAAATCATGCGATAATGCAGTATATTCTCTCCCTCAGGAGCCTTTCTGTGTCACAGCTAGTTCCGGCAGTATTTTTGGATCGTGATGGTACGATCAATGTTGATCATGGCTACGTCCATGAGATCGACAATTTTCAATTTATAGAGGGTGCCATTGAGGCAATGCAGGAGCTCAAGAGGATGGGCTTTGCACTGGTCGTCGTCACTAACCAGTCTGGCATTGCCCGCGGCAAGTTTACCGAAGACCAGTTTATGCAACTTACCGAGTGGATGGATTGGTCATTGGCCGATAGGGATGTTGAACTGGATGGTATCTATTTTTGTCCTCATTATCCTCAGGGCAGCATAGCGGAATTCAGTCAGGAGTGCGATTGTCGCAAACCCAAACCGGGTATGCTGCTGGAAGCGCAGGAATTCCTGCACATTGATATGGCTTCCTCATATATGGTTGGGGACAAATCTGAAGATATGATGGCCGCCGCCGCCGCTGGCGTGGGGAAAAAAGTCTTGGTGCGCAGTGGTAAACCCGTTACAGCTGAGGGTGAATCATTGGCCGATTGGGTTATCGATAGCCTTGGGTCATTGCCGGATGCAATAAAAAAGCAGCAATAATACTAATTATGGCTAATAATTAAACAGTCAGTGAAATAGTTACGATATTCCCTTGCCATTTGAAGTGGTGGCCCTATAATGCGCCTCCATCAACCGGCACTAGTGACTAACATCACAAAGTGGGCGGGGGATAGCAGAAACAAGCGAAACGGGGCTTGACACTGAATGAGGATAGCGTAACATACGCCACCTCGCGCAAGACTGAATGCAGTCGCGCAATGCTCTTTAACAATTTATCAGACAATCTGTGTGGGCACTCACAAGACGA
This sequence comes from Biostraticola tofi, assembly GCF_004343195.1. Lineage (GTDB taxonomy): Bacteria > Pseudomonadota > Gammaproteobacteria > Enterobacterales > Enterobacteriaceae > Biostraticola > Biostraticola tofi. Next base: position 47 of record NZ_SMCR01000011.1, on the reverse strand, counting down.
TATCAGATGTAAAAAATATCAAGTCTTGAAGAGTGAACAAACAGTAA
>NZ_SMCR01000010.1 GCF_004343195.1 Biostraticola tofi | reverse complement strand
GACCGAGGCAGATGGGCCTGGAGGAAATCTCTGGCAATATCGATATCGGCAAGGAAGGTTTTGAATAAGGCATCGTGATGGGAAATGCTGGGCTGCGACATTGGGGCACCGTCCGTAGCGCGAAAAAAGTGACGACTTTAAGAAAATGACCTATTTCCACTATCGTAATTGCTAAAAATTAAAATAACCAATCGGGTTAAAAGTCATGAGGATGGCATGAATTTATTGTTAAAGTAATGATCATTAGCATAGAGAAGTTTCGCACCTATATCCGATATTGGCGCTGTTATCACGATCAATCCGTTAAGCAAGATTATATCTAATGTGATCTGGAAAATTAATATTCAACATATTTCATTTTCAATCGTTAGATTTCTCCTTTACATATATCACTAAAAAATCGAAGTGAATTCGATTAATGGCATACTGATAATCTATTTTAATCGCCAAATACATATAGCCATAATGACTTTTAAAAGGAAAATTATGCACAGTGAATACCGACTGATCGCGGGGCTACTGGTGGGCGCAGTGGGGGTATCGGCGGTGGCAGCAACGACCTCCGGTACCATGAATGCCACACTGACACTGACCAATGGTTGCCTGATTAACGGTAACCCGGCGACCAGCAATGCTGATTTTGGTACGTTGAATTTCGGCACTCATCCGGCAACCTTTGATAGCCTTAATACCGTACTGACCGGTGCGACCGGTGACGGTATCCGCATCAGATGCACTGATGGGGCGACTTATACCGTCCAGATCATCGGCAGCAATGCCGCGCCAACCACTGTGTATGGTGCCCAGACCTCAAGTCCGCGTTATATGGTGCTGGGCAGTGATGCGACGAAAGGCATTGCCTATACCCTCTATCAGGATGCCGCCTTCACTACCCCAATCACCAATAATGCCGCCATGATTTCAGCCGGAACGCCTGATCCAGTCAATGGAGATATTTATCACGTGTATGGCAGAGTTTCCCAGGGCGGGAACAATACTGCCATACCCGCCGGCACGTATACAGATGTAATAAACATTCAGGTTGTGTATTAATAAGGCCCCTCGCATGGTTTTCGGCAACGATTTTCATTTTTCGAGCAGTGATATTATCGTTTGTCTGATATGGGTAGCCTGTTGTTCCATTTCTGAAGTTAATGCGTTGCCCAGCCAGAATTTCCAGGTATCCGCAGCAGTAGTCCCAGGCTGTGTCATTCAGGGAAACGGCAGTGGGGCGTGGGGCACGCTGGACTTCGGTACTCATTCGGCCATAGACAGCGTTAATATAACCAGCAGCCTGGTACAGAATGCCGCCTTTCAATTGATCTGCACTCCAGGCATCACGCTTAATATGACCATCAATGGCGGAAGCCACTATGCAAACTCAAGAAATCTAAAGCTTGCCGGTCAGGCGCAGACAATTTCATACCGGCTCTTCAGCCAGCCTGGATTAACGGCGGCCAGTGAGATTCCGGTGGATAAATCGGTGGCCATCAATTATGGCAATTCCGGCAATATCTTACTTGCGGTTTACGGGCTGTTACAACTCACCGGCATCAACCGGGCCGGCGTGTATACCGATACATTAACAGTCACTATGGCGTGGTAAAGGGATAGAGGACGACAACGGATGTGTATCGACATCGTATTTAAATACCGCCTTAGTGTGTTGCTTGCGCTTGCCGCCTGCCAGGCACAGGCCGGACATTCAATACTCATCTGGCCGGTGGATCCTAAAATAGAAGCTGATCAGAAAGCCACAGAATTATGGGTGGACAACAAAGGCGTTGATACCGCATTGATTCAAGTGAGAATATTTCACTGGCAACAGGCAAACGGCAGTGACAGATATGATTCCCAACAGCATATCGTCGCCAGTCCACCGATGCTAAGGCTGGAGCCGGGCCAGAAGCAACTGGTGAGGCTGGTGAAGAACCAATCGCCTTTGCAGGGGCAGGAGCAGGCATATCGTGTGCTGCTCGACGAAATTCCGACCATCGATGCTCATAAGCAAGATTCACCTCACTCCCTGCATTTTCAGATGCGTTTCTCGATACCCCTGTTTGTTTATGGTTCTCAATCCTCTTCTACTGCCGAAAACCCGATACTGTACTGGCGTATTAAGAAGATTGATAAAAAGCCTATGATAGAAATTACTAATCTGGGAAGGGTTCATGCGCGGCTGAGCAAAGCCAGTCTTGGCGGTCATACGCTTAATGATGGTTTATTCGGGTATGTTCTGGCTCAGTCCAGCTACCTATGGCCGCTGAATTTCACTGCTGGGCCCGACGCCGAGTTTGACGCCCGAATAGATAATCGACAGCGGCAATGGCGCAGCCTGCCTGCCGCTCGCTAGCCTTATGTCGAAGCCCGCTACACGGCCAAGAGGGGATTGCTTTATACTGCTGATGATGCTGGCAGGCATGCTGCCGTCGGCGACCCGATGTGAGACGTACGCCGAATTGCCTCCCCCTCCCGGACGCCAACCGGTGCTCAACCAACAGACAATCATGCTGGCTTTATTTATCAACCAGATGGACAGCGGCCAGCTCATACCGGTGGAAATAGATGACGAACACTATTGGATACAGGGCCGTGATTTAAGGCAAGCCGGTATCGAAAAGGCGCCCTTTGGCAATGAACGGATAGAGATAGGCGCCTGTCCGGGGGCATCAGCAACGATCGATCATCGTCTTCAGCGCCTGATGCTTGATATCCCACCGGCCTGGCTGCCGGATCAGGCTATCTCAGCTTTTAATAACCCTACGCGCGTCCCGGCTCAGGTAAGCCCGGGCATATTGCTCAATTATGACCTCTATCTAAACCGTGTAAATCACCACAATGAGCGGTTGAATACCTGGAGTGAGATACGATATTTCGGTCCCGGGGGAGCGTTGTCCACAGATGGGATCATCAGAACCGGGTCGGGGGCCAGAGGAGCTAACAGCGATGCCTATCTGCGTTATGACACCTACTGGACTAACGAGGATGAGGACCACTCCGTCAGTTGGACCATAGGTGACCAGGTGACTCCATCTTTGGCATGGAGTAATAGCGTAAGGATAGGCGGCATCGGTATAGGGAAAGATTTTTCAATCAGACCTGACATTATCACCTATCCATTACCGAGCTTCAGTGGAGAATCTGCAGTGCCCTCCACACTAGATCTGTTCATCAACGGCTACCGTACCGGGGGTGCACAACTCCAGGCCGGGCCCTATTCACTGACCAATATTCCCTTCGTTAACGGGGCAGGGAATGCTGTGGTGGTGACCCATGATGCGCTCGGCAGGCAATTGGTCACCACGCTGCCGTTTTACGTCTCCAGTGATTTGTTGACGCCTGGTCTGGATGATTACTCCTTTTCAACTGGTGTGCTGCGCAAAGATTATGGCGTGAAAAGTTTCACCTACCGGCAATGGGTCGCTACGGGTTCGTATCGTCGCGGTATAACGGAATGGCTGACGCTTGAGGCTCTGGGGGAAGGGGCGGAATCTCTGGGGCTGGCAGGTATCGGATCCCTGGTCAGGCTGGGGCAGTTCGGCGTGGTTAATGGGGCATGGAGCCACAGCCGGGTAGCAACTAAGCCTGGCGACCAGTTTGATTGGGGTTATCAATATAAAAAACAGAAATACAATTTCGGTATGCGGCATACCACGCGCAGCGAGCGTTTTGGTGACCTGGCGCTTTATAGCAGTGAGCTACATCGTCACGCCAGACTTTCAGCGTCCAGTAGCCTGAGCCGGCGCAGCACGCAATATTACAGTGGCATAGCGCTTCAGCACTATGGCAGTCTGGGGGCGGCATTGATCGATATCCATAGCGCAAACGGGGAGCAGACCCGGTTGTGGAATCTGTCATGGAGTAAAAATATCTGGAATGATATCAGCCTGATGTTGACTGGGAGTTATGACCAGCAGCGTTGCGAAGGATCTCTTGGCTTATTGATGGTCATTCCTTTTTCCTATCTCAACAGTGGTAGTCTCGGCCTGGAACGAAACAAAACCAGTGGCTTTACCCAGCGGGCAGTACTGTCTCGAGCCATTCAGGCGGATGGGGGATTAGGCGGCGAAATCTCTTGGGCAAGAGAGTCAAAGCAAGACCATTACCGTCAAGCTACGTTGCGCTGGTTGACATCGGATTTCGACACTTCAGCGGGTTTCTATGGTAACAGGGAAAACCTGACTCAATGGGCTGATTTCACCGGGGCGGTGGTGGTGATGGACGGCAGACTGGTGACTGCCGATCCGCTGCATAATGCGTTTGTTCTGGTGAAGACCGGCTATCCCGGGGTGACGGTGCACTATGAAAATCAGCCTGCTGGACTTACCGATGCCCGCGGATATTTGCTGGTGCCGGACATCAGTGCATGGTATCCAGCTAAGTACAGCATAGACACCCTGGCATTGCCGATGGATTTGATGGCGAAAGATGTGGAGCAGCAAGTTGCCGTCCGCCGACGCAGCGGTTACCTGCTGCATTTTCCCATTGAGCAGGTAAAAGCGGTCCACTTGCAGCTGATTGACCAGCGAGGCGAACCGCTGCCGGTTGGCAGTAGGGTAATAAGGCCTGGTAGCCAGCTTGATTATGTCGGTTGGGATGGCATGGTATGGCTGCAGAATCCTGATCGTGAAAATCGGCTTCAAGTCATGACGGCCGATGGCAGACGTTGTGAGGTGAATTTTACCTTGCCCGAGCAGGGCTCGAAACCGTTGACCCCCTATGGTCCCCTCAGCTGCTCGCTAGAGGGCGCGATAGCCGGAGAAATACATGATTCGTCTGACAGCTAGCGAACTGCTGAGTATATTGCTTATCGCCTGCTCGGCAGGCGCACCGGCAGCATGCCTCGCTCCGTCTGCCGTTGCTAGCCTGGGATCCGCCAGTTCATTTGCCATCAACACCACGGTAAGCAGCAGCAGCGGTACTGTCAACTTGAACTGCGGTAGCGGCAGTATCGTGTCCCTGCTGCCAGGAGATTATATTCGGCTGAGCCTGGCAGGCGCGAGCAATACTAATGGCAGCCGTGCTGCCTTGAAGCTTAATAACGGCAGCGATAGCATAGCTGTCAAGTTGTGCAGCACACAAAATTGTGCAACCGAATTACTGGTTGGCGGTACCAGCGTCACCTACAATTCAAGCCAGCTGGCTAACTTACTGGGTACCATGGGCGGTCTGAATTTTGCGATTCCGCTTTATCTGCAGACCCTGACCGGCCAGAATGTCGCTGCCGGAACCTATACCGTCACGCTTAATGTGATGGTTGACTATTCTATTTGCACTGGCCTGGGTATTGCTGGCCTGTGTCTGTCGGGATCACAGCAAACCGGCTCGGCGATTGAGCCGATGACCGTTACTCTTAATGTGACCAACGACTGCATTGCCATAGTGGCACCTAATATCAGTTTTGGCAGTGCCCCGCTGGTCACCCTGTTCGCGCCGGTTAGCCAAAGCATAGTTATCAATTGTACTAAAGACAGTACTTACAGTGTCGGTTTGAGCAATGGCAATCATGCTGTGAATAATACACGTAATATGGCTAATGGCTCAGCCATGCTGAGTTACGAGTTATATAAATCTACGTCCATTAACCGTTGGGGCAGCGTGGGCAGCGAACGCTGGTCCAGCGTATTATCGAGCGCTATCAGCAGTGACGGCACATTTAGAACCTATCAATACGTGGCGAAAATACTGCCTGATCAGGCTACGCCGCCTGTTGGAAATTACAGTGATAATATTGTGGTGGATCTGACATATTAATTATCATGGAATGCCTTGGTGACACTGGGTGACATATGATTTAGTAAGCTTGTTTTTCAGCCATGTAGGAAAATATTTCAGGAGTGTAATGATAATTTAGCCTCAATTCCTGGCCTTCAGCAATATCGGTTAAAGAGAAAAGCCCGAAAATATCTATTTTTTTATTTTTTACCGTTTTTCCAGAGAAAGTTGCTACCTCTACATTGTAACCCTCTGGCTGCTGAGCTCGAGGAACGCCATTATCATCAAATAAAAATAGTGAATTTATTTTGGATGTTATTCCATCGCCTTCAAGAAAAAAAGACGATTTATCATTATTAACGGTCATGGCGATTCTGAAATCGCCATCATGATGGATATGGTTATCATAATCTTTACGATTGATTAGCATACCGGAATGAATACCAATGCAGCTACCTTCAGGTATTCTGCTAGCCGCGAAAACGCCCCACTGGCCAATCAGCACCGCTTCAGATGTTGGCACATCGGCTGACTTTATTCTCCGGCAGTCAAGTTGTTGATACAGTGTTTTTCTCGCCGCAGGGGTGGTGTGCTTATTGAGAAAAGTCTCGATTACGTGGCTAGCGTAACACCGGTCGGAATCAGATTTCGTTGATATTGGGGACTTTAATGAAATGTGAATCGGGTTGTTGTCCATTTTCCTTAGTTGGGTAAATTACATCATTTTCAGGGAAATAGTTCCTATTCCTTTCTTTCCATAATGTCGATATTCTGCTGCGATACTGACCATTAACCGGGCCGTTAATCAGCCAGGTACTGTAAAGATGGCGGGCAGCGCGGTTCAGCTGTATATCGGCTTCGGGGGAAGGTTCGAGTAACTTTATGACGCTTAATGACGTCGCATTCTTGTCGGGAGGCAGGCGTCGTACATCAGTGGTTATCTTTAGATATTGCTTAAGCCGCTGCTGGTCACTGACCGTTACCAGAGTATTTAAGGTGGTGTCTTTTGCTGCGAGAAATTTTCGATGTAGCATCCACGGCGAATTGCTAGCGGCGGTAATACTGTCTAGCGTCTGTTTATAGTTCGCCAAATAACTACCCCATTTAGGCTGACACTCGGGACAACATTGGTTCATTTGCTGAACCCGTTGTCTCAGGTCGGCAGGATACTCGCTCGTTAGGTCATGTAGGCTCTCGGTAATTATTGATAGCGGACTACTGCCGGTTAAAGGCTGGATGTTCACTTTTATGCTCCTGTCAAATAGAGGTGTGAGTAAGCATAATCAGCGGCATTAAAATCGCTGTTCAACAGTCATCATTCAAACCCCATACAGTGTATCGGGTCAAGAAACATCTTGGCGAGTAATTCGTGACAGGTGTCACATAAGTTGAGATATGATTATCCTGTTAACTACAAGTCTGAAAATTATTGCGTACATTTGATCTCTTGAGCCGCCTGGTTGGTGGCGTTATCAGGGCAGAGGTAGCGATAATGGTAAGGATTGATGCTGCAATACAACATGACCAGGAATCAGCAACAGATACCCGTCAACGTATTAAGGCCATTGTTGGGGCATCTTCGGGTAACCTGGTCGAATGGTTTGATTTCTACATCTATTCGTTTTGTTCCATCTATTTCGCGCATATTTTCTTTCCGGCAGGCAATACCACCACGCAGTTGCTGCAAACCGCCGGCGTGTTTGCAGCGGGTTTTTTAATGCGTCCTATCGGCGGTTGGCTTTTCGGCAGGATCGCCGACAAACACGGCCGCAAAACATCGATGTTGATTTCTGTGGTGATGATGTGTTGTGGTTCGCTGGTCATCGCCTGCCTGCCCGGCTATGACAGTATCGGTAATTTGGCGCCTTTGCTGCTGCTGGTTGCCCGACTGTTCCAGGGGCTGTCCGTCGGCGGCGAATATGGAACCAGCGCCACCTATATGAGTGAGGTGGCAGTAAAGCATCGGCGCGGGTTTTACGCCTCTTTTCAGTATGTAACGCTTATTGGCGGTCAACTGCTGGCGCTGTTGGTGGTGGTCATTCTGCAGCAAATCATGACTGAAGGTGATTTGCGTGCCTGGGGCTGGCGAATCCCGTTTTTCCTCGGCGCAGTGTTGGCCATTGTAGCCCTGTGGCTTAGAAAATCGCTTAATGAAACCACTGATGCCAAGACACGCAGCCACAAAGATGCCGGCTCACTTAAAGGTCTCTGGAAGAATCGACGGGCTTTTGTCATGGTGCTGGGGTTTACCGCCGGCGGATCGTTATGCTTTTACACCTTTACCACTTATATGCAGAAGTACCTGGTCAATACGGCCGGCATGCATGCCAAAACCGCCAGTCTGGTCATGACCGCCGCGTTGTTCCTGTTTATGCTGATGCAGCCGATTATCGGCGGTCTTTCGGATCGTATCGGCCGTCGTAATTCGATGATTATTTTCGGCGCATTGACGACCTTTCTGACGATCCCCATCCTGCTGACGCTGAAAAGTGTGACAAACCCCTATGTAGCCTTCGCTTTGGTATTTGCCGCTTTGCTGATGGTCAGTTTCTATACTTCTATCAGCGGTTTGCTCAAGGCTGAAATGTTCCCGGTACAGGTTCGCGCTCTGGGGGTAGGTCTGTCTTATGCGGTGGCTAATGCGGTGTTTGGCGGCAGCGCCGAATACGTGGCGCTGTCGCTCAAGTCCATCGATCTGGAAAATGTGTTTTTCTGGTATGTCACGATTATGGGGCTGCTGGCGCTTATCGTATCGCTTAGCCTGCACCGTAAAGGAAAGGAGATACAGCTTTAATGATGAAGTGCCGGGCCTATAACTGGCCGGCACTGGTCGGACACTCATTCCTGCAACCTGCCATCCGAGCAGTCCTGCTCTGGAATACTACAGAATGCGACTGATAAGTCTGTCTATACGTATCCGTCGCAACCGGCGGATGAGTTTGCGTACCTTTACCGGATAGTCGGCAATGCTTTCCAACTGAGTGAAATGAGTCACCACAGTGGTATGGGTGCGAATAAGCGACAATTCCTTTGCACGCTGTGAGGACATGACTCTGTTGGGATCATGGATCAGCAGCGCATTTTCCAAATCGAGTCGCCAGGCGCGCGGATTCAGGTTATTGCCGGTCAGCAATTGCCATTTTTCATCCACCCACATCCCTTTGAGATGATAGCTGTTTTCTCCATCTTTCCAGAGTCTGACCACCAGCTGGCCATTGTCCACATAGCGCTGTAGCCGGCTGAGGAAGCGGCGCAGGTTGATTTCATAAAGATAGGGCAGAGCGCCGATGATTTTGAACGGCTCGGTAGGGGGGATAAAAAAATCATTGGCGGTCTTGTCGCCAACGATGATTTCTACCTGCTTACCCTGTCGCAGGAGGGAAATGATATTCCGCACCAGCAGGGCCGGCATATTAAAATAGGGTGTACACAGTGTTAATCTGGCATCGGTACAGCACATCAGGTGATGAATGGTCTTGTTTAACGGACTCTGCTTGCCCAGTCCGACCAATGGCGTAATCGCCAGTTCATTTTCTGAGGCGTTATCACTGCAGGCATAGTTCGCATCACGTAACGACTGGCGAAACAGCCGGGTATCGTTCTTTATTTCCAGGCTTTTCGGCCGGTCCGGGTTATCGAGGCGATTTACCGCCGGCGCGGTCAATATCTGCCGGCGGATATAATCCAGCATACAGTCCGCCAACGGGGAATTGTGCACCAGTTGGTAGCGATCGTAGCGGTATCTGTCTGACTGATGCAGGTAAACGTCATTCAGGCTGGCCCCGCTGTAAATGACGGTGTCATCGATGATAAAGCCTTTCAGATGCAGCACGCCAAGGGCTTCCCGGGTGTTAACCGGAACGCCGTAAATCGGCACCGACACCCCGGGGTGTGACTGGGCCATGCGGCAATACCAGTCGGCATTGGTATTGGTGGCAGCACTGCCGATACGGCCGCGCTGGGCTCGGTGCCAGTCGACCAGAATGCAGACTTCGAGTTCAGGATGCTTTTGCCGGGCTGCAAAGACCGCCGAGAGGACCGCTTTTCCGCCATCGTCCTGCTCCAGATAAAGCGCCACCAGATAGATTCGGCGTTTGGCCTTGCTGATAGCATCAAGCAGCGCTGTGCGGAAATCATCAGGGCTGTAGAGCGTTTGAAAATCTTCTACCGTCTGAGGGATTTTGGGCAGTTGTGCAAGGTGTTGTTGGTGTTTGGTACGTCTAAAATTTGACAACATCACAGTGCGTATCTTCTCTTGTCATTGTAGGGTGGAATGACCCTCTGCAATACCAATGCGCGGGATTTTCATAATAACATTACTTTTATCGGATACCGCAACCTTTAGACGCCGTTTTACACAGACTTAATAATAGCGGCAGCCATCACCCATTTACCGGGGTATCCAGTAATAGCGATAACGCCACGATACCATCCTCAAGCCTGACATCCACTTCAAACCCCAGTTTTTGCGCCAGCACGATCATGCCGCGGTTATGAGGCATGGTGATGGCGGTTAACTGCTTCAGGCCATGTTCACGTGCATAAGCGATTATTTTTTCCAGCAGCATGCGACCAAGACCGAGATTCTTCAGATCAGACCTGACAAGAACCGCAAATTCGGCATCGGTATTGTCAGGATCTGCGATAGCGCGGGTCACGCCAATGATTTCCTGATTGGCGGCTCCATTGCGCCTGACGGCAACAAAGGCCATTTCCCGATCGTAGTCGATTTGGGTCATGTAAGCCAAATCTTCATGGGTAAATTCATTAATCTCACTAAAATAACGGTAATAGAGATCTTCCCGGGTGACCTGGTTGATAAACTGTCGCAACAGCGGTTCGTCTTCAGGGAGGATCGGGCGAAACAGGCAGCTATCGCCATTTTTCAATAACACCGTGGACTCAAGCTGGTGGGGATAAGGGCGTATGGCCAGTCGGCCTTCACCATCACCCTGACAGGGTGCCAACTGCAGGCTCACATCCAGCACTGTCATATCACTGCCCGAGGCCAGCAGCGGATTAATATCCAGCTCGGTAATCTGGGGGCAGTCCAGCAGCAGGTCGGAAATCTGCACCAGCAGGCGGCTCAAGGCCGTAACGTCCAGAGGATAGAGCGGACGATGGTCGCGGATTGCGCCTTTGCCAAGCCCCTGACGCACCATATTCTGAGCCAGCGCCATATTTAGCGGCGGTAGCGCAACCGCCATCGCGCCCACCTGTCGCCAGTCGCCATCACCTTCGCCCAGCAGGATAAGGGGACCGAATACCGGGTCCTGCTCAACCCTTACCCGCAGTTCCTGCGTGCCGGTACGATGGGCCATCTGCTGCACCAGAATACCCTGGACTCGCGCCTGCGGATAAGTCTGGGACACCCTTTCGATGATGGCTTTGGCCGCCTGCTCCACTTCCCGGGCGCTTCGCAGTGACAACATTACCCCCTGGACATCTGATTTATGAGCAATATCAGGGGAACGTAATTTTAACGCCACCGGATAGCCGATCCGCTCAGCGATTTCCACCGCTTCAGATGCGTCAGCCGCTATCCATGTGGGCATGATATGCAGTCCATAGGCCTCCAGGATCGGCTGGACTTCATGGGTTTCCAGACGTGTTAGCTGCTGTTCAAGCGCCTGGCTTATCAGGTGGTGGGCCGGCGCGCTGTCTAGCGTCAGTCCGGGCGGCAGCGCCGGGGTCTCCATCAACTGCTGCTGGTTGCGACGGTATTCGGCCATGTGCATAAAAGCGGTCACCGCCCCTTCCGGGGTGCGGTAGGTTGGGATCCCGGCTTCGGTGAAATGACGGCGGGCTTCCTGGGAAGAAAATTCACCGCTCCAGTTGGTCAGCAGGGTCAAATGGCGACCGCGGGGATGGGCGTTTATGACCTCAATCACCTGCTGGGCGGTCTGGCTGGCCGGCGCAGCTGCGCTGGGAGCATGAATAATCAGCATAACGTCGATGTCGTTGCTATCCAGCAGCGCCGATAAAGCGGCCCGGTAGCGGGCCGGGGTGGCATCGTCGGCCAGATCCAGAGGATTAGCGACCAACAGGCTATCTGGAAGCTGAGCCGCAAGCGCCTTACGGCTTTCGCTGCCGAGTTCAGCCAGCTTGCCGTGCCGGCTCAGTAGTTCATCCAGCGCCAGCGCGGCAGGTGCAATGCCGTTGCTGATGATCATCAGACGCTCCCCGAGCAGTGGCCGCATATGGCTCAGGGTTTCGACCGCCGAGAACAGCTCATGGGTATCCCTGACGCGCAACAGCCCGGCCCGCTGAATAGCGGCGTCATAAGCGGCATCCCTCCCCTGGGGGTAGTTAAGCAAACGTTGAGCCTGCAGACTGCGGCCGCTCTTGATGACCAGAATCGGCTTGTTGCGCGCAGCCCCTCTGGCGGCGGAAAGAAATCGCCGGGCATCGCTCAGGTGTTCCAGATGCAGCAGGATGGCGCTGGTCTTGCCGTCGCGCGCCAGGAAATCAAGCATATCGTCGACATCGATATCAATGCTGTCGCCCAAGGCGATAAACCAGGAAAAACCGATTTTCCGCTGCTGCGCCCAGTCAAGGATGGTATTGGATACAGCGGCGGACTGAGATATAAACGCCAGTTTGCCTTTATAGATAGGCACCGGCGAGAAGCTGGCATTCAGTCCTTGCCACGGCGCTAGCAGCCCAAGGCTGTTAGGGCCCAGCAGCCGCATGCCAAAGCGTGACGCCAGTGCTTTAAGCTCATTAAACTGCGATGCCGGCGAAGAAAGAACAATCACCGCCCGGCACCCCCGTTCTCCCAGGTCCTGCATTAACTGCAGGTTGCGATCGGCATGGGTGCAGATAATCGCCAGGCAGGGTATCAGCGGCAGGGAAGCGACATCCGGATAACAAAGTACGCCACAGACGGCCGGGTATTTCGGCGTCACCGGCAGTACCGGCCCTCGGTATCCACCATCAAGCAGATTACGCATCATCAGATACCCGGCCCGGCCGGCCCGGTCTGACGCGCCCAATACAGCAATGGATTTGGGTTTAAGCAGTGCTTCCAATCCCCGCAGACTCATGGTTATTCCCTTTGCTTGTCGCACACCTGTTAAGTGTATGCCTATATTGACTGCACTGTTGTGATAAGACTGGGGAATTACGGCTGCTGATGATGAGGTTTACCGGCCAGATAGCGATGGCGGAACAGCGTGAAATGGGAAGCCAGGCCATGGGCTGCAGCATGATCTCCCGCTTGGGCCAGTAGGGCGGTAGCCACTTCGGCGGTACAGTGATGGCCTTCACCATGCGATTCCCGCAATCGATAATCGGACAGGGTAGACAAATTAAGCGACAGAACCGGGAAACGGTCGAGATAGGGGCTTTTACGAAACATTTTACCCGCCTCAGGCCAGGTGCCGTCCAGCATGATAAACAGGGGCGGTAGGCCATCGGGGATCACCTGGTTTAGCACTGGGCGTCCTTCGGGCACCGCATGAGCGGGAAACACCACGTAGGGTTGACGACAAGGGCTGGTAATAGCGGTAAGCAGTTCCGGATTTGGTTCGGTACGCGACCACAGAAAAGCCTGCGTTTCCGGCAGGATATCGGCGATTAAACGACCGGTGTTACTGGGCTTGAGGGGCTCGGCATCGAACATGACCAGGCAGAATCGACTTGCGGCCCGCTGGGGTATGATGGTCGAGCACAGGCAGCGCAGGGCCGGCAGCAGGCAGCGTTCGCAGCGCACCACGCGACAACCGCGGGCGCGAAAAGGTCGCGTTGCGCGGGCGAGGCGCAATTCGCGCAAGGCAAGAACAGCATTATGCGTCATGAAAAACCCGGCACAAAAAGCTGAGTTTACTGGAGTGCGGCGGGGCAGGGTAACGATTTTTTTACCTGCTGCCCTTGCTGCGCAAAAACGTTGACGCCAGCGCAGAGCGTGAGGCCGCCTGCAGGGTTGACTTTAGCCCCTGAGACCTTCGTCAAGCCACTCCTCAAACGGAGCTTTAGGCATAGCGCCACTCAGTTGGTCGACACTCTGACCGTTTTTGAACAGCATAATGGTAGGGATACTACGGATGTGAAACCTGGCGCTTAGCTGCGGCTCGGCTTCAGTATTGATTTTGATGAAACGAACCTGGCCGGCCCGTTCTGCAGCCACTGCATCAAATACCGGCGCAAATCCCACGCAGGGGCCGCACCAGGGTGCCCAAAAATCGATAACCACCGGTAAGTCATCGGCTAACAGTTTATCCAACGAGCCTGCATCGGCATGCACTACTTTGCCTGCCAGCAGAGGTTGGCCACACCGACCACAGCGGGCGGCTTCATTTACTCGCTCGTCAGGAAGGCGATTTTTCGTCAGGCAAGAGGCGCACACCGTGTTCATATTCAGTTCTCCACAACCCGCTATTAAGTTGGCCGATAGTATATGGATGTCCATCAGCGCTGTTAAGCCTAGCAAAAGTGAAGTATGGTTAAACTTCCACCGACTGACAAAATGATTTGTCCGATGGTTTCAATAGTTGCTGGCTTTTACCGTAGCCCGGTAGCTAAACGTAGGGATATCAGGTAATCTTCGCGCCCAGCACAAGGGTGGAGAGAAAAATGAGCGATTCTTTAAAAGGTAAAGGCGGCAAGGTCCGCGTCATGTATGTGCGTAAGGATGAGGAGGAAGCGCCGCGCCGTTCTTCCCGTTCAGACGCGCAGCCTGGGCGTGACAGCGGCGGCAGAAGAGGTGAAAATCCGCGTCGTGGCGAAGGACGTCCTGCGCGTAATGAACGCCCTGGCATTGATGACAGGAAGCATTCAGCTCCTCGCCGGGATAAGCCGGCCGAACTGTCAGACTCACCCTGGAAAACGTCCTGGCAGAGCCCTGATAAGCCCGCTGTGCCAGATCATGGCGGTATCAGCGGCCAAAGTCAGATCGATCCCGAGCAGTTGCGCCGCCAGCGCGCCGAAGAAACGCGCGTATACGGTGAAAATGCCTGTAAAGCCCTTTTCAAGAACCGTCCCGACTCGATTGTCCGTGCCTGGTTTGTTCAGTCCGTGACCCCGCGCTTCCGTGATGCTTTGCGTTTTATGGCTGCCAATCGCAAAGCCTATCATGTGGTGGATGACGAGGAACTGGCTAAGGCTTCCGGTACTGATCACCATGGCGGCGTATGCTTTTTAATTAAAAAACGCCTAGGCCTGGATGCCATCGGTTATCTGGATAAATCCCTTGATAAAGATTGCGTGTTGGCGCTGGAAGATGTCTCCAATCCGCACAATCTGGGGGCCATTCTCCGGTCAAGCGCTCATTTTGGCGTCAATGGCGTGATGGTCAATGACGCAGCGGTGCTTGAATCCGGCGCGGCAGTGCGTACCGCAGAAGGCGGCGCTGAACACATCACTGCGATTCAGAGCGACGATTTTCTCAATGATTTGAGCCGATTCAGCGATGCAGGTTACACCATCGTTACCACCTCAAGCCACAAAGGCACGCCGCTGGCATCAGTAATCATGCCGCGCAAAATGGTGCTGGTGCTGGGGCAGGAGCGAGAAGGGTTATCGGATGAAATTCAGCGCCGCGCCGATGTGGCCATTTCGATTGGCGGTACCGGTAAAGTTGAAAGTCTGAATGTTTCCGTCGCCGCAGGCATACTGCTGGCTGAATGGTGGCGCCAGAATCAATAACGCCGCTTGCCGTGGCCACTCATTACGGGGGGTCTTCATTATGGCACCCGGCCAGGGTTCACAGCGATATGGCGCCAGGGCCAGGAGATTAACCCTTTGGCTCTTCTTCAACAATCAAATCGTCCAGTTTGGTCAGCAGCTTGCGGGTCAGGGTCTCAAGCTGCTGCTTTTCGGCAACATCGAGGGTCGACCACAGCGACTGCAGGCATTGATGCTGAGGCGGTAACAGATTGTTCAAGAACGCCAGGCCCGTCTCGGTCAGATGAAGATACAGGCAGCGACGGTCGCTTTCACTTTCTTTGCGTTCAATCCAGCCGCGTCTTTCCAGTTCATCCGCGATCCTCGTGGCGTTGGTTCTGGATGAACCCAGCGCCGAACTCAGTTCTGAAGGCTGAATACTGTGACTGGCCTGCGATTCCAGCGTGACCAAGGCCATAAACAGCGTTTCATTGATGCCCTGGGCCTTAAGCATCCGGTTCCTGTTTTCCAGCAATTTTCCCTGCATATGCATGCAAAGACGAGTTAACAGAATTTCCTGATAGGGGAAATCGGGTCTTTGCGCAGCACGCAGTGCAAGCATCTGCTCAATCGGTGTGAACGAACTTTCCATTTTTACTTAATACCTCATAGTTACAGTGGGTATAATAACCCATGTAATTACTCAAGTAAATATTGTCTGTATGAAAAGTTTAGCCTGCTATTGAAGTTGCGGCAGAAGAAATTTGGCTTTTTCAATGCGTTCTCATCAGGTCAGCATTAATTTGACTATCAGACCGTAGACCAGCGCGCCGGCCAAGGTAGAGATAACGATGCTGCGGGTGCGCCAAAAGGACAGTATCAGTGACAGCAGTCCGGCCAAGGTTGGCCAGAATTTATGTGGATGCTGCATGATTTCAGGCACGCTCGACACCACCAGCAGCGCACAGATTGACGCGACGCCGATACAGTCTAGTACTTGGGCAAGCGGGCCATTGCCACGGCTCTGGCTTACCGTGGTTTTCACCCTATGCAGCGGAAAGTAGCGGAAGAAATAATTGGCTAAGCCAACCACCAGACAGCTGATCAATACCGTCGAGCTCATGAATTATTCCTTGTGTCGTTGGCCGGCGCCCAAGCCTGCTGCCAAACAGCCACAGCCAATTCCGCTGATAATCGCCATTGGAATAGAAACCAGTATCAGGCCGCCAAGGGCGCCCAGTAACGAAGCGGTCAGCACGGGGATCTGCTGGCGCTGAAAGGCAGCCAGCAGCAGGCTGAGGAACAGCGCCGGCAGCATAAACGAGAGTGCTGCTTCGACAGCCGGGTAATCATCCAGCAATCCATTACCGGATATAGCGCCGACAATTGTGCCGATTACCCATGACAACCAGGAGACAGCCGCTACGCCTATCATCCAGTTTTCCGACCATTGCCGATTATCGGCAATCAATCTGGCGATAGCGGTTGAAAAAACTTCATCGGTCAGCCCGAACGCCCACACCGCGGTTTTACGGCGCGTCAGCCCAACCGGAATACGGTGGCGAAGAGCCGGGCCATACAGCAGGTGCCGGACATCCATCGCCATGACGGTCAGTGCCGCCACCCATAGCGACAGGCCGGCGCTTAATAAAGTGGTAATGACGAACTGGCTGGCGCCGGCATAGATAATGGCCGAGATGAAGATCGCTTCCAGTGGGCTGAAGCCAAGTTTTACGGCATTCAGGCCGAAGGCAAAGGCCACCGGCAGATAACTTATGACAATTGGCAGACCATCATAAAGACCTTGGGCAAAGGTGGCCTGCCTTTGCTCTGACGCCTTAGGCGCGGGTAACGGCTGATTATCCATATTCGCTGCCTCACTCCCTTACTGACAAACACCGGCTGCAGGCGGGTTTTCCGCCAGAGGAAACCTATTGCTTGGTTGATATTTCTTCTGATCCGGTCCGGCTTTCCCACTTCTGACCATACAGCCAGTGGCAGAGGTTAGCCAATGAGAGTATACCTCCGGCCAGACAGACTCCATTCCAGCCTGCGGCCTGGAAAGCAGACGCTGAAATCAGTGAACCCAGCGCACCACCGAGAAAATAGCTGGTCATATATCCGGCAGTGAGCCTATTTCGGGCTTCCGGCATTCGGCGGTAAATGACGCTCTGATTAGTAATATGCAGCCCCTGAACCGCCAAATCGAGGGCGATAATGCCCGCGACCAAGGCGATGACCTGATATTGGCCATACCATATGGCTATCCAGGACAGCAGCAGCAACACCAGACCGTAGCGGGTAGTTATCATTGCCTTTCCGCGATCGGCCAGTTGGCCGGCCCGCGATGCCGCCAGCGCGCCGGCAGCGCCTACCAGCCCGAACAGTCCGATATGCGCTTCAGAATAATGATAGGGCGGTGCCGCCAGCAGGAAAGCCATTGACGTCCAGAGATTGCTGAAAACGGCAAAAGACAGACAGCCCTGGACCGCTCGGGTGCGCAGTACTGGCTGAGAAAGGTAAATACTGAAAATGGATCTGAGCAACTGGCCGTAGTTCAAATCAGAATATTGCTTGTAGCGCGGCAGCGCTCGCCAGAGAATCAGCGCCATCAGGATCATCGCCCCACTGGCAAACCAGTATACCGTGCGCCACCCGCCAATCGACGCCAGGGCGCCCGCCACGGTGCGGGCCAGCAATATGCCCAGCAACAGGCCACTCATGATCATTCCAACCACTTTGCCCCTTTTGGCCGGATCTGCAAGGGTCGCCGCCAGTGGGACGAGAATTTGCGCCACTACTGAAAAAAGGCCGGTCAGCGCGGTGCCGAGGATCATCAGCCACAAGTTGGGCGCTGCGGCGGTAACCAGCATGCCCAGCGCCGCCAGCAGCGTCATTATGACTATCATGCTGCGGCGTTCAAACTTGTCACCGAGCGGGACGAGAAACATCAGCCCGCATGCGTAGCCTAATTGAGCGGCGGTAACGATAAATCCCGCCTGGTTTACCGACAACTGATAGTTGCGCGCGATGGCATCGAGCAGGGGTTGGGCATAGTAGTTGCTGGCAACGGACAGGCCGGTCGCGATAGCCATGATGATGATAAGCGCCGGGCTGAGGCTTGGATGATCAGTGTTTTTTTTCATAATGACATCATAAAGGCATTGAGTTGGTATTATTCCCTATTCTCATAAAAAAAACGAGGGGCTCAGCCCCTCGCATGATTACCGGTACGGTAGTATAACCCGGCTACCGTTGTTATTTTGCCGCTGCAGCAGCCGTGCTGACCCAGCCGTCGAACAGCGCCTGGTGAGCTTTTATCCAGCCGTTGGCGTGGCGTTCGATATCCGCTTCAGAACCTTCGCCGTCATGCATACGCTTGTTCTGCGCATTGATGTCGCTTATCGGCAGCTTCATGACAGAGAACAGCTTGGCCGCCGCCGGATTTTCTTCAGCCCACTTTTTGTTGGCGGCAATGTGCATATTGTTGACTGGGAAACCGTAGTCAGCTCCATTAGGCAGCTTGGTGCTGATGCCTTTCTGTTCACCTGGCAGAGATGAGAAAGGAACCTGCAGCCAGACCACATCTCGCCCCGGGACCATAACATCGCTGACCCAATAAGGCGTCCAGGTGTAATACAGGATCGGTTTGCCTTCTTTGAAGCGGGTAATGGTATCGGCAATGATCGCTGCGTAATTGCCCTGGTTGTGTTCAACAGTTTTACTTAATCCATAGGCTTCAACCTGATGGTTAATCACGGCTTCACAGCCCCAGCCCGGTGTACAGCCGGTCAGGTCAGCCTTGCCGTCGCCGTTGGCGTCAAAAAGTTTGGCAATCTTGGGATCTTTAAGCTGATCGATGGTTTTGATGTGGTATTGCTCAGCGGTTTTCTTGTCGATCAGATAGCCCTGGGCAGCACCCTCGACGTAATTACCCTGGCGATAAAACTTTGCATCACCGCCGGCGGCTTTGTACTGGTCCGCATGCAGCGGGCTCCAGTTAACCGCAAGGAAAGTGGCATCGCCAGAGGCAATTGAGGTGTAGGCGACGTTATAGTCTACTTCACGGATAGGCTGTACATCGTAGCCCAGTTTTTCCAGTGCCTTGCTCACCAGCAGCGTCTGGAAGGTTTCTTCTGCGATGGTGCTCTGCAGCGGCTGGACTGAGATACCTTTACCGGGTAAATCGGCGGCCCATGAAGCATTGACGGCAAGAGTTGCAGTGAGCGCTAACGCTCCTAGTCCGGTCTTTCGCATAGGTTTTCCTTATTAATGTGAATAATTTTGATCTGATGAGTCAGCCTGCGGGCTTAATAAATAACAGGCGGCATAGCGCCGCCTGCAGTCAGGCTTTTTTGCAAAAAGGTCGAGTAAACAGGCCAATCGGTCCGGTGGCGTACCAGCGACGGACTCCTCGCGTACGGCTGTCTCGTCCCAGCGATTGAGTTAAACGATCGAGGATGATGGCCAGAATGACAATTCCTACACCGCCTACCGTCGCCAATCCCATGTCCAGTCGTCCGATCCCGCGCAGTACCATCTGGCCCAAGCCACCTACGGCAATCATGGAGGCGATGACCACCATCGAAAGCGCCAGCATCAGTGTTTGGTTAATCCCGGCCATAATGGTCGGCATCGCCAGGGGAAGCTGTACCTTGAACAGTAATTGGCTGGGGCTTGAGCCAAAGGACTCGGCCGCCTCAATCAGATCTTCCGGGACTTGCTTAATACCTAAAATCGTCAGACGTACCACGGGTGGCAGTGCAAAGATAATGGTGACCACCACGCCAGGCACATTACCAATACCGAACAGCATGACAATAGGAACCAGGTAGACAAACGCCGGCGTGGTCTGCATGGCATCGAGCATCGGGCGTATTATTTTGGCTGCACGCTCACTGCGCGCCAGCCAGATGCCCAAAGGCAGGCCGATAAGCACACAGAACAGCAGGGCGGTAAGCACCAGCGCCAGCGTCACCATCGCCTGGGACCAGGCGCCGATGGCACCGATAATCACCAGCGAGATAAGTGTTGCGATGCCCATGCCCAGCCCGGCCATTTGCCAGGCCAGCAGAGCAAACACCAGGATAGCCACAGGTGCCGGCATACCCAGCAGCAAATGCTGAAAGCCACTGAGGATAAAGTCTACCGGCACCCTGATCCCTTGGAACAGTGGACGGAAATGCTCCACAACCCAGTCAATGCCGTGAGTGACCCAGGTATCTAGAGGGATCCAGGTTTTATGGAAAGGGTCCAGCAGGTTAAAATGTTCCGGTGCTGCAGCCGGCGCACCGCTGAGCCAGTCAGCGCTTTGCTGGGCAGCATGATTGCCCGCCGCATCTGCCCCTGATGAGGCTGCGTTGCCCCACGCATCAGTGCTCTGACTTGCTCCGCCGTCGGCGGGCGCAGCGGCAGCGCTGCTGCCCCAAGGATCGGTTGCCGGGACGCTCTGGCCGGCGGCATTATCTGTAGCTTGCGGTGCGGCCGCATTTGCCCATGGATCAGTCGCTGTTTTACTCATTGTTCGCCCCTTCTTTATCTAATGCCTGAAGCAACATGCCTTTGGAAATAATGCCGATATATTGATTATCTTCACCGACCACCGGTACGGCACAGGGTGCCTGGGCTACGGTTGAGATAAGTTCACTCAAAGGAGTATCGGCAGGCACCGGAGACGGACTTTCAAGCAGGGCGCTTTCCAGTGTCTGGTTAGCCACCAGGGCAGCTTTCAGGGAATCGGTCGAAACGACGCCGATAAATTTTTGTCCGCGTTCGAGGACGTAAGCAAAATCGCGGTCTTCATCCTGCAGCAGCTTGAGCGCTGAGCGGGGACCGAAACCGGGCGTTTTACGGATAAGTGTTACCGGCCGACGACGGGCAATATCCTTGGCGCTGAACACGTGGCTGATATCTACGCCGCGAAAGAAGGTTCGAACATAGTCATTTGCCGGGTTGTTGAGGATTTCTTCCGGGGTACCGACCTGTACCACGACGCCGCCCTGCATAATGGCAATGCGATCGCCGATACGCATCGCTTCATCCAGATCATGGGAAATAAAGACAATGGTCCGCTGGTGGCGAGACTGCAGCTTTACCAGTTCATCCTGCATTTCGGTACGAATCAGGGGATCGAGGGCTGAAAAAGCTTCATCCATCAGCAGGATGTCGGGGTCATTGGCCAGGGCTCGCGCCAGGCCTACTCGCTGGCGCATACCGCCGGAAAGCTCATCCGGCCAGGACAGGGCAAATTTGTCCAGGCCTACCTGGGCCAGCGCTTCCATTGCCTTGGCATTACGCTCCTCCTGATCTGCGCCGGCCAGCATCATGCCAAAGGCGGTGTTGTCTAATACATTAAGATGAGGCATCAGTGCAAATGATTGAAATACCATACTGATTTTTTTGCGACGGACATCGCGCAGGGCGCTGTCGGATATTTTTGCGATATCTTCGCCATCAATCAGCACTTCGCCGCGGGTGGGTTCTATCAGACGATTGAGAAGGCGTACCATGGTGGATTTACCGGAACCCGATAATCCCATGATGACAAATATCTCGCCTTCTTCAATGGCCAGACTGGCGTCTTTGACTCCGACCGTCAGACCGGTTTTTTCAAATATTTTTTCTTTACTTTGACCTGACTCAAGGAGTTTAAAGGCGCGCTCGGGATGCTCGCCGAATATCTTATACAGATTTTTGACTTCTAGTTTAACTGCCATGAAATTATCGTTTTCCTGTGTGGTTTTTACTATATAAAAAGGTCCTGACCAAAATTAAAACGCGTTATACCCTACCATACTGAGCATTTGAGACAACCCCTGAAGGGCCAGATGGGGGAATTATCAACGGCGCCCAGTAGCAGTGTTTGAAGGCATTCTTCCCATGAGGACAACGATTTGGCGGAATATTGACTTAACCAAATTTTTCCTGAATTTTTGCTTATGCATCATGAAAAGAGACAAAATTTAACCACGGTAAAGCAGGTTACAGGCCACATTTCTGACGCTGACACTGCTTTGATGCAGGTAAATGCTATGGTCGTTTTACAGATTTGTTTCAGCATTAATTCAGTAGAAAAGGAAATAATGAATGTTCATTTTTTATTTTCATTGGAAAATCACAACCGCCAATAAAAGATATGTTATGCATCTATTTTAATCAGCTTGAACACTTATTTTATTTTAAGGCGTTGCTAACATATTCCGGCCTCGAAATATA
Source organism: Biostraticola tofi (assembly GCF_004343195.1). Classification (GTDB taxonomy): domain Bacteria; phylum Pseudomonadota; class Gammaproteobacteria; order Enterobacterales; family Enterobacteriaceae; genus Biostraticola; species Biostraticola tofi. The sequence goes on along the minus strand of NZ_SMCR01000010.1, from coordinate 97,928 downwards.
TCCACAACGCGTTTAACTATATCAAAATGCCCAATCCTCGTCTTCGGTATTGACCGCCCGCCCCATAACATATGAGGAGCCGGAACCAGAGAAGAAGTCATGATTTTCATCTGCGTTGGGCGATAGTGCCGACAGTATAGCGGGGTTGACCTCGGTCATCGAAGCCGGGAACAATGCCTCAAAACCAAGATTCATCAGCGCCTTATTGGCATTGTAATGCAAGAATGCCTGGACATCCGCAGTCCAGCCAACACCATCATAAAGCTCAGCGCTGTATTGCAATTCGTTTTCATAAAGGTCCTGCAACAGATCATAGGTAAAGAGCTTGAGCTGCTCTCGACGCTCGGGAGACGCTCTTTCCATGGCTCGCTGGAATTTATAGCCAATATAGTAACCATGCACCGCTTCATCACGAATAATCAAACGGATAAGGTCTGCTGTATTGGTGAGTTTTCCGCGGCTTGAATAATACATAGGCAGATAGAAACCCGAGTAAAACAGGAATGATTCTAGAAATACACTGGCGACTTTTTTCGTTAGCGGACAATCGTCCCGATAATGGCTGAGGATGATATTGGCTTTATTTTGCAATGGGCTGTTTTGCTCACTCCAGCGATAAGCCGCGTCTACTTCAGCCATAGGGCAGAGGGTAGAGAATATCGAGCTGTATGAGCGAGCGTGAACCGCTTCCATAAAGCTGATATTAGAAAAAACGGCTTCTTCATGGGGCGTCACAGCATCGGCCATTAAGGCGGGGGCACCGACGGTATTTTGTACCGTATCCAATAATGTCAGGCCGGTAAATACCCTTATCGTCAACTGCTGTTCTTCCGCGGATAATGTTGTCCAGGATGGCACATCGTTGGAAAGCGGCAATTTCTCCGGTAGCCAAAAATTGGAGGTCAATCGGTTCCAGACCTCCAGATCTTTTTCGTCTTCGATACGGTTCCAGTTTATCGCCTGCACGGCGGCGGGCGTCAGTCGTTGTGAGGTCATAAATTCTCCGGATCTCAAAGTGCGCAGGACACGCAACCAGCCACTTCAGTACCTTCCAGTGCCAACTGGCGAATACGGATGTAATAAAGGGTCTTGATACCTTTTTTCCAGGCATAAATCTGGGCTTTATTAATATCCCGCGTAGTCGCTGTATCGCGGAAAAACAGCGTCAATGACAGCCCCTGATCAACATGGCGAGTCGCGGCAGCATAGGTATCGATGATTTTTTCCGGCCCGATATCGTAGGCATCCTGGTAGTACTGCATATTTTCATTGTTCATATATGGGGCCGGATAATAGACCCGGCCGGTCTTACCTTCTTTGCGGATCTCAATTCGCGAAACAATCGGATGTATGCTTGAGGTCGAATGATTGATATAGGATATTGACCCGGTCGGCGGGACCGCCTGCAAATTCTGGTTATAAAGGCCATGACGCATCACTGATTGCCGCAGAGCAACCCAGTCTTCCTGGCTGGGCAGAGTGATGCCGGCATTGGCGAACAATTCTGTTGCACGGGCGGTTTCGGGTTCCCATCGCTGTTCGATATAGGGAAGGAAGTATTCACCCGAGGCATAGCGGGAGTCAGCGAAGCCCTTGAAACTCACGCCTCGTTCGATCGATAGGCGGTTTGATGCGCGAACCGCATGATAGGCGACCGCATAAAAATAGAGATTCGTGAAATCCAGCGCTTCTCTGGAACCATAATAGATATGTTCCCGTGCCAGATAGCCATGCAGATTCATCTGACCCAGGCCGATGGCGTGGGATTCGTTATTGCCTCGTGCAATCGAGGGCACTGAAGCTATGTGGCTCATATCAGCGACGGCAGTGAGCGCCCGGATTGCGGTTTCGACCGTGGCGCCGAAATCCGGTGAGTCCATGGTCCGGGCAATATTGAGCGACCCAAGATTGCAGGAAATGTCCTTGCCGACGTGGCGATAGCTGAGATCCTCTTCATACTCGGTGGCGCTGTTGACCTGTAATATTTCGGAGCACAGATTGCTCATATTGATACGGCCGGCAATAGGATTCGCGCGGTTGACGGTATCTTCAAACACCATATAAGGATAACCAGACTCGAACTGGATTTCTGCCAGGGTTTGGAAAAATGCACGGGCATTGATGGTCGTTTTGCGGATACGGTTGTCTGCAACCATGTCATGGTACTTTTCGGTGATGCTTATTTGCGAGAAAGGCTGACGATAAATCCGTTCCACATCATACGGCGAGAACAGATACATCGGCTTATTGTCTCGCGCCAGTTCAAAGGTAATGTCCGGGATAACTACCCCTAAAGACAGGGTCTTGATACGGATTTTTTCGTCGGCGTTTTCTCGTTTGGTATCAAGAAAACGGAGGATGTCCGGATGATGAGCATGCAGATAGACTGCGCCGGCGCCCTGGCGCGCGCCTAACTGATTGGCATAAGAGAAGGCATCTTCCAGCATTTTCATTACCGGGATAACGCCGGAAGACTGGTTTTGAATACGTTTTATCGGCGCTCCGGCTTCCCTCAGGTTAGTCAACATGAAAGCTACGCCGCCGCCACGCTTGGAAAGCTGCAGCGCGGCATTAACTGACCGGCCTATGGATTCCATGTTGTCTTCAATACGCAGCAAAAAGCAGGAGACATATTCACCCCGTTGCTGTTTGCCACAGTTGAGGAAGGTAGGCGTTGCCGGCTGAAAACGGCCTGATAGCATTTCGTCGGTCAGGCGTACCGCCAGCTCGGTGTCGCCCGCGGCAAGCGTCAGCGCCACCATACAGACACGGTCCTCAAAGTGTTCAAGGTACTGCTTTTGGTCAAATGACTTCAGGGTGTAGCTGGTATAAAACTTCAACGCGCCCATGAAAGTCTGGAATCGGAATTGTGCCTGTTCGGCCCGCTGAAACAGTGAGGCGATAAAATTCTGATCATAGGCGGCAAGTACTCGTTGCTCATAATATCCTTCGTCAACCAGGTAACGCAGTTTGGCATCCAGTGAAGGAAAGTGACGACTATTGGGCTCAACATGCAGGGCAAAATAGCTGTCAACCGCCTGATGGTCCTTGTCAAATTGCACATTGCCTTCGCTGTCATACAGATTCAGCATGGCGTTAAGGGCGTGGAAATCCATCGCTTTGGTGCCTGGGTCGAGAATGCTCAGTTCTGTTGCTGCCAAAATGTGGTCACTCCCTTACGTACCTGGATAACGTCTTCGGCTGTACCCAGTAACTCGAATCGGTACAGATACGGTACCTGGCATTTGTTGGCGATAATTTCGCCGGCCAGACAGAAGGCGGTTCCAAAATTCCGATTGCCGGCACCGATGACGCCACGCAACAAGGAACGGTTAACTGGATTATTAAGAAAAAGGATTACCTGCCTAGGTACGCTACCGCGTACGTTTCCTCCGCCGTAACTTGGCGTTATCAGAATAAAGGGGCAATCCATTTCCAATGATTTTGTTGTTTCAATGGGAATACGCCGTGCATCCTGATCCAGCTTGCTGACGAAGCGGTGCGTATTCTCCGAGGAACTGGAAAAGTAAGCCAGTGCGGGCATGATGCATCCCCTATCAGGCGGTCAAAGACTGGCTTGCCAGCATGCCTATTTTGTCCGGCCTGAAACCGCTCCAGTGCTCATTGGCAGTCTGTACCACCGGTACCTGCTGGTAGCCGAGAGACCGAACATAAGCCAGTGCCTGCAAATCTTCCATCAGATCAACCAGCCGGTAATTGATCCCTTTTTTATCCATAGCACGGCAGGTAGCGTGACATTGCACACAATCAGGTTTAGTGTAAATAGTAATGATCATGATTCGTATTCACCTATAGGGTCGATAGTATCCCACTGATGCAGGTCAGGCGGGAGTAGGGTTTGGTAGCGAAACTGTTAACTCAATACTATATGTAGATTGAAAGGTTATCAACCACACAACATATAGTATTATCATTTTGCGTGAGAGGTAAAGGCAGGCTCGGCGAAAAATAAAAGCCCGCGCCTTGATGGGCGCGGGCCTGGCGGGGAATCATTTTTTGCCTGCGACCGCTGCGCTAAACAAAAAATTTACAGATGTAGCTGTTTACTCTGGGGAAGGCTAAACATGCAAATAGGTAGCGGCACTAGCGACGGCTAAGCAAAACGCCCAGCACAATGCCTACAGCAGTGGTAATTCCCAGACTCTGCCAAGGTTTTTCTACCACGTAATTCTTGGTTTGAATGGCGGTATCACGGGCATACTGTCCAAGTGAATTTCCGCTTTTAGCCCGCGAGCGTGCATCCTTAAGCACACTTTTGGCTTTGATGCGCAACGCGTCAAGCTCGTCCTTGGTGCCTTTTTCGCTGCTCTTAAGCAGTTCATCCAGTGTATCCGCCAGCAGGGAAACATCGTCTTTTACATCTCTCTGCAGGTCTTCTTTTTCCGATTTAGTAAACATGTTTTTCTCCCGTTCGGCTGTATGTCGTTTAATTGTAGACTATTATTTTCAAGCTGCCGGTAAAGGCACAAACTCATCGCATCGCTCGGCGGCTAAGATCAGACAATTGGGCGCAAATAATCAGTGTTTGCCAGCGGAATATAACCTTGCTCAGCACGGCAGGCAGCCGTATTCACACGGTGTGCCGCATGTTAGCCAGCTGCTGCTGCAACAGATTTAAAAAATGCAGTCACTGCGCCATCAGGATTTTTGGATTATTCTGAAAGCTGGCCTTGCGACTTATTTCCTGCCACGTAACTGATTACATTAGCTGTGATCACTTCGATGTCGCTGGAGAGAGGACAAATAATGTATTTAAAACCCGATGAAGTGGCCAGAGAGCTGGAAAATTCCGGATTTGAGCGGGACGTAATGACACGTCAAAGCTATGGCTACCGCAAAGGCCATCATTATGTCTATGTTAATCGGGAAGCTAAGCTGGGCAGGACCGCACTGGTAGTGCATCCCGAATTGCGTGACAAAAGCAGTTTGTTTGCCGAGCCGACCTCACCGGTGCGAACCAGTGAAAGCTATCAAGCTTTTCCTGTTCATCCCGAGGGGACCGCAGGCATCCACTATGGCATCCCGCACGGTTTCAGTTCGCGAGCCTCACTGACTCGCTACCTGCAAAAAATGTTTAATTAGCGGCGGCTTAAAGCACAACTGACCTCTTAGGATTCAGCACCGGCGAATGACATCGCCGGTGGTGCGGCCAGGATTTGGGTCAATACGTCAGTATCTCCCTATTACGGTTAACGGCCGTGTTTCAGTGTCAGGCCGCTTGGCGAGCAAAGGCCGCCGCCTGTTCAATCAGCGTCTCATCGGGGCGAACGCCGGTATATAACACAAATTGCTCCAGAGCCTGGATGGCTATCACTTCCGCGCCGGTAATGACCGGCTTGTTCAATCTTCTGGCTGCTTGTATCAGTGGCGTTTCCGAAGGCAAGGCAACCACATCAAATATCCATTTTGCCTGGCTTAGGTGCTCTAGGGTGAACGCCTGAGTTTGTTCATCCGCTCCGCCGGCCATCCCAAGCGGGGTAACGTTAATCAACAAACCCGCCTGGATACTACGGTCATCCGCCTGCCAGCGATAGCCATACTGTTCTGCCAGACGCTGTCCTGCCTGCACGTTACGCGCGATAATCACCCCGTTTTTAAAACCGGCGGTATGCAGGGCACCCACCACCGCTTTAGCCATGCCGCCGCTGCCGCGCAGTGCAAAGGAGGTGTCGCTGGCGACGCCATGTGTTGCGATAAGGCGTTCTATCGCAATAAAATCAGTATTGAAGGCTTTAAGGTGTCCATCGGTATTTACGATGGTATTTACCGATGCAATAGCCTTGGCAGAGTGATCCAATTCGTCAAGGTAAGGGATGCAGGTTTCCTTGAATGGCATTGATACCGCACAACCCCGAATGCCCAGCGCTCTGACGCCTCCGACGGCTGCAGCGATATCCGCGGTGGTGAATGCTTTATAGATATAGTTAAGACCAAGGCGCTGGTACAGATAGTTGTGAAAGCGAGTACCAAAGTTGCCCGGACGGCCTGCCAGAGACATACACAGTTGCGTGTCTTTATTGATATTCATGGTGATATTCCTTGGTTGAAACAAAAGATGAATTAGTGTCGGGGCGAGACAACCCGGTCTTCCACTTGAATGCCGGGCAGCATCTGGAACCCCGGGGGGGCGTAATAACAGCCTTGGTGCAGGTTAATGCCTGCATCCAGCAGCCATTGCGCTTCATCGCGGGTTTCCACTCCCTCTGCAATAACCGCTATTTTCATTTCTTCTGCTAATTTGAGCATGGCGCGGATAATGCGTTGTCTGGGGCGGCTAAAAGGAATGTCGGCTATCAGACCGATATCCAGCTTCACTATATCGGGCTGCATCTGGGCCAGCAGATTCAGGCCGGCGTAGCCGGCACCGAAATCATCCAGGGCGACTTGAAAGCCAAAATCGCGGTAGCTGGAGACTATGCCGCTGAGGTGACGGGTATCGACCTTTTCGGTTCCGGTAATTTCAAAGGTAAGCTGCTCTGGTGGAAATTGGCAGGCCAGCGCTGCGGCAAGCGTAGATCGCAAACCATGTTCAGGATGATAACTCGCTCCCGGCATAAAATTGATATGCAACCTCTCTTTGAGCTGCAGACGGGCGGCATCCTGGATTGCCTGAGTGCGGCATTGCTGGTCAAATGCAGGGTAGTGTTCGGCATTGACCTGGTCAAGCACGCTTTGGGCTGAAGAGCCGTCTGCCCCTCTGACCAGCGCTTCCTGAGCGTAGATTTCCCCTGATAACAGGTCGTAGACCGGCTGAAATGCCATCGTTATTGCCAAGCCAGGAACGTGGGTTTGTTCACATGTGCATCGTTCAGGGGAAGTGCTGTTCATCACGGTGCCTTTACCTGAGGTAGGGATGTATAAAAAGCATATCACATTCTCAACGGGGCAAAAGGAAGTCGGGGGGATGGATAAGTGTATTAAATAGTTGACCGTATAAACCCAGTGTTGCTCTATGGCATTACTTTAAACCGGTACTACACTCCATAATGGTGGTCAAAAGGCCGCCAGATACTGCTTTTTAGGCAAGGGGCCACGGAATTTCCGCTACGGCTTTTATGAGATCGCGTCCCCATTAGATAACTGCATTGTTAAATTGGTGCCCAGGAGATAACTCAGATGGCCAAGGGATCGTCAAAAAAAACTGAAGTGGTCATGCCCACCACGACCACCACAATGGCGAGTAAAGTCGATAATCAGGTAAAAGTCACGGTAGATGAGCACGGGGTTCGCATCGGCCATCCGAATACAGACAATGAGATTGTTAAAAGCCTGGACGCCAATCGAAAAACCCGGGTCCGAGAAGGGATGCCGGTACCGCTGGGGTCTACCTGGGATGGTCTGGGCGTCAATTTTGCCATCTTTTCGGCTCATGCCACTAAAGTTGAGCTTTGCCTGTTCAACGAAGAGGGCGAAGAGTATGACCGTATCGAGTTGCCCGAGTATACCGATGAGGTATGGCACGGCTATCTTCCGGATGCCCGACCTGGGCTGCTGTATGGATACCGGGTGCATGGGCCTCATGATCCCGAACAGGGACATCGGTTTAACCCATCCAAACTGCTGTTGGACCCCTATGCCAAGCAAATCTGGGGTGAATTGACCTGGGATGATTCACTGTTTGCCTATGACTTCAATGCAGAAGATAAAGATCTCAGTATGGACCAGCGCGACAGTGCGCCGTTTATGCCCAAATGTCGGGTTATAGACCCCGCCTTTTCATGGCCGGTGAACGGTAAGCCATCTATTCCCTGGGAAAAAACACTGATATATGAAACTCATGTTCGTGGCTATACCATGCGTCACCCTGCGGTACCCGAGCATATGCGTGGTACTTTCTCGGGGATGAGCGTTCCGCAGATTGTCGATTATATCAAATCCCTGGGCGTGACTGCGATCGAGCTTATGCCGGTCCATGTCTTCGCCGATGATCGTCATTTGCAGGAGAAGGGTCTGCATAATTTCTGGGGCTACAACACGCTGGGTTTTTTTGCTCCCCATCCTCAGTATATGGCCACCTCGACGGTTAATGAATTCAAGCAGATGATTGCCACTCTGCATGCAGCCGGCATTGAAGTGATTCTTGATGTCGTCTATAACCACACTGCCGAAGGCAACGAGCTTGGCCCGACCCTGTCGCTTAAGGGTATCGATAATGCCAGCTATTATCGGCTGTTTCCTGAAGAAAAACGTTATTATATCAATGACACCGGCACGGGTAATACACTGAATCTCAGCCACCCCCGGGTGCTGCAGATGGTCACCGATTCGTTGCGCTACTGGGCGATAGAGATGCAGGTGGACGGGTTCCGCTTCGACCTGGCGACCATTCTGGGGCGCGAAAGCTACGGTTTCGATGAGGGTTGCGGATTTCTCGATACCTGTCGCCAGGATCCGATACTCAGCCAGTGCAAGCTTATCGCCGAGCCTTGGGATTGCGGGCCGGGAGGCTATCAGGTCGGTGGTTTCCCGCCGGGATGGGCGGAATGGAACGACAAATATCGAGATTCAGTACGTAAATTCTGGCGCGGCGATGAAGGTCAACTGGCGGAATTTACTACTCGCCTGGCCGGTTCGGCGGACATATTCAATCATCGGGGACGCAAGCCTCATGCGTCGGTTAACTTTATTACTGCCCATGACGGTTTTACGCTTAACGACATTGTTTCTTATGAGCATAAGCACAATGAAGCCAATGGCGAAGATAATCGAGATGGGCATAGCGATAACATTTCGGCCAATTATGGTGTTGAAGGGCCGACGGACGAGCCTGCTATCAACGAGTTGCGGCTGCGCCAGATGCGTAACATGCTGGCAACGCTGATGTTTTCCCAGGGTACGCCGATGCTGCTGGCCGGCGATGAATTTGCGCGCAGCCAGCAGGGTAATAACAATGGCTATTGCCAAGACAGTGAAATCAGTTGGGTGGACTGGCATATAGGCGAAAACGGAGAGGCGCTTATTCTGTTCACCTATCGGCTGATTGCCCTGCGTAAACGTTTTCCCATCCTTCATCGGGGCCGCTTTCTCAGCGGTCGGCTTAATGAAAAACTCAACATCAAAGATGTCACCTGGGTTCAGCCTAATGGCGAGGAAATGAATGAAGAGGCCTGGGGCGACAATGATTTGAAAAGTATCGGCATGCTGCTGGATGGGCGTTCACAGCCGACCGGATTATTGCGGGTCGGTTCATTAAGCACAGTGCTGCTGCTGTTCAGTTCCTCTCATGAAGATGTGCTATTTACGCTGCCTGACGTTGCTCATGGATTTGGCTGGCGCCATATCTTTGATACCTACCAGCCCGATGATATCAATGAACAAAGCTTTGAATTTGGCCATGAATATAGCTGTCCATCCAGGACGGTAGTGCTGTTTGAACTGGTCAATGCCAAATCAAACAAGCAGTAAATTGGCGAATAGCAGGTTTGGGTATACTAGCCTGGGAAATGCCCAGGCGCCCCTTGCTCCGCCGTTACGGGCTGAGCAATGTTTTAACGGGGCCGGTAAAGTGGGGTAAATGGGGGCAGAGTAAACCAGGCTTTTGGTTCACTCTGCCGCCAACTTAGCCAGTTATGCTCTGATCTTAGCCAGCAATTCTCTGACTGAAGCTGTCCTGATTATCCAGGAATTCTTGCTGGAAGATACACATCCGCATGGTATTGCGATATTTACCATTAATAAAGAATTCTTGCAGCAGCACCCCTTCGGTCTTGAATCCAAGCTTGCTATAGATATGAATTGCTTTTTCATTCTCTTCATCGACAATGAGATAAAGCTTATGCAGGTTAAGGACCATAAAGCCATATTTCATTGCCAGCAGCGCAGCATGGGTAGCATAGCCAAAACCCTGATGTTCAGGCGCGATGATTATGCCGAACTCGGCACGCAGGTGCAGAGGCATGATTTCCACTAGCTCGACCATACCGACGCTGACACCTTCCTTGTCGATAATAAATCGACGCTCGGTAAGATCATGAATATGCTTATCATAAAGATCTGCCAGCTCGACAAAGGCCTCATAAGGCTCCTCGAACCAATAGCGCATCATTGTTTCATTATTATTTAATTGATGGACGAAACGCAGATCTTCCCTTTCTAACGGGCGTAAACGAATATTCATGCTATTTGAGTCAGTAATTTCGGAGGGCATAATATGTGCTTAATGTGATTGGGATAATGGTTAAAAATAGAATTTGCGGATTAATGTCCGGCAGTGCGTGAAAGCAGGTTCATTATCAGTACGCCGGCGACAATAAGAATCATACCAAGAATGGCGTAGTAATCTAATTTCTGGCCAAAGAAGAATAAGCCAGACAGGGCAACGAACACTATGCCTAGTCCCGCCCAAGAGGCATAAGCAACGCCTAAAGGAATGCTCTTAAGTACCAGAGATAGCAGGAAAAAAGAAACCAAGTAACCGACGACAACCATTAAGGAAGGAACCAGTTTGGTAAAGCCTTCAGATGCTTTTAAGGAGGAGGTGGCTATCACTTCTGAAATGATCGCGATCAGTAAAAAAAAGTACGGCATAAAGCCTCATAGGCAATGAATTGGGTTAGATGATAGCACAGTCAATGGCAGAATAAAGCGTGTTGTGATGGATATTTGTTCTATTTATCTTAAAGGCTTATTTACACAACAATGACGTATCTGGTTTTAATATACCCTCAGTTATTATGTAATTTTAATTACATACGCTTTTATGTCGAGACCAGCCTTACAGATAAATATCGGAATAGGGCGCTTGCTTTGGGGGCCAAGTGTCCCGACAGGTTGAAACAGCCAGTCCCTGCTGCCGCGAGATAAGCCGGTACGGCAGCAGTGCCGTGGTCAAGACGCAAAACATCGGTTTAACAGCGGGCTGTCGGGCCGGCTTCCTGTATTAGGTAACGTGCGATGTAGAGTACAGGGAGTTAAAACTCTCTTACCTGCTATTTAACCTGCCAGATCAAAAAAACATCGCAATAATGCTGCTAATTTATCAGTCTTTACGACTGCCGCTTATCTGGCGGCCGAATTATTGGCAGGCCTGCCGGTTATCCGCGGGTCGATTGCAAAGGGAACTGTGTTGATGTATATGCGATTTTCCTCCCCCGATGAAAACGCCTTATCTACCCGGGTAGCGTTGATGGCATTATTGCTGTGTTGCTCGCCACTGGCGCTGGCGGCTGACGATGTTTCAGCCCAGGCTGCCGGCAATCCAGATAACGCTGCCAGTCGGTATACCCTGTCCAGCCAGCCTTTTTACCTGGACGCAACCGGTCCCGGTGTGGGCGGAACATTACTCCCCTCAACCCGTCTGCAGGTGTTAAGTCCCCAGGATAGCCGGCTGCAGGCTAGCTTACAGGGCTGGCAGCAGGAAGGCGCCGAAGGCGTGATGTATGCCGCCGCCGGTAAACGCATTATTAGCGCTACGCTTGGGGACGCGGCCAAACGGCAGCTTCGCCATAGCGATACCGATGCAGTGATCACTGCCGGTCAGAAATGGCATGAAGTGACTTTAACCATCTGGCTTGATAAAACGGCACTGACCGATCGGTTGCCGGCGCTTTGGCAGCAGGCCGGCAAGTTGTACGAGGCCAACTGTGGCGGGTGCCATAGCCTGCCTGCGCCGAAGAACTTCAGTGCTAATCAGTGGCCAGCGGTAATGCGCAGCATGACGCCTCGCACCTCGCTGGATAAAGAACAGATTCGATTGCTGACCCAGTATGTGCAAAAACACGCCGGCGATATGTCGGCCGCGGCTAAACCATAACGTCATCAAAATGCAGGGGTATAACAGGCCGATGGACAATAGTACCTTATCGGGAAAGCTGAGCCGGCGGCGCTTTCTTAGCGCCAGTGGTGCCATTGCTGCAGCATTCTTTACCGCCGGTTTGTGGCCGAAAAGTGCTCTGGCTGAGGCGATAGCCAAAGCGCTGCCTGAATTCACCGCTCTGCGGGCGGCCAGGGAGGGGGTACTCAGTGCCGCTCATTGGGGGGCTTTTGAGGCGACGATCACTGATGGCCGCCTGATACGAGTAAAACCCATACAGGACGATCCCGCCGCTAACGAGCTGGTACAAATGGTGCCAGAGCAGGTCCATGCCGCAAACCGGATTCGTTGTCCAATGGCCCGTAAAAGCTGGCTTGAGGGCGGTCCAGGCAGTCATACTGAACTGCGTGGCCAAGACCAGTGGGTCAGGTTGAGCTGGGATAAGGCCATCAGCCTGGTGGGTGATGAAATCCTTCGCATCCAGCGTCAGCACGGCCCGCAAGCGATCTATGCCGGGTCTTACGGCTGGAAAAGCGTCGGTTTGTTGCATAATTGTCAGGCCCTGCTTAAACGCCTGATGAACCTGGCCGGTGGGTTTCTGGGTTACACCGGCGACTATTCCACCGGCGCGGCGCAGATCATCATGCCCCATGTGGTCGGCTCGATTGAAGTTTATGAGCAGCAGACCACCTGGCCCAATGTGATCGAACACAGCCAGTTGGTCGTGCTTTGGGGTTGCAACCCGCTGGTGACACTGCGTAACAGCTGGAATGTGCCTGACCATGTCGGCGCCGGCGGTTTTATGGCGCTGAAAAAGAAGGGTACCCGGATCATCTGTATTGATCCGGTCAAGAATGAGAGCGCTCGTCAACTGGATGCGGAATGGATCGCCCCCAGACCTTATACTGACTGCGCGCTGATGATGGGGCTGGCCCACACTCTGTTGGTTGAGAAACGCCATGACATTGATTTTATCCGCGATTACACCGTCGGTTTTGAGCCATTTAGCGCTTATCTGGTCGGCGAACAGGATGGCCAAGCCAAAGATGCCGATTGGGCGGCCGATCTCTGCGGTATCAGCGCGGCCGCCATCCGCCAACTGGCCCGAGATATGGCCTCGCAGCGCACCATGATCATGGCCGGCTGGGGTATTCAGCGCCAGCATCATGGTGAGCAGCAGCACTGGATGCTGGTCACCCTGGCGGCGATGCTTGGGCAGATAGGCTTGCCCGGCGGCGGATTCGGATTCAGCTATCATTATTCATCTGGGGGGAGCCCACGCGCTACAGGCGGCGTGCTGTCCGGGATGACGGCCGGCAAGGCTCCCAAGGGGGCCCCTACGCCGATACCGGTGGCGCGCATTGCCGATTGCCTGGCCAATCCGGGCAAAACCATAGCCCATAACGGCCGGACACTGACTTATCCAGATGTCAAAATGGTCTATGTGGCCGGCGGCAATACCTTGCAGCAACATCAGGATATCAATAACCTTATCAAGGCCTGGCAACGGCCGGAAACCATCGTCGTTAATGAACCCTACTGGACCGCCACTGCCCGCTATGCCGATATCGTACTGCCTGCTACCACGTCTTATGAGCGCAACGATCTTGAGATGGGCGGCGACTACTCTGGGCGTTATATCTTTCCGATGCACCAGTGTGTGGCCCCTCAGCATGAGGCGCGCGATGACTTTGCCATTTTTAGCGCGCTGGCGGCCCATATCGGTCATGAGCAGGCGTTTACCGAGGGTAAAACCGAGCTGGAATGGCTTGAGGCCATGTACGAGGCTATGCGGCGTCAGGCTGCCATTGCCGACGTTGCATTGCCGCCGTTTCCACTGTTCTGGTCGTCAAATAATTACGTCCGTTTTCCGCTGGCTGAGACCGACCAGCAGTGGGTACGCTTTGCCGACTATCGGGAGGATCCCTTAATGAATCCGCTGGGCACGCCCTCTGGCAAAATAGAAATCACCTCCGAGACGATAGCGGCGATGGGGTATGATGATAGTCCGGCCCACCCGACCTGGATGACGCCACACGAATGGTATCGGGGACCTGAAGCCGAACGTTTCCCGCTTTCCCTGTCTAGTGGCCATCCGGTCAATCGTTTGCATTCTCAGTTGGACAATACTTCACTGCGGGATAACTATGCGGTCGCCGGGCGAGAAGCGGTACTGATAAACCGACAGGATGCCGCTCTGCGTGGCATCCGTCCGGGGGATCTGGTTCGGGTGTGGAACGATCGCGGGCAAGTGCTGGTCGGGGCAGTGGTCGGCGACGACATCCGGCCAGGTGTTATCCGTATTAACGAGGGGGCCTGGTATGGTGCCCTTGATGCGGCGGTCCCCGGTTCGCTCTGCATTAACGGTAGCGTCAACTGCCTGACATTTGATATCGGCTCTTCCCAACTGGCCCAGGGCAGCTGTGGGCAGATGGCGCAGGTGCAGATGGAAAAATACCGTGGCGAAACGCCGGAGAATACCGCACATCGCTCGCCGGTGGATGATCAGCGGCTATAACGCCTTCAGCCTTCAGGGCGAATTGCTTTTTCGGTTAACGCCGTTTGGCAGTTGGACCTGCCGATAGGCCTCACGGGGTATAATCTCAAGTTATCCCCCTCGGCTAAACAAGCATTCGCCAGGGCCGGGGTTTAGTGAAATAGTCATCGTCAGGCTTAACCTGATATGAGACCACCCCTGATGATGATTCCTCAACCTTATCTGTTGTTTCTTGGCGATGTCACTGATCCGCTGGCGGCCAAAACGGCTCGTGGTATCCACGCCTGGCGTCCGGCATTCTGTGTCGGTCAGCTTCGGCTGCCGGGCTGCACCGTTTCACTTGGCCTTGAGGATCTTACTATCGCTGCCGCCCGCGGCAGAGGCGTCAATACTTTGGTATTGGGCACGGCCAACGCAGGGGGATTGCTTCCCAGCCACTGGCTCGATACGGTACGCGAGGCTATTGGGGCCGGGATGAATATCGCCAACGGTCTGCATCAGCGTCTGGTGGATATACCCGGTCTGGTGGAACTGGCCGAGACACATCAAGTCCAGTTATTCGATGTGCGGCATAGGCGTCCGGCACTTGAGGTGGGAAGCGGCAAAGCGCGCAGCGGCAAGCGTGTACTGACGGTCGGCACCGACTGTTCTGTAGGAAAAATGTATACGTCGCTAGCGCTGGAAGCGGCTTTGCGCCAGCGAGGCCTCAAGGCCGATTTTCGCGCCACCGGACAAACCGGCGTGCTGGTGGCGGGCAAAGGCATCGCTATTGATGCGGTGATTGCTGATTTCATTGCCGGTGCGGCTGAAGCCATTTCTCCGGCCAATGATGCCGATCACTGGGATATTATCGAAGGCCAGGGATCTTTATTTCACCCTTCCTATGCCGGTGTCAGCATGGGTTTGATTCATGGGGCGCAGCCGCACTGGCTGGTGATGTGTCATGAAATCGGCCGTGCCCACATGCGTCACCTTCCTCATCAACCGATGGTATCGCTGCAAGACTGCGTAGAGGCGAATTTGCGCGCCGCTGCGGTGACCAGTCCCGATGTAAGGCTTGCTGGGTTTGCCATCAACACCTCGAGCGTCAGTGAACAGGAGGCAGTAGACTATTGTCAGGAGATTGCGGCGCAATTTGGCGTGCCGGCCACCGATCCGGTCCGGTTCGGCATTGATGATATCGCCGCCTTATTGCAGGAAAGGGGCTAGTCATGAGACGGTTACAGATTGAGATTGTTGAATTGCCGCTGGCTCGCCCGTTTGTGATTTCTCGGGGGGCCCGCCTTGCCGTGACAGTGGTTAGGGTCGCTATTGAGCAGGATGGCCTCTGCGGATGGGGTGAATGCACGCCGACCGCCCGCTATCAGGAATATCCGGACAGTGTTTGTGAACAACTGGAAGCCATGCGTAGCGAGATAGAAGCGGGCATCGACAGCCAGGGGCTGCGCCTGAAAATGCCGCCCGGTTCGGCCAGAAATGCGCTGGATTGCGCGTTGCTGCGCCTGGACGCGGCCAGGACAGGCCGGAGCCTGTGGCAGGTAGCCGGATGTCGGCCACCCGTCGCAGGAGGCATAGTCACGGCTGAAACCCTCAGTCTGGGATCGGTTGCCATGATGTCTGCCGCCGCTGCTGATGCCGTATCACGCGGCGCTACGCTGTTGAAGATAAAGCTAGACCGGGATCTGATTCTGGAAAAAGTGTCGGCGATCCGCGCTTGCGCGCCCCAGGCGACGCTGATCATTGATGCCAATGAAGCTTGGGGCGGCGTCGATCTCCACAGCCTGTTTACCGCGCTGCAACCCTATAATATCGCCATGATAGAGCAGCCGCTACCGGCCGACGATGACAGCGACCTGATGCGCTGCGCCCATCCAATTCCTGTCTGCGCTGATGAAAGCTGTCATCATGCAGGCGAGATTGCCGATCTGCGCGGGCGCTACGAAATGATTAACATCAAACTTGATAAATGCGGCGGCCTTACCGAGGCGCTGGTAATGGCAGAAGAGGCCAGCAGGCAAGGACTGAGGGTGATGGTTGGCTGTATGCTGGGCTCTTCTCTGGCGATGGAAGCCGCTTTGCCGGTGGCTGTCGCTGCCGAAATTGTTGATCTGGACGGGCCCCTCTGGCTGGCCGAGGATGTCGCCCCACGCCTTGAGTACAGCGCTGGCCGGGTGTGGTTTGCATCGGCGCCCTCACCGGTCCTGTCTGGTGAAAATGCCCCCCAGCAACCCATGGTATTGAGCGATGAATGAGGATTATCAGCAGGCCCGGTTACGTTTATTGCTGCAACGTTGGCAGCAGCAGGGAACGCTGGCTATGCCACGTTATGCCACCGGGCCTGGCAACCGTTTGAGCGATGTAGCCGGTGTCAAAGTAGGTCATTCGACCCTGGCCGATGGCGATATCCAAACCGGGGTGACCGCTATCCTGCCGTCTGGGGGCAATCTGTTTACTCATCCACTGCCCTGCGGCGTGGCAGTGCTGAACGGTTTTGCCAAACCCGCCGGGCTGGTGCAGATCGCTGAGCTAGGCAGACTGCAGACGCCGATACTGCTGGGTAATACATTATCGGTTGGTACGCTGTTTACTACCCTGGCGCGTCACGCTATAGAACATAATCCTGAGCTGGGGCGCACATTGCCTACCGTCAACCCACTGGTGCTGGAGTGCAATGACGGTTGGCTCAATAATATTCAGGCCATGGCCGTCACCGAGGCCCTGGCCAGACAGGCGCTGGACCATGCCGGTCAGGATTTTGCCCGCGGCAGCGTCGGTGCCGGCAGAGGAATGAGCTGTTTCGGCCTGAAGGGGGGAATAGGCACGGCTTCCCGTTTTTGTCCGCAACTGCAGGCCACCCTCGGAGTGCTGGTGCTGGCGAATTTCGGTACGCTTTCCTCTCTGACGCTGGATGGAGTACAGGTTGGGCCGGCCATAGAGCCTCTGTTACCGGGGCTCGCGCCGCAGGTAGATGCCGGATCGGTGATTATTGTCATGGCGACGGATGCGCCGCTCGACAGCCGTCAATTGGTGCGCATCGCTAAGCGGGCCGGCGCTGGCCTTGGACGATTGGGCAGCTATTGGGGACACGGTTCAGGTGATATTGCGGCCGCGTTTTCAACCTGTCAACAGCCTGATCCGCCAGAAGATTCCCTGCTGGAATCCCTACTGGCGGCTGCGGCAGATGCTACCGAGCATGCGGTGCTGGATGCGCTGCTGACCGCCGAACCGGTCAGCGGGTTCAGGGGACACTATCGCCCCAGCCTGCGTCAGGTGCTGGATCGGCTAGCAGCGAACGTTAACCTTTGAAGCGGTAATGCCGGATCAGGCAAGCATACGCCTGTAGGCCACTACCCGGCTGCGGTTAACCGATAGCTGCAGTTGCCCGTCAGCCAAGGCCAGTGAGAAGCGCTTTTTCCACAGCCCATCCTGGGCGGTTGCCAGCCAGCGATGTCCGCCGAGGGAGGACAGTGGGGCGGTTATTTGTGCAGGACCGCATCCCATTATCAGCATGTCTTTTTTAATCGTCAGCAGACTGCGATATTCCGGCTGCAACCAGTCTCCCACAATATCGGCAATATCATTGCAGCCCGCCGCCGGCACAAAGCGACGGTGGGCATGGCCGATTTCCCCGTCAATCTTATCGCCTGCCTGGTGAAGCCGCATCGGCAGGTGAGCAGACAGGCTAATGGCATCCCCTGAGGCGGGGTCGGTATACAGCGCGGTTTCTCCACTGTCCAGCCAGTCAGCGCCGTTAGCGGTGATTTCCAGCCAGTCATTGCCCTGTTCCGAGACATACAGGCCGGGACGCAGTTCATGACCGGCCTCGGGAACCGGTTCGCCGCGCAAGGCGCACATGACAGCCAGTGCGGGGGGGAAGCTGCTGGCATCTTCGCGGTTAGCCACCAGGACCACGCCCGCCTTGCGCTCCCTGTCCAGCATGAAATAGGTTTTGTAGCCCGCATGAGACCCGCCATGGCCAACCAACGCCCGATTGCCGGGCAGGCTTTGTGCTATGCCAAGGCCGTAACCGCTGATGCGGCCATCAGCCATGCTGCGCGGCGCGCAAAGCCGGTCCAGCACCCCCGCGCCCGGGCCATTGTCGGCCAGCAATGACTGAAGCCAACGAGTAAGATGCCTGGCGCTGCCGGCGATGCTGCCGGATGCAGACAGATGCAGACCGGCGCTGGCAGTGATCCAGCGCTGCCCATCATGCCAGTAGCCGGGGACTAGCCCCGGCACGATATCGAACCAGGTTTCCGGGGCGGTCAATGACAACCCTAACGGTTGGCATATATGCTGTGAAAGCAAATCGCTAAATCGAATACCTTTGGCTTTCAATGCCTCCTCCACCAGCCGATAACCGGTATTGGAGTAGGATATTTCGCTGCCTGCCGGATAGTTCAGTCGCTCAAGCGAGGCGATAAAATCCAGGTTAGCGGCGGCACTGGTGGCGGTATAGACCGAAATGCCCAACAGCGACAGGGTTTCACGTGCGTCGGGCAGGCCGGCGGTCATATCCAATGCCTGGCCAACCGTTACCTGGCCCGGCACCCCCTTGAGGATGGGTAAATGCTGCGACAGCGGATCATCGAGGCCGATAAACCCTGCAGCCGGACCGGTTACCATGGCGGCAAACATATGTTTGGTCACCGAGGCGAAACGGACCACGCTATCGGCACTGAAAGGCTCCTGGCGTGCCAGATCGCCAAGCCCTCCAGCGGCTATTGAGCGGATCTGCTGACTGTCGAACAGCACAATGGCTCCGCCAGGTTGGCCGGGGCGATCCCAGCGGGCGGTATACGCGGCGGCCATATCGCTGGCCCGCTGCCAATCGGTTGCTGACACAGTGGCACTCATCTTGGCTCCTCCAGATTCATCGTTAACGCGTAAAGTTCCGCGGTATGAGGATGGTTGATGAGGCCGGCGCGCAGATCGGCTGAACTCAATTGCTCGACCATTTCGCCATGCTGCATCACACCAATATGCTGGCAAAGGTGGGTCACCACCGCCAGATTATGGCTGACCATGATATAGGTCAGATGGCGGCGTTGGCGTAAATCGGTCAACAGATTGAGGATTTCCGCCTGCACCGATACATCGAGCGCCGAGGTGGGCTCATCCAACAGCAGCACTTCCGGCTCGGCTATCAGCGCCCGGGCGATGGCGACACGCTGACGCTGGCCGCCTGAAAGCTGGTGGGGGAAGCGAAAGCGTACTGAACCCGGTAGCCCGACTTCCGATAATGCCTGAGCAATTCGCTGCTCGGCGCGATCAAATCCCTGCACGATAAGAGGTTCAGCCAGAATCCGGTCAATAGTCTGACGCGGATGCAGCGAACCATAGGGATCCTGGAACACCATCTGCACCTGGCGGAAAAACTGCCGATCTCGCCGTGGGCTTAACTGAGCTCCACCGAAGGTCATATCGCCTGACCAGTGCCGGTTCAACCCGGCCAGCGCGCGCAGAATAGTCGATTTGCCGGAGCCGCTCTCGCCGACAATACCAAAGCTGGCACCGCTGGCTACGCTGAAGGAGACCCCTTTTACGACCTCGGTCTGGCCAAAGGCAATACGTAAATTGTCCAAAGTTATCATGAGACTTTCCAGGCTTCATCACGCGTCATGATCGGTAAGCGATCGCGCGGATGGCGTAGCGAAGGCAGACATTCCAGCAAACCCCGGGTATAGGGATGCACCGCGTTGGCAAGGTTGCCCGCATCAAGGGTTTCGACTATCCGGCCGGCATACATCACCGCGACCCGATCGCTGAAGTGAGAAACCAACGGCAAATCATGGCTTATCAAAATCAGGCCCATGCCGCGCTGGGTCACCAGATCATTTATCAGTCGCAAGATTTCGGCCTGCACGGTGGCATCCAGGGCGCTGGTAGGCTCATCGGCAATCAGCAGCTCCGGATCAGGGGCCAACATCATGGCGATCATCACCCGCTGTCCCATGCCACCGGAAATCTCATGGGGATAGCGTCGGGCGGCCTGTTCTGGATCACGGATACGTACCTGGTTCAGCAATTCGACCGCCGCCGCCATGGCTGCTCGCTGACTGCCGCCCTTATGGGTGCGCCAGGATTCAGCGACCTGCTGACCCACCGTCATCACCGGGTTAAGCGAATATTTAGGATCCTGCAGGATAAAACCGACACGTTTCCCCCTGATACCACGCAAGGTCTTTTCACCGGCATTGCGCAGGTCGATGCCATCGAAACTCAGTTTATCCGCTTGGCAGCGCGCATTGCCTGGCAACAATTGCATCAGACTGCGTGCGGTAAGTGATTTACCTGATCCGCTTTCCCCGACGATAGCGAATTTCTCGCGGCCAACCTGAAGGGAGACACCGCGTACCGCTTCAACCGCTTCTCCCTGCTGTTGAAAGGCGATGCGCAGGTTTTCAATTTCAACCAGCATGATTACCGCTCCTTGGGGTCGAGCACGTCTCGTAGACCGTCACCGAGAAAGTTGAACGCCAGCGATGTGACAAAAATAGCGATGCAGGGCATCAGCGGCACCCACCATTCACTGAACAGGAAACGGCGGGCTGTGGCGATCATCGTCCCCCATTCTGGGGACGGCGGCTGTGCGCCCATGCCCAGGAAGCCCAGACTGGCGGCGGTGATGATAATGGCGCTCATATCAAGCGTAATGCGCACAATAAGACTGGGTACGCATAACGGCATCACGTGGCGCAGGATGATGCGCGCCGGTCCGGCGCCGGAAAGCCGGCAGGCTGCGATAAAATCGCTGTGACGAAATTGCAGGGTTTCAGCGCGGGCAAGGCGTGCATAAGGCGGCCAGGTCGTCAGGGCAATCGCCAGCACCGCACTTTCCACACCGGGTTTTAGGGCGGCGACAAACGCCAGCGCCAGCACCAGGCGGGGAAACGCCAAGAAGATATCGGTTACGCGCATCAATATCTTATCCATCCAGCCGCCGGCATAGCCGGCCAGACAACCTACCAGCAGCCCGATAGGGGCTACCAGCACCACCACCGAGATAACCATGCCAAGCGTAGTGCGCCCGCCGAACAGTATTCGGGTGAAAATATCCCGTCCTAGTTCGTCAGTACCTAGCCAATGCCGTGAAGAAGGCGTTGCCAAGCGGTTGGTTAAATCCTGCACCCCCGGATCGTAAGGGGCTATGAGCGGGGCAGCCAGGGACAGAATAAGCACTGCCAGTATAATCAGCAGGCCGCCCATGGCCATCGGATTGGTCTTCAGACCGAGCCACAAACGGTAGCGGCGGCCCCAGACTGCCTGACGGCGAGTCGCAGGCGTTTCGTCGAGCAACCAGGCTCGTGAGACAAAAAAAGTCATTTTACGCGCGGATCCCAAAGTCGATAGAGAAGGTCGGCACACATATTAAGCACCACATAGACGCAGCCCACTACCAACGTAGCGCCGATCACCGGGTTCATGTCGGCATTCATCAGCGAGGTGGTCAGGTATTGTCCGAGCCCTGGCCAGGCGAACACGTTTTCGGTTATTACCGCGCCTTCAAGCAAGCCGGCATAGGTCAGAGCGAGCACAGTAACCAACTGGACCGCAACGGTCGGGAAGGCATGGCGCCAGATAACCCTGGCGGGCGACAGCCCCTTGGCCCGGGCGGTAATAACAAATTCGCCGCTGAGCGCGTTAAGCATGAAAGTGCGCGTCATCCTGGTGATATAAGCCATGCTGAAATAAGCCAGAATCAGCACCGGCTGGACCATATGAGCCAGCGCGTCGCGCAAGGCGTCATAGTCGCCGGCCAGCAGGCAATCCACCGTCAGCAATCCCGTCACTTGGGGGATCATATCCTGATAGATCATATCCTGACGCCCGGGGCCGGGAGCGATGCCCAGCACGGCGTAGAAAATCAGCAGGCTCAGCAGTGCCAGTACAAATACCGGCAGAGAATGTCCCGCCAGGCAAATCACCCGGATAACCTGATCGGTCCATTTGCCCTGTCGGACCGCCGCCCATACCCCGAGCGGAATACCTACCAGAGCGGCGATAATGATTGCCGCTGTTGCCAGTTCCAGCGTCGCCGGGAAAAAACGGGCAATATCGGTACTGACGGCATTGGACGTCAGCACCGAGCGGCCGAGATCGCCGTGCAACAACTGGTTGAGATAGTGACCGAACTGTACCCACAAGGGCTGATCCAGCCCCATTTCCGCGCGTATCCTTTCTATCACCGCCTGTGGCGCATTATCGCCTGCAGCCGCCAGCACCGGGTCGGTAGGCATGACCCTACCGATGAAAAACGTCAGCACCGACAGGCCGAACAGCGTGAGGATCATGCTGCCTAAGGTATTCAGAAAACCTGTTAGCCGCTGCATTACGCTTTAGTGACCTTTTCATAGGGACTGTCGAGCAGTACGCTTATCGACACACCGTCGATATTTTTACGGCAGGCGGCGGTAATCGATTCCTGCATCATTTCGATGAATGGGCTGCTTTCACGGTGCTCCCGCTGGATCTGTTCATAGAGGGCGATACGCTTGGCCGCATCCGTTTCGTGCAGCGCCTGTTCGGTCAGTTGGTTGAATTTGGGGTTTGACCAAGAGCAGCGCCAGGCCAGCGTGCGGCTGCGCGCCTTTTCACTGTTATCGGTATTGACGCAGAATGCTTCGGTATTGGAATTGGGATCAAAGTAGTCCGCTCCCCATACCGTGAGCGCCAACTGCTGCTGACGAGCACGCATTTTGGTCAGTACCTGGCGGTTTTCGGCGGCGATAAGCTGCACCTTGATACCGATAGCGCCGAGTTGGGTCTGTAACGCCTGAGCAATATCGGCGAAGGGTTGCGGCGAGTAATGATCGAGGGTTATCTCAAAGCCATCCGGATAACCGGCTTCGGCCATCAATGCCTTGGCTTTGACAATGTCCTGCTGGAATGGCGTGTCGTTCAGCGCCGCCGGGAACCCTTTAGGCAGGAAGCTCTGATGTACTTCATGCGTCAGGGGAATGATGTTTTTCTGAATGCTGTCATAGTCCACTGCCCATTTGATCGCCTGCCAGACCTGAGGTTTGGACAACGGACCGATAGCGGTATTACAGGACAAATGCATGATGCGTGATACCGGTTCGCGTACCAAATGGAAATGGGTGTCTTTCTGCAGCGGACGTAATTGTTCCGTAGTCAGGTTGCGGGCGATATCCACATCTCCTTTTTGCAGCATCAGTAATTGAGAAGAAGGATCGACGATATGGCGCAGGATGATACGCTTGATTTTGCCTGCCTGGGGGTGTTGGGGATTGCTTTCGAGGATGACACTTTCACTGGCCTTCCAGGCGCGAAGGGTGAAGGGGCCCGAACCTGCACTGTGCTGCTTCAACCAGCCGTTGCCATAATCATCACCCTGCTGGTTTGCCATCACCTGCGATTTCTGCACTACGCTGCCGACCCGTGCTGACAGGCAGTAAAGCAGGAAAGTCTCGGCGGCCGGTTGGTCTGTGGTGATCACCAGGGTTTGAGCATCTTTGGCAACAATGTGCTGGGCGACATTGTCTTTAGTAAAACCAAATTGATTGATGATAAAGGCCGGACTTTTATCCAAGGCAACGACGCGCTGCAGTGAAAAAGCAGCGTCTTCAGCGGTGACCGGGCTGCCGTCAGCAAATTTGGCCGCAGGATCCAGATGGAAGGTGAAGGTTTTACTGTCGCTGCCGACGTCCCAACTGGTCGCTAATTCTCCAATGATTTCATCCGCTTTTGCCGGATTGGGGCCTACCAGCCGTTGATAGAGATTGCCGCAAATTTCATTGCCGGTGCCTTCAAAACTTTCGTGGGGATCGAGGCTGGTCATATTATCCAATTGCATCGCCATCACCAGGATGGTGGCGGGCGTAGCGGCGTAGGCTGAATTGAGGCTGAGCCACGACAGGAAAGGCACCGCGCTTACGCCGGCAATGAAATGTCTTCTGGAAACCATGACTTCTCCTATCTATATGATTTATAAGTAAATTAATCAGGTGTTGTAATGTTTATAGCTTGACATCCCCGATGGCTGGTGGTTTTAATGCTCTGCTCCATTGATGATGGAAGGCTAAAATACACGCTCCATGACAGTGCATCATCAGCACCTTTATGGGGCATGCATTGATCATGTCGATAATATTGCACCAGGATGAAACGTCATGCCCACAACCCGCTCTCTTACCCCCGATGTCATACCTGTTTTTGATGGCCATAATGATGTACTGCTGCGCTTGTGGCGCTCACATCGGGATAATCCGACCCTGGCATTCCTGGAAGGCCCCGCTGCCGGACAGATGGATTTACCGCGTATCCGGCAAGGGGGCATGGTCGGCGGTTTATTTGCGGCGTATGTTCCGTCACATTTTGATACAGCAAGAAGCGCGCCAGATTTGCTGGACTTCAACACTGTTCCGTCAACGCCCTCTCTGGAACAAGCGCGTGAGGTGACTTTTGCCATGCTGGCGATGCTGCTGCGTATAGAGCAAGCATCGGGCGGGCAGGTTAAAATCTGCCGCAGCGCGTCGGACATTCGCGATTGCATAGGCAAAGGTGTGTTGGCGGTAGTGATGCACATTGAAGGTGCAGAGGCGCTGGACCCGAATCTGGATTTACTGGAGGTGCTTTATGCCGCTGGTCTGAGGACTCTGGGGCCTTTATGGAGTCGGCCGAACATTTTTGGCCACGGTGTGCCTTTTCGCTATCCATCATCGCCGGATATCGGACCGGGGCTCACGCCTGCCGGCCTGAGACTGGTGCAAGCCTGCAATGCCAGACGCATTATGGTTGACCTGTCTCATATGGACGAAAAGGGTTTCTGGCAGACGGCTCGGATTTCAAACGCTCCGCTGGTGGCCAGTCACTCCAATGCCCATGCTCTGTGTGCTCAGTCGCGCAACCTGACCGATGATCAATTGGCGGCAATTCGGGAGCGTAATGGCTTTGTCGGCGTCAATTTCGGTACCCTGTTCCTGCGAGAGGATGGCAAAAAGGCGCCTGAAGCGACCGTCAGTGAAATGGTCAGGCATGTTGAGTACTTGTTGGAAAAGCTGGGTGAGGACGGGGTGGGTTTTGGCTCAGACTTTGACGGGACTTCCATACCGCAGGATATGAAAGATGTCGCCGGCCTGCAGTTATTGGTGGATGCCCTGCGTGGACGGGGTTACAGCCAGTCGCTGCTGGAAAAAATCTGCCATGGCAACTGGCTGCGGGTGCTTCAGGAAACCTGGGGTAGCTAATAGTCTCAGTTAACGCCCGGCCGGGTTTTGCGCGATACCTGCTCGCCGGCGTTTGCCGGCAGGCGGAGTAAATCGAGCAGCCCTATCAGTGACATCAGGGTGATAAGCACAAACGCCAGCCGATAACTGATACCCGGCAGGTGTTCCAGACCGAGTAAAGGCGTTAAATGCTCGCCCAGCCTGACGCCAATAGCGCCGATAGTGATTCCCAGCCCGATAGACAACTGGATAGCCGTGCTGAACAGGGTGTTGGCATTGGCCATTTCATCCTGGGGAATATCGGCAAAGGCCAGCGTGCTGATGCCGGTAAATTGCATGGATCGGCACAGTCCGCCGAAAAATAACACGGCCATGGTCAGCCAGTCCGGCGTAGAAGGCGTCAGGAATGCACAGGCCAGTAATGCCATTGCGCTTAGCGTGCCGTTCACCAGCAGCAGTCTCTTAAAACCGAGCAACCGGATAAGCGGTGTGGTTGCCGGCTTCATGGCGAGATTGCCGGCAAACACCGCCAGCACCAGTACCCCGGCATGCAGTGCATCCATGCCGAAACCGACCTGAAACATCAGCGGCAACAAAAACGGCACCGCGCCGATGGACATCCTGAACAGCGATCCGCCGGCCATAGTGACGTTAAAGGTCAGGATGCGCAGCGAATCCAGTCTTATCATCGGTTGACTGGCGTTCTTCAGATGACGAAGGGTGAGCAGCATCGCGACTATGCCGGGAACCAGCCAGGCGATGATCAGCAGCAGTTCTGCATGACGGCTGCCGGTCAACTCCAGCCCGTAGACCAGGCAAAGCATGGCTATGGCGCTGGCGATAAAACCATAGGCATCAAACGGCGGCCGACAGTTCAGCGGCGGATTGGGAATCAGTTTGACGGCGGCGACCATGGCGAACAGACCGAGCGGCAGATTGATAAAAAAAATCCATCGCCAGTTGGCATAGTCAGTAATGAAGCCGCCGAGCGGCGGCCCGAGTATCGGCGCCACCAGTGCCGGCCAGGTGAGGGTGGCAATGGCTTTGATCAACTGGGATTTTGGTGTGCTGCGCAATACAGCCAGGCGGCCGACCGGCACCATCATGGCACCGCCGGCGCCTTGCAAGATCCGCATCATCACAAACTGCGGCACGGTTTGAGTCAGGCCGCACAGCACCGAGGCGAGAGTGAAGATAGCCAGGGCCGCGACAAATACCTGACGTGCGCCAAAGCGTTCGGCTACCCATCCGCTAGCGGGGATCAATACCGCCAATGTGAGCAGATACGCGCTCATGCCGATATTCAGGTCAATTGCCGCTACGCCAAACGACACTGCCATCTGTGGCAAGGCGGTGGCGATTACCGTCCCGTCCAGATACTCCATAAAGAAGGCACCGGCAACCAGGAGTGCCATGCCGGACAGTCCCCGCGACGCGGGAGGCGTCGGATCCGGTACGGAGCCGGCCTCGGATGCCGCCTGGGAGTCCCGATGCTGGCTCTCGTCATCAATAGAATGCGACGCTGCTGATACCTTTGTCATCTACTGCTCTGCCGCCACGGGTAAGCCAGGAGCGGCATCACCCGAAAGATAAGTTGTTAGAAAGCATACTATACTCCCGGTTATATAGATGTCATTCTGAAATCACGGCGAGCAAGACCGGTTTAAACCGACGCGGTTTTTACCCGGCGCAAAGATTGAGTCAGCATCACCATCACCACCGCGAATATAATAATCCCTAATGCCAGCCACTCGACCAGTGTCAGACGTTCACCGGCGAACGCCATACCCAGCATGACCGCCACCACAGGATTGACATAGGCATAGCTGGTCGCCAGTGCAGGTCTGGCATATTTAAGCAGGTAGGTATAGGCGCTGAAAGCGAAAATGGATCCGAACAATACCAAATATATCAGCGCCAGCAGGCTGGCCTTATCAGGTATCCGGCTAAGCTTTTCGCCGTTCATCAGGCTGGTCATGAGCAACAAAACGCCTGCTGCTATCATTTCAACTGCTGCGGCCATCAAACCCACCGGCAGGGTCAGATAGCGGCTGAGCACAGAGCCGAACGCCCAGCTTAATGAAGCGATAATCACCAGCAGGGCACCCGTTGGATTGCCGGTCAGGTTGCCGCCGGTATTGAGCAGGATAATGCCTATCAGCCCGACCACCACTCCCAGCCACTCTATCGGTGAAGCCTGGTGGCCGAACATCCGGGCAAAGATCAGCGTGAACAGCGGGACGGTGGCCACCATCACGGCAGCTATCCCTGACGGCACCTGCATAAATTCCGCCTGAGTCACCAGTCCGTTGCCGACCGCTAGCAGTAAGGTGCCAATTAACGCGGCTGACAGAGCCTGGCGCAGCGTCGGTAGCTTATGTCCTTTTAGCAGCAGAACCGTGATCATCAGACAGCCTGCAATAGTAAATCGTACGCCGGCCATCATCAGCGGCGGCCAACTGGCTACGCCAATTTTGATGGCAAAATAAGTTGATCCCCAAATGACATATAAAGCAAACAGTGCCAGAGCAAGCCTCAGTGCTGGCGACGCAGATATTTTCATTTCACTGCCTTTTTATTCAAGTACTGTTACAGGATAATCAGAATAACCGGTTTTTATGACCATAGTCGGCGGTAATAACTGAATTTTTTCCTCAAAATGGGGGGGATTATCCATCATTACCTTTGATTCAACGGCAAGTTTTTAAAGGGCAGGCAATGGATAAATACGACAAGCAGTTGCTGGCGGCGCTCACCGAAGAGGGGCGGCTGAGCTATGCGGAACTGGCGCGGCGAGTCAACCTGTCGCCGCCGGCGGTGGCCGAGAGAGTGGCCAGGCTTGAAGGCAGGAAAATTATTACCGGCTATCATGCCCACGTTAATCTGGAGCGGCTGGGATTGCCGGTCGCGTTTATTATGGAGATGCGCCTCAACCACAACCATTGGCATAATACCCTGCGTCTGCTCAATGCGATGCCAGAAATCCTGACCTGCCACAGAGTAACCGGTGAAGCCTGCATTATGTTGCGGGGAGCAGTACCTGATATGGCCTCACTGGAAGGGTTTATCGAGCGGGTAAGCCAGCATGGAGCCACCAAGACCTCGGTGGTGCTGTCAACGCCGATTGAGCGCACCGCGCCACCGATCGATAGGGATACGTTGTTGACATGATTGACAGCCCTGCCAGAAAATGAACTGATGGTTTAACAAATTTGTGATGAGTATCACAAATAATTGACATGGCAATTCGATTTCCCTACAATGTAAAAACTGTGATGAACATCACAACTTTGATAAAGTCTTGCAAGGGGAAAAACCATGAAACTGATGAAGAAAATCAATAAGCTGATGAAAGAACTGGGTGACATCTACCTGGAAGCGGCCAAAGTCACCAAGTACTGATCGCGTCTGCTCAGTTGATTCTAGTCAGGCCTGCGCCCTGACTAGAATCAACTTATACTCTTCACCCTCGCTCATTAACCAGCCAAAAGCCCCCCATCAAGTTTTATTTCCGCTCTGTTTCGCTGCCAACCGGTAGCCTGCGGGCAATCAATGCTGACAATCTCCATCCCGTTTAGCGCCATTCAGCTCAATTCGATGATCGCGTGCTTGCCGCTGAGTATCGGCCGGCTGAGTATCTTGTAGCCATCGCTGTCAAAGCTGTGTGATACCCTGCTCAGGCCTGACGCCTGTTCCAGCGTCTCAACAGATCCCAGGTAATACCAGTTATCAACTACATGTATTTGACGCTGCTGCTCGCGCTCCTCGACCAGTCCAATCGGGCCGGAATAGGGCCAGCAGAATACCCGCATCTGCTGCAGGGCATCCATCAGACGCAACTGATGGTCCTCCGGGCTCTCCTTACCGCAGCAGGCGCCCGAACAGCGGCCCAGATGAAAACGGAAACAGGGGCGGCCATGGCTCAGGCGCTCCAGGCCCAGCAGGCTGTAGCACAGAGATTCACTGTCGCCGATGTTCAGCAATGACTGCTGGGCGGCGCGGCGACTGGAGAACAGGCCGAACAAATCCGGCGTACGGGCGAAGTCGATTTCCTTGGCCGAGACCACCGCAGGCATGCCGCCTACCACCTGGATTGAGCATAGCTGCCGATTACGCCGCAGCCGTTTGTTATGCAGCGGCTGCAGTTGCTTTATCATCTGGGCTTCCAGCAGCAGGGCGCCGATCTCGCCAGCGGTTTCATGCCAGGTAATGCGCCTGGCTTGGCGCAGCATCCTTGCCTCTTCGACAGTGCGCAGGTGGGACATCACACGACTGCGAATATTGACACTTTTGCCCACATACAGCGGCATCACCTCACTGTCGCTGTGAAAAACGTACACGCCGGGCAGGGCAGGCAAACTGGCAATATAACAACGAAGGTGTTCGGGATATTGATAAGCCTCGGCAGGGTCAAATTCCCTGCGGCTGGCTGATAAACGCTTATGCACGTATTACACTCAATGTTAACTGTTGTTTTATACAGTGTAGCAGGTTGCATTTAGCCGTTAAAGGATCAATTGAGCGATTATTGCACCGTATCTCTGACCGGCAGCGACACAAAGTCATCCATTTACCCCCCCCGCATTCTTCAAATCAATTTTGGCGTCGCGCTGAACTCACTAGCGCCGGGCCTTATCAGCTACTGATCGGCGGGTTGGCGGCAGCATCCTTGACCTGTCTAACCGCTTAATGGTCTGATTGTTTTTGCGGTCGGCGTCTTGATGTTCAGGATGTCCTCTGCAACCATAAGACTGATCTTGTGTGGATCAACATGCATCCATTAATAAATGAAGAATATATCAATCAACGGCACTGCCGGAAATAATCGCAATATTATCATTTCATGAGTTATCCTCATTAACCGGCATGCTCACCAGGATCAGCGATCCGCTTGATTCTATTACTCTATCGTCAATAGTGTTAACTTTTTCTACTATTCCGAAAAATAGGGAATAGCGTCGTTATTTTGAATATTTGTATTTGATGCTATTAGTTCAGAGAGAAAACCTCTTTTATTATAAGCAAAAGGAATGTGACTTATGCCCGTAAATTCAAAGCGTTGCCATTCAAAAGGTCATATATATTATCCTTCTCTAAGGGCTGATTGCTGGGAACACGCGCAGCCTATGCGACCAAGCAGCTCGTCCTCATTGAAGGATAATGTCTGTTATATAGCCAATTCCTCGACAAGATGTATGCTTAAATCAGATCTGAAACAGGCAGAATTAAGCAATAATAACCTTTTTACCCCATTGATAAATAAAATTTCAACATTAATGCCATCTTTATCGGAGTCTAAAGAACCAGAACTTGAAGAGATGATAATCAAGGGTTCAGATTTACTCACTAAAGCTGATAATTTAATCCAGGAACGCCGGACAATTGATAATGTCCGACGCCCCTCTGGCGCTTGCTTAAGCAGAAAACAGGCTGTAGGACTGGGTTTAGTGGCTCTGAGTATGGGGTCTATTGCATTCTTCTATAACAGGAGGCAACAGAATGATAATACATTTGGCTCCATTAGGGGCGACGTTGAGGAAAAAGTGCGGTTTTCCAGCCCCTCACGGGGATGTCAAAAAAAGATCGATATGTATATGCCTTGTACTGCCAGGGATGGTGATGACGCAATGGAGCTTGCATCTTCACCGAACGCACAGTCATTTGTGCTTCCCAAGGCCATTCCCAGCACCGAAAAAAATGTACCTGATGCTGTTAAGATCGAAAAAATAGATTTTTCTTGTATAGAAGAGCGGCACAGCCTGACTCTTGCACAGGTCTTCAGGCGGATAGGATTAACGTTGAAAAATCCGATATCAGAACTCGCAAGAGAATCTCAAGTAATTAATTACTACCATAAATTTGGTAGGTGTCCTAGCGAATCAGATATTAATAAACTTAGCCTTATCACTTCTAGAATAGATGCTGTAATTTTAATGGTTACATCATTTATACCCAATCTTAATTATACTGTAGTTTTACAGACTATGGGCGGCACCTTATTCCAGATAATTTCAGATGACATGGAGGGAAATGAGGTTAATTTAGAAATGCTGAACGATTTTAACGTTCAAATTATGTTTATGGCAAAAGCCATGACTGACTTTTCATCTAACTCTAACTGGGGGAAATCGAATGGAAGGACCCGTAATGTTTTTCAGGCAACCACCCTTGAAAAGGGTCATTTTTTTTCAGTCATTGATAACTCCCGGATTGAGTTAACATATAGCGATGGATATTTTTGGGCATTGAAGGAGGGTGGGAGATATAAAATAATATACGATGAAAATAAAATTACATGGTTGTTCTTGAAAGAAGTTCGGCCATCAAAAAAAATTAATAATATTAAATTTAATGTTGAAAATGGAATGACGGAAATACCCTCGATATCAAAAATAAAATTGCGAATAGATGAAAGTGCTTTGACGGCATTAGGCAAGATAATTCCTTTAAAATATGATGATTATCTGATCGGTTTGCCTGATGAATTTGGCATGTCAGTGCTAAAAAATGTAATTACGGATATTAAGATTCTAGCGATTAAGATAAAAGGATTTTACTATAGGGTAACTCCGGGTAGAATACCCAGGAGTTGGTTTTTGGGAAAAGAAACAGAAATTGCTCTTTATGATTATGTCTTTTATAAAAGAACAACACCTCATGCCAGGGTAAAATATCTTACCTGCCGTGACAGAAGAGCACCCGGTACTCCATGCATACATTTATCGGCTAATTTGGATGCTATACTCAAAAGCAATGAAAAGTATGCCAGGTCAATAACTGGCATAACGTCCATGAGGAAATATGGGATTCACCCTTTATACTATATTGATATTCTCAGTAATAAAGGCTACATAAAATATAATGAAGTCTACTTTGAGGCTGTGATTAATAAAGATAGCAATGGATTTCATGTTTATGGAAAAGATTCATATTGCTGTTCTGCACTACAAAAGAAACAGAAAATTGCCGAGATTCATTATAGCCCCAGTAGAGGTCTCTATTATCTCAATACGCCAGAGGAAGAACTTATTGAAACATTAGGTCTTTCGAGAGAAATTGCAGAATTACATTTTTTTTCATTAAAGAATAAGCCTTCTGGCGAGGCAGCGCTGACCTCTGATGAAATAGATACATTATATCAATATGGCAGGCTACAATATGATCTTGTTAATGAGTTTATGCGTGATGATATGCCTGAGTTATTTATAGACCCCGTTACCAGAGATGAATTGGCTTACCACGTGGATAACATCAGAAGCGCGATGTCAAAATTGACTGCTTTCAAGGGGACCGTTTATCGAGGGGCGGTGATGAAGAAAACGCGTCTAGATGGGCTTAACGTTGGGGATTATGTAAAAGATAAGGCTTTGCTTTCGACCTCAGTTGATGAAGTCCTGGCCAGAAATTACATTGGCGAAGAGGACCTGATTAATCAGGGTGTTTTTTATAAAATCCATATCAGTCGATCAGGTTTCCCAATTGGAATCTATACTTTAAAGAATTATGAAGGTGAAGTATTGATTAAAGATAACATTTCATTCAAGGTGTTAAGTATAAATGGTAATGAAATTGAACTTGAAGAATTCATTGATGTTGAGCCGCATGGTGTAAAAAGTAAAAACAGTATTTAGGGGTAAATATCAGTGATGGTCAGCCTGTATAAGAACTCATCATCTAGGCTTCGGCCGGTGTGATGAATAATGAATGACTCAAAAAGCGCATCGGGCTTTCATTTACGGCCAATGTATTAATGCGGTCATTATTCACTTATCACTTACTAATGCTGAAATTATTGTGTCAACTGCCAACCCTCCCCCCAACGGCATCAGACACTTATCCGCTGTTCGATTGGAGATCTCTGAGGTGGCCAGCCTATTTCAAGTGGCATCCGGACTGCGCCGGTGGTATTAAATATGTTTTTAAAGCGCTGGTCATCGGCTTGCTTGCCACGGCCTGCAGAGAAAGGATGACGTTTGAAGGCACTCTTTATTATGCAGAAGGCGCCGATATTGCTAACTATAAAGTATTTTAAAACATTAATTAATATGATGATTATACGCCGAGGTGCTCAGCAAAACAGTTTAGTTTTGTGTCGCTAGCCCGCCGTGATCTGACTGGGGCGGTCAATTTATAGCAAATTTTATAAGGTATATTTTACCGTAACAGTGGAAATAAGCGTAAACACGGCTACTCTTATTACCGAGTATGTAATAAAAATACGTAAATCAATCTTATCTATCCTACCCCTATACAGAGGATAATTTTTATGGCCGACTTACACGAAAACTACCTCGACTGGCTGCGCGATGCGCATGCAATGGAAGAGCAGGCTGAAACCATGCTCAAGGGCATGGCCAAACGGTTAGAACATTATCCTGTTCTCGAAGCGCGTATCAAACAGCATATTAATGAAACAATTGAGCAGCAGCGCTTGGTTGAGAGCGTGATCAAACGTTATGATTCGTCATCTTCGACCTTTAAAGATGTCGCCGGCAAAGTCGCCGCTATGGGTCAGGCGATGGGCGGTATGTTTGCCAGCGATGAAGTCGTTAAGGGCGCAATCAGCGGCTATGTTTTCGAGAATTTGGAAATCGCTTCCTATACGTCTTTGATTGCGACCGCCAAGGCGGTTGGCGATACTGAAGGCCAGCGTATTTTCGAACAGATCCTGGAACAGGAAAAGGCCATGGCAACCTGGCTTTTGGAAAACCTGCCGGATGTTACCCAGCAGTTCCTGGCGCGATCCAAAGCGCCGCACACTGATGCCAAGCGATAATGTGTTGCCTGCGTCGGTATATTAAACTTTAGCCGACTGTTTATTAATACAATCTGTTGTCCGTAATTGATTACGGGCAGCAGGCAATGCTATTTTTGTTAAAAATCCCTCTTTTCATGAATTGTTCCCATAAACGCATACCTTACTTTTACTGTAGGCAAAGGCAGGGGTGTCATGCATTATAAGTCTCGTAACTCGATATAAGTCCGGGTTTGAACACCTCTGGATAGAATATTTATACCATTATTATTAACCCAAATTCCCTATTAAAAATCACCGACATGTTGATTCCGATTCTGAGGGATTAACTGAGTGCGCTGGAGACTAAGTGTCAAATGTTCATCATGTTGATGGTAATTTCATTTATGGTCTAATAAAAAGGCCCGGACGATAGCCCGGACCTTTTTATGCACTTATGTTATTATTTTTTGCTCGCTTTGGTATTGACCTTAGCGGTAGCTAATTTTGACAATTTAATATCTGTTTCTTTTTCTTCCTGCAGAGTCGCTTCCAATAAGCTCTTGGCTTCGGTGTAGCCCAGCAGTCCTGCCAATGCACTTAGTGTACCGTAAGTAGCGATTTCATAATGCTCGACTTTCTGTGCAGCGCCAATGAGTCCTGCGTCGCATACAGGGCCTTTTTCTACAGAATCAATGATTTCCTGGCCTTCTTCTACCAAGCCTTCCATCGCCATACATTTCATTCTTTTAATTTTAACGCCTTCAGTTACTTCCACTAATTTATCCAAACGTTCAATCTGACCGTGGGTCTGTTCTAAATGTTCTTTAAATGATTCGGCCAGTTGCGGATCGGTAGCTGCCCGGGCCATTTTGGGCAGCGCTTTAGTGATTTGTTTTTCTGCGCTGTAGACATCGGATAAGGCATGGATAAAAAGATCTTCCAGAGTTTTGATATTCATCGAATTCACCATAATTATGAAAGGTATGAGTGGTATAATGTTGTGAATATTATTTACTCACAATGATAATTATAGTAGGCGATGCTATTTTCACCATGCGACCCGGCATTAATTATCTTTTTTTAGGAATAATGGTGATCTTGCCGTTCTGTTCAAGGATCGCATAGCGAATTTCATCCAGCGTTAATATTCCATCTGATTTACGGGCGCTGGTCAGCAAATCGTCGGCAGAGATCTTAGCTTTCTTCATGCGCATTGCCAGTAGTTTTCCATCATCTATCAATAATAACGGCGGACCATCAGCCGCCAGCCAGACAAAGTGAAATTTGTCTTTCAGAAACGACAGTATCAGATCCATTATGATCAGCGTCACTATGGAAATCGACGCGCCAATCAGCGAAAAATCCTCTCCTAGAATGGCCTGCTGGCACGCCTCGCTGATGATAAGCAGCAGTATGAAGTCGAAGCTGTTCATTTCGAGCAGAGTTCTTCGTCCGGAGATCCTGAATACTACAATTAGCAGCAGATAAATAAATACCGCACGCACTACCATATCCATAGTGTTAGCCCTAGGGATAAACCAGTTGGTTAAATGACAATGCCTGGTTATCCAGCGAAACCAGGGAGTTGGAAAAATAACCCATATGTTCGGGCTTGGCAGTGATGTAGAGACTGTAACGGCTGTCTTTCTGTACCACTGGCTGGGTGAGCGTTAGCACTCCATTTTGAATGGTGGCAGATTCAGGGGGGGGCTGCACTGAACTGAGGGTGTAGTTCTGCAGGAAGTCTCCACCCAAATCCACCCGGAGTACATTTTCTTTCGCCAGATTGAAATGGATAACAAAACGGGTATCGGTTGTGTTGCGTGCGAACGCTGCCGACCTGCTGACGGGGATAAAATAAGCACGGATATGTGTAGGTTAACCAACGATATGGCCATGTTTGCAATCAATATGGACGCGATAGCTGTATTAACCAGGTTACGGGCTTCATCACATAACGGATCTTCATCCGCAGCCAGGGCCGCGTTAGGATGGACGCTATTCCTACTCTGCATCGATACCGGATAAATCAGATGGTCAATATCAAAGAATTTGTTCGCCAATTCAGCCCCAAGCTAAGGCATAAAGCCTCATTGGAACCTAAAGATCCGGATTTGGCTTTATTGGTCAGCGCATTGGGCGAGCAGGAAAACATTACCCGTGTGGATGCCTGTATTACCCGCTTACGGGTCAGGGTACGCGACCTGGGTAAAGTAAATACCGGCGCCATCCAGCAGCTGGGTGCACTAGGAGTGGTGGTTATTGGCCAGGAAGTGCAGGCGATTTTCGGCAAGCAATCGGATAATCTACGCCGGGAATTGTCTGAGCGTTTTGGTTTTGAAGAGTAGCGGCCCTTTACAGGGCCATGCACAGTCATATTTTCCGCCGAGGTGCCGATTCTGATGCACCCCGGGCGTTAAACTCTGTTATCCGGCCAGCAAGGCCAGTTGTTCAAAAACTTTTTCCACTGCCAGTGCACCGGGATCTTTGTTGCCTGACAGACTATCGCTGTTCAGGTAGGACGAGCGTCCGGCATTGGCCTCGGACATACGGGCAGTCGACTCTGCGCCCTGGCGTGCCGCATCAGCCGCCGCCTTGAGGTTGCCGCCTTGATCCAACGCTTCCAGCGCCGGCTGCAGGGCGTCTATCAGCGTGCGGTCTCCCAGATCAGCACCGCCATAATGCTTCATTTGGGACAGTCCACCCAGCAGTGCCCGGGTCGTCGACTGGCCTTCACTGACCTGCTTACCAGCGGCGGTAAACAAAATCGACATCAATACGCCGCTGGAACCCCCCATGACTGTAGCGAGCTGTTCGCCAACCAGACTGAACAGATTGTCGAGCTGGTCGAGGGGCAATTGTCCCTCCTCTAGCTGTCGGGCGATTTCCTGCGCGCCGGCAGCAAAGGTGGTGCCGGTATCCCCATCGCCGACCAGTGCATCAAGTCGATTGAGCTCGGTCTCCAGATCGATAAGTGTGCGGGTAACGGTTCCCACCGCCTGCCCTACGGACTTGTTATCTGAAGGGCTAACCTGGAGGCGGTGCTTTAGCTTGTCTGCCGGCTGGGTCGGCATCGGCAGGAATGGCACCGCCGCTTGCCAACCGGCGGTTTCCACCGGCGACAGCAGCGCTGCCTGCAATTCTTCATCCAGCACCAGGGCAGAAAGAGAAAAACCTTTCATGTCTAATGCACTGATCAGCGGCGCAGGACCGATAAGATAAGCCAGCCGGGAACTCAGCGTGGAATGGGCCAGCTCTCGGGTCAACAGGCTCATTTCCAATGGCGAAACACCACCGAGATTGTTCACCAGTACCGCCAGTTCGCCCTGCTCCGGCAGGTGGGACAACAGTTTTTCCACCATGATGGCCATTATCTGGCGACTATTATCGGTATCCAGCACGGTCGAGCCGGGTTCCCCATGAATACCCAGGCCCAGCTCCACATGACCGGTTTCGATGGCGCGGCCTTCACCTTCATCCCCTGGCAGATGGCAGGCTTGCATTGCAACGCCAATGCTGGCGGTGTTGCTAATTGCCTGGCGTGCGATGTCGGTTACTTGGGACAGTGGATACCCTTGAGCCGCAGCCCAGCCGGCTATTTTATGGACGAACGCCGTGCCGGCAATACCTCGCGGCTGTTTATTGTCCGGCAAAGAAATATCATCCGATACCATCACCAACTCGACCGAATAGCCCATGGCTTTCGCTTTTTCCGCCGCCAGGCCGAAGTTCAGCCGGTCGCCGGTATAATTTTTTACAATCAGCAGGCAGCCGGGTTCTCCGGTCACCGCCACGATAGCATTCAGTACCGCATCAACGCTTGGAGACGCAAAGATATCGCCACATACCGCTGCGGTTAGCATCCCTTTACCGACAAACCCGACATGAGCGGGTTCATGCCCTGATCCGCCGCCTGAAATCACCGCTACCTGCTTTTTATCCCAGTCACTGCGCATCACTACGCGGATAAAGGCATCTACCTCAAGCCTGACCAGATTGCGAAACGGCGAACTGATGATAGTTCCTTCAATCGCATCACTGACGATACTGGCGCGGTCATTCATAAAAAATCGAGACATATCAGGCTACCTTTTTATTTAATGGAACATTTACCACAGTAAATCAGTGTAGCCCGATCTGCCATAACCTATAGTTTTACCTTCAAAGCCGCTACCTGGACCGGTAACTCGGTGCGAATCGATCGGTTGGCGGCAATACCGGTCAGAATCGACATCGCTCCATCTCGGTAATCTGCAGCACGATTGAGGGGATCCGGCGCCGGGCTACCAAACAGGTCATCAAGCATTACCTGGTCTCCGCCGCCATGACCGCCGGCCAGGAAATCCACTGCCACCCGGTAATCAGGAGCGAACAGCGGGAAGACCCGAATATCGCAGCTGTCGGTCGCACCCTCATCTTCCTTTTCGCCCCCGCCGTTCACATAAGAACGTTCAACCAGTTTCATTTCCAGGCGGCCTTTACTGCCATTAAACACCACGTTCAATCCTTCCCAGGGCTGATAAGCATTCAGGGAGTAGGTGAGAATCGCTTTGTTTCGATAGCGCACCATTACACCCATTACGTCTTCTATATTGATACCATCATCGAACACGCTTTTATCGCGATAATAGGCATCCTCATGCTCGGCCTCAAGATAAAGCGCCGTCAGGGACGGGCTTTGTTCCATATGAAGGGCAAAGGGATCGTCTTTTGCTGCAGGATGCTGCCAGGCACGGGGATAAAACTCGGTAACCCCGCGGTTTTCCGCATTGGCTCTGCCGTAAAAACGCAGATCGCCCTGAGCGTAAACTGTTACGGGTTCAGTGTTGAGCCAAAAATTCACCAGATCGAAGTGATGGGTGGATTTATGGACCAGCAATCCGCCGCTGTTACGTTTGTCTCGATGCCAGCGACGAAAATAGTCGGCCCCGTGCTGGGTATTGAGCAGCCACTCAAAATGGACGGAAAACACCTCTCCAATAGTGCCTGATGCCAGTAATTCCCGGATTTTGCTATGGTGCGGGGCATAACGGTAATTAAAGGCGATGCGCAGTTTTCTGCCGGTGCGCTTGACGGCATCAATGATCTCCTGGCACTTTTCTTCATCAATGGTCATGGGTTTTTCACTTATCACATCGCAACCCAGCTCCAGAGCTCGGATGATGTAAGCGTGGTGGGTGCGATCAATTGATGTCACGATGACCTGATCGGGCTGGGTATCGACAATCATCTTCTCGAATTCACCGGCAGGATACATCGGCACTTCCTGATGTCCTTCGGCAGCGATCAGTCGGTTGGCATACTGCATTCGAGTGTGGTTGGTATCACAAAGGGCGACGAAGCAGCACGTCTGTTTATAGTGGCTTGCCAGTGCGGTCAGGTATAACCCAGCCCGGCCTCCAGTGCCGACAATAGCGAACTTTTTCATTAAAAATTTCTCCATTTAACAAAATTGAAACAGCAATATTGACAGTCAATACAGGAGGCTTAATATCGCTGTCAGGCGTATTCCCCCTCACTTAACTACAGAGAAAATGCCGTGCCGCAACGAATGCTCGAAGTAAACACTCCGTTAATTTGGCACTGGTCGCATTTTCTCGACATCATGGCGCTGATAAAAAAGCACCGGTTCACTGGTCTTATTATTCATCAGCAAAATATCCTGGCCTTGCTGGCAAAGCCCTCTCGTTATTATCAGGGGGCGGATAAAACCAATCTCAACCATGAGCGCGAACAGGCGCTGCTTTATCTGCAGCGCGTAAGCCGTTACTGCCGCGAGCAACGATTGACCTTCTGGCTGCAGGGTGAGGCTTTTCCGGAAGACGGCACGCTGGAACATAAATTCCCGGAGTTCTCTTTTACCCAGGACGCCGCTGCCGGCGAAAATTTTCTACTCTACTTCTACCGGGATGTGGTGACTGAATCGCTGTCCCAGCTACCGCTGATAGATGGCATTATCCTCAGCCTGCAGACGCCGGTTTTTCATCAGGCGCAATGGACGGCGCCACTGAAGCTGTTTCACCGTTATCTGCGTGATCATCAGCAGAAGATGGTGCTGCGCGACTATACCGATGACAGCTGGCCTCGGCGGCAATTGCCGACCACACTTGCCGAGCTGCCGCCGGACGTGCGGGCTTCGGTCAAAGCCACTGCAACCGATTATCGGCCGGGATTTGCCAACAATCCGGTTATCGGCGCTTTTGAGCAGCGCAAGGTCTGGATAGATATCGACTTATGGGGCATCGACTATGGCTGGACCCTGCTGCCCTGCCTGTTAATTGATGAAATCCAGGGCCGCCTCAGTTGGGTTCAGTCGGTTATAGGTGATGACCTTGAGGCGGTTACCGTGCGTATCAGCTGGGAATGGATAAACAATTGTCCACTTTCCGATTCGGTTAATGACATCAATCTGTTTGGCCTGGCGCTGATGCTCAGCAGTGAACGGCCCGTTAGCGCAGTCAGCCTGCTGGATGACTGGTTGTATGCTAAAGACATCAGGCCTTCAGGTTC
The DNA here is from genome assembly GCF_004343195.1 of Biostraticola tofi. Lineage (GTDB taxonomy): Bacteria > Pseudomonadota > Gammaproteobacteria > Enterobacterales > Enterobacteriaceae > Biostraticola > Biostraticola tofi. The sequence goes on along the minus strand of NZ_SMCR01000010.1, from coordinate 57,222 downwards.
ACCGCAGCGCCAGGCAATACATCAGCTTTATTTCAGTAGCCATGACTGGATGTGCCGCACGCCGTATCTGCTGGGGCGAATGATGCATCAGCACAGCCAACTGCCCTCTGATATAAACAGTGCCCAGCGATTGCTCCATGCTGATAATCGCAGCGCCAACTGGACTCAGTCTTACCAACCGCTATTTCCGGCCTCTTCGCCCTCCAAGGGCCTGGAGCAGCGAGAACTGATCAGCATCGAGCAGCAACAGTCCGAATTTCTAGCCCGCCATCTGCAAAAACAGGCCAGGGATTTGCAGCAAAGCGGGATTCTGCCGCCTGAATTAGGCGCTACGCTGGTTGCCGCCTGGGAACGCGCTAACTGGTATACGCAGGTGTTCAGCCAGGTGAGGCAACTTATCAGCAATCACCTGTATAGTGGTCAATACGGCGATGAAGCTGGCCGCTTGCTCCTGTTGCAGGCTCAGCAGATCTCCAGCGCTTGCCGATGTGCCGAAAAGCTGGACAACTGGCTGATTCAGGCCCCCGATGCCCATCCGGATGCCTTGCGGATCATGATGGACCCGCAACGGCTTGAATCTCTGGCGTCTGACTGTCGATCAACAAAATAAGCACGTACCCCTCAGGCAGTTATACTAGACACTTGCTTCCAACTTTGAAAATGCATTTCAAATATGAAACCAGATATTATGAGAATAACCGGTGAAATCGAGAGCGTTGTCGCAGCTATGAAGTAGATATTGTGATGGAAGTCATGTGAATTGATTAGGCATTAGAGACATTCATCACATTTTGGACAGAATAGTTTGATCATGCTCACATTATTATGAGAATAAAATTTCAATGGCGGCACCGGGTTTTATCAAGCCGAGACGCAGCACTGCCGCTGGTTTTTGGTCACAAAATGTCAGCGGTTTTACTGGCGTAATCCCTTTTTAAACTACACTGATAGTGGCCGTTGTTATTTTAATGTTATTCACCGACAGGCGGTTTGATATTCTAAATCCTAAAACTATTTAATTTCAAATGATGTGCGCTCTCAGAAAGTGAATATGAGCTGGCATTGCGCCCAGCTGACGCGGCGCGTTTTAGCTGTCGGCGCTTATTCAGTTTCAGCCACGAACTTTCCAACGGCCTTGCATTTACCCCAGCCTCTCTGTCTTCCTGCCTCTTAGGTCTGCTTATCGTCATGAAATGCAGCTAAGCGTTTTTTATTCAGACGTGATCCGGGTAGGTTTTTTTAACGTCGGGATGGATTAGAATAATATTTAAAACGATATTTCATTATTATTGAATTATCAAACTGATTTAACTATAATGTAACAATTGTCTTTTGGACTGATGTTGGATCTATGGGATTGAAAAATAACGTGCTGGATTCGTTCGCCTTGACGGGCAAGGTTGCACTGATTACCGGCTGCAACACCGGGCTGGGGCAGGCTATCGCTGTCGGACTGGCAGAAGCAGGCTGCGATATCATTGGGGTCAACCGCAGTGAGCCCGAGCAGACTGCCCAGCAGGTTTCGGCCTTGGGACGAAAATTTGTCAGTATCCGCGCCGAGCTTGGTTCGGTAGCGGTCATCCCGGGCATCATCAGTCAGGCTGTCGCCGCCTGTGGCAAAATCGATATTTTAGTCAACAATGCCGGCATCATCCGGCGGACTGATGCCTTGGATTTTACCGAGCAGGACTGGGACGATGTGATGAACGTCAATATCAAGACGCTGTTTTTCATGTCCCAGGCAGTCGCCCGTGAGTTCATCCGTCAGGGTGAGGGCGGTAAAATCATTAATATCGCTTCCCTGCTGTCTTATCAGGGAGGGATAAGGGTGCCTTCTTATACCGCATCCAAAAGCGGCGTGCTGGGCGTGACACGGTTGCTGGCCAATGAATGGGCCGCTAAGGGTATCAATGTCAACGCCATTGCCCCAGGTTATATGGCCACCAATAATACAGACCAACTTCGCTCTGATGAACAACGCCATCAAGAGATCCTGGGGCGTATTCCAGCCGGCCGCTGGGGCGAACCCGATGATATGAAGGGACCGGCGGTATTTCTGGCAAGTCGGGCTTCTGACTATATCAATGGCTACACCATTGCGGTCGATGGCGGCTGGCTTGCCCGTTAGGCAATAGCCGAGCATCCTTCGCGTATACTGAACATCTATCATTACGGAGTAAAAACATGAAAATCGCGCTGATCAATGAAAACAGCCAAGCAGCAAAGAACGAGCTTATTGCCGCATCTCTGACCAAAATCGTTGAACCGATGGGCCACCAGGTGTTCAACTATGGCATGTATTCCGCTGACGACAGTCATTCACTGACCTATGTCCAGAACGGCATCCTGGCCGCTATTCTGCTTAACAGTGGCGCTGTCGACTACGTAGTGACCGGCTGCGGTACCGGTGCCGGTGCCATGCTTGCCTGCAACTCTTTCCCTGGCGTCATCTGCGGTTTGGTTATAGACCCTTCAGACGGCTACATGTTTGCACAGATCAATGATGGGAATGCCATTTCCTTACCTTTTGCCAAAGGCTTTGGCTGGGGCGCAGAGCTGAACCTGCAGTATATCTTTGAAAAACTTTTTGAAGCCGAAAGCGGCCAGGGCTACCCGAAAGACCGCGTAGTCCCTGAGCAGCGTAACAAGAAAATCCTCGATGCGGTTAAGGCTGTTTCTTATCGGGATTTGATTTCGATTCTGAAAGATTTGGATCAGGACTTGCTGAAAGGTGCGATCAGCGGCCCCAAATTCAAAGAATATTTCTCTGCTAACTGCCAGGACCAAGCCCTGGGCAGCTATATTGAAAGTCTGCAGGCCTGAAAACGGCATTGCTGACAGCATTAATACTAACATGGCGCCCTTGGGCGCCTTTTTTTGCCGATAAAGCGCGAATATGATCGTACCACTCCCTGGTGAATACTGCGCCGCCATACCGGTCTGCGGTCGCACCGCAGTTGATACAGATATCAGGCTTGGGGAGGCTGACCATTTGAAGCAGACAAACCGCCATCTACCGGAAGATTGACCCCGGTGATAAAACGGGCATCTTCGCTTGCCAGAAAGGCGATGACATCTGCAATATCTTCTGGTTCCCCGCCGCGACCCAGGGGGATCCGCTCCATAAATTTCCCCATCAGCTGGGTGTCCTCTTTCATATCGCCGGTCATTTCCGTGAAGGTCAGGGTAGGGCAGACCGCATTGACGCGCACCCCATCCCGTCCGTGATCCATGGCCAGGGAACGGGTAAAATTGGTGATAGTGCCCTTGGCGGCGTTATAGAAACTCATGCCCCAATCGCCTCCCCAAGGATGAAAAATCGCACCAAGCAAGCGGGAGGAATGAGGCTATAGGGTTGATCTGGGGAGTGTTTGTTCGCAGCTGAATATGTTAATAAACGTAAACAAAACAAAAAAATCTATGCTTAGAAAGAAAACATACTTCTCGTATTGGGGGTTTACGTTTATAACGATATTCTCAGTGTCACATAAGGGCGCTAAGGTCATTTACCAGGCAGGCCATCAATGCTGCTCTACTGAGGGCAGCTACACCCATATCGCTCGAACATTCAGGAGCTACAGATGATTATTGACAGTATCATGCGTCTGTTGTTTGTCCTTACCGACAGGCCAGCCGAAGGGCAAATTTCTGGCAGCGATGTTGAATCGTTGTACAGTACGGTGGAATGCGAGAATACCCCGGTTTACATCCCGTCCGAAGTCTGGCAGCGGGTCAGTGAACTCAGCCAGCGCTACGACTTGCGTTAACTCTTTCTGTCGGCCTGGCGAGCAACCGAGAATATAGCCAATATCCTCCGTTGCTCGCTGTCTTACTATTGCGCCTGCGGCGGCTTAAAAGATGGCGCTATACAGTGCTTCAATATCCTTCACTGACGCTTGACGCGGATTGCCGCCGGTACAGACATCGGCAAATGCGGCCTCAGCCAAGGCGGGAATATCCTGCTCTTTCACCCCGATCTGATGTAAAGTGGCCGGAATTCCCACTTCGCGGCAGAGCAGTTTGACAGCGTCGATTGCCGCCTGACGCGCTTCATTCAGTTCCATGGCGTGAGCGTCCTTCACCCCCATTGCCAGCGCAATATCCCTGAATTTTTCACCGGTGCACGATGCATTGAAGGCCATGATGAGCGGCAGTAACACTGCGTTGGCCACGCCATGGGGCGTATCATAAAATGCGCCCAGCGGGTGGGCCATGCCATGAACCAGTCCCAGCCCGACATTCGAGAACCCCATGCCCGCGATGTACTGACCCAGCGCCATGTCCTCGACGCCCTGGGGGTCGCCGTTGACCGATGCCCTGAGAGAGCGGGAAATGATTTCAATAGCCTTGAGATGAAACATATCGGTCAATTCCCAGGCGGCCCGAGTGGTGTAACCTTCAATAGCGTGGGTCAGGGCATCGATACCGGTTGCCGCTTTAAGCGATGAAGGCATGCTGCTCATCATATCGGGATCAATGATGGCGACCAGCGGGATATCGTGCGGATCGACGCAGACAAATTTGCGGCGATGCTCTTCATCAGTTATCACATAATTGATGGTTACTTCGGCTGCGGTACCGGCGGTGGTAGGGATTGCCAGGATCGGCAGGCATGGGTTGCGGGTGGGAGCAATGCCTTCCAGGCTTCTCACATCGGCATATTCAGGATTGGAGCTGATGATGCCGATGGCTTTGCTGGTATCCTGCGGCGAACCGCCGCCGATGGCGATCAGATAATCGGCAGCCGATGCTTTGCAGGCTTCCACACCGGCCTTGACCACAGAAATAGTCGGGTTTGGAACGACCTGGTCAAACAGCGTGAAATCAAGACCTGCCTGGCGGAGTAAATCAGTCACTTTCGTTGCCACCTCAAAGCGGATCAGGTCTTTGTCAGTGACGACCAGCGCTTTACGATATCCACGCGCCTTGACCTCGTCGATAATATGGGCAATAGCCCCCCTGCCAAAGTAGGAAGTCTGATTAAGAATCATTCTGTTCGCCATGATGTTAGCCTTATTCAATGTGGGATGATCATAATATTTTCACTGCTTGAAAAAGGTCACAACATTAAATATCTGCGTGATATCACAGTTATGTCTTATGCTTTGGCGATGAATAAAAGCCACTGTAAAAGCCGACACTAAATGTATTTTCGCTGTTATTTCTGATAATATATCCACCGTAATGTAATAAGGCAGTTAATGATATTTTACGATTAATTTACATGATTAAATCGAGCGTAATGCAACTGGCTGTGAAATATTTCCGATTTCTCTTAAACCCTCTCAAACGGGCATGCACTGGGATCCCTTTCGAAATATCGTCACCAAATATGACAAAGGTGCTCAAGGCAGGCTATCTATGGCTATAGTTATCAGTCGGGCGCATTTTTAACAGCGTATAGCAAAAGGAGAACAGCCTATGATTACACGCCCTTTCCGGTGGACCTGGAAAAGTTTTCTATCCCTCGGGATGGCGCTCACTGCCGCTTCTGGCCTGTCATATCCGCTGAAAAAAACGAAAAATAAAGCACAGAGCCATGGTTTTCAGGCACCGGATGAGCTTTTGGGACAACTGTATATTGATGTGCAAACCGCCAAACTTTTTGCTGATCAGAAAACCTTCGCCGATGCGGTTCCACGCCGGGAACCTGCACTTATCATCGCGGATTATCAGTTCAAGAAGCGGCGGAAGAACTTCAAATTGCGTCGTTTCGTCGACAAAAATTTTATTTTTCCAACAGACCGGGTGAAATACGTGCCCCCTGCCGGGCAGAGCCTGCGTGAGCACATTCATACTCTATGGCCGGTGCTGATGCGCAACACTTCTACGGTAAGGCCCTATGACTCGTTGCTGGCGCTGCCCCATGATTATGTGGTGCCGGGCGGCCGTTTTCGCGAAGCTTATTATTGGGATAGTTACTTCACCATGCTTGGACTGGCGGAAAGCGACAAGTGGGACGTCGTCCAGCAAATGACTGATAACTTTGCACACGAAATCGATCTCTATGGACTTATCCCCAACGGCAATCGCAGCTATTATCTGACGCGTTCCCAACCCCCATTTTTTGCGTTAATGGTGGACTTGCTAGCCTCAAGAGAGGGTGAGCAGGTATTTTTGAAATACCTGCCGCAAATCAAAAGGGAGTACGGCTACTGGATGAAGAACTCAGCCGGCCTTAAGCCGGGCGAGGCCAGTGACCGGGTGGTTTGTATGTCTGACGGCGCATTGCTTAATCGCTATTGGGATGATTACGATACGCCGCGCACTGAATCTTATCTGGACGACATCATCACCGCCGGTGAAGCCAGCCATCGCCCCGCTGCAAAAGTGTATCGCGACTTGCGCGCAGGAGCTGCGTCCGGCTGGGATTACAGCTCGCGCTGGTTTGACGATCCGATGGAACTGTCCTCCATACGCACCACCGAAATTCTGCCGGTTGACCTTAATGCGCTGATGTATCAGGTAGAACATATCCTGGCCAAAGTCAGCGTGCTGGCAGGCGATCAGCCGGCCGCCAGCGAGTACAGCCAGCTTGCCGAGCGGCGACGTAAAGCCGTGAACGACCACCTCTGGGATGAAGCGGCCGGCTATTACTCTGACTATGACTGGCAGCATGGCAAGCTGCGTGATCATCTGACGGCGGCAATGGTTTTCCCTCTCTATACCCAGATTGCCACCCCAGAACGCGCTGCGCGTATCAGCGAGGTGGTCCGGACGCACTTGCTCAAAGAGGGAGGCCTGATGACCACTCTCAATGTGTCCGGCCAGCAATGGGATGCGCCCAACGGTTGGGCTCCCCTGCAGTGGGTAGCGGTTGAGGGGTTTCGCAATTACGGCGACGAGACCCTTGCTCGGGATATCGCCCTGAGCTTCCTGGGCAATGTTCAGCGCCTGTTTGATAATCAGCATAAGCTGGTGGAAAAATACGTGGTGGATGGCAATGGGCTGGGCGGCGGCGGCGGCGGTGAATATCCTTTGCAGGATGGCTTCGGCTGGACCAACGGCGTCACGCTTAAGCTACTGGAGCGTTACAGCGATTTCCTGCCCAATCCGGTTGATCCTTCTCAGCCGCTGAAAAAGTAGCCTGTCTATACACCAGCGTCAGCCATGTCCCACCCTGTGAGTAGACGTCCAACAAGCGGCTTCTCAATTGCCGCTGGTGGTCGGTGGCGCCTGCCAGCCTCCGCCAAGCGATCGATAAAGGTCAATCTGGGCCAGCAGCAGGTTGTTTTTTAACTGGATGACATTCTGCTGAATGCTATAGAGCGATCGCTGTGCATCCAGTTCCTCCAGGTAAGAGGCATAACCATTAACATAACGATTATGGGCTATCCGCAGGGCGTCCTGCACCACCTCCTGCTGTTTCTCCAGTTCGGTAAGCTGCTCCTGCAGGCGCTGAATGGCATCGATACTGTTATTGACTTCGCCAAAGGCGGTGCGCACCACTTTTTCATAGTTATACAGCGCTTGATTTCGCCCGGCGGTAGAGATATCCACCTGTGCATTAAGACCCTGACGATTGAGGATCGGCGCCAGGATGCTGCCGCCGATGCTCCAGAGTCTGAGAGGATTGTCAATCAGGTTTTCCAGCGCCGAGTCCTGCAGGGTACCGGAAGCAGTCAGATTTAACGATGGCAGCAGACTGGCTCGGGATGCGCTGAGCGTAGCGTCCGCCGCGACCAGTTGACGTTCAGCCTGGACGATATCAGGGCGTCTACGCAATAGCTCTGAAGGCAACACCGATGGCAGTGGCAACGGCCTAAGCCGGTCTGCTGTCTTGCCGCGATAGAGGGCCTGTGGGTTAGTGCCCAACAGGATACTGAGCGCGTTTTCCTGTTCAGTTATCTGATGTTGCAACACCGGTATCTGCCCGCGTGCGGATTGATATTCCGCTTCGGACTGTACCCACTCCAGACGGGATGAATAACCGGTTTCAAACTGTCGCCGTGCCAACTTCAATGAATTGGCGCGCGATTCGAGCGTCGCGCGCGTCAGTTCTAACTGCTGAAACAGGGAATGAAGAGTCAGGTAACCCGACGCCACCGAGGAAGCAACGCTCAGTACCGCAGCGGCGGCGGCGGCTTGCTGAGCTTCAAGTGTGGCCCGGGCAGCAACGGCGCCATAACGCTGCCTGCCCCAGATATCGACGTCATAGCTGGACTGCAGGGTGCCTTGATACACTGTAGTATGAATTGGCTGGCCGGTCGCGGACGAAACCACCCGTGCGCGAGTGCCGTTGATCCCCGTCTCCAGGGTGGGCAGTCGGTCACCCTCAATGGCGCGCAAGCGGGCCTGATATTCGTACACCCGTGAGCGGGCGGTCAGGATATCGTCATTATTGCGTAGCGCTTGCTGAACCAGTGCGCTCAAGACCGGGTCATTGAAGCCCCGCCACCAGCCAGATTCGATTGCTGAGGCCGGGCCGACTTGCTGACGCCAGGCTGCCGGGATCATCAGGCGATCGGGTGCAATCGGTTCATCGGACTGATGACAGGCGGCCAGCAGCATAACCAAGACCAGGCCGCCGGCAGGTAAATATTGGGGAGGCATAGGCTTCACGGCTTTGATCCCACATCGCGACCATCACTGGCGGTATCGATACCGACCTCTACCGACATACCTGGGCGTAGGCGCTGATATTGCTGGCGATCGTCTTTTTCAATAGCGATACGAACCGGAATACGTTGGGAAATTTTGACAAAATTGCCGGTTGCATTATCCGCCGATATGGCACTGAATTCTGAGCCGGTCGCCGGTGATATACTCTCCACCACACCGTTGAAATGAGCATTATCCAGGGCATCGACGGTAAAGTTCGCTTGCTGGCCCAGACGAATTGCCGCCATTTGCGTTTCCTTCATATTGGCTATTACCCACATCTGGTCCGGCACCAGGGAGGTCAAATGGGTGCCGGCATTGACATAAGCTCCTTCCCTGACGGAAATCTGTCCCAGCTGGCCATCGCGAGGTGCAATGATTCTGGTGTTGGCCAAATCGATTTGTGCCAGCTCAAGCGCGGCCTGGGCATTGGCGACATCAGCCTGAAGCGAGGCCCGGTTGACCACGACCGTTTGGATATCCTGACGCGCCATTTGCAGCGAGGCCGTGGCTTGGGCAACATCAGCCTGTGCCTGGCTATAGCTCGCCCTGGCTGCATCACGCTCGCGCAGGGATAATGATCCGTCAGACACCAGATCTTCCACTCGTCTCAAATCAAGTCGGGCTTTTTCAGCCTGCGCCTTGGCATTGGTCACCGCTGCCTGGTTGCGCGCCAGCGCTGCCTCACTACTGAGTCGCTGCTGGATATTGTTGGCCAGGGCAGCTTTTTTCATCGCCAGTTGGGCTTCGGCTTGATGGACGCGCTGGCTGTAGATACGTTGGTCAATGGTCATCAGTACATCTCCCTGATGCACCGTAGCGAAATCCTGTACATTGACCTGGACGACATAGCCGTTCAGCTGAGGGCTGATGACCGTTACCTGGCCACGCACATAAGCATTATCGGTCGATTGAACCTGACGGGTGAAAGGAGGTAACTGCCAGGCATAAAGGATCACCAGAACGCCAACCACTGCAATGGCGACCGAAACCAAAATCGTCAGGATACGAATATTGCTGCTTTTTTCCTTCTCCGGCACCTGAGTGTTCCCTTGTTGACTCATTCACCCTCCGTCACGGTTGTCGCCTTTGTACTGCCTTCATTTTGTCGGACCTCTTTAGACACCTGCCGTTGCTGTTGTCTGGCCTGCATTCGCAAACGGAACAGCCGCCATAGAATCCATACCAGCGTCATCAAGGCGATAGCCGCAGTCAGCATGTATACATCATTATACGCTAAGGTATTGGCTTCACGGGTAGCCAGAGCCTGCAATTGGGCCATCCCCTGAGTGGCGGTGAGTGCGCTGTCGTTTAGTACGCCGGCATAGGCGGCGGAATAGCTGTTTACCCGCTCGGCCACCAGTGGGTTTTGCAATGTGAGTTGCTCAGTGAGCTGGCTGGAGTGGTATTTCTCCCGCACCACCTGGAAGGTGCCCAACAGGGCCGAGCCCAGTAGGCCGCCGAGGTTCTGGCTCATGCCGAACAGCACCGAGAAGCTGACCAGATTCCTGGGATCGGCAATCACGCCGCCGATACCGGCCAGCATTGCCGGCGTCAGAAAAAAGGCACCGCCGAAGCCCAGCAGAAACTGACTGAAGTAGAGGTTTTCCGGACGAGTCAAACTGTTTGACTGCGCATCCAGCAGCGAAGCGAAGATCATCAGCACCAGCGCTATGATGATCGGCTGGCTGAGCTTTTTCGGGTTAATGGTCAGCGCACTGCTGGCTAGACCTGCCAGCATCCCCAGCAAAATGGCTATCGACAGGCCGCGCAATTGATCATTGAGCAGGCCAATCTGCTGCAGGTAGGCTATTGCGCCAGTATTCTGTTCGGCGAGCACTATTCTTATCAGCAACATAATCAACCCGAGGCGCACGATGCTGCCGCTGCTCAGCCAGCGGGTATTGAGCAGGGGATTGGTGCGATGATGTTCAAATACGATGGCGGCGATAATCAGTGTCAGGGCGATAGCCAGGGAAATGCCAATCCATGGCGCTGAAAACCACCAGTCGATTCTGCCCAGTGATAAAACGCCGCAAACCAGCGCCATGCCCGGCGCCATCAGGATGAAGGTGATGAAGTCCTTTTTTTCGAACACCTTGTTTCGATCGCTAGGCGGTAGTTTGAGCAGCAGTACGCCGGCCAACGACAACAGTGCCAAGCCTAACTCAAACAGATAAAGACCGCGCCACTCTTCAAGCTCCAGCAATTCAGTCGAAAATAATCGCGCCAGTGGAATCGCTAACTGGGCGGTACCAATACCGATGGTTAGCGCCTTGAGCCGATGTCGGGCCGGAAATGCCTGAATTTGATAATAGATTGACAACGAACTGAGCGCCGCGCCGACCATACCGTGGGCTGCCCTGACAAACAGCGCCGAATTGAGATCGTTGACGAACAGGTGAAAAAAGGTCACCAGCACATACAGCACCAGAAAAGCTTCGGTAAAGACCCGCAGGCCATACTGCTGGCGAAATTTAACCAGCAGCAGGTTGATTGAGACATTGGTCATCATATAGACCGCGGGCAGCCAGGCAATTTCATTCGAATAGGCGCTAAACGATCCCTGCAGGTTGGTCAGGTTTGCCGTCACCAGTGCATTTCCCAACCCCCCGGTGATAGAGACCAGAATGCCTACCAGGCCATAAGCGATGCGTTTAGACGTCGGGTGATAAGGGGTTGATGGAGAACCTGGAATTACCGGTTTTTCATGGGGCAACCATTCCCGCGGTGCGTAGGGATCTGTTTTCATCTTGGCTGGCAGTGGTTCAAAACAAATGATCCATATGATCGATTACCCTACAAAATTAGCATGACATTAATTGAATTCACAGTCCCATGGCTGATGTCTGCCTCCCTTATCAGGCAGGCGCTTTGCTGCATTAGCCTGCAGTGTCGACTATAATGTGCTGATAATCCATCTATGATTTATCAGGCGGCAGGCAGCAGGCAGCAGGCAGCAGGCAGCAGGCAGCAGGCAGCAGGCAGCAGCATCCGCTATCGGTTAGCCAAAAAAAAGTTATATGATGGAGTCTTCGCTGCAAGCCTCGCGGCGCGATACCGATATCATCCTAATTTCCTAGCACCGTCCCTTATGAAGAGGCATCAATGAGCCCAAATTCTTCTGACATGGCCGAAACCAGACGTCTGGCAATTCTGGACGAATATGGCATCGACGCGCCATTGAATGAGGAGACGTTCAACCGGCTCATTAATCTCACGGCCAACATTTTCAATGTGCCGATCGTGTTAATATCTCTGGTTGAGTCAGAACGGCAGTTGTTTGCGGCCAGTTTGGGCACGGCTTCCTGTGAGACGTCCCGTGATATCTCATTTTGCGCTTATGCTATCAGGCAAGACGATATTATGGTCATTGCCGATACCCATGAAGATCCCCTGTTCAGAGATAACCCTTTGGTGACTGGCGACCCCCATATACGCTTTTATGCAGGTATTCCGCTACTGTCCCCCTCAGGCTATGCGCTGGGTACGCTGTGCATCATCGATCGCAAACCCCATTCCGGGCTGAGTGCTGCCGACAGACGCAATATGAAGGATCTGGCGGCGTTGGTAATGGATAAACTCGAAATGCGCCGGCTTGAGCTGGCACGGTCCGCCAGTCAGAATCGCTTTGAAAATATAGCGCAGACTTCGCCAGACGCGATTATCTGCAGCAACGAACAGGGCCTCGTCACTTTCTGGAATCAGGCTGCGCGGAAGATGCTCGGTTATACCAGCGAGGAAATCGTCGGATGTGATCTGAGCCTTATCCTGCCTGATGCCATTATTGATGAAATGCACCAAATGGCCGGTACGCGGGAAGAGCGTATCGAAGCGGGTACCATGGAGTTGATGGTGAAATCCAAGGATGGCCTTTTCCTGCCGGTGGAACTCTCTGGTTCTATGTGGGTGGAAAACCAGCAGGTCAGCTTTGGCGCCATCCTGCGCAATATCACCAGCCGCCGTCACAATGAAGAGAGACTGTTCAGACTGGCCCATATGGACCACCTGACCGGTCTTGCCAATCGTACATTGCTGTCAAACAGCCTGGAGCAAGTGCTGCGCGATGAAAAAGCCGCCACCATCATGCTGGTGGATCTTGATGGCTTCAAGGATGTCAACGATAGCCTTGGCCATGCCGGCGGCGATGCGGTGCTGGTCAGCGTGGCGGAAAGACTGAGGACCGGGGTACGCACCGGCGATATTGTCGCCCGGATGGGCGGAGACGAGTTCGCTCTGGTATTGCCCACCATGAATGATCCGCGCCGCGCCGCGGAAATCGCTGATGCGCTGATTGATAATATCGCTAAAATAACCTCGGTAGAAGGGCAGCAGATTTCCATTGGAGCCAGTATCGGTATTGTTCTCTACCCGCTGCATGGCATCACTATTCAGGAACTGTTGACCAGTGCGGACCTGGCGCTTTATCAAGCCAAGGCTGAAGGACGCAATTGCCGCCGCTTTTTTACCAGCGAGCTGCGGGCTCTTTCCCAGGCCAAACGCTCCTATCAGTCGCAGCTTGCCCGAGCTTATGCCGAGCAAGAATTCGAGCTTTATTATCAGCCGCAGGTCCGTCTGTCTGATAATGCCATCATCGGGGCCGAGGCGTTGCTGAGGTGGCATCACCCGGAGAAAGGGCTGCTCGGGCCTGGCGCCTTTCTGGCCGCGCTGGATTCGGGCCCTTGGGCGGAACGCGTGGGTGAATGGGTGATCCGCACCGCCTGTCGGCAGGCGGCCGCGTGGCGCAACGCAGGCGTCACTGATTTTCGCATCGGCGTGAACCTCTTCAGCGTGCAGTTTAAAACCGGAAATCTGGCTCACCAGGTTCACAGTATACTGGCGGAATGTGGTCTGGCGCCGGAGGCACTGGAGCTTGAGATCACCGAAAATATCATCTTGAGCTATGACGAGAATATGCTGCGCCCCTTGAATGAGTTGCGCGAGGAAGGCGTGGGTATTGCCTTTGATGACTATGGTACCGGTTATGCTTCGCTCAGCATGCTGAAAAACTATCCGGTAACCCGACTTAAAATTGATCAGACCTTTGTCAGGGCTATGTGTAACTCCCCCTCAGATGCCGCTATAGTGCGTGCTATTCTTTACCTTGGGGCCAGTTTCAAACTAGAGGTTATTGCCGAAGGTGTTGAAAGCATTGAACAGTATGAGAGCCTTAAACGCAAAGGCTGCAAGGAGGCTCAGGGCTTTTTGTTCGGCAAGCCCATGCCGGCCGATGAATTCGCGCTTTGTCTGGGATTGTAACGCAGTAGCCTGGCAAATTAAATCATGAGTCAATGAGGCTTGACATGGCATTACCCAAGTTATCCATTCAGAACGTCAGTCGCCAGTTTGGTGAGTTGACGGCATTGGCGCCGACCGATCTGACGGTTGATGACGGAGAATTTATTTGTGTGGTCGGCCCCTCAGGCTGCGGTAAAAGTACCTTGTTCAACCTGATCTCCGGGGTGCTTGCCCCGGACAGCGGTAAGATAATGATCGATGGCCAGGATATCACCGGCCGCAGTGGTCACGTGGGCTACATGCTGCAAAAAGATTTGCTGCTGCCATGGATGACGGTTATTGATAATATCGTGCTGGGTGCGGTGCTTACCGGTGGGGCGACCCGGGATCAGCGTGCCGCCGCGGTTGCTCTGGCCAAGCGTTACGGCATTGGTGAGTTTATTAACCATTATCCTTCAGCGCTGTCCGGCGGTATGCGTCAGCGCGTCGCCCTGATGCGTACTCTGGCGATGCAGCATGAGGTGATGCTGCTGGATGAGCCTTTCGGCGCCCTCGATTCCCAGACCCGCCTTTCAATGCAGCAGTGGTTGCTGACGGTATGGGCTGAACAGAAAAGAACGGTTATCTTTATCACCCATGATACTGATGAAGCGATATTGCTGGCCGATCGGGTAGTCGTAATGACGCCCCGACCCGGCCGCGTGCGCGAAATAATCAAGGTGGATATTCCGCGCCCAAGGCCTTTATCCTGTCTAACCAGCCCTGAGTTTATCAACATCAAACGCCAGATTCTCGACTTGGTCTATACCCATACAGACACACAGGAATCCCTGCTCAATGTCCTTCATTCGTAAGCTTCTGCTCCCTGTCGGCGGCCCGGTTGTGGCGCTGGCGATTATACTGCTCGTGTGGGATTTGGCGGTGAGGATTTATCAGATTCCTGCCTATGTCCTGCCATCCCCTCAGTTGACCTGGGCTCATGTGCTTTCTGATCTGCCGGTATTGTGGGAAGGATTTCGAATAACCTTCCTGACCTTCCTGTTGGGGTTTGTACTAGGGGCGATGGCAGGCTTTGTCTTTGCTGTGATAATGGATGCCACCCCGTGGGTGCGTGGTGTGCTTTACCCGATCCTTATCGCCAGCCAAGCGGTGCCGGTTATTGCCATTTCCGCCGCCCTGACCATCTGGCTGGGCTTCGGTCTGGCGCCCAAGCTGGTCATCGTTGCGCTGGTGGTTTTTTTCCCGGTAGTGGTTAATGTTCTGGACGGTCTTAACTCGGTTGATCGCGATATGCTCAATCTGGTGAAATCCATGGGCGGGTCCAGATTAAGTATATTTCGTCATGTAAAACTTCCCGCCACCTATACACCGCTGTTTTCGGCGCTTAAGCTTTCAGCCACGTTCAGCGTGACCGGTGCGGTCATCGGCGAATGGACCGCATCAACCAGCGGCGGGCTGGGTGCCTATCTGCTGCAGGCTAATTCACGACTGAATACCGCCGGTACCTTCTCGGCCATCGGTTTTCTGGCATTACTCGGCGTGCTTAGCTTCCTGCTGGTCATATTGTTGGAATATCTGATGACTCCCTGGCGTAATGGGTCTAAAGCCCGACGCTGGTCCCGCCACTACTGGCGCGACGGCAAATAATGTGCAGTCAGGTTACCTGAGGTGTTTGGCCAGTAGCTGCGTTTTGGCTACCTGTGCTGCCTTAGCGCAGCGATTCTCTAGACATTGCACAGCGAGTCGGCAAATTACGATTAATGCGCTGTGCCAAGGCCCTGAGATCCGGTTCAGAGCCCTGATGCAGTTTGGCGTGTAGTCCTTATCCAGACGCTTTATCCAGCAGTCTTTTGATTTATCGCCTGCCAGGTCCAGTCGCGGACCTCCGGCAGATCATCGCCAAATTCACGCACATGATGGTAGTGCTGCTCCAGTTTCTGTTCAAGCAATCTGGCCAGTTGGTCAGCTTTGGCATTCCCGCGCAGCTCCGTCACGTGATGAAGGGCAGCCAGGGCCAGATGGTACCGGTCTACCTGATTGAGCACCGTCATATCAAACGGGGTAGTTGTGGTGCCTTCTTCCATAAAACCATGCACGTGTAGGTTGGCGTGGTTACGCCGTTTGTACGTCAGCCGATGGATCAGTGCAGGGTAGCCGTGCCAGGCGAAAATAACCGGACGATCGGTCGTAAACAATTGATCGAATTCAGCGTTCTGGTAGCCATGTGGATGTTGGTCGCTGGACTGCAGCGCCATAATGTCGACCACGTTGACAACCCTGACGGTCAGTTCGGGAAGATGCTGACGCAGCAGCTCGACGGCGGCCAGCGTCTCCATGGTCGGCACGTCGCCTGCACAGGCCATCACCACATCAGGACCGTGCTCGCTGTCATGCTCATTCCCGGCCCACGGCCAGATGCCCATCCCTGCCTCGCAATGCGCTATCGCTTCTTCCATCGTCAGCCACTGTGGCTCGGGCTGTTTGCCGGCAATGATGACATTGATACGGTCATAGGTGTTGAGGCAATGATCACCTACCCACAGCAGGGTGTTGGCATCAGGCGGTAGATAAATGCGCACTACATCCGCTTTTTTGTTGGCTACCAGATCGACAAAACCGGGATCCTGATGGCTGTAACCGTTATGATCCTGCCGCCAGACATGAGAAGAAAGCAGATAGTTAAGGGAAGATATAGGCTGACGCCACGCCAGCTTGCGGCTCACCTTCAGCCATTTGGCATGCTGATTGAACATTGAATCTACAATATGTATAAAAGCTTCATAACAGGTAAATAGCCCGTGCCGACCGGTCAGCAGGTATCCCTCCAGCCAGCCCTGGCAGAGATGCTCGCTGAGAACCTCCATCACCCTCCCGCTGTGGGATAGTTGTTCATCGTAAGAGCGGATCTCCTGCATCGTTACCCGACTCGTGGCTTCGAACACCCGACTCAACCGGTTTGATGCGGTTTCATCCGGACCGAACAGGCGAAAGTGTGCCTGTTCTTCATTCAGCGTGAAAATATCCCGCAGATAGGCGGCCAGGACAGCGGTCGACTGCGCCTGAACTTCGCCGCGTCTGCAGATTTTAACCGCGTAATCGGCAATTGGCGGCAGGCGCAGCGGCTTTCGCAGCAGGCCGCCATTGGCATGAGGATTAGCCCCCATGCGCCTTTCTCCCTCCGGCGCCAGCCGGCGAAGCTCGTCTTTCAGGCAGCCAGAATCATCGAACAATTCCTCCGGCCGATAGCTGCGCAGCCATTGTTCCAGAATATGCCGATGGCCATCATCCTCACGGCATTCAGCAACCGGCACCTGATGGGAGCGCCAGAAGTTTTCCGTCATCTTGCCATCGACTTCCTTTGGCCCAGTCCAGCCTTTAGGACTGCGCAGAATGATAAGCGGCCACTGCGGGACGCCTGTCTGTGCTGTTTGCTCACGCGCCTGGCGCTGAATGTTATGTATATGATCGAATGCCTTATCGCAGGCGATAGCCATATCCTGATGCATTATCGCCGGGTCATCGCCCTCGACAAATAGTGGGAGGTAACCATATCCGCGAAATAGCTGTTCCAAATCCTCATCACTCGTGCGGGCCAGCAGCGTAGGATTGGCAATTTTATAACCGTTCAGATGCAGTATCGGCAGTACCGCACCGTCCCTGGCCGGGTTTATAAATTTAGTTGAATGCCAACTGGCAGCCAAGGGGCCGGTTTCGGCTTCACCGTCACCGATAACGCAGGCGGCGATAAGGTCAGGGTTGTCGAATACTGCGCCATAAGCATGTACCAGCCCATAGCCAAGTTCACCGCCCTCATTGATAGAGCCCGGCGTTTCTGGGGCGGCATGGCTTGGGATCCCTCCCGGAAATGAGAACTGACGAAAGAGTTTGCGCATGCCTTCGGCATCGTTGCCGATATCCGGGTAAATCTCGCTGTAGCTGCCTTCAAGCCAAGTATTGGCTACCATGCCCGGGCCGCCATGGCCTGGGCCGCAGATATAAATCAGGTTTAGATCACGGGCACGAATAATTCGATTGAGGTGGACATAGATAAAATTGAGTCCCGGCGTGGTGCCCCAGTGCCCCAGCAGGCGTGGCTTAATATGTTCAGGTTTAAGAGGTTCACGCAGCAGTGGGTTGTCGAGCAGGTAAATTTGGCCGACAGAGAGATAATTAGCCGCTCGCCAGTATCTGTCCGTCAATGAAAGAGTATTGGCGTCCGGAGGGCTAACGGCTGACGGGGTCTCAGGGTTATTCATATGATCACTCCATTAAAATTTTTCTAAGGAAATAAAACCGGGAGTCATCTTAGTTTAGTCGCATTTTCAGGCCCTGCGCCGCTATGCTGCTGCCAGAGCCTCAATCTGGTCACCCTGTCCAGAGTTTAAAAAGACCTGAAATGAATATGGAGGAGGGATTACAAAATAATGGGATGGACAATGCAATTTTAAATTTACTTAGCGTGCTTGGTTCAAGTGATCTTTACGCGAATTTCTTACTAAGGTTAAAAACATTAGATAAGCAATTAAATATTTCGTTTATTCTTGGCTTTATATTACGCATGCATTAAGAACTAAATCCCGATATAACTGCTGCATCGATTTGGTTTGGTTTTCAGCAACGGATAATCTATTATGTCACTGCATCAGCTTTCCCCTCATGATGCCCTATTCAAGCGTTTTATGAGCGATATTGATATTGCCCGGGACTTTCTGGATATCCATTTGCCAGAGAACGTTAAGGTGAATTGTAATCTGAACACATTAGCCATGACGTCAGGCTCATTTATTGATCGTGAACTGCGACAATACTGCAGCGATATGCTTTATTCGCTAAATACGGGTTCAGGCATTGGCTATATATATTGCCTGATTGAGCACCAGTCCAGCCCAGATAAGCTGATGGCATTCCGGCTTCACCGTTATAGCATTGCGGCCATGCACCGCCATTTAGAACAGGGTAATGATAAACTACCGTTGGTAATACCTCTACTATTCTATCACGGTAAAACCTCCCCTTATCCTTACAGTATGAACTGGCTAGACTGTTTTTATGACCCAACACTTGCCCAATCCATATATTCTAGAGATTATCCTTTAGTCGATATCACCACCGTACCCGATAAGGACATTCTCACACATCGAAGGGTCGCTTTGCTGGAGCTAGTACAAAAGCATATTCGTTCCCGGGATATGCTGGATATACGTATATCGATAGCAGACTTAGTGGACCGATGGAAATTACCCGCTGATCTTTTTCGCAGTCTCATGTACTATATATTTGAAAGAGGAAATACTTCAACTCCGGCGATACTTCTTAATGAGATCGCTAATAAGACGCAGGCACATCAGGAGGATTTAATGACAGTCGCGCAATATTTACGAAAACAAGGGTTCGAAATGGGTATTAAGCAAGGACATCAGGGGGGGTACAAACAGGGAATAGAAAAGGGAATGGAGCAGGGACTGGAACAAGGCATAGAACAAGGCATAGAACAAGGCATAGAACAAGGCATAGAACAAGGCATAGAACAAGGCATAGTAAAAGGTGAGCGGCAGGCTATGGTGAGAATCGCCATGCACTTGCTGGCTAAAGGCATAGATCATGCTACAGTGAGTTTGCTTACCGGCCTTCATGATAATGATATTCGTTCCCTTATCAAGAATTAAAACATCCTTATAGCAATGTATAAATAATTTCTATTTTAAATATTATAGTTTAATTTATGATTTTATATCACGGCTATTGTGATTCAGGTAATTTCTTGTGGAAGGGCTTACAGCAACACTTGGCAGAAGCAAATAAGTAGAATTGCCACGAATAATCATTCTATTGCCGTCACGAAAGGCTATGATGAACTCTGATGCTGCGATTTCTCAAGCTGAGGAGTAAAACATGTCCGAACATAAACCTGAAGACGTCACCCTTGATGAGGGATTGGCAAAAGTACTGGAGGCGGGAGAGCAGTTGAGCGAAGAGCATGTGGACGCTATGGCTGAGCAGGCTAAGGAAGCTGCTCGCAAGAATGAACAGGCTGTCCAGGCCAAGCATGAGCAGTTAGACAACTCGCGTAAATAGCTTTTCTCCCGCTTTTTTTTAACGGCTACCGTAACATTTTGCCATGATTTTTCGTACTTTTTTCCTGTAAAAACTTGGATTTAGATTTCATTAGGTGCATAACAGTAAACGCACTTACTAAGTCTACATGGAGGAAGTATGTCTCTAGCAGGTAAAGTTGCTTTAGTTACTGGCGCAGGTCAGGGTATCGGTCGTGCAATTGCTCTTCGTCTCGCTAAAGATGGAGCCGATCTTGCCTTAGTTGATGTCAAGAATGACAAGATTGCGGCAGTGGCCGAAGAAATCAAAGCACTGGGACGTAAAGTGGTGACGTTCAAAGCGGATATCAGCCAGCGGGAACAGGTATTCGCTGCGGTGGATTTTGCCGAAAAGGAGCTAGGCGGTTTCGATATTATTATTAACAACGCTGGCATTAGTCAGGTCAATTCGATCCTGAAGGTGACGCCCGAAGAAGTCGATCGCATTTTTAAAATCAACCTGCAGGGCACGCTTTGGGGCATCCAGGCCGCGGCGGAGAAATTTAAACAGCGCCAGCAAAAAGGGAAAATAGTCAATGCCTGTTCTATAGCTGGCCATGAAGGATTTGCTCTGCTGGGCATTTATTCCGCCACTAAATTTGCTGTGCGGGCGTTGACCCAGGCGGCGGCTAAAGAGCTGGCAAGCGCAGGTATCACCGTAAATGCTTATTGCCCGGGAGTGGTGGGTACCGATATGTGGGTGGACATTGATAAGCGAATGTCTGAAGAGACCGGCGCACCTCTAGGGGAAACCTACGATAAATATGTCGGTGGAATAGCGTTGGGCCGCGCCGAGACGCCCGACGATGTGGCATCTTTCGTTTCCTACCTGTCCGGACCGGATTCTGATTATATGACTGGTCAGGCACCGCTTATCGACGGTGGACTGGTATACCGATAGAGCTGAAAGGGACGCGCGGGCCATAATAGTAAAAGAGGATGCCCGCAGCGGGTCTCACCGCTCCGCGTCATCTGCGCGGGGCGATTCGGCCTTGTGCTCAACGCCACTGTTAGACTCATCGACCGTATGCTGCCGCTCAGGCTGGGTCTGAATCAGGCCACGCAGTATTTGATCTCGCTCGATGGAATCGAATAAAGCTTTGAAGTTGCCCTCACCAAAGCCATGCTCACCTCTGCGCTCAATAAATTCAAAAAAAACTGGCCCTATCAATGTATTGGAGAAAATCTGTAGCAGTAGCCTCTTAACACTGCCTTTTGTATCGCCATCAACTAAAATCCCGCGCGATTTGAGCACTTCAGGGGCCATTCCGTGTTCCGGTAAACGGCTTTCAAGCATCTGGTAGTAGCTTTCATTGGGGGCGGTCATCATAGGGATACCGGCAGCTCGCAGCTTGTCGAGTGACTGGACAAGAGAATCGGTCAGTAAAGCGATATGTTGAATGCCTTCACCGTTAAATTCTTTCAGATATTCATTTATCTGACCATTCCCACCATCCGCTTCTTCATTTAACGGAATATGAATTTTACCGTCTGGCGCGGTCATAGCTTTGGAACGTAATGCTGTGTAATTTCCATTTATGTTAAACGAGCGCAATTCACGAAAATTGAAAATACGTTGATAAAATCTGGCCCAATAGTCTATTCGCCCTTGATAAACATTGTGGGTAATATGATCAATTTGGCGGAAACCATAACCGGTCGGATGGTGCTCTACACCCTCCAGCCAGCGAAAGTTGATGTCGTAAAATTCAGTGTCGGCATTGATATCTTCGATAAAGTACAGCGTTGCGCCGCCGACCGCCCTAATGGCGGGCATTTTAACTTCCATTGGATGGGTAAGAACCTCTACCGGTTGAGCGCCTGCCTCCAACGCACGGCGATAGGCACGCAAAGCATTTTTGACTTTGAAAGCAAAGCCGCAAGGGCCTGGGCCATGTTCAGCATAAAAATAACTGCTATGGCTGCACTTATCGTTGTTAATGATGAAATTAATGTTCCCTTGACGGAATAAATCCATATCTTTTGAATTATGATGTGCAACATGGGTGAAGCCCAATCCACGGAACGTTGTGGCGAGTCCGATCGGATCATGCGTGACGAATTCAATAAATTCGAACCCGTCCAGCCCCAGCGGATTATCGAACGGTTGTGCCATAGTCTCTGACGCCCAATTAGCCGAATAGATAGTTTTGAATATATGAGTATGTCCATGATGAAATAAAAAACCATTGCTATCGGGTTAATTAGACTTGTCTGTTATGTTGCCCCCCAGGCGACCAATAAACGGCAGGCGCAATCCGGGGGATTTGATGTCTATCCCCAGATTAAATCCCAGAATATTGATTTCAACCCCTTCTTCTACACCCAGAGTCAATGCCAGCACCCCTAGGAATGAGACCTGCAGACCCTTACCTGAGGGAGGAACGCCCACCGGGTGCAATAATGAACGGTAATCCTTACCAATTGCATTAGCGGGCAGATCCAGCTTGAGTTCAGGCACTTCTTTTCCTATATGGGCAATAAAGGTGTTGCTGTTCGGACCAGGCCAGGCGCGATAACTGTGGGGATAAGGGTAACTTTTAATGGCATCTTTGATACGAGGTATCATGGCTGCGGCTTTGGCGCCATGATGTTCGACCAGCAGCCTGGGCTGGGCACCGAACCAGAAACCATCAGCAATCGCATAGTTATGACGAACGACCTCATCGCTGCCCCAACTGACCACCTCATAGCGGTGATAACGGGTTTCACCTGGCATTTTGAAGATGATCCAGGGGTGGACCGCTACCAGCCCGCGCCAGCCAAATGTTGGGGCGGCATATACCTGCACAATAGCGGTATCGGCAAACTTTCTTGGATCAGGCGCTAAACGGGCTGAATCACGACGGGCGTTGGACCAGTGCTGACCGGTCAGCGCCTCACCCTTTTTCATTGCCTGAGAGACGCTCTGGGCAAAGCACAGCAGCAGCACAATGATAAAGCCAAGGATCAGCCACTTTAGGGTCACCATAATTTTCTTCCAATTGGATTCTGTCGCACCGAGGAAATGAAACGAGTCCAAAGGCTGATGCCTGGGTTAAGGACATTCCTGTGCTGTCAGCGCTTTCTGAACGAGCCATAGTCGGGTATCAAATTCTAACTGATGATAGCGCGGCTCCATATGGCAGCAAAGTTGATAGAAGGCTTTATCATGTTGCTTCTCTTTCAAATGGGCCAGTTCATGCACCACGATCATGCGCAGAAAATCTTCAGGGCCGGCCTTGAATACGGTGGCAACGCGAATCTCAGCCTTGGCTTTAAGCTTGTTGCCCTGTATGCGGGATATCGCGGTGTGCAGCCCAAGGGCATGTTTCAATACCTGAATTTTTCCGTCCCAGGCGACTTTATTGATCGGCGGGGCATGACGAAGATAGCGATTCTTCAATTCCAGGGTGTACTGGTAAAGCGCCTTGTCACTGGTTACACCGTGGCTGTTAGGGTAACGCTGGGTCAGCAATTCCGCCAACCGCTGCTGTTCGATTAACCGCTGGACTTTAAGCAGGATATGTTCCGGGTATCCCTGCAGGTAAGTGAGAGGAGTCATACAGGCCTTGTCGGCAGTGGAATGAAAAACCCGCTTCTGTGAAGAACGCTCCGGGTGCGGGACGCTTTATGCGTGAAGGCCTGAAGGTGTTAACCTCCGAAGGCGGTAGCATCTTATGATGGCCACCAAGAGCATAGAGATGAAATGCCTGCGCTGTCTAGCTTTTTTGCGTCAGTCGACCGCTGATGGTCGCCCGTTCCTGCTCATCCATCTGAGCCAGCAACGCTTTTTCCCATGAAAGATAGTGGCGCGCTGCTTGGGCGTCACCATCATGCCGGCCTGCGGTAAAAAACAGAAAGTCGATTCGCTGCTCATCCTTTAGCGGGTTCCTGGGCGCAACCAGAGGCAGCCCGGCCTGCTGCCAGGCCTCCACTCCCCCCTCAAGGGCAGCGATGGTAATCGGCAATTCGTCCAGTTCACTGGCAGCAAGAGCGGCAATCGGCATAGAGTCGGCGACAAGTATGAGCTGTTGATACCGTTTTTGGAGCACGAGTTCGTTTACATGTTGCTGAATCAATGGACGGCGGCTCCATATGGCATCGGGCAATGTGCCGAGGTTAAATTCCTGACTGGCTCGCAAATCCACCACTAAAACCCGTTGCTGACGGACAAGCTCTGCCACGGTCTTAGCGCCGAGGGTGGCAATCAACGGGAGATTGAGCGTTATTGGTGCAGGCCAATTCTGGCTGCCGGCGGCACCCGTCACCGGCGTATCAAGCACCCAGGCTTGATAACCCATCAGCTGCAGCCAGCCGGCAATCACCCGGGCTCGGCCGTCATCTTCATCAAGCAGTATGATGCGACCCTGCCTGACGGCAATCCAGGCGTCGGTCGCCTGGATCAACTGCCCCCCCGGCGCGTGGCGCGCGCCGAGAAGCGTGCCGGCGCTAAATTCTTCCTCGGTCCTGATATCAAAAATATAGGTAGTTCGTTGGCGGTCATGAAGCCATGAGCTGGCTTGGCTAACTGAAACCGTTGGTACTGAGGGGGCAGCCTGATAACTGTCATTCCGGGCCGCTTGATAATCATGGTCAGACAGGGCGTGCGGAAAGGCATCCCGATTGCCGTTCATCAGCCGAAAGCCCGCCAGAAACCAGCCTTGAGTTCCATCCTCCAGGGCGTATATGGGATTAGGAATGCCCAGGTCAATAAGGGTCTGAGCACCGATAATGCTGCGGGTGCGACCGGCGCAGTGCACCACAATCGGTGTCTGCGAATCAGGTACCAGTTTACGCCAGCGCAGTACCAGCTCTCCATTAGGGCAGCCGACTGAGCCGGGTATCGACATTTTTTGATGTTCAGCAAGGGTGCGTCCATCCAGTAGCACCAGGGGGCGCTGCTGCTGCTGCCACTCCGACAATTGTGCAGCGCTGACATGTGGCGTATGGCGGCTTGATTCAACCTGTTCGCCAAAGGCTTTGGAGGGGACATTCACTCCGGCGAAAATGCCGTAGCCAGCGTCGATCCAGGCCTGGATGCCGCCTGATAACAGCGACACCCGGAGGTAGCCAGCTTCTGCCAGGCAATCAGCCGCGCGCGAAGCCGTCGCGTCATCATCACCATAGATAACTATCGGTACCTGCTGATTGGGCAGTAGCGCAGCCACATCCAGCTCCAGCCGACTAAACGGCAATGGGGTGGCCAGCAGCAAATGGCCAGCGCCAAATTGTCCGTCTTCCCGAATATCCAGCAGAGCGATTTCTGTCTGGGCGTGCAGGGCTGCTTTGAGCGCTCCGGCACTGATAAATCTACTCATATGACCTCACGGAATGCCAATCAATGCTTAGGCGCAAACACTCGCCGTTGCCAGATGTAAAGTGATATTTAACCGGGTCTCAAGGTTCGCGAAATGCATCTTCCCGGCCACGACGAATGGCGGGCATAGCGACCATCAGCAGCAAAAGTCCCGCCATGATAAGCAATGAAAGCGACAGCGGGCGAGTGACAAAAGTGCTGAACTCTCCGTGCGACAGCAGCAATGCCCGACGGAAATACTCTTCCATCATCGGGCCGAGCACAAAGCCCATCAGCAGCGGGGCGGGTTCACAATCGAGCTTTAACAGCACATAACCCAGCAAGCCAAAAGCCACCGCCTGCCAGACTTCGAATACCGAGTTCTGAACCGAATACACGCCAATACAGCAGAACACCAGAATGGCTGGATAAAGATAGTGATAGGGAACCCGCAGAAGACTGGCCCAGATACCTACCAGCGGCAGGTTCAGGACAACCAGCATCACATTGCCTATCCACATAGAGGCCAACAGCCCCCAAAACAGTGATGGATTATGGGTCATCACCTGAGGTCCGGGCTGAATATCATGAATCATCATCGCGCCTATCATCAGCGCCATAACGGCATTGGAAGGGATACCCAACGTCAGCAGTGGAATGAACGAGGTCTGGGCCGCGGCATTGTTTGCCGCTTCGGGTCCGGCGACACCTTCTATGGCCCCGTGACCGAATTCGGATCGGTGCCGGCTGATTTTCTTTTCCAGCGCATAGGCGGAAAAAGAGGCAAGCGTAGCACCGCCTCCCGGTAACAGACCTAACAGCGATCCCAGCAGAGTACCGCGATAAATGGCCGGGCGCATCCGCTTGAAATCATTCCGGTCCGGCCAGAGGGAAGAAATGCGGCTTACTTTGGCTGGACGCTTGCGTTGCTCAAGGTTACGGATGATTTCGGCAAAGCCAAAAATGCCCATCGCCAGTGCGACGAAACTCAGCCCGTCAGATAACTCCATCGATCCGAAAGTGAACCGCGCTACTCCGGAGTTGACATCGGTGCCGACCAGGCCCAGCAGCAGGCCCAGCACAATCATCGCCAGCGCTTTGGGCAGTGAACCAGACGCCAGGACAACTGCGCCGACCAATCCCAGTAACATCAGCGAAAAATATTCGGCCGGCCCGAACCGGAACGCCAGTTCGGTCAAGGGAATGGCAAAGGCCGCCAGGACAAGTGTGGCGACACAACCGGCAAAGAAAGATCCTATCGCCGAGGTCGCCAGCGCCACGCCCGCCCGGCCCTGTCGTGCCATCTGATGGCCATCCAAGGTCGTCACTACCGAAGCGGACTCGCCGGGAATGTTAAGCAGGATGGCAGTAGTTGAACCGCCATATTGAGCGCCATAGTAAATCCCGGCCAGCATGATAAGCGCCGCATCCGGCGGGAGAGCATAGGTCGCTGGCAGCAACATGGCAATGGCGGCGACCGGCCCCAGGCCGGGTAATACGCCGACCAGTGTGCCAAGCGTACAGCCAAGCAGACAGTACCCCAGATTCTGCCAGGTTACCGCCGCACTGAATCCCAGCAGTAAATGGTGATACAGTTCCATAGGTGGGCCTTAGAGGGTGATAAAGTGCGGCCAGACCGGAATGGTCAGTTCCAGCCCCCAGATAAACAGCGACAGGGTCAGGGCAATCAGCACTGCCGCATTGATAAGCGTGCCGGTTAACCGCCCCTGGCGACTGGCGCGGGAAGAGGTAAACACCAGAACCAGCAGAGATATCACTAATCCCGCCGGTTCAAGCAGCAGTGAGAACAGGGCACAACTGCCAAGAACTAGCACCAGCTTGCTCGGTTGCCAGTAAGGCAGTCGGGTCTGTTCGGCCGTCGGCGACAGTGAGGACAGCAGTACCACCAGGCCGAAAATCGCCAGCAGAATGCCCAGGCACAGTGGAAAAAAGCCGGGACCCATTCTGGCAGCGGCGCCGATATGATATTCGCCGGAAAGGACGGCAAAGCCTACCCCCGCCAGGGTAAACAGGCTGCCAGACCAGAAGTCCCGCTGATGTCGAATCCTCAGGTTTTGACCTGCGGCCGCAGAGGATGTGGAAATACTTTGATTGACCATCCGAACTCCAAATTGTCGCAGATGATGACAGATTGCTTTACTGGATGCTGATTCCAGCCTCGCTGATGATCTTGCCATAACGCTGATGATCTTCACTCAGGGTGGTGGCCAACTGCTCAGGCGTGCTGGCGGCGACGCCGTAACCCAGCGTCTCCAGGTGAGCCTTGACGTCGGGATCTTTCAGTACCGCCACCAAGTCCTGATTCAGTTTATTGACCACCGCTGCAGGAGTGCCTGCCGGCGCCAGATAGCCCTGCCAGCTTTCAACGCTGAAACCGGGCGCCCCTGACTCGGCCATGGTCGGTACTTCGGGCAGGGCGTCAGAGCGATAAGGGGTGGTCACCGCCAGCGCCTTTAATTGCCCGCTTTTAACATATTCGGTCACCGCCGCGAGAGTAATCAGCGTGGCATTGGTATGGCCCGCAATCACATCGACTGCAGCGGGGCCGCCGCCGGGATAGGGGATAAAGTTCACGCTACCGCCTGTCTGGCGATTTAGGATTTCATGGGCAATTTGGGCGATACCGCCGCTGGTGGGCAATCCCAGGCTGATGCTGCCGGGTTGGTTTTTGCTTACGGCAATGTACTGAGCGAAGGTGTCAATGCCCAGCTTAGGGTTAACCACCAAGATCTGCGGGTTCACTACTGCCTTGATCACTGGTTGGAAAGCCGTTGCCGAATCATAGGGTAATGTCTTTATCAACAGCGCGTTCAAGGTCAGCGCTTCGCCGGTCTGCAGCAGGGTATAACCGTCAGGTTTTGCTTTGGCAACCCGTGCGGCGCCAATGGTGCCACTGGCGCCAGGGACGTTTTCCACCACCACCGACTGGCCCCATTTAGCGCTCAGTTTATCGGCCAGAATGCGGGTCAGTTTATCGGCGCTGCCGCCGGCAGAAACGGGCACCACGATCTTTACCGGCTTCGTCGGAAAGTCTGCAGCCTGTGCCAGAAGAGGAGTAATGCCAAGTGTTACCAGCGGCAGTGAAAGGGTTAACATCAGGCGAGAAAACGAGAACATGGGGCAAAGCTCCGGCAGCAAACGTAAATGGATATTTCGTCACTGTACCGAGCGGCCCGTAAGCAAATAAACCATTAAAAAATACTATTATTAGCGATAAAAATGCTTAAAGCCGATTGCCATTGCAGGTCTTAGCTTATCAGTATAATGACTAACCGAGAGAAATAACTCCCCGTATAATAACCATCAGTTATACATCCATATAAATAATTTAATTATCGTTATAAGGAAAAAACATGTCGGCAATACGGGGTTTAACGTTGGCAGTATCCGCGCTACTTTTTACCGTTCATACCGTCTGGGCTGCTCCCCAGCTACCGCCTGAAGTCCGTGTGGCTTTTAGCGGTGGTTCTCAGGTGCTAGTGCTGGCGAAGGCGGACGGTTCGCTTGAAAAAGCGTTGGGTACACCGGTCAAATGGGTACAGTTTGCTTCCGGGGCGGACGCCCTGAGTTACTTCGCCAGTGATGCGATTGATATCGCCAACTTCGGATCCAGCCCGGCGGTAGCCGGTATTGTGCGTAAGTTGCCGGTAGAGATAATTGGCGTATCGGGGGTGATTGCCAGTTATGAGCGGCTTATTGGCAAAGACGGCATTGATAGCCTCAAAGGCCTCGAAGGTAAGCGTGTGGCCTATCCCCCCAATTCAACGGCTCAGTACGCGCTGGAAGCGGCAATAACCGTCCATAAACTTGATCGCAGCCAAATAAAGCTTATCCCGTTGCGCCCGGCGGAAATGGTTGCCGCCTGGAAACGCGGCGATATTGATGCCGGTTATGTCTGGGCACCTTTCGCCCAGGAACTCGAAGCGTCCGGCGGTCACCAGGTGTTTGCCACCAAAGAACTGCAGAAAGACGGTTACTTAATCTATAACAACTATGTCGTGCGCAAGGCCTTTGCCCAGCAATATCCGCAGGTTGTGACCGAATTCCTGCGAGTGCACCAGAAAAAAGTGGATGAATTTCGCCGGGACCCACAAAAAGCCGCTGCTACGGTGGCCCGCGAAGTGGGTGCTCCGGTGACGACAGCGACCAATACGCTGGGTGGGCTTGAGTATCCTTCGCTGAAAGAACAGGCCAGCCAGGCCTGGCTGGGTGACGGCAATGATACCGACAACAGTGGTATCGGCAAAGCCGCTGCCAAAACCGCCGCGTTCCTGTCTGATATTGGCGAAGTGCGTAAACGTGATATTCCAGCTTCCTGGAAAGAGGCTATCAATGCCGACTTTGCACGGCAGGCAGCGGAGCAATAATCGGTTATGCGTACTTTTTATCAGGTAATGATAAGCGCCACTTCGGTGGCGCTGTTTTTCGGGGTCTGGTTTGTTGCCGGTGAACGTCAATGGGTTGATCCGCTGCTGCTGCCCACGCTGGCGGAAATTGGTGAAACCACCGCCGAACTGATGCGCGATGGCTACCGCCAGGTTCCACTATGGGAGCATATCGCCGTCAGTCTTTCCCGGGCATTGGCTGCCTTCAGCGCGGCCATCATTACCGGCGTGCCGCTGGGATTGTTGATGGGACTTTCACCGCCGGTGGCGGCAGTACTCAACCCATTTGTACAGTTCCTGCGCCCGCTGCCTAAAATTGCGCTGATACCCTTGGCGGTAGTCTGGCTGGGTATCGGCGAGTCATCGAAGTTTTTTCTGATATTTATCGCTACCTTTTTGAGCGTGGTCGTGGGTGCAACAGCGGCGGTAGCGCGTATCGGCCGGACCAGAATCCGGGTAGCGCAAACCCTGGGGGCCACGCCCGGACAAATCTTCCTGCGTGTGGTGCTGCCGGATACTTTGCCGGAATTGTTCACCACCGTGCGCTTGTCTATTGGCGTCGGCTGGACCTCCCTGATTGCCGCAGAAATGGTTGCCGCCACCTCTGGACTGGGCTGGATGGTCATTAATGCCAGCTCCTATCTACGTACCGATATCGTCATGCTGGGGATTTTGCTGCTTGGCGGGATCGGCTATTTGCTCGACTTGTTATTGGTTGGATTACAAAAGGCCCTGGTTCCCTGGGCCGGGAGGGATGCATGAGTGGGCATATCAACGTCTCGGATGTGACGCTAAAATTCGCCGGTAAAACCGCTCCACTGACCGTGCTGGACCAGGTTTCGCTGACGCTTTCCCATGGAGAGTTCGTCGTGCTGCTAGGGCCGTCGGGCTGTGGTAAATCGACCATTCTCAATCTGGTGGCGGGCTTTGTTCCTCCCGACAGCGGCACGATTTCGTGTAATGACCGGCCAGTCTCCGGACCAGGGCCATCACGCGGCATGGTGTTTCAGCAGCCGACGCTATTTCCCTGGCTGACGGTACTGGATAATGTCACTTTCGGGCCGCGCATGGCGGGCGTACCAAGGCCTGAAGCGGCTCGAATGGCAAGGGAGTGGCTGGAAAGGGTAGGGTTGGCCGGATTTGAACAGCATTTTCCCTGGCAATTGTCTGGCGGTATGAAACAGCGAGTGGCTCTGGCACGCGCCTGGCTGCCCAATCCCGACATCCTGCTGATGGATGAGCCGTTTGGCGCGCTGGATGCCCAGACTCGTATAATGATGCAGGAGTTGCTGCGCGATGCCTGGCTCAGTACCGGTACCACAGTATTGTTTGTGACGCACGATGTTGAGGAAGCGCTTTTCCTGGCGGACAGAATATTAATAATGTCTGCGCGCCCGGGAAAAATTGTTGATGAAGTGGTGTTGCCCTTTGGCCAGAGCAGAGATATCGAAACCCTGGCCCAGTCACCAGGTTATGCAGACATCAAACAGCGGATTCTGCACCTGGTCAGAACAGAGGCAAAGAAATACATCAATCCGATCTAATCGCACAGTTCATTCCAGTAGCTGCAGCGAATGAGCCGGCGATAATGACCGTTTACTGCCCGGATGGACGCGGTCATCAAAGGCTCAATCTTCTTCATCATCACCTCCTTGGCTGAATGATAAATGCGGCTAGCGGCGATGCGCAAGGGCTCTTACCAAGGCATTGCCGGTAGACTGCACGCCCTGGACCATGACTATCAACACGACCACCGTAGCAACCATCACCTGATTGTTAAAGCGCTGGTAGCCGTAGCGAATGGCTAAGTCCCCCAAGCCGCCGCCGCCAATCACGCCGGCCATGGAGGAAAAACCGATAAGCATCACCATGGTGAGCGTAATGCCGGCCAGTATTGCCGGTAGCGCTTCCGGCAGCAGCACTTTACCGATGACATGCCGAACCGAGCCGCCCATGGAGACAATTGCCTCGATTCTGCCTGTATCGACTTCATCAAGTGCGGCCTCAACCACCCGGGCAAAAAACGGAAAGGCACCGATAGTAATGGGCACAATCGCGGCGGTACTGCCCAGGGTGGTACCGATAATAAGGCGTGTAAATGGAATAAGTGCCACCAGTAACACCACGAACGGCAGCGATCGTCCGATATTGACCAGCGTAGCCAACAAGGCATGCAGGCGGGGCAGCGGCAATATGCCGTCACGGCGGCTGATAAACAGCAGCGTACCCAGCGGCAAACCAATGATTACGGTAAACAGGGTGGCCAGCACCACCATGTACAGCGTTTCGAGCGTGGCATTGAGCATCAGCGGCCATAGGGTGTCCCAATTCATGCTACTTCGCACAAAAGCCTCCCTTCAATACCATGACGGCGCAGAAACGCCCGCTCCACTTCCTGATCAGGCAACAACGCCTGCCCAAGACGTGAAGCTGGATCGAGCAGCAGTGATGACAGCTTACCGCTTTCCATTAGGCGCCCGTTTTCGAGCAGGGCGGCATGACTGCATATCGCCTTTACCACCTCCAGCTCGTGGGTGATAAGCACGATAGTCAAGCCCAACTGGCTATGAATATTATCCAGCAGCGCCAACACTGAAGCGGTGGTTTCCGGATCAAGCGCACTGGTGGCTTCGTCGCACAGCAGGTATGCTGGCCGGGCAGCCAATGCGCGCGCAATGCCGACCCGCTGCTTCTGTCCGCCTGACAGTTGTGAAGGAAAGGCCCGAGATTTATCGCCGAGCCCCACCAGATCCAACAATTCCGCTACCCGGCCTGCACGCTCGCTTCGTCCGACACCGGCGATTTCCAGCGGTACCGCTACATTCTCCGCCACGTTTCGGGCGTGCAGCAGATTGAATTGCTGAAAAATCATGCCGGTGCGCTGGCGCTGGCGACGCAGATCCTGGGCATTAAGCGCCGTAATATCCCGCCCATCGATAATGATCCTGCCGCTGGTCGGCCGTTCCAGCAGATTAAGGCAGCGGATAAGCGAACTCTTGCCAGCCCCGCTGCGTCCCAGGATGCCGTAGACCGCGCCATCTTCGATGGTAAGGGATATCTCGTGCAGCGCCGGATGCGGATTGCCCGGATAGGTTTTTCCAAGCCGGTCAATCTGGATCATTATTTACCGCCCTGTACCGGAATCACTGCGCCCTGGTATTTTTCCTTGATAAAGGCCGCCACTTCAGGTGACTGCAGATCCTGGGCCAGTTTTTTGATCCGCGGATCATCAGCCAGTTTTTTGGATGTCACCAGGATATTGGCATAGGGGTTATGGTCGGCACTCTCCAGTCCAAGCGCATCTTTCGCCGGGTTCAGGTCGGCTTCCAAGGCATAATTGCCGTTAATGACCGCCAGATCCACATCGTCGAGCGAACGAGGCAGTTGGGGAGCTTCAATCTCGATAATCTTCAGCTTGCGTGGATTCTCGGCGATATCTTGCGGGGTAGCCTGGTGAGTTGCCGGGTCTTTAAAACCGTCTTTAAGTTTAATCAGTCCCTTGCTTTGCAACAGATACAGCGCACGACTCAAATTGGTCACGTTATTGGGTACCGCCACCTTGCCATTTTCCGGCAGGTCAGCGAGAGACTTATGCTTGGAGGAATAAATACCCAGAGGCTCGATGTGCACTGTTGCGGCAACGACGAAAGTTTGGCCGAGGGATTTTTCCTGGTCACGCAGATAAGGCACATGCTGGAAATAGTTTGCGTCCACATCGCCATGAGCCAGCAGTTCATTGGCGTTAACGCCGCTGGTCAGTTCGACTACATCCAGTTTCAGGCTAGGATCGAAGGTTTTAATGTAATTAAGGATCTCGGCATGGGGAACCGGATCAGCGGCAACGCGCAATGTATCAGCGGCCTGGGCAGAAAAAGCCATTGAAAGGGCAAACGCTACCCCTGCCAAACGGGAAACGGCATTCTTTATCATGGTCTGAATTCCTTTTAATTGACGGTAAGGGTCTCGGTCTGCCTTTGCAGAATATCGGGGTAATAGCGCTGCGCCACATCAGGATGTGAACGCAGGCGGCCTTTGAGATAATTCCATCCGACATCGCGCAGCAGCGGGTTTCGCGGATCACTTGCCGGCCCACGGGCCTGTGCCGCCAGTGCGGGTGGCAAATCATATACCGGCACCACGGCATCCAGCCGGGCCCCAAGGAAGAAAGCGATAGATAATCGTTCACGGCCGGCCGGCGGCGTTTCAACTCGATGTACCGTGGCGCGCAGGTAACCATTGGTCGCCAGCTCCAGCAGCTCACCGATATTCACCACAAATGTGCCCGGGATTGGAACGGCATCAATCCATTTGCCAGGTTCGGCTTCCACCTGCAGTCCTTTTTGGCGATCCTGCAGCAGGAAACTGAGAAAGCCTGAGTCCTTATGAGCGCCGACACCCTGAGTGCCCATCGTCGCATCCTGTCCTGGATAGCGTATAAGCTTGATATGTTCGTTTGGTCTGTCGCCATACAGGGTATCGAATGCGTGCACCGGCAGTGACAATGATTCGGCAAAGGCCCGCAGCAGGCGCAGCGACATGTTGGTCATTTCCTGCTGCCACAGAAGCAGCGCGGGCTTGAGTTCAGGCAAGGCTTCAGGCCATTGATTGGGTCCTTGCAGACGACTCCAGCCGGGGGATCCAGCGGTTTGAGGCAATGGCTGGCGCTCAGCGCCGAGATCAAACTGCTCTCGCCAGTCAGGCTGGCCGCGGGTTAATTCTGATGCGGCCCGGTTGTAACCGCGAAAATGGGGAGATTTGACCATTGCCACCGCCTGTTTTTGTTCATCAGGCAGGGCAAAGAAAGCATGCGAGAGATGGCTCACATGATCGAGTAACTGTGGGTCAATACCGTGGCCGGTCAGGTAAAAAAAACCGATATCGCGCGCCGCCAGGCGCAGTTCAGTCAGGAAAGCCTGGCGCTGTGCCGGGCCGCCTTCGAGGCGAGAAAGATCAAGCAAGGGTAATGATGTTTTGCCCGTGTCGCTCATGATGTGCTCCATTAACCATTTCAATTAAATGTCGAAGAAGAACAAAATGGGGTGCGCGACAACATCCGCGTTCAGACATAGCCGATTCCTTAGAGCAAATAAGATTGAAGTGACATAAAAGCTAGCACCCCTATAACATGTGCTCCCAATATCATTACGTTCTATCTTATTGCCGCTAATCTTAAGCAAAAAAGTAACCAAGTTTATGCCTTGCCCGGCATAGGCGCGCCGCCCCTTGGCGTTGCAGATAGGTATCAGTGCTTAGGCTGACTAAAATGCAATAGCAGACGCCGTATTAGCCAGATGATGGCCACTGTAGCAAGAGCGGGAAACAGATATTTGATATGTTGGTCCAGGCTATGGAGCAGTGGTTCAACCAGGCCGCCGACAAAATAGCCCAACAGCACGAACAGCAGCGTTCCGAGCATATTCAGACCAATTAATATTGACGGCGGTAGCCGGCTGGCGCCAATTCGCACCGGCCCTGTCAAACGAAAGCCATACATAAACCGTACGCCGATAATGAATGATTTTGGCTGCCGGGCCATCAGCAGACCGGCATCAAAATCCACCTTTAGACCGTAGTGAGTTCAACGTCGGATAGAAACCCTGGCTTATCATTTTGGCCTGGTCTCAGCGAGCACTGTTAATAATCCATCGCGCAGCAGTGCGGCCATACTCAGCCGGGTAGCAAGAGTAGCGCTCCCCAGGTGGGGCAGGGTAAATACGTTATCCAATGTTTTCCAGTCAGGATGAACAGCCGGCTCGCCGGCAAATACGTCCAATCCGGCCGCGGCGACCTTGCCGTTTTTTAGCGCTGCGAGCAGGGCCGGGTCATCCACCATGTCCCCTCGGGCAATATTGACTACCACCGCACCTGGCGGCAGCATCTGTAGAATGTCGCTGCTGATAATTCCCCGAGTGGCGGCTGAAGGTGGACAGGCAATACAGAAAAAGTCGCTCTGCGCTGCCAGTTCAGCCAGGGTGTGGTGATAATGGGCACCCTGTTCCTTAGCAGCGGGCAGTTGCCTACGGTTATGATAATGCAACTGCATGCCGAAGCCCCTTGCACGGCGGGCAATGGCCTGGCCGATGCGACCCATGCCGAAAATGCCCAGGCGCTGGCCCCATACATCCTTGCCCAGCAGCTGATCTGGCGCCCAGCCGGTCCATTGACCGCCTTTGACCAGCTTGAGGCCCTCCCAGGCGCGGCGAGCGGCGCCCAGCATCAGCAGTAGGGCAGTATCGGCGCAGGACTCGGTCAGAACATCGGGGGTGCTCAGGACCACCAGATTTCGTGCTTGCGCTGCCGCCAGGTCGATATGATCAGTGCCGACCGAATAGGTCGCCAGCGCTCTGAGCGATGAGGGTAGCGCTGCGATAGCCTTTTGGTCATAGCGATCGGATAAGGTAATGATCGCGGCTACTGCATCGGTCTGTTGCTGAAGCTGTCGCTGGTTTTCGGCGCTGTTGCTGCCTGCGCCGATGTGCAGGGTGAAATGCTCAGCCAGCAGTTCCCGTGCTTCAGGAAATAAAGGCGATGACATAAAAACGATCGGTTTTGACGACATAGCAAGTCCCGATAATTGTCAGAAGGGTCGGCGGCGGCTGGCTTTACCGGTGGTCAGCCGCAGCGCCGTTGCAGTGATAAGCATACCTGCCCAATCGGCAACCGGCAAACGACTGACCACCCGAGGGCGTCGGCGGATGCTGGCGGGCTTTTTAGCGTGAAATGCCCAGCAGCAGCATGCCGCCGTAGCCGGCTGCACTAATGTCTCACATGCTGATAATGATCAACGAATCAGATATTTTTGCTCTCCAGTGGCGATGGCTTGACAGTAAAATCGGATTTACGCAGCAGCAGGAAAAGGGCGGCCAGTACCGATACCGCGGTCAGCGCATAGAGCCCGCCTGTGGTGCTACCGGTTTTTTGTTCCAGGTAGCCGAACACCGTTGGCGCGAAAAACCCGCCCAAATTTCCGACCGAATTGATTAACGCCACGCCAGGGGCAACGATACTGGCCGGTAGAGAGCCCTGCGGCATCGGCCAGAAGAAGGTAGCGCTGGTTTTGGAACCGACGCAGGCGATGCACATGGCGATAAACCCGAACCAGGGATTACCCAGCGTTGCCAGAAAGGTGCCAGATGCCGCCACCAGGATGGCGACCGCGAGCACCTTATCCAGCATATGGCGATAATTATCGCTGACTTTGCCCACCAGATTGATGGCGATAATCGCGCAAAGCCACGGCACAGCGGTCAACAGGCCGGTACCAAATTCGCTGAAACCCTGGATACGTCGGATAATTTGCGGCAGCCAGAATACCAGGGTGTAGCCGGTCATGGTCATAGTAAAGAAAATGGCGCAATAAAATAGCATCTGCCGGTTGAATAACAGGCTCAATCTGGACGTGCTGGCAGTTAGACGGTTGCGCTGCAGGTCTTCTTCAGCCAGCACCGCCAATAGCGTGTCCGATTCTTGCCGAGTCAACCATTTGGCCTGAGCTGGTGACGATACCAGCACCAGTGAAGCAATAATACCGATGACAACAGAGGCGCCGCCTTCAAGAAACAGTACCCATTTCCAGCCCGGCAGTCCCATAAAATCGTGCAAGCCGAGTATGGCTCCGGTAATCGGACCGGAAAACAGGAATGCTGCTGCCGATGCGCTGAGGATCATCGCCGTTGCCCTGCCACGCCAGGCATTGGGTACCCACTGCCTGAAATAGTAAAGCACGCCAGGGAAGAACCCGGCCTCCGCCACGCCGAGCAGAAAGCGCATAATATAAAATTGCACTGGCGAGGTAATAAACCCGGTAAAGAACACGACCAGTCCCCAGGTAATCATAATCCGAGTCAGCCAAATGCGGGCGCCGTATTTGCCCAGCATCATATTACTGGGCACTTCAAATAACGCGTATCCTATAAAAAACAGGCCTGCGCCGAGGCCAAAGGCTGCTGCGCTTATTCCCGCATCGGTTGCCAACTCAGCTTTGATAAAGCCAATATTGGATCGATCGATCTGATTGACTATCAGCATAACGATCAGCATTGGAATAATTCTTGTAAAGAATTTCTTACAGGCACGTCTGATTATCAGATCCTGGTCAGACAGCATTGTTTCGCCGGGACTGCTCATGATTATCGGCCTCGTTATACAGGGGGAGAGGCGCTCAGTATTGCGTTGACCAGCCGGGCAAGAAACTGTGCAAACGCCTGTAAGATAAGAGGGAAGAATGGTGTTTATTGACTTGTTTGAGATTATATGTATATAAAACAGGTTGTTGAAAAATAGGCAATTGCACAGTGTTAAAAATATTGCTGGCTCTTGTTATTGAAAAGTTTGAATACGGATCACGAATTTTAATTCAAAGACTCAGTTGAACCTATTGATGTACCTAAATAGATGAAATTTTAAATAATAGTAATTTATCCCTATAACCATTTGCATCGCCCATTTCTACGTGCTCCGGCATCGATTACTGAGCACGGTATAACCTCTGGCAGGGTCAAGAACATTTTTATGTAGCTTATGCTTTTTAGGCTATTGCTAAACCCGGGCGTTTCATGAAAAATCAGGTAATTAACGTTTATGATGGCAACGTGCCATCATGTACCTCTGAGAGTCACCCCGGCCTATGACAACCTCTTCCTCCCGCCTGGAAATGCGAAATATTTCATTGTCTTTTGCAGGCTTTCAGGCGCTTTCTGACGTTGATTTCAGTTTGCAGGGCGGTTCAATTCACGCTCTGATTGGCGCCAATGGCGCCGGAAAATCCACGCTTATGGCGGTGTTGTCGGGCTCCCACCGTCATTATCAAGGCGACATCCTGATTGACTCTCGACCGGTCAGCATTCATTCCCCCCGCCAGGCCAAGCAATTGGGGATTCACCTGGTTCAGCAGGAAGTGGATGTGGCCCTGGTACCGACGCTTTCGGTGGGTGAAAACATTATGCTGGATTCGTTGGCGGAACAGGGACAGTGGTGCAACTGGCCCAAACTGTATCAGCGCGCTGAAGCCCTGCTGGCCCAGTTAAAGGTCAGCATTAACGTTCGCCAATCTATCGCCGGCTGCACCCTGGCTGAGAAGCAGCACATACTGTTGGCACGCGCCTTGTCGCACAACTGTCGTTTTCTGATCCTCGATGAACCGACCGCTCCGCTGGATAACGCTGAAAGTGAGCAGCTGTTTGCTGTGGTGCGCCGTCTCAAGGAGCAAGGTATCGGCGTGGTATTTATTTCTCATCGTATCCATGAAATTGCCGCTATCTGTGACCATCTGACGGTGCTGCGTGATGGCTGCCGGGTCAGCGATGGCCGAATGAATGGCCTGCGCAGCGATCACATCATTGAAAAAATGCTCGGCCACCGTCTGGACGATATATTTCCTCCTGCCCGTCCGCCTCACAGTGATGAGCTGTTGCTGGAGCTGGAAGGGCTGCATGACGACAGCCGACTTCATGATATTGCCCTTAGCCTGAAAAAAGGGGAAATCCTGGGCATTGCCGGACTGGCGGGAGCGGGCAAAACCGAGCTTTGCAAGGCGCTGTTCGGCGCTACGGCCTCCCAAATCAGCCGGGGCACGCTAAAGGGCAGACCTTGGCGACCGACTTCGCCCCATGACTCGGTCTGCCGCGGATTGGCGCTGGTGCCTGAGGAGCGCCGCAAAGAGGGCATTTTCGTCGAAGAAGCGATTCCGATGAACCTGAGCGTCAGCGCGGACAACAGCTTTTCTACCGCCGGTTTTTTCAGTCGCCGGCAGGAATGGCGTTGGGCGCGCGACATCGTTGGAAGGTTGGGCGTCAGAACATCGGGGCTGCAGCAAAAACTGAAGCGATTATCCGGCGGCAACCAACAGAAAATCGCCATCGGCAAATGGCTTCGGGGTGATGCGGATATCCTTATTTTCGATGAGCCGACCAAAGGTGTGGATATCAAAGCCAAGCAGGATCTGTTTGTGCTGATTGACCAACTGGCCAGGGAAGGCAAGGGGATTATTTACGCCTCGGGTGAACTGTCCGAGCTGGTCGGGCTGTGCGACAGGATCCTGGTGTTGTGGGATGGCCGGATCGTCGCCGATATCAGCGGACCCCAGGCAGACGAAGAAACCTTATTATTATATTCAACCGGAGGCGTACGTCCGTGAGTAATGCATCACCCAGCCGTGGCGGGGCACTGCCCCTGTATCATCATCTGTTCGAATTTTTGTACCGCTGGGGCATGCTGCTCACGGTAGTCGCGCTGATAGCGCTGTTTGGCGTGGCCAACGAAAATTTTCTCGATCCTTATAACATCATCAATATCCTTCGCTCGATTGCTATTGTCACGGTAATTGCTATCGGTGTATCGATATCGCTTTCGGTAGGCGGGTTCGATCTGTCGGTGGGATCGACCGCTTCGCTGGCGAATGCGCTGGTGATTTCCTTCTTGGTCTGGTACGGGATGGATACCATTCAGGCCATCGTACTGACGCTGGTTATCTGTACCCTGATCGGGCTGTTTAATGCTTTTCTGATCGTGGTGCTCAAGATACCCGACATGCTGGCAACGCTCGCCAGCCTGTTCGTCATCCAGGGTGTGGCGATGACCTACAGTTTTGGCGGCTCGATTACCCAGAACATGGTGCTGCCGAGCGGTGATATGGCCGAAGGCGTCATTCCGGCATTATTCTCCGCG
Source organism: Biostraticola tofi (assembly GCF_004343195.1). Taxonomy (GTDB): domain Bacteria; phylum Pseudomonadota; class Gammaproteobacteria; order Enterobacterales; family Enterobacteriaceae; genus Biostraticola; species Biostraticola tofi. The sequence goes on along the minus strand of NZ_SMCR01000010.1, from coordinate 16,942 downwards.
CTGGGGCAGGTGCCGGTTATCGTTTTCATCATGCTGGTGGTCACCCTGGTTATTCAGCTTTATTTGTCACTGACCAAGCACGGCCGCAGAATGTACGCCATCGGCGGTAATCCTGAAGCCGCCAGGCTTGCCGGCATTGCGACCGCCCGCTACCGGGTGCTGGCCTATGTGATCTCTTCGCTACTGGCGGCGCTGGGCGGTATCCTGCTGGCATCACGCATCGGTTCGTCTCAGGTAAACGCCGGCGGAGGCTATCTGATGGATGCGGTCGCTGCGGCCTACATCGGTTTTTCCCTGGCCGGATCCGGTAAACCCAATGCGTTGGGAACGCTGGTAGGTGCGGTGCTGCTCGGCGTGTTGCAAAACGGCCTGGTGATGATGTCAGTGCCTTATTATGCCATGGACATCATCAAAGGATTGGTACTGGCGCTGGCCTTGGCTATGACATATATCCAAAAGCGCTGACGGAAAGGGTGAAACAGCTAATAAATGTCATAAGGGAACGCTTTCAATCATGACCCTGGTCTGGCTATTATGCTGCGTTGCCTTAAATAGACGTCCAGACATAAAGGCATCTAATTCAGTGTTCTTTTTGAGAGCGCATTCGCCACCAGACGGAGCAGTACATGAAAAAGATTTTTTCCCCTTTACTGGCCCTGAGCCTTCTTGCCAGCCTGCAAGCCGCCGCTGCTGCCCCCGCACCGGTACCGGCGGCGCTTGCCGGACACCATGGCCCGGTGCGTATCGCGGTTATCCGTAATCTGGGTTCGGACGATAACACGACTCAATTTGTCTCCGGAGTTGTTGAAGAAGGCAAAAAACTGGGCTTCAAAGTCAGTACTTTCCTGAGCAATGGCGATGACGCGCGGTTCCAGGACTTCGTCAATCAGGCCATCAGCCAGAAGTACGACGGCATCATTCTTTCTCAGGGGCGCGACCCGTATTCAACTGAACTGGTTAAGCGCATCACCGACAGCGGCATCGCGGTGTCGGTATTCGACACCGCCGTCAACGGCAGCCTGCCCGGCGTCACCGTGACTCAGCAGGATGACGCATCTCTGACTAATGAATCTTTGGCGCAGCTCATCAAGGATTTCGACGGCAAAGCCAACATCATCAAACTGTGGGTCGCTGGCTTCCCACCCATGGAACGTCGTCAGACCGCTTATAAAGAATTGCTTAAAACCCATCCCGGTATCCACGAGCTGGAGTCGATCGGTGCGGTATCTTCTGATGTGCAGGGCGATACCGCCAATAAGGTGGGCGCGGTGCTGGCCAAATACCCGAAAGGCAAAATCGATGCTATCTGGGGAACTTGGGATGCCTTCAGTCAGGGAGCCTATAAAGCGCTGAAAGAGAATGGCCGTACTGAGATAAAGCTTTACAGTATTGATATCTCCAACCAGGACCTGCAGTTGATGCGTGAAGCCGGCAGTCCGTGGAAAGTCAGTGTCGCGGTAGACCCTAAATTAATCGGCAAAATCAACCTGCGCCTGGTCGCCAATAAAATCGCCGGTGAAGCGACGCCGGCGACCTATGAATTTAAGGCCGCGGCAATTCCACAGGCGCTGCTTGCCAGCCAGCCCGGCGAAGTCAATATGGCGTCGCTGGCAAAAATTATTCCCGGCTGGGGCACGGCTGATGATTTTATCGCTCCCTGGTTCGCTACCCTGGAAACGCAGCACGCCAAGAAGTAAGGAACCCGGCATGGCATCTCCCGCATTACCCACTCCTGAATACAGCCGCAATATGCGGCTTATCGGCCATAGTGATCAGGGGGGCAAGCCAGATGGCGTCCAGATTATGGTGCATCGCGGCTTCGCCTATATCGGCCATATGGTGTCACAGGGCTTTTCTATCGTCGATGTACGCGACGTGAATAACCCCAAGGCGGCGGGATTCGTCGCCGCCCCTCCCGGTACCTGGAATGTTCATTTGCAGGCCCATGATGACCTGTTGCTGGTCGTCAACGCCCGGGATCTGTTTGCCGATGCCCGTTTTGCGGATGAGAAGATCTATTACACTCGTTCCGTATCTGACACGGTAAGGCCGGAAAAAACCGACCGCGGCTGGAGCGCCGGACTGCGTATTTATGATATATCCACGCCTGACAGACCGATCGAGATAAGCTTTCTGTCTCTGGAAGGGATTGGTATCCACCGCATCTGGTATGTGGGGGGACGCTGGGCCTATGTGTCAGCCCTGATTGATGGCTTCAGCGATTATATTTTCCTGACTATTGATCTTGCCGATCCCCTCAAGCCCGCCGTGGCCGGGCGTTATTGGCTGCCGGGCATGAACAGTGCCGCCGGCGAAACGCCTGAGTGGCCTGAGGGCAAGCGTTATGCCCTGCATCACGCCATTATCAGCGGTGATACTGCCTATGGAAGCTGGCGAGACGGCGGTCTGACACTGCTCGATGTCAGCGATCGCGCTCACCCAACGCTTATCAGCCACCGCAACTGGAGTCCTCCTTTTGGCGGCGGCACGCATACTGCGCTGCCGTTGCCGAGTCGTGATTTGCTGGTGGTGCTGGATGAGGCGGTGCTGGATAACCAGCAAGACGGTGAGAAGCTGATTTGGCTATTCGATATTCGCGATCCGTCCAATCCTGTCAGTATCGCCACTTTCCCCCAGCCCGTTGAGCGCGATTATGTGAGTAAAGGCGCCCATTTTGGTCCGCATAATCTGCATGAAAATCGTCCCGGTAGCTTCATCAGCGATACGCTGATTTTCGCCACCTATCAGAATGCCGGTGTGCGGGCCTATGACATCAGCAATCCCTATCGGCCAAAAGAAACCGGGGCTCTGGTGCCGGCGGCTCCGGCTGCCATGATGGATAAGCGTCCTGGTCGTCCGAGGGTCATCCAGTCATGTGATGTGTTCGTCGATGCTGAAGGTATTATTTACAGCACCGATTACAATGCGGGCCTGTCGATCATCGAATACCGTGGATAACCGTTCCAGCGGGCTGTCAATCGGCCCGTTTTACCACGATCGTTAAAAAAGCAGTTACCAGACATCAGGGAAATTGTACCTAAAATCACAGGCTTTAAAGTGCAACTATTACGCTTGCATTATCTGTTATAATATACTATCGTAACTAATGTGATTTACCGCGTGACTATTTTATTTGATGCGCATTGGCGATGTCGCACAGCGCGAGCCTGGCTACGGGCTGAATCGACTTTTAAACCCCCTGTCTGGAATCTTGCCATGACTTATTCTGGTTTTGTAAAAGAACTCATTGGATGGATTGATTCGCATCTCGAATCAAGGTTGGACCTGACCACGGTTGCCGAACGCGCCGGTTATTCAAAATGGTATCTGCAACGCATATTCAAGCATGAAACCGGCCTGGCGCTGGGCGAATATATCCGCAGCAAACGCCTGCAGCAATCGGCTGAACGTCTGGTTTACGGAGAGGATTCGATTCTGGAAGTGGCCATTTCACTTGGTTATGACTCACAGCAGTCGTTTACCCGTAGCTTTAAGCGTCAGTTCGGCAGTACCCCCTCTGCCTGGCGTCGGCAGAAGCGAATAAGCTGTCCCTCCGACGCGGGCTTGTCTCAGCACTATGGCCGCCCGGCTTACGGCCACGCTTGCCAGGCTAATGGCTGAGCATTCAAGCGCAGGCATTACCCTTCCTGCCAGGCCAAAGGCTGAGCATCCAAGTGCAGGCTTTACCCTTCCTGCCAGGCAAAGGCTGAGCATTCAAGCGCAGGCGTTACCCTTCCTGCCAGGCCAAAGGCTGAACTTGCCAGCCCGGCCTGTCCAAAACCATGAGGCAAAGGGCTAAACGTTCAAGCCTGGCCTCTTGCTCTCACGCCAGTCTACTCGTTGAGCATTGCTGTCCGTCTTGCTGTTAGTGCCGCCTGCCTGGCGTGAAATTTTCTGTCGGACCCACCGCTTCAGCTGAAAACGGGATGCGATAAGGATAATGATGCCGCTAACTGCAGCACCTCACTGATGCTGGTTTGATCATCATCGTAGTACTGCTGTAACGTTGAGACCGAGGTAGCAAAGACAGTCGTGCTGGCTGAGTCAGTTAGCATTTTTCTCTGCCGGTTGGCGGCAAGAGCGTATCTCTGGTTCCTCTGCCCCGCGTCGGTCGCCTCTTTCCAACTCAACCAGCGCATCTCCCACGGTGCGTCGGGCAAACACCTCCAGGCAAGCCTGTTCCGCTTCGTTGACCAGCGATTTGAAATACCAGCAGGTATTCGCGGTGACCAGGCAACGGGAAGGAACCTCCGGACGCAGTGCCCACAAGCGTTTGTCCTCGGTCACTGACAGATAAATTTCCAAAAGCGTAATGGCTTCGGCTGCACGTCCAAGGCGGATTGAACCTTGTCTGCCTAAGGTAGAGACAATAATCCCGTCATGAGTTAATGGCACCATCAACTTACGCACAAAACTCGGGTTGGCCTCAAGGCCGGCTGCCAGGATGGCGCTGGTCACGCGTTTACCTTGCCGTTGGGCATTGGCAATGCTGAATACCATATGTAGTGCAGTGGGGAAGCGTAAGTCGATCATTATCCTTTGGTCTCAATAGTCGAGAGTGAACCCAACACGCATATCATACAAAATGTGAGACCGCTCGGCTGCACATTTAAAGTGTTATATACGGGATAGGTCAACAATAAGGCGGTTTAAGCTCTTATTGATCATTCTGGGCTGTTGACAGCAGGGCAATGGGTCAGGACCAGCCGCACTTGCAGGATTAACCGCCCAGTGGCCGCTGAGCACCGGGCAGTTCTGGCATCGCTTCACGCATGATTGAGAGAAACAGTCTACGCCTGGCCGGGTAAAAGCGTGCCTGAGGATAAACCAGGTAAATCGGTAAAGGCAGGCCGTGCCAGCCGGGCGGCGGCGGCGGCGGCCGAAAGGCTGCCGGCCTCGACGATGCCTATAAAGGTCTGCATTAACTCAATGCGGTCAACGCCGGCGGTTATCGGTGTTTTCATGCAGATAACGTATAACAGCTTTACTCGGCTGGCTACTACCGAAGTCATTTGCGTCGTTAGAGAATGGGCGCACTAAATAGCCCAACAATGGATATAGCATCATGTCGCTGATACAGAAACAGCTTAAACCGTTTATACCGGAACAGCATAAACAGACCAAACAGGCTCAACCAAAGCCGGTGCTGTCAGGAGGAAGGATCTTGACGCTGGCTCCGCTGTCATTCGCCGCGATGTGCCTGACGGTATTGCTGCCCGGTCACTCTCAACTGATACTGCTGGTGGTTTGCGCGGTGGGGTTTGATTTAGGCGTCCAGGCAACATTAGTCGGTCATCAGACCATTATCTATGCTTTGCAGCCTGATGCCCGCAGCCGGCTGAATGCGCTGCTGTTTACCGGCATGTTTATCGGCATGGCGGCAGGAGCGGCACTGGGCAGTCGTTTACTGGAAAGCGGTGGCTGGATGGCGGTGGTGATTCTGGCAACAGTAACGGGGGCAGGCAGTTTGGTCATGCGCTGGCTGGGACGTCTTTAACTCTGATGCCGGCAGCAAAAGACCTAAACGGGGTGAACCCGCTGTTGCTGCCGATCAACTAGAAGAGCAAATTTTGCAACATCCCGTGTCTTCACATTGTGACCTCCCGACGTTTTAACTACATTTATTCGATGTATGTCACACTTTTTATGTGATTAGGCTCAGCTTTCTTGCCTTTCCTGATGCCTGGCAGGACAATTGTTACCGGTAACATTTTTTGCACGATTCGGTAATAACAATAACGCGCAACGCTAAAGCGCCTCCGCTTAGAGGCAATACCACGTGCTGCTGTTTCGATTTGCAAGGGAGTAATAAAGTGAACGAAATGAATCTGAACATTGGCCGCCGGACTGAGGCTTTAAACCGCATCCGCCGTCTGCCGGTAAAGTCCGGTACCGGTACTGGCGCACAGCCTGCCATGGTGGGTAGCTTGCTATGAGTACCCTAAGCTTAATCATCACCGCCATCGGTTCGGTAGTTATTCTGCTGTTTCTGGTAATGAAGGTGCGAATGCACGCGTTTGTCGCCCTGCTGGTGGTGTCAGTCGGCACCGGGATTTTTTCGGGCATGCCGCTTGAAAAAATCGCCGATACCATGCAGGCGGGGATGGGGGGAACCCTGGGGTTCCTGGCGATCGTCGTGGCACTGGGATCGATGTTTGGCAAAATTTTGCATGAAACCGGCGCGCTGGATCAAATTGCCGGCAAAATGCTCGGCTGCTTCGGACAGCGGCGCGCGGCACTGGCGCTGGGCATTGTAGGCCTTATCTGTGCGTTGCCGCTGTTTTTTGAAGTGGCGGTCATGTTGCTTATCGGCGTGGTATTTGCTGTGGCCCGCCGTACTGACGGCAACATGGTTAAATTACTGATACCTTTATTTGCCGGCGTTGCGGCGGCGGCCGCATTTTTGTTGCCGGGACCGACCCCGATGCTGCTGGCCTCCCAGATGCATGCCGATTATGGCTGGATGATCGCCATCGGCCTGGCGGCAGCCATTCCCGCCATGCTGTTGGCGGGTCCGCTATATGGCCGGTTTATCAGCCAATATGTTCATATTGCGCTGCCCGAAGAAACCAGCGAACCTGACCTGAAATCTCAGGGCTTGCCCTCGTTCGGGTTCAGTGTGGTACTGGTGCTTTTTCCGCTGCTGCTGGTGGGTCTTAAAACTATTGGCACACGATTTGTTGACCAGGGATCAGCGGCCTATAGCTGGATGGAACTGATAGGCCACCCTTTTGTGGCTATCCTGCTGGCTTGTCTGGTCGCGATTTACGGCCTGGCTTACCGTCAGGGCATGGACAAAGAAAAGGTCATGGCCATCTGTTCGGCGGCCCTTCAGCCGGCGGGCATCATCCTGCTGGTGACAGGAGCTGGTGGGGTATTCAAGCAAGTTCTGGTGGACTCGGGCGTCGGGCCGGCACTGGGCAATGCGCTTATCGACACCGGTATGCCGGTTGCGCTGGCCTGCTTTGCCCTGTCGGCGGCTATCCGCATCATTCAGGGATCAGCGACCGTCGCCTGTCTGACCACCGTCGGTCTGGTCATGCCGGTTATCGGTGAACTGGGGCTCAACGGCGCCCAACTGGCGGCGCTTTCGGTGTGTATCGGCGGGGGTTCCATCGTGTTCAGCCACGTCAATGATGCCGGTTTCTGGCTGTTCGGTAAATTGACCGGCGCCACAGAACTGCAGACGCTGAAAACCTGGACGGTGATGGAAACCATTCTCGGCACTACCGGGGCGCTGGTGGGTATGGCGGCTTACGCTCTGCTGTAAGGACACAACAGCGGATCAGTCTTCTTCAAACCAATCGTCATTGCGCTCGGCAATCGGCGTCAGGGAGAAGATCAGGGTTTGCAGATGTCGGCGGATGGCGCCTTCAGCCCCGTCGGCATCGCCGGCTTTGATTGCAGCCAGAATACGCTGATGCTCATTAATCAACTCTTCAGGCGGAGAGACCTCGGCCAGGGTCAGATAGCGCACCCGGTCCATGGTGGCCTTGATATTCTCCACCGTTTCCCATGCCAAAGTACAATCAATGCTCTGGGCTATCAGGCTGTGAAACTCATCATCAAGCTGCAGGAATCCCTGGCTGTCCTGCTGAGCGGCGGCCAGTTTCTGCATTTCAATATTATGGTCAAGGCGCATCAGAAACTGCGGGGTGATTTCGTTCGCTGCCCGGCGCACCACCGCTGATTCCACCGCTTCACGTATAAAACGTCCATCCGCCACCCGGCGGGCGGAAATCTTGCGCACATAAGTGCCCCGCTGAGGGCGTATTTCAACCAGTCCGGCTTCGGACAGCTTGATAAAAGCTTCGCGTACCGGCTGGCGGGAAACAGTAAAGCGCACTGAAATTTCCTTTTCCGACAGCAGCGCGCCGGGCGGGATTTCACAGGTCACAATCTCTCGCCGCAGAAAGCGATAGATCTGCTGGTTTACCGGTTCACTGGCGGTAATGGTATAGGCGATCGCCATGGTGAAGCACCGTATTAGCTGTAATGGGGTAAATGAAGATAATTAGTTGATAAGTCTAGCGACTGGACGGTTAAATCACCAGCGCTATTTGTCCTGCTCTCGGGGGATGGAGAGCAGGACGCGGTTATCAGAGGGGCTTGACGGCAGCACTGACGGCTGCCTTGGCGCCCTGATCGGTGAGGGCAGCATAAGCGGTAGAAACCGGCTCGACAAAGCGCGGGTTGTGGGCAAGCTGCGTTCCGAAAACCGCCTCAATTGACAGCAGAGCGTCAATGCGTTCACCGCCGTCTGCGGTTTGAGCTACGCGCTGGGCCAGCAGATCTTTAAGCGGATCGCTGATATCGATCGGTTTGCCTTGCTCGTCAATACCGCCGACGTAGCGCATCCAGCCGGCCACACCCAGCGCCAGCATAGGAAAATCGCTGCCATTGTTGAGGTGCCAGCGGATACTGTCCAGCCAGCGCTGGGGCAGCTTCTGCGTACCGTCCATGGCGATCTGCCAAGTCCGGTGTTTAAGCGCCGGATTGCGATAGCGCTGGATGAGCGCATCGGCATAGGCTTCCAGGTCGATATCGGTGGTCCTGAGCGTCGGGGCCTGCTCAGCCAGCATCAAATGCCGGGCTGCGCGCACAAAATTATCGTCCTGCATACAATCGCTGATATGGTCGTAGCCGGCCAGGTAGCCCAGATAGGCCAGCAGCGAATGACTGCCGTTGAGCATGCGCAGCTTCATCTCCTCATAGGGCAGCACGTCGCTCACCAGTTCGGCGCCGACCCGTTCCCATTGCGGCCGGCCGCTGACGAAATTATCCTCGATTACCCATTGGAAAAAAGGCTCGCAGGCCACACCGGCCGGGTCTGCCATACCCAGCTGTTCAGTCAGTTGAGCCAGGGTTTCACTGGTCACTGCCGGCACGATGCGGTCAACCATAGTGGAAGGAAAACTGAGATGGGCGGCAATCCATGTCGCCAGTTCCTCATCTTGCTCGGCAGCCAATTGCAGGATCACATTGCGGGTCACATGACCATTCTCGGGCATATTATCGCAGGACATCACGCTGAACGGCGGCAGACCGCGCTCACGCCGCCGCTTGATAGCCGCCAGTATCACTCCCGGCAGCGAGCGTGGCGTTTCGGGATGGCGAATATCATGCTGGATCATCTCATGGCCGGTGTTCAACTGCCCGCTGGCCGGATGGTGGCAATACCCTTTCTCGGTTACCGTTATCGAGACAATGGCAATGTCGGGGTCACTCAATGCGTCCAGCACCGCCTCCAGCCCATCGATACTCACATGCAGCGCCTGGGTAGCTACGCCGACTACCCTGGTATGCCAGCCGTCGGCCGCCATTTCCGAGACTGACCACAGATGGTCCTGCTGCTTGATATCGGCGATTTGCTGCTCACCGCCAACCAGATTGATTTCAACGTATCCCCAATCGCTGGCGTGTTCCGATGCCAGGCGATCGGCCGCAACGGCCTGATGAGCGCGGTGAAAGGCGCCAAAGCCGATATGGGCGATACGGGTTTTCAACCGGCTGCGGTCATAGGTCGGCCTCACCACGTTGCTCGGAAGTTTGTTAAGTAACAACATTACTTACCTCATATAGCGTGTCCGCCGTCAGGCGGACTGGAAATTAAGATATCAAGTAAAAACCATCACTGATGTTCTGACCGGCATCAAGCCACTTTGATGGGGTCGGCGTGATTTTTCGGCGATTTGATAACCAGCAGAACCAGCACCGCACCTAACGCGGCGACGACACCCGCCAGGATAAAGGCACTGTCGAACTTGCCGGTATACTTGACGATAAAACCGGTGACTACCGGGCCAATGATGCCGGAGACACTGCCAATCAAATGAACAAAGCCGCTGGTGGCGCCAATGCGGCTTTTATGAACCACATCCTGAATGATGGCCCAGTAAATGGCGCCGGTAATGTATAAAAAGAAGATTGATACCGACATCAGCGCGACCGCAGGCACCACGCTTTTCACCATACCGGCGAACGCCACACAGATGGCTGCAGCCAGCAACGACACCACCAGCACGATTTTGCGCGAAAGCAGCAGCTTGCCCGTGATGTTGAAAATCCTGTCGGATATGTATCCACCCAGCGCCAGACCGACGAAACCGACAATCCAGGGGATAACTGTGGTCAGGCTCATCTCCTTGATGTTCAAGTTATGGGCCTGGACCAGATAGGCCGGAAACCAGCTGAGGAAGAAAAACAGAATGTAGTTGTAACAGAAGAACGCAAAGGCGGTTACCAGGATAATCGGCTGACGCAGGTAGTAGCCGAGCCCATGGGCCGCATTGGAAATCTCTTCTTCTTCAGAATGCGTTTCCTGCTTGAGTTGGTTGACCAACAGACGCTCTTCTTCACTGACGCGTTTGCTGCGCAGTGGATTATCAGCGGCAATAAAGAACCAGGCCACCATCCAAACCATGCCGACGACGCAGATAATCATAAACGCCGGACGCCAGCCGAAGGCGATGGCCAGATAGCCGACTATCGGGCCGGCAACGGCACCGCCGAGCGGCGAACCTGCACTAAGCAACCCCATGGCGGTAGCTGCCTGTTTCTTGGGAAACCAGCCGTTAATCATTTTATTCGCTGAAGCGGAAATCGGCCCTTCGGCCATACCAAACAGCACCCGCAGGATAAGCATCGACCAGAAGCCGGTCGCCAATGCAGTAAATCCGCAAAACAGTGACCAGAGTCCTACTGCCAGCCCCAGCACCAAGGTGGGACCGTATTTGTCTACCGCCAGGCCACCGATAAAGTTGAACAGTGCGTAGCCAAAGAAAAAGCTGCCGAAAATCATGCCGAACTGTTCGGGATTGATCAGCAGATCTTTCTCGATCATCGGCAACGTAATGGATAAAGCCACCCGATCAAGGTAATTGATCATGAAAACAAGAAATAACAGAAAAACGATAGTCCAACGAAGATGTCGAATCATAGGTACTCCGGCTATCACAATACCGATTAGTGTAGGGAACAGAGGCGGCGCTACCGTCTGTATAAAAAGGTCATTCCATGCTGAGGATCACTTTGCAGCAGGTATGCGGATCTTTTTCGAACAGCGTCATAGCTTGTTCTACCTCGGCCAGCGGGAAGTAATGGGTGACCAGCTTTTCAGGCGCGATTTTTCCGTGCGTCATCCAGTCGATAACCGCCGGGAAACGCTTGCTGTTCAGCCGGGAGGTAAACAGCGAGATCTCTTTGCTGGTCATGCTCTGCTGGGTGATAGTGCAGGCATCGGCGGAGAAACCCAGTAGGCCAATGCGCGCGGCGGGTGAGGCCAGTGCTATTGCCTCAGGCAGGATTGACGGGTGACAGGCCGCGTCAATGATAAGCGTCGGTTTTTCGCCCTGCAGTTGTTCAGCCAAGGCAACTTGGCTGTTATTCAGCACCACATCAGCACCCGAATCGGTCGCCATTAGCAAGCGTTCATCAATCCTGTCTGCCACGATAATACGTTTAACGCCATAAACCCCTTTAAGCACCTGCAATGCGGTCAGGCCCATCGGACCGGCGCCATAAATCAATGCCACATCCTGCGGAGTGGGTTTAACGAATGCGGTAATATTGGCGGCTATGGTAAAGGGCTCGATCAAACTTGCCAGCTTATCCGGGATGGTCTCCGGCAGTTGATAGGCATTGCCCGCCGGAACACAGGCATATTCACTGAATCCGCCGTCTCGGTGGACGCCGATGACCTGTAGTTCACTGCAGACATTCGGCCGGCCCACCGAGCAGGGATAACAGTGGCCGCAGCTGACCACTGGATCGACAGCGACTCTCTCACCCAGTCTTGCCGTAGCGACTGACTCGCCGGTCTTGTCGATCACGCCAAAAAACTCATGGCCGATAACGCGAGGATAGCGGGCAAACGGATTATGCCCGTGCCAGATGTGGACATCCGAACCGCAAATGCTGGCATAACGAATTTTGACCCTGACCTCACCGAGGCCAGGTTCAGGCAGGGCACGTTCTTCAATCACCAACTCACCCGGTTTTTTTATTACTACACTTTTCACTGTCTGTTTCCTCACCAATTCCACAGGTTGCCATCTTCAAGACGGACTGCCGATAGCTGGCAGCTATTGAGCGTGTCTTCGCAAACATGGTGTGCCACTGCTATCAGCAATAATGTTCAATGCCACTATGTCTCGCCCCGGCCAGGCGATATAAGCTCAACGTTTTGGCTTTTTTTATCGCTTAGCTGTCCGTATAAACGCTGACTTGCTGCGCTGCCATACAAGAATTAACGGCCGATATCATAAAAGGTAACGTCCGAGTTACTACCATACAAGTATGAATATCAAAATAAGCGATATTGGTCACATTATTTTCGCGAAGGAGAAAAGTGTTTAATTGAGTTAACTATATGAAAATATTAAAATAAATAGAAAGGGAGTCTTGAGGGCCTTGAAATGACTTTGTTTAGCCCAAGCAGTCTTATTCCTGCCGGGCTGGATAATCACACCGCGATAACAAGCGGGGATTATGGCTTGACGGCCATAGTCAGCCCGGGGTCAATCACAGCGTAAATCTGACCATAGGCGGCTTCATCATCCACTAGTTGCGTAATGTGATCAGCCACATCCTCACGAGTGATCACTCCGTGGGCTTGACCCTGAACCCTGATACTCTGCCCGGTTGCCGCTCCATCTCTAAGCCCGCCGGGGCGAAGAATACACCCGTTCAACCGGCTGGACTGCAGCCAGCTTTCGGCGAGGGATTTTTCACGTACCGCCTGCCCGAACACCTGGCGCGCACGCGCAGACAACGAAGGCCAGCTGTCGCCGCAGCCGATAGATGTCACCAGCAGCATATGCCTCAGGTCGCACTGCTCGGCGGTATCAATAATCAGTCGGTTGCCGGTGTAGTCAGCTTCGGCGCTGCCCAGGGTGGAGATAATGCGGGCGTGTGGACCGGCAGCCAGGCAGGCGGTCCTGACGCTTTGTGGGTCAAGAGCGTCGCCAGCGATCACCGTGAGGCCTAAATTACGCAGTTCTTCTGCCTGGCGGCTATTACGCACCAAGGCGATCATCGGACGCTCCTGCTGCAGGCCTTTCTTGACCAATGCCCGACCGACGCCGCTTGCGCCGCCGAAAATAAGCCATGGAAAAAGTTTCATTAACGATGCTCCTTCATCTTCAGGTGAGTTTTGCAAGGTAGGCAAGAGCGGTATCCGGCATCGGGAGGCCAGCAGACAGAGAATATGGGTTAACCGTCTGCCCTGGCCAAAGTAGCGTGCTGCCGGGTTCTCCGGGGCAGGGGGGCAGCAAGGCACAACGCCGCATCACTCCTCCGGCGTCAGCCATTCAGCCGCATCATCGAACATTTCCTCGACGATACGCGCCAGTATGGCCTTATCGCTTTTGCTGGCATCAGTGTCCAGGCCATTACGCTGCATCGGCTTGACCTTTACCTCGGCATCAGCAAATACCCGCTGCACCCGTTTGGTCAGTTCGGCTTCGATTCGGCTGGAGGCATCCCTTACCATACCTACATTTCTCTTATCATAAATCAGTGTAACTTGCATATTATTCCCTTAGTAAAATACTGTGTAAATATACAGCAACCATGGGAGGGGGTGCAATGCTTCATTACTTGAGAGGAGTTAATTATCGGAAGTTTGATAGTAAACGCAATGGCTTAATGGCAATTGAACAGTACCAGGCGGTGATCTGGCGGAGGCGGTTATCGACGGGGCGCGTTGTCGAGGCCATGTCGTGATGGGGCCATTTGCGGTGGATGATGCCTAATAGTAAGCACAGCTATGTTAAATTCGAGTCAACGGAAATCCGTAATAGGTTGATATGAGGATAACATCACATCTGAGGCGGCCAAATTTAGTGTGCCATTACCGTCCGTCAGGTCACCGGTCAGGGCCAGTACGTCTGGCGACGCCTGATTAAGCCATGATAGCACCCGCTCAAAGCGCTGCAGATGATTGTTCTCAGGTGCGGCATGGCTATCGTGCCATCAACATGAACACCTCACAAGAACCAGGTCCGGGCAGTGGCTTCCAGACCGGTTACGAACGCTTTCCGGCATGTAGAACCATGGCGCGAGCTTCCGTATCACAGCGCCTGCCGCAACAATTTTCGGTTTACCGCGCAGGTATAGTTCATACTAAAAGCTGTCATTGCTGTATTGAAGCGACTGGCGCAACCTGTCTACCTACACCGTATTGCCCACGGTTGCGGCCACTGACTGCTGACATTTTTGGCCAACTGCGCACGTAAATGACCGGCGTTTTCCCCAGGAGCAACGCCCGGTATGGGCAGATGACACCGGTGCGGTTTAAGCGCGGACATCCTGCTGGTTGGCTGAGTAAAGTAAACTTCATAATAAATTACAGTGGGTTGCGTCGATGCCGGTCAAAAAATATCGGCTTCTGTTCGAGGTTTTTTTGTGTTAAGAAAGTCAGGTAAACATATTTTTTATGAACTGATGTGCGTTAACATTAATCTGCAGATAACCGAGCAGACAACGGTTAATGAATTTTTATTACTGATCTGACAACTAAAGGTTGTTGATTGAATATAAGGGAAAAAAATGCCAATGATATTCGGTGAGTTATCTGGTGCTCCATCATGGGTGCCTGCTGTATTGCTCGTCACGCTCTCATTCGCATTGGGTTTTCTGGCCCGATTTATACTTCTCCGGTTCATCCGCTACTGGCAGAGTCGTGACAGAAAGCTATTCAAATCACTAGAAAAGCATCTTCGTGGATCAATGTTTCTTTTCATTCCCTTACTGTTAATAAATGTAGGGGCTAATTATATTAACATTCACCCGGGCTCAGTTGCTTTTATTACAACAACCGTTAATATATTTATTGTTTTATCATTTTGCTCCGTTTTGATTCGATTGACTAATGTCGCGCAGGATATGCTTTTTATACACTATGACATTAATCTTTCAAATAATCTTCGTGCCCGTAAAATTCGCACTCAGATAATGTATGTTAAAAAGGTCGCTATCGTACTACTCGTGTCATTCTGTCTTTGTCTGATTCTACTCAGTTTCCCTGGCGTTCGAAAATTCGGCACTACAATCCTGGCCGGTGCTGGGGTTGCCGGAATAATAATCGGGTTTGCCCTTCAGAAGTCGCTTGTCAACCTGTTTGCCGGAATTCAGATAGCCTTTACGCAACCTATAAAAATTGATGATGCGGTGGTCGTTGAAAATGAATGGGGCTGGATTGAGGAGATAAACCTGACTTATGTTGTTGTGCGTATCTGGGACCTGCGTCGACTGGTCCTGCCTATTACATACTTTACAGAAAATGCCTTCCAGAACTGGACGCGTAATAATGCACAAATTTTAGGCTCGGTTTTTCTTTACCTTGATTATTCCATGCCATTAGATCCTCTTCGTAAGCATTTTGAAAAAGTGCTCAGTGAAACTAAACTCTGGGATCAACAGACTCAGGTGCTCCAGGTTACCGATACTAATGATAAAACCATGACGATCAGATTATTGATGACTGCACAGAATTCCCCCATTGCCTGGGATTTACGCTGCCACGTGCGGGAAAAAATGATTGAGTTTATTCAGCAAAATTATCCGCAGAGCCTTCCTCACCTGAGAGCAACACTGACTGATTCCGGTGTTTGATCGTCCGAGAGGTCAGTAGTTAAGCGCTCTCATTTTTTGTGGAGATATACAGTGGAACGTACAGATACTGTAAGCGTGCTGCATAAGCGTCAGGATAACTGTGCTTCCGCTGTTCTGTCTTAGCCGACAGTCGGATTGAGCAACGGCTGATGGCTAAAAATAATTATACAAAACGGATTTGCAGTTTTTTCCCTACCGCAGCGGCATATTTTTTCAGCGTGTTATAAGACGGTCCTTGGGTACCGGAGGCTAAACCGCTTTCCAACCGTGTAATCGCCGTTGCTTTGGTCCCCATTCGCTCAGCGACTTGCGTTTAGGTGAGGCCGGCTTTTTTGCGTGCGGCCAACAGCTCATCAAGCAGGGCGAATTACCCGTCCAGCTTTTCATATTCAGCCTTGAATTCCGGTTGCTCCATCCAATCAGAGACCATTTCGGCATGGGTTTTGGTTGGCGGTATGCGTTTAGCGTTCATTTTTTACCTCTCTCAATCTGGTCTGCACCAGCGTGCGCGCTTTGATATCCGTGATGCTGATATTGTAGTCCCCCCTGAATTTAGTCTTACCGCGTAATGGAGTTCTCTGGTTGAAATACAACCAACGGAGGCTCATCATGAAGAAAGCGCGTTTCACTGAAACTCAGATCCTGCGGGTTCTGAAAGAAGTTGAAGGTGGTCGGCATGTGAAGGATGTGTGCCGCGAAAACGGTGTGTCGGAGGCCAGCTATTACAACTGGAAATCTAAATACGGCGGCATGGAGTCCTCTGATATCAAACGAATGAAAGAGCTGGAAGAAGAGAATCGCCGATTAAAGCAGATGTACGCATCCCTGAGCTTAGATCATGAAATTAATGAGGATGTTGTGTCAAAAAAACTTTAACGGTGCCTGAGAAGCGTGAACTGGTGCATTATGTTATGACGGAACATCAGGCCAGCGAACGACGCGGGTGCCGGATTATCGGTATCAGTCGAAGCCTGTTGCATTATTGCCCGAACACAGCACGGGACCTGCCTGTGGTCGAGGCACTACAAAAACTGGCGCATCGGTATCCGGCCTATGGTTTTGGACTTATGTTCAATAAGTTACGCCAGGCAGGATTACAGTGGAATGCAAAACGAGTTTACCGGATCTATCGATTGTTAAAACTCAACTTTCGGCGTAAAGGAAAAAAACGCTTACCCAACAGGTACCCACAGCCGTTGGTTATTCCACATAAAATGAACCACTGTTGGTCAGTCGATTTTATGAGTGATGCCTTGGGCGACGGGCGACGATTCAGGTTATTTAACGTAGTTGATGATTTTAACCGGGAAGCACTGGCGATTGAAGT
>NZ_SMCR01000009.1 GCF_004343195.1 Biostraticola tofi | reverse complement strand
CCGATGGTAGTGTGGGGTCTCCCCATGCGAGAGTAGGGAACTGCCAGGCATCCAATTGACGAAGCCCTCTGCGAAAGCAGAGGGCTTTTTCTTTGCCTGCGAAAAAGCCGCCCCGTCTTTCAGCAAAGCCGCTGCGCCTGCAGCCAGGAAACAATGAATTCGGCGATAGCCTGAGGCTGGTTGATATCCAATACCGGCAGAGTGATAGCCAGCTTTTGATCGCTGGCAACGGCAATGACATGGTGGTCGATAAGCGGATGCAAGTCCTTACCTATAGCCGAGCGAAAAAGCGCTATCTTGCTGACCGGCTCATGTTTAAAACCTTCTACCAGGATAAGATCGACCAGTGCAGGGTCCATCCGGCTAGCCAGCCAGCTAAGTGAGGGCATTTGCTGGCGTTCATTTTCAGTCATCAAGGCCCAGCGGGAGTCACTTGCCACCATGGTCTGTCTGGCACCCGCCTTTCGCAATTCGTAGCTGTCCTTTCCTGGTGTATCCACATCTACCTGGTGATGAGTATGTTTGATAATGCCAACGTTAATACCTGCCTGCCCTAGCAACGGCACCAGCTTTTTCAAAAGTGTTGTCTTGCCGGTACCACTGTAGGCGGTAATGGCAAGCATTGGCGGATGAGCTGTTTCCATGCTGTTGTTCCTTGATTACGCCCAGTTCTGCAAGTCCTTGGGCGTATTGAGATTAGCGAAAGCCGGATAAGGGTCATCAAAGACTACCCGCCGGGCGTGGATAAGATTGAGAAACAGCATGACTTTACGTTCTCCCCGTCCCAGATAGTTCTCAAGTTCCGGTACCAAGGCCCGGTGAAGTAATGCAAATGTCGGATGATCCCGCCCTCCATTGCCGACGAAGCTTGCCAATGAATCGCCTCTACCATGCCAAAGGCGCTGAACCAGATCCTGGGGAAACACCGGTACATCACAGGGCACGAATACTGACCATTCGTTAGGCGCTGCCATCAGGCCGGCCAGCATACCGGCTAACGGCCCTGGAAAGCCAGGCAGCGTATCCTGGAATACCTGAAATCCACCTTGCTGGTAGCGTTCCATATTGCGGTTGGCATTGATCATTATACCCTGCACCTGAGGAGCGAGATGGGCAAGGACATGGCTGAACAACGGCTGCCGATGCAGTATCTTGAGCCCCTTATCTTCTCCCCCCATTCGGGTTGATCGCCCCCCGGCCAATATAACGCCGGTAATATCAGGCGGTGATGGGAACGATGGTGCCAATTCTCTGTAAACGCACATAGGCAGGCTCACATATTAAGATACAATGTTTGAATGCATGCCGGGCAAGGAGAGTTATCCTGACCCGCAAATCTTGATACATTATTACCGATGTTAAAAAGGGACTGCTAATGAAAACTCATCGCGTTAACGAGCTTATTGAACTGCTACAGCCTGCCTGGCAAAAGGACTCAGATCTTAACCTGCTGCAGTTTTTGCAAAAGCTTGCAGATGAGGCCGGATACAAAGATTCTCTGCCGGGTCTTACTGATGACATGTTAATTTATCATCTTAAAATGCGCGATGCCGCTAAAACGGATGCCATACCTGGCTTGAAAAAGGATTATGAGGAAGATTTCAAAAGCGCGATATTGCGTGCCCGGGGCATTATCAAAGAGTAAATAATTGTCCTTAAATGAACATTCAGCGGCTGTGCCGGTCTACAGCCTACGCATGAGTGCCATATATTTAATTGAATAATAGCGGTTTATGAACCTGACAGCATTTAACTTCAAGACTTTGATGCCTGATCTGATAATGGACGCCCTGCAGGGGGTCGGTTTAGCTGTGGATTCAGGATTAACCGCACTCAACAGCTACGAGAACCGGGTTTATCAGTTTCTGGATGAAGACCGAAAACGCTATGTGGTGAAATTCTACCGTCCGGAACGCTGGTCAATTGAACAGATCCAAGAAGAGCATGAACTTTCTCTGGAACTGGCGGCCGCAGAGATCCCTGTCGTCCCGCCATTGCGCATTAATGGAACAACTTTACACTTTCATCAGGGTTTCCATTTTGCGGTATTCCCAAGCGTTGGTGGACGCCAATTCGAGCAGGACAATGATGAGCAGCTAGAATGGGTAGGGCGCTTTATGGGTCGCATCCATCGTCATAACGGCGCCCGAAGCTTTGTTGCCAGACCGACCATCGGCGTGGATGAGTACCTGGATCAATCAAGGATTGAGCTGGAGCAAAGTCAACTGGTCGATGGAAAACAAAAGGCCTTGTTTCTTGCCACGGTAGACTTGCTTATCGCTGATGTGAAAGCACTCTGGACCACTGATTGGCATAACATACGTCTTCATGGCGATCTTCACGCCGGCAACATTCTCTGGCGTGATGGACCGATGTTTGTCGATCTTGATGATGCGCGTAATGGACCTGCAGTGCAGGACTTGTGGATGCTATTAAATGGCGATCGCTCGGATCAGCTTTATCAATTATCCCTGCTGCTGGATGCTTATAATGAGTTTATGGATTTTGATCCGCGGGAATTAGCACTGATTGAACCGCTCAGAGCAATGAGAATGGTCTATTACCTGGCATGGGTCAGCCGCCGATGGGGCGATCCCGCGTTCCCTCATGCATTTCCGTGGATGAAAGAGACTGATTTCTGGTCTCAGCAACATCATATTTTCAACGAGCAAAGAAAGCTGCTGCAACAACCCCCGCTGCAGCTGATGCCAATATATTAAACATATGGAGAGCGTATTATCATGAAAAAGTTTTGGTTCGCGTTAGTCGGCATTTTTCTGGCGTTCGGTGCATCGGCTGCACAATTCACTGAAGGTCAGCAATATGTTGAGCTTGATAAGCAGGCGACCAGCGAGCCTCAGGTACTGGAATTTTTCTCATTCTATTGCCCTCACTGCTATCAATTCGAGCAGGTTTATCATATTTCCGAAGGGGTAAAAAAATCACTGCCGGCGGGCACTAAAATGACCCGCTACCACGTAGATTTCCTTGGCCCTATGGGTAAACAACTGACTCAAGCCTGGGCCGTTGCGATAGCTCTGGGTGTCGAAGATAAAGTCACCCCGCTGATGTTTGATGCGGTGCAGAAAACACAAACTCTACAAACTCCTGATGATATTCGCGATGTATTTGTCAAAGCTGGGGTGAGCGCTCAGGAATATGATTCCGCATGGAATAGTTTTGTCGTGAAATCCCTGGTGGTCCAGCAGGAGAAGGCCGCTGCAGATCTTCAATTGCGTGGGGTGCCTGCCATGTTTGTTAATGGTAAATATATGGTCAAAAACGACGGTCTTGATACCTCATCAATGGATGTATATGTAAAACAATTCGCTGATGTCGTTAAGTATTTACTGACACAAAAATAATCATTTGAAGCACATGTTTCCTTACGCCGGTGATTGCCGGCGTTTTTAATATCCCGCTAAGGATCTTGTCACCGCACGCTCGACCTACAGTAATGTTGCTCTATACCCCGCGGATCCTAATAGCCGATTATCAAAAAGCGGTGATCGTAATGGTTAAATCAGCGTGTTATATCCACAATGATTTGATCGCGGCAATATATAAGATTGACTAGATGGATCCTTTTTATCTATATGATTTTTATGTATATTTATGTTTTTTATAATCCCTTTATTAATATCGAAAGATGAGTGAGATTTTTTACTCACAAAGTTATCCACAAAACGCATACACATTTATCCGCCTTAGGCGCAGTCTTGCTTCGCCATTTATCTCTTAATTATGTAAACAGAATTTATACTATTGTATGCCTTTTTAATCGCCGTGACAGCCGTCAGGCTGTAGCTACAGCTGCATAATAAGGTAGACGATGCTGATTTTTTTGATGGGTTAAGCTTCAGCAATCCTAAATTTTTTAACTGAATGCCACATTTGGCAGCATCAGATGCCAAGGAAAGGAAACCATGGCAATCCCCTTTACTGCTAAATAGAATGATGAAAAGCAAATGCTAACGATCTGCGCATCATTGAACCGGTTCGCTGGTATTCAATATCTGAAATACCTGTGATATGGCTCAGGTACGCTGCCGGGTGCTGACAAACTGGCTTGCGCAGAGGTCAGTATTTTTAACCGCCATGTGCTACCCTAGTGTACGTCGCCGGTTGCCGCTTATGGCATCCTACCCTTCTGACCAATGACTAAAAAAGAACGAAATACGCTATGGCTCAAATCGCTGATAATCCGCTTATTCTGGTTGATGGTTCATCCTACCTTTATCGTGCATACCACGCTTTCCCACCATTGACCAACAGCACCGGACAGCCCACAGGGGCGATGTATGGCGTATTGAACATGCTCAAAAGCCTGTTGGCGCAATATCAGCCCAGCCACGTAGCAATCGTTTTTGATGCCAAGGGGAAAACCTTTCGTGACGAACTGTTTGAGCATTACAAGTCGCATCGCCCACCGATGCCTGATGATCTTCGCAGCCAGATAGAGCCGCTGCACAATATGGTCAAAGCGATGGGACTGCCCCTACTGGCGGTCACCGGCGTGGAAGCGGATGATGTTATCGGCACGCTGGCGCTTGAAGCTCAGCGGGCCGGCAGATCGGTACTTATCAGTACCGGCGACAAAGATATGGCTCAACTGGTGTCCGAGAAAATCACCCTGATCAACACGATGTCCAATACAGTGCTGGGCCCGGCGGAAGTCGAAGATAAATTTGGCGTACCGCCGGCGCTTATCATCGATTACCTGGCTTTAATGGGCGACAGCTCTGACAATATACCTGGCGTGCCGGGTGTGGGTGAAAAAACAGCGCAGGCGCTGCTGCAGGGTCTTGGCAGTCTGAAAGATATCTATGCCGACCTTGATAAAGTGGCGACTCTCTCATTTCGCGGCGCTAAAACCATGGCGCCCAAACTGGAGCAGAATAAAGAACTGGCGCTTCTCTCCTATCAGCTGGCCACCATCAAGACCGATGTCCCGCTTGAGCTGCCCTTTGATCAGCTGACGGTCAATGCACCTGATGTCGTTGAGCTGCAAAAGCTGTTTCACACTTACGAATTCAAGCGCTGGTTATCGGATCTGGAGTCCGGCAAGTGGTTGCAGGGTAAGAAAAGCCCTCAGACGCTAACGCCCGGAACGGCCGCGCCATCGATACCTACCCTCGACGAGGACGCGGTGCAGCTATCCCAAGATGGCTACAAGGTCATCTACGACATCCAGAGCCTCGGGCTGTGGATCGACCGCATCAAACAGGCGGGGGTGTTTGCCTTTGATACCGAAACCGATGGTCTGGATACGCTCAGCGCCAATCTGGTGGGCCTGTCCTTCGCCGTAGCGGCGGGTGAAGCCGCCTACCTGCCGGTGGGACATGACTATATCGATGCGCCCGATCAACTGGACCGAGACCAGGTACTGGCGGTGCTTAAGCCACTGCTCGAAGACCCCTCAGTCAAGAAAATCGGTCAGAATTTGAAATTTGACCGCGGTATTCTGCTGCGTTACGGCATTGAACTTGCCGGAATCGCTTTCGATACCATGCTGGAGTCCTATGTACTGGACAGCGTTTCAGGCAGGCATGATATGGATAGCCTGGCCGATCGCTATCTGAAGCACAAAACCGTTGGTTTTGAAGACATCGCCGGCAAGGGTAAAAAGCAGCTGACGTTTAATCAGATTGCCATGGAGCAGGCCGCTCCTTATGCCGCTGAAGATGCGGACGTCACGTTGCGTCTGCATGAAAGACTCTGGCCGCGCATAGAAAAAGAAGCAGAACTGAAAAAGGTCTTCGAAGAAATCGAAATGCCGCTGGTGCCGGTACTGTCGCGTATTGAGCGTACCGGGGTACTTATCGATGAAAAAATTCTTTCTGCCCACTCGGTTGAGTTGACCAAACGGCTGGGTGAACTGGAAAAAGAAGCTCACCTGTTGGCTGAGGAGCCCTTTAATCTGTCATCTCCCAAGCAACTGCAGGCAATCCTGTATGAAAAGCAGAAGCTGCCAATCCTGAAAAAGACACCCGGCGGTGCGCCGTCAACCAATGAAGAAGTATTAGCCGAACTGGCCCTGGATTACCCGCTGCCAAAATGTATTCTGGAACATCGCGGGCTGGCCAAGCTGAAGTCGACCTATACCGACAAGCTGCCGCTGATGATAAATCCGCTGTCAGGCAGAGTCCATACTTCCTATCATCAGGCAATAACGGCGACCGGCCGACTGTCTTCAAGTGATCCTAACCTGCAGAATATTCCGGTGCGAAATGACGAGGGCCGCCGTATCCGCCAGGCATTTATTGCGCCTGAGGGCTCGGTCATCGTCGCTGCGGACTATTCGCAGATCGAGTTGCGCATTATGGCGCACCTCTCCCGCGACCAAGGGCTGCTTAACGCTTTTGCCCAAGGCAAGGATATTCACCGCGCCACTGCGGCGGAAGTGTTCGGCCTGCCGCTCGATAAGGTGAGCGGCGAACAGCGCCGCAGTGCCAAAGCCATTAACTTCGGGCTTATTTACGGTATGAGCGCCTTTGGACTTGCCAGACAGCTTTCTGTGCCGCGATCGGAAGCGCAAAAATACATGAATCTTTATTTCGAGCGCTATCCTGGCGTGCTCGACTATATGGAGCGTACCCGTAAGCAGGCCAATGAACAGGGCTATGTCTCAACCCTGGACGGTCGTCGCCTGTATCTGCCCGATATTCACAGCAGCAACGGTATGCGTAAAAAAGGCGCTGAGCGTGCGGCGATCAATGCGCCGATGCAGGGTACCGCAGCTGATATCATCAAACGGGCGATGATAGCCATTGATGCCTGGCTGCTATTCGAGCAGCCGCCGGTCAAGATGATCATGCAGGTACATGATGAACTGGTGTTCGAAGTGGCTAAAGAGGCGGCAGACCAGGCGGCTGGTCATATCAAACGCCTGATGGAACAGTGTTTCAGCCTCGACGTTCCGTTGCAGGTGGATGTAGGTATGGGTGAGAATTGGGATCAAGCTCACTAAGTGGCGAAAGAATAAGCTTTTTTTGTAATTAAGCTACAAGAATATGTGATAAAGGTTGTCTTTATTAAGCTAAAAATAGATAGCGTATGAAATTAAACTACAAAAAACGCTTTTTCCCGCAATGAAAATAAGGTAAAGTTAAAGACGTAGGGTACAGAGGTAAGATGTTCTATCTTTCAGACCTTTTACTTCACGTAATCGGATTTGGCTAAATATTAGCCGCCCCAGTCATTATTGGCTGGGGCGTTTTTTATTGGGCGCTATCTTCGTCCGGGACAATTTGAGGCTGGCTGAACCAGTGATCCAGACGGGCGCGAAGTTTATCGATTCCCAGCTTTTTCAGCGAAGAAAACATCTCAACTTCAACATCCCCGCCAACGTCCTGCACGAATTCCCTTACTTCTTTCAGTTGCGCTTTGCGGGCGCCGGAAGCGAGTTTATCGGCTTTGGTCAACAGGATAAGTACCGGAAGGCTCACGTCTACCGCCCAGCTTACCATCTGCTGGTCAAGGTCCTTCATCGGATGGCGGATATCCATTAGTACCACCAGCCCTTTGAGGCTGTCGCGCTTTTGCAGATATTCCCCCAGCGCCTTCTGCCATTTGCGTTTTAATTCTTCTGGCACCTCGGCATAACCGTAGCCCGGTAAATCAACCAGGCGGCAGCCATCTTCTACCTCAAACAGGTTGATAAGCTGAGTTCGGCCAGGGGTTTTACTGGTACGGGCCAGGCTTTTTTGATTAGTGAGGGTGTTGAGCGCACTTGATTTCCCGGCATTGGAACGGCCGGCAAAAGCGACTTCGATACCGGTATCGACGGGTAGATGACGAATATCCGGAGCACTCATGACAAAATGCGTCATGTGGTAGTTGTATGAAGTGGTCAAACTCTTCCTCTCAATCAAAATGGCCTATTTCGGCGATTATAGCGGAAAAACAGGGCGGGATGAGCACTGTTGTGAAATTACAGTCTAACTATCCGGTTTAGGATGGAGTAGAATAAATCATCATTACAGCGACAAGCCATCGGGCAGGTAAGGTCGGTCTGGTTTGTCGCCGGAAGGGCTACTTTTGCGGAGCACCTTCACTGAATGGTGGCAGCTCAACTGCCGCCTTTTTTATTGGTAGTGTTTCTGATAGATTCCGCCGCAATTCTATACTTAATTATCATCATTCAAGAGCAGACATCATGAACCCATCAGTAAAAGGCAGCCGGGGAAAGCCCGCCGTCGCAAAAAACAAACGCAAGAGCCGGGAAGAGCTGAATATCGAAGCCCGCGACCGTAAGCGTCAGAAAAAACACCGGGGACTGGTATCAGGCTCACGTGCCCAGGAAGGCAACAGGTCAGCCGGCGGCAAACAGGGCGGCGCTGAGAAAGACAGCCGTTTAGGCAGCAAAAAGCCGGTGCCGTTGCTTGCCGATGCCCCTACCAGTGTGCCGGCCAGGAAAATCGCCGAGCCTGAAGTAGTACTGACTGCTGCGCAGGAGCTGAAGTTACTGGAAAATGATGACCGCCTTGATGAACTGCTGCAAAAGCTGGAACAGGATGAAACCCTGAGTGAGACAGACCAGACTTATGTGGACGAGACGCTGGATCGTATCGATCAACTGATGACCAAACTGGGCATTGAAATCGAAGATGACGATGAAGAAGAAGAACAAAAGAACGAAGACATGCTGCAACTGCTCAAACGTGGCCATCACAAAGATAAATTCTGACCGGTGAATCCGCTACTCTTGACGTTTCTCGTGCCCCTGGCCTGTTATCTGGCGTGGGCATTTAGCAAGCTTTGGCGGCTTTCGCTACGCAAAAAGCGGCTGCGTTCCGCCCGGGTAGCGGGACGGCGTCCGGCGCACCCCCCCAGGCGCCGCGGCAGAACATATCCGGGGGAGGAGTCATTATGATGCTGGTGCCTGCTATCGAGTGGGATGCGGATCTGATACAGAAATACAATCATTCGGGACCCCGCTATACTTCTTATCCCACTGCGCTCGAGTTCACTGAAAACTTCAGCGAGCCGAATTTCAGACAGGCGGTAGCCCGCTATCCGGCGCGGCCGCTGTCGCTGTATCTGCATATTCCGTTTTGCCATAAACTTTGCTATTTCTGCGGCTGCAATAAAATCGTTACCCGCAACAGCGGGAAAGTGGAAGCCTATCTGGATACGCTGGAACAGGAAATACGCTCCCGTTCTGCGCTGTTTAAAGGACGTCAGGTTACCCAGATGCACTGGGGCGGCGGAACGCCGACTTTTCTCCAGCCGGGGCAGATTTCGCGCCTCATGAGTCTTTTGCGTCAACAGTTTGATTTTGCGCCTGCCGCCGAACTGTCAATCGAAATAGACCCACGCGATATTGCGCTGGAGATGATGGATCACCTTTACCATGAGGGCTTTAACCGCATCAGTATGGGGGTGCAGGATTTCAATCCCCAAGTCCAGCAGTTGGTTAATCGGGAACAGGATGAGGCGCTGATTTTTTCTCTGGTCGACAGGGCCAGGAAATTAGGCTTTGGATCCACCAATATCGATCTGATCTATGGCCTGCCGCGACAGACTCTGGCACGTTTTGAGCATACGCTTGAGCGGGTGGTAAGCCTTGGTCCGCAGCGGCTGAGCGTGTTCAATTATGCCCATATGCCGCAGCTGTTTGCCGCCCAGCGCAAAATCAAACAGCAGGATTTGCCCAGCCCAGCGCAAAAACTGGAAATCCTTCAACACACCATTGCGACCCTGACCGAGGCGGGCTATCAGTTTATCGGCATGGACCATTTTGCCCAGCCTGACGATGAACTGGCGATAGCCCAGCGCGAAGGCAAACTGCATCGCAATTTCCAGGGATATACCACTCAGGGCGAGTGTGATTTATTGGGAATGGGAATTTCTGCGATAAGTATGATCGGGGATAGTTACGTTCAGAACCAGAAAGAGATGAAAAGCTACCTGCAAAGCGTTGAACAGCAGGGTAATGGATTGTGGCGCGGCGTATCGCTCAGTAAAGATGACTGCCTGCGGCGAGATATCATCAAGTCGCTGATTTGCCAGTTCAGGCTGGAATATGCCCCCTGTGAAAACCGTTACGGCATTCGCTTCGGTGAGTACTTTAAGGAAGATCTGGCGATGCTCAAGCCCCTTGAGCGCGATGGGCTGGTGACTATCGGTGAGCAGGAATTAAGCGTTTCCGCCAAGGGACGGTTGCTAATTCGTAATGTCTGCATGTGCTTTGACGTTTATCTGCGCCAGGCCCAGCGGCAGCGTCAGTTTTCGCGCGTCATTTAGCATTGGCCTGATACGCTAAAACACCGCCCCAATAGCGATATCAGCGCGGTGTTTTTTATTGAAGAAAATCAATCAGCGCAGCGCAGAGGATGGCGGCCACAGCAGCCTTAGGCGTATGGCCCAAAGCGGCGGCCACGTTTGTCCCCTGTGTCCCGAGAGTGAATCCAGCATGGTGGTCCTCCCGGGTTAGCGACCCATGCATACTGTCGCAGCCCGGCATCTAAAGTACGAAATGACAGCAGTGAGGTTATTCCATGCCAAGCTCTTTCAGTTTCCGCGTCAGGGTGTTTCTTCCCCATCCCAGCAACCTGGCGGCTTCCTGCTTGTGCCCCTGGGTATGTCTCAGGGCGGTAGTCAGTAATGTTCTTTCCATTTCAGGCTGCGCTTCGGACAACAGGTTTTGATGGCCGGAACGCAATGCCCGATCGGCCCATTGCGCCAGCAGGGTAGCCCAACTGTCCGGCAGCGACGGTACCGTGGCGTCAGGAGCGGTGGTCTCGAACAGTTCCGGCGGTAAATCCTGGATTAAGACCTCCTGTCCGGCCGCCATCACCGTCAGCCAGCGACAGGTATTTTCCAGTTGGCGAACATTGCCCGGCCACGCCAGGCGGGTCAGCGCAGTTTCCGTTTCCGGATGAAGGTTTTTAGGTTCTACCCCGAGTTCCTTGGCCGCAACCTGCAGGAAATACTGCGCCAGGCGCGGGATATCCTCACGGCGTTCACGCAGCGGCGGCAAGTGGACGCGGATAACGTTCAGACGATGGAATAAATCCTCGCGAAACTTGCCTTCCTGGACGCGCAGCTCCAGGTTTTGATGGGTCGCGGCAATGATACGGACATCGACCTTGACCGGGGCATAGCCGCCGACCCGATAAAACTGTCCGTCAGCCAATACGCGCAGCAACCGCGTCTGCACATCCAGCGGCATATCGCCGATTTCGTCCAGGAACAGCGTACCGCCGTCCGCCTGTTCAAACCGGCCCTGGCGGATTTGGTTGGCGCCGGTGAACGCCCCTTTTTCATGACCAAAAAGTTCAGATTCAATCAAATCCTTGGGGATCGCCGCCATATTCAGTGCAATAAACGAGGCCTTGACGCGCGGGCTGTGGCGGTGCAGCGCATGGGCAACCAATTCTTTCCCGGTGCCTGACTCGCCGTTTATCAGTACACTTATCGACGATCTCGACAGCCGGCCGATAATCCGAAACACATCCTGCATGGCTGGCGCTTCACCGATAATATCGGCGGTAGGACCGCTGGCGGGCTGGCTGCGGGCAGGCTGCTGTTGCTCCAGATAATGGCTGACGGCGCGCTCAACCAGGGCAACCGCTTCATCAATATCGAAAGGCTTGGGCAGATAATCAAAAGCCCCTTGCTGATAGGCACTGACGGCGGCGTCCAGATCCGAATGGGCGGTCATGATAATGAC
Source organism: Biostraticola tofi (assembly GCF_004343195.1). Lineage (GTDB taxonomy): Bacteria > Pseudomonadota > Gammaproteobacteria > Enterobacterales > Enterobacteriaceae > Biostraticola > Biostraticola tofi. The sequence goes on along the minus strand of NZ_SMCR01000009.1, from coordinate 117,179 downwards.
CGGCAGCATGGGATGACGCTGCTTGATCTGCTTAAGTAATGACAGGCCGTCCATACCGGGCATCCGTATATCCGACAACAGCACGTCCGGGGTCTGGGTAGACAGTGCTTCCAGCACTTGACCACCCCCCTCAAAAGTCGTGCAGGTCAAACCGGCTCCAGTCAGTGCGCGTTCAAGCACCCAGCGGATGGAGCTATCGTCATCGACGATCCAGACTATCCCTCGTTGCATTGCGAACCTCACTGGCGAATAGGCAGGTAAACCGAAAATTCGGTGTGACCCGGCCAACTGTTAAACTCAATTTTACCCGAATTTTGATCAATCAGACTGCGGGCAATGGACAGGCCCAGACCGGTGCCCCCTTCACGACCGCTGACCATGGGGTAGAATAGGGTATCCTGTAGATGCCCAGGTACGCCGGGACCATCGTCTTCAATATCAATACGCGCCACCAGGCGATAGCGCACTCCATGCAGCGTCAACTGAAATGCGGTGCGTGTGCGCAGGGTAATGCTGCCCCCTTCCTTTCCAAGCGCCTGCAGCGAGTTGCGGGTGATGTTAAGCAATACCTGCTCCATCTGATCCGGATCATGGGCCAGTTCGGGGAGACTGGGATCGTAATCGCGAATCAAGGTCACATTGTCGGGCTTTTCCAACGAAACCAGCTGGAATACCCGTTCGGCTACCTGATGAATGCTTTGGGTGACGTGCATCCCCGGTTGCTGCGGTCCCAGCAGGCGGTCGACCAGGTTACGCAGACGATCCGCCTGTTCAATAATGACTTTGGTATATTCCATTAATGCCGGATCGGGCAAGGCTTTTGCCAGTAACTGCGCCGCGCCCCGTAACCCACCAAGCGGATTTTTTATCTCGTGCGCCAGACCGCGTACCAGGTCACGCGCCGCCACCTGCTGAGCGTGCTGAAGCTGCTCTTGACTCAATCTACGCTGGTTATCCATCGGCGCAAGTTCCAGCAGAATGTACTCTTCGGGCAGGCGCTGAGCGGTCAGAGAGAGTATGTGAGCGCGGCCATCCACCACCAGGGTGACCTCATTGTCGGTAAATCCCTGACCTGCAATCAGGCTCTCACGCATCAAATCTATATTCAGTGAAAAATACCCCAGCAATTCGGGCAGCGGCGTACCAAAGAGTTTACGAGAACTCTGGGCCAGAAGCTGCTGCGCCGCCGGGTTGGCATAATGTACGGCGAGATCGTTATCCAGTATAAGGATACTGTTAATCAATGAGTTAAGGATCTGCCCAGCGTCGGGCAGTGAGCCTGTTGCCATAAAGCAGTCTCCCGCACTACTAAAGTGCTTAATGTGAGTCGGGTCATATTACGCATGGCTTGCGCAAGCGTTGTTGAGAAAAAAGCCCATCCGAAGATGGGCTAAAAAGTGTCCACGGCAACAAAAAACAGGGATCAAACGCTGTAGTAAAGTTCGAATTCAACCGGGTGCGGAGTCATACGGACGCGGTCATCTTCTTCTTTGCGCAATGCGATATAGGCTTCGATGGCATCATCGGTAAATACGCCGCCACGCGTCAGGAACTCATGGTCATCTCTCAGTGCGTTCAGCGCTTCCTCGAGGGAGCCGGCGACGGTCGGGATTTCGCTCGCTTCTTCCGGAGGCAGATCATACAGGTTCTTGTCCATGGCATCGCCAGGATGGATTTTGTTGATGATGCCATCCAGGCCAGCCATCAGCAGAGCGGCAAATGCCAGATACGGGTTGGCGGCCGGGTCCGGGAAGCGCACTTCGATACGGCGGGCTTTCGGGCTGGCGACCACTGGAATACGAATTGAAGCTGAACGGTTGCGGGCAGAGTAAGCCAGCATAACCGGTGCTTCATAACCCGGGACCAGACGCTTGTAAGAGTTGGTTGAAGGGTTGGTCAGGGCGTTGATGGCTTTAGCATGCTTGATAACACCGCCGATGTAGAACAGCGCTAATTCGGACAGGCCGCCGTACTTGTCACCGGACATCAGGTTTTTGCCGTCTTTATTCAGCGACATATGGCAATGCATGCCTGAACCGTTATCGCCGAACATCGGTTTTGGCATAAAGGTGGCTGTTTTACCGAAAGCATGGGCGACGTTGTGAACGACATATTTGTAAATCTGGATTTCGTCCGCTTTTTTGGTCAGGGTGTTAAAGCGGGTAGCCACTTCGTTCTGTCCCGCGGTGGCGACTTCATGGTGATGAGCTTCAACGACCAGACCCATTTCTTCCATGGTCAGACACATGGCTGAACGCAAATCCTGTGAGGAGTCGACCGGCGGAACCGGGAAATAGCCGCCTTTGACGCCCGGGCGGTGACCTTTGTTGCCACCTTCATAGACTTTGCCGGTATTCCAGGCCGCTTCGATGTCATCAATGGCAACGTGTGAGCCGGAAATCGAGGAACCGAAACGAATGTCATCAAACAGGAAGAATTCAGGTTCCGGCCCGAACAGCACGGTATCGGCAATGCCGGACGATTTCAGAAAATCTTCAGCACGCTTGGCGATGGAGCGCGGGTCGCGATCGTAGCCCTGCATGGTCGCCGGTTCGAGGATGTCGCAGCGGATAATCAGGGTAGAATCTTCATAGAACGGGTCCATGACCGCCGTGGTCACATCGGGCATCAGCACCATGTCGGATTCATTAATGCCTTTCCAGCCGCCAATTGAAGAGCCGTCGAACATTTTACCTTCTTCAAAGAAATCTTCCTCTACCTGATGGGCAGGTATGGTAACGTGCTGTTCCTTCCCTTTGGTATCAGTGAAACGTAGGTCGACGAATTTTACTTCGTGTTCTTTAATCATCGTCATAACGTGTTCGGCGGACATACTTATTTCTCCCGGATGTGTCAGTGTCGTCTTGGAACGAATTCAAGTGGATTTATTTAGCTGGTTAGACTAAAGCTAAAACTGTGCCAACATTTAAATTAGCTGCTCAACGCGCCCCGATTCGATGTTTTGGCAAAGATTAGCCTGCACCAGTTTGGTTGCCAGGCTCTATAGTAGTGCATTTGGTGCGGATATCAGCACCAAATTGGTGCAATAGATGTGTCGGTGCACGATATTGCACCGATTATGGGACGTCAAAGCAAATAAAATGACGCAAATGCAGAGAACAGCGCGATCTTGTTTAGTCCCTCGTCTATTCCGTGTACAATAACGCGCTATTTCTAATGCCTGAGGCAAAGTTGTGATCGAAAATTTGCGTAACATCGCCATCATCGCGCACGTCGACCATGGTAAAACTACATTGGTCGATAAACTGTTGCAACAATCCGGAACACTGGGTGACCGTAACGACGCTACAGAACGCGTAATGGACTCCAACGATTTGGAGAAAGAGCGTGGGATTACCATCCTCGCAAAAAACACCGCCATCAACTGGCAGGATTACCGTATCAACATCGTTGATACCCCAGGACACGCCGACTTCGGTGGCGAGGTTGAACGCGTAATGTCCATGGTTGACTCAGTGCTGCTGCTGGTCGACGCCATGGATGGGCCTATGCCCCAGACTCGCTTTGTGACTCAGAAGGCATTTGCCTATGGTCTTAAGCCTATCGTTGTCATCAACAAGGTCGACCGCCCTGGCGCGCGCCCTGACTGGGTCGTTGATCAGGTATTCGACCTGTTCGTCAACCTTGGCGCCACCGACGAACAGCTGGATTTCCCCATCATTTATGCTTCCGCGCTGATGGGTATCGCTGGCTATGAACACGAGAACATGGCTGAAGACATGACCCCGCTGTTCGAATCGATTGTTAAAAAAGTTGAAGCGCCTAACGTTGACAGCGATGGTCCGTTCCAGATGCAGATCTCACAGCTCGACTACAACAGCTATGTTGGTGTTATCGGCATCGGCCGCATCAAGCGCGGTTCAGTCAGACCCAACCAGGCTGTTACCATCATCGACACCGAAGGCAAGCGTCGTAACGGTAAAGTGGGTCAGGTTCTGGGCCACATGGGCCTGCTGCGTATCGAGTCCAAACTGGCTGAAGCCGGCGACATCATTGCGGTTACCGGACTGGGCGAACTGAACATTTCCGATACCATCTGCGATCAGGCTCAGGTCGAAGCTCTGCCTCCGCTGACCGTCGATGAGCCTACCGTATCCATGTCCTTCGGCGTAAATACCTCGCCGTTCTGTGGTAAAGAAGGCAAGTATGTCACCTCTCGTCAAATCCTTGAGCGTCTGAACAAGGAGCTGGTGCACAACGTGGCACTGCGGGTTGAAGAAACCGAAGACCCGGATACCTTCCGTGTTTCAGGCCGTGGCGAACTGCATCTTTCTGTTCTTATCGAAAACATGCGCCGTGAAGGTTTTGAAATCGCCGTTTCCCGTCCGAAAGTTATTTTCCGTACCGTTGATGGCGCGAAGCAGGAACCATTCGAACAGGTAACTCTGGACATCGAAGAGCAACATCAGGGCCCGGTCATGGAAGCCATGGGTATCCGTAAGGGTGACATGCGCGACATGCTGCCTGATGGCAAGGGACGTATCCGTCTGGATTACATCATTCCTAGCCGTGGTCTTATCGGTTTCCGTACCGAATTCCTGACCATGACTTCAGGCACTGGTCTGCTGTATTCCACGTTCAGTCACTATGATGACGTACGCCCGGGTGAAATCGGCCAGCGCCAGAATGGCGTTCTGATTTCCAACGGCCAGGGTAAAGCGGTTGCCTATGCTCTTTACAGCCTGCAGGATCGTGGTCGTCTGTTCCTTGGACACGGTGCTGAAGTTTATGAAGGTCAGATCATCGGTATTCATACCCGTTCTAACGACCTGACGGTAAACTGCCTGACCGGTAAGAAACTGACCAACATGCGTGCCTCTGGCACCGATGAAGCCACCACCCTGGTTCCGGCGATTAAAATGTCTCTGGAACAGGCGCTGGAATTCATTGACGACGACGAACTGGTGGAAGTGACTCCTCAGTCCATTCGTCTGCGTAAACGTTACCTGACTGAAAACGAACGTAAGCGCGCCAACCGTTCTTAATCGTTCCGACCTGTTATCAATGCCAGTCAACGTTGTTGACTGGTTTTTTTTTGCCTGCATTACCCTCCTCTTTCCTTGCCAGACCCGGCTTTTGATCTCATATTCCGTTTTACAGGCCCTGGTTGTCTGAATGATGCGGGTTCATTGCTGTTCAGTTGGAGCATTTCCGGCTACATTGAACTGCACCATTCCACCAGAGGAGGGAACCATGCTTTATATCTTTGATTTAGGTAACGTTGTCATCGATATCGATTTTAATCGTGTATTGGGTGTCTGGAGTGATCTCAGCCGGGTACCGCTGGCGGCGCTGAAAAAACAATTCGTCATGGATGAAGCTTTTGAACTGCATGAGCGCGGCGATATTACCGACGAAGAGTTTGCCGGGCGTATTTGCCATCAACTGGGCATCGCACTGAGCTTTGAACAGTTTACCGCCGGCTGGCAGGCGGTGTTCGTCGGCGTGCGTCCCGAGGTCATCGATATCGCCCGCCGATTGCGCGAACAGGGACAGCGGGTAGTGATATTGTCCAATACCAACCGGCTGCACTGCAGCTTCTGGCCAAGCCAGTACCCGGAAGTCCAGCAGAATGTGGATAAGCTGTATCTCTCCCAGGACCTGGGCATGCGTAAGCCTGAGCCGGAAATCTACCGTTACGTGCTGGAACAAGAAGGCGTCGAGGCCAGCGATGCAGTGTTTTTCGATGATAATGCCGATAATATTGCCGGCGCTGAGGCTGTTGGACTGGAATGTATTCTCGTCACGGACAAGAATGTGGTGCCCGCCTATTTTGCCTGAGTCACTTTTGTCTTTTACCGGGGGAGGTCATGATGATGAGTCGTCTTAATCTCAAAAAAATGACGCCGTTGCTGACCTTCTTCAAATTATTGATAAAGCGCGCCTACGCTGATGATATCAGCGTGCTGGCGGGTCATCTGGCTTATGTCTCATTGCTGTCGCTGGTGCCGCTTATCACCGTTATTTTTGCGCTTTTCGCCGCATTCCCGGTATTTTCAGAAGTCAGCATCCAACTGAGGCAATTCATCTTTACCAATTTCATGCCGGCGACCGGTGATGTCATCCAGCGCTATCTGGAACAGTTTATCCTCAATTCAAGCCGGATGACTGCAGTCGGCACCTGCGGTCTTATCGTCACTGCTTTGCTACTGATTTATTCGGTGGATTCAGTGTTGAATATCATCTGGCGCAGTAAGAAAAAACGCCCGGTGGTGATTTCGTTCGCCGTTTACTGGATGGTGCTTACTCTTGGCCCCCTGCTGGCCGGCGCCAGCATGGTGGTGAGCTCTTATCTGCTTTCACTGAACTGGCTTAACAATACCGGCATCTCCACCTTCAAGGACGTCGCTTTGCGCGTGTTGCCACTGCTGCTGTCATGCGCTTCATTCTGGATGCTATACAGCCTGGTGCCTACCGTGCGGGTGCCGGCACGGGATGCGCTGACCGGGGCGCTGGTGGCCGGTTTACTGTTTGAACTGAGTAAAAAAATTTTCGGCCTGTATATCACCCTGTTTCCATCGTACCAGCTCATTTATGGCGTGCTCGCCGTCATTCCCATCTTATTTCTCTGGGTCTACGTAAGCTGGTGTATTGTATTGCTGGGGGCGGAAATTACCGTCTCACTTGCGGAACACCGGCATCGCGATCGGTCTGAATCAGGTAACAGGGAGCTTAAACCGTAATGATAGCCTTGCTGCAGCGGGTAAGCAGTGCCAATGTGGATATCGCCGGCGAAACAGTGGGAAAAATCGGCCCGGGTCTGCTGGTTTTGCTGGGCGTAGAAAAAAACGATGATGAGCGCAACGCTGCCAAGCTGTGTGAACGGGTGCTTGCCTATCGCATTTTTGCCGATGAGCAAGGGAAGATGAACCTTAACGTCCAGCAGTCCGGCGGCAGCCTGCTGGTGGTGTCGCAGTTCACACTGGCGGCGGATACCTCCAAAGGTCTGAGGCCCGGTTTTTCCCGCGGCGCTTCTCCTGTCAGCGCCGAGCATTTATATCAGCTATTTATTGATTGCTGTCGACAGACCGGCATTGAAACCCAGACCGGGCGGTTCGCGGCTGATATGCAGGTGGGCCTGGTCAATGACGGTCCGGTAACCTTCTGGCTTGAAGCGTGAATGGCGTGGCCGATGCGACGTCAGGTAATTATAAGAGAGAGAGTGGCATGTATCACTTGCGTGTACCGCAGACCGATGAAGAGCTGAACCAGTACTATCAGTTTCGCTGGGAAATGTTACGCAAGCCATTGCACCAGCCGATGGGTTCCGAAAGGGATGCTTATGACGTGACCGCCCATCATCAGATGGTGGTTGATGAACAGGGCAGACCGGTCGCGGTCGGACGGTTGTACGTTAACGCCGATAATGAGGCCTCTATCCGCTTCCTGGCGGTTCATCCTGATGTGCAAGATAAAGGGCTGGGAACGCTGGTGGCGATGACCCTGGAGTCTGTAGCGCGCCAGGAAGGGGTCAAGCGGGTAGTCTGCAGCGCCCGCGAAGATGCGGTCGAGTTCTTTTCCAAACTGGGTTTTATCAACCAGGGCGAGATCACCGTTCCCTCAACGACACCCATCAGGCATTTTCTGATGATAAAACCGATAGCCACCCTGGATGATATCCTGCATCGGCCAGACTGGTGCGGCCAACTGCAGCAAGCCTGGTATGAGCATATTCCGCTGAGTGAGAAAATGGGCGTGCGCATCAGCCAGTACACCGGCCAGAAGTTCATGACCACTATGCCTGAGACCGGTAACCAGAATCCTCATCATACCCTGTTTGCCGGCAGTCTCTTTTCACTGGCGACCCTGACCGGATGGGGTCTTATCTGGCTTTTGCTGCGAGAGCGCCACCTTGGCGGCACGATTATCCTGGCGGATGCGCATATCCGTTACCTTACCCCGGTAACCGGCAGGCCGAGCGCGGTTGCGGACTTGGGATCGCTGAGCGGGGACTTGGATCGACTGGCGCGCGGACGCAAAGCCCGGGTCCAGCTGGAGGTTGAAATGTTCGGCAATGATTCTCGCGGAGCGATTTTCGAAGGCGTTTACCTGGTTTTGCCGCCTTCCCCGGATAAGCCTCTGGAGCGGGGCGGCTCCCAGGCCATTATCTGACGGTTTACCACATCTGGGCTGGTGCCCCTGCAACGCTTGAGCGCAGGCCGGAGATACCCAGGCCTGCAGGCGGAATGCACCGCCCGGCTGCCGGGCCGCTATGGTGCGTCGCTGGCTGAAACATCGCCATTTACCATGGTCTGGTTGATGCTGTTGCCGCGGGTATCCACTGCACGCAGTTGACCGCTGATCGACTCTTTGAAAGATGTTGATCCCGCCAGGCTACCGCTCAGGTTTAACTGCAAATTGCCATTGCCTGCCAGCGGCAACGCCGGCCAGCCCCAGTTTTCCATCAGATTTACCGGTACAGATCGCCCGGACAGTCGCAATGTGAAGGCCCGTTCCGGCTGTTGACTTACCGAACCGCTGAGCTCGACCAGGCCCGATCCGGCAAAGGCGCTGGCTTCACTGATGGCGATTTTTCCCTCGTCTGCCTTGAGCGCCAGGGAAGGCCGACGGATATCAATTTTATTGAAGGTTGCATCGCTGCCGTTCAGGTTGAGATTGCCAGACCAGATCCCCCAGCGATGGTCACGAACCAGTTCCAGCTGTCTGGCGCTGACGTCAAGTGCGGTGACCTGAAACGGAAACGAGGGGGTAATATCAATCAGCAGATTGCGACTGGCCGTCAGCTTGGTGACCGCTACCCCGGCAAGCCAGGCCGGCAGTGGTTTCTGCCAGCTTTGCCGCCAGTCGGCAGGAAGGGTGTATTCGAGTCCGGCCATCATGAAATCATCTAGCACCAGACGCTTGCCATCACGCAGCCACTGGCCGGCGGTGCGCATCAACCCGCCTTCCCAGCGGCCGCTGAACTGCCCGATGGTGATACCCGACGGTGAAAAATTCATGCTGGCTATCGGATCGGAGAGATGTATGGGACCACTGACCAGTTCGCTGGCATTGAAAGACAGGTTGCCATCCTCGGAGGACCAGTCCCCCTGCTGAAAGGTTATGTCGCGCAGCGATAAGTCCAGATCGCTGAAGGCCCAGCTTTTGCCTTCCATGCGGGCGTCTATCAGGTCAAAGCGATGAATGGTAATTTTTGGCACTCGTGAAATCTGCTTCAGGAACTGCTCCAGCGACAGTTCGGTCTGCATGCGGACGTTGCTGAGGCGCAGATTGTCGACCTGCCAACTGCCATCCTGCTCACGACGGGCATTGCCGGTTAACTGTCCCTGGGACAGGTCGGCGCCCACATCATCCAGCGTCAGCTGCTGATTGTTTATGTTTCCCCTGACCAGGACATTTTCGGCCGGCATATCGTTAAGCGTCAATGAGCGGGCGCTGAGTTCGAAGCGGGCGCTACGGCCCAAAGGAAAGCCATTTTCCGGTTTCCAGGGGGTAATGCCGGCGCTGACGTTCTGGCCATTGAGATGCCACTCGCCGTGAGGGGATTGCACCGCCATGCCGTTCAACTGCAGCACGTCTGCCTGGAGAGGAAATGCCAGCGAGGCGGGATCAAGGTTTAGTGTGCCGTCCTGCAGCCTGATGCGTTCAAAATGGTAAGGGTCGGTCAGCTGGCGGCTGCTGAACCCTGCAACCAGCCGCTTGGCCACCAGCGTCGGCGTCCGCTCTTTCTGACCAAAAGCAATATTATCAAAAGCCAGCTCGCTGAGCTTTGACCAGCTATGGTCGATTTTACCCAGGGATAATTGATAATTGCTGTGGCGAGTGACCAGCTTGCCTATCCAGCCGGCACCCCAGGATGTTTGCAGCAGTACATATATCAAAACGATAAACAGCACTAGGACCAATAGTAGCGATAACAATATTTTCCCGATAAATTTCATTGCCTGGTCCAGTCCCGATGAAAGCGATACTGTGTTTATGCCGGAAATGACTGGCTATCTCAAGGGGCGAGTGCAAATCCAGGGTTAAAATAAAAAGCCGCTGCAGGAAACAGCGGCTTACATCCAGGCTTTTTAGTTATCTCAGGGGTTTAATAGCTGATCAACGCTCAGTAGTGCGCTCCGGCGGTAATATCAGGTTGAGTACGATGGCGGTAATACCGCCGGCAGCGATACCGGAGGACATCAGCGTCTTCAGCCACTGAGGAGCAAACTGCAGGATAAGCGGTTGCTGGGATACACCCAGGCCGACGGCCAGGGAAAGGGCAATAATCATTATCGCCCGACGATTCAGACGCTCGCGCGATACGATACGTACCCCTGAAGCGGCAATAGTGCCGAACATCACAATAGTGGCGCCGCCCAGCACCGGTTCAGGGATATGCTGGACGATACCGCTGACCGCAGGAAATAGACCCAGGATAATCAGCATCAGGGCGACAAAGAAGCCCACATAGCGACTGGCCACGCCGGTCAGTTGGATAACGCCATTATTCTGGCCAAAGCAGGAATTGGGGAAGGTGTTGAAGACGGCCGACAGCATTGAATTAAGCCCGTTGGCCAGAACGCCGCCCTTCAGTCTGCGCATATACAGCGGCCCGCGTACCGGCTGCTCGGACACATCGGATGTAGCAGTAATATCGCCGATGGTTTCAAGCGAGGTCACCATAAACACCAGCATCAGCGGAATAAGCAGGTTCCAGTCAAAGCCAAGACCATAATAGAGCGGGGTCGGAATAACGATAAGCGATTGTTCCGCCGCCGGCGGGGTTTCGGGCAGCATACCTGCCACCCATGCCGCCAGATAACCAACCAGCATGGCGATAACCAGCGAAGCCACGCGCAGATAAGGGTTGCGCTGCCGGTTAAGCAAAATGATGACCAGCAATACGATACCGGCCAGCATCAGGTTTTTCGGCGCCCCGAAGGTGTGGTCGTTAAGCGCTGAAAAGCCACCGCCGATTGACGTAAGCCCGACCTGGATAAGCGAAATACCGATAATCATGACCACGATGCCCGAGACTAACGGGGTAATAATGCGTTGGGCCAGGTGAAGTACCCGCGATAGCAGGATTTCGGTACAGGATGCGACCATTAGCGTGCCAAACAGCGCCGCCATCATGACCGGCACATCGACGCCGCCGTTTTTCAGCGCCAGCCCGCCCATAATCAGCGGACTGACAAAGTTGAAGCTGGTGCCCTGAATGGACAGCAAACCGGATCCCACCGGCCCCCAGGTTTTGATTTGCAGTAACGACGCCAGGCCGGAAGCGAACAGCGACATACTGATAATGTGCTGCGTATCCTGGGCCGGTAATCCTAACGCCTGGCAGATAAGCAACGCCGGGGTAATCACCGCCACAAACATCGCCAGCAGATGCTGGCAGGCGGCAAACAGAGTCTGCGGAAGAGGCGGACGATCATCCAGCCGGTAAATTAATTCGCTTTTGGCGGCCGGGGCGGTGGTCTCTGCGCTGTCGGCTGGTTGAATGGTCATGATCTGAAGCGTTCCTGAGCGGCAAAGTGGGCATTTTAATCATCTTTTTTCGAAAAGCAATCGATTGCGATAGTGCTTCGCTCCAGTGGGTTGATATAAGTCAACTCAGGGCTAGAAATAGCCTTTGATTCCAGGGTCTAACGATTTTACCGCGATGGCATCCTACCTAGGCATTGGTGTATTTGACGCGCTCGGGCATCCAGCGTTCGATCAGCGCCTGAGCAGACTGGGGCCAGTGCTGATGAATATGGCGCGCCAGACGCTGAACCTCGGGAATCATTGCCTGATCGCGTAGCAAATCGGCAACTTTGAACTCTGCATTGCCGGTCTGTCGGGTGCCTAACAGCTCGCCGGGACCGCGTATCTCCAGATCTCGCTGCGCAATGACAAAGCCATCATTGCTGTCTCGTAATACCTGCAGGCGCATTTGGGCGGTCTTACTCAGCGGTGACTTGTAAAGCAGAACGCAGTGGGAAGCAATGGCGCCACGGCCGACACGCCCACGCAACTGGTGAAGCTGGGCGAGCCCGAGACGCTCGGGGTTTTCAATAATCATCAAGCTGGCGTTGGGGACATCGACGCCCACCTCGATAACGGTGGTAGCGATCAGTAGTTGAATCTGACCGCTTTTAAACGCCTGCATGACCTGCTGCTTTTCTTGGGCTTTCATCCGGCCGTGGACCAGTCCGACCGTCAGCTCAGGCAATGCCAGCTTGAGCTCTTGCCATGTTGCCTCGGCGGCCTGTGCTTCCAGCAGATCTGACTCTTCAATCAGGGTACAGACCCAGTATGCCTGGCGCTGCTCGTGCCGGCAGGCCTGACGTACTCGCTCGATAATATCAGGGCGGCGCGTATCGGGGATGGCGACGGTGGTGACCGGTGTGCGCCCGGGGGGCAGCTCATCAATCACCGAGGTATCGAGATCCGCATAGGCGGTCATCGCCAGGGTGCGCGGGATGGGTGTAGCGGTCATAATCAACTGGTGAGGGTGGTAGCCCTGCGCCAGCCCTTTTTCCCACAACGCGAGCCGCTGGTGGACACCGAATCGATGCTGTTCGTCTATGATAACCAGCGCCAGTCCGGCGAATTGTACCTGTTCCTGAAATATGGCGTGGGTACCGACCACCATACTGACGCTGCCATCGGCAATGGCCTCCTGAGCGCTGAGCCGGGCTTTGCCTTTTTGCTTGCCCGCCAGCCAGCCAACATGAATACCGAGTGGTTCAAACCATTGCCGGAAATTATAAGCATGCTGCTCGGCCAGTAATTCTGTCGGCGCCATCAGGGCAACCTGCTTGTTTGCGCCGATAGCGCGCAGTGCGGTCAGGGCGGCAACCAGGGTTTTGCCCGAACCAACATCGCCTTGCACCAGTCGCATCATCGGAACGCTCTTTATCAGGTCCTGCTCTATTTCAGCCACCACCCGCTGCTGAGCACCGGTCGGCGTAAACGGCAATGAAGCCAGGAACAGGTCCTTCAGCGGGTGATCGGCAGTAAGGGGTAACGCCCGGTCTTTCTGCACGCCGGCGCGTACCGCCAGCATGCTGAGATTATGCGCCAGCAGTTCTTCCATAATAAGACGCTGCTGGGCAGGATGCCTGCCCTGTTCGAGTTCAACCAGTGAGATTTCAGGCGGGGGACGGTGCAGCAGCTGCAAAGCATCCGGCAGGCTGATTAAGCTGCGGCCAAGTTCAGGCGGCAGCAATTCGGCGATGTGATGCCGCTGGAGCAACTGCAGCGCCTGATCGGTAAGGTTGCGCAGTGTCGCCTGTCTGACGCCGTCCGTCGTCGGATAAACCGGCGTCAGCGAGGTGGCAAGCAAAGGACCGTCCTGGTTATCACCCAGCACATGGTATTCGGGATGGATGATCTCCGCGCCGATCTGGCCTCGGCGGATTTCTCCGTAGGCAGTGACCTGCCGGCCCGGGGACAGGCTGTTTTTCATCGCGGCATTGAAATTGAAAAAGCGCAGCGTGATAACCCCGCTGTCGTCACGCAGCCGACAGGTCAGCATGCGGCGGCGGCCAAAACTGATGTCGGTATTGACCACCTCGCCCTGTACAGTGGCGAACATGCCGGGAAGTGTCTCGCCGATGGCATACAGGCGGGTACGATCTTCATAACGTGACGGCAGATGGAGCAGCAAATCCTGCAGGTTTTCCAATCCCAACCGAGCAAGCCTGGCCGCCTGTGCCGGGCCGACGCCTGTCAGAGAGTTCAAGGGGAGGGTGTTCAACATCTGGCCTTGCATAGTTCTCTGCTCCGTGGCGTATCGGTTAACCTGGGGGCCAGCGTCGGTTGGCAGAGACCGGCCCCCAGGTCAGTTACGGTTGCGGGTCACTTTGATCACATCCGGCATGATACGGATTTTACGCATAATATTGGCCAGATGGATACGGTCATTTGTTGTCAGGCGGATAAAGGCGCTATAGACGCGGCCGTCTTTTTCTTCCGTATTCAGGCTCTGGATATTGGAATTGGCGGCGTTGATTGAGGCGGTCAGGTTCGCCAGCGCGCCCTGATGATTGAACATCTCCACTTTAATCTCAGCGATAAACTCCTGCTCGCTGACTACGTCCCATTCCACAGGCATGAATTTCTCAGGCTCTTTCTGGTAACCGCGGATATTACGGCAGGATTCGTGATGCACTACCAGCCCTTTACCTGGGCTGACATGGGCGATGATCGGATCACCGGGGATTGGACGGCAGCATTTGGCGAAGGTGATAAGCACCCCGTCAGCCCCTTTGATAGGCAGCGTTTTAGGCCCTGTCTGTGTCATATTGGAAGGGTCGCCCTGCAGATTGCGGGCAATTACCACGCTCATGGCGTTGCCAAGCCCGATCTCGGCCAGCAAATCATCCAGGGTCGCCAGCTTCATCCGATCAAGCTCATGCTGGATATTCTGGGGCGGGACTTCAGTCAGCTTGCGGCTGCCGCCAAGCGCATGGTTCAACAGACGGCGGCCCAGTCCTACGGAATCATCGCGCTTGAGATTTTTCAGCATCTGACGGATTTTGGCGCGCGCTTTGGAGCTGACGACAAAATTAAGCCAGGCGGCATTCGGCCGTGCGCCGGGGGCGGTGATGATTTCAACCGTCTGCCCGCTGCTCAGGGATTGCGAAAGCGGATAAGGCTGGCGATCTACCCTGGCGCCGACGCAGGCATGACCGATATCGGTATGGACGGCATAGGCAAAATCCACTGGAGTGGCGCCGGCGGGCAGCTCAACGATCCTGCCCTCAGGCGTAAACACGTATATCTCATCAGGAAACAGATCAGATTTAACGCTTTCGATAAACTCGAAGGAACTGCCGGCGCTTTGCTGAAGTTCAAGCAGACTCTGCATCCAGCGCTGAGCGCGGATCTGAGCGGTAGTCCCGGGTTCACCCTGCTCTTTATAGGCCCAGTGAGCGGCTACGCCCATTTCTGCCATTTGGTCCATGTCTTCGGTGCGGATTTGCACTTCAACCGGCACACCATGGGGACCAATCATCGAGGTATGCAGGGATTGATAGCCGTTGGCCTTGGGTATAGCGATGTAATCCTTCACCCGCCCTGGGCGCGGTTTATACAGGCTGTGCATCTGTCCCAGTACGCGGTAACAGGTATCCACTTCACCGACGATCACCCGAAACGCATAGATATCCATAATGGAATGAAAGCGCTGTTCTTTCAGGTGCATTTTGCAGTAAATGGAATAGAGGTGTTTCTCGCGTCCGCTGACCCGGCAGGGAATACCCGCTTCGATAAGCCGGCCTTCTATTTCAGAGAGGATTTTCTGAATCATCTCCTTGCGATTACCGCGTGCCGATTTTACAACTTCCTTGATGACCCGAAAACGATTGGGATACAGCGCTTCAAAACCCAGCTCTTCTAGTTCGGTTTTAAGGTGGTGAATACCCAGGCGGTGAGCCAGTGGGCTATATATCTCAAGGGTTTCGCGGGCGATGCGGCGGCGTTTATCCGGACGCAGGGCGCCCAGAGTCCGCATATTATGCGTGCGGTCAGCCAGTTTGATAAGCACGACGCGGATATCCTGCACCATCGCCATGATCATTTTGCGGAAGTTTTCCGCCTGGGCTTCTTTTTTATCGCGGAATTTAAGCTTGTCGAGCTTCGATACACCTTCGACCAGTTCGGCAACGCTCTTGCCAAACAGCTGTTCCATATCCTGATAGGTGGCTGGCGTATCTTCAATCACATCATGCAGCAGCGCTGCCATGAGGGTTTCATGATCGAGACGCATTTCAGCCAGGATACAGGCAACGGCAACCGGATGGGTTATATAGGGCTCGCCACTGGAACGAGACTGCCCCTCGTGGGCATCGCGTGCCACAAGGTACGCCTGCCGGAGGAGTTTTATCTGATCCTCGGGCAGGTAACGTTCAATAAGCAGATTCAGACTTTCAAAGAGATACAATTGCGAATCGTAGCCTGGAATTAACGACGGCCTTCAGCGATAGCGGTTACCGCCTGGATCTCTGCGGCTTCCTGCTCTTGCTGCTCCTGGCGATCGCGTAAATCAAGAATCTGGTTGGTGATCAACCCTTCTTCGATTTCGCGCAGCGAGATAACGGTAAATTTATCGTTTTCTTCCGGTACCAGTGGATCCTTGCCGCCGACCTGCAATTGTCTTGCGCGACGTGCAGCGACCAGCACCAGGTCAAAACGGTTACCAATTTTTTCGACGGCGTCTTGTACTGTTACGCGTGCCATGATTCTGTACTCCACTGATGAAGAAATGACTGGGCATCATACTGAAACTTGTCTCAGTCTGCCATTAGTTTGGTGATTAATGCGTAATGACGTAGTTTTTGACGCTCAAGACGCAGTTTTTCAGCGCGGATAATGGTTTTCAAGTCCATTAGCGCTGTGTTGAAATCATCGTTCACGATCAGGTAATCATACTCTGCATAGTGCGTCATTTCGGCAACGGCCTGCGCCATCCGCTGAGTAATGACCCCTTCACTGTCCTGCCCGCGCCCGCGAAGGCGGCGCGACAGCTCTTCTTTTGAGGGCGGCAGTATAAAAATGCTGCGGGCAAGCGGCATTCTCTGCCGTATTTGCTGCGCCCCTTGCCAGTCAATATCCAGGAACACATCCACGCCGGTGGAGAGCGTCTGGGTGATAGTTTCGCAGGACGTGCCATAATAATTACCGAACACTCTGGCATGCTCAAGGAAGGCATGCTCTTCGATCATTCGTTCGAATTGTTCCACGGAAACAAAGAAATAATGCTCTCCGTGTTTCTCTCCAGGGCGAATCGGGCGCGTAGTATGTGAAATCGATACTTGCGTATCGTAAAGCGGCTGTGTTTTGAGCAAAGCCTGGATCAGGCTGGATTTCCCCGCGCCGCTTGGAGCAGAAACAATGTAGAGCGTACCTTGGACCATAATGGGATATTCAGCTGAAGTTGAAGGAGCGATCTGTGAAAATGAAACCATGCATCATTATACACAGCATTTAACCATCATGCAGCCTTCCTTTTCAGCCTTTAGCGCCAGATACGGCGCCAAACCTGGCTTGGTGTCGTTACTGCCGTCTGGATTGTCAGGCCGGATAAATACCGCGGCCATTACCCAGGTTGCAGAATTCCCGAATGCGGCCCTTTATCCGGCAAACCGATTGCGTACTGCACTTATAAAAGGGGGCGGGCAGAGGATTACAGTGGCAATTACAGCGAATTTACTCATTCAGCAGTGGGTTAGTCAGATAATTATCAAGCCTATTTAATGTATTATCAGTTTATGGCTAAACAATAAGGCAGGTTCAGGCTATGCAAGCGGCAAATTCTTTCCGCCTGCATAACCACACTTACGAGATTAACATCATAAATATTTAATAATCGACTAGTAAAAAATTCATTTCCGTGTCCCAAACGTACTTATTATTTTTACGCAATTTCCAGCGTAGGTTTTTTGGACCATTCAATTGGGGTGCCGATTATAAGTATTGAGTAAGGCTAATGTCTTTTTTACTAAGATTATTGAGCTACTGGAATCAATAAGCCTTCCAATCAAGTTGCCTTACTTTTGATTAACTTCCAGCGCTGTGCAAATTTCATGAAATTTTTCCAATTGCAGTTCATTGAGCGGGGCAAACATGCGCTCAAGGATAACCTGATGGGTCTGCTGGGCAAATTGCAACTTATCAAGGCCTTTTTCAGTGATATAAACGTGCTTGACGCGGCGGTCGGTAGGGCTCTGCTGGCGCTGCAGCATTTCGTCTTTTTCAAGAGCATCCAGAACAGTTACCACAGTACGAGAGGAGAAGCCCATATAGTTCTTGATATCAGTCGCGCTGGTTTTGCCGCGGGTAATCAACTGCAGAATTTTCATTTTAGACATCGACAGCCCATCGTTTACCAATTGACCATTGACTTCTTTTTTCAGGCGATGATAAATGCGTGATAAAGATTCAACCATGACTGATGTATCGATTACTTTTTCCATTTTTTCTTCTCTCTTTATATTACAGCGATGACTATTTAAAATACAGGTGTGTCAAAATCTTCTGATGATCTTAAAAAGATTAATTTTTTTGTAAAACAATGTCAGGAGCCGCCAAAATCTTAGGGCTCTACAAAAGCATACATTTTTAATTAATTCTTCCTACTAAACCCTACAGAGCTTTAACGTTAACTGACAAATAACCGGATGCTGTTCAACTCCATTACGCTGAGTATTTCGGCTGAAAGAGTATCCCGTACTTTGTCTTTCTCTTGAATAACGCAACCAATAACAATTAATCCGGATATTCATTATTGATGACGGGGAGCAGTTTATATGAATATTTCCATTTTTGAAATATGACTAATTAAAAAATACGAATGTATAATGTAAATATAACAATGATTATATGTTTTTAGATTTTATTAGTGCAATGGTAAATTAATATCTGGCTATTCATAAGTTCTCTATGCCTTTTCAGCTGTCAAAAGTCGTTGAATGACATGGTCTTTTTTATTATCGACACCTCAAACAATAACTTCAGCGAAATGTGATACAAAGGCATAGAATCGCGTCATGTTTGAAAATAATTTGATATTTTTTCCTCACAAACATATCTGCTGCGTGCTTTTCAATGCACGTTAATACGTATAACCTATTGATATATATGATTTGATGTTTTTTATTTTTTTAGATAAAGTCAGTGGAAACTAGTTAATATCTATATTAATCAATATATTATGGCGTTACAGCGCATTGGCAGTGTCGCCTGGCATGAAAAATCACCACTGGCCGCTGGCGCAGACAGTCAATAGCTGATCATTCATCCCTGATGTCAGCCTTTGGGGCCGGTATGCAACTTCTCTTTTCGACCCCCTGTCACTTCCTGGTCGGTAGTTTATCTATAGTAATAGCAGATGATAATGGGAGGAAACACGTCTATGTTCAGCCATGTGCAGTTGGGAGCCAGGGATTTGTCGCGGATGATACGTTTTTATGATGACGTTCTTGCGGAACTGGGGCTCAAACGAGCGGCCAATGTTGACGATATCGCCGGGGTCATATGGAAAAAAGCAGGTCAGAGATGGCCGCAGTTTGTGGTCAATGTTCCTTATAATGGGTTGCCGGCAACCTGGGGGAATGGATGTCAGATAAGCTTTGCGGCCGTTTCGCCGGATGCGGTGGCGTCCGCCTGGTCAGTGGCTCTGGCCTGCGGCGGATATGATGAAGGGGAGCCTGGAATAAGGCCCCTATACAATGAAGACTTCTATAGCGCCTATTGCCGCGATCCTGAAGGCAATAAACTGAGCTTTGTTTTCGCCGGCGGCTTGAGCGATTCCTTCAAAGGTATTTAAAGAACACCGTGGTTGCGGTCAGAGTACCATCCGGCATCAGAGCATAATCGGGTATGATTCCCGACTGCTGCCAGCCCAGACGGGGATAGAGTGATTCGGCACTGCTGCCGGTGGCGGTATCGAGTACCAAAAGCATTTTCCCTTCTCGCCGAGCCCACGACTCGGCTTTTGTCATTAGCGCCGCGCCTATCCCCTGTTGCCTGGCCTGTCGATGCACCAGTAATTTCGCCACATCAGCCCGATGAGGCTGATTTTCCGGTTGGGCAAGCATAAGCTGGACGGTACCGACGATACGCGTAGTCGCATCACGGGCGACAAGTAAAGCGATCTCCCCGGCTTCGATTTGTTTATTCCGACTCTGCCAATATTGAGCCGCACGATCTGGGGTAAGGGAGGCCATAAAGCTGACTGAGGCGCCGCCTTCGACGCAATCCAGTAAAACATCGGCCAATTCAGACAAAACCTTGCCATCGTTCAGGGTATCTAATCGTTCAATTGCTATCCTGTGCATTAAATTCACTGCCTGTTTGGCTGACAATACCAAATTGATTATGATGGTTTTCTGCAACGGCTTCTAGCCATTAGCGAGCTGAATTACTTATAGGAAATATCATGGACTTACTTTGGCAAAGCTGGCACCACAATGAGCTTGATACCCGGACGCTGTATGCCATCCTGGCATTGCGAAACCGGGTTTTTATTATCGAACAGCATTGTCTGTATCAGGATGTAGACGGTAATGACTTGAAGAATGATCACCGGCATATCACCGCTTTCAAAAATCAAGAGTTGATCGCCTATGCACGTATTCTTACCCACGACCAAGGGGTAAGCATTGGACGGGTGATTATTTCTGAGCAGGCAAGAGGGTATAAACTTGGCCAGCAATTGATGACGCGTACTTTAGCTGACTGCCACGCTTTCTGGCCCGGTCAGAAAATCTCCCTCTCTGCCCAGGCTCATTTGCAGGATTTCTACCGGCGCTCCGGTTTTACAGCGACAACGGACGTTTATGATGAAGACGGAATTCCACATATAGGCATGACTTATAGGCCACTTTGAACATGGCCTGCTCCGTTCTATGGTCGACAATTAAAGGCGATGGTGCTTTTACAGTCTGATTACTTACTCTGAGCCACCGCCCATGCTACCTTTTTTCCGAGAGGCTCATTTCTGCAGAAATACCCGGACCGAAGCCAGCGATAATGCCTCGGTCGCCGCTATTAAGACTACCAGCCTCCCACATTCTGCGATAGGCTTCAAACACTACTGAGCTGGCAATATTGCCGCAATTCACCAAGGTGTCTCGGCTGAACGCAAATTTCTCACGGGCAACGCCTAGATATTTGCATAAATCGTCCAATATTCTCGGTCCACCGGCGTGGATAATGTAGTAGTCAAGATTATCGATTTCCCAGCCACTGGCCGCAGCCAGTTCCGTCATTACCGGCGCCAGCGGTTCCATGGTACCCGGCACTCTTTTGTCCAACCTGAAATGGAATCCACTGTCTTTTACCTGGTAGCGTATCCATTCTTCGGTGTCAGGAATTAAATAGCTGCTGTTTTTAAGCAATTCAAGCCCGGCACCTTGATCAGCAGTAACCACTGCCGCGGTTATTGCATCTCCGAACAGGCCATCGGAAAGCAGGCTACCAATGTCGCTATCGGTAGGTTGATAGCTAAGGGAACAGAATTCGCAACTCACGATGAGCACATTACTGCCGGGATGCGCGGCAATAAAATCTTTGGCTCGATTAATAGCCGCACCGCCCGCGGCGCAGCCTAACTGGGCGATAGGAATTTGCACTGTATTATAGGGTAAGCCCATTTTATTGATGAGCCAGGCCGTCAGAGAGGGCATAAGGAAACCTGAGCATGAAACGAAAATAATGGCTGATATATCACCGGGCATTATCTCGGCATTATTCATGGCTTGGCAAATCACATCAGGAACCAGTCGTTTTGACTGATATTCAAACACCGCATTCCGATAGCCGAATCCGGGATGCAAAGAGGCTAATTCAATGGGCTGAATAATATGCCTTTTTTTAACGCCAGTGTTGTTGATCAGATCAATGGCTTTTTTGAGATTCGGACTGTCCTTAAATTCCCTTTTGGCTAATTCAATGGTTTCTTCCAGGGTGATTATATATTCTGGCAGGTACAAAGCAGGTTTATTTAATATAGGCATTGTTAACTTTTCTCCATGTCGACTGACTGCTTAATATATATGGCTTGAATTTTTATTATTGAATTTAGGGTGAGCAGTGATTTTGACAGTCTGGTTTTTTTTTGTCAATTGAGGGTGAAATATGAATAAAATAATTGTTGCGTTTTTAAAAAACTGTTTATTCAATGTTTTAGGCGATTACCGGGCGTGAATATTTAGACTGCTGTAAGGATTAAGCAAGAATAAATATAACTTTTACCCATGAGAAATAACCTGTCATATGATGTAACTGCTAACAGGATGGCTTGGCAGAAAATTGCATAGGTAAAGAAGATATTCACAACAAAACGCTGATGTTGATATCAGTATTTAGTTATAATCAATTCGATAGGATTGTGTGAGATGTAACTCGTTAAATAGTCAATTATTGCTAGTTGCGATGCGCTAGTGATTAATCTGTAATAGATCCAGGCCGATGGATGCCAGGAATATTTTAATGTGAGGTTATGCCCCGGTATAAAGGACAACCCAATGAAGCGTAAAGGCATTATTCTCGCAGGAGGCGCAGGCACCCGATTACACCCCGCCACGCTCGCCATTTCAAAACAGTTATTGCCGGTATTCGATAAGCCGATGATTTATTACCCGCTCAGCACTCTGATGCTGGCTGGTATCAGAGAAATTCTTGTTATCTCCACCGAACAGGACATCCCTCGATTTCAACAACTGTTAGGAAGTGGCGAGCAATGGGGGCTACAGCTTAGCTATTGTGTGCAGCATACTCCTGATGGTCTGGCTCAGGCATTCATCCTGGCTGAGGATTTTATCCAGCAACACCCTTGTGCGCTCATTCTCGGGGATAACATTTTTCACGGTAACGACCTGCCTAAACTACTGCAGCATGCAATGCAGAATGAACAGGGTGCCAGTGTGTTTGCCTACCACGTCACTGATCCGGAGCGGTATGGCGTGGTGCAGTTCAATGCCTTGGGCGATGTACTCAGCCTGGAGGAAAAGCCTGAGAAACCGCAATCCAATTGTGCCGTAACCGGACTTTATTTCTACGATAAAGAGGTGTGCCGGCTGGCAAAAACATTAGCGCCTTCGTCTCGGGGAGAACTCGAAATTACCGATTTAAATCGATTATATCTGGAGCAGGGCAGATTAAAAGTCGAGGTAATGGGACGGGGCTATACCTGGCTTGATGCCGGGACACACAAGTCCTTGCTCGATGCCAGCCAATTCATTGCCACCCTTGAAACCCGCCAGGGTCTCAAGGTGTGCTGTCCGGAAGAAATCGCCTATAAACAGCACTGGATAGATGATATCCAGCTTACCCATCTCGCCCAGTCTCTGATTAAAAACGGCTACGGGGAATATCTGTTGTTTCTGCTTAAAGAGAATGCGCTATGAAATCCATCCGACTGTCCATTCCCGATGTTGTTCTGGTTGAGCCACGTCTGTTTGAGGATGAACGCGGTTATTTTTTTGAAAGTTTTAATCTGGAAAAATTCCAGCAGGCGGTTGATCGGGACGTTTTTTTTGTACAAAGCAACGAATCTTTATCTGTTCAGAATGTTATCCGTGGTCTTCATTATCAGATTGAACGCCCTCAGGGCAAGTTGGTCAGGGTGGTGGAAGGGGCTGTGTTTGATGTCGCAGTTGATCTTCGCACTGATTCGTCAACCTTCGGTCATTGGGTAGGAGCGACACTTTCTGATGACAATAACCATCAACTCTGGATACCTGAAGGATTTGCCCATGGTTTCCAGGTCTTGTCCAGAGAGGCAAAATTTCAATATATGGTAACCGAATACTGGTGCCCCTCTTATGAACGGTGCATACGCTATGACGATCCCGATATCGATATAGTCTGGCAGCAGCTTGCCGCACCTGATGGCCATCTCCTTGAGAGGAGCGTATCAGCAAAAGACCAGAATGGGACTGCCCTGGTAATGGCCGAGGTATTTTGATAGATGATGAAAATTCTTATTACCGGTGGAAGCGGCATGCTGGGAGCGTATGTCACCAGGGCCTGCAATATCTCTCGATATAATATTGTCGTTGCCGATCGCAGCAGGCTGGATCTGTCTCATCCGAGCGCCATTGAACATTACATTAAAGAAATACAGCCTCAGGTAATATTGCATTTCGCCGCAGAAACCGATGTCGATTTATGTGAACGTGATCCTCGGCGGGCGGGTATATATAACCACCTTGCCACCGAACATATTGCACGCGCTTCTGGGGCTTGCGGAGCATGGCTTTTATATATCTCCTCTTCTAACGTGTTCGGCGCAGAGGGTAAAACCTGTTACAACGAATTAGATATTCCTTTACCTACAAATTACTACGGTCGCTCCAAGTTGATGGGCGAGCTGGCGGTACGGGCACATTGTCCTGACAATCATCTTATCCTGCGCGCCGGATGGATGATCGGCGGTGGCCCGGAAAAGGATCACAAATTTGTGGGGAAAATTGTTCAGCAAATCAAAAGCGGCGCTACGGAACTCAGAGCGGTAAATGATCGATTAGGCAGCATTACCTACGCGGGTCAACTTAGCGATTTCATTATCTGGGCAACCGAGCATCGTCAGACCGGAACGCTGCATTTTGCCAGTTGCGGCACTATCAGCCGTTTTGATATCGCCAGAGCTATCGGTGATATTCTTGATTTCAAAGGCAATATTCACCCGGTCAAGTCATCGCTGTTTCCTCTTTCTGCGCCACGTCCTTTTTCCGAGGGCATTGAGTCAGTCTATCTCTCATTAGCCGGTAAGGCATTTATTCCCGGCTTCTGGAAAGATGACCTGGCAAAATATGTGGCATCATTTCAGGTCTGATTGTTCAATCTATGAAAAATAAAATCCTTAGCTTCTTAAAATTCAAAAGGCAATTTGGCCTGGGTAATACCGCCATCTTTGCGCTCTATAAATGTTTTCCGCGGTTTTTTGTCCTGTTGCATCAAAAGGTAGGGAACAGCGGGCATTCTACCTGGCCGGAAATGGCTTTTGTGCAACCGGTGATGGTAATCAATAAGGTGCTGGATTATCAGTCTTGGTCAGACTATGGCGGGGCACTGCAGCCTGTAACGGGAGACGCTACACGTCCAACCTATATCTGGTTTGTACCAGACTGGTCCAATGTTTGGGGCGGGGGACACTATACGCTGTTTCGATTTGCCAACCACTTTGCCAGTTATAATAGTAGGAATATCATTTTTATCTATAACAATGAAAGGCATGACAGTTCGGCCACACTTCAACAGGAATTGATGGCGGCGCTGCCCGATTGTCGGCTGGAAGTGATTATCGATCCCAAGCTCCTGCCTGCCTGTACCGGAGCGATTGCCACCACCTGGCAGTCGGCCTATCACGTCAGGGCATTTAATTTCACCAAGACTAAATTCTACTTTATGCAGGACTATGAAAGTCTGTTTTATGCCTATGGCACCGACTCTTTACAGGCAAATGCCACCTATGGCTTTGGCTTTGTGGGCATTACCGGCGGCGGCTGGCTTAAAAAATGTTATCAGTCCCATGGTGGGCATGCCGAAAATTACCTGTTTGCGGCCGATCGTGACATTTTTTATCCATCCGAAGCCGACGGCAGGGTTAGAGATAAAGTAAAGAGGGTGTTTTTTTATGGCCGTCCTTCTACCGAACGTCGTTGTTTTGATCTGGGCATGGCGGCATTGCAAAAAATTGCCGAAAAATACCCGGATGTTGAGATTGTCATTGCCGGGCTTGATCTCAAGTCTCAGCCGCCTTTCCCTGCCGTCTTGCTGGGAAATATGTCGCTTAAGGCAACCGGACAGCTTTATCGCACCTGTGATGTGGGTATTGCATTTTCAGCGACGAATCTTTCTTATCTGCCGGTAGAATTAATGGCATCCGGAGTGCCCGTTATCTCCAATTGCGGAAATCAGGTGGAGTGGCATTGTCGCCATGGGCAAAATGCCTGGCTCGCTGACCCAGTACCAGAGACCATCCTTGAAGCGTTTACCCGGCTTTATGATGAGCGAGCACTGCGGCAGAAATTAGTCAATGGCGGCCTGGCGACGATGGCGCATATAAGCTGGGAACAACAAATGTCACGCATCTATGAGTATGTGGTCGCTAATAGCCGTTAATACAGCCGTTAATACAGCCGTTGATGAAGCAGTTGATAATCGCTAATCAGAGCTTTTGCTGTTGGATGTCGGCATCCGGCCTGCTTTGAACCCATCGCGAACGCCCAGCAGCATCATTTTCATCCGTTGCCATCTGGGCGCCGCCAGCAGCGTAAAAAAAAGAAAAAATATCATTAGCCGATAAATATGTGCCAAGCGCCATGTCAGGCTCATCGGCGTGCAGCCTAGCAGCAGCAGGGTATTACGGAATATAAAATAGTTTCGCTGCGGGCTGTGTGCCGGAACTTCACGCCAGCGGCCCAGCCAGATACGAATAATAGAATCACCCAGACAGTGAATGAGGCAGGCCTTGCTGGCGCCGTACAGATGATATCCCCGGCTGGCGGCGCGAAAACACCACTCCGTATCCACCTGATCAATAAACAGCTCATCCCTCATCAGCCCGACATCTTTGAGCACTCGGCAGCGGATGAGCATTCCCGACGCAATCAGAAAATCTGTTTCTATGCAGTCGGCCGCCGGGCCGGGAAACTCGCGCCTGATTAAAATACCCCGCTTGCTGACAAATCCAGAACGGGTGAGCGTGCGACGGTCGATGCAGCTTGGGCCCACGGCGCCCACCTGCTGATGTAACATCAGTTGTCTGGACTCGACCAGCAGTAATTGTTTGACCATGTCATCAGCCGGCAGACTGTCATGATCAAGCAACAGGACGTGGGAGGCGTTTAATAGCCAAGAGATCCGGATGCCGGCATTCTGGGCTGCCGCGATACCCTGATTTTCACCCATAATGAAAAGATGGCGATGATCATCTGCCTCTGTCAGCTGAATCAGAGCGGCCTGACGTCCGGTATCGGATGCGTTGTCGATGATAATGATGTCTGCCACCTGACGGCTGAGGGATCCGATAACTTTTTCCACCCTATAAATCTCAGGATTAAATGTGACGATAATGGCACACACGTGCGGTATAGACTTCTCCATCATACCTCCTGCCGCAGACTGGGCTTTAATAAGCATGCTTGCGCCTACCGGCTAATGATATTGTGCTTCCAGCCAGTCAACATAGCTGCCGTTTGTCACTTGTTTGACCCATTGGGCATTACCCAGATACCAGTCCACCGTTTTATTCATTCCTGATTCAAAGGTTTCAGCGGGCAGCCAGCCTAATTCTCTCTCCAGTCGGCTAGCGTCCAAGGCGTAGCGTATGTCATGCCCCGGTCGGTCAGGGATAAAGCGAATCTGCCCGGCGTAAGACTGACCGTCAGATCGGGGTCTCAATCGGTCCAGCAGGGAGCAGACCAGGCGGACCACTTCAATATTGGTTTTTTCATTTTTCCCGCTGATATTGTAAGTTTTGCCTGCTTTACCTGATGACAGAATCGCTTGCAGAGCCTGACAATGGTCTTTTACATATAGCCAGTCGCGGATTTGCTGTCCGTCGCCATATACCGGCAGGGCTTTACCGGCCAGGGCATTATGAATGGTCAGCGGAATAAGCTTTTCCGGGAAATGGTAAGGCCCATAGTTATTAGAGCAATGAGACGTCAGCACCGGTATGCCATAAGTCCTGCAATACGCCCGCACCAGATGATCACCCGAGGCCTTACTGGCCGAATAAGGGCTATTGGGCGCATAGCGATTATCCTCTTTGGCGGGGGGGGCGTCCGCCGCCAGAGAGCCGAAGACTTCATCTGTCGAAACCTGTAAAAAACGAAACGATGCACGCAGTGGTTCAGCGGCCGCCTGCCAATACTCACGCACCGTTTCGAGCAGGTTGAATACGCCGAGAATGTTAGTTTGTATAAAGGGGGCGGGATTGAGAATTGATCGGTCAACATGGCTTTCTGCCGCAAAGTTGATGATCGCCCGGGGCTGATAGCGTGCCAGAAGCGTACCCAGTAACGCCCGGTCGCCAATATCTCCCTGAACGAACTGATGGCGGCCATCGGTGGAGAGGGACGCCAGGTTTGTCATATTGCCGGCATAGGTGAGTTTATCAAGATTAACAATGGTTTCGTCCATTTGCTCAAACCAGTGCAGGATGAAATTACTGCCTATAAAGCCGGCTCCGCCGGTGACTAATATGGTCATATGGTTAAATCTTCTTGAATAATGCGGCGAACAGCAGGCCCAGATTGCCTAACAGCGTCTGTCGATAGATCCCGGACTGGCTTAGTACCATAAGACGAGGAAGCAGCCAGGCATTGCGTGCGGCGGTAAAAGTATGGAGCAATCGCCGGTTTTCCGGCTTTAACCGATTACTGAGTCTATTCAGCGCTGTAATGTTGCAATCGATCCAATTCCTGAATTCCCCTTGCCAGAGTTTACGAAGTCTCACCCATTTATTGCGTAGGCCAGTATTGGTGCCGACGACATTTCGGGCATGTTGCCGATAACGTACTGATGGATATTCATCGTAGATGATATCTCCGCCGCAACCGGCAATAACAAGATAGGCCCACCAATCATGAGAAATGATGTTCACCTGCCCGGCCTCGACCAGCAGTCGCCGTGCCGCATGATTGAAGATCATGGTATTTGCACCGCCCAGGCTTTGTATAAGGGCATTCGCAAAACTGGGCGGCCTGGTAAACAACGGAGAAAAACCCAGTTCTCTGTCCCACTGGTCTACTATACGGGTTCTGGAGCAATACATCGCCGGATGATCCGCGGCTGTTTGTTGTATAAGCGACAGGGCGCGGGAGAGTTTATTGGGTTCCCAGATGTCATCCTGATCGGCAAAAGCATAATATTCGGCTTGGATATCAGTATTAAACACTAGGGACATAAAATTAGCGGCAAACCCCTGTCCCGGTCCGGATACCAGTTTGAGCCGCTGGGTTCCCCATTTTTGTTGAAATGACGCAATAAGCGGCAGGCTGTCATCTTGGGAGCCGTCATCGGAGATCCATACGGTCCACTCGATGCAGCTCTGGCCGGCTATCGATTCCAACTGATGAGACAGATAATCTTGGGCATTGTAAGTACCCATTAAAATAGCGACCCTGATGGGTGATTGCTCGCTGTGGCGTATTGTATTCACTTCATTCCCCCACTGGCAGAAAATCATCTCGAATTCAACCCATGACGGAATATGACGCCTGTATTATGGCGCTGTTTCATCACGGCGTCCGAGTCAGTATACTTACAGTAAAAGCTCATACTAGATCAGAACGTAATACTCATGAGTGTTTATAAAATTATTAACTAATTAACTTGATCTTGCTCGGTGAAATAAATATTTCAGTATCTAAAATCGTGAATTTCATTGCGATAAGGTAATATGAGGCTAAATAAGAAAAGTTATTATGAGCGATTGTTTATACTTTCCCAATCCATCCGTATTAATATGAATCAATCACGTTAAATTCGGCGATTGATTTATTTACCAAGTAAATGCCTTCGCGAGATTAAATGAAAAAAAACCAAGTATTCTGAAAGTGAGCAAAGAACAATAGTCAGTCAAAAATGCCGGGAATTTTGACAGTCATTTTTCATTAATAAGAGCAGCTGTGGCCATGTATCGTGCTTTTAAAGATGTGAAACAGACCTTGCATCACCATCTGCCGATGATTTTTCATCTGGCATACAGTGATACCAAGGCCAGATATAAACGCAGTATGCTGGGGCCTTTATGGCTTACCCTGGGCGCGGCTATTGGTGTGGTGGGTTTGGGTCTGGTCTGGAGCCAACTGCTGAACCAGCAACGCAGCCAGCTTATCCCTTCGCTGACGGTAGGATTGATTCTGTGGCAGTTTATCTCCGGCTGCGTGACTGAAAGCACCGCCGTTTTCGTCAGACAGTCGCAAATCATCCGCAATCTACAACTGCCCTATTTTATTCATCCTCTGCAACTGATGGCGCGTCAATCGATCACTCTGGCACATAATCTGCTGGTGCTGGTCGGCGTGCTCTGTGTTTATCCTCAGCCTGTCGGCTGGGTGAGTCTGCTGGCGGTGGTCGGGCTGGCAATCGTATTAATCAATCTACTGTGGATATCAGTGGTCCTGGGGCTTATTGGTGCCCGATTCAGAGATGTGGAGCAGATTGTCCAGTCGCTGATGCCTATTATATTTTTTTTGACGCCAGTGATTTATAAAGCGGGCCATGCTGGCGTAAATCAGGCAATTATCTGGCTGAATCCCTTTACTTATTTTATTACTCTGGTGCGTGATCCGATATTCGGTGTGGTGCCGGATCCCTTTGTCTATCAAGTCACACTGGCAATGGCGATAGCCGGTTGGATCTTCACCCTGGCCCTGTTCAGTCGTCATGCAGGTCGTCTGGCATTCTGGATTTAATCATGGCAACGCTTATCTTTGAGAATGTGACGGTGACATATCCTATTTATAATGCGCACTCGCAATCCTTGCGCAACCAACTGGTACGCATCGGCACCGGCGGGCGTATAGGCGGGCAGACCGGTACCATCGTTACCATCACTGCATTAAACAATATCAGCTTCGCGCTGCACAGTGGCGATGCTGTGGGTCTGGTCGGGCATAATGGCGCGGGCAAAAGCACCCTGTTGCGGACCATGGCCGGCATCTATGCCGCCACCGCCGGCAACATTCAACGCAGTGGATCGGTGGCGACGGTTTTTGAACTGGGTGCCGGGATGGATCCGGAATTGTCCGGCTATGAAAATATACTACGGATGCTGTTACTGATGGGTAATTCCCTCGCCGATGCCAAGGCAAAAGTGCCGGATATAGAGGATTTCAGTGAACTGGGCGATTTTCTGGTATTGCCGGTGCGTACCTATTCATCGGGCATGACCATGCGGCTGATGTTTGCTGTCGCCACCTCGGTCAGGCCCGATATCCTGCTGATAGACGAAATGTTCGGTACCGGCGATGACCTATTCCAGAAGAAAGCCGAGGCCCGGATGCAGGACTGGATTGCCGGCTCGGATATCTTTGTGTTTGCCTCCCATGATCGCAGCCTTATCAAGCGGCTGTGTAACCGGGTGCTCCGACTGGAGCATGGGGACGTTTATGAGGATGATATCGATCGGTTACCCTGATGTAGGTAGCTTAATGGAGCAATAGCCCTTTCAGCCGCTGCAATCCAGTCAGCCGCTGAAAGGGTTCACCGAGTGCCGCCTACCACCAGATTATCGACTTTCAAGGTAGGCTGACCGACGCATACCGGTACACTTTGCCCGGCTTTACCACATACGGCAACGCCGCGATCCAGGGCCAGGTCATTGCCTGCCATGCTGATCTGGCGCAACGTTTCCGGCCCATTACCGGTAAGCGTGGCACCTTTGACCGGGGTGGTGATTTTGCCGTTTTCAATCATATAAGCCAGCGCGGTCTGGAAACTGTACTGCCCGCTAACGATATCCACCTGGCCACTGCCCAGGTCGGCCAGATATAACCCGTTTTTGACTGAACCGATGATTTCCTGTGGATCATACTTGCCGTTACGCATAAAAGTATTGGTCATACGCGGCATCGGCAAATGGGCATATGACTGACGGCGGCCGTTACCGGTGGGAGGCAATCCCATCAGGCGGGCACTCAGGCTGTCGTGCATATAGCCTTTGAGTATACCGTCTTCAATCAGCGTCGTGCACTGGGTCGGTTGTCCTTCGTCATCCACGTTCAGCGATCCCCGATGTCCCGGCAGGGTGCCGTCATCGACGATGGTAATACCTGGCTGAGCCACGCGTTCACCCAACTTACCTGAATAGACGGATGTCCCCAGCCGGTTAAAGTCGCCTTCAAAGCCATGCCCCATGGCTTCATGCAGCAGCATGCCCGGCCAGCCGGCGGCGATGACCACGGGCATACTGCCGGAAGGGGCGGCTATCGCTTCCAGATTAATCAGAGCCGATTTAACCATGCCGCTCACCGCCGTCTGTAAAGCGGCATCATTAAACAGGTTAAAATCCCCGCGCCCGCCGATGCCGGTACTGGCTGATTCTTTGACGCCATTTCGTTCGACTATTACACCGATGCGCAGCACCAGCATCGGCCGGATATCTGCCGCCTGGTACAAATCATGGCGCAGCAGATAGTTCACCGAGTGGGTTAACTCCAGACTCGCTGTGACCTGGACCACTCTGGGATCCTGGGCGCGGGTCAGCCGGTTTATTTTTTGCAGCAGGGTGATTTTTTGCTCTGTATCCCGCGCAAGTATTGGATCGTCGGCGATAAAATGCCGCCGGTCAGCGAAGCATGCCGACCCAATGGCGAGCGGAGACCTGCCTGGAGCAGCAATGGTTTTCACCGATCGGGCGGCATGTTGCAAATGCTTCAGATCGATGTGCTGGGAAAAGGCGAAGGCGGTCTGGTCATGCTCAAGCGCACGTAGACCAAAGCCCTGGTCAACGTCGAAAGAACCAAAGTTGACCACGCCGTTTTCCAAAAACCAGCTTTCACGCCGCAGGCTCTGGATATACAGATCGGCATAATCGACCTGATGGCTCAGCACCGAGCCCATGATATCCTGCAGTCCGTCATCGGTGAGATTGTTTGATTCCAGCAACAGCTGCTTTACCCGCGCCAGATGGGGGGATGTGACCTTTACACTCATGATAAAACTCCTCTGGCTTAGCGCCCTGCCACCTGCAGGTTGTCGATTAACACTGAACCGCTGGTCAGTGCGCCCTGGGTAAAGCGGTCAGCTCCGACAGCAACAATCTGGTTGAA
Organism: Biostraticola tofi; assembly: GCF_004343195.1. Taxonomy (GTDB): domain Bacteria; phylum Pseudomonadota; class Gammaproteobacteria; order Enterobacterales; family Enterobacteriaceae; genus Biostraticola; species Biostraticola tofi. The sequence continues at coordinate 84,930 of NZ_SMCR01000009.1, read as the reverse complement.
CATCTGCTTCAGGTTGCCGGCTATGGTTACGCCATCGACCGCATGGCATAGCTTGCCGTTTTCTACCCAGAATCCCTGCAGGCTGCGTGAATAATCACCGTTTATCAATCGAGCGCCTCCACCAGTGAAACGCGTTACCAGCAGGCCGGTGTCCAGTTTTTTCAACATGGCGGCAAAATCATCGCCTGCTTTGGTTTGGCTGCTGTGCAGGGAAAGATTGCCTGGGCCCCAGCCGCTGCCGGTAGGCACCATGCCAAGGCGTCTGGCGGCGTAGGCCGAGAGGAAAAAAGCGGCCAAGTTCCCCTGGTCAACGATCCGTCTGACTGAACCGGCAATGCCGTCGCCATCAAATGATCGGCTGGCAAGGCCCTGTGGCACAAAAGGGTCTTCTTCGATGCTGATGTGGCTGCTGAACACACGCTGGCCTAACTGGTCGGCGAGAAAACTGTTCCGGTGATACAGCGCCGCGCCGCTGGTGGCCTGCACCAGATGCTCAAGCAATGTGAGGGCGCAGCCGGGATCAAACAGCACCGGACAACGCCTGCCGCCGTTCAGCGGGGCGATATCAAGCGCCGCCAGCGCCCGGCTCCCGGCCTGCAGACCAATGGTTTCGGGTGTCATCAGTGATGTCGCACGATGGGAATGCGAGCTCCAGAACGCCAGTTGGCTGCGGCCGTCCTTGGTGGCCAGCGCTTTGGCGCTCAAAAGGTGTTCGGTTTGCCGGTCGCCCTGGGCAAACCCACGGCTGTTCATTAAAAACCAGCTGGATTGCCCGGAACGGACCCAGGCGCCGTCGCTCTCGACATTACTGCCCGCCTGGTTCATGCCCGTTTCGATACGCTGGGCCAGATGGATGGCGCGAGCTTCATCTACATCCCACGGATGCCACAAATCAAGCTCTTGCGGTGCCTGGCAAAGGAATTCAACCGCTGCCAGGCCGGTAAACTGATCTTCGCCGGTATAGCTGGCAATACGGCAGGCGGCCTGTACCGTTTCCCGCAAGCGCGCCGGCGAGAAATCGGTGGAGCGGGCAGTGCCCTGATGATCGCCGCGGTAAACGGTAAGCGACATACTTGACTGGGCATCGCGGGTGCGCGACCGTACCCGGCCCTGACGCATTTCTATCAGCAGCCCATTACTTTGGGAAAAGTCCACCTGGGCATCGGTAGCCCCTTCATCCCTGGCAAGTGAAATGACGCTGCTGGCCAGTGCAGCCAACTGCGGCTGGCTGTACGCGAACGTATCGGTCATAGCTTCCTCCTTTAAAGACGCACAGGTTAAAAATCCGGGGCATCGGCCAGCAGACGATTGAGGGTCTGCTGCCACTGCGCGCTTCGCGGCCGGGCAAGTTGCTCAATGCTTTGATGAAAAGCGTGTTCTTTTTCAATGAATTCCGGATTCAGCGACTGCCATTCCTCTCTGAGTCGGGAGATTTCATCCTGGGTAAGTTTACCGTTCGGACTCAACCGTTCTTGTTCCATGAACCAGGCCAGACGGGCATCAGGCGTGGCCCGGTCCTCATCACTCCAGCCAGACTGAATTTCCAGCAGTTGGAACTCGGCCCAATTGATGTTGAGTGCGATAGTGCTCCATTTGCTGTCATCGGTGGTGGCGGGGGGAGGGGACAATTGCTCCAGCATGGCGGCGATATTTTTTTCCAGTTGGCGTCCGGACTGCTGCAGGTTTTGCCCCAGCAACGAAACCTGCTGTCCGATGTCTGACCAGGCCTCGGCGCCGACCTCATCGCCGTTAAGCCTGGCGGTGCACAGTGCCTGCCATTGGTTCAGCAACTGTACCAGCCGTGGATCGCGCAGGTGCTGGTTCCAGGCGGTAGCGCTTGCTCCTAGCCACCACTGCATAAACCGCAGCGGCACCAGCCGAAAATCCTTGCCGGCCTGCAGGGCGGCAAACAGGGCGCTGACCTGGTCCGCCGTCAGGTAGCCGCAGCGATCTATCAAGCGGGCCAGGGCAATCGGCAGGCCGGTGATGCGTTCAAAGGCATTGGTGTCCGGCTGGTGTACCATGGCCGCGGACGTGGTGCCTTTTCCCTCTATCCAGAAACTGCCCAGCCCGATGGAGAGCCGGCCTGCTTTCGCATGGTCGGCGATTCTCTGGCCGATAAATGCCTGCAGCAGGTCATCGCCGTAAAAACTGCCCCATTCCAACGTTTCCGATTGCGCAACCCGCGGTTGTGAAACCACATCAATCTGATGGGATCCCAGCCAGCTATTCAGTTGGCCCAGTGATTGACTGCCCACCTGGCGAACCGGCTCGGCATTGTCACGGAACAGCAGCAGGGTAGGAATACCGCGCACCGCATAGCGTTCCATTACGGCGGGGTATTTTTCGACGTCTATTTTGGCCACCAGCAGTTTGCCGACGGTGTTTCTGGCCAATTTATCGATCACCGGCGCCATGGTGCGACAGGGCACGCACCATGGCGCCCAAAGATCTATCAGTACCGGAAGCCGAGCGTCGGCCAGGAACGAGTCCAGGCTGGTATCGGTTAACTCATGGGGATGATTGGCCATAATTATTCCTAGTGAAAATCACTTATCCTGCCCGGGAGCGAGGGTAAGAATATGATGATGAAATTGCTCCAGCGACTTGCGGTGGGCCACGCTGATAAGGGTGCTGTCGGGAAGCTTTTCGACCAGTGTCTGGTACAGCTGGTACTCGGTGTCTGGATCCAGGGCGCTGGTGGCTTCATCCAGAAAAATAAAATCAGGCCGGTGCAGGAACACCCGGGCCATGGCCAGCCGTTGCTGCTCACCGCCGGACAATACCTGCTGCCAGCGGCCTGACTCGGTCAGCGAGTCGGCGCGCTCCGCCAGACAGCTGTCTTCCAGCGCTTGGCGGTATTGCTGGTCGGTAAAGGATTCCGGCTCCAGAGGATAGGCCAGCGCACTTTTCAAAGTGCCGACCGGAATATAGCTTTTTTGCGGCAAAAACAGGGTTCGCACGCCTTCTGGGGCGATTATCGAGCCCTCGCCATAGGGCCATAGGCCGGCACAGGCTCGTAACAGAGTACTTTTACCGCTGCCGGATTGTCCTGTGACCACCCAGCGTTCGCCGGCATTGACCTGCCAGTGCGGTAAATGAGACAGCACCACGCCATCCGGGCGAAACAGGGTCAACCCGTCGCAGAAAAGTGCGGTTCCCTGCCGTGTCAGACTGATGCCGGCGAGTTGATCGCGCGCTTTGCTCAAGGCCCACAGCAGGTCTCTAAGCCGGTTAGCTAATGCCACCCAATTGGTAAAGCTTTGATAAGCTTGCTGAAAAAAGGCCAGGGTGCTGAGCAGGGTGCCATAGGCCATGGTTATTTGAGTCAAGCCTCCCATGGTGATTTTCCCCGACAGCAGCAACGGCAGCGCCAGCAGCATAGGCAAGGGGGAAAAAACCTGGGCGAACATGCTCTGAAACAGGCTGAGTTTGAAGGTTTTGCGCATCATCAGCAGGGTGTTATCCCTTACTCGCCCGAAGCGGGACACCAATCGTTGTCCCTCGCGATCGCCGCCGCCGAAAAAGGCAATCTGTTCGGCATTTTCCCGCATCTGCATACCGAGGAAACGGAAATCCGCCTCCACCGTTTGCCGATGCATATTGACGCCGATCAGCACCTTGCCCAGCCAGTGGGTCAGCGCCAGATGGGCAAACGAATAGAGATACACCGCAAATACCATATAACCGGGAATGGTCAGCGTCCGTTCGCCCAGGGGGATCGACAGCGCACCTGACAGCCCCCACAAAATGATGGTAAAGGTGGTCACATTAACCACCACGTAAATAATATTTGTGAAGAGGTTAATGGTGGTATCGGTGAATAGCTTTATATCCTCGGCAATACGCTGGTCGCCATTGGTGATAAGGTTATCCCGCTCTAATTGGTAATAGGCTGGATGCCGGGTCCAGTGGCTTATGAAACTTTTGGTCATCCAGGTTCGCCAGCGCAGGGTCAGATACTCGATCGCCAGTACGCTTATCAGCGGCATAATGGTGCTTACTACGCCGATGCCCAGTGTTTTTAACATCGTCATACTGATAAGCGGCCAGTCCAGCGCAACCAATGCATCAGTCAGACCGCCATGCAGTTTATTCAATGCCACATGGGCATAGGTCGTGGTGAAGTTAATCGTCAGAATCAGGCCGAGCAGAGCAAAAGCCAGCCATCTTTCTGACGATACCCAATAAGGGCGAATGAGTTGCCATATACCCGGACGATTACCGTCATTGGGCAACTGTTGGTTGTCGGCTTGGGTTTTCATCATGGCTTAGAATGAATAACTTACCGACAAACGGGCTGTACGGCCCGGTTTCACGCCGATATAACTTGCCGTGGTGGAGTAATCATAAAGATCGCGGTCGAAAATATTTTTAACGCCCAGCGTAACGGTGTATTTCGGCTGACGATAGAAAATCGAGGCATCGGTTTGCGCCCAGCCACCCATTTTGAAATAGTTGCCCGTTGAGCCATTCAGCGTTTCACTGGCCGCTTCAATGCCCACGCCGGCGCCTAATCCCTGGAAACGCCCCTCCTGCAGCTCATAGCTACTCCAGATACTGCCGGTATGTTTGGGTTGAGCAGTGATTCTGGACTTATAGCCGGTCTGATCCGAATTATCGGCATCTTTCGGCTGGGCAAAGGTATAACTGGCGCTGATATTCCAGCCCGGCAGTACCTCGCCGTTTAAATCGAAATCGAAACCCTTGGTTTCACGGCCTTCCGCACCCACGGCATCGCCGGCGATATTATAAATGACCACGTTTTTCTGCTGAATATCGAAAACGGAGGTGGTGATAGTCAGATTGTCGTCCAGCAGATTAAATTTGACGCCGGCTTCCTTTGATTTACCGGTAGAAGGGGGCATCGGTTTTTTAGTGATGGTGTTTAACGCACCGGCAGTCTGGAAGCTGTTCAGTAAATTGGCATAGACGGTGACTTCAGGGGTGATGTCATAGCTGACGCCATAGCTGGGAATCCATTTCGTTTCATCAGAGAAGCTGGTATTGGTGCGATTGCGTGGGTAGGTGGATGTTTTGGATGTCCACTCGGCGCGCTTGACGGATAATTGCAGATGGAGTTTATCCCAGATATCGATCTGGTCCTGCAGAATCAAGCCCTTTTGATCCTGAACCATTTTATAGGACTTATAGCCGGGGATCGGGATATCAGGAAATGACAGGCTGTCTGGATTATTATAGTTCCCCGTGGTGAAAATTCTGCCGCTGTATAAATCCCAACTGGTGGTGGTCAAATGCTGGTAATCATAACCGACCAGAATATTATGGGTTAACGGACCGGTATCAAATTTACCGCGAATATCGTTTTGCAGACTTATCGAGTTCAAATCCTGCTTATTGGCCAGTTCGTGGGTGGTTAAATCCCCATTAGTCGCAACGGCATAGGTTTCATGAATCCGGTAGTTCATGGTGCTGTCAAGATAAGTGGCCTTGCTGTTAAACGACCAGTTGTCGCTTAAATCCTGACCCAATTCGTAATAGACCGTTTTCGCATTGCCGGCAAAATGGTTGTCTTTATCGCCCAGCCGATAGGTTGGCAACCGCTGGACACGGTCATTGTTATACAAAGTGGCTGCCGGGCCAGAGGAGCGGGAAACATTGAATTCCGCGCCTACCGTCAGGCGGGTCGTATCGCCTTCCCATGCCAGGGCGGGAGCCACATAATCCGCACGTTTACCGTTAAAATCCGGAAAACTGTGGTCTGCATGCATGGTAGAGGCATTTAAGCGGTAGCGAAAACTTTTATCGTCATTCAGCGGACCGCCCAGATCGATAGCGGTTTTGACTTCGCCGTATTTGGCGGTTTCGAATTTCACCGTGTGCAATGGATAGGCGGTCGGGGCCTTACGCACCACATTAACCGAACCGGCAGGTGAACTGTTGCCCGCCAGCACCGCCTGCGGTCCTTTCAACACCTCTACCCGCTCGATACCGTCAATGTTGGAATAGCCGGTGGCGCTGCCATTAGCGGAGGTGCCGGGGTTGGATACGCCATTGGTGGAACCGGCGGTGACATTAAAACCACGAATATTGAGTGAATTAGGCCCGCGGTTACCGCCCTGCAATGTGACGCCGCCGGCATTGCGCAATGCATCCTCCACCGAGATCGCCTGCCGGTCTTCAATAAGCTTGCGGCTGACGACCTGCACCGATTGTGCGGTTTCCTGCAAGGCGAGAGTGGTGCGGGTGGCTGAGCTGGACAGGGAGGGGTTATAAACGCTGGCGTCCTCGCTCTTTTCAGCGCCGCCGCTGACGGTAATCGCCGGCAGGGTCTGGCCGCTGTCCCGGGCGGCCTGTAATGCTGATGTCGGCGCTTTTGGCGGGGTGGTGGTAACGGCATCAATGGTCAGGGTGCCGTTTGCGGTGGCGGTGACGGACAGCGGAGTGCCCTGCAGCTGCTGCAAGATCGCCTGTTCAAGCGTGAACCTGCCGTTAATCGGTTTAGCCTGATAAGGCGCTACCCGTTTGGGATCAAATGAAATGGTCTGCTGACTCTGACGGGCAATGGCGAGCAAGGCCTGTTCCAGTGAACCTGATGATACTGAATAGGTGCTGGTTGCCGTCGGTGCCGCACTGGCTGACTCAGGTAGCAACGCTGTGCTGGTCAGGGCTAAAGTGATATGAATGGCCAATGCCAGCCGGCCTGGTTTAAAGCGTTGCTTCCATGCGCGTTGCAGTACTGCGTTCATTGATCGGGCTCCCAGAAAAAGATAAAAGTGTCACGACGCCATATTGGGGTCAGCAGGTCATCTACGTGGTTATGTGCAACCAGCAACCAAATGTGTCACCGTCGGGTAATGACTTTTTTTCTGAAGCGGGGTCTTACGCTTTAATTTATTAAAAAACTTACTATTATTTTTTATACTCTTTCAGTAATAAATAAATATATTCAAGCGCCGAGAGATTTCACTGATACGACTGTGCCAAGGGGAGCGAAATGAACTCTCAGCCCCTTTTTGGTGCGAGACAGGGCCGATTTGTCGTAAAAATGCACTGTGTCTGCTCATCAGCTATGCCAGGTAAAAGAGACAAGCTGGCTTATACCGAAACTGGTCTTAGCAAATAAAAAAATATACTTATACTCTATGGGTATAACGTAGATATAAATATTATTGGCTCGTTTATTGCTGAACAGGCTTGAATACTCGCACCACTCTGCCCAGAACAAATAAAGTCAGGAATGAGCGGCACAATAAAGAGGGGGAACCTATCCCTTATCTGGGCCTGAGACAGGGTTTTACGATTAGATTTAGCCAGACGGATAATATGATGCCAGCTGAGTTTACCAACCGTTCAGATTTACTCACGCTTATATTTCGCAGTGATTACCGATGGCTCACTGACAAATTAAGGCGGCGCATCAGTCACGGCACTGGCGCGGAGGACATTGCCAGTGAAGCGTTCGTCAGGCTGGCGGCAATACCTGAATTACTGGACATCCGTGAACCCAGGGCCATGCTGACGACGCTGGCCCAGCGCGTGCTGTATGAAAACTGGCGCCGTCGCGATTTGGAGCAGGCCTATCTGAAAGCCTTGGCAAGCAGTCCTCAGCTTTGCCATCCTTCGCCGGAAGAGCAGGAAATGGTCATTGAGTCACTGTTGGCTATTGACCGTGCCCTGGACGGACTGTCGATCAATGCGCGCAAAGCATTTCTGTTTAATCAGCTTGATGGTATGACCTATGCCGAAATCGCGCAGGAGTTGGGTGTGTCCGCCAGCATGGTACGCAAGTATGTGGCGAAGGCGCTAACGAACTGTTACCTGGTGACAGCAGGCCCCAATGAATAATTTGTCGATAAGCAAATGATAAAATCAACTGCCTGCCGCCCTGATAGCGCGGCTCAAAAAGCCATTGAATGGATGGTACTGCTCCGTTCCGGCGAGGCTACCGAGGACGATTACCTCGAGTATGAGTGCTGGCGCTATGCCGATGCGAGACACGATGCCGCCTGCGCGAAAATCGAATCGACACTGGGCAAGATTCAAAATCTGGCGCAGATGATGCCGCAGGAGAACATGCGTCAGGCGCTGATGGCGCCCTCCAGCCGACGTAAGTTTCTGCAGAATACCTTAGGCATAGCGTCGGTTGCCGTGGTCGGCAGCCTGGCGCTGAATCAGGAATATTCGCTGCCCTATCTGCTGTCCGATGCGCATACCCAGACTGCCCAGCGCCGGCGTATTGAGCTGGACGACGGCAGCACCCTGGACATGAACGCCCGTACGGCGCTGAATATTATCCTTGATGAACGGATGCGGGATGTTGAGTTACGCACCGGCGGCGTCATTGCCAAGGTGGCAGCGGACGATCGCCCGTTTCGCATCAACACCGGCATTGGCCATATTCTTTCCAGGCAAGCTCGTTTTCATGTCCGCCAGGAGTCCGGTGGCATCCATCTGGCGGTACTGGACTCGGTGGTGAAAGTGACTGGTTTGCGGGGCAACAGCCAACTGGTCAAAGCAGGCCATGGTCTTTGGTTCAATCAGCATACGTTTTACCCGGTGGCGATTTCGCCTTATGCAGAAACCGCCTGGACCGAAGGGCGTCTAGAAGTGAGAGATGCCTCGTTGAGCTCGGTTATCGGCTCGCTTAAAAATTACAGCCAGGCGGTTATTCGCCTCGATCCTTCCATCGCCCAACTGCGCGTCAGCGGTAATTTTCCGCTGGACGATGTGCCCTATGCCCTGGATGCGCTGGCCCAGACGATGCCGATTGCGATTACCCGCACCACGGATTATTGGATCCACATCAAAGCGGCAGATGTCTGATGGCGATGGAGCGGCAATTTTTTTGCCTCCAGAGTGTCACTTTTGGTTCCTCATTGCACATACAGGATAAGTCTCCCAGAGATTGCTGGTAATACAGGTTTGCAGGCAGTCAGGATTTATCGCGAGGTAGTGGTGAAAGCACAGCAGCTGATGTTGAACGATAGGATTGAAGTACCGGCAATGGCCGCCGCCGCTATGCCTTTACCCACCGGTATCGCTGCCAAAAAAAACTACCTGTCCCGGTTAACGGTGGCGGCTGTGATAATCGCCCATCTGGCGGTTATAGCCGCTGCACTGACTCAGACTACCCAGTATCGGCCACTGGATATCATTAATCCGGCTGAGCAGACCAGTCTCCAGGTCACCATGGTCGAAGCGCCAGTGCCTGAGCCCGCTCCGCCGGAACCCCAGGTGAATGAAGCGCCGCCGGTACTGGCGGCTGAAAACAGCCAGCGGGAAGTGGTACAGAATGAAACGGTGCCCGCCACGCCTGCGCCAGAAATAAAACCGGTAACGCCAACGCCCAAACCGCTTCCCAAGCCTAAACCTAAAAAGGTTATCAAAGCCAAACCGGTGCAGGAAAATCCTCGTCCGGTGGTCGAGGCTGAACCTGCGCCGATAAAGAACGCCAGAGTAGCCGCACAAGCGGCAATCCCGGCAACCTCGCGGGGGGAAATGTTGAAAAGCGTGCCTAATGCCACACCTAAATCAGTGTCGACGGTGGGCTGTCAGGTGCCGGCACCTGACTATCCGCGCAAAGCCAAACGGCTGCGCCAACAGGGCGAGGTGCTTATCAGGCTGGTGATCAATGCCAACGGCACGCTTGGCCGCAGTGAAATAGCGCGCAGCAGCGGTTTTGACAGTCTTGATCAGGCCGCGATGGCGGCGGTGTCCGGCATCCGCTGCAATCCCTATCTGGAGAACGGCCAGGCCATTCCGGTGATGACGGTGCAGCCTATTACGTTCACATTAGCCGGCTAGCCCAGATAGGCGCCGGCAGATGAACACCCTTCAGTGAAATGACCGATAGCGTTTTTGATAATCGAGGAAGCAAAATGAATGAGTTTGGCATTGAACACGTTTGGCAGCAGGGGGACATGGTCACCCGCGGCGTTGCCCTGGTCCTGCTGGTCATGTCAGTGATGTCCTGGTCGGTCATTATTATCAAATGCATCCAGGGTGCCGGGTTGCGTAACATCGCCCAGCGCACCAAGCACCGTTTCTGGAGTGAAAAGACCCTGCCGGCAGCGATAGAATCCCTGGGCAACAGGGGGAACAATCCTTTTCGTGACCTGGCGATAGCCGGGCATGCGGCCCTGTCTCACCAGCACAATATCGAAGCCGGTATCAGCAACAATATCGATATCAGCGACTGGCTGGCGCGTGGCTTGAAAAACAGCATTGATGACAGCAGCTCTCGCCTGCAGTCCGGGCTGGGCATTCTGGCCTCGATTGGCAGTACTGCGCCTTTTGTCGGTCTGCTGGGCACGGTGTGGGGGATCTACCATGCGCTGCAGTCCATCAGTATGGTGGATCAGCCGGATCTGGCCCATGTGGCCGGCCCGGTCGGAGAGGCTCTTATCATGACGGCGTTCGGTCTGTTCGTGGCGATCCCGGCGGTGCTGGGCTACAACACCATCAACCGGCGCAACCGCGGCTTGCAGCATGCCATTGCCCGCTTTGCTCACGATTTGCATGCCTACTACCTGACCGGCTCACGGGTGACGACCGCCGATGTCACCGAACTGCGCATCAGCGAGGCATCGGTGGCCCACCGAGTGCAGCCGTTTCGTGCCGGTCAGTCAATCTAACCGCGGGTCCGGGAGCTTGTTATGAGTATGTTGGGCAGTTCGCAGTTCGAAGCCGATGAAGATCCGTTGGTCAACGATATCAATATGACGCCGTTCATTGATGTCATGCTGGTGTTATTGATTGTATTTATGATTACCCTGCCGGTTATCAATCATGCTGTTAAGGTCAATTTGCCCAAAGCGAACGCCAGCGCAGTTGATAAGCACGTTAAGGCGATAGATATTTCGATCATGGCTGACGGCAGCATTGCCTGGGATAAACAGCCGCTGGACGATATGGCGTTTAAAGGCCGGCTCGAAGAAGCGGCCAAACTGCCCCAGGCGCCTCATTTGCGTATTTATGCCGATAAGGCTACGGAATATGGTCGCGTCTCGTTTGTGATGACCAGTGCTCAAGGGGTAGGACTGTCGAAATTTGATTTCGTGGTCGATAAAACCGGTTCATAGCCTGCTGGATGCAGCTGTTGGCGGAATGGGCATCGCCTATCTGGCGACATGGCTGGCCGCTGAGCCGATTGATAACGCTAAACTCACTGTCCTTACTCTTTCCATTCCCTCGGCCGATCTGCCAATTACCGCGCTCTGGCCACGCTCGAGGGATTTAGCGCCTAAAGTCAGAGTGATTGGCGATGCATTGGTGAGCCAGTTTGTTCCGCTGACGCCCTGGGATAGACGGTTCAAAGACAATCACCCTCAATGACTGTGTTTGCGGCTGCCGAGGAATGTCTCATTCAGGTTAATATACTGATAAAATAAGGTCTTGTGCTGATTTACTTTTCCTGTCATGCAGTGAGAATTCACCCCTATGACACGGTATAAGGAAAATGTAATGCTTGGATGTTTAAAGCTCTTAGCATGCCTGCCTGGCAGTAAAGTCTCTCCAGGTGAAAGAAAGCCCTTTGTAGGCAAGACCCAGATAAGCGCTGAGGGTTACAGCGTTACCCATTCCAGTCGGCCGGATATCCGACCGGTCAAACAGGTTGAGGCCAGGGCCGCCATGAGTGCGCAGCAGTTAACGGCCGTCAGAGCGCTTTTTGATGATTTGGGTGTGACAGAAAATCTCAGTGAAGACGCGACAATCAACCCGGAAAACTGCGGCATGCCTTATTTTCCGCCCTGCCGCACAGCGAGCGATATTCACCGAAACTCGACAATGGCTATTGAATTTGTTTTCCCCTGAAAGAGGTAATGCCGCGCGCTGACGCCATTCGCCCAGCGGCTTCATCGGTTATCGGCGGCCAGGGGGTAACGCAATTGGATCTCTGGGGCACCTTCATCGATCATGGTGAACATGTTTGTGAATAGTCCTGACAATGCTTTTATCTGATGGCGGTTTACTCTGCCGCATTTGAAACGTTCAAGTCATGGCATCGAAAATCCCTTTCTGGTGCGAGTCATGTGAAAATGCCATTGTTATCTGTTTAAGCGTTACCAGCAGCTCTGCTTGCGAGTCAATCCTTGCTTGTTGGCATCCGCCAGGTTAAGGCCTTAGGTAAAAAGGACGTGTGCGCTTAGGTAACATCCTATGCGGCTACATGAACATAAAAAAGCCTGCATCACGACAGGCTTTCAGGATTTTTACCATTGCGTGCGGCGCCAAGAATGGCTACTCGATATTTTGAATCTGCTCACGCATCTGCTCAATCAATACCTTAAGCTCGATCGCCGCCGCGGTGACGCCGGCATTAATCGATTTCGACGCCAGGGTGTTCGACTCCCGGTTAAACTCCTGCATCATAAAATCAAGGCGCCGGCCGACGGCCTCTTCCTTCTTCAGGATGTTATAGGTTTCCTGCACGTGGGCATCGAGCCGGTCGAGTTCTTCAGCCACGTCAACCCGCTGGGCCAGCATCACCAACTCCTGCTCCAGGCGGTTGTTTTCCAGCTGTACTTTGGCATCTTCCAGCTTTGACTGCAGGCGCTCGCGCTGCCACAGCAGGATGTCGGGCATTTGCTGACGCACGGTGGTGACGGCGGCGCTGACGCCGGCCAGACGTTGCTCAATCATCAGCTTCAGTGCATTCCCTTCGCTTTCGCGGGCGATGATGAAGTCATCCAGGGCGGCATCCAACCCGGCCAGCAGCTCGGCGCTGATGGCATCCAGATCCTGTTCCTGTACCGACATCACGCCTGGCCAGCGCAGGATATCAACCGGATCTATTTCTCCTTCGTCGCTCTGCATCTTGACCCATTGAGCGGCTTCAACCAGCTGTTTGGCTAACGTTTCATTCAGAATAAGAGCGCTTTGCGCGTGCGGATTGATATCAAAGCGCAGGTTGCACTCGATTTTGCCGCGGGTCAGACGTTTACGGATACGATCGCGAATGGCGGGCTCCAGGCCACGGAACTGCTCCGGCGAACGAATGTAGGTTTCCAGATAACGCTGATTAACGGAGCGAAGCTCCCAGGAAGCGTTGCCCCAACTGCCCTTGATTTCACGACGGGCGAAGGCGGTCATACTGCGAATCATAAGCGTACCTGTAGTTAATGGGGTAATAAGAGTTGAGGGGGATTATATCGCCCCAGCGACGGGCATGATAGGCATAAGGCATCTAAGGCCGTATAATGCGCAGCCAATACACGAATTGCGAGCCGGAGATACCCGATATGCGCCCAGCAGGCAGAGACGTACAGCAAGTGCGGCCAGTAACCATCACCCGTCACTTTACCAAACATGCAGAGGGCTCAGTGCTTATCGCCTTTGGCGAAACCCGGGTACTTTGCACCGCTACCGTCGAAGAGGGCGTGCCGCGTTTCCTTAAAGGCCAGGGCCAGGGATGGATTACCGCCGAGTACGGTATGCTGCCCCGCGCCACCCACAGCCGTAATCCGCGTGAAGCCGCCAAAGGCAAGCAGGGTGGGCGTACCCTGGAAATCCAGCGTCTGATTGCCCGCTCATTGCGCGCGGCGGTGGATTTGACCAAGCTGGGCGAATATACCATCACTCTGGACTGTGATGTCCTGCAGGCCGATGGCGGTACTCGCACAGCATCTATCACCGGCGCCTGCGTTGCCCTGGCCGATGCGCTCAATGGTATGAAGAAAAAAGGCCAGTTGAAAGCCGATCCGTTCAAAGGCTTTGTCGCTGCGATTTCCGTGGGCATCGTCGCCGGCCAGCCGGTGTGCGATCTGGAATACGTGGAAGACGCTGCGGCTGAAACCGATATGAATGTGGTCATGATGGAAGATGGCCGCATGATTGAAGTTCAGGGAACGGCCGAAGGCGAGCCCTTCAGTCAGGAAGAACTGCTGCAACTGCTGTCTCTGGCGCGCGGCGGTATTGAAAGCCTGATTGCGGCGCAGAAAGCCGCCCTGGCTGATTAATTTCCTCCAGCGACAGCGGTATCGACAGTTGATGAAGGTTGCCTGTGTAATGCCGCCTGTTGCCAGACAGTTTTATCCAAAGCAGCCGGTTTTCCATGCTCGCCCTTCGGGCTGAACGGGGCTGCAGAAAATACGATGCATCAGTGAGGAGTGGTCTCGGTGAAAGATTATCAGCGTCAGTTTATTGAATTCGCTTTAAACAAGCAGGTACTGAAGTTCGGCGAATTTACGCTAAAATCGGGCCGCATCAGCCCCTATTTTTTCAATGCAGGCCTGTTCAATACCGGTCGCGACCTGGCGCTGCTGGGCCGTTTTTATGCGGCGGCGTTAGTGGATTCGGCTATCGATTTTGATTTGCTGTTCGGCCCTGCCTACAAAGGCATCCCTATTGCGACCACTGCCGCAGTGGCACTGGCTGACCATTATGAGCGTGATGTGCCTTACTGCTTTAATCGTAAGGAAGCCAAGACCCATGGCGAAGGCGGCAATCTGGTTGGCAGTCCGCTGCAGGGCAAAGTGATGCTGGTGGATGATGTCATTACCGCAGGCACCGCTATCCGTGAGTCTATGGACATTATCACCGCGCATCACGCCACGTTGGCCGGCGTGTTGATTTCGCTTGACCGGCAGGAAAAGGGCCGCGGCGAGATATCGGCCATTCAGGAAGTCGAGCGGGATTACCACTGTCAGGTCATCGCCATTGTTACACTGGCAGACCTGATTGATTATCTGGGAGAAAAGACCGAAATGGCGGATCATCTGGCGTCGGTTCGCGCCTATCAGCGCCAATACGGGATCTGATCGTTGCGCCTGGCGGTGCGGGCCGGGCCGCACCGCTTTTCACACGGTTCAGCGTCCCAGTTGCGCCACCAGCAGCGGCCAGCGCGTATCGAAATCCTCGGTAGGCAGGTAACGGAATTCGGTACGAACGAAACGGGAAAGCATGCCCTCGCAAAATGCCAGCAGCTGACCTGCAAGCAGGGCTTCATCATGTTCGAAGGCCTCACCCTCCCTGAGCTTGCGTTCGCGCAGGACTTGCCGTAATTGCACTTCAATGCGTTCATAAAGCTGGTTGATACGCCCCTGTAAGCGATCCTGTTCAAACATCAGCGCATGACCACTCATGATACGGGTCAGACCTGGGTTACGTTCGGCAAAACCCAGAATAAGCAGCAAAATCAGACGAAGACGATTAAGTGTTTCCTTTTCGTCCTGTAGTATCAGATTGATTCGGCTGATAAGGCTGTCTTCGATAAACTCAATCAGACTATCGAACATACGGGTTTTACTGGGGAAATGGCGATAAAGCGCCGCTTCTGAAACACCGACTGTCGCAGCCAGCTTTGCGGTGGTGATACGCTGACTGCCGTCGCTGGACTCAAGCATTTGCGCCAAGGCCTGCAGGATCTCCTCGCGGCGGTTACGTTTCGTATTCTCTTTTTCAGCCATGCTGGATAGGTCCCTGGATAATATCAATCGGTAATGGATAAACATCAGGCATCGGCCGTAACATCTGAATATGTTACGGCATTGATATTGGAAATTTTCGATGCCGGTAAGCGTGTCCTGCGTTAACGCTTACTGACGGCCGGAATGGCCGAAACCGCCTTCACCACGATCGCTTTGGTTGAAACCCTCCACGATATTGAATTCAACCTGAACTACCGGTACGAATACCAATTGCGCCATACGGTCTCCGGGCGTCAGGGTAAACACGTCATGGCCGCGATTCCAGACCGACACGTTAAGCTCTCCCTGATAATCGGAGTCAATCAGACCCACCAGATTACCCAGAACAATGCCATGCTTGTGGCCGAGACCTGAGCGCGGCAAGATAACCGCCGCCAACCCGGTATCCTCGATATGAATCGCCAGGCCGGTGGGAATCATCTGGGTTTCCCCGGGGGCAATGACTACCGGGCCATCAATACAGGCGCGTAAGTCAAGGCCGGCGGAGCCGGTGGTAGCGTAAGCCGGTAATGGGAAAAGATCACCAATACGGCGATCAATGATCTTGATGTCGATTTTTTTCTTCATAGAGGCTGACAATCTCTTCTATTAATTGTTTACCAAGCATAGATTTATCGCTCAGTGGTAACCGGCTTTCTCCATCCTGCCAGATCAGATGCAGCGCGTTGCTGTCACTGTTGAACCCTTGCCCGGGCCGGGAAACGTCATTAGCACAGATTAAATCAAGATTTTTACGAATACGCTTCTGCCGGGCGTATTCTTCCACATTCCGGGTTTCAGCCGCAAATCCGACGACATACGGACGATGCTGGGTCATGGACCCGACCCCGGCAACGATGTCAGGGTTTTTAATAAGGGTAAAGGTAATTTCATCGCCACTGCTTTTGATTTTGTCATCGGCAGGACTGCTGGCCCGATAGTCGGCCACGGCGGCGCAGCCAATGAAAATATGCTGTTGCTCGACCGACTGCATCACCGCCTGCTGCATTTCCAGCGCCGTCACCACATCAATGCGCTTTACTCCGGGCGGCGTAGGCAAATCAACCGGACCGGCCACTAGCGTAACATTACCCCCGTTGGCTGCCGCCGCCTCTGCAATGGCAAAGCCCATTTTGCCCGAGCTGTGATTACTGATAAACCTGACCGGGTCGAGGGCTTCCCGGGTCGGACCGGCGGTAATCATGATATTGAGAGGGGCCAGGGGACGGGCGGGCAAAAAATGGTCGACCACCTGGTCTACCAGCAGCAGGGGATCCAGCATTCTGCCGGGCCCCACATCGCCGCAGGCCTGGCTGCCGCTTTCCGGACCCCATATCAGCATGCCGCGCGCCACCAGGGTGTGCAGGTTGGCCTGGGTAGCCGCCGCCCGGTACATCTGCTGGTTCATGGCGGGAGCGATGGCGATCGGGGCGGCGGTCGCCAGGCAGACGGTCGTCAGCAGGTCATTGGCCATCCCTGCCGCCAGGCGCGCCATCAAATCAGCGCTGGCGGGCGCCAGCAGCACCAGGTCGGCCCATTTGCCGAGTTCAATGTGACCCATGGCGGCTTCAGCCGCCGGATCCAGCAAATCATCGGCAACCGGATAACCGGACACCGCCTGCAGCGTCAGCGGCGTAATAAAGGCTTTGGCCGCCGGGGTCATCACCACCCTGACCTCAGCGCCCCGATCGCGCAGGCGTCGTACCAGCTCAGGGGTTTTATAGGCGGCAATACCTCCGCTTACGCCAATTACAATATGTTTGCCAGCCAGTCCCGCCATCTCGATTGCCCATGTAAAAACGATATTGCCGTTATTTTACCATAACCCTCAGGCCAATCGTCACTGGTCTGTTTCATTGATCCCAAAGGCGGGTTGCTAAGCGCGTTCAGATTAAGGGGATTGCCCGTCGCGGCGGCGAGGTCACAGTGGCAAGATAGGAAAAAAACAGCACGGAGGCTGCATGGATACGACTATTAAAACACTCTGGCCAACGCATTTAAGGCCTCGGGAAAAGCTCATCGAAGAAGGGCCATCATCGTTGACGGATACCGAACTACTGGCGATTTTCCTGCGCACCGGGTTGCCAGGCCTGCACGTTATGCAACTGGCGGAAAATCTGCTGAGTCATTTCGGATCGCTGCATAAGCTGATTTCGGCAGAACGTAACATACTCTGCGATACCAAGGGGCTGGGGGTTGCAACCTACGCCCAGCTCCAGGCGGTAGGAGAGATGGCCCACCGTTATTACTGTTCCCGCCTGATGCGTGAAAATGTAATGACCAGCCCGATTATGGCCCGCAATTATCTTCAGTTGCTGCTCGCCCGTCGCGAGCGGGAAATTTTTATCGTACTGTTTCTGGATAATCGGCATCACCTCATCTGCCATCGGGAGCTTTTTCAGGGCACGGTGAACAGCGTGGAGGTCCATCCGCGTGAAATACTGCGCGAGGCGCTTAAAGTCAATGCAGCGGCAGTTATTTTGGCGCACAATCACCCGTCTGGAAATGCTGAGCCCAGTCGCGCTGACCGCGAAGTGACCGAACGAGTAGTAAAAGCATGCCTTTATCTAGATATCCGGGTACTCGATCATCTGGTCATCGGTGCGGGAGATTGCGTTTCTTTTGCCGAAAGAGGGTGGTTGTGAGCATGTTTTATGCGATCCGGCGGGATCTTTAGTTGTGCGGGACTTGAGCACTTGCGCCTCAAGGCGTATACTACGCCACCTTTGAGAATCTTGGGTGTGGCGTTGAGAGCCTATCTCAGCAGAGTCAAATCTGTTGGTAGCTCTCCTCAGTGAATATGCTGAGATAGGCTCTAAAGCCTGACGAGGCGGCCAACACCCTGTTTACGAAGCTCGAGCTGATTTGATTTTTGGAGAATAGACATGTCCCGAGTCTGCCAAGTTACTGGCAAGCGCCCGGTGAGCGGCAACAACCGCTCCCACGCAATGAATGCGACCAAACGCCGTTTTCTGCCTAACCTGCACTCTCACCGTTTTTGGGTTGAGAGCGAAAAACGCTTTGTCACGCTGCGCGTATCTGCTAAAGGTATGCGTGTTATCGATAAGAAGGGCATCGAAACGGTCTTGGCCGATCTGCGTGTCCGCGGTGAGAAGTATTAAGGAAAGGATCTGAACCATGGCTAAAGGTGTTCGCGAGAAGATCAAGCTGGTTTCTTCTGCTGGTACTGGTCACTTCTATACCACCACGAAGAACAAGCGTACCAAACCGGAAAAATTGGAATTGAAGAAATTCGATCCGGTTGTACGCCAGCATGTGATTTACAAAGAAGCTAAAATTAAATAATTTTAGTGGACTGCTAAAAAACCCGGCTCAGGCCGGGTTTTTTTATGGGTCACTCTTTCTACTGCCAAATGGTTAAAAACATGCCTGAACTGCCAGAAGTTGAAACCAGCCGCCGGGGTATAGAGCCCTGGGTTGCCGGCCATACTATCGTCAATGCGGTGGTCCGGAACGCACGCTTGCGCTGGCCGGTTGCCAGTGAAGTCATTCGTTTGCGAAATAAAAAGGTGCTGAGCGTACAGCGCCGGGCCAAGTATTTGCTGCTGGAACTGGAGGATGGCTGGATTATTGTCCATCTCGGCATGTCGGGCAGCCTGAGAGTATTGCCGCAGCCGATTCCCGCCCAAAAGCACGACCATGTCGATCTGATCATGAGCAATGGTTGCATTATACGCTATACCGACCCGCGCCGGTTCGGTGCCTGGCTGTGGAGCGATGATCTGGCGACCAGCAGCGTCCTGTCTCACCTTGGTCCCGAACCGCTGAGTGAAGATTTCAACGCAGAATGGCTGTTTGCGCGTTCACGCAATAAACGGACTTTATTAAAACCGTGGCTGATGGATAACAAGCTGGTGGTCGGTGTCGGCAATATCTATGCCAGTGAATCGCTGTTTGTGGCGGGTATTCTTCCTGACCGGCCCGCCGGCTCGCTCACTGAGGCAGAAGCCGCGCTGCTGGCCGAGACTATCAAAGCTGTGCTGCTGCGTTCAATCGAGCAGGGCGGCACTACGCTGCGGGATTTTATGCAGTCCGATGGTAAACCGGGATATTTTGTGCAGGAGCTGCAGGTCTACGGGCGCGGCGGCGAGCCGTGCCGGGTATGCGGAACGCCGATATTGACTGCCAGGCATGGCCAGCGCAGCACCTTCTTCTGCCCGCAGTGCCAGCATTAGACCCTTAGGGGTGAAGACGGGCCTTGACTGCCCGGGCGATAGGCTCGGGTAGGAAGTGATCGATATCGCCGCCGTGCAGCGCGACTTCCTTGACCAGCGAAGAAGAAATAAACGACCACTGTTCGGCCGGCATCAGGAATACGCTCTCCAGTTCAGGCATCAGATGGTGGTTCATTTTAGCCAGTTGCATTTCGTATTCAAAATCCGAGATGGCGCGTAACCCCCGCACCAGGATGTTGGCCTGCTGCTGGCGGGCGAAATTAGCCATTAAATCAGCAAAGCCAACCACGTCGACGTTGGATAAATGCCCTGTCACCTGCGTGGCCAGCGACACTCGCTCCTCGAGTGAGAACAGCGGTTTTTTACTGGGGCTGAAGGCAATGGCCAGCACGACATGGTCGAACATGCTGGCAGCACGAGCGACCAAATCCAGATGTCCATTGGTCAGGGGATCGAACGTTCCGGGATAGATTGCCTTGGTAGTCATCAAAGATGCCTCTTTGCCTGGTAGCGAAAAGCCCATAATGCGGCATATTTAGTGAAAGTATATTGCGCATTGACCATCGCCAGCAACCATCCCTGCCTGCCATCCAGAAAGCCTGCCCGCAGCAGCCAGGTTTTGAGAAATGCGCCCAGGGTGTGACTGATAATCGAAAAGAAGCTGCAGCGCTTACCCTGCTGATGTCTGGCCCTGGCCCAGGCCTCGGCATATTGCAGCTGCTTGCGCTGGAAACTGCACAGGTCCCGGCATGTCAGGTGCAGCATATCGCCCTTGAGCACCTTGACACGCGCACTGCCGGTAGCGAGGGATTCATGCACCTGGTGGTCGCTGTAGCGGTAAGCGTCACGCCGATAAAGCCGAGTGACCCGGTCTGGATACCATCCGCTGTGCCGCATAAAACGTCCCAGAAACAGGTTGCGGCGGGCGAAACTGTAGACGGTATCCGGCAGCGGTTCCCTGATCGCCTGTTCGATGGACCGGCGTAATTCAGGGGTGACGCGCTCGTCGGCATCTATCATCAAGATATAATCCCCTGATGCCAGCTCCTGCGCTCGCTGGCGCTGTATGCCAAACCCTGGCCAGCTGTCGCTGCTGTGCACCTTGGCGCCCTGCTTGCGGGCAATGGGCACTGTCTCATCGGTGCTGCCGGCATCAAGCACGATAATTTCGTCGGCCCACAGTACCGAGTCAAGACATTCGGTCAGCAGTTCCGCTTCATTGTGAGTGATAAGGACAACCGACAGGCGATAAGTCTGTGACATTTACTGGCTCCGGGGGGGCAGGTACGGCTCAAGCAAATGAAGCAAACGCTGCAGAGCGCCCTGGTTCTGATGCAGAACTTCCACGGCATGGCGACCATAGTACAGCCGATAATCTTCGTCGGTCAGCAATGTGGTGACTTCTTTGACCAGCGACGGCACGTCGGTAACGGTGATAAGACCGCCGGCCTCAGAGAGTTTGGCGCAGATATCCTTGAAATTGAATGTGTGGGGTCCCATCAGCACCGGCATGGCATGGGCTGCAGCCTCAAGCGGGTTATGGCCCCCGCGATCCACCAGGCTGCCGCCGACAAAAGCCACATCGGCAATGCCATACAGCAGCATCAGCTCGCCCATACTGTCGCCGATGATCACCTGGGTACTGGAGGAAGGAATTTCGCCTGAACTGCGCAGGATCTGGCTGAACCCCGCTTTTTGCGTCAATTCCCGCGCATTGATGAAGCGTTCAGGATGCCGCGGCACCAGCATCAACAACAGCTCCGGGAACACCGCCAGCAGCTGGCGATGGGCCTGCAGAATCAATGTTTCTTCGCCATCGTGGGTACTGGTGGCGATCCATACCGGCCGGCGAGGGGCCCACTGCCGGCGCAGGGCGAGAGCTCTGGCGGCCAGTTCCGGAGTGATCGAGATATCGAATTTCAGGCTGCCGGTAATCGCCAGTTGATTACGCTTGAGGCCCAGTTCAAGAAAGCGGTCGCCGTCTTCCTGATTCTGTGCGGCGATAAGCGTGATGCGGCGCATGATATTGCCGATAAAGCCGCTGAATTTTTTATAGCCTGCTGCTGAACGTGCTGAAAGCCGGGCGTTGGCCACCACCAGGGGGATCTTGCGCTGATGCAGTGACTTGATAAGATTTGGCCAGAGCTCGGTTTCCATTACGATAACCAGCTTGGGGTTAACTTCATTCAAAAATCGATTCATCGCCCCTGGCAGATCGTAGGGCAGATAGACATGGTGCACGTCTTTGCCGAATGCCGACTGGACGCGTTCTGAACCGGTGGGCGTCATGGTGGTGACGGTTATGGGCAGGAACGGATAGCGATGACGCAAGGCCCGTACCAGAGGAATAGCCGCCAGCGTTTCTCCAACGGAGACCGAGTGCAGCATGATGCCGCCGGCTTTGACTTTACCTCGGCAGAAACCGTAACGTTCAGCCCAGCGCCGGCGGTAGGCAGGGGCTTTACGACTGCGCCACAATAATCGCAACCAGATAAGAGGCTGAATTAAATAGATGATTAAATTATATATCATTATAGTTAGCTATTGTAAGGCACAGCGATTGATGTGCTGAGTTAGTTTTTATCCAAATTATTCAAATCTCACCTTAGGCATCGCCATGCTAACAGATAAGTCATTTTCCCTCATTACATCCGGTGTTTTTATTATGGCAGCAACTGCTGATAAAGCTGGAGCAGTTGCTCGGAAAGATGAGCTGGCGTACAGCCCAGCACGCGTTTACGCGCCAGGTAACCCATCTGTGGATCGCGATGACGCAGCGGAATCTGTGCGCTGAAACTGGCAAGGGATTCAGCATCCAGTGCATCACAAACGAAGCCCTGTCGGCCCTGTTCAATAAATTCCGCCCCTCCGCAGCTCAGGCTGGTAATCACCGGCAGTCCGCAGGCCATCGCCTCCAGGATAACATTGGGAAACGGATCGTAGAGCGTTGGCAATATCAAACCATCCGCAGCATGATAGAAGGCTAACACCTCCTTTTGTACGCCGACGAAACGAATACGCTGCAGGCAACCCAGGCTCTGGGCAAAAGCCCGGTATTTCTGCTGGTGTTTATCCTGTCCTACCACGATCAGATATCGGTCGGTGCTGGCAATGGCGGTAATGGCCTGTTTCAGCCCTTTGCGTTCAAAGCCGGAGCCAACGTAAATCAGCGTACAGGCATCTGCCGGCAGATCCAGTTGTCGGCGCGCTCGCAGTCGGGCAGCTTCATCGGCCGGGTAAAACCGGTTGCAGTCAATGGCATTGTAAATAATAGCGAATTTATCTTCCGGCACCTGATAACAGCGGATGATCTGCTGTTTGACCATCTCTGAATTGCAGATAATTTTCTTCAGTGAGCCGCAGTTGAACATTTCCTTTTCGGCTGCCAGCACATAACGGTGATAGCCGCTAAGGGCTGTCAGTAATCGCTGATAACTCGGAATAATGCGGGCGCGCTGCTCGAGCCAGACCTGATGGACACCGTCGCCTGCCCGGAAAACATCGCAGCCGGCGATGCGTTCATGGCTCTGCACCAGGTCGAACTGCTCACGTTGCCAACACTGGCGTGCGCTATCGGCAAAGCGGCGCTCCCTGGAGACGCGCCCCCACTTGGGCGGATTGCAAAGGTGCACATGCCAGTCAGGATTGGGTTCACCACTCCATTGACGAGTGATGATGTTAAGCTCCAGATTCTGGTTATCCAGCGCCTCAAGCGCTCGGGAGATGAAACGTTCGGCACCCCCATCGGGACGATATTTCTGTCTGACTATCGCCAGGCGGGTTTTTTTCATGTCAGGTAACTCTTGGCAGCCTGTAATACACTTTCAACCGGTATGGCACTCAGGTAGCGCTCATGGGTATTGGTATCAATGGTGTCGGGCCTGGGGAGCGCGGCGAAATCACCCGCCCAGATGACGGTACTGTTTTCATTCCATGGGCGCCAATGCTGCAGTTTGGTAGGCCCGAATAATGCGATACAGGGTGTATCTAGTGCTGCCGCCATATGCATGGGAGCCGAGTCAACGCCGATGAACAATCGGGCATGGTCGATAACCGCCGCCAATTGGGGCAGCGTCAATTCGCCGGCCAGAGACACTGCGTCCGACCCGATGCTGAGCGATTGGATATGGTCAATCATTTGCCGCTCCTTCTTGTCAGGCGCGGCAGTGAGCACAATAGAGAGATTATACTCGCCCAGACCGTCGATCAGCGCAGCCACCTTTGCATCATCCCAGCATTTATAGCGCCAGCGCGAGGTGGGCTGAATGACGATGTACGCGCCGGTGACCCCGGCCGCGGCCAGCTTTTCCCGGCCCACGCGGTCGTCGGACGGTGAGTAATGCATCGAGGTCCGATCATTGTCGATTGCGAGGTTAAGCGGTGCGAGAATAGCGAGGTTTTGCTCAACGGTGTGCAGTTGACCGAAGTTATCTGTCGGCACCAAGTGGGTATGTGCCTGGCGCCATACAGCAGAACGGCGTTTACTGAAGGCATACCCGATACGGCATGGCGCACCGCTGGCCCAGGTAATTATCGCACTGCGCCATTGGTCAGCAAGGTTGATAACGATATCATAACGGCGGCGGCGGATGGCTTTTATCAGTCCCAGTTCCTGCTTTAGGTGGAAAACGAAGCCTTGTTTCTTCCATGCGCGATCAATGGCATGTATTACCGAGATCGCCGGGTGGGCGCGCAGGATAGCTTCGGTTTCCTTGTAAAGCAAAATGTCTATTTCACAATCCGGATAGTGGTGGCGAAGATTATTAATTACCGGAGTGGTTAATAGCATATCGCCATGATGACGAAGTTTAATGATCAGAATTCTTTTCGGAGCTACGGATAAATCGGCATGACGCATTGGCATGGTGGCGCGAACCTGTAAAAAACACATTATGATGATGGCATGAAGAAGAGGCGGAAAATTGCCCGTGATAGAAAAAAGGTAATTTCACAACCGGCCTGTTCAGGCAGTCCATCACTTCAAGATCGAATCCGAATAATCAGACAGCGATTCTAATCTTAAATTCAACGCTTACGCCAGACATAAATCCGACGCAGCCAAAGGAGTAATTGATACCATTGACGAACGCCCCGTGCATTGCGCATCATTCGTTTATGCGTGCCGCTACTGAAAATATCATTGAGCATCATCTGACGAGCTACCGGATCAGGCTCACGTCTGATGGAGTGGCAAATAGATAATGCCTCATGAGTGACCTGGATCCGGAACTCGGGATACATTTTTATTTTCGTACAATAACGTTGATTAATGTTCTCTAGCAGCTGGGCTATGCGGATATAGTGACGCTGGTACTCGACATTTTTGATGCCGGTCCGGGTACGGTTGCTTATCGATTGATCGTGTATATAGTAACGGTACAAGACTTCCTGGGTATAGCGGACACGGGCTGCATTGAACATCAGTTCAGTGGTCCAGGGAATATCCTGATGATGCAGGCCAGGCTCAAAAGACAGGCCGCACTGTTTTATCAAATCATGCCGATATATACCGAGCCATACCACATGCAGATAGCGTTTGGTCGACAGCGCTTTATGCAGCCATGTCGGGCCATCTAGTATCTCAGTGGAAGACAGCCTATCGATAGGTATAAGCGTTTTAATCCGCTGTGATCCCAGAAAATAACGTTCGGCATTGCACTGTGCGACATCAAGATTGTCTTTTTCAGCCATCTCCATTAGCGTTTGGTAGAGCTTTGGATATAGGGTGTCGTCAGCATCAGGGAAGGTGACATATCTGCCCTGTGCTATGGCCATGCCTGCATTGCGCGCGCGGGAAACCCCGCCATTCTGCTGATGGATCACCCTGATATTGTGATAGCTGTCTGCATAATGTTGGGCTCGAATGTCTGACCCGTCAGTAGAGCCATCGTTAACGATGATGATTTCAATTTCTTTCAGCGTCTGATCAAGCAATGACGTCATGAATTTGTCGAACATTTCGCCAGCATTATAGAGAGGAGTAATTACGCTGAGCTTTACATCCGGACTAGGGGGATTCTGATGAGTCATGATCGGTTTATTCCGGCTTCAGCCTGCTTTTGTTCAGATATGTTAAAAAATACGATGGGCATAACGTTAATCCGGCAATGTTTCCGCGCGCGATTTAGGCACATCGACCAATCGTAACATCATCAAAAAGCCTAAAACAAGAATCATTAAATAGGGCGATTCACGATTATAAAATTGGCAGTCTCCCTGACTGAAGAAAACGACCGGCAGTGACAGAAGTAGAAATGCCTGGCTGCCGGGGAACATTTTAAACGGCCAAAGCAATAGAGCGATAAAAAAGGCCAGCATGATAATACCGCCAAAAATACCCTGTAGAGATAATGTATCCAGCAGGTCGTTATGAGTATGAAACTGGATGTTATTCAACGCTTCCTGGTTACTGTTTTCATGTTGCACGATATAGCGGGTTGCCAGCGCATTGCGACTGTCAACCGATTGTCCCAATGGATGGTGTTTGAAACTGTACCACGCCGATTTCCACAGGCTTAGGCGTGCGCCCACTGAGGAATTATTCTGGCCCTGGGTGTACAGCGTTACTTCCTGCTGTATCGCATCCATCCTTTCCAGGGCCGGATTATAATAAGGCTTGGCCAAGAAAAGAGCAAAAGCAACTGTAGTCAAAATGATCGCGGCAAACAGTTTTTTATGCGCTTTTTTACCGTAAAATAGATCATGAACCAGACAGAAAATAATGAACAAACCATAAAATAACAGTGCAGAGCGGGTCTCCGTTGCCAGCAGATTGATAACCGATAGTATCAGTGCAGCCAGGCAAAGTGGTCGATATAACTTCGGAGTAAAACGGCGCAGGCAGTATATCGTCAGCATCGAGAACAACACAAACATATAGGCGCCTGAGGTGGCGGCATCGCTGTTGACTTTAACGCGTTCCCCGGTCTTGAGATAAAGCACGGCATTAGTGACTGATATCATTATCAGCAGGACAAAAAGGATATAGCTGGCGATCGATGCCGCTTTAAAGCTGATACGCCACTGGCTAAGATTACGCTGGATACAATAGAGGACAAAATAGCCCAGTACCATGCGTTTGCCGCTGATTTGATAATGGTGAGCCACCAGTGGGAATTCAGGGCTGCTGGTCAGCAGCAGCCAAACCAGTTTGCTGGCACCGAGAAGAAAAACCAGCGTCGGCAGCAGATACAGATGCATTTTCTTATCGATCTTGAACACCCAATAGCAAAAATAAATGATGCTGATATAGGTGAGGATATAAAACGCGTTACGACTTACTTCGCCTGAATAGAGAAAAAAAGCAATGGATATACTTGAAAAAAACATATAAATCAAAGGGATGAGTTTGTCTATCCCGCTCAGACGGGACGAATTTGACCAACAAATCATTTTGCGGCACCGGCGTGGAAAAATTTATTTTTTATATATTTCATCAACCAGAGCAGGCTGTAGGAATAACGTTTTTGAAACCATAATACATAAGCATATCGCTTCATCTCTTTATGCCTTACCGGCGTATCCAATGGCTGTGTTTGCCATGGGGTTCGCTGATAGTATGAATAATACAGATCGGCCAGCGGGCTTGATGCCCACAGATGCCACGGCTTGCATTTACCGGTAAAATGGATCAGGACAGTATCTTCAGGTATATCAGGGCGGTAGTTAACTTTTTTGGCAATGATATCGTAGATAAAGTTGTATTTTTTCGGCAGTAGTCTGACTTCATTTTCCAGCACCAGGTTCAGTACATCCTGATCCGGGAAACGGAAGCTGTCCCCTTTGGCTTCGAGGGTTGAGATCAATCGCTCAGTGGTGTTTCTTTCAAGCCATTGCGGGATATTGATATAGAGAAAGCCAGAATTAAAATAATTACCGCTGGCAAGGTTCAGCTCCGAGCAAAGACGATTTCTTGCATGCTTGTTATCGTTTACAGCGCAAATCGTTTTATCGTCAAATGCCAGGGCCAGTAGGGGTTCTATACTGCCGACACACAGAATATCTGCATCCAGATAAATAAACCGCGAAGTCATTTCCCTGAGCAGCAAGGGCATAAACAACCGATAATAGATCGTTTTAGCGTAGCGTCCGGTGCTGGGCATCCGATCAAAATAGCTGCTGTTATAAATGTGAAAACTCAGCGCGATGGAACGACGTGCGGTTAATGTGAGCAATTTTTTACGGTTGCTGTCATTAAGACCGGTGGTGAATAAATGGATATGGAACGAGATGCCGGGGTTATTTTCCAGTAGCGAGAATAGCGTAATACCCATGCCGCGTGCATAGGTGTTATCGATGCCGAATGCGATATGGCAAACATGTTCAGGTGCAACCTGTAACGTATCCACTACCGTTTCATGGCGCTCAATCATGTGGGTCAAATGCTTACTATCCATTGCTCACCGCCCTGTTACTAAGTTTAGTAACAAAATCGGAAATATTTTCGAAATCGTCAGTGGATAACGAAAAGAGTTCTTCAGGGGTGTGTTCGAATCGATACGGGGCTGAAAATACGAATGATGACGGTGCTATGCTTTGGGGGCGAATAATCAGCGCTTCGCCAAGCGGGCGTTGCTCTTCCATGCAGCAGGGGCCGGCAAAGCATACGACAGGGACCTGCTGGGCGTTGGCAATATAAATATTGCCGGAGTCCGATGCCATGTAGCAATCCATCCGCGAAATGGCATAGGGCACTTCTTCAAGTGCTAGCTTACCAATCAGGCTGGTGATTCTGTGGTTGTCTGCCATATGCTGCAACAGAGCGTCCAGGTAGGGTTGTTCGTTCTTGGGACCGAAGACGTAAAAAACGCATGGCAACGAGTCCAGCCGACTGATGATGTGCGCCCATATCGCCGCTGGCACTGTCTTGGCTTTATTACCGGCTGATATGCTGATGCCAATCTTGAGTTTATCCGATGCGGGGATCAATGCGTCTACTCGCTCAGCCTTCCACAACGGTGAAGTGGCGTGCTTAGGTTCACTGTCCCGGGTTAGCCGCCTGTCGGCCAGTTTGAGATAATCTTCAAGCGATAATGTGTCACGGCGATGATCGATGCGGCCTGAGGCGGTAAGATAAAAAATACCCTGGTACCATTTGCGGGTATAAACGCTGAGGAACTGCTTGTTTTCTGCATTACAGATCGCAGCAAAAAACAGGTTGGTGCTGTTTGGATGCAGCAGATAGACATTGCTGTAGCGGTTCAACAGTTTAAACGCCAGCCGAATTTTTTTCAGCAGCCCGGATTTATGCTGTTCAATGTAAAAAATATCATCGATGGTATCATCCCGGGTCGCCAGTGCTTTTAACGAAGCGCTTATCAACACATCCGATGTTTTCAGGTGTCTCAATAGCGGCGTGATATTGATAAAATCGCCGATCTTGGCCGTTTGTATCACCAGATTCCTGCCGGTGGGTTTATGAAAACACTTCATCAACCCTTTTAGCGGCAGTAAAAAAATAAACAAAATCACATAGCTCATCAGAAGGAAAGTCCGATCGCTCAGCGCGACAACAGGGGGCCAAGTTCTTGGTAAACACGTGATGCCGACAGGTTATCCATCTTTTTATTGTCCGCCTGCACAACATGCTGGTTCCGGCCATAACCGCCGATTAAGCCGGGGTCAGTGGGGCCATACAGCGTGACATTGGGTCGGTCCAGTGCAGCCGTCAGATGACTGAGGCCGGTATCCACCGAAACCACTGCTTGTGCCCCGGCCAGCACTGATGCCACTTCACTTAGCTTAAGCCTGGGCAGTACCTCGGCAAAAGGGTAATTTTCTGAAATTCGGCAGGCGCGCTGATACTCATGCGGGGAACCCCAGAGAAGCTTGACCCCTAAGCCGGTAGCAGCCAGTAATCCTAGCAGTTCTTGCCAGTGTGTTTCAGGCCAGTGCTTCTCGTCGCGGGTGGTCGAGTGCAGCAATACCAGATAAGGTGGCTCAGTGTCCACAGCGGCCTGGCCGGTAAAGTGCTGGGCAATCGCATAGTCGCCTTTGGACGGCGGCAGCGAATAGCCAAGGCTTTGCGCAAACAATTGACGGATGCGTTCAACGGCATGCTGCTGCTTGCCGATTTCATGGCGTTGATTATAGAACCAACTGGCAAAAGGTTCCCGGGCGCTTTTACAATCGAGGCCGTGTTTGGTGCCTTTAGCAGCCCGGGTTACCAGCGCGGCACTTTTAATCAGCCCCTGGGCATCGATAACGGCATCATAGCGGCGTAGCTGCAGGTCACGCTTGAAGTCGCAACGTTCTTGACGGACCGTGCTGCCAAACCAGTTTTTACGCCAGCGGCGAATCGCGACCGGTATGACTCTGTCGACCGCGCGGTGCCAGGAAGGTATCTCAGCGAAATTTTCTTCTACCACCCAATCAAAAAGAACACCCGGCAGCGCATGCATAGCATCCGTCAACGCCGGCAGCGTATGCAGGACATCCCCCATCGACGATGTTTTGACGATTAAAACCTGCATCAGTTATCCTTTAATCCGGCTAGCATGCTATCCAGTTCGTTGATGACTTGCGCAGGCTGAATATCTATCAGGCTCTGGTGATATCCTTGGGCCGCATCCCCTTTACGGATCTTGTGATAGCCGGTAATCAATCTGATGACTTTGGCCTGATGGGATAGCGGTGGGGTGAAATCGGGGCTGCTGGGCCCATAAAGCGCCACTAACGGTCGCCCAAGGGCGGCGGCGATATGCATCAGGCCCGAGTCATTGCTGACCACGGCGGCACAGGCGGCTAACAGTACGACAGCCTGTTCGAGCGCGGTCTGGCCTGCGAGGTTATGGCAGAACTGTTTTTCGTCGGACGTTAACTGTGACTGGATCTCCTCACCGGTAGGATGATCCTTGGCCGATCCGAACAATAACACCTGATAACCACGATCAATCAGCATTTTAGCCAGGTCGGCATAGTGATAATGCGGCCAGCGTTTGGCCGGGCCGAATTCCGCGCCCGGACAAAACCCGATAAGCGGCCGCTGGGGCTGCAGATTGAACGCCTGCTGGGTGGCGGGGATTTCATCGGCTGACACTTCAAGCCTTGGCCACGGCAGCGGCTCAGGCAGGTCGGCGGCAGATTTTATCGCCGTGCCGGGATAGGCAAGAGCGGCATAACGCTGCACCATCAGCGGAAAAGCCGCTTTATCCAGAACCCGCAGATCGTTAAGCAGCCCATAACGCATTTCACCACGCCAGCCGGTACGCAGAGGGATACCGGCAAAAAAGGGAATGAGTGCTGATTTGAAGGAATTGGGCAGCACCAGCGCCTGCTGGTAGCCAGTATCCTTAAGCGACTGACCGAGGCTGCGCCGCTGGCCCAGCGCCAGTGCGCCGTGGCCTAACGGCATTGACAGTGGCCGATTGACCTCGGGCATCCGATTCAGCAGTGGTCGGCACCAGGCAGGGGCCATAACATCGATTTGCGCATTGGGGTGCCTTTGCTTGACGGCGCGATACAGGCTTTGCGACATCATCATATCGCCTACCCACGATGGCCCTATCACCAGTATTTTCATGCCGCCGAGTCCTTTCATCACCCAGCCTTAACGCGGGGTGTTAAGCCAGGTCAGGTAGGCAGATACGCCTTCCGCTACCGTTTTAAACGGCTTGTCATAACCGGCGGCGCGCAGTTGAGTCATATCCGCCTGGGTATAAGCCTGGTAGCGACCCTTCAGCTTCTCTGGGAATTCGATATATTCCACCTGGCCTTTTTTGTGGTAATCCAGCACCGCGTCAGCGACAGCCTGGAAAGATTCCGCCCGGCCGGTTCCGCAGTTGAAAATGCCGGAAACGTTGTTTTTCCAGAACCACACGTTTACATCGGCGACATCTTCCACGTACACGAAGTCTCTTTTAAAGCCTTCGCTGCCGGAAAACAGCTTGGGATTCTCACCTTGATTGATCTGGTTATTCAAATGAAAGGCAACGCTCGCCATGCTGCCTTTATGTCCTTCACGGGGACCATAGACATTGAAGTAGCGAAAGCCGCAGATTTGTGACTCGGCCTGGGGCAGCAGGGTACGTACGTAATGATCGAACAGGAATTTCGAATAGCCATATACGTTAAGCGGCTGCTCGTATTGACGGTCTTCGATAAAATTCTCTGTACGTCCGCCATAGGTTGCGGCTGAAGATGCGTACAGGAAAGGAATTGAACGCTCAAGGCAAAAATGCAGCAATTCCTTTGAATACTGATAGTTGTTATCCATCATGTATTTCCCGTCCCACTCGGTGGTAGAGGAGCAGGCACCTTCATGGAATACTGCGTCGATATCGCCGAAGTCATCGCCAGCGACAACGCTGGCGATAAAATCCTCTTTATCCATATAGTCTGCGATATTCAAATCCACCAGATTGGCATATTTGGTGCCATCCTTCAGATTGTCTACCACCAAAATATCACGGTACCCTATATTATTCAGAGATTTGACGATATTACTGCCGATAAAACCGGCGCCACCGGTGACCACTATCATGGGCTGCCCTTAAGATCGTGATGAAGCTGGCACTGCGCCGGCCCCTCTATGGCTCTATCATAGCATTTACTCTGTAGCCTTAGTATCCATGGGATGAATATCCGCAGCAGGGAAATGAGAAAAAAAACAGTGACCGAGTATAAAATGTCACTGTGAAAGCTTTTCTTTATCAGTTAGATACCGTACCTTGCGCGTATAGTCCTGCGCTTTGAATAGCAGGGGCGCGCGGGGCGACGCGAGATATTTTTGCCATTCTGATAACGGGAAGCCGCCATGAGCGCCGACTACCTGTGAGGGAATGACCGCCGGATGACCGCCGATTTTTTTTGAAACCGGCCAGTTCATCCAGTCACCCAGATTAACGGTCCTGATATCCAGGGTATCAAGCATGGCACCGAGCGGTAATTGATCCGTGGGCGGCTGATCGTCGGCCATCTGCGACCAGGTATCGATAAAAAATGCAATCCATACCGGACACATGAGTTGCCAAGTCTTGCGGGTCGCCGCCAGGAATGCGCCATTGACGTGATCAACCAACTGAGGCCTGACAGCGTCCCGATAATAGGCTGGGATACGACTTTTTGGCACGCCATCCAGTTTATTGATCATTTTACCCTGCCTGAAACTGGCGTAAATGTGATTATCCCGCAGACATATTTCCGGCATCTGCAGCAAATTCAAATCTGAATCTATCATCAGTATACCGTCGGTAAGCGCCTGAAGCGGGGCCTGCATCTTGATAAGCCGGCTGCGGTATATCTGTTTGTATTGATAAGGTTCTTCCCGCGTATCTACCCGTAGTGTCACCACGCGGGTTTTCGGCGGCAGGGAGGGGAATTTATTCGGCCCTTGATCGGTAACGATGACGATTTCCTGGATCGCGGGCGCAAACCGTGCGGCAAAAGTTGCACTGAGCAGTGCTTCTTCACAGTAGTCCTCGCCGGTACAGGGTATAACTACCGATGTCACTGCATTACCGCCGTCCGTAATGGCGTGCTGATGGTGATAAGGAATATTATGTCGGGAAGTAATATAACGATATTTGGAACTCAGGAATTCAAACATGGGAGCCTCTATGCGCGCTTTATGCTGCCGAGCACGGCTTCGACACCTGCGACATATTTATCAATGGTGAAATGCGTCCTGACCATCTCATTGGCGTTGCGTGCCAAGACCAGGCGATAGTTTTTGTCGAGGTAAAGCCGCTCAAAATGTCTGAACAGCAGTTGCGTATCGCCATAGGGAAACAACAAGCCGGTCTCTTCGTGATGGATAAGCTCAGCAGTGCCAATGACATTGGAACCTATTACCGGCGTGTTGAGCAGCATGGCCTCAAGTACCACTCGCGGCAAGCCTTCACTGCTGGAAGCCAGAATGAATGCATCAAAGGCGGCAAGGTATTCCATGGCATTGCTTTTAAATCCGGTAAATATGACGTTATCCAGAATTCGATAATTTGCCGCCATTTTTACCAGCGCCTGATGTTCCGGTCCGGCACCGACCATCACCATCTTCCAGCGGGCCGCAGGATACGCATAATTAAACAAATGCAGCGCCTGCAGAATGTGATGATGGGATTTACGAAGAATAAGCGAACCGATGCTGCCAAATACAAAGGTGTCTTCATCCGCGGTGAATGACTGCCGCAACTGGCGGCCATCGGGCAACGGTTGATGGACATCTATTCCATTGAATACCGTATGGCAAATCCTTGGATTAACCCCATGCTGAACCAGCTTTTTCTGCACGCCGTCAGACACTGAGATTATCGCGTGGCATAAATCATTAACCATAGAAACGATCTGGTCATTCATCAATGGTTCGATGCGGCAATGCTGAATTACGGTAGTTGGCAGGCCTACGGTAGAATAATAACCCTCAAAATTGGAGCTGGGTTGATTATTCATGTACAGGATGTCATATTGCCCCATTTCTAGCAGGGAATTAATTTTCTGAATATTAGGATTGATGCGCCAGATCTTATCGATGGCAAAGATGCATTTTAAGCGGATTTTTTTGTTGAAGAATAATAGGGTACGCAGGGCTTCTTTGGCTAACTTTGCCCACGCTGGCTGACGAGCCTGAGGAATAAAGAATATAGGGATATCAAGTGCAGCTAATGCCTCACTGATAGACTCATTCTTATCTCTTACATAATTATTGTAGAAACAGCAGCTGATATCAAACGTATTGCGATCTATCCGCTTGAGGAGTTCCAACATACTGTTGGTACCGCCGCCCCATTCCTTGCCACTGTCTAACAGAAGTATTTTCAACCGGCTTTGTGGCATCGTCATCCGTTCCAGACTTTGTATTGTCGATATCATTTTAATTTATATTAGCATGAATGAATTACCTACACTATTTAGTTGATATGTGAACAAACCGCCCCCGCCTGAAGGCCGGGAACGGGCTGATTAGAATTGCATCCGAGCTCTCTCACCCTATTTTGGCGTAGCCGGTTCCTGTTGCGGCAGTGTGCGGCGGCTTGAAAGGATATCTGACATTGATGCCACTATGCTGGTCGAAAGCACTTTGAACATGGCGTCTGCATAGACTGGCGATGGACGGTGTCGGAAAGCGCACAGGCCGATGCCATGGAACGGATTACGTGGTTTGACCGGGGCAGGTGCGGGCACCGATGGCCGTGGATGGGATCCTGAGGAAACCGGTTCATCAAGCAGCATGCTTGGGCGCACCAGCTCAATATCGGCTGGCAAGGCCGGCAACATCTGTTGCAGAACCCGGACGGTCGCCGGGTGTGGGTGGCCTATGGCGATAGCGTGGCCTTTCCGGCGTGCCAATTCAACCGCGCGGGTAAACTGTTTGCGTATCTCCGCTTCATTCTGGCTATCATCCAGGAAGACGTTACGTTTGATAACCTTGACGCCGGTGCCGGCTGCTGCCGCCTGAGACTGGCTGCCGGCAATGGTCATGCTATCAAGGAAATAGAACTGATAATGACTGAGGACCTGCATGACGTTCTGCATACCGCTCAAGCTTGATGTCATCGCGCTGCCCATGTGATTGTTGAGGCCTGACGCATAAGGCACCTTGCCAACCGCTTCAGCGACGATGCGCGAGACTTCCTCTCGGCTCATGGCGGGGTGGAGAGTGTTACGCT
The DNA here is from genome assembly GCF_004343195.1 of Biostraticola tofi. Lineage (GTDB taxonomy): Bacteria > Pseudomonadota > Gammaproteobacteria > Enterobacterales > Enterobacteriaceae > Biostraticola > Biostraticola tofi. The sequence goes on along the minus strand of NZ_SMCR01000009.1, from coordinate 49,758 downwards.
CAAGAGGTTGTTTGCTCAGGGGGGCCATCGGCAGATGTATCAGCACTTCCCGCCCCTGCTGATGGGCGGCGACCGCCATTTCCCGGGCATGGGGCGCATCAGGCAGCACGGCAATCGAAATATTCTTCGGCATCGCCAGGATCTTTTTCTCGTTAGCCGGGCGATAGCCAAAATCGTCGATGACGATGGACAATTTGCCGGCCTGGGCAGCGCCACAGGCCAAGGTCAGCGCTGAAAAAACGATGATCAACCGTTTGAATCTTGACAAACTATCTTCCTAACCATGGTAATGGATTTACCGCCTGACCCTGGCGCCGGATTTCAAAATAGAGCGAAGGGGTGCCCTGGCCGCCGCTGGTGCCTATCAGCGCCACCGGTTGGCCGGCCTTAACTTGCGCTCCCACGCTTACCAGTGCGCTCTGGTTATAGCCATAAAGGCTCATATCGCCTTTACCGTGCTCTATGACTACCACCAGCCCATATCCCTGCAGCCAATCGGCCATTAACACCCGACCATCTGCGATGGCCCGGACTTCACTGCCTTCTGACGCGCCGATGACCACGCCTTTCCAACGTAGCTCGCCCTGCAGCGTCTCACCGAAGCGGTGCAGGGTACGGCCCCTGGCGGGCCAGGTATATTGCCCTGCCGGCCTGCCAAGGCCGCCGGTGCGTGAGATAAGCGCTCGTTCGCTTTCTGTGGGCTTGTAGCTGCTGCCTTTGCGCTTGGCCTGCTGCTCGCGTTCACGGACCCGCCTGGCTTCGCGCTCCTCACGTTCCGCCCGGGCTTTGGCCTCGCGCTCCGCCCGGGCGATATTATCGCGCAAACGGCTTTCGTTGGCGCGTAACTCGCTGAGGCTTTGCTGATTTTGCTCGATAGAGGATTCCAGGCTGGTCAGTGTTTTCTGGCGGGCGATGCGCGCATTTTCCAATTCTTTCTGCTGGGTGCGCTGCTGAGCAAGCAATGTCGTTTGCTGCTGTTGCTTGCTTTGCTGCTGCTGTTTTTGCGTTTCGAGCGTCTGACGGGTTTGGCGCAGTGCCTCAATGGATTTTTCCCGGGCTGCATTCAGATAGCTGTAATAAGACAGAATGCGCTCGCTCCGCTGGCTCTCTTCACCGCTGAGGATCAACTGTACGCCTGAATGGCGCCCCTGGCGGAAGGCGCTGTCTAGCTGGCCCGCCAGCAGTTTCTGCTGGGCAGCCGATTGCTGTTCAAGCCGTTTTATTGACCCTGTGAGCCGTTCTATATCTTGGGCTAACGTCTGAAGAGTGCCCTGGGTTTCATGCAGGCTGCGGCTGGCCTGGGATATCGACTGCTCTTGCTGTTTAAGCTGTGCAAGCAACGATCCACGTTGCTTCTTTTGTTGCTGCACGTTTTTTTCTTTATCGGCAATGCTTTGCTGCAGCGTTTTCAACTGTTCCTTGTTGTCCGCCGCGTAGCTGCAACCAGGCGCCAGCATGACGCCAGCACAAAGAACGCTGATCACAATGGCGTGCTTCAGCGCGACGGGCCACATCGGGTTGCCGTCTCGGCGCTGGTTCGCTATGCGTAATGCTGCTTTTTCCCTCATGAGCAGGATTATTTCACGTTGAACAGCGGCTTACCAGTCATCTCTTGCAAGACGTCCTCAGCCGGTCCCCGATGCTGATACTGCAGAATAATACGCTATGAGGCGATGGAGCTCGGTAAAAGGGGTTTTTGCCGGCCGAAGTGATGCGGCCGACGCCCTCGGAGCTGAAAACCCATGCAGCTTTGCCGATCAAACTCCTGTTTTTTTTAGCGACATGGCCCTCATTGCCGTGAGTTTCTTATTGCCGGGTATGTATATTGGCTGAATTTGCTGTAATGCAAGGGTATACTTAAATGCTTCAATGCATGGCTTATAACTGCGGCATATCACTAACGGGAGTCTTTTTACCCAATGCAAGACATTATGAAATTCGTCAGCGATCACCCCATGCTGAGCCTGGCGTGGGTGGCTTTACTGATCGCCGTCATCTTTATGACATTCAAGAGCCGTTTTTCAAAGGTAGGGGAAGTGACCCGCGGGGAAGCTATCCGACTGATTAACAAGGAAGACGCAGTAATCGTTGATCTGCGTGGCCGGGATGATTACCGTAAAGGCCATATCGCCAATTCCCATAATATGCTGTCTGCGGATATCAAAAACGGGAATATTGGCGAGCTCGACAAATCCAAGACGAAGCCGGTCATTGTCGCCTGTTCGACGGGGACCACTTCACGCGACGCCGCCGAAAACCTTTTCAAAGCAGGTTTCGAGCGTGTTTATGTCCTGAAAGACGGCATAAGCGGCTGGAGCGGCGAGAATCTTCCGCTGGTACGCGGCAAATAATCGATTACCTTCTTCGAGGGGGAACCATGGCAAATATAGAAGTCTACACCAAAGCAACCTGCCCATATTGCCACCGAGCCAAAGCGCTGCTCGCCCGCAAGAACGTCCGTTACCAGGAATTACCTATTGACGGGGATGCGGATAAACGGGAAGAAATGATCATTCGCAGCGGCCGGAATACGGTTCCACAAATTTTTATCGACGGGCAGCACGTTGGCGGCTGCGATGACCTACACGCCCTTGATGCACGCGGTGGACTTGACCCCCTGCTCAAGTAGGCCGGGTCCTCCATTGCCAGATCATGGGCAGTACATTAACCAAAGGGTTTTTCAATGTCAGAACAAAACAGTACCGAGATGGCTTTCCAAATTCAGCGTATTTATACCAAAGACGTTTCCTTTGAAGCACCTAACGCTCCTAAAGTGTTTCAGCAGGAATGGCAGCCTGAAATCAAGCTGGATCTGGACACCGCTTCCAGCCAGCTGGCGGAAGACATTTATGAAGTCGTGCTTCGCGTAACCGTAACGGCGACTCTGGGCGAAGAAACGGCTTTCCTGTGTGAAGTGCAGCAGGCAGGTATCTTCACCATCTCCGGTATCGACGGCACACAAATGGCGCATTGCCTTGGCGCATACTGCCCTAATATCCTGTTCCCTTACGCTCGTGAATGCATCACCAGTCAGGTCTCTCGCGGTACTTTCCCGCAGTTGAACCTGGCGCCGGTCAACTTCGATGCGCTGTTTATGAACTATCTGCAGCAACAGTCCGATGGCGAAGGAAGCCAACCGACCCAGGACGCCTGATAATGAAAACAAATACCTCTATGACAGTCATCGGAGCCGGTTCGTATGGTACGGCTCTGGCCATAACCCTGGCCCGAAACGGTCATGAGGTGTTGTTGTGGGGGCATGAGCCGGGGCATATACGGGCCCTTGAAGCGGCGAGGTGCAATCAGGCATTTTTGCCTGATGTGCCTTTCCCGCCTTCTCTGCGACTGGAAACCGAACTTACGGTAGCGCTGGCCGCCTGCCGCGATGTATTGATTGTGGTGCCGAGCCATGTATTCGGCACGGTGCTCAAACAAATCAAGCCATTGCTGCGTCCGGATGCGCGAATTGTCTGGGCGACCAAGGGACTTGAAGCCGATACCGGCAGACTGCTGCAGGATGTCGCTCGCGAAATTCTGGGCAATCACATCCCTCTGGCGGTGATTTCCGGGCCGACTTTCGCAAAAGAGCTGGCCGCCGGGTTACCTACCGCCATCGCGCTGGCTTCAACGGATACGCTTTTCTCGACCGATTTACAGCACCTGCTGCATTGCGGCAAGAGCTTCCGGGTGTACAGCAATCCTGACTTTATCGGCGTTCAATTAGGCGGCGCGGTAAAAAATGTTATTGCTATCGGCGCGGGTATTTCCGATGGCATCGGTTTCGGCGCCAATGCGCGAACAGCGCTGATTACCCGTGGCCTGGCGGAAATGTCCAGGCTGGGCGCGGCTCTCGGCGCACAAGCCAATACCTTCATGGGCATGGCCGGCCTTGGCGACCTGGTGCTGACCTGTACGGATAACCAATCCCGCAACCGGCGGTTTGGCATGCTTTTAGGGCAGGGGGTTGACGTACAATCAGCGCAGGATACTATCGGACAGGTAGTCGAAGGTTATCGGAATACCCGTGAGGTCCTGGCACTGGCCGGCCGCTATGGGGTTGAGATGCCGATTACCGAGCAAATCTATCAGGTGCTTTACCAGGACAAAAATGCCAGGGAAGCAGCGCTGAGCCTGCTCGGCCGCGCGCAGAAGGAAGAAAATGCCAGCGGCTGAACTTCGGGCTTGGCATGCATTTGTCAATCCGTTAGAGGTAAGCCGTATGTCGACAGAAGAATTGGAACTGGTGTGGGATAACATTAAAGCTGAAGCGCGTGCTTTAGCCGATTGTGAGCCCATGCTGGCCAGTTTTTTCCACGCCACCCTGCTCAAGCATGAAAACCTGGGCAGCGCGTTAAGCTATATGCTGGCGAATAAGCTGGGCAATCCCATCATGCCGGCCATTGCGATCCGTGAAATAGTCGAAGAGGCTTACAGTGCCGATCGGCACATGATTCTTTCTGCTGCCCGCGATATACACGCCGTTCGGCAACGCGATCCGGCGGTCGATAAATACTCGACCCCTTTGCTGTATCTGAAAGGGTTTCATGCCCTGCAGGCTTACAGGATCGGTCACTGGCTGTGGTCCCAGGATCGCCGGGCGCTGGCGGTATATTTCCAGAATCAGATATCGGTTTCGTTTGGCGTCGATATACATCCAGCAGCCACGATTGGCTGCGGTATCATGCTAGACCACGCGACCGGCATCGTGATCGGCGAAACCGCCATTGTCGAAAACGATGTATCAATACTGCAGTCGGTAACACTGGGCGGGACCGGTAAAACCAGCGGTGACCGCCATCCCAAGATCCGAGAAGGCGTAATGATTGGCGCCGGCGCGACGATTCTGGGCAATATTGAAGTCGGACAGGGCGCAAAAATCGGTGCCGGTTCGGTAGTGCTCCACTCGATCCCACCGCATACTACCGCCGCAGGCGTCCCGGCGCGTATTGTCGGCAGGCCCGATACCGATAAGCCCTCCATGGATATGGATCAGTCTTTCAGCAGCCTGGGCTTTGAGTACGGCGACGGCATTTAGCACGGTAGGCTGCCTGTCGGGGTTGAGTCTGATGCTGCCGTTCGGTGCTGTTTTAGCGCGACGAAGGCTATTGCCGTGCGCCGCTGTAGCCCAGCTGCCTCCAGGCTTCATAGACCACCACCGATACGGCATTGGAAAGATTCATGCTGCGGCTGTCGCTTTGCATCGGGATGCGGATTTTATGCTCGGCAGCCAGGCTGTCCAGCACCGTTGAGGGTAAGCCACGGGTTTCGGGACCAAACAGCAGGTAATCCCCTGCCTGGTAGCTGACGGCGCTGTGGGCCGGCGTGCCTTTGGTTGTCAGTGCGAACAGCCGTTCGGGTTTCTCCTCGCTCAGGAATGCACTGTAGTCATGATGATGCTTTATCCGGGCGAATTCGTGATAGTCCAGACCGGCCCGGCGCAGCCGCTTGTCATCCCAGGTAAAACCCAGCGGTTCGATAAGATGCAGGTAAAAGCCGGTATTGGCGCATAAGCGAATGATATTGCCGGTATTGGGTGGGATTTCCGGTTCGAAGAGTACAACGTTAAGCATAAGGCCCCCTGTTCAGGAGGCGAAGAATAGCAAAAATCACCGGTTTAAGCTGCACTTGTGCGGCGGATATCATCGTTGCTGCAGCGGTAGCCAGATGATCAATCTCAGTCCGCCCAGCGGGCTGTCTTCCGCCTTGACCCAGCCGCGATGCTGCTCAACGGCGGTTTCAACAATCGCCAGGCCGAGGCCGGTCCCGCCTGACTCACGATCGCGCGCTTCGTCGGTGCGATAGAATGGCCTGAATATCTGTTCGCGATCTTCAGCGCTGACCCCGGGTCCATCGTCATCAACGGTAATGGTGACACCCTGGTTGTCGGCGGTAAATGCGACCGAAATCTTGTGATGGGAATAGCGGAGCGCATTTCTTACGATATTCTCCAACGCGCTGTCGAGAGCCGAAGGATTGCCCAGCAGCGTCCAGTTGCCGGGGCGGGCGGTTATCTCCAGGGTTTTACCCATTTGCTCCGCTTCAAATGCGGCGTCATCAAGCACATCGGTCCACAGGTCATTGGCTTTAATCAATTCCCGCGCCAGCTCGTTCTTATGCTGATTGCGTGAAAGCACCAACAAATCGTTAATCATGGAGTCCAGCCGCTGCGCCTCGGTTTCAATCCGGGCCAGTTCATTGGCTTCGCCATGCCGGCGCCGCATTAACGCGGTTGCCAGCTGCAGCCGGGTAAGCGGGGTACGCAGCTCATGTGAGATGTCGGAAAGCAGTCGCTGCTGAGCGGTAACCATTCGCTCCAGGGCACTGACCATCTGGTTGAAACTGACGCCGGTTGCCAGGAACTCCTGGGGACCGGCTTCCAGCTCCGGATGCTGGCGTAGATTCCCCCGGGCAACTTCATCCGCGGCATGCTTGAGTTTGCGCGCTGGTTTGGCCAGGCTCCACGCCAGCCACAACAACAGCGGAATGCTGATGAGCATGGTGACTATCAGCAACATGAAAGGTCGGTCAAACATCAGGTTGATAAAATCGGACTGCGAGCTGACGGCCGGCCTAATCTGGTACAGCTGATAGTTATCTTCACCGTCACGAATGGCGAAAGGCCCTACCAGCTCCACGCGGCCATATTTTTTCTTCTGTGGATGATCCGAGTTATCTGATTGGCCGATAAAGTTACGGATAATCTGCATTTCATTGCGCTGCGCGCCAATAACCCGTCCTTCGCTGGTGACCATGATAAGCCGCTGGCCGGGAGGCGCCCATTTGTCGATGGATCGGAACAGCCGACGCCACCACATCAGGTCATTGGCAGGATCCGATGCCAGCTCCGCTTCGACATGCTGCTGCAGCATAATGCCCTGTCGTTGCTCACTGTCCAGCAGTGCGGTCAACTGCCGTGAGTCGAGCTTCGGCACCATCAACACCAGCATCAAAACCAGCGCCAGAGTCAGCCAGAAAATAGCGAAGATCCGCGCAGTCAAGCTATTGATCATGCAGCGGAAACCATTAGATAACCTCTGCCTCGCAACGTTTTGAACCACGGATGTCCATCCCGTCTGTCCGGCAGTTTGCGCCGCAGGTTGGAGATGTGCATATCGATGGCGCGGTCAAACGGCGTCAGGCGCTTACCCAGCACTTCCTGGCTCAGATGCTCCCGGGAAACCACTTGACCAAGATGCTGCGCCAGTAGGTAGAGCAGGGTAAATTCGGTCCCGGTCAGCTCCAGGGCGATGCCATCGAATGTCGCTTCCTGGCGGCCTGGATTGAGGCGCAGGTGGTCGACTTCCAGCGATGGTGTGCCGTTATCGCCCACCTGCTGCTGCTCAGTCCAGTGAGAACGACGCAATATAGCGCGTATACGTGCCACCAGTTCACGATCGTTAAAAGGTTTGGGCAGGTAATCATCTGCCCCCAGTTCCAGCCCCAGGACGCGATCCAGTTCGCTGCCGCGGGCTGTCAGCATAATAACCGGCGTCTGATAGCGCTGACGCAGTTCTTTAAGGGTATCGATACCGTTTTTACGCGGCATCATTACGTCCAGCAATAATAAATCAAAGGAGTTATCCAAAGCGCTGAGGGCCTGCTCACCATCGTAAGCCACCACCACGTTGAAGCCTTCCATTTCCAACAGTTCTTTCAATAATGCAGTAAGTTCACGGTCGTCATCGACTAAAAGGATTTTATTCATTTTTTTACCTCCAGACGCAAAATACGACATCAATAACAGCCAATCCATGACTTTACGAAGCTTTACATGCCCTGACGCATGTTTGCAGCCTCATTAGTAGACTGAATTCATCGTTTAGCGACATATAGTTTCATAAGCCAAGGGGTCTGGGTTGCGCAAACTTCACGTATTGTTCATCACCGCCATAATGGTTTCGGTTAATGCGCTTGCTGACGAAAACAATATCACTAAAAGCTGGCATTACGATGATGTTGCGCTCCGCGCCAGCGATGGGCAATACGGCATGTTTGAAGGCGTTAAGCTGTCTGAGCGCCAGAGACAGCAGATGCGTGACCTGATGAGCCAGGCGCGTCATGAGATGCCTCTTGTTAATGTTAGCGAAATTGAGCAATTACACACGCTGATCACTGCAGAAACTTTTGATGAAGCGGCAGTACGATCGCAAACAGAAAAAATGGCCCAGCAACAGGTAGCACGCCAGGTCGAAATGGCCCGGGTGCGGAACCAAATGTACAACCTGCTGACGCCCGAGCAAAGACAAATTTTGAATCAACGCCATGCGCAGCGTATCGACGAAATGAAGCTGCAATTGTCTGAGATGAGCCCAGCTTCTGCCCAGAAGCCAATAGTAAACGAGTAAAGAGTTCTTTTTTCCTTGCCATAGACACCATCCCTGTCTCCCCCACCGAAAGGTGGGGTTTTTTTTGTCCTCCTCGCAGTAGCGCAGTAGCCGCATTTTTTACCTGCATCACGTATACTCTTAGAAATACTCAGTTTTGGAGCCGGCCATGAACCCCCAGTATGCCCGTCTGGTCAAGTCCGCCGCCCTGGCAGCTACCGTGACGGCCAGCCTGTTATTGCTGATTAAAGCCATTGCCTGGGGTTATACCGGCTCGGTGAGCATCTTGGCGTCATTGGTTGATTCACTGGTCGATCTTGCCGCCTCAGTCACCAATCTTTGGGTCGTGCGCTACGCGGTCCAGCCGGCCGATAACGAACATACTTTCGGCCATGGCAAGGCGGAGTCGCTCGGCGCGCTGGCGCAAAGCATGTTTATCGCCGGATCGGCGCTTTTCCTTATCCTCACCGGCCTGCAGCATCTGCTGTCGACATCGGCTCTTCGCGCGCCCACCATCGGCATCGTGGTGACGGTAATCGCGCTGATGACGACTCTCATTCTGGTCACTTTCCAGCGTTGGGTGGTGCGCAGAACGCAAAGCCAGGTCATTCGGGCCGATATGCTGCACTACCAGTCCGATCTGATGATGAATGGCGCCATACTCATTTCGCTGGGGTTAAGCTGGTACGGCATTCTTTGGGCTGATGCAGTGTTTGCCATCGGCATCGGACTGTATATTTTAAAGAATGCGCTGAGCATGGGATTTGAGGCGGTGCAATCATTGCTCGACCGTGCTCTGCCTGATGAGGAACGACAGGCAATCATTGACATAGTGTCATCCTGGCCTGGTATAAAAGGGGCGCACGAGTTGCGCACCCGTCAGTCCGGGCCGACGCGTTTTATCCAGATACATCTGGAGATGGAAGACGCATTGCCGCTCATGGAGGCACACCGGCTGGCTGAGCAGGTTGAAAGGTCTATCCTTGGCCGGTTTCCTGATGCGGATATCATTATCCACCAGGATCCGTGCTCGGCAGTACCCGCAGAAAAGCAGGGGCAATGGGAAATATAATGTTTTAGTATATTGTTCGATAAAGGATTGACTGATAGCGATCAAGAGTCGGAATTGTCTGACCTGAATCAATTCAGCCCACTGGATTTGTTATACTATTTTTATCATAAGCCGGGGGTTCCGATACAGTGGGACCAAAAATCAATCAGGCATAGTGTATTCTACAGAATGTGTCTTAAGTTCAGAGGTAGTCATGATTAAAAAAATCGGTGTACTGACAAGCGGCGGCGACTCACCAGGCATGAATGCAGCCATTCGGGGTGTCGTTCGCGCCGGCCTTTCCGAAGGCCTCGAAGTCTATGGTATCTATGATGGCTATCTCGGCTTATTCCAGGATCGAATGAGTAAACTCGATCGCTACAGTGTGTCGGATATGATTAACCGTGGCGGCACTTTCCTTGGCTCTGCCCGCTTCCCGGAATTCAGGGAAGAAGGCACGCGCACCATCGCGATTGAAAATATGAAAAAACGCGGTCTGGACGCGCTGGTGGTTATCGGCGGGGATGGCTCCTACATGGGTGCAAAACGACTGACCGAGATGGGGTTTCCCTGTATTGGCCTGCCGGGCACGATAGATAATGATGTCGCCGGCACGGATTACACCATTGGCTATTTCACCGCTCTGGAAACAGTAGTCGAAGCCATTGACCGCTTGCGCGATACTTCTTCATCACATCAGCGCATCTCCATTGTGGAAGTCATGGGGCGCTATTGTGGTGATTTGACCATGTCAGCGGCTATCGCCGGTGGCTGCGAATTTATCGTCTTGCCTGAGGTAGAGTTTAAACCGGAAGACTTGGTCTACGAAATCAAAGCAGGTATCGCCAAGGGTAAAAAGCACGCTATCGTAGCCATTACGGAGCATATCTGCAATGTGGCCGAATTAGCGGAATATATTGAGAAAGAAACCGGTCGCGAAACCCGCGCTACGGTTTTGGGTCATATACAGCGTGGCGGCAGCCCGGTAGCTTATGATCGCATCCTGGCATCACGAATGGGTGCGTTTTCCATTGAATTGTTGCTGCAGGGTTATGGTGGCCGCTGCGTCGGTGTACAGAATGAGAAACTGGTTCATCACGACATCGTCGACGCCATCGAAAATATGAAGCGCCCGTTTAAAATCGATTTGCTGGAAACAGCCAAAAAACTGTATTGATGCCAGAAGCGACATCCATGCCAATACCCTCCGGTGGGAGGGTTTTTTTTACCATGAAATATACCCTTTGGTTATATTAATTAATTTTTTATTCTTTAATGGATAATGTTATTTCTGCCACTCTAGCCTGGAGCGAAAGCGTAAAATAACTGTTATCTGGGAGAATAATTGATGTCTAAATGGCGGGCTGGACTGTTGTTGATGCTTCTTTCCGGAGGCGTGGCGGCAAAAGATATACAACTGCTGAATGTATCCTATGATCCGACTCGAGAGTTATATCAGGAATACAATAAGGCATTCAGCAAATACTGGCAGGGTAAGACCGGCGATACCGTTACCGTGCGCCAGTCTCATGGCGGCTCTGGCAAACAGGCCACCTCGGTTATCAACGGCATTGAGGCGGACGTCGTGACGTTGGCATTAGCCTATGATGTTGATGCGATAGCTGAACGCGGTCGCATCGACAAGAACTGGATTACGCGGCTGCCGGACAATTCCGCTCCTTATACTTCAACCATTGTTTTCCTGGTACGAAAAGGCAACCCTAAGCAAATTCATGACTGGCCCGATCTTATCAAGCCCGGCGTGTCGATAATTACCCCCAACCCTAAAACATCCGGTGGCGCCCGGTGGAACTACCTGGCTGCATGGGGATATGCGCTGCATCAGAATAACAATGACCAGGCCAAGGCGCAGGATTTCGTCAAGGCGCTGTTTAAAAATGTTGAAGTACTGGACTCCGGGGCGCGTGGGGCAACCAACACCTTTGTAGAACGTGGCATCGGCGATGTGTTGATCGCATGGGAAAATGAAGCGCTGCTGGCGATCAATGAACTGGGTAAGGACCAATTTGAGGTGGTCACCCCCAGCGAATCAATTTTGGCGGAGCCTACCGTATCGGTTGTCGATAAAGTGGTCGACAAGCGCGGTACGCGTGAGATCGCCAATGAATATCTGAAGTATCTTTACACGCCGGAAGGGCAGCGTATCGCCGCCGAAAATTACTATCGTCCGCGAGATAAAGCTGTGGCTCAGGAATTTGCGCAAAAATTCCCGCAGCTCAAACTCTTTACCCTGGATGAGACTTTTGGCAACTGGCAAAAAGCACAAAAGGATCATTTCTCGAACGGCGGTTCATTCGATATCATCAATCAGCGCTGATCAGGCCGAAATACCGCGCATAAAAAAAGCCGTAAACTCAGTTTCCGGCTTTTTGCATGTAATAAACGGAGCAATCAGGCTTTCTTGGCTTCGGCGGCAGCCTTGACGATCACGGCAAAAGCATCCGCTTTGAGAGAGGCCCCACCAACCAATGCGCCATCAATGTCCGGCTGGGTGAACAGTTCAGCCGCATTGGCCGCATTCACCGAGCCACCGTACTGAATGATGACCTGCTTGGCGACTTCTGCATCCTGTTTGGCGATATGCTCACGGATAAATTTGTGTACTGCCTGTGCCTGCGCCGGCGTAGCTGACTTACCGGTACCGATAGCCCAGATGGGCTCGTAAGCGATAACGGCATTTTCAAAGGCGGCTGCACCCAGGGTGTTTAACACAGCATCGAGCTGACGAGCGCAGACTGATTTTGTCTCTCCAGCTTCGTTTTCGGCTTCACTTTCACCAATACACAACACCGGGATAAGACCCGCGTCTTTCAGCACTGAGAATTTCTTGGCAATGAATTCGTCGCTTTCACTGTGATAGGTGCGGCGTTCGGAATGACCGATAATGATGTATTTCGCGCCAACGTCTTTCAGCATGTCGGCAGAGGCTTCGCCAGTGAAAGCACCGGACAGGTTGACGTCGACGTTTTGCGCACCCAGATCGATACGGCTGCCGGCCAGGGCATGTTTTGCCTGGTCAAGATAAATAGCCGGGGGAGCAATGGCAACGCCGCAGCCGGTGACGCCGCTCAGCTCTTTACGCAGAGCGAGGATCAGTTCGTTGACCATCAGAGTGCTGCCATTCAATTTCCAGTTTCCCATCACTAACGGATGTCGCATGGTTGTTTCTCCAGTCAAAGTGCGCAAAATACATAAATTATATCTGCCAGCAGGGCAGATTTACCTGTCCCCAGTATAGAGATCAAAAGCCTCAGTGGCTTTGTTTTTCGTCATTAATGCTAACCTCATCATGGCTCAGATAGCGACAGCTTAACCGGTTCAACCGCGAAAGTTAGTCCTTTCTCCCCGTTATCTGCCACTACATAACGCAATGCACCGACGGTCTGCTGGGAGAATCTCGAACCCTGTCCTGCAGCCAACAGTTCAGATACTCGGGCAATGCTTTGTTCGACAGTCAATGTGGGCTCGAATTCCCGCAATAGTGCAGCCATATAGCTGATGGCAGTGGCGCGCGAGGCTTTTTCAGCCGCCCCTTCGACCGGCAGGTAAGTCAACTGCAACGTTTTGATTTTACCACTGCCTTTCTCCAGAGCGGTCGAAGCATAGAGCGTTTCATTGATCTTGCTGGCGGCACGGGTAAGCACCAGAGGTTCGTTACGGCTGCCTATCGAGCGGAACTCGCCGATAGGCTGAGCTGGATTGTGGGCATTATAGCTTTCGCGGAATTGTACTACCGTCATGTCGAAAGTTGGCGCGCCCGCCAGTAGATAGGGGGCGGTGGGAGAGGCTTCGGCATGCGGCTCGGCCAGCGCCGGGCTTGACACGATGCCGAACAGCATCCAGCAAAGGATGAGACAACACAGTATTCCAACAGGCAGCGGCTGGGTCGATGAACGATGCGCCAGAACAATAGTCATGGGTATTACCAGTAATGCTCACTGGTCATATGACCAGGTTTACGGCGTAAATGCTTGCGCATATCGCGGCTGTCTTTAAGCAGCTGCTGCGTATCGCGCACCATCTGCGGGTTGCCGCAAAGCATGACGTGCCCAGTCTCGGCATCAAGCCTGAGCCCCACCGCCGCTTCCAGCGAGCCATCGGCAATAAGGGCCGGCACGCGTCCGGTCAGTGAGCCCGGCACCTCTTCACGGCTTACCACCGTTTGAACCTGCAGTTTGCCGTTATAGTGCTGCTGTAATTCAAGCATTTGCGGCAGATAGCTGAGATCCCGGGCAAAGCGTACCGCATGGACCAGGACGATATGTTTGAACCTCCCCAGTCCCTCTCCTTGCTGAAGAATGGATATATAGGGACCCAATGCGGTACCGGTGGCCAGCATCCACAGCGTCTCGCACTCGGGAATTTCATCGAGGACAAAGAAGCCGGCCGCGTCTTTGGTAATCATCAGATTATCTCCAGCCTGCAGATTATGCAGCGGCGGGCTGAGTTTACCTTCCGGCACGGTAACCAGATAGAACTCCAGATTCTCGTTACGCGGCGCATTAACATAGGAATAGGCACGCTGGATGCGTTCCCCCTCAATTTCCAGGCCCAGCTTGGCATACTGACCGGCAGTAAACGGACTGACAGGCGCATGTACGATTAAACTGAACAGACTCTCAGTCCAGTGTTCCACATGTACCACTTCCCCGGTAACCCATTCAGCCATGACATCTACTCCTTCTTAAATTCTACGATGTTGGTCATTAATGTCGTTGCCTTGCCCGGCAATAAGCGGAGAAGGATACCTTATTTTTGCCATCGTTTATCCCGGATAAATGTGTGGATTTACCGGCTTCCAAACCGCTCAGCTCGGCATTATCGGCTAATTTACGCGTTACATCCAGTTTCGTTCCGGTCAGCCATTGCCAGTGAAGCGCGTAACTTTTTTTTTACGCCGGCGGTAACCCTGGCTTCCACCCCTGGGCATTATTTTTTTCAGTGTTAATAACTATACTAATGCCATAAATGTGGTATTTTTTGCTGTCTTTTTTTCAGATACCTGTACATGAGCCTGTATTGGTTCTGTAGAGCAAATTATTATCTTGGCATTAATATAATGAACAACTCACGTTCCCTCCATCTGCTGCTGCTATTGATGGCGTTGATTTCCGTTGGCCAGATGGCCCAGACTATTTATGTGCCCGGCATGCCTGCCATGGCGCTCGATCTGGGGGTAAAAAAAGGGGCGCTGCAACAACTGATGGCGGCTTACCTGCTGGTCTATGGCGTCTCACAGTTGGTCTATGGGCCGTTATCGGACCGGGTCGGTCGCAGGCCGGTCATCCTGGCAGGCATGGGGATATTTTGGTTCGGTGCCCTGGTGGCCTGTTTCAGTTCCAGCCTGGCGATGTTGACACTCGCCTGTGGTATCCAGGGCGCCGGTACCGGTGTGGGTGGCGTGATGGCACGTACCCTGCCGCGAGATCTGTATGAAGGTATGGCCCTACGTCAGGCTAACAGCTTGCTTAATATGGGGATCCTGATCAGTCCTTTGATTGCGCCGTTGATTGGCGGTGTGCTGGCCGACCTGGTGAGCTGGAAAGCCTGCTTTGCTTTCCTGCTGGTGCTGAGCACGGCGGTGACGCTCATCGTCTGGTTCAAGTTACCCGAGACCCGACCTGCCGGAGTGCGTCCGGCCAGATGGGGCTTGATTGCGCTGCTGCGTGAGCGCCAGTTCAATTGCTACCTGGTGATGCTGGTGGGTGCGCTGGCGGGTATTGCCGCTTTTGAGGCCTGCAGCGGCGTGCTGCTGGGCCAACTGGGCCTCAGCCCGGGCCAGGTGAGCCTGCTGTTTATCATGCCGGTGCCGGCCGCATTTCTCGGGGCATGGTATGCCGGCCGGTCGGACAGCCCGTTCGGTGAATTGATGTGGAAAGGCGTGCTGAGCTGTCTGGCATCGGGGCTGCTGATGTGGTTGCCGGGCTGGTTTGGCATGATGTCTGTCTGGACCTTGCTTATCCCGGCCAGCCTGTTTTTCTTCGGCGCCGGCATGTTGTTCCCACTGGCGACCACAGGCGCAATGTCACCTTATCCTTATTTGGCGGGTACCGCGGGTGCTCTGGTGGGGGGAATACAGAATATCGGCGCGGGGTTAGTGGCGGGCGTCTCTTCGCTGTTGCCGCAAACCGGGCAATTCAGCATCGGTATGCTGCTGACGGCCATGGCCATCCTGATGCTCGGTTGCTGGCTGCTGCTATCGCAGCGGCTGACTGCCGCTGCTGTCACCTCGCCGACCTCTCCCCAATCCTGATGCCAGGCCGGTCAACAGACCGGGAGCGCTTCATGCGCTCGCCGTCGCACATCCTTAGTCCTCGCTGTGCTCTTCCCATGCACGGGCGCGAGCGACCGCTTTCTGCCAGCCGCTGTAGCGATAATTCCGCTCCACGGTTTCAATCCCCGGACGGAATTCCCGTTCGATGGTTGCCTTGCTCTTTACTTCATCCAGGTCGCTCCAGAAACCGACCGCCAGACCTGCGAGAAACGCAGCACCCAGAGCGGTAACTTCACTGATTTCAGGGCGTTCTACCCGCGTTCCCAGAATATCAGACTGAAACTGCATCAGGAAGTTGTTGGATACTGCTCCGCCATCCACGCGAAGCGCCTTGAGACGTTCGCCTGAATCAGCCTGCATGGCATCCAGCAAGTCACGTGTCTGGAAGGCAATGGACTCAAGGGTGGCACGGATGATGTGGTTCGCATTGACCCCACGGGTTAAGCCGAAGATGGCACCGCGGGCATAGGGATCCCAATACGGAGCACCCAAACCGGTAAATGCCGGCACTACGTACACCCCGTTAGTATCTTTGACCTTACTGGCGAAATATTCGGAGTCAGCGGCGTCGCTGATTAATTTCATTTCGTCACGTAGCCACTGTATCGCTGCACCGGCGACGAATACCGCCCCTTCCAGCGCATAGTTGACTTCACCGTGCGGGCCGCAGGCGATGGTGGTCAGCAGCCCATGTTTCGACTGCACCGCTTCAGTACCGGTATTCATTAACAGGAAGCAGCCGGTGCCATACGTATTTTTAGCCATGCCTGGTTGCACACACAGCTGGCCGTAAAGGGCCGCCTGCTGGTCGCCGGCAATCCCGGCGATAGGAATACGGGTGCCGCCTTTGCCGCCGATATTGGTCTGACCGTAGACCTCGGAAGACGGACGGACTTCAGGCATCATTTCACGAGGTATATCGAGGATCTCCAGCAGGCGATCGTCCCATACCAGGTCGTGGATATTGAACAGCATGGTGCGTGACGCATTGGTATAGTCCGTCACATGCACCCGTCCCTGGGTCATTTTCCAGATAAGCCAGGTATCAATGGTGCCGAACAGCAGTTCTCCGCGTTTGGCTCTTTCGCGCGAGCCCTCTACATGATCGAGGATCCATTTCACCTTGGTGCCAGAGAAATAAGGGTCTATGACCAGGCCGGTGGTTTTGCGCACATATTCTTCCAGCCCGTCACGCTTCATGATTTCGCAGATTTCGGCAGTACGGCGGCACTGCCAGACGATAGCGTTGTGAATCGGCTTGCCGGTTTCTTTGTCCCAGACCACAGCGGTTTCGCGCTGATTGGTGATACCGATGGCCGCAATCTGATCGGAACGGATATCCGCCTTGGCCAGCACCTCTACCAGGGTCGAGCTTTGGGAAGCCCATATTTCCATGGGGTCATGTTCTACCCAGCCCGGCTTGGGATAGATTTGGGTAAACTCACGCTGCGAAACGCTGACGATATTGGCATCGTGATCAAGCACGATTGCTCGAGAACTGGTGGTCCCCTGGTCGAGGGCGACAATGTATTTTTTTTCTGAAGGCATACTATATTCCTGTCTGAAAAGATCGCTGAAATCGTAAGGCTAGGCTTTGCGCTCGGCCGCAGCAGAGCTGGCGTTTGGCTCGTCCGTGACCGGCAAGGCGTTCGGGATATGCCGTGCAATCAGCGTCCGATAGCCAAATGCGCCGACGCAGGCCCCTACTACCGGAGCAATAAGCGGTACCAGAAAATAGGGAATATCACGACCACCGGTAAAGGCGATGTTTCCCCAGCCAGCCAGATAGGCGAAAAACTTAGGCCCCAGGTCGCGCGCCGGATTCAGCGCAAAACCGGTAAGGGGGCCCATTGAGGCACCGATGACGGCAATCAGGATGCCAACAAGCAGCGGTGCCAAAGGACCGCGCGGGATTCCATTACCATCGTCGTTTAATGCCATGATAAGGCACAACAGAATGGCAGTAATGACCGCTTCAACCGCAAAGGCCTGCACGACAGTGATGTGCGGGTTAGGGTAGGTAGAAAATATACCGGCCAAATCCAGGCTCTCTACACTGCCGCGAACCATTTGATGGGTTTGTTCAAAATCAAAGAACAGATTGTAGTACAGGCCATAGACCAGCGCTGCGCCGCAGAAAGCGCCACAAAACTGTGCACCGATATAGGGAAGGACCTTACGGCGTTCGACACTGCCGAACAGCCACAGGGCAATCGTGACGGCAGGACTTAAATGGGCCCCTGAAACCGCTGCGGTCAGATATATCGCAAGGGCGACGCCCAGGCCCCAGATGATGCTGATTTCCCATTGGCCAAAGCTGGCCCCGGCGAGTTTAAGCGCCGCCACGCAGCCCACCCCGAAGAATATCAACAATCCCGTTCCGAGAAATTCCGCTATGCATTGGCCTTTTAAAGTATGACGTGTTGTGTGACTCATAAGGATTTCCTGTCAGCGAAATAGCTACATTAACCTCTGTTACCTGCTTTCTTTTCCAAACGAAGCTAAAAAGGTAACGTAAAGTGTGCTCCATGTAAATTTATCGTTAACGAGCATAAACGAGAAATATCGAAATCAAATTATGTGGATTAGTTCAAATAAATGAGCGAATTCGCTTACATTATGGCTCATTAAATCCGCCAGGGAGCATAGCAACGCGTCTTTTTTTTAACAATTCATGTTAATAGGATGAGAATGGCCGCCAAAAAGCTGAAAAGAAGGGTTTGGGGCAGGGTCGCATAGCGTACACTAGGGCTTAAAGCCCGTTGATTCGGATTAATGTGGTGGACATAGGCAATACGGCTACTTAAAATCCTTATCCAAGCTAGCTGCATCACCGGCATTGTGATCTGAGCCAATGACAGCATGGAGAATTAAAAGAGGTTACACACAGGTTGTGTAGCTGCAACTCACGATTACGCCTTGTGTGCATAAGGGGACTGAAATGGCATTTGAAGTTTTTGAAAAATTAGAAGCAAAGGTTCAGCAAGCGATTGATACGATTACGCTTCTGCAAATGGAAATTGAAGAGCTGAAAGAAAAGAACAATAGCCTGTCTCAGGAAATCCAGCAAGCAGCTGGCAGCCGCGAATCACTGGTCAGCGAGAATGAGCAGTTAAAGCAAGAGCAAGGTGTTTGGCAAGAGCGGTTACGCGCATTACTGAGCAAGATGGATGAAGTCTAATCATTTATCCTAACGAAAAGGGCGATATTATATCGCCCTTTCCTGCCCAGAAGGCGAAAGCTTATTCCAGGTCCAGCGGTTCTTCAGACAGGATAATTCCGGTGTTGTCAGCGTAAAGATGGTCGCCGGAGAAAAAAGTGACACCGCCGAAGTTGACCCGGATATCGCTTTGACCGATACCTTCGCTTGCTGCCCCTGCCGGCGTAGCAGCCATTGCCTGAATACCCAAGTCCAGTTCTTCGAGCTCATCAACCTGGCGTACGGCACCGTAAATGACAATGCCTTCCCATTCGTTCTGCACTGCCAGGCTGCCGACTTCCGCATCGACCAGAGCGCGGCGGACTGAACCGCCGCCGTCGACCACAAGAACGCGCCCACGTCCGTTTTCCTCTAACGTATCATACAGCAGGCCATTATCTTCGAAGCATTTCACGGTGACAATCTGACCGCCAAATGATGATCTTCCACCAAAGTTGGTGAAAAGAGGATCAACAACGTTCACTTCTTCGTGATAAATGTCGCATAGCTCGGATGTATCGTATTTCATAGGATTTACGTCGGGTTGCCGCTGGATTGGCAAGTATATCGCTTTATCGTCCCAGTTGCCAAAATCATCAGATGCTAACTTGATACGTATCAGAAAAACAACGGCCGTTGCTTAACTGATCAACAACCCTGCTGCAAACAGCACATTGATAAGCAGGGTGCATTTCACCGTTTTTTCCAGCATAGGGCGCATGCCGGATGGGGTGGTGTCATGCAGGACGTAGCGAGCCTGCATGTATAGCGCTGGTACGGCCAGCATAAACAGCCAGCCGGCCAGAGTATGCGTTTTAAGCAGGCTGAACAGCGCCAGACATGCCACTGCCCCTGACAGCAATGCCACATGATAATAGCGAGCACGTTTGGGCCCAAGCCTAACGGCCAGGGTATTTTTACCGTTGAGGCGATCGGTATCGATATCACGCAAGTTGTTGATGTTCAATACGGCTGCAGCCAATAGTCCGCAGGCGGTGGCGGGCAGCATGACAATGGTATGGAAGGCGTTGGTCTGCAGATAGTAGCTTCCGGCAACGCTCAGCCAGCCGAAGAATATCAGCACCGACAAATCACCCAAGCCCATGTAACCATAGGGGCGGGTGCCGACGGTATAGGTAATGGCGGCGATGATGGACAGGACACCCAGCAGCAGAAAACCCAATATATCCGCCGGTTGTTTGCAGGCCACGGCGATCAATATCCCGCCAAACAGCAGTGAAAGCGTGATGGCGATGATCAATGCAACCTTCATCTGCTCGCGGGAAATTATCCCTAGCTGCATGCCGCGCATTGGACCGATACGCCCCTTTTCATCACTGCCTTTGACCGCATCGCCATAATCATTGGCCAGATTAGACAGTATCTGCAGCATGGCGGCGGTAACCAACGCCAGCAAAGCCACTACTGGCCTGAAATGGCCCTGCCAGCCAGCGATGGCCGAACCAGTAACGATAGAGGCTAGCGCCAGTGGTAATGTGCGCAGACGCAGGCTGACCATCCAGGCTCTCGCCGGACTGATAGTAATAGTATCGCTCATAATTGACGCATCTTCTGATTATCAACCCGTAAGGCAGAAAAACGGGAGGCATGAGCCTCCCGTGCCGGATGTCGCCTATCGCCGTAAAAGGGCTACAGGATAAAGCGGCTCAAATCTTCATCAGATATTAACTCATCCAGATGGCCGCGAACATAATCTGCGTCAATAGATATAATTTTACCGTCCCATTCACTGGCGTCATAGGAAATATCTTCCATCAGCCGTTCCAATACGGTATGTAGCCGACGGGCACCGATATTCTCGGTACGCTCATTCACCTGCCAGGCCGCTTCAGCGATACGACGAATGCCGTCGGCGGTAAACTCGATTTCCACGCCTTCGGTCGCCAGCAGTGCTTTATACTGAGTCGTCAGTGAAGCGCTCGGTTCAGTCAGAATGCGCTCAAAATCATCAGTCGTCAGGGCTTCGAGTTCAACGCGAATCGGTAAACGGCCCTGGAGTTCCGGAATCAGGTCTGCCGGGCTGGCTACCTGGAAGGCGCCGGAAGCGATAAACAAAATATGGTCGGTTTTCACCATGCCGTGTTTAGTCGAAACGGTGCAGCCTTCTACCAGCGGCAGCAAATCGCGCTGCACGCCTTCGCGGGAGACGTCAGGACCCGACATTTCGCCACGCTTACAGATCTTGTCGATTTCATCGATAAACACGATACCGTGCTGTTCGACGGCTTCGATGGCCTGTTCCTTCAGTTCTTCAGGGTTGACCAGTTTGGCGGCTTCCTCTTCGATCAACAGCTTCATGGCTTCTTTGATCTTTATTTTCCGCGCCTTTTGTTTTTGTCCCGCCAGGTTTTTGAACATCGACTGGAGCTGATTGGTCATTTCTTCCATGCCGGGAGGAGCCATGATTTCAACCCCCATCGGCGATGCCGCCAGGTTTATTTCGATTTCTTTTTCATCCAGCTGGCCTTCACGCAATTTTTTGCGGAAATTCTGACGGGCGGATGAGGGTTCTGCATTATCTTCTGGCTGGCCCCAGTTGTCTTTTGCCGGCGGGATCAGCACATCGAGGATACGTTCTTCGGCCAGCTCTTCCGCCCGGAAACGGTTTTTATCGATCGACTGAAGCCGCACCATTTTTACCGCCGCATCGGTGAGATCGCGAATAATGGAATCCACTTCCTTGCCAACATAGCCGACTTCGGTAAATTTGGTGGCTTCTACTTTAATAAAGGGCGCGTTGGCAAGCTTTGCCAGGCGGCGGGCAATTTCCGTTTTACCTACGCCAGTAGGACCGATCATCAGGATATTTTTAGGGGTCACTTCATGGCGCAATGCTTCATCCAGTTGCATGCGACGCCAGCGATTACGCAGGGCGATGGCAACGGCACGTTTTGCGTTATGCTGGCCGATGATAAAGCCATCAAGCTCGCTGACTATTTCGCGTGGGGTCATTTCAGACATGTTTGAGGATCCTTACGCTTTGGACGTTAATTCTTCGATGGTGTGGAAATGATTGGTGTAGATGCAGATATCACCTGCAATACCCAATGATTTCTCAACGATATCTCTCGCTTCAAGCTCGGTATTTTCAAGCAAAGCCCGTGCGGCAGATTGCGCATAGGGGCCGCCTGAACCGATGGCGATCAGATCATTTTCAGGCTGAATGACATCGCCGTTTCCGGTAATAATCAGGGAGGCGTTTTCATCGGCAACCGCCAGCAAGGCTTCCAGCCGACGCAGCATGCGGTCGGTCCGCCAGTCTTTAGCCAGTTCAACCGCTGCCTTGACCAGGTGGCCCTGGTGCATCTCGAGCTTGCGCTCAAACAGCTCAAACAGTGTAAAGGCATCGGCTGTGCCGCCGGCAAAACCTGCGATAACCTGATCATGATAAAGACGCCGTACCTTGCGTACATTGCCTTTCATCACGGTGTTACCCAGTGTTGCCTGGCCATCGCCGCCAATCACAACGTGGCCATTGCGGCGTACGCTTACGATAGTTGTCACGTGCAACCCCTCGCTATAGATGAATAAAGAGCCCCACAATTATGTGGGGCATATTAAAACTATAGATGGGGCAGGATAGTTTTTTTTCAACCCCCGGTGGCGATAGGGATGCAATTCGCCGCGCCGGCGCTACGCAGATTCTGCAGCGATTTATCCGCGCCGGCGCGGTTACTGTAAGGCCCGAGCATGATGCGGTTCCAGCCGCCATTGCTGGTTATCCGACTTTCAATCCCTGCGAACGCCAACTGGGCACGCACAGATTCCGCCTGATCCATGGTCTTGAATGAGCCGCACTGGATGAGCCAACGCTGAGCGGTTTCTTTCTTCTCGGTTTCGGATTTGGCGACCGGTTTAGGCTCATTCCTGGTCGGGGCCGTCTGAGGCTGTGCCTGGGTCATCGAGGCCGGCTGCCGAGGCTGCTGCGCTGCAGGCTGTTGAATCTGCTGGCGAGGTTGCTGCACCTGATTTACCGGCTGCTGCGCCGGCTGACGTGGCTGCGTCGCCTGGTTTAACGGCTGCTGCGCCGGCTGACGTGGCTGCGTCGCCTGATTTAACGGCTGCTGCGCCGGATTCAGCGATTGTTGACGCGGCTGGGGAACCGGTTGCTGAGCTGGCTGGCGAGATTCTGGCACTTGAGTGACCTGTGAGCGCTGCGTTGTCCCAATAGGCGCTTTGATTTTGTCATTATAGGGCACTTCGTTCAGGTGGGTCGGCTGCTGGCGCATATCCGCCTGCATCTGTTCCAGCAGTTGACGCTGCTCGTCGGTCAGTTGCGAGGGTGACTGGACCTCCCCTCCGGCCGAAGGCTCAGTCGGCGTCTGGACGCCAATCTGGCGATTCTCCAGTTCCTTGATATAGCGCCAGCGCTCCTCGGGCTTTGGCGGCAAGCCATTGCCGGTGTGCTTGCCATGGTTAGGCAAGATCACCGCTTCTTCCGTTTTATTATGTGCAATAAAATAGAGACCGCCGACAAAGGTAATCAATACGGCAGCCGCCAAGGCTATCATCAGTTTCGATGTACCCGAAGCGCTACTTTTTTTTCTACTTTTGGTTTTTTTACGCCGCGTACCTGTATTACCCGAACGTCCACCACGGCCTACATAGTCTCTTTGTGCCACTATCGTTTCGCTAATATTGAGGAGATAACCAGCCCGTCATGTTACTGAAGGCAATAATATTTGACCAGCGTCAGCAATCCTAAAACCTGCTGTGCCTGACGCCCGGCATAGCGGTACTCCTGCGGATGATTAATTTACTTTCCAACAACAATGATGAATTAATTAATGCATGTTGCCTGACTTGTCGTAAAAGTAACAGCATCGCGTCACAGCCGATCTGATAACGCGGCTGCGCAACGGTGGTCAGCGGCGGATCGCAGAACTGCGCCAGGGTGATATCGTCAAAACCAATCAGCGACAAGTCGCCCGGCACATTAAGCCCATTGCTCTTTGCCTGCGACAGCGCGCCGAAGGCGATAATGTCGCTATGGCAAAATATCGCAGTGGGCGGATTGGGTCTTGATATCAAGGTATTAAGGCCATTTGCCCCGGTGCGAAAGTTGATATCGCCGCGAAAAATGCCCTGTTCGGCGGGGGGAATGCTGTGGCGACGCATGGCCTGAATAAAGCCCTGGACGCGATATTCGAACAGCGGCGTGCCTTCCGGTCCGGAAATGCAGGCGATTCTCTGATGGCCGAGTTTAAAAAGATACTCCACCGCTTCATAGGCGGCCGTCAGGTTATCTATATGCACCGTGGGCAGTTCGAGCTCAGGGACGAATTCATTAACCATAACCATCGGCGGCAGGTTTTGCTGCTCGGCTTTACCGATGCTGAACGGCAGATTGGCCCCGAGCAGCAGCATACCGTCTACCTGCCGGGTGATAAGCAGGTCTGTAAAGTTTTTTTTATGCTGGTGGGCACAATCGACAACCAGGACCAGGTATCCCTCATCCGAGGCGGTTTCTTCAATCCCGCGCAGGATTTCGGAGAAAAAACCATCGCAAATGTCAGGCACTACCGCCAGGATGGTGCGGGTTTCGCTGCGTTTTGCCTGGCGGGTCAGCGGTTGCGGTTCGTACCCCACCGCGGTTACCGCAAGCTGTACTTTACGCCGGGTCTGCGTCGAGACTTTTTCAGGATTCATCAGCGCTCTGGATACGGTAGCCGTCGAAACCCCGGCTTTGATCGCCACATCCTTCATGGTTATCATACCCGTTTTATTTTGTTCCACTTATTTTTCCAGCCTCCGTTCAGCATGTGATATCCCGCAGCGAGTTAACGAGCCCGCCGGCAGTGTTGTTCTTTTTTGGCTTCCGGGCCCGGGATGTGAGAACGGTCGGTTTAAAGCCGCTATGTCCGTTTTATCAGATCACCTGCGCCAAGGCTTATCTAAATTACGCTCTCCGCCTACTCTTTAATTTTTTTTGGAAGGCCGTCGCAATCTCAAAGAGGTCGTCCACCATAGCTATACATCCATTGGGTCAACATCCAGTGACCATTTAACCTTCCTGGCCAGAGTCAGCGAGTTAACCAAAGGCAGGCTGGCGGCAACCAGTCGCTGGAGTTGCACCCTCGAAGGATGCTGCAACAGCAGTTGCCAGCGGAAACGGCCGCTGCGCTTGGGCAGTAATGCCGGTACCGGCCCCATTTGCCACAGGGCATCGTCCCGTAGCGGGCTGGCATCGAATAAATGACGCAGTTGCTCCAGAAATAACGCCGCTTGGCGATTGTCATGATCTTCCGCCCTGAACAGAATATGGCTGGTAAAGGGCGGCAAGGCTACCATGCGCCGCTCTTCCAGCGTCTTGCCAGCGAACGCCATGTAGCCTTCATTCATAATGGTCTGCAGCAGCGGGTGATCCGGGTGATGTGTCTGCAGAAACACTTCACCTGCTTTACCGGCGCGCCCGGCCCGGCCGGCGACCTGGGTATAAAGCTGGGCAAAGCGTTCCGCTGAGCGGAAATCGGCTGAAAACAGTGCCCCATCCACATCCAGCAGCGATACCAGGGTCACATCGGGGAAATGATGGCCCTTGGCCAGCATCTGGGTCCCTATCAATATCCTGGATCCCCCTTTATGCACTAAAGACAGATGTTGCTCAAGTGCACCTTTCCTGGCGGTGGTATCCCGGTCAATGCGGGTAATCGGTACATCAGGAAACAAGGAGGTCAGCGCCTCTTCGAGTTGCTCGGTCCCCTGTCCGACCGGCACCAGTTGGGTCGATCCGCATTGAGGGCACTGATGGGGCAGGGGACGCTGGCTGTCGCAATGATGGCAGCGCATCAGTCGCTGCTGCTGGTGCAGCGTGTAGTAATGGTCACAGCGCTGGCATTCGGCAATCCAGCCGCATTCATGGCAAAGCAGAGCCGGCGCAAAGCCACGGCGATTCAGGAAAAGCATCACCTGGTTACCGGCATCCAGATGCGTGTGCATCTTTTTCAGCAGCGGCTGGGAAAGGCCATGAGTCAGCGCCAGGCCTTTGATATCCTGTAATGACTGCGCTGCGGTACGGGCATTGCCGGCGCGCTTGCCCAGCGTCAACTGGCGGTATTTGTTCTGCTGCACGTTGTAAAGCGTTTCCAGTGCCGGGGTGGCCGAGCCGAGAACAATCGGGATATCCTCTTGGCGGGCGCGGAAAACCGCCAAATCGCGGGCATGGTATCGCCAGCCTTCGTGTTGTTTGTAGGAGCTGTCATGTTCTTCGTCGATGACGATGATGCCCAAGCGGGCAAACGGGGTGAACAAGGCCGAACGGGTGCCGATAACGATAGCTGTTTCACCGCGTCGGGCCTTCAGCCAGACCGCCAGGCGTTCACTGTCATTAAGGCCGGAATGCAGAATGTCGATCGGCGCATGGAAACGCGCCTTGAAACGGGCGATGGTCTGAGGCGTGAGGCCTATCTCCGGCACCAGAATCAGCGCCTGTTTACCCTGAGCCAGGATATTCTCCAGTACCGTCAGGTAAACTTCAGTTTTGCCTGATCCGGTAATCCCCGCCAGCAACCATGCACTGTAATGCTGGTCTTCGCTGTGAATGGCCCCGACGGCGGTAGCCTGTTCGGTATTCAGGCGTAATCGTTCGCCGGTGACCCGAAAATCATGGCGCCAGTCGCCCTTTACCGGCTGGTGGCTGCGCAGATCGGTCAATCCTTTGGTTCTCAGGGCCTGCAGGGCCCCTTCTGTCAGACCCTGGCCGGCAATGTCGTGCCGATATACCGGCCCCTGTAACAGCGCCGCCAGCGCCTGCTGCTGTTTTGGCGCACGCTTGAGACTGTCCAGAGCAACACTTCTACCCTGCTCGGTGGCGAACCACTGCCATAACGGCGCGGTTTCAGCGTTTTTGCCTTGCCGAAGCAAGACCGGTAGGGCATGAAACAGCACTTCTCCAAGGGGATAATGGTAGTAACCCGCTCCCCAGTTGAGTATGTGCCAGAGGCTTTCAGGGTACAGCGAACCGCTATCAATGATTTCACTGACGTGTTTAAGCTTGTCCGCAGCCAGTTCACTCTGTTCGCTGACACCAATGACAATGCCGATAGCCCGGCGATTGCCGAAAGGAACACGAACCCGGCCGCCGACAACCGGGTGCGCCCCCTGAGGCAGCAAATAATCAAATGTACGTGCCAGCGGCACCTGGAGCGCTACGTGAACAACGGCCATCAAACCATCCCGGGTGAAAAAAAAGCGAAGGTAGTGTACACTGTGTATCTATCAATGTACGGATGTGTTTGCAAAGGCTCTCGGCATTCTGTATGATTCGCCGCCTTTGGTGTCATCCGGCATTGAAGAAACTATACTCAATTCGCGTGGTGTCCGGCAAAAGTGGATCGGATAGCGACGCGGCCTTACGAAGAGGTTTTCCATGCAAAAAGATATCCATCCTAAATACTCCGAAATTACTGCAACCTGCTCATGCGGTAACGTCATCAAGACCCATTCTACTCTGGGCCACGACCTGAACCTGGACGTGTGCGGCGCTTGCCACCCGTTCTATACCGGTAAGCAGCGTGTTGCTGACACCGGCGGCCGTGTTGATCGCTTCAACAAGCGTTTCAGCATCCCGGTTGGCAAAAAATAAGACCGTTATACTGAAGAAAGAAAAAGGCGCCTCAGGCGCCTTTTTTTTGTCCCGGGATAAATCACCAGCCCGTGGTTAACCGCGCCGAGGTCCCAGCCCAGCAGGGGAGGGACCATTGGCTGCACTGGCGTTAATAGTCCCAGGTATCGGGGTCGATGCCCATCTCGCGCATCATTTCCTTAGCGACCTCAGGTATTTCATCGCTGCGCTCTTTACGCAGATCATTATCGTCCGGCAGCGGCTGGCCGGTAAACGCATGCAGAAATGCTTCACACAGCAACTCACTGTTGGTTGCATGACGCAAATTATTGATCTGCCTCCTGGTTCTTTCATCGGTAAGGATTTTCAGAACCTTGAGCGGAATGGATACCGTGATCTTTTTCACCTGCTCGCTTTTTTTGCCATGCTCAGCATAAGGGCTGACATACTCGCCTTTCCATTCCGCCATGGGGTACCTTGATTTCTCTTCATTAGTATTAATTTGCCAAAACCGGCTGATTATGCCGGATTCATTTGATGCTCACTACTTAATGCTAGCTTATTTTGCGCTTAATTAACTTTATCTATTACAACAACCTCGACCATACTGACCGCCGCAGGTAAAACTGTGTTGGGTGTCAAATTGATAATTCCCGCATAATTTTAACTGTTATTGATTCGTTGCTCAATCTATACGCAAAGAAGTTTAGATGTCCAGATGTATTGACGTCTATCCATTCGCGGTTTACTCTTTCACCCTCAGTTACCCCTATTCTGCCAGGATGCCCCCAATGACCCACAAGCAGGCTACCATCGCGGTTCGCAGCGGATTAAATAACGACGAGCAATTCGGCTGCGTCGTTCCTCCTATCACCCTGTCGAGCACCTATAATTTCACCGATTTCAATCAGCCCCGCGCCCATGACTACTCGCGACGCGGCAATCCGACTCGGGATATGGTGCAGCGTGCGCTGGCTGAGCTTGAGGGCGGCGCGGGCGCGGTGATGACCAGTAGCGGCATGTCGGCAATCCATTTGGTGTGTACGGTATTCCTGCAGCCCGGTGATCTGCTGCTGGCTCCTCATGATTGTTATGGCGGCAGTTATCGCTTGTTCGACAGTCTGAGCAAACGCGGAGCTTATCGGGTCAAATTCATTGATCAGGGCGATGAACAGGCGTTGCAGGCGGCGCTGGCCGAGAAACCGAAGCTTGTGTTGATTGAAACCCCGAGTAATCCATTGCTCAGGGTAGTGGACATCGCCGCCATCTGCCAGGCTGCGCATCAGGCCGGCGCTCTTTGCGTGGTCGATAACACCTTTATGAGCCCGGCCCTGCAGCAGCCGCTGTTGCTTGGCGCAGATCTGGTGGTGCATTCATGTACAAAATACCTGAATGGTCATTCAGATGTTGTCGCCGGTACCGTTATTTCCAAAGACGCCGAGACGGCGACAGAACTGGCATGGTGGGCCAACAATATTGGCGTCACCGGCGCGGCATTCGACAGTTACCTGCTGCTGCGCGGCATCAGGACCCTCAACCCGCGTATCCGGCAGCAGCAGAGCAATGCTGAGGCCATCGTGGCGTATTTACAGCAACAACCGCTGGTGAAAAAGTTGTATTATCCTGGTCTACCCGAAAACCAGGGCCACGAGATAGCCTGTCGCCAGCAAAAAGGGTTTGGCGCCATGCTGAGTTTTGAACTGGATGGCGACGAAGCCACATTGCGGCGTTTTCTGTCCAATCTGGACCTCTTCACCCTGGCCGAGTCCCTGGGCGGGGTTGAGAGCCTGATATCCCATGCCGCCACCATGACCCACGCGGGTATGGCTGCTGAGGCGCGCGCGGCGGCAGGTATTTCCGAAACCTTGTTACGGATTTCGGTCGGCATCGAAGACAGTGAAGATTTAATCGCATCCCTGGAACACGCGTTCCAGTCCGCGGCAAAGAGGTAAGCATGAGTTTAGTTGGGAGATCCGAGCACCTGGCCGGCCGGCAGTTGCATAAATTTGGCGGCAGCAGTCTGGCCGATGTGAAGTGCTATCAGCGGGTGGCGGGTATCATGGCTGAGTACAGCCATGCCGGCGACCTTATGGTGGTTTCGGCGGCAGGCAGTACCACCAATCAGCTCATCAGCTGGTTGAGGCTGAGCCAAAGCGATCGCATTTCCGCACACCAGGTCCAGCAGAATCTCCGGCGATACCAGTGCGAGCTTATCAGTGGACTGCTGCCGCCTGAAACGGCAGACGCAATGATCGCCGCCTTTATACATGACCTGGAGTCGCTGGCGGTACTGCTCGATGGCACCATCACCGAGGCCGTTTATGCTGAGGTGGTGGGACACGGCGAGATCTGGTCCGCCCGTTTGATGTCCGCCCTGTTGAATAAACAGCAAATCGAGGCTCAATGGCTCGATGCGCGTGATTTTCTGCGTGCCGAATACGCTGCCCAGCCCCAGGTGGATGAAGGCAAATCCTGGCCGCTGTTGCAGCAGTTACTGGCTCAATACCCGAACCAGCGCCTGGTGGTGACCGGCTTTATCTGCCGTAATCAGGCCGGCGAGACGGTACTGCTGGGCCGTAACGGCAGTGACTACTCTGCTACGCAAATCGGTGCGCTGGCTGGCGTGTCCCGTGTCACCATCTGGAGCGACGTGGCGGGCGTCTACAGCGCTGACCCGCGAAAAGTCAAGGATGCCTGCCTGCTGCCGCTGCTGCGTCTGGATGAAGCCAGCGAGCTGGCTCGGCTGGCTGCTCCGGTCCTGCATACTCGGACTTTGCAGCCGGTATCGGGCAGCGACATCGATTTACTGCTGCGTTGCAGCTATCAGCCCGAACAGGGGTCGACCCGTATCGAACGCGTGCTGGCATCGGGCACCGGCGCCAAGATTGTCACCAGTCACGATGATGTCTGTCTTATTGAACTTACCGTGCCGGCGAAGCACGATTTTGCGCTGGCACGCCAGGAAGTGGATCTGGTGCTCAAACGCGCGCAGATAAAACCGCTGGCGGTCGGAGTGCATCGCGATCGACGACTGCTGCAACTCTGCTATACCTCTGAAATAGTTAACAGTGTCTTCCAAATTCTCGCACAGGCTGAGCTGCCGGGATCCCTGCAGCTGCGTCATGGTGTAGCGCTGGTGGCACTGGTCGGCGCCGGGGTGGCCAAAAACCCGCTGCATTGCCATCGGTTTTATCAACAGCTCAAATATCAGCCGATTGAATTTTTCTGGCAGGCTGATGACGGTATCAGTCTGGTGGCAGTGCTGCGCGTCGGCCCTACCGAAAATATCGTCCAGGGTCTGCACACCTCTTTGTTCCGGGCAGAGAAGCGCATCGGCCTGGTGCTGTTCGGCAAAGGCAATATCGGCTCACGCTGGCTTGAATTGTTTGCCCGCGAACAGGAGTCTTTATCGGCGCGAACCGGTTTCGAGTTTGTGCTGAGCGGGGTAGTGGACAGCCAGCGCAGCCTGCTCGAATATGGAGGTCTGGATGCCAGTCGGGCGCTGGCGTTCTTTGGCGACGAGGCGGTCCAGCAGGATGCAGAGGATTTGTTCTTGTGGATGCGCGCCCACCCCTATGATGATCTGGTGGTGCTGGATGTGACCGCCAGTGAAACCCTGGCTGATCACTATCTGGACTTTGCCAGCTATGGTTTTCACGTTATCAGCGCCAATAAGATGGCCGGCGCATCCAATGGCGACAACTATCGACAAATCCGCGATGCTTTCGCCAAAACCGGCCGTCACTGGCTTTATAACGCTACCGTCGGTGCCGGCCTGCCGGTGAACCATACCGTCAGGGATCTGCGCGACAGCGGCGACAGCATATTGTCGATCAGCGGTATTTTCTCCGGCACGTTATCTTGGCTGTTTTTACAATTCGACGGCACCGTCCCCTTTACCGAACTGGTCGAGCAAGCCTGGCAGCAGGGACTGACCGAGCCTGATCCGCGGGTGGATTTATCCGGACAGGACGTCATGCGCAAGCTGGTGATTCTGGCCCGAGAGGCGGGTTATGAAATTGAACCGAGCCAGGTACGGGTAGAGTCCCTGGTATCGGCGGCCAGCGGAAGCGGAACAGTGGATCAGTTTTTCGAAGAGGGTGATGCGCTCAACGAACAAATGGTTCAGCGTTTTGAAGCAGCCAGTGAAATGGGGCTGGTGCTGCGTTACATTGCCCGCTTCGATGCTCATGGCAAGGCTCGGGTGGGTGTAGAAGCCGTCAGGCCGGAGCATCCGATGGCATCGTTATTGCCTTGCGACAATGTATTCGCCATTGAGAGCCGCTGGTATCGGGATAATCCGCTGGTGATCCGCGGACCGGGGGCGGGCCGCGATGTTACCGCCGGTGCTATCCAGTCCGATTTGAATCGACTGGCACAATTGCTCTGAGGCCCACAGGCAGGGCTACCGGTCAGTAGCCCTGTGCCCAGGCCATATTCCTCCCTTGCGGGCCGGTGTAATATCGGCCCGTTGATTATCTGGCTACCCCCTTTTGCTGTCCTTCCAACGCGATGGTGAAACATTCTCACGTTGCTTGAATAATAGTCGCCATGATTAAGCATCATTTGATTGACGGGGACAGAGATTTCCGTCATTTTCTATTTAGACGTCTAAACGTATAGACGCATAAAACTTATCATGGCGATCACAGTCTAGCGTTACGAGGTAAAAGGGCATGAGCTTTTTTCACGTGCATCAGCGGGAAGCATTAAATCAGAATCTGGCCGAGCTGCAGGCACGGATTAATGTTTCATTTGAATTTTTTCCGCCTCGCACCAGCGAAATGGAACAGACGCTATGGCAATCGATCGACCGCCTAAGCGAGCTCAAGCCGACCTTTGTTTCCGTAACCTACGGCGCCAACTCGGGTGAGCGCGAACGTACTCATAGCATTATCAAGGATATCAAAGAGCGTACCGGACTGGACTCGGCGCCGCATCTGACCTGTGTGGATGCCACTCCCCAGGAACTCGAAGCGATTGCCCGGGATTACTGGCAGAGCGGTATACGTCATATCGTGGCGCTGCGCGGTGATTTACCGCCAGGCAGCGGCAAACCCAGCATGTTCGCCAGTGATCTGGTGGCGCTGTTGAAGAAAGTGGGAGATTTTGATATCT
This sequence comes from Biostraticola tofi, assembly GCF_004343195.1. Classification (GTDB taxonomy): domain Bacteria; phylum Pseudomonadota; class Gammaproteobacteria; order Enterobacterales; family Enterobacteriaceae; genus Biostraticola; species Biostraticola tofi. The sequence goes on along the minus strand of NZ_SMCR01000009.1, from coordinate 17,187 downwards.
CGGTCGCGGCTTATCCAGAAGTCCATCCGGAAGCGAAAAGCGCTCAGTCGGATTTGATCAACTTGAAAAAGAAAGTCGATGCCGGAGCCAATCGAGCGATTACTCAATTTTTCTTTGATGTCGAAAGCTACCTGCGTTTTCGCGACCGCTGCGTTGCAACCGGCATTGATACCGAAATCGTGCCGGGTATTTTACCGGTATCCAATTTCAAGCAACTGCAGCGCTTTGCCACCATGACCAATGTCAAAGTGCCTAACTGGATGACGCAGATGTTTGACGGGCTGGATAACGATGCAGAAACCCGCAAGATGGTGGGAGCCTCTATTGCCATGGATATGGTGAAAATACTGAGCAGGGAAGGGGTCAAGGATTTTCATTTCTATACGCTGAACCGGGCTGAACTCAGCTATGCGATCTGCCATACCCTGGGCGTCAGGCCGGAAGCAGCACTTCCAGGACAGTCGCTGGTAAGAGCATCAGCCTGAATCGCGCACCAAATGACGTGAGAAAAAACCGGGCCAGTCGGCCCGGTTTTCGCTTATCCGGCGATAAGGTGTCCACTAACCCGTATTGCGCATGCCTGCCGCTACGCCGGCTATCGTTACCATCAGTGCCTGCTCGACCCGGGCATCGGGCTCTTCATCCTGTTCCTGCTGGCGGGAGCGATGCAGAAGCTCAGCCTGCAACACGTTCAACGGGTCGGTATAAACGTTGCGCAATGCAATGGACTCTGCAATCCAGGGCAAATCAGCCATTAAATGATCATCATTGGCGATAGTCAGCACCACATTGATGTCGGCGGCCAGTTGCTGGCGCAACTGGTTACCCAGCGGCCAGAGCGATTTATCCACTAGACGCTGGTCATAGTATTCCGCCAGCCAAAGGTCGGCTTTGGCAAAAACCATCTCCAGCATGCCGATCCGGGTCGAAAAGAAGGGCCAGTCGTGGCACATCGATTCCAGTTGTCCCTGCTTGCCCTCATCAATGACTTTTTGCAGCGCTGCACCAGCCCCCAGCCAGGCCGGCAGCATCAGCCGGTTCTGGGTCCAGGCAAATATCCATGGAATGGCGCGCAGGCTTTCCACGCCGCCGCTGGGCCGGCGTTTCGACGGACGCGATCCCAGCGGCAGCTTGCCCAGTTCCTGCTCAGGGGTGGCCGAACGGAAATAAGGCACGAAGTCAGGATTTTCACGCACATAACCTCGATACATTTCACAGGAAATGGTGGAAAGATCATCCATCAGTTCCCGCCACTCCTGTTTTGGCTCCGGCGGCGGCAGCAAGTTTGCTTCAAGGATGGCGCCAGTGTAGAGCGCCAGGCTGCTGATGGCCACTTCCGGCAGACCAAATTTGAACCGGATCATTTCACCCTGTTCGGTGACCCGCAAACCGCTTTTCAGGCTTCCCGGCGGCTGTGATAACAGCGCAGCATGGGCTGGAGCGCCGCCGCGGCCGATTGAACCGCCGCGTCCATGAAACAGGGTCAGTGCGATACCGGCTTTTTCACAGGTCTTTATCAGTGCATCCTGGGCTCGATACTGCGCCCAGGATGCGGCCATCACGCCGGCATCTTTGGCAGAGTCGGAATAGCCGATCATCACCATCTGTTTGCCCTGGATTATTCCTCGATACCAGTCGATATTCAGCAGTTGGCCCATCACCTCATCGGCGTTGTTCAGATCGTCCAGGGTTTCAAACAGCGGTGCTACCGGCAGGTTATGTCCACAGCCTGCTTCTTTCAGTAATAAGTGTACCGCCAGCACGTCGGAGGGCATCTTCGCCATGGATATGACATAAGCCGCAATGGAACCGGCGGGGGCGTCGGCAATCACTCGGCAGGTTTCCAGCACTTCGCTTGTTTCTTCGCTCAATTCATAAAGGCGCGGCAGCAATGGCCGGCGAGAATTAAGTTCCCGGACCAGAAAGGCTTGTTTATCCGCTTCTGACCAGCTTTCATAATCGCCTAGTCCCAAATAGCGGGTGATTTCACTCAACGCTTCAGTATGGCGGGTGCTTTCCTGACGGACGTCGATGCGCACCAGCTGAATGCCGAAGCATTTGATGCGGCGTAAGGTATCAAGCAACTGGCCGCTGGCGATAATGCCCATACCGCAGGCTTTGAGCGACTCATAACAGGCGTATAACGGCTGCCACAGCTGATCGTTACTGTCGATAAGGTCATTGGTTGGCATGGGATGCTCGCCTCGCAGCTTCGCTCCCAGCCAGTTCTGGGTGGTGATAAGCTGAACGCGCAGGCGCTTCATCAATAAGCGGTATGGCTCCTGTTCGCTGTCATTGCCGACCCGTTCACGCAGCGCCGGTGTGCACTCGGTCATCGACAGTTCGGATACCAGCACTTGAATATCGCGTAAAAACAGGTCAATGGCTTTCCAGCGGCTGAGCAGCAATACCCGGCGGGTGACATCCGCCGTGACGTTGGGATTACCGTCCCGATCGCCGCCCATCCACGAGGTAAACCTGACCGGCACATTCTCGACCGGCAGTTTATAGCCGAAAACGTCTTCCAACTGTTCGTTGAGTTCGCGCAGGTACTGAGGCACCCCTTCCCATAGGCTGTTCTCAACGACGGCGAAGCCCCATTTGGCTTCATCCACCGGTGAAGGGCGATTTTTCCTGATTTCATCGGTATGCCAGTACTGGGCAATAAGCTGGCGCAGGCGACGCATGATTTGACGGTGTTCGTATTCGGCCAGATCGCCATGATCGAGCTGCTTGAGGCAGCTATTGACTTCAACCAGCTTGTGAATAAGCGTACGGCGGGCGATTTCGGTTGGGTGTGCGGTCAGCACCAACTCTATTGATAGCGACTCAACGGCCGCCCGGATATCTTTTTCATCCAGGTCAGGGTGTTCTTTCAGGCGGGTAAAGACTTTCCCGATGCCTTCGGGGTTATTGGCCGCTTCCCCATGGGGTGAAACGGAATGGAATTGTTCTGCGGTATTGGCCAGATTGAGAAATTGACTGAATGCCCGAGCGACCGGCAGCAGTTCATCATTGGAAAGAGTCTGTAATGTGGACAAGAGCTCCTGGCGATGTGCCTCGTTTCCCGCTCTGGAAGATTTGGACAACTTGCGGATGGTTTCTACTCTGTCGAGTATGTTTTCGCCCATCGCTTCTTTGATCGTATCGCCCAGAATTTTCCCGAGCATACTAACGTTGCTTCGCATTGCCGAATATTGTTCGTTCATAAGGACCCTGATCCAACTTGCCTGAAAGTGTGTTTCACCCGAATGGCTTTAATCACCTACCATTATCTAGCCACGGTTCTTTACATTCGTCAATTAACATCATTTCACCGCATAAATCCTTCATTTCGTGGAAATTCGCGAAACTTTATTACGTCTAGAAATTATAAGAGTTACTTATCACTGACAGCGTGCCATGCATTACTGTCGCACGCTATCGCACCCGGTGACACGAGGTTATTTACCGAGGGCATGGCTCGGCTGAAAACAGCATTAATGATGGCAGAAATGATGTATCACTTCCGAAATCAGCGCTCTGGTCGGCTTGATGAATGCTGTGTCGATATATTCGTCAGGCTGGTGGGCTTGATTGATTGATCCGGGACCGAGCACCAATGTAGGACATAACTGCTGGATAAACGGCGCTTCTGTGCAGTAATTAACCACCTCGGTGCGGGTTTTAAGCAATTTCTCTACGACTTCCACTAACCGATGATCGGCCGGACATTCATAGCCGGGAATCGGCGGATGTAGCGTCGACAGCGTCAAGCGGCCAGGCCAGCGTTCGCTTACCGGTGCCAGCGCCTCGGCCAAAAGGCTGTCCAGATCACTTAGGGTCAGGCCCGGCAGGGGACGGATATCCATGTGCAGATCACAGCAGCCGCAGATGCGGTTGGCCGCATCACCGCCGTGAATATGGCCGAAATTCATCGTCGGGTAAGGAATATTAAACGCCGGATGGTGATAGCGTTCGGAAAGCGTGTTGCGCAGCACCATTAAATGGGAAATTGCCTCATGCATGACTTCAATGGCATTCACCCCTCTGGCCGGATCGCTGGAGTGGCCAGACTGTCCCATCACTCGAATGGCATTGGATATATGCCCTTTATGCGCCCGTACCGGCTGCAGTGAGGTTGGCTCGCCGATAATGGCGCAGTCGGGTCGTATTTCGCTTGATTGTGCGAAATAGCTGGCACCGGCCATGGTGGTTTCCTCATCTGCGGTGGCGAGAATATACAGCGGCTTCGCCAGTTTGCTGACGTCCACATCCCGCAGGCAATCAAGGATAAAGGCAAAGAAACCTTTCATGTCCGCAGTACCCAGACCATATAATTTGTTGTCGTGTTCAGTCAGGGTAAACGGATCCCGGGTCCAGCGTCCTTCGTCAAAAGGGACGGTATCGGTATGGCCCGAAAGCAATAATCCCCCGGCGCCGCTGCCGGTGCGCGCCAGCATATTGAATTTATTACGGGTTCCAGGTACCGGCTGGACTTCCACTTCGAAGCCGATATCACTGAACCAGCCTGCCAGTAGCGCAATCAGTGCCTGGTTGCTCTGATCCAGCGCGGCATCGGTGGCGCTAATGGAAGGTGTGGCGATCAGGGCTCGATAGATTTCGATAAACGGGGGTAAATTGTTTCTCACTGTTGACAGCCTTAAGTTTGGATAGTATCAATATTCATGCAATAATAGTGAATAAAAATACACTAGCGTTGGGCGTTAAGTAAACGAATTAATACCAGACTACTACGCTTGGCCTCGCGGGTGAACAGTGAATAAAGGCTGGATGCCCATAACACAATGATGATGAAAAACAGAAGGCGAACAAACTCCATGCTGAATACGCTGATTGTAGGTGCCAGCGGCTATGCCGGAGCTGAGCTCACGGCGTACGTCAACCGCCACCCCCAGATGAATCTCACCGCTTTAGGGGTCTCGGCCCAGAGCAATGATGCCGGAAAATTACTCTCCGATCTTCATCCTCAATATAAAGGGGTGCTGGATATCCCGCTGCAGCCGCTGAACGACATCAGTGAGCTGGCGAAAACGGTGGATCTGGTGTTCCTGGCGACGGCACATGAAGTCAGTCATGATATGGCACCGGTATTCCTCGATGCTGGCTGCGTGGTATGTGATCTTTCCGGCGCCTTCCGGGTTAACCAGGCAGAGTTTTACACGCGCTATTATGGCTTTGAGCATCAGCATCAGGATTGGCTGGATCGTGCCGTCTATGGCCTGGCCGAGTGGCAGCATGAGGCGATAAAACAGGCGCAGCTGGTGGCGGTGCCGGGTTGTTATCCGACAGCGGCGCAGCTGGCGCTCAAGCCTCTGGTCGATGGCGGACTGCTTAACCTGGACCAGTGGCCGGTAATCAACGCCGTCAGCGGCGTCAGCGGCGCGGGCCGTAAAGCGTCTCTCGGCAACAGTTTTTGCGAGGTCAGCTTCCAGCCCTATGGCATATTCAATCACCGCCATCAGCCGGAAATTTCCGCCCATCTGGGGGTGCCGGTGATATTTACCCCGCATCTGGGGAATTTTGCCCGCGGCATCGTAGAAACGATTACCTGCCGCCTGCAGCCAGGCGTCAGCGCCGCAGACATTGCCAGTACTTACCAGCAGGCCTACCACGATAAACCGCTGGTTCGTCTTTATGATAAGGGGGTACCGGCGCTAAAAGCCGTGGTCGGTCTTCCTTATTGCGACATTGGTTTTTCAGTTCAGGATGAACATTTGATCGTGGTTGCCGCAGAAGATAACTTATTGAAAGGGGCGGCTGCACAGGCAGTGCAGTGCGCAAATATCCGTTTTGGTTTTGAACCGACGCAGGCTCTGATTTAACCGCTGTCATGAGGCACAATAACATTATGAATCCGTTGATCATTAAATTGGGTGGTGTGTTACTTGATAGTGAAGAGGCGCTGGAGCGCCTGTTTGAAGCTCTTGACAGCTACCGCGCACAGCATCAGCGCCCATTAATCATCGTTCATGGCGGCGGTTGTCTGGTCGATGAGCTAATGAAAAAGCTGGCCTTGCCGGTAGTAAAGAAAAACGGGTTGCGGGTCACACCAGCGGATCAGATTGATATCATCACCGGTGCCCTGGCCGGCACCGCCAATAAAACACTGCTGTCCTGGGCCAGGAAACATGCCATCCAGGCGGTTGGTCTGTGTCTGGGCGATGGCGACAGCGTCAAAGTGACGCCACTGGCGGCTGAATTAGGCCATGTCGGCAAAGCCGAACCCGGTTCACCGCTGCTTATATCAACGCTTCTGGCGGCCAATTACCTGCCGATTATCAGCTCCATCGGCATTACCGCCGAGGGTCAACTGATGAACGTCAATGCCGATCAGGCGGCGACCGCATTGGCGGCTACCTTGGGGGCTGATTTGATTCTGCTCTCCGACGTCAGCGGTATTCTGGACGGTAAAGGGCAGCGGATCGCCGAAATGACCACCCAAAAGGCGGAACAGCTGATTGCCCAGGGCATCATCACCGACGGGATGATAGTCAAAGTTAATGCGGCTCTGGATGCGGCCAGAACCCTTGGGCGCCCGGTGGATATCGCCAGCTGGCGCCATGCTGAGCAACTGCCGGCATTATTTAACGGCCTACCGATCGGTACCCGTATTCTGGCATCCTGACAAGTCCGTGGCGGCTACCAAGGACTCTGCCGGCATCCGCTGAGGGTTCAGCCTATTTTGTTTGCCGCGCGTTGATTTCACTATTACATCGCGGGAGTCCGGTTCCCGCATTCTATCTTTGCGGCGTGTCATCACACGCCCGGTATGACATTCAGTCAGGAGACACAGTTATGGCACTTTGGGGCGGACGGTTCAGCCAGGCGGCGGATCAGCGGTTTAAGCTTTTTAACGATTCGCTGCGGTTCGATTACCGGCTGGCCGAGCATGATATTATCGGCTCGGTTGCCTGGTCCCGATCGCTGGTCACGGTCGGCGTGCTGACTAAAGACGAGCAGTCCCGTCTGGAAGACGCCCTGAATATGTTGCTCGAAGAAGTCCGCGCCAATCCTGAGGCAATCCTTGCCAGCGAAGCTGAGGATATCCACAGTTGGGTTGAGCAGCAGTTGATTGAAAAAGTCGGCAACCTGGGTAAAAAACTTCATACCGGCCGCAGCCGGAATGATCAGGTGGCTACCGATCTGAAATTGTGGTGCAAGGCGCAACTCACTGAGTTGGTTGACGGCGTACGTCAGCTTCAGCATGCCCTGGTAGCGACTGCCGAGGCTAATCAGGATGCAGTGATGCCCGGTTATACTCATTTGCAACGAGCTCAGCCGGTGACCTTTGCCCACTGGTGCCTGGCCTACAGCGAGATGCTGGCGCGCGATGAAAGTCGCCTGCAGGATACGCTGAAACGACTGGATGTAAGCCCGCTCGGCGCCGGTGCTCTGGCGGGTACCGCTTATCCGATCGATCGCGAGCAACTGGCCGGCTGGCTAGGCTTTGCCAGTGCGACCCGTAACAGCCTGGACAGTGTGTCTGACCGTGATCATGTGCTGGAACTGCTGTCTGATGCCTCGATCGGTATGGTACATCTATCGCGCTTTGCCGAAGACCTGATTTTCTTTAATACCGGGGAAGCGGCGTTTGTCGAGTTGTCCGACCGCGTTACCTCCGGCTCATCACTGATGCCGCAGAAAAAAAACCCCGACGCTCTGGAGCTTATCCGCGGCAAATGCGGCCGGGTACAGGGTGCGCTGACCGGTATGCTGATGACGCTTAAAGGCCTGCCGCTGGCCTATAACAAGGATATGCAAGAAGACAAGGAAGGGCTGTTCGATGCGCTGGATACCTGGCTGGACTGCCTGCATATGGCCGCGCTGGTATTGACCGACATCCAGGTTAAACGTCCGCGCTGCCGGGAAGCGGCGGAGCAGGGGTATGCTAACGCGACGGAACTGGCCGATTACCTGGTCGCCAAGGGCGTGCCCTTCCGTGAAGCCCATCATATCGTCGGCGAAACGGTAGTAGAGGCTATCCGTCAGGGCGTTGCGCTTGAAGCCATGCCGCTGACAGCGCTGCAGGCCTTCAGCCCGGCGATCGGCGAAGATGTCTATCCGGCGCTGTCGCTGGCGTCCTGCCTTGAGAAACGTGCGGCCAAAGGCGGCGTTGCACCTGAACAGGTGGCGCAGGCCATCGCCGATGCCCGAGCCCGTCTGGCATAGTCAAAAAAGGGGGGAGCTTTCGGCTCCCCCATGTTGCTGACAAGCAAAATTAGGTCATAGCCAGGCATGCAGGATACCTGAAAAACGACGGCTAAATTCCACTGACGGCGCCATTAATGTTAGGCGGTCTGCAGATAGGCTTCCAAATCCTCGCTGCCGCCGATATGACGGCCGCCGATATAAACTTGCGGCACCGTGGCCCGGCCGGTCACCGCGCGAAGGCTGACGGTGGTGGCGTCTTTGCCCAGCAGAATTTCCTCATACTGGATACCGCGCTCGGTAAGCATGCTTTTGGCCCGGGCGCAAAACGGGCAGCCAGGTTTGGTAAACAGCGAAACAGATTCCTGCACTTTGCATTCCGGCGCCAGATAGCAAAGCATGGTATCAGCATCAGATACTTCGAACGGGTCGCCAGGTTTATTGGGCTCAATAAACATTTTTTCTACCACCCCGTTGCGCACCAGCATCGAATAACGCCATGAACGTGGGCCGAAACCCAAATCGGCTTTCTCGACCAGCATATCCATGCCGCGGGTGAATTCACCATTGCCATCCGGAATGAAGGTGATATTTTCGGCTTTCTGATCCGCCTGCCAGGCATTCATGACAAAGGTGTCATTGACTGAGACGCAGATAATGCTGTCGACACCTTGCTGGCGAAAGACGTTGGCCAGTTCGTTATACCGTGGGAGGTGGCTTGAAGAGCAGGTTGGGGTAAAGGCGCCAGGGAGTGAAAAAACGATGACCGTCTGGTTATCAAATAATTCTTCAGAAGTCAGATCGACCCAGTTATCGCCCTGGCGGGTGTGAAACGTCACCTGAGGAACTTTCTTACCTTCTTGAGCCACGGCCATAGTAAATCCTCTAAATATAATGAAAAAAAATGATGCTTACCGTTCGTTTGTCTAGGGCGCTATTATTGTTATTTGCTATTGATAGGGCTAATCGTTGATTGCTATTCTATCTATCGACGCGGTCTATCATCTATGAGAGGGTGTTAATGAATATTCGCGACCTGGAATATCTGGTTTCATTAGCTGAGCACCGCCATTTCCGGCGTGCGGCCGATGCCTGCCATGTCAGCCAACCCACTCTGAGCGGCCAGATACGCAAGCTGGAGGATGAACTGGGCATCATGCTGCTGGAGCGAACCAGTCGAAAGGTGCTGTTTACCCAGACCGGGCTGTTGCTGGTTGATCAAGCGCTGACCGTTCTGCGTGAAGTGAAAGTGCTGCGCGAAATGGCCAGTCAGCAAGGTGAGTCGATGTCCGGACCGCTGCATATTGGCTTGATACCGACCGTCGGGCCTTATCTGCTGCCGCATATCATCCCAACGTTACATCAAACCTATCCCAACCTTGAGATGTATCTTCACGAAGCCCAGACCACCACCCTGTTGCAGCAACTCGACAGTGGCAAACTGGACTGTGCAATACTGGCACTGGTAAAAGAATCTGAGGCATTTATTGAAGTACCGCTGTTTGATGAGCCGATGCAACTGGCGATTTATGCCGATCATCCCTGGGCAGACCGCGACCGGGTATCGATGTCTGAGCTGGCCGGAGAAAAACTGCTGATGCTGGAAGATGGACACTGTCTGCGAGATCAGGCGTTGGGATTCTGCTTCCAGGCCGGGGCTGATGAAGATACGCATTTTCGCGCTACCAGTCTGGAAACGCTGCGCAATATGGTGGCTGCAGGCAGCGGTATTACCCTGCTGCCTTCACTGGCCGTCCCTCATGAGCGCAAACGCGACGGCATCTGCTATCTCCAATGCTATAAGCCGGAACCGAAGCGCACCGTTGCGCTGGTATATCGGCCCGGTTCACCGCTACGCGCCCGTTATGAGCAGCTGGCTGAGTCCATACGCGATCATATGCAGACCTATATGGGCACAGACTTAAAACAGGCGGTTTAATCCGTTAAGCGCAGCCACACGAAACGCCTCGGCCATGGTCGGATAGTTAAAGGTGGTGTTAACGAAATATTCGATGGTATTCGCTTCGCCCTTCTGTTCCATGATCGCCTGCCCGATATGGATGATCTCCGAGGCCCGCTCGCCGAAGCAGTGGATGCCAAGAATCTGTCGGGTATCGCGATGAAACAGGATCTTCAGGCTGCCAACATTCATGCCGACAATCTGGGCCCTGGCCAAATGCTTGAATTGTGCCCTGCCAACTTCATAGGGCACCTTTAGCGCCGTCAGTTCCTGTTCGGTTTTACCTACCGAGCTAATTTCGGGAATGGTATAAATGCCGGTCGGGATATTCTCAATCAACTGCACATTGGCCTGTCCTTTGATGATCACCTGGGCCGCGATTCTGCCCTGATCATAGGCTGCGGATGCCAGGCTGGGGTAACCAATGACATCGCCGACCGCATAGATATGCTTCTGAGCGGTCTGGTACATGCTGTTGACTTTAATCAGGCCGCGGCCATCGGCTTTTAGACCGATATTCTCCAGCTTCAGCGAATCGGTGTTGCCGGTCCGGCCATTGGCATACAGCAGGCAATCCGCTTTCATGCGCTTGCCGGAACGGAAACGGACTTCAACCCCGTCATCCATTCCTTCTATTTTTTCAAATTCTTCATTATGGCGAATGACGACGCCATTGTTCCAGAAGTGATAGGAGAGCGCGTCCGACATTTCCTGATCCAGAAACGCCAGCAGTCGGTCACGAGTATTGATAAGGTCGACCTTGACGTTGAGGCCCCGGAATATCGAAGCATATTCGCATCCGATGACCCCTGCGCCATAAATAATGACATGCTTGGGATCATGGGTCAGTTCCAGTATGGAGTCGCTGTCATAGATGCGCGGATGAGTAAAATCAACGTTTTGCGGATGATAAGGCCGTGAGCCGCAGGCAATGATGATATGCGCCGCGCTGAGCGTTTCGGTGGTGTTGTCCGGATATTTGATGCTTAGTCGGTGTTCGTCGATAAAGCTGGCATCACCGGTAAAAATCTGACACTGGTTACGTTCGTAAAATCCCTGCCGCATCCGGGTCTGCTGTTTGATCACCGAATCGGCATGGCGAAGGATATCGGCAAATGTGGTACGCGGCAGGCGGGGGGTGTTCTGGAACAGCGGGTTCAGATTGAACTCAATGATCCTGCTTACTGCCTGACGCAGAGCTTTTGAGGGGATGGTTCCCCAATGGGTGCAGCCGCCGCCGACATTATTATAGCGTTCGATGACCGCGACGCGGGCGCCCTGCTTTGTTAATCCCATAGCGGCGCCTTCACCGCCGGGACCTGAGCCAATGATGATGGCATCGTAATCATAATGTGGTTGCATAGGGGACAGACCTGTTTTTTATACAAAATTACAACGTAATTGTAACATCGGCAGGGGGATATCCCAATCCTGATAATGCTTATTTATGATCCCGGCCTCTGTCATTCATTCGACGCTCGATAAGGGCTTTATGCAAGCGGAAAGGGCAATGAAGTTAAATTTCACAGTTTGTATCAACGCTGTTGCAACAAATTTTGGTATAGTGGATTTTTAATGGGTAAAGAAAGGCTGGGCAGAAATATGGGCGTCAGAGCGCAACAAAAAGAGCGAACCCGGCGTTCCCTGATCGAAGCGGCCTTCAGCCAGTTGAGCGCCGAGCGCAGTTTTGCCAGCTTGAGTTTGCGCGAGGTTGCCCGCGAAGCCGGTATCGCCCCTACCTCTTTTTACCGTCACTTCCGCGATGTGGATGAACTTGGCCTCACCATGGTGGATGAAAGCGGCCTTATGTTGCGCCAGTTGATGCGCCAGGCCCGGCAGCGCATTGCCAAGGGCGGCAGCGTGATACGCACCTCTGTTGCAACATTTATGGAATTTATCGGCAATAACCCTAACGCTTTCCGTTTACTGCTCCGTGAACGTTCCGGCACCTCGGCGGCGTTCCGTGCCGCCGTCGCCCGCGAAATCCAGCATTTTATTGCCGAGCTGGCCGATTATCTGGAATTGGAAAACCACATGCCGCGCAGTTTTACCGAGGCGCAGGCTGAAGCCATGGTTATCATTGTTTTCAACGCCGGCGCCGAAGCGCTGGATGTGGATATCAATCAGCGCCGTCAGCTTGAAGAGCGGCTGGTGCTGCAGCTAAGGATGATTTCTAAGGGTGCCTTTTACTGGTATCGTCGGGAGCAGGAAAAGGTGACAGCTATTTCTCACTTTGACAGCAGGTAAAAATAACGATGAATAATAATGTAGGTGAAAAAGGCACATTATTGCTGGCATTGGTTGCCGGATTGTCCATAAATGGTGCCTTTACTGCACTGTTCAGCAGTGTGGTGCCATTCTCTATTTTTCCTCTTATCGCTTTAGTCCTGTCAGTGTATTGCCTGCATCAGCGTTATCTCAATCGGGCCATGCCCCAGGGCTTCCCCTCAGTTGCAGCTGGCTGTTTTCTATTAGGCATGCTTATTTACAGCGCCATTGTCAGGGCGGAATACCCGGTTATCGGTTCCAATTTCCTGCCGTCGATTCTCTCCCTGGTATTGATTTTCTGGATCATCCGTCGCTTATCCCTGCTGAAAAAAGAACATACTGAAGTGGGTGAAGATTACTGATTCGACTCACGATAGCTCGCTTAACCACGGCGGAGTACCATGACAGCGGCCGGGCCTTTCAGCCCGGCTGCTTAAATCAATGCGGGGATGTTCTTGTCAGTGCGGGGATGTTCTGGCCGTTAGCAAAACGCCGCATTCCATATGCCGCGTATAAGGAAATTGATCAAACAGCGCCAGACGAGTGATCTCGTGGGTCTGGCTCAGGGTGTTCAGGTTGTCGCAAAGCGTCTGGGGATTACAAGAAATGTAAAGTATCCGCGGATACCCCTGGACCAGGCGGACTGTCGCTTCATCTAGCCCGCTGCGCGGCGGGTCGACAAAAATAGTTTCGCAGTCATAATCCGTCAAATCGACATCCTTTAGGCGGGTAAACTGCCTGACGCCATTCATCGCCTGGGTAAATTCCTCTGCCGACATGCGGATAATCTCCACATTTTCGATATGGTTTACGGCAATATTGTATTGGGCAGCCTCCACTGAAGGTTTGGCTATTTCAGTGGCCAGCACTTTGTCGAAATTACGCGCCAGGGCCAGCGAGAAATTGCCGTTGCCGCAATACAGCTCCAGCAAATCACCGGTTGAGCCGGCGGTAGCTGACAGCGCCCATTCCAGCATCTGGATATTGACCTTGGCATTAGGCTGGGTGAAGCTGTTTTCAATTTGGCGATAGGTCAGCTCTCTACCCAGCACCGGCAGGCGCTCATCCACATAATCCCGATCGAGGCAGATTTTGGTTTTGGTGGCGCGGCCGATCAGATCAACTTTAAAGCCCTGTTCTCGCAGCTGGTCGCGCAGCAAAACGGCGTGTTGCTGCCACTCATCGTCAAGTGGACGATGATAGATAAGGGTAATAACCGCCTCGCCACTTAGCGTGGACAGATAATCCAGCTGGAACAGCTTTCCTCTCAATACCGGCGACGGGCGCAGCGCGTCCATCACCGCGCACATCAATTGATTTATCAGCTTACTGCCGGCGGCAAACTGATCCACCCGGATCCGTTCTTTGGTCTGCTGATCAAACATGATGTGATAAAGGTCATCACCTTGGTGCCAGACACGGAATTCCGCACGCATCCGGTAATGTATCGGCTGAGAGCGGAAAACCTCCATCGCCGGTACATCGAACGCCCCCATCAGGCTTTTAAGCCGCTCGGTCTTTTCCGTCAGCTGATTTTCATAATTGTCGATAGGTAACGTTTCAGGAGTCATGTTGTCTTCTCGTCATTATTCGCGATATATGCCATTTTGCCGGAGGATTGTAGGATATAACCCGGTCAAGTCCAGTGTTGTTGTGCCTAATTATTATGTTGGATGCACACATGTAGACATACTTGTGCTCATGATTGTACGATTAGCTTCCGGTCTCCTATGAGTTAACAGGGAATCCAGTGAAAATCTGGAACTGACGCGCAGCGGTAAGGGGAAAGCAGGGCGATAGCGAAAGCAGACACTGTCTTCATGACGGGAAGTCGTCGTCTGGTGTGGCAATGCTACAAATCCCAAGTCCGAATACCTGCCGGTATCTCGTCGCAATATCCCTCTTTATCGCGATTCAATAAATAGGCGATCCGCGACATGCTGACTTTTTGTATGGATGCGACAAGCATGTTGATTAAAAAAACGCTGCTGCTGACGTTATTGGTCCCGGCATTTTCCGGTTGGGCGCACGCTGAAGACCTTCAAAATGGCATGAACAGTCATATAGTGGTGTCCGCTAACCGTTTTCCTCAACCGGTGGCTTCGGTGCTCGCCCCGGCTTCAGTCGTTACCCGGGAAGATATTGATCGCGGCCAGATAAAATCAGTGGCTGAAGCCCTAAGCCGCCTACCGGGCGTCGATATCGGCCAGAACGGCGGTCTGGGACAGCAAAGCTCGCTATTTATTCGCGGCACCGAATCTAGGCATGCGTTAATTCTTATTGATGGCATTCGCCTTAATCAGGCCGGTATTTCCGGCTCATCGGACTTGAGCCAGATTCCTATATCGCTGGTGCAGCGGATCGAATATATCCGCGGTCCACGGTCGGCGGTATATGGATCCGATGCCATCGGCGGTGTGGTCAATATTATTACTACCCGCGAAAAAAAAGGTACGACTCTCAGCGCTGGCATTGGGTCTCGCGGCTATCAGCAATACGATGGCGCTACCCAGCAACAGTTGGGTGATAACACCGTCGCCACCGTCGCGGGCAACTATACCTATACCCGCGGATTTGATGTCAATGCCAATCTGCCCAGTCCCTATGGCCCTGCCCAGGAAGATCGGGATGGCTTTATGAGCAAGACGCTGTTCGCGTCGCTGGATCATACCTTTAATGATAACGTTGGCGGCTATGCCCGGGTTTACGGCTTTGACAACCGGACTGGCTACGATGGCACCCTCAGTTACAGTGATCCGGAACACGCTGATGCGCTGCCCGATACGCGTAAGTTATACAGTCGTACTTACGATACCGGCCTGCGCTTTATCGCAGGCGATTATGCCTCACAGCTCATGTTTAGCTACAACCACACCAAAGATTACAATTACGATCCCAAATACGGACCTTATTCGGCTTCCGGCACCCTTGACGATTCTAAGCAATATAATGTCCAGTGGGGCAACACCCTACACATCGCCCATGGTACCGCCAGCGCCGGGGTAGATTGGCAAAAGCAGACCACCGAACCGGGCACCAATTACCTGGCGGACGGTTATGAAATGCGCAATACCGGTGTCTATGCCACGCTGCAACAGCTTTATGGCCCGGTTACCCTGGAAGGCAGCGTTCGCGGGGATGACAATTCCCAGTTTGGCCGTCACGGCACCTGGCAAAGCAGCCTGGCGTGGGAATTTTATGAAGGTTATCGCCTGATAGGATCCTACGGAACCGCTTATAAAGCGCCGAATCTGGGCCAGCTTTATAGCGGATTCGGCGGCAATAAACAGCTGGATCCTGAAGAAAGCAAGCAGTGGGAAGGGGGCATAGAAGGCCTGACCGGCCCGCTGTCATGGCGATTTTCGGCTTATCGTAACGAAATCGATAACCTGATTGACTATGATAATGCGTCTTCTCGCTATTTCAACGTCGGCGAAGCGCTAATCAAAGGCGTTGAATGGACCGGTTCGGTCACCACCGGTCCGCTGGTGCATCAACTGACGCTCGAGTATCTGGACCCGCGTAACCGCAAGACCAATCAGGTGCTGGCTCGCCGCGCCAAGCAACAGGTTAAATATCAACTCGACTGGCGCATCGCCGATATTGACTGGTCATTGAACTACCGTTATCTGGGTAAACGCTACGATACCAATTTCAATACCAATGAAGCGGTCGCCATGGGAGGCGTCAGCCTGTGGGATCTGGCGGCGTCTTATCCGCTGACCCCACATCTTACGGTTCGTGGTAGAATCGCCAACATGTTCGACAAAGAGTATGAGACCGCATATGGCTACCACACCGCAGGGCAGGAATATTACCTCAGCGGAATCTATTCCTTCTGACGGCTGCCAGGCAAAACGCCCCACTGTTCTGGTATTTGATTCAGGGGTCGGTGGGTTGTCTATTTATGATGAGGTCCGGCAATTGCTGCCGGACCTGCATTACATCTATGTATTCGACAATGAGGCTTTCCCTTATGGTGAAAAACCTGAGGCGTTCATTGTCAACCGGGTACTGGAGATCGTGACTGCAGTAAACCAGCTACATCCCCTGCATCTGGTAATAGTAGCCTGTAATACCGCCAGTACTATTTCTCTTCCTTCCCTGCGACAGGCCTTTAGTTTCCCAGTGGTGGGCGTAGTGCCGGCCATCAAGCCGGCGGCAAAGCTGACCCGTAACGGTATCGTTGGTTTATTGGCGACGCGGGCGACGGTGCACCGTAGTTATACCCACGAGCTTATCACCCGCTATGCAGCGGATTGCCATATTATCCCGCTGGGCTCCGCTGAGCTGGTAGAACTGGCTGAGGCGAAGCTTCACGGTGAACCGGTTGATTTGGATATTCTGCGCAAGATTTTGCGGCCGTGGCTGAAGCTTCGTGAACCACCCGACACTATCGTCCTCGGCTGTACGCATTTTCCGTTGCTGATGGATGAACTCAAGTCGGTATTGCCTGATGGCACCCGCCTGGTAGACTCGGGCTCAGCCATTGCCAGGCGCACCGCCTGGCTGGTGGAGCACGAGGTGGGTGATACTTGCTCCACTGAGGAGAATCAGGCGTTATGCCTTGATCTGAACGGACAAGCTGCCAGCCTGTTGCCGGTGCTGCAGCGCTATGGATTCTTTTCCCTAGAGAAATTGGCTATTCCCAAAGCAGATTGAGTAATAAAGCGACGCTTGGAAAAAAAAGTGAAATAAGCGCTTGTCACCACTCAGGAAGTCCCTATAATGCGCCTCCACTGACCGGGAATAAGCGCTTCGACGCACCGGGTCGGGAAGGGAAAAGCGCTTCGGTGAAGCAAATAAAA
>NZ_SMCR01000008.1 GCF_004343195.1 Biostraticola tofi | reverse complement strand
TGACCCCATGCCGAACTCAGCAGTGAAACGCCGTAGCGCCGATGGTAGTGTGGGGTCTCCCCATGCGAGAGTAGGGAACTGCCAGGCATCCAATTAAGCTTCAGTCATGAATATCGGCTGTAGCGAACACCGAAGACAGCATTAGCAAGCGTTGACCCCGCATTTGTTATGTCTTTTGGTGAGTACCGAATCGGTGGTGCGGTAGTTCAGTCGGTTAGAATACCGGCCTGTCACGCCGGGGGTCGCGGGTTCGAGTCCCGTCCGCACCGCCACCCTATTTAGGGGCGTAGTTCAATTGGTAGAGCACCGGTCTCCAAAACCGGGTGTTGGGAGTTCGAGTCTCTCCGCCCCTGCCAGATAAAGAAAAACCCTTCGCGTAAGCGAGGGGTTTTTTTTTGGCGTGATTTTCGCCTATCCCCTGGTCTAAATCAGCTAAAAATATGCACAATCGCACTATAACTGCAGGCTGTGACATTGCTCATCATAATTATTTTCAATTCATCTAAAAATACAAGGCGCCTGCTGGCCTGTCGGCGGTAGCGGAGTATTGCATTTTTCACTGTGTTTTAAGCGTTGCGTAAGGGCAGCGGCTCAACCGCTCCTGACGCGCCTCGTCCCTACAGATAATAAAATTCAAAGTGAAGGAGAATAATATGGTCAAGCGCATGATGATCGCATTGGCTGTCAGTGCCGCCTTATGCCAGGCAGCACAAGCCGCTCCCCTGGTCGTGGGATTTTCACAAATCGGCTCTGAGTCTGGCTGGCGATCTGCCGAAACCAAAGTTTCCAAGATGGAAGCCGAAAAACGCGGCATTACCTTCAAAATCGCCGATGCCCAGCAAAAACAGGAAAACCAAATCAAAGCCGTACGTTCATTTATTTCCCAAGGGGTAGATGCCATCTTTATTGCGCCGGTGGTCGCTACCGGTTGGACGCCGGTACTGCAGGAAGCGAAAGAAGCCAAGATCCCAGTGTTCCTGCTGGACCGGATGATTGAGGTCAATGATCCTTCGCTGTATACCGCCGCCGTTGCCTCCGACAGCGTTTACGAAGGCAAAGTAGCCGGTCAGTGGTTAGCGAAAGAAGTCGGCGATAAAGAGTGCAACGTGGTCGAACTGCAGGGAACGGTTGGGTCAAGCGTCGCGATTAACCGTAAAAAAGGTTTCGCTGACGGCATCAGCGAAAACGGCAAGGTCAAAATTGTGCGCTCTCAGTCAGGTGATTTTACCCGCAGCAAGGGCAAAGAGGTCATGGAGAGCTTCATCAAGGCAGAACAGAACGGCAAGAACATCTGTGCGGTCTATGCCCACAATGATGATATGGCTATCGGCGCCATCCAGGCCATCAAGGAAGCGGGCCTGAAACCAGGCAGTCAAATCAAAGTGGTCTCTATTGATGGCGTGCCGGATATTTTCAAAGCCATGATGAACGGTGAAGCCAATGCGACGGTCGAATTGACCCCCAATATGGCCGGCCCGGCGTTTGATGCGCTGATTGCCTGGAAAAAAGACGGTACCGTCCCGAAAAAATTCATCCAGACCGATTCCCGTTTATTACTGCAGGACACCGCCAAGCAAGAGTTTGAGTCCAAGAAATCCCTGGGCTATTGATCTCGACCTTAACCGGCGTGGCGGGTCTGACCCCCACGCCTTGACGAGCGGTTAAGTTTTCCATTCGTGTCCGGCTGTAAAGGGGAAGACCATGGAAACATCGCCACTGTTGGTGGTTAAAGGCCTGAGTGTGGAATTCCCGGGGGTAAAGGCGCTCCAAGAGGTGGACTTTACGCTGAACCGCGGCGAAATAATGGCATTACTGGGGGAAAACGGTGCTGGCAAATCAACGCTGATCAAAGCCCTGACCGGGGTTTATCATCGTTCGCAGGGGGAAATCCTGCTGGACGGTGAATCGGTGGATCCCAAGAGTACCGCCGATGCCCAGAGCATGGGTATCGGCACTGTTTATCAGGAAGTTAACCTGCTGCCTAACCTGTCTGTCGCCGCCAATCTGTTCATCGGCCGTGAACCGACCCGTATGGGAATGGTATCGTGGCAAAAGATGAATGCGCGCTCCAGAGAGATCGTTGCCCAGTACGGGCTGGATATTGATGTAACTCAACCGCTTTCCAGCTATTCCATCGCCGTCCAGCAAATTATCGCCATCGCCCGAGCGGTGGATTTGTCCGCCCGAGTGCTGATTCTGGATGAACCGACCGCCAGCCTGGACGCACGCGAAGTCGACATGCTGCTTACCATGCTGCGGCAGATCCGCGACCAAGGGGTGGCGATGATTTTCGTCACCCACTTTCTCGATCAGGTCTACAAGATCAGTGACCGAATTACAGTGCTGCGCAATGGCAAACTGGTGGGTACCCGTATCGCCGCTCAACTGCCCAGGCTCGAACTGGTGGAGATGATGCTGGGTAAAACCTTTGATGAAACCCTGCTGCACCGCAGTCAGCGTGCCTCGGCCACTGCCGCTCCCCTGGTTGCATTCAGCCAGTATGGGCGGCGTGGGGTGGTGGAGGCATTTGATTTATCGGTCAGGCCAGGCGAAATTGTTGGCCTGGCCGGTCTTTTGGGATCGGGTCGGACGGAAACCGCCCAACTGATGTTTGGCATCAAGACGGCCGATCGGGGACAGGCGACCCTTGAAGGCAAACCGATACGCCTTAATCATCCGCGCAAGGCCTCCCGACTGGGTTTCGGCTATTGCCCGGAGGATCGCAAGACCGAAGGCATCGTCGGCGCCGCCACCGTGCGGGAGAACATCATCCTGGCGCTACAGGCTCAGCGCGGCTGGCTGCGCCCGCTTTCGCTGCGCGAACAGATGCGCATAAGCGAGGAATTTATCCGGCTGCTGAATATTCGTACTCCCGGCACTGAACAGGAAATCCAGTATCTTTCCGGGGGGAATCAGCAAAAGGTGCTGCTGTCGCGCTGGCTGGCGACCCACCCCCGTTTCCTTATTCTGGATGAACCAACCCGAGGCATTGATCTGGGGGCTCACGCGGAGATTATCCGCCTGATTGAACAGCTCTGCGCTCAGGGTATGGCGCTGCTGGTGATCTCCTCCGAACTTGAAGAAATGGCCGGTTATGCGGACCGCATTATTGTGCTACGCGATCGTCGCCATGTGGCCCAGCTGCAAGATCCTGACATTTCGGTCGCCACCATCATGAAAGCTATCGCCGCACCGGACAGGGAGGCTGTATCGTGAACCGCAAAACCCCCTCCGCTCTGGAGAGTCCAAAAAGGATACGCTGGTCGATGCCCAAAGGCGCCACTCAATGCCTGGCGCTTATTGCCATACTGGTCATCAACAGCCTGGTCTCGCCTCACTTCTTCTCACTGCATATCCAGGACGGCCGACTGTTCGGCAGCCTTATCGATATTCTTAATCGCGGTGCGCCGGTGGCGTTGCTGGCGCTCGGCATGACATTGGTGATTGCCACCGGCGGAATAGATTTATCGGTAGGGGCGGTGATGGCTATCGCCGGGGCGGCATCGGCTACGCTTATCGCCAATGGCGCATCGCTGCCGGTCGCCCTCGGTTCGGCGCTGGTGGTCGGTGCCCTGTGCGGCTTGTGGAATGGGCTGCTGATTGCATTTCTGGGTATCCAGCCGATCGTGGCTACTTTGATATTGATGGTGGCGGGCCGGGGTATTGCCCAGCTTATTACCGAAGGGCAGATCATTACCTTTGATCATGCGCTGTTCGGCAAAATAGGCCACGGCGCTCTGCTGCTGCTGCCATTACCGGTCATCATCGCTTTCGCCATGCTGCTGCTGCTGTGGCTGCTGACCCGCAAAACCGCCCTGGGGCTGTTTATCGAGGCCGTAGGCATCAATATCCGCTCGGCCAACAATGCAGGCGTCAACACTCGCCTGATGGTGATGGTGGTGTATATGCTCTGCGGCCTGTGCGCCTCGGTGGCAGGCATTATCGTCACGGCGGATATCCAGGGAGCTGATGCCAACAATGCCGGCCTTTGGCTGGAGCTGGACGCGATTCTGGCGGTCGTTATCGGCGGCGGTTCGCTGCTGGGCGGTCGGTTCAATTTACTGATGTCGGTACTGGGGGCGCTGATTATCCAGGGAATGAATACCGGCATTCTACTCTCAGGCTATCAGCCTGAATTCAATCTGGTGGTAAAAGCTATCGTGGTGCTGCTGGTACTGATGGTTCAGTCACCGCGTATCTCATTGAGTCTGTTCCGGAGGCACCGCTGATGCTGAAACGAAACCTGCCGCTGGTGATAACCATTCTGGTGTTTATTCTCGGCTATGGCTATTGCCTGAGCCAGTATCCAGGCTTTGCCTCTACTCGGGTGATTGGCGATTTACTTACCGACAATGCTTTCCTCGGTATTGTCGCCGTTGGGATGACTTTTGTCATCCTGTCCGGCGGTATTGATTTGTCGGTAGGTTCGACCATTGCCTTTACTGGCGTGCTGCTGGCGAAACTGATTGGCCAATACGGCATCGATCCGGCTTACGCCTTTGTCATCGTGCTGGTGATGGGCACCCTTTATGGCGCCATGACAGGATGGATTATCGATACTCTGAAGCTGCCGGCGTTTATTATTACGCTTGCCAGCATGTTCTTCCTGCGCGGCATGAGCTTTATCGTCTCGCGGGAGTCGGTGCCAATTGATCATCCGGTGTATGCCAGTCTGGCAAATTTCGCCTGGCGCATGCCCGGCGGTGGCCGGTTGACGCTGCTGGCTCTGGTGATGCTGCTGGTCGTGGCGCTCGGCATGCTGCTGGCTCACCGCACCCGTTTTGGTAACAATGTCTATGCCATCGGCGGCAATCCCTATTCGGCCGGCTTGATGGGGGTGCCGGTCAAGCGCACCACCGTGCAGATCTACATGCTGTCCAGCCTGCTGGCGGTACTGTCGGGGATCGTATTCTCACTTTATACCTCGGCCGGCTACGCCCTGGCGGCGAGCGGCGTCGAATTGGATGCTATCGCTGCGGTGGTGATCGGCGGAACCTTACTGACCGGGGGGGTCGGAACAGTGCTGGGCACCTTGTTTGGCGTAATGATCCAGGGGCTTATCCAGACGTATATCACTTTTGACGGCACCCTGAGTTCATGGTGGACCAAGATTGTAATCGGTATTCTACTGTTCGGATTTATCGGTCTTCAGAAGGCGCTCAGCGCGTTTTGGCTGTCTAAGCGCAGCGTGGGTACGGCTGCGGTATCGAAACCCGCTTAAAGCGCGGTTGACGGCGTTATATCACCGGGGTTTTGAGTATCTGGCGGATTAGCGGCCGCTGATCGCTGTTCTGCAGCCATACGGCATACAGCGGCCGGACAAGCGGGGGGATATCGACGATAAGCTGCAGTTCGGGATAGGCATTCTGCCAGTCGCTCGGCAGGAAGGCGCAGGCGGTGGTGGAGGCCAGCAGCCGCCGCGACAGATGGGCCGACGTGGTGGTCATCAGTGGCTGGGTATTGCCCGCCAGCAGACGATTCTCCAGGGTGTGAAAATCGGCGCCCCATTCCAGCCGGATATAGGGACGGGGCGAGTCTTCCGGCGCGGGGCCGTGGGCAAACAGCGACAGGGAAAATTGCCCCAACTGCAGACTGGCCAATTCCTCCATCTTCGGCGGTTCGGTGGTGATAAGCAAATCCAGCTGCCGTTCATGCAACTCGCGTATCAGTAAGTGGCGGGGCGCAATGCGGGCCTCCAACTGCAGCGCCGGGCGCTGCTGATAAAGAGTCTCTAGCCAGCTGCCGAGCCAGGCTTCCCACAGCGCGGCGCTGGCGCCGATTGATAGCTGGAAGTTTTCTACCGAATGATTCACCTCTTTTTTAGCCAACTGCCAGGTCGACATCAGACTTTCGGCATAGGGCAGCAGGCGCTCTCCGGCCAGCGTCAGGCGGATATTGTTGCGGTGCCGGGTAAACAGGCTGACGCCCAGCTGAGTTTCCAGTTGACGAATGCGTGAACTGACGGCGGACTGCGTCAGGTAGAGGGTTTCGGCTGCCCGGCCGAAGTGTCTGGTGCGGCTGACCTCCAAAAAGGTTTTCAGTAATTCTGTATCCATGCCCATCTCCAAAAATATTTTATCGTTATGATTAAAATGTTTTGTTTTACAGAAAGTCAAGCCTATCTAATACTCCGCGCCATAATCTGTACGGCTTATGTAAGGATGGGGAGCGCATAAAATGGCGGACAGCTTTTCTAGCACAACTCGTTATTTCGATAACAAATATTACCCTCGCGGCTTTTCGCGCCATGGTCATTTCACCATCAGGGAAGCTCAACTGCTGGAGCGTTGTGGTCATGCCTACAATGATCTGGACAGTGGCAAACGCCAGGCTGCTACCGACGAGGAGCAGCATTTTGTTGCCACTTGCCGCGGTGAACACGAGCCATCCACCGAGCACGAAAAGGTGTGGTTCAAATATGTCAGCCACACACGTCGGCCAAAACGGTTTCACACGCTATCCGGCGGCAAACCGCAAATGGACGTGGTGGAAGACTATACCGACAGCGAAGACTGATTCTGCCGGGGGGCCACAAGGCCCCACATTGCTATTCAGCCTGCTGCCAGAGCTTTTGCAACAAACGATCCATGCTGCGGTAGCTGATGGCTTCACTAAGATGGCTGCGCCTGATATCAGTTGCTCCTTCCAGATCCGCCAGCGTGCGGGCGACCTTCAGCGTCCGGTGCCATGCCCGGACCGATAACCCCAACCTTTCCATGACATCCTCGAGAAACGACGCGTCTTCATCGCATAAATAACAGTACTTTACCACCTCCGAATTAGTTAAATGTGCGTTGGTCTTGCCGCAGCGCTGTTGCTGGATGCCTATGGCGGAGAGAACCCGCCGTTGCACCGTTGCGGTACTTTCACCGTCATGACGCTGCCGCCGCAGCATGCCAGGCGGCAGCAGCGGCACCTCAATGGATAAATCAAAGCGATCGAGAAACGGGCCGGATAAACGGTTCAGGTAGCGCAGTGTGTCTCTGGGACCGCTGCGCCCGTGGATGCCGTGATAATCGCCAGTCGGGCTAGGATTCATCGCCGCAACCAGCTGGAAGCGTGCCGGCAGTCTGAGTTTGCGCTGAACCCGCGAAATCACAATCTCACCGGACTCGAGGGGTTGGCGCAGCGCATCCAGTACCCGCCGCTGGAATTCAGGCAGTTCATCAAGGAACAGCACGCCATTATGCGCCAGCGAGATTTCCCCGGGACGGGGCAGTGCGCCGCCGCCGACCATGGCGGCCAGCGATGCGCCATGGTGTGGCGTTCGGAAGGGGCGGCAGCCCGGCAAGATCCGCCGCGGATTGTCGGTCATCAGGCTGATGATAGCGGCGACTTCAACGGCTTCACTGCGGGTTAACGGTGGCAGCAATCCGGGCAGGCGACTGGCCAGCATGGTTTTCCCGGTGCCTGGCGGGCCAATCAGCAACAGGTTGTGGCCGCCGGCGGCGGCTACCTCCAAGGCTCTGCGGGCCTGCTGCTGGCCGATTATCTCGCCAAGATCGGGGCCGGCTTCGGTTGCTTGAGGTAAGACAGGTTCTGGTGGCGGTTGCAGGGGCCGGCCGGCGCTGAAGAACTGGCAGACCTCCTTTAGCTGTTCTGCTACCAAGGCCCGCGAATCGGGGATAAGCGCTATTTCATCGCTGTTCTGGGCGGCGAGAATCAGCTGGCGCCCGTCGGCCGCCGCTGCCATCGCCGCTGGGATGGCCCCATGCACATGCCGCAGTCTACCCGACAGCGCGAGTTCTCCCAGAAATTCATAACGGGCTAGCGCTTCGGTGGACACCTGGCCGGAAGCCGCAAGGATAGCCAGCGCGATCGGCAGGTCATAGCGACCGCCTTCTTTTGGCAGGTCGGCAGGTGCAAGGCTCACGGTTATCCGCCTGGCGGGGAACACGAAGTCATTGTTAAGCAATGCACTGCGCACCCGATCCCGTGATTCTTTAACGGCGGTTTCCGGCAATCCCACCAGGTAGAAACCGGGTAAACCCTTGCTGATATGAGCTTCTACCGATACCAGAGGCGCCTGAATACCGGTGGAAGCCCTACTGTGGATCAGTGCGAGTGACATGGCGTGCTCCTGGATAAGGGATGTTTATCATGCCCTGATCCGCCAGCGTTCGCCGGCCATCAAGTCAGGCTTTCCGACAGAGATTAAGGAAAACCTGTTCCGTGTACGCAGCATCAAGTTGAGACTGCGGCGGGGATCCGGCCACGAGGCGCTGTAAGATAATCCCTAAAGGCAAAGAAAAAAGAGTATTACTTAATCCACTGAAAAATAGCATTTTTTAAATTAACACCCCAGGCGATCTTCGGCATCATCCTTAAAAAAAGATTGTCAATTGCCTAATAACTGTGATAACTCTGTAGGTATTCATTCGAAAGACAATTAATGAAAACCTATTTATGAAAGCTGTATCCCAAGTGATTAGCCTAGTCGTGATTAGCGTGGTGGTGATTATTATCCCACCGTGCGGGGCGGCACTTGGACGAAGAAAAGCTTAGAAAACAAGCTCTAATCTGAAAAACCCCCGCACCGAAAGGACGGGGGTTTTTTTTTGGCATGATGTCGGCGGACTGAAAATGAAGAATTTAACGACGTATAGACAGAAGGGGCAGAAGATGAAAATCAGCATAAGATGCTGTTCCTCCACTAATAAGGCGGGGAACTGACTATGAATGGGGCTCAGTGGGTAGTACAAGCGTTGCGTACACAGGGTGTGGACATGGTTTTCGGCTATCCCGGCGGCGCTATCATGCCGGTATACGATGCGCTATATGATGGCGGGGTAGAGCACCTGCTTTGCCGTCACGAACAAGGCGCAGCCATGGCGGCAATTGGCTATGCACGGGCAACAGGTAAAGTCGGCGTCTGTATCGCTACCTCAGGCCCCGGGGCCACCAATCTCATCACTGGCCTGGCCGATGCTTTACTGGACTCCGTGCCGGTAGTGGCGATTACCGGCCAAGTGGGTTCGGCCTTTATCGGTACCGATGCCTTCCAGGAAGTCGACGTATTGGGGCTGTCTCTGGCCTGCACCAAGCACAGTTTCCTGGTGGAATCGCTGGATGAGCTGCCGGCGATCATGGCCGAAGCCTTCAACATCGCCAAAGGCGGCCGTCCCGGACCGGTACTTATCGATATTCCCAAGGATATCCAACTGGCCGCCGCCGACCTGGTTCCCCATCTGGCCACGGTTGATGACCCGAGCAGTACTTTTCAGGGCGATATCAGCGCCGCGATCGAATTACTGCGCCAGGCGCACAAGCCGATGCTGTATGTCGGCGGCGGTGTGGGTATGGCCGGTGCCGT
This sequence comes from Biostraticola tofi, assembly GCF_004343195.1. Classification (GTDB taxonomy): domain Bacteria; phylum Pseudomonadota; class Gammaproteobacteria; order Enterobacterales; family Enterobacteriaceae; genus Biostraticola; species Biostraticola tofi. The sequence continues at coordinate 149,646 of NZ_SMCR01000008.1, read as the reverse complement.
ACCGGCCCTGCGTGAATTCATGGCTATCACCGGGATGCCGGCGGTAGCCACGCTGAAAGGACTGGGGGCGCCCGACCCTGATAACGAGTGTTATCTGGGCATGCTCGGCATGCACGGCAATCAGGCGGCTAACCTGGCGGTGCAGTCCTGTGATGTGCTGATGGCGGTAGGCGCACGGTTTGATGACCGCGTTACCGGCAAACTGAATACTTTTGCTCCCCATGCCAAGGTCATTCATCTGGATATCGATCCGGCCGAGCTGGGTAAACTGCGCCAGGCCCATGTGGCGCTGCAGGGCGCGTTGAATACCCTGCTGCCGGCGCTGGCCCAGCCCTTATCCATCAATCAATGGCGCAGCGAAGTCCGGGCGCTGAAGGCCGAATATCGCTGGCGCTATGATCATCCCGGCGAGGCTATCTATGCGCCGGCGCTGCTTAATGCCCTGTCGAGCCGCACGCCCGAAGATACCGTCATCACCACCGATGTCGGGCAGCACCAGATGTGGGCCGCCCAGCATATGAGCTTTAAACGGCCGGAGAATTTCATCACCTCCAGCGGACTGGGCACCATGGGTTTTGGCATCCCTGCGGCAGTCGGTGCCCAGGTAGCCCGGCCGGAGGCCCAGGTTATCTGCATATCGGGCGACGGTTCCTTTATGATGAATGTTCAGGAACTGACCACCATCAAACGAAAACAATTGCCCCTGAAAATTGTTTTGCTGGATAACCAGCGGTTGGGAATGGTAAGGCAGTGGCAGCAGTTATTCTTTGATGGACGATTCAGCGAAACTACCCTTTCAGATAACCCCGACTTCCTTACGCTTGCCAGCGCCTTTGATATCCCCGGCCAGCACATCAGCCGTAAAGACCAGATTGATGCCGCGCTCGACACCCTGTTAACTCATCAAGGCCCTTATCTGCTGCATGTGTCTATTGATGAGAATGAAAATGTCTGGCCCCTGGTGCCGCCCGGCGCCGGCAATGAAACCATGATGGAGAAAATGTCATGATGCAACATCAGCTTTCTATCGATGCACGCTTTCGTCCTGAAGTTCTGGAGCGTATCTTGCGTGTGGTGCGCCACCGTGGTTTCAGAGTCTGCGCGTTGAATATGGCGCCGCAGGCCGATACGGAAAGATTAAATATTCAAATGACCGTTGCCAGCCAGCGTCCGGTCGATTTACTGTCTGTACAGTTAAGCAAATTAATGGATGTCGCCGGTGTCGAGATCCAGCACATGACTACACAACAAATACGTGCCTGATGCGCGAGTAAGGAAAAAAGAAATGACGAAGAAAGCTGATTTTATTTGGTTTAACGGCGAAATGGTTCCGTGGGCAGAAGCCAAAGTTCACGTAATGTCGCATGCGCTGCATTATGGTTCATCAGTCTTCGAAGGGGTGCGTTGCTACGACTCGCACAAAGGGCCGGTGGTATTTCGTCACCGCGAACATATGCAGCGCTTGCGCGATTCAGCCAAAATCTATCGTATGCCGGTTAGCCAGAGCGTTGACGATCTGATGGAAGCCTGCCGTTCAGTGCTGAGAAAGAACAAGCTTATCAGCGCCTACATCCGTCCGCTGGTGTTTATCGGCGATGTGGGCATGGGCGTCAACCCGCCTGAAGGCTATACCACCGACGTTATTATCGCCGCGTTCCCCTGGGGGGCTTATCTGGGTGAAGAGGCGCTGGAGCAGGGAATCGATGCCCAGGTTTCCTCCTGGCACCGGGTCGCGGCCAACACCATTCCGACCGCGGCCAAGGCCGGTGGTAACTATCTCTCATCGATGCTGGTGGGCAGTGAAGCACGCCGTCACGGCTACCAGGAAGGTATTGCCCTGGATGTGCACGGCTATGTGTCCGAAGGCGCGGGCGAAAATTTGTTTGAAGTGAAGGACGGTATTCTGTTTACCCCGCCGTTTACTTCCTCCGCGCTGCCGGGCATTACCCGCGACGCCATCATCAAACTGGCCAAAGATGCCGGTCTCGAGGTTCGCGAACAGGTGCTGTCCCGTGAATCCCTGTATCTGGCCGATGAAGTGTTCATGTCCGGTACCGCAGCGGAAATCACTCCGGTTCGCAGCGTCGACGGTATTCAGGTTGGTATCGGTAAACGCGGCCCGGTGACCAAGCAACTGCAGCAGGCGTTCTTTGGCCTGTTCACCGGTGAAACGGAAGATAAATGGGGCTGGCTGGATCAGGTCAACCCATAACAATAAAACGTTAAGACTCAGCGGGCAGAAGATTCTGCCTGCAAAAAAGAATAACTGGAGTATCGAGCATGCCTAAGTACCGTTCAGCTACCACCACCCATGGCCGAAATATGGCCGGTGCCCGCGCGTTATGGCGAGCGACCGGAATGACCGACGATGATTTCGGTAAACCGATTATCGCCGTGGTCAACTCCTTCACCCAGTTCGTGCCGGGCCATGTTCACCTTCGTGATCTGGGCAAGCTGGTGGCCACGCAGATCGAAGCCTCAGGCGGGGTGGCGAAAGAGTTCAACACCATTGCCGTCGACGACGGTATCGCCATGGGCCATGGCGGCATGCTCTACTCACTGCCGTCGCGCGAACTGATTGCCGACTCGGTGGAATACATGGTCAATGCCCACTGTGCCGACGCCATGGTCTGTATCTCTAACTGCGATAAAATCACCCCGGGCATGCTGATGGCGGCGCTGCGCCTGAATATCCCGGTGATTTTTGTTTCCGGCGGCCCGATGGAAGCCGGTAAAACCAAATTATCCGACAAAATCATCAAACTGGATCTGATCGACGCCATGATCCAGGGGGCCAACCCCAATGTCTCCGATGCCGACAGCAACCAGATTGAACGCTCTGCCTGTCCGACCTGCGGATCCTGTTCCGGCATGTTCACCGCCAACTCGATGAACTGCCTGACCGAGGCCCTCGGCCTCTCCCAGCCGGGCAATGGCTCGCTGCTGGCGACCCATGCCGATCGCGAGCAACTGTTTCTCAATGCCGGAACCCGGATCGTCGGCCTGGCCAAACGTTATTACGAACAGGATGACGAAAGCGTGCTGCCGCGCAGCATCGCCTGCAAAGCAGCGTTCGAAAACGCCATGATCCTGGATATTGCCATGGGCGGTTCGACCAACACCGTGCTGCATTTGTTGGCGGCGGCCCAGGAAGGCGAAATAGACTTTGTCATGGCTGATATCGACCGCTTGTCACGCAAGGTACCGCACCTGTGTAAAGTGGCGCCAAGCACGCCAAAATACCATATGGAAGATGTGCACCGGGCCGGCGGCGTGCTGGGCATCCTCGGTGAGCTGGATCGCGCCGGTCTGCTGAACCGTGAAGTCAAAAATATTCTTGGCCTGGATCTGCCGGAAACCCTGCGTCAATACGATGTGATGCTGACCGAGGATCAAGCGGTCAAAAGCATGTATTCGGCCGGCCCGGCCGGCATCCGCACCACCAAAGCCTTTTCCCAGGACTGTCGCTGGCCGTCACTGGATACCGACCGGCAGGAAGGCTGTATCCGTTCCCGTGAGTTTGCCTATAGTCAGGATGGCGGGCTGGCGGTGCTTTACGGCAACGTCGCCGAAGATGGCTGTATCGTCAAGACCGCCGGGGTCGACAAAGGTAATCTGCTGTTCCGCGGCCCGGCGAAAGTCTTTGAGAGCCAGGACGATGCGGTTGAGGCAATCCTCGGCGGCAAAGTGGTGGCCGGCGACGTGGTGGTGATTCGTTATGAAGGGCCGAAAGGCGGGCCGGGGATGCAGGAAATGCTGTACCCGACCACCTATCTCAAGTCGATGGGATTGGGTAAAAGCTGTGCCCTTATCACCGATGGACGTTTCTCCGGCGGCACTTCTGGCCTTTCAATCGGCCATGTGTCTCCGGAAGCCGCCAGCGGCGGTCTGATTGGCCTGGTGCACGATGGCGATATCCTCGATATCAATATCACCCAGCGCAGCATCCAGTTGGAGGTGGCCGACAGTGAACTGGCCGCCCGCCGTGAAACCGAACTGGCGCGCGGAACCGCTGCCTGGACCCCGCAATCCCGCCAGCGCCAGGTTTCCTATGCGCTGCGCGCTTACGCCACTCTGGCGACCAGCGCCGATAAAGGTGCCGTACGCGATAAAAGCAAGCTGGGAGGCTAACCTATCATGGCAGAGTCGTTACCATTGCCGGCGGCCCCCAGTCCATCGGAGTACCTGCGTGCCGCCCTGCGTTCGCCGGTGTATGAAGTCGCCGAAGTGACTCCGCTGCAGAAAATGGAAAAGCTGTCGGCTCGCCTGGGCAATCAGGTGCTGGTGAAACGTGAAGATCGCCAGCCGGTGCACAGCTTCAAGTTGCGCGGGGCTTACGCCATGATGGCCAGCCTGACGGAGGAACAGAAGGCCCATGGGGTGGTGACGGCATCGGCCGGTAATCACGCCCAGGGCGTGGCGCTGTCGGCTACCCGCCTGGGGATGACATCGCTTATCGTCATGCCGGTCAGCACCGCGGATATCAAAGTGGATGCGGTCAGGCGTTTTGGCGGGCAGGCGCTGCTGTATGGCGCCAATTTCGATGAAGCCAAGGCCAAAGCCATTGAATTGGCGCGAGAGCAGAACTACACCTTCGTTCCGCCGTTCGACCATCCGGCGGTGATCGCCGGGCAGGGTACGTTGGCGATGGAACTGCTGCAGCAGGATGCCCATCTGGACCGGATTTTCGTGCCGGTCGGCGGCGGCGGACTGGCGGCGGGCGTGGCGGTAGTGATTAAGCATCTGATGCCGCAGATACAGGTAATTGGCGTCGAGGCCGAGGATTCGGCCTGTCTGTGCGCCGCCCTTAAAGCCGGTCACCCGGTGGACTTGGCCCGGGTCGGCTTATTTGCTGAAGGTGTAGCGGTGAAACGCATCGGCGATGAAACTTTCCGGCTGTGCCGGGATTACCTGGATGACGTGATTACCGTCGACAGCGATGCTATCTGCGCGGCAGTGAAGGATTTATTCGAAGACGTGCGGGCGATTGCCGAACCGGCCGGCGCTCTGGCGCTGGCGGGCATGAAGAAGTATATCCAGCTCCATAATATTCAGGGCGAACGGCTGGCGCACGTGCTGTCCGGCGCCAACATGAATTTCCATGGCCTGCGTTATGTGTCTGAACGCTGCGAACTGGGTGAACAGCGTGAGGCCTTGATGGCGGTCACCATCCCTGAGCGGAAAGGCAGTTTCCTGACCTTCTGCCAACTGCTGGGCGGCCGGGCGGTAACCGAATTCAACTACCGCTATGCCGATGGCGATAATGCCTGCATTTTTGTCGGCGTACGCCTGACTCGCGGCCATGAAGAACGCGAAGAGATCATCAGTCTGCTGCACCAGGGCGGCTATCAGGTGGTGGACCTGTCCGACGATGAAATGGCCAAGACCCACGTTCGCTACATGGTGGGCGGCCGGCCATCGAAGCCTATCCGCGAGCGACTGTACAGTTTTGAATTCCCGGAATCCCAGGGCGCCTTACTGAAGTTCCTGCACACCCTGGGCACTCACTGGAATATTTCGCTGTTCCATTATCGCAGTCACGGCACCGACTATGGCCGGGTCCTGGCCGGATTTGAACTGCCAGAGCAGGACGCGGAATTTGAGCGTCATCTGCGCGAACTGGGCTATGAATGCCATGATGAAACGCGTAATCCGGCCTTTCGCTTCTTTCTGGCGGGCTAGTATGTCGACGGCCGCATCAGCGCTCCAGTAATTGCCAGAAGGCGCTGATCAGTGGCTCCTGCGTACGCTTGCGCTGCACGCAGACCCCCAGTTGCAGGGCGTCGACCGGCGTGCCGTGCTCCAGTACCGAAATACGGTTCCTTACCGGTTCCGGACTGTTTTCCATGACCACATCCGGGATTAACGCTATCCCGCAACCGAGTGCGACCATTGATACGATGGCCTCATGCCCGGCGACGGTGGCATAAATCAGCGGATTGGTAATGCGATTGGCCCGCAGCCAGTGGTCGATGCGTCGTCGGGCCGGGCCGTGCTCCGGCAGGATAAACGGGATATGCGGCCAGTCGGGAAGCTCGGCCCGGGTCTGGGCCTGTACCGGACATGGCAGGGCCGGCGCGATAAGGATCATTGGAATATCGCCAATCGGCGTGAAATCGATGCTTGAGGGCAGAATTTCAGGATGGCCGGCAATGCCCAGGTCTGCATCACCGGACTGGACTTTCTCTACCGCATCGGCGGCATCGCCGGTGGTCAATTTGATTTCAACCAGCGGATGTTCAGCCCGAAAGTGATCAAGGATCGGCGGCAGATGGCTGTACGCGGCGGTCACCGAGCAGAACAGCCGCAGCTCGCCGCTGAGCGAGGGACCATGCTGCCCGAGACTGTGGCGTAGCTGCTGGTAATGCAACAGGGTCTGCTGGGCGAATTGTTTGAGCTGCTGGCCGGCATCGGTGAGCTGAACTGTCCGGTTATCGCGCAAAAACAGGATCTGCCCGATGTCATCTTCCAGCCGCTGGATCTGGCGCGACAGCGTTGAAGGGCTGACATGCATCGCTTTGGCGCTGCGGCCAAAATGCCGGCTTTCGGCCAGATGAAGAAACAGTTTCAGATCTCGGATATCCATGGGATGACGTTCTCGGCAGTACGTTGCACTATTCGCAACATCAGATTGTTAATATATCAATTTAAGCAACGCGTTTCCTGCCTTATAGTGGCTATCAACGAAAGTTTCCCCACCGGGTAAACTGCCCAGACAACTGAAAAGCACCAGACCACAACGGAGTAGTACCATGGCTAATTATTTCAACACTTTAAACCTGCGCCAACAGCTGGAGCAATTAGGAAAATGCCGCTTTATGGGCCGGGACGAATTTGCGGATGAAGCGGGCTACCTGAAAGGGAAAAAAGTGGTGATTGTCGGCTGTGGTGCCCAGGGGCTCAACCAGGGTCTCAACATGCGCGATTCCGGCCTGGATATCTCTTATGCCCTGCGTCCGGAGGCCATCAGCGAGAAACGCGCCTCATGGCGCAAAGCCACCGAAAACGGTTTCAAGGTCGGCACCTATGAAGAGCTGATCCCTCAAGCGGATCTGGTGGTCAACCTGACGCCGGACAAGCAGCATTCCGCCGTGGTAAAAGCGGTGCAGCCGATCATGAAACAGGGCGCAGCCCTGGGCTATTCACACGGTTTCAATATTGTGGAAGTCGGTGAAGAAATTCGTCAGGACATCACCGTCATCATGGTAGCGCCGAAATGTCCGGGCACCGAAGTCCGTGAAGAATACAAGCGCGGTTTCGGCGTGCCGACCCTTATCGCCGTTCATCCTGAAAACGATCCCAAGGGTGAAGGCATGGCGCTGGCCAAAGCCTGGGCCGCCGCAACCGGTGGTCACCGTGCCGGGGTATTGCAGTCTTCTTTCGTTGCCGAAGTCAAATCCGACCTGATGGGCGAACAGACCATCCTCTGCGGCATGCTGCAGGCCGGTTCGCTGCTGTGCTTCGACAAGATGGTCGCTGACGGTGTCGACCCTGCCTACGCTGAAAAACTGATTCAGTTCGGCTGGGAAACCACCACCGAAGCGCTGAAGCAGGGCGGCATCACCCTGATGATGGACCGTCTGTCCAACAGCGCCAAGCTGCGCGCCTTTGCCCTGTCTGAGCAGTTGAAAGGCCTGATGCAGCCTTTGTTTGAAAAACACATGGACGATATCATCACCGGCGCATTTTCCAGCGGCATGATGGCCGACTGGGATAACGACGATGTTAAACTGCTTGGCTGGCGTGAAGAGACCGGCCAGAGCGCTTTCGAAAATGCGCCGCAGTTTGAAGGCAAAATCCCTGAGCAGGAATATTTCGACCACGGCGTGCTGATGATCGCCATGGTTAAAGCCGGTGTTGAGCTGGCGTTTGAAACCATGACCCGCTCCGGTATCATCGCTGAGTCGGCTTACTATGAATCACTGCATGAACTGCCGCTGATTGCCAACACCATTGCCCGTAAGCGCCTGTATGAAATGAACGTGGTTATCTCTGATACCGCCGAATACGGCAACTACCTGTTCGCCAACGCTGCCGTGCCGTTACTGAAAGAACAATTCATGTCCAGTCTGCAGGCCGGCGATCTGGGTAAATCGGTTGCCGCCGGTGAAATCGACAATGCCCAGTTACGTGATGTGAACGAAGCTATCCGCCAGCATCCGATCGAAATCATCGGCAGCACCCTGCGCGGCTACATGAAAGACATGAAACGTATTGCGGTGGCCAACTAATCCATTGCCGCAGTCAGGTCTATTCAGCCACCGCCTTGGCGGTGGTTTTTTTTGCGCTTAAGCTTGCCGGCCTTTCTGCTACAATCCCTGCCACTGATTTTTCCCCGCGTATGTGCAGGAGACCGATATGCGCCTGAACCCAAGCCAACAGCATGCCGTAGAGTTTGTTACCGGGCCTTGTCTGGTGCTGGCGGGTGCAGGATCGGGCAAAACCCGCGTTATCACCACTAAAATAGCCCACCTTATCCGGGAGTGCGGCTATCAGGCGCGGCATATCGCAGCGGTTACCTTTACCAACAAGGCTTCTCGCGAGATGAAGGAACGCGTGGCCCAGACGCTGGGCCGCAAAGAAGCTCGCGGGCTGACCATCGCCACCTTCCATACCCTGGGTCTGGAAATCATCAAGCGGGAATACCAGGCCCTGGGGATGAAATCACGCTTTTCCCTGTTTGACGATCAGGATCAGCTGGCGCTGCTCAAGGACCTGACCGATCAATGGCTGGAAGGCGATAAAGACCTGCTCAAGCAGTTGATATCCACCCTCTCCAACTGGAAGAACGATTTGCGCGATCCCGCTCAGGCCGCGGCGTCGGCGCGAACTGAGCGGGATAAGCTGTTTGCTCACTGCTACGGCCTGTATGATGCCCATTTGCGCGCCTGTAATGTGCTGGACTTTGATGATTTGATCCTGCGCCCGACCCGGCTTTTGCAAAGTAACCCGGAAGTGCGGGAGCGCTGGCAGCAGCGTTTGCGCTATCTGCTGGTGGACGAATACCAGGATACCAATACCAGCCAGTACGAGCTGGTAAAGATGCTGGTCGGCGCCCGGGCGCGTTTTACCGTGGTGGGCGATGACGATCAGTCGATCTATTCCTGGCGTGGAGCTCGCCCGCAGAACCTGGAACTGCTGCAGCAGGATTTTCCGGCGTTGCAGGTGATAAAGCTTGAGCAGAATTACCGCTCCACCGAACGTATCCTCAAGGCGGCGAATATCCTTATCGCCAACAATCCGCATTTGTTTGAAAAGCGCCTGTTCTCACAGCTGGGCTATGGTCAGGCACTGAAAGTGATTACCGCTAATAATGAGGATCATGAGGCCGAGCGGGTGGTGGGAGAACTTATAGCCCACCATTATATCAATAAGACGCCCTATCGCGACTACGCCATTCTTTATCGGGGTAACCACCAGTCCCGGCTGTTTGAAAAGATGTTGATGCAAAACCGTATTCCTTATCGGATATCGGGCGGCACGTCATTTTTCTCACGTCCTGAAATCAAGGATCTGCTGGCTTACCTCCGGGTACTGACCAACCCCGACGACGACAGCGCCTTTCTCAGAGTGGTCAATACGCCGCGCCGTGAAATAGGACCGGCGACCCTGTCCAAGCTGGGGGAGTGGGCCGCGCAGCGCAACAAAAGCCTGTTTGCCGCCAGTTTTGACCTGGGACTGTCGCAAACGCTGACCGGACGCGGTCTGGAATCGCTGCAAACCTTCACTCACTGGATGGCGGGGGTTGCCCGCCGCGCCGACAGCGAGCCGGTGGCGGCGGTACGTGATCTGGTGCAAGGCATGGAGTACGAAAGCTGGCTGCATGAAACCTCGCCCAGCCCGAAGGCCGCTGAAATGCGCATGAAGAACGTCAACCAGCTGTTTGCCTGGATGACTGATATGCTGGAAGGCTCGGAACTGAATGACCCGATGACGCTGGATCAGGTAGTGACCCGATTCACCCTGCGCGACATGATGGAGCGGGGCGAAAGTGATGAAGAGCTGGATCAGGTGCAGCTGATGACCCTGCATGCCTCCAAGGGACTGGAGTTTCCCTGCGTATTCCTGGTCGGCATGGAAGAGGGCATATTGCCGCATCAGAGCAGTATCGACGAGAACAATATCGATGAAGAGCGCCGGCTGGCCTATGTCGGCATTACTCGCGCTCAGCGGGAACTGACCTTTACCCTGTGCCGGGAGCGGCGCCAGTATGGCGAAACCATCCGCCCGGAGCCGAGCCGTTTTCTGCTGGAACTGCCCCAGGACGATCTGGCATGGGAAACGATACGTAAAGTGGTCAGCGCCGAAGAGCGGATGACCAAGGGACAGAGCCATCTGGCCACCATCCGCGCCCAGTTGGCGAAAGCCAAGGGAGAGGGGTGAAGCCCGGGTCAGGCTGAAACCGGCGCCGGTCCTGCTTCGATAATCAGCAGTGGCCAGTGGACATAGCTCTGCCACTGGCTTTCCTGCTCCAGATACTCCGCCCGCAGCGGGTGCGCGCTTAGCCATCCCTCGGGCACGATCACCTGCAGCGTGTCGTCCTGTGCCCGCAGTGTTACCTCGGGCAGCGTATCGCTGCGTCGGCGGCTGGCGAAAATAATCGCCAGACGCAATAAGCGGCACAGCCGGTGCGCCATGGCGGGCGGCAGGCTATTCTGGTGATTCAGCTGTACCAAATCTATAGGGTGGCTCTGGTTTTGCAAAAGCGTGGCAATCAATTTTTGCTGGGCGGGGGTAAAGCCGGGTAAATCAGTGTGTCTGACCAGATAGGCCGCATGTTGCGGCGCGTGTTTAATATCAATGCTCAGACCGATCTCATGGATCATGCTGGCGCAGTGCAGCAAGGCGAAACATCGGTAGTCCAGCTGCCAGCTGTGCGCGACCTGACGGGCAAGATCTTCGGCCAGTTGACTGACCCGTTCTGCCTGATCGGTGTCCAGTTGATAACGGCGCTGCAGATTGGCCAGCGTACGCTCACGGATATCTTCGCAGACCGGCAAATCGAGCATGCCGTACAGGATACCTTCGCGCAGCGCCCCACCGGCCAGGGTCATGCTTTTGACGCCCAGCTCATGGAATACCGCCAGCAAAATCGACAGACCGCTGGGAAATACCAGAGCCCGGTCCAGCGTCAATCCTTCTATTTCCAACTCTTCCAGTTTGCCGCAGTTGATTGCCCGCTGCTTTAACTGCAGCAGCTTACTCAGGGTAATCTGTTCATCCATGCCCTGAGCGACCATGATTTCCTGGATGGCCTGTACGGTGCCGGAAGCGCCAACGCATATCTGCCAGCCCCGGGCCAGCAAACTGGAGACCACTGGACGGATCATTTCCCTGGCCGCCTGTTCCGCCTGCTCAAAGTTCTCTTTCGTCAGGCTGCGGTCGTTAAACCACCTTTCCAGCCAGGTCACACAGCCCATTTCCAAGCTGTAAAGCTCCAGCGCCTGCGCCCCGCGGCCGACGATAAGCTCGGTACTGCCGCCGCCGATATCCACCACCAGACGCTCATCAGAGCCGCCGGTGGTATGGGCGACGCCTTGATAAATCAACCGGGCTTCTTCTTCACCGCTGATTACCTGAATATCGCAGCCAAGAATCTGCCGGGCGGTAGTCATGAAATCGTCGGCATTGGTCGCCAGACGCAGGGTAGCGGTCGCCACAACCCGGACATGCGCTGCGGGAATGTCCTGCAGGTGCTCGGCAAACAGGCGTAGGCATTGCCAGCCGCGCTGCATGGCATCGGCGGAAAGCCGGTTGTGCTTATCGAGCCCGGCGGCCAGACGCACTTTACGTTTGATACGGGACAGAGTCTGGATGGTCCCTGCCACCTCACGTACCACTAACATATGAAAACTGTTGGAGCCCAAATCAATGGCGGCATAGAGTGAGGTGGAACGGTTCATCTTATCTCGCTAGCTCGGACGTTTGCGGTTATGACGCACAGCTCCGCTGCGGCGCGGCGCTGAGTTACGGCGCGGGCCGTTACCGGGCCGAGTTCTCGTAAGACGCTTGGGCGCCGGCAAATCGGTGAGCAACGCATCGCTGTTGTATTTACTTACCGGGATTTGATGGCCAATATAGCTTTCAATCGCGGTAAGGTTCAACGCATATTCTTCACAGGCAAGACTGATGGAGAAACCGCTTTCACCGGCGCGGCCGGTCCGGCCGATGCGATGAACATAATCTTCACAGTCATCGGGAAGATCGTAGTTGAACACGTGGGTGACCGAGGGAATGTGCAAGCCGCGGGCCGCAACATCGGTGGCAACCAGGATATCCAGGGTACCCTGGGTAAACTCATCCAGAATACGCAAGCGCTTTTTCTGGGAAACATCGCCGGTCAGCAGGCCAACGCGATGCCCGTCCGCCGCCAGATGGCCCCAGATATCCTCGCAGCGATGCTTGGTGTTGGCGAAGATAATACTGCGATCAGGCCATTCTTCTTCTATCAGCGTCTGCAGCAAGCGCATTTTTTCTTCATTGGACGGATAGAACAATTCTTCTTTAATGCGATAGCCGGTTTTTTGCAGCGGCTCGACTTCGACATATTCGGCGTTGTTCATATGTTCGAACGCCAGTTCACGCACCCGATAGGAAAGCGTAGCGGAAAACAGCATGTTGACACGGGTATCGACGGCGGGCATACGGCGGAACAGCCAGCGGATATCCTTGATAAAGCCCAGATCGAACATCCGGTCGGCTTCATCCAGCACCACCACCTGAATGGCACCCATATTGATGTAATTCTGCTTGGTATAGTCAATCAGGCGACCGGTGGTGCCGACCAGGATGTCGACCCCGGATTCCAGCACCTTCAGCTGTTTGTCATAGCCATCGCCGCCGTAAGCCAGACCCATTTTCAGGCCGCTTGCCTGGGCTAAGGGTTCAGCATCGGAATGAATTTGCACTGCCAGCTCACGGGTAGGCGCCATGATAAGCGCCCTTGGCTGATTGGTCTGGCGTTGCTCATTTGCAGGGTGAGTCAGTAAGTGATGAAACGTGGCAGCGAGGAATGCCAGCGTCTTTCCGGTTCCGGTTTGCGCCTGGCCCGCCACATCCTTCCCGCTAAGGGTGATGGGCAACGTCAGAGCCTGAATAGGCGTGCAATTAGTAAATCCTTGTTTTTCAAGAGATTCAGTAATCAGCGGGTGCAGGGCGAAGTCGGAAAACTTCTTGTCAGTTAAGTGTGTTTTGCTCATAGTGTGGTAGAATAACAGTTAACTATTGCATTACGAAAGTGTATCCAGTGAAATAAAGTCAACCCGTTGCCGGTCAATGTATCCGCAGCGTGGTAATGATAATCCTGTGGAGCGAACATGAGCGATAAAATTATTCACCTGACTGACGACAGCTTTGATACCGATGTATTAAAGGCTAAGGGTTCCTTCCTGGTCGATTTCTGGGCCGAATGGTGCGGGCCTTGCAAGATGATTGCCCCTATCCTGGCTGAAGTGGCTGATGAGTTTGACGGTAAACTGACTATCGCCAAGCTGAACATTGATGAGAACCCGGCTACTGCGCCAAAATACGGCATTCGCGGTATTCCGACCCTGCTGTTGTTCCGGGACGGCGAAGTGGTCGCAACCAAAGTTGGCGCCCTGTCAAAAGGCCAGTTGAAAGATTTTCTTAACGCCAATCTGTAATACCCTCTCAGAGTATCCTGTCTGGGCGGCGGCGTTCATTATGTTTTCTCATATTGACTGCTAGACGCCCATCAAGAACCATGCTAAGTTTATGTCCACTGCATTTAGATCTTACCTGTAGTTTGAATCTGAGTTTTACTCTTTGCCCGAACCCCGTTGTAGAACAAGCTTCAGCGTGTCAAGCAAGGTGTTCAAGGCAATCCTGATTTGAATTAATCCGTTATTAGGCGCTCTTAATCTTCAGTCTTCTTGTTATTCATTTTGCATGATTTGCTGTTCATCAGCCCAAACGGGATGCACCGGGATTAAATGCCGTTAGACCGGCACGATTATACGCTGCCATACCATCCACAAAACAGTTCGAGATATACCCCGAGTTTAAGAACCCCCATTATGAACCTTACCGAATTAAAAAATACGCCGGTTTCTGAGCTAGTTACTCTCGGCGAAAATATGGGGCTGGAAAATCTGGCCCGTATGCGCAAACAGGACATTATCTTCGCCATTTTGAAGCAGCATGCCAAAAGTGGCGAGGATATCTTCGGTGACGGCGTGTTGGAGATATTGCAGGATGGATTTGGTTTCCTCCGCTCAGGCGACAGCTCCTATCTTGCCGGTCCCGACGATATTTATGTTTCTCCCAGCCAAATCCGCCGTTTCAACCTCCGCACCGGTGACACCATTTCAGGCAAAATCCGCCCGCCGAAAGAAGGCGAGCGTTACTTTGCCCTGTTAAAGGTCAACGAAGTCAACTATGACAAGCCGGAAAACGCGCGTAACAAGATTCTGTTCGAAAACCTGACGCCGCTGCATGCCAATTCCCGCCTTCGTATGGAGCGCGGCAATGGCTCTACCGAGGATTTGACCGCTCGCGTACTGGATCTGGCTTCGCCTATTGGTCGCGGTCAGCGTGGCCTTATCGTGGCGCCGCCGAAAGCCGGTAAAACCATGCTGCTGCAGAATATCGCCCAGAGCATCGCCTACAATCATCCGGACTGCGTATTGATGGTCCTGCTGATAGATGAACGCCCTGAAGAAGTGACCGAGATGCAGCGTCTGGTCAAAGGCGAAGTTATCGCTTCCACCTTTGATGAACCTGCCTCACGCCATGTTCAGGTGGCTGAGATGGTCATCGAGAAAGCCAAGCGCCTGGTCGAACATAAAAAAGACGTTATTATTCTGCTGGATTCCATTACTCGTCTGGCCCGTGCCTACAACACCGTGGTTCCGGCCTCGGGTAAAGTGCTGACCGGCGGCGTGGACGCCAACGCCCTGCATCGTCCAAAACGCTTCTTTGGTGCTGCGCGTAACATGGAAGAGGGCGGCAGCCTGACCATTATCGCCACTGCGCTTATCGATACCGGCTCTAAAATGGACGAAGTGATTTACGAAGAATTCAAAGGCACCGGCAATATGGAATTGCATCTCTCGCGTAAAATTGCCGAGAAACGTGTATTCCCGGCCATTGATTACAACCGTTCCGGTACCCGTAAAGAAGAATTGCTGACCACTCAGGAAGAGCTGCAGAAGATGTGGATCCTGCGCAAGATCATTCATCCTATGGGTGAGACCGATGCCATGGAATTCCTGATGAACAAATTAGCGATGACCAAAACCAACGATGAATTTTTTGACATGATGAAGCGTTCGTAACAGGTATGATCAAACACGCCTAATTCAGAAAAAACTCGGGTTACGCCACGTCAAGCGTGGCGTTTTTGTTTTCTGATGCTAGGATAGTCACAATGGTTAGCTATACAGATTAGTGTTAATCAACATGTTACCGTCTTAATTATGCTCTGCTGACGGAGATTCAGGTGGAGCAAAAGGTATGCAAAGACAATATTCATTGTCGCAACATTATGGCGACGATTAAGGCGTATGCTTCATAGCGCCAACGACGTCATTCGCGCACTGAACTGCCTGATGGATGCAGAGAGCTTTCTATTGTGAACTTACTCAATATGAGTACTGATTTTATTGCTATATTTCTATTTTCATTGGTGTTTTTGTTTTTCGCCCGTAAAGTCGCCATTAAAATAGGTCTTGTTGATAAACCCAACCACCGCAAGCGTCACCAAGGGCAAATCCCCCTGGTCGGCGGCATTTCCATCTATGCCGGTATCTGTTTCACCTTCGCCTATACCGATCACTATGTTCCCAATGCGGGACTATATCTGGTGTGCGCGGGTATACTGGTGCTCACCGGCGCCCTCGATGACCGCTTTGACATCAGCGTAAAATCCCGTGCCACTATCCAGGCCCTGGTTGCCCTGGCGATGATGTATTTCGGCGGCCGCTATATCAACAGCCTGGGCTATATTTTCGGTCCATGGGAGCTGGTGCTGGGCCCGTTCGGCTACCTGGTTACGCTGTTCGCCGTCTGGGCGGCAATCAACGCCTTCAACATGGTCGATGGTATCGACGGCCTGCTGGGCGGGCTGTCCTGCGTATCTCTCGGCGCGATGGGCATCCTGCTGTACCTGGACAACAATCCGGGTCTCGGGCTCTGGTGTTTTGCCATGATAGCGGCGATTATTCCCTATATCATGCTGAACCTCGGCCTGTTCGGCCGGCGTTACAAAGTATTTATGGGGGATGCCGGCAGCACCATGATCGGCTTCACCATTATCTGGTTTCTGCTGCAGAGCACCCAGGGCAGCGGCCATCCGATGAATCCGGTCACCGCACTCTGGATTATCGCCATCCCGCTGATGGATATGATTGCCATTATGTACCGGCGCATGCGCAAGGGGATGAGCCCCTTTTCACCGGACAGGCAGCATATTCACCATTTGATCATGCGCGCAGGCTTCAGTTCCCGTCAGGCATTTGCCATTATTACCCTGACTGCAGCCCTGTTGGCGGCCTTTGGCGTTGCCGGTGAGCGCTGGCTGCAATGGCCGGAGTCGGTAATGCTGGCCCTGTTTATCTTCGTTTTTTTCCTGTACGGCTATGTCCTGAAGTGCGCCTGGCGCGTTGCCCGTTTTGTTAAACGGGCCAAACGTCGGCTGGCTCAGAACAAGCGAAACAATTTAAATCGGCATTCGGGGCGCAAATGAAACCAGACTGGCAATCTTCAGGGCAGCGAGAGACAACCGAAAACGAGCTGGATGTGCGCGGCCTGTTCTGCGTGCTGTGGCGTGGTAAGGCGCTTATCATCGCTGTGGCGCTGTTGTTTGCCCTGGTGGCGCTGGTCAGTTCCTATGTGGTGAAACAGGAATGGTCATCGACGGCGATAGCCGATAAACCAACGGTGAACATGCTGGGCAGTTACTTTTCCCAGCAGCAGTTCCTGCGTAATCTGGACGTGAAGAACACCGCTTTCCCAACATCGGATATGCCGTCGATTGCCGATGATGCTTTTCAGGAATTCCTGCGCCAGGTTGCCTCTTATGACACGCGGCGCAATTTTTGGCTGGCAAGCGATTATTTCACCGCCCGTAAAGAGGGCGACGCCCGGGCCGATGCGGCGCTGCTGGATGAAATGATCAACAACATCCAGTTCACCCCGCGCGATGACAGCAAAAAACTGCCTGACCAACTGAAACTGGTGGCTGAGACCCCAGGCGATGCCAACACTCTGTTGCGCGCTTATGTGGCGTTCGCGAATCAACGAGCGGCCCAACTGCTTAATGATGAAGTTAAAGGCGCCTGGGCGGCAAGAACCGTGTCGATGAAGGCCCAGGTCAAACGGCAAGAAGCCGTAGCCAAGACCATCTACGACCGAGAAATCACGGTCTATCGCCAGGCGCTGGAACTCGCCCGACAGCAGGGTATTACCCGTCGGCAGACTGCCACGCCGCCAGAAGAGCTGCCGCAGTCCGAGCTTTTTATGCTCGGCCACAATCTGCTGCAGGCGCGACTTGATGCCCTGCAGGCCAATGGTCCTGCCTTTGATGTAGAGTATGATCAGAATCGAGCGATGCTGGCTACGCTTAATGTCGGGCCGGTGCTGCAGGATAAATTTCAGACTTACCGTTATTTAAGAACGCCGGAAGAGCCGGTCAAACGTGATAAACCACGCCGGCTGTTCCTGCTTATCCTATGGGGATCGGTAGGCGTACTGGTAGGGGCAGGCCTGGTACTTGCCCGGCGCCGTTAAGATGGCGATCACCGGTATAACTGTCCGCTTGGGGTTCTGTCGATTGCGCGGATAGATCTTCTACCCGGCCACTTATAGTGGCTTACTTGATACTGAAGGGAACTGCTGTGAAAGTGTTGATCGTCTTC
This sequence comes from Biostraticola tofi, assembly GCF_004343195.1. Taxonomy (GTDB): domain Bacteria; phylum Pseudomonadota; class Gammaproteobacteria; order Enterobacterales; family Enterobacteriaceae; genus Biostraticola; species Biostraticola tofi. The sequence continues at coordinate 131,770 of NZ_SMCR01000008.1, read as the reverse complement.
GGCACAAGACCGGAGGCCATTAAAATGGCGCCTCTGGTCCTGGCCCTGGCCAAAGACCCGGCCTTCGAGGCCCGGGTTTGTGTCACAGCCCAGCATCGGGAAATGCTGGATCAGGTGTTGCGCCTGTTTGAAATCGTACCCGACTACGATTTGAATATCATGCGTCCTGACCAAGGGTTGACTGAAATTACCAGCCGAATCCTTATCGGTATGAAACCGGTATTGTCTGAATTCAAGCCTGATGTGGTATTGGTGCACGGCGATACCACCACCACGCTCGCCACCAGCCTGGCCGCATTTTATCAGCATATTCCCGTCGGGCACGTCGAAGCTGGACTTCGCACTGGCGATATCTATTCGCCCTGGCCGGAAGAGGCCAACCGTAAACTGACCGGCCATCTTGCGACCTGGCATTTCTCACCCACCGATACTTCACGCAGCAATCTGCTGGCCGAGGGACTGAAGCCGGAGCGGATATTCGTCACCGGCAATACGGTTATCGACGCACTGTTCTGGGTGCGAGATCGCGTAATGAATGACGCCGCATTGCGGGCAACCCTCGAGCAACGCTATGCTTTCCTGGATCCGCAGAAAAAGCTGATTCTGGTTACCGGCCACCGCCGTGAAAGTTTTGGTGATGGATTCGAGCGCATCTGCAGTGCACTGGCGCATATCGCCCGTCATCATCCCGATGTCCAGATCGTTTATCCGGTACATCTGAACCCCAACGTCAGCGAGCCGGTCAACCGCATCCTGAGCGGCGTGCCGAATATCAGGCTGATTGATCCCCAGGATTACCTGCCGTTTGTCTATCTGATGAATCGGTCTTATATGATCCTGACCGATTCCGGCGGTATCCAGGAAGAAGCGCCTTCTCTCGGCAAGCCGGTACTGGTGATGCGGGAAACCACCGAGCGTCCGGAAGCCGTCGCCGCCGGTACGGTAAGACTGGTCGGTACCGACACCGCGTCTATTCAGTCGGCGGTCTCCAGGCTGCTTTCCGACGCTGATGAGTATCTGGCGATGAGCCGGGCGCATAATCCTTATGGCGAGGGCCGGACCTGCCAGCACATTATTGACGTTTTAAAAAATCATCAGGTGAATGTATGAGTTTCAACGTTATTTCAGTCGTCGGACTGGGATATATCGGTCTGCCGACCGCCGCGGCCTTCGCCTCGCGCCAGACTCAGGTCATTGGCGTGGATGTTAACCAGCATGCCGTCGATACCATCAATCGCGGGGCGATCCATATCGTCGAACCCGATCTGGACCAGGTGGTCAGGCAGGCGGTCGAACAGGGTTACCTGCGCGCCGCCACTCGTCCGCAAACGGCGGATGCCTTCCTGATTGCGGTACCCACGCCCTTTCGCGAACAGCATCAGCCGGACCTGGCCTATGTACAATCTGCGGCCCTGTCGATAGCTCCGGTATTGAAAAAAGGCGATTTGGTGATCCTGGAGTCTACGTCTCCGGTCGGCACCACCGAACAGATGGCGGCGTGGCTGGCCGAAGCCCGTCCGGATCTGCGTTTTCCGCAGGCGGCGGGCGAGCAGGCCGATATCAATATCGCCTACTGTCCGGAACGGGTGCTGCCGGGCAGAATCATGGTCGAACTGTTTCAGAACGATCGGGTGATCGGCGGCATGACGCCGCGTTGTTCAGCGCGTGCCAGCGAGCTATACCGGATTTTCCTGGAAGGGGAGTGCGTCACCACCAATTCGCGCACTGCCGAAATGTGCAAGCTGACCGAAAACAGTTTCCGTGACGTGAATATCGCTTTCGCTAATGAACTGTCGGTCATTTGCGCCGAGCAAGGCATTAACGTATGGGAATTGATTGCCCTGTCCAATCGCCACCCGCGGGTCAATATCCTTCAGCCCGGGCCGGGCGTCGGCGGGCACTGCATCGCCGTTGATCCCTGGTTCATCGTCGCCCAGAATCCGCAACAGGCGCGTCTTATCCGTACCGCACGGGTGGTCAACGATGATAAACCTCTTTGGGTGGTAGACCGGGTAAAGGCCGCAGTAGCGGATTGCCTGTCCACTACCGATAAACGCGCCAGCGAGCTGGTGATTGCCTGCTTCGGCCTGGCGTTCAAGCCGGATATCGATGATTTGCGCGAGAGCCCAGCGGTGCTGGTTACCCGGCTCATCGCCGACTGGCACGGCGGCAGTACGCTGGCCGTCGAGCCAAACGTACAGTCATTGCCCGCTTTCCTGGCGGACAACGTGACGCTGGCCAGCCTGGAACAGGCTCTGGACACCGCCGATGTGCTGGTGATGCTGGTCGATCACCGTCAGTTCAAGGCCATCCCTGCCGCAGAGATTACCCAGCAATGGCTGGTGGACACCAAAGGAGTCTGGCGGTGAGTCGCCGGATCCTGGTCACTGGCGGAGCCGGTTTTATCGGCTCGGCCGTGGTGCGCCATCTGGTAAATACCACCGATGCACAGGTGTTGGTGGTCGATAAACTGACTTATGCCGGCAACCTGGATTCACTGGCGCCGGTAGCACAAAGCCCGCGTTATGCGTTCGCCCGCCACGATATTGGCGACCGCCAGGCAATCGACGATGTTCTGCGGCGTTTCCAGCCGGATGCGGTAATGCATCTGGCGGCGGAAACCCATGTGGATCGCTCTATTGATGGCCCGGCCAATTTTATCACCACCAATATCAACGGCACTTTCCAACTGCTGGAAGCGGTCCGCCACTACTGGCAGCCGCTGGCCGCTGAGGCAAAAGCCGCATTCCGTTTCCATCATATTTCCACTGACGAAGTCTATGGCGACCTGGAGAACCCGAACGATTTCTTCACTGAAACCACCGCCTATGCCCCAAGCAGTCCCTATTCGGCTTCCAAGGCGGCCAGTGATCACCTGGTCAGAGCCTGGCATCGCACCTATGGCCTGCCGACGATCATCACCAATTGCTCAAACAACTATGGCCCTTATCATTTCCCGGAAAAGCTGATTCCGCTGATGATCCTGAATGCGCTGGCGGGCAAACCGCTGCCGGTGTATGGCGACGGTTCGCAAATCAGGGACTGGCTGTATGTGGAAGATCACGCCCAGGCCCTTTATCAGGTCGTGACGCGGGGCCGGGTAGGAGAGACCTACACTATCGGCGGCCATAACGAGCGCCGCAATATCGAGGTGGTCAATACCCTTTGTGAACTGCTGGAGCAGGCGGGGGCCGCCAAGCCTGACGGCGTAGCCTATTTCCGCGACCTGATTACCCATGTCGAAGACCGACCTGGCCATGACCTGCGCTATGCCATAGATGCCAGCAAGATTGAGCGTGAGCTGGACTGGCGGCCGCAGGAAACCTTTGAGTCGGGCATGAAAAAGACCATAGACTGGTATCTGGCGAACCAGACCTGGTGGCAAAGGGTCAAGGACGGCAGTTATGCCGGCGAACGCCTGGGACTGACTCGCTGAGCCTGGAGCAGGTCATGCTGGCCTATTTCCGATAATTTATCCATGCGTCATTCCATGACGGCAGGAGAGCGTATGAAAGGCATCGTTCTGGCGGGCGGCTCAGGCACCCGTTTGCATCCCATTACCCGCGGCGTATCCAAGCAGCTGTTGCCTATTTATGATAAGCCGATGATCTATTACCCGTTATCAGTGCTGATGCTGGCGGGGATCCGCGATATTCTCATTATCACCACCCCTGATGACCTGCCGTTTTTCCAGCGCCTGCTGGGCAATGGCGACGAGTTCGGCATTCGGTTGACTTACGCCTGTCAGCCCAGTCCCGATGGGCTGGCCCAGGCGTTCCTTATCGGCGAGGCGTTTATCGGCGGCGAGCCCTGCTGCCTAGTGCTGGGCGATAACATCTACTTTGGCCAGGGCTTCAGCCCGAAACTCAAACAGGTGGCTGCCCGGGTTCACGGCGCGACGATATTCGGCTATCAGGTAATGGACCCGGAGCGTTTCGGCGTGGTTGAGTTTGATGATGATTTCAAAGCGCTGTCGCTGGAGGAAAAACCGGCCAAACCGCTGTCGAACTGGGCCGTCACCGGGCTGTATTTTTACGACAGCCAGGTAGTCGAGTTCGCCAGGCAGGTCAAACCCTCCTCGCGGGGAGAACTTGAGATCACCTCGATCAATCAGATGTACCTGGATCGCGGCCAGCTGTCGGTCGAGCTGCTGGGCCGCGGATTCGCCTGGCTGGATACCGGCACCCACGACAGCCTGATCGAAGCCAGCACCTTCGTCCAGACGGTCGAAAAGCGCCAGGGCTTTAAAATAGCCTGCCTGGAAGAAATCGGCTGGCGTAACGGCTGGCTGGATGATGAAGGCGTGATGCGGGCGGCCAACGCCTTGGCTAAAACCGGTTACGGCCAATATTTGGTAAATCTGCTCCATGCCCGTCCACGCCAATATTGAGCCCCTTGACTGGGAGAGCGCATTCTTCGGACTGTCCTGCGGCAAAGTGGTATTCGACACCGCCGCCGCCGCGCTGACGCCCGCTGCGCTTGACGCCTGGCAGGTGGTGCAGGCCAAAGTGACCTCTGACGACAGCGCCCAGCTTGATGCGCTGACGGCGGCAGGTTTCAGGCTGGTGGACGGCGAGATCGACTTGCGTCTGTCAGTGCGTGCCGACGTTCCGGCAGAAGCCGCGCTGGCCAACGTCAGGCTGGCAGGGCCGGCCGATATGGTTGCCGTGCGCGCACTGGCTGAGCGCGCGTTCACCCTAAGTCGTTTCCGTGCGCCCTGGTTCGACCCGATAAAGCGCCGGCTTTTTTACGGCACTTGGGCCGAGAACGCCATTGTGGGCAGTTTCGATCACTGCTGCCTGGTTATCGGCAGCCTGGATGCGGTGCAGGGGATGGTAACGCTGCGCGATATCGGCAACGGCGAGGTGCGTATCGGACTGCTGGCAGTTGATGCAACCTTTGCCGGACGCGGGATAGGGCGAGCATTAATGGCCGCCGCCGTTGGCTGGTGTCTGCAACAGCGAAAATCGGTTTTACGGGTAGCCACCCAAAATGGCAATATCGCCGCGCTGCGGCTTTATATCGCCAGCGGGGCGACTATCGACAGCACAGCCTATTGGCTTTACAGGGGAAAAAATGATTCCATTTAACGCGCCACCGGTGGTGGGAACCGAACTTGGGTTTATGCAGACCGCGATGGGCAGCGGCAAACTGTGCGGCGACGGCAGCTTTACCCATCGCTGCCAGCAGTGGATGGAAAGCCAATTCGGCAGCGCCAGAGTGTTGCTGACCCCCTCCTGCACCGCCTCTCTCGAGATGGCGGCCATCTTGCTGGATATCCAGCCGGGTGATGAAGTGATCATGCCCAGCTATACCTTTGTATCGACCGCCAACGCCTTTGTGCTGCGCGGCGCCACCATCGTGTTTGTCGATATCCGTCCCGACACGATGAATATCGACGAAACGCTGATTGAGGCGGCGATAACGCCGCAGACCCGGGCCATCGTACCGGTGCATTATGCCGGTGTCGCTTGCGAGATGGACCACATCATGGCGCTGGCGAAAAAATACGATTTGATGGTTGTGGAAGATGCCGCCCAGGGCGTTATGTCAACTTATAAAGGCCGGGCGCTCGGCACCATTGGCCATATCGGCTGCTACAGTTTTCATGAAACTAAAAACTATACCGCCGGCGGAGAAGGCGGTGCGACGCTGATTAACCACCCTGCACTGATTGATCGGGCCGAGATTATTCGTGAAAAGGGCACCAACCGCAGCCAGTTTTTCCGCGGTCAGGTCGATAAATATACCTGGCGCGATATCGGTTCCAGTTATCTGATGGCCGACCTGCAGGCCGCCTATCTCTGGGGCCAGCTTGCAGCGGCCCAGCTTATCAACCAGCGCCGCCTGAGTCTATGGCATCGCTACCGGGATGCCCTGACGTACGGTGAGGAAGAGGGGCGGCTGGCATTGCCCCGGATACCGGCGGACTGCGTGCAGAATGCCCATATGTTTTATCTCAAGCTCCGTGACCTGGATGATCGCAGTGCCTTTATCAATCATATGAAGGACGCCGATATCCTGACGGTATTCCATTATATTCCGCTGCATGACTGCCCGGCCGGACAGCGCTTTGGCCGTTTCCACGGCCAGGATACCTATACCAGCGCCGAGAGCGCCCGTCTGGTGCGACTGCCGCTGTTTTACAATATGACCGATGCCCAGCAGACCAGGGTGATAGACGCTGTAAAACGGTATCTGGCCTGACATGTCGCTGGCTAAAGCTTCGGTTTGGACCGCCGGTTCGACGCTGATTAAAATCGCCGTCGGGCTGCTGGTGGTCAAATTGCTGGCCGTTGCCTTCGGCCCCAGCGGCGTCGGGCAGGCGGGCAATTTTCGTCAGCTGATTACCGTGCTCGGCGTACTGGCCGGGGCCGGTATATTCAACGGCATCACCAAGCTGGTAGCCGAATCCCGTCAGGATCCCCAGCAACTGAAAGCGGTATTAGGCACCGGATCGACGATGGTGCTCGGGTTTTCCAGTCTGCTGGCGGTGGTGTTCCTGCTGGCGGCCGCGCCAATCAGTCAGGCGCTGTTCGGCCACGATCGTTACCAGAATGTGGTGCGGATGGTGGCCTTTATCCAGATGGGCATCGCCTATGCCAACCTGATGCTGGCGATCCTTAAGGGGTACCGGGATGCGGCCGGCAACGCGCTGGCGATTTGTAGCGGCAGCCTGCTGGGCGCCGGCGCCTATTATCTGTGCTACCGCCTGGGCGGTTATCCAGGGGCGCTGACCGGCCTGGCGCTGGTGCCGGCCCTCAGCCTGCTGCCGGCGGCGATAATCGTCGCCCGGCGCGACGAAGTCCCGCTTGCCTGGCTGCTGCCGCGCTGGCAGTCGGCCCTGGCGGGCCAGTTGGGTAAATTTACCCTGATGGCGCTGATGACCTCGATTACGCTGCCGGTAGCCTACATCATGATGCGTAATCTGCTGGCCGGACAATACGGCTGGGCAGAGGTAGGCATCTGGCAGGGAGTCAGCAGCATCTCAGACGCCTACCTCCAGTTTATTACCGCTTCTTTTACCGTTTATTTACTGCCGACGCTGTCTCGCCTGACTGAAAAACAGGCCATTCGGCGTGAGATCGGCCGCTCACTGCGGTTTGTGCTGCCGGCGGTGGCGGCGGTCAGTCTGGTGGTATGGCTGCTGCGGGACCTGGCGATACGGCTGCTGTTTTCAGCCGAGTTCACCGCCATGCGTGATCTTTTTATCTGGCAACTGACCGGCGATGTACTGAAAGTAGGGGCCTATGTGTTTGGTTATCTGGTTATCGCCAAGGCCGCGTTGCGTTATTATCTGTTGGCGGAGGTCAGTCAGTTCTTGCTGCTTACCCTTTTTTCGCTGTGGCTGATACCGCGCCATGGGGCCCTTGGTGCGACCCAGGCATATATGGCAACCTATATTGTCTATTTCATACTTTGCTGCGGCGCGTTCTTTATTTACAGCAGGAAAAAATGACCCTATTGATTCATGTCCTGGGATCGGATATCCCTCATCACAATCTGACGGTGCTGCGATTTTTCAATGAAACGCTCGCAGCGGTGTGTCCGCTCGACCAGACGCGTCATTTTATGGTCGTGGCCGCCGACAGCAGCCCTTTTGCCGCATTTGAACGGTTGACCATTGAGCGGTTCACCGATAAAAAGTCCCTGGCGCGGGCGGTGTTTCGCCGGGCGGCGGCCGATCCTTCGGCGCGGTTTTTCCTGCATGGACAATTCAACCCCGGCCTGTGGCTGGGGCTGCTCACCGGCAAACTTGAACCGGAACGCGTCGCCTGGCATATTTGGGGAGCGGATCTGTATGAAGAGTCCACCCGCCTCAAGCATCGACTGTTTTACCAGCTGCGCCGTCGCGCTCAGGGGAAGGTCGGCCATGTATTTGCCACCGAGGGCGATCGCAGCGTGTATCGCCGCCGACATCCCACAGTAGCTTCATCGCTGCTCTATTTTCCGACCCGGATGGATGCCCACTTGCAATACCCGCCGCAGGAACCGCCTGCGGACGACGCGATGCCGATTATTCTGGTGGGTAACTCCGGCGACCCGGCTAACCGTCACGGCGATGCGCTCAAGGCGATATATCAGCAGTTCGGCACTGAGGTGAAGCTGGTGGTACCGATGGGTTATCCCGGCGGCAACCAGCAGTACATTGAGCAGGTTCGCACCCAGGCGGCGGCATATTTTCCGGTAGGGCAGGTAGACATCCTGACCGAACAACTGGCCTTCGCTGATTACCTGGCATTGCTGCGCCGATGCTCGCTGGGCTATTTTATTTTCCATCGCCAGCAGGGTATTGGTACCCTTAGCCTGCTTATCCGCTGTGGCGTGCCCTTGGTACTCAGCCGACAGAATCCGTTCTGGCACGATCTGGCCCAGCAGCAGGTGCCGGTGATGTTTGATACCGATCCGCTGGACCGTGCAGCGCTGGCGGCAGCCAGACGCCAGCTGCAGGATCTTGATACCGGCAAAATCGCCTTCTTTTATCCCAACTATCTGCAGGGCTGGCTACGCGCGCTGACCATTGCGGCGGGAGACGGCTCATGACGCTGGCGCAGTTCAGCGGTTTGCTAGTGGTCTATCTACTGGCCACCGGCTTTGTGCTGGCGACTATCTGGCGAGAATTCCGCCGGGTGCGCTTTAATTTCAATATTTTTTTTTCCCTGCTGTATCTGCTGACGTTTTACCTGGGTTTTCCGCTTACCTGCGTATTGGTGTTCCGCTTCGATGTCCAGGTGGTGCCGGTAGAGAACCTGTTAGAGGCCCTGCTGGCGGCAACCGGCTTTTATGCCATTTATTATGCCAGCTACAAGACCCGGCTATTTTCCTTGCGCCAGCGCCAGCGCCAGCGCCAGCGCAGGCCATTGTTAAGCGTTAACCGGGTAGAGACCCATTTACTGTGCGCCCTGCTGGCGATAACCGCCATCGGCACCGTCGGCATCTTTTTCATCAACAACGGCTTTTTACTGTTTCGCCTGCAAACCTACAGCCAGATTTTCTCCAGCGACGTGTCCGGCGTAGCGCTCAAACGCTTTTTCTATTTTTTTATCCCGGCGATGCTGGTGCTGTATTTCCTGCACCCCGGTCGGCGTAACTGGCTGCTGTTCCTGCTGGCGACCGTCGCCTTTGGCACCTTTACCTATATGGTGGTCGGCGGTACCCGGGCCAATATCATTATCGCCTTTGCGCTGTTTTTGTTTATCGGTATCCAGCGTGGCTGGATTACGCTGTGGATGCTGGGCAGCGCGGGCCTGTTCGCCATCGGCGGCATGTTCTGGCTGGCCCTCAAGCGCTATGGCATGAATGTCAGCGGCGATGAAGCCTTTTATACCTTTCTTTATCTGACCCGGGATACCTTTTCGCCTTGGGAAAATCTGGCCCTGCTGCTGCAGAACTACGATAAAATCGATTTCCAGGGCCTGGCGCCGATTGCGCGCGACTTCTATGTTTTCATCCCTTCCTGGCTGTGGCCCGACCGACCGGACCTGGTGCTGAACTCCGCCAACTATTTTACCTGGGAAGTGCTTAACAACCATTCAGGGCTGGCGATATCGCCGACGCTGATTGGTTCGCTGGTGGTGATGGGCGGCGTGACATTTATTCTGCCTGGAGCGATTGCGGTCGGCCTGGTCATCAAAGGTTTTGACACCTTGTATGAACGCGGACTGACGGCCACCTGCCGTTATCGCTCGGCGGTACTGCAGGCATTCTGTTTTGGCGCGGTGTTCAATATGATCGTGCTGGCCCGGGAAGGCGTGGATGCTTTCGTATCCAGGATTGTTTTTTTCTGTTTGATTTTCATTATCTGTCTGTCGCTGGCCAAGCTGATGTTCTGGTTGCTTGACCGGGCAGGCGTAATCCTGCCTCGTCGATTTTCAATTAACGGTGCCACCGGCCCGATGGTTGGACCGATAAACCTTCAGGATAAATGATGGATAATAATAACGATATTCCCCACTACCAGATCCGCGGCTTTTCTATCTGGGGCTTTAGCGATAGCCGGCAATTTCTGGATTACTTATTCAGTGCTGCCGGTGTGAAAACCGGCACGCTGGTGGCGATGAATGCCGAAAAGGTGCTGAAGGCGGAAAGTAATGCCGCCCTGAAACAGCTGCTGGATAATGCGGATTACAAATATGCCGATGGCATCAGTATCGTGCGATCCATCCGGCGCAAATATGCCGGTGCCAGGGTTTCACGCATTGCCGGCGCCGATCTGTGGGAATTGCTGATGGAGCGTGCCGGTCGCGAAGGCACGCCGGTGTTCCTGGTCGGTGGGCGGCAGGAGATTCTGTCCCAGACCATGGCTCGATTGCGCAGCCGCTGGGGGGTGAATATCGTCGGTTTTCAAGACGGTTATTTTACTGCCGCCGACACCGAGTCGGTTTTCAGGCGTATCCGTTCCAGCGGTGCGGCGATAGTGACCGTAGCAATGGGGTCTCCGAAACAGGAAATCTTCATGCGCGACTGTCGGCAGTGTTACCCAGACGCATTATATATGGGCGTCGGCGGGACTTATGACGTATTTACCGGCCATGTGAAGCGTGCGCCCAAGGTCTGGCAAAACCTGGGGCTGGAGTGGCTGTACCGGTTGCTGAGCCAGCCGACCCGTATCGGCCGCCAGCTTAAACTGCTGCGTTTTCTGGCTTACTATTACAGTGGTCGGTTATAGTGTCCCTTGCCCGGCAGATCGGGTAAAATGCTGACTCTGGCTGGGAAATGAGATGCTGTAGTACAAAAAAACGGTTATCCGGGCAGTATTTGAGCAAGTGATCCGTAAAGACATCAAAACTGATAAAAAGCACTAGACAGCCAGCCCGTAAATCCGTACTATCCCCACCCGCAACGGCGCTACGCGCCCGTAGCTCAGCTGGATAGAGCGCTGCCCTCCGGAGGCAGAGGTCTCAGGTTCGAATCCTGTCGGGCGCACCATTTAATCAGTGCGCTGAGCCGTGGTTAGTTTACTTGCCGCGTTGCGAATGCAGTAAAACAGTGGTGATTGTAGCTCAGTTGGTAGAGCCCTGGATTGTGATTCCAGTTGTCGTGGGTTCGAGTCCCATCAGTCACCCCAAAATTAGTGGGCATGCGAAGGTGGCGGAATTGGTAGACGCGCTAGCTTCAGGTGTTAGTGTCTTAACGGACGTGAGGGTTCAAGTCCCTCTCTTCGCACCACACCTTTTGAACGGTTGAAGTTGACCACGGCAGTACCTGGCGTTGTAGACGTCAGACAGCAGTAAAACGGCGAGTAGCGCAGCTTGGTAGCGCAACTGGTTTGGGACCAGTGGGTCGGAGGTTCGAATCCTCTCTCGCCGACCACATTCCCCAAGGGCTTTGTCTAGAGATATGCAGACCAGGCCAGAAAGAAAAAACGGCAAGTCACTCAGACTTGCCGTTTTTTTTGGGCTTAAGGTAGGTATTATTCGATGGAGTAAAATTCATCCCTTGGCAGACACAGGTTCAGCCATAAGCCTCGCCTGATATGCCATGGGGTAGATGATATCTTCAGAAGCTGTATGCAACACCAACACGATAACGAGTTTGACGTTCGTTAGTGTATTTGCTGCCGGTGACATTGCCGACTTGAATATAAGGGGACCAGTTTTTATCCCATGCATAAGCCAATTTTAAATCATGGGTCCATTGATAGCTGTTATTGTTCTCTATAGGTGAGTAGTAAGCGGAGTTGGTTTTATTATATTCCTCTTCCCAAATCAAAGAATACTTATCAAGGAATTTATAAGTCAAGTCGACAGTAATCGAATAGCCATTCTCTGAGGTTTCTTTGCTTGTACCTATGTTTGTGCTGTAACGTTTGTACCATGGACGATAACGCAACTGAAACAGCAGCGGTTTAGCTATCTGGATATTACCGCGAATATAAGGTCGATAATTTGTATAACTGGAATCGGATGCTAGATTCAATCCGGCCTCAACAGCAAGCACGCTATTGAACTTATATAAATAACTTGGCGTTGCTTCAAAGCCATTGCTGACATTCTCATTGTATATTTTATCGGTGTCGGCATCACTTTCGCCGTTTTGCCATTTGACCTCAGTAGATAGCCCAAAGCCATTGGCAAAACGGTGTGAGAATAATAAACGGTCTTTCTGGCTATTTGATGCAGTGTCCTGCACTTCATGTCGATAATCGATGGTAACCGCCAAGGCGTTGAAGCTGGCCAATGAGACAACGGCCAACGCTAAAAATTTCAACTTCATTTCAAAGCTCCATTAGTGGAAATTTCATTTTCATAAAGAATAGTTTGGTCATGACTTCTTTAACCTTAAGATTTTATAACTTAAGATTTTTGAATCGACATAAGCACAAAACTTTATTCGCTTGCCTTATAAACACAATTATCCGTTTTAGAATGAGTGTGGTGTAAGCTGCTGTTAAAAGCAGGGCATATATTATTATTGGTGCTGAATTTTACAACAAATATAAATGGATTATCTTAGTTGAATAATAGCAAAGGCTAATTTATTACCTTCAGTAAAGAATTAATTAAGGTTATAGTTATATGATTTAAAATATTAGGCGCGCATCAGTTCCGCCCATATCAAGGTGCCGTCAATTATTGACCCCCTTCGATTAGGTTTGATAATTTGTAATCATAACTGAACCACTGCACTGCAATTCTGAATGCCCTTTTAATTATCGGCCTTAACTAGGGCCTAAGCAGTCTGTGAAAGTCAATGCGTTTCCAATGTAATACCCTGGGCATTCAGTAATAGGGATATGCCAAGAAAATCACGCTGTGTTGAACGTTCAGTGTCTGTGATTCAAAGTAGTATAACCATTAACCCTCTATTGGAATTACTCACATTTTTATTGCCATATTCATTTCAGTTTATCCTCAAACCACAACGGCCTCTGCTAAATTGAAAGCCGTTGTTGCCATTCTACGCAATGAACATCTACCGCCGCCACAATGCGAGCCGGGGGAAAAAAGGGTCCGCGCAGACCTCGAATACGCCGCCGGTAACCAGGTGCAACAACAGCGGCGAGTGGGTGTTATAACGTGGCCATACCATGCCGTGTGGCGGAGCAGGTGATTCATCGCGTATAAACGTCACCCAGAGCTGATGGATCTCCCTGGCCAACTGCAGATCCGTTATTGCCTGACGCGCCGGCAATTGGCTGATATCGCTGCCTTCGCGGTACCAGACATGGCCCAGTTCGGTGCCGTGAGCGGCGCCCAGTTCGTCGGCGTCTATTGAGCCATACAGATATTTCCACACCGGTTGAAATTCAGCGTGAAGCCGGGCCAAGCGGCTGGCCGGATTCTGAAACACCAGATCGCCGCCGACCGCCCGCCAGATGCCGCGGGCCGAATGGGTCGGCAGCACCTGCCGATAACGCGCTACTATCTCACTGCCGCTTAGCCCCAGCGGACGAACCCGCTCATCCAGCAGTCGGGCGGCCATGGCATCATCCATCTCAGGCTGAGCGGTGGCATGGGTCAGGTATTCACTGCTGGTACAGCCGATCATCATCGGCACCGGCGCCAGCCGGCCTGCTTGGGCGGCCTGCTCCGGATGTTCCGGCAGCGTGTGACCATCGATAACCGGCACGAACGGCACGCCCAACATCGCCACATTGCCATCCCGGGCAAAATCATGTTCGGTATAAGATTGATCGCACAAATGCTTTTGCGCCTGCAGCAGGGTCTCCAGCGGCAAGCCGACAATCGCCGTTTTATCGATATTCAGCCATTGGCACAACCGCTCGGTCAGTCGATGGCTGTCGTCAAGGGTCGAGATGCCGGTACTGGCGCCGCTTTGCGGCAGTGCACGGGCAAACAGACCGCGAGCGGCGGGCATGGCCATTAGCGCCGCCACGGCAAAACCGCCGGCTGAGCGGCCGGCCAGCGTCACCCGTGAGGGATCGCCGCCAAAGGCAGAGATATTATCCCGCACCCATCCCAGGGCGGCGATGATGTCCAGCAAGCCGCGATTAGCCGGATAACCCTCCAGATGGAGGAAACCCAGCGCACCAAGACGATAATTAACCGTCACTTCCACTACGCCGCTGGCGGCAAAGGCGCCGCTTTGCAGCACCGGTTCATTGGCTGAACCGACCGCGTAGCCGCCGCCGTGGATCCAGACCAGTACCGGCGCTTGCCCGGTCATCGACCGGGTGCGGATATTCAGCGTGCGGAAATCGCTGCCGGCGGCCAGTGAAGAGGTGGCGGCATGGCCTACCGGCCCATAGGTGGGGATCTGCGGGCAGATGCTGCCCAGCGTGCCGGCATCGCGTATGCCTGACCAGGGAATAACCGGTTCAGGTGCCAGGTAACGGTTGGCGGCAACCACGGGAGCGGCATAGGGCACGTTAAGAAACTCGCTAATGCCCTGTCGGTCGATGCCTGCCAATCGGCCGGCCTGAGTCTGTATAATGGTCATTGATACTCCCAATGGCACGCCGCCTGCCGGCACGGCAGCCGGAAACAGCGCCTCACAGCGCTTTACGTAATCCCACCAGTTTCTCCAGCACCACTACCACCGCCACCGATATCAAGATCAGCAGCACCGACAGGGCGGCGATCTGCGGATCGGTGGCATATTCCAGATAGTGATAAATCTGGGTCGGTAGCGTCGAGACTTTAGTGGACACAATAAATAATGAAATGGTCGCCTCATCAAACGAAATTAGAAAGGCGATCACCGCGCCGGCGATCATGCCGGGACGGATCAATGGCAGGGTAATGCGCCGGAATACCTGGACCGGCGAAGCGCCATGCACCCGGGCCGCCTCCTCCAGGCGCAGATCCACCGCCAGTAGGCTCATGGAAATGGTGCGCACCGTGTAGGGCAGGGTAATGCCGAGGTGCGCCAGGATAATGCCGGTATAGCTGTCCAGCAAATTGAGCGGCGCCAGCACCAGCATGATGCCGACCGCTAACACAATATGCGGCACCAGGAACGGCGCCACCACCAAAAATGACAGGCTATCCCGGCCACGGAAGCGATAACGGGTCAGGCACAGCGACAGCAATACGCCGAACCCCACCGCCATAATGCCGACGGCTGCGCCAATCGCCAGGCTGCGGCCAAAGGCAGCGATAAACTCGGCATTATGGAATACCTTGCTATACGAGCCGAACGAATAACTGGCCGGCGGGAAGGCCAGATATTGCCGGGTATCGAAGGAAATGATCACCACCACGATAATCGGCGCCAGTAAAAACAGATACAGCAGGGCAATCAGCACTTTCCATGCGGTATTGCCGAGTAAATTTTGGACAGGTTGCATAGCGGGCCTCAGGTTTCCAGCGTCCGCAGTGCGCGCTGATAGAGGAAAATGATGCTGCTGAACAGCACCAGCAGTACTACCGACAGCGCCGCCGCCAGGGGCCAGTTCAGGGTGACCGTGGCTTCGCTGAACACTTCGGTACCCAATACGAACACGCGTCCGCCGCCCATTAGCCTTGGGGTCACAAACGATGAAATCGCCAGCACGAACACCAGCAGGGCGGCGGTAAGCACGCCCGGCAGGCTGAGCGGCAGTATGATGCGCCAGAATATCCGCGGTCGGCTGGCGCCCAGCATGGCTGCCGCCTCCTCCAGTTGCCGGTTGAGGCGGCCAAAGCCGCTGAGCATCGCCAGAATGGCGTAAGGCATCAGGATTTCCACCAGCGCCACCGTTGCGCCAAAACTGTTGTTGGTAAGCTTAAGCGGTGCGCTAATCCATGCCCAGGACATCAGCAGGCTGTTGATCACCCCTTTGTCGCTGAGCAGTACCATCCAACCGTAGGTGCGGACCACCGCCGAGGTCAGCAGCGGGGCGACCGCCAGTGCGGTCAGCAGCCCGCGCCAGCGGCTGTTGCTGCGCGCCAGAAACAGCGCTATCGGGTAGGAAAGCACCACTGCGGCCAGGCTGACCGTCAGTCCAAGCACCAGCGTATTGCCCGCCACCCGCCAGTAAAAAGGATCCAGCAGCGCGGCCCGATAGGCATCCAGTGTCCAATCGGCGCCGCTGGCGGCCTCAAATGCCGAGCTGGAAAAGGAAGCGCGTATCAGCCACAGCATGGGCGCGAAAAAAGTGACGCTCATCGCCAGCAGGCCGGGCAGCAGCAGGAGCAGCAGCATACCTTTGCCCCTCGATGCGGCGGGTGCGGCTCTGGTCATAAGTCCGCCTTGCCGATAAGGGTGATATCCTCTGCCGCCACCGCCAGACTGACCCGGTCGCCGATTTGCGGCAATTGACCGGCGTGGGTAAACAGATCGGCCTGTAAACGTTGCTCACCGCACCGCACCGTCATGCTCTGGACCTGCCCGCGATAGACAATATGCTCCACGGTACCGGTAAAATGGTTGTCGGCGGCGGCTGTTGCCAGGGTGAGCCGGTGCGGCCGGATCAGTATCTCCGCCAGGCCAGAGGCAGGCAGCGGCTGGCTGGCCTTGAGCCGGCCCAGCCCCTGGACCTCAAGCAGGCCCGGTTTATCGCTGACCCGGGCCGGAAAGAAGTTGCCCGAGCCGATAAAGCGGGCGACGAACCCGGTGGCCGGCCGGTCGAAAATATCACCCGGCGTGCCGATCTGCTCCACTTTGCCATTGGACATGACCACCAGCCGATCGGCCATCGACAGCGCCTCCTCCTGATCATGGGTGACAAAGATGGCGGTGACGCCGGTCCGGGCCTGGATATCGCGGATTTCGTCGCGCATTTCATCACGCAGCTTGGCATCAAGGTTGGACAGCGGTTCATCAAATAGCAGCAGTTCGGGGTCGATCACCAGCGACCGCGCGATGGCGGCGCGCTGCTGCTGGCCGCCGGATAACTGACTGACTCTCCGTTCGCCCAGCCCTGACAGTTTGACCAGGTCCAGCGCCCGCCGGACCCGCTGGTCGCGCTCGCTGCGATCGACGCCGCGCATCTCCAGGCCAAAGGCGATATTTTCGGCGATGCTCATATGGGGGAACAGCGCATAGGCCTGGAATACCATGCCGATATTGCGTTTATGTACCGGAATGGCGGCTATCGAGCGACCATTAAGCACGATTTCGCCGGCAGTCGGGTCTACCAGGCCGGCAATCATACGCAGAATGGTGGTCTTGCCGCAGCCAGAAGGCCCGAGCAGTGCCAGCATTTCGCCGCGCGGCAGCGAAAAAGTGACATTATCCACCGCCGGTGCCGTGGCGCCCGGATAGACTTTGACCAGACCGCTTACCCCTACGTGAAAATCAGACATAGCCTTCCCATTTACTCTCTATCAATTGGCGGCGATAACATCGCGGCGTATACGCTGGATCCAGGCAGAATACTGGGTCGAAACCCACGGCCAGTCCAGGTTCATCTGTTTAGCCTGCGCCTGCGGGCTGCCATAAATACGCGCCGCCACCGCATCGGTCAGTTTCACGCTGGCATTGACCGGGGCATAAAAACTTTTCTCGGCAAACGCCCCCTGCGCCTCGCTGCTCAAGGCGTAGTTGATAAAGTCCTGCGCCGCTTCGCTATTTTTAGACCCCTTCACCAGGCTGATGGTATTGATTTGTCCGATACTGCCCTCTTCAGGCAGCGCAATACCGATTTTGCCTCCCTGCAGGTCGTGCAGGTACTGGGCACGGCCGTTCCAGCAGATAGCCAGATCCGCTTCACCGCTCTGGATAACCCCATAGCAGTCCGGTGCCGGTTCCCAGGTGGATACGTTGGGCGCTATTTGCTTAAGCGTCTCCATTGCCGGTTCGATATCTTTTTTATAATCAGCCTCATGCAATCTCGCCAGGATCGGAATTAGCGTCACGCCGCGGGTATCGGCCAGGGGAGCGGCGATTTTGCCCTTGTATTTAGCGTTGGTCAGGTCGTTCCAGCTGGTGGGAGGCTGCTTTACCGCGTCGGTGTTGTATAAAATCGCCAGGTTATCCTGCGAGAAGGCCACGCTACGGTCCTGGTCCAGCCGCGCCCAGTCGGGACTTTGGGCGAGATTGGGCACCTTTTCGGCGTCCAGCGGGGCGAACAACCCCTGCTTATTGGCGCGGATCGCCACCGACACATCAATCAGCGCCACATCCACTCGGGGAGCGCCGCGCTGCAGGGTCAACAGCGCCAGCGATTCGGCGGAGTTCTTACTGGGCTGATAATTAACGGTAATACCGGGGTGTTTAGCGACAAACGGATCGATAACGAATTTTTGGTAGTTATCGGCAAACACCCCTGAAAAACCGACTATGTTGACGGTGCCGGTTTCGGCCGCCAGCGCCGGAACGCCACTGCCGGCCAGCAGCCCGGCTAGAAGGCAGCCGATGAAGGGGCGGTGGCTAAGAATGCGGGTTGTCATTGTTGTCTCTCCAGGATCAGTGGCCGGCGGGTTGCCAGGCGGTTTCCATCACTCGTAGCCAGTTTCCGCCCAGCAATTTAGCAATCAAGCGGTGACTCCAGCCCCGGGCGATCATACGTTCGGTCAGATGAGGGAATTCGCGGATACGCGCGATGCCCTGCGGCTTGCTGATTTTTACCGAACCAAATTCGGTCAGCTTACGGGCGCTACCTTTATCGCGATTGGCCCACAGCAGCCAGGGACCTGGACGGGGGCGGTCCTGTGAAAAGTCGGTACCGATGCCCACATGATCTTCACCCACCAGTTCAATAACATAGCTCATGGCATCTAGGTAATCATCTACCGTGGCCTCGTTGCCGGCCTTCAGGCCGGGCGCGAACAGGCTGATGCCGATTAAACCGCCTTGACGGGCGCAGCCCAGCAGCAGTTCATCTGGTTTATTGCGCTTGACATCTTTAAGCGCACGGGGCAGCACATGGGAAATACATACCGGTGCGCGCGACAGGTTAATGACATCGGCGGCGGTGGTTTCACCGACGTGGCTTAAATCGCACAGCACGCCGACGCGGTTCATTTCTGCCAGTACTTCACGGCCGAATCCGGTCAGGCCGCTGTCGCGCTCTTCCAGATAGCCGGCGCCGGAGTAGTTCTGGGTGTTGTAGGTCAACTGCATCATGTTGACCCCCAAATCTTTGAAAATCTCCAGGTACTCCAGCTTGTCTTCCAGCGGCGAGGTATTTTGCCAGCCGATAATAATACCGGTGCGGTTTTCCCGTTTGGCGGCATGAATATCCGCTACGCTGCGCACCGGACGGATGAGATCGTCATTCTCGCGCAAAAAGCGCTTCCATTGCGCGACATAGCCGATGCCTTCGTGAAAATTTTCCCATAACAGCGAAGCGCAGTTGACGGCGGTAACGCCGCCAGCGCGCATTTCTTCGAAGATTGACCGGCTCCAGTCACAGGTTTGCAGGCCATCGATAACAATCGACTGCTGATGTAGCAGGTTGGCGTTCATGACTTTTCTCCAGAAGATTCAGCATAGGCAGAGCGCTGAGCGGCTAAAGCCCGGGCGACAAAATCAAGACGATCCTGTCCCCAGAACAGCTCATCATCCACCACATAGGTTGGGGTACCAAAAATGCCGCGCCGTTCGGCTTCGGCCAGATTGTCCTGCCATTCCCCGACCACTTCAGCCGCCGGTGGCTGGCGCATCAATTCGCTGCCGGCGCTGCCCAGCGTCAGGTGGGCCAGCTCTTGCAGCACTGCTACCGAAGCAATATCACGGTCTTCCGCCCACAGAGCCCGTTGAATGGCAAAAGAAAATGCCGGCGCGTCCAGTCCGGCGCGCTGAGCGGCAATAACCGCCTGCGCCGCAGGTTCAATGCTGCGACACGGGTAATAACGCGGCGTCAGATTAAGCGGGATAGCAAGAAATTCGCTCCAGCGGCTGAGTTCGACCCGGTGGTAATCCTGGCGCGCTTTGGGGCGGGTACGTAAGGGAATACCGCCGTTGGGCTCGATAATGCGGATCGGCCGCAAAACGACCGGCACGCCGGCCTGCCGGGCAATAGACAGCGCCCGGTTGCTGCCCAGATAGGCCCAGGGGGATGACATGCCATAGAAAATGTGCAGCGGACGTAAAGCGTTATCAGACACTAAAAAACTCCTGTTGCTGGTCGGCGTCACGCCATTCATCGCCGAGCAATTCCGGCGTATCGTAGGCGCGGAAGCGGTCCAGGTAGTATTGGCCGTCTTCAACAAATAATGAACGGGTAATGCCGCGCGCCAGCCGAAGGGCGCCTTCACTGATCGAAGGAATACCGCTGGTTATTTTGCCGTGGGACATCACCGCCGGATAAGCGAAGCAGTACAGATTGCTGATAACCGCATCCTGGGCTTCCCGTCCGGGGCGCGGCAGCAGTTCGAAGTGTTCGCCCAGGTATGGCGAATTCGCCAGACCGGAGTGCTGCTGTCCGGCCGGCGGCTGATAACTGTGCCGCCACAGGCGAATTCTATCCCGCAGCGGGGAGAACTCAGGCCGGGCGTCGAAATCCACTTTGAACCCGGTGGCAAAAATGATGAAATCCGCCAGCCAGCGACCTTTGGCGGTGGTAACCTCTATTGCACCTGCATGCGTGCTGACATCCGCGCGGGTACTGGCGTGAGTACGCGCTTTAGCATAGATATCAGCATCAGCATTGATATCAGCACCAGCATTGATATCAGCATCAGCATTGATATCAGCACCAGCATTGATATCAGCACCAGCATTGATATCAGCACCAGCATTAATATCAGCACCAGCATTGATATCAGCACCAGCATCAGCATCAGTGCAAGGGCGCAGGGACAGCAGTGGGCTGTTCAGATGGAAATATGCGCGGCTATGGGCCGATACCCGCAGTACGCTGTGTCGCGGCGGGGGGATCTGTGCCTGCTCGCCTTCGAACATTAGCGTCCATTTAAGCTCATCCGGCAGCCCAATGTAGCCCTGTACCATGCCCTGGCTACCGATGCCGGTGAATTTATCAATGCGCGGGATGCTCTCACGACGAATAAAAATATCCACTCGTGCAGCGCCTGCCTCCAGCGCTGCGGCGGCATTATCCATCGCCGACGCGCCGGCGCCGACGACCGCCACTCGTTTGCCCGCCAGCAACGGCATGGCAATATCATCCGCCCCGTGGGCCATCAGGCTTGCCGGCAGCCCTGCAGCCAGCGAAGGCAACTGCGGCGCGCCCAGTCCATCCAGGCCGGTGGCAATCACCACCCGCCGCGCGACTCGCCGTGCTTCGCCGACAGGCGAACGCCAATAAATGTCAATCAATCCATTGGCCTGCGGTTCAACCCGTGTCACCGTGGCGTCATTAATCACCGGCAGCGCCAGTACCTGGCGGTACCAAACCAGATACTCCATAAAGCGCTGGCGCGGAATCAACGGCATCGCAAACCAGGCCTGACGACCGTAGCAGGCCTCAAACCAGGCGCGGAAAGTCAGCGAAGGTATGCCGAGCGCCGGGCCGGCCGCTTCTTTACGGGTGCGCAGCGTTGCCATTCGAGCATAAGTCAGCCACGGACCTTCCCGGCCGGCCGGCGCCCGATCCAGGCAAAGTACATTGTCGATCCCCTGCAGCTTGAGCGCCGCCGCCGCCGTCAGGCCACACAGCCCTGCACCGATAATGGCCACATCCAGGATGGGCGGCTTAACCTGTTGGCGACTGACCCGCCAAGGTTTCGCCGGTAACTCCAGCAAATTCATTTCTTCAGCCAGACGCTGCTCAAGGGCAGCCAGCCCCGGGTTATGGTTTGGATCTCTGGCTGTCATGGGCTTTCCTCGTGATAATCCGGGCGACGGCTTGGGGTAGATGGCAGGATAATCCTACTATCCATAAATCACATTATGATCTAGTATTGATTCGTATTTATAATAATTAATCATGATTAGCTTATGCACAAAATGCAAGCGATGACTGTTGCACCAACACCGGGGTTTCTTGTTGCACCAGGCCTGGCGTTAGCTCAAATCTGTGCTAACGTTGGGCCGTTGACACTGCCAGAGGCACAGAAAAAGCATCATGAGCAAATTACCTGCCCTCAGTGATATGGACATTCGCCAACTGGAAGCATTTTCATCGGTTATCAAACACGGTGGCGTAACAGCGGCGGCCCGTGCCCTGAACCGATCCCAGCCCAGTGTGACTCGAATGATCCAGGAGCTGGAAATGGCAATCGGTTATTCGCTGTTCACCCGCAGCGGTCCGCGGATCCGCCCGACCAGTCAGGCGTTGCGCCTGCATGAATATGTCGAGCATGCATTGATAGCCTTGCATCAGATCAATCAGCGAGCCCTGGAAATCGGCCGGGAAGAGCAAAGCCCGCTGATTATCGCCTGTACTTCGGCCATGGCTTCAGGCCTGGTGCCCGCAGCGTTAAAACGGGTAAACACCGATCAGCCGGTCCATTTGCTAAATGATTCGGCTGAGCAGACCATGCATGCGGTGATAAATGGCGTCGCCGAGATAGGCATTTGCAGTCTGCCGCTGGAGCACAGCGGCGTAACGCTGCATGGGATCGGCAAGTCACGCTGCGTGCTGGTGGTCAACCAGGATGATCCGCTGGCGGCGGACAATCCAGTCAGTCTGGCGTCGTTGGCCGATCGGCCGCTTATCAGCCCCTATCATCCTTACCGGTTACGGCATCGGTTTGAGCGGTCGCTGAAAAACAGCCATCTCAACCTGAAGCATGCGGTAGAGACCAACTCGTCAGTCAATATTCTGTCCTGCGTGCGCGCCGGGCTGGGGGTTGCTATCGTTGAGCCGATCACCGCCTATGGCGTGCCGGTGGCCGGCGTGGCGGTGCGCGAGCTGGACATCGATATCCCTTATTATTTCGGTATCGTTACCCCGCAGGGCAAGCCGATCCGGCCGGCGGTGCTGTTGCTGATCGACGCCGTGCAGCAGGTCGCCGCCGCCATGCTGACCGAATTCAGCTGGCTCGGTCCCGAGCATCATAAGCAGGTCATGTCACAACTGCGGCACGAGGCTGAGAGGTAAGGTACGACGCTGAAAGGTGGAGAATAAGAGATCGGGTAAAGCCGTAGTCTGCGCTATTTGCCTCGCTGATATTAGCCTGCCTGGCTATACCGGTTAAATAGATTATAACGTTTGCCGGCGATGCGCCGGATTGACCAGGAACACCACCGCGCCGCGATACCAGCGGGAGGCTGCCAAGCGTTGCTCCCAGCGACGGTCCCAATGGCCCTGCTGCACCAGGCCGATACGAAACGGCACTCTGAGATGCAGCAGCGCCGGCAGGTAGGCGCCATAGCCCGGTACCGTTTGCCGGCCCTGATAAGTCTGCACCACCAATTCGTCGACCACCGCGTGCAGACGGTTTAGCGTATTGATATCGCCGGTTTTAGCCCAGTCCAGCAGACCGGTAATACTCAGCCCGCACTCCTTGGGCAACATCCGGCGCAATTGCTGTAAAAAGCGCACGTAATTGGCCAGTTGGTAGCTGTGGGCGTCAAAATCTATCTGGATACCGGTAGCCGGATTGCCCGCGTCAATCCATGATTGGCGCAGCCTGAACATCTGCTGGGCAGCGGCTGCCGGTGTATCGAGGCTACTGAACCTGAAAGACAGCCACAGTTGTCGCACCTTAAGCCGGCTGGGCGGCAGTCCCTGGCGCAGGAATACGGATTTGCCCTGACGCCGGGCAAACTCTCCCTGGTGCAGATAAAGGGTCTCGGCGCGATGAAGCACCTGTTGGGGGCGCACCGCCGCCCATAGCCAATAAGCCCGATAGCGGGATGCCTCGACCTGTTCGGCCTGTGTCTCAGAGAGCGTAACCGCCGCTGTCGCCGGCAAGGTCGACAGCAGCAGACAGACGATTACCAGTAGTAGTTGAGCTGTTTTGCCCACTGGCTGCCTTTATAGTCGGATTTCAGTTGCCTGAACCAGGCTTTGCGCTGGGCTTTGCTTATCTGCTGGGTGCCGCAATCATTATTGCCGCTGGGCGCATAGCAGTTAATGGCGCGATACAACGCATAACTGCGGTCTTCCGCCGGCGCTTTGGCATCATTAATCACTGCCATGTATCCATCCAGCCGACTCCAGGTTTTACCCTCAAAAGTGGTGGGGGCGCTGGCGAGCGCGCTCAGGGTATACAGCTCATCCCAGTCCTGGTAGACGTCATTGTCGGTACGCAGAAAGAACTCGCCCAGGCAGTTCATCGCCCTGGCGTCATTGGGGTTCGTTTGCAAGGTCTGCACCGTCGCCTCAAGCGCCGGGCATTGATAGCCGCTTTCGGTTGTGCTGCCGTCCCAGTTGAATACCGTCAGCGCATCGTCGTTGCTGTTATTGTCATCGTCGGTTTTGCTTTGTGCCGGAATAGAAGCCCGCAGCTCGGCGTCTTGCAGGAAGTCGCTGAACAGTCCGTGCGTCAGCTCTTTGGTCAGCAGCGTATGCAGGGCGATGGTCCGTTCTTCCGCGCTGGGGCCGGATTGACTCTGCTGGCGCAGCACCTGGGCATTGGCGGAGAATTTCAGCACGCTGGAACGAAAACGCAGATTGGTCACCGGGCTATCCTTGGCGAAGATTTTTTCCGGGTGCCCGCTGTAGGCCAGATTAAGCGCCAGGGCATACTGCAGGTATTGCTGCTGGGTATAGCTGGTTTTCAGCGTCAGCAAATGACGCCAGTGTTGTTCGGCATCGCTGAAGGCCTGCTGTTTTTCCATTGCCTGGCCGCGCAATACCTGCTGACTGAAGTCAATGACATTACTGAGATCTTTGCCTTTATAGGCCGTTACCGCTGACAATACGGCGGGATAGTCCTTGTCGATATAGAATTGCCTGGCCAGCTGCAGATAGGCTGAATAATCCTGCCGTCCGACCTGGTCGAACAGTGACAGCTGGTCGGCCACATCCTGACCGGACAGCGGTCCGAAAGCATTCCAGCCTTTGTCACTGCGCAAGCGTTTCAGATCCTGCACCAGCATCAGGGTAGCGTTGCCAACCAGAAACGCGGGGTTTTCCAGCAGCTTATTATCGACCTCATCAGCCAGGATCTGCAGTTGGTTGACATTGTCAATCGCGTTAAACGCCTGCTGGAAATTCAGGTCCAGGGCTGCGGCATCGCCCAGTATCCAGTTAACGCGGCGCACCAGGCCGGCGGCGGAAGAAGCATAGGCGCCTTTGGGGTACTGTTTGAGATAATCATTGATACGGGTTAAGGCAAGAGCGGCGGTGACGCGGTCGGCCTTGGCCATATCAAACATATTATATTCGTCCAGTGCATTGACCACCGATTTGTTGATCGCCAGACGGATCAGCATGTAGCTGGCGGTTTCGGCAACCCAGGGCTGGGATGAAGCTTTCAATGCCTCGAATCCCTGGCTGGCCCGGTCAAAATCACCATGGTAAAAGGCCGCCGCATTCAGCAGATAGTGTTTAAAATCCGCCGCCGGGCCATCATTGGGCAGGGACGACAGCATTTGGGATAACTGTTCGTGGTCATAGACACCAGACATCATCACCAGCCGAGTTTGGGCAAGCGTGGTCCGCTGTGGGGCAGACAAGGCGCTGTCATCGATCAGTTGCTGCAAAAACAGCGAGACTGAATCGGTATCATTGGATATCTGCCGGCCTTCGCGTTGACTCTGGGGCTGGCGCAGGGATTCGAGGATATCTGTCGGCAGGTTAAGCTGGCTGGCCAGCCGGTAAACCTCGGGGAGGGGGACCGCCCGGCGATCGGCATTGCCGTCGACGGCCAGCGCAGCATCCTCATCCTCTTCGGATGTACTGCCTGCCCCCCCTGGCTGATCGCTATCCAGCGCACTGAGGCCCATAACACGGTAAGCGGTAAACGGGTTGACCATTGAGCGCGATTCAACCGGAATCGGCTGTGGCACCGGCAGCGTCAGGTCTTTCTGGCTTGCCAGCAGCAGCAGTAGATTGACGCGGGTGTCATTAGCGGGCTGAAGGTATGGCAAGGCGGATACGCCGCATTCATCATCAGAAAATCCGCATAGCCCATCGGATGAGGCCTGGCTTGTCAGCGGTAAGGCCAGCACCCAGACGCTGGCTAACAGGATGGTCCATTTCATAGGGTAGTCTTGCTCCATTCGGCGGTTCTGCCTGTCAGCAAGGTACATCAAAACACCCTGAAATAGGAAATATTATCCTGCAATCCCGGCGGTGGATCCTGGGCGATGCAGGACCTAACGGGATGGCCATTGCCAGGGCGGCGAGGTGCTGTTGTCAATCAATGTCTCGCCCAGCTGTTTGTAAAGGGTAACCGGCGTGATGTCTGCCCCGCTGCCCAGTGCGGATACCAATGCGCTGGCATGGGATACAATAATGATCTGGCTTCGGTCGGATGCTTTACAGATAAGCCGGGCTAATGCCGGTAGCAGCTCAGGGTGCAGGCTGGTTTCAGGCTCATTCAAGATCATCAGCTCAGGTGGACGGGGAGAAAGCAGGGCCGCCGCCAGCAACAGGAATCGCAATGTGCCGTCTGACAGCTCAGCGCTTTTAAGCGGGCGCAGCAGCCCAGGCTGTTCCATTTGCAGCTCCAGGTAGCCCTGGTTTTCAATTACGCTGAGTCGGGCGCCGGGGAAGGCATCGTCGATAGCTTCATCTAGATCCTCACTGAAACCTATCTCCCGAATAGTCTGGATAGCGGCCGCCAGGGAAGCCCCGTCGCTGGCCAGCGACGGCGTCTGGGTGCCGATTTGCGGTTTACGGGCCGGAGCGTCTTTATCGGTACGCAGGTGATCGTAAAATCGCCAGTTGCGCATCCTTTCGCGCATCATCAGCAGTTCGGGCGCATTCTGCGGATCGATGCAGTGCGTCATCATGCTGTCAAACACCGCCAGGGAATGAAAAGGCTGCTGCCAGATGCCTGCACTGTCACGCACCTGGACCGCCGGTCCGCGGCGTTCGGCCAGCAGGCTGTGGCCGCTCAACCGTTCCCCATGCCAGACCGCCTCGGCTTTGATATGGGGATCCCGTGAAAACAGCGTCACTTCCTTTTCGATAATTGGCAGACCTAAATCGATGGCATAACCAAAGGTGTCGCTGGAAAAGCCGAGCTTCAGACTGATGGGCGCTCTACGCGATCCGGTACCCTGCACCGGGTACTGACCCTGTTTCACCGACCGGGCGAATGTTTCAGGCCCGGCCCACAGCGTGGACTGAAGTCCGCCATCGGCGGCAAGCGAGGGAATGATGCGGTTCTGGGCGATATCGGCCAGCAGGTTGAGGGCGCGATAAATGCTTGATTTGCCGGTACCGTTGGCGCCGGTAATCACCGTGACCTGGCCCAGTTCCATCACCAGATTGCGCAAGGAGCGATAGCCGGAAATAGCCAGTAATTTAATCACAACGGATCTCCCGGTGGTCACTTTTACGGGTCTGCCTGTTTACCGGTTACGTAACCGCCAAGGTAAACATCCCGCAGCCCCCTCAGGCAGCGGGCACAGTACAGGCTACACCGCAGCCCCCCAGGCAGCGGGCACAGTACAGGCTACACTGCAGCCCCTCAGGCAGCGGGCACAGTACAGGCTACACACCCTCGGGCAGCGGGCACAGTACAGGCTACATTTTATTCAGCGGGGCCGCCGGTGTCGGCGTCACCGAAGCGGCGGCAGCAGGGGGGGCAAGCGTCAGCATCAGGCCCTCCCGGCGCATCTCGGCGGATTCCTCGGGTTTATGCAGGCGGTCCAGCACGTCGGCCAGCCAGGCAAAGTCATGGGCATCGGGACGCTGTTTAAGCGCGGCGCGAAAATAGTCGCTGGCCGTCTGCCACTCGGCCCGTTTCATTAGCAATTGCCCCATGGTGCTGTTCGACAGCGGCGTGGCGCCATGTTGTTTTATCTGCTGCCGAAGCGCTTTTTCAAGCGTTTCAGGGTCGCCGCTCTTCAAGCGCGGCAATAACAGCAGCAGGGACTCATCCTGGTGATGCTTGAGGCTCTTGACCACAATCTTCTGAGCGGTGTCGTGGTCATTGCACAAGATAAGATGTTCAGCCAGCGCAACCTGCAGCCGCGCGTCATTACGTACCTTGCGGCTCTGGCCCTGCCACCAGCTATTAAGACCCTCGCTACCCTGGTTTTCCATGATCTGATCCATCAGGCCACTGTAGGCTATCCGTTCCAGTTCCTGGATCCGGCTTTCGTCATAGATCTGGGTTTTGCGCATTGCCGGCAGGATATCGAGCAGCGCCTGCCAGCCGTGAGTGCGGGTAAACGCCTGCTCGGCCAGCCGAAGCACTTCCGGATGACGCGGTGCCATTTCCAGCAGGCGGTCCACGCCATGGCGGGCGGCATGATCTTCATGGCGAGCCAGCTGGATACGCACCCGGGTGATATCCACCGGCAGCTGGTCATCTTCCGCCGCTTCCGCCGCATGCTCCAGATACTGGTTGCTGCGGATATCGTCGCCTCGCTGCTGGGCGGCTTCTGCCGCCAGCAGATAGTTAACCACCGGCTGATCCGCATGGCGGGCGTCGCGGGCCATCAATTTTTCGACCTGGCGATAGTCGCCTTCGGCCAGTTTCATCAGCGCCGCACGGGTGTGTTTGCGGGCGCGGTGATTTTTGCGGCCGTGAAACCAACGACGGGTGTGGCTGCCGGCCGTCATCAGGCGGCGCAGCAGCCATTCGATAATAAAAAGAATAACTACCGCCAGCACCAGAATAATCGCCAGGCCGGTGACGCTGGTTTCCACGTTATAGTTGTCGGTCTGGATCAGGACATAGCCTTGATGTCCGGCGACGATCGGGCCGATAACAATCCCGGCAATCAACAGGATGAACAGTGACAATACGCGTAGCATCGTTTATTCCCCCTGGTTGGCGGCGGCCGGCTGCGGTGGCTGCTGTGATGGTGACGGCTGTTGGGATGGCGTCACCGGCTCTGCCGGCTGCGGCTGCTGAGACAGCAGGTTGCGTACCCGGGTCTGCATCAGCTTTTCCAGCAGTGGCTGGCTGCGTAACTGGTCCGGCACATCCAGGCTGATGCTTTGCTGGCTAAGCTCATCGACATCGGCCAGGAAGGCGCGGGTCGTCGCATCATCAGGATCAAAATAGGCGCGTACCCAGGTGGAGATCGTTTCCAGCGACTGCTGGTAGACTTCATTCTGATGGCGGGGTACTGCCTGGGCGGCAACCAGCAGGCGGGAACGGATATTCTCGCGCAGATAGATATCCTGATTGGGCGCCAGCAGCGGTTCGGCATGGCTATCGCGGCGGCGAATGGTGATAAAATCATTCATGAAATTGTGCCAGCTTTTACTGAGGTTCTGACGCCATTCACGCACCGATGCGGACAGCTCGCTGCTGTCGCTGTCCATTGGCGAGTCATCGTTATTGCTGTCGGCCAGACGCAAGTTATCCACCTGGTTGGAGAGCAGGTTGACTTTAAGGATAATGCCGTCGAAATCAACCTGAGCCACTGATGACAAGTCGCCGACATCCTCGGTGATGGCGCGGCGGACATTCATCAGGCTGGGATCGTTCATGTCGGCCAGACTGGCGTCAGCGCTTTTCAGCAATGCGGCGGCGGTGACGATATCCTGATCGCTCCATAATTTGCGGCCGGCCATTTTGACCAGGAAGTCAGCCTGGGCGAGCAGCCAGGTTTTGGCGTCGGTTCCAGAAATGGTGGCGACTTTGTCCTGCAGTTCACTCAACTGGCGTTGCTGGGCGTCCTGCTGTCGGCGAGCGCTGTCCAGCGCTTTTCCCTGCTCATCGAACGAGCTACTGGACTGCTGCTGCTGCTGCTGCAAAGATTGATTAAGTGAATCAAGACTTGCCTGCAGCTCGCTGTTGGCGACGGCCTGCTGTTTGACCTGGCGGCCCAGGCTCAAATAAAGCCAGCCCGCCAGTAAAATGGCGAGAATAATGGCGGCTACGGCGAGGATAAGACTGACGGATGTTTTATCGGCCGATTTCGCCGCTGCGGCACTCCCGGAGGCGCCACTACCACCGGAATGACCGACCGGCTTTTCCAGGCTGGGTTTCACTGTCGTCGATCCGTTGCCGGCAGCGGCGGCCGGGGGAGTCTGATTTTTGCTGGACGCGTCTTCCGGCGGAGTCGTTGGAGGTATGTGTTCCGTCATGTTGATCTATCCCGTCATTGAAATTAGAGCAGTACGCGCATAAGCGCATCATTGTCTGCCGCGTTAGCTACGACGATATCCGTCCAGCCTAATTGGCGCCCAAGCATCGCCAGCCGTTCACTTATTACCACCAGCCGACAACCCAGCAGCCATGAAGTCCGAAAGTATTCAGGAATTAAAGTATAGAATTGCTGCAGCATTTCGCCGCTGGTAATGACAATCGTATTAACACCTAATTGAATGAACCGGCGACTTTGTTCATCACCTTCATAAAAAACCGGCCTGCGCTGATAGCATTCACAATAGCAGACACTTACCTGTCTTTGCTGCAATGTTTGTTTTAAAACTTCCCGGCCGCCGTTGCCGCGCAGGATCAGCGCACGCCTGCCGGCGACAGCGCTGAGCGAGGGCAGCAGCAGCACATCCTCGCTGGTCTGGCCTTCGGCGGGCCACTCGACCGGCCGTCCGCTGACCTGATGCATCAGCAGTCCGCTGGTGCGGCCAACCGCGTAATAACGCAGAGAAGCGGGCCAGTGGCCGCCATGGCGGTTCAGCCAGGCATCGGCGTAACTGATTGCGTGACGCGAGACCAGGAACACCATATCGCCGGGCCGGCAGGCTGCCAGTCGGGCCGGCAGCTCTGCCAGCTCGCGTCCGGGAGCGACATCAATCAGCGGCAGATGCCAGGCCGACCGGCCCATCGCCCGCAAGCGGCCGACCAGCTGTTCGCCGGCCGGAGAGGGGCGGGTCACCAGGATACTCATTGCTCTGGACTGTTCCGATACACGTCATCAAGAATCTGGCGCGCGCCTTGGTCCAGCAATCTGTCGGCCAGGGCCACACCGAGCGCTTCGGCGTCGGCCAGCGGGGCGCGCTGTTCGGCCCGGATAACCCGGCTGCCGTCCGGCGCGCCGACCAGTGCGCGTAGCCAGAGGTGATCGCCGATGATTTCAGCATAGCTGCCGATCGGCACCTGGCAACCGCCTTCAAGCCGGGCGTTCATCGCCCGTTCCGAGCGTACCCTTAATGCCGTCTCAGTATGATTCAGTGGGGCCAGCAGTTGACGGATACGCAGGTCATCCAGCCGGCATTCAATGCCGACCGCCCCCTGTCCGACTGCCGGTAAGGAATCGGTGGGATCCAGCGCCAGGCGGATGCGGTCGTCCAGCCCCAGGCGCGTCAGTCCTGCCACTGCCAGGATCACCGCATCGTATTCGCCGTTGTCCAGTTTCCCGAGACGGGTCCCCACATTGCCGCGCAGGTCGCGTACCACCAAATCCGGCCGGCGCTCACGCAACTGGCACTGGCGACGCAGGCTCGACGTGCCGACGATACTGCCGGCCGGCATTTCATCAGGATGGGTATAAAGGTTACTGACAAATGCATCACGCGGATCCTCGCGCTCACAGATGGTCACCAGACCCAATCCCTCAGGGAAATCGACCGGCACATCCTTCATGGAATGCACCGCGATATCGGCGCGATTATCCTGAATGGCCCGTTCAAGCTCTTTGACGAAGAGCCCTTTTCCGCCCACTTTTGCCAGCGGCGTATCCAGTAAAACATCGCCCTTGGTGATTAGCGGCACCAGTACCACCTGCAGCCCAGGATGATGGCGCTTCAGATGGCGCTGCACATAATGCGCTTGCCAAAGGGCCAGCGGGCTTTGCCGGGTGGCGATTCTTACCAGGTTGTCTTGCATGCGTAATTACCGTTATGGCGAATTCTTTGACTATCCTACCACTGATAGTAAACCACTGTCAGGTGATGCTAAAAAGGGAGCGGTAGCCAGCGGAAAATGGGGGGGATTGGGAATCGAAGGCGACAATAAGGGAAAGTGCTATACTCAGCAGGTAGCTTAACTTTCTTTACGGTCAAACAGCAAGGTGTTAAATTGATCACGTTTCCAGCAATCGGCGGCCAATCATTTTTTAATTCTTCACATTGGCTGAGCAGGGAAATGGGCTTTCAGGCACCGGGACAATCAGGCGAGACGTCTTGTACTTCTATATCGAGACATTGAAACAGAGACTGGATGCGATCAATCAACTGCGTGTTGATCGGGCATTGGCGGCGATGGGACCGGAGTTCCAACACGTTTACAGTCTGCTGCCGACTCTATTACATTATCACCACCCTATGCTTCCGGGTTACCTCGATGGTAACGTTCCCAGCGGCATCTGTTTTTACGTCCCTGACGAACAGCAAACCGCCTGGCTGGCCGAACTCCACCAGCAATCGGGTGCCGTTGTCGCGTCGCCGGCCAGCGGCGAGCAGCCGATCACCGGCCTTTACTCGATGGGCAGCACCTCCTCTATTGGGCAGAATGCCAATTCCGACCTTGACCTGTGGGTCTGTCACCAGTCATGGCTCGATAATGAAGAGCGCGCTCAATTGCAGCGTAAATGCTCGCTGTTGGAAAAATGGGCGGCCGCGCAGGGTGTTGAGGTCAACTTTTTCCTGATCGATGAAAATCGCTTCCGTCATAACGAAAGCGGCAGTCTGGGCGATGAAGACTGCGGCTCTACCCAGCATATTCTACTGCTGGACGAATTCTACCGCACCGCGGTACGCATGGCCGGCAAGCGCATCCTGTGGAACATGGTGCCGCTTGATGAAGAAGAGCACTATGACGAATTCGTGATGTCGCTGTACGCCCGCGGCGCGCTGACGCCGAATGAATGGCTTGATCTTGGCGGCCTCGGCACGCTGTCGGCCGAAGAGTATTTCGGCGCCAGCCTGTGGCAGCTGTATAAAAGCATCGATTCGCCTTATAAGGCGGTGCTCAAAACGCTGCTGCTGGAAGCCTATTCGTGGGAATACCCCAATACCCAACTACTGGCGATGAATATCAAGCAGCGGCTGCATAACGGCGAAATCGTCTCTTATGGGCTTGACCCCTATTGCATGATGCTGGAACGGGTAACCGACTATCTGACCCAGATTAACGACGCTACCCGGCTGGATCTGGTTCGCCGCTGTTTTTATCTCAAAGTGTGCGAGAAGCTGTCCCAGGCTTCAGTCGGGGTGATGTGGCGGCGTGAAATACTGAATCAGCAGGTTAAGGAGTGGGGCTGGGATGCAGATCGTCTCAGTATGCTCGACGACCGCGCCAACTGGAAAATCGGCCAGGTCCGCGATGCCCACAACGAATTGCTCGATGCCATGATGCAGAGCTATCGGAACCTTATCCGCTTTGCCCGCCGCAATAATCTGAGCGTCAGCGCCAGTCCTCAGGATATCGGCGTGCTGACACGGAAGCTGTACGCGGCGTTCGAAGCGCTGCCGGGCAAAGTGACGCTGATTAATCCGCAGATTTCCCCCGATTTGTCCGAACAGAACCTGACGTTCATCCATGTCCCTCAGGGGCGGGCCAATCGGACCGGCTGGTATCTGTATAATCAGTCGCCGTCGATGGAATCAATCATCAGCCACCAGCCGCTGGAATATAACCGCTACCTGAACAAGCTGGTGGCCTGGGCCTGGTTTAACGGTCTGCTGACCGAGAAGACCCAGTTGCATATCAAAGGCAGCGACAGCTGCGATATCGCCAAGCTGCGCGAGCTTATCAGTGATGTATCGCGACATTTCCCGCTGCGGGTGCCGGCGCCGACGCCCAAAGCGCTGTACAGCCCTTGCGAAATCCGCCATCTGGCCATTATTGTCAATCTTGAGCATGACCCGACGGCGGCTTTCCGTAACCAGGTGGTGCATTTTGATTTCCGCAAGCTGGATGTGTTCAGCTTCGGTCAGCAGCAGCAATGCCTGGTCGGCAGTATCGACCTGCTGTACCGCAACTCGTGGAACGAAGTGCGCACCCTGCATTTCAGCGGCGAGCAGGCGGTGCTGGAAGCGTTGAAAACCATCCTGGGTAAAATGCATCAGGATGCTTCTCCGCCGGATACGGTGGAGGTATTCTGTTACAGCCAGCATCTGCGTGGCCTGATTCGTACCCGGGTGCAGCAACTGGTTTCTGAATGTATTGAATTGCGGCTGTCCAGTACCCGTCAGGATCCCGCCCGCTTTAAAGCGGTGCGTGTGGCTGGCCAGACCTGGGGACTGTTTTTTGAACGCCTCAGTGTTTCGGTGCAGAAGCTGGAAAACGCCATCGAGTTTTATGGCGCCATTTCCCATAACAAGCTCCATGGTTTGTCCATTAAAATGGAAACAGAGCAGGTCAGCCTGCCGCCGGTGGTGGATGGTTTTGCCAGCGAAGGGATCATCCAGTTCTTCTTCGAGGACAGCACCGAGGATCAGGGTTTCACCATTTATATTCTCGATGAAACCAACCGGGTTGAAGCCTATCATCACTGTGAGGGCAGCCGGGAAGAACTGGTGCGCGACGTAAGCCGGTTCTACTCCTCTTCCCATGACCGCTTTACCTACGGCTCCAGTTTCATCAATTTCAATTTGCCGCAGTTCTATCAGATCGTACAGCTGGATGGACGTACTCAGGTGGTGCCGTTCCGTAACAGTGTATTGTCGCATCTGTGTGCTACCGCCTATGATAAAGGCGTATCGCAGCCGCAACAGGCGCGCATCAACTGATTTGCGGCGCGTCTGCATCCGCCGGGGGGGGCAGGACCCCGCCGCTTTCCGCCAGCGGCTTTCATCTCATCAGATTGGGTTGATTGTCGATTCCAGTTGCTTTTCATGATCCAACTGCGATGATAGAGCCCTGAGAATGAGCAATGACAGGCTATTGACCCATGAAAATCCCATTGCGCCGCATTACGCTGGCGATGCTGTTACTAGGACTGTACGGCTGCGGCCTGAAAGGACCGCTCTATTTTCCACCGGAAGAAAAAGCGGCAGACAAACCCCAACTGACGACGTCTGAAACGGCCACCCAGACGCCGGTACAGTCCGCTGAACCCGGCAGCGGCAATCGCCGCACCACCGGTACCGTACAGCCGTAATCGCGATATTATCGCAACTGGCCGGGCGAAGCGCTATGCTGCCCGCGCGGCCACTCAGCGGAGTGAGATATGCAGTTCTCCAAAATGCACGGTCTGGGAAACGACTTCATGGTCGTCGACGCCGTGACGCAAAATGTCTACTTCTCGCCGGAGATGATAAGGCGCCTGTCCGATCGTCATTGCGGCATCGGCTTCGATCAGTTGCTGGTGGTTGAACCCCCTTACGATCCTGAACTGGATTTCCACTATCGTATCTTCAATGCCGACGGCAGCGAGGTTGCCCAATGTGGCAATGGCGCCCGCTGTTTTGCGCGTTTCGTCAGAATGAAAAACCTGACCAACAAACGTGAGATTCACGTCAGTACCCAGACCGGCCGCATGGTGCTCAGCATTACCGATGATGAGCTGGTACGGGTGAATATGGGCGTACCGGAATTCGAGCCGCAGCTGGTGCCCTTTCGAGCCACCAAGGCAGAAAAAACCTACATCATGCGCGTGGCGGAAAAAACCGTGCTCTGCGGCGTGGTGTCGATGGGCAATCCCCATTGCGTGATCCAGGTTGAGGATGTCGCCATTGCACCGGTCGAATCGCTCGGACCCCTGATGGAGAATCATGATCGCTTCCCGGACCGGGCCAATATCGGCTTCATGCAGGTGGTCAGCCGCGAACACATCCGCCTGCGGGTATATGAACGCGGCGCTGGTGAAACCCAGGCCTGCGGCAGCGGCGCCTGTGCGGCGGTCGCGATAGGAATACAGCAGGCGTTGCTGGCTGAACAGGTGTTGGTCGACCTGCCCGGCGGCCGGCTGGAAATCAGTTGGAAAGGGCCGGGGCATGCGCTCTATATGACCGGTCCGGCCACCCATGTTTACGACGGATTTATTCATCTATGAAACAGGTCCCAGAGCAGTCGCAAGCAGCAGCCTTGCTGGACGATGAAACGGTCGCGCGGTTTTTGCTGGATAACCCGGATTTTTTTATTCGCAACGCCCGCCAGGTCGAGCAAATGAGAGTTCCTCATCCGGTACAGGGCGCGGTATCCCTGGTGGAATGGCAACTCGGACGCCAGCGTAGCCATATTCGTCAGCTTGAGGAAGATATTACCCAACTGATGGCACAGGCCAGCATCAATGAGCCGCTGTTTTACCGGTTGCTGCGCCTGCAATCGGACCTGGCGGCGGCCCGCAGCCTGAGAGCGCTGCTGGACAGCCTGCAGTCATGGGCCCGCGGCCTCGGCCTGGCCGGCGCCGATGTGCGACTGTTTACCGATAAATGGCGCCTGGGCGCGCCCTCTGATTTTTATCATCTGGGGCTGTCACGCAGCCAGTTTGAACCGCTGCGCATCCAGCGACTGGGGCAGCAAAACCATTATCTGGGCAAACTCAATGGGCCTGAACTGCTGCAATTGCTGCCGCAGGCCAGACAGGTGGGATCAGTGGCGCTATCGATGCTGGGCGATCACGGCGATCTGGGCGTGCTGATTTTCAGCAGCCGCGACAGCCAGCACTATCAGGATGGCCAGGGAACCGTGCTGTTGCAACAACTCGCTATCCTGCTGCCCGGCCTGCTTGAGCGCTGGGTGAGTCGGGCATGACCAGCGGGGCATCGCCGCTGCAGGCACCGGTCGAAGCCTTTCTGCGCCATCTGCGCGTGGAACGACAGCTCAGTCCGTTAACCCTCGGCAGCTATGCCCATCAGCTGGAAGTGCTGGTCAGCATCGCCGATGAACTGGGCGTCACCGACTGGAGCCAGCTCGATACCGCCCACGTCCGCACTCTGTCCGCACGCAGCAAACGCCAGGGGTTAAAGACCGCCAGCCTGGCCCAGCGTCTGTCGGCGCTACGCAGTTTCCTTAACTGGATGGTGGAAAGCGGTGAGTTGAAAGCCAATCCCGCCAAGGGCGTCGCCGCCCCGCGCAGCGGCCGGCATCTGCCCAAAAACATGGATGTGGACGAAGTCGATCGGCTGCTGGATATTGATATCGATGATCCGCTGGCGGTACGCGATCGGGCGATGCTTGAACTGATGTACGGTGCCGGACTGCGCCTGGCCGAACTGGTCAATCTGGATTGCAACCACCTGGAGATCGGCGAAGGAGAAGTGCGGGTTATCGGTAAGGGCAATAAAGAGCGCAAGCTGCCGATAGGCGGGGGCGCGGTCACCTGGCTGGGCAAATGGCTGTCGTTACGGCCGGCGTTCGCCCCGCAGGATAATGCCCTGTTTGTCGCCAAAACCGGTCAACGCATTTCAATGCGCAATGTGCAGAAACGTTTCGCCCAGTGGGGAGTACAGCAGGGCATTAGCAGTCATGTTCATCCCCACAAACTGCGTCATTCTTTCGCGACCCATATGCTGGAGTCCAGCGGCGATCTGCGCGCGGTACAGGAATTGCTCGGTCACGCCAACCTCTCTACCACTCAGATCTATACCCATCTTGATTTCCAGCATCTGGCCTTGGTGTACGATGCTGCTCATCCACGATCAAAACGGGGAAAATCCTGATGCATTTTTACCGCCCTTTGCGATCGCTTCGTGCGTTAACCTTCGATTTGGATGATACCTTGTATGATAATCGTCCGGTCATTGCCCGTACCGAGCAACAATCGGTACTTTTTCTGCAGCAGTACCACCCGGCGCTGGCCGCTATCAGCAAAGAGGATTTGCACCGCGCCCGGGCCGAGCTTCGCCTGCAGCAGCCCGATATTTATCATGATGTTACCCGCTGGCGCCATTGTTCTCTCGAGCGGCTGCTGAACAGCTACGGTCTGGATGGGCAGGCGGCCCGCCAGGGGGCCGATAAGGCCATGGCCGACTTTGCCCGTTGGCGCAGCGATATCAGCGTACCTGCCGAGACCCATCAGACGCTGAAAGCGCTGGCCTCCCGCTGGCCGCTGGTGGCCATTACCAATGGCAATGCCGATCCGGCGGCCTGCGGCCTGGGCGACTATTTCAGCTTTGTGCTGCGTGCCGGTCCTGATGGTCGGGCCAAGCCGTTCCACGACCTTTACCACCTGGCGGCCCAGCGGCTTGGACTGCCGCTAAGCGATATTCTCCACGTGGGCGATGATCTGGACGCCGACGTCACCGGTGCCATTCGCTGCGGCATGCAGGCCTGTTGGATCAACGACCGGCAGGGTAATCTGCGGTTGGCCCGGGACGCACGCCTATTGCCGCATATTGAGATTTCCAGGTTGGCATCTCTGTCAGGCTTGTTATAATCTAAATATCTGTATATATCACCAGTGGTTGGTCACTGGCTCCTTTTTGGCGAAATAAGGCTTTTTATGGACGTTTCTGACCTGCTTGTGGGCCTGAATGACAAGCAACGCGAGGCCGTAGCGGCCCCGCGCGGCAATCTACTGGTACTGGCCGGCGCCGGCAGCGGCAAAACCCGGGTCCTGGTACATCGTATCGCCTGGCTGTTAACGGTCGAAAACAGCTCGCCCTATTCAATCATGGCGGTGACGTTTACCAACAAAGCCGCCGCCGAAATGCGTCACCGCATTGAGCATTTACTCGGGACGGCCGGGCAGGGCGGTATGTGGATTGGAACGTTTCATGGTCTGGCGCACCGCTTGCTGCGCGCCCATCACCTGGATGCCAACCTGCCGCAGGATTTTCAGATATTGGACAGCGAAGATCAGCTTCGGCTGCTCAAGCGGCTTATCCGCGCCCTCAATCTGGATGAAAAGCAATGGCCGCCCCGGCAGGCGATGTGGTATATCGGCGGTAAAAAGGATGAAGGCCTGCGTCCGCAGCATGTGGAAAGCTATGGCAATCCGGTGGAGGCTACCTGGCAGCGTATCTACCAGGCCTATCAGGAAGCCTGCGATCGGGCCGGCCTGGTGGATTTCGCTGAACTGTTGCTGCGCGCCCATGAACTGTGGCTGAATAAACCCCATATCCTCAGGCATTACCGCGAGCGCTTTTCCCATATACTGGTGGATGAGTTCCAGGACACCAACCAGATCCAGTACGCCTGGATACGCATGCTGGCCGGCGACAGCGGCAACGTGATGATCGTTGGCGATGATGATCAGTCGATCTACGGCTGGCGCGGGGCCCAGGTCGAAAATATTCAGCGTTTCCTGAATGATTTTCCCGGTTCCCAGACCATTCGACTGGAGCAGAACTACCGGTCCACCAGCAATATCCTCAAAGCGGCGAACGCGTTGATTGCCAACAATGGCGGCCGGCTGGGGAAAAACCTGTGGACCGATGGCGCCGATGGCGAACCGATTTCGCTCTATTGCGCTTTCAACGAGCTGGATGAAGCTCGTTTTGTGGTCAACCGCATCAAGGTATGGCAGGAAAAAGGCGGTTCGCTCAAGGACTGCGCCATCCTTTACCGCAGCAACGCCCAGTCACGGGTCCTGGAAGAGGCGCTGCTGCAGCAAAGCATGCCGTACCGCATCTATGGCGGCATGCGATTCTTCGAGCGGCTGGAAATCAAGGACGCCATGTCCTATCTCCGGCTGATTGCCAACCGCAATGACGATGCCGCTTTTGAGCGGGTGGTGAATACCCCTACTCGCGGCATCGGCGATCGCACCCTGGACGTGGTCCGCCAGGCGGCGCGCGATCGACAGCAAACCCTGTGGCAGGCGACGCGCGGACTGTTGCAGGAGCGGGTGCTGGCCGGTCGGGCGGCGTCGGCGATGCAGCGCTTTATCGATCTTATCGATGCGCTGGCGACCGAGACGGCCGACTTGCCGCTGCATGTACAGACCGACCGGGTCATCAAAAACTCGGGCCTGTGGGCGATGTTCGAACAGGAGCAGGGCGAGAAGGGCCAGGCCCGCATCGAAAACCTTGAGGAGCTGGTGACGGCGGCGCGTCAGTACAGCTATCAGGATGAAGATCAGGATTTGCTGCCGCTGCAGGCGTTTTTGTCCCATGCGGCGCTGGAGGCCGGCGAAGGCCAGGCTGATGCCTATCAGGATGCGGTACAGCTGATGACCCTGCACTCGGCCAAAGGCCTGGAGTTTCCTCAGGTCTTTATCGTCGGCATGGAAGAGGGCATGTTCCCCAGCCAGATGTCGCTGGACGAAGGCGGCCGGCTGGAAGAAGAGCGCCGGCTGGCGTACGTCGGCGTGACCCGCGCCATGGAAAAACTGACCATCACCTATGCCGAAACCCGCCGTCTTTATGGTAAGGAAGCATTTCACCGGCCATCGCGCTTTGTCGGCGAACTGCCGCCTGACTGCGTAGAAGAAGTCAGGCTGCGCGCCAGCATCAGCAGGCCGATGAACCAGCGCCAAATCGGTGCGCCGATCAGTGAGAATGACAGTGGTTTCAGCCTGGGACAGCGGGTCCGCCATCCCAAGTTCGGTGAGGGAACGGTTATCAACCTGGAAGGCAGCGGTGAGCACAGCCGGCTGCAGATAGCATTCCAGGGGCAGGGCATCAAATGGCTGGTCGCCGCCTACGCCCGCCTCGAAACGGCCTGAAACCGAAGCCGTTCAAGTGAGCGGCCTCATAGGTACAAATTTGCAGCATATTGGCTCAGAACGAATATTGACTTTGTTTTTCATCTGGGCGTAACATGCGCGCACTATTTTGAAAGAGGATCTCGCTTTGGACACCCCCAGTAGATACTGGCTCGATAATCTGATTATCAGGTATAACCCCTAAAGCTATCCTTCCGCTGATGGCCTTAGGGCTTATCAGCGACCTCATCTGTTGTGTCGCGCCGAGTCAGATCTGTAATGGTCTGAAACTTGTCGGTGACGTTCTCACCTCCAGTTTCCGTGATCTAATGCGTTTCCCGATTGTCACCGCTTAGGAAGACATAGCGTATGCTTAACGCATTTAAACTGGATAATTGCCGCTTATATCGTTACGAGTCGGATGAAATCGACAACCTGGCCGGTTCGGTATGGGTTGATCTTATCGAACCCGGCGACGATGAGCGCGGCCGGGTTATGGATGAGCTCGGGCAAAGCCTGGCGACCCGGATCGAACTGGAGGATATCGAGGCTTCAGCGCGTTTTTTCGAAGATGAAGACGGCCTGCATATCCACTCCTTTTTTTTCTATGCCGACGCGGGTGATCACGCCGGGAATGCCACCGTGGCGTTCACCATTCGTGACGGACGGCTCTACACCCTGCGTGAACGTGAGCTGCCGGCCTTTCGGCTTTATCGGATGCGCTCGCGCAGCCAGACCCTGACCGACGGCAATGCCTATGAGCTGCTGCTTGATCTGTTCGAGACCAAAATCGAACAGCTGGCGGACGAAATAGAAAATATCTACAGCGATTTGGAATCGCTCAGCCTGGTGATCATGGAAGGTCATCAGGGCGATGAATATGATGAAGCGCTTTCAACCCTGGCTGAGCTGGAAGACGTCGGCTGGAAGGTACGTCTGTGCCTGATGGATACCCAGCGGGCGCTGAATTTCCTGGTACGCAAGGCCAGGCTGCCCTCAGGCCAGCTGGAGCAGGCGCGGGAAGTGCTGCGCGACATCGAGTCCCTGCTGCCGCACAATGAATCGCTTTTTCAGAAGGTCAACTTCCTGATGCAGGCGGCGATGGGTTTCATCAACATCGAGCAGAACCGCATCATCAAGATCTTCTCGGTGGTGTCGGTGGTGTTCCTGCCGCCGACCCTGGTGGCCTCCAGCTATGGCATGAACTTTCAATTCATGCCTGAGCTGAAATGGTCCTTTGGCTACCCAGGGGCCATCGCCCTGATGATCCTGGCCGGCATCGCACCCTATTTGTATTTCAAACGTCGTAACTGGCTCTGACGCCGACAGCTGGCCGTCGCTCACGGCCGCACGTTCCGCCCCACCGGCCAGGGTCACTGGCAGGAATATTGCCTTACGGCAATATTCCTGGTCTCATCTGGGCGGGGAATATGATAAAACGGGGTATATGGCCCGTTCATCCTGAAATTGACCCTATATGAAATCCCTCTCCGCGCCGCTGCAGTGGCTGATTCTGATTGCCTGCTCTCTGGGCCTGGGTTTTTTTCTGCAGGCTTATCACGTACCGGCGGCCCTGTTGCTCGGTCCAATGCTGGTCGGGGTGGTGATGGCGCTGCTCGGTGCCACCATTACCGTCTCCCCCAGGATCTTTATCGCCTGCCAGGCGATGCTGGGCTGCATGGTGGCGCTGACGCTATCGCCCGCGATATTTGGCGTACTGATTGCCGACTGGCCGACGATATTGCTGGTGCAACTGGTCACCCTGCTGGCCAGCGGGCTTGCCGGCTGGCTGCTGGTCAGGTTCAGTGCGTTACCCGGCCCTACCGGGGCATGGGGTTCTTCGCCCGGCGGCGCCTCGGCGATGGTCGCCATGTCAGAAGAGTTCGGCGCCGATGTCCGGCTGGTGGCATTCATGCAGTACCTGCGGGTGCTGCTGGTGGCCGCCGCCGCCGCGCTGGTGGCCCATCTGATCCTGCCGGAGCAGATCGCCGGACCGGCGGTAAACTGGTGGCCGGCGCTTGACGACCGTTTTGCGGCAACCCTGGCGGTCGCAACGGTGGGGGCCTGGCTGGGCCGTAAACTGCGGATACCCGCGGGCGCCATGCTGGGGCCGATGATCGCCGGCGCCGCCCTGCACGTGAGCGGTACGCTGACGATGCAGGTGCCCGAATGGCTGCTGGCGCTGGCGTATACTTTTATCGGCTGGAGCGTCGGGCTGCGCTTTACGCGATCCATTGTGCTGCTGGCGCTGAAAACCTTGCCGCAGATGCTGGCGTCGATTATCGGGCTGATGGCGATTTGCGGCATGATGGCCTGGGGATTGACGCTGGTATTGCCGGTCGACCTGCTGACCGCGTATCTGGCAACCAGCCCTGGCGGGCTGGATACGGCAGCGATCATTGCGGCGGGCGCCCAGGTCAATATCGGCTTTGTGATGGCGCTGCAAAGCCTGCGGCTGTTTACCATACTGCTGCTGGGGCCGGCGATGGCCCGTTTTATCTCACGTCGGGCTGCGGCGCATGCGGCGTGATTTGCGCGTGTACAGCAGGGCATCGGCGATAAATACCGCCAGCGCCAGCCAGATAAAGCCGAAAGTGAACAGTTTATCTTCGGTCATAGCTTCACCATAGAATACCGTTGCCAAGATGAACATCAGCGTTGGGCCAAGATACTGGAAAAAGCCCAGCGTCGACAGCTGCAGGCGGTTAGCGGCAGCGGTAAACAGCAGCAGCGGAATGGTGGTGATAATCCCTGCCGCTATCAGCAATGTGTTCAACTGCCAGGGATTGGCCGACATATGGCTGGTCGGGCTGTCGGCAAAAATAAACAGATAGACGGCGGCAAAGGGCAGCAGCCACAGGGTTTCTACCAGCATGCCGGTTTGTGGGTCTACGCCGAGTTTTTTACGCAGTAGGCCATACAGGGCAAAGGTGGCGGCAAGTCCCAGGGCGATAAGCGGCAGGGAGCCGAATTTCCACAGCTGCACCAGTACGCCGAGCACCGCCAGTACCACTGCCGCCCACTGCAGCCGGCGAAAGCGCTCGCCCAGAAACAGCATGCCCAGCAGGATATTCACCAGCGGGTTGATGAAATAGCCCAGGCTGGCTTCCAGCATATGGTGATTGTTTACCGCCCAGATATACAACAGCCAGTTACTGCCGATCAATACCGAGGTCAGCGCCAGGGCCAGCAGGACTTTCGGCTTACGGCACAACGCAGCTACCTGCCGCCATTTATCACTCAGGGTAATCAGCGCCAGCATGAAAAAAACTGACCAGATAATACGGTGGGTCAGTATTTCGCCGGCCGGAACCTGCTGGATAAGTTTGAAATAGGCGGGAGCCAGGCCCCATATAAGATAAGCTCCGAGCGCGCAAAGCACGCCCTGGCGGGTGGTATTCATCGTATTCCATGACCGGTTGGTTGTGCGCAAACAGGCGCGAGAGTATAAGGTAATCGGCGGCGATAAGCATCCTCAGCCGATAAGACGCCGGGCGTCCTGCGGTGTAAGAGGCGTTGACGACATAAAGGATCCCAGTGGTGCCCGCAGTCGGCGCACCGTGGTTAACAATATGTTGATATTATGCTTGTAAACGGTAACTTTCCAGCCCTGCCTCCGTTAGCCAAGCGTGCGGGTAATGAGTATTTTTTTAAATAAAAACACCGATAGTGTGTAAAATGATTCGCTTTGCATATATGTGTTCATGGGTTGCGCGCTTTCGGAGATAAATTTATGCGTACACTTGGCGGGGCTGTAGCGCTCTTCATCGGATCAACGGTATTAGTGCATGCGCAGGAAGCAACGATTGAAAAAATTCACGATGCACCCGCGATAAAAGGCAGTATCATAGCGAACCTGCTTCAGGAGCATGACAATCCATTCACGCTCTATCCGTATGAAAGCAATTACCTGCTTTATACCTATACCAGCGATATCAATAAAGAGGCCATCCGGTCATATGACTGGGCCGAGAATGCCAAGAAAGATGAGGTGGCTTTCCAACTGAGTCTTGGTTTTCCGCTATGGCGCGGTATCGCGGGGGAGAACTCGGTGCTGGGGGCTTCTTATACTCAGCGCTCCTGGTGGCAGATGTCTAATAAAGGCGAATCTTCACCGTTTCGTGAAACAAACTATGAACCACAGGTATTCCTCGGCTGGGCGACAGATTATAATTTTGCCGGCTGGACCCTGCGCGATGTGGAAGTGGGCCTGAACCATCAATCCAACGGACGCTCCGATCCGACATCACGCAGCTGGAACCGTGCTTACACCCGACTGATGGCGCAGAATGGCAACTGGCAGGTGGAAGTCAAACCCTGGCTCA
This sequence comes from Biostraticola tofi, assembly GCF_004343195.1. GTDB lineage: Bacteria > Pseudomonadota > Gammaproteobacteria > Enterobacterales > Enterobacteriaceae > Biostraticola > Biostraticola tofi. Next base: position 87,194 of record NZ_SMCR01000008.1, on the reverse strand, counting down.
AGCTGGGCAGCGGCGACAACAATGAGGATATCACCCGCTACATGGGCCATAATCGGCTGAAGGTAGGCTATACCTGGGGCGAGAGCGTGTTCAGCGTTGAAGGTCGCTATAATTGGAACAGCGGCTACGGCGGCGCCGAACTGGGCTGGAGTTATCCGGTTTCCAAGCATGTGCGGTTCTACACCCAGGTGTTCAGCGGCTACGGCGAGTCACTTATCGATTATGATCACCGCCAGACCCGTGTCGGTGTCGGCTTTATGCTCAACGACATGATGTAAGGTGTTAACTATTACCGGTGCCGGAAAGCAGGCGCCGGCATAAACCAAATTGGGGATGATGTGTCAACGGCGGCGGTAACAGAGCAGGAAACGCAGGCTCAGCAAGTGCTGCAGGACACCTTCGGCTATCAGCAGTTCCGGCCGGGTCAGCAAGCAATCATTAACACGGTCATCAGCGGTCGCGACTGCCTGGTGGTCATGCCTACCGGCGGCGGAAAGTCTCTCTGCTACCAGATTCCAGCGCTGGTGATGGACGGACTGACGCTGGTGGTTTCTCCGCTTATCTCGCTGATGAAAGATCAGGTCGACCAGCTCCTGGCCAACGGCGTTGCCGCCGCATGCCTGAATTCGACCCAGACCCGTGAGCAGCAGCATGACATCATGGCCGGCTGCCGCGACGGCAGCATCAGGATGCTGTATATCGCGCCAGAACGGCTGATGATGGATAACATGCTGGAACAGCTCCAGCAGTGGCGTCCGGCGATGATTGCGGTCGATGAGGCTCACTGTATTTCCCAGTGGGGACACGACTTCAGGCCTGAATACCGTACGCTTGGCCACATCAAGCGCCACTTCCCCGGCCTGCCCTTTATCGCCCTGACCGCGACCGCCGACAACGCGACCCGCGAAGACATCGTCCGGTTGCTGGATCTCCATGATCCGCTGATTCAGGTAAGCAGTTTCGATCGGCCCAATATTCGCTATACCCTGGTGGAAAAATACAAGCCGTTCGATCAGCTTTGGCATTTTGTTCAAAGCCAGCGTGGCAAAAGCGGCATTATTTACTGCAACAGCCGCGCCAAAGTGGAAGATATCAGCGCCCGGCTGCAGAGCCGCGGCGTAAGCGTAGGCGCCTATCATGCCGGGCTTGAGAACGGCGTACGCGCCCAGGTGCAGGAAGCCTTCCAGCGCGATGACCTGCAGGTGGTGGTGGCGACGGTGGCCTTCGGCATGGGCATCAACAAACCCAATGTGCGGTTTGTGCTGCATTTCGATATACCACGCACCATTGAGTCCTACTACCAAGAAACCGGCCGCGCCGGTCGGGACGGCCTGCCGGCCGAAGCGGTGCTGTTTTACGATCCGGCCGATATGGCCTGGCTGCGCCGCTGTCTTGAAGAGAAACCGCCGGGCGAGCAGCAGGATATAGAACGCCATAAACTGAACGCCATGGGGGCGTTTGCCGAAGCCCAGACCTGCCGCCGGCTGGTGTTGCTGAACTATTTCGGTGAAGGACGCCAGCAACCCTGCGGCAACTGCGATATCTGCCTGGATCCCCCCAAGCGCTATGACGGGCTCGAAGAGGCGCGCAAAGCCCTGTCCTGCGTTTATCGCGTCGGCCAGCGCTTCGGCATGGCCTATATCGTCGAGGTGCTGCGTGGCGCCAACAGCCAGCGAATCCGCGAAAACGGCCATGATAAACTGCCGGTATACGGTATTGGCCGGGAGCGCTCGAACGAACACTGGATAAGCGTACTACGCCAGCTGATTCATCTGGGGCTGGTCAACCAGAATATTACCCAGCATTCCGCCTTGCAGCTGACTGAATCAGCGCGGCCGGTGCTGCGCGGCGAAGTGCCGCTGCTGCTGGCGGAACCGCGCGTGACCAACCTGAAAGCCCGTGCGGCGCCCAAAGCGCACGTGGGTAACTATGATCGCCATTTGTTTGCCAAGCTGCGAAAATTGCGTAAATCCCTGGCTGATGAAGCGAACGTACCACCTTATGTGGTCTTCAACGATGCAACGTTACTGGAGATGGCTGAGCAGCTCCCGGTCACCGCCAATGACATGCTGCGGGTCAATGGCGTGGGTAATCGGAAGCTGGACCGCTTCGGTATGCCTTTTCTGTCGGTTATTCGCGAACACCTGGTGGATGACGACATCCTGCCGGTGCGCTGAACATCCTATTTGGCGGTGGCCAGCAGCGCGCTAACCATAATGAACAATGAGCCAAAAATACGGTTCAGCAGCTTCATCTGGCGCGGCCCCTTCAGCCATTTTGAGACATGGGTCGCCAAGTTGGCATAGCCAATCATTACCACCAGATCAACCACCAGCGTGGTGATGCCCAGCACCAGGTACTGAATGACCTGGGGCTCGCCGGCAATGATGAACTGCGGAAACAGCGCGGCCAGGAACACGATGCTTTTGGGATTGGTCAGGTTAACCAGTATCGCGCGCTTAAACAGCCTGCGCCGCGATACGCCGCCTGCTTGCGCGTTCAGCACCAGCCCGGATCCGGAGCGCCATTGCTGGATACCCAGCCAGATAAGATAGGCCACGCCGAGCCATTTCAGGATTTCAAACGCCAGTACCGACTGGGTAAACAGCGTACCGAGCCCGATGCCGACCAACATGATATGACTCGCCAGGCCGACCTGCAGGCCGGCAATCGACGCCACGGCGCCTCTTGCGCCATAGCTGATACCGGTGCTCATGGTGTTGATAGCCCCAGAACCGGGGGAAATGCTCAATATGGTCGTTGTGACAAAGTAGGCCAGCCACCAGTGCCAGGTCATTAATTGTACTCCCTGAAAAGCGCTTTTTGTGTCACAATACTCCTAAGTCAGGATATGCGCCACAACTGAGCGCGGTACCTCATCATTCCTATCTGCCGGCGAATTTTCCCGGTGTCCGGCCCGTGGTTCACCCCCGTAAGACGTCAGGAGCAGCACAGGTGTTATCAGTATTCAGACAAAGCTGGCAAAAGCGGGAACAGCAATTCTCCGCCTTTGCTACCGGCCCTTTACTGGACTTCTGGCGTCAGCGGGAAGAAGGCGAATTCATCGGCGTCAATGGGTTGCCGATCGGCTTTGTCCGGCTCTGTTCACCTGCCCATGACAAAGTGGTGGTCATCAGTACCGGGCGGATTGAAAGTTACGTTAAATACCAGGAGGTCGCCTATGACCTCTATCATTGCGGCTATGACGTGCTGATTATGGATCACCGGGGCCAGGGGCGGTCCGGCCGGTTGCTGGAAGACAGCCATCGGGGCCACGTGCAGCATTTTGACGATTATGTCCGGGATTTTTCGCTGTTCTGGCAGCGCTACGTTCCGCGGGACCGTTACCGATGCCGTTTTGCGCTGGCGCACTCAATGGGCGGCGCTATCCTGGCGCTGTTTCTGGCCCGCGAACCCGATTGCTGCGATGCGGCGGTGCTGTGCGCGCCGATGTTCGGCATCCGGCTGCCGATGCCATCCTGGCTGGCTTGGCGGGTGCTTGAATGGGCTGAAGGGCGCCCCAGGCTGCGCGATACTTACGCTGTCGGCACCGGTGCCTGGCATCCCAGTCCGTTCAGGGCCAACCTACTGACCCATAGCCGGCAGCGTTATCAACGCAGTCTACGCCTGTACGCCGATGAGCCGACACTCAGAGTCGGTGGCCCGACCTATCATTGGGTACGTGAAGGACTGATTGCCAGCCAGGGCGTTATGGATAATGCGGCTACGCTCACAACACCTGTCATGCTACTGCAAGCTGGCGAGGACAAAGTGGTCGATAACCGCAGCCATGGGGCATTTTGTCGCGCCATGGCCGCGGCGGGTCATCCTTGTGAAGGCAATCAGCCGGTCTGCCTGCCAGGCGCGCGGCATGAAATTTTGTTTGAAAAAGACAGCCTGCGTGCCGATGCATTGAACATGATCACCGACTTTTTCGCGCGGTATCACTCATGCTGACGGCGTCTAACGTCGTCGCTCAACGTCAGAGGTTTAATAAGTATTATGTATTCAGTTGTCGCTTCCGATCTTGATGGCACCCTGCTTGCGCCGGACCATACTCTTACGCCTTATACCAAGGAAACCCTGCGTCTGCTGACCGCGCGCAACGTCCATTTTGTGTTTGCGACCGGCCGACACCACATCGACGTTTCCCAAATTCGCGATAATCTGGGTATTAGCGCCTATATGATCACCTCCAACGGCGCCCGCGTCCATAATGCCCAGGGCGATCTTATTTTTTCCCATAACCTGGATGAAGATATCGCCGCCGATTTGTTTGGTCTGGTGCATCAAGATCCGCAGATCCTGACCAACGTCTATCGGAACGACGACTGGTATATGAATCGCGATCGTCTTGATCAACAAGATTTTTTCCGCGAATCAAAATTCCATTACCAGATTTACCAGCCCGGGCTGCTAGAAACCGACGGCATCTGCAAGGTCTACTTTACCAGCGATAATCACCAGCGACTGCTTGAATTGGAAGCGGCCCTGAACGCACGCTGGGGCGATCGGGTTAACGTCAGTTTCTCGCTGCCGGTGTGCCTCGAAGTGATGGCCGGCGGCGTATCAAAGGGACATGCGCTGGATCAGGTGGCTAAACTGCTGGGCTTTACCCTGGCCGAATGCATTTCCTTCGGCGACGGCATGAACGACAAAGAGATGCTGGCCATGGCCGGCAAGGGCTGCCTGATGAGCAATTCGCATCAGCGTCTGAAAGACTTATTGCCAGAGCTTGAAGTCATCGGCACTAATGAACAGCAGTCAGTTCCGCGCTTCCTGCGGCAGATGTATCTAGGCGGCGAATAAAAAGTGCTTTACAAGTGCGAATGATAATGATTATTATTGCCTTGCGTTCCGCTGAGGGCTTTCTCGGGAGATTCTTGGCGTGAAGGCACGACATTGCTCACATTGCTTCCAGTATTATTTCAGCCAGCTTGGGTGCTGGCTTTTTTTTTGCTGTGAGGATCGTAGAAAGGTTTTTTGAGTTTTCAGGGGCGACTCAGGAACAAGCTCAATTTGGCAGCGAGTGCTTCAGGGGCTTGCTCTGCCATATGATGACCACTGTTTAGGGTTCCGCTACGCAGGTCATGAGCCCAGTTTTTCCAGATGGCGGGGATATCAGCGTACAACTCAGCTAAATCATCCTGTTCAGACCACAAGCACAACACCGGGCACGCTATTTTGCGATTGTTCCTGCGGTCTTCTTCCTCATGCAGCCTATCTATGGATAATCCAGCACGATAATCTTCCAGCATTGTATGGACCGTTTCAGGTGAATGTATGGCTCGCCGATAATCTTCATACTCTTCATCGCCCATGTTATCGGGCCGTTCTCCGTACCAGGCATCGGGATCTGCCAGAATGGCTCGCTCTGGTTTTTCTGCTTGAGCGAAGAAAAACCAGTGGTACCACTGTCGGGCGAACCGTTCATCACATCGTTCAAGCGCTTCAAGAATTGGAACGCAATCAAGCACCGCTAATTGTGAAATTCTGTCAGGATAATCCAAAGCTGCGCGGTAAGCCGTATAACTTCCCCTGTCGTGCCCGACCAATGCAAAACGTTCAAAGCCAAAATAAAGCATCAGCTCTATGCAATCTTTTGCCTTCGCTCTTTTGGATGAATTCGCGTGATCAGGCAAATCCTGGGGTTTAGAAGACTGACCGAACCCACGAAGATCTGGACAAATTACCGTAAAGGATTTAGCAAGTATCGGGGCTACTTTCGACCAGGTAGCATGGGTGCGCGGATGCCCGTGTAGCAACAATACTGGCGGGCCATTACCGCCATGGCGGACATTCAAGACAGCATTGGAAAGAGTGACTTTTTGCTGTGAAAATCCTTCAAACATTTTTTTTTCCTTGCCGGGTCGAAAACCTGATTATAGTCCGTTCTGTCTAGTTAGATCCCCCTTTTGCCATAACGCCGAGATCGGCAAATCACCGATAGTCGGGTCTATTTACGGCTGACAACTCATTCGAATAATTTGAATCGTGGGGTGAGTTTTTTACGCTATCTTATTCCTGGCCCAGAGCTAGACTAGAAAAAACGTTGAGGAGACTTGAACATGATTTATCTACGCTCTGCCAAAGACCGTGGTCACGCCAACCATGGTTGGCTGGATAGCTGGCACACTTTTTCGTTTGCTGATTATTATGATGCTGACTTTATGGGGTTTTCCGCCCTGCGGGTCATCAATGAAGACCGCATTGCTGCAGGAAAAGGTTTTGGTACCCATCCCCATAAAGATATGGAAATACTGACATACGTGCTGTCCGGAACGGTCGAACATCAGGACAGCATGGGCAACAAAGAACAGATCCAGGCCGGTGAGTTCCAAATCATGAGCGCCGGCACCGGCGTACGCCACTCCGAATACAATGGCCGTGATGACAGCGAGCTGCATCTCTATCAGATCTGGATTATCCCGCAGCAGACCGGACTGGCGCCGCGTTACGAACAGCGCCGTTTCGATGTGCTGCAGGGACGGCAACTGGTGCTGTCGCCGGACGCCAGAGAAGGTTCGCTCAAAGTCTTTCAGGATATGACGCTGTCCCGCTGGGCCATGTCGGCAGGTCAGGAAGAGGGTTATCAACCAGCGCCTGGCCGTCGCCTATGGATCCAGGTGGTGCGCGGCGAAGTCAAGGTTAATGGCCAGCTGGCATCGACCAGTGATGCTCTGGCAATATGGGATGAGCCTGCGGTCACCCTGCAGGCCACCGCAGACAGTGAGGTATTGCTGTTCGATCTGCCGCCGGTGTGAGGGCCGGGGCCGCATGCTTGTGGCCGCATGCTTATTGCCTTGACGTCACTGGAGATAGGCCCCCTTTGGCATCATCAGGCTATCATCACCCACCGCCGCTGGAAAAACACCCCCGGCGGCAGTTTTTTTGCTAAACTCCGGCCATTACCGGACGGGGTTAACATGTCAATAATAAAGAAGAAAAGACCGGGGCTGCAGGATGTAGCCGACAGGGTGGGCGTCACCAAAATGACGGTCAGTCGTTATTTACGTAATCCGGCACTGGTCTCGGAAGCCCTGCAGCAGAAAATCGCCGTTGCGCTCGACGATCTGGGATACATTCCTAACCGTGCTCCCGATATCCTGTCCAATGCGACCAGCCGCGCCATCGGCGTGCTACTGCCTTCACTGACCAATCAGGTGTTTGCCGAAGTACTGCGCGGCATTGAACAGGTGACTGACGCCAACGGCTATCAGACCATGCTGGCTCATTATGGTTATCAGCAGCAGACTGAAGAACTGCGTCTGACCTCGTTGCTCTCATACAATATCGATGGCCTGATCCTGGCTGAACGCAGCCACACTCCCCGCACCTTGAAGATGATTGAAGTGGCCGGCATTCCGGTGGTTGAGATCATGGACAGTGTCTCCCCCTGCCTGGATATGGCGGTTGGTTTTGATAATTACGCAGCGGCCAGGCAGATGACCCAGGCGATTATCGACCGCGGGCATCCCCATGTGGTCTATTTCGGCGCTCGGCTGGATGAACGGACTCTGATCAAGCAGCAGGGTTACCAGCAGGCGATGCGCGATAACGGCCTTATCGCCCACAGTATGATGGTTGCCGAGTCATCCTCTTATTCCACCGGCGCCGAACTGACCCGACGCGCCCAGCAGGAATATCCCGCGATTAACGGCATTGTCTGCACCAATGATGACCTGGCAATCGGCGCCATCTTTGAATGCCAGCGCCAGGGGCTGCGTATCCCACAGGATATGGCGGTGGCAGGTTTTCACGGGCATGATATTGCGCAGGTCATGCATCCCAGGCTTGCCAGCGTACTAACCCCGCGCGAAGAAATGGGCCGTATCAGCGCCGAGCGGCTGCTGGCGCGCCTTCGTGGCTTGCCGGTGCCGGGTGCTAAAACTGATGTTGGCTTTCAAATACTGCCTGGAGACAGTATTTAACGTTTGTAAAGCTACGATTAATTTATCTACAAATATGATCAGCCTCTCAAAATAGCAATTTCCCTCACCCGGCCCCTCTGCAACGGGCAATGTTACCGGTATCATGATACCGGTAACATTTGCAGAGCTATCTGTTTTCACTTAAGCAGGCGAAAAAGCGATTTCTTTGCCAAACTAAATAGGATAGCTATCCTCCGGTAGCAAACCGCTCCGTCATTCCGGTTTTTTATGGATTACTTATCATGCCGCTCATAATTGTAGCAATAGGCGTAGCGCTGCTGCTCCTGCTGATGATTCGTTTCAAATTGAATGGTTTTATAGCATTGATCCTGGTTGCCTTGGCAGTTGGCTTCATGCAGGGTATGCCGGTCAACAAGGTTATCGGCTCAATCAAGGCAGGTGTAGGCGGCACGCTCGGCAGTCTGGCGCTGATAATGGGTTTCGGCGCCATGCTGGGCAAAATGCTGGCGGACTGCGGCGGGGCACAGCGCATTGCCACTACGCTGATTGAAAAATTTGGCAGACAGCATATACAGTGGGCGGTGGTCCTCACCGGTTTTACCGTGGGTTTTGCCCTGTTCTATGAAGTCGGTTTCGTCCTGATGCTGCCGCTGGTGTTCAGCATCGCCGCTTCAGCCCGTATTCCTCTGCTGTATGTCGGGGTGCCGATGGCGGCCGCGCTGTCGGTGACCCACGGTTTCCTGCCTCCTCATCCGGGACCCACGGCGATCGCCACTATCTTCCAGGCGGATATGGGTAAAACCCTGCTGTTCGGCACTATCCTGGCAATTCCGACCGTCATTCTGGCAGGCCCAGTGTATTCCCGTTTTCTGAAAGGTATCGACAAGCCGGTGCCTGAAGGTCTTTATAACCCCAAGACCTTTACCGAGCAGGAAATGCCCAGCTTCAGCGTTAGCGTCTGGACCTCTCTGGTGCCGGTGGTACTGATGGCGATCCGCGCCGTGGCGGAAATGGTGCTGCCTACCGGTCATCCGGTACTGGCCTATGCCGAGTTCTTCGGTGATCCGGTGATCGCCACGTTGATTGCGGTGCTGATTGCTATCTTCACTTTTGGTCTTAATCGCGGTCGCAGCATGGACGAAGTGATGGGGACTATCACCGACTCGATCAAAATCATCGCCATGATGCTGCTGATTATCGGCGGTGGCGGTGCATTCAAGCAGGTGCTGGTCGACAGCGGCGTTGAAAAATATATTGCCGCCCTGATGGAAGGCAGTGCGGTTTCACCTCTGCTGCTGGCCTGGTCCATTGCCGCTATCTTGCGTATCGCGCTGGGTTCGGCCACTGTTGCCGCCATCACTGCCGGCGGCATCGCCGCGCCGCTGATTGCCACAACCGGCGTCAGTCCTGAACTGATGGTATTGGCGGTCGGCTCAGGCAGCGTGATTTTCTCGCACGTTAATGATCCGGGTTTCTGGCTGTTCAAGGAGTATTTCAACCTGACCATCATGGAAACCATTAAATCCTGGTCGGCGCTGGAAACCATTATTTCGGTCTGCGGCCTGATTGGCTGCCTGCTGCTTAATATAGTGATTTAATCGTCCCCTTCTTCCGCGCCGAGCGGCGCGGAAGAAGGGCAAAACTGCGGTAACCCCGCTTTTTCAACAGGGACAGGTTTCCTTACCGCTATCGCTGCCACACTGGCTGCTGGCAATCTCCTGACATCATATTTTCAGGTAGGCCCGCACGCCATCCAGGAACATCTGGGTGGCGATCATCACCAGCAGCAAGCCCATCAGCCGCTCGAGCGCACTGACCCCCTTATCGCCCAACAGACGCAGGAACAGGCCGGACAGCATCAGGATGATGACCGACAGTCCCCAGGCAATCATCAGGGCGAACACCAGGTGGTCTACCTGGTTCGGATACTGGTGGGAAAGCAGCATCAGCGTCGCCAGAATGGAAGGGCCGGCGACCAGGGGGATTGCCAGCGGCACCAGAAAAGGCTCTTCGCCGGCCGGCAGTCCACTGCTGCTGCCCTCCTGGGTAGGGAATATCATTTTGATGGCGATCAGAAACAGAATGATGCCGCCTGAAATCGATACGGTTTCAGTCCGTAGATTAAGAAAGCTGAGAATACGTTCGCCGGCAAACAGGAAAATCAGCATTAGCAGCAAGGCGATCAACATTTCGCGAATCACAATAATGCGCCGACGTCTGGGCTCGATATGTTTCAGCACCGACATAAAGATCGGCAGGTTGCCCAATGGATCCATTATCAGAAACAGCAATACCGTTGCTGAGATCATTTCAGTCATACTTTCCCCATTCATTGTTGCCAAATTGCTGCATTGAACCCGCTTTATGCCGGATCATTAGCGCTATTGCTGAAAAACAGTCGGTTATCGAATAATTTCACTTGCGGCTTTTCCGCCTATTTTTGTAAGGTGGGAACAGAGTAATTATTCGCCCCTTAATGTCACCCTCCATGGCAGGACACAGTAATCATGAAAAACGTAGGTTTTATTGGCTGGCGCGGTATGGTCGGTTCGGTGCTCATGCAACGCATGAACGAAGAACGTGATTTTGACGCCATCCGTCCGGTATTCTTTTCTACTTCCCAGCATGGCCAGGCCGCGCCGGTAGTCAATGGCCAGCACGGGACGCTGCAGGATGCCGGGGATCTGGCGGCGCTCAGCGCCCTGGATATTATCATTACCTGCCAGGGTGGGGATTATACTAACGAAATTTATCCCAAGCTGCGCGCCGCCGGTTGGCAGGGTTACTGGATTGATGCCGCATCTTCGCTGCGCATGAAAGACGATGCCATCATCATCCTCGATCCGGTCAACCATGCCGTTATCAAACAAGGCCTGGAAAATGGCATCAAGACGTTTGTCGGCGGCAACTGTACCGTGAGCCTGATGCTGATGTCACTGGGCGGCCTATTCGCCCATAATCTGGTGGACTGGGTGTCTGTCGCAACCTACCAGGCGGCCTCCGGCGGCGGTGCCCGCCATATGCGCGAGCTACTGGTTCAAATGGGCATGCTGCATGGCGGCGTGGCGGCTGAGCTGCAGAATCCGGCATCAGCCATTCTGGATATTGAACGTAAAGTGACGGCACTGACCCGCAGCGGCACCCTGCCGACTGATAATTTCGGTGTGCCGCTGGCCGGCAGCCTGATCCCCTGGATCGACAAGCAGCTTGATAACGGCCAGAGCCGCGAAGAGTGGAAAGGCCAGGCTGAAACCAATAAAATCCTTAACAGCCAACGGGTGATTCCGGTAGATGGTCTTTGCGTGCGCGTCGGCGCTCTGCGCTGCCACAGCCAGGCTTTTACCATCAAGCTGAAACAGGATGTTGGACTTGAAGATATCCACCAACTGCTGGCAGCCCATAATGAGTGGGTAAACGTGGTGCCTAATGACCGTGAACTATCGATGCGCGAGCTGACGCCGGCGGCGGTTACCGGCACTCTGAAAACCCCGGTCGGACGTCTGCGCAAACTCACTATGGGGCCGGAATATCTGTCAGCCTTCACCGTCGGTGACCAGCTGCTGTGGGGCGCGGCTGAACCCTTGCGACGCATGATGCGCCTGCTGGTGGACTGATAGGCGTTATACCTGCCCGCTGTTGCGGGCAGCACTTGCGGCTGGCCGTTTAGGCGGCCGTAGGCATATGTCCTGTCTGCTGCAGCAAACCGCGTTTTCTTATCAGTGCATGCCAGACCGGTCTCGGGTCAAATCCTTTCACCATCAACCCGCTTTCAGAATAATTAAGTGATTAATTGTGCTATTAATCACATTCTGTCAGAACCCCTTACACTTTCGGTTACCCTTCCTTTAAGCAGCGACTGTTTTTATTTTAATGATTAATAAAAAGAATTTATTTTTGCGCGCAAAAGGGTCCCTTCTTTCCTTTGAAAAATAAAAAATTAGTTGATGCTGGTTAATCTTTACTTTGAACCTTTGACTATGCTTATTATTGTAAGGCCCACAATTACACGCATAGTGTAATAGCCTTTCCTATGGATTTCTGAACACGCAAATGCCTCCTGCCTGAAAACGGCGGGATAGCTGACGCCGCTATCTCAAGCAGGCGATTCGGGCTGCGTATTCAGGCAAGAGAGCGTTTTATTTTATAGATATTCTTTTATTTCATGGAGTAAGAAAAGGAATAGTGCCATGTCAGGATTTCCCGACCATGAGGTCATTTCAGCGTTAATCTCAGGACGCTATGCCGATCCCTTTTCATTGCTCGGCATGCATAATACCGCCGAAGGTTTGGTTGTCCGGGCTTTATTACCTGATGCCAGCGCAGTGACATTAATAGATGCAAAAAATGGGCGCAAGGTCACAGATTTAATTTGCGTCGATCAAAGAGGTTTTTTTTCTGCGGTTGTCGGCCGGCGCAAAAAACCTTTTCTTTACCAATTGGCCGTTACCTGGCACGAGCAGACTTATGTCATAGAAGATCCTTACCGGTTCGGTCCGCTATTACAAGATGTGGACAGCTGGCTGCTGGCTGAAGGAACCCATCTGCGTCCTTATGAACGTCTTGGCGCCCATCCTGAGATGCTGGACGGCATCGCGGGGATTCGATTTGCCGTCTGGGCACCCAACGCCCAGCGGGTGTCAGTGGTTGGTGAGTTTAATTTCTGGGATGGCCGGCGTCATCCGATGCGCCAGCGCCGTGAAAACGGCATCTGGGAATTGTTCCTGCCCGCCGTAACCACGGGCCAGCTGTATAAATACGAAATTATCGATTGCCATGGCGATACTCGGCTGAAAGCCGACCCCTATGCCTTCGAGGCACAGATGCGTCCGGAGACCGCTTCGCTGACCCGCGGCATTCCGGCTATCGTCGAGCCTGACGCCGAGCGAAGCCATGCCAATGCGCTGGATAAGCCGATTTCTATTTATGAAGTGCATCTGGGGTCCTGGCGGCGTCACGCGGACAATAACTACTGGCTCAGCTATCAAGAGCTGGCCGATCAGCTGATAGGCTATGTGCAGCATATGGGCTTTACCCATATAGAGCTGCTGCCGATCAATGAACATCCTTTTGATGGCAGTTGGGGCTACCAGCCGCTCGGGATCTATGCGCCCACGCGCCGTTTCGGAACCCCAGAAGACTTTCGTGCGCTTATCCAGGCGGCCCATCGAGCCGGCATCAATGTGTTGCTGGACTGGGTGCCAGGGCATTTCCCCAGCGATGAGTTCGGGCTGGCCAAATTCGACGGCAGCTCACTTTATGAATATGCCGACCCCCGTGAAGGCCTTCACCAGGACTGGAACACCCTTATCTATAACTACGGGCGCAATGAAGTGCGTAATTATCTGGCCGGGAATGCGCTGTTCTGGCTGGAACGTTATGGCATTGACGGATTGCGCGTAGACGCTGTGGCCTCAATGATTTATCGAGACTATAGCCGGCCTGCCGGGGAGTGGATCCCCAACCATTATGGCGGCAATGAAAACCTGGAAGCGATAGCTTTCCTGCGTTATACCAACCATACCGTCGGTACCCAGCGTGATGGTTCAGTCACCATTGCCGAAGAATCGACCTCTTTTTCCGGGGTAACTTCGCCACCGGAAAATGGCGGCCTGGGATTCCATTACAAATGGAATATGGGCTGGATGAACGACACCCTGAAATATATGCAGCTTGATCCGGTACACCGCAGATACCACCACAACCAGATGACTTTCAGTATGGTGTATGCCTACAGCGAGAACTTTGTGCTGCCGCTATCCCATGACGAAGTTGTCCACGGCAAGCATTCAATTCTCGGGCGCATGCCCGGCGACGACTGGCAGAAGTTCGCCAATCTTCGCGCCTACTATGGCTTTATGTGGGGTCATCCGGGCAAGAAGCTGCTGTTTATGGGCAACGAATTCGCTCAACGCCGTGAATGGGATCATGATCGCAGTCTTGACTGGCATCTGCTGGACGACGCCGCAGGCCCACACAGCGGAGTGCAGCGTTTGGTGCGTGACCTGAATGCCTGTTATCGGCAGTATGCGCCGCTTTATCAGCAAGACTGCAGCTATAACGGCTTTGAGTGGCTGGTAGCCGATGACAGCGAAAATTCGGTCTTCGCTTTTCTGCGCCGGGATAATGACGGCAATGAAATCATGGTGGTCAGCAACTTTACGCCGGTTCCGCGTCCTGGCTATCGTATCGGCATCCCTCATTCCGGCCGCTGGCGCGAAATTCTGAATACCGACTCGAGCTATTACAACGGCAGTAATACCGGCAATGGCGGTGAAATCCACAGCCAGCCCCATCCCAGCCACCAACGGGAACATTCCGTTCAACTGACGCTGCCTCCATTGGCAACGCTGTTCCTGGTCAGGGAGGGCTAGATGACCCGGCTTGCGGCAGGTTCACCTTTACCCCTTGGGGCCAGCTTTGATGGCAAAGGCGTTAATTTCAGCCTGATGTCTGAGCATGCCGATCGGGTAGTGCTGTGCCTGTTTGATGACCAGGGGCGGGAGATGCAGTGTGATCTGCCTGTGCGTAGCGGAAACTACTGGCACGGCTATCTGCCCGATGCCCGTCCCGGTCTGCGCTATGGCTATCGGCTGCACGGTCCCTTTCAGCCTGAGGCCGGACATCGTTTCAATCCGGCTAAACGGGTCATTGATCCGAGCGGTCGTGCGGTTGACGGCCGGGTCGGCGATGAACCGGAGCTTTATGATGGGCAACCGACGCCCAGCCAGTCCGACAGCTCGGCGCGGGTACCCAAAAGCATCGTGGTCGATGAGCGTTATGACTGGCAGCAGGATATCGCCCCGGCGACGCCTTGGGGAAAAACGGTGATTTACGAAGCCCATGTGCGGGGCCTGACGCGCTTGCATCCGCAGATCCCGGCCGACCTGCGCGGCACCTATGCCGCTATCGGCCATCCAGTAATGATTGATTATCTCAGGCAACTGGGTATCACCGCGCTGGAATTGTTGCCGGTACAGCAGCATGCCGATGAGCCCAGGCTGCAGCGGCTTGGACTGCGTAATTATTGGGGCTATAACGTGCTAGCTCCCTATGCGGTTGAGGCCTCATATGCGTCGGGCATTGACGGCCGCACCCCGCTGAACGAATTCCGCGATATGGTCAGGGCGCTGCACCAGGCCGGCATTGAGGTGATTCTGGATGTGGTATTCAACCACAGCGCCGAACTGGATCTGGACGGACCGGTGCTGTCGCTGCGGGCGATAGATAACCGCAGCTGGTACTGGCTGGATGACCGCGGCGGCTATCAGAATTGGACCGGTTGCGGCAATACCCTGCGGCTTAACCATCCTGACGTGACGGAACAGATACTGGATTGCCTGCGCTTCTGGGTCCAGGCCTGCCATGTGGACGGTTTCCGCTTTGATCTGGCAACCGTCCTCGGGCGAACGCCGGACTTCGACCCGCGGGCGCCGCTGCTTGCCGCCATCGGCGCTTGCCCGATATTGTCCGGCATCAAACTTATCGCTGAACCTTGGGATATCGGTCCGGCAGGTTATCAGGTTGGACATTTTCCTGCGCCATTGGCGGAGTGGAATGATCGTTTCCGCGACCAGATCCGCCGTTTTTGGTTGCGCGGCGATATCCAGCCCGGTGAGTTTGCCACTCGTTTTGCCGCATCTGGCGATATCTACCCGGATCGGCCGCCGCATGCCTCGATCAATATGGTCACCGCCCATGACGGATTCACCCTGCAGGACCTGGTCAGCTTCGATACCAGGCACAACCATGATAACGGCGAGCAGAATCGCGACGGCGCCCAACAGAACTACAGCTGGAATCACGGCCATGAAGGCCTGGATGCGGATGCGGCTGTTCAGGGCCGCCGCCGCGTCAGCCAGCGGGCGTTACTGGCCAGCTTACTGCTCTCTCAGGGTACGCCGATGCTGCTGGCCGGTGATGAGTTCGGTCATAGCCAGCAGGGCAACAATAACGCCTTTTGCCAGGATAATGAACTGACCTGGCTGGACTGGGCGAGCGCCGACCCAGCGCTGCACGCCTTCACGACCGCGCTTATCCGGCTGCGCAGTGAAATCGCGGCCCTCAGCGATGACCACCGTTGGCAGTCGGCAGATGACGCGGCCGTACAGTGGTTGAATGATGCCGGCAAACCCATGAGCCCCACCGACTGGCAACAGAACAAACGCCAACTGCAGGTACTGCTGTCCGGCCGCTATCTGGTGCTTATCAATGGCGATGCAGCGCCTTATCACAGCATTTTGCCTGCTGGCGAATGGCGAATAACCGCGCCTTTTAGCCCTGCCGACAGCCCGCAGCCTTTGGCTGAATCAAGCGTCGCGGCCCGCTCTGTCATGGTGCTGGTAAAACAACAAAAAGGAATATGCCATGGTGAGGTTTGAACACCGGGATCCGGTCATGCTGGCAAGGCAACTGCCGATTCAATCGGTGGCGCTCATTCTGGCGGGCGGGCGAGGTTCTCGGCTCAGGGATTTGACCGCTACCCGCGCTAAACCGGCGGTACACTTTGGCGGAAAATTTCGCATCATCGATTTTGCCTTATCCAATTGCCTTAATTCCGGCATCCGCCGGATCGGCGTCATTACCCAATACCAGTCCCATACGCTGGTGCAGCATATCCAGCGCGGCTGGTCTTTCCTCAACGAGGAAATGAACGAGTTTGTCGATTTATTGCCGGCCCAGCAGCGGTTTGCCACTGAAAACTGGTATCGCGGCACCGCCGATGCCGTGTCGCAGAACCTGGATATCATCCGCCGCTACCGTGCCAAATACGTGGTGATACTGGCGGGCGATCATATCTATAAGATGGACTACTCACGGATGCTTATCGATCACGTCGAAAAGCAATCGCGCTGTACGGTGGCTTGTCTGCCGGTCAGTCGCGCCGAAGCAAGGGATTTTGGTGTCATAGCGGTGGACGAAAACTATCGGGTACTGAGTTTTGTCGAAAAACCGGCCGAGCCGCCGCTGATGCCGGGCCAGACCAATCAGTCACTGGCCAGCATGGGTATTTACATTTTTGACGCCGACTATCTGTTTGAATTGTTGGAGGAAGACATGGCCTGCGAGAACTCAAGTCATGACTTCGGCAAAGATATCATTCCCAAGGTGACGGCCAACGGCGAGGCCTGGGCGCATCCCTTTACGCTGTCCTGCGTTACCGCCGCTGAAGACGAATCGGCCAAGCCCTACTGGCGGGATGTCGGCACGCTTGACGCCTACTGGCGGGCCAATCTGGATCTCGCATCGGTGACGCCGGAACTCAATATGTACGATCAGGACTGGCCGATACGCACTCATATGGAGCCGTTGCCGCCGGCAAAATTTGTTCAGGATCGCGCCGGTAATCATGGTGTAACCCTGAATTCTCTGGTTTCGGGCGGCTGTATTCTTTCCGGAACCCATATTTCGCATTCCGTACTTTTCCCTCGCGTCAGGGTGAATTCCTTCTGCTCTGTCGAGGACGCAATACTATTGCCGGACGTGATTGTCGGTCGATCCTGCCGTTTAAAACGCTGCATCATCGATCGCGCCTGTCATCTACCGGAAGGCATGGTTATCGGGGAAAACGAGGAAGATGACAGGAAACGATTCCATCGCTCAGAGGAAGGGATCGTATTGGTAACACGCAGCATGTTGGCAAAACTTAGCTAAGGGAAGACCGTTAGGGGTCACTAAAAGTAATAAGCCACCAAAGGAGCGATGATGCAGGTTTTACATGTTTGTTCTGAACTGTTCCCTTTATTGAAAACCGGGGGACTGGCGGATGTAGTCGGGGCGCTGCCGGCGGCACAAATAGCCGAAGGCGATGATGTGCGGGTACTGCTGCCGGCATTTCCAGACTTGCTGAAGGGCATTCCCGAGACGCGCGTAATCAATGAATTTGACGCACTTTCACGTCATGTGACCCTGTTGTACGGCAGGTTTAACGGCGTTGGAATTTATCTGATTGATGTCCCTGACCTGTATGATCGTCCCGGCAGCCCCTACCACGATCAGGATATGTATGCCTACATGGATAACTATCTGCGCTTTGCGCTATTGGGCTGGGTGGGCAGCGAAATGGCCAGCGGGTTGGACCGCAGCTGGCACCCGGATATTATTCAGGCCCATGACTGGCATGCGGGCCTGACCTGCGCCTATCTGGCGGCCAAAGGCCGGCCGGCAAAATCGATCTTTACCGTGCACAACCTGGCCTATCAGGGGCTGTTTTCCGCCCGTCACCTGCCAGAGCTCGGGCTGCCGGAAGACTTTTTCCAGACCTATGGCATGGAATTTTTTGGTCAGATATCCTATCTGAAAGCCGGTCTGTTCTATGCCGATCACGTGACCACCGTCAGTCCGACCTATGCGCGTGAGATAACCCAGCCCGCTTATGGCTACGGCATGGAAGGGCTGCTGGCATCGCTCAGCGCCCAGGGCCGCCTGTCGGGTATCCTTAACGGCGTCGATGATGCCATCTGGAATCCAACCCACGACGGAATGCTGGCCAAGCGCTACAACCGCGATGTGCTGGAGGCCAAGGCGGAAAACAAACGCCACCTCCAGACGGCAATGGGCCTGACGGTCGATGATAAAGTGCCGCTGTTTGCGGTAGTCAGTCGGCTGACCAGCCAAAAGGGACTGGATCTGGTGCTGGAAGTGTTGCCGGATCTGCTTGAACAGGGCGGACAGTTGACGCTGCTGGGCGCGGGCGATGTCACGCTGCAGCAGGGGTTCCTGGCGGCAGCGGCGGAATACCCCAGCCAGGTCGGCGTACAGCTGGGCTACCATGAAGCCTTCTCCCATCGGATTATCGGCGGGGCGGACGTGCTTATGGTGCCTAGCCGTTTCGAACCCTGCGGCCTGACGCAGTTATACGGGCTGAAGTACGGCACCCTGCCGTTGGTTCGCCGCACCGGCGGATTGGCCGATACAGTGACCGACAGTTCGCTGGAGAATCTCTCCGATGGCACCGCGAGCGGCTTTGTATTCGAAGATGCGACCGCGGCCGGATTACAACGGGCGATACGCCGGGCATTTGTGCTGTGGTCCCGTCCATCGCTGTGGCGCTATGTGCAGCGCCAGGCGATGGGCCTGGACTTTAGCTGGCGTGTTGCCGCCAGAGCTTACCAGGCGCTTTACCAGCGCCTGTAATCAAGTGTCTAACCGGGAATGACTGTGATGAGCGCTCCAATCCTATATGCTTCACCCACGCTCAGCGTCGAAGCGCTGAAGCATTCCATCGCCTATAAACTGATGTTCACCATCGGTAAAGACCCTGCTATCGCCAATAAACACGAGTGGCTGAATGCGACGTTGCTGGCGGTCAGGGACCGGATGGTGGAGCGCTGGCTGCGTTCGAATCGTGCGCAGTTGTCGCAGGATGTACGTCAGGTCTACTACCTGTCGATGGAGTTCCTGTTGGGCAGAACCTTGTCTAACGCGCTGCTGGCGATAGGGATTTATGAGGATACGCGGGCAGCGCTGGATGGGATGGGGCTGAGCCTTGACGAACTGCTGCAGGAAGAGAACGATCCGGGACTGGGCAACGGCGGGCTTGGCAGGCTGGCCGCCTGCTTTCTGGATTCCATGGCGACCATGGCGCTGCCGGGCCGCGGCTATGGCATTCGTTATGAATACGGAATGTTCAAACAGAACATCATTGCTGGCCAGCAAGCTGAATCACCGGACTACTGGCTGGAATATGGCAATGCCTGGGAGTTTCCCCGCCACGGTACCCGCTACAAAGTCCGTTTTGGCGGCCGGGTACAGCAGGAGGGGGCCAAAACCCACTGGCTGGAGACCGAGGAAGTGCTGGCCTGCGCGTATGACCAGATTATCCCCGGCTATGATACCGATGCTACCAACACCCTGAGGCTATGGAGCGCGCAGGCCAGTAATGAAATCAATCTGGGTAAATTCAACCAGGGCGACTATTTTGCCGCAGTGGAAGATAAAAACTACTCCGAAAACGTCTCCCGGGTGCTCTATCCGGACGATTCCACTTATTCTGGCCGCGAGCTGCGGCTGCGCCAGGAATACTTTTTAGTCTCCGCCACGGTGCAGGATATTCTGCACCGCCACTGGCTGATGCATCAGACCTATGAAAACCTGACTGACAAAATAGCCATACATCTTAACGATACCCATCCGGTACTGGCGATCCCCGAACTGATGCGGGTAGTGATCGATGAGCATCAATTCAGCTGGCTGGAAGCGTGGAAGGTGGTATGCCAAGTGTTCTCCTACACCAACCATACCCTGATGTCTGAGGCCCTGGAAACCTGGCCGGTAGAGATGCTGGGCAAGATCCTGCCGCGCCATCTGCAGATCATTTTTGAAATAAACGATCATTTCCTGACCGGCGTCCAGGCCGCTTTTCCTGACGACAGCGGCCTGCTGGCTCGCGTGTCGATTATCGATGAACACAATGGCCGCATGGTGCGTATGGCCTGGCTGGCAGTCATCGCCAGCCATAAGGTCAATGGCGTATCGGAGTTGCATTCAGACCTGATGGTGCAATCGCTGTTTGCCGATTTTGCCCGTATCTATCCGGACCGGTTTTGCAATAAAACCAATGGCGTCACCCCCAGGCGCTGGCTGGCGCTGGCCAACCCGGCGCTGTCGGCGGTGCTGGATGAGACGATTGGCCAGACCTGGCGTACCGATTTAAGCCAGCTGGGCGAAATCACCGGTCATCGGGACTACCCGACATTTATCAACAGCGTGCAGCAGGCCAAGTTCACCAATAAACAGAACCTGGCGAGGTATCTGGCCACCAAACTGAATGTTGTGGTCAGTCCCGCCGCCTTGTTCGATGTGCAGATTAAGCGCATCCATGAATATAAGCGGCAGTTGCTCAATGTGCTGCATATCATCACCCGTTATAATCGGATCAAGGCCAATCCCGACGCCGACTGGGTGCCCAGGGTGAATATATTCGCCGGCAAGGCGGCGTCCGCCTACTATATTGCCAAGCAGGTTATCCATCTGATTAATGATGTGGCGGCGGTGGTCAATAACGATCCGCTGATGAGAAATCGGCTGAAGGTGGTGTTCATCCCCAACTATAGCGTCAGTCTGGCGCAGCTGATTATCCCGGCGGCCGATCTGTCAGAGCAGATTTCCCTGGCCGGTACCGAGGCCTCGGGCACCAGCAATATGAAATTCGCCCTGAACGGCGCCCTGACCATCGGTACCCTCGATGGGGCCAATATTGAAATGCGCCAGCATATGGGGGAGGAAAATATCTTCATTTTCGGCAATACCGCCGAACAGGTAGAGGCGCTGCGGGTCGGCGGCTACAATCCTCATCAGTATTATGAGCAGGATCCGGAGCTGCACCTGGCGCTGACCCAGATAGCGACCGGCGTTTTCAGCCCGGGCGAATCCAATCGCTACAGCAATCTGTTCGATAGCCTGGTTAATCTGGGGGATCATTACCAGCTGCTGGCGGATTACCGCAGCTATGTGGATACGCAGGATAAAGTGGATGCGCTATATCGTCAACGTGAGGAGTGGACCAAACGCGCGGTCAGCAATATCGCCAGCATGGGCTATTTCTCATCCGACCGCACCATCCAGGAATATGCTGATGAGATTTGGAAAGTCAAGCCGATAAGGCTTTAAGGGCACCACCGGCCCGGCCTGGGAATAAAAAGGCCCGAGCTTGCTCGGGCCTTTCTGTCAGGATGCCAGCGATAGCGAGCGGTGATGATTGCTTTGATGGCAGCTCAGCCAGGCGGTGATGCGCGCGCAGGCGGTTGCATCCAGCTCCATTCCCAGCTTAGTGCGGCGCCAGATGGCATCTTCAAGCGACACCACCCACTCTTGATCCACCAGATACCGCAGCTCCGCCTCGTAGAAATCATGACCGAAGTCCTCGCCAAGGCTGGCAATACCGGTGGTGCCTGCCAGTATCAATTCGGCATGGGTGCCATAAGTGCGACTGTAGCGGCGCGCCATGCTCTCGGCAAGCCAGGGATATTTGCGGCGCAGTCTGGCTGCATAGTCATCCCTATCGCCGGGCAAATCGCCGCCCGGTAGCACCGCGCCCCGGGTCCAGGCGGGCCCGGCATCGGGGTAGTATTTGGCCAGTTTTTCCAGCGCATGTTCCGCCAGTTTACGATAAGTGGTCAGCTTGCCGCCAAATACCGATAGCAATGGGGCCTTGCCCTGGTCATCGGTCACCGACAGGGTATAGTCGCGGGTAACCGCCTGGGGAGAATCGGATTCATCGTCGCACAGCGGCCGCACGCCGGAGTATGACCAGACAATATCCTGCTCGGCCAGCGGCTTGGTAAAGTGGGCGTTATAGACATTCAGCAAATAGCTGATTTCTTTATCATCAATTTTCACGTCGTGGGGGGCGCCGTGATACTCGACGTCGGTGGTACCGATGATCGAATATTTGTCCATCCACGGAATAACGAACACAATACGGTGATCTTCATTTTGCAGAATATAGGCATGCTGGCCGGTGTGGACTCTGGGCACCACGATATGGCTGCCTTTGATTAACCGGATACCATACTGGGACGGCAAATGCAGGCTGTCGTCGATAAACTGTTTCACCCAGGGGCCGGTAGCATTCGCCAGGCCTTTGGCCTGCCAGCGCAGCGTCTCACCGGTCAGTCCATCTTCTGCCTCTACCTGCCACAAGCCATTTTCGCGCCAGGCGCGAGTAACGCGGGTACGGGTGCGCACCTCACCGCCCTTGGCAACCACTTCCTGAGCATTGAGCACCACTAAGCGGGCATCGTCTACCCAGCAATCCGAATATTCGAAACCGCGTGTGATCGAAGGTTTTAATATCGAATCCGCGCCGAAACGCAATCCTTTACTTGACGGCAGGCTGGTGCGCTTACCCAAGTGATCGTACATAAACAGGCCGACCCTTATCATCCAGGCCGGACGAAGATGAGGCCGGTGGGGCAGTCGGAAGCGCATTGGAAAAGCGATATGCGGTGCCATTTTTAGCAACACTTCTCGTTCTGCCAGCGCCTCGCTTACCAGGCGGAATTCGTAATGTTCCAAGTAGCGCAGGCCGCCGTGGATTAATTTGGAGCTGGCGGAGGAGGTCGCGCAGGCCAGATCCTGCGCTTCGAGCATCAGCACCGACAATCCGCGTCCGGCAGCATCCGCAGCGATACCGGCTCCGTTTATTCCGCCGCCTATCACGATCAGGTCTTTGGTTTCCACTGTACCTTCCTCCACATGCTCATGAATGCTTTAATGTTCGTTTTCGCTCATAATAGTAGTCGAAAACAATCATGCGCGCCATGGATTAACCTATAAATTACAATTAGGCGTGATATAGATAACATTTTTAGCGTACCGCCTGTTCCAGTACCGCTTATAAATAGAGTAGCGCATCAGGCAACCATGGCGTGTGTTCCAGAAACGGTTAAAAGGTGCGGCCCCAGAATCGGCTGTCACGAAAGGGCTAGACGCTGGCCGGCAGCTTGATAAACTGAGCCCGCCCGCGCAGGGAAAAACGTGTCATATTACAGAGGCTGCCTTGATTTATGCATCAATTCGAAACAATCAGCGTTGAACAGGCGCACCAATTCTGGAAGGACGATACCGCCGTGCTGGTCGATATCCGCGATCCGCAAAGTTTTGCCGCCGGTCATGTACCGGGCGCCGTTCACTTAACCAACGAATCGCTGCCGGCCTTGATCGCCCGGAGGGAGGAGCAACGCCCCATTATGGTGATGTGCTATCATGGCAACAGCAGTAAAAGTGCCGCCCAATATTTGCTGCAGCAAGGTTTTGACGCTACATACAGTATTGACGGCGGGTTCGAAGACTGGACAAAAAACTATCCGCTGGATGTCGACATCAGCATCTGACCGCCGACAGGGATGCCCCGGAAAAGGCAGGCAGGCGTTGGCTTACCACGACCCAAGCCGTCATCCCGGACAGTGTTTTATCACCCCACTGATAGGGCTTATTTCCTGCCATGATACGAGTTACCGCCTTATCTAATCCTCGCCTGGCGCAGGCGTTTATCGACTATATGAAGACTCAGGGCGTCACCCTGGAGCTGGTTCAGCAGGGCCAGGCCGCCGAGCTGTGGCTGAAAGACGAGGATCAACTGGCGCAAACCGAGCAGGCGCTGGAGATTTTCCTGCTCGATCCAATGCATCCCCGCTATCTGGCCGCCAGCTGGCGTACCGGTTCTACCGCCAACCATGAATTTCGCTACGCGACCGGCGGCGGATTCAGCGGGCTGCGCGCCAAAGCAGGCCCGCTGACCCTGGTGCTGACGGCTGCCTGTGTACTGGTATTCATCTTGATGGCGCTGCTCGGCGACGATCAGGTGATGTATTGGCTGGCTTATCCGGCCGGTCCTGAGCAGTATGTCCAGGTCTGGCGCTGGTTCAGCCATGTGCTGCTGCATTTTTCCTTATTGCATATCCTGTTTAACCTGATGTGGTGGTGGTATCTGGGCGGCGCGATGGAAAAATTTCGCGGCACCGGCAGACTGTTGCTGCTTACCGTTCTTTCGGCGGTATTGAGCGGCGTGGTGCAGTATCATTTCAGCGGCGTATTTTTCGGCGGGCTTTCCGGCGTGGTTTATGCGTTGATGGGCTACGTCTGGTGGTACGGTGAACAGCATCCGGACAGCCCACTCAATCTGCCGCGCGGATTGATCATTTTTGCCCTGCTGTGGCTGATTGCAGGTTATTTCGATATTTTCGGTATCGCCATCGCCAACGCTGCCCATGTGGCTGGGCTAGTGGTCGGCCTGCTGATGGCTTTCTGGGACTCCAGGCATCGGGTCGGCCGATGACCGGCGTTAATCTCATCATTTTTTGTAAGCAGAGGGCTTTACGTGAAGCAAACGCAGCGCCATGACGCCATCATTGAACTGGTACAGCGGCAGGGATACGTCAGTACGGAAGAGCTGGTGGATCATTTCGCCGTCAGCCCGCAAACCATCCGCCGTGATCTGAATGAGCTGGCTGAACAGAACCGCATTCATCGCCATCATGGCGGCGCGGCCCTGCCGTCCAGCTCGGTCAATGCCGCTTACCATGACCGCAAGGTGATGCTGTCGGATGAAAAAGCCCGTATCGCCGCCCGCGTCGCCAGCCAAATCCCCGATGGCGCCACCCTGTTTATCGATATCGGCACCACGCCTGAGGCGGTGGCCCACGCGTTGATGAATCACCGGGATCTGCGGGTCGTCACTAATAACCTGAACGTGGCCACGCTGCTCACCGCCAAGGAGGATTTCCGGCTGATACTGGCCGGTGGCGAAGTGCGCACCCGCGATGGCGGGATCATGGGCGAGGCGACGCTTGATTTCATCTCCCAGTTCAGGCTGGACTACGGCATCCTGGGCATCAGCGGCATCGATCTGGATGGCTCGCTGCTGGAGTTTGATTATCACGAAGTCCGCACCAAGCGGGCGATCATCGAGAATTCGCGCTGCGTGATGCTGGTTACCGACCATTCTAAATTTGGTCGCAACGCCATGGTCAATCTGGGCAATATGTCGCTTATCGATTATTTATTTACCGATATGCAGCCGCCTCCGAGCGTGATGAGCATTATTGAACAGTATGAGGTCAAACTGGAACTCTGCTGATTCGGCCTGGGCGGGTTACCCCTGAACTGCCCTGTTGCGGCTAACGAAATTTACGTTTCATTTCTCCCTTTTTTATCTGGGTTGACTATTCTTTGAAAGTCACGGGCAATCATCCCACATCATTCTGACTTCGCAGCGAAAGGCTTGCCCACCTGCTGTCGGTTGAGCGTCTGCGTTGGCAACATTCCCGGGATAACATCTATACCTATTGCGCTTTTTAACTGTGCCAACGGCATTGCTTAACTTATTTCAAACAGGATAGAGACGTTTTATGCCGAAAATCAAACTTGATAAAGCTGCATTCCAGGCGGCCCTGGATCGTCAATGGCAGCGCCTGGGGTTGAGCCGTGCAGAAGAAATGACCTCCTGGCAGTGGTGGCAGGTGGTAAGCGGTGCCGCCAATGAATTGATTTTGGCCCGGCCGTTGCCACAGGCGCTGAAGAACAACCCGCGCCACGTCAATTACCTTTCCATGGAATTCCTCATCGGTCGCCTGACCGGCAATAACCTGATAAATCTGGGCTGGTACGACACCGTCCAAAAAATACTGGCCGGCTACCACATCAGCCTGACCGATATCCTGGAACAGGAAATCGACCCGGCGCTGGGCAACGGCGGCCTGGGTCGTCTGGCTGCATGCTATATGGATTCCATGGCAACCGTTGGCCAGTCAGCGATCGGCTATGGGCTGAATTATCAGTATGGGCTGTTCCGCCAGCGTTTTACCGACGGCCGACAAGACGAAACGCCTGATAACTGGCACCGTGAGATCTATCCCTGGTTTCGCCGCAATCCGTCATTGACGGTACAGGTCGGTCTTGGCGGGAAACTGCATAAAAATGATCGGGGCGATACGGTTTGGCAGCCGGCCTATCTGCTGCAGGGTGAAGCCTGGGATTTGCCGGTGGTCGGTTACGACAATGGGGTCGTCCTGCCACTGCGCTTATGGCAGGCCACTCATCCCCATCCTTTTAATCTGCAAAAGTTTAACGATGGACGATTCCTCAAGGCAGAGCAGGCGGGTATTGATGCCGCTAAACTGACCAAAGTGCTTTATCCGAACGACAATCACCAGGAAGGCAAGCAACTGCGACTTATGCAGCAGTACTTTCAGTGCGCCTGTGCGATGGCTGATATTCTGCGCCGCCATCACCTGGCGGGACGCACTATTCACAGCCTGCCGGACCATGAGGTTATACAGCTCAACGATACCCACCCGGCTATCGCCATCCCGGAACTGCTGCGGCTGCTGATTGATGAGCATCAACTAAGCTGGGAAGAGGCCTGGAAGATTACCTGCCGAACCTTCGCCTATACCAACCATACGCTGATGCCTGAAGCGCTGGAATGCTGGCACGAAAAGCTGATGCGTACTCTACTGCCGCGTCATTTCGCCATCATCAGGCGAATCAATGCCGAATTCAAAATCCTGGTGCAGCAGCACTGGCCCGATGATGAAGCGGTCTGGGCCAAGGTGGCGGTACATTATGATAAACAGGTGCGTATGGCTAACCTGTGCGTGGTCTGCGGCTTTGCGGTGAACGGCGTGGCCGCGCTCCATTCGGATCTGGTGAAGTCCGATCTGTTTCCGCAATATTATGCGCTGTGGCCAGAGAAATTTCACAACGTCACCAATGGCATTACGCCGCGCCGCTGGCTCAAGCAATGTAATCCGGCCCTGGCCAGGTTGATTGACGATACCATCGGTAAAAGCTGGATTACCCGCCTTGAAAATCTCAGGCAGCTGGAGCCGTTTGCCGATGACGCCGCATTTCGCGACCGGTTCAGGCAAATTAAATTCGATAATAAGCTGAAGCTGGCTGCAAAAGTTAAAACGTTGACGGCTATCACCATTAATCCTGAGGCGCTGTTTGATGTGCAAATCAAGCGCTTACACGAATATAAACGCCAGCACCTCAACCTGCTGCATATCTTGTCGCTGTATCGCCAGTTAAGAGATAATCCGAGCCTGGATATTGTGCCGCGTGTCTTTCTGTTCGGTGCCAAAGCCGCGCCGGGATATGCGCTGGCGAAAAATATCATTTTTGCCATCAATCAGTTGGCAGAGAAAATCAATAACGATAAAAAAATCAGTGATCGGCTCCAAGTGGTGTTCCTACCGGACTACCGGGTCACCGTCGCTGAATGGATGATCCCGGCGGCGGATCTATCGGAGCAGATTTCCACCGCCGGTAAAGAAGCTTCCGGCACCGGCAATATGAAGCTGTCGCTTAATGGCGCGCTGACCATCGGTACCCTGGACGGCGCCAACGTTGAAATCGCCGAGCAGGTCGGGGACGATCATATCTTTATTTTCGGTCATACGGTTGAACAGGTGAAGGCCTTGCTGGCTTCCCGCTACCAACCGGCGGATGTGCTTAAAAAGGACAAGGCGCTGAAAGGCCTGCTGAACGAGCTTGGCAGCGGTCGCTACAGCGATAAAGACAAGCAGGCATTCGACTTGTTGCTGCAAAGCCTTCAACAGGGCGGAGATCCCTATCTGGTGTTGGCTGACTTCGCCTCCTATTGCTCAGCCCAGCAGCAGGTAGATGCGCTTTACCGCCGCCCCGATGATTGGACTCGCAGCGCCATACTCAATACCGCGCGCGTCGGTTTTTTCAGCTCTGACCGTTCAATCAGAGATTATCAACAGCACATTTGGCAAGCCAGACGTTAAGGAGCGGTAATGGATCCTCAGGAACTGGACAGAACCGCCGCCCGGGCCGGTATCAAACTGAAATATACCGATGCCTGGGGGCAGGAGAAAACCCTCGGAGCCGAGACAAAGCAGCAACTGCTGGCGGCCATGGCCGGGCTGGCCAAAGATAAGGATCGGAACGGGCCTTTGCCTCCGGTATGGGTATTGCGCGGCACCGACTCGCCCAGGTTGACGCTGACCAAGGCAGTTAACGGTCACTGGACGCTTATTGAAGAGGCGGGGCGCCGACATCAGGGCCAGGTGAAGGGCAGCGCTCTGACCCTGCCTTCGGGACTGCCTGACGGCTATCACCAACTGGTGCTGATCCAGGAAGGCCAGCAGTGGGAATGCCAGCTTATTCGCGCTCCTGGCCGTTGTTATGAGCCACCAGAGGTCGCTGCCGGCGGCAAGCTCTGGGGGTGCTGCATCCAGCTCTACACCCTGCGTTCTGAGCGTAACTGGGGTATTGGTGATTTTGGCGATCTGGCGCTATTGATTGAAGGCACCGGTAAGCACCAGGGCGCTTTTGTCGGCCTTAATCCGATCCATGCCCTCTATCCGGCGCTGCCGCAGTGGGCCAGTCCCTATAGTCCGTCATCCAGGCACTGGCTGAACGTCATTTATATCGATGTGGGGGCCGTTGATGATTTTGTGCAAAGCCAGCAGGCCCAGCGCTGGTGGTCAATGCCGGAAACCAAGTCCCGCCTGGCGGAGCTGCGCCAATCAGCGCTGGTGGACTATCCCGGCGTAATGGCGTTTAAACTGACCGCGCTGAATCATGCCTGGAACCAGTTCAGGCAGCGGACGGATGACTGTTCTCGGGTGGCGGCATTTCGCGCTTTCGTCCAGGCCGGCGGCGAAAAGCTGCGTCTGCAGGCACTGTTCGATGCGCTGCATGAATATCTGAACGACCGGCAGGAAGAGACCCTGGAGCGATGGCAGCAGTGGCCGTCCGCCTACCAGGATCCCGACGGCGAAGCGGTGAATGACTTCTGCCGTCGCTATCCTGAGCGAATCGCTTTCTATCAATGGCTGCAATGGCTGGCGTCCCGGCAGTTTGATGCCTGTTTCAGGCTCAGTCGCCGACTGGACATGCCGATCGGCATTTATCGCGATCTGGCGGTCGGGGTCGGTGAGGGTGGCGTAGAAACCTGGAGCGACAGAGAGCTGTACTGCCTGACCGCTTCTGTCGGAGCGCCGCCGGACCGATTGGGACCGCAGGGACAGAACTGGGGACTGCCGCCGCAGGATCCCAATGTGCTGATAAAGCGCGCCTATGGCCCGTTTATCGACATGCTGCGCGCCAACATGCGACACTGCGGCGCGTTGCGAATCGATCATGTCATGTCGTTGCTGCGGCTTTGGTGGATACCTGGCCACCGGGATGCTGGACAGGGCGCTTATGTGGAATACCCGCTGCAGGACTTGCTCGGGGTGCTGGCCCTCGAAAGCCAGCGTCAGCGCTGTATGGTGATTGGCGAAGATCTGGGCACCGTACCGCCTGAAATCACCGGTCAGCTGCAGGAGGCAGGTATTTACTCCTATAAAGTGCTGTTTTTCGAGCGAGATAAAGACGGCGGTTTCCACACGCCTGATAGCTATTTGCTCCAGGCAATGGCCACTCTGACCACTCACGATCTGGCGACCTTGAGAGGATTCTGGTTAAGCGAAGACCTGAAATTAGGGCAACGGCTCGGGCTTTATCCCAGCGAAGAAATCTTCCCGTCGCTGCTGAATGATCGGCGGCAGGACATTCAGGCATTGCTGGATCAATTAATTCGCAGTCGCTGTCTTGACGCAGATGCCGGCACGCGGGCTGATGAGCTAGACTGGTCGCCGGAACTCAATCTGGCGCTGCATCGCTATATCGCCCTGAGCCGTTCCACCCTGTTGGGCCTGCAGCCGGAAGACTGGCTGGAAATGAGCCAGCCGGTCAATGTGCCTGGCACCACCGATGAATATCCCAATTGGCGGCGTAAGCTCTCCAGGAAGATTGAAGAGATATTTGCCGATGAGCAGGTAGCGAAGTTGTTAACCGCCGTAAACCACTGTCGGCAACAGGCTGCTGCCAACGCCCGCAAGCGATGAGCCACCAAACGCAACGCCACACGCCGGGGTGCAGCGCTATGTCTGGCCCGGCACAGAAAACCGCCAGCCAGGGTAAATCGGCTAACCATCAGTAGTAGGAGTGTTCGCCGCGCTGATGCTCGGTAAGATCGCGCACGCCCTTGAGCTCAGGGAATTTTTCCAGCAATTCTTTTTCAATACCTTCCTTGAGGGTGAAGTCGACCATGGAGCAGCCGTTACAGCCGCCGCCGAACTGCAGGATGGCCAGGTTGTCATCGGTGATTTCCATCAGCGTGACCTGGCCGCCGTGGCCGGCAAGCTGCGGGTTGATCTGCGACTGCAGTACATACTCGACGCGTTCGATTAGCGGCGCGTCGTCGGTGACTTTACGCATCTTGGCGTTGGGCGCTTTCAGCGTTAGCTGGGAGCCAAGCTTATCGGTGACAAAATCGATTTCCGCGTCCAGCAGGTAAGGGGCGCTCAGCTCATCAACATACGCGGAAATTTTATCGAATTTCAGTTCGGTGTCGGTAGCTTCAATGGCATCCGGCGGGCAATAGGACACACCGCACTCTGCGGTCGGCGTACCTGGATTTATCACAAATACGCGAATTTGGGTGCCGTCTTCCTGATTGGCCAGCAATTTAGCAAAGTGTTCCTGGGCAGCATCGGTAATACGGATCATGACATTTACTCAATAGTTGACTGTTCTAGTCGGTTATAATACGCCCTTTCCCTTACCGACTACAAGGTGCGGCAAACGCACCACACCTCGACGGTGTCAGCCTGTTGCGCCAGCAGCAGGCGGGTCAGTTCTTTCACTGTGCTGCCGGTGGTGACGACGTCATCCACCAGAGCCACATGCCTGCCGGCGACGTCCGGGCTGCAGCTGAAGGCCCCCTGCAGGTTGGATTGCCGAGCGCGGGCATTAAGCATCTGCTGAGGAATGGCAGGACGATGACGCAACAGGATATCGTCATGGTATTCCACTCCAAGCCAGCGTGCCAGCGGGGAAGCGAGCAGTTCAGTCTGATTATAGCCTCTACGCCAGTGGCGGTAACCATGCAATGGCACGTTTAGTATCATATCGGGCTTTCTCTGGGCTGTTTGTCGACGCTCAGCTAGCCAGCTAAGCAGCATCAGCCGCGCCAGCACTCTCCCTAGACCGGTATCGCCGTGGTATTTCAGTTTTTTTACCAGACTGGTGAGCGGCGGCTGGTAATCCGTTACATAATGCAACGCATGCCACAGCGGCGGATTCAGCAGGCAGCGGCCACAGGGTTGGGACCGGGTGCCTGCCGGCAGCCCGCATACCGGACAGTGGATGGGTCGCGTGAGCAACAGCTGCGTCACGCAGGTGCGGCAGACGCCATGATGACAGAACCACACCGGCATGCGGCATAGCCAGCAGAGTGCGCCGAGGGTTAACATCAGCTTGATCCTGGGGCGGCGCTAATGGCGAAGCCAGGCATACTTCCCCAACGGTTGCAGATGCTTAACCTGGGCATACTTCCCCAACGGTTGCAGATGATTAACCTGAGCGTACTTCCCCAACGGTTGCAGATGCTTAACCTGGGCGTACTTCCCCAACGGTTGCAGATGCTTAACCTGGGCGTACTTCCCCAACGGTTGCAGATGCTTAACATAGGCGTATTCCCCAACAGTTGCTGCTGTTTAACATAGGCGTATTCCTCAGGGGCCGCCGAGGGTTTACACTGGAGCATTCCTCTATCCTCCCGTTACATAATTGCAGAGACCATAACCGATGACGTCACTCTATTGGCATCAGATGGGCAGCGGAGATCGCGATGTTGTGCTGCTCCACGGATGGGGCTTGAATGCCGAAGTATGGACCACGGTAGTGCCGCGACTGGCGCCGCATTACCGATTGCACCTGGTGGACCTGCCCGGCTACGGACGCAGCCATGGATTCGGTGCGCTGACCCTGGCCCAGATGGCGCGGGAAGTCCTGGCTGCTGCGCCCGCACATGCCGTCTGGATCGGCTGGTCATTGGGCGGGCTAGTGGCAAGCCGCATCGCCCTGACATCACCCCAGCGGGTAGACCGGCTGATAACCGTAGCGTCCTCTCCCCGATTCTGCGCCGAGGCAGACTGGCCAGGTATCAAACCGGAAGTGCTGAGCGGATTTGGCCACCAGCTGCATCAGGATTTTCAGCGAACGGTAGAGCGCTTTCTCGGCCTGCAAACGCTGGGTACCGAAACGGCGCGCCAGGATGCGCGCTGGCTAAAAAACGTGGTACTGGCGCAGCCTCTGCCGGACGTTGAGGTATTGACCGGCGGCCTGAACATATTGCGTACCGCCGATCTTCGTCAAGAGCTCATTGACCTGAAAGTACCGCTGTTGCGTCTGTATGGCTATCTGGACGGGCTGGTCCCGCGCAGCGTGGTACCGCTGCTGGATAAGGAATGGCCTCGCAGCCACAGCCATATATTCCCCAAGGCTGCCCATGCGCCTTTTATTTCCCATCCGGAGCCTTTCTGCCAGCAGGTCATGGATTTTCTCACCCGTTAACTGCACTGTTGCCTACCGCCGTTTTCCGGCGGTACATATCTTAATACCCCTTGCGCCATAGCCAACGCCGGCTCTTCTTCCATAATTATTCCACACAGCACGCCTGGTGCGGCTTGATGTGGAATGGCCCGCCATCGGTGGCTGAAATTGATAAGAGAGGTAATTGGGATGAATAAACTGTCTTTGTTAACCGCAGCGTTGCTTACCGGCACCCTTGCCGCCAATGTGATGGCGGCACAGGAAATCAGCGAGATTGAAGCGAAAGAAAAGGGCTATCAAAAAATCGCCAGCGTAAATACCACCGCTGAAACAACGTCGCCGATGGACGCCAAAAAGGTGTTATCCCAAAAAGCGGATGAGCAAGGCGGCCGTTATTTTGTGGTGATTGCCGGGCGTCAGCACGGGAGATTCAGCGCGACTGCGGATGTCTATAAATAAGTTGCGCTAACCCCGGACGGGGTTACTCCAGGCGTTCGAGCCAGCAGAACGCCCACGAGGCCAGACTGATCGGGGCTCCCCCGGTCAGTTTTGTGCCGCTGGCCACCTCCCGGAAATGACCTGGCGGCAATACCGGGCTGGCGGGTTTCTCACCCAGATTAAAGATACACAGCAAGCGCTGATTATCGCTGTGCCGCCAGAAGGCGAACAGCGCATTGTCCCATTCCAGTATCTCCATCGACGCATCGGGATGAAATGCCGGCTGCCGCCTTCGGCACTGGATCAATGCGCTGAGATCATTAAACACCTGTCCGCGCAAGCCAGTGGTGTCGTCCAGAGCCTCATTGATGGCTTTAAGCGGGTATTTTTCCCGGTTGACTGCCCGGTTATAGCCCGCGGCTTTCACTCCTTCATAATCATTACGCGATCCCAAAATGCTCTGGATATAAACCGCCGGTACGCCGGGAAACGCCAGCAGGATGGCATGGGCCAGGATGAAGCGTTTACGGCGGACAGCATCGGTATCCTGGCGCCGGTTAAGCGCATCCATATAGGTGACGTTGATTTCGTAAGGGCTGGTGGTGCCGTCGGTATTCTGTTTATAGGAAACCAGGGCACCTTCCGCTTCCAAATCACGCACCAGGCTGGTGATTTCAACTTCCGGAAGAATGCCGCGCAGCGGATTCATTCCCACGCCATCGTGTGAAGCCAGAAAGTTGAAGAAGGTGGTGGTGCCATTACCGGTTTCCAGTGAGGACGCCCAGTGGCGCAGGGCCCGGCTATTGGCATTGTGAATCGCGTGCAGTACCAGAGGCGGTAAAGGAAATTGATAGACCATCTGGGCTTCATCACCGCCATTGCCGAAATAGCTGATATTGTCTTTATGGGGCACATTGGTTTCGGTAATAATGACGGTGCCGGGCGCTACTTCGTCAACGATAGCGCGGAACAGTTTCACCAGCAGATGGGTTTTAGGTAAGTGGATACAACGGGTGCCCAGCTCTTTCCACATATAGCCTACCGCATCCAGCCGGATATAGTCGGCACCCTGCGTCAGGTAATGGAGCAACACGCCAATCATGCTGATCAACACTTCGGGGTTGGCGAAATTAAGATCGATTTGATCAGCGCTGAAAGTACTCCACAGATAGCGAGTGCCTTCATCTTTCATCACAAACGGCGTCAGCAGCGGCGATGTGCGCGGCCGGGTAACCGAACTTAAATCGGTCGATGGCGGCAAGGCGATGAAATAGTGTTCAAAGTCGGTCTGCTGCTCTACATAGCCTTTCAACCATTTGCTGTGAGCGGAAATATGGTTACAGACAAAATCAAACATCAGCCGGGTAGAGGCATTAAGGCGGCTGATATGCTGCCAACTGCCGACAATCGGGTTCACCTGATGGTAATCGATCACTGAAAAACCATCATCGGATGAATAGGGGTAAAACGGCAGCAGATGCACCAGACTGAAAGTATCCGATAGCCGGCTTTCAAAGAAGGTGGTCAGGGTTTCAAGGGTCGGTTTTTCAGCCTCCATAAACTGGTCGGCATAGGTGATAAGGACAATGTCCTGCTGATCCCAGTGTGTTTTGCGCGGCTGCTGATGGGTGGATTTGGCGAAGCTGATTTTGCTTTTGATGGTGTCGAGCTGCACCTGGCTGAGCGACGAGGCGTAAATCTCTTCGAGTAATCGGCTAATGGCTTCCATCATTGCACCTTGTTGATGTGACGATATCCGTGATCCCATGACCGTGGCATTCAAGCCCTGTTGACAATGTAGCCATTGAACCTGAAAGCGCAAACAGTGTTGTCCGAATATGAGCGGCGGTGAAGGGGCAGCAATGATAAAAGCGCATTGATTTCAACGAGTATGGTGCGGGCTATTTTTTTGCGGCAAAAGCGGCGACCGAGGGCCGCCGCTGGGGTGAATCAGCTTTTCTTGCCAAACGCCGCGGCCAATGCATCGCCGAAGGCGCTGTTGCCGGCAGGTGCCTGACTGTTTTGGCGGCCTTTGCTCTGACCTGACCGCGGCGTAGGTCGGCCCGGGTTATTTCGCGGCCTGTCGCTGTTATCCCGGTCTGAGCGGCGTGCGCTGGTTTCGCCCGGTTGCTCATCCAGGCGCATGGTCAGTGCGATACGCTTACGGGCCAAATCCACGTCCATCACTTTGACCTTCACGATATCGCCCGCTTTGACCACTTTATGCGGGTCATCGATAAATTTGTCGGACAGGGAAGAGATATGGACCAGACCGTCCTGGTGAACGCCAATATCGACAAAGGCGCCAAAGTTGGTGACGTTGGTCACCGTTCCTTCCAGGATCATCCCAAGCGTAAGGTCCTGCAGGTGTTCAACGCCTTCGGCGAAGGTGGCGGTTTTGAACTCAGGGCGCGGGTCTCGTCCCGGTTTTTCCAGCTCGCGGATAATATCGTTTACCGTCGGCAGGCCGACCCGCTCATCGGTAAAGCGGGCGGCATCCAGCGAGCGCAGCGTGGTTGAGTTGCCCATCAGCTGTTCAAGCGTAGAGGTGGTGGCCTGCAGGATACGTTCCACTACCGGATAGCTTTCCGGATGCACCGTTGACGCATCCAGCGGATTACGACCCTGGTTGATGCGCAAGAAGCCGGCGCATTGTTCAAAGGCCTTTGGACCCAGTCGACCTATCTTGAGCAACTGGCTGCGTTCAACAAAGCGACCGTTTTCATCACGCCAGTTAACGATATTCTGCGCCATCATTCGCGTCAGGCCGGCAACGCGCACCAGTAGCGGCACCGAGGCGGTATTCAAATCAACGCCGACGGCGTTAACGCAGTCCTCGACCACGGTATCTAGCTTTTTCGCCAGTTGGCTTTGGCTGACGTCATGCTGATACTGGCCGACACCGATGGATTTGGGATCAATCTTCACCAGCTCCGCCAGCGGATCCTGTAGTCGACGTGCGATAGAGACCGCGCCGCGAATCGATACATCCAAATCAGGAAACTCCTGCGCCGCCAGCTCCGAGGCTGAATACACCGAGGCTCCGGCTTCGCTGACAATCACCTTCTGAGCGTTGACCGCTGGGTATTGTTTTTGTACCTCGGCGAAGAAGCGTTCCGTCTCACGGGAAGCGGTACCGTTACCGATTGCTACCAGCTCTACCTGATGCTTGACGCACAAGGCTGCCACTGTCGCTGCCGCTTTTGCCGTCTGGCCGGTATGGGGATAAATCTGGTCATAGGCGACCAGTTTGCCGGTCGCATCGACCACCGCCACTTTTACCCCGGTACGCAGCCCCGGATCCAGCCCCATGGTGGCGCGCAGGCCGGCCGGTGCGGCCATCAGCAGGTCATGCATGTTACGGGCGAACACATTGATTGCTTCTTCTTCCGCTTTTTCGCGGATGCTGCCCATCAGCTCGGTTTCCAGATGTAGCAGGATCTTGATGCGCCAGGTCCAGTTAATGACCGCCTTACGCCAGGCATCTGCCGGTGCCTGATTGAAGCGAACTTGAAGATGATCACTGATCATTTGCTCGCAATAGCTTTCCTTAGGCGGTTCATCATGGTGGGGATCCGCATTGAGGGCCAATTGCAAAATACCCTCATTGCGACCGCGAAACATCGCCAGCGCCCGGTGGGATGGCACCTGTGACAAGGGCTCCTGGTGGGCGAAGTAATCGCGGAATTTAGCACCTTCTTCTTCCTTGCCGGGAATGACCCGCGCGACCAAGTGAGCATTTTTCCACAGATAATCACGCACCTTGGACAGCAGGGCGGCATCTTCTGAAAAACGTTCCATAAGGATGTAGCGGGCCCCGTCCAGCGCTGCTTTGGTATCGGCGATGCCCTTATCCGCATCCACGTACTGGGCCGCCAGTGTTTCCGGCAGTTGGGAGGGGTCCTGCCATAATGACTGCGCCAGAGGTTCGAGCCCGGCTTCAATGGCAATTTGCCCACGGGTGCGGCGTTTAGGCTTGAACGGCAGATATAAATCTTCCAGCTCAGTCTTGCTCAGCGTACCGTTAATGGCGCCGGACAGTTCTGCCGTCAGTTTTCCCTGCTCGTCGATGGATTTCAGAATAGTCTGTCGGCGTTCTTCCAGTTCACGCAGATAACCGAGGCGGGTTTCCAACTGACGCAACTGGGTATCATCCAGACCGCCGGTAACTTCTTTACGGTAGCGGGAAATAAACGGGACGGTGTTGCCTTCGTCCAGCAGGCGTATGGCGGCGTCTACCTGCTCAGGACGGGCTTTCAGTTCACCGGCGATCAGGCGGTTCATTGGCTCATTCATCATTCTGTTTTCTGGTCATCAGTTAGAGGTTACTGGGGCAGAGGACAGTTATACGTATTGCGGCGATAAAATGCCAGCCGAGGGCAGGGGTAAACCGGCACGCGACCCCTGTGCCTAAGAACGGTCTATGGTATATTTTCCTATTAAACACCACGGACTCAATGACCCGCATAATGAAAACCAACTTGCTTACGCGCCAGGGCTATCAGGAACTGCAGGATGAACTTGACCATCTCTGGAAGCGCTACCGGCCGGAGATCACTGAAAAGGTCTCCTGGGCTGCCAGCCTTGGCGACCGCAGTGAGAATGCTGATTATCATTATAATAAAAAAATACTGCGTGAAATTGACCGTCGGGTTCGTTATTTACGCAAGGTGCTGAAGGAAGCCAGGATTGTTGATTATTCCCCGCAGCAGGAAGGGCGGGTGTTTTTTGGCGCCTGGGTAGAGATCGAAAATGAGCAGGGAGAGATAAAATCATTTCGGATTGTCGGGCCGGATGAAATCTACCGGCACAAAGGGCATATTTCAATCGATTCACCCATGGCGCGCGCCTTATTGAAAAAGGCCAAAGATGAGGAGGCGCAGGTGCAGACGCCCGATGGATTGAAAACCTGGTACGTTACGGCCATTTCCTACACGGGTCCGATAGAAACAGATTAATTGACTGTTAATAATATTTTTAATAATGAGAATTAGCCGATGAGTGGCGTTTCATTTACCCAGCTAATGGTATCATCAGAGATAAAAATAGAGAGAAGTGTTGAGAAACACGTATTTTCATATGCTTTGTAACAATTTCACTAAGAATATACATCTGAAACCGCTGTCAGTGTTACACACCTTTTTGAACAATACCCATTAGGGGCGTATCGCCTTCAGGAGAGAATCAATGCAAGAAAATTATAAAATTCTGGTGGTGGACGATGACATGCGTTTACGGGCGTTATTGGAGCGTTACCTGACCGAACAGGGCTTCCAGGTCAGAAGCGTCGCCAATGCCGAACAGATGGACCGCCTGCTAACGCGCGAATCATTTCATTTGATGGTCCTTGATCTGATGCTGCCTGGCGAAGATGGCCTGTCGATTTGTCGCCGTCTGCGCAGCCAGAGCAATCCGATGCCGATTATCATGGTCACCGCCAAGGGTGAGGAAGTCGACCGTATCGTTGGCCTGGAAATCGGCGCTGATGACTACATCCCCAAGCCGTTCAACCCTCGTGAGCTGCTGGCACGTATTCGTGCGGTACTGCGTCGTCAGGCCAATGAACTGCCCGGCGCGCCTTCCCAGGAAGAGGCCATCATTGCCTTTGGCAAATTCAAGCTGAATCTTGGGACTCGCGAAATGTTCCGCGAAGATGAGCCGATGCCGTTAACCAGCGGTGAGTTCGCTGTGCTCAAGGCATTGGTCAGCCATCCCCGCGAGCCGTTATCTCGCGACAAGCTGATGAACCTTGCCCGCGGCCGGGAATACAGCGCCATGGAACGATCCATCGACGTCCAGATTTCCCGCCTGCGCCGCATGGTGGAGGAAGATCCGGCCCATCCGCGTTATATTCAGACCGTATGGGGCCTGGGTTACGTATTCGTACCGGACGGCAGTAAAGCATGAGGCGATGGCGCATATCTCCGCGCAGTTCGTTTGCGCGAAGTTTGCTATTGATCGTTACCTTGCTGTTTGTCAGCCTGGTAACGACCTATTTGGTGGTGCTTAATTTCGCCATACTGCCCAGCCTGCAGCAGTTCAATAAAGTGCTGGCCTATGAGGTCAGAATGCTGATGACCGACCGGCTGCAGCTCGAAGACGGTACGCTGCTGGAAGTTCCGCCGGCTTTTCGTCGTGAAATTTACCGTGAACTCGGTATTTCCCTTTATACCAACGCGGCCGCCGAAGAAAGCGGCCTGCGCTGGGCCCAGCATTACGAATTCCTCAGTCAGCAGATGGCCCAGCAGCTGGGCGGCGAAACCGATGTTCGCGTCGAAATGACGAAGAATTCACCGGTGGTATGGCTCAAGACCTGGCTATCTCCGGATATCTGGGTGCGCATTCCGTTGACTGAAATCCACCAAGGCGATTTTTCGCCACTGTTCCGCTATACCCTGGCAATCATGCTGCTGGCTATCGGTGGCGCCTGGCTGTTTATTCGTCTGCAGAACCGACCGTTGGTCGATTTGGAACATGCGGCGCTGCAGGTCGGCAAAGGTATTATTCCGCCGCCGCTGCGTGAATACGGCGCGTCGGAGGTGCGCTCGGTTACTCGGGCGTTTAACCAGATGACCTCAGGGGTAAAAATGCTGGCGGACGATCGTACCCTGTTAATGGCCGGCGTCAGTCATGATCTGCGCACCCCATTGACGCGTATCCGGCTGGCGACCGAAATGATGAGTGCCCAAG
Source organism: Biostraticola tofi (assembly GCF_004343195.1). GTDB lineage: Bacteria > Pseudomonadota > Gammaproteobacteria > Enterobacterales > Enterobacteriaceae > Biostraticola > Biostraticola tofi. The sequence goes on along the minus strand of NZ_SMCR01000008.1, from coordinate 47,319 downwards.
ACGGCTATCTGTCCGAGTCAATCAATAAAGATATCGAAGAGTGCAACGCCATTATCGAGCAATTCCTGGATTATCTGCGCACCGGCCAGGAAATGCAGACCGAAATGGCGGATCTTAACGCCATCCTCACCGAAGTGGTCGCTGCTGAAAGCGGCTACGAGCGTGAGATCGATACCGACATTGCCGAAGGTGTACTGACGGTCGATGCGAACCCGCTGTCCATCAAGCGCGCCGCCCTGAACATGGTGGTTAATGCCGCCAGGTACGGCAACGGATGGATAAAAGTCAACAGCGGCAAGGATATGCACCGGGTGTGGTTCGAGGTGGAGGATGACGGTCCGGGTATCGACCCTGAGCAGTTGCAGTATCTGTTCCAGCCTTTTGTTCGCGGCGACAGTGCCCGCAGTACCAGCGGCACCGGCCTGGGACTGGCCATTGTGCAACGCATTATCGATGCCCATTCGGGCTCGCTGGAAATAGGTACCAGCAGCCGTGGCGGACTGCGTATCCGTGCCTATCTGCCTATGCCCGTATCGCCCGCCGCCGCACCCGCGGTCACACTCTGACCAGGCAGCTGCCGAGCGTTAAGCCGCCGATTTAACCAGGCGGTCATGCGCCAGGGCGGGAGCGGGCTCTGCAGGACCCGGACAGAAACTCAACGCACCGGACCCGCTTGCACCAGCGCCTGTCCAGCCGGGGTGTCGGTATACTTATCAAAGTTGTTGATAAAGCGCTTGGCAAGGTCTTGCGCCTTCTCCTGCCACTGTGCCGCTGACGGGTAAGTCAGGCGTGGATCGAGGATCTGGCTGTCTACCCCTGAAAGCCCGGTGGGTATCTGCAGGTTGAATATCGGCAGCGTAACGGCCGGGGCATCGTCAATTTCACCGCTGAGGATTGCATTGATGATGGCTCGGGTATCCTTCAGGGAAATACGCTTGCCGCTTCCATTCCAGCCAGTATTGACCAGGTAAGCCCTGGCACCGGCGCTGTTCATCCGCTTGGCCAGCACTTGCGCATACTGGGTCGGGTGGAGGGACAGGAAAGCGGCGCCGAAGCAGGCCGAAAAGGTCGGCAGCGGGGTGGTAACGCCGCGTTCGGTGCCGGCCAGCTTGGCGGTAAAGCCTGACAGGAAGTGATATTGGGCCTGTTCCACCGACAGGCAGGCTACCGGCGGTAAAACGCCGAAGGCATCCGCTGTCAGGAAAATAACCCGCGAGGCGTGGCCTGCTTTAGACACCGGCTTGACGATATTATCGATGTGATGGATCGGATAGGAAACGCGGGTATTTTCGGTTTTGCTGCCGTCGTCATAATCAACGCTGCCGTCAGCCCGCACCACCACGTTTTCGAGCAGGGCATCTCGCCTGATGGCTTTGAAAATCTCCGGTTCCGCCGCCTCTGACAGGCGAATGGTCTTGGCATAGCATCCGCCCTCAAAATTGAATACCCCGTCATCGTCCCAGCCGTGCTCATCATCGCCGATAAGACGCCGATGAGGATCGGTCGACAGTGTGGTTTTACCGGTGCCGGATAAGCCGAAGAATACCGCCACATCGTCATCATTGCCGACGTTGGCGGAGCAGTGCATGGAGGCAATGCCTTTAAGGGGCAGCAGGTAGTTCATCACCGAGAACAGCCCTTTTTTCATCTCGCCGCCATACCAGGTTCCGCCGATCAGCTGAACCCCTTCGGTAAGATTGAAGGCGACGAAGTTCTCCGAGTTGAGCCCGTGTTCCTGCCAGCGCGGGTTGGTGCACTTGGACCCGTTCATCACCACGAAGTCCGGCGTGAAGCCGGCCAGTTCCCCATCGCTGGGCGTGATGAACATGTTTTTGACAAAATGCGCCTGCCAGGCCACTTCCGTAATGAAGCGCACTTTCAGCCGGCTGTCGGGGTTGGCGCCACAAAAGGCATCGACCACAAACAGGCGCTTGCCTGACAGCTGATGTGCGACCAGACGCTTCAGTTCAGACCAGGTTTCCTGGCTCAGCGGATGATTATCGTTGTTGCCTTTGCCCTGATCAGACCACCACAGGGTATCGCGCGTAAGGTCATCACGGACGATATATTTATCTTTTGGAGAGCGCCCGGTAAAAATACCGGTGTCCACCGCTACGGCGCCGGATTGGGTGACGGTGCCCCTCTCGAATCCTTCCAGGGAAGGCGCGGTCTCTTCCTGGAATAATAGCGCGTAGTCTGGGTTGTAGATAATTTCGCTGCTGTCGGTAATTCCGTAACCGAGCAAATCATGCGAAGTAATACCGTTACTTGCCATGGCACTGCTCCTTAGTTTGCAAATAAGTTCTGGCTAAGAGTCTAGGCATTATCCCTTATTTAGCTGGGAAGTCCGTCATGAATTAACTTACTTAAGGGGGGATTTAATCCGATATGAGAGCTGGCGCAGGGATTTTTTTGCAGATGTTAGAAATAAAAAAAAGTGCCCATTCACTGACGTTATGGGCACCTTATTGCTCTATTTGAATCAATGCACGGTAGTATTATCGTCCGCGCCATACTGTTTTATTTCGGCGACTTCCGCCGCATTGAAGCTGTAGCTGGTACCGCAAAAGTCACACTTCATTGAAATGACATCATCTTCAGTCAGCATTTCCTGCAGATCCTGCTCTGACAGCGTCATCAGTGCATCAGCGCAGCGCTGGCGCGAACAGGTACAGAGGAACTGTACCGGTTGCGGGGGATAAAGCGTAACCTCATCCTGATGATAAAGACGATAAAGCACGTCGTTGGCCGGCAGGGCGAAGAGTTCCTCGCCTTTGACGGTGGCGGTCAGCTGTACCAGATGATCGAAGTCGTCAGGGCTGGTCTCTTGGGCAGGCAGAACCTGCAGCAGCATGCCGGCAGCGGCGACCTGCTCATCAAGCATACCGGTGCGGATAAACAGACGGGTCGGCAACTGTTCGGACTGCATAAAATAGTTTTCAATGCATTCCGCCAGCGAATCCCCTTCCAGCCCAACCACGCCCTGATAACGTTCACCTTCCTTCGGCGTCAGCGTAATCACCAGATAGCCTTTGCCGACCATCTCATGCAGGCTGCTATCATCGGCGATGTCGCCGTTGATGCGCGCCACGCCGCGCATGTTCTGCTTATCATCGCCGTTTATCACCGCCAGGCGCAGCGGGCCATCGCCCTGCAGCTGCACGGTGATTTCTCCATCAAACTTAAGCGTTGCGGTAAGCAGGCTGGTGGCGACCAGCATTTCGCCCAGCAGCGACTTGACCGGCGCCGGGTAATCATGCTGCCCCAATACCTGCCGATAGGTGTCGTACAGTGAAACCAGTTCACCGCGCACGGCATAATTTTCAAACAGATAACGGTGTAACTGGTCACGAATAGTCATAGCTTTCTCTCTGACGGGGCGACCGGAGGATCATTCTTCCGATTCGCCATGTTTAAATTTGATAAGATTACGGCGCTCTTTTTTATCCGGACGCCGGTCTGGATGGGGCATGGTCAGCGCATTCATTTTTCTAGCCACCGCCACTTTTTCCCGTTTTACAATGCTTTCGGCCGTTTCACTGTAGAGCAGTTGCGCATCTTTTGCCGGCCGTCGCTGTGCCGTTAGCGCCAGCACTTCCACTGTGCGTTCTTCGTTGCCCTGGCGAAGCGTAAGCCGGGCACCGGTTTCTACGACTTTTCCTGGTTTGGTACGCTGACCGTTGTAATGGACTTTACCGCCTTCAATCATCTCGCGGGCGATGGCACGAGTCTTGTAAAATCGGGCGGCCCAAAGCCATTTGTCGAGCCTGAGAGCCTGCTCCTGATCTTTATCGCTGTTTTTCATTACCCCTCCGATGTTACCGCTGCGGTGAAGGCCAGAGCCAGTGCCGGCAGCAGCGTACGATAATCATCAAGCGCGCTGTGTCGCTGGAAGACCTGAGCGTTGACGGTTGAGTCAGGATTACTCACGCCAAGGCAATAGCGTATGCCAAAGGCAGTGGCCGCATCGAGAATGGCTTCATTGTCATCAATAAACAGGGTCCGCTCTGGATCAAAACCGGTCTGCTGCCGGACCTGCCGCCACAGACGCTGATCTTCCTTCGGATAACCAAATGTATGGGTAGAAAGTATTATATCAAGGTGCTGGTCGAGTCTGGTGTGCGTCATTTTTACCGCCAGCCCGTCAGGATGGGCGTTGGTCAGCAGCAGTGTGCGCCGTCCGTGCTGCCTGAGGGCCGCCAGAAAGGGCAGGGTATCCTCGCGCAGGCGCACTGTATGCCCCAGTTCAGCGGTCATCCGGCGGATATCCAGTCCCAGGCGCTGGCTCCAGTAATCAAAGCAATACCAGTTCAGGGTGTGGCGTACCGACAGATACTCGTCATGGATAAGCTCGCGGGCGCGCTCAAGGGGAACATCACGTTGCTGGCTGAGCGCCTGCGGCACCAGCGTCAGCCAGAAATGGCTGTCGAACGCCAATTCAGCAAGGTACCGTCCATATCCAGTATGACGGTATCAATGTTACGCCAGTCGACGGCTGATGGCATGATAACTCCAGAAAGGGTGTATGGCTGTTGGACGTTTGCGTACGCGGGGTCGGCCCGAGGGCCAGTGCATGCTGACAGGGTAGCATAAATCAGGCGGTAAGGGGCGCCGAGAGCGGTTACTTCAGTCGGGCTTCGGGCAGGTCCGGATTGAAACAGCTTTCATAGTAGCGCTGGATATCACGCGTACGGTGGCGACTTTTGCGCAGTCGTTTTATCAGCAATACGCCATTGACCACAATACTGACCACCACCACCAGCAGCAGCAGGCTGGTGCCGATAAAGCGCCATATGGTCACCATGTCGGGTTCGCTGCGTAACGAGATGTGGCGGGTGCCGTTGGCATCGGTGCCGAGGTGGGTGATGATACCCTGAGCCTGAAACGGCGTATGCAGCAGCATGGATGACCGGCGCTGCAGTTCGCGCCATTGTTCAATCCCGCTGTAGTCATACAGCGAACCCGACGGCTGGGGATGATTCACCAGGGTATTGCCTTCGTCACTGCGAATCAGGAACCCGCCCGGGGAGGGGCTGTTCAGCGTATTGATGGCGCTTCGGGTTTCGCTGACGATAAAAGAGGAGGTGGCGTTGGCGATCAGGTTCTCGAGATTGGCGGCGCTGACGGGACGCAGCAGGACATTGATTCCCCGCAGCGAGCCGTTATGGGCGCGCTTGACGATTGCCGGCCAGTTTTTGCCGTTGGCCAGATTGACCAGTGCGCTCTTCAACCGAAGGCAGTCCCCTTCATCATGACATAACGCATCGGTTTTAAGCACAATATCTGAAAAGTTGTCCAGCAGGGTCATACCGGATTTCTGAATGGCGCTGGCCAGGCCCGGATTGATTTTTCCATCGGTGGATTGAACCGGATGCAGTTGCAGTTTGGCGGTCGTCAGCAGGGCTTCGGCTTTCTCCACCGTATCGGAGTCTGGCAGAGGGAGTGGGGCGGCTTTATTCCAGTAGATACCAGAGCAGTCAAACGGCATAAATGGTGTTCCGGGGCCGTTTGGCGGCCCCGAGTCCACCAGGCACATACCGTTGCCCTTGGCATTAAGCGCATCGCCGATACGCAGGTCAGCCTTTTCCATGGTATCGACATCGATGGCCTGGACGTGCTGCGCGCCCTGCAGCCAGGCCATGCTCAGCTTCAACGGCAAAGCCAGCGGTACATAAGCCTGCAGCAGGCAAAGCACCAGCGCTGAGCTGCAAAGCAGTATTAAGTTCTTCAGGTAACGCTGTACCGGGAAATTGATCATTTCATGATGCAACGACAGGAAACGGCCTTGTCTGACTACCTGCCGGTTGACGTAAATGTCGACGTCGGTTTTTTTGCCCAGATCGGCATCGATAAATGGCTGCCAGTGTGGCGGATAGATAAGATCAATAATACCGAGAGAAACGCTGCTCATTCGGCCCTGGTCCGATTCGCCGAACAGACCCCAGCGCTTGGGCGTGCCGCGCAGGCAGTGAATATCCTGGCGCGATCGCTCGGAAGGCCGGCGGAAAAGATGCCATCCGCCCCAGACAGCAAAAATCACTGCTGCGGCGGCAAGCCAGGGCACCACGCTTACCGGCGCCAGCAGGCTGAGGAACATCAGTATCAGCACCAGGCTGAACAGGGCGGCTTCGCGGATGCCGGCAGTGCGATTAACCGCGTGTTCCTGGGGCGTTTCCTTGCGGATATCAAGCAGCTCTACCTGCTCGTTTTCCTGCTCGCGCATCGATGAGTTCGGCATCAGCTGCGGCGCACTTGGCGCCACCAGCGGTGCGGCGTAAAGATAGTCCACCAGGGAATGGCCGTTCAGGGAAATGACCAGCGGTATGCTGTCGGTTTTAATCAGTTCGACATAGTTGTCGTCAGCAATGTATTGCTCCCAAAGCGGGGGCAGATGTACCTCGGTGCTATCGAGAAAGTAACGCCATTTATGCGGCGCATCTGAAGCCAGGCCGTAACGGGTGATGGCATGGGTGACTGCGTAGATATTATCGCTTTGGGCGGTCAGCGCCAGCGATCCGGACTCTGGTAGAGGCGTCGCCTGAGGAGAGGTCTGCTGCAGGTATTTATTAACCTGAAAATAGCGCTCGATAGCGGCACGTTCATCGTTTGACAGTTTGCGGGGAACCGGATGCAGGGAATCTACCCGTTTGATCGAAGCTATGATGCGCGGCTTTCTATATACCCGGTATCCCGCATAGCCAATAGCGCAGGTAAACAGTACGGCCAATACAACCACTATTGCGCTCATGCCATCCCCATCGATACGCGAAAAACCACTTTTATATACAGAACTGAATGTACAACTATCAGGAACCGACTGATTTAACTAGAATATCCCGAAAAGGGCGACACATTCAATTACGATTTTAACCCTTAAACTAGATTAACAATCCTCGGCGCAGGCATATATCGGTATTTTCCTATTTTATTCTTTAATTCGCCGATCGAATAAGCGACTGCGTTTATGCTTCTCCTGTTGTTTCTCCAGTCGGGCGGTTATGCTGTTACCCGTGCTGGCTTTCTTCGGGATTACTTATGGCTAAACACCTGCAAAAACCTAAAATACACAATGTTGAAGCCATCGCGAAGTCACGGCTTTTCACTGTCGAATCAGTTGACCTTGAATTCAGTAATGGTGCAAGGCGGCTCTATGAACGGATGCAGCCGTCCGGTCGCGAAGCTGTTTTAATCGTACCGATTATCGATGACCATCTGGTGCTGATTTATGAATATGCGGTGGGCATTGAAGATTACGAACTGGGCTTCCCTAAGGGATTGATAGATCCGGGGGAAACGGTGCTTCAGGCCGCCAATCGGGAATTGATGGAGGAGGCGGGGTTTGGTGCCGGCCGGATGGATACGCTTTCCAAGCTGACCATGGCGCCTTCGTATTTTTCCAGCAAAATGAACGTGGTGGTGGCCCGTGAACTCTACCCCAAGCGGCTGCAGGGAGACGAACCAGAACCGCTGCCTCAGATCCGCTGGCCGGTGGCCGATATGCTGGCGTTGCTGAACGAGCCCGATTTTAATGAGGCTCGCAACGTCAGCGCGCTGTTCCTGGCGCATCAATGGTTGAACCGCGGGTAAACGCCGGCATCATCGGACGGCGGTGCCGAAGGGGAGACCGGCTCCCCTGGCACGCCTTGGTCAGAACAGTTCCTGACTCTGGCCATTGTCCATCAGCGTGGTCCCTACTTCATGCACCACTCGGTCTTTTGGCTCGGTACCACTGATGAAATATTCCGCCCGGCTGTTGCCGCCGCCATCCGAAAGTTTGCCTGAACTTTTGTCTATATTGACGGTGATAATGCCTTCCGGTGGCGTCACTTTTTGTTCAGGGATCCCCTCCAGCGCGACTTTCATGAAATCATCCCATGCCGGCTGGGCGCTCTTGGCACCGCCCTCGCCACCGGAGATTTGATCTTCAATAGCGCCGGATGCCGAAGCGCGGCCCAGATTCCGGCGATGGTCATCGAATCCAATCCAAACAGTGGTCACCGTATCGGGGCCATAGCCGGAGAACCAGGCATCCTTGGAGCTGTTGGTGGTACCTGTTTTACCGCCAATATCGCGGCGTTTCAGATCCCGCCCGGCGCGCCAGCCGGTGCCCATCCAGCCAGGTTCGCCGAATATGTTGGAATTCAGCGCGTCATGGATAAGGAATGCCAGTCCTGAATTGATGACGTGTGGAGCATAGTGGTGCTCTCCGTCAGGCGCGACCTGCGGCGGAGCGACATTTTCAAGCCGCGGCATCGGCGGCGCGCCGTTTTCCGGCTGACGGGATACGGCGACATTCTCCATGCTGTCATCGGACAATGCGGCCGCCTTATTGGTTTCTCCGTAAATCACCGGCAGGTTACAGGTGCTGCAAACCACTTTGGGTTTGGCTTCAAACAGCGCATTGCCTGCTTCATCGGTGATCCTGGTGATAAGGTACGGATCGACCAGATAGCCGCCATTCGCCAGTACCGCATAGCCCCTCACCAGCTGCAGCGGGGTAAACGAGGCTGAACCCAGCGCCAGCGATTCGGTATGGACAATGTTCTGAGCCGGAAAACCGAAGCGCTGGAGATACTCTGCGGCATAGTCGACGCCCATGGCGCGCATGGCGCGCACCATTACCACGTTTTTGGACTGGCCCAGCCCCTGGCGCAGACGTATCGGCCCATCGTAGGTGGGCGGTGAGTTCTTGGGACGCCAGTCTGAGCCAGCGCCTGCATCCCAGCGTGAAATAGGGACATCATTAAGGGTGGTGGCGAGCGTCAGCCCTTTATCCATTGCCGCCGTATACAGGAAGGGCTTGATATTGGAGCCGACCTGGCGCAGCGCCTGGGTAATTCGGTTGAACTTGCTCTGGTTGAAATCAAAACCGCCGACCAGTGCTTTCACGGCGCCATCGTTAGGGCTGATTGAGATAAGCGCCGAATTGACGTCCGGTACCTGGCTCAGTAACCAGGTTTCGTTTTCTTTACGTACCCAGATCTGCTGGCCTGCCAGCACCACGTCGGTCACTTTCCTGGGCGTCGGCCCCTGCTGGGTATCGCTCTTGAACGGCCGCGCCCAGCGCATGCCCGCCATCGGCATGCTGATGTTGCTGCCGTCCGCCAGCATAGCCACGGCATGGTCGGTATCGGTCTGGGTGACCACTGCCGGCATCAATGGGCCATAGACCGGCAGTTTTTTCAACGATTCGATGATCCTGTCTTGGCTCCAGGCGCTTTCGCCGACTTTCCACAGCACCTCGGAAGGGCCGCGGTAACCATGGCGCATATCATAGGCGAACACATTGTTGCGCACCGACTCCTGGGCCGCCTGCTGCAGCCTGCGCGTAATGGTGGTATAGACTTTGTAGCCATCGGTATAGGCATTCTCGCCATAACGCTTGATCATATCCTGACGCACCATTTCCGACACGTAGGGCGCTGAGAACGTGATTTCGGGGGCGTGGTAATTTGCCACCAGCGTCTGGCTGCGCGCCTCATCATACTGTGCGCGGGTGATGTAGTTTTCATCCAGCATCCGGCTCAGGACAAGGTTGCGTCGAGCCAGCGACCGGCTGTGAGAGCTGAGCGGGTTGAGCACGGAGGGGGCTTTGGGCAGCCCGGCGATCACTGCCATTTCGCTCAGTGTAAGATCCTCGACATTCTTGCCGAAATAGACCTGTGCGGCAGCACCCACACCATAGGCGCGGTAACCGAGGTAAATTTTATTGAGGTAAAGCTCGAGGATTTCATCTTTGGTCAGCAATTGCTCGATCCGTACCGCCAGGAAGGCTTCCTTGATTTTACGGATAAGGGTGCGTTCCGGACTGAGGAAGAAGTTGCGTGCCAATTGCTGGGTGATGGTGCTGGCGCCCTGGGACGCATGCCCTGACATCAGTGCAATAGAGGATGCGCGCAGGATCCCCACCGGATCGACACCATGGTGTTCATAGAAACGGCTGTCTTCGGTCGCGACAAAAGCGTGGACCAGCTCCGGCGGCATTTGTTCAAGCTTTAACGGGATGCGACGCTTCTCGCCGTACTGGGCTATCAGTTCACCGTCGGCGCTGTAGACCTGCATAGGGGTCTGTAAACGAATGTCTTTCAGCGTAGCCACATCGGGTAATTGCGGTTCGATGTATTTGTACATGCCAAATATCATCGCCGCGCCCAGCAAAATGCAACTCACTGCAAACATTAATAAAAATTTTACGAACTTCACCTGAGATTTCCCATTCAATGTCATTTGGGCAGTTTATAAACAACCGCGCGATAGTATAAAGGTTAGCCTGCACGTTGGATACGTACTTTTAAGCTAAGTCGGATAAGGAGATCACTCATTATGGCATTTTGCGCCCTGCAGGTTGGATTGGCGCTGGAGAATCGGGCATTGCATGTGGTGGTGGCGCGGCCTTTGCGTCAGGCATGGGAACTGATTCAGTGGCAGCAGCACCCTCTGCCGGAAATGCCGGCCGGTCGGCCGATGCCGCCAAAAGTATGCCGTCTGCTGCAGCGGTGCTGCGGGACGCTGCGCCGGCGTATTTCACTCAGGGTCTGTTTCTCGGGCCTGACTGTTTTCCAGAAACGCATCAGCCTGCCGGATAAGCGCCTGGCTGAACCTGCGCTAGGCTGGTATCTCAGCGGGCAGTCAACGCGTCTCTTTCCTGAAGCCGGCGGCCCATTGACCCTCGATTACCGTCGTGATCCGCTGCTGCCGCAAACGATGCTGATAACCGCAGCGCGTAAGCAGGATGTCAGCCTCTGGCACCAGGGATTGCTGGATGCAGACCTGTTGCCAGAGGTGTGGGAAACCGCCGGCTGTTCCCTGCGCCGCATGGCATCTCTCGCCGGCCTCAAGCCTGACCGCTGGCTGCTGCATCGCGATGGCGCCGGCTGGTTGTGGGCGTCGCCGGCGGATTATCCGATGGAGTCGGGTTTCATCGAGGCGACTCAGGCGCCGGATGTTAACGCCGCGCTGCACTGGATGGCCGAAAATTTGCCGACCGCTCTGCAGGCCAACAGTAAAACCTACCTCAGCGGACGGGAGTGCGGACCGCTGCCTGTCGGCATAAGCCGCTGGTCGCCGTTTAGCGTATTTAAACAATCCTGTCGGCCTTTGCCGCAGATGCCAGGCGCTTTTTCTCTCGCCTGCGGTCTGGCGCTGCGCCAGGATGACTGCTGATGTATATGGTTAATATTCTGCCGTGGCGAAAGCGACTGAAGCGTCGCCGACGGCTGTTATTCTGGGGAATGTTGGCGGCACAAATCAGTCTTGTCGCCGCATTTGGCGCTGTGCAGGCTTATGGACTGCGTCAGGAGCGCTCCGCGCTCAGCCGACGTCTGGCAGATGTCGACCGCCGACTTCATGAGCTTGCCGCCGCAGAACTGCGCCTGCCGATCCCCGGCGCGCCGGCGGATTATCGGGCAATAAAAGATAACAACCGTCACTATCTACGCATTGCCGCCAAGCTGCCACAGCTGCTGCCGCCAGGACTGTGGCTGACAGGGTTGAGCCAGCGTGACGGATGCTTAAGGCTGAGCGGCCGGGGGACAGCTCAGGATGATTTTAGCCTCGCCCACCGGCGGCTAGCGGCCAGCCCGCTTTTTACCGCGCTCAAGTGGCAGGAAATAATCCGCCAGCAGGACGGCAGCTATCTATTCAAGCTCGATCTCTACTGGCCACTCCATGGAGGCGGCGATGAGCGTAATTGAAACCGGCGTCGCACGCGTTCTCGGCGCTCATGGCTGGCAGTCGCCGGCGCTTCAGGTCGCTGTGTTTCTGTTGCTGTCAGCCGCGGTGTTCCTGCTGGAGCTGCGGCCTGCTCACCAGGCTAACCTGCAGCTACAGCGGCAAATCGGCCGCCGCGAAAACCTCCTTGCATCACAGGCGCTGAAGCCGATGCATACCGCTGATGAAGACTCGATGGCGCTGCTGCAGGGCAACCGATGTCAGCAGTTGACCGATGATCCGGGCGCATTTACCTCCGTCATGGACGACGGGGCTGGACATATCGCCTGGCGCAGCCATACGGAAGGCGGTCCAGGGACAGCGCAGGGAGCCGTTCGCCGGACGTTAACGCTTACCACCGATTTTGCCGGACTGCTGCGGGTGTTGAACAACCTGGCGGGTCCGGCCGCCTGCATGCCAATTGATTCTCTGACGGCATCGGCCCACCAGGGCAGGCTACAGATAACCATGACGGTGCTGATGCCGCCGAGCGCAGCCCGGTCGGTGCCGACAGCGGAAGGCCTGCCGTATGAGTAACGCTGGCGCCATCATCCTGCTGCTGCCCATTTGCTGGGCCGCCGGCCTGTCATCGGCTGCCGCAGCCGACCGCGATCCCTTTATGCCAGCTTCAACGGCCGGGGTCGGTGAAACATTATCCCCACCGGCTGCATCGCCGCCAGCAACCGAGGTTGAATCGCCACCTCACGCCGGCGGGCCTTTATCCAATCGCCTGGTTACTCTCCAATATGCTGATGCCCGCGAGGTGGCTAAGAATATCCGTCTGCAGAAAAAAGATCTGATGACCCCGCGGGGGAATGTGATGGCGGATCCACGCACCAATTCACTGGTGCTGCGAGATACCGCTGAAGCCCTGGACAGCCTGCAGGATTGGATAGATATCTGGGATCAGCATCTCGATCAGGTGATGATCACTGCGCATATCGTGACCATCAGCCGGGATAATCTGCGCGAAATCGGCGTTAACTGGAGCTATCCGTCAGGCGCAGGCGGGCGCCTGGATATGATGTCTCTGCATCTGCCGCTCGGCGAACATTATGCCCGCTCAGGTTTCCGGCTGGCTCGCCTGGGAGGCCGGGTACTGGAACTCGAACTCACCGCCCTTGAGCAGGAAAACAAAGTCGATATTCTGGCAAGCCCGCGCCTTTATACCTCTCATATGCAGAAAGCCAGCATCAAGCAGGGCACCGAAATTCCCTACCAGGTATCGAGCGGCCGCAGCCGAGGCGCTTCAATCCAGTTCAAGGAAGCGGTACTCAGTATGGAAGTGACCCCAAGGATGCTGCGCAACGGCAGGATAACCCTGGATCTCAGCCTGAGCCAGAACGTACCCGGGCGGCTGATGAAACAAGGCGAAAATGAAAGTGTTTCCATTGATAAGGAAGAAATAAGGACACAAGTAACGCTTTCCGATGGTGAAACCGTGGTTTTAGGTGGTGTTTTTCAGCATCAAAAACAACAAACAAAGGATAAAATTCCGCTTTTGGCTGATATTCCGATCATCGGACATTTGTTCAAAAGAGAGCGCAATCAATATAAACAGCGTGAATTAGTTATTTTTATTACACCCAATCGGATATCAGGATAAACTGTCCCCAGCAGCAAATCGGGCAAAATAGCCATTCAAGCAACAATTTATGCGTTTTTTTCGCGATCAATTTGACGCTGTGTCCGATTTCGCTTACAAGGGTAACCCATTGAGCATCGCTGGTTTTGCGTCATTCTGTAATTTCGGTCCACAGATCGGAATTCTTTCTTGCGGTGTGAGCATCGATTTAATCGGTTGCCAAACTACCCGTAGTGTTGAGATAATTTTCGTCTGATTCTCGCACTATCGCTCATGAGGTTTCAGTTTAGGTCCCGCCGCTAATTTGATTGGCGGGGCGGGTTGTCATTAACGAATAATCTAGTAATACCGAAAAACATGGCAGAGAAACGCAATATCTTTCTGGTTGGGCCTATGGGTGCCGGCAAAAGCACTATTGGGCGGCAGTTGGCTCAACAACTTAATATGGAATTTTTCGATTCTGATCAAGAGATTGAGCGGCGCACCGGGGCAGACGTAGGCTGGGTATTCGACGTGGAAGGCGAAGATGGATTCCGCGATCGTGAAGAAAAGGTCATCAACGAACTGACCGAAAAACAGGGCATCGTGCTGGCAACCGGCGGTGGCTCGGTAAAATCTCGCGAAACTCGTAACCGCCTTTCAGCCCGCGGTGTGGTTGTCTATCTTGAAACCACCATTGAAAAACAGCTGGCTCGAACCCAGCGCGACAAAAAACGTCCCTTGCTGCAGGTTGAAGCTCCGCCGCGTGAAGTTCTGGAAGCGCTGGCGCGTGAACGCAATCCTTTGTATGAAGAAATTGCGGATGTCACCATCCGTACCGACGAACAAAGTGCTAAAGTAGTTGCTAACCAAATTATTAATATGCTGGAAAGCAATTGATCTAGCCTGTGATGAGATGCCTAAAAGGTCATTGAGCGCCCCATGGATAGCATTACCGTTACACTAGGGGAGCGCAGCTACCCAATCACCATAGCAGCCGGGTTATTCAGCAACCCGGCTTCTTTCATGCCGCTTCAACGTGGCGACCTGGCGATGCTGGTAACTAACGATACGCTGGCTTCTCTTTACCTGGAGCCGGTCCGTTCCGTGCTTGAGCAGGCCGGGGTGATAGTTGATCAGGTGATCCTGCCGGATGGCGAACAGCACAAGTCGCTGGCGGTGCTCGATCAGGTGTTCACGGCGTTGCTGCAAAAGCCTCACGGCCGAGATACCACCTTGATTGCGCTGGGCGGAGGCGTTATTGGTGATTTGGTCGGTTTTGCCGCCGCCAGCTACCAGCGCGGCGTCCGTTTTATTCAGGCTCCCACTACTCTGCTGTCCCAGGTCGATTCTTCGGTCGGCGGCAAGACGGCCGTAAACCATCCGCTCGGCAAAAACATGATCGGCGCCTTCTATCAGCCTGCTTCCGTGGTCATCGACATCGACAGCCTGAAAACGCTGCCGGCGAATGAACTGGCCTCGGGGCTTGCTGAAGTGATTAAGTACGGCATCATCCTGGATTATGATTTTTTTGTCTGGCTTGAAGACCATCTTGATGAACTGCTGTCGCTGGATCCCGGCGCGCTGGCCTACTGCATCCGCCGCTGCTGCGAACTGAAAGCGCAGGTTGTCGCTGCCGATGAGCGCGAACATGGACTGCGTGCGCTACTGAACCTGGGTCATACCTATGGTCATGCCATCGAGACTCACATGGGCTACGGCAACTGGCTACATGGCGAAGCGGTGGCGGCCGGTATGGTGATGGCGGCCAATGCGGCACGTCGTCTAGGGCAGTTCTCTGACGAGGATCTGGCCAGGACCCGAAAATTGCTGTTGCGCGCCGGTCTGCCGGTGAGCGGGCCGGAACAGATGGCCCCTGAAGATTATCTGCCGCATATGATGCGCGACAAGAAAGTGTTGTCCGGCAAGCTCAGACTGGTATTGCCGCTCGGCCTGGGCAGCGCCGAAGTCCGCACCGGCATCGAAAATAACATCGTTTTGGCGTCTATCGCGGACTGCCAAGACTGAATCTGTCCGTCTAGCCTTGACTATCCACAGGATATGGCAGCGACCGGATGCATTGTTACCTTAACCGTCCCGGCGTCAAAATGACGCGGGGATGCTTCTCTGGGTCGGAGAGTGATATATGGATGAGTTCAAATCGGAAGACGAACTGAGACCGGACAGCAGCGATCGCCGCGCCCCCCGTCAGCGTAAAGGGCCGTCGGTACCCAAGGTGGCCATGTCCAGGCAGCATCTGATGATCGGTATCGGCATTCTGGTACTGCTGCTGCTGGTTATCAGTATCGGTTCGGCGCTGAAATCGCCGACGCCTTCGGGCGATCCACGCCAGCCGACCAACGCGGCCGGCGGCGAGAAAAATATCAACTTATCCGGCGAGACCACTGAGGGCGGCAACAGCGTCACACCGACACCGGACGCTCCTCAGTCCGGCGCGCTAACCGCGCCCGGTGCGGTGCCTGATGCCGGCATGCCTAACACCGTCAACGGCAGCAACGGCCAACCTTCCCAGCCACAGGAGCTCAGCGCGCCGCCGGTCGCTTCCAGTCCTACCCAGGCACCGCCAATAACGACGCCGAGCGGCCAGCAGCGTATTGAATTACCAGGTAATATGACCGACGCGCTTTCTCAGCAGGGCGACCGGGTTAATGGCATGTCCTCGCAAATGACGCGTCAGGGCGCCTCATCGACTTTGCCTACCGCACCTGCGACCGTGGCGCCTTCAGCCAGAGAATCGGCTCACAAGGCCCCTGCCAGCACCACGCCGAAATCGAACCGGCCGACAACGATGGTGCCGAGCGCGACTAACGGCAACAGCCGCTCAGCCAGTGCTGCCGCACCGGCAGCCAAAGCTCCGGCCAACCGGGCCGCCGCTGCTGCTCCGACGGTGCCAGCTGCTGGCGCATCATCAGCAACAGCCAGCGCTGGCGGCGCAGTACAATCAGCGCCTTCAGGCTACTATACTTTGCAGCTCAGCAGCGCATCGCAGCCGGCTACTCTGAATGCCTATGCGAAAAAACAGCAGTTGAGCCAGTACTGGGTGTACGAAACCCGTCGCGACGGCAGGCCGTGGTATGTCCTGGTCAGCGGCGTTTACCCGACCGCCTCGCAGGCAAAAAGCGCGGTAGCGCAACTGCCGGCAGATGTGCAGGCTAAAAAACCGTGGGCGCGGCAGGTGGGCCAGGTAAAACAAGACCAGAATAAATAGTCTCTGAATTAAGCACTGATGTGTTTAATTAAACAGGGTACAATTCGCGGCTCAAAAAAGTGTGTGAGTAACAGTTGAAGGCATGAAGAAGAACCGCGCGTTTTTAAAATGGGCTGGCGGCAAGTACCCGCTGATTGAGGACATCCGCCGCCATCTGCCGGCGGGGGATTGCCTTATCGAGCCCTTTGTCGGCGCCGGATCGGTGTTCCTCAATACCGACTATGATCGCTATATTCTTGCTGATATCAACCGCGATCTCATCAACCTCTATGGGATCGTAAAAGAGCGGCACCTAGAGTTTATCCGCGATGCCCGCCTGTTGTTTGATGATGAAGCCAACCAGGCGCATGTGTTCTATCTTTATCGTACCGAGTTCAATCTCTGCACCGATGATTACCGCCGCGCGCTGTTGTTTCTCTATCTCAATCGCCATTGCTACAATGGGCTGTGCCGCTACAATCTGAGAGGGGAGTTCAACGTTCCCTTCGGCCGCTACAAAAAACCTTATTTTCCGGAAACCGAACTGTATCGGTTTGCGGACAAGGCGCAACGGGCAATTTTCGTCTGTGAACCCTACAGCAAGACGTTGTCCAATGCGCCATCAGGTTCAGTGGTCTATTGCGATCCGCCTTATGTACCGCTTTCGGCAACGGCAAATTTCACGGCTTACCATACCAACAGTTTCAGCCAAGTGGAGCAGCAGGATCTGGCAGTCCAGGCCTACCAGCTGGCCAGCGGCGCTGCCCAGGTACCGGTACTGATTTCCAATCATGATACGCCTGAAACCCGCCAATGGTACCGGCAGGCGCAACTGCATGAGGTCAAGGTGCGCCGCACCATCAGCCGCAATACCCTGGGCCGCAGCAGCGTCAACGAACTGCTGGCGCTTTTTCACTATCCCGGAAAAACCGATAGCTGAACTTTACACACTAATCACTGGAGCAGCGGATGAAAAATTTCTTGATAGCCCCCTCCATCCTCTCGGCCGATTTTGCCCGCCTGGGTGAGGATACCGCCCGAGTCCTGGCAGCCGGCGGTGACGTGGTGCATTTTGATGTCATGGACAACCACTACGTGCCCAACCTCACTATGGGGCCGATGGTATTAAAAGCCCTGCGCGATTATGGCATCACCGCACCGATAGACGTTCATCTGATGGTCAAGCCAGTTGACCGCCTGATCCCGGATTTCGCCGCGGCAGGGGCCAGCTATATTACCTTTCATCCCGAAGCCTCTGCACATGTGGACCGCTCCCTGCAACTGATACGCGATCATGGCTGTAAAGCCGGCCTGGTGTTTAATCCGGCCACGTCGCTCAACTATCTCGACTACGTACTGGATAAAATCGACGTCATATTGCTGATGTCGGTCAATCCCGGCTTTGGTGGCCAGTCGTTTATTCCCGGCACGCTGGACAAACTCCGTCAGGCGCGCCGTATTATCGACGACAGCGGCCTGGATATTCGCCTGGAAATCGACGGCGGGGTCAAGGTAGACAATATCGGCGCTATCGCCGCCGCCGGCGCGGATATGTTTGTCGCCGGTTCAGCCATTTTTGGTCATGAAAACTATCAATCGGTGATAAGCGACATGAAGCGTGAACTGGCAGGAGTCGCCAATGGCCAATCTTGAAACGATACGCGGTCTGGCATTTGATCTCGACGGCACTCTGATAGACAGCGCACCCGGTCTCAGCCGTGCCATGGACCTGACCCTGACCGAACTGGGCTTCCCGGCTCCAGGCCAGCAAAGAGTGTCTACCTGGATAGGCAACGGTGCCGATATTTTGGTCGAGCGCGCCCTCGCCTGGGCTGGCGTCGAGCCAGACCCGCAACAGCAGTTGCAGACCCGCCAGCGCTTTGACCGGCATTATGCCGATACGGTGGACGCCGGCAGCACCCTATTCCCAGGCGTTGAACGGACGCTGGCGCAACTGGCGAGCCTGCACCTGCCGATGGCGGTAGTCACCAATAAGCCAACCCCGTTTGTCGCTCCGCTGCTGGCATCGTTGAATATCGACCGCTATTTTTCATTGATTATCGGCGGTGATGATGTGGTGGCGAAGAAGCCGCATCCGGCGCCGCTGTATCTGGTGCTTGGCACATTGGGGCTGTATGTCGATCAGTTGCTGTTCGTCGGTGATTCACGTAATGATATCATGGCCGCCAGGTCGGCCGGTTGCCCGTCGGTCGGTCTGACCTATGGCTATAACTATGGCGAAGCGATCGCATTGAGTGAACCAGACTATGTCCTCGATCGTTTTACCGATCTTCTGCCCATTCTCGGGTTGTCATCTTTAGCTAATCAGGACGTATAACATGAGTAAGCCCATCGTTTTCAGCGGCGCGCAGCCATCAGGTGAATTGACCATCGGCAATTACATGGGTGCGCTGCGTCAGTGGGTGAATATGCAAAACGACTATGACTGTATCTACTGCATCGTCGATCTGCACGCAATCACCGTCCGTCAGGATGCACAAAAACTGCGCAAAGCGACGCTGGACCTGGTGGCCCTTTATCTGGCATGCGGCATCGACCCGGAAAAAAGCACCATTTTCGTCCAGTCTCATGTTCCGGAGCATACCCAGCTCGGCTGGTTGCTAAATTGCTACACCTATTTTGGCGAACTCAGCCGCATGACGCAGTTCAAGGATAAATCCTCCCGTTATGCGGAGAACATCAATGCCGGGCTGTTCGATTATCCGGTATTAATGGCTGCCGATATTTTACTCTATCAAACCCAGCAAGTGCCGGTTGGCGAAGACCAGAAACAGCATCTTGAACTTTCCCGCGATATCGCCCAGCGCTTCAACAGTCTCTATGGCCCGATTTTTACCATCCCTGAGCCATTTATTCCCAAGTCCGGCGCCCGCATCATGTCGCTGCTTGAGCCGAACAAGAAAATGTCCAAGTCGGATGATAACCGCAATAATGTCATCACTCTGCTGGAAGACCCAAAATCGGTAGTCAAAAAGCTTAAGCGTGCGGTTACCGATTCAGAAGAGCCGCCGATGGTGCGCTACGATACCGCCAACAAGCCGGGCGTTTCCAATCTGCTGGATATACTGAGCGGGGTAAACGGTAAACCTATCGCACAGCTGGAGCGCGAATTCGAAGGCAAAATGTACGGCCATCTGAAGACCGAAGTCGCTGATGCGGTGTCAGCTATGCTGGTCGATTTCCAGGCGCGCTATCATCAGCTGCGCAACGATGAAGCTTTCCTGCATCAGGTATTGCGCGACGGGGCGGACAAAGCCGGGCAGCGCGCCGCTGCCACCCTGGCCAGGGTTTATGATGCCGTGGGGATGGTCGCCCGCTGCTGATAACCGCCTTGGCTGCTATCGTGCACTGTCAAACAGGGCGTCAGGCGTAATGGCCTGACGCCCTGTTTTTTTTTAACCTCTTTAAGGCCTGGAAGCATCGCTTTTTAAGATTGCCGGTTGTTATTCCAGCGCCTTTACGCTATGGATTAATCATGACCATGACACAGCGAGGTAATCCGTGCCCAAGCCACCCCTGCAAACTATCACCCATGTCCGCCTGCCGTGGCGGGAAGGTTTATGGCAGATAACTATAGAGAACGGCAAAATCCGCCAGCTGGCGCCGCAGAACCAGGGGCAGCCCGACAGCCCCGAAGTCTTGGATGGGGGCGGCGGGCTGGCGGTACCGCCCTTTGTTGAGCCTCATATTCATCTTGATACCACTCAGACCGCCGGCGATCCCCATTGGAATCAATCCGGTACTCTGTTTGAAGGGATTGCCCGCTGGGCAGAGAGAAAGGCCAGCCTGACGGTTGAAGATGTCAAGGCTCGGGCCTGGCAGACGCTGAAATGGCAAATCGCCAATGGCATTCAGCACGTGCGCAGCCATGTGGATGTCTCCGATCCGTCGCTGACCGCCCTGAAGGCAATGCTTGAAGTGAAACGGGAGGTTGCTCCCTGGGTCGAATTGCAACTGGTGGCCTTTCCCCAGGAGGGCATTCTTTCCTATCCTCAAGGAGAGGCCCTGCTGGAAGAAGCGCTGAGGATGGGCGCAGATGTGGTGGGGGCTATTCCGCATTTCGAGTTCACCCGTGAGTACGGCATCGAATCACTTCACAAGGCATTTGCGCTGGCCGATAAATACCAACGTTTGATTGACGTGCATTGCGATGAAATTGATGACGAACAATCACGTTTTGTCGAAACGGTCGCCGCCCTGGCTCATCGCGATGGTCTTGGCGCCAGAGTAACCGCAAGCCATACCACAGCGATGCATTCCTATAATGGAGCCTATACCGCCCGGCTGTTCCGACTGCTGAAATTATCGGGCATCAACTTTGTCGCCAATCCGCTGGTCAATATCCATCTGCAAGGCAGGTTTGACGATTATCCCAAACGCCGCGGCGTGACACGGGTAAAAGAGATGCTGGAAGCCGGTATCAACGTCTGCTTTGGTCACGATGACGTCTTCGACCCCTGGTATCCGCTAGGCACCGGCAATATGCTCCAGGTACTGCATATGGGACTGCATGTCTGCCAGTTGATGGGCTACGAGCAAATAAACCAAGGGCTGAATCTGATTACCTCTAACAGTGCCAAAACCATGAACCTGGAACATTACGGCATCAAAAGCGGCCATGAAGCCAATCTGGTGATACTACCGGCAGAAAATGGTTTTGATGCCGTAAGGCGGCAGACGGCGCCACGTTATGTGATTCGCCAAGGTCGGCTTATTAGCGAAACGCCGCCCAGTCAATCGATGATCTATCTGGAAAAAGCCGAAAAAGTCAGTTTCAGGCAGTGAATTCGTCCATCTGTTGCTGCATCAACTTACCGATGTGCTTTATCGCCGCTTCGACCTCAGCGGTGAGCGGGCGGGCATAGCTGATACGGATACAGTTGCGGTATTTTCCCGAAGCGGAAAATACCGGCCCGACGGCCACCTTGATGCCGCTTCCCTCCAATTGCCGATTGAGACGCAGGCTATCAAAACGTTCGGGCATTTCTATCCACAGCACAAAACCGCCCTGCGGGCGGCTGACCCTTGATGCCTTCGGGAAATAGGCACAAATCCAGTCGGTCATAATGTCGCGATTCAACTGGTAACGGGTGCGGACGGCACGCAGATGCTTATGGTAATCGCCGCGCCGGATAAACTCCGCTACCGCCAGCTGCGGCTGGGTAGCAGTAGCGCCGGTGCCGATGTATTTCATATGTATCACCTGATCCATATAGCGACCAGGTGCTATCCAGCCAACCCGCAGCCCCGGTGCCAGCGTCTTTGAGAACGAGCTGCAAAGCAATACCCGTCCGTCCTCGTCAAATGACATGATGGTCCTGGGGCGCGGATAGTGGTAAGCCAGGTCAGCATACACATCGTCTTCAATAATCGGTGTGTCATAGCGCTGCGCCAGTGTCAGCAGGGCCTGTTTATGCGCATCCGGCATGATGTAACCCAGGGGATTATTACAGTTTGGCGTTAGCTGTATGGCTTTAATCGGCCACTGTTCCAGCGCCAGGGACAGGGCATCCAGGCTGATGCCAGTCAGCGGATCGGTCGGGATCTCCAGCGCCTTCATGCCAAATCCCTTCAGGATTTGGGTTACACCGTGAAAACTGGGCGAATCAACCGCGATAATATCCCCCGGCTGGCAAAGCGCATGAATGGCTATCGACAGTGCCTCATGGCAGCCGGTGGTCACCATGATACCGTCCGGGGAGATATGGCTGCCGCTGTCCACCAGCAGGCGTGAAATCTGTTCGCGCAGGCTGAGAGAACCGCTGATTTCATCATAGTTCAGGCTGCTCAGATCGGTATTAAGCGCGATACGGCTCAGATATTTTGTCAGCGGCTTCAGGCTGGGTACCGTCACATCCGGAATGCCCATGCCCATGTGCTGGGTGACGCCCTGTGCCCGGCCCTGAAGCTGATTAAGCACCAAATCCCACTGGGAAATCTCCACTGGTCGCTGAGCATGGCGGCACATGGCGGGCAAGGCAGGAAGGTCGTGTTTCTGACTGACAAAATAGCCTGATTTGGGCCGGGGCTCGACCAGTTGACGCTGTTCCAATACCCGGTAAGCCTGCTGCACGGTGCTGATACTGACTTCATGTTCCTGACTAAGGGATCGCACCGAAGGAAGCCGCTGACCGCACTGGTACAGGCCCTGCTCTATGCGTTCGCCGATTATATCGGCCAGCCGGTAATAGCGCGTCATACTGCCCCCATACGCGGTTCAAGAAAAAAACAATACAGATTGGCGGATATAGTAGCAGTACAGAGCTGAATTGGGCAATCTGTATGGAGAAAATTATTCTTTTCTGAATCTGTACGGTAGCCGGTTGAATGTTACATGATGGTTAAACCCTAATTGATGAGGAACTATCATGAAAAATCCGCCTTTGAACGGTATCGATACGCTACGGCAGACCTGCAGCCTGGAGCAGCAAAATAAACCCAGGCTTTTTTTTCTGACGCTATGGCTCAACCGGCTTTCAGCCTGGCGCGCCTTTCGAAAGAACAAAAACCTGCTGCTGGCGCTCAATGACAGTCAATTAAAAGATATCGGGTTAAAGCGTGAAGATATTCAACTGGCTGACAGTGATCGCTTCAGGCACATCATAGGCGGCAGCTATCCACCATTTTGAGTCGGCCATTCATGGAAAGCAGGGGAACCCTGCCCATCTCTCGCAAGGAGTCAGCGGGCAGGGAAGGGACTTAGAGGCTATGCTGGCGATGTCGGGTGACGAAACCCAGCAGCAGGCATAGAACAAACACCGTCAGGTAGAGTCCGTTGGCGGTGTAAAGCGCCGCTTTGGGGCCATAGGTCGACACGATAGGACTGGTGACCACGAAAGTCAGCATGGTGCCGATGGTGCCGCAGGTCAGAATAAAGTTGACCAGCTTTGGCGAGGTCACGCGGGTCTGCTGAGAGCCCAGGGTAATGATAGTGGTATAGATTGCGCTGGAGACAAAGCCCAGAGCCAGCAGATAGTAGTGCAGATGAGTTGCCTCGCCGGAGGCCAGGAACAGGTACATCAGGATTGCCGACAAGCCCGCCAGGATCGTCACGATGCGCTGCAGATCGGTAAAGCGCAATACCGCGCTGAATACCCACATGCCGACCATATAGGCGGTCCAGAAATTGCCGACCAAACCTCCTGCCTGCTGGATATCCATGCCGAAGGTGCCGGTCACGTACTGGGGGGCCCAGGCGATGAAGCCAAGCTGGCCGAGAATATAGCACAGAGCGGCAATTGCCAGCAGCAGGGCCCCCATTCCCCATTTTTCTTTGACTGGCGCCTCTTTGTTCATCGCCGTACCCGGTTTTTTACCCAGAATCGGAAAATCGGATATCAGCGTCAGGATAAAAATCGCCACATACAGGATGCCGATGCAGGCATACACCCAGTACCATTGAATATGCCGTGCCAGCAGCACGCCGGCCAGGATGGGAAACAGCGTGCCGGCCATGCTGAAGAACGAATCGGTGAACAGCAGCCGGGATCCGCGCTGGCGCCCTTCATACAAATACGTTATCAGGAAGGTGCCTATCGACATGGTAATGCCGCTTACCACACCCAATATGAACATCGACAGGGAGAACACGGCCAGGTTATTGCCGCTCATCAGTCCGGCTATTGCCAGCAGCATCAGCACAAAGCCGGCGATCAACTGCTTTTTAAGCGGAATTATTTCCATAAGCCAGGCATTGAGGAAAATGGCTATCAAAATGCCGGCGTTCAGAAAGGTAAAGGTGTTACTCATGCTGGAAACCGGCAACTGAAAATATTCAGCAATATTACTGAGCACCATTCCGGTGATAATAACCAAAGCTCCAGTTAGTCCATATGAAAAAAAGCTGATCCATGTTAAACGCAGTCGATTACTGTTAGTCATAATAGGCCTGTTCAAAAGAAACAAATGACCGCTTCACCCTTTGCTGTTAAAGGGTAAATGAGTTCTTCCCAAACGAACCCAAATGGTATCATGGCCCTATGAGCAAGTAATGGTTTACCTTCGGCGTATTCCGAAATTAAGACATAAACGTAATGTCGGTTTAGCTTATTTTGTCATGGTGTAACGGGTAGCAATTTTGCGGCTAGAGGCGTTTTCCGCGCTGAATTACGTAAAAATAGGTAAATGGGTAGCGTTAGGCATAGACGCTCTTTAGAATCTAATCGCTCCCTGCGACTTATCTTTCAAAGAAGGATCCTTTCATGCTGAAACGAACATTGGCAACCGCTGCGACCGTTGTCGCCCTTGCCATGATGTCTTCATCCGCCATTGCCGCACCTCAGGAGACCCATGTTCTGCTGACCACCTCCGCCGGCAATATCGAATTAGCGCTGGATAATCAAAAAGCGCCGGTTTCCAGCCAGAATTTTGTCGAGTACGTTAACAGCGGTTTTTATAACAACACTATTTTTCACCGCGTCATACCCGGCTTTATGGTTCAGGGCGGTGGTTTCACGGAAGATATGTCACAAAAGCAAACCCGGCCGCCGATAAAAAACGAAGCCGACAATGGATTACGTAATACACGCGGCACGATTTCCATGGCCCGTACCGCTGATAAAGACAGTGCCACCAGCCAGTTCTTTTTAAACGTAGCGGATAACGCGTTTCTTGACCATGGGCAGCGTGATTTTGGCTATGCGGTGTTCGGCAAGATTGTCAAAGGCATCGACGTGGTCGACAAAATAGCCCAGGTACCTACCAAAAATGTGGGGCCTTATCAGAATGTGCCGGTAAAACCTATCGTCATCCTGTCGGCGAAAATCATGCCCTGATGAAAATCATGCCCTGATAATGATAGGCCCGATGATTGGCCTGCCTTCCTTCTGCTAACGTCCAGAAAGGCTTTGCGGCCTTTCTCACGTTTCATTGTCTTCTGGCTGTTGCCCCCCCCCTTCATTGCTCCCTGCGAAACCGCCAATGCTGATTATACTTCAGACTATACCGCGCCATTTCTCGCCCTGAAGCACGGCAAAGTGGAGGAGCTCAATGAAAAAGATCACCGAAAAGCAGAAGGAACGACATTTCCTTGCGCGCCGCAATGAGAATTACCGTGAAAGCCTGCGCCTGGACGGCCATGACCTGCCGCTGGTAACCCTGGATGCCAGTGAAACAGAGCAGCAGATCCAGCAGCTGAGGGCCCGCTATGAACGATAAACGGGTAAATGATTTGGATCCTTATGTGATTGCCGGCAGCCAGGTTTTGGCCAACAAACTGAATATTACCGACAGCAAGCGCCTGATTGAAGCTGAAATTGCCTTCAGCAGACTACGGGCCTCAACCATTGAACTGGCCGCTCCTACAATGGGGTTGCCACGTCTTTGCGCCATCCATCGGACGTTGTTCCAGGATATCTTTGACTGGGCCGGCGAATTGCGGCTGGTCGATATCTCTCAGGATGACACCGGTTATTGCCACTTCGCCTATCTGGAAAAGGAGGGCAATGCGGTGATGCAGAGACTGGAAGATGAGGAGTATCTGCTGGGACTGACCCTTGAGCAAATCTGCCCTCGTCTGGCGGAATATTATGCCGATATTCATATGCTCCACCCTTTTCGTGAGGGTAACGGCCGTGCCCAGCGCATTTTCTTTGAGCAACTGGTCATCCATGCGGGTTTTGACATCAGTTGGCAGGGGATAGATCGTCAGGCATGGCTTGAAGCCAACCGGGCGGGGGCCCTCGGTGACCTGAGCCTGCTGACCGATATTTTTCGCCAGGCAGTCAGAGAACCGCAGCCGCGGGACGCGTAAAAGGTATACGCTGATGATAAAATGGATATTTATCACATGATGATTTGTTTATGCTGCTGATAATCGACAATTATGATTCATTTACCTACAACCTCTATCAGTATTTCTGCCAGCTGGGAGCAGAGGTTGAGGTCAGGCGGCATGACGCCCTGGATATCCAGGCTATCGAACGAATGGCCCCGACCCAGCTGGTGATTTCACCCGGCCCGGGGACACCAGATGACGCGGGTATTTCCCTCCACGCTATCCGCCATTTCGCTGGCGTGATTCCGATTCTTGGCGTCTGCCTGGGACACCAGGCCATAGCCCAGGCATTTGGTGCCCGGATCATACGCGCCCGCCAGGTGATGCACGGCAAAACATCTGCCGTCGGTCATGACGGCAAAGGGGTATTCAGCGGACTGGAAAACCCTTTCACCGTGACCCGTTATCATTCCCTGATCGTTGACCCTGAAAGCCTGCCTGATTGTCTAGAAGTCACGGCATGGAGCTTGAAACAACAGCAACATGATGAAATTATGGGCATCCGCCATCGAAGTCTGAAACTTGAGGGCGTACAGTTCCATCCGGAAAGCATCCTCAGCCAGCATGGGCTGCTACTGCTTAACAACTTTTTGCACCAGCGCTAAAAAACTTTTTGTCGGGCAGAGCAAATAACGTTTGCATGAATATGATTAATTATGCATATTTTATGATTAAACTTTCACTTGAGTAATTTTGCGCATAGAGATAATTATTTATGAAAACAGAGCAAGCTGCAGTCACCAGGCAAACATTTGACCAGGTTATTTTGCCCGTTTATGCACCGGCGAATTTCATCCCGGTTAAAGGCAAGGGCAGCCGCGTCTGGGATCAGCAGGGCAAGGAATATATTGATTTTGCCGGCGGAATTGCGGTGACTGCCTTGGGTCACTGTCATCCGGCGCTGGTCTCGGCATTGATAGAGCAGGGACAGACACTGTGGCACACCAGCAATGTCTTCACCAATGAACCGGCACTGCGTCTGGCGAGCAAGCTGATAGAGGCGACGTTTGCCGATCGCGTTTTTTTTGCCAACTCCGGCGGTGAAGCCAACGAAGCGGCCTTTAAGCTGGCACGGCATTATGCGGTTACCCGCCATAGCCCTTACAAAACCAAAATCATTGCTTTTCACAATGCGTTCCATGGACGTACGCTGTTCACCGTTTCAGTAGGCGGCCAGCCCAAGTATTCGGATGGTTTCGGGCCCAAGCCAGCGGATATCGTCCATGTTCCCTTTAACGATCTGGCTGCGGTAAAAGCGGTTATCGATGATCACACCTGCGCTATCGTGGTTGAGCCGATTCAAGGTGAAGGGGGGATTACCGCAGCTACCCCTGAATTCATGCAGGGCCTGCGTGAGCTTTGCGACCAGCATCAGGCGCTGCTGGTCATGGACGAAGTGCAGTGCGGCATGGGCCGTACCGGTAAGCTGTTCACCTATATGCATTACGGCGTCACCCCGGATATCCTGACCACGGCCAAAGCGCTGGGCGGCGGTTTCCCGGTCAGCGCCATGCTGGCCACTGAGGACGTTGCCTCGGTAATGGCGGTGGGCACCCATGGCACCACTTATGGGGGTAATCCACTTGCCTGCGCGGTGGCTGAGGCCGCCCTGGATCTGATTAATACCCCGGAAGTCTTGGCCGGCATAGAAGAACGGCACCACCGTTTCCATGCCGCCTTAAACGCAATAAATGACAAATATGCTGTTTTCGCCGACGTTCGAGGTTCTGGTTTGCTGATAGGGGCCGAGTTGACTGCCAACTATCAGAGTCGAGCGCGTGAATTCCTGCATGCCGCCGCCACAGAAGGTGTGATGGTGTTAAACGCCGGTCCCAACGTGGTGCGCTTCGCCCCCTCACTGGTTATCGATATCGAGGATATAGACGCCGGCATGGCTCGCTTTGAAAAAGCAGTTGCCCGAGTCATCACGCCAACTGTCTGAAAACAGGCATCGCTCTGAATGCCGGTACTGTTTCAGCCCGGCGTTTTTCTTTCCCCCAGTCTTCTGGACAGCCATAGACCGTGGTGTGGCCTCTGCCGCCAGGCTACCGACGAGATGGTATGCATCACCCCCAGGTGAAACAGAATCCGCTGTAAATGGCGCTCCATCGGCGTAGCCGCTCCCTCAGCCGATACGCTGAGGCCTGCCAGGGGCATTTCACCGCTCGGCCCGTCGTATTCCAGTCTTTGCTGGCAGCTTTGCAACGCCACCTCGCAGGACATCAGATACTCAGCGGCCCGTATTGCGGTCAGCATATAATGGTCGCGAGCCAAGATGGTCATGGCATTGATATGCTCGATGATGAACTGGCTGTGGGTTACCCACAAGCGCATATCCGATAAATAGCGGGAATTGAAACCGGGCTCCTGCATCGCCTGGCTGAGGGCGGTAAACAACGCGTTATGCGCCTGATTGGCCAGCATCCTGGCATAGGCCAGTTGCGCCGCAGTGGTATCGGGCGAGAGCAGCCGCCGCAGGGCATTCTGATCTTGCTCCAGTGCCTGATGAGCATTCTTGCGCAGCAGCCCGCTTTGCCACTGGGGCCAGAGCCATAGCGTGCCGCCAAATGCCAGCATGCATCCTATCAGCGTATCCACCAGCCGCGGCACCAGAAAGTGAGCCCCGTTCAGTGACAACAGCTGCAGGGTATAGACGGCGGTCACCGTCATGCCGGTCATGGCCAGACCGTAGTTTTTACGCAGTACCAGATAGGCGGCCAGGGTTACCACCAGCATGCACAGTAGAATCACCCCATCGGCAACCTGCAGGCGCAGCGTGGCGGCAGCGATCACCAGTCCAGCCAAGGTACCCAGCGCTCGATGCTGGATACGTACCCGTGTAGCGTTATAGCCATTCTGGCTGACGAACATCACCGTCATCAGGATCCAGTAAGGTTTGGGGAGATGGAACACCAGCCCCAGGCTGCTGCCGATGGCCAGCATGATGCCAAGCCGCCCGGCATTGCGCAGCGCCATCGATTTGAATGAGCAGTAACTTTTGAGCGCAGGCCACAAAGGCAGTCGCTGCTGGTTATCTTCCATAATGTCGCGGCGATAAAGTGGGCGCTGGGTACGCAGTAACCGTGCGATGCGGCTAAAGTGGTAATAACAGAAGTGGCCGACCGGATTGTCCGGATTACGATGAGCAATCTTGCCCAAAGCGGACAATGCGGGAGCCATGGTAAACCGCGAGGGAGCCCGGTGATAGAGGATATCATCCGCCAGCACCCGCAGCCTGGCGGCGATGACGCGGGCGTTGTAGCGGATAACCGCTTCGGCATGGCTTTCCTGAACCAGCTTTTGCACTTCATCCGGCTGATGAAGGCTTACCGCAATATGCTCCTGCAAATCCAGCGCCACCTGAAAAGATCTGACCAGCCGCTTGTACTGGTCCTGATGGTTGGCTGACAGCATATGGGACTGCTGATAAACCTGCGCAATCAAATCGATCACTTTCTGCTGACGGGCAAACAGCGGCGGCAGGGCGCTTTCCGGATCGGTATGCTGGGTGAGCATGCTGTATTTGGCTTCGATATAATCCGCCAGTTCCCGATACAGCAGACTCAGGGATTCACGCATCGGTTGCTCTTTCCACAGCCTGAACCAAAGCGCGTTAAACAGCCCGTACCAGGCGGTACCGGCAAGATACAGCAGCGGCGGAACCCAGGCAGGCACATGGTCTGTCAGTCCGAGGGTGAATATGGCGGCGATAAGCGAGGCTGGCAACAGGCGACCGTGCAGAGGGCTGATTTCACCGGTGACCCCGAACAGCAGCGCCAGTCCCAGCAAAATCATCGGCAGAGGTACCGGGACCTGCAGCAGCCACTGTATCAGTATGCTGCTGAGGGCAAACAGCGTGCCGCCGATTAACAGACGTTTGAAAAAGCGCTTATGCAGGGTATCCAGGCCGGCGATATTGCAGCAGGCGGGGACCAATGAGAACAGCAGTCCCTGCTGCAGACTGCCGAACAGCAGACCAACGGCGACCGGCAGGCACAGCACTATGGTCTGGCGCAGGGCATAGTTGACTTCGGGGTGGTAGATCAGTCGTCGCCACATAACGGCCGTGATAAAAGCGTGGTGCAGATGACCACGCCTGGCGTAATGATGGCGTTATCGGGTGCCGTAAACGACAATCGTTTTACCGTGGGCGGAGATCAGATTCTGATCCTCCAGCATTTTAAGAATGCGGCCAACCGTTTCACGGGAGCATCCGACTATCTGGCCGATTTCCTGACGGGTTATTTTGATCTGCATGCCGTCCGGATGAGTCATGGCGTCCGGCTGCTTGGCCAGGTTTAGCAACGTCTGGGCAATGCGCCCGGTCACATCGAGGAAAGCCAGGTTACCGACTTTTTCTGAGGTGACCTGCAGGCGACTGGCCATCTGCGAGGACAGGCGCATCAGAATGTCGGGATTGACCTGTATCAGCTGACGAAATTTTTTATAAGAAATTTCGGCCACTTCACAGGCAGTTTTTGCCCGGACCCAGGCGCTGCGTTCCTGACCTTCTTCGAACAGTCCCAGCTCACCTATAAAATCTCCCTGGTTGAGATAGGAGAGGATCATTTCCTTGCCTTCTTCGTCTTTTATCAGCACTGCCACAGCGCCTTTCACGATGTAGTAAAGCGTCTCCGCTTTCTCACCCTGGTGGATAAGGGTGCTCTTTGATGGATATTTGTGAATATGGCAATGAGACAGGAACCATTCTAAAGTCGGGTCTGTTTGCGGTTTGCCGAGAACCATTCGCTGTTATCCTCTTTTGTCATCGCTGTCCATTGACTCAGGACATCGTATTCCCTTTACGGCGCGGTACTTTATACTCTCACTTCGCCGGTGGCAAAGCGACGTAAGGGAACATATTAGGGTCCAATATGGGTGACGTTCCTATCGCTCAATTTCTATTGTCATTGTCAATCAGGACAATACAACCCTGTTTTTAGCATAGCTTTAAGAGACTGTCTTCTGTTGTCTCGCTTCAGCATGAAGTATGTGCCATTACATTGCCACTTTTCCCGCAAAAATGTAGTCTGATTGCAATGGATTTTCATCAAGGAGTTATTAATTATGCAGGCACGGGTTAAATGGGTCGAAGGTCTGTCCTTTATCGGCGAGTCGGCGTCGGGCCACCAACTTCTGATGGACGGCAATGCCGGCGAAAAAGCGCCGAGCCCAATGGAAATGGTATTAATAGCAGCGGGCGGTTGCAGCGCTATTGACGTTGTATCGATATTGCAAAAAGGCCGGCAAAATGTCCGCGATTGCGAAGTAAAGCTGACCTCGACACGCCGGGACGAAGCACCTCGTCTGTTTACCGATATCAACCTGCATTTCATTGTCAGCGGGGACGACCTGACGGAAAAATCCGTTGAGCGGGCGGTGCAGCTATCAGCAGAGAAATACTGCTCGGTATCCCTGATGCTGGGCAAGTCGGTCAATATCACCCACAGCTTTGAAATTCTGGCGTAAATTCGCCAAAACCCGGTGCTGGGGAGCACTGGGGCTTCATTAGCCGCGCCGCCGGTCGGGGGGGAGTTCCGGTCAGCGGATGAGTTTGCCTTCTAGCAGCTTTTGTACCAGCGGTCCCATGATAAGCTCCATCGCCAGTCCCATTTTCCCGCCGGGAACCACCAGCGTATTGATACTGGAAATAAACGATCCCTGCAGCATTGCCAGTAGATAGGGAAAATCTATATCAGTCATGCCGCGAAAGTGGATGACCACCAGACTCTCGTCCAAAGTCGGTATCGACTTGGCGGCAAACGGATTCGAGGTATCAACCGTAGGCACCCGTTGGAAATTGATATGGGTACGTGAGAACTGCGGGGTGA
Source organism: Biostraticola tofi (assembly GCF_004343195.1). Classification (GTDB taxonomy): domain Bacteria; phylum Pseudomonadota; class Gammaproteobacteria; order Enterobacterales; family Enterobacteriaceae; genus Biostraticola; species Biostraticola tofi. Next base: position 15,211 of record NZ_SMCR01000008.1, on the reverse strand, counting down.
TGTAGTTGATGTAATCCTCCATCGAGCGTACCACCGAGTCCATCACCGCTTCACGGGAGTGGCCGCGCTCGCCGGTATCGCGCACCAGTTTCTGAATCCATTCCAGATTGACAATCGGCACCACGCCTACCAATAAATCAACGTGCTGCGCCACATCATGGGTGTCGTTGACCACGCCGCCGTGCAGTCCTTCATAAAACAGCACATCGGTCGGTTCAGGCAGTGGTTGCCAGGGGGTGAACGTCCCCGGCATCTGGTTGTAGGGCACCGCTTCATCATAGGTATGCAGATACTTGCGTGATTGGCCGCGTCCGGTTTGCCCATACTGGTTAAACGTGCTTTCAAGCAAGCCGAAGTTATTGGCATCGGGCCCGAAATAGCTGATATGGCGACCCAGGTCGCGCGCTTTGCGGATCGCCATATCCATTTCCGGGCGGGTAAAATGGTGGAAGCTGTCGCCCTCCAGTTCAGCGGCATGAATATCTAACTGCTGAAATATCTTGCGAAAGGCCAGGCTGGTGGTTGTTGTCCCTGCACCGCTAGAACCGGTAACGGCGATGATCGGATGTTTTGCTGACATGTTAACCCTGTACTTGATTGTTATTTCATCGCCGGCAGACGGTCTTGACGATGACGCAAAAGCTTTTAGTGTTATCACATCCAGTGCGGGCCGGGCCAGGGGCCTTAATCGGGCCGAAACTGTCCACGCGGCATGATGTTGATACTTTCCGTGAGTTCTGACCATACCAGTACTGCCTCACCGCAGCGCAGCTGACGCCGAACATCTTCTACTTTCTGTTCTAGGGTTTTCTCGTGCTCGCCATAATCGGTGCCTTCGCGCAGCACAAAAGATTCAATAAGCCGAGAAAGGGTTTCAGGGTCTATTTGTTCCCAGGGAATAATCACGGTGTTGCCTCCCATTTATCACCTGCAGCCAATGGCATCAGTCACTATCGAAGGGGATAGCGATGACGGGTTCAGCAATAATATACTCCCCCTCGTAAGATGTCAGTGATGTTGAATATTCAATGATATTTGGTTGTGTAATAATGATCCGACAGTAAGGTTCCCCATCCGCTTTCCGGGTCTATAGAGTATTTGTCATATGGAATTGAGTCTTTTTTTATCCATGCTGGGTTTTCTGTGGGTCGCCGCCATCACACCCGGGCCAAACAATATGCTGCTGACCGCTTCGGCGGCTAATTTCGGCTTCTGGCGCTCAATGCCGCTGATGCTGGGGATTATGCTCGGCATGCAGTGCATGCTGCTGTTGGTCGCTTTTGGCGTGGGTGGACTGATTAACCTCTATCCGGCCTTGCACCTTTTGCTGAAAATCGCCGGCAGCCTCTATCTGCTATGGCTGGCCTGGAAAATCGCCAGCGCGGCTTATGAACAATTGGATACTGACTCGCCGCCGCCTAAACCGATTCCTTTCTATCAGGGGGGGCTGCTGCAGTTCCTCAACCCCAAAGCCTGGCTGATGGCTCTCGGCGCGGTTGCCAGCTTCAGCCTTGGCGGCAATGCCTATGTTGCGTCAGTGGTGGCAATCAGCATCGGCATTGCGTCGGTAAATATTGTCTCGGGGGCGATTTGGCTGGGCTTTGGCACCCTGATAGGACGGTTGCTGCGAAGCCGGCGGGCCTGGAAAATGTTTAACGTCAGCATGGGGCTGCTGACGGCGGCCTGCGTGCTGCTAATCTGGCATTGAGCAGAGCATGGCCGGTCCGACGCTTATTGGGTGCCTGCCGGCCCAGCTCCGCCACAGCCGCTAACTCCGCCGGTGCCTGGCGGGTGCTCCCGCTTTATTCATTGGCTTCAAAATCCCGCGACAGGGACTCTAACTGTTCCTGAGCGTCGAGCCAGGCCAGCTCCACTTCCAGAAGCCTGGCTTTGACTGCGGCCTGCTGTGCCAGGCAGCGGGTCAGATCGGCTTTGCGGCTGATATCATAGAGCGCTGAGTCTGCCAACGTCTGCTCGATGGCCGCCAGCTCCGAAGCGAGACTATCCATCAGCTTCTCATGCCCGGTGATGGCTTTGCGCAGCGGTTGGGTCAGGTTGCGCAACTCGGCTTCGCGCCGCTTCTGATCTTTCCTGGATTGTGCATTGTTGGCCGAAGGGGCGGCATTTTCCAGCGCACCGCCCTCGGTCTGGGCCTGCTGGCGCTGATAATCGAGCAGCCACTGCTGATAATCCTCCACATCACCATCAAACTGTTCAACCCGGCCGTCATGAACCAGATAAAATTCATCGGTAGTTGAACGCAGCAGATGCCGGTCATGGGAGACCACCACCAGCGCGCCATCAAAGTCGATTAATGCCTCGGTCAACGCCTGACGCATATCCAGATCCAGATGGTTGGTCGGTTCATCCAGCAGCAAAAGATTGGGGCGCTGCCAGACGATCAGTGCCAGGACCAGCCTGGCCTTTTCTCCCCCGGAAAAACGCTCGGTACGCTCAGTGACCTTATCGCCGCGAAAACCAAACCCCCCCAGGTAATCCCGCAATGCTTGCTCATATTCCTTAGGCGCCTGACGGCTCATATGCTGTAAGGGCGATTCGTCGGCCCGCAGGAATTCCAATTGATGCTGGGCGAAGTAGCCGAGCTTGATACCCTTGGCCAGGGCAACGACACCGGACTTCGGCGCTAGCGTACCGGCCAGCAGTTTTATCAGCGTCGATTTGCCTGCGCCGTTACGGCCAAGAAGTCCAATGCGCGAGCCCGGCACCAGATTGAGCTTGATGGAATCCAGGATCACCCGATCGCCATAGCCGGCAGAGACTTTTTCCATGGTCAGCAGCGGATTGGGCAGGCTTTCCGGGGGACGAAAGCTGAACTGAAACGGATTATCCACATGGGCAGGCGCGATAAGCTCCATCCTTTCCAGCATTTTTATCCGGCTTTGAGCCTGCTTGGCCTTGCTGGCCTTGGCGCGAAACCGGTCGATATAGTTCTGTAAGTGCTCGACTTTTTCCTGCTGATGCTGATACAGCGATTGCTGTTGCGCCAGCTTGGTGGTGCGTTGCAGCTCAAAGGAGGAGTAGTTACCTGTATATTCGTTTAATGCCTGTTGCTCGATATGCAATATTTTATTGATTATCGGATCGAGAAAATCACGGTCATGGGAAATCAGGATAAGCGTACCGCTGTAACTTTTCAGCCATTTTTCCAGCCAGATGACCGCGTCGAGATCCAGATGATTGGTCGGCTCATCAAGCAGCAGCAAATCCGAGCGGCAGATAAGTGCCTGCGCCAGGTTAAGCCGCATACGCCAGCCGCCAGAGAAATCGCGCACCGGCATGGCGAGCTGTTCCTGGCTGAATCCGAGACCATGCAGCAGGCTCGAGGCGCGCGGACGGATGGTCCAGGCTTCGATGATATCGAGTTTTCCGTGCAGCACCGCGATGGCATGGCCATCATTTTTTTCATTGGCGGCCTGTAATTCAGACTCAAGCTGACGATATTCGCGATCGCCGTCGATAACATACTCAATAGCCGGCACATCGAGAGCAGGGGTCTCCTGATTGACCCAGGCCATTGACCAGTTACCCGGGAAGGTGACGCTGCCGGCATCGGCGCTGAGCTCATTTTTCAGCAGCGACAGCAAGGTGGACTTGCCACAGCCGTTTTTACCGACCAACCCTACCTTCTGGCCAGGGTTTACCGTGGCGGTGGCATTATCCAGCAGTACTTGAGTACCGCGGCGAATTTGCAGTGCGGAGAAGACAATCATAAAGCGCCATCGTTTAAGAGTATGTTAAAATATCATCGTTAAATGCCAGGCAGGATTCTGCATCCTGCTCGTTGACTTTGCGGAGCATGGTAGCGGAAATGCTGCGGCCTGACGACGCTTTGGAGGGGAATTGATCCCGCAACCACCGAAAATTTTACTGTTGTACGCCCATCCTGAACCTCAGGCGTCGGTGGCCAACCGGGTCTTGCTCAGTGCGGCTAACTCGCTGGAGCATGTTACGGTACATGATCTTTACTGGCATTATCCGGATTTCTTTATCGATGTTCATGCTGAGCAGCAGCTTTTACGCGAGCACGACATTATCGTTTTCCAGCATCCATTGTATACCTATAGTTGCCCGGCACTGCTCAAGGAGTGGCTGGACCGGGTGCTGGCGCGCGGTTTCGCCAACGGCAGCGGCGGCAGTGCCCTGGCCGGTAAATATTGGCGTTCGGTAATTACCACCGGCGAGCCTGAAAGAATGTACCCGGTAACCGGCAGCCGCAGATGCAGCATGGAAGACATATTGCGCCCTTTTGAACTCACCGCCTCGCTTTGCCACATGATGTGGATCGCCCCGATGATTATCTACTGGGCCCGGCGCCAGCAGCCGGACCGGCTCGCATGGCATGCAGGTGAATATCATCACTGGCTGAGCAACCCCTTTGCCCGGGATAAAGGAATGCCACATGGAAAGTAGCAGTCCGTCATTTCTTACCGCCGTGGTGCTTTTTCTGTTTGCCGCCGTTGTCGCCGTACCGATCGCCCGGCGGCTTGGCGTCGGGGCGGTCATTGGTTACCTGGTAGCCGGTATCGCCATCGGTCCGTGGGGGTTGGGGTTTATCCGCGATGTGGATGAAATACTGCACTTCTCTGAGCTTGGCGTCGTGTTTCTGATGTTTATCATCGGCCTTGAGCTGAATCCCTCCAAACTTTGGCAACTGCGGCGTTCGATTTTCGGTGCCGGCGCCGCCCAGGTATTGATCACCGCTGCGATACTTGGCGGACTGCTCTACCTGACCCATGCCCCCTGGCAATCGGCGCTGATTGGCGGTATCGGGCTGGCCATGTCCTCTACCGCGGTGGCTCTGCAACTGATGCGCGATAAGGGCATGAACCGTAACGAGGGTGGACAGCTCGGCTTCTCGGTGCTGCTGTTTCAGGATATGGCGGTCATACCCGCACTGTCGCTGATACCACTGCTGGCCAGCGGCGGCCAGGAACCCAGTGACTGGATGCGTATCGGTCTCAAAGTCATTGCGTTCGCTGTTATGCTGGTTGGCGGCCGCTATCTGCTGCGACCCCTTTTTCGCTATATTGCCCTGGCCAACGTCCGTGAGGTTTTTACCGCCGCCGCTTTATTGCTGGTGTTGGGGTCTGCGCTGTTCATGGATATGCTGGGGCTGTCCATGGCGCTCGGCACCTTTATCGCCGGTGTATTGCTGGCTGAAAGCGAGTATCGCCACGAGCTAGAGATCGCCATCGAACCCTTCAAGGGGCTGTTGCTCGGCTTGTTCTTTATTTCGGTTGGGATGGCGCTTAACCTGGGCATTCTGTATGTCCATCTGTTTACCGTCCTGGCAGGACTGGTTATCCTGCTGGCGGTTAAAGGGACGGTGCTGTATGCGCTGGCCCGGGGACTGGGATTACGCCGCTCCGTCAGGCTGCAGTTTGCCGGCGTGCTGAGCCAGAGCGGAGAGTTCGCCTTTGTGCTGTTTTCCGCCGCCGCCGCCCAGAAGATCCTGGCGCCGGACATGCTGTCACTGCTGCTGGTCACGGTCACGCTGTCGATGATGGCCACGCCACTGCTGATGCAATTGATTGACCGTATCCTGGTGCGGCGTTATAACGCCCCGGATGAAGACGAAGAAACGCCCCATGTCGAAGACGACGAACCGCAGGCGATTATCGTTGGGTTTGGCCGCTTTGGACAGGTTATCGGCCGCTTGCTGATGGCGAATAAAATGCGTATCACGGTGCTGGAACGTGATATTGCAGTAGTCAGCCTGATGCGAAGTTACGGCTATACTGTTTATTACGGTGATGCCACCGAGCTGGAACTGCTGCGGGCGGCGGGGGCGGAAAAAGCCAAAGCCATTGTCATCGCCGCCAATACGCCGGAGGATAATATGGTTATCGTGCGTCTGTGCCAGCAGCATTTTCCGCATCTCAGGATTCTGGCCCGGGCTCGCGGGCGTGTTGAAGCCCATGAGATGCTGTTGGCCGGCGTGACGCAATTTTCGCGTGAAACCTTTTCCAGCGCGCTCGAGCTGGGACGCAAAACGCTGCTTGAATTGGGAATGCATCCCCATCAAGCACATCGGGCCCAGCAGCATTTTCGCCGGCTGGATATGCGTATGCTGCGTGAGCTGATGCCACAATTACAGGGTGACGTAGCCCATATATCCCGTCTTAAGGAAGCGCGCCGGGAATTGGAAGATATTTTCCAGCGCGAGATGCAGTCGGAGCGCCGGCAACCGGACGGCTGGGATGAGCACGAACATGCAGGAGATAAAAATTATGACGGCAAAGCGTAAGCGTTTTATTGCCGGTGCCGTTTGTCCCTCCTGCCAGAGTGCCGATACCCTGGCAGTGTGGCTGGACAATAATATCGAAAGTGTCATCTGTGTGGCGTGCGGCTTTACCCAACGCCAGACGTCTATCGCACTCGGTGAAAAGCACCCGGCGCCGGATCAGATTATCGGTATTTTCCATCCCGAGTAGCGTTATTGACGCTATTTTTTTATGCTGAAGGATACAAGGGCGTGGTTTTTCGTTAGAATCTGCGCCAATTTCGTTTCCAACGGTAGGAGATATCATGAAAGTTGCAAAAGATCTGGTGGTCAGCCTGGCCTACCAGGTACGTACAGAAGATGGTGTATTGGTTGATGAGTCTCCGGTGAGCGCGCCGTTGGACTATCTGCATGGTCACGGCTCGCTGATTTCAGGTTTGGAAAATGCCCTTGACGGCAAAGCCGTCGGCGACAAATTCGATGTCAGCGTCGGTGCCAATGACGCCTATGGCCAATATGACGAAAACCTGGTTCAGCGCGTACCCAAGGATGTTTTTATGGGTGTGGATGAGCTGGAAGTCGGCATGCGCTTCCTGGCGGAAACCGATCAGGGCCAGGTACCGGTCGAAATCACCGAAGTTGATGGCGACCATGTGGTTGTCGACGGCAATCATATGCTGGCCGGCCAGAACCTGCGTTTTAACGTAGAGGTTATGGCTATCCGCGAGGCCACTGCTGAAGAACTTGCGCACGGCCATGTGCATGGCGAGCATGATCATCATCACGACCATGATCATGAACACGGCGACGGTTGCTGTGGCGGACATGGCCATGACCACGACCATGAGCACAAGAAAGGCGGCTGTGGCGGCGGCGGTTGTGGTTGCCATTAATCAGACAGCAAGGGGCGCAGTGATGCGCCCCTTTTTTCAGTAATGAGGGGGAGGGGTTTCTTCAGATTGCGACGCAATGATCGAGCTTTGCTGATTGCGCAGTTTTTCCGACAGTAAGCGCAACTGCTCCTGCAGCCTGCCGATATCTCGCTGATGCGCCACCAGGGTCTGGTTGAGATCTTCTATGGTTACTTCCTGAAATGCCAAGCGGCCTTCCAACTCATCTAATCGATGCTCGAGTACCGAAAGTTCCATTGTGTTCACCTCTCTTTTCAGACAAATCGCCAATCTTTATCCTAGGTTAATGTAACCGATGCTGTTCTTGGGCAATTCTACCCGTAAATCATGGATATTGCGCGTATTAAGCGATAATCCGCCAGGCAATCCAAACGCATATGCAACGCTATCAATTTTTAAAGGAAACTTCTTGTGGCAAAAAAAGTCCCAGTTAGACTCAATCGACAGGTATAGAGATTGTGTTGTGATTGCCCGCGCAGCTATAGTGTCTGCTTAATTTAGGTATCGAATCTGGGAAGCGATAACCCAGGATATGGAGAAATGGATGAAATCACTGTTTAACATCACGCTGCTAGCAACCACTATGGCGCTTACCTTAGCTTCGTCACAGGTTATGGCAGCGGAGAGTGCCACAGCGGGTACCGCAGCGACGACTCCGGCCAATGCACCGGCCACTGCAAGCTCGGACAAATTTAAGAGCAGCGAAGACCAGGCGGCTTATGCGTTGGGCGCTTCTCTTGGCCGCTACATGGATAACTCGCTTAAAGAGCAGGAAAAACTGGGCGTCAAACTGGATAAAAACCAATTGATTTCAGGTGTCCAGGATGCCTTTGCCAATCAGAGCAAACTTTCCGATCAGGAAATTGAGACTACCTTGCAGGGCTTTGAAGCCCGCGTTAAGCAGGCTGCCCAGACCAAAATGGAGCAGGAAGCCAAAGAAAACGCCGCCAAGGGTGATAAATACCGCGCCGACTACGCCAAGCAGAAAGGCGTGAAAAAAACTGAAAACGGTGTGCTGTACAAAGTTGAGAAAGCCGGCACTGGCAAAGCGCCGACCGACAGCGACACCGTGGTTGTGAACTATAAAGGCACCCTGGCCGACGGTACTGAATTCGACAACTCCTACAAACGTGGCGAGCCGCTGTCATTCCGTCTTGACGGCGTTATTCCGGGCTGGACCGAAGGCCTGAAGCAAATCAAGAAAGGCGGCAAGATTCAGTTGGTCATCCCGCCAGAACAGGCCTATGGCAAAACCGGCGTGCCCGGCATCCCTGCCAACTCTACCCTGGTATTTGACGTAGAACTGTTGGATATCAAAGCCACGCCAGCGCAGAGTGAAAAACCTGCTGACGGCAAACCCGCTGCCGCCGAAACCAATCAGTAACCTTTTGCGGCACCCCGGCAGAGAATGACTGCCGATAAACGGCAACGTCGCCTCTCAGCGGCCTCCTGTTAACGGAGGCCGCTTTTATTTCAGCGGGCGCACACGACATAAAGATGAGTCTGCTGGCCGCGATGACGTCTAGGCTGTGATCCCAATCCTTGCGGTTTGAACGATTCATCGTTTATAGTCCTTATTATTTTATCGATCGTTCGGTGGTGTCATGGATCCTCTTTCCGACCTGCTTTCGCTGTTGCGTCCCCGAGCAACGATTTCATCGGGCTTCATCGCTGGCGGCGATTGGTCAGTCGACTTTGCTCACCAGCACGGCCAGATCAAATGTTACTGCATCCTTGCCGGCGTTTGCTGGATGGCGGTCGATGGCGTTAAACAGCCGATACGCCTGCAACAGGGAGATGCCTTCGTGCTGCCTCGCGGGCGGCCATTCAGGCTGGCCAGCGACCTGTCGTTGCCTGCAGTCAATGCCTCCACGCTATTTCCTGCGGCCGGCCCGGGCGGTACGGTGGTGCTGGGAACCGGGAAGACTTTCTCGCTGGCGGGCGCGCGTTTTGCGGTGAACAATAACCAGGCGGAATTGCTGCTGGGCCTTTTGCCGCCGGTGGTGCACCTGAGCGGGCAAACCGAACAGGCCGCGCTGCAATGGGCCGTTGAACGGATGAGGCAGGAATTGCGCCAGGCAATGCCCGGCACCCATGCGCTGGTGCAGGATCTGGCGCACATGATGCTGGTGCAGGCGCTGCGGTCCCATCTGGCCAATGCGAGTACGCTGGAGACCGGCTGGCTGGCAGCGCTGGCGGATAAGCGTTTGCGGTGTGCGCTGCAGATGATGCACGCCGAACCCGCTCGGCGCTGGACAATACAGGGGCTGGGTTTAGAGGCCGGAATGTCCCGGACGCTGTTTGCCACGCGCTTTCGCGCGGTGATGGGCGAGACGCCAATGCAGTATCTGACCCGCTGGCGTATGTTGCTGGCCTGCGATCGGCTGGAACATTCGGCTGAACCGATTACACAGCTGGCATTGTCCTTGGGCTACGAATCGATAAGTGCATTCTCCACGGCTTTCAAGCGCGTGCTGGGACATTCGCCTCTGCAGTACAAGATGGCGATAACCCGGCCCCAGGGTGCGGACACTAACGTAAATCGCACCGCTCATGGCGAGGTAAAAAGGGAATTATTCGCTTTCCCGGCGGATGCTGACGGCTATTCGCCGGAAAGCGCATAAGCGGTAAATGTGAATGTCATCACTTAATTTAGGGCTAATATTGCTTTTATTCGACAGAACAGTGATCTGGTTGTAAAAAACCGGCCTGACACCAGGACAGTTTTTTCTCTGATTTGCTAGACTAGCGCCCAGATAATATATTTAGAAGCTGAGTCTGCCCAACCATGTCGAGACAGGCTCTGTTTAACGGGTGGTAAACTCACATGTCTAGTTCTCTTCCGAGCCATGAGTTCAGCGAGCTTGATTTAATGGATGAACGGCCGTTCAGTTCCGTCGATCACGAAATACTCAAGTCTTATGAGGCCGTAGTGGATGGCCTGGCGATGCTTATCGGCGAACATTGTGAAATCGTGCTGCATTCCCTCGAAGATTTGAAGTGTTCCGCAATCAGGATTGCCAACGGCGAACACACCGGGCGCAAGGTAGGATCACCCATTTCAGACCTGGCGCTGCGGATGCTCCATGATATGGCTGATGAAGATACCAGTGTCTCAAGGGCCTATTTTACCCGCGCTAAAAACGGCGTGCTGATGAAATCAGTCACGATTGCCATCCGTAACCGGGAAAAAAGGGTCATTGGCCTGCTGTGCATCAATATGAATCTGGATGTGCCTTTTTCACAAATTATGCAGACCTTCATTCCGCCGGAGACACAGGAGAATCCACCCTCGGTCAATTTCGCTTCTTCGGTAGACGATCTGGTAGCCCAGACGCTTGAATTCACTATTGAAGAGGTCAATGCCGATCGCAGCGTCACCAACAATGCCAAGAACCGGCAGATCGTACTCAATCTTTATGAGAAGGGCATTTTCGACATTAAAGACGCCATCAATCAGGTCGCCGATCGGTTGAATATTTCCAAACACACGGTCTATCTGTACATCCGCCAGTTTAAAAGCGGTGACTTTTTGGGTCTGGACCGGTGAGTTTATCCTACTGCCTGATGGTAAGCGGCCCTGCCTATGGGTCACAGCAGTCAGCCAGCGCATTGCAGTTCGCCAGGGCGTTGCTGGACTGCGGTCACTGCATCCATCAAGTCTTCTTTTATCAGGACGGTGTACTTAACGGCAACCGACTCAGCGCTCCGGCTACCGATGAAGTGGATATGGTGCGCGAGTGGCAGCAGTTCGGCCACGACCATCAGATTGGACTGCATATTTGCGTGGCGGCGGCGCTGCGGCGCGGCGTGACTGATAGCCATCAAGCGCGGGCGCTGTCACTGGTTGGCGACAACCTGCAGCCGGGATTTACCCTGAGTGGTCTCGGCGCGCTGGCCCAGTCTTTGCTTGAAAGTGATCGCTTTGTCCAGTTTTAAGGTAGCATCATGAACCGGATCGCCGTGGTATTCACCCACGCGCCGCATGGTATCGCCGCCGGCAGAGAAGGACTGGATGCGGTACTGGCCTTCTCTGCTCTGACCGATGAAATCGGCGTCTTTTTTATCGCGGATGGCGTTCTGTGCCTGTTGCCTGAGCAGCAGCCGGAAAAGATCCTCGCCCGCAATTTTATCGCCACCTTCGGCGTATTACCCGTTTATGACATCGATCAATGCTATATTTGTGCGGCATCGCTCGCAGAACGCGGCCTGGCCTCGGTAACGCAATGGGTGCTGGATGCCCGCATCCTGCCGCCTGTCGAATGGCGGCAGCAGTTGTCCGGCTATGACCGGATAGTGACTTTCTGAGCGGAGTCGGGACCCATATGCTTCATACTTTACGTCTTTCCCCGTTCCAATGCAGTCTTGAGCCTCTCCTGCGCATTGTCGCCGAGGGCGATGATCTGCTGTTAATACAGGATGGTGTCATGGCTGGGCTTAAGGATTGCGCGGCATTGGCGCAGTTATGCCAGACGCCGCTAGGCCTGTATGCCCTCAAAAACGATGTAGAAGCCAGAGGATTGGCTGCTCATTTTTCAGACAATGTCGCGCTGGTAAGCTATAATGAGTTTGTTGAGCTGACGGTAAAACACCGTCAGCAAATGGCTTGGTAATGCGGGATTATTGTATATTTCTTGACACCCTCACCTATGAGCCATAAAATTCTGCGTCCTCGTACTTTGCCTTGCGGCATAACGAGGCGATTTATTACGTGTTTACGAAGCAAAAACCAGGAGCTTTATTGAATGGCAACGATTAATCAGCTGGTACGCAAACCACGCACCATGAAGGTTGCAAAAAGCAACGTTCCGGCGCTGGAAGCCTGCCCGCAGAAACGTGGCGTATGTACCCGTGTATATACCACCACCCCGAAAAAACCAAACTCCGCACTGCGTAAAGTTTGCCGTGTTCGCCTGACTAACGGTTTTGAAGTTACCTCCTATATCGGCGGTGAAGGTCATAACCTGCAGGAACACTCCGTAATCCTTATCCGCGGCGGTCGTGTAAAAGACCTTCCCGGTGTGCGTTACCATACCGTTCGTGGCGCGCTTGACTGCTCAGGTGTTAAAGACCGTAAGCAGAGCCGCTCCAAGTACGGCGTGAAGAAGCCAAAGGCTTAATGGTTCTCCGTTAAGTAAGGCCAAACATTTTTACTTTTAATGTCAAAGAACTCATTGAGTTTTGGACAATCCTGAATTAACAACGGAGTTATCCCATGCCACGTCGTCGCGTCATTGGTCAACGTAAAATCCTGCCGGATCCTAAGTTCGGATCTGAGCTGTTGGCGAAATTTGTCAACATCCTGATGGTAGATGGTAAGAAATCTACCGCAGAAGCAATCGTCTATACCGCGCTGGAGACCCTGGCTCAGCGTTCAGGTAAAGGCCATCTGGAAGCTTTTGAAGTAGCGCTGGACAACGTGCGCCCGACTGTAGAAGTCAAATCGCGCCGTGTCGGTGGTTCTACTTATCAGGTGCCAGTAGAAGTTCGTCCGGTCCGTCGTAATGCCCTGGCAATGCGCTGGATTGTTGAAGCTGCTCGTAAACGCGGTGATAAATCAATGGCTCTGCGTCTGGCGAACGAGCTTTCCGATGCAGCAGAGAACAAAGGTACTGCTGTTAAGAAACGTGAAGACGTTCACCGTATGGCAGATGCCAACAAGGCGTTCGCCCACTACCGCTGGTAATTACCTTCAGTAGTTATGCTAACCAGGCGGGCGCTTCAACAGTTGCCCGCTTGGGTAGCGAGATTTGAACGAACGCCCCAGTAATCGAGGATACAAATGGCTCGTATAACACCTATTGCACGCTATCGTAATATCGGTATCAGTGCACACATCGACGCCGGTAAAACTACCACTACTGAACGTATTCTGTTCTACACCGGTGTAAACCATAAAATCGGTGAAGTCCATAACGGCGCAGCCACTATGGACTGGATGGAGCAGGAGCAGGAACGTGGTATTACCATTACCTCCGCCGCGACCACCTGTTTCTGGTCAGGCATGGGCAAACAGTTTGATGCCCACCGCATCAACATCATCGACACCCCGGGACACGTTGACTTCACCATCGAAGTAGAACGTTCCATGCGTGTTCTTGATGGTGCGGTCATGGTTTACTGTGCGGTAGGCGGTGTGCAACCACAGTCTGAAACCGTATGGCGTCAGGCCAACAAGTATAAAGTTCCGCGTATCGCGTTCGTTAACAAAATGGACCGTATGGGCGCTAACTACCTGCGCGTTGTTGAGCAGCTGAAAACCCGTCTGGCCGCTAACCCGGTTCCGATTCAGCTGGCTATCGGCGCAGAAGAAAAATTCACTGGCGTTGTCGACCTGGTGAAAATGAAAGCTATCAACTGGAGCGAAGCGGATCAGGGTATTTCCTTCACTTATGAAGAGATCCCGGCTGAGCTTGCTGAACTGGCTGAGAAATGGCATCAGCACCTGGTCGAGTCCGCAGCGGAAGCTTCTGAAGAGCTGATGGACAAATACCTGGGCGGCGAAGAACTGACCGAGCTTGAAATCAAAGCGGGTCTGCGTCAGCGCGTGCTGAATAACGAAATCATCCTGGTTACCTGTGGTTCTGCATTCAAGAACAAAGGTGTCCAGGCGATGCTGGATGCGGTTATCGAGTATCTGCCGGCGCCGACGGACGTTGAGTCTATCAATGGCGTGCTGGAAGATGGCGAAACTCACGCTGAGCGTCATTCAAGCGACGACGAGCCGTTCTCCGCGCTGGCATTTAAAATTGCTACCGACCCGTTCGTTGGTAACCTGACCTTCTTCCGCGTTTACTCAGGTGTGGTAAATTCGGGCGATACTGTACTGAACTCCGTGAAAGACAAGCGTGAGCGTTTCGGTCGTATCGTTCAGATGCACGCCAACAAACGTGAAGAAATCAAGGAAGTTCGTGCTGGCGATATCGCTGCAGCCATCGGTCTGAAAGACGTAACCACAGGTGATACCCTGTGTGACCAGGCCAAACCGATTATCCTTGAGCGTATGGAGTTCCCTGAACCGGTTATCTCCGTTGCCGTTGAACCGAAAACCAAAGCTGACCAGGAAAAAATGGGTCTGGCTCTGGGCCGTCTGGCACAGGAAGATCCGTCTTTCCGTGTATGGACTGATGAAGAGTCTGGCCAGACTATCATCGCGGGCATGGGCGAACTTCACCTTGAAATCCTCGTTGACCGTATGCGTCGCGAATTCAACGTTGAAGCCAACGTAGGTAAACCGCAGGTAGCTTATCGCGAAACCATCCGCAACACGGTCGAACAGGAAGGTAAATTTGTTCGCCAGTCCGGTGGTCGCGGTCAGTTCGGTCACGTATGGTTACGTATCGAACCGATGGAACCAGGTGGTAAAGGTTACGAATTCGTCAATGAAATCGTCGGTGGTGTTGTTCCTAAGGAATACGTCCCTGCGGTGGATAAAGGCGTTCAGGAACAGCTGAAAAGCGGTGTTCTGGCCGGTTACCCGATTGTTGACGTCCGCGTTGCCGCCTTCGATGGTTCTTACCACGAAGTCGACTCCTCTGAAATGGCGTTCAAAATCGCAGGTTCCATGGCGTTTAAAGAAGGCTTCATGAAAGCGAAACCAGTTCTGCTGGAGCCAATCATGAAAGTCGAAGTTGAAACGCCTGAAGACTACATGGGTGACGTAATCGGTGACTTGAACCGTCGTCGCGGTATGATTGACGGCATGGAAGACACCGCGACCGGCAAAACCGTTCGTGCGCAGGTCCCCTTGTCTGAAATGTTTGGTTATGCTACTGATCTGCGTTCACAGACTCAGGGCCGTGCTTCTTACTCCATGGAGTTCCTGAAGTACAATGAAGCACCGAACAACGTTGCTCAGGCCATTATCGAAGCCCGTAAAGCTAAATAAGCATTAAGGGTTTAAAATTAATATCCCGTGCTCTCTCCAATGGGGGAGAGCATAAGAGTAAGGAATATAGCCGTGTCTAAAGAAAAGTTTCAACGCACAAAACCACACGTTAACGTCGGTACTATCGGCCACGTTGACCATGGTAAAACTACCCTGACTGCCGCCATC
>NZ_SMCR01000007.1 GCF_004343195.1 Biostraticola tofi | reverse complement strand
AATGGGTGGGTATTTTTACGCGTTGGTATAACGAGGAGCACTATCACAGTGGTATACGCTACGTGACGCCGGCGCAGCGGCACCGAGGCGATGACCGGGAGATATTAATGCGGCGGGATGAGGTATACCGAGCGGCGCAGGCAGCGCACCCGGAACGCTGGTCAGGAGAGACAAGAAACTGGCAGCCAATAAGTACCGTGACATTGAATCCTGAGCAGGAAAAACAGGCAGCCTAAATCAGCAAGGGGGTGACAACAACCTTGACACTGACCGATCTGGCGCCAGTTGCACTGGAAGTCGCTGGTTGCACAACAATAATTGCCGGTCGCAGCACCGGACACAAGCATGGCCAAGTCCTCAGCCGACAGGGCGCGACAGAGTGTTGCGCCTTTTTCTAATAGCCCAAACAAAACAAAGCATCTGTTGATACAGGGTGCTCATACTCCCTATTACGCTATGGACTTTAATGCCTTAATGAAATTCTCTATGAAGGTTTCTTCATAAACTTTTTTGTATTCCATCCTGGATATTCTTCTGATCGGCTAAGGCTGCTCCTGCGAGCAGACTATCCATGGCAGCCTGTAATCGCTTTACATTACCAGGCTCGTATAATATGCCATTAACGCCACTGTTTATAATTTCATTTGGGCCACTGACACAATCCGCGGCGATGCAATAGACGCCTCTGGCCATCGCTTCCAGAAGCACGAGAGGAAATCCTTCATAAGCAGAAGGTAAATTATGTCCGGCGATGCTAGAGGGGAAATAGCGATGAGCCAAAGGATAAAAGGTAAAAATGCATCACAACCGGCTAAAATGCGTAAATATTACGGTCAATGCGATATTAGTGATTAATAGAAATTATTGAGCATTGTGTTTATTGCTACAGACTTCCTACCTATTTCCAGGCAGAGATAACTGTAGCATTCCTAGCCGCCATTTGCTTGGGGATAAAGTGAGTAGTGTGGTCTGGAATATGATCTATATGCTCTCACGCAGTGCATTATAAATGCTCTCAGCAGTGCATTATATTTTTCTTGATTGCGTGTCACGCCATTATTGACATGACACGCCAGGCATTTAACCCTGTGGACCATGGGATCCGTCAGCCACGACGCCAGATGGTGCCCCCGGCGCCGTCTTCCAGCACGATCCCCATGGCGGTCAGCTTGTCCCGAGCCTCGTCAGCCATCTGCCACTGTTTATCCCGTCGGGCGTCATTGCGCTGTTTTATCAGCGCTTCTATCACTGCCGTTTCATCATCATCCACACAGGCGCCGTGTTGCAGGAAATGCTCTGGATCCTGCTCTAGTAATCCCAGCACCCCAGCCAGACGGCGCAGGGAGGCTGCCAGACCCGCTGCAGCCGCAGCATCCTCAACCTTGAGGCGATTGACCTCGCGGGCCATATCGAACAACGTGGAATAGGCCTCAGGGGTATTAAAGTCATCGTCCATCGCCTGGCAAAATCTGCTTTCGAAGGCTTCGCCGCCTAAAGGCTGCGTGGCGGGATCCATACCGCGCAGCGCGATATACAAACGTTCCAGCGATGAGCGGGCCTGACGCAGGTTTTCTTCACTGTAGTTAAGCTGGCTGCGATAATGGCCGGACATCAGGAAATAGCGAATGGTTTCAGCGTCGTAGTAGGCCAGCACGTCACGGACGGTAAAAAAGTTACCCAGTGATTTGGACATCTTTTCACGATCCACCATCACCATGCCCGAATGCATCCAGTAATTCACATAAGGCCCTTCATGGGCGCATTGTGACTGGGCAATTTCATTTTCATGATGAGGAAACATCAGATCTGATCCGCCGCCGTGAATATCAAAATGGTGGCCCAGCTGTTTGCAGTTCATTGCCGAGCATTCGATATGCCAGCCGGGACGTCCCTCGCCCCAGGGAGATGTCCAGCTCGGTTCGCCAGGCTTGGACATTTTCCACAATACAAAATCCACTGGATTATGCTTTACATCGGCCACCTCGACCCGGGCGCCGGCGCGCAGTTGGTCGAGATCCTGGCGAGAAAGCAAGCCGTAATCAGGATCAGTATCAACGGCAAACATGACATCACCGTTCGATGCGATATAGGCATGATTTTTTTCAAGCAATGTACCGACCATTTCAATAATATCGGCCATATGATGGGTGGCATGCGGTTCTTCATCTGGGCGCAAAATATTGAGAGCGTCAAAATCGCGGTGCATTTCATCAATCATGCGCGCAGTGAGCTGCTCAAAACTCTCGTTATTCAACGCCGCCCGGGATATGATTTTATCGTCTATGTCGGTAATATTACGGATATAGTGGACATCGTATCCTTTATAACGCAGATAGCGAGTCACCACATCGAAAGCCACAAAAGTTCGGCCATGACCAATATGACAGAGGTCATACACCGTGATGCCGCACACGTACATGCCCACTTTCCCGGCATGAATAGGCTTAAATTCCTCTTTTTGTCGTGTCAGACTATTAAAAATCTTTAGCATCGAAAATCAGTCCATGGTGGTAGCGTGTAAGTGCGGGCGCATCAATAAGCGTAGTCGGTTTATAAACCTAACGGCGTATTGAAACCCGAAGGCGTCATGAATGCAAGATCGGGAAACAGCCGATATGACCTCTTGTTCGTTCGCTAGACTGAAATTGACGAATAAAAATGCCTTTGATCACGCCTTGCCCCGCTACGGGCGGTGCTGAGTGCTGACTCCTCGTCGCAGTTATGTTATAAATTCGGTCTGCTTGTTCCCCGAGCGGGATACTCTCCTTTACTGACTTGTAGGACAATTATTATGGTCACTTTACACACCAACCATGGCGATATCGTTATCAATACTTTCGCCGACAAAGCCCCTAAAACTGTTGAGAATTTCCTTGATTATTGTCGCAGCGGTTTTTATGACAACACTATTTTTCATCGTGTTATTAATGGATTCATGATTCAGGGCGGTGGTTTTGAGCCCGGCATGTCGCAGAAAGAAACCCAGGCGCCGGTGAAAAACGAAGCAAACAATGGCCTGAAGAACAACCGCGGCACTTTGGCAATGGCCCGCACCAATGATCCCCATTCCGCTACTGCCCAGTTCTTTATCAACCTGGTGGACAACGACTTTCTGAACTTCCGTTCTGAACGCGCCGATGGCTGGGGTTACTGTGTATTCGCCGAAGTAACCGCGGGCATGGACGTGGTTGATAAAATCAAAGGCGTCGCCACCGGTCGCAGTGGTATGCACCAGGACGTTCCTAAAGATGACGTTATTATCACCAGCGTAACGCTCGGCGAGTAACGCTTCCTGATGAGCACCCTTTTCGTCGGGGATATCCATCTCAATGAACAAGAACCGGCAATTACTGCCGGTTTTCTGCATTTTTTGCGGCACCAGGCGGCAAAAGCCGATGCGCTATATATTCTGGGCGATCTGTTTGAAGTCTGGATCGGCGATGATGATCCGGCTCCGCTGCACCAGATGATCGCCGGTGCTCTGAGTGAGCTCAACCGCAAAGGGGTGCCCTGCTATTTTATTCACGGTAACCGTGATTTTTTACTGGGCCGTCGTTTTGCCGCCGCCAGTGGTATGACCCTATTACCTGAACTGCAGCGCCTGACGCTTGAAGGCCACCGTATCGTCACATTACACGGCGACACTTTGTGCATCGATGATGACGCTTATCAGCGCTTTCGCCGACGAGTCCATCAGAAATGGCTGCAGCGCTTGTTTCTGGCGCTGCCGCTTACCTGGCGGCTGCGTATCGCTGGAAAACTGCGGGCAAACAGTAGCAGGGCCAACAGCGGCAAATCGGCCGAGATCATGGACGTCAACCCCGGCGCAGTTATACGCACACTGGTCGCGATGGAGGTTGACTGGATGATCCATGGCCATACGCATCGTCCGGCTGTTCATCGGCTGGTAACGCCGGCGGGGGAAGCCCACCGTGCAGTCCTCGGCGCCTGGCACCACCAGGGGTCGATGGTTCGCGTCAGCGCCGATGGCATTGAGCTCATCGAGTTCCCGTTCGGATCCACTGATTAGTTGATGACATTTGCCGGCGTAATTTATCATCATACCCACCACGCAACCGTTTTCCTCGTGCGGTTCACATGATATGCTCTACGCCCTCTTAGAACGGCACCCTGGCCTGGCAGGGCTGCCGCCGGCCACTATTACAGGAGCACCCTGCGCATGCAATCCACCTTTTCCCCGGCAAAAATTGCCATCATCATGGGGTCCAGAAGCGATTGGGCTACCATGCAGTTTGCTGCCGAGATCCTCACCACGCTGGACATCGCCTATGACGTTGAAGTTGTCTCGGCTCATCGTACCCCGGATAAGTTATTCAGCTTTGCCGAACAGGCGGCGGCTGCCGGTTACCAGGTAATTATCGCCGGTGCTGGCGGCGCAGCCCATTTACCCGGCATGCTTGCCGCCAAGACGCTGGTGCCGGTATTGGGCGTACCGGTTCAGAGCGCAGCGTTAAGCGGCGTGGACAGCCTCTATTCCATCGTACAGATGCCACGGGGGATCCCCGTCGGAACATTGGCTATAGGTAAAGCCGGCGCTGCCAATGCGGCCCTGCTGGCTGCCCAGATTCTAGCCTTGCATGATGAAAAGCTTGCGAAAAACCTGAGCGCATGGCGCCAGGCGCAGACGGATGAGGTGCTCGCCCATCCCGATCCCCGGGAGGATGCATGAAGCCGGTATGTGTACTAGGTAATGGTCAATTAGGCCGGATGATGCGCCAGGCAGGCGAACCACTCGGCATCGCCGTCTTCCCGGTTGGGCTGAATGACGAACCTGAATCGCTGCCCTTCCAGCAGAGCGTGATTACCGCCGAAATTGAACGCTGGCCCGAAACCGAACTCACCCGGCAGCTCGCCGGTCATCCGGCGTTTGTTAATCGCGATATTTTCCCGCGTCTGGCCGATCGTCTGACCCAAAAGCAGCTGCTTGATGAGTTGAAACTGGCAACCGCGCCTTGGGAAGCGCTGACTGCTGCCGCTCAATGGCCTGAAATTTTTCTTTCCTTCGACAATTTTGCCATTGTCAAACGCCGGGTTGGCGGTTATGACGGCCGTGGACAATGGCGCCTGCATCCTGGGGAGGAATCCGACCTGCCTGAAGAATGCTACGGCGAATGCATCGTTGAAAAAGGGATTGCCTTTAAAGGTGAAGTCTCTCTGGTCGGTGCCAGGGCCGAAGATGGCGGCATGGTATTCTACCCACTGACCCATAATCTCCATCAGGACGGCATTTTACGAGCCAGCGTGGCGTTTGCGCAGCCAGCGGCAGCCATGCAGCAGCAGGCTGAAGACATGCAGCAGCAGGCTGAAGACATGCTGTCGGCCATAATGTCCGAGCTGGGTTATATCGGTGTAATGGCAATGGAATGCTTTATCGTCGACAGCGGTCTGCTGATCAATGAACTGGCGCCACGGGTTCATAACAGCGGCCACTGGACGCAGAACGGCGCCTCGATAAGCCAGTTTGAACTGCATTTGCGGGCGATTCTCGGCTTACCGCTGCCACAGCCCGCGGTGACTGCTCCCTCGGTGATGATCAACCTTATCGGTACCGAGGTCTGCAGCGACTGGCTCAGCGAGCCTTTAGCGCATCTGCATTGGTATGACAAAGTCGTACGACCCGGGCGTAAGGTCGGGCATATCAATATTTCTGACCCGGACAGCAGGCAGATCGCCCAGACGCTGCATCGACTTGCCCCGCTGCTGCCTGCCGAATATCAAAGCGGCATCGATTGGGCAGGGCAAAAACTCTCTCACCCTATCTGAAGAATTGTCCCTTTGATACTGAAACCGCTGCCTTATACAGCGGTTTTATTATATTGAATCCTTAGTAATAATATTAAATTTTTTATCACTATTTAAAAGCTTAATTTATCCAAGCGTCGTTAATGCCAAATTAATTTTATTGAAGTTTGACGCAGCTAATTCTGGCGAGTATGGTAAACATTAACCCCAACAGAAGATCACTCTCAACCGGCGTCATGCTATTTTAGAAAAAAACAACAGCAAACTTATAAAGAAACAATAAAGAATTAGTTTAATATTTTTTATTTATTTTCTATATTTTGAATTCTATTGAATAAGTGTGGCAATCGCGACCCTTTAGATGCTGCCAGAAGGAGGCTGCCGTTGGAGATCCCAAGAATCGCCCTGCCCGCTACCCAGGAATTTAATCAAAATATAATACATAGGCATAAAGCCGTCGTTATCACTGACCTTTTTGCCGGCGAGCCGATACGCACTATTTCCACTAAGGAAGCTGCCATAGGGCATCTGGGTGATATGCTCATCCCCTTGGATAACAGCTATGACGACGCTGTCGCCATTGAGGATATCAGACAGCATCTTGCCAATCGGCTGCCAGCGCAATTCCGACCGGGTAAAAAAGATGACGGCATCCCGCACTACGCGGGTGACAGCATCAGGCTCAGGGAATATTTCTATTATGCGTGCGGCAGGAAAAACCGGCATTTGCTGCGTATCGCATTTAAAACCAGTGCCCCATGGCAGCGTTTTTTTACCCCGCCGGCCTTTACCAGGCCAATACCGGGTGAAAGCCCTGAGCTGCTCAACCATAATTTCATTGGCATCAAAGGCAGCTTTTCCAATATTCACTTTGATAAAGACGGCCTGCATGCGCTGCTGTATTCGGTATATGGCCGTAAACGATTAATTGTTTTCCCTCCGGAAGCATCGGCAAAACTTGCTCCAATCAGCCAGTTCAGCAGTTGGTCCTTACAGAATTTCAGCGAGGATGATCGCCGGCGTTTCCTGGAATACACCGGCGGCTGCGAGGTCATACTGGAACCCGGGGAAGCCCTTTATTTTCCACCGTTTGCCTGGCACTATGCCGACTATCTTGATGATTGCTGGTCACTCAACCTGAGGTTCCGCCGCAGCAATGTTATCACCCGGCTGTTGAATGCCACTTATCCGGACTGCTATTGTCAGGGTCTGGCCCAGTTGCTGTGCTCACCGGATCTCTCGCAGGCCCGCCGCGAAAAAATCCTCGAAGAGGCCTTGAACCCCGAGCAGGATAATACCGGCCTTAATCGCATCCAATCATTGTGTCGCCATTATGGCCTCCCCATAGGCAGAGCGCCATTGCTGGTGGATATTGCCAGCTATATTCCTGACCCGCTACCTAAGTACAGGCCAGTCAATCGTCCTGAAAGTTTGTTATTAAAATAATCTAATTTTGGCGCAACATTAAGGATAATATATGAATTATCGTAGTTGGCTGTGCTCACCCGCCACACATCCTGGCATGGTTGATAAAGCCATTTCAGTACAGGCTGATATTATTCATTTTGATCTGGAAGATTCGGTGTCTCCTGAAAACAAGCAGGCAGCCAGAATAGCATTGGCAGATCAATTCCGGCATCCAGGGCATTATTCAAGCGCTATTCGTATTAACCCGCTCAATATGCGCGACGGCCTGGACGATCTGGCATTTTTGAAAATAAATAATATTGTTCCAGACATTATTATCGTACCAAAATCCTGTATTTGCCGAGACGCCTCAATGGTGCGCGATATTCTTGGCGATGTTCGACTTTTTGCCGTTATTGAGAGCATCAGCACTCATTATGAACTCTGCCAGATGAAGGCTCCGGTGCCAGGCCTGGCCGGCGTCATCTTTGGCAGTGCTGATTTTTCGGTATCAATGAATATCGCTCCGCAGCATTTTCCGTCGGAAATGGCCAGGTTAATCAAAATGGAGATAAGCCTGCACGCCCATCGCCTGGGGATCATGGCTATTGATGCTCCATGTTTTGCACTGCATGACATTGACCGCCTGCAAACGGAGATCCTCCAGGCCCGGAAGTTTGGCTTCAAGGGAAAGATAGCGCTCCATCCACGTCAGGTAGCGGCCATCAACCGCAACTTCTGCGACAGCAACCGCGACAAATCCCTTGCGAGGGAAATTGTTGATAAAGCCCAGCAAAATATCACCGGGCCGGTGTTCACCCTGTCCGATGTCTTGGTCGGGCCGCCGCATTTGAAACATGCCAAAGCGATTATCGAAGATTAATCCCAAGGATAAGGTCATGACTGACAAGCCGCTGTCTTTGCTGAAAAAAATTGGTCATCAGCATTATCAGGAGTCCCACGGTCTCCATTATGATGATTTCACCGTGGGTGATATCTATGAACATCGCCCCGGCAGGACCATAACCGAGGCGGATAATACCTGGCAATCGCTGATAAATCTCAACACCCATCCTTTGCACATTGATCATGCCTACGCCGCTACCACCGCCTTTGGCAAACCGCTAGTTTCCAGCCTGGTGACCTTCTCAATCATAGGCGGACTCAGCCTGGCGTCCACCAGCGCCCGGGCAATCGCGAACCTCGGATGGAATAACATCAAACTTCTCAAGCCGGTTTTTATCGGCGATACCCTGTATGCCCGGTCTACGGTAATGGCGAAACGACCTTCGGCCACTCGCCCTGGAGAGGGCATCGTCACCATCCAGACCCATGGACTGAATCAGCATCAAAAGACCGTCCTGAGCTGGGAACGCAGTTTCCTTATCTCTCTGAAAACAGATGACTAATGACGGAGTATGGCTATGGTCAACCCAGCCCCCCAATACGATTATCCTGAAGCAGCCGATTTGCCTTACCTGTTACCCTTGATGGCAGCTATCGAAAACAGCTATCAGAAGGGACAGATTCACCGTGCGATCGTGCCGCTGAGAACACTGATATCGCCGCCACGACATGGCTCGACCTTTGGTGTTATGCCCGCCTGGTGCCCTGAGGCAAATCTGTTTATCACTAAAATTGCCAGCCTGGTGACTGGGGTGCCCTCAAGGGAAAGCAGCGTTAAGGCCAGTGTCTGCGTTTTTGACGGCACCTGCGGCAGGCCGATTTCCATTTTGGACGGTAAGAGAATCACCAACCTTAAATGCGCAGCGGTATCCGCATTGGTTACTGATTATTGCGCAGCCGACAATGCAGAATCATTATGTGTGTTCGGCAGCGGCGTGCTTGCCTGGCAGCAAATCATGGCGGTCATGTCGGTCAGGCGAATCAAAAGTATTACGCTGTGTTCCCGTCAGCCAGAACGTCGCAGCGCATTATGTGGTAAATTTATCCAGACCTTCGGCGAAGAAACGACGATTACCGCCGCAACCGACGCTGAAGCCGCCCTCGCAGAGGCGGATATCATTTGTACCGCAACCACCAGCGACCAGCCGCTTTTTCAGCCTATACCGCTGGCACCCCGCGTGCACATTAACTGTATGGGCGCCCATACCCCCCATTCGCGCGAATTGCCCCTCGCCCTGCTGAAGCAATCAACCCTTATCGTTGAAGATTTGCCCACCGCTATCGAAGAAGCCGGCGTCCTGCATCGCAATGCAATTGACCTCTATCGCTTAGTGACCAGTGAAACGCGCTGGTATAAATCATGCCGCAGTATTTTCAGTTCCACCGGCCATGGCTACCTGGATCTGCTCACGGTGAGCTTTCTGCTCAGCCAGCAAAAGTCCACTGCTGTGGACAAGGAAGGGGAGAAGTGAACTGATGAATATCTATCCTCTGGCGCATCTGGTCAGTATTGCCCGTCAGCATTGTCCATTTTATCGCCGCCTGTATCATGACCTGCCGTCGGACTATCAACTAGAAGATCTGCCGATAGCCGATTTCGCTGCAGTCATGGCAGCGGTACAGGATGATCCTGCCGCGTTATTCGCCACTACCACCCCGTCGGGCATGTTCTATACCACCTCCGGTACCACCGGTAAACCCAAGGCAACCCTGTTTGGCCGGGATGAGTGGAGAACCGCTAACCGTTTGCTGGCCGAAACTCATTGGAAAAATGGATTGCTGGCCGATAACGATATCATTCTTAATCTTTCAGAGCCCGGCAGCGCATCTTATCTGGCGGTCAATCGAGTGGCGGATGCTTTCCCCGGCCGCTGCGCCGAGATCCCGCTGGGGTGCGATCACGATTTTGAGACGCTCATCGGTCACTACCAGCACTTTGGCGCCAATGTGATTACCGGTATGAATTCCACTTTTCTCGGATTAGCCCATCGACTGCTCAAGGTGTCAGGCCCGGACCACAGCATCAAGCGTCTGTTGGGTGGCGGCGAAAACCTGATAGGCAGCCAGTTATCACTGCTGCGGGAAGCCTTCCCGAATGCGGTCCTTTATCCCTTTTTATACGGCACCACCGAAACAGGTCTGGCGGCTTACAGTCGTCAACCGACCGAAGATAATGCATATATTCCCTTTCACCCATTGTGCAAGATTGAGATTGTTGACCCGCTTAACCGGCAAGTGATAACAGAAACCGGCGTGTCGGGCACCTTGCTGGTAACCAGCTTCATCAGGCAGCAGACCCCCGCCATCCGTCTCGACACCGGCGATCAGGCGCAATGGCTGGATCCACCAGAACGGGTAGACGCCCGCTTCTCCCTGCTGGGACGACGCGCGGCCAACGGATTTACAGTGGCGGGTGAACGTATAGACAGTGCAACGGTCCAGGCTATTGCGGCAACCATGGCGCTAAGCCTGCCGTTATTGATGTTGCAACTCAGGCTGACCGGCACCAACGAACGTCCGACGCTGGAATTTTTGCTGTCGCTCTTTCGCCTTACGCCGACCGTTGGACAGGCCGAGCAGGTATTGTTTGCGGCGCTAAAGGCGATCGCACCACAATTACTGTCCGCTCAACATCGAGGCGCCATTAGCCTCATTACCATTCAGACGGTGGATTTTGCCTATTTTGAAAATGCCACCAAACGTAAAACCCGCTTCATAGCTGACTTACGCCGGACTGACCTGGCGCTTTAACGATAAGGAGATCACATGGGTGCCTTTGCCAACGTACAGAAGATGGTAACCAGCAGCCTCGGCAACTGGCGTGCAGCCGCTCGTCAGGGACTGGTTAATCTACGCACCGTTCCGGGAGCAGATCATGTCCTGGTAACAAAAGACAATCACCGCTTCATCAATATGTGTTCCTGTTCATACCTGGGTCTGAATCGACATCCATCAATCCTTGCCGGAGCGATGCAGGCCCTCGAAAGAGAGGGCACCATGAGCACCTCAGTATCCAGGGCGCGCATCGCCCCGCAATTGCTGGATGAAACTGAAGAACTTATGGGCAGGGTATTCAACTGTGAGGTAATGCTGACCCCATCGTGCTATATCGCTAGTGCGGCAGTGCTTCCGCTGCTGGCATCGGGCCATTTCACCGAGGGTCATAAGCCACTGATGGTTTTCGATGCACAATGCCATTTTTCGATGAGTGCTCTCAAGGCTCAGTGCAGCGATGAAACCGATGTATGTACCTGTCCCCATAATGATATGGAATACATTCTCAACCTTTGCCGCAGTCATGATTACGTGGTTTATATCTGTGACGGAGCCTATAGCATGGGGGGGAATGCGCCAATTCAAGCATTAATCGAGCTACAGAGAGAACACAATTTATTTTTGTATATTGATGATTCACACTCAATTTCAGTCCAGGGTATCCATGGTAGCGGCCTGGCCCGCTCTCATTATGACGATTTGAGTGAGCGGACCATTATTGTCGCCTCACTGGCCAAAGCCTTTGGCGCAACCGGCGGCGCAATTCTGTTGGGTGATCGGCATATCAAGGAAATGCTGACCTATTGCGGAGGACCGCTGGGCTGGTCCCAGATGATAAACGCCCCAGGCTTGG
The DNA here is from genome assembly GCF_004343195.1 of Biostraticola tofi. Lineage (GTDB taxonomy): Bacteria > Pseudomonadota > Gammaproteobacteria > Enterobacterales > Enterobacteriaceae > Biostraticola > Biostraticola tofi. Next base: position 211,996 of record NZ_SMCR01000007.1, on the reverse strand, counting down.
GAGCAATAAAGGCTGCTGCAGAACTTCATTTAACCGGGGAACTTGAAAAGCTGCAGCAGTCACTCAAGCACGTAATGAATCATTTGGATAAACATGCGCCTACTGTTAATGCCGGCAATGGACTTCCCATTCGTGTAATCAATATGGGGTCTGCCGATAAAGCGATTAAAGCCTCAGTGGCTCTTTATCAGCGCGGGTTTTATTGCTCAACGGTGTTTTTCCCGATAGTGGCGCAGAATAATCCGGGCATTCGATTGATGGGGCGCGCCAATCTGACCGATCAGCAGCTTGGCTCATTCTGTCAGGCCCTCTCTGAGGTCTTGCCAGAATGAAACGGTTAATACTTGGATTGAATCATTCGGGCCATGACAGGCGGATATTAACAGGAGGCAGTGCCGTCATATTCCACGGGGCGCACTTCAGGAGGAGATTATGTCCAGCCATACCGCAGCAGCGTTAATCGTAGAACTAAAGCTTAACCAGGATTACCATGACTTATTTAACCAGTGGCATACTTTTGAGCATATTCCACAGCGGATGAGTATCAATGGATTCACCGACAGCAGTCGGTTCTATTGTCCGGCGCGTAAACAGTACCTTTGCCTTTATTCACTTGCCGACCCTGCTGTCCTAACCGGACCCGACTATTTATCGCTGCAGCAACGGCCGGTCAGCGAAGCCGAAACCAGTCTGGCTGGCAGCATGATACTTAAGAAAAGAAGGGTCGCTGACGAGATTTTCCACTGTGGCGATGGCCTGGGCGCACAAGCCGTCTTTATTGAATTTTACCTGTCCCCGGGGCAGCAGGATTTCATCACTCGACTGGTAAATGACGTGTTGCCTTCTTTATATCACCAGAAGAAATTTTGCAGCTGCAGCGTCTACTGCCATAAAGAAGAGGGAAAAAAAAAATATTCAATTCTTATTTATTATTCTTATGATTCATCACTTCAACATGACAGTATTAATGAACTATCATCTGTTTTTGACATTGAAACAATGCATTACTTCAGCATTGATATATATAGTTTGCAATACAGCATCAGCCAGTCCCAATCATAATCGAATCTAATTTTCATTAATTAATTTCCTTAAGGAGGCGTTATGGACAACACAAGCATTACTATCGCGAAAATAAAATTATCCGATGAACCTAATTTCTACAAAGACTATATATGTAAAGTCGTGCCGGTGGTTATAACCGACCTTTATCAAGGGCAGGCAATACGTGATATCAGATGCAAACAGGATGTCATCCACAACTGGGGGGACATCGCCATACCGGTCCAGGACGAATATGTTCAAGCTTATGAACAGGCGGCAACAATACCTGGCCCCGAAGAGGAACAAGACCCTGCACCGGCCGTTGCTGAAACACATCGGACCATGACCATTCGTGATTACTATGAATTTTGCGCCAGCCATAGCGGGGTAAAAAAAATGTGCATTGAATTTACCACGCCTGCACAAATCAAATCCTGCTATTCAATCCCTGATATTTGCCAGCACCAGCCCAGGGAAAGTAAAACCCGAATCCAACAGTGCTTTGTCGGTAATAAGGGCAACGTCGCCAATATTCATTTTGATAAAGGCGGACACAATGGTTTTCTTTACCAGATTTTCGGTAAAAAACGCTTTGTGGTTTTCCCTCATAGCGCTGCTAAAAAACTGTTGCCCTTCACCCAAATGTCCGGATGGAAATTGCAGCACTTTTCCGATCGTGAACGTCGGGATTTCCTGCACTTTACCGGTGGCCAGGAAGTGGTACTGGATGCCGGGGATGCTATTTTCGTGCCGGCGTTCTGCTGGCACTTTGCCGACTATCTGGAAGACAGCATGGCGATACGCATCCGATTCAGGCGGCCGGGACACAGTACGGAATTACTAAACTATTTATTTCCGGACATGTTCACCCAAGGCATCATTCACAAATTAGCCGATCCTGCCTTGGCAACCACACTTTATCCCTCCATCATCAGCCGGATACTGCAGTGCAGCAGCCGGCGCTACCTGAATGGAAAGCAGCGGGTAATGGCGCTGCGCCTGCTGGCCAAGGAGATATATTACGAGTTGTATCCTGAAGAGCCGATGCACAGTTACAGCCTGGATCTGGAGAACTATCTGCCGCCTTTACTGCCCCATTTCCTGGATGCTGATCACCGGGCGCGCCCCTATTACGAATAACTTAATTAAACAATTCATCGGGCCGCTGGCCCGTATAAGGATGAGCATATGAGGCTCCTGAATCAGCAATGTCAGGACAGTACTGCAATATCGGCACACTATGATCGATTTCCTTTCCCGCCGGTTTATCATCTGGTACAGGAAGATGCCCAGCGTGATTTGACCGCCAGTTTTAACTACGAATTCAGTTCGATGCGCAACGCCGGACTCTCCCGCACCAGCCGGCTATGGGTACCTGGCTGCGGCACCCGCTGGGCGGTGATGCTGGCTCTGCAGTTCAGGGAATGCCAGATTATTGCCAGCGACATCAGTGCAGCCAGTCTGGATTTTCAGCGGAAACTGGCCGCTAATCTGGCACTGGATAATATCATTTTCCGCCAGGAAGACCTGCTGGCAGCCGGCTACCGGCACGAATTCGATTATGTGAGCTGTATAGGCGTGCTGCATCACTTGCCCTGCCCACCGGAAGGATTGTCCGCTATCAGGTCGTCCCTTAAAACCGACGGCATGGCCGAGTTAATGGTTTATGACCGCGATAATCGCCAGTACTCAATCAAAATGCAGCATGTGCTGAGGCTGTTGGAAGGAGGCAACAGCCTAAAGGCGGGAGAGCGTTTTAATCTGGCGGTGGAATTCCTCTCCAATCTGAATCGTCATGCCCGCCGGCCGAGGGAATTGGGTAAAGTCTTATCTTATCTGGAACATCGGCGAGGCTTTGCCATTGAACTGGCCGATTTCATCTGTAATCCCCTGGAGCATTATTATGATGTGCCTTCACTGCTGACGATGCTGGATCAGGCTTCGCTCGGCCTTATCAGTTGGAAGCAGCCACACCATTTTTCACCCGAATTTATGCTGGACTCAGCTGAACTCAGGCAGCGGGTCGAGGGGTTATCCGCACCCGACAAGGCTCATCTGGGCAGTCTGATGCGAAACCCACTGCTTGAGTGTTATGTCTGTCAAGCAGGGCGAGGCGTCAGCGATACCCTTAAAAATAGCAGCAATGCATTTTTGCAATATCGGCTGCGTCCGGCTCGCCAGGCGATGAAGCATGAAATAAACGCAGGCGGAGGCGTGACCAAGACTGTGCCGCTGCCCAAGTATAAACTGGAAAATGGCCGATTGATGTTCGATGCCGGCGAGCGGCGCCCCGGGGTGATATATTACGGGATAGCACGAGATTGCATTACTGAAGAACCGCGCCAGTGGTTGACGCTGGAAGATTTGGGACACTGCTTCAGCCTGCCGGATGAGCAGATCGCCAGTTTACTGGATCTCACCGACGAAACAATGAGCGTACAGGGGCTAATCAATCTGTTTCAGGAGCGCTATCGTGATAAGGATATACAAACAGCAGAACTTCTGTCATTAATTTCAATTCTATGCCGGACGCCGTTTCGCGTTTTTATTATCGACCAGAACGAGTAAAAACTCATTAACCCTTGGCTTTATAGCATCAAGTAAGTAATCAATAAATATTTAACCGTTCGCATAACCAGTAGAAGCTACACTTCCAATGTTAACTAAATAAAAAAATCTTCAGATTAAAAGTTTATCTGTTATTTTAACGACCGAGGAAAACCTTAAAGCTTTACGCTATGGTAGTTCCTGTAAAAAAAACGTCTTAATTGGCCTCCAGCCCGTATTAAATGAAATAATAATGAAAATTGATATGAATAAAGTACTTATTACAAGCGCCCTGCCCTATATTAACGGCACCAAGCACGTAGGCAATTTAATCGGTTCAATGCTGCCGGCGGATTTTTACGCGCGTTTTCAACGCCAGCAGGGCAAGGAAGTATTGTATATCTGCGGCACTGATGAACATGGCACCCCAGCTGAACTCGGTGCCCAGGCAGCGGGATTGAACATTGAACAGTACTGCCAGCAAAATCACTGCCTGCAGCGTGATATTTACCGCAGTTTTGATATCAGTTTCGATTATTTCGGCCGTACCTCCACAAAAATGAACAGAAAGTGCACGCAGGAGATTTTCGCCAGACTCAACGATCACGGATATATTTTTGAAAAAAGTATTAAACAGTATTACTCCTCGATCGATAAGCGTTTCCTGCCAGATCGCTATATTGAAGGAACCTGTCCCCGCTGCCATTATACCGATGCCCGAGGCGATCAATGCGATAAATGCGGCGCCCTGCTGTCTCCTGAAGAGCTGCTCAGCCCCCGGTCGGCATTAAGCGGCAGTACCGACCTGCAGCAGATAGCAGGGAATCATCTGTTTTTCGATCTCGGCCTTCTGGAACCTCAGCTTAAAAGCTGGATCTCAAACCAGGATGGCTGGCCGCCGCTGGTGCGGGGAATTGCTAATCAGTGGCTGAAGGAGGGGCTCAAGGCGCGCTGCATAACCCGCGATCTGCACTGGGGCGTGCCGGTGCCTCTACCTGCTTATCATGACAAAGTTTTTTATGTCTGGTTTGATGCGCCGATGGGATACATCAGCATGACTCAGGAATGGGCGGCCGCCAACGGCTGGCCTGAATCATGGCAAGCGTGGTGGCTGGCGCCGGAAGACGTTAACCTGGTGCAGTTCATGGCCAAGGATAATGTGCCGTTTCATACGCTGTTCTGGCCCGCTATGCTTAAGGGATCAGGTCAGGATTGGCTGTCAGCGAGTTATATCAAGGGCGTTAACTGGCTGACGTATGAAGGCGACAAGTTTTCCACCAGCCGGCGCAGAGGGGTGTTTACCGATAAGGCATTGGAGCTGTTTCCCGCTGATTACTGGCGCTATGGTCTGTTTGCCATGATCCCCGAGTCCAGCGATGCCGATTTCTCATTCCAGGCTTTTGCACAGATTATTAATAAAGACTTGGCGGACAGCCTGGGCAATTTTATTAACCGCACGTTTAAGATTATCGAAAATCATTTTGGCGGCATCCTGCCGGCCGGTTTTCTGTTAGATGACCGCCTGCGGCAGGATATCGGGCTGCAGGTCAAAAGCTACCTGACCCAGATGGAAGAAATCCAATTCAGGAAAACCGGGCATCACATCAGGAAAATGTGGGATATCGGCAACGAGTACATCAGTCAGGCACAGCCGTGGCAAGTATTGAAAACCGACCGCCCGCAGGTGATCCACATCCTGAAAAATTGCCTCTATCTGCTTAATATATTCAGTTGCGCCCTGGCGCCGATCATTCCGGCTCTGGCAGGCAGAATCAGGCAGGCATTGGCCCTGCAACAGACCCCCTTCCCTTCGCTGGAAAGCGCCATGGATGCCCATTGGCTTGATAAAGAAATTCATCTCGATCTACAGGTCGACTGCCTTGTCAAAAAGATCCCCCCTGAGCGAGTCGAGGCATTGACTGCGGCTTTCAGCGGCAGTCAGGATACTGATTCGACCAGGCGGTGAGCATCAATGACTGACCAAAAGGATTGCCTAATGAGCTTTTTCAAGGATAAACACATACTGGTGACCGGCGGCACTTCCGGTATCGGCCTCGCCTGCGCCGAGCATTTCCTCAAGCTGGGCGGCAAAGTAATCATCGTAGGGCGTACAGAACGTACCTGGTTAGAAGGACCGCTGCCGGCATACACCGGAGCCAGTTTTATCAGGGCAGACCTGGCCGATCGCCAGCATGTTGGCCGGCTGTTTGAAAAAATTGCCGGCAGCGGCGAAGGCCTGGATATTGCGGTCAATAATGCCGGCATGCAGGGGCTGTCTTTTACCGCTATTGACGATTACCCGCTCTCGGTATGGGATGATGTGATTGCGCTCAACCTGAGCGCGGTATTTCACTGCATGAAACATGAACTGGCATTGATTACCGCCACCAGCAAAGTGGGCTCCATCGTCAATATTGCCTCTGTGGCCGGTTTGCGTGCCAGCTTCAGCGGCGGAGCGGCCTATACCGCCAGCAAACATGGCCTGGTTGGGCTAACCCGGGCTACGGCGTTAGAACATGCCCGTACAGGTATTCGCATCAACTGCGTGTGCCCCGGACTGGTAAGGACCCCTATGTCCAGCAGGGAACTGGGGGCCGAACTTGAAAATCATGGCTGGGTCCATCCGATGGGACGACTGTGCCGCCCGGAAGAGATCGCCGAGGCAGTTGCCTGGCTGTGCTCCCCTGGCGCCAGTTTTATCACCGGCAGTACGCTGCCGGTCGACGGCGGCTTGATGGCCGGTTGATGATCCGGCAACCAGGCCTGCGACCGGCGTTCCAGCCGGGGTTTATCCCTGATAGTTCCTGTGCTGGCCTTTTCTGCCGACCAGTCTATGACCGAGTACCACGCCGCAGGTCGACAGCGTAAGGGCACTACCTAGCGGCAGCAACCACCACATCATCAGATTGGGTGCCCAGGGGAAATCAAACACTTTACGCTGCAGCAGCGCCAGAGCAGCTTCCGCGCCGGCAGTCGCCACCAGTCCGGATACCAGTCCAAGCAGAGCAAACTCGTTCCAGAGCGTCGCCCGCAATAGTTTTCTGCTGGCGCCAAGCGTTCGATAAACCACTAATTCCTGTTGCCGCTGGCGCATGCCGACTTGCACCTGTGCCAACAGCAGCAGTCCACCGCAAAGCAGCACCAGCACCACCATGATTTCCAGCGCCCGGCTCACCTGCTGCAATATCTGGCCGATCTGCGCCAGAATCGATCCCACATCGAGTAAGCTCAGGGTCGGAAACTGCCGATTCAACTGCACTACCAGCCGATCATCTCCCTGATAGCGAAAACTGGTCAGCCAGGTTTGAGGCTGATCATCCAGCGCCCCGGGAGGAAAGATGAAGAAAAAGTTGGGACGCAAACTTTCCCAATCCACTTTTCTCAAGCTGGTTACGCGGGCGCTGAAGGGCTGGGTATCACCGGTAAACGTCAATTCATCGCCCAATTTAAGTCCAAGCCGCTCGGCTACGTCTGCTTCGACCGATACTTCCCCCGCCTTGGGCGGCCAGTAACCGGCTGTCAGGGGGTTATGCTCTGGACGCCCTTTAAGCCAGGTAAGGTTGAGTTCACGATTCACCGTCGGGCCGCCCGGAGAATCTTCATGAATCAGATCGGTGGCTTTCTGCTGGTTGATTTCGGTTAAACGGGCGCGAATGATCGGATAGAAAGTCCCTGGCGCTACGCTTCGCTGCTGCAGGAAATCGCGCACCGGCTGCACCTGCTCCCCGGTCATATTCAACAGAAAATAATTCGGACTTTCAGGCGGCAACTGCTGCTGCCAACGTTCCAGCAAGTCTCCGCGCATCACCAGCAGCAGCCCCAGCAGCATGAATGATAGGGAGAACGCAGCCAGTTGACTCATCGTGACCCAAGGCTGCCGCAGTAGCCGGTTTAGCGCCAGGCGCAGCGTCAGCCGTTTCACCGTAAGCCGCCGCAGGGTAATCAGCGACAGCCAGCCGGCCAGTCCAAGCAGCAGCGCCAGCACCAGCATGCCGCCCATCAGCGACCACAGCAGCGCATTAGCCCCTACCAGTAGCGCCAGCAGACCCAGCACCATCACCAGCAACAGCGGGATGTAATATTTCAGTGGCCATACCGTTACCCGGACATCACGACGCAGCACTCTGAGCGGCTGAGTCGCCAGCAGTTGACGATAGGGTCTGATTCCGATAAGCAGTGAAATCACCAGCAGCGATCCCAGCGACCACATCCATGGCCAGATACCGGCCGGCGGCAATGCGGCCGGCAACACCGGAGTCAGCAGATGCATCAGTATGGCTTCAAATGCCAGGCCAGTCAGACTGCCGCAGATGCCGGCAAACGCCAGCAATGAAAGCCACTGGCCGACGATAAGTTTTACCAACGCCCGCCGGCCGGCGCCCAAGGTTTTGAGCACTGCAACCAGATCGCCGCGACTGCGACAATAATGTCCCATTGAGACCGCTACGGCGGCAACCGATAACAGTAGCGTCAACAACGCCGAAAGCAGCAAAAAATACTGTGACCGCTCAAGTGATCGGTTGAGCGCACCGCTGGAATCTTCCACCCCGCGCCAGCTCTGATCCGGCTTTAACAACGGCAGGATAGCCTGTTCATACGTCTCGAGCGCGGCAGGACTGCCGGCAAACAGATAACGCCAGCTTACCCGGCCGCCGGGCTGCACCGCGCCAGTTTTATCCACATCCGCCAGGTTGATGATAATTCCCGGCGCGGTCTCGAACGGATTGAAGCCGCTGTCCGGTTCTTTGATAACTTCCCCGGCAATGCGCAAAGTGGCATCGCCCACCTCAAGCGTATCACCGACTTTCAGCCCCATCAGAGCCAGCAATCGCGGCGCTGCCAGCACGGTACCCGGCTGGGAGCGAAGATTCGCCGGACGGGTCTCGAGCAGGCCATAAAGCGGATATTTGTCGTCAGCGGCCTTCACCTCGGCCAACTGCGCATTTTCACCTGCGTAGGTCATGGTCATAAAACGGATTTGCCGACTGAGGGTCAGGCCTTCCTGCTCCGCCATCCTGAGCCAGCCTTCGTCGACCGGCCTGGCGGCGCGCAGCACCCGATCGGCAGCCAGAAAGTCGCGGCTTTGCTGGTTCAGTCCCTTCTGCATCCGATCGCTGATGCTGCCTAGCGCCAGAACGCAGGCTACCGAGAGGGTCAGCGCCAGCCAGACAATCAGCAGCGAAGGCGAACGCCACTCGCGCCAGAACCATCGATGGATCATGCAACCTCCTGCAACTGTCCGTCCTGTAACCGCAGACGGCGCTGGCAGCGTGCCGCCAATTGCTGATCATGGGTCACCAGAATCAACGTGGTGGCGGAATCCTGATTAAGAGAGAACAGCAGATCCGCTATACGATCTCCGGTTTTCCGATCAAGATTGCCGGTGGGCTCATCGGCAAACAGAATCTGCGGCCGGCCGCTAAACGCCCGAGCCAGAGCCACTCGCTGCTGCTCGCCGCCGGATAATTGCGCAGGCAGATGGCCGAGTCGGGCCGCAAGTCCCAGTTTATCCAGCAACTGTACCGCCTGGTCACGGCTTTGGCGCTCGTTTTCACCCCGCAGCAATGCCGGCAGTTGGACATTTTCCAGTGCAGTCAAGGTGGGCACCAGCATAAAAGACTGGAACACAAAACCGACGCTTTTCGCCCTCAGGGCAGCGCGCTGTTCTTCATCCAACCCCGGCAGAGATTGCCCCAGCAACCGCACGTCGCCCTCGCTGCCATCATCCAAACCCGCAAGGATCCCCAGCAAAGTCGATTTGCCTGACCCCGACTCGCCAATCAGGGCAATTGTCTGTGCGGGTTTGACAACCAGCTCAACTCCGGTAAGGATGGATATATGATTATCACCCTGACCGACGTGCTTACTAAGATGATGAACTTCAAGAACGTTTTCCGCTGGCATTTGCCCTTCCTTTTCATAATGGCACTGGTGAGTATGCGGGCACTCGCCGCTGATACTTTACTGATACTCGGCGATAGCCTCAGCGCCGGCTATCGCATGCCGGCGGCAACTGCCTGGCCGGCGTTACTGAATGACCAATGGGGAGAGGACGCCTCCTCCATTCGGGTGGTAAATGCCAGCATCAGCGGCGATACCGCTACCCAGGGACTGGCGCGCCTGCCTGGGCTGCTCAAACAACATAAACCCCGCTGGGTGATGATTGAACTGGGCGGCAATGACGGGTTGCGCGGTTTTCCACCTCAGAATATCAAGCGGGATCTGACTGAGGCGATAGCACTGGTCAATAAGGCCGGAGCATCCCCCCTGCTGATGCAGATTCAGTTACCGCCCAATTATGGCCGCCGCTATACCGAATCTTTCAGTTCTATCTACCCTGACCTGGCCAAACAGTACAGCATCCCGTTACTGCCGTTCTTTATGGAGCAGGTGTATTTAAAGCCTCAATGGATGCAGGATGACGGTATTCACCCTAATTCTGCCGCACAGCCTTTTATCGCTCAATGGATGTCTGAACGGTTAATGCCTCTACTAAAGCATGAATCATAGGCGAACCGCCCGGAGAAATGGGTAAAGTTATGCAAAAATCAGTGGTTATCACCGGTTGTTCAAGCGGCATAGGCCATGCAGCGGCGCAAAGTCTGCGGGCCTGCGGCTATCGGGTACTGGCTACCTGCCGTAAATCCGCCGATCTCCAGCGCCTGACCGCCGAAGGCTTTGAGGCGCTGTTAATGGATTTGGACGATGCGCACAGTGTGGAGCAGGCCGCCGACCAGATTTTATCGCTGACCGGTCATCGGCTGTATGCCCTGTTCAACAACGCCGGCTATGGGGTTTATGGGCCGCTTGCCTCGCTGTCGCGCCAACAGCTGGAACAGCAGTTCGCCAGTAATTTCTTCGGCGTTCACCAGCTTACCCGCCGACTGCTGCCGGCGATGCTGCCCTATGGCGAAGGACGGATAATCCAGACCAGCTCAGTGATGGGGCTTATCGCCACCCCCGGTCGTGGCGCCTATGCCGCCAGTAAATTCGCCCTTGAGGCCTGGTCGGATGCGTTGAGAATGGAGCTTCACGGCAGCGGACTGCACGTCTGCCTGATTGAACCGGGCCCGATTAGCTCCGCCTTCACCGACAACGTTAATCAGTCTGAACCTGACAGACCGGTTAAAAATCCGGGTATTGCCGGGCGATTTACCCTGCCGCCAGAGGCAATCTTGCCCAAACTGCGCCACGCTTTAGAAAGCCCCCGGCCTAGAGCCCGTTATCCAGTCACGCTGGTCACCCACGGAATGGCCTTCTTGCGCCGCATTTTACCGGACCGTTGCCTGGATATGATTTTACGCCCCAGACATTGAAGCGGGAGAAAATGCCCCCATGTAGTGCCTAAACGGATAAGAGAGAACGCTATGCTAGCCGAAGCCAAAATAATCGATATCAATGAAAGCAACCTGCAATCAACATTGGAACTGTCAATGTCTGAACCAGTGCTGTTCTATTTCTGGTCCGAACGCAGCCAGCACTGCCAGCAGTTGACCCCGGTGATAGAAAAGCTGGCCCAGGAATTTGCCGGCCAGTTTACCCTGGCGCGCGTAGACTGCGACGCCCAGCAGCCATTGGCGGCCCAGTTCGGTTTGCGCGCAATCCCAACGGTGTACCTGTTCAAGGACGGCCAGCCGCTGGATGGGTTCCAGGGTCCGCAGCCGGAAGACGCCATCCGGGAACTGCTCCTGCGGGCTTTGCCTGACCCTAATGAATTGAAACTGGCTGAAGCCGCCGATTTGATGGAGCAGGAGCAGTATGCCCAGGCGTTGCCGCTGCTCAAGGAACTCTGGCAGGACAGCAGTCATGCCAGTGAAGTCGGCTTGCTGCTGGCCCAGGCTTATATCGAACTTAATCGTATCGAAGAAGCCGAAACGGTGCTGTCGGCGTTTCCTTTGCAGGATAAAGACACCCGCTATCAGGGATTACTGTCCCAGATTGATCTTCTGAAGCAGGCGGCAGACAGTCCTGAAATCCAGTTGCTGCAGCGCCAGGTCGAAGCCGCACCCGATGATGCGCCGCTGGCGGTGCAACTGGCTTTGCAGTTCCACCAGGTAGGCCGCAATGAAGAAGCGCTTGAACTGTTGCTCGGACACTTGCGTAAAGACCTGACGGCCGCTGACGGCGACGCCCGTAAAACCATGATGAATATTCTGGCCGCGTTGGGCACCGGCGATGCCCTGGCAGGAAAATACCGTCGACAGCTTTACTCCCTGCTCTACTGACATTCGGCTAATTTTAACGGCCTTTACAGCCCTTGCCGGTGTAGAGGCCGAGGTCATTTTTCTTTAGGCCTGCCGGCAGTTTGTCCCCTTCCCCGCGTCCGTCCTCCGGGTCAGTATATATTTCGGTTCCGCCTTTTTGATCGCGCTATCGACATCGGTTTGGCGCTATGCTTGCCTTACTACCTTCAAACAGGGATTATCCCAACAGGAACCAGCCAGGGCGACAAACCCAGACGTCCATCCATCTGATTTTCAGCCAGCCGCTTAACCGAAACAAGAAAAGGAGATTCACCTATGTTGCTCGTTATTCCAATACTGATAGTGGTCGCGTTAGTCATTGTCGCCGCCGGCATCAAAATCGTTCCTCAGGGCTACCACTGGACAGTGGAACGCTTCGGTCGCTATACACTGACGCTGAAACCCGGACTCAATCTGGTGGTGCCTTTCATGGATCGCGTTGGTCGCAAAATCAATATGATGGAACAGGTGCTGGATATTCCTTCCCAGGAAATCATATCTAAAGACAATGCCAATGTGACCATTGATGCCGTTTGCTTTATCCAGGTGGTAGATCCGGCCAGGGCCGCCTATGAGGTCAGTAATCTGGAACAGGCCATCCTCAATTTGACCATGACCAATATCCGTACCGTCCTGGGTTCGATGGAGCTGGACGAAATGCTGTCCCAGCGCGATGGCATCAATACCCGGCTGCTGCACATCGTTGATGAAGCCACCAATCCATGGGGGGTGAAAGTGACCCGCGTCGAGATACGCGACGTACGCCCACCGGTTGAAATGATTGCCGCCATGAATGCCCAGATGAAAGCGGAACGAACCAAGCGTGCGGACATACTCGAAGCTGAAGGCGTTCGTCAGGCGGCAATCCTGCGCGCAGAGGGGGAAAAACAGTCCCAGATCCTGAATGCCGAAGGGGAAAGACAGTCCGCTTTCCTGCAGGCTGAAGCCCGTGAACGTGCCGCCGAAGCGGAGGCCCGCGCCACCAAAATGGTGTCTGAGGCCATTGCGGCCGGCGACATTCAGGCCATTAACTATTTTGTCGCCCAGAAATATACCGATGCGCTGAAAAATATTGCCTCGGCCAACAACAGCAAAGTCATCATGATGCCGCTTGATGCCAGCAGCCTGATGGGTGCCATTGGCGGCATTGCCGAGTTAGTGGGTGAAAGCAAGCGTGCCAGGGGGCAATAATCATGCTTACCGCCTGGCTGATTTATCCTCATTGGTTCTGGATTTCCCTGGGTGGACTGCTGCTGGCGGCGGAAATGCTGGGGGCCAGCGGCTACCTGCTGTGGAGCGGCATCGCCGCGATGCTGGTCGGTTTGCTGGTATGGGCGGTGCCGCTAAGCTGGGAATGGCAGGGTCTCACTTTTGCGCTGCTGACGGTGCTTTGCGCCTGGCTTTGGTGGTACCGGCTGCGGGCAAAAAATGCCGCTTTGCCGCCGTCTACCCTCAATTTGCGAGGGGAACAGCTTATTGGCCATCGGGTCACGCTGGCCGAAACCTCGGTTGATGGCTACAGCCGGGTCCGTATCGGCGACAGCAGTTGGCGAGTTATCTGTGACCAACCGATGCAAAGCGGTGAACAGGTGGAAATATATGCTATCGACGGTATCACCCTCAGGGTGCGGCCGGTTCGCTAAACCTGTACAGATGGATCATCTGCTGGCGAGCCACGGGAAAAAAGCCTCATATTTTACCGTATCGCCCCTTCAAGGCAGGTTTCGCACAGCCCGGCCACTGCTGCGTCAGGCTTTGACGGCGCAGCAGCCGGCCAGGCTGTCGATAATCGGACATTCCGCGCCATCATCTCCCGGGCAGCGCCGGGCGAGGGTGATCAACTGCTCGCGCATCGCGTTGAGCTGTTCGATCTGCTGTGCTATATCGGTGATTTTTTGCAGGGTGCGCCTTTTTACATCGGCACTGTGGCGGTGGGGATCGTTAAACAGCCCCACCAGCTCCCGGCACTCCTCAAGGGTAAATCCTACCTGGCGCGCCTGCCTGAGCAGCGTCAATTCCTGGATATGTCGAGAAGTGTAGCGACGATAGCCGTTATCTTGCCTGAGGGGTAAAGTGACCAGGCCTTTTTCTTCATAATAACGAATGGTCTTGCTGGTCAAACCGGTCTTGACTGCGACATCGCTGATATTCATATATTCTCCTCGCCTGCTTGCTATGGCAATGGCTGCGGCAATTGACACCCGCACAGAGGGTGCGGATGCGGGTAGCGTATCGGCCGCTGCATTTGCCTAACGTCGCTGATGCTGGCCAATTATACGCCTTTCACGGACCAAACCCAAAACGGACCGTCGCTTCGTGCTACGCTGAGCAGCCATAATAAGACTGGAGCAGGAATTGATGACCACATTCTTATGGCGTTTGGCGAGCTTGCTGGGGTTGGTATCCCCGGCGGTATATGCCTGGCCAGGCATGGATATCACTTTGCCGGCAGATCGTCAGCTACACTTGGTCGGCAGTATTCATATGGGTACCGCAGGCATGGCCCCGTTGCCCATCGCCTTAGTGAACCGTCTGGAAAAAGCCGACGCGTTGATTGTTGAAGCCGACATTACCGCCAGCCCGCCGCTGGCCCCGGCTGACGGCATCAGTCTGCCGCTTGAACCGCGCCTGACGCCTCGACAGCGGCAGACGCTCGAAAGCCTCATCAGCCTTTATCATCTGGACCGCCAAACGCTGGAGCAATTGCCAGCGTGGCAAATCGCCTTGACCCTGCAGGCACGGCAGGCCGGACGTTTAGGCCTTAGCGCCGAATTTGGTATTGATTATCAACTTATCGAGGCAGCCAAGGAAATGGGCAAACCGATTATCGAACTGGAGGGGCCTGAAGAACAACTCAATCTGCTGCTGCAATTGCCGGAGCAAGGGCTGTCACTGCTGCATGACACGCTTGATCACTGGCATACCAATGCCCGATTGCTGCAGGTCATGATCGGCTGGTGGCTGGATAGCCGGCCGGTGAACATTCGCAAGGCCTTTCCAGACAGCTTCAGCAATGATTTATACCAGTACCTGATGACAGAGCGTAATATGCGCTGGAAATCAGCCCTGCTGGCGCTGCCTGACGGCGATTATCTGGTAGCGGTGGGGGCTCAGCATCTTTACGGTTCAGGAAATTTACCGGACTTGCTGGCACAGCGGGATCGGTGACATTTACCTCGAAGGCAGAACCCGTTAATCTTGGTAATAATTTACATTTTATACATACCAGGATTCAAATATGACGCCGGCCGTTGACGTATTGGAAAAACAGCGTGTTCCTTTTACTTTGCACCCCTACCACCACGACAGTGAAGAGACCCATTTCGGTGATGAGGCGGTTCGCAAGCTGGGGCTGAATGCTGAGCAGGTGTACAAGACCCTGCTGGTCAGCCTGAACGGCGACGCTAAAAAGCTGGCTGTCGCCATCACTCCAGTGTCCCTCCCGTTGGATCTCAAGAAAGTCGCCAAAGCCCTGGAAGCCAAGAAAGCCGAAATGGCCGACCCAATGATAGCTCAGAAAACGACCGGCTACGTGGTGGGAGGGATAAGCCCGCTGGGTCAGAAAAAACGCCTGCCTACGGTTATTGACTTGCCGGCGCAGCAGTTTGACACCATCTTTGTCTCAGGTGGCAAGCGCGGCCTGGATATCGAACTCAAGCCGGACGATTTGGCGACGCTGCTCAGCGCGCGTTTTGCCGATATTGCTCGCCGCCCCCCCCACACAACGGGAGGTAAGGAAAAACCATGACGCAAGGCACTGTTCCAGGATCGCGCTCTAGTGATGGCGGTCGCAAAACCGCCTTTTCAGTGCTGGGGGGGATAAGTATCGCCCATATGCTCAATGACATGATCCAATCGTTGATCCTGGCTATCTATCCGCTGTTGCAGCAAAGCTTTGCGCTGAGTTTCACCCAGGTAGGCCTTATCACCCTGACTTACCAGATTACCGCGTCCCTGTTTCAACCGTTGATTGGCGCTTGGACCGACAAGTATCCCCAGCCCTACTCCTTGCCGATCGGTATGGGCTTTACGCTCTGCGGACTGCTGTTGATGGCGGTTGCCGATAGTTTCACGTTGGTGCTGACGGCAGCCGCTCTGGTAGGAACCGGCTCATCGGTATTTCATCCAGAGTCTTCCCGAGTGGCCAGAATGGCTTCAGGCGGGCGACATGGCCTGGCGCAATCCATTTTTCAGGTCGGCGGCAATTTTGGCGCATCGCTGGGTCCACTGTTGGCGGCGCTAATCATTGCCCCCTATGGCCGTGGACAACTGGCCTGGTTTTCACTGGCGGCCTTGCTGGCGATGGTGGTACTGCTGCAGGTCAGCCGATGGTACAAGAACGCTGCCGTGGCGCGGCTGCCGAAGAAAATCCCGCGGCCCGGCGCCTCCGCGTTGCCCGGCCGCCGGGTGGCGTTGGCTATCAGCATCCTGTTGCTGCTGATATTTTCCAAATATTTTTACCTCACCAGCATCAGCAGTTATTACACCTTTTATCTGATCCATAAATTCGGCCTGTCGGTCCAGGCAGCCCAGATGCATTTGTTTGCGTTTTTATTTGCCGTGGCCGTAGGCACGGTGATCGGCGGTCCTCTGGGGGATCGTATCGGGCGCAAATATGTCATCTGGGGATCGATACTCGGCGTGGCGCCCTTTACCCTGCTGCTGCCCTACGCCTCGCTGTCGATGACCGGTGTATTAAGCGTGGTTATCGGCGTCATCATTGCATCGGCATTTTCAGCCATCCTCGTGTACGCCCAGGAGCTGCTGCCAGGACGTATCGGTATGGTTTCCGGGCTGTTTTTCGGTTTTGCCTTCGGCATGGGAGGATTAGGCGCAGCGGTCCTGGGCCACGTTGCGGATATCACCAGCATCGAACGAGTCTACCAAATATGCGCATTCCTGCCTTTACTGGGGATGCTTACCGCTTTTCTGCCTGACCTGGAGCAAAACAAGGCCATTTACTGACTCAAAACTCATTCAGCCCAGTGACTATCCCCTGCTGGACATTGATGATAAACGAGTTATCGATGCTAAATATGCATTTGCAGCGTTAAAACGGCCCATGTCTTTTTTTTTAGCAATATGCATATTTTTACCTATCCAAATACCCTCTCTATACCATAAACTGAATATGTAAACCTTTGTTACACACATTTATCACTTTAAGGAGACGGGATGCATCATGCCACACCGCTCATCAACACCATTGTCGGGGGTCTCGTCCTGGCATTCCTGCTTGGAATGTTGGCAAATCGATTACGCATTTCTCCTTTAGTCGGCTATTTGGCCGCTGGCGTCCTGGTCGGGCCTTTCACGCCGGGTTTCGTTGCCGATACCTCCCTGGCCCCTGAGCTGGCTGAGCTTGGCGTTATCCTTTTGATGTTCGGCGTTGGGCTGCACTTTTCCCTGAAAGATTTGATGTCGGTAAAGCATATCGCCATCCCGGGCGCTATCGCCCAGATTACGGTTGCCACTCTCCTGGGCATGCTGTTCTCGCGCTTTATGGACTGGCCGCTGCTGAATGGCCTGGTGTTTGGCCTGTGCCTTTCTACCGCCAGTACCGTGGTGTTGCTGCGGGCTCTGGAAGAACGCCAGCTGATTGACAGTCGACGCGGCCAGATAGCCATAGGCTGGCTAATTGTCGAAGACCTGGTCATGGTGCTGACCCTGGTCCTGATGCCGGCCTTTGGCGACATGCTGGGCAGCAACCAGGCTATTAGCCAGGAATTATGGACCGGGCTGGCAATCACCATCGGCAAGGTGGTCGCATTCATTACCCTGATGATAGTGGTCGGCAGGCGCGTGGTGCCCTGGGTACTGGCCAAGACCGCCAGCACCGGCTCGCGGGAATTGTTTACCCTGGCAGTGCTGGCGCTCGCCCTGGGGATAGCCTTTGGCGCGGTGGAACTGTTTGATGTCTCCTTTGCCCTGGGCGCATTTTTTGCGGGCGTCGTACTGAACGAGTCGGAGCTCAGCCATCGGGCGGCCCATGACACCCTGCCGCTGCGCGATGCCTTCGCCGTACTGTTCTTCGTATCGGTAGGCATGCTGTTTGATCCGATGATTCTTATCAAGGAACCGCTGGCGGTGCTGGGTACCCTGGCGATAATTCTTTTCGGTAAATCCGCGGCGGCGTTTATCTTCGTCAAGCTGTTCGGCCTGTCCAACCGTACCTCGCTGACAATCTCGGTCAGCCTGGCGCAAATCGGCGAATTTGCCTTTATCCTGGCGGGCCTGGGCATTTATCTGGGCATGCTGTCGGAACAGGGGCGCAACCTGGTCCTGGCTGGCGCCATCCTCTCGATCATGATTAACCCACTAATGTTTGCCCTGCTCGAGCGTTATCTGGCGCGAGACGATAACGACAGTGAAAAAGACCACGACAAGATCGAAGCTGAAGTCGCCCAGATACCGCTTGAAATCTGCCACCACGTACTGCTGGTGGGTTATGGCCGGGTCGGCAGCCTGATAGGTGCCAAACTCAATCAGGCCGGCGTGCCGATGGTGGTGGTGGAAAATACCCGTTCACGGGTGGATGCCTTGCGCGAACAGGGCATTAATGTCGTGCTGGGTAATGCCGCCAAGGCCGAAATCATGTCGCTGGCGAGACTGGACTGTGCCCGCTGGCTGCTGCTGACTATTCCCAATGGATTTGAAGCCGGTGAGATTGTCGCCCTGGCACGCGAAAAACGGCCTGACCTGAAAATCGTTGCCCGGGCCCATTACGATGATGAAGTTACCTACATTGCCGATCGCGGCGCCACCCAGGTGGTGATGGGAGAGCGGGAAATCGCCAACAGCATGATTGCCTTATTGCAGTTGGAGATGCAGGAGGCCCAACCCGAGTCCTGCCCGATTTGACAGTTTCCCCGCCCTGAATAAAGGGCGAGGTTCCCCCCAGCGCTCCTCAGCGCTCCCAATACGCCTCTTCCAGGCTGTCCTCGCGCTCAGGCAGGCCCCGCGTCAGTCTGGGTGAGTGCTGATTCAGGACCTGGTAACTGACGCGATTGGCATATTTGCACACCTGGGCCAGTGAGGAATAGGTCAGGAAAGAAGCCCGGTGCTTGGTAGAGTCAGGGAGTTGCTGGCGGTGATAAACATTGGCGGCAATATCATGCAGCACCGCCGCCAGAGCGCCATCCCCGGCGCCATTGGTATTCATTATCTTGCCCGGCCCGCCCATGTACGGCTTGATATGGGAATAAATTCGCTCTGGCTGTTCGCAGGCTTCCCGGCGCATCGCCCGACTGAATTCATGCCGGTTGAAAGCCGGCAATGCGCCATCGAGCAACGGATGCCGAGTTTCACGTTTCACGCCGGTATCGGCATAACCCGCCATATAAAGCCCATCGGGCCCGGCGGTGCATATCACCAGGTCAGTCCATGCCAGCGCGGCATCAGCCGCCGCCAGCGGTTCGGTACAGCCGGTAAGCGCGCAAGCCTCTTCTTCGTTCATCGCCAGGATAGTGACGTTTTCACGGATAAAATCCTGCCACCATTCCGGGCGGTCGGCGATTATCGCCTGGGTACCCAGGGTCAGTACTACTGGCACCTGGTATTTTTTGGCATAGGCTATCGCCACAAGCGTCGCATCCATAATGGGCTCGTAGGCAGTACAGCGCAGCAGATAAGCGGTTATCAGCAGCGCCGACGCACCGGCAACCACATCTTCAGGCACACATTCAGGCTTAAGCTGGTTCATATTGCCGGGGCTTATGGCAAACGTCCGCTCGCCGCTATCGCCAATCAGGGTAAAACAGCGCCCCATCGCCCCATCGGCCCCCTGCAGATAGTTCAGATCTACCCGGCTGGAGGTATTGCACAGATAGCGATATGCATGGCTGCCGATACTTATCGAACTGGACATCACCCCCAGCAGCATCGACCGGTCATCGGCCAGCACCGAGTAATTATGCAGGGTATTACCGACGGTGCCGCCGGCAAACTGATGCGTGATGCTGGCCTGCTCCATGAGTTCAAGATTCAACCGATCAGCGGCATCCGCATCCACCAGCATTGAATGTCCCACGCTGAGCCCATGACGGGCAAGAAAGGCATCATCAACCCTGGCCTCAATGTCCACCAGTGTTTGATCAATGCCAACGATATACGCCCCGGCGGCTTCATTTATCTCAGGTTCCGGCAGCGCCAGCGGATCGCGTTGGCTGACGGGAAAGTAATGCTTGGATTTACGTTTACCGGGAAATTTCATCGTACCTGTTCACTGACTAATTGACGGAAGAGTTCAATGTGTTTTGGTGAATCGTTGAGCGCCGGGATGTAATGGAAGGTTTCGCCGCCGGCGTGTTCAAATATCTCGCGGTTCTGGCCATTGATTTCTTCCAGCGTCTCCAGGCAATCGGACGAAAAGCCGGGACAAATGACCTGAATGTGCCTAACGCCGTCGGCCGGCAGGTTTTTCATCGTTTCATCGGTAAAGGGCGTCAGCCAGGGATCGCGGCCAAAGCGCGATTGGAACGTCATCATCACCTGCTGTTCAGGGAAATCCAAGGCCTGCACCAGCGCATCCCGGGTATCTTTGCAGCGCAGCGGATAGTCATCTCCCTCGGCTGCATAACGTACCGGGATGCCGTGAAACGACAGCAATAGACGGTCAGGCTTGCCGTGACGTTCGAACGACTGCTCGATAGAATGCTTAAGCGCGGCGATATAGGCCGGATGCTCTGCGTAATCGCGGATGTAATTGATCGAAGGCAGGCGCCGGTAGCCGATGAGGATACGCGCTACCGCATCCCAGATAGCAGCGCTGGTGGAACAGGAATACTGGGGATAAAGCGGCAGTATGATAAGTTTGGTCACGCCCTGCTCAAGCAAGCGGCCAACGGCGTCCGGCAAGGACGGTTTGCCATAACTCATGGCCAGCTCTACCGCCATATCCGGCAGACAGTCGGCCAGCGCTTTACGCTGTCGTTTGCTGAAGACCATCAGGGGCGAGCCTTCGTCCATCCATACGCTCTGATACAGCTTGGCGACCCGGGGTGAACGCAACGGCAGGATGGCACCGTTCAATATCGGCCACCATAATGCCCTCGGCGTATCCACCACCCGCCTGTCACTGAGAAATTCGGCCAGATAACGTTTCACTGCCTTGGATGTGGGTGCTTCAGGCGTTCCCAGATTGACCATCAGGACACCGTATTTTTCCTGACTCATGAATCCTTTTCCCTTCAGTTACTCTTGTTATTCTTGGCCCTGGCCGACGCCATGAGGACTGTCCGCACAGGTTGGATAAGCTATTGTAGCTGAAAAGGGATATATGAGAACCCTTATCATAAAGGGGACAGATGATGAACGATCGGGTGAGGTAAGGAAGGGAGACGATGTTATCTGGCCTTGAGACCCGCCGCGCTGAGGATGGCAACCATGGACTGCCTCAACGCCGCGGGGTGGCGTGACATTATTAACCGAGGATTTTGGCCAGTTCCTGGTTGATTTCAGTTACCTTACGGGTGCCGTCGATATTAAAATAACGGGTATTGCCCGCTTGCGCTTCTTTTTTGTAATAGTCAACCAGCGGCGCGGTCTGCTGATGGTATTCCACCAGCCGTTTGCGTACCGTCTCTTCCTGATCATCTTTACGGGTGGTCAGCGGCTCGCCGGTCACGTCATCCTTGTTTTCTTCACGGGGCGGATTGAATTTGACATGGTATACCCGGCCCGATGGCGCATGGACTCGGCGGCCGACGATGCGATCGACGATCAAGGCATCAGGTACATCGAATTCAAGCACGTAATCTGCATTGATGGCCGCGTCCTTCATGGCATCAGCCTGAGGAATTGTGCGCGGGAATCCGTCCAGCAGGAAACCGTTACGACAATCTTGCTGAGTAATGCGTTCTTTAACCAGCGCAATAACCAGATCGTCGGTGACCAGCTTACCGGCATCCATGATTTCCTTGGCTTTTTTGCCCAGATCGGATTCCGCTTTCACCGCAGCGCGCAACATGTCGCCGGTTGAAATCTGCGGAATACCGTACTTTTCCTTAATAAACTGAGCCTGAGTGCCCTTACCAGCGCCCGGAGCGCCCAGCAGAATGATACGCATTGCGTAAATCCCCTTGCTAATCTTGGAGTGTAATAAAAGGTAGAAAACGACAAACCATACCATTTTCGGGCATGATCCCTCAAGGAACCGGCGCAAGGAGTGACTCACAGAGCTCGCTTTCAGATAAAACCCGCCGATTTGTCCGGGAATCGGCCGGCATGGTCCCTACGCTGACCATGCCGGCTTACACCCTTAAGCCGTTAGCAGTTGATTCATCCGGCGGATGAACTGGTTGGGATCCTCAAGCGTACCGCGTTCAGCCAGCAGCGCTTGATCCATAAGCAGTTCGATCCATTCGCCGAACCCGGCGTCATCACTGACATCAGCCGCTCTTTTCACCAGTTGATGATCGGGATTCAACTCGAATATGTACTTGATCTCCGGCGCAGCCTGTCCAGCAGCGGCAAACAGCTTCGCCATCTGGGTAGTCATATCATTGGCATCGGTGGTGACGATAGCCGGGGTATCGGTAAGGCGATGCGTCAGGCGGACTTCTTTAACCCGGTCGCCCAGGAACGTTTTGACACGCTCTACAAATGGCTCAAGCGCTTTTTCAGCGTCTTTCTGCTCTTCGGTTTCTTCATCAGCCAGTTTATCCAGGGATTCATCGGCTTTACTGACGGACTGGAAGGATTTGCCTTCGTATTCGGTCAGGTAGCTCATCATCCATTCGTCGATGCGATCGGACAGCAGCAGGACTTCGATGCCCTTTTTACGCAGCAGTTCCAGATGGGGGCTGCTCTTCGCCGCCGCATAGCTGTCTGCGGTAATGTAATAGATTTTTTCCTGGCCTTCGACCATGCGTGCGATATAGTCATCCAGCGATACGGTCTGGACTGAGCTGTCGGACCGCGTCGTGGCAAAGCGTAACAGCTTGGCAATGCTGGCGCTGTTGGCGGTATCTTCGCCGGGGCCTTCTTTCAGCACCAGGCCGAACTGCTGCCAGAAGGTCTGATACTCTTCGGCACTGTCTCTAGCCAATTTTTCCAGCATTTGCAGCGCACGCTTGGTCAGGGCGCTTTTCAGATTCTGGGTCACTCGGCTGTCCTGCAGAATCTCACGGGATACGTTTAAAGGCAGATCATTGGAATCAATCAGGCCTTTGACGAACCGCAGGTAGTTGGGCATGAACTGCTCAGCTTCGTCCATGATAAACACGCGCTGCACGTACAGTTTCAGGCCGTGTTTATGATCGCGATTCCACATATCCCAAGGCGCCTGGGAGGGGATATACAGCAGACTGGTATATTCCTGCTTGCCTTCGACCCGGTTATGGCTCCAGATCAGCGGATCGCTGAAGTCGTGGGACAGGTGCTTATAAAACTCGTGGTATTCTTCATCGCTGATTTCCCCTTTGCTGCGGGTCCACAGCGCCTGGGCTTTGTTGATTTTTTCCCAGGTAACGGTTTCTTCAGCTTCGTCGCCTTCGCCCTCTGTAGAGCGGGTTTCCACTTCTACCGGCAGTGCAATATGGTCGGAATATTTACTGATAACACTCTTCAGGCGCCAGTCGTCAAGGAACTCATCTTCGCCTTCACGCATGTGCAGGGTAATTTCTGTGCCGCGATCGGCTTTGGAAATATCGGCGATCGTGTAATCGCCCTCACCGGCGGACTCCCAATAGACACCGGCATCCGCCGGGGCACCGGCAGCGCGCGTGCGCACGGTGACCTTATCGGCAACGATAAATGCCGAATAGAAACCGACGCCGAACTGGCCGATTAGCTGGCTGTCTTTGACGTCATCGGAGCCCATTGACTCCAGGAACGCCTTGGTGCCGGATTTGGCGATAGTCCCCAGATTATCGATCACTTCGTCACGGCTCATACCAATACCGTTATCGCTGAGGGTCAAAGTCCGCTTTTCTTTATCAAGAGACAGGCGGACACGGAGTTCTCCGTCGCCTTCATACAGTTCAGGCTTCGATAAGGCGCGAAAACGCAGTTTATCCGCGGCATCTGAGGCGTTGGAAATCAGTTCACGAACGAATATCTCTTTATTGGAATAAAGTGAGTGGATCATCAACTGCAGCAATTGTTTGACTTCAGACTGGAATCCGCGGGTTTCTTGTCCTTTCATACTCATACTTACCTCAATCCAGATAGCGATTATTCAAGCGGGTTAAATACAACATTGATAGACAGATGGGGGTAAGCGGCAGGTTTTTCAAGGGAAGAAAGCCGGCAACCGGCGAAAAAAAAAGTCCAAAAGCAGGCGGCGGCCCGGCAAGCCACTGCCGGGCGCCGGACCACCATCAGTCAGGACTTTATCGGATGCCGACCCGCCAGGGAATGGGAAAGCGTGGTGCCGTCAACCATTTCAAGCTCTCCACCGACCGGTACGCCGTGAGCGATACGGCTGGCGAGGATAGCATAATGGGCGCACATCTCGGCAATATAGTTGGCAGTGGCCTCGCCCTCAACCGTGGGGTTGGTAGCCAGAATAACCTCATCGATCTCTTCGCCGCCTAGCCTTTCCTGCAACCGTCCAAGGCCGATATCATCAGGGCCGATGCCGTCCAGAGGCGACAGATGTCCCATCAGCACGAAATAGCGCCCGGCGTACTGGCCGGTCTGTTCGATAGCATTGATGTCGGCCGGGCTTTCCACAACGCATATTTGCCGCGTCTTCTGACGGCGCGGATTGGCGCAGATGGTGCAGATCTCCTGCTCGGTAAACGTGCGGCAGTCTGCACAATGGCCGATTTCAGACATGGCCCGGGTTAACGCCTGGGCCAGCCGCATACCGCCGCTGCGGTCACGCTGCAGCAGATGGAATACCATGCGCTGCGCCGATTTCGGACCAACGCCGGGCAGGCAGCGCAACGCCTCCGTCAGCGCTTCAAGCAGTGGACTGGTTTGCATCAGAACGGCATTTTAAAGCCAGGAGGAAGCTGCATTCCGCTGGAAACGGACGCCATTTTTTCCTTCTGCGTTTCGGCGATGCGGCGGGCCGCGTCATTGAAAGCCGCTGCGATCAGATCTTCCAGCATGTCCTTGTCATCTTCCAGCAGGCTGGGATCCACTTCAACCCGGCGACAGTTGTGCGCACCGTTAATGGTGACTTTTACCAGACCGGCACCGGATTCGCCGGTCACTTCCAGCTGTGCGATCTCTTCCTGCATCTGCTGCATTTTTTCCTGCATCTGCTGGGCCTGTTTCATCAGGTTACCCATTCCGCCTTTACCAAACATAATCGTCTCTCTCTATTGCATCAGGCCGCAGCCGCCATCGGGGCCGGTAATGCGGCGGTTAAGTTAAACAGGCCGGATACTGTCTTCATCCAGCACAGCATCAAAGAAACGCTGCAGCGTCTGGATATGCGAATCCGCATTTATCGCCAGACGCGCCTGTAATAATTTTTCTTCATATATAGCCTGGCGCCACTCAAGGGGCGTGCGCAGAGCCGGATTATCGTCTTCTGTCACGCTAAGCTCAACCGGCGCACCCAGCTCGACCGCCAGGGCATTACCGAGTGTTTCCCGGGCGGAGTCGGAATTCAAATGCCGCTGAGCACTGCGCAGATGCAAACATACCTTGCCGGGAGCCAAGTCCTCACGGGCCGCATTCAGCGCCAGCTGCTGCACCAACTTTGGTATTTTCATCCGGCTGACCTGGGCCGCCCAGGGATCGCGCAGTATAGCTTCCTCTGCCAGTCTTGCCGACAGCTCCGGGGTTTTTTCATGCTCCAGAGCGGTACGCAGCGCTTTCGGCGTAGTCACCGGCTCGGCCACCGCCTGGGGCTGGACACTGGCGCGCCAGCGGTAGGCATCAGGCTTGGCGGGCTTCGGTGCGGTGCCAGCATGACCGGACGACTGGCTGCGCTGCTGGGCGCGTTCCCCTACCGAGGCCAGGCGTTCAAGCGGACTGCCTGCGTTACCGGGCTTGACCGGCGTTGAAGCCGGATCATCCTTTTTTGCTTTATGCTGCTCCTGGCGGCTCAGCAGGGCCGAGCGTGCCTGCAACAGTTTAGCCGTCGCGTCGGGTAATGGCTGCACAGGTTCAGTCGGCTCAGGAATGCGCTCGTTGTCATCCTGGGACATCATGCGCGCCCACTCATCAGCATAGTCGCCATTTTCCTGACGGTCTGCTGCAGGGCCAGCAAGAGTAGCGTCCGCCTGGGGATAATCGTGAAATGTATCCTCGGCGTCCTGCGGCGCATCAGGCATAGCCAAAGCGACATTATCCTCGGCAGCTGGATCCTCGGCAGTTGGCCTATTATCGGTTTTTTGCCAACGCGCCTTTGCGGTGGCAGGGGAATCGACCGGCGGCGGCAAAGAGGTTTTCGCCGCTTTAGGCGACGCCATTTCTGCCGCCTTCAGGGCATCGGCTGTCCTTAATGCGCCGGCCTCTGCGGTACGGGGAGCGGCCTTTACCCGAGCCTGGGAAGAGGCCTCCAGCTGGCGTCTGGCATTGGCTACCCCCTGCGGAGGGACTGCGGCTAAAGCGGCCGGCGAATTAAATTCGCCCCTGGATTGATTCAGACCCGGGTTTTCAGCCGTTTTTTTTTCCCCGTCGGCCGCTGGCGCATCCGGCGCATCGTCGATTAACCGCGGATGAAAGGCCAGCGCACGCAACAGCGTCATTTCCACGCCCATTCGCCTGTCCGGCGCAAACGGCAGTTCTTTACGGCCGACCAGCAGCGTCTGATAGTAGAGCTGCAGATCCGCCGGCGGGATCGTCCTTGCCAGCTCCCGCAGACGCGGAGCGATGGCAGAGTCTTCTTCAGCCGACAGGGCGTCGGCCAGCAGTTGACCCATGGCGATGCGATGAAGCAGGGTCAGCATTTCGACCAGCAGCGTTTCCCAGTCGGTGCCGCGCGAGGCCGCCTCGGCAAGCCTGGCCATCATTTGGTTGCCGTCGGCGGCCACCATCGCTTCAATCAGCGCCAGCGGCTGTTCGCTGTCCAGGGTGCCCAGCATATCGCTGACGGCGGCGGTGCTCACCTGCCCCTGGCCGATAGCGATGGCCTGGTCGGTCAGGCTCAAGGCATCACGCATACTGCCGTCGGCGGCACGCGCCAGCAGCTGTAGCGCCCGGGGCTCGCTGTTTATCTTCTCTGCGCCCAGGACATGTTCAAGCTGGCCGCGAATCTGGCCGACATCCAGCGCTTTGAGATGAAATTGCAGGCAGCGTGACAGAATGGTCACCGGTAATTTTTGCGGATCGGTGGTGGCCAGTAAAAATTTAACATGGGAAGGCGGTTCTTCGAGCGTTTTAAGCAAGGCGTTAAAACTGTGACGCGAAAGCATGTGCACTTCGTCTATCAGGTAAACCTTGAAGCGACCCCGCGCCGGTGCGTACTGCACATTGTCCAGCAGATCGCGGGTGTCTTCGACTTTGGTACGCGAAGCGGCGTCTATTTCTATCAGGTCGACAAACCGGCCCTGCTCTATCTCACGGCAATTATCGCAATGCCCGCAGGGGGTAGCGGTAATGCCGGTTTCACAGTTGAGCCCCTTGGCCAGCAGCCGGGCAATGGTCGTTTTACCCACCCCGCGGGTGCCCGAAAGTAAATAGGCGTGATGTATCCTGCCTAGTGAAAGGCCATTAGCCAGTGCCGTCAGAACATGTTCCTGGCCAACCACCTGGGAAAACGTCTGGGGACGCCACTTACGGGCAAGAACCTGATAGCTCATGAGTCGCGCAAAAGTCGGGAAAACAGAAGGTCATGCTACCACAGCCCCGCACCGAAGCGCGAGGCGGATATCGTCAATGACCTGGGAACACCAACAGGCTGTAACTGGTTACTTCCATGGTATTGAGCAAGGCTTCACCACCCAGGTCCGCCAGGTTAATCACGAAGGCCGCATCGTGCACCTCGCCGCCCAACCGGCGGATAAGTTTTACCGTGGCACCGATAGTACCGCCGGTAGCCAGCAGGTCATCGACCACCAGCACTTTATCGCTTGGATTAATAGAAGCGGTATGGATTTCAAGGCGATCTGAGCCGTATTCCAAATCATAGCTTTCGCTCAGCGTCTCACGGGGCAGTTTGCCGGGTTTGCGCACCGGTACAAACGCGACGCCCAGAGCAAGCGCTACCGGCGCGCCGAACAGGAACCCTCTGGCCTCGGTGCCCACGACCTTGGTAATGCCTTTATCACGATAATGACTTACCAGCAGTTCAATGCTGGCGGCATAGGCAAGCGGGGTTTCGAGCAAACCGGTCACATCACGAAACAGGATACCCGGCTTGGGGTAGTCGGGAACGCTGATGATGCTGTTTTTGATCATATCGTATTGTTGATCTGTTGGGGTCATCATAGTTATGCCTGGTCATTCAGATAAATATTATCTACAGGGATCGGCGATGGCGTCAGGATAAAAAACTGATTTTAGTGCCGACCACACATGAAAGCGCACAAATCTATGCAAACTGGCAGGGAAATGCAATAACCACAGCGGTCTCATTCATGATTTTGTTGGGCAGCGTTAACGATAGGCAAACGCCACATCATCACTAACAACGCCAGCAGCATTAATCCTAAAATACACCGTACCCAGAGAATTTTCACTACCCACAGTGATACGCCAAAGCTCAGCAGAATAACGATAACCGCTTTTGTCTTGGCGCCTGGCGGTAATGCCCGAAACTGCTGCCAGTGTCTGAGATAGGGACCAAACCAGGACCTGTGCAGCAGCCAGGCGTGAAAACGCGGCGATGAGCGGGCAAAGCACCAGGCAGCCAGCAACAGGAATGGCGTGGTTGGCAACAGCGGCAATACCACGCCCAGCGTGGCAAGGATGACCGACAGCCATCCCAGGGTGATTAAAAATATACGGTACATAGCCCCTCTTGGGTAACCGTGCAGCACGGGGCGCAGAGCAAACATGGCGCCGATGGCAGTTTGTACTTCTAATGATAGCCTTCAGAAAGGTATCATCGGGCATAAGCCTTAATTTGTCATTGACTTCAGGTAGACATCACGTGCAGCCATCCAGGTTTATTACCACCCTTAGCCAGCAGTTTTCCACCCTGGCCCAGCGGGTTCAAGAAGCAAAATCCACCCTCGTCGCGCAATCCCGCTTTGACCGGCGACTGTTTCACAGTCGGGGAAACAGACTCGAAGACTACCTTGACGAGTGTGGCGAAACGCTGCAGAAGTTATCCCAGGCTGCCGGACATAATCAGACAGAGCAAGTGGCCTGGCTGGCGCCAAGGCTGGTCGATCAGATGACCGCCCTGGCCCGAGAACTTGCCACCCTTGAATTGCGCAATAACCTCCCATCGGCCCCGGAACCGGTCGATGACTATAGCCGACTGGCTGAGCATCAGGATTATGAGCGCCGCCTGAAAGGGATGATCCAGGATCGCGAGAGCCTCCTGCTCTCCTGTAACGACATGGCCAGAGCCCAGCAATTGCAGCAGGAAATCGCCGCCCTTGAAGGAAGACTGACGCGATGCAGGCAGGCGCTGGCACGAATAGAGCGGAAAATCGAGAAGCGGGAGAATGGTCTTTAAGTTACGGGACGGCAGAAATCACCACAACTACACTTATTATTACTGAATCACCATTAAGCATGTTAATAATCTCATCTATACTCTCTTTTTTGCTTATCGTGCCTTTGGCATGCCGGAGAGTTCCGTGGTATTGGAAGATGAATCACCCGCAGTTAAGTTGGCTGTGGATTTGATTATGCTGCTGGAAAGTAATGAAGTGGAACCGGAAGTGGTGCTGGACGCCATTGAAATCGTGAAAAAAGATTACCAGTCCAAACTGCGCCGTTCCAATCAAACGGAATAGCACGCCCCGGCTGCGGGGCTGGTATTCTCTCAGGTGTGCTCGTTTCTCAGATTGGGGCTGAGGTTGAGGGTATCAACCAGCGTCATCACCAGAGCACGCGATTCCTTTTCCAGATCATAGGTATCAGGCAGAAACAGCCAATTCTCCATCAGGCCCGAAATACAGCCCCTGATAACGATCGCCGCCCGCCGGCAGTGCAGGTTTGCCGGTAACTGATTAAACGAAATGCATCTGTTAAGCGTTTCCTCTATACGCGAATAGCAATCCCCATACAGTGTTTTCCGTACATTGGCAAACAGCGCCATTTCTCCGACATACTCACATTTGTGATAGACAATTTCCATCAGAGCACGCCAATCTCTGTCCGAAACAGTGCTGTTCAGAATGTAAATCAATGTCTCTGTAAGCACGTATAGTGGATCCGAAGGATATTTTGTCTGATACTCTGACTCGAATGCCGTAATCCGGGCATCAGCGACCTGCCAAATCTCATTAAACAGGTCGAATTTATTTTTAAAATGCCAATAGATAGCACCACGAGTGACGCCTGCCACAGTGGCGATATCGCTGAGCGAAGTGGCTGCGACACCCCGCTCGGAGAAAAGATGAACCGCAGCATTAATAATATCTTGACGCGTTTCCAGCGCCTGTTCTTTGGTTTTTCGTGCCATAAGGTGATTTTGGGCAGCGTTTAGAGTTACATACATTCGTGAATGTATGTAACATAGCATATTCGGTCGTATTGCGCAGCAATCGGTTTTAGGGCTTGTGATCAGTTGATCAATTTTTTTCAAATCGGACTCTTGAGGTTTACATATGAACAAAAACAGAGGGATTTTGCCTCTGGCAGCCGTTCTGATGCTTTCTGGCAGTTTTGTTATTGCAGGATGTGATAATAAACAAGCGGGTCAGACAGGCGCTCAGCAACAGGCACCGGAAGTAAGTGTGGTGACGATAAAAAAAGAATCCTTGAATGTCACCACTGATTTGCCCGGTCGCACTGCCGCTTTTCGTATTGCAGAGGTCCGTCCTCAGGTCAGCGGTATTATCCTGAAGCGCAACTTCGTGGAAGGGGCTGATGTCGAAGCAGGCAGCTCGCTTTACCAGATTGATCCAGCTACCTATAAAGCATCTTACGATAGCGCCAAAGGCGACCTGGCCCAGGCCGAAGCCAATGCCGGCATTGCCCGCGTTACCGTAGATCGTTATAAAAAACTGATTTCCACCAATTACGTCAGTAAACAGGATTATGACCAGGCAGTAGCAACCATGCGCCAGAATGATGCTGCTGTGTTGGCAGCAAAGGCTTCGGTTGAAACCGCCCGGATAAATCTTGCCTATACCCGCGTTCAGGCACCCATCAGCGGCCGCATCGGCAAATCAGCCTTTACTGAAGGCGCACTGGTCTCCAATGGCCAGGCAGACGCCATGGCGACCATTCAGCAACTGGATCCGATTTATGTAGATGTTACCCAATCCAGCAATGAATTCTTGCGTCTCAAGGAAGAGCTGGAAAAAGGCACCATGAAGCAGAAAGACGGTAAAGCCACCGTCCGCCTGCTGACGGAAGACGGCAAAGAATTCCAGCAGACCGGTACCCTTGAGTTTTCTGATGTCACCGTCGATGAAACTACCGGCTCCATTACGCTGCGCGCTATATTCCCCAACCCGCAGCACAGCCTGCTGCCAGGCATGTTCGTGCGTGCCCGTCTTGAGGAGGGGATCAACGACAGTGCCATCCTGGTTCCTCAGCAGGGTATTACCCGCACCCCGCGTGGTGAAGCCACTGCCATGATCGTGGGTCAGGACAATAAAGTAGCCGTTCATATACTGACTGCCCAGCAGGCGATAGGCGATAAATGGCTTGTCACCGCCGGCCTGAAGGAAGGTGACCGCGTCATCGTATCAGGTCTGCAGAAAGTCAAACCAGGCGTTCAGGTAAACGCTCGAGAAATGACCGAAGAACAGAAAAAACCGGAACAACCTCAGCCTGAAAACGCCAGTAAGTCTTAATAGGAACGGGTAAACGACATGGCTAAGTATTTTATCGATCGACCCATATTCGCCTGGGTGATTGCCATTATCATCATGCTTGCCGGTGCGCTTTCAATTATGAAATTGCCCATCGAGCAGTATCCGGCAATTGCACCGCCGTCTATCCAGGTGACCGCTTCCTATCCGGGGGCCGATGCCACTACATTGCAAGACAGTGTAACCCAGGTCATTGAACAGAACATGAACGGCATAGATCATTTGATGTATATGTCGTCAAGCAGTGACTCTTCAGGTACCGCTATCATTACCCTGACCTTCGAGTCAGGCACCAACCCGGATATCGCCCAGGTACAGGTACAGAATAAACTGCAGCTGGCGATGCCGCTGTTGCCGCAGGATGTTCAGCAGCAAGGTGTGCAGGTGCAGAAATCCAGCGCCAGCTTCCTGATGGTGGCGGGCTTTATCAGCAGCGACCCAACCATGACCCAGCAGGATATCGCTGACTATGTGGGTTCCAACATCAAAGATCCGCTGAGCCGTGCTGAAGGGGTGGGTGAAGTACAGCTGTTTGGCGCCCAATACGCGATGCGTATCTGGATGGATCCGAACAAGCTTAATAACTTCAAACTGACGCCGGTGGATGTCATCAGCGCTCTGACGGTACAGAACAATCAGGTCGCGGCGGGACAATTGGGCGGTACTCCGCCAATACCAGGACAGCAGCTCAACTCTTCGATTATTCTGCAAACCCGTCTGAAGACCACTGAAGAGTTCGGTAATATCCTGTTGAAAGTGAATCAGGACGGTTCGCAGGTCAGGGTTAAAGATATCGCCAAGGTTGAGCTTGGCGGCGAGAGCTATGACATCATTGCGCGCTTTAACGGCCGTCCGGCGGCCGGCCTGGGTATCAAACTGGCCACCGGCGCCAATGCCCTGGATACCGCAGCGGCGGTGAAGGCAGATCTCAAAAGCCTTCAGGAGAATTTCC
This sequence comes from Biostraticola tofi, assembly GCF_004343195.1. Lineage (GTDB taxonomy): Bacteria > Pseudomonadota > Gammaproteobacteria > Enterobacterales > Enterobacteriaceae > Biostraticola > Biostraticola tofi. The sequence goes on along the minus strand of NZ_SMCR01000007.1, from coordinate 179,366 downwards.
CCACCGGCCTGAGCGTAGTTTATCCGTATGACACTACGCCCTTCGTTACCATCTCGATTAACGAAGTGGTCAAAACGCTGGTAGAAGCCATCATCCTGGTGTTCCTGGTGATGTATCTGTTTTTGCAGAACTTCCGCGCCACGCTTATCCCGACCATCGCGGTGCCGGTGGTACTGCTGGGCACCTTTGCGGTGCTAGGGGCGTTCGGCTACTCGATCAACACCTTGACCATGTTCGCCTGCGTACTGGCCATCGGCCTGTTGGTGGATGATGCCATCGTGGTGGTGGAAAACGTCGAGCGCGTCATGGCGGAGGAGGGCCTCAGTCCGCTGGAAGCAACGCGTAAATCCATGGGACAGATTCAGGGTGCGTTGATCGGTATCGCCCTGGTGCTGTCGGCGGTGTTTGTGCCAATGGCGTTCTTTGGCGGCTCAACCGGCGCCATTTATCGACAGTTCTCCATTACCATTGTTTCCGCCATGGTACTGTCGGTCGTCGTCGCATTGATTCTGACTCCGGCACTTTGCGCCACACTGCTTAAACCGCTTAAAGAGGGTCATCAGGCCCAGACCACCGGTTTCTTTGGCTGGTTCAACAAAAAGTTTGATCAGAGTACTCATCATTACACCGATAGCGTCGGCCATATCCTTAACAGCACCGGCCGTTACCTGATTATATACCTGCTGATCGTGGTTGGTATGGCACTGCTGTTCCTGCGCCTGCCTTCTTCGTTCCTGCCGGAAGAAGATCAGGGGGTATTTCTGACCATGGCGCAGTTGCCGGTCGGAGCGACCCAGGAACGGACACAGAAAGTGCTCGACGAGGTTACCGATTATTACCTGACCAAGGAAAAGGCGAATGTCGAATCAGTCTTTACCGTTAACGGCTTTGGCTTTGTCGGCCGCGGCCAGAATACCGGTATTGCCTTCGTCAGCCTGAAAAACTGGGATGAGCGCAGCAGCGCCGAAAATAAGGTGCCGGCCATATCAGCCAGAGCCAACCAGCACTTCGCCGCCATCAAAGACAGTATCGTCATGGCGTTCAACCTGCCGGCGATTGTCGAACTGGGTACGGCGACCGGCTTTGACTTTGAACTTATCGATGAGAACAACCTGGGTCATCAGAAGTTGACCGAAGCGCGTAACCAACTGCTGGGCATGGTTGCCCAACATCCGGATCTACTGGTGGGTGTACGTCCAAACGGACTTGAAGACACGCCGCAGTACAAGCTGGATGTCGATCATGAAAAAGCACAGGCGCTGGGGGTGTCGCTGTCTGATATCAACACCACTATCGCTGCGGCAGTCGGCGGCAGCTATGTGAATGACTTTATCGATCGCGGTCGAGTGAAAAAGGTGTATGTGCAAGGCGATGCGCAATACCGCATGCTGCCACAGGACATCAATAACTGGTTTGTCCGCGGCTCTGACAATCAGATGGTCCCACTTTCCGCAATATCAAGCGCGCGCTGGGAATACGGTTCACCACGTCTGGAACGCTATAACGGCCTGCCGTCAATGCAGATCCAGGGTGAGGCCGCGCACGGCAAGAGCACCGGTGAAGCGATGGCGATGATGGAACAGCTGGTCGCCAAGTTGCCTGCCGGCATCAGTTACGAGTGGACCGGCATGTCATACCAGGAGCGGTTGTCGGGCAACCAGGCCCCTGCCCTGTATGCCATATCGCTTATCGTGGTATTCCTCTGTCTGGCGGCGTTATACGAAAGCTGGTCAATACCTTTCTCGGTCATGCTGGTGGTACCGCTGGGTGTGGTCGGCGCTCTGCTCGCCGCGACGCTGCGCGGGCTGAATAATGACGTCTACTTCCAGGTAGGGCTATTGACCACAATCGGGCTATCGGCTAAAAACGCCATCCTAATCGTTGAGTTCGCCAAAGACCTGATGGATAAAGAAGGCAAGGGTCTTATCGAGGCGACGATGGATGCGGTCCGCATGCGTCTGCGTCCGATCCTGATGACCTCACTGGCCTTCATCCTCGGTGTGTTGCCGCTGGCCATCAGCACCGGCGCAGGGTCTGGCTCCCAGAATGCCGTAGGGACCGGGGTAATGGGAGGGATGCTTACCGCAACCGTACTGGCCCTGTTCTTTGTACCGGTGTTCTTTGTCGTGGTTCGTCGGCGCTTCGGCAAGAAAACCGACCAGGATGGGCACCGCGCACACGCCGAACCGCAGGTAGACTTGAGCAAGCACTAAGCTCTCCTGCAATCCTACTGTTAAAAAGCCGCGCAAGCGGCTTTTTTTATCGCTGTCGCTGGCGAAAAGGCTTTCATGCGTCGAGGTTGAAACCGGCGAAGGAATATCGCATAATAGATATATTATAACATAACAGAGAGGCTATTATGAAAGAGGGTATCCACCCTGACTACCGACTGGTGGTATTCCATGACACTACCGCTGATGCCTGGTTCAAAGTAGGTTCGACCATTAGTACCGATCGTACCGTGGAATTCGAAGGTCAAACCTATCCATACGTCACGATTGAAGTGTCGTCAAAATCTCATCCCTACTATACCGGTAAGCAGAGAACCCTGACCAAAGACGGCAGCACCGCTCGTTTCAATCAGCGTTTTGGCCGCTTTCTTGGCAATAAGCAATCATCCTGAGGATTTATTCTGATGCAGGTATTGAGTTCATTGAAATCGGCTAAAACCCGGCATAAAGATTGTAAAGTGGTTCGTCGCCGGGGCCGTATATATGTCATCTGCAAAACCAATCCGCGTTTCAAAGCGGTGCAGGGCCGTAAGAAGAAACGCTGAAGCAGATTAAAACAGGGCCCAAGGGCCCTTTTTTAATGAGGTCGATTTATTTCATGGTGGCAATAAGGGTATCTACATTATGTTTGAAAGCCGCTGCATAGGTTGTCGCCGGTCCATCTTGCTTAGACAGCGCTTCCGGGTAAAGCTCGCCACCTGGCTGGGCACCGCTGGCGGCGGCAATCTGTTTTACCAGTCGAGGGTCGGTTTGGTTTTCAATAAAGTAGGTCTTGATGCCCTGCTGCTTGATTTGGGTAATCAATGCCGCCACCTGGCTGGCGCTGGCTTCGGATTCGGTTGAGAATCCTACCGGGGCCAAAAATTCTACCCCATACTCGGCACCAAAATAGCCAAACGCATCATGACTGGTCAATACTTTGCGTGTCGCTGGACTGACCTGGCTGAACGCCTGTTTCGCCCAGCTATCCAGTTTTTCCAGTTGCTGGATATAGGCGCCGCCGCGCTGACGGAAATACGGTGCATCCTGCGGATCGGCGGCTATCAAGGCATTCATGACATTACGCGCATAAATAGCCCCATTTTTAGCGCTGTTCCAGGCATGGGGGTCGGTCACTGTCTTTCCGTCTTCTTCCATTTTCCGGCTATCGATGCCATCAGAGGCGACAATCACTTTACCTTTATAGCCAGATGCCGTGACCAACCGGTCGAGCCAGCCTTCCAGGCCCAGGCCACTGACAAACACCACATCCGCGCCGGCTATCGCCTTGCTATCCTTGGGACTGGGTTCAAAGCTATGAGGATCACCATCCGGGCCTACCAGGATAGTGACGGTAACATGGTCACCGCCCACCTGTTTGACGATATCCCCCAGGACAGAAAAACTGGCGACCGTGGTAACGGTATTGGCCAGGGCGGCAGGACTTGCGGCGATCATGACGATTGCCAGCGAGGCTGATAAAGATTTCATTTAACGTTCTCCATAATGACTGACCTCGCGGCGTTTGCGTAGCCATACCGCTATACCGCCGCGAGGACCAAATACCACTGAAAAAAAGAAAGCCAGACTCGCGCTGAGCACAATGGACGGCCCGGCCGGCAGCGAGGCATAGAATGACCAGACAAGACCGGCCCAGGCACTGAGAAAGCCGATAGCAGCGGCAATCAGCAATATCAGCGGCAAGCGACCTGACCAGCAGCGGGCCGCTACCGCCGGCAGCATCATCAGCCCGACCGACATCAGCGTGCCCAGTATCTGGAAGCCGGCAACCAGGTTCAGGACCACCAGACCCAGGAACAGGCCATGAATCAGTCTTGGATAGCCGCGCCGATTTACCCGCAGGAAAGCACCATCGAAAGCTTCAATCACCAGGGCCCGATACAACAGCGCCAGCATCAATAGAGTGAAGCCGGCAATTAGCCCGATACACTCCATGGCCTCGCCGTCTACCGCCAAAATCGATCCGAACAGCACGTGCAGCAAATCCACACTTGATCCTTTCAAGGACACCAGCGTCACCCCCAATGCCAGCGAACCGAGATAAAACCCGGCAAAACTGGCATCTTCTTTGAGCGGCGTCAGCGTGGTAACCCATCCAGACAGCAGCGCTACCAGCAACCCGGCGACAAAGCCGCCGATGCCCATCGCCAGCAGCGACATACCGGAAAGCAGATAACCTATAGCCACACCAGGTAAAATGGCATGGGAAAGCGCATCGCCGACTAGACTCATTCGCCGCAGTAAAAGGAATACGCCTAACGGAGTGGTACTGACCGTCAGTGCCAGACAGGAAATCAGCGCCCTTCGCATGAAGCCGAAGGAGGCGAATGGGGTAATTAAGTCATGCAGGATCATGATGCACCTGGCAGCATCGGGGAACCCGCCAACGACATTGCCGGGTCAACCCAGGCGCGGGGAATCACTTCGCGGGTGTCGCCCCAGCGGATATCGGATGACCCCAGGCACAGCGTGTGCGGGAAATGCTGCTGGACCAGTTCCAGGTTGTGCAGCACGACAATCAGCGTCCGACCTTCTGCATGCAGCTGTTTTATGACGTCCATCAGCAAGCTGCAGGTTTCCCCATCGATGCCGGTAAAGGGTTCGTCAAGCAACATCAATGGCGCATCCTGTACCAGCAATCGGGCAAACATAAGCCGCTGGAATTGGCCGCCAGACAATGCCTCAATCGGTTGACGCTGTATCGAAGTCAGCCCCACCCGCTCAATTGCCTGATGTATCCGCTGCCGAGCGATACGATTGATAGAGCGGAGAAATCCGATTTTTGGCCAGCATCCCATGGCCGCGACATCCAGCACATTGACCGGGAATTGCCGGTCGATTTCGGCCTGTTGCGGCAGATAGCCAATGTGCGGTTTAGCGCGCTCTGCAAACATGAGCTCACCAGCCAACGGCGGTAACAGCCCAGCGATGGTTTTGAGCAGGGTAGATTTACCGGTACCGTTTGCACCGATAATAGCGGTGAGACTATGGGGTTCAAACCTGCCGCTCACCGGCGAAACAACCGGTTTCCCTTGATGGCCGATGACTACATTATTTAAGGTAATCATGGCAGTAAATTAGCCCACTGGATTGACAGCCACAGCAGAGCGACGATGAAAGCAGCGCACAACAGGCGTTGCCAGGAGGCGGCCATCAGCAGGTTGAATCGCTGCAGGCGGCAAAAAAACGTTGAAATAACAGGCATGAGAAAACATCGCATAAAATGATATAAGATAACATAACACTCATTTCTGCTTTTGAGAATCGCTTTTTAGGCTAAATCAGCAATCGCGCATTACTGTATAATCTGAACCTGCAATAATGAATAAAATGAGTTAAAAAGTTAATGGTGACCAGATCGCCACATAAATGACTCTTTTTTTTCTTCGGCTGGTCTGCTAATTTTATTATGTGGCTTGATGAAATCAGGTTGATTTATTTCATCAGGCGTTTAGAGGCCTGCCCCTACCCTGCAATGGGTGTTATGCAGATTACAGACAAATTGCGTTACGTTTTGCATTTCATTCATTCTGTCTCATTATCTGAGATCAATACTGTAAGTTAATGTAAGCGCATAGTGTCAAACGACGGAGATTATCCTATCTTTATAATAGGATGTGGAAGCAAGCAGGGCTATCTGCATACCCTTCTTGAACACGTCTTCAGTACAGCAATTAGTTCATGGTCAGGAGGGCTGATATGGATGAGTATTCACCCAAACGTCACGATATTGCACAACTCAAATTCCTGTGTGAAAATCTCTATGACGAAGGCATAGCCAGTCTTGGCGATAGTTATCACGGCTGGGTAAATGATCCGACTTCCATCACCAATTTGCAATTGAATGAACTCATTGAGCACATAGCCTCATTTATTGTAAGTTTTAAACTGAAACACCATAATGATAATGAACTCACTGATCAGGTTGAAACCTTTTTAGATGATACTTTTACCCTGTTCAGTAGCTACGGTATCAACAATTTCGATATCCAGAGATGGCGAACCAGCCGCTCTCGTTTATTCGGAACATTCTCAGAGACTGAACTCTGTACGACTTGAACAATGTATGACAAATTCGACATCTGTTTAAATACTTAAGGCCAAGATGAAAAAGATAGATTATTTAATGCGCTTACGTAAATGCAGGACCATGGAAACCCTTGAGCGCGTCATTGAAAAAAACAAATATGAACTGTCTGACGATGAGCTGGAGATATTTAATTCAGCTGCAGATCATCGTCTGGCAGAACTCACTATGAACAAGCTATATGATAAAGTACCGGTATCCGTCTGGAAGTATGTGCGTTAATCATTAGAGACGCGCAATTGATGTTTGCAACATCATAGGCAATGATACTTTATATCCCTTACAACTTTTCAGTTTCAAGCGATAGGGCTGTTCACCGCCTTATGAAAACCCCGAGCCGATAACCTGAAGGATCTCATTGCCATTGGGCCAAGGTGGCGTATACCGTTCAGGGTACCTTGGGGTTTATAGCCAAACGCTATTGTTAATTGAAGTGAGTAATAGTCATCTCGCTCTTTTATACCAAGATAGGGTGAATGACTTATTAGTGTTACCACGAGATGGGAAGTTCGTGCTGCAAAATTTAAGCGCAAGGTTGATTGGCCGTTATTTTCCACCCAAACCTGAGTAGCAAAGCGCATGCAGCATTACCCTGAAATGGTGGAGGCCCTGCCAGCGACATCCCGGCACACACATCCTCTGCTGCGGCTGCTTCCTTCCGGACCTGACCGAGTTTACAAAGTAGTATTGCGGGAGCACCAACAGGGCCTCCATTGACGGCTCAGTTTCCTGAGCGCGTGGCATTATCAATGATGGGGGGGTGAATTGCAAGCTGGCGCCGATTGAATGCTGGATTATTGGCCTGTTGGCGCCAGACGGCCCCCCTGTTCTATAGGGCGGGTGTTGTGACAGAATAACCGCTATGAACATCACCTTTGCAAGGCATATGAAAGAACAACAACAGACCGACTCCTTTCGCCAGCGTGTTTTCCATATTCTAGCGGCTATTCCTCCAGGTCGACTGATGACTTATGGACTGGTCGCAACCTTGGCTGGCTCGCCTCGTGCTGCCCGGCAGGTAGGAGGCATCCTTAAACGCTTACCAGAAGGTTCACTGCTCCCTTGGCACCGTGTCGTCAATCGCCAGGGAAGGATTTCCCTGCAGGGAGAAGATTTCAAACGCCAGCAGTCAGCATTACGCGCTGAAGGCGTATTGATTGACCCATCTGGCTGTATCGAACTGAGCAACTATCTTTGGCGGGGGGAATGAATCACGTATCGCCCGCCGGATGTCGCGGGCGATACGCCAGGTTATTCACTCATGCGTCATAGCTGGGTCGGCGCAGGTGCGGTCTGGTATGGCGTTACCTGGGTCGGAGAGGTAGACGGCACGGTAGTCGCCGGGCGCGTCTGGGTCGGCACCGCTACAGACGGTACGGGCACCAGTACCAGATCATGACGAGTAGCGCCATTGTTCACCGCGGTTTTCACTTCTTCGGTAATAAACGTGATACGGCCGTCGATGGTGATTGCCGCACTCAGCAGGATACGCGCATTAGGCTGGATATCCGCCGGATTGAACGGCAGTACAAAGCTGAATGGCGCCTGCTTGCCCTCGGTACGGACCACGCGCTGGGAAATGACTTTTGAGGGCGTATCGGCTACTGACGCGTCAGAAAGCGTAACGGTTAAAACAGCATCGGGCGGCAGCGCAATGCGCTGGCGTATATTGACTGTACCTGAAACGGAAGGCTGCGCTATCGCTGCCTGCTGAACCGGGGTGCCGGGCGCTTTGAACGCAGGAGTCGCTACATCCGCACTCTTATCCGCACATCCTGCCAGTGTGACCCCCAGGGCTACACCGCCAACAATTTGCCAGAGTTTCATGTTTGCTTCCTCTTTTTATTATTTCTTGAAAACCATTCACAGCAATACGGTGTGAAAGCGGTGAATTCATGGTGGCAACCCACCTGATGTTTTAAGGATGGCACAGCTTGGCGATATTTTCCTGCCTGAGATCTGAACTTTTTATGCTTTTTAGGAGTTTGCCCTGGCTGCAGGGTACTGATATGCGATAATAAAGCTAAAAAAAAAGGGCGGATTTCCGCCCCTTCGAGATAAACCCAGCAGCAATATTACTGGTTATAGGCATTTTCGCCATGGCTGTTCACGTCCAGACCTTCGCGTTCCTGTTCTTCGGAAACACGCAGGCCGACCACCATATCGGCGATTTTGAAACCGATAAAGGCCACTACGCCAGACCACACCAGACAAACCACGATACTGAGCAACTGCACGCCGACCTGATGGCCCATGGTGACGCCTTCTGCATAACCGGTCCCTCCCAGAGAAGCGGCTGAAAATACGCCGGTCAGGATACAGCCAACGATGCCGCAGACACCGTGAACGCCGAAGACATCGCAGACATCGTCAACACGCAGCCATTTTTTCAGGGCCACCACACCCCAGAGTCCTGCTGCACCGCCCACCAGGCCGATAATCAACGCACCGCCAACGCCCACCGTTCCCGCCGCTGGGGTAATGGCGACCAGCCCGGCGATACAGCCTGAACAGGCACCGAGCAGCGATGGTTTGCCACGCAGCATCCACTCGGCGAACACCCAGGAAAGAATGGCGCCAGCGGTAGCAATAACAGTATTCAGGAAAGCCAAAGCGGCAATTGCATTGGCGGCGCTGGCTGAACCGGCATTAAAGCCGAACCAGCCTACATACAGAATGGCTGTGCCGGTGAAGACCATCGGCAGGTTGTGAGGTTTGAACGCTTCTTTACCAAAGCCTGAACGTTTACCCAACATATAAGCACCGACCAGGCCGGCGCTGGCGGCGTTGATATGTACGACGGTACCGCCGGCAAAATCCAGCGCGCCCTTGGCCGCCAGGAAGCCGCCGGCCCAGACCATGTGCGCCATCGGCAGATAGGCCAGAGTGAACCACACCAGTACAAATATCAGTACCGCAGAGAAGCGGATACGCTCAGCCAGAGCGCCAACGATAAGTCCAACAGTGATACAGGCAAAAGAGCATTGGAAGGCGACATGGATCAGCTGGTAAAAAGTCCCGCTCAACGCTTCCAATGGAATATTTTTCAGCATGGCCATATCAAAGCCGCCGAAAAATGCATTTCCTTCACTGAACGCCATTGAATAGCCATAAATCATCCACAGCACACAGACCATGGCAAAGGTTACCGCTACTTGAGTCAACATCGACAACACATTCTTGGCGCGCAGCAGGCCGCCGTAAAACAGGGCAATCCCGGGTAATGTCATAAAAAGCACCAACGCGGTGCAGATCATCATAAATGCGTTGTCGGCTTTATCGACCACCGGTGCGGCGGCGATTGCCCACGACGGCAGCATAGATACAGCACCGAGGCCAGCTAATGAGACGAGTTTTTTCATTTTCATTCTTCCCTATCTACACAATTTGCGCATGTCGTTTAAAGTGCTGCTTCGTCGGCTTCGCCGGTGCGGATACGAATGACCCGCTGCAACTCAGCAACAAAAATTTTGCCGTCCCCGATTTTCCCGGTGTAAGCTGCTTTACTGATGACATCAATCACTTCATCCAGCTGATCGTCAGCGATGGCAATATCAATTTTGACCTTCGGCAGGAAATTGACGCTGTATTCCGCGCCGCGATAAAGTTCTGCGTGGCCTTTCTGTCGTCCGAATCCCTTAACCTCGGTGACCGTCAGCCCTTGTATCCCAACAGAAGATAATGCTTCACGCACGTCTTCCAATTTAAATGGTTTAATCACCACGGTTACCAGCTTCATATACTCCCCCTCAAGAATGTAGATCCGAACTTGCGACCACTCAGGCTGATTAAAGCAAAGCATGTGCCACAAATGTGAAGTGATGTAAATATGCCGTCGGTAGCCGAGGAAGTGTGGCCGGTGCGCCTCGAGGAAGGCATAGTGGGTGAACGCCGAATAAAGCCGTAACTGCTAACGCACGTTTTTGGTGCGTAATGCCAGATTCAGGTGCGGGGCAGGCAGGATTTCGGCTGAGGGTGATCAATCACGGTGCGTGGAGTTGGGGAGTAGTGTCCAGCGCCTTGCCCGCCTGTTGCAGCCGGTACATCTGGTAGTAGCGTCCCTGTTTTTGCAGCAATTGCTTGTGGGAGCCCTGCTCTACCGCTTCTCCCCGATGCAATACCAGAATGTGATCGGCCTCGACAATCGTCGAGAGACGATGGGCAATAACCACAAGTGTGGTGTATTGCCTTACCAGGGCGAGTGCGCGGGCGATCGCTTGCTCAGTCCCGGAGTCAATATTGGCGGTGGCCTCGTCCAGGATAAGAATCTGAGGGGTCACCACCAGTACCCGCGCCATGGCCAGCAGTTGTTTTTGTCCAACCGACAGGGTATTGCCCTGCTCTCCCAACTCGGCATGGATGCCGTCGGGAAAAGACCTGACCAGTTCAGCCAACTGAACCTTCTCCAGTGCCTCCCAGGCCTGTTGTTCACTGACCTGTCGCCCAAGGGTGATATTGGCCAGTACGGTATCCGCCATGACCACCGGATCTTGCTGAACGATAGCCACTCCCTGGCGCAGCGCGCGGTGGCTCAGGCTGCTGATCGTACGCTGGTCCAGTAACAGTTCGCCAGCGTCGGCTGGATAATATCCCATGATAAGATTTGCCAATGTACTCTTACCGCTACCGGTATGTCCGACCAAGGCAACAAAATTGCGCGACGGTATTGTCAGCGAAATATTTTGCAGCACCGGCGTACCGGTGCGATAGGAAAACGTGAGATCGCGGATATCAATGCGGCCGCTGGTCAAGGGTCGATCGTCGCTGCCGTAGTTCTGCTGGTCGGCATCCATCAGTTCAAAGATACGCTCACCGGCAACGATTGCCTGCTGCAGCATTGATTGCTGGGTAGTCAATTCAATCAATGGCTCGTTTAAGCGGCCTAGATAGTTGATAAAGGCATACAGTACCCCGACCCCGATAGCGCCGGCAGGACTGAAGCTGAAGACCGCCAATAACCCGCAAAGCACCAGGGCGGTTAACAGGCTGAGCAACGGCCGTAACAAAAAGCCATCCAGGCGCAGTGTCTGCATCCTGGCAGTGAAATGCGCATTGCTGGCGGCAGAGAGGCGGTGGCCGAAACGTGCCTGCTGACGAAATTGCTGGATAAGGCTCATGCCACTGATGACTTCGTTAAAGCCGTCATTGATATCCGCCAGGTAACTGCGCACCTGGCGGACAATCGGAATGCTGTAGTACTGATAAATCGCCATGACTATCGCTACTACCGGGAAAATCACCAGTGCAATGGTGGCCATATGCCAGTCAAGCAGGAACATCGCCACCAGCGTGGTGCCAATCAGAGCCAGACAACGCAATACCGTCGCCATCACCGTGACGTACAAATCTTTTACCACTTCAGTGTCATTCGTCACCCGGGAGATAAGCTGCCCGACCGGTCGGGTATCGAAGGTGCTCAACGGCTGGCGCAGCGAGGCGTCCATGACTTCTGCGCGCAACTGCTGGACCACGCTGAGGGCGGTACGGTTGAACATCAACGACTGGTAATAGCGCAGCGAAGCAGCCAGCAGTTGCAGGCCGATAAAGGCCGCAGCCATCCCTGCGGCCAGCAGCATAGGAAACGACTCCATCGGCAGCACATGATCGATGAAATAGCTGATAACGATCGGTCCGGCCACCTCGGCCCCCGCCGCCAGCCATAGCAGCGCTACCGCCAGGGTGAGCGGCCGGCGATAAGGCCGGCTATAGCCTAGCAGCCGTTTCAACGTTGGCCACAGCGTACGCCAGTTATGCATGCGGGTCTCCCGGGTCGGCATTTTCGTCATTGAGGGCGGCTTCGATTTGCTGATACAGCGTCATGTCCCGATACCAACCGGGTTGCAGCTGCAGCTGGTCATGCCGGCCATGTTGCGTAATCGTGCCTCGTTGAAGCACCACGATTTCACTGGCCGAGCTCAGCGCGGACAAACGATGGGCGGTGATAATCACCGTCCGATCCCTGCCCCACTGGCGCAGGTTCTCCAGCACCTGGTATTCGGTTCTGCCATCGACCGCGGACAGCGCATCATCCAGAATCAGGATTTCCGATGCCAACAGCAGTGCCCTGGCAATCGCCAGCCGCTGTTTCTGGCCGCCGGAAAGCATCACGCCCCGCTCACCCACTTCGGTGTCGTACCCCTGAGGCAAACGCAGAATATCATCGTGGACACAGGCGAGCTTAGCGACAGACTCTATCTCCTGCTGGCTGGCTTCCGGTCGTCCTAGGCCGATATTGCTGGCGACAGTATCGGAAAAAAGAAACGGCGTCTGGCTGACGACGGCAATCCGGCTGTGCCAGCTGTCCAGTTTTAAACGGGGCAGAGGCTGAGAATGAAAACAGATGCTGCCCTCGGTCACATCGAAATGACGCTGGATAAGCGACAGCAGGGTGCTTTTACCCGCACCGGTCGGCCCGCAAATACCGAGCATCCGCCCGGGCGCAAGCACCAGCCTGATATCATGCAGCGCCGGCTGCGGGCTATGGGGATAAGTAAATTGGGTGATATCAACCGACAACGTACCCCGGCCTGGCGGTAAATCCAGCGTACCATCAACAACGTCGGCAGGGGTATCCAAAGTCTGACGGATGCGGCTGTAGGCGGCACTGCCGCGCTCAACGATGTTGAACATCCACGCCAGCGCCAGCATCGGCCAGATCATCAGCCCCAGATACATGATAAAGCTGGTGAGCTGTCCCAGCGTCAGCGCATCATGCGTCACCATCCAGCTGCCGCCGCCGATCGCCAAGAGGTTGGAGGTACCTATCGCCAGATAGATGGTGGGATCAAATCGGGCATCCACTCTGGCCACCAGCATATTTTTGTCACCGGCATCAACGGCCACCCGGGCAAATCGACCAGACTGGTAATCTTCCAGGCCGAAAGATTTAATCATGCGGATACTGCTGAGATTTTCCTGTGTCTGGTTATTGAGCGTGGAAAAGGCCGCCTGCGCAGTTTTGAACCGCTCGTGCAGGGCATCGCCATTGCGCTTGACCACCAGCGCCATCACCGGCATCGGCAGCAGCGACAACAATGTCAGTTCCCAGCTGATTTGCAGACTCATGACCAGCAACACCGAGCAGCCCATCACCATCGAGTCCACCAGCGTAAGCACGCCTTCACCCGCAGCGAATACCACCCGGTCTACATCATTGGTCGCCCGGGCCATCAAATCGCCGGTACGATGGCGCAGATAAAATCCAGGTAATTGTCGGCTCAATTGGCTGTAAAGCCTTGATCGCAGTTCAACCGCCAGTTGATAAGAGGCGCCAAACAGCAGTACCCGCCATACATAACGCAACAGATAGACCAGCAAAGCCGTCACGGCCATCACCGCCAGCCAGGTCAGGATGAGCCGCGTCGAGGCGCGTCCGGTCGTTACGCCGTCGATAATCACGCCAACCAGTTTTGGGGGTATCAGTTGCAGCAGGGCGATAATGATGAGCAGTCCGACCGAGCCAAGATAACGCCTCCACTCGCGACGAAAATACCAACTGAGTTGTGCAAATAATCTCACGCAGCCTCTTTCCTAAGCTATCCCGCCAGCCTTGCGACAACCGGCACCGGCACACTCGCCGGATCGGGCAAACCCCTATTATAGTGGTAAAACGGTAGTATTCTTAATTTTTTCCATGGCAAAACTGGTGGTTACATCGATTAAACCGGGAACGCCGTTAACCAACTGCTTATAAAAAAGATCGTAACTCTTCATATCGGCCACCAGTACCTGCATCAGGTAGTCATACTCACCCGCCATGCGATAAAACGCCAGTACCTGGGGCATGGTTTCCACGACCGACACCAACGCCTGATACCATTCGCTGGTATGGTGCTGGGTTTTAATCAGCACAAAAGCCGTTAGCGACAGGCCCAGTTTTTCATTATCCAGCAGGGCGACGCGGGCCCGGATTATACCGGCATCGTCGAGGCGTTTCAGGCGCTTCCAGCAGGGCGTCGTCGTCAGGTTTACAGCCTCGGCCAGCGACTGCAGCGAACTGGTGCAGTCTTGCTGCAGCATTGCCAATAATGCGCGGTCAATTTTATCCAGCATACCGGCGTTCCAGAGAATAATTTTCTCCTATTTGACGATTTAATAAAACAAATAGCAATTTAATTTTCGTTAATAGCCATTATGATATTTAGACTCATCACTAGGATAATCATTATGACCTCGCAGTGGATCAAACAGGCCGTCAATGCTATAGAAGCGGATTTTCAACGCTCGGCAGATACCCACCTTATTCGCTTTCAGCTGCCTGCCTTCGAAGGCATTTATTTTTACCTGAAAGATGAAAGCACTCACCCTTCGGGCAGTCTCAAGCATCGGCTGGCCAGGTCGCTTTTCCTGTATGGCCTATGCAATGGCTGGATCAAAGCCGGCAAGCCTATCGTTGAAGCGTCTTCAGGAAGCACTGCGGTATCGGAAGCCTATTTTGCCCGGCTACTTGGCCTGCCGTTTATCGCCGTCATGCCCGCCTGCACCGCCCGCCGTAAAGTTGAACAAATCAGCCAGTATGGCGGCAGCTGCCATTTCGTCGAACACAGCAGCCAGCTCTATGACACCGCTAAAAATCTGGCCGGTGAACTGGGCGGACATTATATGGACCAGTTTACCTATGCGGAAAGAGCCACCGACTGGCGGGGCAATAATAATATTGCCGACAGTATTTTCCGCCAGATGACCCGTGAACCCTTTGCCGAACCCAGCTATATCGTCATGAGCGCAGGCACCGGCGGTACCTCAGCCACCCTGGGCCGCTATATCCGTTATCGCGGCCACAACACCCGACTGGTGGTGGTTGATCCTGAAAATTCGGTTTTCCATGATTATTACCAGCAGGGCGACTGCGCTCTGACCTCTACGGCTGCCGGCAGAATTGAAGGCATCGGCCGACCCAGGGTGGAACCTTCGTTTATACCCGGCGTCATTGACGAAATGATCTCGGTACCTGACGCCGCCAGCATTGCTACGCTCTACTGGCTGGAGAAACTGCTCGGTCGACAGGTGGGCGGTTCCACCGGCACCAACGTGTGGGGCGTACTGCAACTCGCCCAGCGCATGCGTGCTTCAGGCCAACGAGGGGCCATTGTCACCCTGCTCTGTGACAGCGGTGAACGGTATCAGGACACGTATTATCGGCCTGAATGGGTCGCCGAACATATCGGTAGCCTGTCAGCCTGGACTGAGCAATTGAACGCCATTTAACCGCCCTGAGCCGGATCTCTGTTCATCCGGCTCCAGAGGCACTAACATAAGGGTTTTGCGTCCTTAGGGTTTATGATGAAACGAGCGGTGGTAGTTTTCAGTGGCGGACAGGATTCAACAACCTGCCTGATTCAGGCGCTAAGCCAATATGACGAGGTCCACTGCGTGACTTTTGATTATGGACAGCGCCATCGGGCGGAAATAGATATCGCCCGCGAACTGTCGGTAAGCCTGGGCGCGGTGGCCCATAAATTCATCGATGCCGGGCTGCTTAATGCGTTGGCAGTCAGCAGCCTGACTCGCGATAGCATTCCCGTTCCCCGGTTTGATGACCAAACTGATGCACTCCCCAGCACGTTTGTCCCCGGCCGCAATATCCTGTTCCTGACACTTGCAGCTATATATGCTTATCAGGTTGGTGCTGAATCGGTGATTACCGGCGTCTGTGAGACTGATTTTTCCGGCTATCCCGACTGCCGGGATGAATTTGTGCGAGCGCTCAATACTGCGGTGACGCTGGGCTTGGCTCGGCATATTCGATTCATCACTCCCCTGATGTGGCTTAATAAGGCTGAAACCTGGGCTTTAGCCGCTCACTATGGAAAACTGGACGTGATTCGTCATCACACGCTGACCTGCTACAACGGTATCAAAGGGGACGGGTGCGGCGAATGTGCAGCATGTCATTTACGCGCAAAAGGTCTGGCAGACTATCAGCAGGATCCGACAGCAGTAATGGCATCATTGAGGCGAAAAAGCCCTCAGTTATGACCCGCCCTGACAGAAAAATGATCATAGAAGAGGGAATGGCTATTCCCTCTTCGGGCTTATCATCGGCAAATGGATATACATCGGCAATTAACCCGTGCCGTTAACGCAAAATTTATTTCTTTTTCAACTTCTTGCGTAAGTTCATATTGAGCAGTTGCCGAAGTTTCTTGATTTCAGCTTCGGTCAAGGGCTGCTCAGTGACCTCCTGGGTATCCTGACTGTCGATGCCCGCATGCTGGCCATAAGCACCGCTTTCACTGTCCTGATTTATGCTCAATACCAGCCTTTCACCAATCTCCGCACTCATGGAAACACTTTTCTCTTCCGCGATGGCCTTAATCTTTTCTTTTAGCTCAACCGGTAACTTAATGGTTAGATTAGCTGTATCACTCATTAGTGCATTCCCAATTTAAGGTGAAAGACTAAATTAGGAAATCTGGGCATCGAAGTCTACACTGTCACAAAAATTTAATATAATCAGTCACCTTCATCTACCGTCACCTCATTATAGGCGTTATGAATTAAGCGGCTTTTAGGACAGAAACAAACCTTTCTCTTTCAAATTGGCCATTCAGGTCCAGACGTGAAATAACGCTGTCACCCTAACGCGGGCTAATCAGGTCCGGACTGATATAACGAAAGCGTGGCGATTGCATTAAAAGTCGATAATATCTTTATTACGCTTGATGATGGCGGGGCCAATGCCTTTAACTTTCGACAGATCCTCAATATTGGTAAAAGGCCCATTCTTTTCACGATAGCTGATGATTGCCTCAGCTTTTTTGGGGCCGATGCCGTTCAGCGCGTCGGCAAGATCCTCTGCATCGGCGGTATTGATGTTCACTTTATCGTCGCTACCCTCTTTTGCTTTCTCGGTAGTTGTGTTACGGCTACCCCCTGAGTGCCTGTTTTTCTTGGCTTTATTATCCGCCGCGCTTGGTTCAGAAGGTCGAGGGCCACCGCTGTCTTTTTCTGCCGCGGCCTTAGTCTGTTTTGCAGGGGCAGCGCTGTCATCCTTCTCTATCAGCGCACTGAGACTCCTTCCTTCAGCAGTGCTGTCGCCCTTCTCGGCCAACACAGCATCGCCTCTATGCTTCTCGATGCTGTCGCCCTTGTCGGACGACTTACCACCGTCCTTAGGCTTCGCAAAGCGGTCTTCCAATGATGCGTCAGCACTGTCTTCCGCTTCATCATCTTCGTCTTCACCGGGTTGGAGAGTCGATGGTCCGGAACTGTTGACGGCGGCGGCAGGCGCATGCCTGGGGGCGGGGGCGGGACCGGCAAGTGCGCTATGAAAACTGCCGAACAGCAGTGACGCCATTAGCATCATGCCGCAGGCAGGTAGGGTAGTTAATCGCATGATAGGTTTCTCCTTGTAGTATCACCCTGCCAGCATGTCTTAACGCTAACCACACGACAATTGGCATCCGCCGGATATGCAAAAGGCCGCGTAAGCGGCCTTTTGGTATTACAGCAAACTCAGATTATTTGAGACCTTTATTGCATTTGTGCGGCACTGCCCATTTTGATCTTGGCATCGCTGCGAAGGTCGTTTATCAGCGCATCGAAGGTAACGCCGGTCATACCCTGGTTCAGTTGCGAGACAAACTGTCCGCGCTGCTGGTCATCCAGTTTACGTGGGGTGACGCTTTCCAGCGCGACCAGAACAATATTGCCCTTGGCATCTTCGGACATACCGTAAGAGGGTTTGCCTTGCTGCGGCTGCGGCAGGGCAAAAATAGCCCGCGACAGCGCGTCATTCTGCATGGCGGAGTCATAGGTCTGCCCATCGCTGAATGCGATACCGGCGGACTTGAGCGCATCGTCGGCCTTAGCCTGCTTCAGTGAAACCAGCAGCTTTTGGGCGTCAACCCGCGCCTGCCGGATAGCCTTCTCGCGTTTGACCTGCAGCTCAACCTGCCCACGCACCTTTTCCAGCGGTTGAATGCTTTCAGGCCGGTGGCCCGAGATACGCAGAATCAGCGCGCGATCGCCATCCAGGGTGACCAAATCAGAATTATTACTCGGCGCGCCATTGCTGCCCAGCAATGAGCCATTGAACAAGACTTGACTGACCGCATCGGTATTCAGCGCTTCAGGCAGGTTATCCCGGGTAAACCAGTCGGTCTGAACAATTTTGCCGCCGATAGCCGCTTGGGCGGACTCCAGCGATTCGTTATCGTTACTGGCCGCATCGCTCGCTTTCTGCTGCTCGGCATAGTAGGCATCCAGTGATTTCTCCTGCTTCACTTTCGCCGCCACCTGGTCGCGAACGGCAGCCAGCGGTTTTACCTGTTGCGGCTGGATATCATCAAGACGCGCCACCAGGAAACCGACCGAAGAAGTAATCACGCCGGAAAGTTGGCCCTTGTCATTCAGTTGGGCTTTTTGCAGCTCTTCGACCGTAGATCCCTCTTCCATCCAGCCGATATCGCCACCATTCTTGCCGGAGATAGCATCTGAGGATTTTTCTTTGGCCAGTGTAGCGAAATCGGCGCCTTTTTTCAGTTGATCCAACACCGCAGCGGCGTCCGCCTCAGTATTGCTCTGGATGATGCTGTAACGCTTACGGGCCGGCTGAGCGAACTGTTCCTGATGCTGGTCATAGTAGCTTTGCACTTCAGCGTCGCTGACCGTGGTCTTATCCATGATGGCTGCGGCATCCATCATCAGGTAGCTGACCTGGAAGGCTTCAGGAGACAGGTATTTTTCCTTGTTTTGCTGGTAGCTGGACTGGATCTCATCATCAGAAACGGTCTGCTTTTGCGCCAGCGCATCAATATCAAAGGTGGCCAGGCGAGCCTGGCGACTCTGAACCGCAACCGACAGCAGACGTTCGGTTTCCTCCGGCAGCATAAAGCCGGTACCGGCCAAACCCTGGATCAATTGCTGGGTCAGCAGTTGCTTACGCATCAACTGAGCATATTGATCGGCGCTGAGACCCATATTGGCAATCATGGCGCGGTATTTGGCATTATCGAATTTATTATCGGTCCGAAATGCCGGTATGTTGAAGATAGCCTGACGCACCTGTTCATCGCTGATGGCAAGCCCGAGGGTTGCCGCATATTGATCAAGCAGGGTTTCGTCGATCAGTTGCGACAGCACCTGCTGGCGCATCTGCTGCATATAACCATCCTGGCTTGCCAGCGTAGAAAAGGCTGCGCCCATGGATTCCTGCTGGCGGCTGCGTTCATTCTGAACGGCCTGTTCAAGCTGAGCACGGCTGATTTGCTGCCCGTTGACTTCGGCGGCATAATCACCGCCGCCACCGGCCACGTAACCACCTACGCCGGTCAGCACGAATGAAAGAGCTATAAGTGCCAGAAGAATTTTGAGCACGACGTTATTAGCGGCCGCGCGTAAATTGTCCATCATGGTGTGACAACACTCCGCTGTAGTATGAATGAAACCTCTGCGCCGGTAACCGGGTCCCGCCTTCATGGCGTGTTGCCGGTAAAAGCCGCTGCGCGCTAAAGCTATTTCTCTGACAACGGCTTTGGCAGTCTGTCAGCGATTACATAAAAAAAGGCACATCATGGCGATGTGCCTTGTATTCTACCCTACCCTATCCCCTGCGTCAGGTAATAGTTTGCCGTAAAAAACGGCTGGGTAACAATCAGTTGACAGCGTCTTTCAAGCCTTTTCCAGCGCGAAAACCGGGCACTTTGGCAGCCGGGATACTGATTTCTTTGCCGGTCTGGGGGTTGCGGCCAGAACGGGCTGAGCGCTCACGTACGGAAAAAGTGCCAAAACCCACCAGCGCCACTTCTTCTCCCTGCTGCAAAGTCTCTGTCACCGAACCAATGATGGCGTCCAGTGCACGTCCGGCCGCGGCTTTGGAAATATCTGCGTTTGCGGCAATTTTGTCGATCAGTTGTGACTTGTTCACTCTTTCATCCCCTCTAAAATTCTCTCGTCGCGGTGGATTGTCCCTAAACGCGACAGCGCAGCTGTTATATCAAGCCTGTTGGCCCCAGGCAAGCATGCCCGGGATGTTACCTGTACCAAACCGGATCTAACTTAACGGTACAAAAAAAAGCTGGCAAGTACGATTTCACCTGCCAGCCCGATTTTAACGCTAAATAGGATTACGACCGATTATTTTACCGTCTCCGTGACCACTTCCATACCAAAAGGCGCATTCTGCAACGCCAGAGTAAGGACTTCGTCAATACGCTGCACCGGATGGATATCCAGGTCGCGAATGACATTGGCAGGCATATCTTCCAAATCGCGTTTATTCTCAAAAGGAATAAGTACCGTCTTGATGCCGCCGCGGTGGGCTGCCAGCAGCTTTTCCTTCAGGCCGCCAATCGGCAACACCTGACCACGCAAAGTGATCTCACCGGTCATGGCGACATTGGCGCGCACCGGATTGCCGGTCAGGCATGAAACCAGAGCCGTGCACATGGCTATCCCGGCACTCGGACCGTCTTTCGGTGTAGCGCCTTCAGGAACATGAACGTGAATATCGCGCTTTTCATAAAAATCGGGATTGATACCGAGTTTGTCGGCACGGGCGCGCACCACGGTCAGCGCTGCCTGGATAGACTCCTGCATGACTTCACCCAGGGAACCGGTGTAGGTGAGCTTGCCTTTACCGGGCACACACGCCGTTTCGATAGTCAGCAAGTCGCCGCCGACTTCAGTCCAGGCGAGACCGGTCACTTGGCCAATGCGGTTTTCACCTTCAGCACGTCCGTAGTCGAAGCGTTGGGTTCCCAGGAACTCATGCAGGTTATCGCCATTGATATCGATGTGCTTGATACTCTTGTCCATCAGCAGCGTCTTGACCGCTTTCCGGCACAGCTTGGAAATTTCACGCTCCAGGTTACGTACGCCGGCTTCACGAGTGTAGTAACGGATGATGCCTATCAGGGCACTGTCATCCACGGTAATTTCGCTGTTCTTGAGCGCATTGCGTTCGATTTGCTTTTGCAGCAAATGCTCACGGGCAATGTTTAGCTTTTCATCTTCGGTATAACCGGAGAGGCGAATGACTTCCATACGATCAAGCAGCGGCGCCGGTATATTCATGGAGTTGGAGGTGGCGACAAACATCACATCCGACAGATCGTAATCGACTTCCAGATAGTGATCGTTAAATGCCACATTCTGTTCCGGATCCAGGACTTCCAGCAGGGCTGACGCCGGATCGCCACGCATATCCGACGACATCTTGTCGATCTCGTCGAGCAGGAACAGCGGATTCTTCACACCGACCTTGGACATCTTCTGAATCAACTTGCCCGGCATTGAGCCGATATAGGTGCGGCGATGGCCACGGATTTCAGCTTCATCACGTACCCCACCCAGGGCCATACGGACATACTGGCGACCGGTCGCTTTGGCAATTGACTGTCCAAGGGAGGTTTTACCTACCCCTGGCGGCCCCACCAGGCAAAGAATAGGGCCTTTGATCTTACTTACTCGGCTCTGAACCGCTAAATATTCAAGGATACGATCCTTGACGCGTTCCAGACCATAATGATCTTTATCGAGTACTTCCTGCGCCTTGACCAAGTCTTTTTTAACCTTGGTGCGAGCATGCCATGGCACCGACAGCATCCAGTCGATATAACCACGCACCACCGTCGCTTCGGCAGACATCGGCGACATCATCTTGAGTTTCTGCAGTTCGGCTTCGGTTTTTTCGCGCGCCTCTTTAGGCATTTTGGCTGCTTCGATTTTACGCTTCAGCGCTTCGTTTTCGTCCGGCGCATCATCCATCTCGCCCAGCTCTTTCTGAATGGCCTTCATTTGCTCATTCAGATAATACTCACGCTGGCTTTTTTCCATCTGTTTCTTGACGCGATTGCGGATACGTTTTTCAACCTGCAACAGGTCGATTTCGGATTCCATCATCGCCATCAGGTATTCCAGGCGCTCGGTAATGTCGGCCATTTCCAGCACTGATTGTTTATCGCTGAGCTTAAGCGGCATATGGGCGGCAATCGTATCGGCCAAGCGCGCGGCATCGTCGATGCTGTTAAGCGAAGTCAGCACTTCAGGCGGGATTTTTTTGTTAAGCTTGATGTAGCCTTCGAATTGATTGATCGCGGTGCGAACCAGCACTTCCTGCTCACGCTCATCAATTTCGGGCGACTCGAAATAGTCTGCCTCAGCCTGAAAGTAATCACCACTGTCAGACAGTTGGGTAATACGGGCGCGCTGGAGCCCTTCCACCAGTACCTTTACCGTGCCATCAGGCAGTTTCAGCATCTGGAGAATCGAAGAGACGGTACCGACCGAGAAAAGATCGTTAATGCCCGGCTCGTCCGTTGAAGCTTCCTTTTGCGCCACCAGCATGATTTTCTTGTCACTATCCATGGCAGCTTCAAGACACCGTATCGACTTCTCCCGACCAACAAACAGCGGTATCACCATGTGTGGATACACCACTACATCGCGAAGAGGCAATACGGGTATTTCAATGCGTTCGGAACGCTCAGCATTCATAGAGCTCTCTCTTAGTTTAGCTTCCGCCAGATTTAGGGGATTCGCAAAACTCGGCTTTAGCCAGTTTTATCAAGTATAGGTATTTGAGTATATTGGGGCGAATCACTCACATTCAACGGTAAGAGTAACCGAAAAAAAAAGGGGGAAAGAATTCCCCCTGTACTTTTATGGTAAGCCTGTCCGGCCGTGCGTGTTTATTCGCCGGAGGCTTGCTGAGCCTCATGCTTGCCGTAAATCAGCAACGGCTCCGACTGGCCGGCGATCACCGACTCATCAATGACGACTTTTTCCACGCTGTCCTGAGACGGCAATTCGTACATGGTTTCCAACAGAGCCGCTTCAACGATAGAGCGCAGACCTCGAGCGCCGGTCTTGCGCGCCATCGCTTTCTTGGCAATCGCCGTCAGCGCTTCATCCCGGAATTCAAGCTCGACCCCTTCCAGGTTGAACAGCGCCTGGTACTGCTTGGTCAGGGCGTTTTTAGGCTCACGCAGAATCTGAATCAACGCGTCTTCGCTCAGCTCGTTAAGGGTAGCAACGACCGGCAGACGGCCGATAAATTCGGGAATCAAACCGAATTTGATTAAATCCTCCGGCTCTACCTGAGTCAGCAACTGGCCTTCAGTGAACTTCTCTGAGCTGGCTTTTACCGTGGCGCCAAAACCAATGCCGCGACCGGTTTCAGTACGCTGCTCAATCACCTTGTCGAGGCCAGCAAAGGCACCACCGCAGATAAACAGAATCTTGGAGGTATCAACCTGCAAGAATTCCTGTTGCGGATGCTTACGCCCACCCTGGGGAGGAACGGCAGCGATAGTGCCTTCGATCAGTTTCAGCAGCGCTTGCTGGACGCCCTCACCGGACACGTCACGAGTGATTGACGGGTTATCCGACTTACGTGAAATTTTGTCGATTTCATCGATGTAGACAATGCCGCGCTGCGCCTTCTGCACGTCATAGTCACATTTTTGCAGCAATTTCTGGATAATATTCTCGACGTCTTCACCCACATAACCGGCTTCAGTCAGGGTGGTGGCGTCCGCCATGGTAAAGGGAACGTCAAGGAAGCGTGCCAGCGTTTCAGCTAACAGTGTCTTCCCGCTACCGGTCGGGCCAATCAGCAGAATATTACTCTTTCCAAGTTCAATGCCGTTGCTGGTATCACCGTTGCGCAGACGCTTATAGTGGTTATAAACCGCCACGGCGAGGACTTTTTTTGCCTTTTCCTGGCCGATGACATAATCGTCCAGATGGTGACGAATCTCGTGCGGCGTCGGCAACGCGCTACGTTCCCGATGAGGCGCTACCTCTTTAATCTCTTCGCGGATAATGTCATTGCATAAATCGACGCATTCATCGCAGATATACACGGACGGCCCGGCGATTAGCTTGCGCACCTCATGTTGGCTTTTACCGCAGAAAGAGCAATACAGCAGCTTTCCTGAACCGTCTTTGCGCTTATCTGTCATCAGTAAACCTCTTCTTTGCGACTGCTTAACTTTCACCTGTCGCGGCAGGGTCTACTCTCCTGCCGAACGACTCACTACATTAACTATAGCCTATGGCATGCCGGAATTATCGGCTTAGCCACGCTGACTCATGACTGAATCCACCAATCCGTATTCTACCGCCTCATCAGCGGAGAGGAAACGGTCACGTTCCGTGTCACTCTCTATTGTTTCAAGAGAGCGTCCCGTATGTTTGGCCATCAACTCATTCATCCGGGATTTCACCTTCAGTATTTCCCGCGCATGAATTTCAATATCGGTTGCTTGCCCCTGGAAACCGCCTAATGGCTGGTGAATCATCACCCGGGAATTGGGCAGGCAGTGACGTTTGCCTTTAGCGCCGGCGGTCAGCAGGAATGCTCCCATTGAACAAGCCTGTCCCATGCAGATGGTGCTGACATCGGGTTTGATAAACTGCATGGTGTCATAAATAGACATCCCTGCGGTGATCACTCCACCGGGAGAGTTGATATAAAGGTAAATGTCTTTTTCAGTGTTTTCGGCTTCGAGGAACAACAGCTGGGCGGTGATGAGATTCGCCATGTGATCTTCGACCTGGCCGGTCAAAAAGATAATACGTTCTTTTAACAGGCGCGAGTAGATGTCGAACGAGCGTTCGCCTCGTGAAGTCTGTTCTATTACCATCGGCACCAGGGCCATATGGGGTGCTAATTGATCTCTTTCGCCACTGTAGGACATTATCGTCTCCTAGATAAATTTCGCTTGGCGCTATCACTTTTCCAATTCTACGCGAGATGGATAATGATCACCATGTACGGCAACCGGGCTGCCTTGTTAACCAGACCGGCATTATCAGTCTGGGAGATCACTGAGATCTGAGCTTTATTATCCCCTTTCTTATTTAGATGGGGGCCAGCAATCACTTTTCAAGCACTGACAACGCCGACATTTGCAGATAGTCCCCGTCCCGGGGTTATCTTCAACCGCCATGCCCCATTTTTAACATTGCATGGCATATAAATATAGCGTTAATTATCTCTTAAGGAATGATGAAATCATGCCATAAAAACAAAAAAACCTGCCATCCAGGATGACAGGCTTTCAATGATAAACAGGCCTTTAGCGCCAGGATGACCCTGGCTCGGCATCTTATCAGGCCGTGGCCGGCTGGTTCATCAGCTCATTGAAAGTGGTTTCTTTCTCGCTGACTTTTGCATTCGCCAACAGAGCTTCAACCGCTTGTTCTTCCAGGGCAACATTACGCATATTGTTCATAAGTTCTTGGTTTTTACCGTAGAACTCAATCACTTCCTGCGGATCTTCGTAAGCAGACGCCATTTCTTCGATCAGCGTGTTGACACGCTCATCATCAGCTTTCAGCTCGTGGGTCTTGATCACTTCGCCCAGCAAAAGACCAACGATCACACGACGTCTGGCCTGCTCTTCAAACAGTTCGCGCGGCAATTCAAGCGCCTGTTTTTCATCACCACCGAAACGCTGGGCAGCCTGACGACGCAGCACATCGATTTCGCCGTCTACCAGGGCAGCAGGCACGTCGATGCTGTTCGCATTGATAAGACCGTCGATAACCTGGGTCTTCACACGGCTGCGTACCGCATTTTTCAGCTCACGCTCCATGTTCTTGCGTACTTCTGCACGAAGGCCGTCCAGAGAACCATCGGCAACACCAAAGCGCTTGATGAATTCTTCGGTCAACTCAGGCAGTTCACGCTGTTCGACTTTCTTCAAGACAATGGCGAATTTCGCCGCTTTGTCTTTCAGGTTTTCAGCGTGGTAATCGGCTGGGAAAGTGACATCGATTTCAAAACTTTCACCGGCTTTATGGCCGATAACGCCGTCTTCGAAACCAGGGATCATGCGACCCTGTCCCATGGCAAGCACAAAATCGCTGGCTTTACCGCCTTCAAACTCTTCACCATCGATAGTGCCGGTGAAATCAACCGTGACGCGATCTTCCTTGTCAGCGGCAGCATCGGTTTCTTTCCAGTCAGCCTGTTGCTTGCGAAGCGTTTCAAGCATGGTATCAACATCGGCATCATTGACAGAAACCTTTGGCTTTTCGACTTCGATACCATCGAGTCCTTTGAGCTCAACTTCCGGGTAAACTTCAAACTCTACCGCGTAAGAGAAATCTTCGCCGATTTTGTAATCGCCGGGCACATAATTAGGCGCGCCGACCGGATTGATTTTTTCCTGGATGATGGCATCGACAAAATTGCGCTGCATCAGATCGCTCAGAACATCCTGGCGTACGGATGAACCGTAACGCTGAGCGACGATGTGATGCGGAACCTTTCCTTTGCGAAAGCCATCAATGCGAACTTTCTTGGCGACATTCACCAGTTCGCTTTTTACCGCTTGTTCAATGGCATCGGCGGCGACGGTGATGGATACGCGGCGCCCCAGGCCTTCAGTGGTCTCAACAGAAACTTGCATCTCGTTACCTCAAAAAATCACAGTGCTCGGTCAACTCCAGAAGCCGTTTTCAAAGAAGCGGTCATCCAGGTCCACTGACGTGAAAATGGCCTCTTAAAACCGGGAGGAATACCTGTTTTGATTCCTGTTGCCCGTCGTCGTCAGAAGCATCCCGAATACATTCCGGAAATATAAGACGCGGCATTATAGCGGTATCGTCTTTATGAGTCGAGAACAGCGCGTAAATTGCCTGACAAGCGGGGGTTTAAGGATAAAAAAGAAAAAAAACGGCCAACGGGCCGTTTTCAGCAGCGGTATTCCACCGGCAGAGCGAACGGGATTATCAGGCGAACTGTCCTGCGCCACGACACGGCGGAGAAACCGGAACGGTATCCTGCAGACCCTCCCATTCCTTGATGGTGTAGGTATGTAATGCCAGAGCATGCACTTGGCCGGACAGTTCTTCTGAAAGCGTTGCGTAAATGGCCCGATGGCGACTCAGGAAACGCTCACCGGCAAAGCGATCGCTGACCAGTACTACCTTGAAATGACTCTCTGAACCTGCAGGAACATTATGCCGATAACTTTCATCGGTGACCTCAAGATAAAGCGGGTCGAACTCAGCCCTTAATTTTGCTTCTATTTGTTGTTCGCGAATCATTATCACCTCCTGACACCGGCAGCGCACAGCGGCCCACATTAAAATTTTAGCTTATTTTTTATTAAGTCACCGTAGGTGTACAGTAAAATTCTGCCCCAAGCGGCCGATATCCTCTCTGCTTACCGGAACCGATGAATAGAGGGCAGGCACAGGACGAGGCCGTACAGCTGAAGGTGAATAGCGTCTATCGGGCTAAAACCATCATAAATTAGCGTAATTCTGGTCTTCCCCCCGACAAGGGCAATGTTATGATGTGGCAAAATTACCCACCACCCGCCATGGATTGAGAAAGCGAATATGCTGAAAAAATTAATGATGCCCTTGTTTGCGGTTATAGTGCTGGCCGGCTGCGCCACCAAGAGTAATACCCTTGATATTACGCCCAAAATTGACTTGCCTCAGCAGGATCCATCGCTAATGGGCATCACTATCAGTATCAATGGCGCCGACCAGCGTTCGGATCAGGCGCTGGCCAAAGTCAATCGCGATGGACAACTGGAGACGCTGACCGCTACGCGCGATATCCGCTTCCTGCTGCAGGAAGTGCTGGAAAAACAGATGACCGCGCGCGGCTATATGGTGGGTCCTACCGGCGGAGTCGATCTGCAAATCGTGGTCGATCGTTTGTTTGCCGACGTGTCTGAGGGCAACGTTCGTTACAATATTACCACCCGCGCAGATATCTCCATCCTGGCTACGGCCAAAAACGGCAACAAGCAAGTGAAAAAGTACCAGTCGGTGTATAACATCCAGGGTCCTTTCACCGCCAGTAACAAAAAGATAACCGAAGCGGTCAACAACGTGCTGGGCGATGTCATCTCCGATATGGCCAAAGACACCAGCGTCAGTACGTTCATCAAAGAGAACGCGCGGTAATCTTGGCCGTCTGTTATGGACTGTCCGCCTGCAAGGGCGGACCATTGAAAAGCAGCTTATGTCACATCAATCGTTAAGCCTGGCGACGCTGGCGCAGCCGCGGTCGCTCATGTTACTTTGCCTTGGCTTTGCGTCCGGGTTGCCGCTGGCGTTGACCTCGGGCACGCTTCAGGCCTGGATGACCGTGGCCAACGTCGATTTGAAAACCATCGGCTTCTTTTCACTGGTAGGCCAGGCCTACGTCTTCAAATTCTTGTGGGCGCCGGTGATGGACCGCTATACCCCGCCCCTGCTTGGGCGGCGGCGCGGCTGGTTGGTGATTACCCAGTTGCTGCTGATTGTCGGCCTGGTGATCATGGGAACGCGCGATCCCTCAGCAGACCTGGTATGGCTTGCAGCGCTGGCAGTATGGGTCGCTTTCTGTTCCGCCTCCCAGGATATCGTTTTTGATGCCTATAAGACGGACCTGCTATCGGCTCAGGAGCGCGGCACCGGCGCGGCGGTGTCGGTGCTTGGCTATCGCATCGCGATGCTGGTGTCGGGAGGACTGGCGCTATGGCTTGCCGACCGACTGCTGGGCTGGCAAGCCACTTACTGGCTAATGGCCGGCCTGATGCTGATAGGTGTCCTGGCCGCTATCATCGCCCCCGAGCCTGAAAACGCCGTGCCGGTTCCGCGAAACCTCGAACAGGCGATAATCGCGCCGCTGAGGGACTTTTTCGGCCGCGATAATGCCTGGCTGATCCTGATGCTGATTATCCTTTACAAGCTGGGCGATGCATTTGCCTTAAGCCTCAGCACCACTTTCCTCATCCGGGAGGTGGGTTTTGCCGCCGGCGAAGTCGGTGTCGTCAACAAGACGCTCGGGCTGCTGGCGACCATTATCGGCACCCTGCTCGGCGGGTTGTTGATGGTAAGGATGTCGCTGTTTCGCGCACTGATGGTATTCGGTCTGCTGCAGGCGGCTTCCAATGCCGGCTACTGGGTACTGGCCATAACCGACAAAAATATCGTTACCATGGGCACGGCGATTTTCATGGAAAATCTGTGCGGCGGCATGGGGACGGCGGCGTTTGTTGCGCTGCTGATGACCTTGTGCAATAAATCGTTTTCTGCAACCCAGTTCGCCCTGCTGTCCGCCCTGGCGGCGATAGGCCGGGTGTATGTCGGTCCGGTGGCTGGCTGGTTCGTAGAGCTTCATGGCTGGGCATGGTTCTATCTGTTTTCAGTCATCGCCGCTCTGCCCGGGCTGGTGGTGCTGCAATTATGCAAGCGGACGCTGAGCTACACCCAGCAAACCGACAGCTTTTTGCGCCGCGGTCATTTCAGCGCCGCCTATCGCTGGAATCTGCGTTTGCTGCTGCTGGGGGCCGCTATGTTTGTCGCCGGTATCATCCTGGTGATCCTTGCGGCGCTTGACTGGATGGCCCCATTGCCGGTAGCCAGTTTCTTTTGGGAAAGCGGCGCAGTGTTGATGTCATTGAGTATACTGATAGGCTGTGGGTGTGACTATTTATCCATGGCCCGCTCACGGCGTATGTTGTGATTAGGGAAAGCCCCGGCTCACCGAGGGATTGAACGTTCACTGACTGCGCATTTTTTAAGGAATAGGACTCAAGGAGGAAATATTTCATCGCTTTCGCACAAAACATTTAATACGACGCAAGCGTGACAGTTTTGCCCAGCTACTATTTTGCAGAGGTCGTATTTGCCGCTTTGTTTTTTATTTGTCTCAAAATGATATTGTTTTGTTAACACAATGATACTGGCGGCCAGGCGTTATTCTTTCTGTATCAATTAAAAACGCCTTAAAGGTCATTTATCTCTAAGCCTTTGTCGCAAATAATATTTTGTCACCCTTTTGAACAGATGTGACATGAGTTGCAGAACGCGGAAACATGTTTCTGACAAAAGTTGATGCGTGTTTACAGTACTGCAACCTTCCCGTAAAATGCCCACACACAAGAAACGACATTAGAGCCCATTTTTTATTGAGGTCGGTAGATGAGACTCAGGAAATACAATAAGAGTTTGGGGATTTTGTCATTGATTACCGCCACTGCATTATTGAGTGGATGTGATATGGCATTAATGAATCCTAAAGGACAGATTGGACTGGAGCAACGTTCGCTAATACTGACTGCCTTAGGGCTGATGTTGATCGTGGTTATCCCGGCCATTGTCATGGCGGTAGTCTTTGCCATCAAATATCGCGCGTCGAATACCAAGGCAACGTACAGCCCAAACTGGTCACACTCCAACAAGGTGGAACTGGTGGTCTGGACCGTGCCCATTCTTATCATTATCTTCCTGGCAATCCTGACGTGGAAATCAACCCATGCCCTGGACCCGAGAAAACCCATCGAATCCGATGCCCCCACCATGACGATTCAGGTGGTGGCGATGGATTGGAAATGGCTGTTTATTTATCCTGAGCAGGGTATCGCCACGGTGAATGAAATCGCCTTTCCACAGCATGTGCCGGTCAAGTTCGAGATTACCTCCAACTCGGTTATGAACTCGTTCTTTATTCCCCGTTTAGGCGGTCAGCTTTACGCCATGGCCGGCATGAACTCCACGCTACACCTGATTGCCAATGAGCCGGGATCCTATAATGGCATCTCGTCGAACTTCAGCGGCAAAGGGTTCTCCGGCATGAAGTTTACCGCCATTGCCACCGAGGATCAGCAAGGGTTCGAACAGTGGGTCCAGAAGGCGAAATCGTCGCCTAACACCCTTACCACCATGGAAGCCTACGAACAGCTGGCAGCGCCGAGTGAATATCATCCGGTGGAATACTTCTCCAGCGTTAAACCTGATCTCTACCAATCTGTTATCGGCAAGTTCATGGGCAAGGGTAAAAGCATGGACATGACCCAGGAAGCGGGCATGGACATGAGTGAACACTCTCACGCGGGTACCGAGGAATAAAAACGATGTTCGGAAAATTAACGCTTGATGCGGTTCCGTACCACGAACCGATCATTATGATAACCCTGGCAGTTGTAGGCCTGTTGGGTATCGCCATTGTGGCGGCCCTGACCTATTACCGTAAATGGGAATATCTTTGGAAAGAATGGTTCACTTCGGTAGACCACAAGAAAATCGGCATCATGTATATCATCGTTGCCTTCGTGATGCTGCTGCGTGGCTTTGCCGATGCGGTGATGATGCGTTCACAGCAGGCGCTGGCCTCCGCCGGTGAAGCCGGTTTCCTGCCGCCTCACCATTATGACCAGGTGGTCACCGCACACGGCGTTATCATGATTATCTTCATGGCCACGCCTTTTGTGGTCGGCTTGATGAACCTGGCAGTGCCGCTGCAGATTGGTGCGCGTGACGTGGCCTATCCTTTCCTGAACTCACTGAGCTTCTGGTTCTTTGTCGTCGGCGTAGTGCTGATTAACATCTCGCTGGGCCTGGGAGAATTTGCTCAGACCGGCTGGGTTGCCTATCCGCCGCTTTCAGGCAAGGAGTACAGTCCCGGCGTCGGGGTAGACTACTGGATATGGAGTATCCAGATAGCCGGGATTGGTACTACCCTGACCGGGGTCAACTTCTTCGCCACTATCCTGCGCATGCGTGCGCCGGGCATGCCGATGATGAAGATGCCGGTATTTACCTGGGCGTCGCTGTGCACCAACGTGCTGATTATCGCTGCGTTCCCGATCCTGACCGTGACCATCGTTCTGCTGACGCTTGACCGCTACCTGGGTACCCATTTCTTCACCAACGACATGGGGGGCAACATGATGATGTATGTCAACCTGTTCTGGGCGTGGGGACATCCGGAAGTGTATATCCTGGTGCTGCCGGTGTTTGGCGTGTTCTCGGAAGTGGTCGCCACCTTCTCTAAAAAACGGCTGTTCGGCTATACCTCGCTGGTATGGGCAACCATTGCCATTACCGTGCTGTCGTTCTGCGTATGGCTGCACCACTTCTTTACCATGGGTTCCGGCGCCAACGTCAACGCCTTCTTCGGCATCATGACGATGATCATTGCTATCCCTACTGGCGTGAAAATCTTCAACTGGCTGTTCACCATGTACCAGGGCCGTATCGTCTTCAACTCGGCGATGCTCTGGACCGTTGGCTTCATCATCACCTTCTCCATCGGCGGGATGACCGGGGTACTGCTGGCAGTGCCGGGTGCTGACTTTGTCCTGCATAACAGCCTGTTCCTGATCGCGCATTTCCATAACGTAATTATCGGTGGCGTGGTGTTTGGCTGCTTCGCCGGCATGACCTACTGGTTCCCGAAAGCGTTCGGCTTCACGTTGGACGAAAAATGGGGCAAGCGCGCGTTCTGGTTCTGGATCATCGGTTTCTTCGTGGCCTTCATGCCGCTCTACGTATTGGGCTTCATGGGGATGACTCGCCGTCTCAGCCAGCAGATCGATCCGACTTTCCATACCATGCTGATGGTCGCTGCCGTAGGTGCCGCACTGATTGCCGTGGGCATTCTGTGTCAGGTCATCCAGATTGTCGTCAGTATCCGCGACCGTGAGAAAAACCGTGATATTACCGGTGACCCATGGGGCGCCCGTACGCTGGAATGGTCAACCTCTTCTCCCCCGCCGTTCTACAACTTCGCCCTGGTGCCTGAAGTTAAAGACCGCCGAGATGTGTTCTGGGAAATGAAAGAAGAAGGTTCCGCCTACCAGCAACCCAAGGCCTATGAGCAGATCCATATGCCGAAAAACACCGCTGCCGGTATTGTTATCGCGCTGTTCAGCCTGTTCTTCGGTTTTGCCATGATCTGGCATATCTGGTGGCTTGCCATTGCCGGTTTTGCAGGCATGATCATTACCTGGATAGTCCACAGCTTCAATCAGGACGTGGATTATTACGTGCCAGTGAGTGAAGTCGAAAAAATCGAAAATCGGCATTTTGAACAAATTAGTGAAGCGGGCCTGAATAATGTCAACTAACACTCTGTCTAAGCACGATCACCACGATACTGCCCATGCCGAGCACGGGCACCACGATACGGGAGCCACCAAGGTATTCGGCTTCTGGATCTATCTGATGAGCGACTGTATTTTGTTCGCTACGCTGTTCGCCACCTACGCCGTACTGGTGAATGGTGTCGCAGACGGTCCAACGGGCAAAGAGATCTTTGAACTGCCGTTTGTACTCGTAGAAACCTTCTTCCTGTTATTCAGCAGTATTACCTACGGCATGGCGATGCTTGCCATGAACAGGGGCAATAAAGGCCAGGTTAATACCTGGCTGGGTCTGACCTTCCTGTTCGGTCTCGGCTTTATTTGCATGGAAATCTATGAATTCCATCATCTGATAGTCGAAGGCTATGGTCCGGATCGCAGCGCCTTCCTGTCAGGCTTCTTTGCGCTGGTCGGCACCCATGGTCTGCACGTGACTTCCGGCCTGGTGTGGATCCTGGTGATGATGATCCAGGTTTCCCGTCGCGGTCTTACCCCGACTAACCAGACTCGACTGATGTGCCTGAGCCTGTTCTGGCATTTCCTTGACGTGGTATGGATTTGTGTCTTTACCGTGGTATATCTACTGGGGGCAATGTAATGAGTCATGATACTACCGGCCACGCCGGTGCCAGCCACGGCAGCCTGAAATCCTATCTGATCGGCTTTGTCTTGTCGGTTATCCTGACCCTGATTCCGTTCCTGATGGTGATGAACGGCAGCGCGTCTAAAGGGGTTCTGCTGGCGGTCCTGGTTATTTGTGCTGTTGTTCAGATAGTCGTTCATCTGATTTACTTCCTGCATCTTGATTCGTCATCAGAACAGCAGTGGAATCTGGTGGCGCTGATCTTTGCAGTATTAATCATCGCTATTCTTGTTGTGGGCTCCTTATGGATTATGTGGTACCTCAACTACAACTTGATGGGCCACTAAAAAGAGCGCAACGGTAATGATCAAGCAATACCTGCAAGTTACAAAACCGGGAATTATTTTTGGTAATTTAATTTCTGTCATCGGGGGATTTTTGCTGGCCTCAAAGGGCCACATTGATTACACCCTGTTTTTTGCCACCCTGGTCGGTGTATCGCTGGTGGTCGCTTCCGGTTGTGTTTTTAACAACTTTATCGATCGCGATATCGACAAGAAAATGGAAAGGACCAAGAACAGGGTCCTGGTGAAGGGATTAATTTCTCCGAAAGTCAGCCTGGTTTACGCAACCTCATTGGGTATTGCCGGCTTCGTCATGCTGTATATGGCAGCCAACCCGCTGGCGATGTGGCTGGCGGTGATGGGCTTTATTGTTTATGTCGGCATCTACAGCCTGTACATGAAACGTAAATCCGTCTACGGCACGCTGATAGGCAGTCTTTCAGGCGCTGCTCCGCCGGTCATTGGTTACTGTGCCGTCAGTAACCAGTTTGATACCGGAGCGCTTATTCTGCTGTTGATCTTCAGCCTGTGGCAGATGCCTCACTCTTATGCCATTGCCATTTTCCGCTTCAAGGATTATCAGGCAGCATCCATACCGGTGCTGCCGGTGAAGCGCGGCATATCGGTGACCAAGCACCATATCACCCTTTATATTATCGGGTTTATGGTGGCCACGCTGATGCTGACGCTAAGCGGCTATGCGGGTTATAAATACCTGATTGTTGCGGCCTCGGTCAGCGTGTGGTGGCTGGGTATGGCATTACAGGGCTATAAATCTGCTAATGACGATAAGGTATGGGCGCGCAAGCTGTTCATTTTCTCCATTGTCGCCATCACTTCGCTGAGCGTAATGATGTCAGTGGATTTTATGGTACCGGCGTCGAATAGCCTGCTGACCTACGTCTGGTAGATTCCAGCAGCAAGCCACATTTATATCAACCGGGCTCACGTCCCGGTTGATAGTTTCAGTTCCCCGCTTTCACTCCGTTTTTACCGTTAAACATTCAATTTACCCCCGGCGTGGATGGAATTAACATAACGCGGTCCGCACTATCGAGGTTTCAATGAACGACAACAAGATGACCGCAGTGGAGTATCGCGCAACCTGGGGTCTGGGTACTGTCTTTTCCTTACGCATGCTGGGCATGTTTATGGTTTTGCCGGTGCTGACTACCTATGGCATGGCGCTGCAGGGTGCCAGTGAAGCCCTGATAGGCCTGGCGATAGGTATATACGGATTGGCGCAAGCGGTTTTTCAGATTCCCTTCGGCTTACTGTCGGACAAGGTCGGCCGTAAGCCGCTTATCGTCGGCGGTTTGCTGGTGTTCGCTCTTGGCAGCGTTATCGCGGCGCTTACCGACAGTATCTGGGGTGTTATCCTCGGCCGCGCCCTGCAGGGATCCGGCGCTATCGCCGCCGCAGTAATGGCCCTGCTCTCAGACCTGACCCGCGAGCAGAACCGCACTAAAGCCATGGCGTTCATTGGCGTCAGTTTCGGCATTACCTTTGCCATCGCCATGGTGGCCGGACCCGTTATCACCCATGCCTTTGGCCTACAGGCCCTGTTCTGGGGGATTGCCCTGCTGGCACTGGCGGGAATCCTTATCACACTGACGCTGGTGCCGGATGCAGAGGACCATATCCTCAATCGCGAATCGGGTATCGTTAAAGGCAGTTTTCGCAAGGTGCTGGCCAATGGCCAATTGCTGAAACTGAATATCGGTATTTTTTGCCTGCACGCATTGTTGATGTCAAATTTTGTCGCCCTGCCGCCGATGCTGGAAAAGGCCGGATTGCTGGCAGCCGAACACTGGAAGGTGTATCTGGTGACGATGCTGATATCATTCGCCGCCGTCATCCCCTTTATCATTTACGCAGAGATAAAGCGGCAGATGCGCCGGGTATTTATCGGCTGTGTGGCTGTCCTGTTGCTGGCGGAAATCGTCTTCACCGGGGCAGGACTGCATCTTTGGTCACTTTATATCGGCCTGCAGCTGTTTTTCCTGGCATTCAATATCATGGAAGCCCTTCTTCCCTCCCTCATCAGCAAAATATCTCCTGCCGGTTTTAAAGGCACTGCCATGGGGGTCTACAGCACCAGCCAGTTCCTCGGCGTCGCTTTCGGCGGCATGCTGGGGGGCTGGCTGTTCCAGCTCGACGGGGCCAGAATGGTCTATATGGGCGGGGCAGCCATTACGCTTATCTGGCTGCTGATAAGCATCCGATTGCGCGAGCCGCCGTACGTCAGCAGCCTGCGCATCACCCTTTCAACCGACGCCGCGCAGGATACCACGCTGACTCAGCGTCTGCAGGCACAGCCGGGGGTGGTTGAAGTGGTGGTAGTCAAGGAAGAGTACAGCGCCTATGTGAAGGTAGATACCAAACTGACCAACCGCCAGCGACTCGAACAACTGGTTGCCGAGTGATACCTTCAAATTTATCGGTCAGACAGTGCGGGCAGATAGTCTGCGGATAAGTCGTCATGCCAGCATTGCCGGCGCAATAGCCGGACAGCTGCAATGATAACACCCGGCCTGATGGGCCGGGGGTGTCATATTTTCAGTCGCGAAAGTTGGTGTACTGGAAGGGCTGATCAAGTTCAGCGCTCTTAATTAAAGCAATGACGCCCTGCAGATCATCACGGGCTTTGCCGGTTACCCTCACCTGTTCGCCCTGGATCTGCGCCTGCACCTTGAGCTTGCTGTCCTTGATGAGTTTTACCAGCTTTTTGGCCTGCAGGGATTCAATGCCCTGCTTAAGCTTGGCTTCAGTGCTCCAGGTTTTACCGCTGTGCTCAAGATTGTCGGGCAACTCCAACGCCGCGCCTTCAATTCCTCGTTTGGCGAGCTTTTCCCGCAAGATTTCAATCAACTGCTGTACCTGGAATTCAGATTCGCTGAGCGCTTTGATAGTTTGATTTTTTTCATTCAGCTCAAAGCTCGCCAGCACGTTACGAAAGTCCCAGCGAGTACTGAGTTCACGGTTGGCGTTTTCCACCGCATTGCGAACTTCCTGCATATCAATTTCAGAAACGATGTCAAATGAGGGCATACTGTTACTCCGGATTCAATTTCAGGCCATGCTTTAAAGAGCATCATACCCGCTTGGTAACTGAGTTTCAAAATGCTATGTTTCCCGGCAACGACCGAATCGGCAGCAGTGATGCGGAGGTCTTTTTGGCGTATAAATAGCGTTTAAGTCTATAATGACTCATTAACCCTTACGATGGACTTAATACGGCTCATCCCATATAAAGGTTAGGACATGAATATTACTGTTCTCGGGTGCGGTTCGCTGGGCCAATTATGGCTTTCGGCGCTGCACTATCAAGGGCATAACGTGCAAGGCTGGCTGCGGGTGCCTCAGCAGGTCTGCCACGTTGACGTTCAGACCGTCGAAGGTGAACACGTACGCTATCAACTGCCGGCGAACAATGCGGCACATCTGGGCAAAAGTCATTTTCTGCTGGTAACCCTGAAGGCCTGGCAGGTTTCGGGCGCGGTCAGGACTCTGCTTCCCCAGCTCAAACCCGATTGCACCATTATATTACTGCACAACGGACTGGGTACGCGGGAAGAACTGCCCGCCATCAGTCAGCCGATCATTCAAGGGACAACGACCCATGCCGCCTATCGCGATGCTCACGGCAGGATCATCCATGTAGCCAACGGCACTACCCGTATCGGTGCCGCCACGGCCAATGCCCAGTCACTGAGCTATCTGGCCGAAGTCCTGCATGACGCCCTGCCCGATGTTGCCTGGCACAACAATATTGCCGCCTCCTGCTGGATAAAACTGGCGGCCAATAGCGTACTGAACCCGCTGTCGGTTAAATATGACTGCGTCAATGGCCAGGTAGCCCGCTATCAGACAGAAATTGAGGCGCTGTGCCGAGAAGCGGCGATGGTCATGGATCGTGAGGGATACCATACTTCATATGAAAGCCTGTTGTTTTTTATCGGCCAGATCATCGCCGCCACGGCGAAAAACACCTCGTCAATGCTGCAGGATATCAGAGCCCAGCGGCATACCGAGATTGATTACATCAATGGTTTTCTGTTGCGCCGGGCGCGGGCTCATGGGCTCTGCCTGCCCGAAAACCAGCGGCTGTATGAGATAATCAAACGTAAGGAGGATAGCTATGAGCGTAACAGCACTGGTTTGTCTGGCGAATGGTAGCGAAGAAACGGAAGCCGTTACGGTTGTTGACTTGCTGGCGCGGGCGGGGATAGCGGTAACGTTAGCGAGTGTCAATCCCGACGGTAACCTGCAGGTAATCTGTTCCCGCGGGGTAACCCTGCTGGCGGATGTTTCGCTGGCATCGGTTAGCGGACAGACTTTTGATGTCATCGTGCTGCCCGGCGGGCTTAAAGGCGCTGAAGCATTCGGCGACAGCCAACTGCTGGTAGACACCCTTGCCGCTCACCACCGCTCCGAACGATTAGTCGCAGCGATTTGTGCCGCGCCGGCGCTGGTGCTTATCCGGCATGACCTCTTTCCCAAGGCGAAAATAACCGGCTTCCCCGGACTGAAAGAACGTATCCCGGCCGATTGCTGGCAAGGGCGGCGCACCGTTTATGAGCCCCGTTATAATCTGCTGACCAGCCAGGGACCTGCCACCGCCATCGATTTTGCCCTCCATATCATCAGCCTGCTGATAACGAGAGAAAAGGCGGCAGAGGTTGCCGCCCAGTTGGTGTTGCCCGAGGGTATCGATGATTATCGCCAGCCATCAGTTCAGGGGCGGTAGACCTTCACATTGTTAAAACCCTGTTCGCGCAGATAAAGCGCCTGGAGTCGGCTCATTACGCCGCGATCGCAATAGAGAAGGTAAGATTTGCTCTGGTCCAGGTCGCCGAACTGGCTACTCAGTTTGTAAAACGGCAGGCACTGTACCTGAACGTTATCCAGCGTCAGGGGGCTGGCGTCCTGCTCGTCAACCGAGCGAATATCCAGCACAATATCCTGTTCCGTGAATCCGGCTACCGTTTCGACTTCCACTAGGTCCTGGCGGGTCTGCTCCAGGATCTCGCGGATATCAATACATTCCGCCTGGGCAACGGCGTTTTCAAGCACGCTGAAATCAAAATGCGTTTCTTCTTTTTCTATCCTTGCCTTAACGGCTTTTACCGTCGGGCTCTTGGAAATCACCCCACAGTATTCCGGCATGGTCTTGGCAAACTCTTCGGTACCAATCGACCGGGCCATAGTGATAATGTGTTCTTTATCGTGAGAAATCAGCGGCCGCAGTACCAGCGTGTCCGAGGCATTGTCGATCAGACGCAGATTGGTCAGGGTCTGGCTCGATACCTGGCCCAGAGCTTCACCGGTGACCAGCGCCTGGATACCGAAGCGCTCGGCCATCTGGGAAGCGGCCCGCACCATCATGCGTTTAAGCACCACGCCCATTTGGCCGTCGTCTACCTTTTCGAGAATTTCCGACACCACCGCCGCGAAATCGATCGAAATAAACCGAACCCGATGGGAACTGCCATAGCGATTCCATAAATGCTGGGCAACCTGTCTGACGCCGATTTCGTGGGCGGCACCGCCCAGATTGAAGAAGCAGTAATGCACCCGGCAGCCGCGACGCATCAGCATATAGCTGGAGACGCCCGAATCAAAACCGCCGGAAATCAGCGACAGTACATCTTCCTGGGTACCGATCGGGAAGCCGCCGATGCCCTCATAACGGCCGGTTACCAGCAACAACCGATCGTTTTCTATCTCCAGCAGTACCGTTTCTTCCGGCTTGGTTAATTTTACGCGGGTGGCGGCGACATGTTGATTCAATCCGCCGCCAACATAGCGTTCGACGTCCTGGGAGGAAAAGGGATGGGTACCGCGACGCTTTACACGCACACAAAACGTTTTACCGACCAGCCGATCATGATTGAGCGCCAGGGTCTGCTCATAGATGTCATGCATGTCGGTCCAGGGCCGGTCTTCGACCGCCAGGATATGATGAATACCGGGGATGCGCGTCAGGCTGTCGCGGATGATCTGGTGCTGGGACTCATCGCGGGTACGCACTTCGATGTGATCCCAATGCCGAACGACCGCCAGCGATTCATCCAAATGCTTCAGGATGTTACGGATATTACTGGTAAGAATTTTTATAAAGCGCAATCTGACGGATTGACTCTTTATAGT
Organism: Biostraticola tofi; assembly: GCF_004343195.1. GTDB lineage: Bacteria > Pseudomonadota > Gammaproteobacteria > Enterobacterales > Enterobacteriaceae > Biostraticola > Biostraticola tofi. The sequence continues at coordinate 139,140 of NZ_SMCR01000007.1, read as the reverse complement.
GATTTCCGGGAACAATTTGATGATAAACTTCATGGCGATCGTCGTTTTTAATCTTAAAAGGGTAACGTATTGGAACACGTTATATATAATGAGGTATCGGTATCCCGGCGGCGGCTCGCGGGATAGCGCATATCAGTCGAGCCGCGAAGTATAACACCATATTCGGTGATGCTGAGGCTCAATTTGCTTATCATCGCACTCTGGGCTAACGTTGGCGGTTTCATCCCAAGCCACGATATACCCTGTTGAAAAAATATTATGCCAAAAAAAGCTGAACAACCCGCCAGTTTCGAAACTGCACTTAAAGAATTGGAATCTATCGTCACCCGCCTTGAGTCCGGCGAACTGCCTCTTGAAGAGGCGCTGAATGAATTTGAGCATGGCGTCCAGTTAGCCCGTCAGGGTCAATTAACGCTGCAGCAGGCCGAACAGCGGGTGCAGATCCTGCTTAATGATGGCGAAAACGCGCCGCTGGCGCCTTTTACCCCGGACAGTGAATGATCATGTCGGACTTTTTGCAGCAGCTTGATGACAGCCATCATCGGGTCGATGCCGCGCTGGAGCATTATCTCGGCAGACTGAGCCACAACGGCGAGCCGCTGGCACAAGCGATGCGCTACGGTGCGTTACTAGGCGGTAAACGTCTGCGGCCGTTTCTGGTCTACCAGACCGGTAGATTGTTCGGCGTCAGTGACGACAGTCTGGATGTGCCGGCCGCCGCGGTCGAATGTATTCACGCCTATTCATTGATTCATGACGATTTACCCGCCATGGACGACGATGATCTGCGGCGCGGGAGGCCGACCTGCCATATCAAATTCGGCGAAACTACCGCTATTCTGGCGGGCGACGCGCTGCAGACCCTGGCCTTCTCCATCCTGGCCGATGGCGCTATGCCTGCGGTCGACGACCGGGACCGCATTGCGATGATTTCAGCGTTGGCCAGTGCCAGCGGTGCTGAGGGCATGTGCCTGGGGCAGGTTCTTGATCTGGCGGCTGAGGGACATCAGGTGGGTCTCGATGCGCTGGAAGAGGTCCATCGTCATAAAACCGGCGCGTTGATTAGCGCCGCCGTAGTGTTGGGCGCCCTGGCCGCCGGCGAGCCCGGCCGTCAAGCGATGCCGCATCTGATGCGCTATGCATCAGCGATCGGCCTGGCATTTCAGGTCCAGGACGATATTCTGGACGTGGTGGGCGACTCAAGCACTACCGGCAAACGCCAGGGCGCCGATCAGCAGTTGGGCAAGAGTACCTATCCCGCGCTGCTGGGACTGGATATGGCCCGAGCAAAAGCACGTGACCTTTATCAGGAATCTCTGGCTTCTTTAGAATGTATCTCCACGCTGGGTTATGATACCTCTGCATTGATATCGCTGGCGCGCTACATCATTGAACGAGATAAATAAGCACAGCGGTTTTTAACATCCCCGATACGAGCACCCGATGAGCCTTGATATAACGAAATACCCGACATTGGCACTGGCTGATACACCGATTGAGCTGCGGCAGTTGCCAAAAGAAAGTTTGCCAGCGCTTTGCGATGAGCTCCGGACCTTCCTGCTGGAAAGCGTAAGTCGTTCCAGCGGCCATTTCGCATCGGGATTAGGAACCGTTGAGCTGACTGTTGCCCTGCACTATGTATACAACACACCATTTGATCATCTGATTTGGGATGTAGGCCACCAGGCTTATCCTCACAAAATTCTGACCGGGAGGCGGGATCGCATCTCGACCATCCGCCAGAAAGACGGGCTCCATCCGTTTCCATGGCGCGAGGAAAGCGAATATGACGTATTGTCCGTCGGCCATTCCTCTACATCGATAAGTGCTGGCCTGGGCATGGCGGTGGCGGCGGAGCACGAAGGCAAAGGCCGTCGCACGGTCTGCGTCATCGGCGACGGCGCCATTACGGCCGGCATGGCGTTTGAAGCCATGAACCATGCAGGCGATATCAAGTCCGATCTGCTGGTGGTGCTTAACGATAATGAGATGTCGATCTCTGAGAACGTCGGTGCCCTGAATAATCACCTGGCACAGATCCTTTCCGGCAAACTCTATTCGACCTTGCGCGAAGGCGGTAAAAAGGTGCTGTCCGGCATCCCGCCGATCAAGGAACTGGTCAAGCGCACCGAAGAACATATCAAAGGCATGGTGGTGCCTGGCACCCTGTTCGAAGAACTGGGATTCAATTATATCGGACCGGTGGACGGTCATGACGTCCACGGCCTGGTTCAGACCCTGAAGAACATGCGCGGCATGAAGGGTCCGCAATTTTTGCACATCATGACCAAGAAAGGCCGCGGCTATGCCCCGGCGGAAAAAGATCCTATCGGCTGGCATGCAGTACCCAAATTTGACCCGATCATCGGCACCCTGCCCAAGAGCGCCGGCGGTCTGCCGACCTTTTCAGCGGTGTTCGGCCAATGGCTGTGCGAAACCGCCGCCAAAGATACCCGCCTGATGGCAATCACTCCTGCCATGCGCGAAGGCTCAGGCATGGTCGCCTTTTCTCGGCAGTTCCCGCGACAGTATTTCGATGTGGCCATTGCCGAACAGCATGCGGTCACCTTTGCCGCCGGACTGGCGATTGGCGGCTATAAGCCGGTAGTGGCGATCTATTCCACCTTCCTGCAGCGTGCTTATGATCAGTTGATCCATGATGTGGCGATCCAGAAAGCGCCGGTACTGTTCGCCATCGATCGCGGCGGCATCGTCGGCGCGGACGGTCAAACCCATCAGGGCGCGTTTGACTTTTCATTCCTGCGCTGTATTCCGGGGATGGTTGTCATGGCGCCGAGTGATGAAAACGAGTGCCGCCAGATGCTGCATACTGGCTATCATTACCAGGATGGTCCCTCGGCGGTGCGTTATCCGCGCGGCACCGGCACCGGCGCCGCGCTGGCGCCTCTTGAGTGCCTGCCGCTTGGCAAGGGCGTGGTGCTGCGGCAGGGAAACACCATTGCGATCCTCAATTTCGGCACGCTGCTGCCCCAAGCCCGCCAGGCGGCAGACCAGCTTGATGCGACGCTTGTGGACATGCGCTTCGTCAAGCCGCTGGATACCGCGCTGATTACCGAGCTGGCAGCCGGCCATGATGCCCTGGTTACCCTGGAAGAAAATGCGGTTATCGGCGGTGCCGGCAGTGGAGTGAATGAGTTCCTGATGCTTAAGCGCATCGCCGTGCCGGTGCTGAATATCGGCCTACCGGATCGATTTATCTCTCAGGGATCGCAGCAGGAAATCCGCGCCGATCTGGGACTGGATGCCGCCGGTATTGAGCGCCGCATCACCCAATGGCTGGCATGATTTGCGCCGCCAGCCGGCATAACCAGCTCAGCTCAGCATTAACGCTCAGCCCATCTCGTTTCAGGAGATAACCATGGAATATACGACACTCGGTACCACCGATCTTCGAATTTCCCGCCTTTGTCTCGGCTGTATGACATTCGGCGATCCGGTGCGCGGCAACCATGCCTGGACCTTACCCGAAGACAGCTCCCGTAAGCTTGTTCGCCTGGCGCTGGAATCCGGCATCAATTTTTTTGACACCGCCAACAGTTATTCCGACGGCAGCAGCGAAGAAATCGTCGGCAAGGCGCTTAGCGATTTTGCTCGGCGCGAAGATATCGTCCTGGCGACCAAAGTCTACTTCCCGATGAGTAACCTTGGTAAAGGACTGTCGCGAAAAAATATTCTGCAGTCTATCGATGACAGCCTTACCCGGCTGGGCACCGACTATGTCGATTTACTGCAGATCCATCGCTGGGATTACGACACGCCGCTGGAGGAGACCCTGGCTGCGCTGGATGAGGTGGTCAAATCAGGCAAGGCACGCCATATCGGCGCCTCATCCATGTATGCCTGGCAGTTCGCCCGCGCCTTGTACACTGCCGATTTGCATGGCTGGAGCCGTTTTGTCAGCATGCAGGATCAGTACAACCTGATTCAGCGTGAAGAAGAGCGCGAGATGCATCCCCTATGCCAGGCGGAAAACATTGCCGTGCTGCCCTGGAGCCCGCTTGCCCGCGGCCGCCTCACCCGCCCATGGGGAGAGACCACCGCCCGCACTGTCTCCGATGAAGTAGGCAAAAAGCTTTACGATCACTCGACCGAAACGGACAGCAAGATTGCCGAACGGGTGGCAGTCATTGCCGACAGGAAGGGTATTTCACGGGCACAGGTGGCATTAGCCTGGATGTTGTCCAAGCCTGCGGTCACCGCACCGATCATCGGCGCCTCGCGCGCCGAACAGTTTACGGATTTGGTCGCCGCGGTTGATGTGACCCTTGAGCCGGAAGAGATTGCCGAACTGGAATCGCCGTACCAGCCCCATCACATCACCGGATTTGATTAATCAATGCCCTCCCCTGATCGGCGTCCGGCCAGGGGAAAAGGCACAGCGGATCAGAACAGCGGCCAGTGGTGACCGACCAGATAGATAATACCGGCGGACAGGATGCCGGCGACCACATCATCGATCATTATCCCCATTCCGCCCTGCACATTACGATCAAACCAGCGTATCGGCCAAGGCTTCCAGATATCCAGGATCCGGAACAGCACAAAACCGGCGGCCACCCATTGCCATTCATTGACCGGCAGCGCCATCAGCGTTATCCACATACCGACAAATTCATCCCAGACAATGCAGCCATGGTCATGAACGCCCATATCGGCAGCGGTCTGGTGGCAGAAGAATACGCCCATGCAGATGGCAAACATGACCAACAGTGAATAAACCTGCCAGGGTGCCTGAATAAGCAGGCACCAAACCGGAATTGCCGCCAGCGAACCGGCGGTACCGGGCATCCAGGGAAACATGCCGCTGCCAAAACCGGTTGCCAGAAAATGCCAAGGATTGGTCAGCCTGACCCGGCTTTTCCCGGCCGCCATATCCACTATTGCCATGTATTATTCCCTGAAATGATCATAACCGAGCCAGATATTTTCAACCGGCCGATTGTTGCTGATAAACTGAATGCCTTCGCTTTTCGGCCCGATCTGTCCGATACAGGTAAAATCCGCTCCCGTATGACCGAGCGCGACATCCAGTGCCCCACGGTTGATCTCCGGCACGGTAAAGCACAGCTCGTAATCTTCTCCCCCCGCCAGTGCCCATTGCAAAGACTGTTCCATGGAGGTCTGGCGCAGCAGCGCCGCGGAACGGGGAATTTCGTCGAGGAACAGTCGAGCGCCGCAATCGCTGCGTTTCAGGATGTGCTGAAGATCGGCTATCACGCCATCGGAGAGATCAATGGCGGAACTTGCCAGCTTGCGCAGCGCCTGACCCTGCAAGATACGGGGCTGCGGCCTGAGATGCCGGGACAGCAGATAATCACGATCGGCCTTCTCCGCCACCGTGAGCCGGTCCTGCAGGATAGCCAGACCGGCGGCGCTGTCACCCAGCGTTCCGGTGACGTAAATCCAGTCGCCGATACGGGCGCCGGAACGCGTAAGCGCACTGCCTGCAGGAATCAGCCCCTGGATAGTCAGCGTCAGGCTAAGCGGCCCGCGGGTCGTATCGCCGCCGATCAGTTGCATACCGTAATAATTAAGCAGATCAAACAAGCTGTCACTGAAGGCCGCCAGCCAGGGTTCGTTGACTTCCGGCAGAGTCAGCGCCAGCGAAAGCCAGGCCGGATCGGCGCCCATGGCCGCCAGATCGCTCAAGTTTACTGCCAGAGATTTATAGCCAAGATCGGCGGGTGAGATATCCGGCAAAAAATGGATCCCGGATACCAGTGTATCGGTGCTGACTGCGATCAGTTTTTTTTCATCAACCGACAGCAGAGCACAATCATCTCCGATGCCAACGGCTACATCACGGCGTACACTACGAACGCGATCAAAGTAGCGGGCAATCAGATCAAATTCGCCACATGCCATAACCTGTCCACATAGTTTTATTGACGCCTTGGCATCGAATACGATGCCAGGCGAGGGAGATAAGGCCCGGCCAGCGCGGCCTGGTCTGTTTAACGTTACTTTCTGTTGGGGCGAATATGAGGTGCGGCTTTATCCAGTACGCCGTTGACAAATTTGTGACTCTCTTCAGCACCGAAGGTTTTCGCCAGTTCGATCGCTTCGTTGATCGCCACTTTGTAAGGCACATCCAGGCGTTTGCTTAATTCATACAACGCCAGACGCAGGATAGCCCTTTCAACATGGCCCAGCTCATCGAGCTGGCGTGAAAGGAAAGGCGCCATCAGCTTATCAAGCTCCGCTGCGTGTGTCGCCGTGCCGGTATAAAGCTCACGAAAATAAGCGACATCAACATCTTTAACATCCTGTTCCGCCAGGAACTCAACTTCGATGTCAGCAATGTCATTATGAGATAACTGCCATGAGTAAAGCGCCTGGACGGCACATTCACGGGCACGGCGACGAGCGGCAGGTTTCACGAATTTCCCCTTTACTTACGCTTTGATAGCTTTCAGTACGTTAATCATTTCAAGCGCGGTCAGAGCAGCTTCCGCACCCTTGTTACCGGCTTTGGTGCCGGCACGTTCAATTGCCTGTTCAATGCTTTCAGTGGTCAGGACGCCGAAGGCCACCGGCAGTTCACTGCTCATGGCGACGCTTGACAAACCAGAGCTGCACTCACCGGCAACATATTCAAAATGGGCGGTGCCGCCACGGATAACCGTGCCCAGCGCAACCACAGCGTCGTATTTTTTGCTGTTGGCCAGCGCACGGGTCACCAACGGCAACTCATAGGCGCCGGGCACCCAAACCACAGTGATGTTGTCTTCTTTTACCTGACCAATGCGCTTCAGGGCATCGATAGCGCCTTCAAGCAGGCTGTCATTGATAAAGTGATTGAAGCGCGCAATGGCAATAGCGATGCGGGCATCAGGAGTAGCGACAACACCTTCAATTACGTTCATGGCTTTCCTTCAAATGGCAAAATGGCTGTAATGGCCCCACGAGGGGGCGGATTCTAACATATTCCTTCGACTGCTGCGCGGGCCAATTAGTGCCCATCCTCAGGTTTAAGCCGCAGGCGGATATCCGGCCCGACGCGGCGCAGGTCGGTAATGCTGAATGCAGGCGCATCCGCTAGACATTCCAGGCCCGGCAGGACACAAAGCCCACGCGCAGTATCGCCCAAGAGCCTGGGCGCCATGTAGAGAATGAGTTCATCCACCAGGCCGGCGTTGAGCAGCGCGCCGGCAAGTGAAGCGCCGGCTTCTACCCAGACGGAATTGATCTGGCGGCGGGACAGCTGCATCATCAGCGCCACCAAATCGATGCCCGGCGCCGGACCGGCACCGGCCGGCAGGATCAGTTGCTCCACGCCGGCAGGCCATGCCTGTTGGTCCGCCGTTAGCCGGGCAAGCCAGGTTTGTCCGTCCTGCGCCACCAGCCGATGGGCCGGGGTCACCCGGTTCTGGCTGTCGACAATGACCCGTACCGGTTGACGGAGCGAGTCCCTGGGATACGCCGCCTGAACACTTTCTGGCAATCCGTCCCAGCGCACATTCAACGCGGGATCGTCGGCCACTATCGTCGCCCCGCTGGAAAGTATCGCCCCGCAGAGGGCCCGGAAGTGCTGCACGTCGCGACGCGCCTCGGGCGAGGTAATCCACTGGCTTTCACCGGATGCCATCGCCGTTCGGCCGTCGAGTGAGGCCGCCATTTTCAGCTGGATAAATGGGATGCCGGTACGCATGCGTTTCAGAAAGCCCGGATTGACCGCTTCGGCCTCGGTGAGCATCAGATTATGGCTTACCTCAATCCCGGCTTGCCGCAGCCGATGCAGTCCGCTGCCGGCAACCTGGGGATTGGGATCCTGCATCGCCACCACTACCCGTGCTATGCCGGCGGCAATCAGCGCATCCGCACAGGGGGGGGTCCGGCCATGATGGCTGCAGGGTTCCAGAGTGACATAGGCGGTTGCGCCGCGGGCCGCTTCGCCGGCCATGCGTAAAGCATGCACTTCCGCGTGTGGCTCGCCGGCGCGCAGGTGGAAACCCTCGCCGACAATCCGACCTTGCTGGACAATCACGCAGCCGACATTAGGGTTAGGTGCGGTGGTAAATTGTCCCCGTCGGGCCAGTTCGAACGCGCGCGACAGATAAAACTCATCGGGCTGGTGCATCCAGAATCCTTGATTATTTGTCCTGGAGCCGGGCAATTTCCTCGCCGAACTCGCGGATATCTTCAAAACTGCGGTAAACCGAAGCAAAACGGATATAGGCGACTTTATCCAGTTTTTTCAGCGCGTCCATGACCAGGTTGCCAATCATTTTGCTGGCAACCTCCCTTTCGCCTGTCGCCCGCAACTGAGATTTGATGTGGTTTATCGCCATTTCAACGTCATCGGCTTTGACCGGCCTTTTTTCAAGCGCCTTGAGAAAACCGCTGCGCAGCTTGTCCTCATTGAAAGGCTCGCGCACATCGTTACTCTTGATCACTCGCGGCAACACCAGTTCAGCCACTTCAAACGTGGTGAATCTTTCATTGCAAAGCACGCACTGGCGGCGGCGGCGCACCTGGGTGCCTTCCCCCACCAGGCGGGAATCGATAACCTTGGTATCCACGGCAGAACAAAAAGGGCAATGCATAAAGGTCCCTGACAGGCTGATAGGCAAAAATCCAGTTTAACGCGAACGACGCCGACAACAAAGCAGCATCCCCCACAGAGGGAATATAACCCGCTGTTTACCCCCTTGACCCCATGACTTTCATCAGGTTAAAGGCTAAGCTTTTACTCACCGCTTACCCACAGGAAATGCTTGCCATGACAACCGGTTATCGTACAGTTTGTACTCTCCTCGCCCTGGCGATGCTGTCAGGATGCGCGTCATCAACCGATAAGGAGTTGCCGCAACTCAAAAATCAAGTCAGCAAACTCAACCAGCAGCTGCAATATCTGAATGATCAAGCATCGGCTCTGCTGCTGCAAAATACCCTCAATGAACAGTCGACCACCGGCGTTTACCTGTACCCCGCCGCACAGACCGCCGCCAGAGTCGACAGCGATGCCGGTAAACTTCAGGTTTCCCTTGGCCGGGTAGAGCCTGAAGCCAATGGTGCCCGGGCATTGCTGCACATCCGAACCGCCGACGCGACCGCCCTGCAGTCGCTGAATGCCGTCGTCGACTGGGGACAAATCGACCCCACTTCCGGCAAGCCGCTGACTGTCGATACGCTTAGCCAGCCTATCTCGGTGCCGGCGTCGCTGCTGGGGCGATCCGAAGCCACGGTTGAACTGCGCCTCAGCGGGTTGACGCCTGAACAGGTGGGCTATATCCGCCTGCACGATATCACCCGCCAGTCACCGGTTAACCCCCCTTCCCCGGATGCGACCAAGCCGCGCGATCAGCAGTAACCGCTGCGTCGTCAGGTACGCTGCTGGCGATAGCCGGAACGTGGGGCTGACGGGTACAGGTCGCTGCCAAGGCAGTCAGCGAAACGAAAAAGTCCCGGGATCCGCTAGCCGATCCCGGGACTGAGGTTTCAGCCTGACGCGGTGTACCGCTGGAGGGCGATAACATTATCCCTGCCGACCACAACGGCGGACGACATCATATCGCCTGCGTCACCGCGATAGTCACTTGATATCGACCTGATAGAAGATATGTTTACCGAACGGATCAATTTCATAACCGCTGACTTCTTTGCGCACCGGCTCGAATATCGTCGAATGCGCGATCATCACTGCCGGCGCCTGTTCATGCATAATCACCTGGGCCTGCTGGTAGAGCGCGGTACGTTCGCCTTGATCGCTGACGGTCCGCGCCTGCTGGATTAGGTCGTCAAAAGGCTTATAACACCATTTGGACGAGTTGGAACCGCCATTGGCCGAGGTACAGCTGAACAGCGGTCCGAAAAAGTTGTCTGGATCACCTGTCGCCGTCGTCCAGCCCATTAAGGCTGCCTGATGTTCGCCGCTCTTGACCCGGGTCAGGTATTCGCCCCACTCATAGGTTACCACCTTGGCCTTGACGCCAATCCGCGCCCAATCCGCCTGGATCATTTCCGCCATGCGGCGGGCGTTCGGATTATAGGGGCGCTGGACCGGCATCGCCCATAAATCGATGGTAAATCCTTCAGCCATGCCGGCCTCTTTCAGCAGCGATTTCGCCTTTTCCGGGTCATAAGGATAATCCGTCAAATCCTTATCGGCACTCCATACGTCCGGCGGCAGCAGGTTTTTGGCTGCAATGCCGGTCCCCTGGAATACCGCCTCAATGATCGCCGGTTTATTGATTGCCATTGTCAGCGCCTGACGAACTTTCACCTTATCCAACGGCGCTTTCTGGGTATTGAAGGCCAGGAAACCAATGTTCAACCCAGCCTTTTGCTGCAGGTTGATATCGGGATTGTCACGCATACGCGGCAGATCAGCCGGATTGGGGAACGGCATTACCTGGCATTCATTCTTTTCGAGCTTGGCCAGACGGGTGGACGCATCTGGCGTTATCGAAAACACCAGGCGATCGATGTTGGCCTTGCCGGCCCAGTAGTCAGGGAAAGCCTTATACAAAATGCGTGAGTCCTTCTGGTACTGAACCAGTTGGAATGGGCCGGTGCCGACCGGCTCGCGATCCACTTTTTCAGGCGTACCGGCTTTAAGCATCTTATCGGCATATTCAGCCGATAGGATTGAGGCAAAATACCAAGCCAGATCGGCCAGGAAAGGCGCTTCCGCATGGGCAAGGGTAAAACGCACGGTATGCGAGTCCAGCTTATCGATAGCGGTGATAAGCGAGCCGAACTCCAGGCTGTCAAAGTTGGTATAGGCGCCGCCGGAAACCTTATGGTAAGGATGGGCCGGATCTTTTTGGCGCATAAAGGAGAAAACCACATCATCGGCATCGAAATCCCGGCTGGGGGTAAAATTCTTATTGCTGTGGATCTTTACCCCTTTGCGCAAGTGAAACGTATAGACCTTTCCGTCATCGCTGATATCCCAACGCTCGGCCAGGCTTGGCACCAGTTCAGTGGTACCCACTTTGAAATCGACCAATCGGTTATACAGTGGCACTGCACTGGAATCAACGCTGGTGCCGGAGGTATAAATCTGCGGATTGAAATTCTCCGGCGACCCCTCTGAACAATACACCAACGTTTTTGCCGCTACCGACGAGGACGCGGCTACCGCCAGCGCTGCAAGGGTATATCTGAACAGCCGCATTTTCATGGCTAACAATCCTATACAAAGTGACCCATCAATACGTCGAGGATATCGACCCGGAGATAAGGTTTACCTGACGGCAAACGTAAAAAAAAAACAACCAATCATCCTATTAATAACCTTCACTATTATGTAGCTTAAAGATAATTGCAAAAGATTAATAAAAGGAATCTGTATGACTGACGCTCTGAGCGCTCAATTGACCTCCCGCTTTTTTCGCTACCTCTCGGTAACCAGCCAGAGTGATCCTGCGGCCACTCGCCTTCCCAGCACCCCTGGTCAGCAGGTGCTGGCGCAAATGCTGGCCGACGAACTGGCCACACTCGGTCTGGAGGAGATACAGATAGATGACCGTGCGACCGTGACCGCAGTTAAACGCGGCAATGTCGCCGGCGCGCCGCGCATTGGCTTCATTACCCATATCGATACCGTCGACGTCGGCCTGTCAGCCGATATTCATCCTCAGGTACTGACCTTCAGCGGTCAGGATCTGTGCCTCAATCCGGCCCAGGATATCTGGCTGCGGGTAGAAGAACATCCTGAAATCAAGGCCTACGCCGGCCAGCAGATTATTTTCAGCGACGGCACCAGCGTGCTGGGTGCGGACAATAAGGCAGCGGTCACGGTGGTGATGACAGTACTGGAGAATATCAGCGCCGATATGCAGCACGGCGATATCGTCGTCGCGTTTGTACCGGATGAAGAAATTGGCCTGCGCGGTGCCAAAGCCCTGGACCTGAAGCGGTTTGACGTCGATTTCGCCTGGACTATCGACTGCTGTGAACTGGGGGAAGTGGTGTATGAAAACTTCAATGCCGCAGCGGCGAATATTGTCTTTACCGGCGTCCCCGCGCATCCGATGTCGGCTAAAAACGTGCTGGTCAATCCACTGCTGATGGCCCATGACTTCATCAGTCAGTTTGACCGCCGGCAAACGCCAGAGCATACCGAGGGGCGAGAAGGCTATATCTGGTTCAATGGGCTTAGCGCCGATGCCAATAAGGCTCGTCTGAATGTCTCGATCCGCGATTTTTTTCTGGACAGTTTTGCCGCACGCAAACAACAGCTGACTGAAACGGCACAACAGATTGCCGCCGCTTATCCGACCGGCCGGGTGGAATGCACCATTACCGACACCTATAGCAATATCAGTAATGCCATCGGCGAGGATCGCCGGGCGGTTGATTTGATTTTTGCCGCTATGTCGCAGGTCGGCGTGACGCCTAAGGTTACCCCGATGCGCGGCGGCACTGACGGCGCTGCCCTATCAGCTAAAGGGCTGTTGACGCCCAACTTTTTTACCGGCGCACATAATTTCCATTCGCCGTTCGAGTTCCTGCCGATACCTTCTTTTGTCAAATCGTATGAAGTCGCCCTGGCCCTCTGCCTACTGGCCGCCCGGAATCGATAATCGAAGCCCAAGGATAGGACAAAGGGTGTGTTTGTTGCACAATGTGGTCGTCGAAGAAATAGGAATGAGGGTGCGTAAGGGGAATTCGATGGTTGAATGCAGTAACAGTGCCAGCCTGCATTAAAAAACCTCAAGGCACTGGGTCAGCGCAATCTAACCCAGTGCCCCTCGGTATATAACGCTGCAACCGACAGGTTATCAGAAGCTGTACTGTACCCCTACCCGATAACGCGTCTGGCGTTCGTCGGTGGTCTTACGGACTGAAACGTTACCTACCGCAATATAAGGGGCCCAGTTCTTGTTAATGGAATACTGCAATTTACCATCATATTCGTAATCTTCTTTCTTATTATCGAATTTGACCAAATCACTCTTTTTGTAAATATAGTTCAATTCTGCACGCCATTTATCCCAGCGATAACCTAACCAGGCTTCACCGCGGTTAACGTGCTCATCCTCAGCACCGGTGGTGGTGTCGCGCGTATATTCATAACGATAGCGGGCAGCTACATAAATACCGCTGTCGAAAGTATATTGGGCGCGTAAATATGGCTTGTAGATTGCTTTGCTGGACGAGGTTTCAAATGCCAGGCCTGGTTGCAGGTTAACCTCTGGCGTCAGTTTATATTGATAGTTAATGTCATATTCAGATCCATTATCTACCATGTCATTGAAAGGCTTTTGCTCATCATCACCACCTGATTTAGCTTTGGCTTCCACAGAGAATCCAAAACCATTATCGAAGCGATGAGCAACTAATACGCGATCTTTATTAGCACGGCTGTCATCAGTATATTCATGACGGAGGTCAACACTGACTGCACCAGCATTTGCACAGAGTACGGCGGCCACACCCAGGGTAAGGAGCTTTATCTTCATAATTAATCATCCACTGTCGTTATAATTGAAATATTGTTTCTTTTAATCTGGTATTGGATTTTAACTATTTAGTTAGCTAAATGTGTGATCGCAATCATAACTATGCGGTATTACCTGGGGATGTCTTCATAGATGTGATCTTGATCTAACTACTTGTTTTTTAATGGATAAATAAGAAGCAAAACTACCCCGCCATCATCGATGGCAGGGTGAAATGAACAACATCATTACCTTAATACTTATAACGCTTTATTAACGTATTAAGCGGCAGGTTAATGTTTAACGGGTGGCGCGTTTAATAATACGGTCTCCCTGACGTTGGAAATCTTCAGCGGTTTCTTCCACCGTCTTCTGACCATAATCAATGGACTGAATAGCATTCCCAAATAACGTCACTATTTGCGGATCATCAAAATAAGGTGAGGTTGTCAAATCATGTGGCAATGATAAAGCCAGTTTTAGACCCGCTACTGCCGGATCACCATCCTTGATTACGCCATCATTGGTCAAGGTTTCAACCGCCGCTTTACTCAGCGGCACGCCACGTTCAAGACCCAGAGTTTTCACCCCTTCTGGGCTGTTAAGCAGAAAATTAATCAATAAAGCGGCTTCTTTAGGATGTTTGGTCGATTTGCCAATCGACAACATCTGGGCGGGCTTAAAGAATAACCCTGCATCTTTGGCATCCGGTAACATCGGATAAGGGCCCAGGTCCAGTTTTGCCGGCGCGACCAGGTTATCGGAATATTTAGTTATGGTGGAGTTCCACATATAGGTACCCGCCCATTCCCCGTTGATCCATGGTTTCATTTCATACATGTTATTTTTGCCGAACGAGGCGTAGTATTTCGATGAAGGCATAACATGACTATCTACCATGGTTTTATACAGGGTAAAGAATTCAACCCAGCGATCTTTGCTCCAGGCAAATTTTTTGCCCTTCTCATCCACCGCCGGTTGATTGTACTTCTGGATCATGTAAGAACTGATCAAAGCAAAAGTATCCTGATGCTCCAGGATGATCGGGTAATACTTATCGCCCAGTTTTTCTTTAAATACCTTACCAGCGGCAATCAGTTCATCCCAGTTCTTGGGATAATCGACTCCAGCCTTCTTCCAGGTCTCATCGTTGTAATAAAAAATTCGCGCTGTCACCGAGGTCGGAATACCGTTCAGTTTACCGTCGACCGTCGTCTGCTCAAGATCGCCCGGGTTGAACTGTTTTAAATCCAATGTATCGGCGACACTGTTCAAATCATAGAAACCGGTGCCGGTTTTAGAAAAAATCGGCAGCCAGTTCCAGTTGGTCTGCATAACATCAGGCTCAGTACCGCCGGCAATCTGCGTGGTCAGGCGTGATAAATGTCCGTCCCAGCCGGTATATTCCGCTTTAACGGTAATATTGGGGTACTTTTGATGAAATTGATCCAGCGCTTTAAGCGTCACCTGATGCCGACCATTGCCGCCCCACCAGGACATGCGCAGATCGACCTGCTCTGCTGCAAAGGCCTGAGAAGATAGCATCGCCAGACTACCGGCGACGACCAGGTTAATTAGCGTTCTTTTCATAGGGTACATTCCTTCATAGGGTAATGTTATTTTCTGTCGCTGCATCAAAGAGATGACAGTGTTCCATGCTAAACGCGAAACCAATTTGACGATTCAGCCCCTTGGCGATCATCACTCTGGCTTCATCCGATGGCATACGGCTGGTCAATTCGACATCGCCCACCCGGATATAAATAAAGAATTCGTGGCCCATATTTTCGACGCGTACCAGTTCACCACTGCCGCCATTGCTAAGGGCTGCCGCTTCGGTAATGGTGACAAACTCGGGGCGGATACCGTAAAAAATGGGTTTGCCGACATAGCTCCTGACTTTTTCCTGCTGATGGGCATTGAGCGTCAGCAGCGAATGACCGATCTGTAGCGATACCTGGCCGTTGCTTTCAACCAACTGGCCAGGTTTGATGTTCATTTCCGGCGCACCGATAAAACCGGCGACAAACATATTTTTTGGGTAATGATAAAGATTGTCCGGGGTATCAACCTGCATGATATGGCCAAGTTTCATTACGCAGATACGGTCGCCCATGGTCATGGCTTCAGTCTGATCATGGGTAACATAAACGGTGGTCGCCGCTTTGCCGCTTTGCTTAAGGTGCTTGTGCAGATCCGAAATACGGATGCGCATTGACGCGCGCAATTTGGCATCCAGGTTAGACAGCGGTTCATCGAACAGGAACACATCCGGCTTTTTGACGATGGCGCGACCGACCGCCACCCGCTGGGCTTGCCCGCCTGAAAGCTGGCGTGGCAGGCGTTCGAGCAAATCTTCCAGCTCCAGAATCCGTGCCGCTTCCTCAACCTGGGTTTTGATTTGTTCTTTCGGCATTTTGCTCAGCTTCAGGCCAAATGCCAGGTTTTCCCGCACCGTCATATGGGGATAAAGCGCATAGTTCTGGAATACCATGGCGATACCGCGCGCTTTCGGCGCCAGGTTATTGACTACCCGGCTGCCGATACGGATCTCTCCGCCGCTGATGGTTTCCAGCCCGGCCAGCATGCGCAGCGTGGTTGACTTGGCGCAGCCCGAAGGGCCGACGATGACCATGAACTCTCCGTCCTGGATCCGCAGGTCAATACCGTGCACCGCCTTGAAACCATTGGAGTACACTTTTTCGAGTTTATTAAAAATGACTTCTGCCATGACTTCTTTTCCTCAATTAACCTTTGATTCCACTGCTGGTCACGCCCTGCACGAAATAGCGCTGCGCCAGGAAGAAAACGATGATGGACGGCAGGATAGAGATGCTTGCCATTGCCAGGATCTCATTCCACGGTGCCCCTTCGGTAACGTCGATAGACATTTTTAGCGCCAGCGCTATCGGGTATTTATCTACGCTGTAAACATAAATCAGCGGACCGATGAAATCGTTCATCGACCACATGAACTGGAACAGAGCGACCGAAATGATCGCCGGCCGTAAAATCGGCACCAGCACATACCACAGCACCTGCCAGGAATTACAGCCATCGATCTGGGCCGCTTCTTCCATATCACGCGGTACACCGCGCAGAAACTGGATAAGCATGAAGACAAAGAAGCCCTGAGTGGCAAATGCCAGCGGCAGGTACAGCGGCATATAGCTGTTAAGCATGCCCAGCTCACGGAACATGATGTACTGAGGGATAAGCAGCACGGTACTTGGCAGCAGCATGGTGGTAATCAGTGTTCCGAACCAGAAGCCCTTGAACGGGATTTCAAAACGGGCAAATCCATAGGCCACGATGGTCGATGAAATGATGGTTAACAGTACCTTGGGGATGACGTACTTAAAGGTATTAAGCATGTAATGCCCGAAGGTGTATTCGGTACTGGTCTTCCAACCGTTGATAAAACCTTCCCAGGTCGGATGCGCCGGCCAAAGCCCCATGGTGGTAAAGATTTCCTGATTGGGCTTGAACGAGGCCGAGAACATCCACGCCAGTGGATAGAGCATCAGCAGGCCAACCACAATCAGTGTGGTATAGCGAAAGGTTGCGTTAATGCGCTCACGGCGGCGGGTCCGCTTGATTTCACGTTCTGCGGCTTCCGACAGGGCTTTAGCGTCAGTGTACTGTGGTAAATCAGCCATTTTTTCCTCCTTTATCGGCGGAGTAAAACACCCAGTATTTAGATGACTTGAACGCGACGGACGCGAATACCGCCACCACCAGGAACAGCACCCACGCCAGCGCAGAGCCATAGCCCATATCAAAGTATTTGAATGCGGTGTCGTAAATATAAAGTGAGAACAGGTAGGTGTAATGGGTCGGGCCACCACCGGTAATCACATAAGGCGCAGTGAATTCCTGGAACGCCTGGGTCGTCTGCATGATGAAGTTGAAGAATATCACCGGCGTAATCAGCGGCACCGTTACCTTGGTGAACATTTGCCATTTGGAAGCACCATCAATCATGGCGGCTTCATATTGGGATTGAGGCACATTCTGCAGTGCAGCCAGGAAGATAACCATCGCCGATCCAAACTGCCATACACGCAGCAGAGTCACCGACATCAGTGCAAGGGAAGGTTCGCCCAGCCAGTTCACCGGGTCGAATCCCAGCACGCCAATAATGGCATTCAGCAGCCCATCAATGGCGAACAGCGCACGCCACAATACTGCAATCGCCACGCTGCTGCCGAGGATAGATGGCACGTAGAATGCGGTACGAAACATGCCGATGCCGCGCAACTTGAAATTCAGCACAAAGGCGATAAATAATGCAAATGCAAGCTTAAGCGGAATAGTCAAGAATACATACGCAAAGGTCACGCCCATGGATTTCCAAAAAAGATCATCCTCCGCAAACATATAACGGTAATTCTCAACCCCGTTAAATACCGGCGGGCTCATTAAATCATATTCGGTAAAACTCAGGACCAACGAAGAAATAAAGGGATAAGCGGTAAACACCAGCAGCCCTATTATATAGGGAGAGATGTAGGCCAGTCCCAGCATTTTGTTTTCATTCATAATGCTTGTCCGTGTAAGGTAATCGGCTGTTGTCAAACAAAAAAGTCAGTAAGTGTGAGTCGCCGCTCAAACCAGGTGAATGAATTTATTCAAATTTAAAACCTCAAAACAATAAAATAGAAACACCATTTCATTTTACTCTATGGGTATTTTTGCCCGCCGTCATCGGTAGGATCTTGAAAATGTGATCCCCGACTTATTTCCTTACATAAATCCATTTCGGCATGCTTCCCTCCCGGTGCAAATGATTGAATTTATTTATTATGTCGCCTGGGCATGATGGCCGCTAAACGTCCTCTGTCAGGGTTCATTACGCCTGTTTTCTCGATAATTCCAGGCACAGTCAAGCCTGCCGGCGATAACGCTGACAGGCGGTGGGCAAAAGCAGCGGCTGCGGGCATCGACAGCCCGCTAGGCTATCTTCGCTTTAGGAAATCGCCCAGTTCAAAGGCGCCGTCAGCTTGTCGGGAAAAATGTTCCGGCACCGATAATGAAATAAATTGGCGATTATTAAGCACGATACCATCGTTGTTAATGGTGTGATTATTTTGATAAAAAAAGTTACTATTATCGGCATGTCCTGTTATCACATCATTGTATTGTGTGGCACTGGTTCGCAAGGAAATATTATTTTTAAATACGCCTTGTTCATTGGGATCATTATAAGGCCCCTGGCGGAAGATGAAATTAAATCGTTTATTATCCAGCGCTATATTGTGTTGAATAGCCAATTGACCGGGATTGAAATTATCGGTAAAGCCGTCCATGCCGTTGCCAACCGCCAAGTTTCCGCTTGACCGATGCGCCACGGATTGCCCTTCCCCACCAAGCTTAAAGCCATTATTGGTATTGTTAAGGGCGATGCTGTTTTCGATCACTACCTGCCCATTGGGGCCATCTTCGATTTTGTTAAACAGGTCAAAACCGTCATCTGCATTGTCATGCGCAATGCAGTTCACCACACGATTACCTGCTCCTACCCGCATCTTGACCGCAAAGCCGTCGGCGTTAATGTTGCCCGGATCCTTGTTGGCAAAAGACTCTGAGTTGGAAATCAGATTATGGCTGGCCCATAACGCCCGGCCGATGCCTTCCGGCGATGAGACCCAGATACCGGTATCATCCGCATGATGGGCAATCACTCGGTCGATATGGTTATGACTGCCGGCAATATGAAAGCTTTTACCGGTAACCTCGATATTGGCTATCATCCAGTAATGCCCTGACAGCGACAGGCCGTGAAAAACCACTTTCTCACCGGCGGCTTTAAGCGTTTTTATCCGCGTAGGGCTGCCGCTGGCGGTAGCCGGGATAGTGGCTAACGGATACTCCCCCTGTTGCAGCAAAATCGTCCCTCCTGGCGGCAGCACCGCGACGGCGGTAGCGAAGTCCAAAGGCTTACTGGCCGTGCCGTCGTTTGCCGCCAGTCCTTGCGGCGAAACCCACAGCGTATCGCCGTCGGTAAACTGCTGCTGCCAGCTAACCTCAGTGGTTTGCTCAGCAAGTTGCCTGCCGTCGCTATCGGTAAACACATAACTGAACTGGCTGACAGGCCGATGCAGTGTCGCCGGAATCGAGATAACATCACCGGCCTTCAATGGGCTTTCCGCCGCCAGCACCACCTGATCCTGCCTTACCGTCACTCTGCCATCCCGATTGGCTCGCAGCTGGAACGCATAATCAGCAAAGGCACTGACCGGCGACGAAGCCAGTTCAACTTTCAGCGGCGCCAGGACGAGCGGTTTCGGCTTGCTGGCTACCGTATGGGCTGCACTCAGGCTGAGCTTGACGTTATCAACGGTCATCCGGGCATTGCGAGCGGCAAAGAAGCCCAGGTAATAGACGTCTTTGCGTTGAACCGCCACCAGATCAGCACCCTCGACGCGATGGTTCACCCACTGCTCGCTGTCGAGCGGGGCAAAGCCGGTGACAAAATCCTGGTCGGTGCGTTCCAATCGCAGCCTGAAGCTCGGCGTTTTTGCCAGATCTATATCGGGCTGATAAGATTGTCGGGTGATTTGCACCCCCTGATTACCCGCTGGCTGGAGTGAACCGGTGCGGGTAATATGCGAAGCCTGGACGCGGGTATGGGACCGCTTATCCTGGGTCAGGATGGCATTCATCACCTGGTTGGCGGAGGCGGGAAACTCTTCATAACCGGCTACCGGCTGTTCCTGCCGGCCCTGGCCAATCACATCCCTCACCAGCATGCCGACGCCTTCCTGGCCGGCGGGCTTGGCGCCGTTTTCTGGGCCGAATTGTGAAACGGAAACCGTAGCCTGCAGCACGAAATTTACATTCACCGGCAAGGTGGTGTAATAAAACGTCAGCCCGTCATGGCTGTTGCCTATCTTGCCGCCGCGGCTTTCCAGGGTAAACGGCGTTTGCAGCGCCATCGGCACCGCCTGGGGCAATTTCTTGCCGCCGACGGTGACATCATTGACGCCAACCTTGTCGGCAAGGACGTTAGTGGCAAAATCGATGTCGGTTGATTGCCCGAAGGTGATCTTTTGCCAACGTAGACGTGAAACGTCCGGTATGTCAGTTGCCGCTGCCGGATTTACTGTGAGCATCACCACCACCGCCGTTATGAATAATCGCAACATGCCTGTCCGATCCGCTGTAAACCCGCTACCTGTACCGTAGCGGGGGAAGGTTGATAAAATAGCTACCAGCGCAGTGTTGGCCCGCCGCCATCAGTGGGCTTCCTTGACCTGATACGCCTCGAGAGGATTCGCCCCCAGCATTTTTTGGCAGGCTTTATTATTTCCCCAACACTGTTCATAAGGGTAACCCACCAGATCCTCAATCACCGCCCTTGCCTGGGGCTCAATGTCACTGACCTTGCCGCCGGCTTTGATCCGGGCCACTTCAGCCAGCACCACCCTGTGCGTTTTGCGATTCAGCTTCATCTGTGAACTGAAAACTATGGCCGTCAGGGCGAGAATAATTACGCCGGCAGCAAACACAATGGCTATCGCGTTGACCGCGCTTTCTGGCTGGACCTAGGATTTGGACTGGAATCCGTAATAACTGAGGATTGATCCCATCAGGAAAACAATGATCGAGCGGGTAATTTTGCCCGAGAACGTCATGGCGCCGGCGTAAATCCCTTCCCGGCGACGGCCAGTGAAAACTTCATCCACATCGGCCAGGAAGGTATATACCGTCCAGGGGATGTAATACACGCCGCCGGTGCCAATACCAAAGATCACGGTAATCGATATCATCGCCACGGTGACCCACTGTGCTGGCAGGTGTAAGAAGTAGAGCATGGTATAGAGCAGCACCGAAAAGATAACGATGCCCAGCGCCAGACTGTATGGCTTGCTGAATCCATGCTTGACGCAAAAAGCAATAAACAGCGCTGTAGAGCACAGCTGCAATATCGAGTTTAAGCTGTTGAGACCGGCAACCATGGCCGGGTTGAACTGCATAACGAAAATAACGAAATAAGTAAAGATCGACGCAAAAAGCCATTCGGCGCCAAAGCCGAACAAGTACATGCCGAGGTGTTTGCGGAATACCCGTAAATGGAAGGTGGACTTCATATCCCGGCTCATGGTAAGCAGACTGGTGGCCAGGGAATTTGCCTTCAGCCTGACCTGTTTTTCAGCCTCGGATTTGCGTTCCCAACTGGTAAAATACAGCGCCGCTACCGCAATAAATAAAATAACACCATAAGTCAGGCCGGTATAAAAGAAGGGTTGGGCGGAATCTTTACCATAAATAAGGATGAACTGGCCCGGAATAAACGCCGCCAGGAAATTAGCTAACTTGCCGAAGATCGCTTTGTAGCCGGTCATTTTAGAGCGTATGGAGAAATCGCTGGTCATTTCGGTAGCCAGCGTTTCATAAGGCACCATTACCGAAGTATAAATCAGCTCGAATATGACATAGGTCGCCAGGTAGTACCAGAAGCCGAAGCCATCCACCCACAGCAGTGGGTAGAACATCATCAGCGGGATCCCCAGTAAAATAAAGAACCTGCGGCGGCCGAATTTTTTACCCAGCCGAGTGTTGCTGAAATTATCCGTCAGGTAGCCCATTACTGGGTTACTGATTGCATCAATGATGCTGGCGATTGAAAAGATGGCGGATGCCTGGATGAGCGTCAGTCCGCAAAATGTTGTGTAGAAGTAGAGTAGCCAGGCTCCGCTGATTGCCAGCGCCCCACTGCCGAGTAAATTCCCCCCACCGTAGGCCAATAAATGCCCGAATGACACATTTCTTTCTTTCACCGTCATCTCCATATGAAAAATAAACCAATGTTTTAAAATTATAGGAATTTCGGTTTTATACGGTTTGGATCGGTAATTTAGTGTGATTGAAATCACATCAGGTTATTCAAAAGGTGATTAATTTCACAAATGAGACATGTGTAACAAAATTAAACTGACCACCGGCGATCTAACAACTGGGGTTATCTACAGCCCGAGGGCTAAGCAGGAATGCATTGCTCAGGGCCTAAAGTATTTTGTGATCAGCAATACATTTATCGTGCCTATAGCTGTAGGTTTTACCCTGATTCGTTATTATCCCCTCAATAATTGAAACAATGTTTCATAAAATAATTGTTGTCTTAATTTTGCGCCCGCAGGGTTATCGGGCTGTCACAGGAGTTATGAGGTAAGCCATGCCAAAAGGAAAAGTCATACCACTCGATTTTCATGTTTTTCAGGATCCGGATACCGGGGCCACGGTCACTCGCTTGACGCCCCCCGAGGTCATCTGCCATCGCAATTATTTTTATCAGAAATGCTTTACCCAAGATGGCAGCAAACTGATTTTCGGCGCCGAATTTGAGGGGCGTCGTAACTACTACTTGCTTGATCTGCGCCAGCAGCAAGCGCTACAGCTGACCGAAGGCGAAGGTGACAATACCTTTGGTGGTTTTTTATCACCGGATGATCAGTATCTTTATTACGTGAAAAATGAACGTTTCCTGCAAAAGGTCAGCTTGAGCGATCTCGCCGAAACCACCGTCTATCAGGTTCCGGACGCATGGGTGGGTTATGGTACCTGGGTGGCCAACAGCGATTGCACCTCGATGGTGGGCATCGAGATCGCTAAAGCCGACTGGACACCGCTTACCGACTGGAAAGTATTCCGGGATTTCTATACTCGCCAGCCACACTGCCGATTACTGCGCGTCGACCTGGCTACCGGTGAGGCCACGGTTATCCTGGACGCCAATGAATGGCTTGGACATCCGATTTATCGGCCCCACGATGACAACACCGTTGCCTTCTGCCATGAAGGCCCCCATGACCTGGTCGATGCGCGGATGTGGCTTATCAATCAAGATGGCAGCCAGATGCGTAAGGTCAAAGAGCACGCCGAAGGCGAGAGCTGCACCCATGAGTTCTGGGTACCGAACGGGCAGGCGATGATCTATGTTTCTTATCTGAAAGGGGAACAGGACCGCCGCATCTGCCGCTTTAATCCTGATACCGGCGTCAATGAGGAACTGATGCTGATGCCGGCTTGCTCCCACTTGATGAGCAATGAAGACGGGACACTGCTGGTCGGCGACGGCGCTGATGCGCCGGTTGATGTCTCTGACAGCGGCGGTTACCGTATTCAGAATGATCCCTGGCTCTATATCTTTGACGTAGCGACCCGCCGCCATGCCCGCTTATCCGCCCACAACAGCTCGTGGAAAGTGCTTAACGGCGATCGCCAGGTGACCCATCCCCATCCGTCGTTCAGCCCGGATAACAAACAGGTACTCTATACCTCTGACTGTGATGGCAAACCGGCGCTCTATCTGGTGAACATTGGGCCACAACTTTTCAATTAACGAGGATTCAAGATGTTTATTTACTATAAAGATACGATTGAACAGGATCTGGGCGAAGGGGTCAGCCGGCGTATACTGGCCCACGGCGGCACTATGATGGCGGTGAAAGTGACGTTTGCAACCGGTGCTGTCGGTCCGCTTCACCATCATCAGCACGAGCAGCTGACCTATGTACTGTCAGGTAAATTCGAATTTACCATCGACGGCATTACCCAAGTAGTGAGCGAAGGAGATACGCTGTATAAAGCGCCAAATATCGTTCATGGCTGCGTCTGCCTGGAAGCGGGCGTTCTGCTGGATACGTTCACCCCGCAGCGCGAAGACTTTTTGAGCTAAGTACCCTCCACGCGCATTAACGCTGACGCACCGGCGGCCCTGAGCCGCCGGTGTCATTTCCAGCCGCGGGAATAACTGCATTGACAATCTTAAGCTGCCGCAATCATTGAATGGCCCGCGCTTACCGGCCTAGTCCCCCAGCGGGTTTCACCAGGCGAAAAAAAAGAGTAAACCAGGTTTACTCCTTTTGTGAACGCATCCAACCAACGGCCAGAAGGTCGTTGGTATGAGGATGCCAGAGTGCGGCATCCTCACCGGCCAATCAGGGCAGCAGCGATGGCTGATCTGCCCCCTCTTTCTCGACTTTCTGCTGAATCATATGTTCGCGTTTGACGCCCATTTTCAGCGCCAGCGCCGATGCAACGTAGATAGACGACACAGTACCGATTGACACCCCGATAAGCATGGTCAGCGAGAAGCCTTCCAGGATAGCGCCGCCGAAGATATAGAGCATCAGCACCACCATCAGGGTGGTAGCAGAGGTCATGATGGTGCGACTCAGGGTCTGGGTCAGCGACACGTTGATGATTTCGTAGGAGGTCCCGCGGCGTATCTTGCGGAAATTCTCACGAATACGGTCCGACACCACTATACTGTCGTTAAGTGAGTAACCGATTACCGACATCAGCGAGGCGACGATGGTCAGGTCGATCTCAATATGGAACAGCGACAGAATCCCCATGGTGATCACCACGTCATGAGCCAGGGACAGCACCGCCCCCATCGCCAGACGCCACTCAAAGCGGAAACCGACGTAGATAAGGATACAGATTAACGCCACCAGCAGCGCCATGCCGCCGGCCTGGGCCAGATCGCTGCCGACGCTCGGCCCGACAAACTCGATCCGCTTGACCGTCGCCTGCTGCCCGGTTTCCTGATTGATGATACTGAGCACCTTGTTGCCCAGTTCCTGCCCTGCACCGTCCTGCACCGGCGGCATCCTGACCATGACGTCACGGCTGCTGCCGAAATTCTGAATAAGCGGGTCCTGAAAACCGGCCTTCTCCAGCGCGCCGCGCATGACATCTATTTCAGCGGGCTTTTCCAGGTTCAGTTCAATCACCGTACCGCCGGTGAAATCGAGTCCCCAGTTAAAGCCGCGCACCGACATTACCGCGATGGAGGCGATAAGCAGCACCAAAGAAATGGTGAATGCGACATTATCCCAGCGCATAAAGTCATAGACTTTACGGCCGTAGTTCAAATCTTCAACACTATGTTGCTGAGCCACAGCACACTCCTAGATAGACAGCTTATCGATGCGTTTACCGCCGTAAAGCAGGTTAACGATGGCACGCGTGCCGACAATTGCCGTAAACATTGAGGTGGCAACCCCGATGGCGGTAGTAATGGCAAAGCCCTTGATAGAGCCGGTGCCGACCGCATAAAGGATGATGGCGGTAATCAGCGTGGTGACGTTGGCATCAACGATACTGGAGAACGCGCCGCGATATCCCTCATGAATAGACTGCTGTATCGTCCGCCCGTTTTTAAGTTCTTCCTTGATACGTTCGTTGATAAGCACATTAGCATCTACCGCTATCGCCAGCGTCAGCACGATACCGGCAATACCCGGCATGGTCAGCGTCGCCCCCGGCAGCAGGGACATGATACCGACAATCAGCACCAGGTTCGCCACCAACGCGGTGGTCGCGATCATGCCGAATTTACGGTAGTAGACCACCATGAACACGATGGACGCCACCAGGCCCCAAAGACAGGCTTCAAGCCCCTGGGTGATGTTCTGCATGCCCAGGGTCGGACCGATGGTGCGCTCTTCGACAATCTGGATCGGCGCAATCAAGGCACCCGCCCGCAGCAGCAGTGAGAGCTGGCGCGCTTCATTAGGGTTGTCGATACCGGTTATGCGAAAGCTGTTGCCCAATCTTGACTGGATGGTGGCAACGTTTATCACTTCTTCCTGCTTGACCAGCACAGATCGACCATTGGCATCTTTTTTACCGCTGTCCTTATACTCGACGAACAGCGTAGCCATCAATTTGCCAATGCTGTCGCGGGTAAAATTGGACATGGTGGTACCGCCGGTGCTGTCCAGGGAAATATTAACCTGAGGGCGGTTGTACTCGTCGGCGCTGGAGGTTGAGTCGGTAATATGGTCACCGGTCAGGATCACGCGCTTGTAGAGCACCACCGGACGACCGTCGCGGGTGGGTTTGACTTCGGAGTCGCCCGGCACCCGGCCGTTGGCGGCAGCGGTATCGTCTACCGTGCTGTTCACCAGACGGAACTCCAGGGTGGCGGTTGCGCCGAGGATCTCCTTGGCGCGAGCAGTGTCCTGAATGCCCGGCAGTTCAACCACAATGCGATCTGCGCCCTGGCGCTGCACCAGCGGTTCAGCCACGCCGAGCTGGTTGACGCGGTTGCGCAGGATATTGATGTTCTGCTGCACCGCATATTCGCGCGCCTCGCGCAGGCGTTCATCCGCCATCACCGCGCTCAGCGTATTGTCGCTGCCGCTGTTGATGACCAGATCACGGTGGCGCGGCGCCAGGTAACTGACCGCCTGGTTGCGGGTATCGGCATCACGGAAGCGCACTTCACTGCCGTAGTTGTCAATCTTGCGCACGGTGGCGTAAGGGATCCCTTTATCGCGCAAGTCGGTGCGCAGGGTATCCATGGTCTGTTCCTGCAGTTTCCCAAGGGCGGTATCCATGTCCACTTCCATCAGGAAGTGCACCCCGCCCCGCAGATCCAGGCCCAGTTTCATCGGTTCGGCGCCCAGCATCGCCAGCCAGCGCGGCGTCGCCGGCGCCAGGTTGAGAGCAACGACATAGTTTTCGCCCAAAGCAGCCACCAGCGCTTCACGGGCGCGGATCTGCACATCCGGGTTGCCGAACCGGGCCATGATGGCACCGTTTTCCAGCACCAGTGATTTGCTGGCAATATTCTGTTCTTTCAGCACATTTTGGATCTGGACCAGCGTCGTTTCACTGGCGGCGGCACCCCGCGCGCCAGTGACTTGTACGGCCGGATCCTCACCATAAAGGTTTGGAAGCGCATACAGCAGCCCGACGAGAATTGCCAGGATAAGCATGATGTACTTCCATAAAGGATAACGGTTTAACACGGCAGTTCCCTTCGGGAAAATCGACAATTACAGCGCTTTCATCGTACCTTTCGGCAGAACAGCGGCCACAAAATCACGCTTGATGATAACTTCATTGGTGTCGTTCAAGGCGATGGCAATGTAGCCGGTATCGGCAACTTTAGTCACGCGACCGACCAGGCCGCCAGTGGTCAGGACTTCATCGCCCTTGCCAATGGAGTCCATCAGTTTTTTATGTTCTTTACTGCGTTTCTGCTGCGGACGCAGGATCATGAAGTAAAAAATCAGACCAAACACCACCAGCATAATCACCAGAGAGTACGGGTTGCTTCCCTGGGCCGACGAACCAGCTGCTGCTGCGGCATCAGAAATGAAAAAGCTCATTTAAATTCCCTCATTGTTAGTAAACTCAACGGCTAAAGGCGGGATCGGTTTACCGATCCGACCATAAAATTCTTCAACAAAGTGCTCTAATTTACCCTCATCTATAGCCTGGCGTAAACCAGCCATCAGACGCTGGTAATATCGCAAGTTGTGGATGGTATTAAGACGGGCACCGAGTATTTCGTTGCAACGGTCGAGATGATGCAAGTAAGCGCGGCTATAATTGCGACAGGTGTAACAATCACACTGATCATCAAGCGTCGATGTGTCATCCTTGTAACGGGCATTGCGGATTTTAACCACGCCGTCGGTGACAAACAGATGACCATTGCGCGCGTTTCGCGTCGGCATGACACAGTCGAACATATCGATACCGCGGCGCACCCCTTCAACCAAATCTTCAGGCTTGCCGACGCCCATCAGGTAACGCGGCTTATCGGCCGGTATCTGCGGGCAGACATGTTCCAGGATCCGGTGCATGTCCTCTTTGGGTTCTCCCACAGCCAGGCCGCCAACAGCGTAACCATCAAAGCCGATCTCTACCAGTCTTTTTACTGATACATCTCGTAAATCTTCGTAAACACCCCCTTGTATAATACCAAACAGGGCATTTTTATTACCGAGTTCATCAAAACGCTGACGGCTGCGTGCCGCCCAGCGTAATGACATTTCCATTGAGCGCTTGGCGTAATCCCAGTCAGCTGGATACGGCGTGCACTCATCAAAAATCATAACGATATCGGAACCCAGGTCATACTGGATTTCCATCGACTTTTCCGGGCTAAGGAAAATCGAATCACCGTTAATCGGATTACGGAAATGGACGCCCTCTTCCTTGATTTTGCGGATGTCGCCCAGGCTGAACACCTGGAAGCCGCCCGAGTCCGTCAGGATCGGGCCATGCCACTGCATGAAATCATGCAGATCGCCGTGCAGTTTCATGATTTCCTGGCCTGGACGCAGCCAGAGGTGAAAGGTATTGCCCAGAATGATCTGCGCTCCGGTGTCTTTCACTTCTTCTGGAGTCATGCCCTTGACGGTGCCGTAGGTACCGACCGGCATGAATGCCGGCGTTTCCACCACGCCACGATCAAAAACCAGGCGGCCACGGCGCGCCCGGCCATCGGTGTTCAGTAATTCGTATTTCAACTTCATCCTCCGGCACCGGAGAAACAGTCCGATGCTGCCAGCACCCTGCACCTTCGCGCAGGGCCATTATTCTAACAAAGACCGCCCGTATCTAGCCTTCAGGCATCGCCGATGCGGTCTTTATCAGCTTGATTGTTACGGGTAATGAACATGGCATCACCATAACTGAAAAATCGGTATTGTTCAGCGACTGCGGTTTGATAAGCCTTCATGGTGTGATGATAACCGGCAAATGCCGAGACCAGCATAATCAGCGTTGACTCGGGCAAATGGAAATTAGTCACCAGCGCGTCGATGATGCGAAAACGGTATCCCGGGTAGATAAAGATACTGGTATCGCCGAAAAAAGGCGCGATAAGGCTGTCGGTCGCCGCCTGAGCGGCGCTTTCCAGCGAACGCACCGAGGTGGTGCCGACCGCGATTACGCGGTTGCCACGCTGTTTGCAGGCCAGTACCGCCTGGGTGACCTGGGCCGGTACTTCGGCATATTCGGCATGCATCACATGGTCTTCGATAGCGTCGACCCGCACCGGCTGGAAAGTGCCGGCGCCGACGTGCAGGGTCACAAAGGCCATTTCGACGCCTTTGGCCCGCAGCGCATCAAGCAGCGGCTGGTCAAAGTGCAGGCCGGCGGTAGGCGCGGCCACCGCACCGGGACGCTCGCTGTACACCGTCTGGTAGAGCTCGCGATCCGAGGCTTCATCAGGCCGATCGATATAGGGCGGCAGCGGGATATGGCCGACATCATTCAGCACCGTCAGGACATCCCGCTCGTCATTGATACGCAGTTCAAACAGCGCATCGTGGCGCGCCAGCATCGTAGCGCTGATATCCTCCCTGTCGCCCAGCAGCAGCTCGGCACCGGCTTTTGGTGCTTTTGATGCCCTGACGTGGGCCAGGACGCGATGGCTGTCCAGCACCCTCTCCACCAGCACTTCTATTTTCCCGCCGCTGACTTTGCGGCCGAATAGCCTGGCCGGTATGACCCGCGTGTTATTGAATACCAGCAGGTCCCCCGGCGCCAGTTTGTCCAGTAAATCGGTAAATACATTATGGCTGATTTCTCCTGACGGGCCGTCCAGGGACAGCAGGCGGCAAGCGCTCCGCTCCGGCTGGGGATAATGGGCAATCAGTTCTTCGGGCAGATCAAAGGAGAAATCGGCAACGCGCATCACGGTTCACTTAACATAAAAAAACAGGCGGCTTAGTCTAGGGCTATGTGTGCTTCGCTGCAAGAAATAAGCAGACGCGGGGCACTTTTACCCTATACTGGCAATATGAATTTTCTCGCACATCTTCACCTCGCCACCCTTGCCGGCAGCTCGCTGCTGGGCAATCTGATGGCGGACTATGTCCGCGGCAACCCCGATGGCCAATACTCCCGAGAAGTGGTGGCGGGCATTCGCCTGCACCGCCGTGTAGACGCAGTCACCGACAGCCACCCCGAGGTCAGGGCAGCCCGTCAGTTTTTCAGCGCCGATTACCGCCGGGTGGCGCCGATTGCCCTGGATGTGCTGTGGGACCATTTTCTCTCGCGCCACTGGAGCCAGATGGTGCCGGAGGTTGAGCTGCAGACCTTTCTCCGCCAGGCGGAGCAGGTTATCACTCCTCAATTGCCTGCCACGCCGGAACCCTTCCAGGATCTGAATAGGCTGCTGTGGCGTGATCGCTGGATGGAGCGTTATGCCGAGCGCCATTTCCTGAGCCGGGTGTTGGACGGCATGGCTGCCCGCCGGCCAAGGCTGCACGCGCTAAGCGGTATTTTTCCGGAGATCGAAGCGCATTATCAGCAGCTTGAACACTGTTTCTTTAGGCTATACCCGTCGATGATGAACGAAGCCAGGAACCGCTTCGGCCTCGATATTGCCGCCGGTTAAAGCACTCTGCCCGGTGACGGCCAGACCGGGTCGGACCACTTGCCGCTGCTCATGCGGCATGGGTAAGCTCCCCGGCCGTAAGCTGTCAATGATTGACGCCCTGCTCTTTATTCGCCGTCGGCAAAGTCCTATACTTGGCTGGATTAGTTTGATTACTGCTTTTATAACCGCTATTTACAGGAGTAAATATGGTATTGGTAACGCGTCAAGCGCCTGATTTTACAGCAGCTGCCGTTCTAGGCAGCGGCGAAATCGTCGAAAACTTCAACCTGAAAAAGCATATCCAGGGTAAAGCCGCCGTTATTTTCTTCTGGCCGATGGACTTTACCTTTGTCTGCCCGTCCGAGCTCATCGCTTTCGATAAGCGCTATGCTGAATTCCGTAACCGCGGCGTTGAGATTATCGGCGTTTCCTTCGACTCTGAATTTGTCCACAATGCCTGGCGTAAAACCCCTATCGCCGAAGGCGGCATCGGTGAAGTCCAGTACCCGATGGTGGCGGATATCAAACGCGAAATCATCAAAGCCTACGGTATTGAACATCCCGATGCCGGCGTTGCGTTGCGCGGTTCATTCCTTATCGACAAGCAGGGCGTGGTTCGCCATCAGGTGGTGAACGATCTGCCGCTGGGTCGCAACATTGATGAAATGATGCGGATGGTCGATGCCCTGCAGTTCCATGAAGAGCACGGTGAAGTGTGTCCGGCCCAATGGGAAAAAGGCCAGGAAGGCATGGGCGCGTCTCCGGAAGGTGTGGCTAAATACCTGTCTGAGAACGCCGCCAAGCTGTAACAGCGTCAAACCGTTTCTGCTAAAACCAGTCAACCCTGACTGGTTTTTTTTTGCCCGTCCGCCAGGAAGGGCATTCGCTATCAGCGGTTGCGATAGTTAAGCCATTGATAACCCAACAGCAGCGCCAACAGCCACAAGCCACCGACATACAGTGATATCCGCGTTGCCGGGAAGTAACCGATAAGACCGATGATGAATAGCAGGAATACAATACCCGCCATAGAGGTCGCCGCGCCGCCAGGCAATCGGAACTTGAGCGCCTTGACCTGCTCCGGCCCCAGCCTGCGCCGAAAGCCTATTTGCGAGCACAGGATCATGATCCATACCCATACCGTGGCAAAAGTCGCCAGGGAGGCAATCATCAGGAATACATTTTCCGGCATGATGTAATTGAGGAAAACCGCCACCAGCATCGCCAGCATCATTACCAGTATCGTCACCCAGGGGATGCCGCGCCGGGACACCCGGGCAAAGATCCGCGGCGCATGTCCTTGCCCCGCCATACCGTGCAGCATACGGCCGACGCCGAATACATCGCTGTTGATGGCTGACAATGAAGCGGTCAGCACCACGAAATTCAATATGCCGGCGGCGGTATGGATGCCCAGGTTCTGAAAGGTCAGCACAAACGGGCTGCCGCCGGTGCCAACCTGATCCCAGGGGTAGATCGACATAATGACGAACAGTGTACCCACATAAAACAGCAGAATGCGCCAGGGTACCGAGTTTATCGCTTGAGGGATGGACTTCTGCGGGTCTTTGGCCTCGCCGGCGGTAATACCGATAATTTCAATTCCGCCATAGGCGAACATGACCATCTGCAATGACAGGATCATTCCCCAGACACCGTTACTGAAAAAACCGCCGTTGGTCCACAGGTTGTGGATGCCGGTCGGCTGTCCGCCATTACCGATCCCCCAGACGATAATCCCCAGCCCGGCAATAATCATCACAATGATGGTGGCGACTTTGAAAAATGAAAACCAGAATTCCAGCTCGCCAAAGGTCTTGACGCTCATCAAGTTAACCGCGCCGATGATAAGCACCACGCTTAATACCCATACCCAATGGGGCACTTCTGGAAACCAGACGCCCATATAAATACCGAACGCGGTGACGTCGGCGATGGCGACGATAAGGATTTCAAAGCAATAGGTCCAGCCAGTAAGGTAACCGGCCAGCGGCCCGAGATTATCCTGGGCATAGCGGGAGAAAGAGCCGGCATCCGGATGATGGACAGACATCTCTCCCAGGGCGCGCATAATAATGTATGCCGCCAGACCGCCTATCATGTAGGCCAGCAGTACGCTCGGTCCGGCCATTTTGATGGCATCCGCCGAACCATAAAAAAGGCCGGTGCCGATTGCTGACCCCAGGGCCATAAAGCGGATATGCCGCGTGGAGAGTCCACGTTTCAGCGAAGGAGCGGCAGTAGAAGATTCCATGTCCGTATTACTCTGATTACCAAAAGAAAAAACCACAGCAGCGATGCCGTGGTTCGTTTACAGCCGTGAACGCCTGCTAGTGTGCCGTAGCGCGTTGCCTGGCGAGGCACTTATCGTACACCGCCATTATTATCACCATTGCCAGGCTCGGAGGCAACCAGGCAAGTCCCTGAGAGGAAAGCGGCAGATTACCTACCCATTGCGGCAGTATGGCACTGAAGGCGGAAGCCTTAATGCCGTCGACCATACCGAATAACAGGCTGACCAGCATCGCCGGCGCGACCATGCGAGTGATATTATTCCACATCCGCAACGTGAAACTCAGCAGGATAAGCACGATACAGGGCGGGTAAATCGCGGTCATGACCGGCACTGAAATCTGGATAAGGTGGCTCAGCCCCAGATTGGATACCACCATCGAGAACAGGCCCAGCATAAACACCAGCGAACGATAGGAAAGCCGGGTATGCAGGCTGAAAAACTCGGCGCAGGCACAGGTCAGGCCGACCGCGGTGACCATACAGGCGATAAAAATCAACAATGCCAGGAAGCTGCTGCCGGCGCCGCCGAAGGTATGCTGCACATACGCATGGAGCACTTCAGCGCCGTTGTGCGCATCCGGAACCAGTACACCGCTGCCTGAGCCCAGTTTGAACAGCATGATATAAATCAGCGTCAGACCGATACCGGCCATCAGGCCGGCAAAAATAGTGTAACGCGTCAGCAGCCGGGCATTTTCCACTCCCCGGGAGCGGGCGGCATTGACGATGACGATGCCGAATACCATCGCCCCCAGCGTATCCATTGTCAGATAGCCATTTACGAAGCCGGTCGAAAAAGGCATATTTTCATAGGCTTCGGTAATCGGGATGGTATTGCCAGCTGGCCATAATAGCGCGGCAATGCCGAGCAGCGCCAGGGATAGCATTTTGATCGGCGCCAGGATATGGCCGACCGTGTCCAGCAACCGTCCTGGATACAGCGAAATACCTATCACCAGAGCAAAATAAACCAGGCTATAGACAAACAGCGCAACATCGCTATTGCCGGTCAGCGTGGCGATACCCACCTCAAACGAGACTGTTGCGGTGCGGGGGGTGGCGAACAGCGGTCCTACCGCCAGATAACACACTACCGCCAGCACCAGACCCGCTTTACGGCCAATCGGGTAGCTCAGCGCGTCAATGCCGCCGCCAACCCGGGCCAACGCTATCACCGTGACCACCGGTAGACCGACTGCCGTTATCAAAAAGCCTGCGGCAGCCCACCAGACATGTTCGCCGGATTGCAGTCCAACCATCGGTGGAAAAATGATATTACCGGCGCCGACAAACAGGGCAAAGGTCATAAAACCCAGGGCGAGGATATCTTTAGAGGATAAGCGTCGAGTCATAGATTGTGGTACAGCCTGTATCTTAGCAGATTAATAATAAGTAAAAGTTATGACCAATCGTCTGATTGTGCCGGAAAGCTCATGGCGTATTCGGACGGATTTGACGATGATACGGCCTGGAAGGCACTTGTACGCACCGAAACGGCATCTGACGGTGCGCCTATAATGGGCGATAATTTAAATGTTTATAGCGCAGAAAGGCAAGTGCGCACGATAAAACCAGTAGGATAAGCTGAAAAGAATTGACGAAGCAGTTTATGTGGCTGGCCTCAAGGAAATTAGCGCTACATGATGTTTGAATAGACTGTTATTTTTTTGATAACCCAATGTGATAAACCGGGGCCAGCGCCCCGGGTATCATTCACCAGGCGCGGCGTGAAATGTCGACCACCAGTCTCAGTTTGTCCCACTGCTGGGCTTCAGTGAGCGTGTTGCCTTCCTCTGTGGAAGCGAAGCCGCACTGCGGGCTGAGGCACAGCTGATCCAGGCTGATATACTGGCTGGCCTCTTTAATACGTTCCAGCACCGCTTCGGGTTGTTCAAGTGTCCCGATTTTGGAGGTTATCAGGCCGATCACCGCCTGTTGATGGCCGGGCTTGATAAAGCGCAACGGTTCAAAACCGCCGGCGCGCTCAGTATCATATTCCAGGAAAAAAGCATCGACCTTGACCTGGCCGAACAAAATAGGCGCTACCGGTTCGTAGCCGCCTTCGGAAATCCAGGTTGAGCGGAAGTTGCCGCGACACACATGCAGCCCCACTACCAGGTCATCAGGTTTGCCTTCCAACGCCTTGTTCAGTACATCGGCGTAGGTTTGCGCCAGGGTATCCGGATTATCACCGCGCTCGCGGATTTGCCTTTTCTGATCTTCGGAACACAGATAGGCCCAGACCGTGTCATCCAACTGCAGATAACGGCAGCCTGCCTGATAAAAAGCGCGTATGGCCTGCTGATAAGCAATTGCCAGATCATCGAAATAGGCCGCCAAGTCCGGATAAACCTCAGTGCTGATGGCTTTTCGTCCGCCGCGGAAATGCATCACGCTGGGACTGGGGATAGTCATTTTGGCCACCGCATCGCCGGCGACGCTTTTCAGATAACGAAAGTGGTCCAGCATCGGATGCTGGCTGAAGCCTATTTTTCCCGTAACTTTGATGCTGCGCGCCTTGGTCTGTACCCCGGTGAATTGAATGCCCTGCTCAGGTTCATAACCTTCAACGCCGTCCAGACCTTCAAAGAAATCAAAATGCCACCACGAGCGGCGGAATTCTCCATCAGTGACCACTTGCAAACCAGCCTGACGCTGCTTATCTACCACTTGCTTGATTTCCTGGTCCTCAACGGCTTTGAGCGCGCTGGCATCAATTTCACCATTTTGAAACTGTAAACGGGCTTTTTTGATGGCAGTGGGACGCAGGTAGCTTCCGACGACATCGGCGCGGAAGGGAGGAAGATTTCTTTGCATTGATAACTCCGGGGCAGGCACCCACAGGATGCCATGAATATGAATAGTTTCGGAACTAAATAGTTTCAGCACGTTACCCATGGACATCTAGACGTCCATATGTCTTTATTCATACTGGCATGGGCGCCCTCCTGCGGCAAACGAAGAAAATTCATGTAAGTTGAATTATTTTCACTTTGCTGCCTCCAGCCCCTGTGAGCAGTCACTACAGTTCCAGAGTAAGCCGGGTCTGCGTCCTCACTCTTTCGGGTAGCGGTAAATAGCCGCTGTCGTGTACCGTTTGCTGACCCTTAGCGGACAAGACCTCATTGAGAAAGGCGGCGGTTATCGGTTCCAAGGGTTTGCCCGGGGGTTTATTGATATACAGGTAAAGGAAACGGGCGAAAGGATATCGCCCTTCGCCGCTGCCGGCATCTTCAGGGCGGAATGCATTCCCCTGACGGTCGGTGAGCGTCAGGGTTTTGATGCCGCTCTGATGAAAGCCCATGCTGGCATAGCCGATGGCATTGATAAGCGCGCCGACCGACTGCGCGACCGATGCTGAACCAGGCAATTCATTCACGACAGGCAGCATATCGCCGCCGCACAGCGCGTGCTGGCGAAAAAAGCCGTAGGTGCCCGATGCCGAATTACGCCCGTACCGGACCAGATGCCGCTTAGCCCATTCGCCCTGCAGACCAAGATCGCCCCAGTTTTTTATCGCGGCCCCCTGCCCGCAGGCCCGGGTAATAGAGTACACGGCATCCAATTGGTCCAGAGTGATGGACGTCAGCGGATTGGCCTGATTGACAACGATCACCAACGCATCCAGCGCGACCGGCACCGCCAGCGGCGGATAACCATAATGCCCGATAAAAGCCTGGGTTTCGGCGGGGGTCATTGGCCTGCTCATGGCGCCAAGTTGGGCAGTGCCGGTAGCCAGAGCCGTTGCGGCCGTGACTGAACCGGCTGCCTGGATCTGAACGCTGACCTCAGGATACTGCTTACTGAATGCCCGGGCCCACAGGGTCATCAGGTTGGCCAGTGTATCGGAACCGGTGCTGGTCAGATTGCCCGACAGCGCCGGCACCGGCTGAGCCGGTGCCGCAAAGGCGGTCAACGCAAGCATCAGCAGACCGGCGGTAAAGCGTTTTGCCGGTTTCATTTCTGTTTGACACCCTGTGATGATAGCGTTTCCTTTTCCGGCAACGGGGCTGAAGCAATCAGCCGGTTAGGCAGCGTAAAGCTAAAGCGGGTGCCCAGGGCCTGCTGGCTGGTGACCTCAAGCCTTGAGTCATGATGACTGAGAACGTGTTTGACTATCGCCAGCCCCAGCCCGCTGCCGCCGGTCTGACGCGAACGTGCCTTATCAACCCGGTAAAAGCGCTCGGTCAGACGAGGCAGATGTTCAGGCGCGATACCGGGCCCATTATCACTGACCTGAAATTGCGCGCCGGCGGCAGTCCGCTGCCAGGTCACCTCAATGCGGGTACCCGGGGGCGTATGGATAACCGCATTATAAATAAGATTGGATACCGCACTGCGCAGTTGGTCTTCATTACCCATCACCTGCAATTGATCGTGGATGCGAAACATGATGTCGTGCTTGCCCTGGCTCAACCCGTCAACACTTTGCTGCAGGCGCCTCAGCAACTGCGGCATATCGATGCGTTCGCTGGCCTCCCCCT
Source organism: Biostraticola tofi (assembly GCF_004343195.1). GTDB lineage: Bacteria > Pseudomonadota > Gammaproteobacteria > Enterobacterales > Enterobacteriaceae > Biostraticola > Biostraticola tofi. The sequence continues at coordinate 101,809 of NZ_SMCR01000007.1, read as the reverse complement.
GGGGTGCGGCTTCAATACGCGACAATGCAAGCAGCTGCTTGACCAGTCGCTCCATACGCTGAGTCTGATCCTGCATGGTCTGCACGGCACGGCCGCGCATGGTTTCGTCCATGGTTTCATCGTTCATCATTTCGAGATAGCCCTGCAGCACCGTCAGGGGGGTGCGCAGTTCATGGCTGGCATTGGCGAAGAAATTGCGCCTTGCCCCTTCAAGCTGCCGCATCTGGGTGACATCGCGCACCACCATCAGCAGTTGGTCGTCGGTGTAGGGCATCACGCGGAACTCTACATAACGCTGATTGTTAATCTGCATCGTTAGCGGGCGATCAAATGCCTGGGCCTGGAGATAGTGATTGAATTCAGGGTAGCGCAGCAGATTGAGAATGTGCTGGCCATTGTCTCCGGGCCAGCGGAAACCGAGTAATTGCTGCGCCAGACCATTACACCAGAAGATGTGACCATCAGCGGTCAGCATGACCAGAGCATCGGGCAGGGATTCCGCACCGCTGCGAAAGCGCTTGAACAGTGCGGCCAACTCGCGGCGGCGGCGGCGATGGCGCAGTTGCATCTGGTGCAGGCCGTAAAACAGCGGCTCCCAACTGCCCCGCCCGACCGGCGGCGTCAGCTTGAGATCAACCCACAGCCACCATGAAAGTCGCAGCTGATAATAGTAATTGCGCACGAGAGCCAACAACAGCGCCAGCACCAGCAGCCAGGACAGATAACCGATAAACAGCGACAGCAGGATGGCCGGCAGACAGAACAACGCCAGCTCAAGCAGCAGCTTTTTCCAGGATAATCGTTCTAACACCCGCCGCTCCCCTTCTGAAGCTGTTCAATAACGGGCCGAGAAGCGATAGCCGGTGCCGCGGACGGTTTGCACCATCCGGTCGTGACCACCGTTTTCCAACGCTTTGCGCAGGCGACGAATGTGCACATCCACCGTTCGGTCTTCCACATAGACATTGGTGCCCCACACGTGATTGAGCAATTGCTCGCGACTGTAGACCCGTTCCGGGTGGGTCATAAAGAAATGCAGCAGCTTGAATTCGGTCGGCCCCATATCCAGCGGTTGATCGTTGGAGGTCACGCGATGTGAGGAAGGATCCAGGCTCAGTCCCTGCATATCGATTTTATCTTCTACCGCCATCGGTGAAATCCGACGCATCACCGCTTTGATCCGCGCCAGAAGTTCCTTGGGAGAAAAGGGCTTGGTAATGTAGTCATCCGCGCCAACTTCCAGCCCCTTGACCCGATCTTCCTCTTCGCCGCGGGCGGTCAGCATCATCACCGGTATATCCCGCGTCAGCGTCTCTCGTTTCATATGCCGGATGAATTGTATGCCCGAGCCTCCCGGCAGCATCCAGTCAAGCAATACCAGATCCGGATAAGGCTCGACCATGCGATTGACCGCACTGCCGTAATCCTCAGCCTCTATGGCATGAAAGCCATTTTGCTCCAGTACAAAACACACCATTTCACGGATAGGTGCTTCATCTTCCACGACCAGTATGCGTCTTGCCATGATTATTTCCCTGCCATTAATCGTTGCGGTTAACGTGCCCGGGGCATTATGCGTCACTTTTATGACAGATTTATTAAAATACACCATCCACTTGATGAGTATAATCTTTCATTTTCCAGATGCGGGTCAGAGTGTCGGGTAATGAGGACGACAGACCCTGGAGGTCGGTTTATACTCTCGGCCTTGACTGGACGTATCCTTGGAGTCTCATGCGAATCATTCATACATCGGACTGGCATCTTGGACAGTCATTTTTTACCAAAAGTCGCGCCAGAGAACACCGGGCCTTTTTGCAATGGCTGGTGACTCAGGTGAGCGAACATCAGGTTGATGCGATTATCGTCGCCGGTGATATCTTTGATACTGGCACGCCGCCCAGCTATGCCCGCGAGTTATTCAACCGGTTCGTGGTCGACCTGCAGCCTTCCGGTTGCCAGCTTATCGTGCTGTCGGGAAACCATGATGCGGTGGCGACGCTCAATGAATCCCGCGACGTGTTCGGCTGTCTGAACACCCGGGTGGTCGCCGGCGTCGGCAACCAACCCCAGGCGCTGGTGCTGAATGAAAAAGACGGCAGGCCCGGCGCCATACTCTGCGCCATTCCCTTTTTGCGCGCCCGTGATCTGCTGGTGAGCCGCGCCGGGGATTCCGGCGGCGATAAACAGCACGCGCTGCTGGAAGCGATAGCCAGTCATTATCAGCTCTGTTACCAGCAGGCGCTGGCGCTGCGAGAAACATCAGGCGCAGCGCTGCCGGTGATTGCCACCGGACATCTGACCACCGTCGGCGCCTCCAGCAGCGACTCGGTGCGGGAAATCTATATCGGCAGCCTTGACGCCTTCCCGGCCCAGCGTTTTCCCCCGGCGGACTATATTGCCCTCGGGCATATTCATCGTGCCCAGCGCATCGGCGGCAGCGAGTTTATACGCTATTGCGGCTCGCCGATCCCGCTCAGCTTTGACGAAGCCGGCAAGCCGAAACAGGTAAATCTGGTGGATTTTATCCCGGGAAACCCGCCTCGAGTAACGCCGATTTTCATTCCGCAGGTGCAGGAGCTCAAGGTGCTCAAAGGCACCCCGGAGCAAGTGGAGGCGCAGTTGGCGCAGTTCAGCCCCCAGGATTACAGCACCGCGGTCTGGCTTGATATCGAGGTGGTAACCGAAGGGTACCTCAATGATATCCAGCAGCGTATTCAGGCCATCGCCGAGCAACTGCCGGTAGAAATTGTGCTGCTGCGCCGTAGCCGCTCCCCTCAGTCTCAGTCCCTGACGCGCCAGTCTCATGAGACATTGACCGAACTCAGCGTCAGCGAGGTGTTTGAACGTCGCCTGGCCGTGGCAAACCTTGAGGATCATCAACGCGTCCTGCGCATAAAGCAGTTATTTGCCGAGGTCGCCGGTGACCTGCAGCCGGCCGACGCCCAGCAACAGGAGCCCTCGTGAAAATTCTCAGCCTGCGTCTGAAAAACATCAATGCCCTGCAGGGGGAATGGAAAATAGATTTCACCGCCGCGCCCTTTGACCGCAGCACGCTGTTCGCCATTACCGGCCCGACCGGCGCCGGTAAAACCACCCTGCTGGATGCTATCTGCCTGGCGCTATACCACCAAACGCCGCGGCTGGGCGTCAGTCCGGGCCAGGAGCTGATGACCCGGCACACCGCAGAATCCCTGGCGGAAGTTGAGTTCGAGGTTAAAGGCGTTGCTTACCGGGCGTTCTGGAGCCAGCGACGCGCCCGCAACCACGCCGAAGGCAACTTGCAGGACCCGAAGGTCGAACTTGCCCGCGTCAGTGACGGCCATATTCTGGCGGATAAAATCAAAGACAAAATTCGCCTGACCACCGCCATCACCGGTCTGGATTTCAGTCGATTCACCAAATCCATCCTGCTGGCGCAGGGAGATTTCGCCGCCTTTCTGAATGCCGCGCCCGGCGAACGCGCCGAATTGCTGGAAGAGCTGACCGGCACTGATATCTATGGACGGATATCGGCCGACGTTTTCGAGCGCAACAAAGCGGTAAGGCAAGAGCTCGAAAACCTGCAGGCCCATGCCGCCGGCATCAGTCTGCTCAGCGAAGCGCAGCTACAGGAACTGCACCAGCAGCTGGATGGGCTGAAACAGCAGCAGGCCGGGGTTGCAGAAGAACAGCGGCGCCTGCAGAGCCACCTGTCATGGCTTTCACAGCTGAGTCAGATGCAACAGGCAGCGCACCAGGCCGCCCATGAGCAACGCCTGGCTGCCGATGCCGACCAGCAGGCCAAGCCGCAGCTGGAGCGCCTTGCCAGGAGCGAACCTGCCGATCGGCTTCGTCCGCTACTGGACGAGCAGCGCCGCAGCCAAACGGCACTCGACCAGCATCAGCTTGAACTGTCGGCTCTCCAGCGCCACCAGCAGGATCAACTGCGGGCGCTGGATCCGCTCAATCAATCGGCGACGGCGGCCAGAGAGGCCGGCCTGCAGCATGCCCGCTTTGCCGCGGGGCGCCAGCAGCTTATCGACGAGCAGTTGATTCCGTTAGACAGTCGCATCGCCGCCCTGAGTGAACAGTTGTCACGGCAACAGCAGGAGCTGGCACCCGTGAAGGCCCAGCATCAGCAGCGCCGCGATGCCGAAGCCCTGCTGCGCCGGCAGGCAGCGGAAATACGCCAGGACCTGGCAACCCTTGACGCCTGGCTCAGCCAGCACGACGCTCGCCGCTTTTACGCCAACCAGCTGCCGCTGTGGCGAGAGCAGTTTGCCCGCCTTGTCAGCGAACGTCAGTTGGCCGAGCGGTACGCGCAGCGCAGCGCAGCCCTCCGGCAGAGCGAATCCAGGCTTCAGCAGGAGCAGCACAACGGCGAACAACAGCTTAACCCGCTGCGTCGCCAGGCAGAAGACGCCCAACGGCATTTCTTTCAGTTGCAGCAAACGTGGGAACAATGGGAAGCGCAATTACCCGCCTCCGCCCTGAGCGACCGGCAGCAGCTTTTCGCCGCGCAGCGCCCCCACCGCTCAGCGTTATCCACGCTGATGCCGCAGTTGCAATGGCTTAAACAACGCCAAGCGGCCCTGCTGAATCAACTCGAACAGGCCGACCTGGAAAGCGCCAACCTTAGCCAACGGCGCATCCAGCGCGAACAGCAGTGGGCACTAAAGCATGCACACCGGTTGGATCTTGAGTCTCGCTACGAATTGGAGCAGCGGGTCCATAGGCTCGAGTCCGAACGCGAGCAGCTCAAGGCCGGCTGCCCCTGCCCGCTTTGCGGTGCGACAGAACATCCCGCCATAGCGGAATATCGCCATGCCTCACCTTCGGCCACCCTGGCGCGCCTCCATGCCTTGAAGCAGGAACTGGAAACGCTTGAACGGGACCGCATCGGCGATGAAACACGCCTGCAGATGCTGTCGGGGCAGCAGCAACAGTGGACACAGGAAACCGTCGAGCTGGCATCAGAGCAGCGACAGCTCGAGTCCCGATGGCAACCGGCGGCTGCCGCGCTGAACCTGGCTTTAACCGCTGATGATACCGCAGCCGTCAGCCACTGGCTGGCAGAGTATGATGCCGATGAGCTCGCCTTCCAACAGCAGCAGGAACAACGACAGACCGCCGACCGGCAATTGCAGGACGCCAGGGAGAGAGTAAGTGCCTGCTCATCTCAGCTGGAGTCGCTACGATCCACACAGGAATTGACAAAACAGCAACTGCGCGCCCTGGCTGACAGCCTGCAGGCGGCCTGCCAGCAACAGCAATCGCAGGACGCGGCCCTGGCCGCGCTGCTTCAATCGCTGACGCAATCACTGACGCCGCTTGGCCTGTCGATGCCCTCTGACAGCAGTGACCGTTGGCTTGAGGACCGGCAACAAGAGGCGCTGGATTATCAGCATCAACTTGATCGGCAGCAACAGGGGCGGCATCGGCTGGCAGGGCTGGACTCTGAGCTTGCCGCCAGTGTTGAGGCAAGCCTTGAACGGGAAACTCGCCTCGCCACGGTGGACGCGGAGTCCGCCCGGCTGCGATCGGCGCTGGCCGATGCCCAAGGGATCCGGCGGCAACTGGCGGGCGACCAGACGGCCGCCCAACTGACGGCTGAGCTCCGGCAGCGTACCCAGACGCTTGAAGCTGCGGTGCGCGACGCCAGCGAGCTGATGGCGCAAGCCCAGGAACGTCTCTCACAACTGTCCGGACAAACAGAAGCCGGCCTGCGCCAGCTTGAGCAGTTGAGCAAGCAGTTCGACGCAGCCCAGACCCAGCTCAACCGGGCGCTGGCTGAAAGTCCGTATGCCAATCTGGCCGCGCTTGAGCAGGCGCTGCTGTCGAGGGAGGATCGCGACGTTTTGTTGCAGTTGAAAGAACGCCTGTCTCGCCAGGCTGACCGTGCCGATGCTCTGGTCCAGCGCAGCCGGCAGGACATCGAAAACCATCTGCTCTCATGTCCTGCGGGCCTGAATGCCGATACCGACCTCGCTGTGCCGCAACAGCAGTCGGAGAGCCTGGGACTGCAGTTGAACGGACTTGCCCGCCAGCAGGGTGAAATTCAGCAACAACTGTCTACCCATGCCTCCCGCCAGCGGGATCAGCAGCAGTTGCTGGAGCAGATTGCCGGGTGCCGGCAACGCTATGAAGACTGGAGCTGGCTGAATGAATTGATTGGCTCCAGGGATGGCGATAAATTTCGCAAGTTTGCCCAGGGTTTGACGCTGGAGCACTTGATTTACCTGGCTAATCAGCAGTTGCTGCGTCTTCACGGCCGCTATCAGCTGCGACGTAAAACGGCACAAGAACTGGAGTTGGAAGTGATCGACACCTGGCAGGCGGACGCCGTGCGCGATACCCGGACCTTATCAGGCGGCGAAAGTTTTCTGGTCAGTCTGGCGCTGGCGCTGGCATTATCTGATCTGGTGAGCCACAAGACGCGCATCGATTCCCTGTTCCTGGACGAGGGCTTCGGCACCCTGGATGCCGAGACGCTGGATATTGCTCTGGACGCGCTGGATACCCTCAATGCCTCGGGCAAAATGATCGGCGTTATCAGTCATGTGGATGCCATGAAACAACGTATCCCGGTGCAGATCAAGGTCAGGAAGATAAACGGGCTGGGGCTGAGCCGATTGGAAAACCATTTTGCCTTCGACAGTGCCGCCACCGAGTAAAGTGAATGCTCACCTCTCGATGGCGGCCTGTTGATCCGGCGAGTTATTCAGGCCATAACCAGGCGGCACCCCTGACGCCGCTGGAATCGCCATGGACGGCGCGGCGGATCGGCGTTTGGCATTCACCGCCGAAAACCCAAGGCGTCACCAGACCGGGCAGTGACTGATAAAGTACGTCAACATTGCTCATGCCGCCGGCCAGCACGATCACATCGGGATCAAGCAGGTTGATGACCTGACCAATGGATTTGGCCAATCGCTGCTGATAACGGCTTAACGCTGTGCTGGCCAGGGCATCCCCTTGGCCTGCCAGGCGGATGATATCTGGCCCTTTAATCGCCTTTCCGCCCAAGCGATGGTAATCCACGGCAAAACCGGTACCGGAGATAAAGGTCTCGGTGCAGCCATTTTTGCCACAGTAACAATCCACTTGTTCGGCAAAAAGACGCTCTTCTTCATCCATCCAGGGTAAGGGATTATGGCCCCATTCGCCGGCAACGCCGTTGCCGCCCCGGTGGACCCGCCCGTTGATGGCGAGCCCGGCACCGCAACCGGTACCGATAATAATGGCAAATACCGTCGCCATACCTGCGCCGGCGCCATCAGTCGCTTCCGATACCGCCATGCAGTTGGCATCATTGGCTATCCTTACCGGACGCCCCAGTACCCGCTCCAGGTCATTGTCCAATGGCTGGCCGTTCAGCCAGATTGAATTAGCATTTTTAACAGTGCCGGTGAACGGGGAGAGCGTGCCAGGTATACCTATGCCGACGCTGCCCTGCTGGCCAGTCGCCTGTTCGGCTGATGAGACCAGCGAGGCGATGGTCTGCAGGGTGCCTTTATAATCATCCCGTGGCGTGGGCTTACGCTCGCGAAACAGAGTGTTCCCTTGTTCATCCAGCGCAATCACCTCGGTTTTGGTACCGCCTAAATCTATCCCAATACGCAAACTGGCTCTCCTTATTCGCTTCTGACATGGCTATAGGCCACGGATAATTCTATCCGCATAATAGTGACTCATGGGAATGAAAAGGTAAAAGAAGATCTGAACCCGGTCGTCTCCTGCTGGTTTTATTATTTACCCTGCGTTGTTGTTATTACTATGGATTGACTAAAGCTCAACAAATATAAAATAAACGACTGTTCACCCTATTATTCTGACTGACTATCAAGCCTTATTCTGTACTGTAAAGAGGTGAAAAACCGGATAAATCGCTGAGCTTTTCGCTGGGGTAACGGCGGTGAATTCGCTATCATGCGCGCTGCATATGGTCAAACAGCGTGCCTGAGGGCGCGCCAGGTCAGGAAAAAGCTATGTTATGGTTTAAGAATGTCATCATTTACCGTTTGAATCGTTCCCTGGAGCTGTCTACAGAGCAATTGGAACAACAGTTGTCCCCCAACACATTCTCCCCCTGCGGCAGTCAGGACATGGCTAAATCAGGCTGGGTAGCGCCCCTGGGCTCCAAAAGCGATGCGTTGACCCATTCAGTCAATGGCCACATCCTGATTTGCGTACGCAAAGAAGAAAAAATCCTTCCCTCCTCGGTCGTTAAACAGGAATTGCAGGGCAAAATTGAAAAGCTCGAGGCAGAGCAAAGCCGCAAGCTGCGCAAGACCGAGAAAGACGCGTTAAAAGACGAAGTGCTGCATACCCTGATGCCACGTGCATTCAGCCGTTTCAGCCAGACCAGTTTATGGCTGGATACGGTGAATAACCTGGTTATCGTCGACTCAGGTAGCGCCAAAAAGGCGGAGGATACCCTCGCCCTGCTGCGTAAATCACTGGGATCGCTGCCGGTCGTCCCGCTGGCGCTGGAAAAGCCTATCGAGATGACGCTGACTGAGTGGGTACGCAGCAACCAGGCGCCTGCCGGATTTGTGGTGCAGGACGAAGCTGAATTGAAGGCATTGCTGGAAGACGGCGGTATTATCCGCTGCAAGAAGCAGGATCTGGCCAGCGATGAAATTGCCGTGCATATTGAAGCGGGGAAACAGGTGACCAAACTGGCACTTGATTGGCAGGACAGAGTGCAGTTTGTACTGTCAGATGACGGTACGTTGAAACGACTGACGTTTTCCGACACCCTGCGCGAACAGAACGATGATATCGATCGTGAAGACTTTGCCTTGCGCTTTGATGCGGATTTCACTTTGATGACGGCAGAACTTGCCAGCCTGATAAGCGAACTCACCGAAGCGCTGGGCGGCGAAGCCCAGCGCTAGCAGACAGCCATCAGACCCCCTACGTGGGCGGTGCAGCCATCATGCCCCTACCTGGGCGGCGAAACCATCATGCCCCTACGTGGCTGGCGAAACCATCATGCCCCTACGTGGCTGGCGCAGCCATCATGCCCCTACGTGGCTGGCGCAGCCATCATGCCCCTACGTGGCTGGCGAAACCATCATGCCCCCACGTGGGCGGGGACGATGATCATCGCAGATATTTGCACAAATAGGCGCTGACTTCCGCCACCTGCAGAAAGAACTCGCTTTGTGCCGGCACATAGAACTTCTCGCCCGGCATAAAGACCTGCCAATCCTGGGAGCCAGGCAGCAGCACTTTCAATGCGCCGGTGACAACCGTCATTTCTTCCGCCTCTGCGGTACCGAAGGTGTACTCCCCGATATCCATTACGCCTACACTGGCGCGGCCAATGCTGGCGCCTTCATAACCAATGGATTTTACTTTCCCTGAAAAATACTCATTCACCTTCAGCATAAATCGTTTCCTTAATATCGATTTGGATATCATTTATATGATATGCATTAAATGCATAGTAAGAGCAGGATCCCGATGCTGTCACGCCTTATTGGCTGAAAATGCTGGTCACCCGGCAGGTTTAACGTCTGCGCCAGCTGTCGTCACCTATTTTATCGGCTAACTGACGAGTAACGGATTTCAGGCTGGCCAACATCTCTTCAGGAAAAGTGTCATTTTCACCGGCCGAATTATAGGTCAGGCTGAGGGCGATATTCTCCCGGCGAGCGCTGTGGCTAAGCATGGTGGCCAGGGCACTGACGCCTTCCCTGGCTTCATTACGGGAAAATGACCATCCTTGCCTGCGCACCAGCGACAAGCGCTGCCAGAGTCGCGCCGCACCCGGCTTATCAAACACGCCTCGGCAGGCGTCGCGTGAAATCAGTCGCGCCATGACTTCGCTTTCAGTGAAGGCGGAAAGCAATGCCCTGCCTGCAGCAGTTTGCATAGCCGGCAGGCTTTCACCCCGACTAAAGGGCAAAGGCATCGATGGATGTCCATGAAAAAAATCAATAACATATACCCGGTCATTTTCCAGGCGGGAAAGGTAGGCTGTACACTGGTATTGACTCGCCAAGGGAAATAAACCAGAGGCAGCTATTTCCGCCAGCGGCCTGGATAAATAGTTGCTGCCGACCGCCAGCAGTAAGTCGCCTATGGTGTATAACCGATTATTGGGGTTGCGGGAAAGCAAACCTTGGGATTCCATAGCAATCAATAAACGGGAAACGGTGCTTTTGGGTAATTGCAGGTGTGAGGCGACATCACTGAATGAAAGCCCAAGCGGATATAACCCCGTCCCATCAGCGGTAAATAATTTTAAGACGGCGGACGCATTTTCCAGAGTTGACATAGCATGGGTTCATTTTTCATTTTGTTATGCAGGTTGCACAATAATTAAAAGGTATGCCCCTTGCAGTCAAGACAATATTTTATCTCATCGCATTAACAGCAAAAGGTGATTAACCCTGCTGATAGCGGGTCACTAATATTTAATAAAAATAATATAAAGAGTGTTTAATTACACATTAACAAAGGGTGTCGTCAGGCTGAAGATGCAAATAGCTCCGGGCGCAATGGACACGGAGCGTTATGATGGTATTCCGTCGTGCGGGAGCGGGCATCAGGACTTGTCTTCGTCCTCATAACGCGCCTTGGCATCCAGCGCTTCGGCTTCGGTTTCATGCTCACTTATCAGGGTATCTGGCTTGGGATGATCGGCCCTGAGCTCATAAATAGTCTGGGTGTTACCTGGTTTGCCCCGTTCCTTTGCTACAATTTCCGCTCTGCGCGGATAGGGTGGTTTGCCGGCCATAAAGAATCCCTCCAGTGATGTTATTGTGGTGTTATAGACACTCAGGTAAGTATAGCCAGCTTCGCGGAGTTTGCCGCCCGGCGCGGCGTCCGGGCAACCGTACGGGGTTATTAACTGGCGGCGCTAGGGTGGAGTTGCTGCAAAATGGCAAAAACGACGTCGTCAGGTGTCCTGCTGGCGTCCAGAACATGATGAGCCGCCTCCTGATAGAGTGCTTCACGTTGAGCCAGCACCTGCTCGATTTCATCAGTCATTGCCCTGCCGGTGAGGCTGGGGCGCTGGTGTTCTTCAGGAAAAGCCTTCAAACGGCGCAACAGTTCATTAGCCGGCACCTTGAGATAGATAACGCATCCCTGAGAGCGCATGAACTGGCGATTGGCGGCTGAAAGAACAATACCGCCGCCGGTAGCGATGACTTTGTTTTTACCGCTCACCGCCTGGAGGATGCCGCTCTCTCGGTCTCTGAAACCAGACCATCCTTCCTTTTCGACAATCTGCGCCACGCTGAGCCCACTGACCTGAAGCAGGGTCTGATCGGTATCTGAAAATTCATATCCCAGTATCTGGGACAACGCCTGTCCTACAGTAGTTTTGCCACATCCCCTAGCGCCAACCATAAATATAGGCTGAGTCATGTACTGCTTATCCTTTTGTTAATCCGGACGTCGGATGAGCCGCGTTGTCTCATCCCTGTTGAATACCGGCATAAAACGCGCCATTTAACATCTGCTTGGTCCGGTAAACCATCATAACAAAGACCTGGGAGAAGCACTAACTGAGGAATGGGTGATGGCGAACAAATACAACCCTGCGCGCGATCGCGGATATAAGCCAAACGGCACTGCCGGTGACGGACGACACTCAGGAAACTCGCTGCGCGGCCCGACGGCGGCCCGCTTAATACAGGGGGGTATGGATGATGAGTCGTCCAGTGTCCCGAACGCAGCTAAGCCGGTGGGCATAGATACTGCATTCGGGGTTACCCCAGTTGACCCGACACGGGTTAACTCGCGTCCTCGACGGTCTCATCCACAATCTTGCGCGCGTCGACCAGGCTCAATTCGTCCTTCAGCCGCATCAGCAGCAGCCCGGTGGTGCGCATACGGCCAGCGCCGACCACCGCCACCACCTTTTCGTCCTTAACATACAGCGCCACAAAATCATCTTTATCCAAATCACCGATAATGTCGACTTTATCCCACGCTTCTGCGTGGCCGATGTATTCATAGCGCACACCGTATTGCTGAGTCCAGAAGAACGGCGTCGAGTCATAAGTATCGTTATTATCCAGCATCGCGCCGGCCGCCACCCGACCATGTTGCTGAGCCACCCGCCAGTGTTCGATACGTACCGGCTCGCCCTTATGGGGGAAGGTGGCAATGTCACCGATAGCGAAAACATCTTTCCCGGCGGCCATGGAGGCGTCCACCGTCAGGCTGCCATCCTTATTGAGCGGAAGATCAGAGATAAAATCGGTAGCCGGCGCGACGCCTGTCGCCAGCAGCACCAGTTGGGCCGGTATGTCCGCCCCCTGCTTGAGTTTGACCGAGCTGACTGTTTTATCCCCTTGCAGGGCCACCGGTTCGCCGTCGACAAACCTGACGCCTTTTTGCTGATGACGTCTCCTAAAGAAGGTCGCCAGCTCTGGGCCAAAATTCTTCTCAAACGGCAAAGGGTGCGGCGAAATGACGGTAACGTCGATGTCCTGCTTACGAAAAGCGGCAGCCACTTCCATCCCGATAAAACTATTTCCAATAATGACCAGCCGTTGCTGTTTTTCAACCTGTGGAATCAGTGCTGCCGCCTGCTCCCAACTACGAAGTACCGCTACCCCCTGCAAGGCCTTTCCGGGCAACTCTGGCCTTTGAGGAATACCGCCGGTCGACAGCAGTAGGCGCTGGTAGTGAATAACGGTGCCGTTATCCAGCGTGATATGGCGGCGTTGGGTATCCAGCGACGCCACATTGCCGTTGATGCGCTCAACCTGTTGTTGCTGATAAAACGCGTCGTTAAGTAAAGACGGAACCTCATCAAGGCTCATATCGCCCTGCGGGACGAACTTGGACAGCGTGGTACGATCGTAAGGCGCCTGTTTTTCACGCTCGATAACCACCAGCCTGCCCTGATAGCCTTTCTCGCGCAGCGCCTTGATAGCCGCGCTGCCGCCGGCGCCGACGCCCAGTACGACAAATGTTTCGTCTTCATCTATTTTCTGCAGTGCAGACTGGCCGCCTTCGGGTTCAGCATCGACCCACAGTGCATCCTGCTCGATTTTGACCGGGTATCTGTTTAACGATCTGAGCGACGGGGGCTCGCACAGTTGGCCCTTTTCAAGGGTAAACACCGATTTATGCCAGGGGCACACCAGTTTTCCCTCGCAGACAGCGCCTTTTTCCAGCGGTGCTCCAGCATGCGGGCAGGTGGCTTCAAGGGCATACACCTCATCACCTTTTCTCAGCAACAGGACATCGGTATCACCTACGCTGACTTTTTTGGGTGTTAATTCGGCTAAGTTGCTCAACGACATCACATTCTGATAGGCCACAACACGCTCCTTATAATTATAAGCCCCTAGTATTTGAGGCACTATTATTAAGCCTAGCAGCAAATGGTGGCCTTAGATAAATTAGGGCAATCAATTCCTCTTTAGGTGGGCATCATCCTGAGCCTGTTGATTGAGTTCTTTGATAACCGAGTTATAATTATTCCGAATCTCGACTGAAACCGGGCTGGCAGGGCTTTTTACACTGCGTTCGGTGGCTTTGCCAAAGCCCAGTGCCTGGCAGATAAAGGTAAATATCTTCTTTACCCACTGCATCAAAGAGGGCTTGCCGCTGCCCTTTGCTGACATTGCCTGTTGCTTGGCGGCTTGGGGTTTCAATCTGTCATTAGCCGCTTGGGGAGAAACCTGGGATAGGTTACTGAGTTGCGAAATGAACTTGGGCGGATAATTTTTATGAATATTGGCCGTCGGCGCCTCGCGCAAGGAGGGCTTTGCGCCAGGATTGCTGGCCGCAGCGGCAGATGTCTGGTTCTGATTCACCGCCGTGGCCGCGCTCAATACGCTGCTGCCGGCGCCGGTATTCCCATTCAGCGGTGAGCTGGTTCTGCTGCTGAAAGCCTGTACTTTCTGATTGACGGTCCCTGTATCGATTCTCTCTAATTTAATGTGATCTGATATATCTGATCGAGAAGTGGATAAAGGTGTGTTAGTTATGATATGTCCAGCATTAACGGATGAATTGTTCATGGCATTTCCTATGATTATTCGAGGTTTGCAAATCAACTGAATTTCATTTCAAGCGTTGCACGTAATAAGAACATATTTTCAAACAGGCTTAAGAGTTGCGAGGCATTTACCGAACTGTTAGGCAGCGTCACGCCCAAAACCAAACCATCGTGATTAAGACCGGCCCAGGCACAGGACATTATCGAACGCTGAAAATTAAGCCCCAGCCATTCTCGCGCCTCCGATTCCGAGCAGGGCTGCCGGTTCAGTTTGCAGTACAAGGTAAATACCTCGCTATTGCGGGGATATTCAATGACCCATCGCCGATGGTGTCTGTCGATAATTACTTGCATTTCGGCTTCGCTTTCGGGGACTATTCCCCAATAGGCAAAAGCTTCGACAATAGTATTGTTCACATTGAACCCCTGGTAAGGATTAAATAATCTCAAGGGCTCATTAAAACGTCATTGGCAGGAAGTTACTTGCAGATTTTGTTTATCAAAATAAATAAAAAACCCGCCGGTTAAAGGGCGGGTTGATAGCGATATCAGTGAGGGGCTGCGAGTATTATTTACCCTGTGCCTGTCCCAGTTCGAAGTGAGTCTTGCGCGGCCTGCTGGCTTCACCAGGCTGGCGAATAGTCAGGGAGATCATCAGCGAAAGCGCCAGCAGCACGGTAATCAACTGGAAGGTCACCATAAAACCGCCGAACAAGGAGGCAACGATTGAGCCGACGATACTGCCGATACCAAAACCCAGGTAGATGACACCATAATTTTTGGTCATGTTGTTCAGACCAAAGAAATCGCTTACCAATGAGGGGTAGACCGTAATGGTGCCGCCAAAGCTGAATGCCACACAGGCAACCGAGATAAAAAACAGCATTGGGTTCAAATGGACGAAAAGCAGCGTTGCCATTCCCAGCAGGGAAATTACCTGGGCGATGGAGACCACCCGGATACGCGACATCTTATCTGACAGGATACCCAGGATAAGGCGACCGCTGAGATTTGCCACTGCGATGATAGTCACCGCATTGGCGGCAGCGGATGAAGTCATCTGCACCAGACTCTCACCAATGTCTTTGGCAACACCGATGACATAGAGACCGCTCATGCAGGCAGTCAGGAACATCACTGCCAGCAACCAGTACTGCGGCAGTTTCATTGATTCAGCCAGGCTGTAGTCGTTGGTGTTGCGCAACGCTTTCGCTTCCTGCCTGGGCGCATCCTTCATCAGCAAGCCACCGGCGGCCACCAGCAGCAAAGCAATCAGTCCCCATAGCTGGAAAGTGGTTTCCAGACTAAAATGCGCCAGCAACTGACTGTTAATATATTTGAATCCAAGGCTACCTAAACCATAAGCGCCTACGGCACAGGCGGAAATCAGACCCTTACGTTCTGGAAACCATTTGACGCAGTTGGACATGGTCATCAGATAGCCGATACCGTCAGCAAAGCCGACCAGAATACCGGCACAGGCCCACAGCATAACAAGATTGCTGGCGTAAGCCGTCAGACAAAGGCCAATAGCCAACAGCATAGCGGCCCCCAATGTGACATTACGCACGCCAAACCGTTCCTGAAATTTGCCGGCCAGGCTTGATGCAACGGCCAAAGCCAGACTCAGCAAACCGAATGCAAACGCTATCTGGCTTATCGGTTCGTCCAGCTTACTGGCCAGCGGTCCGTTAAACAGACTCCAGGTATACACCGACCCCAGCGCAAACTGGGTGATGATGGTCCCGGCCAGGGTAAACCACCGGGCGCGGCTGTTAGTTTGAGTATTCATGGTTGGCCTCATCACAATTCAAGATTGAACCGATGCCGACTAGCGGCTTTATGAGGCCAACTATAAATGAAGCGACTTACCGACAGATCAAAATGGGAATGAGATACCGATTATATGGAATGAAATGCATCTGTAGCGGAACGAATTGCGCAAGCGCATTTGGCGGGGCTATAGGCGGGTAAAATGATGTATTTAAAGGTGATGTAAAGTAGACAAAAAACAAAATAAACCAGGAAAAATGATCCTAAAAATAACTCTGTTAACATTTATTTCATATTGCTCCGAAAAACACTACGCGAAAAAAATAAAAATAATTCGCCCCGGGAGAAATTATTTATTTTTTACTTGATCTCGGGCAATCGACCGGCAGCAATCAGGGAAATTGGCTGACAGGTAGACTGCCGGCGGCAATCAGGGAGATAGGCTGACCGGTGGGCTGCCGGCAGCAATCAGGGAGATAGGCTGACCGGTGGGCTGCCGGCAGCAATCAGAGAAAGGCTGACCGGTGGGCTGCCGGCAGGCGCTGATTTACTCAGCATCGCCGTAGTAGGTAGTACCAATACGAATCATATCCCGCCCTTGGGATTTACGGTGCAGATTGCTGTCCCGCAAGGAATAAACGCAGCCGCAATATTCCTGCTGATAGAAGCGTTCGCGCTTGCTGATTTCAATCATGCGGGCAGAACCGCCCTGCTTGCGCCAGTTATAATCCCAGTAGGTAATACCGGGATAGTGCTCAGCAGCCCGCTTTCCACAGTCATTTATCTGCTTCATGTCCTTCCAGCGTGAAATACCCAGTGAACTGGAGATTACGCTGAAGCCATTTTCGGCAGCATATAGCGCGGTGCGCTCAAAACGCATATCAAAGCACATCGTGCAGCGGATGCCGCGCTCTGGCTCATTTTCCATGCCCTTGGCGCGCGCAAACCAATTGTCGGTATCATAATCAACGTCGATAAAAGGCACATTGTGCAGCTCTGCAAAGCGGATGTTTTCATCTTTACGGATCAGGTATTCGCGCTGGGGATGGATATTCGGATTATAGAAGAAGATGGTGTAGTCGATTCCCGACGCGGTAATGGCCTCCATCACCTCGCCCGAGCAAGGCGCACAGCAAGAGTGAAGCAGAAGTTTCTCGGCCTTTACGGGCAATTCAAGTCGGGGTCGAACATAGTCAGTCATTACAATTTCCTGATTTAATAGTGCTTCAACTATACCATATTCATCAGGTTATATTTAAGCCGAAACACACAAAAACCGTCAACCAATCGGTAACATATCGATAATTTTGGTGACCTTCTCGGCTTATGACAAAGGAGGTTTTGCGCCTACATTACCCCTGACCAACCCAGAAACAGCAGCACTTATAAGGGGATTACCGATGCAACCGCAAGAACAGCGTCTTATTGAAGGTCTTTTTCAGCGGCTTAATACCGCAGAACAGCAAAGCGGCCAACGGGATGACCATGCCGAGCAAAAAATCCAGCAATCTCTCCGCCTGCAGCCCACCGCGCCTTACTATATGGTTCAGTCCATTCTCGTTCAGGAAGCAGCGCTTACCCGGTTGAGTCAGCAGGTCAAACAACTGGAAGACGATAAAGCCCGTTTACAGAGCGAAGCCCAGTCCCGCAGCAGCGGTTTTCTGAGTGGACTGTTTGGCGGCGGGACTTCCGCCGACCCTAAGCGGACGCTGCCTGCAAGCCAGTCACCGGCTCAGCCTGCCCCCCCCACTGCCGTAAACCCGGGCGGCAGTTCCCTGCCGCCATCAGGCGGATCGCGGGCCGGCGGATTCCTTTCAGGCGCACTGCAGACCGCTGCCGGCGTTGCGGGCGGGGTGATGCTGGCTAATATGCTAACCGGTATGTTCGACAGTTCCAAGCCGGAGGAAATTGGTAACATCATTGAGCAGCCCGATCAGGCAACGGACAATTTCAGCGCGACGGACTTTCAAAACGATCCCCTGAACACCTTTGATGATACCTCCGATATTCATTTCGATGAGCTGAATAATGGCGGTCTAAGTCACACAGACGGTGATTTCAGCGATGACAATGACGACTTCATCGCTGACGATGACTACTCCTGAGTGAGTCTGAACGAATAAAACCCGAACGCGTAATGCGTTCGGGTTTGCAGCTATTTGCACTGCGCTGTTTGCCAACCAAATCGCCACTGTGCGATGGCGCATTTTGGATACTTATGGGGTGTTTAGCTGCGATGCTGGAGCACCTCGGCCGCAACCTGGCCTGGCGTCTGAGCATAGTGCTTGAACTCCATGGTGAATGTCGCCCTGCCCTGGGTCAGCGATCGCAGGGAAGTGGAATAACCAAACATATCAGCTAATGGAACTTCAGCCCGGATAAGTTTACTGCCGGCGAGATCATCCATGCCCTGTACCATACCGCGTCGTGAGGAAAGGTCTCCCATAACGTTACCCATGAATTCCTCCGGCGTTTCCACTTCAACCGACATCACCGGCTCAAGTAGAACCGGTGACGCGCGCTTCATGCCCTCTTTGAAAGCCATAGAACCGGCCATTCGGAATGCATTTTCATTGGAGTCCACCTCATGGTAAGAGCCAAAAAACAGCGTGGCCTTGACATCTACTACCGGAAATGAGCCCAGCACACCTGCGGTCAACGTATCCTGAATGCCTTTATCGACTGCAGAGATGAATTCGCGCGGCACTACGCCCCCCTTGACGGCATCGACAAATTCATACCCTTTGCCGGCCGGCTGAGGTTCAATCTTCAGCACTACATGGCCGTACTGGCCCCGTCCGCCAGACTGCTTGACGAATTTACCTTCAACTTCGTCAACGGTATTTCTAATTGTCTCCCGGTAGGCTACCTGGGGCTTACCGATCGCCACATCGACGGCGAACTCTCGGCGCAGGCGCTCCATAAGCACTTCAAGGTGCAGTTCACCCATGCCCGAGATAATGGTTTGACCTGATTCTTCATCGGTTTTAACTCGGAATGAAGGGTCTTCCTGCATCAGGCGGTTAAGCGCGATACCCATTTTTTCCTGATCTGCCTTGGTGCGGGGTTCGATGGCCTGAGAAATCACCGGCTCAGGAAATACCATTCTTTCGAGAATGATCGGTTCTTCCGGTGAGCTCAGCGTATCGCCGGTGGTAATCTCTTTCATACCAACGGTAGCGGCGATATCGCCGGCATACACTTCCTTGATATCTTTTCTCTCATTCGCATGCATTTGCAGCAGCCGGCCAAGGCGTTCCTTTTTACCCTTTACCGGGTTGTAAATCTGATCGCCGGTTTTAATCACCCCAGAGTAAACCCGGAAGAAAATCAATTGGCCGACAAATGGATCGGTCATGATTTTGAACGCCAGCGCAGAGAAGGGCTCATCGTCGCTGGAATGGCGTTCGACTTCCTGGTCTCGTTCGGTGTGGCCGACAATGGCCGGCACATCCACCGGCGACGGCAGATAGTCGATTACCGCATCCAGCAATGCCTGGACCCCTTTGTTTTTAAAGGCGCTGCCGCAGAGCATCGGGACAATTTCATTGGCAATGGTGCGCAGACGCAAGCCGGCTATTATTTCCTCTTCCGACAACGCCTCGCCATTGAGGTATTTGCTTAACAGGGCCTCATTGGCCTCAGCCGCAGCTTCAACCATATGCTGATGCCAATGCTCGGCCTGGGAACGCAAATCTGCCGGGATGTCTTCATAGTGGAAGGTGACGCCATGATTCTCGTCATCCCAGACAATGCTTTTCATTTTGACCAAATCGACGACGCCCTGGAAGTTTTCTTCCGCGCCCACCGGAATTTGCACCGGCACCGCTACGCCTTTCAGCCGCGTGGCAATTTGCTGTTGCACGCGGAAAAAATCCGCCCCGATACGGTCCATTTTATTAATGAATGCGACGCGCGGGACGCGGTATTTATTGGCCTGACGCCATACCGTTTCTGACTGGGGCTGCACGCCGCCAACCGAGTCATAAACCATCACCGCGCCATCAAGCACCCGCATGGAACGCTCAACTTCAATGGTAAAATCCACATGCCCCGGGGTATCGATGATATTGATGTGATGTTCTGCATAGTTACCGGCCATACCTTTCCAAAAGGCAGTGGTCGCGGCGGAGGTAATGGTGATGCCGCGTTCCTGTTCCTGTTCCATCCAATCCATTGTGGCAGCCCCATCATGGACTTCGCCAATTTTATGGCTGACGCCGGTATAAAACAGAATGCGTTCTGTCGTGGTGGTTTTACCGGCGTCAATATGGGCACTGATGCCGATATTTCGATAGCGTTCGATAGGCGTTCTACGGGCCATGATTTTACCTTATATGCCTTATACCGGCATAACCTGTGGTGAAACTTCCGCTCGCATGGCGTGCGGGATGCGAATCGTTAAGGTTATGCCGGTCGCGCTGACGCTATCTAGCGGCATACCCCGAAGCCACGCATTCCGAGATGGAAATGGTTTGCATGAGCAGTGTTATAGTCTGGACCAATCGAATTACCGTAATAGCGACAACTCTGGCTAAAGATTGTCTTGAGATATGCAGTTGGCTGACCCTCCTGCTGCCAGCCTGCCAGCACGGTTACCCGCCGACCATCCGCAAAACGAAACGCCGATAAGTCCAGCGCTTCGGCGCTGGCATGCTCGCTCAACCTTGCCCCTGGCCGGCTATAGATGGTACGGCAGGCATAGCTGCCCAGATGATCTACCCTGGTCAGGGCTGTTCCCAAAACCGCCTGCGCCTGAGGCCTGGCCGACTGGGAAACAAACATGGCGCTGCTGAGCGCCAGCGGACAACTCGCCAAAAAGCTGGAACTGAGCGAAACCGGCCCGAATCCCTGGACCCGCACCGGGCTTGCCAGCGGGCAGGTTCCCTTGGTATCGCCGGGCAGGCTATAAGAGATTCTCCCTGCCTGCCGCGCCTGCGCCAGCACCTCGAGACAGGCCGGAATATCCGCCGACAATTGCCTGAGTTTATAGCGGGTCACAAAAGTCGGTGGATCGTCCACCGACAAGGGGGCCAGTGGATCATAGCCCGGTGGCAGATAGGGTCTCAGCTTGGGAAGCGCTGCCCAGACCAACAATGCCAAAATCACAATACCTGCCAGCCATCTCACTCGTTGCTGTCTCCTGATTCTCATGCATAGTCGGCTAATGGCTCCGACCCTGGGTATCAGTATAGATAGCAAACCCGGCATTTATCACTTGTTTGCCGATTGCCAATGCGTTTAATAATTAATGATCGATAATTTAATCATACTGCCGAAGTGAGGAGAGATCAATATCATTATGTATTGATCAGTATAAAAAGATGTGCCGTAATGGGTAACTTATATTTGAGATATTTTTGCGCAATCCCGCCCTGAACTTTTTGCCAGATAAAGCGCCTTGTCAGCATGGGCGATCATGTGGCGCTTATCTTCATCGGCTGTCGTCGGGATCGCGGCAAATACGCCTGCGCTGATAGTGACCACGCCGCTGGGCAGCTGAGATGATTCATGGGGGATTCGGCGCTGGCGTACCAAGTGGACAATATTCTCTGCAACCGTCAAGGCGGTATGGATATCGGTATCGGGCAAAATAATGGCAAATTCCTCACCGCCGTAGCGGGCCACAACATCATTTTTCCTGCCCGGTAAATGCCGCAGAATATCGCCAACATTTTGCAGGCAGATATCACCCGCCACATGGCCATAACGGTCGTTATAATTTTTGAAGTAATCAACATCCAGTAGAATAAGCGCCAGCGGGCGTTTATGCATAAAGGCCTGTCTGAGGTGCTCATCCAGGGATAGATCAAAAAAGCGTCGGTTGGACAGACCGGTCAAGCCATCAATCATCGCCATCATTTCCAGATTACTGTTCAGTTGCATAAGCTGATTACGTACCTTGACCAATTCATACTGGGTGACCATACCTTCGCGTACCTGTCGAATAATGACATATCCCAGCGCGCAGATAATCATAATAAGCATCAGGCTGCCGATTGCATGCCCGATACTGTCATTTCGCCACTGTTTTATCCGGTCGGCCTTATCGTAACCAGCTGCCACAACCAGGGGGTAACGTTTGAGGCGGGCATAGCCATAAATACGTTCAATACCGTCCAATGCTGAGATAAAAGTGGCTGTGCCGAAGGTCGAATCAGCCAGATAGCGTTTAAACAGTGGGCTTACCGACATATCTTTACCCATCACCCGGTCCATGTAAGGCCTGCCATAGAGAACATGTCCATCCGCGATCAGTAGCGACAGGACATCATTTTGGCTCAAGGAAAAATAACCGTAGTACTGCTTAAAGTAATCTACCGCGACCGTGGCCAGCAGAACCCCTCTGAAGCTGCCATCTGCGTTATTTATTCTTCTCGAAACGGGAATAATGAACTGCCCGGTCGAGCGGCTTTTGACAACGTTATCAATATGCATCTCAACAGTGTCGTGCGTTTGGTGGTATCTAAAATAAGCGCGATCCGAGTTATCGCCGGTGGGGTTTGCTTCACCGCTGCTGGTGGCCAACCATTTACCGGTATTGCCGTAAAAGAAAATACCCAGCACTTGAGGTAAGTTCTCATTTTTGGTCTTCATGATTTCTTGCAGTGGAACGAGGCTGGCGGGGTCATCGCTACTGTTTTCAATACGTTCGGCCAGGTCACGCAGCGTAATGTCAACCTGGAGAAAAGTATCTTCTGCCTGACGTGAAAGCGACAATGCCAGATTAGTGGCATTTTCCTCGGTTTCACGAATATCCCGTTGATAAGACGCCAACATTGACCAGGCGTTGAGCCCAAGGATCGCCAGAACAATGCAGATGATCAACAGCATAATCATCAGTTGCAATGAGGAGTTCACAGCGGGTTCTTTCGCAGGTTCAGGCTGAGATACCATAATGTCGTTGCCGCCATAATCGAAAAATAAAAGTTCACATTCATCTAGTGTAGCCTAGACATATACTTTTTTACTATGAGGCAAACCAGTATCGGAAATGAACAACGGCTGAATATTCTGACTGCTTGAACTGCTGCAAAACCCACCCTTTGACCGTAAAGAACGAGCAGAAACCTTTCAACATAAATTCTTTTACTTCTAACAACTTATATGAGAGTAGATTTAAAAGGCTGACGTTAAAAAGAAAAAGAATAGTTTACCTAAGTGCATAATATCAAAATGCTTATCTCTCAGTCCGAACTCAAAACTGCCCCTTTACTCCCTCACAGGGCCATGTTAGAGTTATCTTGTATTAGATTTTTTCCTTGAGGATATTAGACAAATCACACGGTGTGTGACTGAAAAATAAAAAATTTATGAAAATGAGCAACGGCATCATCCACAAAATCCTGATCAGTCCGCTTTTTCTCCCTACTATTCTTGCCAGCGAGCATCACTGGTGCAGTGAACTTTAGCGCCTCTCTTATGCAAACGGATCGTATAAATATCAACGCTACCCACTGATATTATTTCGAATCCATTATATTTTATATTAAGCAATCCAATTAATTTTTCGCTCAGCTATGTTTATTATTCTCGGCCAAGCGTAATTATATTTCATGCTTAATGTACCTAATTTCGCATAGTGAGAGTTTTTATGATCTATTGGATATATCTGGGGTTTGCCATTCTGGCCGAGATTACCGGCACCTTATCAATGAAACATGCCAGCGTGAGTGGTGGAATGACCGGCCACATTGCCATGTACGTGATGATCACCGTTTCTTATATACTGCTTTCTCTGGCAGTCAAAAAAATAGCACTGGGCGTGGCCTATGCATTATGGGAAGGCATAGGCATTCTTTTTATAACACTTTGCAGCGTTCTATGGTTTGATGAACCTATTTCTTTGCTTAAAATATTAGGTTTAGCTGTCTTGATTGCCGGCATATTGCTGCTAAAAATCAGTGCTTCCAGTGATAAACTCACCTCAGTCCAGGGAGATAAACATGTCGCCGTCTGATCTGTATTCCTATGGATTTCTGGCGCTGGCTATTGTGCTTGAAATAATCGCCAATATATTTCTGAAATTATCTGATGGCTTCAAAAAGCTGACGATGGGCATGCTGTCCCTGGTCGCGGTGCTTGGCGCCTTTAGCGCCCTGGCGCAGGCGGTGAAGGGAATGGACTTGTCTATCGCCTATGCGCTCTGGGGCGGCTTTGGTATAGCGGCGACCATCGCCGCCGGCTGGATCATGTTCAACCAGCGCATCAACGTCCGGGGATGGATCGGGCTCGGTTTGCTGCTGGCCGGCATGGTAATGATCAAACTGGCCTGATACCGCCGCCGGAACGGCCGACTGCGGGTTCATTGATTGCTACCGAGCAGCAAAGTTTTGCCGCTGACCTGCCCGACCGACGGACTAACGCCAAAGAATTGAGAGCGGAGCATGATGCTGTTCGCCCAACGTTTGTGGGTCGCCGGCTCACACATCGCGCCATTATGCTTGAACACCGCTTGGTTGGAGTTCATTATCCTGAGCGCATCCTGATGATCAGTCTGGCTGACCATCAGCGCCTGATGAATCGGGGCTATCTGACAGGGATGTATAGCCGTTTTGCCTACCATGCCATGTTCAATGTCCTGCCGCAGTTCTTTCTCAAGCATCGACGGATTATCGATCAATTCGCACACCGGCGCAGTCAGGGAAAAATTTCTGGCGCCAAACACGCTGACCAGCATCTTAATCACATAGCCCATCGGTCCGTCATACAGCGTCGAGTCTCTGGAGCGGCGCAGCGCCAGGATATTCATCAAATCATTGCCACCGATGCGCAGCGCCAGGATACGATCGCGGCAGGCATGCTCGCTCAAGGCCAGCGCCAGCTCGCGCATCTGGACCACGTCGAATACTTCTTCGGTCTCAAGCGTCGGCATCCAGTACAGGTGGCTGCCGCTGAGGATCCGTTCCCACCGCGCCAGGGAAGCATGGGTAAATTTCGGCAGCACCAGGCCGGCGATACCTTTAAGATTATAATGTTGCGTCAGGTAATCGCCCATATCGGCATCGCGTGGCCGGATAAACACGACCGGCTGGGCCGAATGGTACCCGGCCGAGGCCAGTCGGTCGGTAATCGGATGCAGGTTTCGCAGTGCCAGCGGTACATCAATCTCACTGACTGCATCTTCCAGACAAATCACCAACGAGCGTAAGCCGGGAATTTTATTGTTCAGCACCACATCGACAATATCGTGCCGGGTAGCGGGCATGTAAAGCGTCGCGCCCAGGCTATTGGGTGAAAGTGTATTCATTACAGTACCTTTTTGATAATGGTGACTGCACGATAGGGCCCCAATAGATCGCCCATTTCGGTGATTTCCAGGTTTTTCTGTCCCGCCAAATGGGCCAGCAACGCGACATCAGGATCATCAAGACGCCTGACCAGGATATGATCAGGCACGCGGCGCAAGACGGCGCGGGTAGCCTCGGCAATGCCGGGTTTGATACGATTGCGGCTGCTGATGTCATAGCGTGCGGCCAGCAGACTGACCACCGCTGCACTGGCGGCGAATAATTCAGGTTTGCTCTGCATCGCCCAAAGGGCGGCGGTTGCCTCGCCAGCGCTGAGCATCGCCCGTCGTCGGGCTACGTTATCAACCAGTCGCCGGCTGCAATCATAGCCGCTCAGGTGGTGGCAGATGACGCAGCCATGTAGGTTATCCTCTGACCACAGCGATCTGGACACCAGGCCGGAAACCGGCGCCCCCAAAATGCCGAAGGGAATCAGCCAGTCATCAAGGGAGGCGGCAAGCCAGGCATTGCCGCACGGGTCGGCCAATACCGCCAATCGAGGCTCAGGTCCATAACCCGGTCGGCGGCTCAACGAGCGTTGCAGTTCGCTACCGATAGCGCCTTTTCCGGTCCAGCCATCGACAAACACGATGCCATCCGTACCATGTCGCTGCTCGATATGCGACAACGCAATCGGGTCGATTCCCCGATCGCGAATGATGCTGATACCGTAATGGAATGAAGCCCGGCCCATGTCGCGTAAAGCCTGCTGGAGCATCACGCCCAGCGGAACGCCTGCCCTGACCAGACTGACCAGAATAATCGGCGTATCGCCAAAACGCTCAGCCAGCGCCGCAGCCAGTCCCGCGACTTCCCGCGCTAACCGATCGGCACCCTGCGCCAGCGCCTGCTCGAACAGCGCCAAATGGGCGGCCGAAGGCTCTGGCTCCTGGCTGAGCATGTCTGAATAATGTCTGGCGCCCGACTGTATCAACGTTTCCTTTTCTTCAACCGGCGTCATTTCAAGCTGCACCGGTCGCAGCAGGAATTCAACATCACCGGGCAGATACGTCCCAGAAAATGGCGTAACCACTGTTGTCATTGGCAATCCTTCATGAAAAGAGCGATTGGATACGATTGGCAAACTGACTTTGGGAAGGCATGCCAAACCAGGTGCATAATCTGAGAAAATGGTGATCGCTCAGGCTGTCTCCCAGACCGATGATCGGGAAGACGCCGCGTTCGGCACGAAGCCGCTCCAGCAGGTAAGCCACCGCTTGTCCCTTGTCGATACAAGTGGGCAGCCAGGCAACATTATTGCCATTGCGATGAACATAAAATCCCTCAAGGCTGAATTGCTCTGCGACCTGGTCCGCCACGGCGTAAAGTTCATCCAGCCGGCTGCTGTCCCGATGCTTCATCACCAGATAAATCGGCGTACCGTCATACTCATGGTTGATACGCGCCCAGCCATCGATGTTGCGGCTGGCCAGCAGGCGGGTGATGCCCGATTGCATATCAAGGATACGATGGCTATAGCTGGCCAGCCTGGACAGGACGATATCCTGCCAGCCGGCATCGGCCAGGCCAGCCGGTGTCAGAATCACCGCCCCGTGCGTGGTGACCGCCCACGAGGTGAAATTGATGGTAACGCGGCTGATTTCCTCGGTTCCGCGCGCGGTTACCGGAATCAGATCGGCCTGTTCCAGCAACCAGTCCACCAGCATCGCCTGTTCTTCAGTCATAAAACTGCGACACTGATTCTGTCTGTCCAGCGCGCCTACCCGCCAAGGGATCTGTCCCAGTTCGTCGCGCATTTTGCGTTGGGTCTGAAACAAGGTATCGTCCAGATCGACCAGGAATACCGGCTTAGTCATAGGCAATCACCTCTACCCGTTGAGCAACCGTACGCAACTGGTCCAGGAACGCCGGATCGATCGACGCAGCCGGTGTCTCGCAGCCGATAATGATCCGGTCCCATCGCTGATGAATGACGTTGTAAAGAAAATTAGGAATTCCCAGGCCGTAGTTATCCCTGAATGCCATGATCGACTGTATGGCATGACCCTGGGCGATGGGGGAACGGGTGATTGATGAGAAATAGGCCTCTGCCCCCTGGCGGGCAAGACGTTCTGCCAGCAGGAACGGCAACCAGATGAATTCGCTGCTGCCCAGAATCAGGATCCGCTCGCCCGGCGCAGTGACGAGATCGGCGCCCAGATCGTCCTGCGTATCGGTCATCCCCAGACGGCCCCAGCTCTGGCGCGAGCTGATATTGACACTGCCGGTAGCGGTCACATTGACATCTGGCATTACCGGTATCGGCGCATCCGGCCGGGCCTGCCAGTGCCAGTCGCCAAAAGCCAGCGCGATCGGCTGCACCGGCAGATCAGTACGCGTTGACAAAGCATTATCTGACCAGTCGGTCAGCGTAACGGTAATCACGCGACAAAACTGGTTATGCCCCCTTGCGGCAAGAGCACTGAGCAAGTTGGCGAAGGTATTGCCGGTAGTTGCCTCATCGTCTATCAGCACCAGGGTTTCAGCCCGCTGGAATAATTGGACATTTTCCTCGTCGGCAGGCCAGTAGACCAGATGATCGGTAGCATGGCTGTGACTTTCCTGAAATTCGCACAACAAGCGTCCATTGGCGGCAGGATGACGGGTCGTGGTCAGCAGCACGCTTTCCGTTAACCACTTGCGCGCTTCCTGAAATACGCCGGCCGCCAGGCCGACCGCGGTCTCGGCCATGCCGATAAATACCACCGGTCCGGTGAGATCTGCCGGCAATCGGCAGGCTAAATCAACATATACCGAACGCATCACCGCCGGCCTGACTGGAATATGCCGTCCCAGCACTTTACTGACAAACAGGAAGGATCGCTTCGGGTTGTTACGCTCGGCGATGTCAAATAGTGCATCAAGGTCCCATGCGCCGGCCCGGGGAGTGACAGTCAACGTGCCGGTGGATAATGTTTTCTGGTACATGGCTTCCTTATGGAATAGCTGGAAATTGCAGGCCGGTCACATTTACTGAATCGGAAATGGCACGAACAGTGGCCGGGGAAAAGGCCTGTAGGGCCATAGCTTCCGCCTGGCTCTGGGTAACAAGTGAAAGCTGGCGCAGCGTCAGCAGTCCCGGCAGATTCACTCCGCTGTGGCGGGTGTAACCAATGCCGCCGGAGGGCCGCAGGTTGATTTCAAGCAGCACGGGCTTAGCCCGGCTGTCGTTGCGAGTCTGTACATTCACCAGTCCGTCAGCCTGTAAAATACGGGCACAGTGTCTGGCTAAATCGATAGCCGGCCCCTGATTTTCAAGATACTGGCAACCGTCCTGCTTGCGCCGTCCGACGGCGGCGATGACCCTGCCCTGTTCAACCAGCATATCGACCGAATACTCCGGCCCTGGCAGGTAAGGCATCAGCATCATGGGTGCCGTTAGCGGCGCCTGCTCCAGGATCTGTAAATAGATATTGGGGCTTACTCGACGCTGCTCAGGAGAGCTAAAGCACGCCATCGGTGAACAGTTATCATCAAAGCGCCAGAATCCCATGCCATAAATACCGGTCACCGGTTTGATACAAACCGCAGCGTCGCCGAAAGGTCTGAGCGCCAGTTGACGGCGCAGCTCACCGGCTTCCTCAATAAGGATCGCCGGCACCACCGGCAGTTGATAACCCGCCATCAATTCGGCAAAACGCAGTTTATCGTCCGCCAATTGATGGGTTGCCAGCGATGTGGCGCCGGTAATGACACGTGTCCCGGTTTGCTCAATCTGTCGCCGGTGTTGCTCAAACCACTGGCAATTACGACCCGCAACAATGGCTTTAACCTGAAACTTTGCCACTGTCTCTGTAATTATTTGTAAACGTTGATGATCGGATTCAGGCTCGATAAATCCCCAATCAGCAACAGACAGAATCTCCGGCCTTAACTGGCGATGAGAGGCTAAAACCTGCCCTTTATCACCCACCACCTGCTTTGCCAACTGCAGGATTTCTCGTTGGGACGAAAGTCCTTCCACGAACCAGATACTCGGCTTCATTGTTTCTCACACCTAGCTGACAGAACGGAGGAAACCATCCTTTTTCCATAGATAGCGTCATTACTTTTCATAAATTTCAATAAATTAAACTAAATAAAATGAATGCTTTCCCGTCTCCGCCGTTATAACGGAAATGTGACGAACAACAAACCTTATAAAGCCAATATATCTCCTGTGATAACAACTGGAAACTTAAGTTCCAAATTGCTCACGGGTTATCCGCCGGATCATTTATCACGCCGGCCCGATTCGCGCGACAGCGGACTGGTCAAAAACAACCGAACGACCGGCTGATCTTCGTCACACCGGGCCAAGGAAGGGTTGTACTGTTCTTTACGTTTCGGTTAGGAATTATCTGATTGCGGCGCCTGAACCTGATAAATCAAATCAAATGTTATCAGTTACTTACTCATAAATTACTGCCATTTGAACTAATTAACAGCCTAATTAACAGATCTGTGTTATCAATGATCTGAATACTAGACATTATTGCGGTAAATATGAATAGAAAGTAAAGTATTAAATAGTTTGTTACATCAAACAAGAGGCTAAAAAATGGTTTCGCTGCAAAAGAATCAGACCGTTTCATTGAGCAAAACGTCCGCATCCGCGCTGAGCGTAATTAACATTGGCCTGGGGTGGGATCCGATTAAAAAAAGCGGGTTCTTCGCTGCATTGCGCGGAGGAGGCGGTTCGATTGATTTAGACGCTTCTTGCGTCCTGCTGGATGCCCAGGGCCAGGTAACCGATCAGATTTGGTTTCGGCAGTTGACCTCAAAATGTGGGTCAGTGGTACACCAGGGCGATAACCTGACCGGTGAAGGCGATGGAGATGACGAAGTGATCAATGTCGACCTGACGCGTCTTCCCGCCGCGGTCGAATACATTGCCATTACGGTAAACAGCTTTCGCGGACAAAGCTTCAATGATGTGGACAATGCCTTCTGCCGCGTTGTGAACAATGGCCGGGAAGAACTGGTCAATTATAAGCTGGCCGAACAAGGCTCCCACACCGGTATTCTGATTGCTTCGCTGTCCCGCCAAGGCGGCGAATGGGTATTCAAGGCCCACGGTAAAGCCTGCCGTGGACGTACGGTCGAAGATATGCTGCCTGAAATCAAGGAAGAGGTATTACGCTGATGGAATTGACGCCTGGAGGAAACGCGGCGGTAAGCACCGCCCTGCTGACTGTCCGGATTATTTCCGGGCGTGCCGCTGATATCAGCGCTTTTCGCTTATATGCCAATGGTAAAGTCAATGGCGACAGTGACATGGTTTTTTATGGTCAAAAATACAATGACGACCGCACCGTGGAACTCACCCATGAAGGCACTAATACCACCTTCAATGTAGACCTTATCAAGATGCGCGCCGAGGTGCAGAAAGTGGCTTTTACCCTGTCTTGTGAAGCCGGACAGAACGTGAGCGGCCTGTCTTCACTGAGCATACAGGTTGAACAGACAGGCAATATTTTGCTGCGCGGCCATATTGATATCAGTGGGCGCAATGAAGCGGCGCTGATTCTGGGTGAGCTTTATCGGCGCAATAATGAGTGGAAATTTCGGCTGGTGGCCCAAGGCTTCCAGGGCGGGCTGAAACCACTGGCTGAGCTTTACGGCATCGACGTTGCAGCGGAGGATGTGCCGACGGCGAGCAACGCCACGCCTCCTCCGGCGCCTACGCCGCCACCCGCCCCATCGCCTGTCCCCAGGCCGGTTAATCTCAGCAAGGTCTCCCTGACCAAAGAGAAGCCCAGTATCAGCCTGGAGAAGAAGGACGACTTTGGCAAGATACGCATCAACCTGAACTGGAATCGGGGTACCCAGGCCCAGGGACAGCCCAAAGGCTTATTGGGAGGGATTTTTGGTTCCTCATCCAGCAAAGGGGTTGATTTGGATTTGGGCGCATTTGTCCGCACCCGTGATGGCGGCAAGCACGTTATCCAGGCGTTGGGTAATGCATTTGGCAATTTTGATGACCAACCTTACGTGAAACTGCAGGGTGATGATCGCACCGGCGCCGTCTCCGATGGCGAATGGCTTGATATCAATGGTCGCCGCTGGAAGGACATTGAAGAAGTACTTATTTACGCTTTTATCTACGAAGGGGCGCCTAACTGGGGCAGCACCGACGGTGTAGTCACGCTGCACATACCTGATCAACCGCCGATTGAAACCCGTATGACCGAAGGCGAGCGCGGAATGGGCATGTGCGCTATCGCCCGATTGGTAAATCGCAACGGCGCGATTCAGGTAGAGCGAATTAATCAGTACTTTGCCGGTCATAAAAAAATGGACAACGCATTTAACTGGGGCTTCAACTGGAGCCGCGGCAGCAAAGACTAATTCAACAGGAGTAACTGCAATGTCATTTTTCAATAAAGTAAAAACGGCGTTTGAAGGCGGCAGGACTGAATTGAAAAATCAGGTAGGACGCTTCAAGAACCGTAAGTTCATGGAAGGCACCGTGGCGGTATGCGCAGCCATAGCCATGTCAAGTAACGGAGCCGGCGCGGAAGAAAAGCAGAAGATGATGGCATTTATCAAAAGCTCGCCTGAACTGGGCGTATTCGATACCCATGATGTCATCGATTTCTTTAACAAACTGACCGCCAACTTCGATTTCGATAAAGATATCGGCAAGGGTGAAGCAATGAAATTTATCCTTCGCCTTAAAGATCAACCTGACGCCGCTCAACTGGCGCTGCGTGTCGGGATAGCGGTTGCCAAAAGCGACGGCGATTTTGACAGCGCCGAACAGGCGACCGCCAGGGAGATATGTTTAGCACTGGGCCTTTCGCCCGCAGATTATCAACTTTAAGCAGACTGAAACATGCAATCTTCCCATTTAGGTTTTCCGCTCGAGACCGTCGCCGTGTTCGTGGTGCTGTCGGTTGGTGCCATTTTCATCGATCTATTTATGCATCGGGGCAACAAACCGATTCCGTTCAAGAGCGCAGTTCTTTGGTCTTTATTCTGGATCCTGGTTTCATTGTTGTTCGCAGGCTTTCTCTATATTCATCATGGTGCGGAAACCGCAAGTCTGTTTGTTACCGGTTACGCGCTGGAGAAAGTCCTCTCGGTTGATAACCTGTTCGTGATGATGGCGATTTTTTCCTGGTTCGCCGTTCCGGATGGTTACCGTCACCGCGTCCTATATTGGGGCATTATTGGCGCTATCGTATTCCGCGGCATTTTTGTCGCCATCGGTACCGGCCTGCTGATGCTGGGTCCCTGGGTGGAGCTGCTGTTCGCGGTGATCGTTGGCTGGACGGCGGTGATGATGATCAAAAGCGGCGACGACGACGACGAAATCGAGGATTATTCCCAGCATTTTGCTTACCGACTGGTGAAGCGGTTTTTCCCGATTTGGCCAAAACTGTCCAGCAATACCTTTTTGCTGACGCAAAAAGAAGTGGATGCCGAACTGGTTAAACCCGAAAACAGCGAGCTTAAGAAAAGTTTTACCCAGAAAGCCACCTTTTACGCCACGCCGCTGATGTTGTGCCTGGCGGTGGTTGAGCTGTCGGATGTGATGTTCGCCTTCGATTCAGTGCCAGCAGTCATAGCGGTCAGCCGCGAGCCGCTTATCGTATACAGCGCCATGATGTTTGCCATTCTGGGCCTGCGTACGCTGTATTTCGTGCTGGAAGCCATGAAGCAGTATCTGGTGCATCTGGAAAAGGCGGTTATCGTCCTGCTGTTCTTTATTGCTTTCAAACTGGGGTTAAACGCGACCGCGCATATCTGGCACCATGATTACGCCATATCCGCCACGGCCAGCCTTATCGTTGTTCTGGTGGTTCTGGCGGTCGGCATCGTGGCCAGTTGGTTGTTCCCCGGCAAACCGGACGTTAAAGATTAACCGGCCGGAAATAACTTACGATGTCAATTAATTAGCCAAAAAGAGGATTAAACCATGAGTGTGTCTTTATCAAAAGGCGGCAACGTCTCACTGACTAAAACAGACCCCTCAATGCGTAAAGTGTTGATCGGCCTGGGCTGGGATACCCGCTCCACTGACGGACAAGACTTCGATCTGGACGCATCCGCTTTTATCCTGGCGGCAAACGGCAAAGTACGCAGCGACGCTGACTTTATCTTTTACAACAACCTTCGCTCCGCTGAGGGATCGATTGAACATACCGGCGATAACCGCACCGGCGCCGGTGATGGTGACGATGAGGTGCTAAAAGTCACCTTGGCCCAGGTGCCTGCCGATGTAGACAAAATCGTTTTCACCGTGACCATTCACGATGCCGCCAGCCGTCGTCAGAGCTTTGGCATGGTTTCAGGCGCCTTTATTCGACTGGTAAATGAAGAGTCCGGCGTCGAAGCGGCGCGCTATGATTTGTCAGAAGACGCGTCAACCGAAACCGCCATGATTTTCGGCGAGCTGTATCGCCACAATAATGAATGGAAATTCCGCGCGGTTGGCCAGGGTTATGCTGGCGGCCTGCAGGCCATGTGTGCTCAATTCGGCGTTAACGCCTCCTGAATTCACGGCACATGCTCGTTTTGCGGTCCGTCATGCGACGGACCGATACCCTCATCTCATTAAGGAGTTGAAGATGGCAGTTTCCCTGGTTAAAGGCGGTAATGTATCGCTGACAAAAGAGGCTCCCGGCCTGAAAGTGATTATCGCGGGTCTGGGCTGGGATATGCGGGTCACCGACGGCGCTGCCTTCGATCTGGATGCCTCGGTTTTCATGGTCGGCGATGATGGCAAAGTCCTGTCTGACGCTGCTTTTATTTTCTTCAATAACAAGAAAAGCGAATGCGGTTCGGTCGAGCATCTCGGCGACAACCGCACGGGTGAAGGCGATGGTGACGATGAACAGCTCAAAATAGACCTGACCAACGTCCCCTCCGCCGTCAAGAAACTGGTATTTGCCGTGACGATCCATGAAGCTGAATCACGTAAACAGAATTTTGGCATGACCAGCAACAGCTTTATGCGCGTGGTTAATCACGACAATAATCAGGAGATCGCTCGCTTCGATCTGACTGAAGATGCCAGCACCGAGACCGCGATGATCTTCGGTGAACTTTACCGTAATGGAGAAGAGTGGAAGTTTAAAGCCGTCGGCCAGGGGTTTGCCGGCGGACTGGCGGCCCTGGCTTCCCAGCACGGCGTTAATATCTAATCATTGCCGATTGCCGTTTCTGCCCCGCCTTTTGGCGGGGCGCTTTATTGCCGCGGTTAATTCCCCCGCTTGCCATTTGCTGCCACCTGTTGGTACCGCACGCCAACCACTGATTAAACTCATTCATTTATTTTGACGTCTTATTCGCGAGATAATCGCCACTTCCTAAATGCTTATTAAACAATAGTCGATCTTAGTTATCTAAAAACAGATTGAAAGCCTATAATTCGGGCGCTTTAATTATGCAGTATCTCGTTTGGCGAGGCTCCTATACAAACACAGGTTACTGATCTGACGACGTCGAGAGACGCCCAAGGTTAAGACAGGCTTTATCGGATTAAGGTTCAGCCCAAGTAACTTCTTTAGTGATAAAGATACGTTGTATAGTGCCAAAACCTTGACGCGGAGATAGGCTTTCTGCCTCCATTTTCAGGTTTACGCCCCTATTGAGAACTGTTGCAGTTTACAACAGATTATGGGGACCATCATGCATCATTCAACTCAAGTAGTGAATAACGACCTCTTTATTGGCGAAAAAAACGCTGACGCAACCATCACTTATTATATGGATGAAAACTTCATCTCAATTCCGGGAAATATGTCGGTAGGTGTTGCAAGAGATCATATTCTAAATAATATAGCGGGTGATGAATTACCATCGCAGATATTCATTACCGGCGACAATTCTTTTTTATTTGGCCAACTCTCGGTTAAGAAACTTTTCTCAGAGCCAGATACTGCCCTCGCAGTGTCCGAATTAATGGGGCAACCTTTTTTCTCGGTTTCTCCAGAGCAAGAGCGTCACGAAGTGGCAAACATCCTCATCCGCGGTGGATTCAGCATGGTGCCGGTGGTCACACAGGGCCAACTGGTCGGGGTGCTGAATGAAAAAGACATTGCCCGCCTTATCAAGGATGAAGATACGGAAGATGCCCAGCGCCAAGGGGCAAGCCTGCCGTTGGATGTCGCCTATCTGGCCACCACGCCTTGGCAATTATGGAAAAAGCGTATCACCTGGCTGATGCTGTTATTTGTAGCCGAAGCCTATACCGGTACCGTACTGAAATCTTTCCAAGATCAGCTGGAAGCCGCCATTGCCCTGGCTTTCTTTATTCCATTGTTGATAGGGACCGGCGGAAACAGCGGGACACAGATAACCTCGACGCTGGTGCGTGCCATGGCGCTGGGGGAAGTCAGCCTGCGCAATCTCGGCACGGTGCTGAAAAAAGAGATCCCGACGTCCTTTCTGGTCGCCACAACCATTGGTATGGTTGCCTGGATCCGCGCCTGGTTCCTTGATGTCGGTCCCCAGATTACCCTGGTAGTCTGTTTAAGTCTGGCAGCGATTACCGTATGGAGTGCCATTGTTTCATCAATCATTCCTTTGGTCCTCAGGCGCTTCAAGGTTGACCCGGCAGTTGTTTCAGCCCCGTTTATCGCCACCTTCATTGATGGCACCGGCCTGATAATCTACTTCGAAATAGCCAAACTGGTGATGACCGAGTTGAGATGACCCGAGGCAGTTTGGCAGGACATTATGCCTGCCGACCATGGATAGCCTGCTTGAAAAAAAAGGAATTTCAGCCTGCCGCCAGGTTGAAGTTCCTTTCATTAACACTAAATTCCCCTTTATATGCGGCTTAACCTTGGGTAAAACAGTGTTTATTTACTTAAGTTAGCGTAAGATGCTTGCCTCATTACCCGACGTATAACGTCCTAAAATCAACAATAGGGGTGATAAATGGAAGCTGATTTTTTTTTAATAGAACACGACGGTAAAACTTCAATTCATAAAGCGGAATTCGAGATTGGTAAAATCTCACTGGTACAAAAAATAACCCTGCAGGGAATAGCTCATGGCGCCAAGCTGAATCAGGTTATGCTACCCAAGGATTATGAATCGTTTGTTCACACCAGCGCCAATGGGAGACGTTACCTGGTTGCGGTAGCCGGCCCGCAGTTAAGCAGTGCCGAGATTGACGATCTTATCAGTAACGCTGCTGCCAAACCTCGTCCACTGTCCTAAGCTCCTCCGTTCGACATATTGCTACACCTCATCAACTCGTCGGGAGCGTCCAGCAGCGCAACGTTCCCTGTCGGTGTCTTAGCCTCCTGTCGCCATCAATCATAGCCCTCGGCCAGCTCTGACTGATGCGCTTTTTTTTGCCTCAAGTATCTTCTGTTGCTGCCGATAATGATCCTGCCTTGAGACCTTTTCTCCGGGTGAGGTTCATACAGGCGTCAGATTATGGTTTTCAAGAAAAAAGGGTTGGCAGGGATTGCAGCGACCCTATTGGCCGGCTGCAGTGCAGTGGGTGATTATCACATGGATGCTGGCGCCCGAGAGCGGGCCGATTTACACTTCATTGGCATTCCGGTGCTGGCCGGCGCTATCGGCAGCAGCTTCCCGCTCACTGAACAGTACAGCCTCACTGCCGGTCATGTGGCAAAATTTATGCTGGTACGCGTAAAAGCCTATCACCCGCTGTGTGACGTGGCGATTATCTATCGCGATAATAAAGGCCGGAAATTGCCGCAATTGCAATCGGCCAAGCAGGGCGACGGCATTGCTATCTATGGTTACAACGCCTATACCGCCATGCCGACTTCCTCTACCGGTACCGTGGATGAGTTTGGCTGGTGGGACCAACCCGAGGTCAGTTGCCAGATGGGCCTCAGCAATGCCGGCGGGATCCAGGGCATGAGCGGCGGTCCGGTCTATGGCAAGGACGGCGCAGTGGTCGGCATATTCACAGCGACCCACTCCGCCCGCCAGCAGACGCTTTTTGTCCCCTGGCAGCAGATATCCGCCTGGGTAGAAAAAGAAACGGTAAGCGCTGTCCTCTAAATTACCGGCCCACAGCCTCAGGCGGCCGCTTTGGCCTTGCCCAGCCTGGTGGTCAGTTGCGACAGGCTGGCGCAGAACAGGTAATACACCACACCGGTGAAAATAAAAATCTCTGCCGGGTAGATTTGCTCCCGGTTGTTAACCTGGCCGGCAACCGTGGTCAGTTCCGGGACATTGACGATAAACGCCAGCGATGTATCTTTCAGTAGTGACACCATCAGGCCAATGTAAGAGGGCAGCACGTTACGCATCGCCTGCGGCAGCAGCAGCCATCTGAGAATCTGCCATTCGCTTAGGCCAGACACTACCCCCGCCTCGGTCTGGCCGGGGGGCAGCGCCTGAAGGCCGGCCAGGGTGGCATGCATCACTGCCGCAGATGAAAACCATGCCAGTGCCAGCACTACGGTCATCGGGCCGGGAATGGCGCTGCCAAAAAGCATAGGTAACAGGAAGAACAGCCAGAAAATAACAAAAATCAGCGGAATGCCGCGGATAAATTCAGCCCAGATGATGATGAGCCGTCGCGGCCAGCCGGGGAAACGCCAGGCTAAACCGGCCATCAGCAGACCGCCGATAAATGCCAAAGCCCCCGCACCCACGGCCATCAGCACCGTAAGCAATACACCGCCCGGCTGGCCTTGTGCCGCCCTGCGCCACAGCAGATAGGGCAGATTGTCGATAATTACGCTGAAATCAAGCGTCATCCTTTCGCCTCTCCTGATCATGCAATGCAGCGACCGCTCCCGGAAACAGCGTTTCAGTGGGATTAACGCCACTGGCGGCCAGTCGCGCACGGTGTTGACGTTCAGGTCCGACGGCTAACAGCAGCATACTCATCACCACGCCAATCAGCAGATACACTAGCGTGCCCACCGCATACCCTTCGAGAGCATGGGCGTTATAGCTTTCGATCCGGCTGATTTGATAGGTCAGCTCGGCATAGCTGATGCCGCTCGCCAGCGAAGAAAGTTTCATCAGATTGAGATATTGCCCGACCAGAGGTTGCCAGGCGTTGGTCAGTCCTTGCGGAAGCAAGATCAGTCGGTACAGCGACCAAGAGGAGAACCCCTGAGATAGGGCGGCTTCACGCTGCCCGGCCGGCACTGCGTTCAGCCCGGCCTGGATCTCCTGGATAAAAAATGCGGCGCCAAACAGCCCCAGCCCCCAGGCAGCGGACAGGAACTCCGGTGCCAGCCAGGAGACGTTGACCGGCAGTATCGCCCAGGAATGGACGTCGCCGATATAGAATCGCCATGATTGCGGCAGTCCGGCCCAGGCCGCAAAATACCAGAACAGCAACTGCACCAGCAGCGGCGTATTACGGAATATCGACACATACACCGCCACCAGCCCCCGGCAAAGCCGCCCAGGCACCAGCCGCAGCCCCAGCAGCAGCACGGTCAGGCCGGTCGCCAGCAGACTGCTGACCAAGGTAATATACAAGGTGGCGCTAAAGCCTGAGAGGATCCACTGCCATGGCTGGCCGGTCAGCACACCGGCCCAGTCGGGATGCCAGTCCATTATTCCTCTCCTGGCTGCGCATGCAGCGGGAACAGCACTTTTTGCAGGAAGCGCTGCGCCCGGGGATGCGCGGGGGCGCTGAAAAAGGTTTTCGGGTCCGCCTGTTCCAGAATCACGCCGCCATCCATAAAGACTACCCGGTCGGCAATTTCCCGGGCAAAGCTCATTTCATGGGTTACCACTATCATCGTGATACCGCTTTGCGCCAATTCCTGCATTACCAGCAGTACTTCACCGATCATTTCCGGATCCAGCGCCGAGGTCGGTTCATCAAACAAGATAATGGCCGGGTCGGTAACCAGCGCACGGGCAATCGCCACCCGCTGTTGCTGGCCGCCGGATAACTGGGACGGGAAATGGCCCGCTTTATCCGCCAGCCCAACCCTGGCCAGCAGATTTTCAGCCTTGATCCGAGCTTTATCTGTCGGCATCTGCAGCACATGCACCAGCGCCAGGCTGACATTCTGCAGGGCAGTCAAATGGGCATACAGATTGAACTGCTGAAAGACAAAGCCGATGCGGGTACGCAATTTTCGCAGCGCTTTTCCCTTCAGGCCGGACGTGGGCTGCCCCTCAATGAAGATCTCACCGCTACTCAGGGTTTCCAGTTGATTGATAAGGCGAATAAGGGTCGATTTTCCCGAACCTGAGGGTCCGCAGATAGCCACCACTTCGCCTTTGGCCACGCTGAATTCGACCTGCCGAATAACATGGTGCTGGCCAAAATATTTATCGACCTGACAGAGTTCCACCGCCGCCGGGGCACCAAAATGCGTATCCGCTGACGTGTCAGCGGATTGAGAAGGATAATGCAGGGAATGCATAGTAATGACCTGATTAGCGAGCTTCTATTTTGAATAAACGCGGCTGAGGCGATGTGGTTCCGGGACCGAACCAGGTGTCATAAATCGAGGTTGCCTGGCCGTTTTGTTCAAGCGTCAGCAATTCATCGTTAATCAGTTTCAGCAGTGCGGTTTCGCCTTTCTTAACGCCGAC
Source organism: Biostraticola tofi (assembly GCF_004343195.1). Lineage (GTDB taxonomy): Bacteria > Pseudomonadota > Gammaproteobacteria > Enterobacterales > Enterobacteriaceae > Biostraticola > Biostraticola tofi. The sequence goes on along the minus strand of NZ_SMCR01000007.1, from coordinate 62,290 downwards.
GCCTATCTCTTCCTTGCTCAGCAGCTCAGGCAATACCTTGTATTTATCTTTGTCCGGGGCGCCATCCAGCAGGCCAGCCAGAATAGTGCTGTCCTGAGTGATAGCCTGGACATTGCCGTTACGCAAGGCGGTCAGGGCCTGAGGGATATCATCATAGGAAAGGACCCGTGAGTCCGGGAAGCGGTTATGTAATTCCTGCTCGCCGGTGGTGCCTTTGACCGCGCCGATGCGGGCTTTGCCATAGTCATCCAGTTTATCGGATGACGAGTTTGGTACCAGGAACTGTTGGCCGGTCACAAAATAAGGGATTGAAAAATCAATGACCTTGGCACGTTCCGGGGTGATAGTGATATCAGCAACAATGATATCAGCCTTACCGGACTGCAGCAGTGGAATGCGGTTAGCCGGATTCGTCGCTACCAGCTCCAGTTTGACGCCCAGTTTAGCCGCCAGCGCCTTGGCGAAATCCACATCATAGCCGACAATGGCGTGGGTCTTGGGATCAACCGATCCGAACGGCGGGTTGGAGTCGAAGGTGGCGACTCGCACCACGCCGGCTTTCTGGATATCGGCCAGTTGATCTGCCTGGACGCCGAATGATGCCGCGATGGCCAATGACAACAGGCCGGATGCGGTCAGTTGCCTGGCGTTTAAAAAGGAGGAGGTAGCCATAGGTTTTTCCTTAACATGATAGCGGGGAAAACGGCCGTGGGTTCAATCAACGGCGGTTTAAACACTTATTATGTCTGGAATATTGCACAGCCCTCGGGACGGCACTACTTACAAATTCATCTATTTTAATACGATTAAGACATAAGCGAATCTTATGACATTTCGGCAACCGGACATTAACTCACGTACAGGGATAAAAGCCGCATCTCATGATGCTGCGCCGCAGCGTGTCAACCCTGCGGATTACTCCACGCTGAAGCCCAGCTGGCTGACGCTGCCGCCTTCATCGAGTAACGTGAGCTGGTAGCTACCGGCTGTTGACAGACTATAGCCGAGAGAGCCGGTCGGCGTGGTTTCCCCTATCTGCGTACCGTTGATAAACCACCAACGGGTGCCGCTGCCGCCTTGGGCATGCAGCCGCAGATCAAGGCTTTTCCTGCCTGGCAGCCGTTTAAGCACCATCCCATTGGTCACGCCGAGGATAACCACCGGCGGATAAGACGGCGCTGCCTGTGGCGGACAGGCGACTGACGCCGGCGGCAACCGCTGGGCCCGACGCTCGGCAAATGGCAGCCAGGGATCCAATGGGGTGGGCCACAACAGCAATCGTTCCGATTTGGCAGATGGACAATCAGAGGCCACCCGCTCCCCCTGCTCATTGACCCATAGCGTCAGTGCAGCGCCGCCGGTCGCTTCCTGGCCCGGCGCTGACAGCGTCGGCGGCCAGGTCCCCGACAGGATCCATGCCTGACGACGCTGACGGCAATTGCTATCCCCAGCCGGCAACGGCTGTCCACCCGGCCAACAAATATCGGCCCGGCTGACCTCGGGCGGACGGGGATCCGCCGGTATCATCGCGTGTTGCTGACGCAGGGAAGCCATCAGCAGGTTATTCACCTGATTCATGACCGGCACGGCGGTAGCGAAGCCAAACTGCCCTGCTACCGGTGTGCCGTCCGGGCGGCCGACCCAGACGCCGATCAGATAACGTGGATTCATGCCGATAGACCAGGCATCGCGGTAGCCATAGCTGGTACCGGTTTTCCAAGCCAGCGGCACTGTCGCCGGCAAAACGCCGTCAGGCTGCGGCAGCGCCTGACCGCCCAGGATGCGCCGAATAATCCAGGCAGCCCCGGGTGACATCAGTTGCCGTTCGACCAGCGGCTGGCCTGGCTGAAGAATCAGGCCGGCCACTTTTCCTCGCCGGACAAAGGCGCTGTACCCTTGCACCAGTTGCTCGAGGCTGCTGCCGGTACCGCCGAGTATTAACGCCAGGCTGGGATCGCTACCGGCCGGAAAGCGCAGGTTAATGCCGGCATTGCGCAGATTGGCGGTGAAACTCTTGGGGCCGTAAGCCTCCAGCAGCTGCACTGCCGGCAGATTCAGCGATCGGGTCAACGCCTCGCTGGCGCTGACCGCCCCGTGAAAGCCGGTATCGAAATTACCCGGCCGATAGTCACCGAAACGTCGCGGCACATCCTGCAGCAGAGACTCGGCATGGATGAGGCCGCTGTCCAGCGCCAGACCATATAGAAAGGGTTTCAGCGTCGAGCCCGGCGATCGCTGGGCACTGATCATATCCACATGGCCAAAACGACTATTATCGGTAAAATCTGCCGAGCCCAGATAAGCCTTGACCTCCATCGTAGTGTGATCAACCACCAGCAGACCGAGAGACGTTTTTTCAGGCAGCCGGCTACCCCAGTCCTGGGCCATTTCCTCCAGCCGGCGCTGCAGACCGGCATCTATGGTCGTCGCCACCACCGCACCGGAAGCCGACGTGGCCAGTCGTCGGGTCAGCAGAGGCGCCAGTTGCGGCACCTGTCTTGGCGCCAGCCAGATAGCTTCCTGGCGTATTTCGTCTACTTGCCGTCGTGGCCAGACGTTATATTGCGCCAGCCGTTCAAGCACTTTATCCCTGGCAGCCTGCGCGCGTTCAGGATAGCGATCGGGCCGCAGTCGGCTGGGCGCTTGGGGTAAAACCGCCATCAGCGCCGCCTCGCCGGGCGTTAGCGCTGATGGCGGCTTACCCAGATAGGCCCAGCTGGCGGCGCCGATACCTTGAAGGGTGCCGCCAAAGGGTGCCCGGTTGAGATAGAGCTCAAGGATTTGTGTTTTGGATAAGGTCCACTCCAGCTGCAGCGTCCGCCATACCTGACGCACTTTGCCGCCAAGGGTACGGGGGTGGGGGTCAATCAGTCTGGCGACCTGCATCGACAGCGTGCTACCGCCTGACACCACTTTGCCGTAGCGCAGGTCCTGCCAAGCGGCCCGGACCAGCGAAAGCGGATTGATGCCCGGATGATGCCAAAACCAGCGATCTTCATAGGTTAACAGCGCGTCAAGGTAATAAGGCGATACCTCGGCGACAGTGACCGGGTAGCGCCAGACACCCTCGCTGTCGGCAAAGCGCCACAGCGGCGTGCCGTCCCTGGCGGTCACTACCCGGGCATTGACCACCTCGCCCAACGGCAGCGGAAACAACCTGTTGGCCGCCGACAATAAGAGCGGCGGCAGCAGGATAATCATTGCCAGCCAAGCATGACGTCGCCGGGGCCGAGGGTCTATCGGCAATCTCCGGCCCCCTTATTTCTCTCGGCCTCAGCGGACATTAAGCCGCTCAGGCGTTTCCCCAGTGGCGCGCCGCTGGGGAACATACATTGACTCGACCTGCGGCGGCGGTACGGCATAGTTTCCCGGCGTGACCGCCCGCGACAGGTACAGCAAAGAAACCGGCATATGCGGCGAGATATCCACCGCCGCGACATAGCGGTCATCCCTGAACTCCTGATGTTTGATATCCGCTTGCTCCATGGCCTCAAGCAGGGAATTGACGCCGCTGGCGGCCTCTCCCAGGCTGGCGCTACTTTGGGTCAGATTCTGGTTTTCCAGTTCAAGCCCGGCCGGCAGCAGGTCAACAACCAGCGCATCGGGTACCCGTACTTCGGCAGTTACCCTAAGATGCACCAGCACCAACTGGCCGCTGTGTATCTGTGCCAGCGACAGATGATTGCCGTTGAGATCAAAGTATTCCCGGCTGATTGACATACTGTCGCCCGAGGCTGCCGGCGGCTGCTGCGGATAGCCGGTCAGGTCAAAACGGCTGTAAAGCGGCGCATCACCCGTGTTGGTCAACTGCAGTCCGCCCTCGAGCTGGCGGGCATCGTAACTCAGGTTCAGCGCTTTCTGGCTGACGGTCGGACTGCCCTGATTGAAAGAGACCTGCCAGGCAGGTTCGCTAGCGCCAATCAGATTACGGCCGGCCAAAAAGACCGCGTTGCTCTCCTGGGTAGACAGCCAATTCCTGCCGTAGAGCTGGTCGGCCAGCGATATCATCAGCTTGTCGCGTTCGGTCGGCAGCAACTGATATTCGTTGAGCAGGGCCAGTATCAAGGCACTGTCGCGCACCGGACTGCCGTAATCCGCCAAAGAGTCGCTGTCTTCCTGCCGCGGCAGTGCGAGTCCTGCCGCAATGGCGGTTTGCGCCCTGGGCATATCGCCCATCAGTCGCAGCGCTATGCCAAGCTGTACTACCGGCAAGCCGGATAGCGCCTGATCCCGATGCTGGTAGATTTGCCGCAGGGCCCCAAGCGGCGCCTGCTGTTGCCGCGCCAGCACCAGTCCGGCATAAGCCTGCACCGCAAAGCGGGTGTAATCCTGCTGGGAACTGTAGGGCACATCTATCTGGCTGGCATCCTGCAAATAGCGTTTTAACCGTTCGTTAGCCTTGTCCAGCGCCTGGGAAGAGACGCTGTAGCCCTGTTCCCGAGCGCGTACCAGAAAATCGGTAACATAGGCCGTTAACCAGTATTCTTCTTGAGAGCTCTGGCTCCACAGCCCGAAGCCGCCGTTATCCCGCTGCATACCGAGCAGATGTTCAATACCGATATCAATCGCCTGTCGGCGCGTGTCGTCATTCTCACCTTTGATGCCCAATGAGGCCAGTTGCTCTTGGCTGGAATACAAGGAAGGATACAGACCGCTGGTCGTCTGCTCCAGGCAACCGTAAGGATAGGCTTTCAGTTCAGCGATATAGCGGGCCAGATTAAGCGGCGGATTGCGTGTCAGCAGCAGCCGGCCCTCGGCGGTGCGTGGCGCCAGGCCGCTCAGCGCCTCCGGCGGCAGCATCCAGCCGGCGCCAGGCTGCAGTAGGGCGGCAAAATGCTGGGTCTGGGCCGGATAGGCCGGGCGGACGCCAATTTTCCAACTGCGGTGATAATCGGCTGCGCTTTCGCCAGGAAGGGTAAGGCCGCTTACCGTCACCGACACTTCTCCCTGGCCAAAGCCGGTCAGCGCCGTTACCGGCAGGGTAACGGTTTTACGCTGGCCATTGGCCAATTGTACCGATGAAGTCGCCGTCGCCGTATTACCGGAAGCGACCAGCCCGCTGAAGCGAGTCTGTAGGTTCAGCGTCTGGGGCTGGCCGGACATGTTGCTGACATCCAGCGACAGGTGGGTGGTATCCCCACCGGCCAGGAAACGCGGCGTCGACATCTCGACGACCACCGGCGCGGCAACGACGACTTTGGCATCAGCACTGCCGAAATTATCGTCGCTCCAGGCCTGAGCCATCAACCGCAGTTCACCGTTAAATTCCGGTATGGCCAGTTTTACTTCACCCTCGCCATTGGCATCCAACTGAACCGGCTGGGCCTGCTGAGCAACAATCGTGACCTCGGTGATGGGTTTTTTGCCGCCGCGGGACAGAACGTCCTCATCATCGCCATCACCACCATAGCGCAGGTTGGCCAGTCGCCCCTGGGCATCAATCAGCTGGCCATAGACATCGTACTGATCGACGCCGTAGCGCTTGCGTCCGAGGAATGCGTCAAAGGGATCGGGCGTTTTATATTCAGTGATATTCAGGATGCCTGCGTCGACTGCCGACAACAGCACATGGACCTTGTCGGGCAGTTTGCCGTCTTTGCGGCTGGCGTTGACTTTGACCGTCAGCGTCTGGTTGGGGCGCACTCGTGCAGGCGCATTCAGGGCCAGGTCAATCTTGCGTTTATCCCCTGCCAGCGGCAGATGCAATACGCCGACTGCCCGCTTGGGCGTAGATTGCAGCTGTTTATCGCCGGGTCGGATAACCAGGGCGCTGAGATAGAGATCATGGCGGTTCCAGTCTTTATCCAGCGGCACATCGATATCCATCCCCTGCTCAGGCACCGATATTTCCTGCCACCACAGCGGCCCTTCGCCGGACTCCACCAGCAGATAGCCTTTGCCGGCCGCCGGAGCCTGTATATGCAGTTTTACCTTGTCGCCAGGATGATAGGCGGGCTTGTCGAGTTTCAGCTTAACTTTATCCGGCCGTACCGCGCCGCTGCCGGCGGTATTATCCTGCCAGCTGTAACCCGCCCAGAAGCGGGTGCTGCTGACCAGATCATTTTCCGGATCAATGACGTCAAGCCGATAAGCGCCCCACTCCACCCCAAAGCTGACCTTGGCGCTATTGCCGGCGGTGATGTCGATATTGTCTTCGGCGACCAGCAGATCCTTTTTATCAAAGCGCGAATCCCAGCCGCTGCCTTCGGACCATTCCCAGTAGTAATCGCGACGTTCACGGACAAGACGCGCTTTAAGTCCCTGAACCGCCCGTTTTTCACCCTTGGCGCCGGCGTAGACTATGTCAAATTCAGCCTGGCTGTTTTCATCCACCATATACTGGGAGGTATAATCATTCCGGGTATAGTCGTAGACCTGCTGCTGGGCAAACAGCGGACGGATGCCGGCCAGCGTTTGAGCCGGCCACACCGCCTGATCGGCCCGGCGAGTCACCGGGCGGCCGCCGGACTCAAGCAGGCTGGCCTGCAAAATGATGTTTAGCGGCGAACGCACATCACTCCAGGTATTATCCACCGCAATGTCGGCTTTGCCCAGATCGTCCAGGCTAGCCTCAAACTCGTTAAGGGTCCGGGAAAGGTTTTCTTCGCTGATGTTGCCAAATTCAAAACCCGGCAACTGCGGCACCGCTTCGCGCATCGGCCGCATGAAAATTTGCGCCTGCAGCTGATTGCCGGCAGCAGGAGCGCCATAGAGATAGCGCCCGCTGACGCCGAAAGTCAACGGGCTGTCCATCGCCGGCTGCTGATCGCCTGATGTCAGTTCCAGGGCCATGCGCTCAGGCATGAAATCTTCGACCTTGAAGCTGTAGCTGCGCGGCTGGTTATCGCCAAGATTGAAGCGCAGCGACCAATCGCCGGTAGCGGCAGAGGCAGCAATCGGATATTGATAACGGTAGAGCCCGTTTTCCGGTTGCCAGACAAAGGTCCGGGCTACCTGGCCGTCAGGCTTTATCACTTCGACATTGATCGGCTGGGCGGCAAGCTGTTTGCCGTCGGCATCGCGAAGCAGTCCATTGATCTGCAGCAATTCGCCGGGCCGGTACACATCGCGCGGGCCAAAGGCAAACAGGTTCTTGCTATACCCTTTGGGCCCACCAATATCAAATTCGGTCAGATCGAGCGCCGCGCTGGATAAATCGATAAGGCTGGTATGTCCTTGCTGCATTGCCAGCAGAATTTTGGCTCGCGGATCAAGCGTAAGCCTGGCATGACCATTGGCCTCGGTGGAAGCTTCCGCCAGTTTTCCGCCCTTGTCGTCCAGTACTTGCAGCTGTGCGCCGCCGAGCGGCTTGCCATCGGCCAGACTCTGGCTAAAAACATCCATGCGGTCATGGTAACGATGCAGCGATACGCCGATATCGCTCAGAGAAAACAGTGTCGCCGGATTGGAGTAGCTGTAGTGACCGGCCTGCTGCATTACGGCCAGATAAACGCCGGGCTGCTTGAGCGGCTCAATGCCCGACAATGGCAGCAGCAGGCGCTGGCGGGTATTTTTTTCCGGATTAAGATCAAAGCGGCCGCTGTAGACCAGGTCGGCGCGGGAAAGCCATTCATCCGATTCCCAGGTAGAGAACGAGGTGCGATATTGCCAGTCAGTGATAAACGCCGGCAGCGCAGCTTGCCTGATGCGGAAAAAATTGACGTCGATTTTATCAACATTGAGCGCCATGACCGGCAGGCCTTCCGCCAGGCGGGTCGGCAGCAGCGACCCCTTGCTGGCGAAGCCAACGCTGGGCTGGATATCACGGGTGGTCAACTGATGCTGTTGCTCTTCACCAAGCGTAGCGCCATTAGCCGCCCGCATCCCGCCGTTGACCGTCACCATCAATTTTCGGTTGGGCTGTAAATGCCGCAGGCGCAGTTCGGTCAGACTGGGTGAAAGTTCCCATGCGCCATCGGGCTTGCCGGCTTTGGTATCGACCACCTGGGCCAGAGCGGAGAAATCCTGACTCGGATCCAACGGAACAGAAAAGGTCAGCACCAGAGTGCTGGCGCCGTCGAGCTGGATTTCGGACGCATCCAGCAGCGTCAGCGGTTTGCCGGCGGTTTTTTTGGCCAGCGCAGCCACGCTGGCGCTGTCGGGCTTTGTCACCGATGCCGCGGGGTGCGCTGGTGTGCCGTCGGCAGAAGTCGGGGCGGCAGCCTGCCCGGGCTTATCATCACAGCCGGCCAGCAGCGCCAGTATCGCCGCTAACATCGCTCCCTGGTAACGGCGCTTGCCGCAGCCCGATGCCGAAATTAAACTGAATGTCATCTTGATGGAAACTCCCTGGCTGATGCCGACAGCAAACGACGATTGAGTTGCAGCGCGATCAGTGAGCGGAGCGATCGCTGTTTTTATTTTCAATGGTTTTGTCAGAGGGAAATCTATATGAAGCATAGCGGACAATCAATGTGGCAATTGCCAAAAGCAATATGCCGCCGCATAAATAAATTATCCCAATATTTGGAGGATTATGATGTGATACATCGCCAATTAACAAACGCGTCAATGCAGTAATGGCAACGTAGAGTAAAAAACGAATCGGCATATGATTAGTTTTGAAATAAATACCAATCATTGCGCCTAATTCCAGATAAATAAACAGCAACAGAATATCATCGACGTTGATATCCCCTTCGATGACCATGCCGATAAACGCATGCACCGCCGCCCAGGCAGTGATGGCACCAATCCCGAACAAGGCGATGTAGTGAAATCCGTCTACGAAGAGGTTACCCAGCGAGTCCGCCTGGGCCTGCAGTCGGTTACGCAGTTTTTCAGACAGTTTTATTTCGTTCATAGCCCAATCCTTTTATTGTCATTATCAAACCCAAGCCGTCCGGGGTAGCATTAGAAAAGGCCAACGCGGCTCCTGTGTCAATTAAGCGGAGCTGGCGGCCCCCTTAACCTGAAACACTGCGCCATAATACGTCTGTTCTGAACAACAGGCGAGAAAAAGGCCCGCACTGTGGGCGGGCCTGATACTGCTTATTATAGTGTACTGATGATGATTTCCTGGTGTTGACGCACTAAAAATAACACCATGACGCAATCATTTCATTAGGTGATTATCCTAATAGCGTATCACTCGCAGCGGCATCGACGTGGCAAACCAGACAGGCCATCGGCTCAGACAGCACTTCAGCGTTCCACAGACTGGTGCCACTGTTTATCCGCCACCCGTTTGCCATTCAGGCTGACCTTCATTCGTCCCTGAACGATAAAGTGCGTCAGGGTGCTGGTCATCTCCAGACTGATATCGGCCTCGGTCCACCAATCCTTACGTCCCATTTTCAACGATTGCGTCAGCCGATAACGGGCTGAGAGGGGATCATGGTTTTTTATCGACAATTGGCGTTTAACGCGGTGATCCACTTGGGTATTGATCTCATCAAGCCGATATACCCCCTCGCCAAATACCCCGCCCACCGCATGGGTGACGGCGGTCCAGCAATCGGCCAGCACATCATAGGTCAGATGGCGATCGACCCTGCCCGGGGATAGCACCGTCAATGGCGTATCGGCGGCGGTTTCAGCCGACTCGGCAGGCCCGGTTATCGACAGTGGCGCATCGCAGACTGGCATAGACAGCCGGGCGCTGGAGAGATCAAGCGTCAGGGTGGCCTCTTCCGGCATCGGCCATACCAGCGGCCAGAAAGTGGTGGCAACCGATAATCGCAGCCGATGACCGGCGGCAAAACGCCAGCCAATACCGTCCAGCAGCAGGCTGACGTATACCGTTTCTCCCGGTATCAATGGCACTTTTTCATCCGGTCCCTGCAGATGAGCCAGGTTTTTCCAGCCGTGGGTTACCCGGTTGACCGCGCCATCCGTCGATACATCTGACAAGCGGACATACAGCATGGCTGCCGGTTTGTCGCTTTTCAACCTGACGTGAAAAAGCGGCCGGCCGAAAATGGATAGCGGTTCAGCCAACGGCGCGCCATCAAATATCACCGCCTGGCCGTCGTCTATGCGCTGGTCGGGCGGGCTTTCACCCAGTATCCCGGTCCCCATCCATTCCCCCCCCATCAGGCCATGGCTCTGGGGAGAGCAAACCGGCAGCCAAGACGCTGCGGCCGTCGGCTGGATATCCAACCGACCGCGATCAAGGTACAGCGATAGCGAGCGAATATTGCTGGCGCTACCGCTGTCAAAGCCGACCCACTCGCCCCTGGCCGACGGGCGCAGAGCGGAAGGCGGCTGGCTGTCATTGATCCAGGCCTGGATTTTTGATCCGTTCATCGCGTCGTTATCTTTACCTTTGAGCCAGCGATCCCACCAGGCTACCGCTTGCTGCAAAAAACCGATGGCCGGTTCAGGGGTACCGTCGTGCGGATAGACATGCGCCCAGGGACCGATGATCGCTCTCGCCGGCGCCTGCAGGTTATCCATCAGGCGAAATACCGCATTACTATAGGCATCAGCCCATCCACCGACCGCCAGCACCGGGCACTGAATAGCCGCCCAGTCTTCAGCGATTGACCCCTGTCGCCAGTAGTCATCGCGCAGCGGGTGTGCCAGCCAAATGGCCGGAAAGAACGGCATGCGTTCAAGCCGGGCTAGCCACTGCCGGTGGGCAGAGGGACCCAGCAATGCCGGATCTGGTGGACGGCTCTGGTAGGCCAGCATAATACCGCCCCACCAGAGATTATCGTTCAGCAGGCAGCCGCCTTTATAGTGGATATCATCGCTGTAACGATCATCACTGGAGCAAACGGCAATAATGGCCTTCAGCGCCGGCGGCCGGCGCGCAGCCAGCTGCAGGCTGTTGAACCCGCCCCAGGACTTGCCCATCATGCCGACCTGACCGCTGCACCAGCGCTGATGGCTTATCCAGTCAATAACCTCCAGCGCGTCTTGCTGCTCCTGCAGCAGATATTCATCGGCCAGCAGTCCATCGGACTCGCCGCAGCCACGCATATCCACGCGCAATACCGCGAAGCCATGGCCGGCAAAATAGCCATGCATCGGTTGATCCCGACTACGGGTACCGTCACGCTTGCGATAGGGAAGATATTCGAGGATCGCCGGGACCGCGGCGGTGAAAGCCGTGTCAGGCAACCACATGCGCGCCGCCAGCCGCATACCGTCACTTAATGGGATCCACAGATGTTCGGTGATGTGGAATGCAAAAGGGAAATCACTGACAATACGTTTCATCATAATTATGCCGTTGGACGTTTTGCCTGTTTTATCAACAGCTCATCCAGCCAGTTGGTGCGCATTTCCGGTACCGAGTTCAACAAGGTTTCGGCGCAGGGATGCATAGGAGGACTGAACACCTGATCGGTGGCGCCGCTGACCAGGATATTGCCTTGATACATTACCGCCACCTGATGAGCGATACGCTTTACAGTGGCGAGGTCATGGGTGATAAACAGATAGGACAGGCCGAACTGCCGCTGCAACTGACGCAACAGCCGGAGCACCTGTTCCGCTATCAGGGGATCCAGGGCCGAGGTAGCTTCATCGCAGATAATCAGCTCAGGCTTGGCCGCCAGCGCCCGGGCAATGCACACCCGCTGTTTCTGACCAACGGAGAGTTCGCCCGGATAGCGGTTCATCAGCCCGGGCGACAGTTCGGTCAGGCGCAGCAACTCCTCGACCCGATAGCTGACCTGCCGGGGCGACAAATCAAAATAGAAGGCCAGCGGACGGCCGATGATTTCAAGGATGCTCTGCCGTGGATTCAGGGCCACATCCGGTATCTGGTAAATCAACTGTATCCGGCGCAGCGTTTCTTTACCGCGCCGCTGATAGCGGTTATCCAGCGGCTGGCCGTCAAAGGTCACCAGACCCTGGGTAGCGGGAAGCAGCCCGGCCAAAGCCCGGGCCAGCGTGCTTTTGCCGCTGCCCGACTGGCCTATCACCGCCAGCGTCTGGCCGCGATGCAACGTCAGGTTAAGGTCGCGGATCACCGGTTGCCGGTTATAACCGCTAGTGAAATGGCGGATCGCCAAGAGCGGCTGACTGGCATCGACGGCCTTGCCGAGCGGCTGGGTTGCGCGATGGGACCGTTCCGATACCAGACGGCGAGTATAGTCCTGAGCGGGCTCGGCGAGGATGGCGGCCGCGTTGCCGGTCTCGACTTGCCGGCCCTGCCGCAACACCATAATGCGGTCGGCTATCTGTGCCACTACCCCCAGATCGTGGGTGATATACAGGGCGGCGGTATTGAATTCCCGCACCAGCTTGCGCAGCATCACCAGTACCTCAAGCTGGGTGGTGACATCCAGGGCGGTGGTGGGTTCGTCCATCACCAGCACAGCAGGTCGGCAGGACATAGCCATCGCCGCCATCGCCCGCTGCAGCTGTCCGCCGGAAAGCTGATGAGGGTAGCGCCGACCGATATGCTCAGCATCGGGCAAGTCCAGAGCGCGAAACAGCCTCACCGCCCATGCCTGCGCCTGGGCCTGCGTCATCAGTCGGTGTCGCAGTGGCCCTTCACACACCTGCCGACCGATTGTCAGCGCAGGATTGAACGCCGCCGCCGCGCTTTGCGCCACATAGGCCACCTTGCTACCGCGCAGACCGCGGCGCAGGGCCGCGGGAAGCTTGAGTATATCGATGCCGTTGAGCAACACTTCGCCACCGCTGATATAGCATCCCTGGCGGGCATAGCCCAAGGCTGCCAATCCGATGGTAGACTTGCCGGCACCGGATTCACCAATCAGCCCAAGCACTTCCCCCCGCTGAAGCGTCAGGGAAATATCCTGCACCAGCGGAACATCATGCTGGGTTTTTACCCACAGACCGCGCATTTCCAGGAGAGCAGCATTCATCAGCACCTCCTCCCTGGAAGATCACTGCGCGCCAACAGCCAATCCACCACCAGATTGACGCCGATAGTTAACAGCGCGATGGCCAGAGCCGGATAAAGGGGGGCCAATTGACCGAGGTTTATCGCCTGGGCATTATCACGCACCATGCCGCCCCAGTCGGCGTACGGCGGCTGGATCCCCAGGCCAAGGAAGCTCAGGCCGGCAATAAACAGCAAAGTGAAGCAAAAGCGCATGCCGAATTCAGCCAACAGCGGCCCGATGGCGTTGGGCAGGATTTCTTTATACAGCATCCAGCCCAGCCCTTCGCCGCGAAGCAGGGCCGCTTCCATATATGGCTGACAGACTATGCCTTGCGCCACTAGCCTTGCCAGCCGGAATACCCGGGTGGCATCCAGCAAGGCAATGGTCATTATCAATACCGGAATCGAAGTGCCCAGCACCGACAGTACGATGAGCGCCAGGATAAGCACCGGAACGGACATCAGCGTATCCACTGCCCTGGTCAGCAACGCATCTACCCAGCGGCCATAAAGGGCAGCGGCAAAGCCACTGATAATACCGATGACAAAAGAGCTTAGGGTGATGGCCAGCGCAATGGCGATAGTGGTGCGCGCACCGAAGAGTATGCGTGACAGCATGTCCCGTCCCAGACTGTCGGTGCCCAGCGGCGAGTGAAGCGACGGCATCATCCAGATATCGCCTACGGTATCCGTCTCATTATGCGGCGCAAGCCAGGGGGCAAATAATGCGCCGATAATATTGATGGCAATAATCGCCAGCCCCATCTTGGCCGGGATTGGCAGCGCGGCATCTTTGATTGATTTCATGGCTTACCTCCCATGCCGCAGTCGTGGGTTACACCACATCGCCAGCAGATCGGCGGTGGTGTTCAACAGAATATAGGTTCCGCCGAACAGCAGCCCGCAGGCCTGGACCACCGGCAAATCTCGTTTGGTCACCGCATCAACCATCAGTTGCCCTACCCCCGGGTAGACAAACACCACCTCAACCAGGATAACCCCCACCACCAGATAGGCCAGATTAAAGGCAATGACATTGATTACCGGGGCAAGCGCGTTAGGCAACGCATGGCTTAACACTATGCGCCAGTTGACGATGCCTTTAAGCACCGCTGTTTCGATATAGCTGCTGGACATGACTGCGCCGACCGAAGCACGGGTCATGCGCAGCATATGGGCCAACACGACCAGCACCAGCGTCAGCATCGGCAGCGTACAATGATATAGCCTTTCGCTCAGGCCGGTTTCAGGACTGACCATCGACAGGCTGGGGAACCAGGCCAGCCTGACAGACAGAAACATCACCAGCAGATAGCCGACAAAAAACTCCGGTACCGATATGCACAGCAGCGTCAGGCCATTGGTCAGGCGATCGAATAGCGTGCCGCGCCAAACAGCAGAGGCGATACCCAGCAATACCGCCAGGGGAATGGCGATAACCGCCGCATAGGCTGCCAGGAACAGACTGTTGCCGAGCCTCGGCAACAGGTCTTCGGCGATAGGACGGCCATTGGTCAGCGACCTGCCCAGATCGCCGTGCAGCATAGGGTATAGCCACTGTAAATAGCGCTTTAGGGCGGGCTGATTCAGTCCACGCTGTTCACGCAGTGCCGCCAGCGTTTCAGGCGTACCGTTTTGACCAAGAATCGCGCTGGCGACATCGCCGGGCAGCAGTTCAGTGGCGACAAAGATCAGCAGTGAGACCAGCCACAGCGTCAGCACTGCCAGCACCATCCGTTGCAGAATAGGTAAGTTCATCATGATGCGAGCCACACCCGTTCAGCCAGACGGCCGCCCATGAAATTGAACATAGGATGAGGCGCTGCGCCGCCTATGCTGCTGCTGACGGCATCCAGATAATCGCCGAACAGCGGGATCAGTGAACCGCCGTGATCCCGCACGATGCTTTGCAGTTCGCCATATATCTGCCGCCGCTGATTGTTATCCTGCAGCGCACGGGCCTGCAGCAGCAGCGTATCGAATTTATTATCACTCCAGTGTGAGTCGTTCCATTTGGCAGTGGACCGGTAGGCGGTAGAAAACATTTGATCTGCGGTAGGACGCCCCCCCCAGTACCCCATTGAGAAGGGCGCTTTCATCCAGGCATCATCCCAGTAACTGTCCGCCGGCTGACGCTTGATATTCATCTGCAGTCCGGCTTTGCCGGCCTGTCCCTGGAACAGGGCCGCCGCATCCATCGCGCCGGCAAAGGCCGCATCCGACGCAAACAGATCCAGATTCAACCTTTCCAATCCGGCTTTTTTCAAGTAGAACCTGGACTTATCAGGATCATAGCCGCGTTGCGCTAGCGCCGGATTAAAAAACCGGTCGCTTCGCGGAATCGGATGGTCATTGCCGAGCGAGCCATAGCCGCGCAGCACGGTCGCCAGTATTTTCTCACGATCAATACCGTGTTTGATGGCCAGACGGATATCATTGCGGTTGTAGGGCGCTGCCCGGCAGTCCATCAAGAAGGTAAAATGCTGGCCGCCGGACGAACGGATAATCCTGATAGCCGGGCGGTGCTTAAGGAAATCAACGGTTTTGAAATCGACCCGGTTAATGGCATGCACTTGCCCGGAAATAAGCGCATTGGTGCGGGCGGTGTGATCATTGATAACCAGCACTTCGACGGCATCCACCCATGCCCGTTTCGGTTTCCAGTAATCGGGATTACGTTTAAACAGCGATCTGACGCCCGGTTCGTAATGATCAAATACAAAGCCGCCGGTACCCACTGGCCGCGACCAGTCGGTAAAGTCCTTGGGAACCACGACCAGATGATAATCAGCCAGCAGATAGGGCAAATCGGCATTTGGACTGTCAAGGGTTATCCGGATACGGCCATCAGCGGTTTTCTCAAGGCGGCTAATGCAATCAAGCTGAGTGCGAATAGCACTGTGCGATTTTTTTCCCCGATGCAGATTAATAGAGTAGATAATATCGTCTGCATCCAGCGTCTTGCCATTGTGAAAAGTGACGCCCCGGCGCAGCGTAAACAACCATTCGGCCGCGCCAGGTTCGGCGTGCCAGCTTTCAAACAGTTCCGGGACGGCATTGTTGGCATCATCAATTTCAATCAGACCATTCATCAGCATATATGCCTGATTCAACGGCACCCAGTCATTGAAGAGAGTGGGATCCAGCGTATCACTGGTATTACCGCCGGCCATGCCAAGCCTCAAGAGGCCACCTTTTCTCGGTACCGCGCTCGGGGCAGCCAGGGCGGCAACGCCAGAAAGTGCTGCCACGGTAGCAATGCCCAATACAGATCCGGCCGTGATAAAACGTCGGCGATTGATTGAGCCTTCCCTGATTAATTTCTTCAGAGAGTTATTATTGTCGGTCATTTATTCCTGCTCCATATGATTTCATCCAGCGCCAGCAATGATGCAGTTGGCTGAACGAGTCCGCTTTATATCAAAACAATGGGAAATAGCCGCATGAGCATTTATCATGAGAGCATGCGAAAAATGCGCACCACGGTTTCGAACATGTATATATTACCCAAATAATTTATATTTGAATTTTAATCAGCCTGATAGCGCTACTTAGATCCACAGCGTGATGACTCACGGCTCAGCCACCAGCAAGCAATCAGCGAATTAAAATATAACTAATTAAAAATTAATAAATTAATAATCAATTACCAACCATTAACCACCAACCACCAACCTCCAACCACCAACCACCAACCACCAACCATTAACCATTAACCATTAACCATTAACCATTAACCATTAACCATTAACCATTAACCATTAACCACTAATGATTAATCATTAATCATTAATCATTAATCATTAATCATTGAGACATTATTGAATCCGACGCTGTTTACTGATGAATAAGCCCCACACAAACTCCATGCCGCCATATATTTTTTCTCAATGCGGTTACGGTATTATATTTTTTACTGCCGCCTTGCGGCTGATAGTGAATTACTTTAATAACTTAAGTTCGGCGTCGTGATTGATTTATAAGGGCCGAATCTATTAATTTTGCGTATTTAGACATATTCCCGCTGGGAAATAACATTTTAACTCAGATGTCAAAAACTGGCTTTCGTTATAACAACCGTCAAGTGTTCTAAATGACGGGTACATTACCTGATAATCTCAGCGAAATTTCAAGACTGAATGCTGGATTGCAACCAGTGAATAACCTGGTGAATCACCGGCCGGGTGTACCTGTCCTGGGGAGTGAGTAAAAAACATTTTCCTTTGGCCGCCAGCTTGAACGGATGCGCCGCCATCAGCTCCCCCCGGTTGAGCTTGTCCTGTACCAGCCCTTCCCATCCCAGCAGGATCCCGTCACCCTGAATGCCTGCCTGCACCAGGAACGAATAACTGTTGGCCCGCCAGCTCTGGGCCGGAAGAAAGCGGTTGATACCCTGAGAGATAAACCAGTCTGCCCAACCGGTCCATTCTCGCTGCGGATCATCCTGCACCAGCAGCGTATGGTTGAGCAGATCCAGGGGACAAGTCAGTCGGCCGATGCGCCCCAGGCAGGAGGGTGAACACATCGGATAGCAGATTTCATCAAACAGCGCGACAGACTGGAATCCCGCTGGCGGCTCGTGAAGGTAAAAAATAGCCAGGTCGAACTCCGACGACTTAAGGTCGGCAAAACTGTCGGACGTCTTCAGACGAAGCTGCAGTTCAGGCATGGCCAGACGCAAAGAAGAAAGCCTGGAGCTCAGCCATAGCGATCCTATGGCGGCGGTACAGGCGATAGTGACCTGGGGCATACCACTCCATCCCATCACTTCTGCCGTCGACTTGGAAATTCCAGCCAGCAGCTTGCGTACCTGCAGGGCGTAGACCTCACCGCGCGGCGTCATCAGCACCCTACGCTGCGCTCTCAGGAATAATTTGCAGCCCAGCATCTCTTCCAATTGGATAATCTGCCGGCTGATGGCGCTTTGCGTAAGATTCAATTCCTGGGCTGCGCGGGAAAAATTGCAATAGCGTGCGACGCATTCAAAAGCCACCAAGGTATTGAGCGGCGGCAGAGGTTCAATCTGCATTGGGGAGGTACCTCCGGAAAATATCATCGCCATGCCAGGGCGGCGAGATTATCACAGCGATGCTGCAAACCGTTTTTTTCATTCAATAAATCCCGCAGCCGTGGTAAAACCATTAGCCTTTCATGAACTTTTAAACGCGGTTATGTGCAATGCGATTATCGATATCGGACAGGTTTGTTCCGTTCCTGCTGGTTTTAGGCTCTATCGTTTCACTTTCAATCGGTACCTCGATCGCTAAAGACCTGCTTTTTCCGGTTATTGGCCCAACCGGTACCACCGCATTGCGAACCGGCTTTTCGGCGTTAATCCTGTTGCTGATCTGGCGTCCGTGGCGCCAGCCCATTCGTGGCCGCGATGTCAAATTCATCGCCTTTTACGGCCTGACGTTGGGCATGATGAATCTGTGCTTTTACCTGGCGCTGAACACTATCCCCTTCGCGTTGGCGGTAGCGATTGAATTTATCGGCCCCTTGACGGTAACGGTTATCTACTCCCGTAAACCAACCGATTTTATCTGGATAGCCCTGGCGACAGTGGGCATCCTGCTGATATTACCGCTTAACGGCAGCGACAGCGGCCTGGATATCACCGGTGTATTATTCGCACTGGGTGCGGCTTTTTGCTGGGGATTGTATATCGTTTTTGGTAAACGAGTCAGCCATCTGCATTCCGGTCATACCGTCGCCATCGGCCTGATATTCGCTTCAATGGTGACGCTGCCGGCCGGCATTAATGAACTTGGCCCATTGTTTGACCACCCCTGGATCCTGCTTATCGGCTTCATGATCGCCGGCATTTCCAGTGCCCTGCCGATGTCACTTGAAATGGCGGCGTTAAGGCGACTGCCTCATAAAACGTTCGGCATCCTGATCAGTATGGAGCCGGCAGTGGCGGCGATAGTGGCATTTTTTATGCTGGCGGAAAGCCTGACGCCGGTACAGCTGGTAGCGGTTGCATTTTCTATTTGCGCCGGTGTGGGCAGCGCCATGACCGCGCGCGCTAAAATCGACACCCTGCCGGTATAGCCATGCCAGCGGTGTTTGAGGACGCTACAAGCGGTAATAATCGGGAAAATTGCGTCCAAATATAGGTTGGCGTTAAAAAAATAAACTACAAATCAATTGGATAAAAAGCGTTGAATTCAGGTTCATCGCCGGAGATGTTGTTAAATAGTCTAGCCGGGTATAATGTTGCGCCTTGAATCTTTTTTGTCATCGTCAATGGTGTGGTTTTAATTGTCGATACGTCATCCAAACGAGGTTGCTTTGTCTGAATTTACCCCCGCCCAACGTCCGCGCCGCTTGCGCAAATCACCTTCCGTACGCGCGCTGTTCCAGGAGTCCCGACTGAGCCTGCATGACCTGGCCTTGCCGATCTTTATCGAAGAAGGCATCAGCGACTATACCCCGATAAAAGCCATGCCCGGCGTGGTGCGTATCCCGGAACACCGGCTGGCCTATGAAATAGAGCGGATTGCCAAGGCGGGGATTGGTTCGGTAATGACGTTCGGTATATCGCATCACACCGACAGCGAAGGCAGCGATACCTGGCAGGAAAAGGGGCTGGTGGCCAGAATGTCACGCATCTGCAAAGACGCAGTGCCGGAAATGATCGTGATGTCCGACACCTGCTTTTGCGAATACACCAGTCACGGTCACTGCGGCGTGCTCCATGGCAGTGAAGTCGACAATGACGCTACGCTCAAAAACCTGGGTAAACAAGCGGTTGCCGCCGCTCGCGCCGGCGCTGATTTTATCGCCCCTTCGGCGGCTATGGATGGCCAGGTGGCAGCCATTCGCCGTGCGCTGGATGAGGCTGGCTTTATCGATACCGGCATCATGTCCTATTCAACCAAGTTTGCGTCTTCATTCTATGGCCCATTCCGTGAAGCAGCCGGCACCTCGCTCAAGGGCGATCGCAAGACTTATCAGATGAACCCGATGAACCGCCGAGAAGCGATCAGGGAATCGCTGATTGACGAGGCCGAAGGCGCCGATGCCCTGATGGTCAAGCCAGCGGGTCCTTATCTGGATGTGCTGCGTGATATTCGTGAGCGGACCGAGTTGCCGCTGGCCGCTTACCAGGTCAGCGGAGAATACGCGATGATCAAATTTGCCGGCCAGGCAGGCGCGATTAACGAACAGGCTGTGGTACTGGAAAGCCTGGGCGCGATTAAGCGCGCCGGTGCGGATATCATTTTCAGTTATTTCGCCCTGGATCTCGCCGAGAATCATTTGCTTTAATCCCCTGCACTCCAGCGGGACCTGTCAGTGCTTGCGGGCAGGTCACCCGGCACAGGGTAGTGAACCGGGCGACGTGGACTCATTGTCTGATGGTTGACTGATGGCATGGGAATATGAATTTCCATTTTTTCCCGGCCATTGGGAAACCCGGGCTGCCGAGGCCCGGTTATTTTTACCGCCCGTCGAGCAAATTCCCCATCAGAATAGTGGTGATAACCCCGGTGGCGGCGGCTATCAATACATAGCGCCCGTCGATATAGGACCAGTAATGCCCACGCGGTGGTGGCTGCAGGCCACGGTGATGCCAGTCATCCACTCGGTAATAGTCGCCTCGATAGCGCTCCGGAGCAGGATATCCACGCCTGAACTCATCTCCCCGCCAGGCGAATCGATTGCGATCGCCGCCGCGCCAACCCTGATAGTCACGCTCGCGAAAATCGCCACGCCCATTGCCGTGATAACCGCGGCGATGCATCTCACCTCGACCCGCGTGCCAGTCCGGTCCGCCGCGGCGTTCGTCCCAGCGAGCCCCGTGACCACGGTCATCGCCCCGACCGCCGGCATAGGAGGCCGGGGACATCAGACTGGTCAGGGTAAAAAGCGTTATCACCAGCGCCAACATCGTTTTATTCATCATGATATCCTTAAAACGGCAACGTCTTGGATAAGCCCGTCGATATCAATATTGCCTGAATGCCGTCAGCCGAATATAGCCATTTATCTTAAAATAAATGCCCTTACGGTTATTTACGCATCTTAATGATATGCTAACACTTCGTTTATTTCCCAGATAAGCAGGCAGAGCAGGCTGTAGCCGGTTAACCGTCTGATGGGGTGGACATTTGTAATACTGACGGCATACATGGCTCAATTTATTAAAAAAATCCGGTCCAATTACTCTCCCAGCGCGTTATTTAATATGATCGAAGTAATAATTCCGGTGGCGGCGGCAATCAGTACATAGTTCCCATCGATATAGGCCCAATGCTCACCGCGAGGGGGCTGCCGCAGGCCCCGGTCACGCCAGTCGCTGACCCGGTATTGCTCACCACGGAATGGTTGCGGAGCCGCGTATCCCCTCCTGAAATCATGGCCTTGCCAGGCGAAGCGGTCCCGCTCAACCGACCGGGGCGCCTGGTCATGCGCCATCCGCTGGTCGTTCTGCCTGCCCAGTTCCCCTGGGTGGCCGCCGTGCTGAGGCTGCCATTGCTGCGGGTCCTGGTGGCCGCCGTGCTGAGGTTGCCATTGCTGCGGGTCCTGGTGACCGCCCGGTCCACCGGCAAAAGCAGCGTTCGACAATAAACTGCCTGAGGTTGATATAGCCAGAATAAATGCCAGCGGTAATTTTTTCATTTTACTTCCCTCATTAAAATTACGGCGAATCAAACTGCCGTCATCACGCAATATCACTTATGATAGGCGATGAAAATAGAGAGAAATATCTCAAAAGGTGCTAACTGACGCGGCTTTACCCAGCTTAATGTAATCCTAACATTTGTCATAAATCAGGGTGGTTTTTCCCTATTTCTTTATTGGCTGACGAATAATTGACGCCGGAACTGCGTCAGTCGCTCAATACCGTCATGGGTTATCAAAATAGTTTCAGACATACCAAACCCACGGGCCAGAACATAGGTATGAAACGTCATGCCGGGCTCAAACCGCCAGTCACTGCCAGGGGCCGCCTCCAGAGGCTCACCGCCGTTGGGGGCCAGCAGCAGCCCGACCGAATAAAAGGTTTTATTGGTATAGGTCTCCCGTAACCCCGCGCTGAGCACTCCTTGCCGATAGATTTCATCCGGCACGTTGGCCGGTACTCCCGGCCTGACCTCAGACAAAGCCGCATCCTGGATGGCAATCAGCGTTTCTACCGTTCGATAATCCTCATCTGTCGCCTCGGCCACTTTTATCGGCCGCATAAAGCGCGCGTGGTAATGGCGAACATTGGGTATGGTTTCGATTTGCACGGTGTCCCCCCGGTTCAAGACCCGGTCGCTATAGCCACCGTGCAGATGCAGGGCGCGTTCGCCGGAGGACATCACGCCGGGCCCGGGCAAGTCACTGCCGGCGCGGATCATTGCGCTGCAGATCTGGGCGGCCATTTCACGTTCGCTGACGCCAGGCAGCGCTGAAGCTATTGCTGCCTGCATACCAGCCTCGGCCGCTCTTGCCGCGCGTCGCTGATAAGTGAGTTCCGCTGCCGATTTAATGAAGCGCATGCGGCTCAGCAACCCTCCGGCATCACGCCATTGGGCTTTGGGCAGGCCGGCGCGCAGCCCATTGAATCGGGCTACCGACAATGGCCAGGCATCCATTTCCACCAGCAGGCACGGCGATTCTCCCAGCCTGGAACGAATGGCGTTAACCGCCAGCGTCGTTTTGTCATCGCTGTCGCTCCACATCACCCGGTCCGGATAACAGCAGGTGGTGTCCAGGTAGTAGGCTTCCACATCCCGGCAGATAACCGTCGGCAGGCCTTCCCTGGGAATGATGGCAAACTGGAAGGATGAATAGGCGCGGGTATAAAAGCCGGTCAGCCAGGTCACGCTTTCGGGCATAAAGGCCAGCAGTGCATCAAAGCCCTGTTGGTGCAGGCTGGCCTGTACCCGCCTCAAACGCTCACTGAACTCCTGTTCGCTAAACCAATACTGTTTGTCTGCCATGGAGATATCCTGTTGTCTATCGCCCGGGCGCGCTGGCGCCGGGTCATGAAGATGAGTTGACGCGTTCACTGGATCACGGTGTTGTAGGCTTCGGCTGCGGACAAGGAATGATCGGCCCACCAGTTCAGATCGAGGAACAAAGCATTGCTCAGCCGTTCAGGCGTCGAGGGCAGCCGATCCAGCAAAGGAGGGTCAATGAGCGGGATCGATTTAGGTGTGGAAGGTCCGTAAGCCACGTACTGGCTGAATCGGGCCTGCACTTCCGGCCGGATGATATAATTGAGAAATTGAACCGCTTCTGCCTTGTCCGGTGCACCTTTGACGATCATAAAGTAGCCCACCTGGGCCACCGATTGATCCCACGACATGGCTATGGGCTGGCCGTCATCCATACCTGCCTGAAAGCGTCCGTTCCACCCCAGTGCCATGACCACTTCGCCGCTGGCCAGCGCCTGTACCGGCTGCGCCCCGGTAGACCACCACATGGCGACATAAGGTTTGATTTGTTTGACTTTGTTCAGGGCCCGTTCCATACCTGCCGGGGTACCGAGGGTTTTATAAACCGCCTCAGGCGCCACGCCATCGGCCATCAGCGCCGCTTCCAGTACCGTATCCGGTTTGCTGGGCAAGGTGCGTTTGCCGGGGAATTTTTTCACATCCCAAAAGTCGGCAAAGGTTTTGGGCCCTCCTTTAGGAAATGCTTTGGTTGAATAGCCAATCACGGTAGAAAAAATTTCAGATGGAATTCCATAATCGTTGCGCGCCTCAGGCAGCACATTGCTTTGATCAACCATATCGCCGGTGATTTTTTCAAATAACCCTTCCCGGGCACCCTGCATCAGAGTCGCCCCGCCGGCAGTCACCACATCCCATTCTACTTTGCGGGTCTCTACCATCGCCTTGATACGGGCTATGACCGGGTTGGTATCCTGGATGATATCGATGCCGGTTTCTTTACTGAATGGCTTAAGCCAGGCTTCATCGACGCCGTCCTGATACGCACCGCCCCAACTGGTAAACACCAGCTCTTTTGCGCCGGCGCCGCTGCCCCATAGCATGGAAACGGCCACCATTCCCCCTGCCAGCCATTGTTTGATTGAACCTGTCATCCCGCTACTCTCCCCATAGGTTACTGCGTTAAGGTTGTGGTACGACTAAAGACATTACCGATGCCCAGCCTGTCCCGGCCAGGCCTTCACCAGCTCGGCAAATCCGGTCAGCATGCTTTTGGCCGCTCGGGCTTCATCGGCGGAGGCAATAAGCTGCTCGATATCGCCGCCGTCCAGCTCCATGCGGGTACGATTCTGTTCAAACCAGTCAGGCGCTTGCGCAAGGGTAATTTCAGGATGCCCTTGAATGCCCCAGATTGGCCGGTCGCGAAAGCGCCAAATCTGATTGGGGCACTGATCGGTGGCCGCCAGAATCGTCATATCCGGGTGATCTGCCCGGACTTCATCGTTATGCCAGACGAACATATAGACTGCGGGTGAAATAGCCGATGCTATCGGGTCCAGCGCTGCGGCCGGCGTTGCCTTGAGCCATTTATTGCCGATTTCGCAAAACGGACGGCGAAACACTTGATCACGACCACACAGCGCCGATGCCAGGATCTGGCTGCCGAAGCACACCCCGAGCATTGGAATATGGCGGCGCGCGGCCTCCTGAATAAGGGCGTGCTCCTGCGCAATAAAGGGAACATCTTCGTAAGCGCCGTGGGGGCTGCCTGAAAGAAAAATCCCGTGATAGGGGCTAAGATCCTCGGGAAATTCATCGTCGAAAGCCCAGTAGCGGTCGACGTTCAATCCCCACGATTCAAAACGGTCATCAAGCTGGGCGACGGTTCGGGTCGAACGGCCGTTATGCAAATAAAGCAATCGTTTGCCTGCCATGGTAATCCTGAAAGTCATTAAAAAAAGAGGGTAATCCGCGGGTGTCAGCGAACAGGGTCGCTGGTAACCGACCAGACGATGGCATCCCGGGCACCGGCGATAGGCCTGCACATGACTACAACCGCCGTTTTCACTTCACTGGCCTTAATTCCGGTGAAGGACAGAGGAAAACAAATTCGCTTGCCCCGACAGGTATGCTATTTGTATACCACTTGTAGACCAAATGCACAGCAGCAAAAAAGCAATAAACATTGGCAAAAATGATGGCTTCTGTCATCAACGTCTTAGAAATAAGGAAAAGCTATCTGTCATTGGCGCAGGCATATAAAGGAAAAGCACGCCTGTATGCCTGGTAAGCATTTTCAGCATCTACTGATGTGATGGGAGGGATAGTTCGCAGGTGAAAAGAAATTCATATGAATAAAAACCCAGTCGTCAGGGCCGGGAGACACGCTATATGCACCCTGAATTGATGCAATTGATGACCAGAGATGGCAACCGTATTGTCCGCTATTGAACCAGGCTGTGCCAGGGCTGGAGTTCCTCGAGCTGCCTGTCGGACACGCGCCGGCCGCTACCGGTCAGGCGGGCGAATCCGCCCGGTCATAGTGCTGCCGTCGACCGGCTGATCCCCATCACCGCATTAACAAAAGAACAGACCAACCGGACAAAGCCAGGCACCAGATAAGTTTTGTCCTTTTTCCTGGCGGCCAGAAACAGCAGTGTCAATCGCACCGCCAGCAGCGGCAATGCGATAATGATGAATACCGACATACAACCTCCATGTGAATCATTATCCCTGGGGTGGTTATTTCCTGCCGGACATATCGGGAATAATCAAATCACCACGCAGCACATACGACCCCAGCACGCTGTGCGTTTTTTGATTGAGCCAGGCCACAATCCTGGCCGCCATTGCGTCCATGGAATATTCGATGGCGGGTATGGTCGGGATCCCAGGCAAATTTAACGAACCGGCAAGGCTGAAGACCATGATGTCGTCAGGCACCGATTTATTAAACGCCTGCAGTTGGGTGATGGCCCGCTGAGCTTCCAGTTCATCAGCCACCAGCAGGGCGTTGAAATTAAGTGTCGTGCTGTTGTTCAGCAGCACCTGCAGTGCGACCGAGGAAGAAGACGCATCGGTAAAAATCAGGTTGCGGTTAAACGGCAGGAAGTTATTTTCCAGCGCACGCTTATACCCCAGCAATACCGGTTCTACGCCGCCTGCGTGCTCGGGATTGATCAGGGCGATCTGCCTCCTTCCCTGTTTTATCAGGAAGTTACAGGCCGTTTCAGCCGCGAAGGCATGATCAAACTGGATACTGTTGCCGGTATCGCCATCCATACAGTCGACCAGAATAATGTTTTCATCACTGATATTCAGTTCAAAGCGCGCGCCGATAATCAGCACATCATCACACAGGCCGCAGGTGAGTTCTTCCAGCGCCTGCATGACCTCGCCTTTGTTGTTGGCAAAGCGCAGCAGCAGATGCTTCTGATGCTGGCTGAGGTGTTTCTCAAGGGCGTACAGATAACCGGTGCTCTGGTTGATATTATCTTGGGCGCAGATAACGCCAATACAGCCGGTAGACTGACTTAATAATGATTGCGCGATGACATTTGGCCGGTATTTCAGCTCTTCCGCCGCTTTGAGCACTGCCTGACGGCTGGCTTCCTTTACGCCGCGTGAACCACTCAACACCCGTGACACTGTGGCTTTGGACACCCCAGCTAGACGTGATACATCGTTGATCGTAGACATCGTTTTCCCCTGGCAAGTTTTTAATGCCTGCCTGTATAGCCCGACAAAACCTGCGGCTCATAGTGTCGCCACGATTATTATAGTCGTTTCCGTTTTTCTTGGAAACTTTTTTCCACATCACATCCAAATCATACCTATTCCCAATAATTTTGTGATGAAAATCCAATTAACAAGCCGCATAGAGAAAGGACATTGATGAAGTTCACAGTTTTGCTGGCCGTCGATGGAAAACGGTTTCCATATGGTATCCAATCATGTCGAAATTACTCTAAACATGTAAGGATTAGGTGGGATGGTCAAGATAATGCTGTGCTGCTCGGCCGGGATGTCCACCAGTATGCTGGTGAGAAAAATGCTGGTGGTGGCCGAAGAAAGAGGACTAGAGGTAGAGATTGATGCCTATGGCGTGTCGGAATTTGACACGCAATTTTCCCGCTATCAAGTGGTGCTGCTCGGCCCTCAAGTGAAGTACATGTTAGGCATGCTCCAAGAAAAGGCTGCCACGCAAGGTATTCCGGTTCAGCCCATTGAAATGATGGACTATGGAATGCAGCGTGGCGATAAGGTACTGGACTTCGCTCTGTCGCTAATCGAAGCGGCTCACTAACACTAAAAGGTGTTCTCATGAGTTCTTTATATCAATCAATGGTTGGGGTGATAGAGAAATCCATCACGCCACTGGCCGGTCGTCTGGGCCAGCAAAAGTACGTTATCGCCATTCGTGATGGCTTTACCGCTGCGTTGCCTTTTATGATCATCGGTTCGTTTATGCTGGTGTTTATCTTTCCCCCTTTCTCCGCCGATACCCAGGTGGGGTTTGCCCGCGCCTGGCTGGACTTTTCAGCCACCTACCGTGAGCAATTGATGCTGCCGTACCGTCTGAGCATGGGAGTAATGACCTTCTTTATTTCAGTAGGCATTGGCGCCAGTCTGGGACGCCAGTTCAATCTGGATCCGGTGATGTCGGGCCTACTGGCGTTTATGGCGTTTCTGATGGTCGCTGCGCCCTATGCCGACGACCAGATCTCTACCCAGTATCTTTCCGGGCAGGGGATCTTTACCGCACTGATTACCTCGATTTATTCGACCCGGGTTTATGCCGCCCTCAAACAGCATAAAATCACCATTCGCCTGCCGAAAGAAGTACCGACCGGGGTGGCGCGATCTTTTGAAATACTGATCCCGGTATTGGTGATCATTGCGACCCTGCATCCGCTTAATCTGTTTATTGAAGCCCAGACCGGGATGATCATCCCCGAAGCCATCATGCATCTGCTGGCCCCGCTGGTTTCTGCCTCCGATTCTCTGCCGGCCGTGCTACTGTCGGTGCTGCTGTGTCAGCTGTTCTGGTTCTCCGGCATCCATGGCTCGCTGATTGTCACCGGTATCATGAACCCATTCTGGATGACCAACCTGGCGGCAAACCAGGCCGCTCTGGCCGCAGGCACGGCCTTACCTCATATCTACCTGCAGGGTTTCTGGGATCACTATCTGCTGATTGGCGGCGTAGGCTGCACCCTGCCGCTGGCGTTCCTGCTATTGCGCAGTAAAGTGGTGCACTTACGTACCATCGGCAGAATGGGCGTGGTGCCGAGCTTTTTCAATATCAATGAACCTATCCTGTTCGGTGCCCCGATCATCATGAATCCGATGCTGTTTCTGCCTTTTGTTTTCGTCCCGATGGTCAATGCGGTACTGGCCTATTCCGCCACCAGGTTGGGTTGGATTGAACAGGTGGTCTCACTGACGCCATGGACTACTCCGGCCCCGATCGGCGCATCCTGGGCCACCAACTGGACCTTCAGCCCGGTGATTATGTGTCTGTTCTGTATGGTGCTTTCAGCCTTGCTTTACCTGCCGTTCCTGCGTGCCTATGAACGCTCACTGCTGAAAACCGAAGCAGAAAAGGCCCAGCATACGGCGCCACTGATCGAAACCGCCCGCAGCAACTAAGCCAGATCAACAGGAGACAATAGCCATGAACTATCTTTTTCCGCCAGGCTTCTGGTGGGGCAGCGCAAGTTCAGCCCTGCAGACCGAAGGGGAAAGCCGCGGCGGCGGTAAGGGCGCAACGACTTGGGATAGCTGGTACGCCAGCCAGCCCTGGCGCTTTCATCAGCAAATTGGCCCGGATGACACATCGACGTTTTATCGCCACTGGCGCCAGGACATTGCGCTGCTCAAGACGCTTAATCACAACAGCTTTAGAACGTCCTTGAGCTGGTCGCGCCTGATACCGGACGGCACCGGTGAGGTCAACCCGGAAGCCGTGGATTTTTATAATAACGTGATTGATGAACTGCTGGCGCAAGGTATTACCCCTTTTATCACGCTGTTCCACTTTGATATGCCGATGGTGATGCAGCAAAAAGGCGGTTGGGAAAATCGTCAGGTTATTGATGCCTGGCAGCAATACGCCAAACTGTGCTTTGACCTGTTTGGCGATCGGGTCAAGCACTGGTTCACCTTCAATGAACCGATAGTGCCGGTGGAAGGCGGCTATCTGTACGATTTCCATTATCCCAATGTGGTGGATTTCAAACGGGCGGCGACCGTGGCCTATCATACGGTGCTGGCGCATGCAGCCGCAGTAAAGATCTATCGGACCGGCGGCTATCAGGGAGAGATCGGCATCGTGCTCAATTTGACGCCGTCCTATCCGCGCTCGCAGCATCCGGCGGACGTGAAGGCGGCCGAACATGCCGATTTACTGTTTAACCGCAGCTTTCTCGACCCGGTGCTCAGGGGGGAGTATCCGCCGGCACTGGTTGCCCTGCTGCAGGAGTATGACCAATTGCCGCCATGCCAGCCAGGCGACAAGGCGCTGATTGCCGAAGGTAAGATAGATTTGCTCGGCATCAATTACTATCAGCCCAGGCGGGTGAAATGCCGTGACAGCGCCGTCAACCCAGCAGCGCCTTTTATGCCCGAATGGCTGTTTGAAAACTACGAAATGCCCGGACGTAAAATGAATCCATACCGGGGGTGGGAAATTTATGAACCCGGAATATACGATATCCTGACCAACCTGCGGTTGAATTACAGTAACCCACGCTGCTTTATCTCCGAAAACGGCATGGGGGTTGAGAACGAGCAGCGATTTATTGAGCACAACCAAATCAATGATCAATACCGAATAGATTTTGTTTCCGACCATCTTAAATGGCTGCACCGAGGGATCAGTGAAGGTTCTAATTGTCTTGGCTACCATATGTGGACGTTTATCGATAACTGGTCATGGTGCAATGGCTATAAAAATCGCTATGGTTTTGTTCAATTAGATTTAGCCAACCAACAGCGCATTATTAAAAAGAGCGGCGAATGGTTTGCCGCGACCTCAGCCAATAATGGCTTCAATTAACCGGAAAAAAGACAATGATTGAATTAGAAGAAGCCGTCATGGAAATTATCGTCAATGCCGGGCAATCCCGCAGCCTGTGCTTTGAGGCCCTGCATGCCGCTCGCCAAGGCGGCATCGATGAAGCCAGAAGCCTGCTTAAAGAGGCGGACGAGTTTGCGCGCAAGGCCCATCATATGCAGACTAAATTGATTGAACAAGATGCAGGGGAAGGCAGGCAACCGATGACATTAATTATGGTTCACGCCCAGGATCATTTAATGACATCACTGCTGGCGCGGGAATTGTCAGAAGAAATCATTCATCTTTATCAGCGCCAGACTTCGTAATTAATTACCACTTCACCTCTGGAAATGGAGAAGTCATTACAAGAATAATATAATTTAGCTCAATCCGGTTCGTGTATAAAAACAACCTTGCCTTGGCAATGACGCATTTATTCCGTCATCCACAGCAGGATCGTTTTCGTCTGAGAATAACTTACTCATTGAGATGAACATGAAAATAAATAAACAGCTTCCATTAGCCGTGGCGGTCATCGCTGCCTTATGTCCGCTTTCGGTACTCGCACAAGAAATAACGGTAACCACTGAGCAATTAGATAAAATCGTTGCCCAGGCGGTAGAAAAAGCCCTGCAGGAGCGGGAGGCCAAACTGGCTGCCGCTAATGCGCAAAGACCGGCGGTCGCCGCGTCACCGGCAGCGACGGCGACAGCGGTGACCACGGCTACGCCGGCTGCCGCTCAGCCCGTCGGCACAGCTGAAACGGCTAAAACGCCGGATATGCAACTGCCCTACGGCGTTGCTTTCACTGGCTACGCCCGTTATGGCGCGCAGTTCCAGGGCGGGGATCAGAAATATGTCGGCGTCGATGGCTCTTATAATGGCGCATCGGCATTGGGTCGTCTGGGTAACGAAGGCAACGGCGGCGAGTTCCAGCTGACTAAATCTATCAGGGGCGAGAACGGCGCCATCTGGGATGTGGCGGTAATGTTCGACCACTGGGGCGATGAAGTTAACCTGAAAAAAGCCTATGCCGGGGTGACCAACCTGTTTGCATCCCAACCCAACGCCTATTTCTGGGCCGGCCGAGATTTTCACCAGCGTCCACAGCAGGGTATCAATGACTACTTCTGGATGAACCATGACGGCCAGGGTGCCGGGGTACGGGATCTGGAGTTAGGCGGGGTAAAATTTGACCTGGCGGCCGTCGGTGCGGTTGAAGCCTGTAGCCCTGAAGTCATGGAAGACGAGGCCAACCCATCGCGCATTACCTGTACCGGCGGATCAGGCACCGGTGATAAAGGCAACTATGCGCTGACCTCCAAAATCCACGGCATCCAGCTGGGACCGGTCGATTTCGAGCTTTACGCCAACTACGGTTTTGATTCCAAAGCGGTGGAAAGCGATGACCGGCTAAAGGCCTGGCAGGCGGCAATGGTTTTCAGCCATACCGGTAAAAACAGTCTCAATAAACTGATAGCCCGCTATTCGGACAATTCAGATAACAGCGTCTACAGCAAAACCGAAGACCTGCGTACCGTCTATACCAGCTTTGAGGGCAGCTACAAGTTTACTCCTCAGGCACAGGTAGAGTATCTGCTGGCATTCCATGATTATGCCAACGACAACAAAAACCAAAACCAGGACGATCGCCGCAATTACGGCGCCATCGTTCGTCCGATGTATTACTGGAATGATGTGCATTCGACCTGGCTGGAAGCCGGCTATCAGCGGGTAGACTATGATACCGGCGGCGACAATAAAGGCTGGAAGCTGACCCTGTCGCAGAATATTTCAATTGCCATGGGGCCGGAATTCAGGCCGATGCTGCGCTTCTACGTGACCGGCGGAGAAGTGGAAAACAACCATACCGCCCGCACGGCAAACGGCGAAAATACCCAGTTGGACTCCTTTAATGTGGGTGCCATGTGGGAAGCCTGGTTCTGATCTCCGCCCGCTCAGAATGACCGCCCCGGCGGTCATTCTGATAAGGTCAATTCAGCCGAGGCCGGCGCAGATGCGTTGCAGAGCGGCGCCGTAGGCTGGTTAGTTGCTGCATGCGGAGAGGTCTTCCGCAAGAGGTGCTGACCGTTTTATTGAGGGATCAGAATTATTGAAAGTGAGCGCTCTTCACCTCATCAAATCACTCGCAAGAAATTTGTTAGTCTCGCTCTAAAAGTGAATGGTTTGGATTACCGAAACACGTTGTTTAAAGTGCAGCAAGGATTGTGGCTTCCATTTTCTCCGGGGGAGTGATCGGTGCGAAACAATGGATGATGAGTATCATTAAGGAATCGGGCGCCAGTCATTGCCTGCATTTTCTGAACATGTCCGATGAGATATGTAAAGACCGGTTACACGCCCGTAATGAAGACGGTACGCACGATTTTGCAGCTACAGAACAGCAATTTGAGGTCATAACGAGTTATTTCTCAGCACCAATGCCTGACGAAGGGTTTGATGTTATGGAATACCGCTAAATGTATTGTCTGCCTCTAAGCCGCCTGCCACGCAAGCGGCGTAGAGGCGCCAGAGGTAGGCAGGTTACTGAATGACACCGTACCCCAGCGTAGCCGGTTGCAGGCCCATAAATAAAGCCAGTCCCCTTGATTTGCCTAAATCAGCTTTCAGCAATGCAGAAGCTTATGTAACCCCTTATTAACTCCGGCGATGGCGTCTTACGACGCTTGCGACGTCATGGCCGTTCATACTCTCTCGCCTCGTTGGCGGGCAAAGCTTGCCGAAAGCCGGTCGAGCAGGATAGCCATCAGCACCACGACGATGCCGCTCTGCAGACCCAGGCCGATATCCAACTGCTGGATACTGCTGAGTATATCGTTGCCCAATCCACCGGCGCCGACCATGGAGGCAATAATCACCATCGACATGGCCATCATAATGGTCTGGTTGACGCCCGCCATAATGGCGGGCTGAGCCGCCGGCAATTGGACTTTCCATAGCAGTTGCCAAGGCGTACAGCCAAAGGCCAGTCCCGCCTCGATGCGCGCCGCATTCACTTGGCGAATGCCTAAATCGGTCAATCGCACTACCGGCGGCATTGAGAATAAAATGGTAGCGAAAATCCCGGGCGGACGTCCCAGTCCGAACAGGATGGTGGCCGGAATAAGATAGACAAAGGCCGGCATGGTCTGCATGAAATCCATCAGCGTACGCACCACGCTGCCCACGGAGGCGCGCCGTGCGCTCCAAATGCCCAGCGGTATCCCCAGCAGCAGGCTGAAAAAGGTTGACGACAGCGTCAGCGCAAGCGTAATGGACGCATGCTCGCTGTAGCCGCTGTAAATGATATAGAGCAGTGCTAACAGGGCAAACAGCGCGAAGCCTTTACCAATACGCCATGCGCCGAGACCCACGGTCAGCGCCACCAGTCCCCAGGGGGTAAGCCAGCCAATCAGGGTTTCCAGACCGCCGGCAAAGGCATCGATGCCGGCCGCCAGTCCATCGAAAAAACCGCCGGCATGCTGCAGCAATGCCTGGATAACACGGTCAGCCTGTCGACTGAAATCTAACGGATAGGCCATAAGTTTACCTGCTCAGGACGACGTCCAGACATCAGCGTAGGTTTCCGCCATCTGCCAGCGAGACGTATCCACGCCTGCGAAAAAATGTTGAACATAAGGCGAGGCGGGAAGATTGATGATGTTCTCAGGGGTGCCGACCTGCACCAACCTACCCTCCTGCATGATGGCGATACGGCTACCCAGACGCAGCGCCTCCTCCATATCATGAGTCACAAACACGACAGTGCGCTGCTGTTCTGCCTGCAGGGCCAGCAGCAGGGCTTGCATCTCACGCCGGATAATGGGATCCAGAGCCGAGAATGCCTCATCCATCAGCAATACCGCCGGGTTGACCACCAGCGCCCTGGCCAGGCCAACACGCTGCTGCATGCCGCCGGAGAGCTGATGCGGATACTGGGAAGCGACCTGGCTCAGCCCGACTTTTTCCAGCATGTCTATGGCGCGCCGAGAACGTTCATCCCGCTGAATACCGGCCACTTCCAGCCCAAACGCCACGTTGTCGATGACCGTCCGCTCTTCAAACAGGGCAAACGACTGAAACACCATGCCTATCTGCTGTCGCCTGAGCGTAATCATCTGCTGGGCGCTGAGATGACCCAGCGTTTGCCCATCGAATTTTATCTCTCCCGCCGTTGGCTCAATCAGATAATTCAAAGTGCGCAGCAACGTCGATTTTCCGGAGCCCGACAGACCAACGATGACGAAGATTTCACCGGCATAGATGTGCAGATTGATATGGCTTAATGCATTTACCGGTGGTTTATTTTTCGCGCGGGAAAATAATGTCCGTTTTTCCGTGGATGAAAAAGATTTATAAACATCGACCAGTTCAATTATAGATTGTGGCATAACAATATCGCATATTTTGCAAAAACCATAACACGCTAACCTAAAATATCGCTGACGGGTTATATTTTTTAATAAACTTGATAGACATATTTTGCATTAGCTTATTTATATTTTGGCAATAGCGCAGAGGAATGATGAAAATCCCATGCCTCATCTAATAACCACCGAGTGACTTTTTGCTGTTGTGTACTGGCCGGCTTTACCCCAGAAGTAATCAGATAATAGCCGCGTTCAGTGCGCACCTCAGGCCCGCAGACAAATAACTGTTTACGCTCGATTAAGGCTGAAATCAGCGGCCGCCACCCCAGGGCG
Source organism: Biostraticola tofi (assembly GCF_004343195.1). Taxonomy (GTDB): domain Bacteria; phylum Pseudomonadota; class Gammaproteobacteria; order Enterobacterales; family Enterobacteriaceae; genus Biostraticola; species Biostraticola tofi. Next base: position 27,829 of record NZ_SMCR01000007.1, on the reverse strand, counting down.
ATGCCCTGTCCCTCGACCGCCGCCTGGATCACCAGCGAGTAGGCATTAAAGGTACGGGAACCCGCATGGTTGTGGGCAGGCACCTTCTGATAGCGAAACCAGTCTTCCCAGGTCAGCCAGCGCTGTGGCCGAGTTTCAGGCAGTTTCAGTAGCGGGTAAGACAGCAGCGCTGCCGGAGCGGGCCGCGGACCCATTTCTGTAATAATTTCATGATTACAAACAGGAATAACCTCTTCAGGAAACAGCTTCTGCGACTGGGTTCCCGGCCAGTTGCCGTTGCCGAAATAAATCGCCAGATGGGCGTTACTGTCGCGGAAATTATAATCATTCGGCGAGGTGGACACCTGCACTTCTACCCCCGGAATCAAGGCCTGAATAGCATTCATCCTCGGCAACAGCCAGTAACTGGCAAAGCCCATATCGGTGTCGATTCTCAAGGTGCTGCGCTGGTGACGGGTGCGCTCTATCTGCTCGCTGATATCATTAAGGCTGGCGCGAACAATCTGGTAAAGAGCATTGCCCGATTCTGTCAATTGCACTCCCCGATGACGGCGCTCAAACAAGGGGCCATTAAGCAGATTTTCCAGCATTTGAATTCGCTGACTGACCGCCGGTTGGGAAAGCCCTAGCTCGTTTCCGGCCGCGGTAAAATTAGCGTGACGAGCAGCCGCTTCAAATACCACCAGTATCTGTAATGGGGGCAGCTGTAATTTTCCTGACATAACTTCACCTTATACCATGATAATAAATTAGCCTCTTCACAGATGGAAATCAGCATGAGATAAAATTAACACGAATGGCTTATTAAATTTATTTTTCGAGTTGATATGCTTATAAATAAACCGAATATCGTTATTCTCATGGCAGATCAGTTAACTGCCGGGGCATTACGCACCTATGGAAATAACGTCAGCCTGACGCCGAATATTGATAAGCTGGCCGAGCAGGGGGTGGTATTTGAATCCGCTTATTGCAACAGCCCCCTGTGCGCCCCGTCCCGCGCCTCAATGATGACCGGACAATTGCTGTCGAAAAATGGGGTGTATGATAATGCGGCGGAATTTCGCGCCGACTCGCCGACCTTTTGCCATTATCTGCGCGAACAGGGTTACCGCACTTGGCTGTCCGGTAAAATGCATTTCTGCGGCCCGGATCAACTACATGGCTTCGATGAACGTCTGACCACCGATATCTATCCGGCAGACTTCGGCTGGACGCCTGACTGGCAGCACCCGGAACGCCGGCTGGACTGGTTTCATAATATGAGTTCGGTACTGGACGCCGGCGAATGCGTACGTACCAACCAGCTTGATTTTGACGATGAAGCGCTGTTCATGGCGCGCCAGCGTCTGTTTGATGCCGCGCGCAGACCGGATGAACAGCCGTTCCTGCTGCTGCTGTCCCTTACCCATCCTCATGACCCTTTCGCCATTCCCCGCCGTTATCTGGACCGGTTCAAGCCGGAAGATATCGATCTGCCGGTGACCGGTGAACATCAGGTGGCAGACGATCCCCATTCTGCCCGGCTGCGGGCTATGTACCAGCTTGAAGAAGGAATGCTCAGCGACCAACAGATCCGCCGGGCGCGTCATGCCTACTATGGCGCGATGGCCTATGTGGATGATTGTTTCGGCGAAGTGATAAAGACGCTTGAAGAGACCGGTCTGGCCGAAGATACGGTGGTGTTTGTGGTGGCCGATCATGGAGAGATGCTGGGCGAGCGCGGGCTGTGGTACAAAATGACTTTTTTTGAAGGCGCAACGCGCATCCCCTTTATTGTCCATAATCCAAAACGCTTTGCCGCCCGCCGAGTGCAGCAGAACGTTTCATTGGTAGACCTGTTGCCGACCTTTACCAGCCTGGCGGGCGGCGATGCCCGATTGCAGCAGCCGGTCGCGCCGCTGGATGGCCATAGTCTGGTGCCGCACCTGCTGGGAGAAACCGGTTCGAATGACGCCATTGGAGAATATCTGGCGGAAGGCGCCATTGAGCCGATAGTGATGATCCGCCGCGGTCCCTGGAAATACATCCACCCGCTGACCGAAGCGCCACAGCTCTATCATGTGCAGCAAGACCCCCATGAGCGCAACAATCTGGCGGCACACGCCGATTATCTGCAGATTGTTAAGCAATTTGCCGATGACGTAGCGACCCGCTGGGATCTGGCTACGCTGGATAAACAGGTCAGGGCCAGTCAGCAGAAGAGGCTTTTTCTCACCCGCATAGCCGGTCGGGATGCCATCCCTCAATGGGATTTCCAACCCCATCAAGCGGCGTCCCAGCGCTATATCCGTAATCACCAGACGCTGGATCAGCAGGAAGCCTTTTCTCGCTACCCACGCCCCAATAAACACCCTTCAGGGGAATAATAATGATGATGAAGAAACTCACCACGCTTTTATGGCTGGCCACTGCCGGTATAGTGCCGCAGAGCGTTTTCGCCGCCGAGGAGGCTCGCTGCGCCACGGTAAACCAGTCCGATCCCGGCTGGACCGACATTGCCGCCACCAATGCGCTGTCAGGCATCGTGCTCAATGCCCTGGGCTACCAGCAGAAAGTTCAGAACCTGTCGGTTGCCCTGGCCTTCCAGGGATTGAAAACCGGCCAATTGGACGTGTTCTTGGGCAACTGGATGCCGGCCCAGGCGCCGGTCATCGCCAAGTTTACCGATGATGGCTCGGTCAAGGTGCTGGGCGCCAATCTGCCGGCAGCTAAATTTACCCTGGCGGTACCGGACTATGTGGCGGCGGCCGGGGTAAAAGATTTCGCCGATCTGCAGAAATATGCCGATAAGTTCAGTCATAAAATCTATGGCATAGCGCCGGGCGCGCCGGCTAACCAGAACATCAAAAACATGCTTGATAAGCACGACTTCGGGCTGCAGGACTGGAACCTGGTAGAATCCAGCGAAAGCGGGATGCTGGCGCAGGTGACCCGCGCCGTCAGCCGCAAACAGTGGGTGGTGTTTCTGGGTTGGGAACCCCATGCGATGAATACCCGCTTCAAGCTGACTTATCTGAGCGGCGGGGATGCCTGGTTTGGCGCCAACTATGGCAGCGCCACCGTCAATACCGTGACGCGCAAAGATTTTGCCGACCAATGTCCGAATCTCAATCGGCTGTTTAGCCAGCTCAAATTTGACGTACCGCTGGAAAACGCCATTATCACCCGCGTGCTGGATGCTAAGCAAAGTCCGGAACAGGCTGCCCGGGCGGCGCTGGCCAAGCGGCCCGAACTGTTATCCGGCTGGCTCAGCGGTATCACCACCCGTAATGGCGAACCGGCTGAAGGTGTCGTCAGGAAAGCGTTGGGGATTTAGGGCTGCGCACCGCGTTTCTCCACCAGCAGCACATGCTGGGTGGCCAGCACACAGTCGCCCTGCTGATTCAGCACATCCAACTGTTCGGTCACCAGACCGTAGGCGGCTTTACGCGGGTGATCCTTTTTCTCGCTAATGCGGATGGCGACGTGGAGCGTATCGCCAATAAATACCGGCTTGGGAAAGCGCAGCTTTTCGTAGCCATAGGTCATGGCGCGGGTGTTGATGTCACCGGCGGTCATGCCCACAGCGATAGCAAAGGTTAAGGTGCCGTGGGCAATACGCTGGCCAAAAGGCTGGCTTTTGCACCATTCGGCATCCATATGGTGCGGATAAAAATCCCCGGTCTGGCCGGCATGCAGCACAATATCGCTTTCTGTGATGGTACGGCCCAGGGTGGTACGGGCATCATCAACGGAAAAATCTTCAAAGTATTTTTCAATGAACATAAGATGACTCCAACAGGTCGTTAATCCAGGTGATAAACTTCGTCCATTGTTGCCCAAAGCTCTCCTTCCGCCCTGCTGTCCAACGGTGTCAAACAAGGGATACACTCTTCCCACCAAGCTTGGGTAGCGGGATCGGCTGCCATTTTCTGCATATCTTCCTGATAATTTTCTCCCTGGTATTCGAAATAGCTGAAGAGATAGCCATCTTTAAAATAGATCGAGTAATTGCTGATATTGCAGGACGTGATCATGGCATTGATTTCCGGCCATGGGTTGGCATGCAATTGGGCGTAGTAAGGGTATTTTTCAGGCTTAACCTTGATCACGCCGCCAAAGCGCCGAGTGTTTTTCATGGCTACCTCCTCAGGAGATTAATTAAATAACACCGCTATTCTGCAATGCCTCGCGAACCCTGGCTTTTCTTTCTTCACTGAGCGGGCCGGTAGGCTTGAGTGAATAAACCGGCAGGTCAAGGCCGATAAGCGTCAGAGCATATTTGACGACGTTGTAAAAAGGGACATCCAGACTATACAGCGCCGGGATCCATGAAAGCCGGATTTGCAGCGCATTGGCCTCGGCAAATTGCTTAGCAAGCCAGTGGCGGTAGATGCCGCAGGTCAACTGCGGTGCAAAATTTGCGCTGGCGGGAATAGCGCCATCGCCGCCTAGAATCAATGTGCCGAGCAGATATTCATCGTAGCCGGAAAATACCGCAAACTCCGGACGCAGTGGTTTGACTGCATGAATAACTTCACGGATATGGTTGAGCGTATCGACGGTATCTTTAACACCGACGATGTTTGGGCAGGCCAGCGCCAGCTGGGTAATACAGGATACCGGAATAGACTGGCCGGTCAGAGCAGGAAAATTATAGATAATGATCGGTAGAGTCAGTTGCTCGGCAATATAGCGGAAGTGTTCAAACAAATAGTCTTCCGCTAACGGGTTATACCAGGGGTTAACCACGACCACGCCATCGGCGCCATACTCCTGCGCCAGGTGACCAAAGTCGATGGTTGCCTGGGTTCCTGGATGAGCAATACCGACCAACACCGGCTTACGGCCTCCTACTGCTTCGATGCAAAACTTCATCACCCGCTGCCGCAGCGCATCCGACATATGGGCGAATTCCCCGGCGCTGCCCAAAAAAAACAGACCATTCACATCGGTTGCCACCAGATGGTCAATCAGCCTCTGCATGGCGGTTTCATCAAACTGTTCCTTTTCGTCAAACAAGGTCGGTACCGGCGGAATGATGCCTTTGAATATGACTGACATACGCTTCTCCTATGATAACAGTGTGTTTAGCGACTCGACCGAGTGAGATACTGATCACGCCAAGCGGTAGAGTCGGTTCGCATTTTCCCGAAATAACTTTGACTGATAGCCACTGCCCTGGCCAGCGGTGAGGGTTCTCACTGTTTCAACCCAGGGTGCGAGCCCGGTGCCGAGATTGCAGACCGGAAAATTAGTGGCAAACACCACCCGGTCTTCTCTGAAGGAATTCAAGGCATACTCCACCGCCGGCCTGACCAGCCGCATATCCGCCTGGTCAGGCACATTGATGCCTGATACCTTGCAATAGAGTGAGTCGAACTGACTCAGTAAGCGGATATTCTGCTGCCAGCGCTGCCGATAAGACGGCTGCTGTTCCAGCCTGCTGGCATCGACATTGCCCATGTGATTCAGCACCAGAACCGATTCAGTGGTGCGTTCGGCCAGTGTCACTAAATCGCATAACTCTTCATTACGCAGGCACGCCTCGAAGCATAAGCCGGCCTGCCCCAGTGCATTTACATTTTCGATAAAGACCGGATGCAGACAGCTTCCCGGCGGTTGGCTGTCAACATGCAGAACATGGCGCACCCCTCTTACCCAGCGATGTTTCTGACCTGACTCCAGCCAGCGTTCCACTGTGTTGGGCTGCAGCAAGTCCAGTGAGATGATGCCGGCGCAAACCGCCGTTGTCTGATCTTCACAAATTTTATACAGGTAGCGGCTTTCATCATCTCGTTGAGATGGCGCCACATCGACTTCCACATACATCGCTTTATCCACTTTCCACTCTGCCTGGTGGCTACAGGCCTGGTAATCGGACCAGCTCACATCATGGTTTAGCGCCGGCACTCCTGCCAGCCACGGCAAATCGAAACGCGACAAATCCCAGAGATGAATATGTGTATCGGTGATCCGCAACATAGGAGGCCTCGCTAAAACTCAGTAAATGACCGGTGTTTCGCCGGCGGTTGATGAGCGGTAACAGGCCTCAACCACGCACATGGTTTTCCATGCATCCTCGACACTGTTTAGGTATTCATAGTGTTCATCTTCCATTTTGCACTGTAGCCCGGCCATTGGGCCGATGAATGCCTCTGGAAACCAGCTCCCTTCAATCGGCAATTCCCGCCATCCCTTGCCGTCATCCAGAATATATTCGAATTTGTCAACGCTGCCCTGGGGATAATTAAGAATCACGCCGATTTGAATTTTAATTGCCCCTCGGGTCCCTTCAATTTTGAAGAAACATTCCTGTTTAGCGGCAGCATAATCATGGCCGTGGTTGGTATGTATATTAGCCCGAATAATATCGCCATAATCCATGATAATTGAGGATCGCGTCTGTGCTAATTCCATCATTTTAGGATGTTTCATGGTTTTACAATAAACCGCCTGCGGATCGCCAAGGAAATAGCGAATAGCATCGATATAATGGATGCTGTGGTAATTAACTTCCATTCGCTCTTTTTCAAATAAAAATTTCCATAGGTTCCATGGTGTCTGGCAGACTACGCGCATTTCAACGTCATGAATGTCACCCAACTTGCCCTGCTCAATCATCGATTTCGCCGCGATCATAAAAGGCGCCCGACGTAATTGGAAATTAATACCGGCAACCATTCTCTTATCGCGGCAACAGTCAAGAATCTCTTTTGCCTGCTCGATTGTTTCTCCCATGGGCTTTTGAATCAATACTGCTGAATTTTTAGGCAATAGATTGATAATGCTGATAATTTCAGAAGCCGGCACGGCAATATCAAATACACAGCCTCGGCTGACAGCAATCCGAATCAATTCATTTATCGTTTGGCAGGGCGAGTCAATCCCCCATTGGCCGGCAACGGATTTCGCTTTTTCTGCATCTCGGTCATAAATGGCCAGAACCTGGAAGCCGGCTTTTTGATAAGCAGGCAGATGCGAGTCGGTCACAATGCCACCGGCGCCTATGATAGCTATAGGTTTTTTTTCGACAGGCATCGTTACCTGAGTCATCATGTACATGATATTTTCCCCTTTATCTTCAAGATAAGCCATTGGCATAACCGACGATCACCACCGACAGCACCAGCACCGCATTGCCCAACAGCATGACTCTTTTCGGTCGCTCATAACCTTGCCATTCGCCGGTTTTCAACCCCCAGGCGTTTGAAATAATCAGCGCGCCTGACAGGAATGCAATCCAGCCGATGACCGGGCCCAGGTCCCCCAACAGGGCGGTGGACTTGGCGTACAGTCCCAGCGCGGCAAACCAGATACCGCCGGTCAGCAGCGCCTTGAACCAGGCAAAGGACGATCCGCGGCGAGAGAAGTCACTGAAAGTATTATTTTTATTCAGCATCCATAAGGCATAACCCAGATTGGAGACAAAACCGCCACTGGCAAATACGATGACATAGGCAATCAGGCTGGCGCTGACCGGATTGATACCGTCTTCAACGGCCAGCGAACTCGCGCGGCTGGCGTAGGTATAGCCAATATTCATCGCGGCGGTGCCGAAACCTGAGGCCAAGGCCATAACCAGGCCGCTGACAAACTTCGGGTTTCTGATACGACTGGCATCCTGCCTGGATTCTTTATCTTTCAGAATGCCGGCCCGGGTAATAATGCCGACACCTAATATCATTACCGCCATCCCGACCAGTAGCCAGGCCAGAGAGTGTGAGGAGGGCATATTCCCTAGAATAAACAAAGGAATCAACGAGCCCAGCGAACATCCCACGCCGGTATTGATGCCAACGGTCAATGACATACCAATACAGTCGATACCTTTGCCATACCAAATAGCGCTGACGCCCCACAAAAATCCACAGGCGGCGGCTATTGCCAGTATCCAGGGCGGTGTTGCGGCAATATATTGGTAAAAACCCGGAACCTCGATCCAGGTCCAGACAATGGGAATAATCAGAATACCTATAATCGAAAATATTACCCAGAATGCTTCCCACGAGAAAGGACGATAATTTTTCATCCCTAATCCAAAGCTGCCCTGGAACATACAAGCGATCATCAAAACAATAAATCCCGCCAGCATAATGCTTCCCCTATTATTGTTATGATATGAAAAACCGCATAAACCGTCAGTTCTCGTATGAGAACACTGGTTTATATGTGTGAACTACATGGAAACTAAGTCTCATTATTTAATTGGTCAAACGAAATATCTCTCAGATTTCTTTTTTAAAGCATCGGTCACAATTTCACCGAATTGATCTACAAGCCGCTGCATTTTTATGCCTCAATGGTAGCGTGGTAGTACCAATTTTCTGTGACATTGATTGGAAAAGGAGTTTTTTATGGTGACGTTGAGGGGGATTACCTGGGGCCACAGCCGCGGTTTTACCTCAGTGGTATCCACGGCGCAGCGCTACGGCGAACTGCATCCCCAGGTGGATATTCAATGGGAAAAGCGTTCGCTGCAGGCCTTCGCTGACGGCAGCCTGGATGCGCTGGCAAGCGAATACGATTTGCTGGTGATTGACCATCCCTGGGCCGGATTTGTCGCCCAGAAATCCATACTGCTGCCGTTGCAGAATCACCTGCCTGCTGATTACCTGGCCGATCAAGCGGCGCATTCGGTGGGCGGATCCCATGAAAGCTATGAGTTCAACGGATTTCAGACCGCGCTGGCAATCGATGCAGCCGCCCCGGTAGCCGTTTATCGCCCGGATCATCTGGCCACCGGACGTTTCGAGCTGCCCGCAACCTGGGAGGACTTACTGGCCCTGGCTAGACAAGGGCGGGTCATTTACGCCGGCATACCGATTAATCTGTTGATGGACTTCCTGATGCTGTGCGCTACTCAGGGAAATACCTGGTTTGATGGAGAGAAAATTACCGATAACCATACTGCCATAAACGCCCTCGAAGCGCTGCGTGAACTGGCCGGTCATTGTCCTCGGCAGCTGTTTGACTGGGATCCCATTGAGGTTCATGAGTTGCTTTCAAGTCAGGATACCTGGAGCTACTGTCCCTACGCTTACGGCTATTCAAATTATTCCCGCTTGGGCTATGCCCGTTCGATACTGAAAGCCACTGATGTGGTCAGTTATCAGGGAAATCCCTTGCAGACGGTACTGGGCGGCACCGGCCTTGCCATCTCAGCTCACTGTCGACATCTGGATACCGCCTTGGACTATGCTCGCTTTACCGCCTCACCGGATATCCAGAAAACCTTGTTTTTCGACAGCGGCGGCCAGCCTGGCCATCGCGGCGCGTGGCTGGACGCAGAGGTTAATCGGCGCAGCCTCGATTTCTTCAAAGATACCCTGGCAACCCTGGACAGATCGGCCAAGCGTCCCCGCTACAGCGGTTTCCTGACGTTCCAGGACCGGGCCGGAGACCTGGTGCGCGACTGGGTGATGGACGGTGGCGACAGCAGCGCTACCCTAAAAAAATTGAACCACCTTTATCAAACATCCCAGCAGGGACTGGAGTAGCTATGTTTCCTTTGTCAGGTTTAGTGGTACTGGATTTTAGCCAGTTCCTGGCCGGGCCTTCGGCAGCGCTGCGTTTAGCCGATTTGGGCGCCCGGGTTATCAAAGTGGAACGACCATTGACCGGTGATGCCAGTAGGCAGTTGACTTTGCGCAACCAGAGGGTGGGTGAAGACAGCCTGTTATTTCATACTATCAACCGCGGTAAAGAAAGTTTTTGCGCCAATCTGAAAGATCCTTCGGACTTACAGCGCGTCAAAAATTTGATTGCCCAGGCTGACGTCTTGATTGAAAATTTTCGCCCCGGAGTGATGGATAAAATAGGCTTGGGCTATGAGGCGCTGCGCATTCAGCATCCCCGTTTAGTGTATGCCTCGGTGACCGGCTATGGCAGTCAGGGCCCCTGGGCCGACAAAGCTGGCCAGGATCTGCTGATTCAATCCATGTCGGGTCTTGCCTGGCTTAACGGCGATCGCCATCAGCCGCCGACGCCGTTTGGACTCTCAGTCGCCGACTCGCTGGCAGGAGCCCATCTGGTCGAAGGCATTCTGGCCTGTCTGCTACGCCGAGGCAAAACCCAACAGGGAGGACGAGTTGAAATCAGCCTAATGGAATCAGTGCTCAGCATGCAGTTCGAAGTATTGACCACTTGGCTGAACGACGGTCACCAGGTGCCCAACCGTTGCGCCAAAAATAATGCTCATGCGTGGCTGGCTGCGCCTTACGGCATCTATCCGACCGAAGATGGCCATATCGCGATTGCGATGGGCAGCGTTACCGCGCTGGCGGCAATCTTCCAGTCTGACGAGCTTGCTCGCTATACCGATCCCGCGACCTGGTTCAGTTGCCGCGATAGCATTAAAAACCTGATCGCCGATATTCTGCTGACCCGGCCAACCGAGCATTGGACTAGGTTGCTGGATGCACATGAATTCTGGTGCTCGGAGGTATATGACTGGAAGACGCTATTTGCCAGCGAGGGGTTCAAAGCGCTGGATATCACCCAGCGAGTCAGGCTGCCATCGGGTCAGCACATTCGTATGCTACGTTCTCCGCTGCGCATCAATGGCCAACGCAGCGCCATCGCCAAATCCGCCCCTCGGCTGGGCGAAGATACCGCCAGCATCACTGCCGACTTCAATCTTGCCGGGGTTGACTTATGAAGCCGCTCGCCGGTATTAACGTTTTGGATTTCAGCCAATTTCTCTCAGGCCCCTCCGCCGCGCTGCGTCTGGCTGATTTAGGTGCGGCGGTCACCAAAATCGAAAATCCGGACGGTGGCGATATCTGCCGTCGACTGTATATTTCAGCGTTGCAGATCGATGGCGACAGCTCCTTGTTCCATGCCATCAACCGCAATAAGAAAAGCATTACCGTCGACCTGAAGAATGCGGCCCAGCACGATGCCCTGCTGCCGCTGATTCAAAATGCCGATGTGGTTATTTTTAACTTTCGCCCTGGGGTGGCGTCTCGCTTGGGTCTTGATTACAGGTCGCTGAAAGCCATCAATCCGGCGATTATCTATGGTGAAATATCAGGCTATGGCGATGAGGGTCCGTGGGTGAAACGTCCCGGCCAGGATCTGCTGATTCAAGCGCTGTCCGGCCTTTGCCATCTTAATGGCGATGCCAGCCAGCCTCCGTTGCCGTTTGGCCTTTCGGTAACGGATATTTTCGCCGGCGACTATCTGGTCCAGGGCATTATGGCCGGTCTGGTCAAGCGCATCACTTCCGGATGTGGCTGCCAAGTGCAGGTCAGTTTACTGGATACGGTGCTGGATTTGCAGTTCGAGGTATTGACCACCTGGATGAATGACGGCCAACAGGATCCGGTCAGAAGTGCGGTCAATAATGCCAACGCCTACCTTTCCGCGCCCTATGGCATTTATCCTACCGCCCGGGGATACCTGGCGCTGGCCATGACACCGATCCCCCGTTTAGGTGAATTACTTGGCTGCCCGGCACTGACCACCTACACCCAGCCAGACACCTGGTTCAGTTACCGGGACGAGATCAAAACCCTGCTGATTGACCACCTGCAGACGAAAGACTGCGACAGCTGGCTGTCTATATTGGAACAAGAAGATATCTGGTGCGCCAAGGTTATGGATTGGGAACAGCTATACGCCAGCGAAGGATTCAAGGCCTTGAAGATGGTACAGCAATTAACCCTACCTAGCGGCAAATCGCTGCTGACCACTCGCTGCCCGATTAAAATCGACGGCGACGTTTTTTTAAGCCCGGTCGGCGCCCCGCCGCTGGGTGCTGATAATCCCTGATGATATCAAAAAAGCCGGATAGCGGTTCACTGCACCATTAACCGGCTTTCTCTCATCACCTGTAGAGCGTTATCCAAGGCCAGTTCCTCCCATTCATATGCCAGACAGGTCAGGCTGAAAGCAGCGATCATTTTTCCGGACGACGTATAGAGCGGTAACGCCAGGCAGGCCGCCCTCTCATTGGCTTCTCGTATCTCAATGGCATAGCCCTGCCGGCGAACCTGCTTCAGTTCATGCAGCAGCACCGCCATAGTGCCAATGGAGTCCAGGGTCATTTTCTCCAGCGGCCGGTCGGCATACAGTTGCATAACGTCATTATCAGCGTACTGGCTGAGCAGCATTTTACCCACGGCGGTGCAGTGAGCGGGCAGATGATTGCCGATATTGCGCATTAACGAAACATCTTCCCCCCCCTGCGCTTTGGCCAGATAAACCACCTGATTGCCGTCTAGAATGGCCGCGTGGGAAGTTTTACCCAGCTTTTTACTGAGAAAGGTAGTCAGCAGACGCAAATCCTGAATAAGATCGGTGGTCTCTATACAGTTTGCCGCCATTTTAATCAACGCCAGTCCGGCATAGTATTTTCGATTATCGGGAAGATAGATCAGATAGTCATTATCAAGAAATTCCTGAATAAGACTGTGGGCCGAGCTTCGCGGGATCTCCAGACTGGCCTGCATTTGAGAAAAAGTCAGCCCATGGCGATTACCCGCGACCAACTCGATTAGCCTGAATGTCCGCTCAGCAGATTTTACCTTTGCCATAATCAGTTATCTTTGTTGTTCGCCACGGTGTCATAAAATTTACGCGATGCCTGATAAAAACTGTGCAGATTCTTTTTCAGTAACACTCTGTCGCGCCGGATAAAAGCGTCATGAATTTTCAGACGCATTTTCAAACTGTGGGCTATAGCGCCATCAGCATGCAGCAATTTACTGGAAAAGTCCTTTCGCAGCAGTACGATAGTCTGCATCAATTTATTGTAGATTTGATTGCCGCAGATTCGGCCCATCAGCAGATCATAATCATCCAGTAACTGATGATAAACTTCAGGACTGGCCCCGGCTGAAGAGGCCAGCGACATGCGGTCAACCAACTCCTGCAGCCGGATATTTTCATCAGCGCCGGCAGTATCGACAGCCGTCAGATACACTTCCTCTTCAATCAGCTTACGGGCGGCATAGACTTCATCGAGATTGTGTACCTCCCGATGGAATATCCAGCTAATGGTTTCTTCAGGCAGATGGGGCGTTTTTTCAGAAACGTAACTTCCATCGCCAGGTTTGATTTCAATCAGCCCAATCAGCGCCAAAGCGCGCAACGCTTCACGCACCCGGCTGCGGGTGACGTTAAACATCTCGCCCATCGCCCGCTCGTTAGGCAATCGTTGCCCTGGCTTGAGCTTGCCAGACGCGATTTGTGAGGCGATTTGCTCCATTATCTGCTCTGTCAGCGTCACTTTTTTCAGTGCAGTTACCTCCATTGCCTATCTCCTGATGAGTACTGCGTTCATGTATATGAATTTAAAGCTTCGTCGGCCGCAGCGCAATGGTCTTGGCTAAGTTCAGGCCCCGGCGGTTAAATCATCCTTGCTCAACGTAGTACTGGCCCCAGCGATCTGAGCGCTAAGGATAAAATCAGGCATCGAACGATGAAAATAGTTGTTACATGGAATCACCGATAATTTCATCCTTTATGCTCTTTGCGCACTTATCGCTTTTTTGACAGCTTGACCAGATTAAATAAGCCATAATTAGGCGCTGCCTATTCCGTAAACCATCAACAATGATGGGCAAATGCATAAAAATGAATGCAGATAATTTGGCGTCTACACTAAATACATTCTCTTTTCCTATCGGCACCATCACGACTTAACTGGGTACAATAGTAATTATGTGACGAAGGTAAAACTTGTGAATTTCCATAACATACATACGCAATATCACAAAAGAACTTAACCCCTGCCCTGCATATAGTATCAACTTCCCTACTTCCCCTACATAAAATAAACGGAATAAGTTTATGCTTACTTTTAAAGAAAAAATCGGTTACGGCTTGGGCGATACCGCATCGAATTTTGTATGGAAGTCTACCATGCTGTTTCTGGCCTATTTCTATACCGATGTGTTTGGTATTTCGGCAGCGGCGATGGGGACAATATTTTTGATATCCCGGCTCTTGGACGCCATTACAGATCCTTTGATGGGCATGATAGTAGATCGGACCAGAACGCGCTATGGCCAATTCCGGCCATATATTCTGTGGTGCGCCATTCCCTTTGGCCTGATTATGGCCATCACCTTTTATACCCCTGATTTCAGCTACCAAGGCCGGGTAGTCTACGCGGCCGTGACGTATATACTGCTGACGCTGGCTTATACAGCGGTAAACGTACCGTACTGCTCAATGCCGGCGGCACTAACCTCTGACCCGGCTGAACGGCACTCTCTGCAGTCATGGCGTTTCTTTATGGCTGCCCTGGCGGCATTAGTGGTATCTGGCGTGGCGTTGCCACTGGTCAAAATCATTGGCAAGGGCAATGAAGCCATTGGTTATTTTGGCGCCATGGCCATTTTGGGCGCGTTAGGAACGCTGTGTTTTTTCCTCTGCTTTGCCTTGACAAAAGAAAACCATGTTTTGAATGCAGGCAGCCATTTCAATATCAAAGAAGATATAAAAGTCCTGTGGAAGAATACCCAGTGGCGCATCATCATGCTGTTCAAAATTGTCGGCTCGGCGTCTAATACCATCCGCGTCGGCGCCATGATGTATTTCGTCAAATATGTTGTGGACCATCCGGAACTGGCCCCTCAGTTTGTGTTCTACGGCAGCCTGGCGGCGATGGTAGGCTCGCTGCTTTCAGCCAAATTACTCGGTAAATACGACAGAATTAAAAGCTGCAAAATAACAGTACTTATTTATATCATCCTCAACATCATCATTTTCATGACGCCTAATGAAAATATCATGATGATATTTGGCCTGAACATGGTCTTCATGTTGTTTTTTAATCTTACCAACCCGCTGCAGTGGCTAATGGCTTCAGATATTGTTGACTATGAGGAGCATCGCAGCGGCCATCGTCTGGATGGGTTAATTTTCTCCACTTATTTGTTCAGTATTAAAATGGGGCTGGCTTTTGGCGGTGCATTGCTGGGATGGTCGTTACACTTTGCCCATTACCAACCCGGAGCAGTGATTCAAGACCCCTCAGTGTCGCTGATGGTCAAGGCTATTTTCTGCATCTTCCCCTCGGTTTTTTCTGGCCTGCAAATCGCCCTGTTGTTTATCTATAAACTGGACAGTAAAACGGTGGCCGGCATCACTGCTGAGTTGAATGTAAAACGCCAACAGGCCGATGCGACCGCCCTGACGTCATTGAACAATGAGCCGGCCCATGCCACTAAATAAGGAGCATCTCATGGCCATTCAAAATCCGATCATTACCGGTTTTAACCCCGATCCCTGCATATGTCGTAAGGGCGACGACTACTATATCATTACCTCTTCATTTGAATGGTTTCCGGGTATTCGTATCTATCATTCAACCGACATGGTCAATTGGGCGTTCAAAGGCTATGCCCTGAATGAGACCAGGCAATTGGACATGATGGGTAACCCGGACTCCGGCGGTATCTGGGCACCGGATATCACCTGGCATGACGGTTTATTCTGGATTGTGTTCACCAATATCAAAGTGGTTAATGCGCCCTGGAAGACCGGCTATAACTATCTGATTACCGCTGAAGATATCGATGGCCCGTGGAGCGATCCGGTTTTATTGGGCGCCGGCGGCATTGACCCATCCCTGTATCACGCTGATGATGGAAGGAAATACCTGACCTACCGGCTGTGGGGGCCACAGCATCACAGCAATCCCCACAACACTATCGTGCTGCAGGAATATTTCCATGAGCAAAAAAAACTCGCTCCCCAATGGAAAGTCATCTTTGAGGGCACCGATCTTAAATATACAGAGGCCTCGCATATTTATTTTAAAGATGGCTATTACTATCTGTTTACCGCCGAAGGCGGCACCCGTTATGCCCATGCGGTCACTGTTGCCCGTTCGCGTGATATTGAGGGGCCTTATGAACTGCATCCTGAATGGCACATTCTTTCCTCATGGGACATTCCGCGTTTTCCCTTGCAGAAAGCCGGTCATGGGTCCTTGATCTGCTTTGGCGAAGATGAATGGTATATGGTTTACCTGACCAGCCGTCCGCTTAAGCGTCCGGAAATGGCACTGCTTACCAGTGAAGTACGCGGCTATTGTCCACTGGGCAGAGAAACGGCTATTGCTAAAGTGGAATGGCGCGATGGCTGGCCCTGGATACAGGACAGCCACCCCGCTCTCTCCGTGCAGGCCCCCGCCGACAGAACCACTGTTAGCCGGCAACCAGAAAAAGAATATCTCTATGACTTTGGCCGCGGCAGCCTGGGAGATGAACTGCAGACGCTGCGAGTCCCCTTCAGCAGCCAGCTAGGCTCACTGAGCGCACGTCCTGGCCATTTGCGACTTTATGGCAATGACTCGTTAGTCTCGACGTTTATCCAGTCGACCGTTGCCATGCGCTGGAAACATTTCCATTTTACTGCCGAAACTCGGCTTTCATTCAATCCAATCCATTTCCAGCAATCGGCCGGCCTGACCTGTTACTACAGCACCCAGTGCTGGTCATACTGCTGCGTCACCACCGACTATGACGGCCAGCGCGTGCTCAAATTAATGGAGGTGGATAAAGGTGAAGCTCGATATTGGCTGTGGGATGCAGGTATAGGTATTCCACAGGACGTGGAATATATCTGGCTTAAAGTCACAGTAGACGGGTTGCACTACAGTTATAGCTATTCTTTTGATGGGCATAAATGGGAAATCCTGCCTTATCAATTAGCCTCGTGGAAGCTCTCAGATGACTACAATATCGGCAAAGGTTTCTTTACCGGTGCGTTTGTCGGTTTGCATTGTGAAGATATCAGTCATCAATCCTGCTTTGCCGATTTTGATTATCTTCATTATGTGCCGCACGAGCCGCAAGCATCCTGATAAGACTTTATGTTAATCAAAAAAATGTCAGCTACTGGCTGGGGTAGACCTGATATTGCTGAGGCTCCCCTATCATAAACATGACGACACCCATGAGTTAACACACTGATAAGTTGACTCATGGGTGAACTTTCAAGAATAATCACACCATGAGGGAACTTAGGGCGACCAGGAAGACTGCCTGAGACTTAAATGATTGGGCCAGGATGATGGATTGCCATGCGCAGCATAAAATCTCAGGAAAATAATGGCCGATATATCAAATAACATGATTCAGGATGATTTTGCCGCCTGCCTGGTCATCTGTCGCCAGGCATTTGACCAAATCCTGCCGGTACTGGGTTTGACTGGCGCAACGGCGGCCGACCCGGACGCCTTTTATGATTTACTGCAAAAGGCTCGGCAAGATCTGGGCGGCTGGGATAAGGTTGGCCAGCGATTGGGGCTTAACGACCCGCAAATGACCCAGTTTACCCATACATTACGCATCTTCCGAAAGCTGCTCAGCCAGCATGACCACCAGCGGCCGGCCTCCCATAATCTGCTGATGGCGGCCTTGAGATTCGTGAACCAGCTCGAACGCCTGAAAGAACAGCAGCCCCTTTTCAGCTACGCTACCGAATTGCATCAGCCGGGTGAAAAGAAACAATTACGCAGCCAGCAGCAGGTTCGGGCGCTGGAGTTGATGATCCGCAGCCTTATCAACCAAGCCTATCGCAACCAACAAACGCTGGTGAAACAGCTCAGACAGCTGTTTGGCGATGAACGCGTCCAGTCCTGGCTTAAAGCGGCCGATCGCGATGATATATTGAGCGGCACGCTGTTCAGTGAACTGGCCTCGCTGTTTGTCGACAAAAAAGAGTACACAGACCACTACTCTGCGCTCTATCACACCACCCCGCTGCTCAGTTTGATGAATGACAAGCGCAAAACGCTGCAAACCTATCTTGAAGATATTCGCTCCATTCGCAACCGACTGGCACATCATAAACGCGTCACCACGGTACAGATTGCCCTGCTGGACCGTTGTTACCATGAAATTGCCGAGCCGGTACAGGAGGCCTTTGACGACGGCAGGGTTTCGGTCAATCCAGATGGTTACTTCGATGCCGGCGAAGCGGAGGTGCGCCAGTATTTCCTGCAAGCGGCTGAAAAAATCGACCGGCTGGGTGACGATATCCAGCACGTTCGGGAAAGCCTTGAACGTCACGATGAAAAGCTGGATGACATCAAGCAGGATACCGGCTTGCTGCGCAAAAAAATGGTCTGGGTCCTGACCGGTATTGCCGCATTGGCCATAGGTTCGCTGCTGATCTTTGGTACGTCGACCAAAACGTTAGTCAATACCGAAACCATCAGAAGCGAACTGGGCGAAGTGGGTAAAACGGTCGCCGGGGTCAAGAAAGAATCCAGTAGCGATCCCCGCAAAGAACTGGCCAATATCGGCATCAGCTGGGAAGAACAGAATCTCCGTTCGGCCATTGAGCGCGGCGATAACCGGGTAGTCGGTTTATTTCTCGACGGCGGCATGCCCTGGAAGCTTTATTACACTCAGAAAGCGTTGGCTGACGACAACCACCCCGGCACCCTCGAATTGCTGCTGCAGCATAAATCACTGATGGATGAACCCAATGGCTGTGAAGGTCTGTCCGGCAGCAGCATGCTTAGCACTCTGTCAAACAGGGATTCGCTAACCCCTTCCCAGGTGAATTATCTAAAGGCATTTTGCTCATCTTCAGCGGATGTGCAGCTGATTAAAGGCAAACTGGCGACCGCTGTCAGTTTCGAACAACGCCAACGTCAGGCCTATGATCGCGAAATGGCCGCCAGGGAGCCGGCAAATACCTGTGAACGTCGATTACTGGCGAATAATGCTCAAAATCTGCTTGATGATGCCGCCCGTTTTTCCTTATCAGGATCATCCACTTATTCGCTGCATGATGCGTTGCTGGCCGATATCAATGTGAAGCTTATCAGTGGCGACATACAAAGCCGCTCCATCAGGCAGTCGGTGAAAGATTATTGCGTCAAACAGGCGAGTCAACCACCGAATATTGCTATCGATAACAACTGGAGCAAGGCCCAGCAGAAGATTTATGACGTGGTCAAATAACCGCCTATAAACGGCGTTAGCCAAATGAAAGGGTATACGATGCCGTTACACGATAACACCTGGGCACATCTGGTCTTTGAATGGGATCCTCAGGCCCGGGATGCCGCCGCCGGTACTGTTTTAATCGGTCTTGGCGACAGTAACGACGACCGCCAGAGCAGCGGTGTCGCGCTTAATCATAAAGGCTATCGGCAGGCTCAGTATGGCTCGGTGAGCGAACTTATTGTCCGGGCCGATCAGCAGCAATGGGCCCGTTGGCGGCAGAAGCTGCCTGATCCCCAGCATCTGCAACGGGTCATCATCGAGGATTTTTCGCCTGATACCTGTCTGGCGCTGTTGCTGTTTTTGCAGCATCTGGAGCCGGCCGGGACGGCACCGCCGTTAAGCGAACCCTGGCTTGCCTATATCAGCGCCTGGGAGAGCGGTATTTATCTGGACGGTGATACGGTCGAACGCTCAGCCGCCTGCCTGTTATCCGCCCTTGGCCATGCCTATCTGCCGGAACATACCTCAACCAATAACAGCTGGGTTCGCGAGGGTTTGATCAACTGTCTGGCGCTGTTAGCGGCCATGATGGAAGCCAATCCGCAACCGACCGCGGGTATTGAGCCATTACACACCCGGCAATACAGCCAGGCTGTCGCCAGCCTGGGCTATGAGCGGCAACTATATCGGCAGGTGCTGCAGCGGGCGTTGACCTGCCAACTGTTGGTCGATCTGGCTGATGGACGCCGGCAGACGGTGGTGGATGCGCTGTTTATCAACGAGGCATCGCCCTCCGGCATGCTGAAGATCCTGGCCCGTACCGACCGGCAGCATACCTGGACGCGTAATGGATTCGGCCTGCTGGCGATTTATCGACCACAGGAAGCCGGCAGCGGCAATGATATGGTGGTGTCGCTGGATCCGGTCCAGGGCACGCGGCTGGACGCGCTATGGCACCGTCTGGAGCAGCGCGAGAATGATGCCTGGCACGGCCTGCGCCCGCGTGAGACACCGCGTTTTCTGGAAAGCTATCGTCTGCCGGGCAGCCATCAGCTACGGCCTGAAGCCCCAACCCAACCCTGGTACGATGATCAGGGAAGACACACGCTGATAGCCGCGCCTAAAAGACTGCCGACCGGCGAACCAGGCACCCGCCTTGACTGGCACAACGACATATTACCGGCGGTGTGGGAATGCTATTTTTCGCGTTATCTGCCACCGGCCATCGTGCCGTTCAGTGTGCCGGCGTTGGCTGGCCGTACCGGCGGCAAAAGTATCCGCGTTTTTCGCCATCACCAGGCCGCACTAGCCGATCCCTCGATCGATCCGATGATGCGGATGATCGATACGCCGACCTTTCATGCCTGGCTGGCAGCGAACAGCAACCCAGCCCTGGTGGTGAAGAGTCCGGCGGACTTACCCGCCGCCGACAGTTACCACAGCGCTTGGTATGGCGATATTCTCGCGGTCAGCCACCGTCATGGCGTCACGCTGTATTGCCGTCAGGATGACCAGGCCCAACTTGATATTTTGCTCGGTGCGACAGTGGCGGTAGCGGATGCCAGCCAGGCCTATGACAGTTTTCTCACTCGTTCTTCCCAACAGCTTGACGACTGGCTCAATGATTTGCTCGAGTCACAGCAGAGCGGCTATCGACAGGGAAAAATCCGGCATCT
This sequence comes from Biostraticola tofi, assembly GCF_004343195.1. Taxonomy (GTDB): domain Bacteria; phylum Pseudomonadota; class Gammaproteobacteria; order Enterobacterales; family Enterobacteriaceae; genus Biostraticola; species Biostraticola tofi. The sequence continues at coordinate 7,251 of NZ_SMCR01000007.1, read as the reverse complement.
GAGCCAGTGGACCGAAATGATCCTGCATACCAAGGCCCAGGCCCTGAAAGCGGTTAATCACAGTAGCCTGCTCGGCAGCGACGCATTGCATAACCGGCTGACGGAAAACCTCTCCTGCCAATGGGGCCTGTCTGAGCAGCGCCGAGCATTGATCGAACAGATTGATCGTCTGGATGAGCTTATGCGCCAGGCCATTGCCAAACGCCAGGAAAAACGCCAACGAGTTTATGGCGCTTTATTCTCTGCGCTTGGCCTGGGGGTTGCGGCCAATCATATCTGGCAGCCGATAAAAGAGATCAAAACGGTCAATCTTTATGAATGGCAGTTGATGATGTTTAAAGAAAACCCAGGCCCCTCTCTGGAGGACATGCAGGCTATCGCTGCTGATGCAGCACAGTATGAAATCTATACGTTGGTGATTTTATTGGTGTTTGGTTTTATTGGTTTTGTGCTGTTCTGGTTTTTTGATGTCAGCGCCAAGGAAGAATAAACAGCGGATTCCAGAGAAATTTTTTTTTAACCCCAGGGAATGATGCGTTTATATCATGCTTTTTTACCCTTCATTCCCTCTTTGTTGCAAAGAGGACAACTTAACGTTAAATGCGGGACCGGGGGGGCAATGCTCTAGCACTGCTTTTATCTGCCCCAGCCCAGACCGGGAAAGTAAAGTTGAATGCAGATATATCGGCCAGTGATAAAACCATACGCAGAAATAATATCACTTATCAATGCTGCCCCATTAAAATATATAGCTACCAACCTAAGTAATGATTGGATTTTTTAACCAGCGACTTCCTTTAGAATATTGTGAGCAAGATCGCAACCAATAATTAAATAATACCCGCCTGACGCTAACGTCTTTTTTTGCGAGTGCTATATTGAATATACCTTTTGAAAATCTTTCGAGAAAAAAATGAAAATAAATCATTTACGCATTGTCGTTGCAGTTTTGTCTGCGAGCATGTTATTCGCGGGCTGTTCCTCCAAAGTCGCTGAAACAGATGAGTATTCGGGTTTTCTGCCCGACTACAGTAAATTGGAACGAACTGAGATTGCCAGCGGACATGAAGTCTTACGCTGGATAGCGCCGGGTTTTAAGGAATCAGCTTACCGAGGTATCTATATATCCCCCCTGGTTTACTACCCCGCGGCTAAACCGAATCAACGCGTTAGCCAGGATACGCTAAACAAAATCAAGGATTACGCCAACCTGCGCCTGACGAATGCTCTGGCGCAACGCCAAGTGCTGTTGCCTAATCCGTCCGGTTCGCGAGTGCTGGTAGCAAAAGTCGCGATTACCGCTGTGACGGCTGAAAATAAAGACATGCAATATTATGAAGTTATCCCAGTGGCAGCGGTAATTGCTACGACAATGGCCGCCAGCGGCAACCGTACGCAAAATACCGTGTTATTTTTTGAAATGAACCTGGTAGATAAGGACACCGGCAAAACCGTCATTGCCGTGGTACGTAAAGGTTACGGAAAAACAATCGGTGATAATAACGACCCGATCACCGTTAACGACGTCAAACAGGCTATCGACGATATGGTCAAGGATGTGGTGAATTTTCCTAAATCATAACTCGGAAAAAATAATAAACTGATGGCAGATGTAAACCGGATTTATTGATTCATGTAAGTTCGTTCAGTCGAGGTCGCTATGTTCCTCAATTATTTTGCTTTAGGCGTACTGGTTTTTGTCGCTTTAGTCATTTTTTACGGGATAATTATACTTCACGACATTCCATATTTAATCGCCAAAGCACGCAACCACCCTCATGCCGATGCAATACATGTAGCAGGTTGGGTCAGCTTATTTACACTTCATGTTATTTGGCCATTTCTGTGGATATGGGCCACGTTATATCAGCCTGAGCGTGGCTGGGGGATGCAGAGCCAGCAAGAATCATTTTCACAATTGCAGCAAAGAGTGGCAAAACTGGAAAAAGAGATCAGGGAAATCAAAACACCCTCTGCGGAGTAACTGTCATGGACTTACTCATTATTCTTACTTATGTTGCCGTGGCCTGGGCTATATTCAAAATATTTAAAATCCCGGTAAATAAATGGACGATACCCACCGCCGCCCTGGGAGGTGTAGTTATAGTCGGCGCCTTAATTTTATTAATGAATTATAATCATCCCTATACCTTCCTGGCCCAGAAAGCGGTTATTTCAATTCCGATCACACCACAGGTCACCGGCGTGGTAACCGAAGTAACGGATAAAACGAATATCTTGATAAAAAAGGGCGACGTCCTTTTCAAAATAGAGCCGACTCGATATCAAACCCGCGTCGACCGGTTACAAGCAGACTTAATGACGACGACCCAAAATGTGCAAGTGCTCAGAGGACAATTGGATGAAGCTATCGCCAATACAGCGGGTGTGGTTGCCGAACGAGACCGTGTCTCCAAGGACTACCAGCGCTATCTGCGAGGGAGCAAAGCCCAGGTAAACCCCTTCTCCGAAAGCGATATCGATCATGCGCGGCAAAATTACCTTGCCCAGGCTGCGCTGGTAAAAAGTTCGTTGGCTGAGCAGGCACAGATCAGGAGCCAGTTAAACAGTGTGGTTAACGGCGAACAATCCCAGATTGTCAGTATCAAGGCCCAGTTGGCTGAAGCCCGCTACAACCTTGAACAGACGGTGGTCCGTGCGCCAAGTAATGGCTATGTCACCCAGGTGCTTATTCGTCCGGGCACTTACGCCGCAGCGCTACCTCTACGCCCGGTGATGGTTTTTATTCCCGAGCAGGAACGCTTTATTATCGCTCAGTTCAGACAGAACTCGCTGTTGCGCCTCCAAGCCGGAGATGAAGCTGAAGTGGTATTCAATGCGCTGCCGGGCCAGGTATTCCGGGGAAAACTCAACCGGGTATTGCCGGTTGTTCCCGGCGGAACCTATCAGGCCCAGGGCACCTTGCAATCACTGACCATCCTGCCCGGTACCGATGGCGTACTGGCGATAATCGAGTTAGCGCCGAATGCGGATGTTGACGCTTTGCCTGATGGTATTTTCGCTCAGGTGGCGGTTTATTCAGACCACTTCAGCCACGTTTCGGTCATGCGTAAGGTGCTGCTGCGCATGACCAGTTGGATGCACTACCTCTATCTTGATCATTAACCGGGATATTTCAGTGCACGACGGCATCTTTATCGTCAGGTAAAGCGCGATAGCGGATGCTTTACGGACTCATAAAACAGGTTCGTCGGAGTGATTAAAGTTACCAACGTTACCAACGTTACCAGCGTTACCAGCGTTACCAGCGTTACCAGCGTTACCAGCGTTACCAGCGTTACCAGCGTAGATGTTAATACCACTAGATTGATATTCCAAGCCATATTCACTGTCAGCCAAAAGGAACGTTATATGAAACTCACGATACTGGGTATTTTATTAAGTGCATTTGCCTTTAGCGCAATGGCGGCAGATCTTATGCCCAAGGCAGAATTTGCCAAGGTGAAAGATCACTATGTCAGCCTGGGCAGCATTACGACATCTGGAGAAGTTTCTGCTGCGGATGCCAAAGCAGAATTGTCCAAAATGGCCGATGAAAAAGGCGGAGATATTTATGTTGTGACCTCAGCCAACACCAAAAACAAAATGCATGGTACCGCAGAAGTGTATAAGAAAAAGTAATGCTGTGATGAATTGCGGCTATGCCTGTGTTATTTGAAACTGCCCCTGAAATATTCCGGGGCAGTTTGATTATCTCCCCCGGCTGCCAGAATATGTAGCCAGACGAATGATTTTTTCCCATTAAACACGCCCTGGCATTTTATAGTGTCTGAGCCAGAACATTACTTGGTCGGGAATTGTCAATATCGTTTAGAGACTAAGCTCTCAGTTCATCATAAGAAATCATGACATGTTCACGGAAAGCCTGGCGGGAAGTCATCCGCATATAATATGCCTGCACATTGGGAAGGGTCCTGCGGTCAATATTGATATCATAATAACGGTACAGGACATGACCAAACTGGATGTCTGCCAAAGTAAGGGCCTTCCCGACTAAAAAGTCATGCTTTGCCAGACGTTCCTCCGCAATTTGAAGCTTTGTCTCAAAATACTCCACGGCTGAATTTATAGCCTCAGCATCTCGCTTGTCTTCAGGCGTGCGAACGACTCGCCAGAATACGGGAGCAGTAAATGCCTGAGCGATATTGAGTTTTGACCACTCGGCCCATCGATCAACTTCCGTTTTAGCTAACAGCTCAGCAGGCCAGAAGCTGTCAGACCCATACCGGTTAGCCAGATAACGTAATATCGCTCCTGTTTCCCACAGCGGTGTATTGGAGTCATCCTGCAATACCGGTACGGTACGATTGGGGTTAAGCGCGTAAAACTCATCAGAGTCTGTACCCCCATACTTATGGCCTGCATCGTGACGTTTATAAGACAGACCCATTTCCCCTATACACCACATCAGAGCCTGTACGTTGGATGACGTTTTCCTTCCCCATACTGTCAGCACGTATTACTCCTGTCTGTAACGGCTTAGAAAATCAGCGGATGATTACAATTAAACATTCTGGTAATCCACATGCGTATTTTTTACCTTCGCGCCGAGCTGAATGCTACCAGTGAATAATATGAGTTTGACTTGCAACCTGCCCATGATGACTCAGTATTTGTATTCAAAGTCATCACCTACCTTACGAGAGATAGTCACCCGTCGTCATCTGTTTCATCACGCAACAATGCCATTAATGTTTCAATGTCTGCTTCTGGCCCCAAGCTGGCATCAGACACAGGCATGATGAATGAACTGATCTAATAAGCCCTAGCCCATTACCCCACCTTATCGAATAAATCACTCTGCGTTATGCTTATCCGACCCAACAACTGAAGGATAACGTCATGCCAACGGTAAAACTAAATAACGGCATTGAAATGCCCCTGCTGGGTTTTGGCGTATTTCAAATGACCGATGCAGCCGAGTGCGAGAAAGCCGTTATCGATGCTATTGAAACGGGATATCGCCTGATTGATACCGCGGCATTCAGCCCGAAGCCTGGGCACCGTTTGCAGAAGGTAAAAATGGTCTGTTTCAACATCCGGTATTAACGGCGCTAGGTCAGAAGTATGGCAAAAGCGTGAGCCAGGTTGTCCTGCGATGGCTTCTCCAGCGCGGCATCGTTTCGCTGGCCAAAACAGTACGCAAAAACGTTATCTAGGTAAATCCGAACTCGGCGTGTCAGCTCTTGGACTCGGTTGCATGGGGCTCAGCCACGGCTACGGCCCAGCGACTGAGCCGTCAGGCTATCGAACTGATTCGCGCAGGGGTTGAACGTGGCGTCACGTTCTTTGATACTGCTGAAGTGTATGGCCCGTATTTGAATGAAGAGGTCGTCGGCGAAGCCTTAACACCGTTTCGCGACCGCGTGGTTATCGCCACCAAATTCGGTTTTACCTTCGGCAATGATCACAAGCAGCAAATGTTGAACAGCCGTCCAGAGCATATCCGTGAAGCGGTAGAGGGGCCTTTACGCCGTCTTAAAACAGAAGTGATTGATCTGCTGTATCAGCATCGCGTCGATCCACAGGTGCCCATTGAGGATGTGGCGGGCACGGTAAAAGACCTGATTGCTGAAGGAAAGGTCAAGCATTTCGGTCTTTCCGAGGCCGGCGCGCAAACCATTCGACGCGCGCATGCTGTACAACCGGTTACTGCCCTGCAAAGCGAATATTCGATGTGGTGGCGCCAGCCTGAGCAGGAGATACTGCCGTTACTGGAGGAGCTGGCATTGGTTTTGTGCCATTCAGCCCATTAGGCAAAGGCTTCCTGACGGGTTCGATTAAACCAGGAACGACGTTTGGCAAGGATGATTACCGCAGCACCGTGCTGCGTTTCGCCGAGCAGGCGATTGAAGCCAATGAAAAGCTGGTCTCATTGCTGGGTGAACTGGCTGCAGAGAAAGGCGTTACGTCCGCACAAATCGCGCTGGCATGGCTGCTGGCCCAAAAGCCGTGGATTGTTCCCATCCCTGGCACCACCAAACTGCAGCGTGTGGATGCTGTTTGCGGCTGGGGTAATACAGATAATATCCAGGGAAAGAAGGACACCCGTCCGGCAAAACCTGGATAAGTTGTTGTGACTTTATATAATCCTCAACCCTATCCTGTGGAACACAGGCAATGCCAAATCCAGATAAAGCGGCATCGATCCTTTCTGCCTGCAGATTAAATGTTAGCTGCCCTTCCACTCTGACCCGTAACGGTTTCCCTTCCTTCTCAAACTCCCAGTGGTAAAGCCCACCGGCTGTCGGCAGGCGCATATTGATGCACCGATGATTTTGTAACTCGTGCGGCGTTTCAGGTACAGGATTTGCAGCGAAATAAGACGGTGCTCCCACGACAGCCATTCGCATATCCAGCCCAATCCTCACGGCGATCATGTCCTTATCCACGCTTTCATCCAGGCGAATGCCGGCATCAACCCCCCCTCGACAATATCAACAAAGCCGTTATCCACCACCAGTTCGACCTTGATTGCTGGATATTCCCTGAGGAAGGGTTTTAAGTTGGGCCATACCAGACTTTGCGCGGCATGCTCCCCGGCGGATAAACGGATATTGCCTGAAGCGGTGCCATTGAGTTGCACCAGTGACTCCAGCTCCTGCTCAAGATCGGCTATCCGGGGTTCAAGGCAGGCAATAATTCTCTCTCCCGCTGCTGTCGGGGCAACGCTTCGGGTGGTTCGGGTCAAAAGACGGAGGTTTAACCGCTCTTCCAGCGCTTTTATCGCATGGCTCAGTGCGGACTGGGAGACCCCCAGCTTACCGGCCGCTTTGGTAAAACTCCGCTCTCTGGCAACCACCAGCAAGATTTGTAGTTCATTGAAGTTTTCTTAGAGCATTGGCGATTTCCTGATTGGAGCATTCCCCCCAAGAGAATTGATGAAGGGGGTTGATAGACAAAATCATTTTAGTCTTATCATGGACAATAATGATAATGGATGTCCGGTTGGTACCGAGAATATATGTGGATTATCAGCAGGTTTGTCATGGCATTGCTCGTGAATGGGGCGACAGGGAGTATGGGTTATCATTTCATGAACGGCGCAATTGAGATGGGAATAACGGGTGGCTTCGGTCAGAAATCTACGCCAAGAGAAACTGCTCCCTCATAGAGCTGATGCTATCTATGGCAATGTAATGGTCTAATCAAACCGGACACTTTGTTAGAGATATAATGAGCAACGCTAACGAGGTGAGAATGCGAAGAAAAACATTTACCCATGAGTTC
>NZ_SMCR01000006.1 GCF_004343195.1 Biostraticola tofi | reverse complement strand
GTGGGCAGATACCGCGTTCGGCAGATAATGAAAACCTTATTACTGGTGGCTAAACGCCCCGGACGTCATCGTTATCCACGCGGCGGAAAACCCGCTGTCGTGGCAGCTAATCTATTGAATCGGCAATTTAATCCAGGGACATTGAATACCTGGTGGTCAGGTGACATTACCTATCTGCGTACCGCTCAGGGCTGGTTATATCTGGCTATCGTGATGGACTTATGTTCAAGAAAAATAGTGAGTTGGGCCTTCTCAGACAAACCGGACAGCGACTTGACCGTCCGGGCTTTAAGGCTGGCAATCAATAAACGACGACCAGCAGGCTCTGTGGTGTTCCATAGCGATCAGGGGGCGCAATATACCAGTGCTCAGTTCCAGTCCTGCCAGCAAGAACTGGATGTTACAAGTAGTATGAGTCGAAAAGGTAACTGCCTGGATAATGCTGTTACGGAAAGATTTTTCCGCAGCCTGAAAGCAGAGAGGGTTAACTATCGTCGTTATGAAACCCGAAGTCAGGGTATCGCTGATGTTATCGATTATATCGACAGCTTTTATAATCTGAAAAGGCGGCATTATCGGCTGGGAAATATATCGCCGGATGAATATGAACGCCGATTACAACAATGTGCCTAAATCCGTGTCCGGTTTTAGTTGACCATTACAGTATATTGATTCCTTGTCACAGGCATTTTCTGCGAGGGTATATTCTCCTGCGTTATTGCCTTTAACTACGATAACAATCCACTCATAGTATTGACATCCAACAAAGCGATCAAAGGCTAATCACTGCGATTCCGGCTAGCACCACCACTGCACCGGCAATGCGGCGTGCCAGATGATTTTCACGAAACAGCCAGTACGAGAGAAGAGAGCCGACAATGATGGAAGATTCCCTAAGAGGAGCGACGAGTGCCAGTGGCATGCTCTGCATGGCTGTCAGTACAAGGATGTAGGCAAGTGGAGAACATACAGCGATGATAAGGATCGGAACTATATCCACACGCACAGCCGTTGGAATTCGATACCGTCGTCGCATCACACCAGGGGTCAGAATGAGACTCTGTAGCAGGAGTGTGCTGGCGTAGTAACTCACTGGATCCAGGCGCAGAGAGATTACCGAATAACCGTCCCAGAGGGTATAGCCAGCGATGGCGGTACCTGTCGCAGCGCCCCAAAGCATTCCCTGTAGTGGTCGGTTTCCGCTCCTGAGCGGATTGCCGGTGACAACGAAAATACCAGCGATAACGATAAGAGCGCCGAGTAAAGCGCTTGGTGAAAGCCGTTCCCCCATGAGAAGGGTTGCAAACAGTATCGTCAGAACCGGTCCACTTCCCCGGGCAATCGGATAAACAACACCAAGTTCGGCGCGCTCGTAGCCAGCCTGCAAGATTAAAGAATAAACGATATGAAGTGCAGACGAGATAACTGCGCCGACTGCGAGTCGCCAGTCGAGCTCCTGTTGTCCCTCAACTATCAGAATGAGGCTGAACGGGAGCCACAGCAATGCTGAGGCACAGCTATACGCCCAGACGAACACAAGTGTGTCTTCCCTCTTGTATTTTGAGGCTATATTCCATACTGCATGGGCTACGGCAGCAGTAAGAATCATCGCAACCGTGCTGAACTGCATCAGGACATATCCGGCAAATCAATACCAGCCCGTTCAGCCCGGCGGCTTTGTTCTTTATCCCGCAGAGTGAGAGCAGCGACCAGCGTATCAATAACGACGAGCTGGGCCAGTCGACTGCCTGCAGCGGCCATCTGTGCCGGTAGTGGCGCTCCGCCAACAACGAGTGAAACGTTGGCGAGTGTCGCCAGTGGGGTATCGTACTGGTTAGTTATTGCGATAAGCGATGCTCCTGCCGAGGATGCGGCATCAGCAATGGCGAGTGTGGATGATGTACGACCTGTCGAACTGACGACAATCATCACGTCGCCTGGATCGAGGAGACGAGCAGCAATCATCGCTGATAAATAATCCTGGATACTGATGGTGATCACACCAGCCGTCCGCAGACGAAAGACAGCATCAGCGGCAACCGTAGCAGAGGGGCCAGCACCAAATGCAAATACCTGACGAGCGCTCTGGATTAAATCGACCGCCTCATCAAGGGCGGATATTTCGATAGCACCGCTGAGCGCAGTCAGTGCGTCTGCACCAGCACGAACTGATGTTTCCAGCACGGATGCCAACGTTGCATCCGCTGTTAGAACTTCAGGCGGTGCAAAGAACCGGGCAGTACCACGAGCCCGGGCAATCTCTATCTTAAGTTCAGTGAACCCGGTGAACCCGATCGCTCGCGCAGCGCGTATTACTGTCGGCGGTGATACTCCAGCACGGGTGGCAACCTGTGCTGTCGTGCTGGTACCGACAAACAAAGGATCGACAAGCAGGAGATCGACAACTTTAGCCTCACTTGCAGCGAGATCGCCGCTTCGGGCGTGAATGCTGCCAAGCCATTGCTGTAATCGCTGCGCGCCTTCTGAAATTCTATTACCAATATCTTTGTTCATGTGTAATATATTACATGTCCTTTGTGAAGGGCACAACCACCACGTAAGTAGATGCTGTTACAAGGAGTCCACATTCATGAACACTGAAATCAATACGGTTGTCACTGTTGTTGGTCCAGGTGCCATCGGCACCACAGTCGCGGCGGCGTTACACGAAGTCGGCCGTACACCATTGCTGTGTGGACGTACTCCCCGCGATCACCTGACCCTGCAAGACGGCGACCGCCTTATCACCGTACCCGGCCCGATTCAGACGAATCCGGCACAAAACACTTGCACGGCTGATCTTGTCTTTCTGGCAGTCAAGTCCACACAAATCGACGCGGCAGCAGAATGGCTCAAGGCGTTGACCGGCCCGGAGACGGTTGTATGCGTGCTCCAAAACGGGGTCGAACAGTTGGACAGGCTCGCTACGTACTCTCTGCCCGGACAGATCGTTCCCGCTGTCGTGTGGTTCCCTGCGCAGGCGCAATCCGACGGCTCGGTACGCTTGCGTGGCGACGCGCGCCTCAGCCTGCCAGACACGTCAGCTTCCCGCATAGTGGCCGACGCTCTGCTAGGTACACTGTGTTCCGTCGAGTTGGCCGCAAACTTCAGCTCGCTGGCCTGGCGCAAGCTGATGCAGAACGCGGTGGCTGGACTCATGGCACTCACGCACCGCCGCTCAGGTATGTTCGGCCGCGCTGATATCGCCAGGCTTACGCTGGCTTATCTGCAGGAATGCCTGGCCGTGGCACGTGCAGAGGGCGCTGAACTCGGCGACGAAGTGCCGCAAGAGATCCTCGATAAGTTCCGGGCGGCTCCCAAAGATATGAGCACCTCCATCCTCACGGATCGAGAAGCTGGCCGACCGCTCGAATGGGATATCCGCAACGGCGTCATTGCGCGTCGCGGTCGGGTTCATAGCATTCCGACGCCGATCAGCGACATCCTGGTGCCGCTTCTTGCGGCTGCGAGCGATGGCCCAGGTTGACCCCAAGCCGATGATTGCGCTATTACTTCTCTTCTTCCTCGCCTTCGGTGCTGGCGTGCTCAGCGGCGTCGTCGGTACTGGTTCGTCGCTAATCATGCTGCCCGTCCTAGTCACTCTGTACGGGCCACGGATCGCGGTACCTGTTATGGCGATTGCGTCCCTGTTCGGCAATATCGGACGGGTGATTGCCTGGTGGCACGAGATCTGTTGGCGGCCGGTGTTTGCCTACTCGTTGGCGGGAGTCCCTGCGGCTGTGCTCGGGGCGCACACGCTGCTGACGATCACTCCTGCCACTGTGGACGTGTTCCTGGCCGCTTTCTTCCTTGCGATGATCCCGCTGCGCCGTCTCATCAGACGATCGAATATCCACCTGAACATCTGGCACATGGGATTTGCTGGAGCCATTGTCGGGTTCCTGACCGGATTCGTGCTATCCACCGGGCCGCTTAGCATGCCGGTATTCACCGGGTACGGAATGAGTGGCGGTGCATTTCTCGGATCGGAGGCGGCAAGCGCTATCCTGCTCTACGCAGGCAAGCTCGTTACGTTCGGTGTATCGGGCGTACTTGCGCCGTCCGTCATCACACGTGGACTTGCCATCGGCATCGCATTGTTCGCAGGTTCTATGATTGCGAAACGTCTCGTCCAGCGGCTCCAGATGCACACGTTCGAGCTTCTCATTGATGCTGTTCTTGTCGCTGGGGCAGCAGGAATGCTCCTCGCTCTTAATTAAAATGGCAAGCCAGTGCTGACTGCGCTACCAGACCGCTTCTGCTGTCGACAATCAAGGCGGGTCGACAAATCCCGTTCTCTGCGGAGGTGCAGAACGCTTACTTAGCCGCGTGGTTTTACCACATCATCCTCGAGTGCCAGGGAACCGGTGGTTGCATCCTGCTTCGGTGGCAGTCCAAACATTCGTGCGTACTCCCTACTGAACTGCGAAGGGCTCTCGTAGTCTGTTGCATACGCGGCGGATCCGACTTTCATCCCTTGGGCCGGGATCATGCGCCGCGCTTCCAGCAACCGAAGTTTCTTCTGATATTGAAGGGGCGTCATCGAAGTTACTGCTTTGAACTGGCGATGAAAGGCGGAAGGGCTCAGGCCAGGTCGGTAATCCGGAGCGGTTTGGCGAACTGTTCTCGCAGTTGGCCTTTCGTGAGTGTGATCTGGTCCCAGCGGTCATGGCGATAATCCTGCCTCCCATAGGACCAACAAGCAGCCAATAGCTCAGTTCCCGAGTCAGCAGTGGAGTGAGAATCGGAATGGCTTGGGGCCGATCAAGCAGTCGCACTATGCGCAGTTCACAATCCGTTACCAGCGGGGCTATCTTGATGACGGCAGCGCCGCCACGGTCGGGTTTATTCTTTGTCGCTGGTAGCAACGTTAATTGTTCCAGCACTTTTCGTAGCACTACGGGAGAAAATTCCACGACCACGGCAAGAAACGGGACATCCCGACCGGCCTCAAAACCTGCCCCACTGAGGGTATTTCGATGGTTTTATATTTGAAAGTAAGAATAATGCGAGATTTGGGAGCGCAATCATTCTTATTAGTCGATTACGCAATTGAAAAGTAAGCGTCCAGTGAGAGCTACACTGGCAGGTCCTGTCTTGATTGAAGAGGGGAAGATACCTTCTTTCATATACAGGTAGATTTGTGAGCGTTTCAGCCCGGTTTTTACTTCCACTTGTTTCAGGCGTAATAACTGATGGGATGTCATTGATACCTCCAGTGCAGAAATGGAATGTGCCCGGAGATGACAATAAAACACTAAAATGCAGCTAAATAAAGTTAGTAAGTCCGTATTAAGGATTACATGGTGCTTAATACGGGCTTTTAACATAATGAATTACGGTTATTTAACTAGTTGATGAAATGAAAGTGGGAGAACCCCGCTCTAGTGCTGTTTTCAACGTATCGCCACTCAAATGATCGGTGATACCATCAGTTCTTGCCCATTGTTCAAAAATAGATAAGAGCTTATAAGGTTGCTTAATCAAGGGGCTGATGGTTTCATTATGCTGGCAGGCAAGCCAGAACAGACGAGATAGAGGTGTTGAAATACGTGTTGACGACAATGGATTCTTTCTTTTATTAATCGCCAAGTTGAGTAGTTTATCAAGTTCAGAGTATCTAATCACAAACCAGGCATCTTGCGGTAAATCATGAACCGGGAAATATGCCTTTTCTCGGTGATTATTCATACTTTGTAAAGAGATATCGTTATTGACATTTTGTGCGATGTTTTTTGGTAGTTCCGTGATCTTTTGTTTTATTCGTTTTTTCCATGTGATTCTATCGAAAACAAGAAAAACTTCCCCATGATAACTGACAGTGATACCATAATTAGTCTCAGTTGCACCTGTTACAGGTAATGGTATTTTTAAGGAGCGGGCAAGTAATCTTTGTATGAGAACATACTCATAGCCAAATAATGTTGTATCAATCACTCGCTGTCGGGGGGTGATTTATTTACCATCAGTGCTTACAATCAAGTCTCTCTCATTAAGGAAACAGTTTTTCTCAAGAAAGCATAATCTATCAATAAGTGATTGACCTATCGACTTGAGCTTTACCTTGTATTCTTTTTTATTAATTTTGCGAAGTGCGAACGGGGATTGAAAGTATATTGAAAGAGATATTTCCCCATACAGAGCATGCCTATATATATCGCTTTCTTTTAAATCTAAGTCTTTTTCTTGTTCGCTAGTTTGATTGCTTCGCTTATAGTGAACCAGTCAGGAGAATTATGGGTTATGTTTGATGATGATTGTTTGTTTTGCATGGTACACCTCCTTCCGTTTAATATATTTTTATTTGTTTATCATTTATATGAGAGCGGAAATTGAATGCCGAAATATATTTGCAGTGAATAATTATTAAAGAAGATGGTAAATGATTTTTGTTGAAAAAAATAAAATTAAAAAGAGCTTTCCTCTACTAACCAATTTTTTCTTATGTTATCTATGGCTAGTAAAGGAATGTTTATAGATAAAGGCTCGTTTTTAAATTTAATAATTCTTTTTACTTTATGTCCTTGATTGTAATAATGACTTTCCCTTTTGAATGTCCCTCAGCAAGATAGTTGAGCGCATCCTGAGCCTGTCCGAAAGTAAATACTTTATCTATGACAGGATTGATATGCTTTTCCTCAATAAGTTTTTTTATTTCGGTGAGTTGCATTCCATCGGGTCGTACAAACAGAAAGGAGTACGCTATATCATGTTTCGCTGCAAGGCGCTTGATTTTAAAACTCATTAACCTAAATATAATCCTCAGACCAAAATTTAAACCTCTTGCAAGCGCGAACGCTTCGTCCAATGGGCCAATAAGAGAAACGATAATTCCGCCGCGTTTCACGATTTTAATCGATTTTTCTATAAAGTTCCCTCTAACTGTGCCAAGTACCATGTCATAGTTTTTTAAGTAATTCATCAAATTCCTCTTTCCGGTAATCAATGACCTTCTCGGCACCAAGGTCTTTGACCCATTTAAGATTGCCAGTGCTGGTTGTTGTGGCGACTTTTATCCCCAGATGTCTGGCCAGTTGAATGGCAAATGTACCAATACCACCGGAGCCTGCCGGAATAAACAACCGCTGACCCGGTTGAAGATTTGCACGCTCGACAATTGACTGCCATGAGGTTAGTCCCACCATGGGAATAGAAGCAGCTTGCACAAAATCCAGATTCTCAGGTTTGAGTGCGGCCGCATGCTCGGGAACGACTGCAAAGTCAGCTATTGAGCCTGTGTCAAGGTCGAAAATACTTGCGAAAATGGCATCTCCAGGTTTGAAGCGCGTAACGTGTCTCCCCACCTCTGTTACGATCCCGGATAAATCGCTTCCTATCGTAGCCGGAAGTTTAAACTTTAAAATAGGTTTGAAGGTACCTTTTAAGATCATATTATCTATGGGATTTAACCCTGCTGCATATATTTCAACCAGGAGTTCATCAGGTTTTAACGTTGGGCGTGGGACATCAGTGATTTTGATATCGGGTGATTTGCCGTATCGCGAGAAGGTCAGAGCTTTCATTGTTTTCATTTCATTATTACCACAGGTTTAATGATCAATTTTCACAGAGGGGCACGGTTTAAATTTTGAATATTGTCAGCTGGCTTTATATGATTTCATTCTTGGCTGGTGTCCTTTGGATAAATCTATGGGCCATGGTTTTATTCACAACAGACAAAGCTGATATAATAATTCAGAATTAAAACTGGAGTTAACAATTCTTCTTTCATGACTGTTTTGCATCAACCCATGCAACATACAAAAACGCCAGCGATAACGTAATTTCAATCCCGACGGACACCAAAATCCCCGGGCTGACGTGATTGACTTTTAGTTCAAATATGCCCAGAAATGCAAGCAGCAGACATGCAACAGAAAAACCCAGAATAAGCGCCGAGCGGGCAGGGGAGAGCCCAGCGTATCTGGTCAGCCAGAACATCGTACCGATACCGGCACACATTGCTGCGACGCGGCGACTCATCAACCCAGCACCGGAGGAATAAATGACACCCCAGGCAGACAGCATTTGTTCGGGAATAAACATCCATGAGACTGACAGTAAATAAAATAGTAAAGCAGTTATCGTCGCCAGACGACAGAAAAGTGGAGTTGCCGCGTTTGTCATTGTGACTTCCTTGCGATATAGCGGTAAATATTCTTTACTGTACCCATCGCAAAATCTGAAATTAATTTGCTCTTCATGCCAGTTAGCATTGCCTCGATCCGCATTTTTTTATTTGTCTGTCGGTTAAATTATGCATCCAGTTTGAGGCTTTTGCGGATGCCCGCATCCAGTACACTGGCAGGTGCAAAACGACGTAGAAACTGCAATTGTCTGGCTGCCTTGCCTGCGGTGTAACGCAACTTTGGTTGCTTTGCCCGTGCCGCTTTCAGCACCACTTCTGCCACCACCGTAGGGGCATCTGCTTTCTCCATTGCCTGAGCAACGACCTTTGCCAGTTTATTCCGTACCTGGTCGTATTCTTCCAGCTTCGCATCGGGCTCCATGTTATTGGCCTCGAACTGTGTTTTGGTGTAAGCCGGTTCAATGACTGAGACGCGGATCCCACGAGTACGAAGTTCATGGTCGAGCGCCTCAGAGTAACCTTCAACAGCATGCTTACTGGCAGCGTAGAGCGCGACAAATGGCATCGGCACCACGCCCAAAATTGAACTGATGTTGATAATCCGACCGCTGCCTTGCTGACGCATATGGGGCACTACAGCGCGGGTCATGCGCACGATACCGAGGAAGTTAGTGTCCAGAATAGCCTTAGCCTGTTCGATCGAACTCTCTTCCGCAGCAGCTGGCGCGACGCCAAAACCTGCATTGTTAATGAGAAGGTCGATACGCCCCTCTCGTTGTAGCAATTCGCTCACTGCCGCTGTGACAGAATTGTCATCAGTGACATCGAGTGCAATCAAAGGAAATTGCCGTTGTCCTGCTTGTTCACCACGTCTGCTGGTACCGTATACGATATAGCCAGCTGCGAGCAGTCTGATAGCAGCAGCCTCACCAATACCGGAAGACGCGCCAGTGATCAGCGCGACAGGTTTAATGCTTGTCATGAAAACTCCTTAAATGTGATCCATAAACTTCGATCAGGATGGTGCGATTAACTGCCGTACTGCACATTACGGACTTCAATACGCCGCCTACAGATAACGAATATGATGATCATCATATGACTGGGCGAAAAAAAATTATGATCCCCCGGCGGTAAGTTGTTCGATCACAGCATGACTTATTGATTCGGCAAGCTGAGGATCATCAACGGCACGGGCTAATATCAGTGCACCTACGATGTTGGAAATGGTCATCAGAGCCCGTCTGTTCTTATTAATCAGGTCAGGATCTGGTATTTGCCCGGCAATGACTTCAATCATTTCTTTGATTCGACAAGTCGCTGCATGGCGAACTTCAGGTGCCTGCCGTGGCATTTCTGAGCCCAGCGCAGCAATAGGACAGCCAGATTCGATGTCTTCCTGGTGCTGTGGTGAAAGATAGGCTCGAACCATGTACTCCAACGACTGTCCATGAGGAGCTGATGAGGCCGCTTTTGAGGCTGAGATCACCGCCTGGGCACCGGCGCGATCGGCTGCTTCAGCAAGCATGGCATCCCTGGATGCAAAGTGGGCGTAAAAACCTCCATGCGTCAGGCCAGCGTCTTTCATAATGTCTGCAACACCAGTACCGTTATAACCAGTACGTCGGATAGCGCGCGCTGCCGCTTCAACGATCCTGTCATGTGTTGCTTCTTTTGTATGGGTGGTGTGTTTCTTCATATGATTATGACCATAATCTAAATTTAAGTAAACGGCAAGATAAACTCTTCTAACCTTCTACAATTCGGGGGTGGGAAGCCTGAGTGGGTATTTCCCTGTCAGGTATCGAAACAATTTTAAATACTCAAGATTCTGAGTCATGCGAACGGGTAGTTTAATAAAAAACGTGTCACGTGTTCTATGACTTCGTCTGGTTGTGAGTCCGGGAAGAAATGCCCGCCGGATATTGGGGAAGACGTCAACCGGCTGCAGCGAGCGTTCCAGGTAGCGGGCAAATCATAGAGTCTGGCCATCACACCGCTGTCACCATAGAGAACCAGTACCGGAGCCTCAATTAGTCGCCCCTCATCCGCCAGATCATCGACCAGATCGACCGTCAGGGTGGCGCGATAGTCATTACAAAATCCTGAGATTGTCTCCGGATCACGCCAGGCGGCTCGATAGGCTTCCAACTGGATGGGATCAAAATCTTCCGGTCCAGCCGCTCCCCAACCGAACAGGCAATTCTCAAAGAAAAAATCAGCATCGGTCTGAATAACCCGCTCCGGAAAAGGGGCTGGCTGGGACAGGAAGAACCAATGCCAATAATTTTTCGCAACTTCATGACGTAAATCCTTCAACATCACCACCGTCGGCACGATGTCCATAAGTGTCACGCTTTTCACTGTATCCGGATAGTCGAGAGCCATTCGATGGGCGGTACGTGCCCCGCGATCATGACCGATCACATGGAAGTGAGAGTGCCCTAATGCCTGCATTAACATGACTTGATCTCTGGCCATGGCGCGAAATCCATAATTCATCAACCCGGTTTCTGCTGGCGGCTTATCCGATGCACCATAGCCACGTAGATCGGCACAAACGACACAATAACCACGGGCTACCAGGGCGGGTGCGATCCGTGCCCAGATTGCCATGGTCTGTGGGAAACCGTGTAAAAGCAGAACCGGTTCGCCCGTGCCTGAGGTGACACAGGCGATGTTCAGCGAGCCGGTATTGATACGATGAGCTGTAAAATCTTCAAACATGATGATATGAGCCTCAAAGATGCGGCAGTCTGGCTGGGATAGAGGCGAATAACATTACCGATTTATCCCGTTACATTGATTGTCAGTAAGGATGTGCTTTTTATTTGTGAACAGGTTATTGCAGCAGCTTGAGTCCCTTTAGGACTTTATCTGCGGTATTGCGCCCGGCCCGGAATGCCAGCCCGACAATGTCAAGATCCTCAGTTGCTACTGCAGCCACCGCAGCCCGGTTATCATCATCATTGAAGGTATCGAAAAGTTCCCGGGTAAACACCGAGAACGCAACACCCCGGCTGCGGGCGCGTTCGGCCGTACGTTTGATGGTCTCAGCACTGGCACCAAAGACCAGCACAGGATCTCTGAACATCGGGAGATATTGTTTCCCTGAAGCATCATGGTAAGTCTCGCCGAGAGCCTCTTCATTAATAGCGACGCCACTGATGGTGAACGCGGTGACATTCAACCGTTGCCACGGTTCGAGATCTTCCCTCAGTACGACCGTAATTCTCATGCGCGGCAGGGCAGGCTGAGATTCACTCTCCGTCATGACGGCCTGCTGGGTTTCTGCTTCGGTTGTCATTAGCTCCTCCAGGTCGATGGGCTCGAAATAAAATGGAATAGAGCGCAGTGGTCAGTGAACTTACATGCGCTCTGTGATACGGGTCTTGATGATGGGCTAAATCACGGCCCCGAGTTGTAGGATCGTCGGCTCGCCCGCCAGTAACGAGGGAGCTTTAGCGAAGAATGCCTGAACATCGGGTTTTTGCTGATGGGCATCAGAGTCAGCTTTGCTTTCCCAGATTTCATAAAGCACCCAGGTGGGCTCTCCCACGACTTGATGGTAATTAAAAGTAATCACACCTTTATCTTTACGAGTACCGGTTACGTTTTCTTCAACCAGAGCAGAAAACTCAGCAACATGCTCAGGTTTTACCTTCAGGATCACACACAGTGCATAGGGATCAGACATGACTTCCTCCATTGATGCAGATTAACAGGCTTGGACTGGCATTCAGGCATTGACGTCGACTATCGTCCGTCCCCGGACTTTGCCTTCGAGAATATCACTGGCGGCCGCCACCACGTCATTCAACCCAATGACCTGAATTGTTTTTGCCAGCTTGTTTAAATCCAGGTCACGTGCCAGACGTGCCCATGCCTGAACACGGATGTCATAGGGGGCGTTAACCGCATCAATACCTGCCAGGGTTACATTGCGCAGAATGAAAGGCAGTACCGAGGCGGGCAGATCTATCCCCTGGACCATACCAAATGCGGCCACCACGCCGCGATAGCGGATCTGAGTCAGAACGTTGGCCAGCGTATGGCTTCCGACGGTATCAATAGCCCCTGCCCAGCGCTCCACGGCAATCGGCTGGCCTGGTTCGGACAGGGTGCGACGATCTATAATTTCCGCCGCACCCAAGCTGCGTAGATAGTTGGCCTCTTCGGGACGCCCGGTTGATGCGACGACCCGGTAACCAAGGGATGACAGCAACATGATGGCGATTGATCCGGCTCCACCGCTGGCTCCGGTCACCAGAATGTCGCCGCTGTCAGGGTTAAGTCCGCCATGCTCCAGAGCAAGCACACTGAGCATAGCTGTGTAGCCGGCAGTACCGAGGGCCATGGCGTCTTTTGTTGTAAACGTATCGGGTAACTTGACTACCCATGCACCCGGCACGCGTGCCTTCTGCGCAAAACCACCATGATGGGTCTGTCCAAGCCCCCAGCAGTTGACGACCACCTTGTCACCAGGCTTGATGCCTGGCCAGGATGATGTTTCTACCGTACCGGCGAGATCGGCACCGGGGATCAGCGGGAATCGTTCGATGATGTCAAAACGATTGTTAATCGCCAGGCCATCCTTATAGTTTACGGTGGAATAATCAACCGCAATAGTCACGTCTCCGGGCATCAGGTCCTGCTCATTAATATCGACCGAATCCACCGAAAATTTTCCGTTTTCTTTGGTTGCCAGCAGTGCTTTAAATGTCATGTTTGAGGCCTCATTCGAGGGGCAGTGATACAAGGATTATTATCTGTTAACTGCCTGAGCGATAACGGTCTGCGGCGTGTGCCTGACGCAAATCGGACAAGAGTCCCTGGCGTGCGGACTCCAGAGTTTCCCAGCGTTCGGCAACATGCAGTGGCGGAATGGTGACGGTTTCTCGGCGGTCAAAACCCACCATAGCGGCGTCCACCAGTTCGCCGACATCCATCAGGTCAGGCAATGCATTGACATCAATGCCGGCACGTTCCCAAATTTCGGTACGGGTTCCTGCCGGTAGCACGACCTGAACGTAGACGCCCTTAGGTGTGAGTTCGAGGCTAAGTCCCTGTGAGAGTGCCAGTACAAAGGCTTTGGTCGCGCCATATATCGACATACCAAACTCAGGTGCCAGCCCGACAACCGAACCGATATTGACGATTGCACCCTCGCCGGTCTGTGCAAGCCGTGGGGCAATGGCGCTGGCAAGTCGGGTCAGCGCTGTGGTGTTGAGCGTGATCAGCCGTTCAATACTGTTGACAGTTTGCCCGATAAAGCCACCGGACTGCGCGATGCCTGCGTTATTAATTAGGATCCCCACTTTCTCGTTGCTGTGTAACGCCGCTTCAACTACTGCCAGGTCATCTGGTTGTGTCAGGTCGGCCGGGAGAATATCAATGGTGACGCCTGTTTCAGATCGCAGAAGGGCAGCGAGATCTTCCATGCGATTTTTGTCTCTGGCGACCAAAATGAGGTCGTGCCCACGGTGTGCGAAACGATCGGCATAGGTGGCTCCAATACCCGTGGATGCACCGGTGATAAGGACGGCAGGAAGGATAGCCATGTTGTTACCTCTAAGACTCACCGGGATGACCGGCGAGGGTGTATGGAGCACCTGATATGCCCTTGTGGGATTAATTCGCTGGGGTCTCAGACAGTGCTGGATAATCGATATAGCCTTTCGCTCCGCCACCATAAAGCGTGGTTGGATCCAGTTGAGCCAGCTCAGCACCCGTCCTCAGGCGCTCAACCAGGTCGGGATTGGCGATGAAGGTATGGCCAAAAGCGACTAGATCGGTCTGGTTTGCACTGAGACGTGAAGTAGCCAGTTCCAGGTTGTAGCCGTTGTTACCGATATAGGTATTACTGAAGCGTTCACGCAGCGCGTCATAATCGAAAGGGGCGATGTCGCGGGGACCGCCAGGCGCACCTTCAACGACGTGCAGATAAACCAGGCCCAGCGCGTCCAGTTTTTCGACGAGATAATTGTACTGTGCCTGCTGTGAGGTATTCACCACGATGCCATTCAGAGGGCCTACTGGCGAAATGCGGATAGCGGTGCGTTCAGCGCCAATTTCATCTGAGACAGCCGCCGCAACCTCCAGGACCAGGCGTGCTCGATTCTCTACCGAACCACCATAAGCATCTGTGCGTGCGTTAGCGGTTTCTTTCAGGAACTGATCAAGCAGGTAACCGTTGGCCGCATGAATCTCCACGCCATCAAAACCCGCTGCGATGGCGTTGGCAGCTGCATTTCGAAAGTCTTCAACGATCCCCGTGATTTCATCGGGTTCAAGCGCCCGAGGCTCGGAAACATCAGCGAATCCATTGTTGACAAATGTTTTAGCGTCGGCGCGAATGGCTGAAGGTGCGACGGGTGCGGAGCCATCCGGGCGTAAATCAACATGGGAGATGCGGCCGACATGCCAGATTTGCAGAAATATTCTGCCTCCTCTCAAATGCACAGCTTCTGTTACCTTGCGCCAACCGGTGATCTGCTCAAATGAGTAGATCCCGGGAGTGTCCTGATAACCCTGGGCCCCGGCAGAAATTTGGGTTGCTTCTGTGATAATCAGACCTGCTGTCGCACGTTGGCTGTAGTAAGTTGCAGCCAGTTCACCAGGGACTAGCCCGGCACCAGCGCGGTTACGGGTAAGCGGAGCCATGACGATGCGGTTAGAGAGCAGCAGTGAGCCAAGGGTATAGGGTTCAAATAACGTTTTGTCGGCCATGTTTATATCTCCGTTTAATACATTGAGGAAAGAGGGGAACGCGGTTTACTCAGCAAAGAACTGGATGGCATGCCGGAGAAATCGTTCCGGAAACTGAAATTGCGCACCATGCACGGCATCGGGGAAAATAAAAGCTGAGTGTCAGATATTTTTTGCGCCCGATGCCAGGCGATCATTGATGGGGCCGGGAGCAGGGGCGCTTCAGTACTGGAAGTGTTAACCCAACGGTGGCAAGCGAAACGTGTGGTGGCGGTCTGGTGGTAATCGCTCATAACGTAAAGCCCTTCTTAAAAGTGCGAATCATTATGATGATGATCATAATCTTTGTCGTCAAGGGCTTTGATGACGATTAACATCAATGTATATTGTTAGCGAGTATTGTCATAAACGGATAGGGGCATTTGAAATGAGGGTCACCAAAGCTCAGGCACAGGCCAATCGGGCGCACATAGTCGAAACAGCTTCGGTTCTGTTTCGTGAGCGTGGTTATGACGGTGTGGGGGTGGCCGATTTGATGGCTGCGGCAGGTTTTACCCATGGCGGTTTTTACAAACACTTCCGCTCGAAGGTAGATCTAATGGCAGAGTCAGCGGCATGTTCTCTGGCTCGATCATCGGAATTGAGTGCCGAAACGGATATGCCGGCATTTATTAACCATTATCTTTCCCGAAAACATCGTGATCAACGCGGTGACGGTTGCACCTTTGCTGCTTTGTGCGGAGATGTGGCACGCCAGCCGGAAGAGGTTAAGGTCACGTTTGCTGAGGGGATTGAACAATTACTCGTAGGGTTGGGGCAGGGTACCAGCAAGGCTGTTGATCCCCAGCGTCAGGAGGCTCGCCTTGTCACTCTCGATATGCTTGCTCATATGGTTGGCGCTGTTGTGCTTTCACGTGCCTGCCCGGATGACTCACCTCTGGCTGATGAAATCCTCAATATCTGCCGTGCCGAACTACTCAAATCACATCATTCTGATCCAACCGATTGCTGACAGAAGGCATCCCTGTTAAGGGTAAAACGGCAATTTCCAGTTTATGAAGAGAGGAGGCATGTTGAGTAAGCGACTCTCTTTATTCACTGGCGGCTATGGTCGGTGCGACTTTTAATGACCTGAGGTATTCGGATTGTTGGGTTGCAATGCGCGGATGCTTTGGGTACTGGCAATTCTTTGATTAATAAAATTACTATCAGGCAGAGTCAAAAATGATTGCACTGTTCATTTATGTTTTCAGCATCATGTACACCCCCGGTCCTGTGACAACGATAGCATTTAGCGCCGGGATGGACCCAAAAGCACCGTTTCGCACGGCTTTTGCGGTTGGGGTCGCAGTTGCAATGTATATATTATTACTTGTCCTGGGTTATTCCGGGCAGGGACTGTTGAACAATCGCTGGCTACCGTGGATAAGCATTATTGGCGGGATTTACATTATTTATCTGGGTATAAAAGTTATCCTCACTTCTTTTGTCAATAAACCATTATCAGGTCAGTCTCAGGATGTCGGTTTCATTAGTGGCTTCGTTATTCACCTGTTCAATCCGAAAGCATGGCTGGCAGCCTTTCCGCTGGTATTTATCTACTATCCACAGAATGATATAACAGGATGGTATCTTTTATTTATTTCAACAGTTTTAGCCCTGATTTGCGGTGGCTCATCAATAGTTTATAATATTGCGGGCAGATATTTTTCCAGAAGATTCTCTGACCGAAAATCGCAATCCATTGTTAACGGTATTATGGGAGTGATGCTACTTTATAGTGGGATAATGATCCTCTATGAACATGTTTATCTGGTATTACAATGAATTTTCAGCATTGATGCTAAGTCAGTGATTCAATAAATTTTTTAATGAGCATTTTCCTGTCGACTGTTGGACTTAGTAATATCAAACTTTGATTGTCCCCGGCAGGGTATTAGTACCAGGTTTTTCATAATTAATTTTGGTCGCCTGAGGTGAAACAGTAAATGAGATGATTTACCGACCCGGAGAACATCTCCCGGGCCGGTATTTCACATCTTAAAAATTGCCATCAATATCAGTTACGCCGATCAGCTTGTAATTGAAAAATTCTTTCAGGCCAAGACCGATTAATTCGCGACCATAACCTGAGCGACGAATGCCTCCAAATGGCAGGTCGGCTTTCACCGCAGTGGGGTGATTGATATAGGCCATTCCTGTCGATATTTGTCTGGCAACTTTCTTACCTCGTTCTATATCCTGAGTGAATACAGAGCCACCAAGTCCGAAAGGAGAATCGTTGGCTATCTGGATAGCTTCTGCTTCGTCTTGAGCTTTAAAGACAAGTGATATCGGGCCAAAAAATTCCTGGTAGTAAGCCGGATTTTCTTTAGTCAGATTCGTGAGCATAACCGGACGTTCGAAGGCACCGCGAGCAGGTACTTCAGAAGCAATGACGGTAGCGGACGCGCCATGCGCTACAGCTTCTTCTACTTGTCTGCGAACATCATCAGCGGCCCCCGGTGAAGACAGTGGAGCCAGCGACGTTTCGGGATCTAGTGGATCGCCTGCCTTGAGTGCTGCGACGCCGGCAATATAGCGTTCAATAAAAGCGTCATAGATTGCTTCGGTGACGATGAGACGTTTGGACGAGCAGCATAACTGGCCGGCATTCCAGTGACGACCAAATACGGCCCACCTGGCAGCTTTATCCAGATCAGCATCTTCCAGCACCAGAAAAGCATCGGCTCCCCCCAGTTCCATCGTGGACTTCTTCAATGCCTTTCCTGCCTGTGAAGCTACCACGACACCCGCACCTTCCGACCCCGTCAGTGCCACACCATGTATACGGGGATCGTTAATAATTGCCTCTATTTGCTTGCGGGTCGCGTAAATATTTCTGAACCCCCCACAGGTAATCCCGCCTCCAGCATGAGCTTCTCAAAAGGGTCAGCGGATTGCGGTACATTGGATGCATGCTTTAGTACCAACACGTTACCGGCAGCCAGTTGTGGTGCGATGATACGGGCGATCTGGAAGTACGGAAAATTCCAGGGTTCAATTGCAAGAATGATCCCTAAAGGTTCATGCACCAGCCACGCCTTGGTTACGGCCGGGTCTTTAGAAGGGAGTTTTTCTGGGGGCAAGCTGTTGTTCGGCATGTTCGACATAATACTCGAATATTGCGGCAGACAATTCCACTTCAGCCTCGGCTTCACTAAGGAGCTTACCCATTTCCAGTGTAAGAAATTTTGCATATTCCGTATGTCTGGCGCGGAGCAAGTCAGCCGTTTTTTTCAGGACTTTGACAAGATCGGATATTGACGTGAGTTTCCACTGATGAAAAGCAGTATCTGCCTAGTTGAGTGCAAGAGAAACACCTTCATCTGTCGCGTTGGGAAAAGTCTTCAGCGTTTCACCCGTATAGGGATTGGTCGTTGCGTAAGCCATTTTTATTCCTCGGTTAAATGAATGCGCCTCTGACTTGTGAACGTTGAATCTGTCAGGGAGCGATTCAGACAAAATACTAATTACTTTGCCAGAAAGCGTTATTCAGCATGAGTTGGGTATTAATGGACACGCTATGAAAGCATTAAGTGTTATCGGGTTGGTTAACCGGCGTCACATGTACCAAGTTCAGGATAGTCGGTATACCCACTTGCTCCACCACCATAAAATGTTGTCCGATCATAAGAGTTAAGACTTCCTCCGATTTTTATACGCTCGGGGAGATCGGGATTGGCAATGAAAAGCCGACCAAATGCCACTGCATCGGTTCGGCCGGCTCCAATTGCGGCTTATGCTGTCTCAGGCGAATAATTGCCAGCTGCAATCAATGCATTGGGCCAGAGTGGGCGGAAAAGTTCAGAAGCAAAGGGTACATTTTGGTGGTCCACTTCCGCCTGTCCGGCACCGCTGGCGCGTGGTTCGATCAGATGCAGAAACGCCAGATCTAACGTGGCCAGTTGTTCAATGAGGTAAGAGTAAAGCGGAAAGGGGTTATCTTCTCCACTGCCGTTGGCGATACCAAAAGGTGACAATCGGATACCCGTCCGATCGGGCCCAAACACGCGTGACACTGCGGCGGCCACTTCCAGCACAAGACGGCAGCGATTGTCTATCGACCCACCATAATTATCGGTGCGATGGTTGCTACGGCTTTGCAAGAACTGCTCCAGGAGATAGCCGTTTGCTGCGTGAATTTCCACCCCATCAAAGCCCGCCAGCAATGCATTGCGTGCGGCCTGAGCGTAATCCTCGATAATTAAGGGGATATCTGTTGTGCTCAAAGCATTCGGCGTCTCGAAAGGCGCCCGGGAAAATGTGGCAGTAAAGGCGTCGCCCGGAGCAGGAATAGCCGACGGAGCCACTGGCCGTTGCCCACCCAGTAAACTGGAGTGAGAAATGCGACCAACGTGCCACAATTGCAGTACAATAAGAGCGCCTTTGGCGTGGACTGCTTGAGTTATTGCCTTCCACCCTTGTATTTGCTCTGCGCTATGGATGCCCGGCGTTGCTGGCATACCCTGAGCGGTAGGCGAAATTTGGGTGCCTTCGGTAATGATGAGCCCGCCCCGGGAAGCACGTTGCCGGTAATACTCTGTATTGAGTGAATGGGGGATATTGCCCGGCTGAGCAGCACGCATACGTGTCAACGGAGCCATCACTACGCGATGGGACAATTTGAGGGCTCCGATATTTAGAGGGGAAAAAAGGCGTTGGGTCATTCGAACACTCCACATCCGTTTAGCAAAGTTCGGCCACGCTGATGGATATCGACAGGCATCAGTAGAAACAGCATCTGCAACTCACCTTAAACCCCGTCAGTCAGAGCGTATGTGATCGCATGCGTACTGTGTTATGGCACAATCAGAATTTAAGTTAACTCAAAACTTCAGGTCAGACAGGGTTCGTCATCAAGGCCCTGAATGCAAGAATCCAGTAGGGTATGTAACGCGGCGACCCGCTCAATACCCAGTCGTTCATTCAGTGCTTCCTGCGCAGCCAGCCAGGCGCGCTGCCCCTCGATGCGTTTTTCATGTCCAGACTCTGTTGCTTTCACTAACCGGCTGCGAGCATTTTCCCCCGCGTTTATTGTCACCCACCCCTGAGCGGTGAGGGATTGCAGGTTGCGTGTCAACGTTGAGGCATCTAACTGCATATGCTTTGCCAGGTCGGCTGGTCTTATCGGCCCTAATCTGACCACGTGTGACAGCAACGCATACTGTGTGTTTTTTAAGCCAACCTGAGCGACAAAATGATCGTAATGCCGCGTCACCATACGATTAAGCTGGCGAAGCTTCAGGTTGGTGCATCCCTCTGGCTTGATGAACTGCTTCATATAATATATTGTACCTGCAACTGTTGTATATGCAACTCTATAGTAATGCCTGTCAGATAGCAATTATCGGGTGTTTTCATCAGCGAATGTCAGTTAGTGCGATGAAAACTGGGGTCAGGGCGTAGGTTCGGTATGACGACAAAGTTAATGCTTTGTGCGTCAACCTGAATCTGCTTCTGGATTGTTGTATGACAGGAGAGGATGTCCACTTCTGCTTTAACTCAATGTATGGAGCAAATGATGAAATACGCCGTATTTGGTAACACGGGTCTTCGCGTATCACAGGTGGCGCTTGGCACCGGCAACTTTGGTACCGGCTGGGGATATGGGTCTGATGCAGATGGCAGTAAAGCTGTCTTTGAGGCTTATGCTGAAGCGGGTGGCAACTTCATTGATACTGCGGATGTCTATCAGTTTGGGCAGTCGGAAGAGCAAGTGGGAAATTTACTGCAAGGACGTCGCGAGGATTTCGTCCTGGCAACTAAGTTCACGAATGGTGCAGTTCCCAGTCCAGACCGGCTGGTCACAGGTAACAGTCGGAAAGCCATGGTGGCATCGGTTGAGGCCAGCCTCAAACGACTTAAAACGGACAGGATCGATATCTACTGGGCGCATCATCCTGATGGTGTCACCCCTATGGAGGAAATCATCCGTGGTTTTGAGGATCTCGCGCGCGCGGGTAAGATTCTTTATGCGGGCCTGTCGAATTTCTCCGCCTGGCGACTCGCCCGGGCGGTGACTCTCGCGGAGCTAACTCGCGCGGTTCTACTCGCTGCTGTCCAGTTTGAGCATAGCCTGGTGCACCGTGAACCTGAGGGTGATCTATTTCCTGCGTCGCACGCGCTGGGACTTGGCATCGTGACATGGTCTCCACTGGGCGGGGGGATGTTGACGGGAAAATACCGGCAAGGCGAGCAAGGCCGCGCTGAAGGATTTGGTGGAAGGGTATTCCAGCCAGAAGACTCGATCAACCGTACACAGATCCTTGACACTGTACTTGATATAGCCGCTGAGATCGGTGTCAGCGCAGGTCAGGTGGCCATCGCCTGGGCTGGCACTCACGGGGCGGTCCCTATCATTGGTCCGCGTACACTTGATCAACTTAACGATAACCTTGGTGCTCTCTCTGTGGAACTGTCTACTGAGCAAATAAACCGACTGGACACTGTCAGCACCCTAAACCTCAAGGCTCCTGAGAGAAAAGTCATTGACTGGGCAAGCGGTAATACCCCTCGTATTGTTGCCTGAGTGTCTGATACCCGCTCAATGACTTTTCGCATTAACAGGTAGCGTATGGAGCCATCACGAAATTGATGGCTTTTTCAGAGTACAAGTGGTCGATATATGACGATGATACATTGCTGGCCAGCCGTGCGGCGGGTTCGGCTGGACTCTATTAATGAACAATAGCAAACGGTCAGCCCGGAGGCGTTTTAGCCTTTCAGGTCCTGTGATTTGGCTGGTGCTGATGGCGGGTGCAGGCGGACTGGCATTCACGAATGGCATACGTTTATCGATGGGGGTGTATCTTTCATCATTAAGTACTGCCACACGCCTGAGTATTGCAGATATCAGCCTAGCTTTTGCTTTTGCGCAACTTTGTTGGGGGCTGACGCAGCCTTTTGCGGGCGCAGTTGCCGACCGCATCGGGGCAGGACGCGTGATTTTCGCCGCTGTTATCTTAGTGGTTACCGGTACAGTACTTACCCCTTACATGACATCGACCTCTGGCCTGATATTTACCATGGCTGTGATGGCGGCAGGCGGTTGTGGAATGGCCGGCCCTTCAGTGATGATGGCATGCAGTGCGCGGTTGCTACCTGCCAGTAAACGTGGCATGGCGACGGGTATCGTTAATGCCGGTGGTTCCACCGGTCAGGTTGTTATGGCCCCTCTGGCTATCTGGATGACGATGACGTACGGCTGGGTAACCTCAATGCAGTGGCTGGGCGTGCTTGTTCTGCTTGCGCTACCTGCAGCGTGGGTACTAAAAGGAAATGCGCGGGATCTGACTGTAACGACGGAAATGGACTCAACCAGAGATGAGTTGACGACAATTCAGGCCCTGATTGTGGCGTTTAAGACGCCAGGTTATTGTTTTGTGGCCGCAGGTTTTATGGTGTGTGGTTTCCACGTTTCTTTTCTGGTTACACATATGCCCGGCATTATTGCAATGTGCGGCATGTCGCCGTCCATTGGTGGCTGGTCTCTGGCACTCATCGGCTTGTTCAACATTGTTGGAAGCTTATTTATGGGGTGGGCAGTGGGGCGCTGGAGAATGAAGTCGTTACTCGTGCTGCTTTACAGCATCCGCGGATTGGCTGTTCTGGTATTTGTGCTGTCACCCATGACTCCCACAGTGGTTCTTATTTTTTCTGCCACCATGGGAGTGACCTTCCTGTCGACAGTGCCCCCAACAATAGGCCTGGTCGCAAAAATGTTCGGTCCAAAAAACTTGGCAATGTTGTTTGGTGTGTTGATGATGATCCATCAGATAGGGGGATTTTTCGGAGCCTACCTGGGCGGGCGGGTGGTCCAGTTAACCGGCAGCTACAATTGGATGTGGTATTTAGATATTGCGCTGGCCGTCGCCGCTGCATTGATCAACCTGCCTGTTCACGAGCTACGGTTAACGCCTCATATGAAAATGGCAGGGAAATGAGTTTGTACATATTAAATATTCTCGATTGAATAACGTATTTTTTCGAGAGGGTTCTACTACTATTGAATTCCCATTAGATGCATTTTGTCTTCTTGGTAACCTTATATGGCAAGTTGTAGTGGATCACAGAATCAGCATACTGGGAAAGCCTGTTTCTGCCGTTCTTCATACAAGCATGGGGATACGCCACCAGTGTTTGTATGGGTCCGAAAAACATTGTAATAACAGTTTATCCAGCCTGTGTATACGACCAAAGAAAGCAGATCCTTTTTACCAAGATCTGCTTTTAAGAGAATTACCAATTAGGCAGCTCCAGCCACCTTATGTTGTTGCACATAAATGTATGGTGCAACATATCCTTCTCGGTTGGTATCCAGATAATCCGACCACCATTGCATCATCGCTTTGCGAGCATCGAGATATTCTGCTTTATGGATATAAGCGGCTCTCACGCTATTGCGCTCCTGATGGCTCATTTGACGCTCAACGGCATCCTGTGACCACAGGCCAGACTCCATCAGGGCACTACAAGCCATTGCCCGGAATCCGTGGCCGCAGATTTCATCTTTCGTGTCATAGCCCATCAGACGCAACGCCTTGTTGACCGTATTTTCGCACATCGGCTTATACGGATTATGGTCACCCGGAAATACCAATTCCTTATGCCCGGATATTTCCCGTATCTGTTTCAGAATAGCGATGGATTGACTGGAAAGGGGAACGATATGCGGTATGCGCATTTTAGCGCCACGCCCGGAATAGCGAACACCGGGGATAGCCTCGCGATTGGCAGGAATAGTCCAGATTTTGTTTTTGAAATCGACCTCAGACCAACGGGCAAAGCGCAGTTCGCTGGAACGGATGAACAGGTGCAGAGTGAGTGAGACTGCCAGGCGGGTTAATTCTCGTCCTTGCCGGTAGTCCTCAATGCGATTCAAAAGCTCCGGCAGCCGCTCCAGTGGAAGGGCAGGGTAGTGGCGTTTAACAGGAGGGGCGATAATGTCATCCAAATTTGCCGCCGGATTGTGCTCTATTAATTCCTGATGCACGGCATGACGCATGATGTTGCACATATGCTGCCGGGTACGGGCCGCCACTTCCAACAGACCTTTTTTCTCAATCCCTTTCAGCAGATCGATGAAGTGGCGAGTCTTCAGTTCTGTGACTGGTAAGTGTCCAATTATCGGGAAGATATGATTGTTCATGCTAGCGAGCAGACGGACAGCATGGTTCTCTGACCATGTTCGGTTGCTTTTATGCCAGCTCAATGCCACGGTTTTGAAGGTTTTTTCGGGTAAGGAAGTGGTTCTTTCAGCAGAGCGCTGTTGTGCTGGATTAATATTCTGCGCCAGCAACTTACGGATACCGTCACGCTGTTGACGAGCATCAGCCAGAGAGACTTCAGGATAAGCACCTAAGCCAAGGCGGGATTCTTTTCTATTGATACGATATTTGAGATACCAGAGACGTGAACCGCCTGGATTAACCAGCAGATACAGACCATGAGAATCGGAAACTTTGAAGGGTTTAGCGGATGGTTTTAAGTTGCGGATTTTTGAGTCGTTAAGAGACATTTGGGGGTCACTCCGTCATCGAACCAACTTGACCCCAAATCTGACCACCAAATTCTCCCGATGCGGAGGGAAAACTGAAAATGCATCGGGAAGACTTTTCACGCTAACCCATTGAATCCGAATCACATAAGGATTCGCAAAGCGGCATGAAAACAAGAATTTGGCTCCTCTGACTGGACTCGAACCAGTGACATACGGATTAACAGTCCGCCGTTCTACCGACTGAACTACAGAGGAATCGCGAGAACGGTGTGGATGATAGCGGGGGTGTCGGCCCATGTCAAAGGGGGAATCCATTAAATCCCGCTGATTGCTCATACTTTATGCGGCTTGGCGAAAAACTGCCCGTGAAGCCGGTTTCCAGGCCGGTTTCACCGGTTAACTACCCTTTCACGATCACAGAAAGCCGTACGCCGCCGCCAATATCCAACCGAACAGGCAGGAAACGCTGACGCCAATCAGGCCGACGGCGATAAAGCTGTGGTTGATGACAAACCGGCCGATATGGGTGGTGCCTGAGCGGTCGAACTGAATTGCCGCCAGGTCGCTGGGATAGGTCGGCAGGATATAGTAGCCGTAACAGGCCGGCGCGGAGGCGATGATATACGCCGGGTCGACACCGATGGCCAGCGCCAGCGGCACCAATGCTGCCAAGGCTGCCGCCTGGGAATTGACGAATTTGGACACTATCAGCAGCACCAGCGCATAGGCCCACGGATATTGGCTGACCAACTGGCCCAAGGTGGCTTTGATTTCCTCCAGATGGGCGCCGAACATGGTTTCCGCCATCCAGGCAATGCCGTATACCGCAACAATGGCAATCATGCCGGAGCGGAAGACTTCATTTTTTGAAATCGATGCCGGGTTGGTTTTGGTGGCGATGATAATCAATGCCCCGGACACCAGCATAAACATCTGAATCACCAGCACCATGGAGAGCGGTTTACCGTCGAAAACCGGTCTCAGGGCGCTGACCGCACCGAGGATCGCTACCGCGGCGATAGTCGCCAGGAAGATCCACATCGCCAGCCAGTTGCTTTTGGGCAGTTTTTTATCCAGCAACGTGGCGGTGTCGCCATAGACATAATGATAATTCTCAGGGACGGAAATAAATTGTTGAAAGACCGGATCCTTGTCCAGGTCCTTACCGCGAAACCAGCTGAATATGCCGATAGCCAATATCCCCAGCAGGGTTGAGGGGATGGTAATGGCGAGCAGGTCGAGAAATTCCAGATGGCGACCGTTGAAGGTATAGTTGCCCAGCATCGCCACCAACGAGACCACCGCCACCGAGACCGGGCTGGCGATGATGCCCATTTGTGCACCGATTGAGCTGGCCGCCATCGGCCGTTCAGGACGGATATTGTTCTTGATCGCCACGTCATAAATGATCGGCAGGATGGTGTAGACCACATGCCCGGTGCCGCACAGGATGGTCAAGATACAGGTGACAAACGGCGCGACTATCGATACGTATTTAGGATTGCGGCGCAGCAGTCGTTCGGCGATTTGCAGCATGACATCCAGACCGCCTGATGCTTGCAGCGTGGCGGAGGCGGCCACCACCGAGATTATCACCAGCATCACATCGATGGGGGGTTTTCCTGGTTCCAAATGAAAGACAAATACCAGGATCACCAGCCCGATGCCGCCGAGCAGCCCCAGCGCAATGCCCCCTTTGCGTGCTCCGTATAACAGACACGCCAGAATCACCGCCAACTGAATCATAAATTCCATAGTTCCCTCGCTCAAAGCGCAATAAAAGGTTTACGACGTTGCTCTGGCGTCTACCCTCTGCCTGATAAATGGCCATTTCATTGCGCTGAATCCATGAGTGCAGCGATTTAACGGAAAGTTGTTGAATAATTGAGGCGGCTCACATTACCCAGAAAGGCTGTGCTTAATGCGCAGCCTTTTTAACTCTGGATGCTTACAAAGAGCAAGATAGATAGTAACGGAACGGAAATAATTTCATAACCTGCACCAGCGGGTTGCGTTCGGGCCGGCGATGCCCGAACGCCGGCCATCAGGGGTTGCCGAACTGTGCCTGATGCAGTCTGGCATAGGTCCCCTGGCGGGTCATCAGCTGCTGATGGCTGCCCTGTTCCAGGATGCCTTCGTTGTCGACCACGATAATCCGGTCCGCATTTTTGATGGTTGCCAGCCGATGGGCGATAACGAGCGTAGTGCGTCCATCGGCAAGTTCGGACAGGGACTGCTGGATGGCCTGCTCGGTGGCGGTATCCAGTGCCGAGGTCGCCTCGTCCAGTATCAGGATCGGCGGATTTTTCAAAAAGATCCGGGCAATCGACAATCGCTGCTTCTGGCCACCGGACAGTTTGACGCCGCGTTCACCGACCACCGTGTCCAGCCCTTCAGGCAGGGCGGCAATCATCTCATCAAGCCGGGCTTGCCGGGCGGCGATAAGAATGTCTTCATCACTGGCGTTCAGCTTGCCATAGGCGATATTTTCACGGATGGTGCCGCCAAACAGGAACACATCCTGCTGGACGATGCCGATATTATGGCGCAGTGATGACTGAGTCATCGCGCGGATATCAAGGCCATCGACAGTAATGCTGCCGCTGTCCACTTCATAAAAGCGCGGCAGCAGCGAGCAGAGGGTGGTTTTACCGGCCCCGGAAGGGCCGACAAACGCCACCGTTTCCCCGGCACGGATACTGAGGTTCAGTTTATCCAAAATCGGCTTATCCGCGGTATAGCCAAAGGTGACGTCCTTGAAAACGATATCTCCCTGCAGGTGGCTGACGTCGGTAGCCGTGGGGCTGTCAACGATATCCGGCGCGGTATCTATCAGCTGGGCAAAGCGCTTGAAGCCGGCAATGCCTTTGGGATAGCTTTCCATCACCGCAGAAATCTTGGCCACCGGCCGGAAGAAGACCTCTACCAGCAGCAGAAAGCCGATAAAACCGCCATAGCTCAGTTCGCCTTTGATCACGTACCAGGTCCCGGCCACCATGATCACCAACTGCACCAGGCGGGTGCTGAGATAGCTTAACGTCAGGCTGGTGGTCATGATGCGATAGGCGCGCAGTTTGGTGGAACGGTAATTGTCATTGTCTTTGGCAAACAGCGTTTCTTCGCGCTGTTCGTTGGCAAAGGCTTTGACCACCCGGATTCCGCCGATACTTTCTTCTATGCGGGCGTTGAAGTTGCCGACCTGGCCAAATAATCTGCGCCAGGTTTCGGTCATCTGCGATCCCTGACGGCTGACCAGCAGGGTCATGGTCGGCACGATGACAATCGTCAGTAAGGCCAGCGGCAGATGAACGGTCGCCATCAGTATAAAAGCGCCGATGAACGTCATAACCGCAATAAAAAGGTCTTCGGGGCCGTGATGGGCGATTTCACCGACTTCCTCCAAATCCTTGGTCACATGGGTAATGATGTGGCCGGTTTTAGTATTGTCGTAATAACGGAAGGACAGCTTCTGAAGATGATTGAACGCTTGCCGACGCA
Source organism: Biostraticola tofi (assembly GCF_004343195.1). Lineage (GTDB taxonomy): Bacteria > Pseudomonadota > Gammaproteobacteria > Enterobacterales > Enterobacteriaceae > Biostraticola > Biostraticola tofi. The sequence continues at coordinate 237,398 of NZ_SMCR01000006.1, read as the reverse complement.
TATCGGTTTCTATGCCTACACCGAGCGCATGTCCCCAGTAGTTGACGATAGCCATCAGCAGGGTATTGAGCAGATAGACCGCCAGCAACCCGCCGGCTGCGGCGATAATAAGCAGCCAGTCCTGGGCCGGCAGCAATCGGTCAATAAACAGTTTAACCGCCATCGGAAAACCCAGTTCCAGCAACCCACCGACGATGGCGCAACCGAAATCAAGTAAAAACAGAGATTTATAAGGAGCATAATAATCAAAAAAACGGCGGAGCATCCGGGCTTCCTTCATGAAAAAGGGTAGATTAAGTGATACGGGCCAATCGCAGGATGGCAGGCTTACAGGCTTACAGGCTTACAGTGAGACGTTCATGCCAGGCCCCCGTCTCCCACCGGGCCTGGAGAATACCGTATTCCCATGACCGGAGGCGAGGAGGACATAATGTCCAAATATGATCAGGATCACCAATTTATTTTCATAACACAAATTAAACATTATTAACATTACACACCGTAAGGTATTGAAAGTTATAAGCAGTGCCGCACAATTTTGCTTGCTGTGCAAAGAAATACACATGATAATAATTATCATTTGATGAAAAGGCTCGCTCAGCGAAGACCAGGATGCTCCCTTTCCCCATCGTCGGAGCAACAACCCATTGCAGGGGTTTGCTAAATGTCAGGCGTTTGGCACACTGCATTCAGCAACACAGCCTGCCTCAGGGAGCCCTGCAGGATGGGTGGAATGCCGGAATGCCGGGCAGAGATTAACGGTAATAAGGATAAACCATGACGATTACGCTTTTTCAGCGCTATCAGCAGTCCAAAATAGATTTCCCAGATAAGTGTGCCCGCGACCTGGCCCAGATCATTGGCATCAGCGAAGCGGAGCTGGTGCACTGCCGAGTGGGTCACGATGCCAGGCGACTGCGCGGGGATGCGCGCGGTCTGCTGGCCGGGCTTTCGCAGGTGGGAGTGACCAAGTCGATAACCCGCAATCGTTACGCGGTGCATGAGCAAATGGGCCAATATCTCAATCAGCAGCTTACCGGCCATGCCGGGCTGATTTTGAATCCCGGCGCGCTGGACTTACGTCTGTTTCTTGGACAGTGGACCACGGCGTTTACCCTGACGGAAAATACCCCACACAGTGAACGCCACAGTATTCAGTTTTTTGATGGCCAGGGCGATGCGCTGCATAAGGTTTATGCCACAACGGACACCGATATGCAGGCCTGGCAGGGGCTGGTCGAAGACTTCCTGTCCCCGGAGAATCCAGACCTCATCATTCAACCTGTGGAGTCCAAGGCCAAAACCCGGGTTAGCGACGTGGTCACAAATGATCGGGTTGTTGAAGCTGAATGGCGCGCCATGACCGATGTCCATCAGTTTTTTCACCTGCTCAGTCGGCACCAGCTTACCCGCCAACAGGCATTTGCACGGGTGGCGGATGATTTGGCGGTTAAAGTAGCAAACAGTGCATTGCGGATGATATTGAAGCAGGCCAACGCGGCCGGTAACGAAATCATGATTTTTGTCGGTAACCGCGGTTGCGTGCAGATCTTTACCGGCATTATCGAAAAAGTGGTGCCGATGAAGCAATGGCTAAATGTATTTAACCCTGAGTTTACTCTTCACCTGGTTGAAGATGCCATTGCTGAAAGCTGGGTGACGCGTAAACCGACCAAAGACGGCTTTGTCACCAGCCTGGAGCTGTTTGCTGCTGATGGTACGCAGATAGCACAGCTGTTCGGCAAGCGTAGCGAAGGGCAGCCTGAGCAGACCCAATGGCGTGAGCAGATTGCTCACCTGCCGACGTTAAGGATGCAGCCAGCATGAAAGTGACTGTTACCCGAGCCGTGGCGTTATGGCTGGCGCTGTTGCCTGGCCTGACGCTGGCGGCAGAAAGGATTGTAGCTATCGGCGGCGATGTCACCGAAATCGTTTACGCTCTGGGAGCCGGCGACCGTTTGGTCGCCAGGGACAGTACCAGCCTGCGGCCAGAGGCTGCCCAGCGGCTGCCCGATGTGGGTTATATGCGGCAGTTAAATGCCGAAGGCATCCTGTCGTTAAAGCCTTCAATGGTGCTGGCAAGCGCACTGGCCCAGCCCTCGCTGGTGTTTAAGCAACTGACCGACAGTGGCGTCAAGGTCTTAACGGTGCCGGGTGATACGACTGTTGAGGCAATACCGGAAAAAATCAGCACCATCGCCAACGCACTCAATCTGAGCGCCAATGGCGACAGGCTAGCCGGCCAATATCAGCGGCAGCTGGCGGCGGTGCCCAAAACACCGCTGCCGGTTGCCGTACTGTTTATCATGAGTCATGGCGGTATGACCCCGATGGCGGCGGGTCAGCAGACCGCCGCCGACAGTATGATCGGCGCGGCCGGACTGAAAAACGCCATGCAGGGATCCCGTCATTATCGCCCTTTATCCCAAGAAGGGGTGATTGCCGCCGCACCGGATTTGTTGTTGGTGACGGCCGATGGCGTCAGCTCGCTGGGGGGCATGGATAAAATCTGGTCGCTGCCCGGACTGGCCCAGACACCGGCAGGCAAGCAGCGGCGACTGCTGGTGCTGGATGATATGGCGCTGCTCGGTTTTGGCCTGCAAACGCCTGCGGTACTCGAAAAAATCCGCCAGGCAGCAGGCGCCCGGTGACGGTCAGCAAGCGGTCGGTGCGGCTGACAGTCGGCGGGTTAACCGTGCTGCTGGCAGCACTGATACTGATTGCAGCCAATATGGGCGCGCTGCCGCTTTCTTATCGTATCCTTTGGCATACCCCGTTTGAGGATATCCAATGGAATATCTGGCTCAATATCCGCCTGCCCAGAGTAGTGCTGGCGGTAGTGGTCGGCGGTGGCCTGGCGACCGCCGGGGCAGTGATGCAGGGACTGTTTCGCAATCCGCTCGCTGACCCGGGCTTGCTGGGTATCAGCAGCGGCGGGGCGCTGATGGTGGCGATGCTTATCGTGCTGCCGTTCAGCCTGCCACCGGTCATGGTGCTTTACGGTCATATGATGGCCGCCTTTGTCGGCAGCCTGTTCATTTCACTGCTTATTTTCAGCATCAGCCGCGGCGGTCAGGGCAATCTGTCCAGGCTGCTGTTGGCCGGTATCGCGATCAACGCCCTTTGCATGGCGGCGATAGGGGTGCTGTCCTGGGTCAGTAACGACCAGCAGCTCAGGCAGTTTTCTCTCTGGATGATGGGCAGCCTGGGACAGGCACAATGGCCGACGCTGGCGGTGTGCGCCTCGCTGATTATTCCGGCGGCGTTGTTGGTGTTGTACCGCGCCTCCGCGCTTAATCTGCTGCAGCTGGGCGATGAAGAAGCCCATTACCTGGGGGTAAACGTGCCGCGGGTAAAACTGATATTACTGGTGCTCTGTGCGCTGCTGACCGGGGCCGCGGTCGCCGTCAGCGGGGTGATCGGCTTTATTGGTCTGGTTATCCCCCATCTGGTGCGGATGAGGCTGGGAGGGGATCATCGATGGCTATTGCCGGGCGCCGCATTGGGCGGCGCTTGCCTGCTGCTGGCAGCCGATACGCTGGCAAGGACCCTGGTGGTGCCGGCGGAAATGCCGGTGGGACTATTGACCTCGCTGATGGGCGGACCCTATTTTCTCTGGCTGGTGATGCGCCGGCGGGAGCGGGCTGATGTCTGATTTCTCCCGGCATCTTGAGGCCAGAGGGCTGCAGTGGCGCGCCGGCAACCGGCGGCTGATTGACGATATTTCGCTGCGGATAACCACCGGCGAACTGGTGGCGGTTATCGGCCCCAATGGTGCCGGTAAATCGACCTTGATGCGCCTGCTGAGCGGTTTTCTGCCGCCACATAAAGGAGAATGCCGACTGATGGGCAAGCCCCTGACGGCCTGGTCGCCAGAGTCCCTTGCCCGTACCCGCGCCGTCATGCGTCAGCAAAGCAGCCTGGCCTTTGATTTCAGCGTAGCCGAGGTGGTCAGCATGGGGCGAGCACCCCATGGCAATAGTCACCGCCGGGAAGCGGTAGAGCAGGTGATGGCCCAGACCGATTGCCTGCCGTTGGCGACCAGAGACTATCGGCGCTTGTCCGGTGGGGAACAGCAGCGAGTTCAATTGGCCAGAGCGCTGGCCCAGCTCTGGCAACCCGATCCCACTCCACGCTGGTTGCTGCTGGATGAGCCGACCTCGGCGCTGGATCTCTATCACCAGCAGCATATGCTGCGTCTGTTGCGTAAGTTGACGCGCCAGGAGCCGCTGGGGGTTTGCTGTATTCTACACGATCTCAATCTGGCAGCCCTGTATGCCGACCGGATCCTGCTGCTGCACCAAGGCCGGCTGGTGGCCGCCGGTACGCCGGCCCGGGTGCTGGAGGCATCGGTGCTGAGGCGCTGGTATCAGGCTGATATGGGCGTAGGCATTCATCCCGAGCTGCCGCTGCCGCAGATATTTCTTCGGCAGTGAAAAGGTAAGCGCTGATGACCACCAGACTGCGCCTGCCGCGCTCATCCAGGGGCTGAGTGTTTTTGTCACCCGCTGTCGGCGCTTTGCTGAGCGCGTGGGCGCGGGTAGCAACGGTGCGGCAACCGTTCGGTACTAACCAGAATTATCTCTTTCTGACATGGGCAAATTATACTGATGCCCTGCATAGCCAATGATGGGAGGAACAGTATCGTGCCGATAAAAAATCTCAAAGTCCCTGCTCAATCCCCGCCGCTGCCGTGTTCACAGGCCACTGCTGCCAATAATCGATCCCCGGGCGCTGAGACGTCGCCTTATCTGCAAGCTCAACTTAACTGCACCATGAACACCCCCGCTCACATCCCCTCTACGTTTAACGGCCCGGTGGCGCGCCATGCCGATAGTCTGGCGGATAAGTACCCGCCATGGTTGCCCTGGTTTAACGCCTGCCGGACCCCTGAAGAGCGTGAACTGAAAAAAATACTGGCTCAAGGCAAGGTATTATACCAAAGAGGAGAAATGATCCGCACTCAGGTATATCAGCAGAGCAGACCGCACTCGCCGCCATCGGCGATAACAGCCAAGGCTGGACTCTTTATGGGAGTCGTGGGACTGTTGGCCGGTACCGGAGCGGGAAGGTATGCAAAAGGTTTTTTCCAGCCTCAGCAGTCCGAGAGCGCCTCTCAGCCCGCTGCTGTTCATTATGCTGGGTCATTCAATCGGCAAACGGCGCGTGGAGCGGAGGCTTTTTCCTCAAGTTACGCACACCATTACCCTTGCGATATCAAGCATCATCGGCACGCCAAGCGTCACAGTGATTTTCTCCAGCCTGCTTTAACACGGGACAGCCTCATGGCTGGCGCAGATCGCCAAACGCGAAAGGCAGCCAGTGAGCTCCCGGGTCAAGGACAAACTGACTATCGCGCTGAAGGGCTGTCTGGGGCGGTGGATAAAAAGCAGCCGTTAGCCGAACAACGGCCGGCATCCGCTTCGCGGCTCTATAGCTATACCGACAGGCAACCGGCTGAGTGTAAAACGAAGCGTTTCAAGCAACGTTGCCAGACTGCACACCACGATTTGAGAACCAAGCAGCGCAGAAGAGCAAAGCAGCTGGTGTTAAAGATCGGCAATACCTCATGCCTGTGTCCCCCACCGGCCGGAGCAAGGATAACCATTGTGCCCCCCGGCTACCTGCATCAACCGCGGCATAATAAAACAGTGACCGCAATCCCGCCGATTATCGCCCAGCCGATCACCAACCCGACAATGGCTGCCGCCATGACGTCACCGATAGTGCCGGTTACTGCGCTGTTAACGGCAAGTCAGACCGCTCAAGAGGGCCGGCAACTGACGAAGAGACTCAATCTGGCTCCTCGGACCGATGAGGTCTCAGCAGGGGCAGCAGACGGTAAGGAAGACCCCGACAGTGCTGATCAGGTCAAAATAGAAAAGCTGTTCGACTTCTCCTGTATTGATGAGAGGAAAAAACTGTCGCCGGCGGATATTATCCGCCAGGTAGGACGTACGCTCAGTAATCCCCTTAAACAGGTGGGCATCGAATCCCAGATAATACATCACCATAAGACCTTGGAGAAAGGGTGCCCTATAGGACCTGAAAGCCAGAATCTGGCCGAGGTTTTGGGGAAAACCGACGCCATACTGGCTCAGGTTATGGCCTTGCTGCCGCACGCTCAGCCGCTTGCGGTACTGCAAATGATTGTGGGGCCGGCACTGGAAATATTTTCAGACGGACTGGACGGCAAATCGGCAAACCTTCAGCTGATGGAAAATATTGACCAGCAAATATTATTTATGGCCAGACAGGTAATTTTCACCTATACCGCAGAAGAATTGTCGATGCTCTATAATAAAAACAGGCCCCCCTCCGACAACGGCAGTCCAGCCAAAGAGGTATTCGAGAAACGCAAGTTTATTATAAAAAATAAAAAATTATTCGTCGCCGTTAACGATAAAGAACATCAACTGCACAATGATTCCTACGAAAACCCCTATATTATGAATGAGGGTGTTGCAAGAATGATTGCTTACAACAACCATCAGCAAGAATGGGAACTTGCTGGAACGGACATCGTTGCAAACAGAGGTAAAGACGAACAAATCACCAAGGAAGCCTGTGGCATGCCTCTTTCAGAGTTTTTTGGCAAAAGCCGATACAGAGTGGCTAGCGATAGCGTCGACCAAAAATTACTGTTCTTAGAAAATGAAAATGGACAGTCATTCCATGCGGTGAATATGGATGGATTTATTATCCCGGTACACCAGTTCATCTCAGGCCCGTTTAAAAATAGAAGAGTCATATTAACTTATGGTGATGGCGTTGTTGGTAGCAAAGTTATTTTGCCGACAAAATCGGGCTGGGTGTTTGAAACAAAATCAAGTAACTTCAATACAGAACTTGAGATATTCCTCAGGTCAAGCAGCGAAGAAAATTCGTACCCGGCTGAAAAAATAATGTCGACAATCAGGAATAATGGACTGTGCTATGATCCGGCAGGAAAATCTTACATAAAATATAATCACCGATATTATCATGTTGATTGGATTGCCAACAATATGTACGTTCTGGACGAGGCCGATGAAGTGTTCGTTGAGAAAGTCGAAGATGTCTTTACTTTACGCAGTGCTTCTGAAGTGACCTTTATACCTGACGCCGTTGACACTGCAGAAAAATCCCTTGACGGTAAATCTGATATCTATCTTGAGCGCGAAGCTTATACGCTCTTGCAATCTGAGGCACAGGGTATCGATACAACATCGCTGTCAAAACTGGGTTCCGCAGTTTATATAGACAACATGCACCGGAAGGTATTTTTCGTCAACGGAGAAACTTTTTTGGCTTCCGCCTATGAAAATGATGTTGTTACTCTGGTAGCTGACCCGATCAAAGGTAATCAGCCGGAAATCAAATTGTACTTGAATGATAATGTATATTACAAGGTCAGAGATAATTACCACTATGACCCGGATCGGTATTACCGCATTGGTTATTGTAAAGTGAGGCGAGCGGCGGATTTTGCAGATCCCGGATGCTTGCCAATATACATGACAAAAACGCTGGATGATGTGTTAAAAAAGCATATTGCCCGTCATCAGGTAAGCAAGAAAAATATATTCGACAAATCCATATTTAGTTATGACAATGATGAATTTCCACAATTGTACTATTCACCCGAGACCGGTAATTACTATTTCCTTCATGATGGGAATTATATCGACGCAGAATGGGTGTCTAAAGGGGATAAAAACAACCCCCTGGAAAAGCCAGTGCTACGACTATTTCACAAAAGATTTGCGTTTCGTTTGAAACAAGACATAGCGTTGGTGGTGTGTGATAAAAGTGAATCTAAGTTTGAAATAAAAACCGTAAATGACCATATAGCCGAAAAGTTGCAGGTTAAGCCACATATTGCGGAAAAAATTGGCACTATGATAAAATATCGCTATATTGCCAATTTTAAAGATTTATCCAATGCGGTGAACCAGGTGGCTTTATCCCACAATTTATTTTCGAAGAAATTAACATTGTATTTTACGCCAGGCGTGCCCGATGAGTGGCTGCGCTCGATTGTGTTGAAATATCTGTATCCGGATGACATTATCACTAACCCATCTAACACTATAAAGTTTCATAAGCTCAGATTAATCAACGATCAACACCCGTTATATCTAAGGAAAGGCAGTCAACACATATCTGCTTGCATACGATTTATCAGAGAAGTCATGTTACCAGAAGTGATCAGTGGGCTTGCTGATTATAATGCCGACTATGAAAATTATCTGTCATTGGTGTTGGAGACAAATAATATACAGTTTTTGTCACAATTTTCTGTAGAGCTAAGTAAGCGTCTGGATAAGATAAGCCAAAACCTCAATCTTGAATATATTTATATAACAGATTTGGTTAAACAGCCGCTTGAAGGTTATGAGGCGCCGGAGCCAAAAGAAGTGCGTTATCATCAAGCGGTATTGACACCTGAAGAAAGGAGTAGCGGCCATGTAGCTTTGGCCTTGACCGATCGAAGCAAGAGGATCTATATTAATCTTGATAAGCTTTACGATGTGGATCCGACCCATCCAGATATCTCTATGCGCCAAAAGCCCGCGACAGATATCATTACCACCTTAATTCATGAGGCCTCTCACATCGGCACCATGACGACCGATATTGTCTATTTTCCGCGAAAGGAGGGCGAGATTATTCCAGTATTAAGCTCAATAGATGATATGATTGAAAAAATAAGTCACGGTCAGATTGTTAATAAACATGACTTTACTAAACTGAATGAAGAATACTTTGGCGGAATACCGATATACCGAAATTACAAAATCGCCCTCTCTGAAAATAATCAGTACGATTATGTTGCATCCTGCGATCCCGGCTATCTGGCTCACTTGCTGCTCAATACCGCAGATGGCTTGGCGGTCTTAGCAAGAGATCTTTTTTATAATAAAGGCGTCAAAGATAATCCGCTGGCGGGAACTATTGACCAAGCAGGGGCGCAGGTTCCGGTAGTGTAAACCAAAGGCCACTGGAAAGTGGCAAACCGGTGCTTAAGACGGCACCTGCCGTCATGTGCCTACGGCGATCGGTAGCCTCTTACCCTGACCCTGATGGTTGCCTGCTTTACCGTGCAGCACAAGACTTGCAGTCGATCTGGTCGCCGATGTTGGCTCAGCTCCATAAGCCTTAATGCGTTATAGCCGCGCCAAAAAGAGTCAGGCGTTGCCTATCTGAAATGAGGGATACCCCCTTCGTGCCGATAACTCCTTTTAACATTTCTACTGGAAATACCGCTTCTCAAGCTGCTGATTTAAGGGCGGTTCCTGCGTTGCATGCCGACGCTCATAAGCCGCCCGTACTGGCCACTGAGCTGAGAGCCGCACATAACCGGCTTGAAGCAAATGCCGTCATTTTTAGCCGGCCCGTTGCTGGCCAAGCTGATAACAGCGCGGATAACCAAGCCGGTCATTGGCGCTATTGGCTGTCCTGGTTGTCGCCCGCACGCGTGCAACAAGACGTTGAACTCACCCATCTGCTGGCTCGCGGTAAGATTTTATATCAACAGGGTGCGAGGAGGGCCTTCTTGCTTCATCAGCATGAGGCGCCGCTAATACCTTCCCTGTCTCCCATATCCGGCACCGGACATTTATCAGCAGTAGCAGCGGTGCTCGCCAGTGTCGGGGTAGGACTGGGTGGTTTTCTCGGCAGCTTCGGGCCAAATTATGGCGTTAACGGCTACGCACAGCGCCATGCCGGACGCTATAGTGGCAATGACCAGAAGCTGGCTGTCTGGGGACCGGATGCGTTATCGCTGATTCATGATCCCTCCGGTGCCAGGGATTTCAAGCAGCAGCCGCGGCCCAAGCGGCAAGTGTCAGGCCCGCAGTCAACCCCAATGCCTGACAACCTGTCTGCTAAGTCAGCAAGCCAGACGCACAGGAGGTGCTACCAGTATGCCGGCAGGGGCCGCGCGAGCTATCGAAAAGAAGTGATTTGCCCGGTGGACCAGAACAGCCTGCGTGGGCAAGGGGAAAAAACGCAGGCTGCCGCGGTTGAATACTACTACACACAGCGACAACCGGCCCATTGCCTAACCCAAAGCGTGACCAATCGGTGTCAGATTGCCCATAACGCATTCAGAAAAAAAAATACCCACCAGACATCGACCAAAATGATATTGAAAATAGGTAAAAGCTCGTGTCTGTGTCCGCCCCCTGATGGGGCGCGGGTCATGATTATACCACCACCGTATATCCGTCATAGCCAGCAACAGATAAATCCCACAGGCACCCCATTAAACAGCAGGAGCATAACGCTTGCCACGCCAACCGCTCTGCCTCCCGGCAGCGACAGCAGTGTTCAGCCGGTAAAATCGCTGACCGGGCAGTTACCTGAGAAGGCTATTGCCCATGGTGGCTGGCTTATCAATAAACGGTTTCATTTGGCTCCCAAGGCTGACGGTGTGCTCGCCGGGCCATTGAAAAATAACCCAATGCACTCGGTTGCTGAAGAAGTGAAAATAGAGCAACTGTATGATTTTTCATGCCTTGATCAGCGAAATAATATGACATTGGCCGATATCATTCGTCAGGTAGGCCGGACGCTCAGCAACCCGGTAAAGCAAGTGGGAATAGAATCACAGATAATCCACCATCATCAGACACTGCAAAAGGGCTGCCCAGTCGGCCTCGTAAGGCAGCATTTGTCGGAAATACTGGGGAAAGCCGATGGCATACTGGTCCAGGTGCTGGGTGTGCTGCCAAACTCTCAGCCTCTGGCTGCGCTGCAGCTGATTGTTGGCCCGGCATTAGAGCTGCTGTCTGATGGACTGGACGGAAAATCTATCGATTGGCAGCAGGTAGAAAACATTGATCAGCAATTGATGTTTATGGCCAAGCAGATGATTCCCACGTTTACTGCTGAAGAATTCGACTTATTATATAATACAGCTAAAAAAGAAGATGTTTTAACACAGCCTGAACATGTCGACAGTGCAATATTCTCCAGAAGAAAGTTTATCATTAAAGCAAAAAACCTTTTCCTCGATCTGCAAGGAAAGGAATATAGATTACATAATGATGTAAATGAAAATCCTTATGTTATAGATGACGGGTTAGATAAAATGGTTGCTTATAATAATGTCAACTATGGATGGATGTTTGCCGGTCCCGACGTCATAGCAAATCGAGGGAAAGCGGAACAGATATTAAAACACCAGTATGGCACGCCGCTCTTGGTCCTTTTTAAGAGTAATCGATACGATATCCGAAAAGATGATTCAGATAGTCGACTTCTCTATTTTGAGAAAGACAGTGGTGAGTCATTTAAGGCAGTAAACATGGATGGGTATATTATTCCTGTCATGCAATTTCATTCGGGTCCTTATAAAAATCAGTTGCTCATTCTGACGGCTTCTGGTAAGGGACTAAAAAAGAAATTGCTATTGCCTACCGAAACAGGTTGGATATTTGAGCCTGAATCGGCAAAAACGGATACACATTTAGATATATTTCTAAATGCCAGCATTGATGAAATTATCTCTTCTGTGGAAGAGGTTTTGTCAGCCATCAATGAGGATGGATTATGTTATGATGCCCAGGGAAAGGCTTATCTCAAATTTAGAAACAGTTATCATCGACTGCACTGGATCGTAAATAATAAATATGTGCTGGATAATTTTTCGGATATCTACATTGAGAAAAATAGTGATTATTTTTCATTGCGTATGTCTTCGGAAGTCGTGTTCATCCATGATGTTATTGATACGATGGAACTGTCGATTGATGGCTCATCAACCCTTTTTTTAGAAAGCGAAGCATATCAGTATCTGATATCTCAAGCTACATGTTCCGACACCGCATTGTTAAACCGAATTGGCCCAGCTGTTTTTAGTACTGCGTCGCATAAGAAGGTCATTTCCGTGCAGGGCAAAACCTATGAGATTGCCGATGATACGCAAGAAACGTTGACAGTAAGGGGGGATCCTCTCAAGTGTCATCAACCGGAAATGAAATTATTTCTGAATAAAGATGTTTATTACAAAGTGAGAGATGATTATCAATACGATCCTGAGAATTACTGCAAGATTACAGGCTGCGAATCAAGACGATCGGTTGATCCTCCGGCCTCACGTTGTCGGCCGATCTTGATGACCAAAACGCTGGATTTTCTTTTCAAGAAAAACATCGAAAGGGGTTTGGTCAGTAATAAAACCATATTAGATAAGTCCATAACTTACTATAATGATGATTTGTTTCCACACTTGTATATTTCTTCAGATACGGGGAAGTTGTATTTTCTTCATGATGGCCATTACTTGCATGCGGAGTGGCTGGGCATAAACGATAAACGAAATCCTCTGAGTATGCCGGTACTGCGCATATTCAGTAAAAGTTATATTTTACGAATTAAAGAAGAAATAGCGTTAGTGGTTTGTGAAAAAAAACAATTAAGATTAGAAATAAAAACAGTAGATGATTTTCTGTCTGAGAAACTGCATGTCAAAAATGAGTTCAGTAAAAAACTGATCACCATGATCAAATACCGTTATATTTCCAACTTTAGAGCTTTATCCAGCGCAGTCAGTCAGGCGACTTTATCCAATATTTTTTACTCGAAAAAATTGGTGGTAGACTTTACCCCTGTAATACCTGAAGATAGCCTATACTCATTGGTCGTTAATCACCTTTATCCAGAAACAATTACCCAAAGTCCCGCCAAAGAGGTGCGAATATTCAAGCTAAATATGATTAACGATTATCACCCATTTTATATTCGTAAAGGCGCTGAACAGATTTATGACAATATAAAATTGCTAAGAGAGAATATTATACCCGAAACGATTAACGGGCTAAATAAAATTAATCCTGATTACCTACTCTATTTGTCCACTGTACTTGAAACCGGCAATATCCAATTTCTTGCCCAGTTCTCAGCGGCATTATGTAAGCGTTTGAAAAAAATCAGCGACAACCTGAATCCCGAATATATCTATTTTACGGATGTGTTTAAACTGCCGCTGACAGACCATATATCGGCAGACCAGCGGGAAGTCCTTTATTATCAACCGGTTCTCACTCCTCAAGAAAGAAGCACCGGTAACGTGGCGCTGGCCCTTACCGATCGCAGTAAAAAGATTTTTATCAATCTTGATAAGTTATATTTTGCCGACCCCACTCATCCTGATGTCACCTTACGACAAGTACCCGCTACAGATATTATTACAACCCTGATTCATGAGGCATCCCATATTGGTGGTATGACAACCGATATTGTCTATTTTCCCAGAAAGTTTGGTGATATCGTGCCGGTGCTGAGTTCTATCGAAGATATGCTGGAAAAAATTGGCAGTGGTAGAATTATCAATAAACATGATTTCACCCGACTCAACGAGGACTATTTCAGCAGCCTATCGGTCTATCGTGATTTAAAACATATGATTAAAGACAATGATCAATTCGAATATATTGCCTCGCACGACCCCGGCTATCTGGCTCACCTGTTGCTGAATACGGCAGATGGCTTGGCAGTATTGACCAGAGATCTTTATAATAATATGGGCGCAAAGATAAAAACAGCTGTCATGGAGACGGGCGGATAACAGGCCATTGATGACGCTATCGGGATAATCCAGTCTGGCATCAGGTATCGGAAGTGATTGTAGTATTGATACTGATACTGATACTGATACTGATACTGATACTGATACTGATACTGATACTGATACTGATACTGATACTGATACTGCCGCTGTCACTACTACGTATACAACCACTGCGTGGGCGATGAACTGGCTGGCACCAGTGAATCAATGCGCACACCCGAGGTTAACCCTTACTGGCGAATGACAGCTGCTTGCTCGTTTTGACACCATGACGATGTCTCCATGAGCAAAGCATATGGGATATTATCTCTTTAAGACTGGTGCTAATTATACTGACATCTCAACAGGTAATGATGTGAGATACAGCACTGTGCAAACGCAAATTCCGCTATTCCCGGCTCAAAGACACCGCTCTGATGATAGGGGTGCCAATTGCTCTGGTTTTTCCCATCGCCATATGCTATCGGCTGGGCAGCCCACGCTGCCTGTGTCGGTGAAAAATAATGATCTGAAACTGACGCACAGCGGTTATGGCGCGACCGGCACCCATGGCACGCGACCGGCTAAACCCCAGTATGCTGAACGGTTAGCCGTTTTGCCATGGCAGGTTAATCATTCGTCTACAGAAGACCGTCAGCTGAATGAGATATTAGCGGCAGGCAAGCAGTTATATCAGGCTGCGCAGCGGGTGCGCTGCCGCGTTCAGCGGCAAGAAGCGCTGCCTATGGTCCAGAAACAGCTGTATTCGCGAGGACTTGGCTGGTGTGTCGTCATGGTCTTTAGTGTGGTCGCGCATTGGGCAAGATATTGTCTTGCAGGTCGTGATATGTGCCCATGTTCACTGGTTGACAACGGTGCTGATTTACTATGGCATCAGGCGCAAGACAACCAAGAACAAACTCAGGTTTACCAAAGTCCTCAAGTGCCTCGCCGCAGTCATGCTTTTCATCAACGTCGGTACAGCCGGCACATTGATTTTCCAAAAGCGACATCCATCCCCAAAAAGCGGTCCGCTGGCGTAACGAAAAGATCGCTGAAAAAATGCTATACCTATTTTGGTAAGGGGCGGGGAGGTTATCAACGGGAAATCCCCTGCGCACAGCCAGAGGAATATCACCAAAAAGTGAGCAGGCAGTCTTTACGGGTTCCGTGGCGCTATAGCTATACCGGCGTTCAACCGGAGAAATGCTTAACGGACCGTATTAAAGAACGTTGCAAAATAGCCCATGCAGACGTTAAAAAAAGTCATAAAGATACAATAGCGACACAAATGGTACTGAAGATTGACAGCTTTACCTGCCTGTGCCCCCCCCCTGAAGGGGCCAGGGTAACCATTGTTCCACCTCACCCCCTACAGCCCTCACTGGATAAAACACACACAAAACCTTCGACACGCCATCTATTTGCCTCTGTCATAACCGCTGCCCCAGGAACTCATGACGCAACGGCGCAGCCGTTAATGCCGATCACCGGCATGGCAGCGGGAAAGACCCCGGCAGAAAATATTTGGCCGGGGGTAAGGAAAAAACTCATTTTTTCCCCCCGCTTTGATGTTGGCTATCAGCCAAGGCTCTCTATTGCACGCAATATTTCGCCTACTGATGATGTCAAAATTGAGAAAATGTACGACTTTTCATGCATAGATGAGCGAAGTGATATGTCCTCAATTGATATCGTCAGGCAGATAGGGCGAACGCTGAGCAATCCACTCAAACAGTTAGGAACAGAATCACAGATAATCCATCATCATAATATTCAGGGCAGGGGTTGCCCGCCCCATCGACAGAGTCAGAATCTGGCCGATATGTTAGACAAGGCCGGTTCAATTCTGGTTCAGGTTTTGACTTTACTTCCTCACTCTCAGCCCCTGGCGGTCCTTCAGTTGATCGTCGGTCCGGCACTGGAAGTCTTTTCAGATGGGCTAGAGGGTAAGCCGTTGGATTTGCAGAAGATCGAAGGCATTGACCAGCAGATAATGTTTATGACCAAGCAGATAATAAAGACCTATTCAGCCGATGAAATTTCAATATTATATGATAAGAGTAAAGCCGATAAAGACATAACTGGACCCCTATCCCGGTCATTTAATAATAGAAAATTCAGCTATAAAGACAAAAGAATTGGCATCAACGTCAAAGGGAACGAATATCCCTTACAAAAAGATATCAATGGCAATCCCTTCGTCTTGCAAGGTGGAACTGAACAGATAGTTTTTTTTAATACCAGATCTGGGGTCTGGGATTTTGCCGGCCCCAAGGTAAAAGATAGTCGAAGTATTACTGAACAAGAAATAAAAAAAATATATGGCAAGCCGTTGGGGGAATTTCTTGAAAATAGTAAATATGATCTTATTATAGATGAATCTGATAGTCAAATTCTTATATTTTCAAAAGCGTCTGGAGAGTCATTCAAAGCGGTTATGATGGAGGGTTTCATCGTTCCGGTTGAGCAAATTAAGGCCGGCCCTAATGGTAATAAGAAGCTTACTCTAACGGCGGCCAAAGATTCTGCCAGAAGGAAAGTGTTATTACTGAGAGAATCTGGCTGGATGTTTGAAGAAGAGTCTGCCAAGGTAGATGATAACCTAGCGATAATATTGAATATAAAAAGAGATGAAATAACATATTCTGCCGATAAAGTGTTATCCGTTATCCAGGATGATGGGTTATGCTATGATGCACAGGGCCATAGTTATTTAAAATTTAAAGATAGGTATCATGCCATTCATTGGATTGCCAATGACAAATATGTGTTAGATAGCAGTGTTGATACCTTTATTGAACAAAAGGATAACTCATTCACCTTAGTAAGTGCCTATGACGTTATATTCAGCCAGCAAACGGTTTCGGTGGGGGTTGAATCTCTCGAATCTGTATCCCACTTGGCAATAGAGAGTGAAGCCTATCAGTATCTGACATCACAAGGTAAGCGCATCGACACTATCCCCGTGGCGCAAATTGGCCCGGGAATATATATAGATGCTGTGCATAGAAAAATATTTTCGGCCAATGGGCTATTTTTTGAAGTTTCTCACTACGACGGCAACGGCCTTGATATTGAATGTGACCAGTTTGAGGCAAATCAGCCGGCAATCAGTCTATATTTGCTCAATGACGTCTTTTATAGAGTTCGTGATAATTATGAATACAGTCCGGAAAACTACAGTGAAATAGTGAATTGCCACAATCGCCGTGCGGTTGAATCATCAAGCACAGGCTGTATCCCCATATTTATGACAAAAGAGTTAGACTCGCTGTTCAAAAAAAATATTGCAAGGAATGTTATCAGCAGGAAAAATATTTTGAATAAATCCGTTATATCTTATGATGATAATAAGTTTCCTCAATTGTATATTTCTACAGAAACTGGGAATCTGTATTTTCTTCATGATGGTCACTATTTCAATGCTGAGTGGGTATCTGAAGGAGATAGAAATAACCCACTGGGCATCCCGGTGCTTCGGCTATTCATAAAAAACTTTGCTTTCAGGCTTAAAAAAGAAATCGCGCTGATCGTCTCTGAAAAAAATCAACTAAAGTTCGAGATAAAAACAGTTAGGGATTATCTTTCAGAAAAACTGCACATCAAAAATGAATTTTCCAAGAAGCTTATATTTATGCTAAAATATAAGCATGTTTCTGATTTTAAGACAATTTCTAGTGCCGTAAATGAAGTTATTCTTTCAAAGAAGTTTTATTTAAGTAAAATGACGCGATTTTATTCACCCGAAATTTCAGAATCCCAAATTCATTCATTAGTGGTGAATAAACTTTATCCAAATAGCGTGATCAATGCCGCTTCTAACAGGGTGGTATTCTTTAAACTGAATATGATAAACGAACATCACCCCCTCTATTTAAGGAAGGGATCTCAGGAGATTGATGAGTATATTAATTTCATCAAAGATAATATCATACCTGAGACTATCTATAACCTCGAAAACATCAATGCCGATTACGAAACTTACCTTTCTAGTATCCTGAAAACCAATAATATTGATTTTCTGGTTCAGTTCGCTTCGGCGTTACGTAAGCGGTTAATCACAATCACTAACAATCTTAATGCCGATTCCATCTATCTCACTGATTTGATCAAAAATCCTATAGCGGGATATCATTCTCCAGCGCATAAAGAGGTACTCTACTATGAACCGATACTCACTCCAGAACAGAGGGGCCGCGGGAATGTGGCGATTGCGCTTACCGATCGCAGCAAAAGAATATTTATCAATCTCGATAAACTTTACTATGTCGATCCCACCCATCCGGATGTCACGCTGCGTAAAAAGACCGCCACCGATGTGATAACGACTTTATTGCATGAGGCATCCCACATTGGTGGAATAACCACAGATATCGTCTACTTCCCAAGAGAAAACGGAGAGATAATTCCTGTTCTAAGTTCAATCGATGATATGGTTCAAAAAATCGCAGAGGGGCGAATTATCAACAAGCAGGATTTCAATAAACTAAACCAAGATTATTTTACCAGCATATCGGTATACAGATCGTTAAAGAAAAGTGTTTTTGAAAACGCGCAGCTTGCCTATATTGCTGAGAATGACCCGGGATATCTGGCTCATCTGCTCCTTAATACAGCGGATGGGATAGCTCAAATAACCAGAGATCTCTACAAATTAGCGTTCACCCGGCAAATGATAAATATTGAGATCTCGCGCTGATATTCCTGCTTGCATACACTGAAGTTCCGTATAGCTTCGGACTAAAGCCCTTTATGCTATTGGGCCAGTTTTTCAGTAAAGGCAAAATTCCTATGGGCAAGGCAAAGCAAGTGGGGCAATATGCATTATCAAGGTGAGGCGGGGCAATATGTATTATCAATGTGAGGCGGGGCAATATGCATTATGTGGGCCTAGCAATATCAGCGCGGTAGATGTCAATATTAATGTCAGTTTCAGCTTGTTGGCAACTGGACACTCAATGTCCTCTGCAACTTCACTCAGGCTGCTGGCTGTGGCAAAATCCATGCATCGACACTTTTGCTGGCCCCGGCATTGCCTGGAGGTTTGCTGATAGCTGCCGCCAAGTGTCTCTCTCGATTTTCTCCCTTTGGCATAAGGGGACTGTTTACTCTTACCAAGGAATTATCATGTTTAATGCAATCGTTATCGAAAAAGACGCTGAGGGTTACCGGTCAGGCCTTCGTCAAATAAATGAAGCCGAGCTTCCTGACGGAAATGTCACCGTGAAGGTGGACTATTCGACGCTTAATTACAAAGACGGGTTGGCCATTACCGGTAAAGGGCCGGTGGTACGCACCTTTCCCATGATCCCGGGTATCGACCTGGCCGGAACGGTGGAGCACAGCGATCATCCCGCCTTCAGGACCGGCGATCGCGTGATTCTTAATGGCTGGGGAGTAGGGGAAAAACACTGGGGAGGGTTGGCACAGAAAACCCGACTTAATGGCGACTGGCTGATTAAACTGCCTGATGAGCTTACTGCACGCCAGGCTATGGCTATCGGTACTGCCGGCTACACCGCCATGTTGTCGGTTATTGCACTGGAAAAAAATGGCGTTACGCCGGGGCAAGGTCCGATACTGGTCACCGGCGCCAATGGTGGGGTGGGTCATTTCGCCATCGCTTTTCTGTCGCGCCTCGGCTATCAGGTGGTCGCCTCTACCGGCCGGCTGGAAGAAGCCTCTCATCTGCGCCAGCTGGGGGCGGCAGAGGTGATTGACCGCCACAGCCTGTCTGAACCCGGACGGCCGCTTGGCAAGGAACAGTGGGCCGCCGCCGTCGATACCATCGGCAGCCATACCCTGGCCAATGTCTGCGCCGGTATTCAGTACGGCGGCACCGTTGCCGCCTGCGGATTGGCTCAGGGCATGGATTTTCCAGCAAGTGTCGCCCCCTTTATCCTGCGCGGTATTACGCTGGCAGGCATTGACAGCGTGATGCGTCCCATTGTCGACCGCGTTGAAGCCTGGCGCCGTATCGAGCCCCTTATCGATGACCCGCTGCTGGACAGCATCAGTCGGGAAATTGGCTTGGGGGAGGTGATAGTCACCGCCGAGGCGCTGATAAAAGGTCACATACGCGGCCGCATCATTGTCGATGTCAACCGGACGTAATGGATGAAAAGATAACCGTCGGCTCTACCTGATGCAGGTCTGATTCTACGGTATTAATGATCATCCTCTTCAAGACTCATTATCTCAGGCCACGCAGATCCGATCTCGTCCCGCATGCTTGGCCTGATATAAGGCCATATCGGCCCGGGTAATCATTTTGGACGGCGTCTCCCATTGTGTCCCCGGCAAGCCGACGAACACCCCAATGCTCATTGTAAGTCTTCCTCCAGGGCTGGCTTGATGGGGGATGGCCAACTGAGCGACCTCCGCCATTGCCCGCTCGGCAACGACCATCGCGCCTTCAGCATCGGTATTGGGCAGCAGGATGATGAATTCCTCACCACCATAGCGGGCCACCACGTCACGCAGCCGTAAGGGAACGCTGCCCAGGGCTTTGCCAACTCGTCGCAGGCATTCATCGCCGGCGACATGGCCATAGATATCGTTAAACTGCTTAAAGAAGTCGATATCTATCAAAATGAGTCCTAATGGGCAGGATTCCTGTGCGCCGCGCGTAAATTCGCTCAACAGCTGCAGATCAAAGTGCCTGCGATTATACAGTCCGGTCAGGCTGTCTCGCCTGGCCATCTGCTCAAGGGTTGCATTGGTTTTGCGTAATTCACTCTGGGTTAATCGCAGCGTTTCCTCTACCTGCATACGGGCGCGCACCTGGCGGGTGAGCACGACCCCCAACAGGCCGATTACCGTCAGAATAATCAGCACCATGGCAATATGGCTCAGCGCATCCCGCTTCCAGTCGATAAATGCCTGATCCAACGATAATCCCGCCGTCACGACGACAGGAAATGAAGGCAGGTGGACGTAGCTGTATACTTTTTCTTCTTTTTCGCTGCTCATGCTGGTGGTCACTATGCCTGAGGACCGGGACCGGATATTGTTTTTATACAAGGGCGTATTGGAAATGTTGGTGCCTATCAGTTTTTCATTATAGGGCTGGTGATAGAGGACAGTTCCGTTGTTAAGCATCATCATCAATGTTGAGTCATCACTGATAACAAACCGGGTATAAAAATTTTTAAAGTAATCGATAACCACGCTTTCAAGCAAAACCCCGGCAAAACGACCGTCAGGGTGCTCTACGCGTAGCGATATCGGCAGTATTAATTCGCCGGTAATCCTGCTGCGGATCACTTTACCGATATGAATAGCCGTGCTGGTATTGTCTCGATGATACAGGTAATACTCCCGGTCAGCATAATCGGTGTTGGCCGGCAGATTTTGATTGGCAGTGACGATCATTTTGCCCGCGGCGTCGTACAAAGATAGGCTGTGTATCTGGGGCTGTTCGCTGGTTTTTTGTCTGAATACCTGTTGCAGCACAGCCAGTCCGGCAGGATCGGTGGGTGATGTTTCAACCAATGCGACAAGTTCAGTCAATATCGCCTCTGATTGTACAAAGGTATCATTGGCATGCTGGCTCAGCGCCTGAGTCAGGTTCTGGGTATTTATCTGAGAGCGGGTCACGGCAAGGTTATAGGAGTGCCACAAATACCAGCCGGTCAGTGTTATCAGGGTAAATGCGATAACCAGTGCTGAGGCTCCCATCTGAAACAGCAGGTTTAATTGGCGCCGCTGTCCCCGGCCAGGGCCGTTGGCGGCAGAAATTGGGTGCTGGCGGGACCGTGAGGTGTTCATCAGCTAAGCGGCATAGTGGCGTTGACCCCTTGATCCCTGAGGGCGGTGTATAATAAGACCCAACTTAAGGTTAAGTATTGTGTCATTACCCGGGTTAGTCAACGTTACACCCTAAAGCGGTGCCAAATGAGGTGATGATGCATCAATCAGCGGTACAGACAAAAAACGGCGAGTAAAGAAAGCTTATCAGTAAGGCGCGGTCGTCAAGCACTCTGAAGCTTGGCATGTAGGTCGTCCCCATTGGTAGAAACACCATTTTAGCGATGTCATCAGGCACGGTATCTTCTTCTGAACGGGTCTCCCGAGTAATTTCCATTTCATAGAGGCCGTAGTTATCTATACGAGAGTAGGTGAAATACTTATTTCGCCGCAACTCATAGTATTTATCATCCAGCGTCAATGTGCCGCTGAGGGCATAAAAACCTTCGTTCTGGCTGGTAAAAAGCATTTTAACTTCGGCAAAATAATTGATTGACCCTTTGGGTACATGGGCTTTTAACACCATGATACCAGAGCAGTGACGTCCGTTGAGACTGGTTTTTTCATAGTTAAGGAAAAAAAAAGTCCCGGAAACCAGACAAAGAAACAGGATTATCATCGCTTTGATCATCAGACCGTCCAGTTATAAAGGAAATAATTTAGACACCGAGTAAGATCACCATTCCGATCTTTCTGGCATTTAGCCATGAAGATGCGAATGTTAATATTATCCTGAACCCATTTATCAGCTGCCTGCGTTTTTGAAAACAGCAACGCCGAGTTGGGCTGGCATCGATCAATGTTATCTTTCATCACCGCGCGTACATCATTTGTCAAATCGTCCCGTTCGTCATCATCTACCGGACGGAGGGTATACACTTCACAGCTGTCAATTTTGCCGAAGTAATAGGTTGGTTGATTATTATTTTGGTAGCTATAGATATAAATTATTATCGCTGCAAAAATAGCCAGCAGCAGCATGACAATATAGGGTATAAGACGAGTACTCTGCTGCAGGCTGAGTGAACCAGATGCTGACCCGGACGGACCGGTGAAGCTGTCAGTCAAATGAACCTTATCCACCGGGCGTGACAGTTCCGCTTCAAGTGCGGTAATACGCAGTTTGTCGCTGAGTTTAAGTCCGCGTTTCGGGACGGTAATAATGACGCTTGAGCCAAGGCCTACATTGGATAAGGCTTTTCTTATCAGGCTGACCTGCTGGTTAAGGTTGCCATTGGAGGGCTGAAGTCCATTAATCGTCCATACCTGTTCGAAAAAATGATCGCGGGTGACAACCTGCCCGTTGCCATGATGAAGGATCAGCTGTTCCAGCACTTTGCCGGCTGAGTTGGATAACTTTATGCAGTTGGGTTCACTGTCTTCAGAACAAAGCGTGAATTCTGCAGTATCGAACACCACGGTTTCATTGACTAAATATTTCATCTTCTTCTCCATATCAACCCGCAGCTCAGGCCAATATAAATCACCTTTTCTTAATGGTTATAATGGGTAAGTGCAATGAATATATCCGTCAACAAAAAAGTCGTCAGTCGACATTAAAAATAATCAACCTGTTTGATACGGGGTGACCAGTGAAGCTATATCTCATTAGTTATCATTATATAGCTGTTGCCCAAATAAAATCGATGCTTTGTGAATAGAACTGATAAAAAAGATTTTAAAGCATAATTTTAACTAAAAAAGAGTTTTTTATACTGTGATACTGGCGAAATCAACTTTTCAGTTTTCTTGCCATCAGGTCTTTGTTGTTGTATTTACTGTATTATTTCTAGTGATGTTTTCGTGCTTACTATTGTGTACGATATTTTATGCTGTTTGTGTGCACAGGCCAATCTGCTTCACTTTTGTCCCTCAGGGAAAATATCGAGCGATATCGTTTGGTAGGTAGCTATCTAATTGCCGATTATAAACAAAGAATAAATTATTTAATAAATGATGTAAGTGGTGTGAAATATGATATCGGGCATATTATCCCTTTGTTGAACCGAATGAATCACACTGCAGTTTAATGGTTCCCTTCTATGGTGTATTTTCTTAATTTTTCTCTAACGCTCGGCTGTTTCTATCACGTACAATTGTGTTTTAGTTTCCTGATAGTGAAAAGGCATTGCTTATTTATATCAGCAATAAATACTCCTGGCCTGCATGGTTAGCAGTATTTTCATTACTCCTATTGTATATCGCACCGGTGATATCCACCTCTCTGGTTGCGCATCATACGCGTGCGGCGTCATTGACTTATGAAGGCATATACAGTCAGGACCGAACGGAGAGTGAACGTGCAACAGGAAATGTTGGATCTGCCAAGCCGCTACTCGAAACTGACCCCGCCCCCCACACATTTAACAAAACGGTTTTCTACCATACTGCTACTGCTACTGCTACTGCTACTGCCGGCCAGCGGCCTCCGACTGGCAATACGGAGACCTCAGGCTTTGATGCCTCCCGGGTTGTCTATCGCGGCCAGGCGGGAACCTGTGCTCCAGAGCCTGCCTCCTGGCATGGTGGCGCCTGCGAATATTGTTCTCTGCTGCTTCATCTGCCTCTGATATTCGATCATGGGGAAACCCTAATTGCCACCCATCGAATCTCTTTACGGACAGCATATTATTACTCTCGCTGGCTTTTCCCACGTCATATTTTCCCTGAGCCGTTGCCGAGAGCCCCGCCACTGATAAGCCCGTAAATTGCTATCAACAATAAATAACGGTGCTCTTTTTATTCTGCAAGCCTCAGGCAAGGATGGATGACGCCTGAAGGTTATTCAAAATACGCTGTGTCTATTTACCCAGCAGGTTTGTTATAAGGAAATTAAATGTTGTTTCATACATTGGTGAGGCTACCGCTGCGGGCGGGATTTTCCATTGTCACGCTGCTTTCCCTCATGGTTTCAACATCAAGTCATGCGCAGGATTACCCGTCAGGTCAGATAACGGATAACACAGGACAAGGGGATGCTGCTGCGCTGTCCAAGGCTGATGTCATGATTGTCACGGCGCCAGGGGATTCCCCGCTAGTGACCGTCACTTCGCCCAAAATCCCTCGCCAGCCGGTGCCGGCCAGCGATGGGGCCGATTACCTGAAGACCATTCCGGGTTTCAGTCAGATACGTAACGGCGGCACCAATGGCGATCCGGTGCTGCGAGGAATGTTTGGATCACGATTACGCATTCTGACCGACGGCGCAGAAATGCCGGGCGCCTGTCCTTCCAGGATGGATGCGCCGACCTCCTATATTTCACCGGAGAGCTATGATTTGCTCACCGTCATCAAGGGACCGCAAACCGTGCTATGGGGGCCGGGGGCATCGGCTGGGGTGGTTCGCTTTGAGAGAGAGCGCCCTCACTTTGACCAACCGGATATTCACCTCAATGCCAGTGCCCAGGTGGGTTCCAATCGCCGCTTTGATCAAAACATCGACACGGTGATGGGCAGCGAAACGGGTTTTCTCAGATTGTCGGGCACTAAATCAACCGCAGCAGACTATCAGGATGGCGGCGGCAGGCGGGTTCCATCAAAGTGGAATAAATGGAACGGCGATCTGGCGCTGGGACTGACGCCGGACAGTGATACGCTGCTGGAACTGTCGATGGGCAAAGGGGATGGCGACGCTCGCTATGCCGGGCGTGGCATGGATGGCGCCCATTTCAAGCGTGACAGTATCGGACTGCGCTATGAAAAAAATAACATCGGTACGCTGTTTGAAAGCGTCGAAGCCCAGCTGTTCTATCGTTATGCCGATCATCAGATGGACAATATTGATCGCTCAGGTGCGGCGTCGCCGATGATGAGTGGATGCACTCATTGCGTTATATCCCGCCATGGGATGATGCCGATGGTCATGAACGTTGACCGACGAACGGTCGGCGGCAGGGCAGTGGCCAGCTGGCATTGGGATAACTATCAGTTGCAAAGCGGGATAGACACCCAGGTCAGCGTGCATCGTAAAATGGTGCAAAAAGCCTATCAAAAAGATGCCGCCTTTGGCCAGACCGGTTTATTCAGTGAACTTACCTGGTCTGAGGATGATTATCACAAAGTGGTCGGCGGCGTGCGCGCCGACTATCAGTCAGTGGATAACTTTCGCGCCACTCAATCACAACGGCGATCCGCAGTTTTGCCGGCCGGATTCATCCGTTATGAACATACCCTCGAGTCGATGCCGGTAATGCTGTATGCCGGGCTGGGGTATACCGAACGCTTTCCCGACTATTGGGAACTGTTCTCCCCAACCATGGGGCCCGGCAATGCCAGCGCCTTTGATGGGCTTAAAAGCGAAAAGACCCATCAGCTGGATATCGGCGCCAACTATGTGCAGGGCGGGATCAAGGGCTGGGTATCCGGCTGGGTGGCTCAGGTGGATGACTTCATAGTATTCCAATATGCGGCCGATGGATCTCGCGGCAGCCGTGCAGATAACGTCAATGCCGTTACCCTCGGTGGCGAAGCTGGCCTGGCATGGTCACTGAGCGAACAGTGGACTGCTGAAAGCAGCCTGGCCTATAGCTGGGGAAAAAATCGCCGCGATGGGCGTCCTCTGCCGCAAATGCCGCCGCTGGAAGCCCGCCTGGGACTGACGTGGGAAAAAGGCGATTGGAGCAGCACTGCGCTTTGGCGCCTGGTAAGCCAGCAGCAACGGATTGCGCTGCATGAGGGCAATGTGGTCGGCAAGGATTTCGACAGCTCTACCGGGTTTGGCATCCTATCGGCCAATCTTACCTGGAAGGCAACGCCGGATGTCAAATTCAGTGGGGGTATCGACAATATCTTCAACAAAGAATATCACGAGCACCTCAACCTGGCTGGCAACAGCAGTTTTGGCTATTCCGCCGGAATGCCGGTTAATGAGCCCGGCCGAACCTGGTGGGGAAGAGTCAGCGTCGCGTTCTAAGCATAGCGACAGGGTATCACTGAACACTAAAAACCGGTGAGCGTGTAGGCATTTATAAAGGCATCTGAAAAGATGCCTTTTTTTTGAGTTGATAAACAGTAAGAAAAGAAAATACGGGTGAATACGTAGTGCGAATAATATTAATTCTAATTAACTATAAGAAGTTGAATAATGTCCCACGGTTAGCATTCACTACCGGACATAGCAGATTTGCTGAGCGACTTATCTGCGCTTTTTGTTCCCGGGAATGGAGATGACCGTGTTCTACAAGACCCAAGCGGCGTGCTGTCTTGCGTCATGGCTTATTTCGCCCTGCGTATCTGCCGCATCGCCTGCTGAGATCGACACCAGCGTATTCAGCTGAGCGTAAACCGTTATCAAATTAAAGGAGAAAACCATTACCTCAGCGTGCAGCGACGTGCCCCATGCTCTGGGCAGCACCCGGGTTAGCGGAACGCCGTTGCGGGTGGTGACCTTGTTTCAGGGCGCGACCGACACGGCCGTTGCGCTGGGCATTACCCCGATCGGGGTAGTGGATTCCTGGAGCGAAAAACTAACCATCAGGCCAGCGAACCGGCAGAATAATGTTCAACCTGTCCGCTGCAGCGACCGGGAAAGAAAGCCGGTATTAAAACAAGGTAAACGATTGCATTTACAAAACGATAACCTATGATAAATTTCTTTACCCTTTCAGGATGTGTTTTTCGCGATGTCACCAAAGCGCGCTATCTCGCCATTTGCCCTTCGGGGAACCGTTTTTACCGCCAGTAACGCCCATCAGTTGCACTGTATTGAAAATGCACTGGTCTGCGTCGATGAGAATGGCGTTATCACTGCCGTACTCCATCAGGATGATACCGGCTACAGTCAGGCCTGCCAGCACTATCAGCTGCAAGGTCAACTGACAGTGCTGGAACCGGGACAATATGTGCTGCCGGGTTTTGTCGATCTGCACGTGCATGCTCCTCAGTGGCCGCAGACCGGTAAAGCGCTGGATCTGCCGTTAAATGAGTGGCTGCAGGACAATACTTTTCCCCTGGAAGCCCGTTATGCTGATATCGATTTTGCCCGCCAGGTTTATCTGTCCCTGGTGGACACCCTGTTGGCTAACGGCACCACTACCGCCATGTATTTTGCAACCCTGCACGACCGATCCAGCCTGGAACTGGCGCGTATTTGCCTGGAGAAAGGCCAGCGTGCGCTGGTCGGGCGTGTGGCAATGGATAATCCCGATCAATGTCCGGACTATTATCGGGATGAGTCCGCGACGGCGGCTATTGAGGCGACCGCGCGTTTTATCGATGACGTCTATCAATTGCCAGGCAACACCCTGCGCCGGGTCAGACCGGTTATCACGCCGCGCTTTATTCCCAGTTGTACAGATGAACTGCTCACTGGCTTGGGCGCGCTGGCACGACGCAGCGGTTGCCATGTCCAGACTCATTGTTCGGAAAGCGACTGGGAGCATCAGTATGTCCAGCAGCGGCATCATAAAAACGATACCCAGGCGCTGAACGACTTTGGCTTGATTACCCGTAAAACTGTCCTGGCCCATGCCAATTTCCTCAACGATGAGGATATGGATACCCTGAAAGCGGCGGGGGCCGGAGTAGCCCATTGTCCACTGTCTAATTTCTATTTTTCCAATGCGGTATTCCCGTTGCGCAAGGCATTGGAACGCCATCTGCATGTTGGACTGGGCAGCGATCTTTCCGGCGGCCATTCGCCTTCGATGTTTGACAGCTGTCGCCATGCCATTACCGCTTCCAATGCGCTTCATGACGGCGTAGATCCTGCCATTCAGGCGGCTAGCCGAGGTAATGGATCGGCGAAAATAGACTTTCGCCAGGCATTTTGGCTGGCGACCGGCGGTGGCGGCGAAGCGCTGGATTTGCCGATCGGCCAGATAAAAACCGGCTATGCGTTCGATGCGTTGATGCTTGATTGCCGCGCAACAGAAGGAAATGTGGTTATCTGGCCTGAGCTGGACAGCAGTCCGGACATTCTACAAAAAATCATTTATAACGCGGCACGCAGCAATATCATCCGCACGTGGGTTCAGGGTGAGTTGGTGTTCAGTCGCTAATGTTTGGTGTCATTTGCGTCAGGGAAACTGGAATGGAAAAATCATCGTTTGAAGGCACACTGATTGCCCGGCCGGATGATCGGCTGACTACAGGCAAGGCCGCCGTGCTCGGGTTGCAGCATGTATTGGCTATGGATGTCTATGTTGTGCCGTTTATTATTGCTTCAGTATTAACGCTGTCGGTGGCGGATTCGGCCTCGCTTATCCAGTCGGCATTTATCGCCAGCGGCATCGCCACGCTTATCCAGACCCGCTTTTGCATGAAGCTGCCGATAGCCCAGGGGCCGTCGTATATCCCGCTGGGTGCAGTGCTGGCAATCGCCTTCACCGCCGGCGGCGGCATCAGCGGACTATCTACGTTGTTCGGCGCGCTGCTGCCGGGTGCGGTGCTGATGGTGTTGCTTGGCTCGCTGGGCGTGTTTCATCGTATTATCAGGCAGTTGGTTCCGCCGCTGGTGGGGGGTACTATTATATTAGTGGTGGGTATCGCCTTGCTGCCAATCGCGCTGAAGTCCAATGTGTTCACCGTATACGGCACCGGTTCAATCAATACCAATGTGCTGCTGGCTTCGGTATCGGCGGTGCTGCTGGTGACCAGCATGATGCTGGGGGTCAGGCTTGCCGGGCGGGGCGTCTGGCTGCGTTTGTGTTCGGTATTGATCGCGCTGGCCGGCGGCTGCGCGGTGGCTTCAATCTTAGGGCTGTTTTCTCTTGACGCTGTGGCCCAGGCCTCGTGGCTGACGTTGCCCCGTATCGCGCTGCTGGACTATTCGCTGACCTTTTCATGGCAGGCAATGCTCACTTTTGTCGTGATTTATATCGTGCTGATGGCTGAAACCACCGGCACCTGGTTTGCGGTAGGGGCGGTGATTGACCAACCGATCACCGATCGGCAACTGGACCGGGGCACGGTCGGCGAAGGTTTGGGCTGTGTGGTCAGCGCCCTGGTGGGCAGTACGCCGGTGACCGGCTACTCATCCAACGCCGGCGTCATCGCCATCACCGGTATCGCCAGCCGGTCGGCATTTATCGCCGCAGGTCTGATTCTGGTGCTGTTCGGGCTTATAGGTAAACTGTCGGCGATTATCGCTTCCATACCGGCAGCGGTGATAGGCGGCGTGTTCGCCATTCTTTGTACTTCAATCGCCATGAACGGTATCCGGGTGATCCGTCATTCCCCGTTTACCGAACGAAACATGCTGATAGCCGGTTTACCGATCATTTTCGCCTTTTTCGCCAATCTGGCGCCGCCTGAATATATCCAGACTTTGCCGGTCATGGTGCAGTATGTACTGGGCTCGTCAGTGGCCGTGGGGGCGATGGCAGCCATTGTACTTAACCAACTGATTCCCAACACATCAAAGTGATCATGGTCACAAAGTGGAAGCAGCGTAGTTGAGCTACGAGGTTATATAGGTTAGAAAATAAGCTGCTGGGCAGAAATACAGTGTCATTTCGCTGGAACCCGGTTGAGCATGTTTCTCCATGTGAGGGGGAACAGGTTTGACCGGGTTTTTTTGCGTCCTCGAATCACCGCCATTATCGCGTTATTCGCAGCGATTGCCGGCTGATGGTGGTAGCCGGTCGGCAGAAAAGTCCTTATTTTGTTACAATATAACGACTCCTGACCAGATCGGGCATGAAACTGTTGCCCCCCAGCCCGGTCTGAAGGTTACCCAGGCGCAGTCCGTAAGAGATACAAGTGAAAATTCATCCCCATTGGCTCAGTCCTCAACTGAGAATCTGCTTTTTAATCGCTTTTTACGTCGGTATTGTCCTGAATATCCCGGTGTTCTATCGACGATTTCTCCACTTGCAGTATGACAATATCCCCTTCATCGGCGCTGAGATTTTTGCCGCCTTCTGTCTGGTCAGTTTTATCATGCTGCTGCTGTCGTTGGCCGGTCGCAGTGTGTTCCGACTGCTGTCCAGCCTGCTGGTACTGTGTTCGGTTGCCGCCAGCTATTATATGATCATGTTTAATGTGG
Organism: Biostraticola tofi; assembly: GCF_004343195.1. GTDB lineage: Bacteria > Pseudomonadota > Gammaproteobacteria > Enterobacterales > Enterobacteriaceae > Biostraticola > Biostraticola tofi. The sequence continues at coordinate 207,123 of NZ_SMCR01000006.1, read as the reverse complement.
ACATTGGCTACGGCATCCTGGCCGCCGTGATGACCACCGATATCGATCTTTCGCGCGAGTCAATCGGCTGGACCTTTCTGGTCTGGATGATATTGGTCAGTGCGCCGCCGCTGCTGGCGCTGTGGCTGACGCCGATGCCCGACGCCGCGCTCGCCAGGGGTAATGGCCATGCCTGGTTGAAAAAGACCGGCCTGTTGCTGACCACCGGGCTGCTTTGCTGGTTGCCGCTTAATCTGATGGGCCAGGTACAGCATCAGCATGATAAAGAAAGTAACCGCATGATGGCCAGCTATGGCGGCGTGGTTGCCGGAAGTTACTCGCCCTCCAACTGGCTGTCGGCGCTCGGACTGGTGACTTACAGCGCCTGGAGCCAGGCTGAAGATAGCCGTAAGCTTTATGATCCGGCGCTGCATTTCACCTACCTGCCGCCAGCGGATATCAATGATATGGTGGTGGTGTTTGTTATCGGTGAAAGCGCCCGCCGTGATCATATGGGCCTCTATGGCTATTATCGTGATAATACGCCTAATCTGGCTAAAGAAGCCAACCTGGTTGCGTTGCAAGGTTATTCCTGCGATACGTCAACCAAGCTCTCATTACGCTGCATGTTTGTGCGTGAAGGGGGGGCTGCTGAGTCACCCCAGCGAACCCTCAAAGAGATGAATGTGTTTTCAGTGCTTAAAAAGCAGGGCTTCAGTTCTGAACTGTTTGCCATGCAGAGTGAGGCCTGGTTCTACAACAAGGTCATGGCTGATGACTACGCCCTGCGCGAAGGTATCCAGGCTGAGAAGCGCAACGCCGGTAAGCCGGTTGATGATATGACGCTGATTAATGAATTGCGGGATTCGCTGGCACGGCATCCAGGCGGTAAGCATTTAGTGGTGCTGCATACCAAAGGCTCGCACTATATGTATACCGAGCGCTACCCCAGAAGTTTTGCCCGCTATCAACCTGAGTGCCAGGGTATTGACGATAGCTGTTCAACTACCGAAATGATCAACTCTTACGATAACAGCCTGTTCTACACCGATAGTATGCTGGAGCACGTATTCAATCAGTTGCGCGGTCGCAATGCCATTGTGTTCTATGCCTCGGATCATGGCGAGTCTATTGCCGATAATATGCATTTTCATGGTACGCCCAGAGATCATGCACCCATTGAACAGCGCAGCATCCCGATCATGGTCTGGGCATCTGACCGTTTTCTCGCCAGACCGGAACATGCCCAGGCCTTTGATCAATTGCGCCGTTTAGCGGCCGACAAAACGCCGGTATACCATGAAAAACTGTTCGACAGCCTATTAGGCTGCATCGGTTATCAATCTCCGGATGGCGGTATCGTGCAGGAACATAACTGGTGCCGGGTGAAACCTTTCTGAACGGCGGTGTACGCTACTGACAGGTATTATTGGAGGACCGTGATGTATCATTCTCAGGGCGGGGAAGCAGCCACACGCTGCCATTGCTGCCCTTAACCTAACTTTACAAACGAATGTTACGCGCGTTATTCACCGCAAACTTCATCAGCATGCCGCGCCGGTGCGGCGTGGCATCACATTGATTCGGTTGAGTACGACTTATTATCCTCTCTGTCGGTCATCTTGCGACCCGGTGCCGCCAGGTAAGTCATCCTTGGCGGACAGCCATGATCGGGTACTTGCCTAAGCAACTTGTCGACTACTGACGTTAAGACGCAATAAAGCGATGCCGATATAGGTTAAGTCCTCCTACTTCTATCGGATGCGCTTGTGAAAATTTCTACCCGTCTCACCGCTGGTTATCTTTTTTTTATTTTACTTTTTATCATCAGTTCAGCCGTTAACTTTACGAGTTTGAACCGTTCACGCCATGACATGAATGAAATCGTCAGCCTGAGACTGAAAAAAGTCGAACTGGCAAATGAGTCTGGCACTGCCTTGCGGAACATGCTGGTTCAGATCAGAAATATGGCTCTTTTTTCTGATGAGAAGGCAATCGAAAATGAGTGGCAACGTTTTCAGCAGAGCAAGGCCGTGTATTTTCAACATCGAGAAGCGCTTGGCGTGATGATCGATGCCCAGAACAATGAGGATGAGACAAAACTGCTGACCATCGTTAAGGAACATGAGAATACGGCGCTGTCGTTAATAGAGAATGCCGCCAATAAGGGCAGGCACAGGCAATTGGATGGACTTGCTGATTATTTGACCATGATTGTCCGGCCGCCCCAGCAGATCCTGATTGGCAGCCTGAATGAACTGACGGCCATCCAGGCCACCCAAGCCAACATAAGCGCAGCCAAAAACAATGCGTCAGGGCTGCGGATAATGACCCTATCCGCTCTACTAAGCCTGATTTTTATCGTGTTGGGCGTCATAGTCTGCTTTTTTAACATTCGCCAGCTGATGCGACAACTGGGCGGTGAGCCCGGGGTGGCTCAGGCGCTGGCAACGGCCATTGCCAGCGGTGATTTGAGCTCACCGGTGATATTGCGACAAAACGATGACAGCAGCCTGCTGGTGTCGCTGGACGGTATGCAAACGAACTTGCGCAGCCTAGTGGCAAAGATAAAGGACTCGGCCGTCTGTGTGGCGCAAGCCGCTGAGGAGATCGCTCAGGGCAATACCGAGCTATCGTCCCGTACTGAACAGCAGGCTGCATCATTGCAGCAAACGGCAGCCAGTATCGAGCAGATAAGCGCCACGGTGACGAGTAACGCTGCCGGTGCGCAACATACGGCCGGCGCGGCGCGGGAAGCCGCTGCGCTGGCACGCGGCGGCGAGGAAAACGTTCGCCGCATGTCCACCAGTATGAATGAGATATCGGTCAGTGCTGGGGAAATACGCGACATCATCGGGGTTATCGAGGGGATTGCGTTCCAAACCAATATTCTGGCGCTGAATGCCGCAATAGAAGCAGCGGGCGCCGGCGAACGCGGCCGGGGTTTTGCGGTGGTCGCCGCTGAAGTCCGAACGCTTGCACAGCGCAGCGACACGGCGGCCAAAGAAATCAAGGCCCTGATCGAGCAGGCTGTAGAGCAGGTCGGCAATGGGGTAGTGGTGGCCGATGGAACCGGGCAAAGCATCATCAAAATTGCCAGTCTGGTCGGCGAGTTGGCCCAGGCCATGGATGGCATCTCCATCGCTTCTGCTGAACAGATGATGGGCATTTCTCAGGTCAGTGTCGCGGTGAACCAAATGGACAGTGTCACACAGAATAATGCGGCTATGGTTCAGGAATCTTCTTCGGCGTCGCTCGCTCTTTCCCAACAGGTGCGCGCGCTGAAAAGCATGGTAGAAACCTTCAAGATGTGAGGCATCCGCCAGACGAAAATCCACATAGCGACCCGCCTGGAGGGCTGGGTCGATGCTTTTGCAGCGCTTTTTGCGACACGTGATATACTGCATCTGGCGGCCAATTTTGATTCCTGGTCAGGCCAATATCCAGGGTGTTCCAATCAATGCGGTAAGGACAGCGGTAGATGCGCTTATATCAGCAAATCGGTGGGAAATTACGTAGTGATATGCAGACCGGTAAATACCGTGTCGGCGAGCGGCTGCCGCCAGAGCGGGATATTGCACTGCTGTTCGGCGTCAGCCGCAGCGTAGTCCGGGAGGCGCTGATCATGCTTGAGCTGGAACGGCTGGTGGAAGTGCGCAAAGGGGCCGGCGTCTATGTGGTTGCGCTGCCGGCGGAATCGACCCAACCGGTTGTCGACAGCGGCTATGGTCCGTTTGAGCTGCTGCAGGCGCGTCAATTGCTGGAAAGTGAGATAGCCGCCTTTGCCGCGATACAGGCCACCAAAAGCGATATCGTCAAGATGCGTCAGGCAATTGAGCAGCAGCGTATTTCGCTGGCTAACGGCAATAGCGATGAGTCGGCCGATGAGCAGTTCCACTGTCTGCTGGCGCAGTCTACCCAGAACAGCATGCTGGCCAATATGGTCCAGGATCTCTGGCAGATACGTAAACAGAGCCCGATGTGGCGGGCTATCCATGCCCATACCGATGATTTCAGCTATCACCGGGAATGGTTATCGGACCATGAAAGCATTCTGCGGGCGGTGATGCGCCGCGATGCGCCCACCGCCAGGCGGGAAATGTGGCAGCATCTGGAAAACGTCAAGCAAAAGCTGCTCGAGATCTCCAATATGGACGATCCGGAGTTTGACGGTTATCTGTTTGAGTCGATCCCTTTTCCGGCGGTCGGTGACTAAAGCAGGCTACGGCCTGTGCAGTTTGCCCACCGCCGCTTTTGCCCCTCGCTGCTTTATCAGTAGATAAGCGGCCGTTACCCGGTCGACAAACTGTTCATTGGCCGGCAGATCCTCACCGAATACACTTTTGACGGCCAGCAGGGCTTTGACCCTGGGCTCACCGTCGGCGCTGTTTTGCACGATATTCCGTAAGGTGTCGACCAGCGGATCCTTAATCTCAATGGGGGCGCCAGCGTCATCAACGGCGCTGACATAGCGCATCCAGCCGGCAATACCCAGCGTTAGGCAGGGATAGTCGCTGTCGCGGGCGATGTGCCAGCGCACCGAATCCAGCAGGCGCTGGGGCAGTTTTTGCGTGCCGTCCATCGCTATCTGCCAGGTACGATGCAACAGCGCCGGATTGGCAAACCGATGCAGCAGTTCAGCGGCATAATCGTCGAGATTGACCTCCTGTACCCGCAACGTCGGCGCTTGTTCCGACATCATCAGCCGAAATGCCGCCGCCTGGAAATCGCTGTCCTGCATGCAGTCACTGATATGGGCAAAACCCGCCAGATAGCCGAGCCAGGCCAGAAACGAGTGGCTGCCGTTCAGCATCCGCAGCTTCATTTCCTCATAGGGGCGAACATCGTTGACAAACTGTACCCCGGCCTGTTCCCATGCCGGTCGACCGGCGACAAAGCGGTCTTCAACCACCCACTGGATAAACGGTTCGCACGAGATAGCGCAGGGATCGGCCACCCCGAGGGCAGCAGCGATTTCGTCCAGGCTCTGTTCGGTCGCCGCGGGTACGATTCGGTCCACCATGGTATTGGGAAAACCGACCTGGTCGGCAATCCATGCCGCTAAATCGGTCGATAGCAGGCCGGCTATCCCCAGCACCGCCGCCTGGATCTTTTCGCCGTTTTCCGGCATGTTGTCGCAGGAAAGCACGGTAAACGGCGACAAGCCACGGTCCCGGCGGCGGCGCAGCGCCTCAACCAGCACGCCGGGAGCCGACTGCGGCTGTGCTGGCGTGGCCAAATCGCCGGCAATCAGCGGGTGCTGCAGATCCGGCGCACCGGTGCTGCGATCGAGACAATAGCCCTTTTCAGTGATAGTCAGGGAGACGATCGCCACCTGGGGTTCGGCCAGTTTTTCAATGATCGCTTCCATGCCGTCCAGGCGTGCGTGCAGGGATTCGCTAACCGAACCTACCACCGTCAGGCTATTGCCTTGCGCACTTTTCTCCATCACGGTGTACAGATGGTCCTGCCGGCGCAGGGCTGCCATCAGTGCTTCACCGCTGAACATACTGGTCTCGCAGATGCCCCAGTCACCGCCGCAGGCATTCAGTACCCTATCGGTCAGCAACGCCTGATGAGCGCGATGGAAGGCGCCGAAGCCCAGGTGGACGATGCGGCTTTGCAAGATCTCACGTGGATAGCACGGCATGCTTACTCCCGCGGGCAAAGCCTGGTTGGCGATGGTGGCTGAGGCACGGGCGGCGTCTAACGAATCATGCATATTACATACTCCCTAAAGATGTTACCGGCGGCGTGGGGTGGCGGCAAAGCTATCATATAGCTTTTTAAATTGACCAGACCAATATAACCCCTGAGTCTGTGTAATGCGGTATATTTGTCTCGATTTCCCGATCCAGGTCATGAAAAACAGACTCGATACTGGACTGAGCGGATGGCTTTGCTAATATTGCTGATATTGGTCAGGCCAATATTGAATATGGGTCAAAGCTTCCCTGGGCATGCTGGCGGTTTTACGCATTCCATTCCCCTTTTTTACTATAGCGAAGGTAATAACTATGGAACAAACCTGGCGTTGGTATGGTCCCGCGGATCCGGTATCCCTCGATGACGTTCGACAGGCCGGAGCGACCGGCGTGGTGACTGCTTTACATCATATTGCCAATGGCGAGGTATGGCCGCCAGAGGAAATTGAACGGCGCAAGGCTGAACTGGCGGCCAAAGGACTGGTCTGGTCGGTGGTAGAGAGCGTACCGGTACATGAAGCAATAAAAACCCGTACCGGCCAGTATCAGCGATATATCGCCAACTATCAGCAAAGCCTGCGTAATCTGGCCCGGGCCGGTGTCGATATCGTCTGCTACAACTTTATGCCGGTGCTGGACTGGACCCGTACCGATCTTGAGTACCTGCTGCCGGAAGGCGCTAAAGCGCTGCGTTTCGACCATATCGCGTTCGCTGCCTTTGAGCTGCATATACTCAAGCGGGCGGGCGCAGAGCAGAGCTATACCGAGGACGAGCAGCGTCAGGCGCTGGCGTATTTCAACCGCATGAGCCAGGCGCAGCAGCAGCAACTGACGGCCAATATCATCGCCGGCCTGCCGGGGGCAGAGGAGGGCTATACCCTGGAAAAATTCCGAGCACGGTTAGCGGAATATCAGGGTATCGATCACGCCCAGCTGCGTGAAAACCTGGCGGCGTTTTTGCAAGAGATAACGCCAGTGGCCGAAGAAGAGGGCCTTTGCCTGGCGATCCATCCGGATGATCCGCCCCGGCCGATTCTGGGCCTGCCACGGGTGATGTCGACTTTTGACGATATGCAATGGCTTGAACACCGTATCGCCAGCAAAAACTGCGGCTTCACCCTGTGTACCGGTTCTTACGGCGTGCGGGCTGACAATGATTTGGTCAAGATGATTGAGACGTTCGGCGATCGTATTCATTTTATCCATCTGCGCTCGACGGTCAGGGAAGCAAACCCATTGAGTTTTCATGAAGCAACCCATCTGCACGGTGACGTCGATATGGTCGCCGTCATTCGGGCTTTGCTGGCCGAGGAGCAAAAACGCCGACGGGCCGGCAATCCGCGTCCTATCCCTATGCGCCCGGACCACGGCCATCAGATGCTGGATGACCTGCATAAGAAAACCAATCCAGGTTACTCGGCTATCGGTCGGCTGAAAGGGCTGGCTGAATTGCGCGGGGTCGAGTTGGCGCTGAAGCAGACTCTGTTTGCCTGAGCTGAAGCATGCCTGGCCTTCAAGCCGGTTCAAGGCCGGCTGTGTTTGCCGGGCTCAGGCCAGGCATAAACGGATAGTCATTTTGATAGTGTTGGGTCAATATGACACTGATCGGCCAGGTTAATTTAACCCGGATAAATTTTAATATCAGTCAAAACAGAGCGGTAATCGTTGGCACGGATGGTGCATCTCATTCTCTTATTACACTTTATCATTCAACTAACATCCTTTAAGAGACCCCTATGGCCGAGCTACTTTGTTATAAAACGATGCCGGAATGGCATGCCGCGACCCTGCCTGAAGCCTTCACCAGGCAGCACAATACCCAACCAGGCAGTTGGGCGAAACTGACGCTGCTGTCCGGGAGCGTGGATTTTGCTTTCCTGACCGCCGAAGGTGAAACCGTCACCACCCATCACTTTACCCCGATCGATCCGCCGCCGCTGATTGAACCCCAGCGCTGGCACCGGATCGTGTCCTGTTCAGCGGATATGCGCTGCCAACTGGCGTTTTACTGCAGTCCGGAAGATTATTATCACCAGAAATATGGCCTGACCCGACCCCATTCCGACGTGGTGGGCGTCAACCGGCTGACCACGCCCGGTCAGGCGCTGGATGTCGGCTGTGGCGGCGGCCGCAATGCCCTTTATCTGCAATTGGCGGGGCATGATGTCACTGCCTGGGATAAAAATCCCCAAAGCGTCGCCTCGCTGAACGACATTATTGATAAGGAGCAACTGAACCAGATTCAAACTGCGGTGAAAGACTTGAATCTGGAACCTTTCAGCGGGGAATATGATGTGGTTTTCTCCACGGTCGTGATGATGTTCCTCGATCCACAGCAGGTGCCGCGTATTATCCGCAATATGCAGGACTGCACCCGACCGGGTGGCTTGAATCTGATCGTCAGCGCGATGGATAGCCAGGATTACCCTTGCCCGCTGCCGTTCCCCTTCCTGCTGACCAGCGGTCAGCTGCGGGAATATTACCGCGGCTGGGATATCATTAAATATAATGAGGACCTGGGCCAGTTGCACAAGACCGATGCCGAGGGAAACAGGATTTCTCTGCGCTTTGCCACACTGATTGCCCGCAAAGCGGTTTAGCAAACTCGCGCCATACACCGCACCTGAATATAGGGCGGTGCACGCGCGGCCGGTTATCGATCAGGCCAGTATCACATCGCCTTCCAGCCTGCAGCTGCAGGCCAGGACATAGCCAGCGGCAACCTCTTCATCGCTAAGGGTCATACGGCTGCTGACACTGTAATCGCCGCGGTGAATTCGGGTTTTGCAACTGCCGCAGACACCGGCCCGACAGGCAGCATTGACCGGAATACCGTGCTGTTCCATGGCAAAAAGCAGACGGGTGCCGACGGGGCTGTGATAATCCGCCAGGGGTCGGCGGGTGGACAGGCGCAGGCTGCCGGCAACCGGGGCCGATCCCGCAGTAGCCAATTCTGCCGGCCAACCGAAGCTTTCCTGTTGCAGGTGTGAGGCGGGCACATCCAGGGCCAGTGCGAACTGGCGGGCCTGCTCCATATAGGGCAGGGGACCGCAGATCATCACCATCCGTTGCCTGATATCAGGTGCCCACTGCTGCAGTCGACTCAAAGAAAGCCGGCCGGAATACTGGCCTTCACCGGCTCTTTTTTCGGCAATTATCGTCAATTGCAACTGCGAATAATCCCGCGCCAACTGCTGCCATTCGCGGGCAAAAATTATCTCTTCAGGTGTTCTGACGCTGTAAATTACCTGGATAGTCGATTGGCGACGTTCAGACAGCAGCCAGCGCGTCATCGACATGATCGGCGTAATGCCGCAGCCAGCGGCCAGCATCAGATAGCGATCGGCAGCATGGCGGATACAGGTAAAATCACCCATTGCCGGGGAAAGCCAGAGCGCATTGCCCGGTTTCAGGCTGCCGGTCAGCCATGGTGATCCTTTCCCGGCCGGGAGCCGTCGCACAGTCAGGCAGATAAAACGGCTGTGACCCGGCGAAGAAGACAGGGTGTAGGCGCGCAAGACGGTGTCGCTGCCACCGATACTCACCAAGGCATACATGCCCGGCTGGTAATGATAGACGTCGTGGCAAATCAGTCTCAGAGTGTAAACCTCAGGCGTTTCCTGTATCAGGGAATGCACCTGCATCCGGTGAGGACAAGCCGGTGTGGGCATCGTCATAACCTGAATCCTCCGGTAATTATGTAAAGGCGGCGTGGACAGTGCTTTATCGCTGCAGCGCCGACGGTGAGATAGCCCAACAGGCGGCATGGGTGGATGCCGCCTTATAGAACAACATGCTCAGTGGCTGAGGATTGCGGCCATATCAGCGCCTACCGTGCTGATGCCGCGCATGCCGAATTTATCATTCAGGATTTGCAGCAGGTTATCAGTCAGAAATGCCGGCGCGGTGGGACCGGTGTAAATGTTGTTCACCCCTAGCGATAACAGGGTCAGCAAGATCACTATCGCTTTCTGCTCAAACCAGGAAAGCACCAGTGTCAGCGGCAGGTCATTGACTCCGCAGCCCAGTTTTTCAGCGAGCTTGACCGCCAGCATGATAGCGCCATAGGCATCGTTGCACTGACCTACATCCATCAGCCGTGGTAAGCCGGCCAGGGTGCCGAATTCAAGTTTATTGAAGCGATATTTGCCACAGGCAAGCGTCAGTATCATGCAATCGTCAGGCACTTCCCGGGCCATATCGGTGAAATAGCTGCGCTCGTCGCGGCTGCCGTCGCAGCCGCCGATAAGAAAAATATGGCGCAATTGTTTTGCCGCCACCATGTCGATCAGCGTATCAGTGGCGTCAAGCAGCGTTTGACGACCGAAACCGACGGTTATCGGATGGGCGATTTCGCTATAGCGAAATCCTTCCATCGCCAATGCCTGAGCAATCACCGGGGCGAAGTCCTCGCCGGTCAGATGCTTGGCGCCGGGCCAGCCGACAATGCTGCGGGTCCAGATACGATCGGTATAATTTCCGGCACCAGGATCGATAATGCAGTTCGAGGTCATCACCACCGGTCCCGGGAAACGGGCAAATTCGGTCTGTTGATTCTGCCAGCCGCTGCCATAATTGCCCGCCAGATGCGGGTATTTTTTCAGTTCCGGATAGCCATGGGCAGGCAGCATTTCGCCATGAGTATAGATATTGATGCCGGTGCCTTCGGTCTGGGCCAGCAGCAGTTGCAGATCTTTCAGATCATGGCCGGAGATGAGTATCGATTTACCGGCAATCGGCCGGGTATTCACCTGGGTAGGCACCGGATTGCCGTACAGGGACGTTTCGCCGCTATCAAGCAGCGCCATCACCGCAAAGTTCATTTGCCCGATGCCCATGGCATTTTCAAGCAGCGCGGCGATGTCGGTTGGGTGGGTGCCAAGCCAGGCCATAAATCCATGGAACTGGGCATAGATTACCGGACTGGATTGTCCCAGCACCAACGCATGCTCCATATAGGCCGCAGCGCCCTTTAGACCATACAGATTGAGCATCCGCAGGCCGTGGACATCATCGCCGGTCAGGTGTTTATCATCATTCAGGGCATATTCACCGGCCTGACGCAGCAGCGAGGGCATATCATCTTCAAGCTGCAGGCGGCCGGCGGGATGGATCACTGAAGCGCCGCTATGCTGCGTCTGGATACGGGCAATCAACGCTTCTCGAAGGGCTACAGCCTCGCGGGCATAGCCGATAATCCTGTCTGAATCAAAATTCACGTTGGTCAGGGTGGAGAAAAAGGCCCGTGGTACGAAACTGTCGATACCCGGCTCAATGATGCCGTATTCGCGGCCCTTGACCGCCCAGGCCGACAGGCCTTGCAGAGCGGTAACCAGCAAATCCTGCAAATCTGACGTTTCAGCGGTTTTGCCGCACATGCCCTGTGCCCATGAGCAGCCATTACCGGTGGGTGTACGAACGGTTTGTTCACATTGAACGCAATACATAATCAGCCCCTTGTCCTTGAAGTTAGTGCGGAGGGTAGGCATTAAAGAATGCTTTCACAAAACATTGCATAGAGTGTGCCAATATATAATTAGCTGAAAAAACTAAATATTTATTTTATATTTGTCAAAATGACAAAGGGCAGGTAAAGTCTTTTTGACACCCCACTATCAAAATGACCGGTATGACATTGTCCGTTGATTTGCTCGCCACCATCGCTTTAGAACTGCAGAACAGCCTTTCTCAGCACGATCGGTTTCAACGCCTGGTAAACAGTTTGCGCCAGTTGCTGCGTTGCGATGCCTCCGCCTTGTTACGCTATGAAGCCAGCCATTTTCATCCACTGGCCACCTCCGGACTGGCATCGGATGTCGCCGGCCGACGGTTCAAGCTGGCCGATCACCCCCGGCTGGAAGCGATAGCCCGGGCCGGCGATGTGGTGAGATTTCCGGCTGACAGCGAGCTGCCCGATCCTTTTGACTGCCTTATTCCCCATCATGACAAACTCAAGGTTCATGCCTGTATCGGCCTGCCGCTGTTTGCGCAGCACGAACTTATCGGCGCCCTGACCTTTGACGATTTGGTGCCCGGTAAATTTGACGGTTTCAGCGACGAGGAACTCCGGCTGATCAGTGCGCTGGCGTCAGCAGCGCTGTCTAATGCGCTGCTGCTGAGCCGCCTCGAACGCCAGTCCCTGACGTTGCCGGAAAATGCGCGGCAGGCCGCTTCACCCGTGACCAGTGAAATGATCGGCCGTTCTGCGGCCATGCAGCAGCTGAAAAAAGAGATTGCCATCGTCGCCGGGTCGGGGCTGAACGTATTGATTACCGGCGAAACCGGCGTTGGCAAGGAATTGGTCGCCCAGGGCATTCACCGGTTATCGCCGCAGGCGAACAAGGCGCTGGTCTATCTCAACTGTGCGGCGTTGCCGGAAAATGTGGCCGAAAGCGAGCTGTTCGGCCACGTTAAAGGGGCTTTTACCGGGGCAATTCATCACCGGGTCGGTAAATTCGAAATGGCCGATAATGGCACTCTGTTCCTGGATGAAATCGGCGAGCTGTCGCTCAGTCTGCAGGCCAAATTACTCAGAGTACTGCAGTATGGCGACCTACAGCGGGTCGGCGATGACAGCAGCCGCCGGGTCAATGTCCGCGTGCTGGCGGCCACCAATCGTTGCCTGAAACAGGCGGTTGAGCAGGGGGGTTTTCGGGCCGATCTGTTTCATCGACTGAGCGTGTTTCCAATGCATGTACCGCCTCTGCGCCAGCGGGTGGATGACATAGTGCTGCTGGCCGGCTTTTTCATTGAACAGGCACGCGTCAGGCTGGGCATTAAACAGTTGGCGCTCAACGCAGACGCCATTGCCAAGCTTGAAGGCTACTCATGGCCGGGAAACATCCGCGAGCTCGAGCATACCTTGTATCGGGCGGCGGTGATGGTCAGAGCGGCTTATCCCCAGTCGGCGCTGTTTATTACCCCGTCATTTATCAATTTACCTGAAGAACCGCCCGGGCCGCCGCAGGCGTCTGCACCGCGTGATGCTGGACATGAGGAGCTGCAGGGCGACTTGCAGGCCGCCACCCGGGGCTTCCAGCGGCGCGTCATCAGCGCAACTCTTGCCGCCCATCAGGGAAACTGGTCGGCCAGCGCCCGCACTCTGGGGCTCGATACCGCCAACCTGCATCGACTGGCCAAACGACTGGGGCTTAAATAAGCTCAAAAAAAACGGCATAAAAGCGCAATGCTTTTATGCCGTTTAACGGTTGATGGAGTATCAGAAGCTGATATTCAGACTGGCATTAAGGGCGTTGGCATTAAGATCCGACCCATGCTGGCCTTGATAAGACAGGCCGATAGTGGTGGATTTGGTAACGCGAAAATCAACGCCGGCCTCAATGACCGCTGCATCCTTGGTGATCGACGTCCCGGTGGTGGTGAAACTGTCACCGGTGGCAAAGGCGTTATGGCTCACCGGCGTCTTGTCACCGTAAGCATGACGCCATCCCAGGCTGCCGCGCAGGGAGGTATCTACCGCCGACCAGGGCAGGTCGACTGATCCGCGCACGCCCAGGGTCGAGAATACCGAATCCATTTCATCGGATTTCACCTTCAGCCGGGCAGCATCGCCTTTTTCAGTGAAGCCATCGGTGCTGAGACGCTGGTAGGTCAGATTGACAAATGGGCTGATAGCCGCAGCACCGGCCTGGATACGGTAATCCAGCTCAGTAAATGCCTGGAAAGCGCCTGCATCATAATCGCCTTTCAGTTTGTCGGAATAACCGCCAAAAGCCACATTGCGTTCGGTTTCGATCTTATACCAGCTATAGCCCAATCCACCGCGCAAGGTGAAGGCATCCAACTGGCTGCCGGCATAGATTCCCAGGTGATAATTATCGCTGTCACCCTCAGAGAATCGGCTGTCTACATCAAAGCTTGAACGGCTGTAGCCGGCATAGGCGCCGATGCGGGTATCAGGCGCAACCTCGGTATCCGCGCCAACCAGGAAACCACCGGTATGGTTGTCCAGCTTGCCGGTGTTGTTATCGCCATCGATACGGCTGCGAGAGCCAAAGAATTGACCCCAGGCACCGCTTTGCTCGGCGCTGCCAGCCGGCAGGAAGCTCATCGCTCCGGCCGGGATCGGCAGGGAACGGTTGTCAAACATGCTGAGCATGCGGCCGTTTACCGTATCGGTTACCTGTTGACCGCTGCCGACCAGCGCCGTTTTAGCCGCGGCATGCTGTTCGCCAGACAGCTGATTAAAGGCATGACGCGCTTCCTCGGCGCTGAGCAGCAGCAGGGAGTTATAGAGCCCCAGCGAAGGACCGCTCTGAGCCAGCGTGCTGAGCGCCCCGGCAGTATTCCACTGGTTGGCGCTGGTCGCCACCGTCTGGAAAATACCGGTTTCATTGCCGCCGCCGGCATTTTCACCGCCGCCGCCGTTTTCACCGCCGCCGCCGTTTTCACCGCCGCCGCCGTTTTCGCCGCCGCCGCCGTTTTCGCCGCCGCCGCCGTTTTCGCCGCCGCCGCCATTTTCGCCGCCGCCGCCATTTTCACCGCCGCCGCCATTTTCACCGCCGCCGCCGTTTTCGCCGCCGCCGCCGTTTTCGCCGCCGCCGCCGTTTTCGCCGCCGCCGCCGTTCTCACCGCCGCCGCCATTGTCCTTCTGGCTGATGGTCAGATCGACCTGTTTATCGGTCTGGTTGAGGGCAAGATCCAAAAAGGCCGATTTGGATACTGCATCGGCAAACTGGCCGTTCACGCCGCCATCGGCGGTCAGGATGGTATAAGTCTGGCCATTCTGATAGCTGGCTTGGGGATCAAGGGTATTGACCACCACGTGGCCATTGCCGGCGAGTTGGGCGCTGCCGGTAACCTGCAGCAGATCGCTCTGGCCGTCGCCCTTGATGTCGGCATCGTAAAATACCCCACCTTGGGTGACACTGTGATCGGTGAACACCAGATTGCCATCGATTTTCAGGGTGCCGATGCCGTTATCACCGGGTGACAGGCGTGCGCCGTCATTGGCAATAACATCGCCGACGGTACCGGAACCACCCAGCGTACCGCCGTCAGATACCGTGATAGAGTTACTATTGCCGTCAAATGGCACTACGCCATGGGCAACGGTACTGTTGACGATAAGGGTACCGCCATTGCTGACGGTATAGAGCGCGCGAACCGGATCAACCGTATTCAGATCGGTTGTGAGAATCAATTTGCCTCCGGCCACATTGACTCCGCCATGAAAGTCAGTCAGATCACCGGTCAGGGTAGTTTGGCCGGCATAACTGGCGATAACGCCTTGTGCACCGATGATGCGGTTGGTAAATACATAGTCGTCTTCAGTATGGTTGAAGTTGACCTGGCCGGTCCGGGTACCGAAGCTGACGACGGTTTCAGGATCCAGCAGGCCAGCGGCCTCGGCTGCCAACGGCTGAGGCGTTGGAATGCCGTCACCGTCATAGTGGATTTTACCGCCGATGGTCAATGAACCATAACCCCGGCTGGCGAGCCTTGAGTCGGCGATCAGCAGGGTATTGTTACCGGCCGACAGATAGCCGCCGTTGGCCAGGGAAATATTGCCATGACCACTAAACTGAGCCAGTTCAATGTTACCGGCACTGATAAGAGAAGATCCGGCGCCGCTAATATATAATTGGGTGGTATCGGAGGCATTTTCCAGACTGGTGTCATGGCTGGAAAAATCTTCAGCCACTTTCAATCCATTGGTGGTGACCACCGCCCCATCGGTAATACTGACATCGCCTTCGATTTCCAGTAATTCGGCATTAGTCCAGCGAGTGCCGTTGCCGGAGAGTTCTGCGGTGCTGAAGTTCCAGAATCCGCGGTTAACCCGGGTATTGGTCGTGGTCAGGGTTGCCCCATCGCGCACTTCCAGAAAAGAACCGCCCGACAGGCTGGAAAGATCCAGAATGCCGGTGTTGAGTGCGGATCCTGCCCCCTTAATCGACAGGACACCAGACCCCATACTTTGGCCATCGCCGACCAGCACCCGTTTGGCGGTAACGCTGCCGCCAGCCAGAATGTCCAGTCTCCCGGCACCGTGGGTGCCAATGCTTACATCACCCTGGAGAACGCTGTTGTTGATCAGGGTATTGAGCTGTGAACCCGGGCCGGTGACGGTCACATTACCGATGGAACCCGGACGTCTGCCTATGTAGATATTGCCGGCGGTGACTTTCCCGCCCTGCTGGATGGACAGGTTGCCGGTGCCTTCATAGCCGATGTACAGGTCCTCATCGTAAGCCAGACTTTCAGTGATGGTCTTGTCCTCATCGAACACCGCGGCCTGCAGCGGAACGCTCATTCCTGCCGACAGGCCAAGTGCAATTGAGGGGATAAACAGGCTGCGATAAAGCAGCGACAGCCTGGGTTGAAAAGAATCAGCCGCAGAGCGGCGGTTATTATCTGCCCGAGAGGATCGATCCTGAGTCATTGTCATTTTGTGTACTCATAAGAAAAGTTTACCGGGCGTGGACACATTTCAGTGAAATGTTCCGGCCGCAAAAATCCCACGAATACCCGGCACACCGTTCAAACGAGACAAGGTATCAGGCTAAAAACGGCGGCACGCGTGGGCTTTATCAATTTCTTTACAATGGCGCAACCTACTCTATGTCATCCCGACACGGGTCAACACCCCACTCAAGGGGGGGCGGGGGGCCTAAATTTAATAAATTTGAGATATTATTAGTTGTGATATTGATTAAGGTTGATCACTGAATTTGCTATTATGCTTGGGCTTTTAAGCGATGGCTCAAACAGAGCTTGATAACAGACGACTACCGATGCGCCTTAGGGAGTATCTGTCCGACAGGTGGCAAGATGGCGATTATAAAACCGGCTGTGGACGCAGCCGGTGTGGTTTCTACGGATCCGGTTCCGGCCGGTACAGGTTCAGCAATGGCGATAGTGGTGGACGATCATCCCCTGGTCGCCAGCGGTATCGCTGAGTTCCTGATGACTCACTGCGGGATGAGCCAGGTTCGCACTGCACATTCGGCCCAGGATTGCCTGGCGCTGATTGCCGAAGGCACAGTACCTGAATTGATTATTATCGATTTCTGGTTGCCGGACGGCACCGCCGCCGAACTGGTAAGCCAACTGGCCGCTATCAACCCACAGATCAGGTTGCTGGCAACCAGCGGCGATGAAGATGCCGCTGTGATGCTGAAGGCCCGCGAAGCCGGTGCTGATGGCTTTGTCCATAAGCAGGCTGCGGCTGACATTTTTTCTGAGGTGGTGGCGGCAGTCAGACGCGGCGAGCCGCACTTTCCCCCGTTGCCGGCCAGGCTGCTTGATTTGCCTCATCGTCGCGATGTGCCGCTGAGCGCCAGCGATCTGGGGCTTACCGTCCGTCAGGGAGAGATTCTGGGTATGATGCTGCGGGGTTTCCCCAATAAGCGTATTGCCCGGGATATCGGCGTGTCTGAATACACGGTCAAGGAGCATGTAACCGGTATTCTTAACCGACTGGGTGTATCCAATCGTATTGAAGCCATTACCCTGCTGCGCGGACGCAAATTAGGTAACTGATGAGCACAACAACCGGTTTTTTATTAGATGATGACCGTCAGGCTGATGGTATCAGCCAACATAATCAGGTATTGCTGCTGGGCATGTCCCTGGAACGGGCGTTGTTCAGCGTTACCGCCATTCCGTTTGTTGGCATTACCTTTATTATTTGGCTGTATCACCTGGGCGGCGATATCAGACCATTTCTGGTCTGGTTTGTGTTCTACGCCGTGGCGGCGCTGCTGTTTCGCCTGCTATTTCGTCGCTGGCGTGAAGATTTGCAAAGCATGCCTGATCACCTGATGCTGAGCAAGTGGCGGGGGCGGGTTCACCTTATCGCTTTACTTAACGGATTGGCCCTTTCCTCCAGCGTCTGGATAACCGCCGGCAAGGCACCGCAGGAATATGTGCTGCTGCTGGTCATCAGTATTGCGGCGATACTGGCGGCCAACGCGACCCATCTGACACCCAACCTGGGCACCTTCAAGCGTTTCCTTTTTAGTTGCTGGGGCAGCATGATACTGGCAACGCCCTGGCTATTTGGACCCATATGGGGCTATGTGCTGCCGCTTATTCTGCTCTATGGGGTGGCGATGTACCGCTTCGGCCTGTCGTCTAATCGCTTTTTTATCAATCAGGTCAAATTCGAAGAGCGTGAAAAGCGCCTGGCCGAAAGCTTCCGGCTGGCCAAAGAGCAGGCGGAAAAAGCCTTGCGCGATAAAAACCATTTTCTTGCCGCCGCCAGCCATGATCTTCGCCAGCCGATCCATGCCATGGGGTTCCTTATCGAGGCGATTGTCGGTCGCTCTCGCGATGCGCATTTGACGCGTCTGATGCGCGATCTTCGGCAATGCGTGCAATCGGCGACGGCGATGTTTGATTCGCTGATGGACCTATCGCGCATTGAAAACGGCGTGGTGGCGACCCGACGCATGCCGGTCCGGTTATTGCCGCTGTTCGATGATTTAGAACGGATGTTTCGCGAAGAAACCCATAACCGCGGACTGACGCTGCGCATTCGCCGTCCGCCGTCAGACGCCTATGCCCTGGGGGATGAAACGCTGATTCGCCGGGCTATCGTCAATCTGATTCATAATGGCCTGCGCTATACCGAAACCGGTGGCGTGCTGGTCGGCGCCCGCAAACGTGGCTTCGACTGGCAGCTGGATGTCTGGGACACCGGCGTAGGGATTGCCGATGGAGAACGAACAAAAATCTATTCCGCTTTTTACCGCAACGAATACGCCTGGGGAATCGATAATGCCGGCCATGGCCTGGGCCTGGCGGTAGTGGCGCGCTGCGCCACGCTGATGGCGGTGACCCATGGGATGAACTCGATTGCAGGACGGGGATCCCGGTTCTGGCTGCGTCTGCCGCGTACCGAACCGCTAGACAATGATCTGGACGTCACGCTGGAACCGTCTTCCAATGATTACGCCAGCGTTCATTTTAGCCTGCTCAGCGGCAGTTGTCTGGTGGTTGACGATGACCCCCTGGTGATCAAAGCTTGGGAAAGCCTGATTGCTTCATGGGGAGTGGACGTGCGATGCGCCGCCTCGGCCAGGGAGACCTTTGCGGTGCTGGACAGTGGTTTTGTGCCCGAGGCGATCTTGTGCGATCAGCGACTGCGCTCCGGCGAAAGCGGCTTCGATATTCTGGTAGAACTGCTCAGCCGTTTTCCTGATGCCAGCGGCGCGATGGTCAGCGGCGATTTCAAATCGGAAATTCTGCACGAAGCTGAGGAAAACGGCTATCTGGTGCTGAGAAAACCGCTGCCGCCGGCGCAATTGCATGCCTTGCTGGCTCAATGGCTACAGCCGGGCGAGGAGTCGGTTGAGCGAGGGCGGAAGCGGCAGCCAGTGTGAATAATGAGGCGAGCAGTATCTTTTTCATCATGATTCCCCTAAAGGTTGAGCTCTCAGTCGTTGTGACTGAATACAGCATGCCTGAGCGTGCTTAAGATTTACCTAAGGGGGAATAATTTATAGCGGGCTCTGATGGTGGCTCGGCAGATCGCAGAGGCGTTGGCTGTAGCGGCGCAGGGAATAGACGCACCAGGCCAGCGCCAATGTGCCCATTGCCGCACCGGCATAACCGATGTTTGACATACCGCCATGAATACTGACCTGGTTGCCGAGCAGTGCGCCGGCACCAATACCCAGGTTAAAGATACCTGAATAGAGCGCCATGGCGATATCGGTCGCATCCGGGGCAAGCGTCAGTACCTTCGCCTGCATCGCCAGACCGATAACCATCATGGCCGTTCCCCAGAACAGGCTCAGCCAGACCAGATACCCTTCAGACGCAGCAGCGGGCAGCAGCAGCAGCAGGCAAATGACCAGCGCACCGATAGCCAGCACCAATGCCCGATCAGCATAATTATTGCCATAACGGCTGAACAGCAGGCTGCCGAGAATACCGGCGCCGCCGAACAGCAACAGCAGCAAGGTGGTAAATTCGTCGGCAAAACCGGCGATACCCTGCACAAACGGCTCAATGTAGCTATAGGCGGTAAAGTGGGCGGTAACCACCGCGACCGTCAGCAGATACAGGCAGACCAAGGTAGGTCGCCGCATCAGCTTGGGCACGTCTCGGAGCGAGCCGGAGTGTTCGCTGGGTAGCCGGGGCAGCAGTTTCATCAGGTAAAACATGATGACGATGGCCAGCACGCCGATCCCCATAAAGGTGGTACGCCAGCCCATATACTGGCCGACTATCCGGCCAAGAGGCAGGCCCAGCACCATCGCCAGGGCAGTACCGGTCGCCAGCAGGCTCAGCGCCTGAGACTTTTTACCGGGCGGTGCCAGCCGGATGGCAATCGAGGCGGTGATTGACCAGAAAATGGCATGGGCCAGCGCAATGCCGATGCGCGATACCATCAGTATCCAGAAATTCCAGGCCACCGCCGACAGGAAATGGAACACGATAAACAGCGCGAAAATCCCCATCAGCAATCGACGCCGTTCCACATTGGTGGTCAGGGACATCAACGGCAGCGAGGCCAGCGCCACACACCAGGCATAGATGGTGATCATCAGGCCAACCTGGGCATTTTCCATATCAAAACTGGCGGCAATGTCGCTGAGCAACCCCACCGGAGCAAATTCGGTGGTATTAAAGATAAAGGCGGCAAAAGCCAGAAAGACGACCCGCATCCAGGATGTTGAGCGCGATACTGAAGTAGTTTCCATAGGGGGTTCTGCAGAATAGTGAATCTTTCAAAAAGCTATTTTAGTGAATAAAGTCTAAAAATGCGATCTGATTCACAAAATTGATGCAATTGAACAGGGGGTTCTGTCACGGTATCCGGCTATGTATCACGCCTGCGCCCGCTGGCAAAGAGTACCGTTGCCGGTGGTTAATCTCAGTGAGATGATGCCGCCTTTAGGCGTATTGAGTACCCCAATTGTGTCTGACTACCGGGTGATAACCCGCATTTTCTCATTATTCGCGGGTAAGCTGAACATTATTCGCGGGTAAGCTGAACATTGGCCATTAATCAAGCCAGTCAGCTTGCACCGACTGGCTTTGAGGTTGCCGTCTTTATCCAGCAGCCGCGTTTGCCGGTTAAAAATCGTAACCAACGGTGGCGATAATGGTCCGCTCGGCGCCCCAGTAGCAGTTACCCGTGGTATAGCAGGCCGCCACGTAATTGCGATCGGTCAGGTTGTTGGCGTTTACCTGAACGAACGCCCCTTTCAGGCTGCTGTTCCAGGCCGCCATATCCGCCCGTATGGAGGCGTCAAACAGGGTCGCCGAAGGAATGCGGGTGGTGTTCTCATTATCCGCCCATTGCTTGCCCAGATAGCGCACACCGGTGCCGACGCTGATGCCATAGTCAAACTGGTAATGTGCCCACAGTGTCGCCATCTGGTTAGGCGTTACTACCGGCGTGTGGCCCTCATTACCATCGACAGAATCCTTGTAGCGCACCCGGTTCAGCGTATAGCCGGCGATGGTGCTCAGACGCGGCGTTATCTGGTTACGTGCTTCCAGCTCCAGGCCGCGGGAATGCACTTTGCCGGCGGGGACATAGGAAGGTGGGGTAACAATCCGGTTGGCTACATCTTTTTGCGTCAGGTCATAGACCGCAATCGAGTAGAAGTCGGCGCTGCCGGGCGGCTGGTATTTGATACCGGCCTCATATTGCTCGGCGGTGGTTGGTTTGAGCAGCACGCCGTCCGGGCCGGCGATCGAGGCCGGGGTGATGGCGGTACTGTAGCTGACATAAGGGGAAATGCCATTGTCAAACGCATACAGCACCGAGCCGCGGCCGCTGATGTGGTCATCCTGGCGGCGGTAACCGCTGGTGCCATCGGTATCGCTTTTTTGGGCAACGATACGATCATAACGGCCGGATAAATCGACGCGCCACCGGTCCAGTTTCAACTCGTCCTGTAAATAGACGCCGGTCTGGTAATAACGCCGTTGAGAGCCGGCCCAGCTGTAGTCAGGCAGGGCGCCGATAGACTGGCCGGTCAGCGCATTAAGCGAAGTGGCCATACCGCCTGCATCCAGCAATTCGTTTTTATAGCGGTGATATTCGGCGCCGAGTACCACCCGATGCTGAATGTTGCCGGTGGCGAAATCAGCCTGCAGTTGGTTATCGATCGAATAGGCGTCCAGTGAGGAGCGCTCACCGGAATAATAGCGATTCATGACATTCGGATTGCTGCTGTCCCAGCCTAGTTGATAAACCTGATCCTGATTGACATTGGAATGGGTATAACCGGCGTTGGAACGGAATGACCAGGTGTCGTCGAACCGGTGTGAGAACGCCAGGCTGTAGATCTGCTCATTGCGTTTGAACTGGTCGAGCGACGTTTCGCCATCATAGAAGCCACGGCTCAGCTTGTCGCCATTGTGCGGGTTCAAGCTGCCGTCGCCGGGCACTGAACTGTGATAGCCGCCGGAAGGATCCTTTTGCAGGTAGGCTTTAATCAACAATGAAGTATCTTCATCCGGTTGCCACAGCAGTGAAGGGGAAACGGCATAGCGCTCTTCACGGGTGTGATCATACTGGGTATCGCTGTTGCGGGTGATACCGGTCAGGCGGAAGGCCCATTGATCATTGATGGCATTGCCATAATCAAATGCCGCACCGGTGGTGTCATTGGTGCCGCCCATCAGCCGGAAATGGCCTTGTTCGATAAACTGCGGACGTTTAGACGTCATATTGACCAGGCCACCCGGCACCGTTTGTCCATACAGCGCTGATGAAGGGCCTTTGATGACGTCCAGGCGTTCCAGGAACCAGGGGTCCACCTGCAGGCTGTTATAGCTACCGCCGTCGCTCATTACCCTGAGGCCATCCAGAAAGGTATTATCTACGTCTCCGCCGTGAAATCCACGCAGGGAAATCGTTTCATAGCGGCTGGCGCCGCCGGCAAAATTGGTAAAAACGCCGGGCGTATAATTCAGCGCCTGGTTAACGTTCAGTACCCCTTGATCTTCCATTTGCTGGCGGGTGACAACGCTGATGGCCTGGCCGGTTTCGATAAGCGGCTTATCGGTTTTAGTGGCGCCGGTACTGGTTTTCACCCCATAGCCAAATGTTTCTGATTCGGAGGATTCAGTCGGCGCAGCGGTCACGGTCAGCGTATCTTCGGCATAGCTTAGCGCCGGCGCGGTGAGCGCGAGTGAGCACAGCAAAACTGAGCGCTTTAGGGTGAAAGGCAATCCCATGGTTAATTCCCTTTGTCTATGGAGTGATTGAGCAACGTGCTGGCGACAACATCGCCGGTGAAAGCGGTTAATCAGCACATAAAAAAGTGCGGTCATTAATCGATGATCACACTATTAATGATAATTATTATCTTTCTCGTTTGTTGATTCAAGCATAAATTATGCCTCGCCAGACGAAATGGGCTGAGAAAAGAGTCGACCGGTGGGCTGAATAACATGATGATTATTAAGGTTAACAACAGAACACAGCTGTAGCAGTGATCCCCAGACCGCTGCGAGAACTGACGGCGGGTCAATTTTGCCAGCATTTGCAGTTTTACACGTTCCTTTGCAGCAGCAGTTATGGCTGGCGGGAAGTCAATCAGCAGGGGGGTAATGAATAGCGGATCAACCGCCATCGGCGGTTACCAACAGTAACCGGCGATGGCGGTTGGGCAGGGTTTCCCTTTAACCGGTGGCCCTATTGGCAAATGCGTGGGTTTGCCTTTAGGCGCGAGCATTCCACCAGCGGCGGTAGAGGCCAAGGTAGGGGTCATGCTGGTATTCGGCGGCGGTGATGTCAATGTCCCAGGGCTTTTCCAGGATAAAATGGAGATTCTTGACCTGGTCAATGTGCCAGATGCCGGTGTGGTGGACCGAGAGGGTTTTGAGCGCGTTGTAGGTGTAGGGGAGCGTCACCCAGCGGTCGGCAAAGAACTGGTTAAGCAGGTCCTGTTCCGGGAACAGATATTCAGACAGGTCGGTGATGCCGGCCAATTGCTGAATCAGGGCGTCATAGAGAGACGTGTCCGGGGTGAGGACCATAAAGCCCGAGTTGAAGTAGCGGCTGATGGGCGCGTCTACCTGGGTTTGCGTGGCGGTGGCGCAATGGGTGTAGAAGCAATTTTCCGGTACCCAACTG
Source organism: Biostraticola tofi (assembly GCF_004343195.1). Taxonomy (GTDB): domain Bacteria; phylum Pseudomonadota; class Gammaproteobacteria; order Enterobacterales; family Enterobacteriaceae; genus Biostraticola; species Biostraticola tofi. The sequence goes on along the minus strand of NZ_SMCR01000006.1, from coordinate 183,369 downwards.
GCCGGGTAGGAAGGGATGCGATACGGATTACAGCGGCAGGCGTGGCAAGCCGCAATGCTGTCCAGCGGCAGGGCCTGGGTGAACAGTTCATCCATGTTTCGCAGCACTAGCATATCGGCATCCAGAAACACCAGCCGGCGAAATTCGGTCAGCGACCAGGCACAGAGCTTGGTCCAGACTTCGGCAAAACGCGGATTGGCGTATTGTTGCCCGGCCTGGCTATTGGGCTGCAGTGGCTGCACCGGGCGGATTAGGCAGCCTTCGTTTTCCAGTTGGCGGCAGATGTCGGGCGCTATATTGTCGGTGACCATCACCACCAGCGGATAGCGGCTGCCGCTATCCTGCAGTGAACGACGCAAGGTTCTGACGCCCGCCAGATAGGCGGGCTTGGTAAGCAGTGTGATCCAGGCCAACGGGGGCTCCTGTGAAATGACGGGTTATTATGGCACGAGTCAACGCGTCTGTGGCTCAGCTATCAGCTCAGGATATCGCCAACAAACCGATTGCTGAATTTTCCTTCCGGATCCAGATGATGTCTGACCTGAAGAAAGGAATCCCATTTGGGATAAATGTCAGACCACTGGTAAAGCCCGCGACGATAGTATTTACCCCAGTGCGGTCGACCCCCTTCTTTGGCTAGCAGTTTTTCCACTTCACTGAGAAAATGCATGCCGTCCGGCGACAGCGTGCCGTCTTCAGCGTAATACACCACAAAGCCAAAAAAGCAGGTCGCTTCGCCATAAGCCGGACTGAGCCAGGCTGATGAGGCGCCGGTGCAGCGCAGGATGATCGGGTAATGCATATGGGGGTGTGTCAGGGCATGCCACTGCCTGATTTTCTCGATAACCTCAGGCGCCCGGCTCAAGGGAATACCGATTTCAATATTGATCTGCGGCGTAGCGATGCCGCGGCAGAATACCTGGTATACATCGCCTATCACATCTGAAAAATCTTTGAACCGCGTGACGGTTTTGAACGGCTTGCCGTGTTCATCTTTGATGCGGGTGTCGTTCTGCATGTGCTGCAGCGTCTGGTCGATGGTGGTATTGAGCGTGTCATTGCCTGCCGAGTAATTGACGATTTGGCGGCCATTATCTTGCCACAGCTGTACTTCTTCCTGGGTTGCCTGGCGGGCATTCCAGACATGTACTTGATTATCTTCCGGAAACCACCAGGCTTTGCTGAGGGCAAAGTCCTGGTTCCACTGGGTCAGCGATGAGGAGAGATCGTCAGCGCTGCAGGCATTTTTGTAGCAGGTGTAAATACCGAGCGGTACGGTACGCAGCGTCACTTCGAGAATGACCCCAAGAGCGCCCAGCGAAACCTGCACAGCGCCGAAATACGGGTGATCAGCGGCAAATTCTTCAATGCTGCCATCCGCCAGCATGATACGGATGTTCACGGCTTCGTCGGCAATAGAACTTTGATACAGCCCTTGACCATGGGTGCCGGTGGCCATGGCGCCCGCCAGAGTCTGCGCGGCAATGACGCCGGGGGAGGAGGGCAGCATGCGCCCGAGACCGGTCAAGGTATCGTAGACATCCTGCAGCGGTGTGGCGCCGGCGAAAGTGGCGGTATCATCGGCAGTACCGATAAGACCGCGCAGTAGGCCGGCGTCCAGCAGGATATCATCCGGGTCCTGCACTCTTAGCATGCGTCCAGGGGAGTAGCGGCTGCCCAGGATGTTGATATGGCCCCGGCTGCCGGCAATGATTTCCTGCAGCTGGGACTGGTTTTCAGGCTGACGTACCGCCTCACGTTGGCCCAGGCTGCTGTTCTGGGCCCAATTCCAGAGCCGGGAGTCCGCCTGGTCTGTGTCGGGATGGCGTGTTGGGAAAACGTCGTCGTCTTTATTCACCGATGATCTCCTTGTGTATAAAATAATAAACCCTGCTGGCCGTTATCGGTCTTGTTATCCGCCTAAAGCGATCGGCGCGTCGTTAATGGTAGGGGGTAACGCGCACGCCATCGTATAGCCTAGCTTAAACTGCCGTAAGACACGACTCCAGCGCTGACTCACTCGCCTGAGTGCTGAATGATCGTGCATTGATAAGGTAAAACGTTACATCATCATGAGGCGATTTTTATTACCCATCGTGCGCCTTAACTGTTTAACGGCGCTGGATAAAGGGTTGGCGGGCTTAGGTGATTTTTTGTAATGGGGCATTGAACTGCATGCTGCGTTCGGTTGGCAGTCCATCGAATTTTACCGCATAAGCGAATTCATCCGGATGGGATGCATTTACCGTACCGCTGCCGAACACGGGATGCATCACCCGATCGCCGGGGCGAAAACGGTCCATCGGGTCCTGGACTGCGGAGATGAAGCCATTGGTCGCATCATTGGATCGCCCCTCAGGATGCATGGCTGGCTCTAGGGGCACCAGGAAATCAATATGCTGGGCACCGGCATCAAAAATGAACCTGGACGGGTATTTGAACAGGCCGTCGTTGGCTACCCCTTGTGCATCGCTCAGATAAAGGCCCTCCCTGGCGCGGGTCATCGCGACATAGGCCAGCCGGCGCTCTTCCTCCATCTCTTCGATCGAGCTGATACGACGACCGGGAAACACCCCTTCATTCATTCCGCAGATAAAAACATACCGAAATTCCATTCCTTTGGCGCTGTGAATGGTCATCAATTTGAGAGTGGCATGCTCGGATTCCTGGTCCAGGGAAGTAAACAGCGCGACCCGTTCAAGGAATTCTTCCAGCGTAGCTTCCTCATCCTCATCGCCGGCCTGCTGCACGCTGCGCTTGAGTTCAGCCAAATTATCGAGCCGCTCCTGATCACCGGAAAGCCTTAACAGACCTTCGTAACCGCTGAGATCCAGCAACATCTGCAACTGATTACCCAACGTCAGGACAGCGCGCTGCTGACGGACCTGTTCGATGGCGGCCACATATTGCCGGGCATCGGTACCTTTGAACATGGGTTGGTCCAGATTTTCCTTCAGCGCCTGATAAAGAGAAAGCGCGCGTTCTTCGGCCAGTACCGCGAGAGCTGCCAACCTCTTTTTACCTATTCGCCGGGATGGCAGGTTAATGGTACGCAGCAAAGCCAGGTCATCTGCACCGGTGACCATTCGCAGGTAGCAGATAACGTCTTTGATTTCACGCCGACCATAAAATGCCACGCCGCTGAAGATGGTATAGGGCAGCCCGCGGCTGATAAAACATTCTTCCAGCGCCCGCGTCAGAAAATGGGCGCGGTAGAGGACGGCGATATCATTGCTGTTGATGCCTTTTGCCTGCAGCTCTGCGACACGTTCCGCTATCCATTCGGCCTCGAGCCGTTCGCTTTTGGCATGGTAATAGCTGGGCTTTGGACCCTCAGTCTGCTGCGCCTGCAGCGTTTTTTCAACGCGCACCTGGTTTTGTTCGATAAGGTGGTTGGACGCTGCCAGAATCTGCGGGCTGGAGCGATAATTCATCGTCAGCGCAATGGTTTTCGCTGCCGGATACACCTTGTCAAAATCGAGAAACAGACGTAGATGGGCGCCGCGCCAGGAGTAAATGGTCTGATCCGGATCGCCCACGATGAACAGATTGCCGTGTTTGCCCGCCAGCAACCTCGCCAGCTGGTACTGCCGCTTACTGACGTCCTGAAATTCGTCCACCATCACATACTGCATGCGGTCCTGCCACTTGTGCCTGACGTCAGGAAATTTCTCCAGGATCCAGGTGGCAAAATTAATCAGGTCATTGAAGTCGCAGCCAAAGCATTTTTTCTGCTCATAGATATAGCGCAGAAATATCTCCTCGTCTCGATCGCGGGCGGTGACAAAACGGGCTTTAAGCTGCTCATTATTCAACTGGTAAATATCGTCAATATAGCCGGTAGCCTGGAGCTTACGGGCTTCCAGCACCTCATCCAAGGTGCGTTTGATCGTGGTGTCGCGCAGGGTCAGCCCCATATCACTGAATATCTTCAGCAGCATCTGCTTAAGGTCTTCCATATCCAGGATAATAAAGTTGCGTGGGAAATTGAGTAGGTGGATATCTTCTTTCAGCAACTGTACACAGAAGGCGTGAAAGGTACAGATCATCCCCAAATCAAGATCGCCGAGCGTGCGCCGCACCCGCCGCTTCATTTCATTGGCCGCCCGATTGGTAAAAGTGACGCACATGATATTTCTTGGCGCAACGCCCAGCATAGAGACCAGATAGCAGTAACGATCGGTCAGGGTGCGGGTTTTGCCGGTACCGGCTCCGGCAATGATGCGTATCGCCCCTTCGGTGGAGGTTATGGCATCCTGCTGTGCGCTATTAGGCCCATCGTGCTCATGCGTCGCTGCTGCCGGCCCGCCGGAATGATCCGGTAAATGTGTATTTTTCATAGGGTCTAGTATAGCGCTGAAATTGCGTGCATTGCTGGATAAGCCTACCCGCATTCAGCCGGAGCCCACTTACCGTTGTACCGTGGGCTTTCTAGCGCAGACAGCCATTGCTAGTACCCATTACTCACCACCGGGTGACTGCTCTTTTTCTCAGGACTCTCTCTTGCTGAAGACTTCTCTCTTTGCCACTATCTGCACTGTAAACCTTGTGAAGGGTGGGTTAGTTTAAAAGAGTCGCGTGCCCATGCTTTTCGTGCATGCACCCGTACTTTTCGGGATTGCCCGTACTTTTCATGGAATTGCCCGTACTTGTCATTGGGTTGCCCGTGCTTTTCATGCGGATACCCTTGCTTTTCATTGGGTTGCCCGGAAGTTTAACGCGGGTGGTCGAACTTTCTGCATTAGCTGGAACTATGCTCATTAGCTTTGCTGATAAGCACGTCGGTTTTAATGCCGTCGACGCGGCCTTTTTGAGAATATTCCCAGAATGTCCACTTACCCTCACTCCAAGGCTGGAGAGGTTGGGGTTGGTCTGGTTTTCCGGAACTATCTTGCCACTGCTCGACCCACAGGTTGCAGCGCCTGAAAGTGTCTGGGTGCTTATCCCAGGCAAGGCTGTTTTTCCAGGTGTCGATATTGGTTTTAATATAAAGTTGCCTATTGCTGATAGGTAATTCCGAACTATTAATTATCGTTATTAACGCATGTAAATTATTAGCCATTTCTTCGCGACTTGCATCCTTATTATCTCCTCTCTTATTATAAACCTCAAATACAAAACTATCTTCACTGGTAAAGCCTACACCTTTCAATTTCTCAATAATCGTTTTAGCCTGCTGATTCGGCGTGCTTGAGCGGGCGCGGAAAATATGCCAGGCCCCGGCTTTGAGGCCAGCATCCTTTGATGATTTGAAATTTCCATCAAAGCTATGATCAAGAAAATCAGCACCTTCGCCTAATCTTGAAAAAGCATGGCTGACCCCACCTTTGTTAAATACGGTATTCCATTCGATACTTCCCTGATGGCTGGATATAGCTATAATTGAATTGTTCATATGAATCCCTTTAAGGCGATATTTGGCTGAGAGGTTTTAGCGATAGTAGATTGTCATTGTTTTATCGAGAGTAGAAGTAAACTTTTACAGTTGTTGTGCGGTTATTTAAATTTCTATCGTCATAAAAAACATGCCCTTCACCCTTCAGCAGCTACTTGATAATTTTTTGCTGGGTCGTGAGATCAGCAGAACAGATGGCTACAAGCCACTTTGTTCAACAAACTGATGAAATTCATTCTGCTCAACATACTGATGCAATTTATTCTGCTCAACATACTGATGAAATTCATTCTAGCCGATATCAGAAATAAATTACTTAAGGTTGTAACGCGCAGGGACGCATTACAAGGACATTCCCACTGTAGTATCCAAATGAATAATCCAAATGAATAATCCAAATGAATCCTGCAAAAGGAAAAGCTTGTTAGATACTTGTGATCGTCGTCCGGCTCATTTTAAAAGTGCATTTAAACAGTAGCACCCTTGACTAAAAATAGCACCATGAGGGCCAGTCATTAAATGATTATCTCATTGGGTTAATTTCCTTGTGATACTGTTTTTATAGCGCAGTGGCGTCAAGCCGGTAACTTCACTGAAACATTTTATAAAATAAGTTACGTACTTAAAACCAGATTTCTCAGCAATGACAGCAATGGAATCATCGCTTTCTTCAAGTAAAAAGCACGAGTGTCTAATACGGCGAATGATGATATATTCCTGAATCGTACCGCCGGTTTCTTTTTTGAAGGTTCTTGATGCATAACTGCCTGAAACATTCAGATGAGCAGCAATGTCTTCCAGGCTGATTTTAGATAAGTATTTTTCCTCGATATAGTTCATGATCTTGGATGAAAGTGTGCCTGACTTGCCAGCACTGATATGCACCCCATTGGGTAAAATTTCAATTATGTTGAGCAACAGTAAAGCGATAGCGTCACACTTTTTAGTGCTGTTGCTGTACCTTTGAGAAAATAGATCCAATATGCCTTTCATATAGTCTTTGTACTCGTTGAGATCATAAATTGACACTTTCTCTTCAGGCGAGGAAATTTCTAGAAATATTTTATGCGACGTGCTAAATGGCCTGAGGTAGGAAGAAACCACCGCTGAGTCCATATGGACTATGGATCGGATGTAAATATTGTTAGTTGAATTATCCACTTTAACTTTATGCAGTTTTCCTTGGGGAAATACAAATAACCGCCCTGGCCTCAGGGTAAATTTTTGATTATCGACTACCACTAACCCCACGCCGCTTTCAATATAGAGAACTTCGAGACACTGATGCCAATGGTAATAGTCGACGCTTTTGCCGCTAACCCGCCTGAACTCGGTGTAAAAGTCGTCGTACTGTATCAAATCAAGCAATGAGGTGTTGGTCATAGTTAAGATGTCATTAAAGTATAATTTTTCTTCATGATAGTGAAATTAAATCCTAAAAAAAGATAATTTCTTATGTCTGCCAATTTCTTGACTGAAATTTGTGATCACCATAACGCTATGAGTTGGTATTAGGCAATATTTTAGCTGCAGAAAATGAATCTCTAAAACAATGTTTCACAAAAAAAACCGGTGCCAAGATTATGAATGTAAAGTCAAATAATTTTAGCGATTTATCATCACGAGGTGCGGTTATAAACTGGTTTGAATCTTTGTTCGAATCGGTATGGAACCAGCGGGAAGAGAATGCTGCCGGGATTACGCTGGGTGGCATGGTTCCGTTATATGGCGAAAAAATCGCCGCGATGGAAACATTCTGCCGGTTGCTTTGGGGAGTATTTCCAGTGATTTCATCGGGGGAAGATCACCCGATAGACGTGAAGGCGATATTTAGAATAATTGCCCAAGGCACAGACCCGGCAAGCCCGGCTTACTGGGGAGATGTGACTGATTTTGACCAGCGTAGTGTCGAAATGGCGGTATTTGGTTGTGGGCTAATGCTGTCGGCGCAACAATTTAAGCAACATTTATCGGCGCTTGAACGGCAGCGATTGATTGCCTGGCTGAACCAGATCCGTGAAGTCAAATTGCCAAAAAATAATTGGTCATTTTTCCCCATTATGATCGAAACCGGATTATGTCTGGCTGGAGATAACTATTCAAAAGAAACTATTGAACAGCATTTCACTCTGTTAGACAGTTATTATCTGGGCGATGGCTGGTACAGCGATGGTGAAAACCGTCCCCGTGATTATTACAACGCCATGGCCTTGCATTATTACGGCCTGATTTATTCAACCGTCATGAGGGATAAAGATCCTGAACGATGCGCCATTTTGCGCCAGCGGGCGACGGTATTTGCCCATGATTTTATCTATATGTTTGACCAGAGTGGTTCAGCCATTCCTTTTGGGCGCAGCCTGACCTATCGGTTTGCCCAAGCGGCATTCTGGAGTGCCGCTGCCTTTGCCGGGCTGGATAGTGTGCCGTTAGGGATTATCAAAGGAATAATCCTTAGAAACCTGCGTTGGTGGCTGCAACAGGATATGTGCGATAGCCGCGGTGTTATGACCGTGGGCTACAGCTACAGCAATCCACTGATTGCCGAAGATTATAATGCGCCCGGATCTCCTTATTGGGCTTGTAAAGCTTTTTTGATCCTGGCGTTAGGCGAGGAACATCCTTTTTGGCTATGTCAGGAGCAGCCGCTCCCGCAACGGGAGACAACCCGGTCTATGCCGCACGCCGGCCATATTGTGCATGATGATAAAATTAATCATCATCATTATTTGCTCAATGCCGGCCAATTCCCCGCCAAAAATTACAATAACAGCGAAAGTAAATACGGCAAATTTGCCTACTCCTCTTTACTGGGTTTTAATCTGGAACGCAGCCGATATGGCATTGAGTTGAACGCATGTGATTCTTCGCTGTTGTTTTCGGAGTTTGATGGTTATTACCGAGGACGGCTAAACAGTCAGAGAACCAAAACGGCGTCGGATCGCATCTTTACGCAGTGGTTTCCCTGGCCGGATGTTGAGGTCAACTCCTGGCTGATGCCTCTGGATGCAGGGCATCTGCGTATCCATATTATCCAGTCTGGCCGCGCGCTGGAGTCGGTCGAAGGAGGCTTTCCGCTGCCGGTTTCAATGCCAAACGAACACCGATTCGATCCGGCCGAAGGGTGCGTTATAAGCGATAAGTTCCAGCTTTATTCCAGCATCAAGGATATCTCACCCGATGTGACGCGGCATAGCGACCTTGTCCTGTCACCGCCGGGCAGTAATATTATTTTTCCCTGTAGCAGCGGTGTTCCGGTATTGAGAAAAAATCTATTACCCGGAAGAACCCTTCTGGCAAGCCTGGTCAATGCGGGGCAGGGTGAATTTAAACGTCATAACCTAAAACCAGAAATCGTATTGGAGAAAGAAAAAATAAGCATCAATGTAGAAAATAAAACATTTAACCTCTTTATTTAATCTACCATGAGTGGAGTTAATTATGGCCGTTGATAATCGCATTGATTATATCAAAATCAGTGCCTTCATGTTTTTATACTTTGTCGTCTGGACCATGAGTTTCAGCCTGTACGCAATTTGGCTGGGACAACATGCCACCCTGACCAGTGCTGAAATAGGTGCGGTGTTTGCGGTGAATGGCGCGTTTGCCGTAGTGCTAAAACCATTCTATGGCTACATCACCGATAAACTCGGTATGAAGAAATATTTGCTTTATTTTGTCGCAATAATGTCCTCGTTACTGATGCCTTTTTTCGTCTACGTTTATCATCCGCTGCTTATCAGTCATTTTTCCATCGGCGTGGTGGTGGGGGCGTTATATCTCAGCCTGGCGTGGTATGCCGGTATCGGTGTTTCCGAGTCGTACTGCGACAGGTTCGGGCGTCTCAAGGGCTTCGAATTCGGACGCATCAGAATGTGGGGTTCCTGTGGCGCTGCCGTCACCGCCTCATTTGCCGGTATTCTGTTCAACATGTCGCCGGTGATTAACTTTACCATCAGCAGCATAACCTCTCTCATCATGCTGGCATTGCTTATCAGCATCAAAATTCCAGCGGCAGATAACAAAGAAAATGAAGTGGTGCCGGCTAAAAAAATCAGCCTTCCGGATGTCGGCAACCTGCTCAGGCAGGGTACATTCTGGCGCTTTGTTTTTTATGTGGCTGGGATAGTCTGGATTATGCATATCGCCGAACAACAGTTTCCGCGCTATTTTGTCTCATTCTTCAAAGGCAGTTCGATAGGTAACACCTGGTATGGTTATCTAAGTACGGTGCAGGCGATCGTCGAGTTTATCTCAATGCTGACTGTTCCTTTGCTGGTAAACAAGATTGGCGCACGCAAGACGCTTATATTTGCCGGCTTGCTGATTGGCGCCAGGCTGGTCGTGTCTGGCTTTGCCACCGGCCCGCTGATGATTGCCTTTATCAAACCACTGTATGGTCTGGAAAACTCATTGCTGCTGATTGCAGTGTTCAAATATATTGCTAATCACTTTGATAAAAAGGTGAACTCGACCATGTATCTGATTGGCTATCAGTGCTTTATTTATGTGGGGACTATTTTTATGTCTGCACCGATTGGGGCGCTGTATGACAAAATCGGTTTCGGCGATGCATATTTTATTATGGGCGGAGTGATAATATTTTTCTCATTACTGTCGATATTCGTCCTTTCCAAAGAAAAGGTGGAAGTTAAACTGGATACCGTCCAGGTGCACAGCTAGGGCGGAAATATCAACTCGATCCAGTTGGCATGCAAATAGATTCATATTTCAAGAGGGTTAATTGAAGGATTTCACTTCAGTTAAATACCGTAACAGTTAATGAACGCATGCTAATCATGTACTTGGATGTATCTTATTAAACTTAAGCACCAGATTGAAACATATATATTTTAAGCAGGTATATGTGCTAGAGGTATTTAAAATTAATTTCAAGTAACTGCTGTCAATAAAAGAGAAAGATATATGACATTTGATATTAGATCAAACGACAAGTCGTACCTTAAATATGAGTTTGACCTGAGCCAGGTGGCGAAAAAAATTACGGATAAGCTAAAACATCAATTGCAGCATTTCTCCGGAAAATATCCTGCGGCATGCAGCATTGATGGGCAATATCCGTTAACCGGCAATACCGACTGGACCACTGGATTCTGGAGCGGCATGACTGGCTTGGCCTGGAAGCTTACGGGGGATAAAGTCTTCGCTGAAGAACTGGATAAACAGGTGCGGGACTTTGGTGAGCGTCTGGATTTGCAGCATGATCTGGATACCCATGATCTGGGTTTTTTGTATTCCCTGTCATGCGTCAATGCCTGGCATCTGTCAGGCAATGAATCTGCTCGCCAATATGCGCTGGCGGCGGCGGATGCGCTTATCAGCCGTTATCTGCCGGTGGCGCGGATTATTCAGGCCTGGGGTGATTTGAGCGATCCGCAGCAGCAGGGGCGTATGATTATCGACTGCCTGATGAACCTGCCACTGCTCTACTGGGCATCCCGTGAAACCGGCCACAAACAATACGCTGAGCTGGCTTTCAATCATGCGGAACAAGCTTATAACTACCTGTTACGTGATGATTTTTCAACCTTCCATACCTTTTACATGGATGTGCACAGTGGTGAGCCACTTAAAGGTTCTACCCACCAAGGCTATGCCGACAATTCATGCTGGGCGAGGGGCCAGGCTTGGGCAATATATGGGTTTACACTGAGCTATGGTTACACCGGTGATGACCGTTTCCTTAATGCAGCCAGAGAAACTGCCGAGTATTATCTGGCGCATTTACCTGCAGACAAAATATGCTATTGGGATTTGGCCTTGACTGAACCGGATACGCATCGTGATAGCTCTGCAGCCGCCATTGCCGCCTGTGGCTTACTGGAGCTTGCCAAGTATCTTTCGGTACTTGACCCCTTGCAAAAAAAGTTTATCGAAGCCGCATTACTTATGGCTAAAGAATTGAGCCTTAGCTATGTCGACGACCAGCATGACCAAAGTGGATATTTGAAGCATTCGGTTTATAACATGAATAAAAAACGGGGGGTGGACGAATACAGCACCTGGGGGGATTATTTTTTCTTTGAATTGATTTCTCGCCTGGCTGCTCCGTTACCCGCTTATTGGTAATCATATAATAATCATATTCATCCTCCTCTGGAGGATGATTGACTTTGGAATTTTTATCATGAATAGAATAATTTTACTTTCTGTCACCTGTTTATTCGCCTTTTCAGCACAAAGTTTTGCCGGTGGATATCTGGAAGTGCGTGAAGCCTGGAACAGTGCTTCTGAAGAACATCAATTCAAAGTAGGGGCTGGGTATAACTTCCAGAATGGCGCTGGGCTTATATACCAGAGTGCCTATAACACCGGCAAACTGGATCAACTGAAACACAGCTTTGATGAAGTTGAAGGATGGTATCCATTATGGAAGATTAACGATGACCTGACATTCTATGCCGGCGGACTGATTAATTCAACTAACGCAGGTTCAACAACCGCGCCGTATGCGCAATTGGGCTATGTTATTACTGATGATTTGGCGATGGCATTCAAGTACCGTTACAATCATATGAATTACGAGACCAAAGATCTGAATAAAGAGATGAACTATAACGACAGCCATCAACTTATTTTAGTGGTCAATTATAAAATCAATGATGTGCTTAGCTATGAATTTGAACCTAATTATTATCTCAATAGCAACGAGTACAACCGAAAGAATGGTAAGGATCACAGTTGGGAACTGAACAATAAATTCACCTGGAAAATGACCCAGGCCTGGCGGCCCTTTATTCAACTCTCCTGGCTGGATCGCGATGTGGGCAACAATGCTGAGCAGTACCGCATTCGGCTTGGCATACGCTATTATTTTTAAGCGCGGAGCGGTTATGAGTCGCTTTTTTTAAGCTGATAATTCAACCACGCTAAGTCGGGTACCGGCACGCGTGCCGGGTTTACGTTGGTCAAGATAAATTCAGGCCGCTAATTGACTCAGGAGCAGCAGCGCCAGAGAGACGTTGATGGCTCCGCCAATCCGTGTGGCTATCTGAGCAAACGGCATCAGCATCATACGGTTGCCGGCCGTAAGGATAGCCACATCACCGGTTCCGCCTTGTCCGCTCTGGCAGCAGGATATGATGGCCACATCAATCGGATGCATGCCGATTTTCGTGCCGACCAAATATCCGGTTCCGACCAGGGCACAGAGGGTACTGGCAATCACCAGCAGATTGGGCAGCGTGAAGGCGTCAACCAGCTGTTCCCAAGGAGTGATGGCAACACCCACCGCGAACAGGATCGGATAGGTAACCGAGGCCTGAAAAAAGCAATATACTCTTTTAGATCCTGCTTGTATTTCTGGGGAGACAGCATGGCAAAGTTTCATAATCACTGCCGCAAAAAGCATGCCGACCGGTGCCGGCAAGCCGACCAGTCTATGGATTAGCATGCCCACCATATACAACAGTACCGCCAGTAAGACCCCTGAAGCGATAGCGGAAACAGGAAGATCAGCACCGGACGGCGTGATACCAGGAGCAGCGGTACACGCAGAAAAACCGTTGCCGGCCGGCAACAGTTCACCTTCTCCGGTCAAATGGGGGAAACGCTTGCCCAGTTGATTCAGGCTGCCGGCAATGATGATAGCCGTCAGGCTGCCCAGCATGACAATGGGCAGGATGCGGCCAAACGCCGTACCCTGATCCATGTTCAGCAGCACGGCGTAGCCCATAGACAGTGGAATGGCGCCTTCACCTATTCCACCTGCCATGATGGGCAGTAGCAGGAAGAAGAATAGATGGAAAGGTTCCATACCCAGTGCCATGCCGACGCCCATGCCGACGCTCATGCCGACAACTTCGCCGCACAGCAGCGGGAAAAAAATACGCATCACACCCTGGATAAGCGTTGTCCGGTTCATGCTCATAATGCTGCCGACGATAATGCAGCAGATATACAGGTAGAGAATATGGCTGGATTCAAAGAAGCTCGAAATCGAGCTGCGAAGCAAGTCCGGCAGGAAACCGTAATAAACCAGCGCCGAAGGAATAAAAGCAGCGCAAATCGGCGCCGCCCCCATTTTACCTACTATCGGTAGTCGTTTACCGAACTCGGCGCAGGCAAAACCAAAAAATGCCAAGGTGGCTACCATGACCACGATATCACTGGATAAACTCTCATTAATGCATTCAAAAGTAATCAATCCACCTGCCAATAAAAATAAGGGTAAGGGAAAAATGCCTATTTTCATCTGGACTATAATTTCGCGCCCCCGCTCCATGAATGACTTGCACTTGGATTTTTTCGATAAAAAATAAGCATCATCAGGGATATTCATATTCAAGCCTCTAACGTCATCATGGCGGAAACCTGAAAAATTATAGTCGCATCACTATAAGATGGATGCCTTAAGCGGATTTTCTAAGGAAGTAATGATTGTCGCAATAATTATTACTTTAAATACTTTTTTACTCAGTTATAGCAACAGCCAGTTATATAGCATGCGTATTACCCCGGTTCAGGAGGTATTGCTTTTGACGGCGCGACTGAATTATATCCATGTAGATTAATAGGCCTGATGAACGGCAAGAATTACCTTGCTGGGCCTGCTGAACGTGCTGAACGTGCTGAACGTGCTGAACGTGCTGAACGTGCTGAACCTGCAAAGTTTGCTGAGTTTGCTGAGTTTGCTGAGTCTGATAAGTTTGCTGAGTCTGATAAGTTTGCTGAGTCTGATAAGTCTGCTGGGCCTGATAAGTTTGCTGGGTCTGTTGATTCTGATAAGTCAGATAAGTCTGCTGAACGGGCGGGTCACCCTGCTGAGTGCGACATGGCAGTGGATTGAGCGGTGACTGCCTGAAGAGGAGAACTCATCGATTGCCCCTGTGGCTGGCTTAAAATGTGATTGATAGCACATAATAATGTAACACTTGCAATTTTTCCTTTTGCAGATTGTGATCACTAATGCATTTAAAGGCACATTTCTTTTTCTTCTCTTGTTCTACCCGCTACATGTAAAGAGAATGTAATCGTTACAAGTTACCCGTAACATTTCGCCGGGCTGATCTCAAAGCATACCGATGAGTTAAAGGCGAGGATGTAATGAAAGCGATTACAACCTAATGCCTTCCTGCGCCGGACTCGATGGATAAACATTAAGCAGGAACCTGAGCAATGGCTAAAGATTACGCGCCAATTTCCCGCGCAATTGTTGAAAACCTGGGCGGAATCAGCAATATTGCCGCCGTTACCCACTGCATGACTCGGCTGCGTTTTGTGGTCAAAGATCCGAGCCTCATCAATGTCGCTGCGCTTAAAACCGTCGATGGCGTGATGGGGGTGGTGCACAACGATGACAAATGCCAGGTGATTATCGGTAATAACGTCTCTTATGCCTATAAAGAAGTGCTTAAGCAGGGCGATTTTGGTGACCAAAGCCTGGAAGCGAAGGGTAAGAAAAAGGTCAGGCTGACGTCTCGGGTGATTGGCGCCGGCATTCTTGATGCGTTGATTGGCACGATGTCTCCACTGATACCGGCGATTATCGGTGGGTCAATGGTCAAGTTGCTGGCGATGATGCTCGATATGCTGGGCGTGTTCGAGACCGGCTCTTCATCACTTATCATTCTTAATACCATTGGCGACGGTGCCTTCTTCTTCCTGCCGGTGATGGTGGCGGCCTCGGCATCCATCAAGTTCAAAACCAATATGTCGCTGGCTATCGCCATCGCCGGTGTGCTGATACATCCCAATTTTATCGATCTGATGGCCAAGGCGGCCCAGGGAACCGAGGTCACCTTTTCAATGATTCCGGTGTCACCGGTGAAATATACCTATACGGTTATTCCGGCGCTTTGTATGACCTGGGTGCTGTCATATATTGAACGCGGGGTGGATCGCATCACACCGGCGGTGACCAAAAACTTCCTTAAGCCGATGCTAATCGTGCTTATCGCCGCACCGGTCGCCATCATCATCATTGGCCCGGCGGGTATCTGGATTGGTACCGGCATTTCCAAAGTAGTGTATACCGTCCATAACAGCCTGGGCTGGCTGGCGGTAGCCATTATGGGCGGCCTGTGGCCGTTGCTGGTCATGACCGGTATGCATCGCGTCTTTACCCCGACCATTATCCAGACCATAGCCGAGACCGGCAAAGAGGCGATGGTGATGCCATCGGAAATCGGCGCCAATCTTTCTCTCGGCGGTTCTTCCCTGGCGGTGGCCTTCAAGACCAAAAACAGTGAACTGCGACAGACGGCGCTGGCAGCTGCCGCATCGGCAATTGTGGCCGGTATTTCCGAACCGGCGCTGTATGGCGTGGCAGTGCGTTTAAAGCGCCCACTGATTGCCTGTCTTATCAGTGGTTTTATCTGCGGAGCGGTTGCTGGCATAGGCGGGCTGGCCAGTCATTCGATGGCGTCTCCGGGACTGTTTACCAGTGTGCAGTTTTTTGACGCCCTCAACCCAATGAGTATTGTCTGGGTGGCCGGTGTCATGGTGCTATCGGTGGTGCTGTCGTTTGTCCTGACGCTTATGATTGGCTTTGAGGATATCCCGGAGAAGAAGGTCGATAGCCCGGCCCCGGTTGCGACCGACGGCGAAAGCGTAACTTCGGCGTCGGCGATGGCCGGCGCCACGGCAAAAGGAAATTAGCATGAGTGATATATCATTTCCAGCAGACTTTCTGTGGGGCGGCGCTATCGCCGCCAACCAGGCGGAAGGCGCGTATCTGGAAGGCGGCAAAGGGCTGACCACGGTTGATGTGATCCCGCACGGCAAGCACCGGATGGCGGTCAAGCTGGGCCTGGTCGATAAGGTCGGCATTGCCGAGGATGAATATTATCCCAGCCATCAGGCAATAGATTTTTATCATCGTTATAAAGAAGATATCGCCCTGCTGGCTGAAATGGGATTCAAGGTGTTCAGGACCTCTATTGCCTGGAGTCGTATTTATCCCAATGGCGACGAAACCACGCCCAATCAGGAAGGCATCCGTTTCTATCAGGACCTGTTCAGTGAATGTAAAAAATACGGCATTGAACCGCTGGTCACGCTTTGCCATTTCGATGTGCCGCTTCATCTGGTAAACCAGTACGGATCCTGGCGCAATCGTAAGATGATCGGTTTTTTTGAACGTTATGCCCGCACCTGCTTCACCGAATTCAATGGCCTGGTGAAGTATTGGCTGACATTTAATGAAATCAATATCCTGTTGCACAGCCCGTTCTCCGGTGCCGGCCTGCTATTCAAGGAAGGGGAAAACAAGGAGCAAGTCAAATACCAGGCGGCCCATCATGAACTGGTGGCCAGCGCATCGGTGACGCGCATTGCCCATGAGATAAACCCAGCTAACCAGGTCGGCTGTATGCTGGCCGGCGGTAATTTTTATCCTTACTCATGTAAGCCCGAAGATGTCTGGGCGGCACTTGAGAAAGACCGGGAAAATCTATTCTTTATTGATGTCCAGGCCAGAGGGGCCTATCCGGCCTATGCCGCCAGGATGTTTGCCGATAAGCAGATTGTCGTGCAAATGGAAGCGGGCGACCGTGAAATCCTGACAAACACCGTGGATTTCGTTTCGTTCAGCTACTATGCGTCGCGCTGCGCCTCGGCGGACATGAATGAAGGCAATACCAGTGCCGCCAATGTGGTGAAATCATTGAAAAATCCTTGGATCAACGCCAGTGAGTGGGGCTGGGGCATCGATCCGCTTGGACTGCGCATCGCCATTAATACGCTCTATGACCGCTATCAAAAGCCGCTGTTCCTGGTGGAGAACGGTTTGGGAGCCCGGGATGTGGTCGGCGAGGATGGCGATATCGCCGATGACTATCGCATAGATTACCTGCGTGAGCATATCAAAGCCATGAAGCAGGCGATTGGCGATGGGGCACCGCTGCTGGGCTATACCCCATGGGGGTGTATCGACCTGGTCGCCGCTTCCACCGGTGAGATGGCTAAGCGCTACGGGTTTATCTATGTCGACCGGGACGATGCCGGCGGCGGTACGCTCAACCGGCTGAGGAAAAAATCCTTTTACTGGTATCAAAAGGTCATTGCCTCCAACGGCGAGCAGCTGGACTAGCAGCAAGCGGCCCCTGCCGCCAGTCGGCCAGTAACCAGGCACTGTCGGCTTCCGGGCGGACAGGGTCCCTGACGCCAGTCGGCCAGTAACCAGGCACTGTCGGCTTCCGGGCGGACAGGGTCCCCGGCGTCAGTCGGCCAGTACCCAGACGCTGACGCTGCCGGCCTGACAGCGGAACTGACCGGTGCCGTTTTCATTGCAGGTGACGTTATCCTGGCAGTGGCCCAGCAGATCGCGCCAGCAGGTTCCGGCGAAATGTGCGCCGGCATCGATGGGCTTTTCGGCTTCACCGGCGTTGGACAGCACCACGATACAGCCCGGTTCGCTTTCGGTACCGCTACGGCTAAAGGCAATGCACTGGGGCGAGTCAAAATAGTCGCTTTGGCTGCCGTGGGCATAGTGCTGACGGGCGCGTATCAGCGTTTCAAGCTCAGTGATGGCCGGCATATCGACGGTGCAGGGGTTGCCATCTTGGCCATCGCCCAGATATGACGCGCCAAACAGGTCAGGGTAAAACACCGTGGGCACACCCTGCTCGCGCAGCAGGATAAGGGCATAGGCCAGCGGCTTGAACCAGGGTTCAACCGGTGCTTCAAGGGACTGCAGTGGCTGGGTATCATGGTTTGCCACAAGCGTAACCGCATGGAATGGATCGGCGCCGACCAGCGTATCGTCGAACAGGGTACGCAAATCGTAATCCGCTCCCTGTACTGAGGCATGGTGAAAATGCATTTGCAGCGGCGCATCAAATAGCATGGTCTTGCCATCAACCTTCTCAATATAATGCTGCAGGGCAGCCACTTCGTGGGACCAGTATTCCGCCACAATAAACATCGGTTGGTCGGCGGCGTCCTGTACCTGCTCGATCCAGTCTTTATAAAACCAGGCGGGAATATGTTTGACCGCATCCAGCCGAAAGCCGTCGCAGTGGGTTTCATTCATTAGCCAGCATGCCCAGTGCTCAAGCTCGGCGGCGACTGACGGATTGCGAAACTCCACATTGGCGCCCATCAGGTAATCATAATTCCCTAATTCGTCATCTACCTCCTGGTTCCAGCCTTCGCCGGTATAGTCATTGACGATTTTGAATACGCCTTGCTCATCAGGGTTTTCAATCACATCGATGCCGCTGAAACAGTGCTGGTCCCAGATAAAGCGTGAGTATTTTCCCTCACGGGCCGGAAAGGTGAATTTGGTCCATCCTTCGGCCTGGATTATGCGGTCTTCGATATCCTGCCGATTTTCATGATCAACCCGGTTAACCCGGATGATTTCCTTTTCATCGGCGCCCATCTTATGGTTGAGCACCACATCCATCAGCACGGCTATTCCATTGGCATGCAGCGCATCAATGGCCGTAAGCAGTTGTGCTTTATCACCGTATTTGGTCGCACGGGTCCCTTTTTGGTTGAATTCGCCGAGATCAAACAGATCGTAGGTGTCATAACCGACCGAAAAGCCGCCTGAATCCCCTTTATAAGCGGGCGGCAGCCAGACTGTGCTGATGCCTATTTCTGCCAGCCAGCCGGCACGCTCGGCCACCTCTGGCCACAGTTTGCCGCCATCAGGGTAATACCAGTGGAAATACTGCATCAGCGTGGGGTTGCGCATCAGGTGGTGGCCTTTCTCGACAGAGTGAAAATGAAGTATGGAAGAAAGACACCAAAAAGCACATGGAGGGAAATAATAATGTTCCGCCAGGGGGCGGGTTCGTATCTTAAGCTTGCCATAGCCAACCGTTTAACCCGTCATTTGACCGTTCGTCTCGGTATTTGACCCCTCAGTAAAATAACGCTTTTCCTGGCTTGCCGTGGGCATAAAGTACCCGCAAATGTATAACATTAACGAGTGCATTATATGAAAAATAAACTCCTCAAACATGTACCCTGGCTCATTATCGGCATCATCGGCGCATTCTGCCTGGCGGTGGTTGCGCTGCGTCGCGGCGAGCATGTCAGCGCCCTGTGGATCGTCGTTTCCTCTATTGCCGTCTACCTGGTGGCCTACCGTTATTACAGCCTGTATATCGCCACCAAAGTGATGCGGCTTGATCCTAACCGGGCTACCCCAGCGGTGGTCAATAATGATGGCCTTAACTATGTACCCACCAATCGCAACGTGCTGTTCGGCCACCATTTTGCCGCCATTGCCGGTGCGGGGCCACTGGTCGGGCCGGTATTGGCCGCCCAGGTCGGCTATCTTCCCGGCACCCTCTGGCTGCTGGCGGGGGTAGTACTGGCTGGGGCAGTGCAGGACTTTATGGTGCTGTTCCTGTCGTCCAGGCGCAATGGCGTGTCGCTGGGCGAAATCATCAAGGAAGAAATGGGCGCGGTGCCGGGCACTATTGCGCTGTTCGGCTGCTTTCTTATCATGATCATTATCCTGGCGGTGTTGGCCCTTATCGTGGTCAAAGCGCTGGCGGAGAGCCCCTGGGGCGTGTTCACCGTTTGCTCGACTGTGCCGATTGCGCTGTTCATGGGGATCTATATGCGATTCCTGCGGCCTGGACGGGTCGGAGAGGTGTCGGTATTAGGGGTAGTGTTACTGCTGCTGGCTATCTGGGGGGGTGGGGTGATTGCCGCTGACCCGTATTGGGGGCCGGCGCTGACCTTTAAAGACACCACCATTACCTATACGCTTATCGGTTATGCGTTTGTCTCCGCGCTGCTGCCGGTGTGGCTGATTCTGGCGCCGCGCGACTACCTGGCGACCTTCCTGAAAATCGGCGTTATCGTCGGTCTGGCGGTGGGTATTCTGATTCTGAACCCGAGTCTGAAAATGCCGGCCACCACCCAGTTCATCGACGGGACCGGACCGGTGTGGAAGGGCGCTCTGTTTCCATTCCTGTTTATTACCATCGCCTGTGGCGCGGTATCCGGTTTCCATGCGCTTATTGCCTCAGGCACGACGCCAAAACTGCTGGCCAGCGAAAATGACACCCGCTTCATTGGCTATGGCGCGATGCTTATGGAGTCCTTTGTCGCCATTATGGCGCTGGTTGCGGCATCCATCATTGAACCCGGCCTGTATTTTGCCATGAATACCCCGCCGGCGGCACTGGGCATTACCATGCCCGACCTGCATAACCTCGGCACCGCAGATGCACCGCTTATCATGGCGCAGTTGAAAGATGTAACGACGCAGGCGGCGGTGACCGTCAGTTCCTGGGGCTTTGTGATTACCCCGGAGGAGATCCTGCAGACAGCCCGCGATATCGGCGAACCTTCGGTGCTTAACCGCGCCGGTGGCGCACCGACTCTGGCGGTAGGTATAGCCCACGTATTCCACAAAATCATTCCCGGCGCCGATATGGGCTTCTGGTATCACTTCGGTATCCTGTTCGAAGCGCTGTTCATTCTGACCGCGCTGGATGCAGGTACCCGTTCAGGCCGCTTTATGCTGCAGGATCTGCTGGGTAACTTCGTGCCGTTCCTGAAAAAAACCGATTCGCTGGTGGCCGGGATGATCGGTACTGCAGGCTGTGTCGGGCTGTGGGGCTATCTGCTGTATCAAGGCGTGGTTGATCCGCTGGGCGGCGTCAAGAGTCTGTGGCCGCTGTTCGGCATCTCCAACCAGATGCTGGCCGCCGTGGCGCTGGTGCTGGCGACCGTGGTGCTTATCAAGATGAAACGCGCTCAATATATCTGGGTCACGCTGGTGCCGGCCATTTGGCTGCTGATTTGTACCACCTGGGCGCTGGGCCTGAAACTGTTCAGTCAAGATCCGCAGCTTGAAGGTTTCCTGTATCTGGCCCGTGCTTATAATGCGAAGATCAACGAAGCGGGTGCTGATGTCACTGAACTGCAAATCAGTAATATGCATCACATTGTTATCAACAACTACACCAATGCCGGGCTGAGTATCCTGTTCCTGATTGTTGTCTACAGTATAATCTTCTATGGTATCAAGACCGCGATCAAGGCTCGTAACAAGCCCGAACGTGTGGATAAAGAAACGCCGTTTGTCCCGGTGCCTGAGGGTGGCGTAGAAATCTCTTCCGGCCATTAAGGTCGTCCAGAGAATCAACCGCCGGCGTGTTCGATAACAGGACGCCGGCATGGTGCTTTCAAGAGGTCTTATGTTTGGAAATCTGGGTCAGGCAGGTAAATATCTGGGAGAGGCGGCACGCATGCTGGTCGGCATCCCGGATTACGATAAATACGTGCAGCACATGGCGGTCAACCATCCCGACAAGCCGGTAATGACCTACGAAGCGTTTTTTCGCGATCGTCAGGAAGCGCGCTATGGCGGGAGCGGCAAAGGCGGCTTCCGCTGCTGTTAGCCCAAGAGGACATACCCATGGTCAAGCCACTGCCGGCCACTATTCTGACCGGCTTTCTCGGCGCAGGCAAAACTACGCTGCTGCGCTTTATCCTTAATGCCAGCCACGGCGAAAAAATCGCCGTTATCGAAAACGAATTCGGTCAGGTGCCGATTGACTCCGGCATCCTCGGCGACCGCGCAACCCGGATCACCACCCTCAGCAATGGGTGCATTTGCTGCAGCAGCGCCAATGAGCTGGAGAATGCCCTGCTGGATCTGCTTGACGGTATCGACGGCGGTACGCTGGATTTCTCCCGTCTGGTGATTGAATGCACCGGCATGGCCGATCCGGGGCCGGTTGTCCAGACCTTCTTTTCACATCCCACCATCAGCCAGCGCTTTCTGCTGGATGGCGTTATCGTCCTGGTGGACGCGGTACATGCCGACCAGCAATTGAGTCAGTTCCCGCTGGCCCAGGCCCAGGTGGGCTTTGCCGATCGCATCATCCTCAGCAAAACCGATATCGCCGGCGACAGTGAGCCGCTTATTGAACGGCTGCAGCGGATCAATGCCCGGGCACCGGTCTATAAAGTGGTGCAGGGCGAGGCCTCGCTTGAGACGCTGTTTAACGTTGAGGGATTTATCCTCAATGACCGCCTGGATCTGAAAAAACCACGCTTCAGGCCGCTGGTGCAGCCCGAAAACGCGATTTATTCCATCGTTATCACCTGTAGCCGTCCGCTGGATTTGGCCCAGGTGTCGGCGGTGATGGAACAGCTGCTGCTGGATTATGCCGATAGCCTGCTGCGATACAAAGGGCTGCTGGAGATTGAGAACGACCCCCGCCGCCTGCTGTTTCAAGGGGTGCAGCGTCTCTACAGCGCTGATTGGGACAGGGAGTGGCGGCAGGATGAACGGCGTGAAAGCATCATGGTGTTCATCGGCATTAACTTGCCCGAAGAGCAGATCCGCGCCGCATTTGCAGCGCTGGAATAAGGTCCCGCCCCCGCTGCGGTTAAAAAAAGATTCACGTTAATAATAAATCTGTATAAGCTGGCACTCGTTACCGCCATGTGAGAGATAACGTGAAACATAACATTCTGGTTTTGTTTACCGTGCTGGGTCTGGCGGGCTGCGCTAAACAAGTGGCGCAGCAGCCTCCCAGCCTGGTCAGTGCACCGCAGCAGAAATTGCTGCCGGCCAAGCAGCATCGCGGCATCTATGGTGATTACATCCATAATGCGTCCAGTATCTACGGTGTCGATGAAACGCTGGTCCGGGCCATTATCCAGGTCGAGTCCGGCTACAATCCGACCGTGGTGAGCAAGTCCAATGCGATTGGTCTGATGCAGTTGAAAGCCTCGACCGCCGGCCGCGACGCCTATCGCCTGCAAGGCCGTCAGGGACAGCCCAGCAACCATGAATTAAAGGATGCCGCCACCAATATCGATCTCGGCACCGCTTATCTGGGTATTCTGCAAAAACAGCTGGCAGGTATCACCAACGCCGAAACCCGCCGTTATGCCATGACCGTTTCCTATGTTAACGGCGCTGGCGCATTGCTGCGCACATTTTCATCCGACAGGAATCTGGCGGTGGCGAAAATAAACCGGCTGACGCCGGAGCAGTTCTACCGTCATGTCCAGGAAAAACACCCGGCTCCGCAGGCCCCACGCTATCTATGGAAGGTCAATACCGCCTATCTGGCGATGCGTTGATAACCGGCTTTCCCCGGCTACAGCGGCGCCGGTGCGCAGGATGAATCAAAAAGGGACGGGTAATTATTAGCCAGGCCCTTTTATGATTTTACAGCCAATGAAAAGCAGTCTCTCATTAAGAGCGCATGCTAGCCGCAATGCTATGCAACCCCTCGTCATGTACTCATTTCACCCGCAGTAGTCATTTCACCGGCAATTTGCCCCTGCAGCGTTGGATAAGCTAACATTATCTGTTTAGTTCACCGGCGAGCATACCCACTAATGCATGATCTGTTTTACCTGTCTTTATGCCTGATCCCTTTTGTCACCTGCCTGTGGCTTTATCCGCTGATGAAACGGCAGTTTGCCGCCGAAGTGAATGATAACGGCAAAATCTCCACCATTGATGGCTTGCGTGGCGTAGCCGCCACGGCCGTTATCGTTCACCACGGTATCCTGATGACCAACCTGTTTGTCGATTCTCACTGGGAGATCAACGCCGGTTATGTCGCGGATTTCAGTTCGCTGGTGCATCGGGTGCTGACCCAGTTGGGTTCTTTTGGCGTGACGGTATTTTTCATGATTACCGGCTATCTGTTCTGGACCAAAGCGCTGAAAAACGGCGTCGGCCAAGTCAGCGTGTTCTACCGCCGCCGGCTGTTCAGGCTGGTGCCGATGTATCTGGTTGCGGTTACCGGCGTCTATCTGTTGTCCTCGGTGATTGGCTTTACCGAACGAATGGACGCCCATTACCTGGTGAAATCACTGTCTTCCTGGCTGTCGTTTGGCTTTATCAAGGGGGAAACCCTGACCGACCATAAACCGGGCTGGCTGATTCTGTGCGGTGTATTCTGGACCTTGGCGATTGAAATCAAGTTTTATGTTCTGTTTCCGCTGCTGGCCAGTCGGTTTGCGCAGGGACGACCCAGGCTCGGTGCCCTGGCATGGACGGTGGTTGTCCTGTTGCTGTTGCACTGGTCGGCAGTAATAAGTTCGGTTCAATTCAGTATCTTGTTTGCCTTTATTTGCGGCATGATGACCGCCACGCTGCAGACATTTCCGGGATTTTGCGCTGAAACCGCGGCTATAAACCGGCGGCCATGGCTCAAAACACTGATGGGGATAGTGGCGTTGGCCGCTATCGGCCTGGGTTTCTATCTTTTCGATTTCGCCTATAACGGACTGGCGGTATTGCTTATCGGTCTGTTTTTTATCATTACCGCGACCGGTAATGATCTGTGGGGACTGCTTAACGCCAGGCCACTGCGGTTCAGTGGCCTGATAAGCTACAGCACGTACCTGCTGCACGGCCTGGTGCTGAGTGCGTCTTTTACCTGGGTTTATCCCCGGCTGGGCGCGATGGCGGCACTGGGAATAGCGTTTGTCGGCGTTATTGTGCTTAGCGCCTTGAGTTACCTGAAGATAGAAAAACCCTTTATGGCGCTGGGCCACCGCAAGCCAGAGGCTTGCAGCGGCCAGACTCAGGGGGGACCTTCATACCTTGAACGCTAACGACAGGCATCAATCAGCGGTCTCGGCTTCCTTGGCCTGACATCCGGCTACCACTGCGCAATATTTATCCATCAACATCAGGGTGACGCCATTGGTCCAGCCGAAACCATCCTGCAGCGCATATTCGCCGCCGCCGCCGCCGCCCAGCTGTTCTCCTTCAACCGCATATTTTTCAACCAGCTTGTGTTCAGCCTCATAAAGCGCCTGGACACTGGTCAGAAAGCGACTGCCGATAGCCTGGGCCAGTGCGTCCTGGCCATAATGACCCAGGCCTTCTACCGCCACCCACTGCAGCGGTGCCCAGCCATTGGGCGCATCCCATTGCTGACCATTATGAACGGTCGTGGTGCTCAGTCCGCCCTCTTTAAGCAGCAGCCGGCGCACAGTCTCCCCGGTCCTGACTGCCCGCTCGCGCGGTGCCATCTGTACATATAACGGGAAAAGGGTGGCAGCAGTCACTGGCGCAGTCTGTTTATCCAGTTGCCAATCGAAGTCGGTATAATAGCCTTGCTGGTCATTCCACAGCAGCCGGTTGACGGCTGTCATCCTTCCATCCGCCAGTTGAGAATAACGGCCGGCCTCGGCCGGCTGCCCGGCAACAGTACTGGCCCTGGCAAGAGTGCGTTCCAGGTGGTAAAGCAGGGCATTGAGATCCACTGGAATGATGGCGGTAGTGCGAATGCTTGACAAATCATGAGGGTCTCGCAGCCAGCGGGAGCTGAAATCCCAGCCTGAGGCTGCGCCGGCGCGTAAATCTCGATAAACATCGGCGGCCGCGCGCCCGGCAGCCTGCCTGGCGGTAGTGATATCTTCAAGCCATGATTCGGTGCGCGGTGTGTCGCGCTCATCCCAGTAACGGTTCAGCAGACTGCCGTCCGACAATCTGACCACCCGATGGCGTGCGGTATTCTTCGCCAGGCCATTGCTGCCGGCCATCCAATAGTCATATTCTTTTTTGAGCGGGGCCTGATAACGTTTTAGCGCCTCATCACCCTCATGGGTTGCCAGCAGTGACACCATAAAGGAGAAAAAAGGCGGCTGCGAACGGCTGAGGTAATAGCTGCGGTTGCCGTTGGGGATATGGCCGTACTGGCTAATCTGGTAGGCGAAATTATCGGTCATGTTTCTCACCTGTTGCCAATTGCCGCTTTCGGCCAGGCCAAGCATGGTGAAGTAGCTGTCCCAGTAATAGACTTCTCTGAAACGTCCGCCCGGCACCACGTAGCTGTTGGGCAGCGGTAACAGTGAATCATGCGGCTCGACGCGATCGGTTTTGCGACTCAGCACCTGCCAGAGTCCGTCGATATGTTGACGTAGGGTCTGACCGGCAGGCGGTATATAGGGTTCAGCTTCCTGCGGCAGGATAAACCGGCTTTCAGTGAATTTTTTCAAACTGAAGCCTGGTTGCTGCTTTTGCTGCAGATAATCGGCGAGTATCTGCTCAGGGGCCTGACGGGGAATCGCATCGGCGAAGGTTTTCTGATCAGGAAACAATTTCGCCAGCTGTACGTCATTAAAAAGCGGGCCGAGCGTTTGGTCCGGTGGCAAAGGCGCAGAAGCCTGTAGGTTGACCGTGGCCTGGCTTGCCGTCTGCCCAGCGGCGGATGCCGGCAAAAGCGGGCTGGTGCCCAAGGCCAGGGCGATGGCGAATACGGCAACACGAAGTCCTTTGTAATGTCTTTCCGGCATGGTTTTGTCTCTCCTTTAGTTGACTTTCCTGCATGAACTTAAGTACCCATTCACTGGCCGATAACGGAACGGTGAACGCAGACCGACGCTCATGACGTTGAATCATGAGGCATATTAAGTTTAAGAGGTTTACTCGGCATACCAGTAAACAACGCGCTGAAATGCGCGTTGGTTCAAAGAAAAGGATATTTCCGTATGCTCAAGGCGACCCGCCTGATCGGACTTTTGGCGCTGCCGCTACCAGAAACCCAGCACTTTCCACCAGGCGCTGCCCAGAATCAGCCAGATAGGAATCACCACCAGACTTATCAGAAAACCTATTTTCCACCAGGTTGCCAGCGGGATGAAATTACAGCCGAACAGAATCGGCGCCGGCCCACCGGAATAGTGAGTCGTCGCCATGTACAGATTGCTGAACATGCCGAACACCAGCACCGTGAGCATGGGCGGGGCCCCGGCAGCGATGGCTATCGAGACAAAAATGGCATACATGGCGCTGATATGGGCAATGGCGCTGGCCATCATATAATGGCTGTAGTAGTAGGCCAGCAGCAGAATGCCCAGCATCGGTATCCAGTTCATGCCCTGCACCGATTGGGCGATTTCACCGCCGAACCAGGTGACAAATCCCAGTTGGTTCAACTGGCTCGCCAGCGTCAGCAGCACCGCAAACCACACCATGGTATGCCAGGCTTCTTTTTCACTGATGACATCATCCCAGTTTAGCACCCCGGTCAGCAGCAGCACTGCCAGACCAGCAAAGGCGGTCAGGGTAGCATCGATATCAAGCGCTGCGCCACACACCCACAGCGCGACCAAGCCGACAAATACCAGCAGTACAATCCATTCATTGCGCGTCATCGGCCCCATTTCACGCAGCTTTTCAATCGCCATGAGGCGCATTTCCGGCGTTTTTTTGAGCTCCGGCGGATAAAAACGGTACAACAGCAGCGGAATAACCGCCAGCGATACCAGTCCGGGAACGATGGCGGCCACCGCCCACTGGGTCCAGGTAATGGTTATGCCCAGGGATCCTGCCAGTTTACCTACCATTGGGTTTCCCGCCATCGAGGTCAAAAACATAGCGCAGGTGATGGCATTGCACTGAAAAATACACTGAACCAGAAAGGCGCCAATCCGCCGCTCGGTGCCCCTTTCAGGCGTCGACTCATAGGCTTCGGCAATGGAGCGGAATAATGGCGTGATAATGCCGCCGCAGCGCGCTGAGGTTGAGGGCATGGCCGGGGCAAACAGCAAATCGGTCAGCACCAGGCCATAAGCCAGGCCGAGGGAGCTGTGTCCGAGCTTGCTGATAAAGGCATAACCGACCCGGCGACCAAAGCCGGTTTTGATAAAACCGCGCGAGATGAAGAAAGCACAGGCGATCATCCAGATAGTGGGATCGGCGAACCCGGCCAGTACCGCTTTCATATTCAGCAGACCGGTTGCCACCACTACCG
The DNA here is from genome assembly GCF_004343195.1 of Biostraticola tofi. Taxonomy (GTDB): domain Bacteria; phylum Pseudomonadota; class Gammaproteobacteria; order Enterobacterales; family Enterobacteriaceae; genus Biostraticola; species Biostraticola tofi. Next base: position 155,301 of record NZ_SMCR01000006.1, on the reverse strand, counting down.
TTAAGCTGAACACGGCCATTGCGCCCAGCGGATAGGGCGACAGAATCAGTCCGATGACCGTCGCCGCAAAGATGCCCATCAGATGCCATGCCTGTGGATCGACACCTTGCGGAATCGGGCTGAACCACCCACAGAGGCCCACCAGTATGATAAGCAGCATTTTTCCCATACGGGTTCTAAACATCGACATCAGGTCGGCACCTCATTATGAAAAGTCATTCATCATTTAACCAAGTTAATCATACTGCCGGCGCACAAGGTTATTTACTGGCCCGGCGGCAGCTGACATTCAGAGGCTCGGCGTTCAGGCAAAAAAGAGCAACGCCTGGTCGGCCCAGGCGTTATCTTCTCCGTTAAATGACGCAATGCTGCTTCAGGCGGCTTTGCTGAAGAGGCAGGAGGTGGTAAAGATAAACCGGTCGGCCGGTGACACCATACTGGATATGCGTGGTCAGGATCTTGGTCTGGGTCAGGTAAATAAGGTATTTTCGGCAGGATACCCGGGAAATACCAATCGCGGCCGCCAGATTATCGGTCGAAAATTCGATGTCGGGATGGCTATCTATCCATTCGCACACCGTACGCAAGGTCGGCACCGTCAGCCCCTTGGGCAGCTTTTCTGGATCGGTTGCCTGGGGATCGGTCCGTCGCAGCAGCCGGTCCACATCAGACTGTTGATAACAGTCGTGCTGTTCCAGCAGCGTCTTTTTTTCACGGTAAGCGCCAAGGGCTTCTTCAAAGCGGCTGAACTGGAATGGTTTTATCAGGTAATCCACCACCCCATACTGCAACGCCTTTTTGATGGTGGCGGCATCGCTGGCCGAGGAAATCACGATGACGTCGATCTGCTGGCAGAACTCCCGGATGATCGGCAAGAGATCCAGGCCGTTTTCCTGTTGCATATAGACATCAAGCAGCACCAGGTCGATGTCCGGCGGGTCCTGCAGGATGCGGTTTTTGGCCTGCTGCAGCGTAGAAACGGTACCGCAGCAGCTAAAGCCGCTTATCTGATTCAGGTAGCAGCGATTAAGCTCGGCTACCATGGCGTCATCATCGACGACCAGCACATTTATCACGATGTCACCGTTACGTTTTTATAGGGAAGATGGAGATAAAACTGAGTATAAACCCCAGGCTCCGACTCGACGGTAATAGAACCGCCCAGCGAGTCCAGACACTGTCGAACCAGGCTAAGCCCCAGCCCGCGGCCTTCGCCTTTGGTCGAAAATCCCTGCTGGAAAATGTCGTCGTCGTGCCCGGCAGTTATCCCGGGACCGTCATCACCGACGACACAGTGCAGGATGTTCGCCTGATGGTGGAAGCTGACGTGGATTTCACCTTTTGATTGGTTTTGTTGGGCATCCAGCGCGTTTTCAATCAGGTTACCCAGCACGGTAATCAGGGCAGTGGTGGTCCGTTCGTCGTCGGTAGCGGGCAGCAGACTGTCTTCACTGACGGACAGCGCAATACCGGCATCGCGGGCCCGGTTGATTTTACCCAACAGAAAGCCGGCGATCACCGGCGATTTTATTTTTGCCAGCAGGGAACCGATCTCAGCCTGATAATCAGTCGCTGTTTTCAGAATAAAGTCTTCCAACTGGGGATAGGACTTCATATGCAACAGGCCGAGAATAACATGCAGCTTATTCATAAATTCATGGGATTGAGCCCGCAGCGCATCGGCGTAATTCACCATTCCGGTTAAACGCTGTACCAGTTGGCTGACTTCGGTTTTGTCACGAAAGGTACAGATTGCTCCAGTAATAATACCATTTGTTACTATTGGAACGGTATTGGTCAGCAACAGCCGTCCCTTGAAACTGATTTCCTCGTCACGGCGGGGGATGCCGCTAATGAGCACCTGCTGAAGGCTTGCCAACATCGGCCAATTAGCGACATCATTGCCAGCCAGCAGCGTTTCCAGCGAGACTTGCTGCGTAAACATCCGCTTGGCTTCCTGGTTGATGACCTGGATATGGGCATCGGCGTCAACGGCGATTACTCCTTCCTTAATCGATTGGAGCATGGCATGGCGCTGCTCGAACAGGTCGGAAATTTCATAGGGTTCAAAGCCCAGCATGATGCGTTTTAGCGCATAGACCAATGCCCAGGTACCCAGCGAGCCGACCAGCATGCCGAACAGCACCGTCCAGAGAATGCTCCAGCGGGTCTCATTGACCACTGCGGCCACGTTGGACAGGGAAATGCCTACCACTACCACGCCCAGTTGGCGATGCTGCTGGTCGAATATCGGCACAAAAACCCGCAGCGCTTCATCAAGCACCCCCCGGTTGACCGCGGTATTTTCCTTGCCCTGTAGCGCCGGCTGCAGGTCTTCGCCGATAAAGGGTTTGCCTATCAAGGTTGGATCGCGGTGGGAGTAGCGAATACCGGCCATATTGGTAACCACCACGAATAACAGGTTATTGTGCTCACGGACACGCTCGGCATAATTCTGTATCAGCAATGCATCCGGCGGCAGCAGCAGACCGCTTTGCAGGGTCGGACTGTCCGCCAGGGTACGTCCAACGTTCTCGGCCTTATCCTGTAGGTTTTCGCGTGTAATATGGCTGAGCTGGTAAAAGTGCAGGGCGTGAACCGCCAGCAACACCGACACCAGCACAGCGCTGACCATCAGCGCTACCGATATACCCAACTTCAAGGGTTTTCTGCGTGTGGTGCGGGGGCGAGGAGTGTTCATTGATGCTCCGGGAATAAAAGCGGGAATGAATGCATCCAAAGACATTATTATCGCGGTAACTTATCACCGGCCGCATGCCCCATCCGGGCTGCGCCCCCGCGGCGCAACAGCCCGGATCGTCACTGGGGTTGTTCTACTGCGAGGGCAATGGTGCCGGTCTGTTCATCGTAGCGCAGCACGGTATGGTATTTTTTACTCAGTCGAGTCAGGTCGGCGGCGATTTCATGACCCATCGCCGCGTCAGGAATCACCGGCAGGCCACGCTCAAGCGGACGAGGGCGACTCATGCCAAGATCAAGCGGCGTGAGGGTGAAACACACGGCGTCATTTTCGATTTGAAGCGCCGCCAGGCAATTTTTGGAGAAACGGGACTCCGAGGCGAAGCCGTGGAAGTTGCCGTCTTTATCCTTGGCCCGGGCACGATGAAGATCCGATGGGCGGGCATCATTAGCATAACCATAGGCCTCATACATTTCCGGCGCGACGATAGATTCCCCCGCTTCGAATTCCATCAGAATGGAGCCCAGATTATAGAATATTGGTCTTTTTCGGTAAATTTCGATGCCACGCAAGAAATGAGCGCCATGTCCGACCACGGCATGGGCGCCCGCGTCGATGGCCTGCCGGGCAAAGTCTTCAATAAAGGCCGGCGGCAGCTCAGAATACCAATTGTCATCCTCTCCTTCATGCGTGTGCAGACTAAGGATCACTGCATCGGCGCGGTTGACGGCATCGCGGACACTTTTCAAAATGGCGTCGCAGTCTTTGGGATTCATCCAGGTACGGACCTGTGCCCGCTCACCACGCTCAATTTGGACCGCACTTTCAAACAGTGAGCCGAATTTGAAGCTGTCAGGCCCTTGGTCAGGCATGACTTCGATGCGTGCCCCTTCTCGCGTGCTGGCCGCGGTGCCTAACAGTTCAGTCATATCCTGTAATTGAAAAAATTCTTTATCAGGCAACACATAAGATCGCCCCCAGCGGAGGGGATTAAGGCCTGGACGGGCAGCGACTCCCGCTCCTGCTGTGCTACCGGCGAAGACTTCCGAGCGGGTGGTGCAGACGGCAACCACAGCTACCCGGCCATTGGGTGTATCAAGGAAGCGTGCGGTGCGGGCATCTTCCAGACTGCGGCCAATGCCGCAGTGAATCAGGCCGCGCTTTTCCGCTGCTTCTATGGTGTCGACAACCCCCTGCCAGCCAAAATCACCGGTATGGTTATTGGCAAAAGAGACCATTTTTATATTGAGGTTGACGAATTCGTCCAGGGTTTCGGGCTTTACCGCGGTTATGTAACCACGGCCGGCGGCCGGCGGGGTAGTGTGCTTAGGGCAGCAGAATTCCGCATTAGCAAAGACCGCATCAGCATCTGCGAGTTTAGCCACCAGTCTCTTATCCAGTCTTTTAGCGAGACTCCGGCTAGAAAAAAGAGCATCGCCGCAGGCAATAATACGCATGGTTGAAACCTCTATATACGGTTCGTTAAATGTTGTAGATGTTTACCGGCTTAATTTAATAATGGGCAACGGGTATGCGTTGTACTTAAGGAAAGCGATGTTCCGAGAGTAAGTCGTTGCGGGTAAAACATCAGCGTAGGATCGATAATTTGGAGGGTATTATTCATTTATACCCGGTAAGGCGCAAGGGCAGCGTTAATAGTGAGTGGTAACATGATATAACCGATTGATATATATTATTTCCTTAAGTTATAGGTTTTTTGGACCTACATAACGCTATAACCAACGCTTATGAGTAAAATGACCGCCCTTTAACCCGCGTTCCCCTATTACAGGGGCGTTTTTTTTGGCATATAGGCAGAATGGAGGAATAGGATGAAAAATGTTGCAAATGGGTGGTGTGCATTAATACTGGCAGCCACCTTGGCTCTGGTGGGTTGCGATGCTGCCGATAAGCAGGCGGCTTCCCAGGGAAAGGTGCTGCAGGTAGGGACTTTCGGCGTCAGTATTGGATTTTCCTCTAAGCAAAATGGCCAGGATTTCGAAGGTTATGACATCGCGGTGATTGAAGCGGTGGCCAAAAAGCTCGGCTATGATCGGGTGCAACTTACCTCGGCCGACATGACCGGGCTTTTTGGCATGCTGGATTCCGGTAAAATCGAGACCATCGCCAATCAGGTTGAAGTCAACGACAAACGACGCGAAAAGTATCAATTCTCACCGACTTATATTTATTCCGGCGCTCAATTAGTCGTGCGCGAAAATGATAATAGCATTAACCGTATTGAAGACTTGAAGGGCAAAAAGCTGGGGGTAGATGTCGGCAGCAGCAAAGAGAATTTTCTGCGTAAAAACTACCCCGACGCTGGTATAACCATCAATACCTACGAAGATCCGAGCGTGATCGTTCAAGACGTAGCTCTTGGTCGTCTCGACGCCTACATCATGGACCGTGCGGGTGCGCAATTACTTATTGCCAGTTCACGCCTGCCGCTGAAGCTGGCCGGAGATCCGGTATATCGTTACCAGGAAGCTTTTCCTTTTGTCAAAACGCCAAAAGGAGATGACCTGCGAGGAAAATTTCAACAGGCGCTGGATGAGCTTTCCCAAGATGGCACGCTGACGAAACTGTCTGAGCAGTGGCTTAAGCAGGACGTAAGCAAGGAAAACTAAGCAATGAATTTTGATCTGGGCTTCATGATTACCGCCTTGCCGGCTTTGATCGCTTATCTGCCGATGACGCTGTTTCTGGCGGTCACATCCATGATTATAGCGTCATTGATGGGGCTGCTGCTGGCGGTTTTGATCCGTCATCGGACTCCGCTACTGTCTCATCTGGCTGAACTCTATATTTCGTTCTTTCGCTCGGTGCCGACGCTGGTCACGTTGTTTATTTTCTATTTCGGTATTCCGCAGCTGTTTCCCGGGATAAGTTTTATCAATGCCATCAGCGCCACTATCATCGCCCTCAGTTTCAAAAACGCCGCTAATCTGGCCGAAGAGTTTCGCGGGGCGATGAGTTCGGTAGATCCGGGACAGATGGAGGCCTGTCTGTCGGTCGGCCTAACGCGCTGGCAGGGGTTTCGCCGGGTGATATTGCCGCAAACGGTGCGTATCGCCATTCCAGGCATGAGTAATTACCTGATTATGCTGATTAAGGAATCATCCCTGGCGTTTACCGTCGGTGTGACCGAAATATTTTCCCAGACCAAAATTATCGCCAGTAATTCGTTTCGCTTCCTTGAAAGCTATATTGCGGTGGCGTTGATTTACTGGGCAGTGACCATACTGCTGACCCTGCTGCAAAAACGGCTGGAGACTCGGTTGAATCGGCCGTATAACTAGGGTCTTACATGTTAAAAATCACTAAGCTGAATAAATCCTATGGTGCCACTCAGGTGCTGCATGATATTTCTCTTGAGGTTGCCCAAGGACAAGTTGTGGCCATTATCGGTCCCTCTGGTTCAGGTAAGTCCACACTGCTGCGCTGTGTTAATTTGCTGGAAACGCCTCAGAGTGGGCAAATGACTATCGGCTCCCAGAGGCTGGATGTGGCGTCCATGAGCCGAGCCGATGCCAACCAACTACGCCAGCAGACGGCGATGGTGTTCCAGCATTACAACCTGTTTAAAAACAAGACGGCCCTGGAAAATATAACCGAGTCATTGATCATTGGTAAGAAGATGCCCCGGCAACAAGCCAATGCAATTGGCCTGGCGCTGCTGGATAAAGTCGGCTTATCGCTAAAGGCGGACAGCTACCCTTCACGGCTCTCCGGCGGCCAGCAGCAGCGGGTGGCAATTGCGCGCGCCCTGGCAGTGAGTCCGCGGGTGATGCTGCTTGATGAGCCGACATCGGCGCTCGACCCGGAACTGGTTAACGAAGTACTGCAGGTGATACGGGCGATTATCGATCATCAGACCACCATTCTATTGGTGACCCATGAAATGGCGTTTGCACGCGATATTGCCGATCGGATTATCTTTATGGATGAAGGCGTCATTCTGGAGGATGGTACACCTGAACAAGTGTTCGGTGCGCCACAACATGCCCGCACGGCACGGTTTCTACAAACTGTTCATCAACCCACAACGCCCGAATCTGGACCTGGCCGGTAAGTGAGTGGCAAAACAGCTGATGACCGCCTGGCATTGAGCCTCAATCCCAGGAGTTTAGCCGTCACTGGTGACGTTAGGCGACATCCACCTGCGGGCTGGCGGCCGCTAACTGAGCCAGGCTTTGCCTGGCCAGTGCCGCCAGATAGCGGGCAGTCGGAAACAGCGCCCGGTCATCGACGCGGAATTTGGGATGGTGCAGGGAATAAGGCCCGCCTGATCCGACCATCATGAACGCGCCGGGGATCTTTTGCTGATAGTATGAAAAGTCCTCGCCAATCGGGCTGGCTTCGATACGGCGTGACTTAAAACCTTCCCCCTCGGCCACCTGAAGTGAAAAGTCTACCCATTCGGCGCTGTTTAATACTGACGGCGGGCCTGCATGCCAGCGAAGCTCGATGCCGGCGTCGAACGCTTGAGCCATGCCGCTGATGACCTGCCGGAGGCGCTGTTCGATTTTTTGCCGCACCGGTGGCGAAAAGGTACGTACCGTGCCTTCCAGATAGGCGGAATCAGCGATCACATTCCAGGTATTGCCGCTGTGGACCTGGGTAATCGACACCACCGCATTATCGTTGGATGAGATGTTACGGCTGACCAGGGTCTGAATGGCGGTAATCAGCTGGCCGGTAATAATCACCGGGTCATTGCTTTCCTGGGGAATCGCCGCATGCCCCCCTTTGGCCGTTACCAGGATTTCGAACCTGTCGACGCCGGCGGTCAGGGCATCGGCCTTGCTGCCCACCACACCGATCGGCAGCAACGGATCATTATGGATGCCGAAAATTACATCAGCGCCGTCAAGCGCGCCGCTTTTAACGATCTGAGCCGCGCCAACCCCGGTTTCCTCCGCCGGCTGGAACAGGATCCTGACGCGTCCCGGCAATGCGTCTTCCGACTGTTTGAGCAACAGGGCGGCGCCCAAGGCGGCTGAGGTATGGAAGTCATGGCCACAGGCATGCATGACACCCGGATGTTGCGACACATATTCAACGCCGGACTGCTCGTTTATCGGCAGGGCGTCGATATCCGCGCGCAGCACGACCAACGGTCCCTGGTGCGGCTTGCCCAGCTCGGCGACCAGGCCGGTCTCAAGCTGCAGATTAAGCACCCTGACACCGGCGCTTTCCAGCGCCTGGCGAATTTTACCGGTCGTCTGGAATTCCTGCGAGGACAGTTCTGGAAAACGATGTAAGTCATGACGAAAGGATTCAATAAACTGGGCTAAGGCTTTACAGTGTGTTTCGGTATTCATTATCGCCCCCTCCCAGGGTCAGTAACAGCACCGGCCTGATGCCGGCTAAGCAGATGAATGTAGAGCATAGCATGAGGCTTAGCACTGTATAGTATATCTAATGGTTATATGATAATTCTTTGGCATAACATAGTGCATGTTAAGCCTATACCCGCGTTTAACCCCCTTTGCGGCTGCATCAGGCCGCTGTAGCCGCCAGGCGTGCCTGCCTGATGCCTTCCACATTCAGATCAGCGGTGGCCAGGATAGCGCGGGTGATCCGGTCAGCATCCACTTCAAATGGCAAACGGGCAAGCACCGATGGCGCAATACGTACGCCGGCGGCAATGGCGCCGAGGGTGGCGCTGTCGGCAACATCCAGGCCGAGCAAGTCCAGCGTGACGGGCGCGTCAAAGGCCACCAGTAATTGCAGTAGCTCTTGCCGGTCCGCGTCCAGCGGATACTCGAGCAATCCTTGCACCGCCAGCCCGAAGCCCACTTTTTCACCATGCAGCAGATGATGAAACGCCTGATGATGGGTAATACTGTTATGGATTGCATGGGCCACACCGATGCGGGCAATATCATCGCGCACGCTGTTGGCAAGGCCTGCCAGGGCGATAACGCCGTCGATGACGTTTCTCAATGCCGGCGTGACCCGCTGCTGCTGATTGTCCTCAACCGCCTGTACGCCGTCATGGGCAAAGACTTGCTGGGCCAGGCGGGCGGCCTGCGCTTTGACCAGCAGACCGAGGGATCCATCACCGCTGCGCTGATAAGGGGAGAACTCATACCACTTGGCCAGTCCGTCGATAATGCCGGCCTTCAAATAGCGCACCGGGCTTTTGGCAATCAGCTCGCTGTCCACCAATACCCATACCGGCAAACGGGCCAGATCAAGCGGACCCTGATGGCCGCCGCGCTCATCATAAATCACGCTTATCGGCGACCAGGCGGCGCAGGTGGCGGCGATGGTCGGCAGGTTTATCACCGGCAAGCCGCCGGTGACATGGCCAACGGCTTTGGCGGCATCCATCACGCGGCCTCCGCCAATGCCCAGGATGGCCTGCGCTCCGTCGTCGCAGACAGTGTCGGCCAGAGAGTCGATAAGTTCTCGCGTGCAGGGACCGCGCAGATACAGCAGGCTATAAGTTACCTGATACTCCGCCAGGCTGCGTTCAATGTCGGTTCTGGTCAGTTGCCAGGCGGTCGGACTGGTAATGATGGCGATACGCTTGGCATAGGGAGAGACATATTCACCCACACGGCCGGTAAGACCATCCTGATTGAGGTAGTGTTCCGGCGATTTGATAGCAATCACAATTAAGCCCTTAAGATAAGTCACGTCAGTTGAGGATAGAAAAGAGACTTATTCTCTTACCAGATCCCGGCTGCCGGGCAAAACAACAAAAATGTCTGTCTATTTGCATTAATTGGCTGGTCCGAAGGGCAGTTAAGGCCATGCTTACTGGCGCTATTCGGCTGATTTATCAACTGGCTGGGCTGCTAAAGTACGGGCGGTTATTATCATTTTCAGGAAGGACCTTATGAAAAACTTCAACACAGCCGGTGCAGCCGCCGTATTGCTGTTGGCCAGCACTGCGGCGCAGGCCATTAGCGTAGGCGGAGAGCTAGGCAGGCAGTACACGCGCGCCGGTATCGGACTGGGCACCGATTCCCCCGGACTTGGTCTGAGCGGCACCTGGGTAGATAACGACAAGCAGGGCACGGTGACAGGCCTGGGGCTCGATTACCGTATTCCGCTCGGGCCGGTGATGGTTGCCGCCGGCGGCAGAGCACTCTACACCAGTCCCAAATTCAGTGAAGACGGTCTGGTGCTGGCGGTAGGTGCCGGTGCGTCGTTTAGCTTCTTCCCGATGTTCAGCCTGTATGGCGATTATTACTACTCGCCGGATTCGCTCTCCAGCGGCCTGAAAAACTATACCGAAGCCACTGCAGGCCTGCGATTCACCCCGATCATGCTTACCAGCGTTTCCCTTGGCTACCGTTATCTGATGTTGGAAGGCCGCAATGGCCACAGCAGCCGCATAGCCGATGGCATTTATCTGGGCGGCAGCGTTCATTTCTGATGCGATGCGGTCAGCAAAAAGTCAACGCAATCGCACCGTAACAGGGCGAATGCCGACGTTGGCACCACAATATGGCAGACAACCACGAGAAATGAGGCCTGGAGCATGAAAATGTGAGGCGGCAGTTGCCGTTTCGCTTTTTTTAACCAATAGTTATTATGAGATTAATCCCAAATTGCCGTTGCCCGGTACCGCCTAGGGCGTAATGGCAATACCGGAGCCGTCTGCGCTGAGCCGTCAGGCTAGCGCCGCGGGGTCGTATCAGGCGCCGGTCGAGGCTTCAGATGCCCTGGCATGAGCCTTGCAGGTATCGATGACGATGTTCAGTCAGCCATACCCTGTCGTTCCACACCCGCTGTGCGACTGTCATGCGAGTTTACCGTGACGTAACCGTTAACTGAAGGTAATGCTAATTACCCAGGGGCTTATCATGAAAGCTAAGAGTCAGACTCTCGACGCCGCTGCCTGTGCCAGACAGGCCCTCGAATGGATAGAAAAACCCTCACTCTCGTTTGAAGAAAGCACGTTGCTTAATCAGGACACCCTCCAGAGTTTTAAAGAGTACGTTAACCCGGCCTTTTTGGAATATCGCAAGTCAGTGACGACCAGCGGGGATTACGGAGCCGTAGAATGGCGGGCCAGCAGTTTGAATACGCTGCTCGATACCCGGGGAAATGAATATATCGACTGCCTGGGCGGTTTCGGCATATTCAATGTGGGGCACCGTAATCCAGCTGTTATCTCTGCGGTAGAACACCAGTTAGCTAAACAGCCTCTGCACAGCCAGGAATTGCTTGATCCGCTGCGCGGTATGCTGGCAAAAACCCTCTGCGCCCTGGCGCCGGGCTCCCTCAAATACAGTTTCTTTAGCAATAGCGGCACCGAATCGGTCGAGGCGGCGCTGAAACTGGCCAAGGCTTATCAATCCACACGCGGCAAATATACCTTTATCGCCGCCCACGGCGCATTTCATGGTAAAACCCTCGGCGCCCTGTCTGCGACCGCTAAAGCGGCATTTCGGCGGCCCTTCATGCCGCTGCTGCCCGGCTTTCATCATGTGCCGTTCGGTGATATCGAGGCGATGAGAGAGCGGGTATTCCGGTGTAATAACAGGGGTGAAGGCGTGGCGGCGATTGTGCTGGAGCCGATTCAGGGTGAAGGCGGCGTCAATATTCCGCCCGATGATTATCTGCGCGCGGTTCGCCAGCTGTGCGACGAGGTCGGCGCTCTGCTGATACTCGATGAAGTGCAGACCGGCATGGGGCGCACCGGCAGAATGTTTGCCTGCGAGCATGCCGGTATTCAGCCGGACATCCTGTGCCTCGCCAAAGCCCTCGGCGGCGGGGTGATGCCGATAGGCGCAACCATTGCCACCGAAGAAGTGTTCTCGGTCATGTTTGACAATCCATTCCTGCATACCACCACCTTCGGCGGCAATCCGTTGGCCTGTGCCGCCGCACTGGCCGCGATCAATTACCTGCTCGAGCACGATCTACCGCGTCAGGCCATGGTCCAGGGCCAGTTTTTACTCGATGGACTGAAAAGCCTGGCCGCCCGCTATCCGGATATCATTGTGGAAGCTCGTGGCAAGGGGCTGCTGATCGGGTTGGCTTTCGTTAACAATGAAATGGGCTACCGTTTTGCTCAGGAAATGTTCCGCCGCCAGGTACTGGTGGCCGGCACCTTGAACAATGCCACCACTATCCGTATCGAGCCTCCCCTGACCATTACGCTGGAGTTATGCCAGCAGGTACTCAGCACCGCCGGCGAGGTAGTGGAAACCCTGCGCAAGCCGGTTCAGGCCACTACCGTCAATGCCGCACTGCCTACGGGTTAATCCGGCTACATCCGTTAATACCCCACAGACGAGGGGTTAATCCGGCCACTGCCGTCCATGCCGCACTGTCCACGGGTTAATCCGGCCTAGCGGTAACGGTCATCCAGACTGAAGATGCCTAAGAAGGAAGCAGACGATGAATGATAAGCTGTTGATTAATGGCGAAAAGGTGGCCGGTGAAGGCGCGCCCCTGCAGGTGGTCAATCCGGCGACTGGGGAGGTCATCGTGACGTTGTCACAAACCAGCCTGACACAAATAGATGCGGCGGCAACGGCGGCAGAACGCGCGTTCGAGCAGTGGAGCCAGACAACGCCGCAAACCCGAGCCAGTCTGTTGTTACAATTGGCTGATGCCATCGAGCAGCACGCCGCTGAGCTGGCCAGATTGGAGTCGCTGAACTGCGGTAAGCCGCTGCATGCGGTGCTCAGTGATGAAATCCCGGCCGTGGCCGATGTGTTCCGTTTTTTTGCCGGCGCTTCCCGCTGCCTCGGCGGCAGTGCGGCGGGGGAATATCTGGCGGGCCATACCTCGTTTATCCGCCGTGATCCCATTGGGGTGGTGGCCTCGATTACTCCGTGGAATTATCCCTTAATGATGGCGGCATGGAAGCTGGCGCCTGCCCTGGCGGCAGGCAATTGCGTGCTGCTCAAGCCCGCCGACCAGACGCCGCTGACCACCCTGTATCTGGCCACGCTGCTGGCCGGTATTTTCCCGGCCGGGGTGGTTAATGTTCTGCTGGGAACTGCCGATGGGATTGGCGATGCGCTTACCGGTCATGACAAAGTCAGCATGGTATCGCTGACCGGTTCGATTGCTACCGGGGCGCATATCCTTGCCCACACCGCCGGCGGGATTAAAAAGACCCATATGGAACTGGGCGGCAAGGCGCCGGTTATCGTATTCGATGATGCCTCGCTGGATGCGGTGGTGGAAGGGGTACGGACTTTCGGTTTTTATAATGCTGGACAGGACTGTACTGCTGCCTGCCGGCTTTATGTCCAGCGCGGCGTCTATGCATCACTGGTCGAAAAGCTCGGTCAGGCTGTTGCGTCATTAAAGGTCGGTGACCCCAATGATCAGCAGACCGAACTCGGTCCGCTGATATCGGCTGACCACTTGCAGAAGGTGGCCGGATTTGTCGCTCGGGCCAGCCGCTTGCCGCATATCAAGGTCGTGACCGGCGGAAAACCCATGGCAGGGCCGGGTTTTTACTTCGAGCCCACGGTACTGGCAGGCGCTCGCCAGGAGGATGAAATTGTCCAGCAGGAGGTTTTCGGGCCGGTTGTCAGCATCACGCCCTTTGATGATGAACAGCAGGTGCTCGGCTGGGCCAATGCCTCTGGCTATGGGCTGGCGTCATCAGTCTGGACCCGGGATATTGGCCGCGCCCATCGTTTAAGCGCCCGGCTTCACTATGGCTGTACCTGGGTGAATACCCATTTTATGCTGGTCAGTGAAATGCCGCACGGCGGGCAGAAGCTCTCGGGATTCGGTAAAGACATGTCAATGTATGGGCTGGAAGACTATACCGCAGTGCGCCATGTCATGATCAACCACGGCTGATAGCCGGTTTATCTTCGCTATATCAACCACGGCTGATAGCCGGTTTATCTCCGCTATATCAACCACGGCTGATAGCCGGTTTATCTCCGCTATATCAACCGCGGCTGATAGCCGGTTTATCTCCGCTATCGCACCGTGCGGGTTGGCCCTTGCAACTTCCTGCCACCCCTTGAGCCATTAACGCCCGGACCTGCACCCGGGCCAGCTGCTTATCTCCCCCGAGGTGATGCTCCCGGCTAGCGGCCATAGCCAGCAGCTCGGGTAGCGCCGTTAACCGCTGTTGCACATAACTTCACAGATATTCACATGAGTGTGTGAAGCGAAGTTATTTCTCAAAAGATATATTTATCAATATATTAATCTTTTTATTTCCCGATTCCGGCGAGTCCGTTTTTGTGATGTAGCTCCTCTCTTTGTGAAACAAATCGGTCCAAAATTTCACACAGTCAGCATGACCTTCCCGAGGTAGCGATAGCATGAATTTGAAATTAGGCGTGATAGCCGACGATTTTACCGGCGCCACCGATATTGCCAGCTTTATGGCTCAGGCCGGATGGCAGGTTATCCAGCTTAATGGACGGGCCGACGATGTCCGGTTGCCGGACGATACCGATGCGGTGGTTATTTCCTTGAAGACCCGATCCTGCCCGGCCGGGCAGGCGGTGGCTGAATCGCTGGAAGCCCTGGCATGGCTCGACGCCCATCAGTGCCGCCGGGTATATTTCAAATATTGCTCTACCTTTGATTCCACCGCCAAAGGCAATATCGGGCCGGTAACGGATGCCTTACTGCAGGCGACCGGGCGGTCAATGGCGGTACTTTGTCCGGCGCTGCCGGTTAACCATCGGCAGGTTATCGGCGGCAACCTGCTGGTGAATGGCGTAGCACTTAATGAGTCCGGTATGCAGCATCATCCGCTGACGCCGATGACCGATGCTTACCTGCCCAGAGTGATGGATGCCCAATCCGAGGGCAAAACCGGGCTTATTCCCTTGGCGACGGTGAGACAAGGTGGCCAGGCGGTCGCTCAGCGCCTGGATCAACTCAGGCAGCAGGGAGTGCGCTATGCGCTAGCGGATATTGAACACGACAGCGACCTGGCCCTGCTGGCCGCAGCGTTGCCAGCAGAGATACTGCTGACCGGCGGATCGGGACTGGGCGGGGCGATAGCCTTGGCCCAAGGCGCAGCCCGACGGGTCAAGACCGAAAGATTGCCGTCGGCGACCGGGCGCGCCGTGATCTTATCCGGCAGTTGTTCCGCCATGACCAACCGTCAGGTGGCTCGTTACCAGCAGGCTGATCTCAGCCAATCAACCCCGACGGATAACGGGACTACTACCGCTGCCTGGTGTCGTCCGATTGAGGCCGCACGCTGCCTCACCGAGGCGCACCGCTATGCCGCTGAACTGGTGGAATGGGTTATCAGCCAGCCAGGCGACCCTGCGCCGCTGCTGTATGCCACTCAGTCAGCCCAGGCAGTCGGCGCCATTCAGGCTCGCCACGGCGCAGCGGTTATCGGCCAGGCTATTGAGCAGCTGTTTGCCGATATTGCGTGCCAACTGCAGAACCTGGGTTTCAACAAATTTATTATCGCCGGCGGTGAAACCTCTAGCCTGGTGGCCCAGCAACTTGGCGTCAAGGGCTTCACCATCGGTCAGACTATCGCCCCGGGCGTTCCTTGGGTGAAGGACATCCAGCGGCCGTTATGGCTGGCGCTGAAGTCCGGCAATTTCGGCCAGGAGAATTTTTTCAATCAGGCACAGGAGCATTACCAATGACCGAAACCGCACTACGGGAACAAATGGTCCAGATGGCCCACTCGCTCTTCATGCGTGGTTACAGCAGCGGCGGGGCGGGTAACCTGAGCTGCCGACTGCCTGAAGGCGGCTTTCTGGTTACGCCGACCAACTCCAGTTTCGGCACCCTGGATCCGGCTACGCTCAGTCAGCTGGACGCCCAGGGCGAGCATATCGCCGGCGAGCGTCCCTCCAAGGAAGCGGTGATGCATTTGGCATTCTATCGCAGCAGACCGACGGTCGGCGGCATTGTCCATTTGCATTCGCCGGCGCTGACGGCGGTCTCCTGCCTGCCGGGACTGAAGGTGGATAATTGTCTGCCGCCGATAACGCCGTATTACGTCATGCGCGTCGGCAAGCTGCCGCTGGTGCCCTATTACCGGCCTGGCGACAGTGGGCTGGCCGAGGCAGTGGCAGCCCTGGCGCCGACCCACAGCGCGATGTTGCTGGCAAATCATGGCCCGGTGGTCAGCGGCGGCAGTTTGCGAGAAGCCATTTACAATGCCGAAGAACTCGAGGATACCGCCCGACTCTTTCTGATATTGCTACCCCATGGCATGGTAATGCTGACCGACAGCCAGATAGCCGACCTGGAAAAGACCTTTAAAAAATCGTAGCCCTGAGGGTTAGCCATATGCTGCCAGATGAACGTCGTAATTTTATATACAGCTACCTGCATCAATATGCGCGGGTAACTATCGGCGATCTGGCCAAACTGCTGGATGTATCCCATATGACGGTGCGTCGGGATGTACAGTGTATGGAGCAAGAGGGCAAAGTTGTCACGATAAGCGGCGGCGTGAAGCTTAATGAAGTGCTCAGGCAGGAATTGCCCTATCTGGAAAAATCCATGCTTCATCATCAGAGTAAAAGATCTATTGGCGCAGCGGCCGAAAGACTGGTGGAGTCAGGGCAGGTTATTTATCTGGATGCGGGGACCACTACTTATGAAGCTGCCAGATGTATTGCCAGTAAATTAAAGAAAGTGACAATAATTACCAATGATTTCACTATCAGTGATTTCCTGATGAATATGCCGCACATTAATCTTTTCCATACCGGCGGCCAGGTAGATATTCGCAATCGATCCTGTGTGGGGAATAGCGCGGCCAATTTTATCCGCTCATTAAATATAGATGTGGCCTTTATCAGCACCAGTTCTTGGGATATTGAACATGGGCTATCGACGCCGGATGAAGGTAAAGCCCAGGTAAAACAGGCGGTACTGGCATCTGCCCGTCGTAATGTATTGGTCTCTGACAGCAGTAAATACGGGAAATACGGTATGTTCCATATTTGCCCGCTGAATGAGTTGGACGACATTATTTATGACGATTTATTACCTGAAACCATTGAAGAGAAATTAAAGCTGATGCACATCGGTTTACATAAAGCCACGCTTCATTAACACCAGATTATATGAATTGGAGAGTAAAGCATGTCTTCACTTTATTGAGGGAGTCAGTTCGCTGCGCACCGTATCTGGGATAAAAAATAATAATTAACTGTACTCTATCCGTCCGGAGGACATATGCATTTTGATATTTCGCAATTTCTGGCATTAATCAGCGCCATCGCTATTCTTATTGTGCTGATAACCTATTTCAAGTTTCATCCTTTTCTAGCGCTGATTATTACCGCCGGTTTTCTCGGGTTGGCTGCCGGCCTGACGCCGACCCAAACCATTAAAAGTTTTGAAAAAGGCTTTGGCGGGGTGCTGGGGTCCACCGGTCTGGTGGTCGGGCTTGGCACGATGCTCGGCGGGTTGTTGCTTGAGTCAGGCGGGGCGGACAAAATAGCCAATACCTTTATCAAGCTGGGTCCGGTGTCATGGATCCCGGCGACCATCTGCGTGGCGGCGCTGGTGATCGGCTTGCCGCATCTTTTTGACGTCAGCTTTGTAATGCTGGTCCCGCTGGTGTACGCCATTGCCCGCCGTACCCATAGCCAACTGCTGCGCATCGGTATCCCGATGGCCGCCGGTCTCTATGTGGCCCATGGTCTGCTGCTGCCTCACCCGGCGCCTACTCTGGCGATGAGTACCTATCATGCGGATGCCGGCATGTCGATGCTTTACGGCCTGCTGATTGCCGTACCGATGGCGGCGTTATCCGGTCCGGTATTTACCCATTTTGCCATGAAGTATTTCCCTGACCTCGGCCGGCAGCAGTTCAACGCCGATAATGATGCCCAGGAAACGCAGACGCAAAAGGCCCCGCGCACGCCGTCATTTTGGCTGGCGATGCTGACCATCCTGCTGCCGCCGCTGCTGATGATGACCCGTTCACTGGTCATCGGCCTGGTAAACAAAGAGAGCCCCTGGTATGAAATCATCAATGCGGTGGGCGATCCTATCGTCTCGTTGCTGATCGCCGTGCTGTTTGCGGTCTATGCCTTGGGCATTCGCAGCGGTTTTACCATGCAGCAACTGCAGAAAATACTGGGCAAATGCCTGGGACCGTGCGCCGTTATCATCCTGATACTGGGCGCTGGCGGCGGTCTGAAAGAGATGCTGCTGGCGACCCATGTCAGCACGCTTATCGCCGACTGGGCAGTGCACTGGAATATTTCACCGCTGGTGCTGGCCTGGCTGGTGGCGGCCCTTATCCGGATCGCTATAGGGTCGGCTACCGTCGCGGTGGTGACCACCGCCGGCATTATCGCACCGCTGGCGGCCAACAGCGGCGTCAATCTGGAATTACTGGTGCTGGCGACCAGTACCGGCGGCCTGATGCTGTCCCACGTCAATGACTCCGGCTTCTGGCTCTACAAGGAGTATTTCAAGCTAACGGTCAGTGAAACATTTAAAAGCTGGACATTGCTGGTGTCGTTCCAGTCCTTGCTGGGTCTGATTTTTGTCTTGCTGCTTAACAGCCTGATTGGTTAAGCCCGATCTTTATAAGCCCTATACCTATTACGAGGAATGACTGATGAACTATGAGCTACTGTTTGATGCGTTAAAGGATCGTCGTATCCGTATCGCTATCACCGGAGCCAGCGGCGGCTTTGGTCGCTCCCTGCTGGCACAGTGTCGTGAAATCGCGGCCATCGATATCGTTGCCCTGTGCGACATCAATACTGACGGCACCCGTGAACTGCTGCGCTCGCTTTCCTATCGCCAGGATAACAGCCGGCTGTGCCAGACCGCCGAGCAGGCGGCGGCCGCTCAGCAAGCGGGAGACACGGTCATCATCAGCGACTACCGGCTGCTGGATGGACTGGCGTTCGATATGGTGGTGGAAGCGACCGGCAAACCGGAAATCAGCGTTGCCATCGCCGTGGCCGCGCTTAAGCGCGGCGTCCATGTCGGCATGGTCAGTAAAGAAACCGATTCGGTAGCCGGGCCTTGGCTCAACCAGCTGGCCATCCGCCATAATGCGGTCTACACCACCGTGGACGGTGATCAGCCGAGCAATCTGATTGGCCTGGTGACCTGGGCGCGGGTGCTGGGGCTCGATATCATTGCCGCCGGTAAATCCAGCGAATATGACTATGTGTACAGCCAAGAAACCGGCAAGCTGACCTATACCGGCACCGAGGTAGAGGTGCCGGAACTGGCCGGGCTGTGGCATCTGGATGCTGCCGATATTGCCACTACGCTACGTCGTCGCTCAGCGCTGCTGTCAATGTTGCCGCAAAGCGCTACGCCCGATTACTGCGAAATGAACGTGGTCGCCAATTCCATCGGTTTCGTCCCGGCCTGTCCGACCCTGAACTATCCGGTCTGCCATATCCGTGAACTGGCCGATGTGTTTATTCCTGCAGCAGAAGGCGGCATCTTGACCCAGACCGGTGTGGTCGATGTATTCAACTGCCTGCGCCGGGATGATGAGGTCAGCTTCGGTGGCGGGGTGTTCATCATTGTGCGTTGCAAAGACGCTGAAACCTGGCAGATGCTGGCTGAAAAAGGGCATATCGTCAGCAAAAACGGCCGTTATGCCTGTTTGTACCTGCCATATCACATTATGGGTGTCGAATCGCCACACAGTCTGTTTTCAGCGGTATTGCACCGCCGGGCCTCCGGTGCCCGCGATCAGCAAATCCATGCGGTGATGGCCGGCTACGCCGAGCGTCCGCTGAACAAGGGCGAAACGCTGACCATGGGCGGCCATCATCATACCATCGCAGACGTCAGCGCCCGCCTGTTGGCGAAAAGCGATGCGGCAGGGGTTGCGCCGTTCTACCTGCTGGCGAACAAGACCCTGACCGCCGACGTGGCCGCGGGGCAGTTGATCCCGCTGGAAGCGCTGGAGCTGGATGATTCGATCCTGCATCAGGCCTGGCAGGAAATGAGTTAACGCATAACGCGGTCATCAAGACTCTGATACCCGGTCATCAAGACTCTGATACCCAGTCAGCAAGACTCTGATACCCAGTCAGGTATCAAACCCTGCATGGCCACTGCGCTCAGTGGCCATTTATTTAATCTTCAGAGAGTGACTCGGTGTGGTCAATCCGCCGCTAGGCGCTTGACGAATACGCGCCGTCAGTCCTTTCAGGAAGTAACGCAGCAGCTGATCGCCGCACTCCCGATAGTTCTTGTGATCCGGCGCGCGCAGCATGGCGCTCAACTCAGGCTGTGAAACCCTGAAATCCTGCGATGCCAGGATCTCGGCGATATCTGTGGTCTTCAGGGAGAACGCCACCCGCAATTTCTTCAGGATAATATTGTTGTTGATACGACGTTCCGGTTTAGGCGCCGGACGGTCTTGGTCCGTGCCGCGCAGGCGGATAATCAGGCCATCCAGGAAATAGCCCATCACCACGTCGGGGCAAGCCACAAAGCCCGGCTCTTCCTCTTTTTTGACGAAGTTCGCCATTTGTACAGCCGGGATCGCCATCTCCATTGAGGAGAGTATGTCCACCAGATGATCATTATTCATTTTGAGCATATAGCGCAGACTGCGCAGTACATCATTATTCAGCATGGTTAGCCTGTCATTTTGTTACGTTGGGTTAAGGCAAGCCGGGCAGTATAGTGGCATTTTCCTGCCAGCGACAGGGGAAAGGTCGCTGGCGCTGCATGCACTGCCGTTCGGTAATTACACCACCCGGGCTAAGGTACCCGGGGATGTTTATGGGTAGCACCTAGCGGAATGGCGGTTCATTGAAGGTGCGCAGTTTACGGGAATGCAGGGTATCGCCTTCCGCCCGCAACTGGTCTATCGCACTGATGCCGATTTGCAGATGCTCCGATATTGCGCCTTCATAAAACCGGTTTGCCTGGCCCGGTAGCTTGATTTCGCCGTGCAGCGGTTTGTCCGAGACGCAAAGCAGGGTGCCGTAAGGGACGCGGAAACGATAGCCCTGGGCGGCGATGGTCGCGCTCTCCATATCGACCGCCACTGCCCGGCTGAGGTTAAAGCGTAATGCCGAGGCCGAATAGCGCAGTTCCCAGTTGCGGTCGTCGGTAGTGACCACGGTACCGGTGCGCAGTCGCAACTTGACTTCCTCGCCCGGCATGCCGCTGACGCGTTTAGTCGCGTCATATAAAGCGCGCTGCACTTCGGCAATGCTCGGAATGGGAATATCGGGCGGGAGCACCGAATCCAGCACATGATCATCGCGCAGATAGGCGTGGGCCAGGACATAATCGCCAATGGTCTGGCTTTCGCGCAGGCCGCCGCAGTGGCCGATCATCAACCAGGCATGCGGACGCAGCACCGCCAAATGGTCGCAGATGGTTTTGGCGTTGGAGGGGCCGACGCCGATATTCACCAGGGTGATACCCTGGCCATCGCGGGCAATAAGGTGGTAGGCGGGCATCTGGTGATTTTTCCAGGCCAGATCCGAGACGGCCTGTTCTGGGTTGGGCGTCTCGGCGGTGATATAGGTGCCGCCGGCGCAGGACAGCGCCAGGTAGGGACTGTCGGCATCGGCTATCTGACCACAGGCCCAGCGCACGAATTCGTCCACATAGCGCGTGTAATTGGTAAACAGCACATAGGGTTGGAAACATTCCACCGGCGTGCCGGTGTAGTGCCTGAGTCTGGCCAGTGAGAAATCGGTTCTCAGTCCGTCGAAATGCGACAGCGGAAAGTTCTGGCTGAACGGGGACAGGCCATCGGCGGTTTCATCACCGATTTGCGACAGTTCGGTGGTGGGGAAATGCTGAGCAATTCCGGTGCTCATCGAACGATCCAGTACCAGATCCGATCCATCCAATACATAGGGGAACGGCATTTCCTGCTGGGATGGCACCACTTCAATTACCGCGGCATATTCCCCCTCCAGCATCGCCAACTGCTCCATCAAGTAGGGCCGGAACAGGGCAGGCCGGGTGATGGTGGTGGTATAGCAGCCAGGCCGGGTGAAGCGGCCATAGGCGCGATTGCGCGGATGGCCCGGCGAAACGCCATCCCAGTAGACCCGCAGTTCTGGGTAAACGAACAGGCCATCGGCGCGGGCCTGTTCGTCAGGCAGCCGGCCATGATGGATAAAATCGCCAATCGCGGTTCGCAGCGAGGAAACCGCCTGAGAGTAGAGGGCCTCCAGTGTGTCGATGGCCTCAGCGGCGGTAAGCCGGGTGCCGGATCCATTGTCTGTCATCATGTTTCCTTCAAATTGTGGCTTCAGATGCGCATCTCTCATTAATGATCGCATTTAACCATGACAGATTAGCGGTTGCAGGTCAGAGCAGCAATATGCCCTGTACCCGGATAGCGCCAAAGCGGCACGCTTCATTGCAGAGTTGATGATGACTGATTGCATGTTATTTACCGAAATAATGATGCAGGGTATCCTTAAAATAGCGTGGGTTTACCGATCCACTCCAACCCTAACCTCAATCAGTTGCCGGCATAAAAGGGCTCGGTCTCAGCGACCAGTTGCCGGCATAAAAGGGCTCGGTCTCAGCGACCAGTTGCCGGCATAAATGGGCTCGGTCTCAGCGACCAGTTGCCGGCATAAATGGGCTCGGTCTCAGCGACAGTTCAACAGGGTGTGGCTTGCCGGCGGTGCAGCGTTTCAATCACAAAAGTGCTAAAGGCGTCGATTTTGACCGAAACCGGATGTGCGGGCAGGCGCAGCAGCCACATTGGCCGGGCGGGCGGCGCATAGTCAGGCAATACCCTGACCAGCGCACCGGACTGCAGATCGTCTTGCAGCACCACATCAGACTGCAAGGCAATGCCGAAGCCGGCCAATGCCGCCTGCCTTATCGCTTCGCCAGAATCAATGCGCAACCGTGGCGACAGGGCGATTTCATGTTCTCCATCGGGGCCCAGCAGCCGCCAGCGGGCATTATGCCGCCACTGGCTGAAGCTGAAGCAATTATGCCGGGACAGATCCCGCGGATGCTTCGGCACGCCATGGCGTGCCAGATACCCCGGGGCGGCGGCCAGGACCATGCGATAGTCCGGCAGCGGGTGCGCTATCAGTCCTTCGTCGAGGATAGCGCCAATGCGAAATGCCAGTTGAAACTGTTCAGCCACCACATCCACTTTGCGATCGGTCAGTACCGCCTCAATGTTGATGTAAGGATGGTGCTGCAAAAATGCCGCGATCAACGGGGTCAATAGCCGATTGCCGAAGGCGACCGGGGCGCTGAGACGAATCTCACCCACTGGACCCCGGTTCAGCCGTTTGCTGATCAACTCGGCTTCCAGCAGGCTGGCGAGGATCTCACGGCAGCGGGCATAGTACTCTTTACCGGCTTCGGTCGGTCCTTGGCGACGCGTGGTCCGATGAATCAATGCCGTTTCCAACTGCTGCTCCAGATAGCGGATATGCTTGCCGACCATGGTAGGGGACATGTCATTGGCCGCGGCGGCGGCGGTAAAACTGCCCAGATCAATCGCACTGACGAACACCTTCATACTGAGCAACTTATCCATTATAAACCCCTGGTGTTTTCTGTGTGCCACTATAGCGCCTTTTTCCGCTATATTCGCCGATGCATACTAATAATAACCACTATCAGGATGTAATTACGGAGAGCAGTATGTATGCACTTACATTTTCCCGCTTCGGCGGTACCGAGGTTTTAGCCTATCGTCAATTGCCGGATATGACGGCTTCGCCAGGTTGCCTGCTGGTCTCGGTGAGCGCCGCCGGTCTGAACTTCGCCGATATTTACCGTCGACAGGGCCGTTATTCTTTGGCCGGGACCGCACCCCATATCGGCGGCTACGAGGGCGCCGGCGAAGTGATAGCCGTCGGGGAAGGGGTGACTGAATGGCGGGCCGGCGACAGAGTGGGCTTTGCTGATGTGCCCTTCGCCCACGCCAGCCAGCTACAGGTGCCCGTTAGCCATGCCATCCGGTTACCGAAAAATCTCAGCGATGTTCAGGCGGCGGCCATTTTACTGCAGGGACTGACGGCCGATTATCTGGTCAATGATCTGGTAACGATTAAACCGGGCGATAAAGTCGCGGTACTGGCCGCCGCCGGCGGCGTCGGTCGGTTACTGACCGGGCTGCTGGTTGCCCGGCAGGCGCGGGTATACGCCGTTGCCTCAACCAGGGCTAAACGCGATATCGCCTTGAATCTGGGGGCCAGTCAGGTGCTGGCTTACCAGGATTGGGCTGTACAGCTTCACCGGGAAGGTGGCGTGGCGGTGGTGTTCGATTCGCTGGGGTCCACACTGGATCACAGCCTGTCGGCGCTGAGCCCGGCAGGCCGGGTCGTCCTGTTCGGTATGGCCGGCGGTGAGATACCGCCGCTCAGCCCGGCATCCCTGCTGGCTGATTCCAAAGGGGTGATCGGTGGCGATCTCTGGACTTATCTGAGCAGCCGTCAACAGCGTCAGCAACGGGCTGACCGGCTATTCAGCGCGTTGGCTACCGGTCAGATTTCACTGCCGCCGTTAAGCCCTTTTAGCCTGGCAGACGGAGCGGCGGCGCATCAGTTACTGGAAAGCCGCGACTTCAGCGGCAAAGTGCTGCTGCTGCCATAATGTCGCCTCACTTATCGCGGTGCTGATAAAGCGCCAGTGCCGCTGTCCGCCCACTGGGCAGGGCCTGGTTTCCCACGCCGCCTAACATGGACAGCGTTAAACATTGGTCGGCGCTTAGCATTACCACCGTCAAGATTGGATCCTCACCGACAGCCAGGCAGAACTATTGGCAGCATAAAGAAAATAGCCGTTCAACGTTATGCAATATCTGGCCGGATATATGGACGATTATTCTTACAATAAATGAATGTTAATATTGTCGTAAACCTAGACAGAGAATTCATATTTCCTGCTTGGGGACTCCCTATCCTGTGATACTGATGAGTGAAGAATATTATCCAGGGATAAGGCTGGCTATTCATCGCCAATTGCTGATAGCACAGCCAGAATATCCCGCTGCTGTTTCCCATCAACGGTACGGGTTGGTTTGGAAGGACTTATCATGATTACTGAAGAACTCTTTAATAAAGATACTACCCGCTTAGAACGCCTATCGATTAAAGAAAAAATGGGATTTGGATTTGGTGATGCGGCCTGCAACATGATTTGGGGCCCGATAACCATGTTTCTTACCTATTTTTATACTGATATATATCGCCTGGATCCGGCGTTAATTGCCTCTCTGCTGCTCTTTGTCCGCGTCTTTGATGCGGTAGCCGACCCCTTTATGGGCGCAGTTGCCGATCGGACCCGCAGCCGCTGGGGACGATTCAGGCCTTATCTGCTCTGGGGAGCCGTGCCGTTTGTTATCAGCTGCATGATGATGTTCTATACCCCCGAGGCCAGCGAGCGCTTCAAGATTTTCTATGCCTTTGCCGCCTATTTTATTCTGTCCGGCATCTATACCATCGTCAATATTCCCTACTGCTCGCTGGGCGGAGTGATAACGTCCAACCCTGAGGAACGGGTTTCATGTCAGCAATACCGCTTTGCCATGGCGGGCGTCGCCATTCTGTTTTGTTCGCTGACCCTGCTGCCGCTGGTGGAATTCCTCGGCAGCGGTAATCGCCAGATGGGATTTTTCTGGGCGATGACCCTGTTTGCGCTGATGGGACTGGCGATGTTCCTGACCTGTTTCTATACCACCCGGGAACGCGTCAAAGCGCTGCAAGAAAATGAGGAAGGGATTTTTCGTAGCTTTATCTCGATTCTAAAAAATGACCAATGGGTTATCTGCGCTGCCGGCATGTTTTTGGATTGTGTACCGAGCTTTATTCGCGGCGGAGCAATCATATTTTTTGCAAAATATGTCATGCAGCTGAATACGACCTGGATCACTTTATTTATGAGTGTTGGTGTGGCGGCCACCATTCTCGGATCAATGCTGACTAAATATTTCACTACTCGCTGGTGTAAGGTGAGAGTCTATATCGGTATTAAACTGGTACTGGTATTCATGTCCTTAGGTTTTTATCTGATAGATCCGCTAAACCTGACGTTGATGCTGGTATTTTATGTGGTACTAAATATCATCCACCAGATCACTACCCCTATATTATGGTCTTTTATTGGCGACGTAGATGATTATGGCGAGTGGAAACTGGGAAAACGCATGTCCGGTATTTGCGCGTCGGGAAATCTGTTTGCCCTCAAACTGAGCCTGGCCTTCTGCGGTGCGTTTATCGCGATCACGTTATCGCTCACCGACTATATCCCGGATAACCCCGCCCAGCCGGCACAGGCCCTGAGCGGGATACTGTTTCTGGTCAGCCTGGTGCCGGCCATCGGTTATCTGGCCTCGGCGCTGCTGTTTAGATTTTACCGGCTGGACCGCCATACCATGCGCGAAATTCAGTTGGCGCTGCTGGCGCGGGAGAAGTCCGTCAAGCGCGATGAGCGATAGCGGACCTGAGTTTACCGAAATAAGGGAGAATATGTTATGCCACGAATAACCTATACGGTACATGCCGACAGCCGTATCGCCAGGATTGATCCCCGCCTTTACGGCTCGTTTGTCGAACATCTGGGCAGGGCGGTGTATACCGGCATTTATGAGCCAGGGCATCCAGAGGCCGACGAGCAGGGGTTTCGCCAGGATGTGCTTGAGCTGGTGAAGGACATCGGCGTCACCACCGTACGCTACCCCGGCGGCAATTTCGTGTCCGGCTTTAACTGGCGCGACGGCATCGGGCCGAAAGAATCGCGCCCGGTGCGGCTGGATTATGCCTGGATAAGCAAAGAAACTAACCAGTTTGGTATTGATGAATTTGCCAACTGGAGCCAAAAGGCCGGGGTTACGCCGATGATTGCCGTCAATCTGGGCACCGGTACCCCCCAGGAAGCCGGTTATTTTCTGGAGTACTGCAATCATCCGTCCGGTACGGCGTTGAGTGATTTACGGGCGGCTCACGGACGTGCAGCACCTTACGATTTCAAACTGTGGTGTCTGGGAAATGAAATGGACGGCCCATGGCAGACCGGGCAGCTCAGCGCTGAGGACTACATGAAGAAGGCCCGGGAAACGGCAAAAATCATGCGCTGGATAGACCCGGAAATTTCCCTTGTCGCCTGTGGGAGTTCCCATTCGGCCATGCCGACCTTCCCTGAATGGGATCGCATTGTGCTGGAGGGGCTATACGAGCATATCGATTATATTTCCTGCCATCAGTATTACGAGAACGAGGGTAACCCGAAAGATTTTTTGGCCTCGTTTTTGAATATGGACAACTTTATCGAGACGATCACCAGCACCATTAACTATGCCAAAGCCAAAACCCGGTCCGACCGCGAAGTGATGATTTCCTTTGATGAATGGAATGTCTGGTATCTCAAGACTGATCCCTGGGATGCGGTGTTCAAGGATAAGGCCAAGCGGTTTCAGCCAGCGCCCCCGCTGCTGGAAGACCATTATAGTTTCCTGGATGCGTTGGTCATCGGCGGCCTGCTCTGTACGTTGGTAAACCATGCCGATCGGGTCAAAATGGCCAGCCTGGCTCAGCTGGTTAACGTGATAGCGCCGATTTTTACCCAGCCCGGCGGCGATGTAATCAGGCAAACTATTTTCTGGCCTTTTCAAATGGTGGCAACGTATGGACAAGGATATGCCCTGAGGAGCTTCTCCCGTTGCCCGACCTTTGAGACCCGCTACGGCGACGCCAGGCTGGTGCAGTCGGCACTGGTCTACAATGAGGAACGGCAACAGATCGTCTTGTTTGCCCTTAACTGTGATTTCAGTCAGCAGGTTACGTTGGCGCTGGATTTGCAGGGCTTCGGCGTCACTCGGCCTCGCACCCAGGTGCTGCTGCAGCACCAGGACCTGAATGCGCGCAACACGTTTGACCAACCCGATAATGTCAGTCCCCGGACGCTGTCGCTGCAGGCTGAGCCGGGCAACCATCATGATGTGGTGTTGCCGCCGCTGTCGTGGAACATGTTGCTGATTGATATCTGCTGACCGGCGGGATCTACCGGCCGGTCAGCGCAATGCCAGATAAACGGGCGAAGCTGGGGCGGGCTAGCGCAGCTCCCGGTGTATGCGCTATTACCGGCCGGCTAGCGCAGCTCTCTGCAGGCGCGACTGATGCGTTCGCATGCCAGTTTCAGTCTGGCATCGTCGATGGCATAGGCGATGCGCAGATAGGGTGACGCGCCAAAGGCTGAACCCTGCAGAGTGGCCACATGGGCGGCCTGCAACAGATAGGCCGCCACCTCGTTATCACGGGTAAGTGTTTCACCGGCGGGGGTCTTTTTCCCCAGCAAACCGCTGCAGTTGGCGAAAACATAAAAAGCCCCCGGCGGCAGGTCGGCACTCAGTCCATCTATTGCTTCGATACATGACATTACCGTTTTTCGTCGGCGTTGCAGCGTTTCCAGCCAGCCGTTCATGAAGTCTGCCGGCTGCTCAAGAGCGGCGATGGCAGCGGCTTGAGAAATCGAACTGGGGTTTGAGGTACTCTGGGACTGGAGGATCTGCATGGCGTTGATTAGCCAGGAAGGCCCGCCGGCGTAGCCCAGTCGCCAACCGGTCATTGAATAGCCTTTAGAGACCCCGTTTACCGTCAAAATCCGCTGCTTAAGCCGGGGTTCGATGCTGGCCAGCGAGGCGAATTGTGACGGTGGATGGCAGATTTGCTCATAAATATCGTCTGCCAGGATCAGAACCTGGGGATGTTCAAGCAGCACCTGGCCTAGCGCATACAAGTCTTCCGGGCTGTAGACTGCACCGGTAGGATTATTAGGGGAATTGAGCATCAGCCAACGCGTGGCCGGAGTAATGGCGGCGGCCAGATCGGTAGCCTGCAGTTTCCAGCCATTGGACTCGGCACAAGGAATGAAGCGGGCTTCACCTTCAGCCAGGGCCACCATATCTGGGTAGGAGACCCAGTAAGGCGCCGGCACCAGCACTTCATCTCCAAGGCGTACCGTGGCCAGCAGGGCATTAAAAATCAGTTGCTTGGCTCCAGTGCCGGCGATAACTTCATTGGCTTGGTAACGGATGCCGTTTTCCCGCTCAAATTTAGTGATAATTGCCGTTTTCAACTCAGCACTGCCGGAGACGGCAGTGTATTTTGTGTCACCCCGTACAATTGCCTCTATGCCCGCCTGCTTGATATGGCCGGGCGTATCGAAATCCAGTTCGCCTTCACCCAGATTGATAATGTCAACACCTTGTTGAGCAAGGGCGCGAACCTGATCAGAGATCGCCGCGGTAGGCGAGGGGCGTACACGCCGTAAGCGCGGCGCCAGAAATTCAGCAGACATGGTTCCCCCAATGAGATAAATATTAAATTGTATTATGTGATTCATTAAAACCAATTTAAGCTAGCATGACTTTAGCCTAAATGCCCACAGTTTCTTGAACAGTTGCCTGGTCTGGCCACCGATCGCCAGGGCAACCGGGCTGGCGGGCACCGTTGCTGTGTGACTGATGTGGACTGATTTATGGCACTTATATTTGTTAAAGACGATGCAACTGAACCGGCCCGCTATGGGGCAATGGCCGCTATCCTCGCCGCCAGGCTTGCAATACCGCTGGTACATTTGGAGGTTGACTGGCGTCACTCCGCTTATGCTGATGCCTGTCAGCATGTGATCGGTGAAGGTAAGTTGACCGGTAGCGGCCTACTGTGGGCCGAGCGTCTGCTGGGCGGTTCCGCGGGTCAGGCCACCGGCCTGAAGACCCTGCTGGCCGATGCGGCTACCGGTTTTCGGGTCGTCGTGCTGGCAGCCCATTCCGGTAACACCCTTGACCAGCTTATCTCAATGGCCAAGGCACAGCGGATTGATTACCAACTGCTGACCATCAGGGATACCCGCCAAGGATTGGCCTTTAGCCGCGGTCAGCAGACTGACGTTTCACTGGGCTACTGGCGACGGGACCGGTTCGGGCGCTGGATCAATACCCCGGAATCAGTGCCTGCCGGGTTGCCGCTGCGCATTGCGCTGATAGGTGCCAGAGACCATCAGTTCTCTGCCTATCCGGCGACCCTGGCCGCGTTGGGGGATGCCTCTGACCAGCTGGCAATCCCGGTTGAGGTGGTATTTGCCGATCCTCTGGCGCTTGAGCAACAGGCTGAGGCACAGCTGGCCGGCGTTGATGGCCTGTTGCTGCCGGGCGGTGCGGCAATGGAAAATGTGCGCGGCCAGATAAGCGCCGCCCGCTATGGCCTGCGCCACAATATCCCGACCCTTGGCCTGTGCCTGGGCATGCAAACCATGACCACTGCCCTGTGTCAGCGAATGCTGGGTTCCACCCAGGCCAATTTGGCCGAATCCGACCCGCTGGCGGCGATAAAAACCTTTGTGCCACTGGCCGAAACGCCAGGCCATCCGCACCATCGCCTGGGCGACGACCTGATGCTGACCCGGCCAGGCACGCTGGCCGCCAGGCTAATGGGACCCCGCTGCACGCTGCGTTATAATCATCGCTATCAGCTTGCGCCGTCGCTTAAGGAGGGGCTGGGCCAGCATGGCCTGATCATTAGCGGCACCGATACCAGCGGCACCATTGCCGATATAATCGAATGTCAGTCTCACCGGTTTTATATGGGTGCTCAGGGACACCCGGAACTCTCTTCGGCCAGTGGCAAGGCCCATCCGTTGTTGCTGGCGCTGATCAGTGCAGCCCAGGACTACCGCCAGCCAGCAGCAGGACGGGGGTGATTCAACGCCGACTGGCCGCTGACAAACCGGCGTTGCAAATAAGCAACAGCCGGTTTGTCATGAGCCGGCCGTTTGTCAGGCAAGCGTTACTCCGCTGCGTTTGTCGCTTGCCAAACGGTGCAGCTCGGCTTCAATCAGCGACACCTCTTCTGCATTCAGATCACTCAGCGGTGGCCGGACATGCTGCCCGTCAAAGCCGCGCAGGTTCATTGCCGCCTTGACTAACTGCGGTTGCCCCAGTCGGCGAGCCAGCGCCCGGTAGGGATACCACAGCCGGTGCAAATCGCGGGCGGTGGCCGCATCACCCTGTTCCAGCGCCCGATAAGTGGCCAGAATCAGCTCGGGCAGGGCGCCGCTGTTAGTGGTGCTGATCCCATCAAAGCCGCACATCATCGGCCCAAGGAACGCCAGGTCAGAGGCGCAGAACAAACGCAGCCGACCGCCCAGGCGATGGGCTAGCTGATCGATGGCGGTCGGGTTCAGATCGCCCTGTTTTATGCCGACCACACCGGGAATATCGGCCAGCTGTTCCAGCACCACCGGCGGCAGGGTAATACCGATGCCCGGGGCGTTATAGACCAGGATACCGGTGCGGGACAGCGGGGCCATCTGCCTGAAGAAACTGACAATCTGCGCATCGGTCACTTCCGATACAAACGGCGGCGTCACCATCGGCAATCCGCCGAGCGAACCGGCCAGCTCAGTCAGTTCCCTGACCACGCGGGCATCGGAGCCGGCGCTGCACAGCATCACCGGCACGCGATCGCCGACCACCTCCATTACCTGGCGAAACATCTGAGCGCGTTCTGTGGCGGTCATCGCCGGGAATTCACCATAGGTGCCGCCAATCAGAATGCCGTCATAACCCAGTCCGATCACCCGCTCGATATTTCGGGCCAGACCGGCATAATCGAATTCGCCGGCGCGGGTAAACGGTGTCACGGTAATATTAAAAATACCTTTCAGACGCGCCTGACTTTCACTGATGTCTTTCATGCATTGGTTTCCTGTTTCATTAAAGGCGCCCGTCAGATGGCGGGCCACGATGTCAAAGCTGATAAAGCGGACGCGGCACAGCGCCGAGGATCCGATAGCCGGTGTCAGTGACGACAATGGTTTCGCTGACGCCGACGGTAAACTCGCCATAAATTCGCAGCGCCGGCGGGATATGAAAGGTCATGCCCGGCTGGAGTTCGGTGGTGATACCGCTATAAAGGCTGAGAATGGCGCCTTCGCCCCAGTCAGGTGCGAACGAAACGCCAATCGAATAGCCGGTACGCTTGCGGAAATTATCGCTGTAGCCCGCCCGGTCAATGACCGCCTGGCAAGCCAGGTGCGGGGCTTCGCAGGTGGCACCGGGACGGATGGCGTCCAGGGCGGCCTGCAGCGCTTCCTGGCAGGTTTTTTCCATTGCCAGGGCGGCTGCCGGCGGTTTGCCCAGCCACGCCGATCGCATCAGCGCGGCGTGATAGCGGTCATGGGTGGCGGCCATTTCCAGAAAAATCGGGTCGCCCGCCAGCAGGGTACGCCGCCGCCAGGTGCCGTGGGGCACCCCGGTGCGTGGTCCGGTCGATACCAGCGGATCCATGCCCATATATTCAGAACCGGCGGCGATGGCGGCGCCCATCATGGCCGCCACCAAGTCATTTTCGCTGGCGCCGGCGGCGATCGCCGCACGCCCGGCCAGCATGCCGGCGTCGACATAGCGTGCGGCATGGGCCATTTTTTCCAGTTCCGCAGCGGACTTGACGGCGCGCAGTTGCTCAATCACCCCGGCGGCGTCATAAAGCGTACCCAGGGTGGATTGCAGCGCTTCATAGACCGCAATCGGTAAAAACCAGCCGCGTTTATCGATGCCGATGCGGCGCTGGCTCCAGCCCCGGGCTTGCAGCACCGCTAGCAGAAAATCGACCGGATTATCGCCATCGCTGTAGATAGCGGCGTCGCGGATAAAGGTATTGGCGATAAAATTGAAATATTCCAGCTGTCGGATGACAAACACCGCGTCCCCTTCCACCGGCAGTACCAGCGCCTGAAAGGTGTAGTAGCCCGGTGTCTGCTGACCGGTCAGATAAAAAATGTTTTCCGGGCTGGTAATGACCATCAGATCCAGCCCGGCGCCTACCAGTAACTGACGTGCGCCGGCCATACGTCGCTGGTATTCGGCCTGGCTGAAAGCGGACTCGGATCCTGGAATGACCTGACCTAAATCCGGTAACGGCATAGCCGGCGGCGCTGCTTGTAGTTTCATTGAATGAACTCCTGGAGTAATTCGGCCCGGGCGGGGCTGAATGCGACCCCCAGGCCAGAGGTCGGCTGGCAGGATACCAGCCCCTGGTGATAGCAAAGCCCGCTGACCGGGTCGTCCGCCAGGCCGTCGGCGCCATACAGCTCCGCATAGGCCGGTCTGGCGGCGCAGGCGACCTGTAGCGCGGCGGCTGTGGCGGCGGCGCCTTCGTTCATCTGGCCTACCATAAAGGAAATGCCGGCCGCTGAGAGACGTCTGGCGGCGGCGAGCGTCGGTGCGATGCCGCCCATTTTTACCAGCTTCAGATGGGCCATCAGTTTGCCTTCCTCGGCCAGAATGCGTTCCAAGTCCTCAGTGTTACTCATGCTTTCGTCCAGCATCAGCGGCACCGGACTCAGACGGGCCAGTGCCGGATAAGCCGCGGCCTGGCTATCGGCGATCGGTTGTTCCAGATAGCTGAGCTCATAGCGGCCAAGGCGCCGCAGATTGCTCAGCGCCTCGGCCGAAGACCACTGGCCATTGGCATCCGCCGACAGGCTGATGTGATGGCCAAAACGCTGACGCAGGGCGGCGATACGCCGTTCATCTTCGGCGAACGAGGCCACGCCGAGGCGCACTTTCAGCCTGGTAAAGCCGCGCTCGACATAGTCGGTTGCCTGAGAGAGCATCTGCGGCAGCGGCGACCAGAACAGCGTCTGATTTGTGCTATGGCCTACCGCCGAGAGCGACGTTGCGCCCAGCAACGCCGCCACGCTCACTCCCTGGCGGCGGGCGATAAGGTCGTGCAGGGCAATATCGATAAGCATGCGGGTCGGTGGCAGGACGGTGCTGCCGGCCTGGTGCAGCGTTGCCAGCAGGCGGTCCGGCGGCTGGTGCCAGTCAAGCTGCCTGAGCGCCTTGACGACATTGTCCTGTACCAGGGCGGCCTGATAGCCGTTCAGATAGGCAATATTGACCCGAACTTCGCCCAGGCCCTGGAAGCGGCCATCGTCAAGCTGCAGATACAGCTCTTCCAACGCACCGATACTGCCGGACGATGCCGTATGCAGTTGCAAATGAGGGTAATGCAGGCTGGCCCGATAGAGACTGACTTTCATCGGCTGTTCCTTAACGCGGCATCATGGCCAGGGCCACATCGCGATAGATTAGGCTGCCGGTAACCCATTCATCCACCGGGATAAACTCATCCGGTTTATGGGCCACCGACAGCGAACCCGGACCGAGAATAATGCCCTTGGCGCCCAGGCTGGCGAAATGCACCAGGTCACAGCCGCCCTGAAAGCCGAGCGGGCCGGGCGTGGGATTGCCCCGGGCGCGGCATACGCCTACGCCTGCCTGTACGATAGCGTCGTCAAAGGCCGTCTCGGTGGCGCCGCCGGTAGTAGGCTTGAAGCTGACTATCTCACTGCGAACGCCAAATTTTGCCTCGGCCAGTGCCAGCAGATCGCAAATCTCCTGTTTCACCCGGGCTTCGTCTTCCCCCGGCACCATGCGGCGATCCAGCAGCAGGTCGCAGGCTCCCGGCAATACGTTGTCCGCATGGCCGCCGCTGATGCGGGTTACCGTCAGGCTGGCATTGCCGACCAACGGGTGGCTGCGGCAGCTGACGTGATGCTGATGCTCATGTTCCACCAGGCCCAGCAGTTGTGCAGCGCGCAGAATGGCGTTTTCACCGAGCTCGGGGGTGCCGGAATGGGCAGTCACGCCATGAACCCTGACCAGCGGCCGCAGGCTGCCTTTGTGTGCGGAATAAGTGGTGTTGGACGTTGGTTCACCGATTACCACATAATCGATGGCGGCGGGGGCAGCAGCCACATAGTGTCTGGCGCCAAAGCTTGCCACCTCTTCATCGGCGACAAATATGCCCATTAGTGTGCCGGTCCAGCTGTGGCGCTGGTTTGCCAGCATGCGCATTGCCTCGATCATCGCTACCATCGGCCCCTTGGCATCGCAGGCGCCACGGCCATACAGCCGGCCGTCGCGTTCGGTCAGGGTAAAAGGATCCTGGCTCCAGCCCTCACCGGCTGGCACCACATCGATATGGGTATTAAAGGCAAAACAGGGGCCCGGACCGTTCTCCAGGCGCGCAATCACATTGGTCCGCCCGGGCTGATAATCACTCAGCGAAAGGCTGAACCCGGCTGCCTGTAAAAGCGTACTGATGCATTCGGCCGCTTCACGCTCCCGGCCCGGTGGATTTTCGGTATTGATAGCGACCAGGGCGGCCAGGTCGCGTTTCATTCTCTCGATATCGGGTGATGACTGACTCATCAATAACTCCTGCAACTCGCTGGATAGGAAAAAACGGGCATCTGCCGGCGGGCCGGTCAGTGCAGTATCTGGTCAAGAAAACGCTGGGCGCGTTCGCTGACATCACCGTTGAAAAAATGCTCGCCGCTGGCGTGCTCAATGATTTCGCCGTTTTCCATAAACACGATATGGTTGGCGGCCCGCCTGGCGAAGCCCATTTCATGGGTCACCACGATACTGGTCATGCCTTCGGCGCTGAGATCGGCCATCACATCCAGCACTTCGCGGATCATCTCCGGATCGAGCGCCGAGGTCGGCTCATCAAACAGCATCAGCCTGGGCTTCATCGCCAAGGCGCGGGCGATCGCCACCCGCTGTTGCTGGCCGCCGGACAATTCGTCTGGAAAAGCATCGGCTTTATCCGGAATCCGTACTTTGCCCAATAGCGCCAGCGCCAGCGCCTCGGCATCCTGGCGGCTGACCCCGAGCACCGTCATCGGCGCCAGCATGATGTTTTCTGCAGCGGTCAGGTGTGAGAACAGCTCAAAGTTCTGGAACACCATGCCGATGTCCTGGCGAAGTTTGTGCGGCTCGATACTTTGATGAGTAATATCCTGATTACGAAAGAATATAGCGCCGCCCTCGATGGGCTCCAGCAGATTGACGCAGCGCAGCAGCGTTGACTTGCCGGAACCGGACGGGCCGATAAGCACGACCGTTTCTCCTTCGGCCACGTTCAGAGAGCAGTTTTTCAATACGTGCTGGTTGCCGAAGTGTTTCTCGATGCCGATAATTTCCAGCACTGGCTGGGCAGGTTTCATT
Organism: Biostraticola tofi; assembly: GCF_004343195.1. Taxonomy (GTDB): domain Bacteria; phylum Pseudomonadota; class Gammaproteobacteria; order Enterobacterales; family Enterobacteriaceae; genus Biostraticola; species Biostraticola tofi. Next base: position 119,689 of record NZ_SMCR01000006.1, on the reverse strand, counting down.
TTCTGTTCCTCAATGGGGGGCGGCACTGCTTTGCTGCAGCCGTTCGGTCAGTGATAAGGCCGGTTTTCTGCGCTTTTTCGGATCCAGCGAGCGCTCAAGCCATGCCTGACCGACCATAAATATCGACGTCAGCACCAGATAGTAGATACCGGCGGCGCATAGCGCTTCGAAATAGCGGAAGCTGGCGCTGGCGGTCTGGTTGGCGATGAGCAGCAACTCTTGTACCGCGATGACCGATACCAGGGCGCTGGACTTAAGCATCGAGATCATCTGATTACCCATCGGCGGCAGCACGATCCTTGCCGCCTGGGGCAGCACTATTTTTTGCATGATCTGCCTTTGCGTCATGCCCAGCGCCATGCCGGCAGTACGCTGGCCACGACGGACCGCCTGCAGGCCAGAACGCAGGATCTCCGCCATATAGGCTCCTTCATTAAGCGACAGCGCCAGCACCGCACAGGTAAAAGCAGAAAAACGTAGGCCGAACGTCGGCAGCACGTTATAGACAAATATGATTTGAAACAGTACCGGTGTACCGCGAAACAGCCATAGGTAGCCAAAGGCCAGCACGGTGCCGGCCTTGAAACGGGATTCCTGCAGCAGGGCCAGAATCAGCCCGGTGATAATGCCGAAAAACAGTGAGCACACCGTTAACAGCAACGTCATTAACGCGCCCTGGAAGAACGCCGGCGAAAACAGGTATTGCCAAACTAATAACAGGGACATGGTGTTACCTCAACATCAGGGGCTGACCAATAGACAGCCACATCAGAACATGGCGACCGACGCCGGGAACTGCCATTTGGCAATCAGCTTTTGGTAGGTTCCATCGGCCACCACCTGGGAAAGGCCGGACTCAATGAGGCTTTTCATCTGGCTATCGCCTTTGCGCAGGGCAAAGCCGATGTGGGTGTCGGCTTCGAATTCATCGCCTGTCGCCTCAAAGGTATCGCCTTTCTCATTCAGCAACGCCACCGCGCCGGGCGTAGACAGAAACTCTGCGTCAGCGCGTCGCTGGGCTACCGCCACGGCAGAATCGGTTGCCGCCGGGAAGGTCATGACATTGACCGCCGGCTTATTGGCCTGCAGACATTTTTGGTTATCCGCCCGGGCCTGGCTCTCTTCAATACCACCGAGGGTGACGGCAATATTTTTGCCGCATAACGACAAGTCCCGGCCGGTAATGTTTTCTGGATTGCCTTTGGCGACCACCACCCGGCTGCCGATTTTAAGATAGGGAACAAAGTCCACTTGTTCGGCGCGGGCAGGGTTGATGTACATCGCCGAGTTAATGATATCCAGGCGTTTGCCCTGCAGGGCCGGGATCAGGCCTTTGAACTCCATCTGCATCGGCTGGGGTGTGAGGGACAGTTTCGCCGCCACCGCATTGATAAGATCGATGTCAAAGCCAGTCAGTTTGCCGTCACGGGTAAATTCAAACGGCATAAAAGTAGCGGCCACCCCATAGGTCAGGTTTGACGTGCTGACCAATGCTGGCGTGGCGGCCTGGCTGATTAATGGGGTGCTGAGGCACACCGCGGCCAGCGACAGGGTGGCGAACCGATGCAAAAACGTTTTTTTTGACATGTCAGACTCCAGAAAGTGATGAACACGATTGCTCTTTATGTATCATTAAATACAATTGAATATGTGAGTCAAGGCTCTTTTTTGGTGCGCTGGCTGCACAAATATAGGGCTTTTGGCGGCTCTGCTTCACCGTTGAACCGGCTTATGATATTGTACTTATCAATACTTAAAATACTATAAACTGGACCTTTAGCCATGTTACCAACCGCAACCGCCAGTGGAAGGCGGCTGGCCAACCAAATCCTTGACCTGATACGTGAAGCAAGATTCGAGCCAGGTCATCACCTGCGTGAGCAACAACTGGCCGATATGCTGGGTGTTTCGCGCACGCCGGTGCGGGCAGCGCTAAAATTGCTTGCCGAACTGGGCATCATCGCCGCACGGCGTAACCAGGGGTTTTTCTTGCAAAAAGGATTTGATGAGCTGCAGCGAATCAGTATTGATATCCCGGCCAGCAGCGATCAGGACCTGTACGAACAACTGGTCAAGGATCGCATCGCCGGCAAGCTGCCGGATTCGCTGACACAAATCGAGATAGCCCAGCGCTATGATGCGGATCGCGGGGTGCTGGCGCGCACGCTGCTGCGGCTGTCTGAAGATGGGCTAATTGCCCGTAACAAAGGTCATGGCTGGTCGTTTTTACCGACCCTGAATACCGATGTCGCGTTGAGCAACGGCTATGGTTTTCGGTTGATGATCGAGCCCGCCGCACTGCTTGCAGAGGGGTTTCATGCCGATAAGCAGGCGCTTAAACGCCTGCGCCTGCAGCATCTGTATCTGCTGTCGCACCCGGATATTTTGGCAGTCGATAGCCGGCAGATTTTCGAAACCGATGCCCGCTTTCATGAAATGTTGGCTGAATGCAGCGGCAACGTTTTTGTGCTGCAGTCGATACAACAGCAAAACCGGCTGCGACGATTGCTGGAATTCGGCAGTTATACCAACAAGGCGCGCGTCAAAGAGTGGTGCGAGGAGCATGTGGCTATTATTGATGCGGTGATGGCGGGACAGCGGGAACAGGCGGCCGAGATGATGCGCCGCCATTTACATTACGCCTATCAAATGGTGCTGGATAAAGTCAGCCGGGCGCGGTGAACCCGGCATCTTAGCGTTGAATGATTCAATTGTTCCTCGCCCGGTAGAACCGCCGTGACTGGCTAACCGGTTATAATACAGAAGAATTCAGACTATGCCCCTACGCTGCAAATGCCTTATCTTCTAAGCGTTACGTTGTGACGTTCTATCTCTTCATTAGCTGCACAGGCCATTGCCGGGAAGCCTACTTCATGAAAAAACGTTTGTTACCCCTTTTGATTGCCGCGGTACTGTCGCCCACCGCCTTTGCCGCCACCCCTGACCATGTCCTGGTGGTGGCCCAATCGCTTGATGATATCGTCAGCCTGGACCCGGCTGAAAGTAACGAATTGTCCAGCATCCAGACTATCCCCAGCCTTTACCAGCGGCTGGTGCAGGCCGACCGGGATAACCCGGAGCAGGTGGTGCCGGTGCTGGCTGAAAGCCTGCAGCCGGATGCCAAGACCAACACCCTGACGGTAGCGCTTAAACCCGGCGCGGTGTTTGCCAGCGGTAATCCGGTCAGCGCCGATGATGTGATTTATTCCTTTACCCGCGCGGTGAAACTGAATAAATCACCGGCGTTTATTCTCAATGTTTTGGGATGGACTAGCGACAACATCGACAGCCAACTGCGTAAAATCGATGACCATCGGCTGGAACTGAAATGGACGGCCGATATCAGCCCGGCAGTGGTGCAGAACATCCTTTCCACGCCGATTGCGTCGATTGTCGACAGCCGCGCGGTGCAGGCCAATATCACCGATAATGACTACGGCAACGCCTGGCTGAGAATGCACTCCGCCGGTAGTGGCCCGTTTAAAATGCGCGTGTATCAGCCGCGCCAGGCGATCGTGCTGGATGCCAATCCGACCTCGCCCGGCGACAAACCGCTGCTTAAAAGCGTGATCATCAAAAATGTGCCCGACCCGGCTGCCCGCCGACTGCTGGTGCAACAAGGGGATGCGGATGTCGCCCGTGAACTGGGACCGGATCAGACCAGCCAGTTGAGTCAGCAGGCCGGCGTCAAGGTGCTCCAGATCCCTTCCGCTGAGCAGCACTACCTGGTGTTCAATACCGGCAACGGCGCTAATCCGCTGCTCAAAAACCCGGCTTTCTGGGACGCCGCCCGCTACCTGGTTGATTACCAGGGCATAACCAGAGACTTGCTGCGCGGGCAATATTTTGTTCAGCAGAGCTTTCTACCGGTGGGCTTACCCGGCGCTCTGACCACCACGCCTTTTCATTTTGATCCGGAAAAAGCCAAAGCAATCCTGGCCAAAGCGGGCATAACCCACCCGGCATTCACGCTTGATGTGGAAAATAAAGCCCCGTTCATCAATATCGCCGAATCACTGCAGGCCAGCTTCAATCAGGCCGGTATCAAGGTTGAGCTGCTGCCGGCGGCCGGCAGCCAGGTCTATTCCCGGGTACGCGCGCGCCAGCATCAGGCCGCCATTCGTCTGTGGATCCCCGATTACTTCGATGCCCATTCCAATGCCAGCGCCTTCGCCTATAACACCGGCAAGGACAGCACGGTCGCTGGCCTGAATGGCTGGGTCATCCCGGCGCTGAGTCAGCAGACGCTGGCGGCGGTTGCGGAAACCGACCCCCAAAGGCGTACCGTGCTGTACGCCAGTTTGCAAAAAGAGCTGCAGCGAAACTCACCCTACGTCTTTATCGACCAGGCCAAAACCCAGGTGGTATTACAGAATAAAGTGAAGGGGTATCAGCAAGGGCTTAACGCCGATATGGTTTTTTACGATCGGGTCAGCAAATAAGCGAACACACCCAGGTCCATCGGTCAGCATTGGCGTGCGGCGGATGGCCTGTATATAATCAAACGCAATAGTTATATCATTTGATGTAACTTATCGAATTAATGCGCGCTGGGTTAGCGCGCCAGCCTGTCAATAAAGAGGCATCGGATACTGTTATGCAATACCTATTACCTTCCGTTTTAGCAACGGCTTTGGCGATGTCATATAGCGCCGAGGCGGCAACGCCGGCCGACACCCTGGTCATTGCCCAGTCTATTGATGATGCCAGCAGTTTTGATCCGGCTGAAGGATTTGAACTGACCACCGTTCAGTCGTTTAACAGTCTCTACCAGCGGCTTATCCAGTCTGATCCGCACAACCCGATTGCGCTTAAGCCTACCCTTGCCGAAAGCTGGACCGCCGGCGATGACAACCGCAGCCTGACCTTTACGCTCAGGCCCAACAGTCAATTTTCCAGCGGGAATCCGCTGCGACCGGAGGATGTGATTTTTTCCCTTTCGCGGGTAGTGAAACTCAATCTGGAGCCGTCATTTATTCTGACTCAGCTTGGCTGGGATGCAAACAATGTCGACAGCATGCTGCAGAAGACCGCCGATAACCAGGTCAAAATCAGCTGGACCGCCAACGTCAGCCCCACTTATGTATTAAGTCTTTTGTCGGCACCGGTGTCCTCGATAGTCGATGCCAAACAGGCGCTGTCTCATCAGAAAGATAACGATTTCGGCCATGCCTGGCTGGGTCAGCATTCTGCCGGCAGCGGCCCTTATAAAATTCGTACCTATGTTCCCCATGAAGTGCTGGTGCTGCAGGCCAACGCCAGTTCTCCGGAAGGGGCGCCCAAACTTGCCAATATCCTGATTAAGAATGTGCCGGATCCGGCCGCCCGCCGGCTGCTGGTCGAGCAGGGCGATGCCGATATGGCCCGTAATCTGGGTGCCGATCAGATGGCGGCGCTGAAAGACAAGCCGGGCGTCAAACCGCTGGCTATCCCGATGGCTTCGGTCTATTTCCTGCAATTCAATACCGAGGCTTCGCCACTGCTGAAAAACCCGGCCTTCTGGGAAGCGTCCCGTTACCTGTTTGATTATCACGGCATAGCCGATGATCTGCTAAAGGGGCAGTTCCAGGTGCACCAGGCGTTCCTGCCGGAGGGTTATCTGGGGGCGCTGAAAGACAAACCTTACCAATATGACCCGGAGAAGGCCAAAGCCATCCTGGCCAAAGCCGGCATCACCCATGCCAGCTTCAAAATCTCGGTCACTAACCAGCCGCCCTATCTGGATATCGCCCAGGCGCTGCAGGGCAGCTTCGCCCGCGGCGGCGTCAAGGTCGAGGTGGTGCCGGGCATCAGCGCCCAGGTGTCAAATAATATCAAAAGCCATAACTACCAGGCATCGCTCTCCTCTTGGGGGCCGGATTACTTTGATCCCAATACCAATGCTGCGGCGTTTGCCTATAACCCGGAAGACGGCAGCAAAACCCTGGCTTGGCGTGCCAATTGGCATATTCCGGCCCTGAGCCAGAAAACGCTGGACGCCACCGCCGAGAGCGATCAGCAAAAACGCGTTGCGTTGTATGAGGAAATGCAAAAAGAAGTTCAGCAAAGCTCGCCATTTGTCATTGGTCTGCAGGCGCGCAACCTGATTGCAGTGCGTGACAACCTGAAAGGCTATGTGCAGGGTATCAACCCGGATATGGTGTTCTACAGCAAGGTCAGCAAATAATGACCACCGATTTGCCCGCTGCCGGGCTTGCCCGGCGGAGCTGGCGCCTGTCGGCACGCCTGTTTACCGGCGTGCTGTCATTGGGCGTCACTGTGCTCGGACTGCTGATTTTTACCTTTACCCTGTCCCATATGGCGCCCATCGATCCGGCGCTGCAGCTGGTCGGCGATCATGCCAGCGAGTCTACCTACGCCCAGGTCCGCCATCAGTTGGGGTTGGACCAGCCGCTGCCGGTACAGTTCTGGCGCTACCTGCAGCATCTGGTCCAGGGCGATATGGGCATTTCCCGCACCACCGGTCAGCCAGTGGTGAATGATTTACTGCATACCTTCCCGGCGACGCTGGAGCTGGCCACCTGCGCTATTCTGTTTGGCGCCATCGGCGGTATTGCGCTGGCGCTGCTGGCGGCCTATAAACCCGGCAGCTGGCTGGATTCGATAGCGCGTCTGGTGTCGCTGCTCGGCTTTTCGGTACCGGTGTTCTGGCTGGGCCTGCTGGGGCTGCTGCTGTTCTATGCAGTGCTGCATTGGGCCAGCGGTCCTGGCCGGCTAGATGATATCTACCTGTATACCCTGGAGCCGAAAACAGGCTTTGTACTGATAGACAGCTGGCTGTCAGGCGATCGGGAGATGTTCCGCAATGCGGTCAGCCATCTGTGGCTGCCGGTACTGGTGCTGGGCATGCTGTCGATGGCCGGCATCACTCGACTGCTGCGGGCGCTGCTGCTGGAAGAAAGCAACAAGGAGTATGTGGTGTTGGCCCGTTCCAAAGGCGCCGGTCGGCTGCGCATCCTGCTCAGACATGTATTTCCCAATGTGCTGGGTCCGCTTATCACGGTACTGGCGCTGTCTTATGCCAGCCTGCTGGAAGGTGCGGTCCTGACCGAAACGGTATTTGCCTGGCCGGGTGTCGGACGTTACCTGACCAATGCGCTGTTTGCGTCCGACACGCCGGCCATCCTCGGTACGACGCTGCTGATTGGTACCTGTTTCGTGCTGCTTAATGCGTTTGCTGATGCCCTGACGCTGCTGATAGATCCCAAGACAAGATGACGCAATTAATGAATGATTCGATTCCGCCTGAGGGGCCGATTGAAAACGCGGCTACCACGCCGGCGGTGTTTATCCGTCGCCGCCGTCTGACGGCGCTGTCCATCGGCAGCTTGCTGGTGGCGTTACTGGTGGTCATGGCGCTGTTTGCGCCCTGGCTGTCGCCGTTCGATCCCAACGCCCAGCAAATCGCCCAGCGCCTGCTGCCGCCGTCCGCTACTCACTGGCTGGGCACCGACGGCTTTGGTCGGGACCTGCTGTCCCGGGTTATCTATGGCGCCCGGCCTACGCTTATCCTGGTATCGTTGATTCTGGTGCTTACCGTGCCGGCCGGGCTGCTTGTCGGTATCAGCGCCGGCTACCTGGGGGGCTGGACCGAACGGGTACTGATGCGGCTGACCGATATCGTACTTTCCCTGCCCAGCCTGGTCATTGCCCTGGCGCTGGTGGCGGTAATGGGGCCCGGTCTGATGAATGGCGCTCTGGCGCTGGCCCTGACCAGTTGGCCGCCGTTTGCCCGCCAGTCAAGGGCTGAAACCCTGGCCCTTAGACGCAGTGATTACCTGGCCGCCGCGCGAATGCAGGGTATTGGCGGCCTGAGACTGATGTTTGGTCATATACTGCCGCTGTGTCTGCCCAGCGCCGTAGTGCGGGCGGCCCTGAGCCTGGGCGGCATTATTTTGTCTGCCGCCGGCCTGGGGTTTCTCGGCATGGGCGTGCAGCCGCCGACCGCCGAATGGGGGTCGATGGTGGCTGAAGGCAGTAAAGTGATATTTGATCAATGGTGGGTGGCCGCTGCCCCCGGGGGCGCGATTTTACTGGCCAGCCTGGCGTTTAACCTACTGGGCGATGGCCTGCGAGACAGAATGGATCCGAGAAATGCCAACCGATAATCCGCCGCTGCTGGCGGTAGACCGCCTTTCGGTGACCTTGGCCGGACCGCAGCCGGTCACTCTGGTCAATAATCTTTCATTTGCCATGGGGCAGGAGCGGATAGCCCTGGTTGGCGAGTCAGGTTCAGGGAAATCATTGACCGCCCGGGCGCTGATGGGACTGTTGCCGTATCCGCTGACGCTTTCGGCCCGGGAACTGCGCTTTGGCGGTCAAGATGTCACCGCGCTTGACGATAATCAGTGGAACCGGCTACGGGGCACGCGTATCGCCATGGTGCTGCAAGACCCGAAATACGCCCTCAATCCAGGCAAGACTATCGGCTGGCAGGTCGAGGAACCGCTTATCCTGCACAGTCGGCTGAACCGGCGCGAACGGCGTGAGAAAGTGCTGGCTATGCTGGCCTCGGTCGGGCTGCCGGATCCTGGTATGCTGAGCCGGCGCTATCCGCATCAGCTGTCGGGCGGTATGGGCCAGCGCGTGATGCTGGCAATTGCGCTTATCAATGATCCCGAACTGCTGATTGCCGATGAACCGACCTCCGCGCTGGACCACGAAATGCGTGACCAGGTGCTGAATCTTATCGAAAAATTGGTCGCTGACCGTAATATGGGACTGATTCTGATAAGCCATGACCTGCAGCAGGTGGCCGAACACTGCGAACGGGTGCTGGTGATGTATCGCGGTCAGTTGGTTGACCAGCTATCGGCGGCAGAACTTCCCCGGGCCGAGCACCCTTACACCCGCACGCTGTGGGCGTGCCGGCCAAGTACCGCGACCAAGGGCCAGCAACTGCCGGTGCTGGATCGCGCGGCCCTGGAGGCATTACGATGAACCCGCCGGTGGTTGAACTTAGCGATATGCAGGTCGCCCATCCCCAGGGAAGCGGCCTCAATACCGTAGTGCATGACGTTAACCTCAGGATTAATGAGGGCGAGTGCTTTGGCCTGGTTGGGCCTTCCGGCTGTGGCAAGTCATCGTTGCTTTGGGCGCTGGCTGGCCTGAATACCCGCTGGCGCGGACAGATGGCCCTGCTCGGCAATGCAGTGACGCCGGGGAAGGATTTCACCGGTACGCTGCGCCGGGAGGTACAGATGGTGTTTCAAGATCCGTATTCCTCGCTGCATCCCAAGCATAAATTACTCAGGACCCTGGCGGAACCGCTTAAACTGCTCAAGGAGAGTGATATCGAGGATAAAATTGTCGACGGTTTCAGACAGGTCGGTCTGAGCCCGGAGATGATAACGCGTTATCCCCATCAGTTGTCCGGCGGCCAACGTCAACGGGTCGCTATCGTGCGGGCCCTGCTGCTCAGGCCCAGGCTGCTGCTGCTGGATGAGCCGACCTCGGCGCTCGATATGTCGGTGCAGGCCGAAATCCTGAACCTGCTCAATCAGCTCAAAGCCAAAGGGAACCTGACCATGGTACTGGTCAGTCACGATCCTGACGTTATCGGCCATATGTGCGACCGGGCGGTATCGATGGCCCAGGGACGCATCCTGCATCCTTATGGCTAAGGCTGATTGCGGGCAACAAGGTTAGAGTTACAGTGTCACTATTTCCCAGCGACTCATCCTGGTCAGAGCCCAGTGCCATGCGGCCATCACTGGCCTTAACCTGCGCTGGCCGTCACTGGCGCCAGCCCTTCCTGCACCAGTGATTCACGGCTGATTTCGCTAATGCTGCGGGCGCCGGTCAAGGTCATGGCGACGCGCATTTCCCGATCGATAAGGGTAAGCAAGTTTTCCACGCCTTGCTGGCCGGCGGTGGCCAAAGCATAGACAAAGGCCCGCCCCAACAGTACGGTATCGGCGCCCATCGCTATCATCCGAACCACATCCAGCCCGTTACGTATGCCACTGTCGGCCAGAATGGCGATATCGCCTTTTACCGCATCGGCAATGGCGGGCAGGGCGCGGGTCGAAGAGAGCACGCCATCCAGCTGGCGGCCGCCATGATTGGAGACGACGATGCCGTCGGCGCCGAAGCTGACGGCATCCTTCGCATCGGCCGGATCCAGAATGCCCTTGATAATCATCGGCCCATCCCAGAATTCGCGGATCCATTCCAGATCCTGCCAGGAGATCGATGGGTCGAAATTGTTCGCCAGCCAGCCAATATAGTCTTCCAGACCGGTAGGCTTGCCCAGATAGGCGGAGATATTGCCCAGATCATGAGGCCGGCCGTTGACGCCGACATCCCATGCCCAGGCTGGGTGGGTTACTGCCTGCAGATAGCGGCGCATGGCGGCATTGGCTCCGCTCATGCCCGAATGGGCATCGCGATAGCGAGCGCCCGGCACCGGCATATCGACGGTGAACACCAGCGTGGTGCAGCCTGCGGCCTTGGCCCGCTCCAGGGCGTTGCGCATAAAGCCGCGATCCCTGAGCACATAGAGCTGAAACCACATTGGCCGATTTATCGCCGAGGTAACTTCTTCAATGGTGCAGACCGAGACGGTGGAAAGGGTAAAGGGAATGCCTCGATTCTCCGCCGCTCTGGCGGCCTGAACTTCACCGCGCCGCGCATACATGCCGCACAGACCGACCGGTGCCAGCACCACCGGCATCGACAACTTTTCTTTAAATAAGTGGGTTTCCAGGCTGAGATCCGACATATTGCGCAGCACCCGCTGTCTTAGCGCCACTGACGACAGATCCTCAACATTACGCCGCAGCGTGTATTCAGAATAGGCACCGCCATCGACATAATGGAACAGGAATGGCGGCAGTTTTCTCCTGGCCGCCTCGCGATAGTCATTTGCAGCTGAAATTATCATTGTCAGTTGTCTCTGGTTGGGTCGTTCGATGGGAAGGAATCGTACAATCGGGAGGCTCGTGCCATACGGGCTTCATCTTCCTGCAGGGCCCGGACGGTCGACTGGACGCAGTCAAGATGGGACACCGCTGCATTGCGTGCGCGCTCGGCATCGCCCGCCAATATCGCCTGCAGCACGTCATTATGCTGGTCGGTGATACGGGCAAAAATGACTGGCACGGTGTACATTCGCTGGCGGCTCTGCATCACGGAGGTCTGCAGCAGATCAAAAAAGCCGCGCATGGTCTGCAACAGCACCAGGTTGTGTGAGGCTTCAGCGATCGCCAGATGAAAGCGCACATCGGCCTCGGCGGCCAGATTGGGGTCATCGCTTTCCTTAAACCGCAACGTGGCGTCAAAACACATCTGCAGACGCTGCTTATCACTATCGGTCGCCCGCAGCGCGGCATGCCAGGCGGTTGAAGATTCAATCGCCAGCCGTGCCTCCAGCACGTCATAGCGATAGCCGGGATCCGCCGCCATCAGCATTTTCAGCGGGGCAACGATGCGCTGTTCCGACCACTGATGAGAGTCGTCCCGGACAAAGGTGCCGCCGCCGCGTCGACTGATAAGCAGCCCCTGGCTGATAAGTTTCTGGATAGCCTCGCGTATCGACGAGCGGGCCACCCCCAGCTCGGCCGCCAATTGGCGCTCGGCCGGCAGGCGTGCCCCCGGTGCCAGCTGCCGTTCACTTATCAGTCGTTTAAGGTGCCCGACGATATGGTCGGCCAGGCGCAGGTCGCCGGGTGCGGTCATGGGATCATCCAGGGGATAAGGTAAGCCTGGACGGTCGTAATAACCCCTATCATGGCGCAGAAAATCAGGCTGTGTTTCACGGTAAACCGGAACAAATCCCCCTCTTTGCCCACCAGTCCCACCGCGGCGCAGGCAATGGCGATCGACTGGGGAGATATCATCTTACCGGTCACCCCGCCGGTGGTATTGGCCGCCACCAGCAGAATGTCCGAGACGCCGATCTGCTGGGCGGTAGTGGCTTGCAAGGCGGCGAACAACGCATTGGACGAAGTATCAGACCCGGTAAGGAATACCCCCAACCAGCCGAGGAATGGCGAGAAGAAAGTAAAAGCGCCGCCAGTATGGGACAGCGCCAGCGCCAGAGTGGTTGACAGCCCGGAATAGTTGGAAATAAACGCGAAGGCCAATACCATGCCGATAGAGTAGATTGGCAGGGCCAGTTCCCGGAGGGTTTCGCCAAAAGTGGCCAGCGCCGCCTTGGGTGCCATGCGCAGGTACACGACAGAAATCAGTGCCGCCACCAGAATGGCGGTACCGGTTGCCGACAGCCAGTCAAATTTGTACACCGCTGCATACAGGGTGCTGTCCGCCACCACCGGCGGCATTTTGGCCACCAGCTTATCCAGCAACGGCACGGAAATATTGGCAACCCAGCCGGCCAGCGGACCGCCGGCGGCAAATAGCGCTTTAAACGGCGGCACGCTCCAGATAGTCACCGTCGCGGTCAGAAAAATAAACGGCATCCAGGCGCGGATAATCTGGCTTTTCGTGTAGCTGACCTTAGGTATCAGCGCTGTCGGAGTGTCGGTGGGCGCATCATCAAATCTGAAAATCCGTACCGGTTTCCAGACCCGCAGAAACAGTGTCAGGCAGACCAGCGAGACCAGCGAAGAGATAATATCCGGCAGCTCAGGGCCGATAAAGTTGGAGCTAAGGTATTGGGCGATGGCAAATGATCCGCCGGCGACGATCACCGCCGGCCAGGTCTCTTTTACCCCGCGCCAGCCGTCCATGATCGCCATGATCCAGAACACCACGATAATCGTCAGGAACGGCAATTGGCGGCCGACCATCTGGCCGATAGCAAATGCGTCCAGACTGGTCACCTGGCCGGCGACGATAATCGGTACCCCCATGGCGCCGAAGGCTACCGGGGCGGTATTAACGATAAGGCACAGCCCGGCGGCATACAGTGGCTTGAAGCCCAGTCCTACCAGCAGGGCGGCGGTTATCGCCACCGGCGCGCCGAAACCTGCGGCGCCTTCAAGAAAGGCGCCGAATGAGAAGCCGACAATCAACATCTGCAAACGCTGGTCGGCGGTGATTGACAGAATGGAGGAACGAATAATATCGAACTGGCCGGTTTTTACCGAAATTTTATAGACAAATACCGCAGCGATAATGATCCAGGCGATAGGCCACAGGCCATAAAAGAAGCCATAAATCACCGATGCTATGGCCCTGTCTGCCGGCATCCGATAGAAAAACAGCGCCACAGCCAAAGCCAATAACAGGGTGATGGTGCCTGCCAGATAGCCTTTAAGGTGCAACTTAATCAGAGCAAAGAAGAAAAACACAATCGGAATGGCGGCGATAAGGCTCGATAGCCAGATATTGCCGAGCGGATCATAGACTTGTTGCCATACTTGCATGTTGTGCTCTCCGTAACACCCTTTTCACAGGAGGGAGGTGCAAAGCCCTGCCGCGATGTCACGGCAGAGTACTGATGGCGTAAATCCGGTGAGGTGTGGACTGTGTTAGCGCTGGTTGGTCCGACCAAACCATTGGGATAGAGCCATTGCTACATAAAGTTAATTATTCAGTAACAAATAACAACGGCGCCATGCTTTTTATTCGATTTTTGCGAGAAATCGTCACATATTTATCACGTGTGGTCTGACCAAAAGTCAGGCTAAAACGCATCAGTCGTGTTGACCGGATCCCATCATCTCGATGTTGACCTGCATGCCGGACCGGAAAGAATCTTAGCCGCGAAGGGTTTTCCGGCGGCGCAGCGTCCAGCCAATGGCCAGCATGACAAACCATAGCGGCGTCGCCAGCAAGGCCTGGCGCGTATCTGGCTGCAGGGTTAACAGTATCAGCACAAACAGGAAAAACGCCATGCACACCCAGCACATCAAGATGCCCAACGGCATTTTGAATCGGGATGCCTGGTGACGCTCCGGATGCTTCTTGCGATAAGCCAGGTAGGAGCAGAGGATGATGGTCCAGACAAACATAAACAGAATGGCCGATACGGTGGTCACCAGGGTAAACACCATCATTACATTGGGGATCAGGTAAATCAGCGCCACGCCAGCCAGCAGGCAAAAACAGGAAAACAGCAGGCCGGTGGTGGGTACCGCGCGTTTGGACAACAGGCCAAAACGGCGATGGGCCACCCCTTGTTCAGCCAGGCCATAGAGCATACGGCTGGTGGAAAAGATACCGCTGTTGGCCGACGAGGCCGCGGAGGTAAGCACCACAAAATTGACCACACTGGCGGCGGCCGGCAAGCCGGTCAGCAAGAACATTTCAACAAACGGGCTGCGGTCCGGCACAATGCTGTCCCACGGAGTGACGGCCATGATGGCCATCAGCGCCAGCACATAGAAGGTAATTACCCGGATAGGAATGGCATTAATCGCACGGGGCAACACCTTATGGGGGTCATGTGCTTCGGCAGCGGTGGTGCCCACCAGCTCGATACCGACAAAAGCGAACACGGCAATCTGGAAACCGGCAAAGAAACCGCTCAGTCCTTTAGGGAACATACCGCCGTGCTGCCAGATATTAGACAGCGCTGCCGTGCCGCCGGCCGGTGAAGGAAAGTGCATGGCCGCCAGCGCTATACCGACCGCGATCAGTGCCACAATGGCCACGATTTTGATGATGGCAAACCAAAATTCCATTTCGCCAAACAGCTTCACGGTGGCAATATTGAGCGACAGAAACACCGCCACGCAGAGCAGGGCGCTCATCCAGACCGAAAAATCCGGCAACCACAGCTGAAAATAGGCGCTTATCGCCACCACATCCGCCACGCCGGTCACCACCCAGCAAAACCAGTAGGTCCAGCCAGTAAAATAGCCGGCCCAGGGGCCAAGCAGATCGGCGGCGAAATCGCTGAACGATTTGTACTCGAGATTGGAGAGCAGTATTTCACCCATCGCGCGCATAACGAAAAACAGCATAAAGCCGATGATCATATAAACGAAAATGATCGACGGGCCGGCCAGACTGATGGTTTTTCCCGACCCCATAAAAAGCCCGGTGCCTATCGCTCCGCCGATGGCAATCAGTTGGATGTGGCGATTATGGAGATTTCTCTGCAGTTTATCGGAACTCTCTAAGCCGGTAACGGCCTCTTTGGAATGATCAACCATCTGGACGTGTTCCTGTCAGTAAACATGATTCGGCTCTGCTGGCCGATAAATATTCAGTTGTTGTGTCGAAATAACCGCCATACGATAAAGTAATTCTGCCCGGGGCAGGTAACGGTTTTTCATGTCATAGCAGGGTTTGCCTTGATTTTAAGCAACGTTGTTACTGACAAGATGTTGTACATCTCTTTTGGAAAGACGTGGGCGTGAAGAGTGTCCCTTGGGCGGCAAAGAAGGGATATTGCTGGCTTGGGCAGAGTGTGAATATTGTCGGCTTGGCGACAGGGTGTGGATATGGTCGGCTTGGCGGCAGGGCGTGGATATGGTCGGCTTGGCGACAGGGCGTGGATATGGTCGCCTTGGCGGCAGCGAGTGACAGTCGTGTAATGTCGCTGGCGTAACCGGTGAGCTTCGGGGGTTCAACGCTCTGGCCCTGCAGGGGCACTCTGTTCCACCTGGGTCAGGATGGCATCCAGCAGGCCGGGAAAACGGCTGTGCATTTCTTCCCGGCGCAGCCGATTCATATGGGTGGTGCCCACATTCTGGGTATACACCAGGCCGGAATCACGCAGTACGCGAAAATGATGGGAAACGCTGGATTTAGGCCGGCCGCCATCCAGTTCACCGCAGGTCGCTTCGCCGAGCCGGGCCAGGCAACAGACGATTTCCAGGCGGATCGGGTCACTCAAGGCGTACAGTACGCGCTCAAGAATAAACTCATTGACGGCGGGATGTTTGAAAGGTCTCATGTTTCAAATTATAACTGAAGGGTTGTCAGAAATCCATAATTCGATTAATATCGAACTATAGAATTATAGTCGACCCAGAAGGACCATTTCATGTCAGCCCTGTTTCAACCGTTCAAGCTAAAAGATATTACCCTCAGAAACCGCATTGCAGTACCGCCAATGTGCATGTATACCGCCAAAGACGGCCTGATTAACGACTGGCATCAGGTCCACTTGGCATCCCTGGCCCGCGGCGGCGCTGGACTGGTGATTGTTGAGGCCACAGCGGTAGCCCCGGAAGGGCGCATTACCCCGGGCTGTGCCGGTATCTGGAATGATACGCTGGCCGAGGCATTTGTGCCGGTGGTCAACGCCATCAAGGCCGCAGGATCGGTTCCGGGCATCCAGATAGCCCATGCCGGACGTAAAGCCAGCGCCAACCGCCCCTGGGAAGGAGACGACCATATCGCCGCAGGCGATGCCAACGGCTGGCAGACCATTGCCCCTTCCGCCATTCCCTTTGGCGCCAACCTGCCGAAACAACCCAAAGCCATGACTGTGGAAGACATCGCCCGGGTACGGGACGATTTCAAAGCCGCCGCCAGAAGGGCGCGCGATGCCGGTTTTGAGTGGCTGGAGCTGCATTTTGCCCATGGCTATCTGGCCCAGAGCTTTTTCTCCGAGCATTCAAACCAGCGTGACGACCAGTACGGCGGCAGCCTGGAAAACCGCAGCCGCTTTTTGCTGGAAACCCTGGCCGCCGTCCGTGAAGTCTGGCCTGAACACTTGCCGTTGACCGCCCGGTTCGGGGTGCTTGAATTTGACGGCCGCGATGAAAAGACCCTCCGTGAGTCCATTGAACTGGTGCGCCAGTTTAAACAGGGTGGCCTGGATATGCTCAGCGTCAGTATCGGCTTCTCGACACCGACCGCCCAGATCCCATGGGGACCGGCATTCATGGGCCCCATCGCCCAGCGCGTTCGTCAGGAAACCGGCCTGCCGGTAGCTTCCGCCTGGGGATTCGGCACGCCGGCGCTGGCGGAACAATCGGTCAAGGAACAGCAACTGGACCTGGTGATGGTCGGTAAAGCGCATCTGGCCGATCCGCACTGGAGCTATTTCGCTGCGCGGGAATTGGGGGTCGATAAGGCATCCTGGACCCTACCGGCGCCTTATGCCCACTGGCTGGAAAGGTACTGAGCCTAGGCTGGACGGTTTTTTTCCTGTCGGTCAACGCTATCTGCAGCTCGCCCAGCCCCTGTGCTGGTCGGGTTTTTTTTTGCCTGAGGGCAATTGACGTTTGACCGGTCATCGGCCGCTGGATCATAATCCCCTCAGGCGGGACGCAGTGTTAACCTGATGAGAGCGTGATAGTGTTGGAGCTTTACCATACCCGGGACGAAATCTTTCATTCCCAAAACTGCGGCGACTACCGCATTATGATGTGTTGGCCGGACCAACCGGCACCGGACGAGGGCTGGCCGGTTATCTATCTGCTGGACGGCGCCCGTTATTTTGCTATCGCCAGCTCGCTGCTGAGTACGCTGGGGCGACCGCGCTGCCCGATGGTTCCAGGCGTGGTAGTGGCGATTGATTATCCGGGGCCTTCACGGCGTGAGCGGGATTATCGCCCGGCGGCAGAGGCCATTGTTGCCGAAGCCAATCCGCACGGCGGCTATTACGCGGCCGGTATGGATGGCAGCGCGCAGGACTTTCTGGATGTCATCCAGCTGGAACTCAAGCCTTATATCGCCGAGCAGCTGCCGCTGGACCTCCAGCAGCAGGCGCTGTTCGGCCATTCCTATGGCGGCCTGTTTACCCTAAATACCCTGTTCACCCAAAGCGATGCTTTCCAGCACTATTTTGCCTCCAGCCCGTCGGTGTGGTGGAATGACCGCGCTATTTGCCGGGCGGCCGAAACCTTCGCCCAGCAACTGGCCGTCCAGCCGCTGCTGTCGCCGAAAATGCTGTATGTCTCGGTTGGCGAGTATGAGCAGTCCCTGGAACGTTGGGAAACCGGTTTACCGGCCCCGCAGCGCGTGGCGCTGGCCAAACATCGCCGCCAGCGTCATATGGTGGATGGCATTCGCGAACTGGCCTGGACTGTGCAACAGCCTGGCGCGGTCAACCTGCAGACAGAGCTGTTTATTTTCCCGGATCAATCCCACCAGACGGTATCGCTGCTGGCGCTGCAAAAAGCCTTCCTTTATCATTTCCGTCGGCAATACTGACCGCCGGGTCGGCGTTAAAAATGCACCGCAAATTCCATGCCGCCGGCAATATTATGAGCGGTGACCCGCCATTGATGGGCGACCGCGATTTCACGGCAAATCGCCAGGCCCAGGCCAGTGCCGCCGTGGGCTGCTCCTTTGGCGCGCCAATAGCGGTCAAACAGAAAAGGGATATCATCCGGGTCAATCCCGCAGCCATTATCCCGCACCCTGATAGCATTGAGGTCCACGGTCAGCACTACCCGCCGGCCAGGCGCCGAAACGTTGATGGCATTTTCGACCAGGTTTTTCAGCAAAATAAACAGCGCGCTTTTATCGGCTTTGAGCTTGGGCAGGTCAGGTGCCGAGACCAGGGTCAGCTCAACCTGCTGACCGACCGCTTTGCTGCCCAGGTAGTCAATGACATCTGCGGCAATCGTCGCCCGGTCTACTTCACAATAGGTGTAATTCTGCGATTCGCTGACTTCGGCCAGATGCAGCAACTGACGCACCTGCCGGGCCATTAAATCGATTTCACGGAACAGCAGATGCTTATGCTGTATTTCACCCTGCAGTTCGATTTGTCCTCGCAGCAAAGTCAGCGGCGTCTGCAGCTCATGGGCTGCGGAACCCAGGAACTCCTGCTGCGCGATAAAGCCTTTTTCCAGCCTCTTCAGCACTTCATTGAAAGCAAAAATCAGTGGCTTGATCTCACTGGGAATGTCATTTTGATTTAAACGGGTGGTTAAATTGGCCGGTGTAATCGACATGGCCGCACTGGAGGCCACTTTCAGCGGGCGCAGCACCCGGCGGATGGTAAAGGGGAACGCCAGCCCGAAACCAATAATGGCAACGAAAATAGCAATCACCACAATATTGGGCAACAGGCTGACACGCAAATCGAGAACCAGTTTGCCCACCGCGTTGCTGGTGACGGACTGGATATAGAACGTTCGATTTTTATGGTAGGTTTTAAGGGTATAAAGATCATAGGACAGATTTTTGAACTGGATTTGCCGGTGCCTGCCGGCCAACTGTTCAGGGCGCTGGCGATCCCAGGAAAATTCGGCTGCAGCTTGGGAGGAGGTCAGCCACTGGCGGCCTTGTTCATCCAGCACGCGATACATGATTTCAGTTGAGGCGACATCAAGCAGCCAGGCGGTTTGCGGGTCGACGGTGACCGCTGCCGGCCGGCCTTCGTCGTCATAGCTCAGCCCGGCGGCGACCGTTTCCGCCGTCTCTTTGTTATCGTCCAGTTGCCACATTTGCAACGGATAATGGCTAAAGGCGAACAGCACCAAACCGGCGATAACCGTCAGGCTGCAGGTCATAACGACAATGCTGGTCAGCCATAATCGCCACCACAGGCTTTGGGTTATGTAATGAAACAACGGCCGCCTGGAAGGGTTATTCTGCATGGGGGTTTCGCTGCTGCGACCGGGATGGCTGCAGACCGGCGCGGTGCGCGGCATCCGGCCGATATCTCGGTTGACGGTCGGCGTTTGGCGAAGATGCCGGTTGGCAATCGGCATCGCTGTCCGGCCAGGCCCCAGTCTGTGGCAGCGATATAGCCCACTGCAGGCCATTGGCCGGCGGGCGGCTCGAAAGCCGGTATTCACTCGGGGTGATGTGGAAGTGTCGCTTAAATGCACGATTGAACGAGGATTGGCTGTCAAACTGGTATTTAAACGCTATCGTCAGGATCGGTTCACGGGTTTCCATCAACCGGACTGCCGCCATCGACAGACGTCGCTTACGCATGTAGCTGCCAAGGGAATAGCCGGTTATTCGTTTGAATAACCGCTGCAGATACCATTTGCTGAACCCGGTTTTGACCGATATGACCTGTAGATTCAACGTCTCCTCCAGATTAGCTTCAATCCATTTGAGCATGTCATTGACAACATTTTGGTAGTACATATCGGCGGGCCTCATATCATTATTTTAGCAAGACGCTTTGCAACGACGGGCTGACACTCACCCGCCAGGCAGTGGCGAGTCCCCTCGTGGCTGGAGAGAAAAACCCACGCCGCGGATGTTGACGATCTGGGCATGCGCGCCGGCGGCGGCCATTTTCTTGCGCAGCCGATGTACCGTTACTTCCAGCGCATTGGGGGTGACGGCCCCCGCTAGGCCCCAGGCCGCATGTTCCAAGGCGGTATGGCGCACCGTCTGGTTCTGCTGCTTAAACAACGCCAGCAATATCTGCAGTTCGGTCGGCGCCAGCTGCACTATTGTATCGCCACAATGCAGCGTCTGCTGCTGCGGGTTAAGCATCATATTGACGAAGCACTCCGCCTGCACGACCGTATGTGCCGGACGCCGCATCAGGGTACGAACCCTGGCCACCAGTTCGCTCATGGCAAAAGGCTTGGTGACATAGTCGTCAGCGCCGCTTTCCAGGCCATCCACGCGGTCATGTAGCGCGTCACGCGCCGTCAGCATCAGGCTGGGCGTCATATTTCCGGTTGCTCTGAAGGCTTTCAAAAAATCCAGGCCATCTCCATCAGGCAAGCCGCGATCGATAATCATCACTTCATAGTCTGCCAGACTGAAACCCTGTCTGGCTTGGGACAGGGTATAGAAGTAGTCGGTTTCGATACCCGCTCCGGCCAGCGCCTGGCCGATCATTTCGGCCAGGCGGCTGTTATCTTCAATCAGCGCGATACGTGACATAAACTGACTCAGTTAGAAGTGGTAGAAGTAGGCCAGTCTGATGGCCGGTAGCGTGGCGCTGTCGACTATCGGGCTGTCGGAAATGCCGCTGCCTGCATGGGAAACGCCGGCATCCACACTGAGCGTCTGGTGGGCTGTCAGGTCATAATCTACCCTGACACCGGCCGACAGGCGATAGGTTGATTTACCCTCAAAGGTGCTGCGTCCCGCGCGGGTTTCATGCTCCCTTACGCCGTAATAGTAATCAATATTTTTATCGCTGAGCCATTCTACACCGGCATGAGGCGTAAGCGACACCTCACCATAATCCCATTTGCGCTCCAGGCCAAGCTGGGCTTTTTGCCCTTTATTGCCGGCGAACAGATAACGCGCGCTGAACGTGACCAACGGCGTTTCCCATTCCATGGCCGGCCCCAGCCAGAGTCCGTCTTTTCTTTCATCCATTCCTTTAAGGATCGATGCATCGGAGGACTCATAACCATCGCCCAGCCCATATTCCGCCCGCAAGGTAAATGCCACGCTCTCCCAGCGGGCGATTTTGATATCAGCCGCTGGCCCCCGCAGACGGAACCACCGGTTTTCCACCAACACCAGGGGCACCACTGAAAACTGGGCATTATCGTCTTTATAAATGGATTTTTCATAGCCGGCGCCGAGGCCCAGGCCCCATTGGGTGTGCTTTGGTTCATCGCTGAACCAGGTAAAACTGCTAAGGCTATCGTCAGGTCGGTTTGCCGGGTCTGCGGCAGCGGCCGGGGCGGTGAAATGGAGCAGTACGATAGGCAGAAATGGGTAAACGCGGCTAAGGTCGTAGCGATTTTTCACATGAAGTCCTAAAGTGGATGATATTCTACACCCACCATAGAACCTGGAGACTTACCGGCTACTTACACCAACGGTTTCTTTATCCCGGCGCGGTTAATGGATAGATTTATCCCGGCAGAACGGCAGCCCTTTCCCCTGTGCGGCCTCTTAACCATTTTGGTTGGTAGGCATATTACTAAGCGCCATGCATGCGCAAACTACCGAGAAGCGGCGGTCAAATGATGCCATAGGAATTCGCTGACCAGGGCGGCATGAAACGCCGTCTGTTGCTTGTCAGCCGCCGCGCTGTGACCACCCTCGGTATTTTCGTAGAACCATGCCTGCTGGTAGCCCAGCTGACGCATGCGGGCCATCATTTTGCGGGCATGGGCCGGGTTCACCCGATCATCACTGGTGGCGGTATAAAACAGCACCGGCGGATAGGGCGTCTGGGCTTTGAGATTGTGGTAGGGCGAAAATGTGCGGATGAAATCCCATTGCTCAGGCTGGTCAGGGTCGCCATATTCGGCAATCCAGGACGCCCCGGCCGACAGACGGGTATAGCGCCGCATATCCAGCAACGGCACTTCACAAACCACCGCGCCAAACAGCTCGGGATAGTGCGTCAGCATGTTACCGACCAGCAGCCCGCCATTGCTGCCGCCGCGGATACCCAGACGGGCGGCAGAGGTGACCTGCCGTGCGCTAAGTGCCCGGGCAACGGCGGCAAAATCTTCATAGGCCCGGGAACGGTGCTGTTTCAAGGCCGCCTGATGCCAGGCCGGGCCGTATTCTCCACCGCCGCGGATATTCGCCACCACATAGACGCCGCCGCGTTCCAGCCACGACAGGCCATTACTGCCCAGGTAAAACGGCAGCAGGGAAATTTCAAAGCCACCGTAGCCGTACAGAAGCGTCGGGTTATTGCCGTCCAGGCGCAGATCCTTGGCGGAAATTTCGAAATAAGGCACCCGGGTGCCATCATCCGAGGTGGCAAAGTGCTGCCTGACCTGATAGCGACTGCAGTCGAAATCGTCCGGCGCCTGTTTGAGCAACTCGAGCGTTTGCGGTCCTGGATGGTCGTCCTGCGGGCCCAGCTTGCCCAGATAGAGACTGTTTGGCTGCAGGAAACCGGTCTGGGTCAGCATAAAGTCATCTGAGTGGAAATTGATGCCTGCGGCATAGCTGCTGCTGAGGGCTCCCGGCGGACATAACAGCCGGCGCTGCCAGCGGTTATCGGCCTGTGGGGTGACGATTTCCAGCCGATTGGTGACATCGCTCATGATATTGAGGATCACATGGGAACGCGTGGTGGTATAGGTGCTAAGCGCAGTCCGGGCGTCAGGCACAAACAGCGCTGTCACCTCACGGCTGCCGGCCAGATAAGCATCGAAATCGGCCGCCAGCAGGGTACCTGAGCTGTAGGCCTGGTCCCCCAGTCGCCATTCGCTTCGCAGGTGAATCAACAGCCACTGCCGGTGGCAACCCGCATCCGCATCCGCCGGAATATCAATTCTGATCTGCCGGTTATCAGGGGTGAGATAAAAGCTTTCCCGATGAAAAAAGTCGACGGTACGCTGGATAAAATCGCGCTCGAACCCCGGCGTCGGATTATGATAAGCAAAGACGCTCATGTCCCCAGGCGCGCCCTGATACACCATTTCGGCGTTGCCGAGGGCAGTGCCGCGCCGCCAGCGCTTGGCCATGCGCGGATAACCGGACTGCGTCAGGCTGCCTGTACCGAAATCGGTGGCCACGAATAAGGTATCCTGATCTATCCATGACACTATGCTTTTAGCGACCGGCAGGCTGAAGCCGTCGCTGATAAAGGTTTTACCGACTAAATCGAATTCGCGCACCGTCACGGCATCGCCGCCATCGGGGGAGAGTTTAACCAGACAGCGACGATATGCCGGCGTCAGCGGCTGGGCACCCTGGAATACCCAGTCTGTACCTTCGGTTTTTCCCAGCGCATCGATATCAATCACCGTTTCCCAGGCCGGCTGTGATTGGCGGTATTCAGCCAGCGTAGTGCGGCGCCAGAGACCCCTGGGATGGCTGCTGTCTTGCCAAAAATTGTAGTAATAGTCGCCATATTGGGTCACCCAAGGGATCTGGGTATCCTGATTAAGCAGGGTCAATATCTGGCTTTCCAACTGCTGAAACCGCGGGCTTTCAGCCAAGGCGCGGGTGGTACGCAGGTTCTGCTGCTGTAGCCAGTCGAGCACTGTCGGGCTTTTTAGCTCCTCCAGCCAGATAAAATCGTCGTCATCGGCCAGGTTTGGGTTGTTATTGCTTTGTTGATCAGGGCGTTCAGGTAATGAGGACATAGGGCATTCCACTCCTTGAGGTCGTTCAATTAAGCTTAGCGCGGATCCTGCCGGCAAAAAACACTCGGTGCCTGGCCGAGGATTGCTTTACAAGCGCGCGCCAGCCGCTACTATGATGACTGGATATATAAACAGGCTTGTTCTATGACGATTGACCTTTTTGAAGATGCTCTGCCGCCGCCGTGGCGTGAGCAGATTGCCCCCGGAGCGGTGGTGCTGCATGGGTTCGTGCGCGATCACGGCCCGGCGCTGCTGGCGGCGGTGCAAAGCGTGGTAGCGCAGGTGCCCTGGCGTCATATGGTCACTCCCGGCGGGCATACCATGTCGGTGGCGATGAGCTGGTGCGGCAATGGCTGGAACAGTGATAGCCGGGGCTACCGCTATTCAGAACGCGATTCACGCACCGGCAAGCCCTGGCCGCCGATACCGCCCATCCTGATGGCCTTGGCGGACGAAGCCGCAATGCAGGCCGGTTTTGGTCACTATGTGCCGGACTCCTGCCTGATGAACCGCTACGATCCCGGCAGCAAGCTGTCGCTGCATCAGGACAAAGACGAACATGACTTCGACGCACCCATAGTGTCGGTTTCCCTTGGCCTGCCGGCAGTGTTTCAGTTCGGCGGACTGGCGCGCGGCGACCGGCCCCAGCGCATCCCGCTGGCCCATGGCGATGTGGTGGTCTGGGGCGGTCCTGCGCGACTTAACTATCACGGCATCCTGCCGGTGAAAGAGGGCTGGCATTCGCTGGTCGGCTCGCACCGGATCAATATTACCCTGCGCAAGGCGCTGTAACTGCGGTTAAGCTGTTTGCGAGCCGCCTGGCCGATGCAAGCGTTGCCGCCCAGCCACGGATTTATGGAGCAGGCAAATAGGTGACGCTGTAACATCTGTGCCACTGTGCCACTGTGCTCCTGAACATAAGGGCGGCAGACGGTATTTCCCTAGCCGATAACCGTAGAGGGTATTTGCCTGGCCAATAACCGTAGGGGGTATTTGCCTGGCCAATAACCGTAGGCTGTATTTGCCTGGCCAATAACCGTAGGGGGTATTTGCCTGGCCAATAACCGTAGGCGGTATTTACTTAGCCAATAACCGCGGTAGTCAGCCGGGCGGTGCAGCAGAGCCGGCCTTTGCTGTCGCGAATTTCCACCGCCCAGACATGATTGCTGCGCCCCAGATGCAGCGCATGGCAGCAGCCGATAACCGTATCCTGATACACCGCCCGGTGGTGGCTGGCATTGATTTCGGTGCCGACCACGCTCTGGCCCGGTTCGGTCGCCAGCCAACTGGCAAACGAACCCAGCGATTCGGCCAGGGTCACCGACGCGCCGCCATGCAGTAAGCCAAACGGCTGCCGGGTGCGATTATCCACCGGCATGTCGGCGGTCAGAGTGTCTGCCGTCAGGGCGGTAAAGCGAATGCCCAACCGATCAATCATCGAGTCGAGGCTCATCTGGTTTAGCTGCTCCAGGCCGGCATTGCGTTTCCACAGCATAGTTTCGGCTCCTAGGCGCCCAGGGTGGCGCCGCCATCGGCGACAATATCCTGCAGCACCACGTGACTGGCCGCGTCGGAGGCCAGAAACAGTACCGTGCCGGCGATTTCTGCCGGCTGGGCGATTTTCTGCAGCGGGATACCCAGCTTATATTGATCCGGAAAACCCTTGATGGTCTGTTGTTCAGCCTGTTCATTATGCCATAGGCTGCGCTGCATCTCGGTATCGGTTGAGCCGGGCGACACCAGATTACAGCGCACGCCAAAGGGCGCCATTTCCAGGCCGACCGTCAGGCACAGACTGCGCAGGGCCGCCTTGGATGCGCCATAGGCCGACATGCCCAGCCGTGGGGCATGGGCGGCGTTGGATGCCACCGTCACTATCGCGCCGGCGCGCTGGCGGCGAAACACCGGCAGCGTTTGCTGGAAAAGATTAAATGCCCCGCCGGCGTTGACGTTCATGCAGGTCTGCCAGTCGTCGACCGACAGTTCATCGGTCTGACCGATGCGCAGTACACCGGCGGCATTGACCAGCACATCCAGGCGGGGGAACCGGGCCAGCAGCGCCTGGGCAACGCTTTTCACCTGTGCTGCATCGGCCACATCCACCGACTGGGTCAGAAACGGATAGTCGGTGGCGGCGTGGAAGGTTTTATCCAGCCCGACGACCCTGGCGCCTGCCTGGTGGAACATCAGCGCAGTGGCCAGACCGATGCCCTGGCCGGCACCGGTCACCCAGACCTGTTTGTCGGTGAAATCAAACGTTACACTCATGGATTGACCTTTCGTGACAGTAAAGACCACCAGTGGGCAAGGGTCGGCTGTTGGGCCAGCTTGATAAAATCGATATCCTGGTGCACCTGCCGCCAGCGAGCCGCCAGTGCCATAATCTGCACCGAATCCAGTCCGTAATCGACCAGGTTATCGTGGTCCTCGGGCCGGTCATCATCATCCAACAACGCTTCAATCTGGTCGCGCAGTTGCTCAGCAGACTGAGGCGTCAGCAGCAGATCCTGAGTGGTAACGACGCGTCCGCTACGCCCGGCGGTATAGGTCAGCGCCATCATATGCTCTTCGCGGCTGAAATCGGCCAGCGCATCGGCGACCATAAACGGTTTGATATCGCGCATAAAAGCATCAGTAGCGGTGGTCAGGCAGCCGATATGGGCGTAAACCCCGCAAATGATCAGTTGGTCACGGCCGGACGCTTTCAGCCTGCTTTCAAGCTCAGAACGCTGAAAGGCGCTGTAACGCCATTTAACCAGTACCTGGTCGTCCGCCTCTGGCGCCAACGCTGCGGTGACGGTATTCTGCTCGGGATGCCGGTTTAGGCCGGGGCCCCACATGTCGTTCAGCAAGGCGCGATCGCTATCGCTTTGCTCGGCCGGCTGGGCGGTATAAAACACCGGTATGCCCAGCGATTTGCAGTAGGCACGCAGTCGGACGATATTGTCGATGACCTGGCTGACCAGTGGGCTTTCTTCACCCCAAAAATTCAGAAAGTAATCCTGCATATCGTGAATCAGCAGCGCTGCTCGTGCCGGCTCGAACGGCCAGTTGACTTTATTGACCGGCAGTTCCGCCTCGGTGGGCAGGGCATAACCGGCAAGTTTAGGAATTGCCATGTGATCTCCAGAATAATTAAGATGCGTTTTTCTGCCGTAATCGCAGACGCAGCTGTTTTTTATCGACTTTGCCGACCGCGGTCAGCGGCAGCGAGGGCAGGGCTTCAAACCGGTCGGGCAATTTGAATTCCGCCACCCCTTCAGCGCGCAGAAAACGCCGCAGCTCTACCGGTCTCACCGTTTCGCGGGTAATGATGAAGGCACAGCTTTTTTCCCCCATCAAATCATCTTCCATCGCTACCAGCGCCGCATCAATGATGGCCGGATGTGTTAGCAGCAGGTTTTCAATCTCTTCGGCGGCAATTTTTTCGCCGCCGCGGTTAATCTGATCTTTTTCACGTCCGTGAACGGTGATATAGCCCTGCGGGTCGATTGAGACCAAATCCCCTGAGCAGTAAAAACCTTTGGCATCAAAGGCCTGCGCATTATGATCAGGGCTTTGAAAGTAGCCGCGAAAGGTATAAGGGCCGCGAGTCATTAATCGGCCGATACTGCCGGACGGCAGCGGATTGCCCTCGGCATCGGCCACCCAGACTTCGTCATCGGCGCAAATCGGCCGTCCCTGGGTGGTGAAAATACGTTGTTCGTCGTCATCCAGCCGGGTGTAGTTGACCAGCCCTTCCGCCATGCCGAACACCTGCTGCAGCTGACAGCCGAAAACCGCCGGGATGCTGGCGGCAAGCGTTGGACTCAGTCGGGCGCCGCCCACCTGCAACAGCCTGAGCGAGGCCAGGGACCGCCGGTCTGACTGATCCTGCAGCGCCTGGATCCACAGACTGACCGCCGGCGGCACCAGCGCCGTGACGTTAACCTGGTGTTGTTCAATCAGGCCAAAACAGGTCGTGGCGCTGGGATCGCTGGCCAGCACGACCTGCCCTGCGGCATAAAACACCCCCAGCGCGCCGGGCGAGCTGAGCGGGTAATTATGGGCTGCCGGCAGGGCGCACAAAAAGCGGGTGTCCCTATCGAAGCGACAGATGTCTACGCTGCCGCGAATGCTGTAGTAATAGTCATTGTGGGTGCGTGGAATCAGCTTTGGCGTACCGGTACTGCCGCCGGAAAGCTGGAAGAAGGCCACTTCGTCGGCCGCCGACGGCGAGGGTGAAAAGCCATCGGCCGGAAAGGCAGTCATCTGGGACAGTGAACTGTCCCCCTGTTCCTGGTGATGGAACAGACAAACGGACAAGCGGGGACAGCTTTGCTTGAGCTCGTCGACGAAAACGTCATCAGTGAACAGCCTATGCTGGCGGTCGGCAATCAGCACACAGGGCGAGATTTGTCGGGCATAGCCAGTCAGTTCATGCCGCTGATGGCTGAACAGCGCATTGACCGGCGCGACGCCAATCTTCAGCAGGGCGAAAAACACGATATAGAATTCCGCTTGATTGCCCAACTGCACCAGGGCGGTGTCGCCAACGGCCAATCCGCGTCTGAGCAGGGATGCGGCCAGGCGATCGGCTGCCTGATTCAATTGGCGGTAATTTAACTGCTGGTCACCGTCTATCAGGGCAATCCGGTCGCTGTCTGCATGCCGGGTCAGGATATCGGTCAGCGGCAGGTCTTGCCAGTAACCCAGGGCGCGATAGCGGGCGGCCAGATCTTCCGGCCAGCGGGTAAAGGGGATCTTCATGAACGGTTTTCCTCAATGCATGCCGAAGGCATGCAGCATAGTCGTCAGTTTTACGCCGGTTTCACGCCATTCGGACTCCGGACTGGAGTCGGGCACGATGCCGGCACCGGCAAACAGCCGCACCTGACAGCCCTGAATATGGCCGCAGCGGATAGCAATCACCCACTCGCCGTTGCCCTGGTCATCGCACCAACCGACAATACCGCCGAAATGCTGGCGATCAAAAGGTTCAAGCTGGCTCAGTAGGGTCTGGGCGGCCTGGTGCGGGAAGCCGCTGAGCGCTGGCGTCGGATGCAGCAGGCAGGCCAGCGAGAGCGCATTATCACGCGGATCCTTCACCTGGCCCTCAATCGAGGTGGCCAGATGCCAAAGGGTCGAGGTAGAGATGCATTCAGGACGTTCGGGCACCGAAAGCGCAGTGCAGCGAGACTGCAGCGTCGCGTTCATGGCCTGGGTCACCAGCCGGTGCTCGTAGCGGTCTTTGGTCGAGTCCAGCAACTGTCGGGCGGTCGCCGCGTCCAGTCCGGCATCATCGGTATGACGTTTGGCCGAACCGGCCAGCGGCTGGGAAAACAGTTGGTTTCCCTGCTTGCGCAGCAGCAGTTCAGGACTGGCGCCGAGAAGTCGGCTGCCATCGGGCAGCGGCAGGTGAAAATTATAGCTTTCACTATTTTGCGTCACCAACCGGGCCAGCAGTTGAGCGGCATCGGCAGGCCCGGCAGTGGAAATGTCAAGCAACCGCGACAGCACCACTTTATCCAGTGTACCCCCGCGCAGGGCCTCGATCGCAGCAGCGACCATGTTGATGAATTCCGGCTTGGCGGGCAGCGGGCGGGTCTGGCTGACGGCAGGCAGTGGGTTATCAGGATAGCGGGCCGCCTGCTGACGGGCCTGCTGCTTGTCGAAGAACTGCCACTGTCTGGGGACATACAGTGAGGAAGGGCTAGCGGGATCAAAGGGTATCGCCCCGACCACCAGTGGCCGCTCGATCCCCTCGGCGCGGGCAGCCTGCATCGCCTGGGCGATAGACTGCTGGAACTCACCATCAAGCTGGTCGCCGCCCAGTGCCGGAGTGGAAATCCGGCGGTAGCAGCCTTCGGTAATCAGGCT
Organism: Biostraticola tofi; assembly: GCF_004343195.1. Lineage (GTDB taxonomy): Bacteria > Pseudomonadota > Gammaproteobacteria > Enterobacterales > Enterobacteriaceae > Biostraticola > Biostraticola tofi. The sequence goes on along the minus strand of NZ_SMCR01000006.1, from coordinate 90,020 downwards.
TTTAAACGGCGACATAAAGAAAAAGCGGTCGTCGAGAGGGGCAAATAAACCCGCAGCCGTATTGCGGGGTTGAGTATTAGTCATTTTATTCTCGTACAAATGATAAGCGAATTGATAATTATTATCATTAACTAACCGTAAGCTACGTAAACCGCGGCTCTATGTCAAGCCGGGTGGGCACGATACGGCGGTTGCAGGCGTCAGCAGGGGAACAGAAATGTAATGAATTGTTGATGCCGGGGCCAGGCGCGATCAGGCGGCGACCAACGACGCCTGCCGATGCGGCTGCATCACCCGGCTGCCCTGGCTGCCGGCGGCTGCATTACCTGACTGCCCTGGGTGCCGCTGCATCACCCGGCTGCCCTGGCTGCCGGCGGCGTCATAAAGTAGAGTCTGCTCATGGTAAACAGCATCAAAACACCGATTGCCGCCGCAGTAAAACCGAACACTGACGCTGCCTGCACCGGCAACAGCAACGACCCCAGGCCCCCCAGCAGCGCGGCCCCCAGTGCATCGCCGGTGACGTTCTGGGCAGTCCACAGGCCATTGATTCGCCCCAGCAGCGCATCCGGCGTCAGCGCCTGAATCAACGAATACTGCAGCAGGGCATTGACCGAACTCAAATAGCCGTAAGCCATCAGGCACAGCAACGCCAGCGCCGCGTTCGGCATCAGGCTGAACAGGCCGATGGCGACGAAACCGCCGATGGCGGTCATCAGCATTATTCGTCCCGGCCGGGAAGTATGGGTGATCCGACCGCTGGTTAACGCGCCAATAGCGGCGCCCAGCGGTACCGAAGCATACATCAGGCCGATGTGGGCGGCATCGATCTGCCACTTAAACGCCAGTGAGGGATAAAGTACCCTGATGGCGCTGGCCAGGGTCAGCAGCGCGCCGAGCAGCGCGACCATGCCGAGAATACGGTTTTCGAACAGAAAACCGATGCCGCCGGTAAGCGATCGCAGCGGGTGTTCACGGCCCTGGGGCGGCGGATCAAGCCGCGGCAGTCGCAACAGCGGCAGCAGGGTAATCAGGGTTCCCAACGCCGCCAGACCATAGTTCCAGGCCACGCCGCCGCTGGCAATGATAAGGCCGCCCAACGCCGGTGACAGTATTGAACCAAACCGGACCGTCAGCATGCTTATCGCGCCGGCCTGCATGATATTTTCCCGCCCAACCAGCGCCGGGGTGGCCGCCAGCAGGGCGGTCACCCCGAGGGCGCCGAAAAAACCGTCCCATAATGACAATGCATAGATAACCCACAGCGCCGGGTCCGGCAACATGGCGTTGACGCAAAGCCCGGCAAAGCCGACACCGCAGGTGGATCGTGCAAACAAAATAAGCTTTTTGCGCTCATAGCGATCGGCCAGTACCCCGCCGGCCAGCAGGCCGACAAACATACCGCCGCCGGCCAGCGTAACCGCCAGGCCGACCAGCAGCGGCGACTGGGTCAGCGCCTGGATCTGGACCGGCAGAGCGACGCCCAGCAACCCCAGCGACAGGATGGAGATCAGCCGCGCCAGAAATACCGAGCGAAACGCCGGGTGAGTTTTCAACAGGCTGAAGCTGAGAAAGACCGAAGGTTTGTTGTTGGCTGCAGGTTTCAAAAGCGACTCAGTAATTGGTTAATCAGCGGCCCCAACTGGCGGAAGGTGGCCGGGGAAATTATGTCGACATGATCGCAGTTCACCGGATAAGTGCGCAACTGTTTAATCCAGCGTCCCCAGGTCGCGGTGACATCCATCCCGGCCGGCAGGGTATGCTGGGCCACGAACAGCGTAGCCTCGCCGCTAAACTCACTACTGCGGGCGGTAGTCAGTAACCTGACCGAGCTGGCGTAGTTGGCTTCGATATAATCAAACAGCGGGAAAGAACTATCCTCTTCAGGTGAAAGCATCCCCTGCTGGGCGGCGATAAACTGTTGCCGTTCGCGCTGCATTTCATCGAGCACCGCCTGGTCGAGCACATTCTCACCGCGCTTTTCATCCCAGTTCTGGCTCTCCGGCGGCCAGGTATCCAACAGGCCGAGAAACTCGACCTGCTCACCCATGGCCTGCAGTCGGGCGGCTACGCCCTGGGCCAGGGTGCCGCCCAGTGAGTAGCCGATAAAATAATAGGGGCCATGAGGCTGGACGCTACGTACCGTTGCAAGATGGGCATCGCATACGTCAGTCAGCGTGTGGCCCTGGGCCAGCGGTCCCTGCGGGGTCGGCGATTGAATGCCCATCAGCGCCCAGCGCGGATCCAGATAGCGCAGCAAGATGCTGAACTGCCAGGCAAAGCCGGACGCGGGATGAAAACAGAACAGCGTCGGCCCGTCAGTCCGGCGCAGTGGCAATAGCGGCTCGAAACCGTCGCGGCGCAGACCGTCATCAGCAGAGCGGCCGGCAAGGGTTTTCGCCAGTGACGCGACCGTTGACGCTACCATGATTTGACCGACGGTCAGCGGGACCTGCAACTGCCGTCGCAAGGTCGCCGCCAGGCGCATCGCCAGCAGCGAATGCCCGCCCAAGGCAAAGAAATCGTCATCGGCGCTGACCGGTCCCGAGGCCAATACCTCGGCAAACGCCAGGGCGATCTGCTGTTCCAGCCCACTGGCCGGTTGCCGGCGGCGGCGATTGCCGGCGGCGGCCGGGGCGGGCAAGGCGTTGCGGTCCAGCTTGCCGTTGGCGCTGAGCGGCAGGGCGGCCAGCTCAATCAACGCCACCGGCACCATATAGGCCGGCAACTGCTCGGCAAGCCTGGCCCGCAAGGCGGATGGGTCTGGCTTGAGGCCGGACTGCGGCACAAAATAGCCGACCAATTGACGATTATCGCCATGGGCCGCTTCGCCTGCAGCCAGCACCATGGCATGGGTCACTGCCTGGGCGACGCCGGGCAGGCTTTGCAGCACGGCGTCAATTTCAGTCAGCTCTATGCGCTGGCCGCGGATCTTCAACTGAAAGTCACTGCGACCCAGATACTCTATCGCCCCGTCGGGCAGCCAGCGGGCCACATCGCCGCTGCGATACATTCTTTCACCCTGGGCGTAGGGGTCGGCGACAAATCGGCCGGCAGTCAGCGAGGGTCGGTCCAGATATCCCTGCGCCAGCTGCACGCCGGTCAGGTAAAGATCGCCCGGCAGACCTACCGGCACTGGCTGCAGCCGGTTATCCAGAATACGCATTCCGGTGTTCCACACCGGATAGCCGATCGGCACATGGCTGCCCTTTATCTGGCGCAGGGCTTCGCCATAGGCCGGATACCCGCTGACATCCACCGCGGCTTCGGTCGGTCCATACAGATTATGCAGTTGCACGCCGGTCAACTGCTCCCAATGGCGGCAGAGCTCGGTCGGCAAGGCTTCGCCACTGCAAAAGACCCGGCGCAGGGTGGCCAGGCGGGCTATCGCGTCCCGGTCATCCAGCGCATGGACAAAGGCGGCCAGCATGGACGGCACAAAATGGGTGGTGGTGACCTGATAATGGGCAAACAGCTGCTGCAGCTGTTCAGGATCGCGGTGAGCGTCAGGCGGGGCCATCACCAGCCTGGCGCCGGTCATCAGCGGCCAGAAGAATTCCCACACCGACACATCAAAGCTGCAAGGGGTTTTCTGCAGTACCACATCGTCTGCGCCTAGCGGATACTGATGCTGCATCCACTGCAAACGGTTGACGATCGCCTGATGGCTGACCATCACCCCTTTAGGGCGACCGGTTGAACCGGAGGTATAAATGATATAGGCAGTCTGCTGTGGCGTCGGTACAGCGGCGGCCGGCAGCGTTGATGGCACCGGCGTCAGCAGGTCTTGATAAATCAGGACCTGCCCGGCTGTGGCCTCGGAGAGTCTGGCTGCCTGCAGGCGGTCGGCTATCAGCAGTTGCGGCCGGGCGTCGTCGAGCATCAGCGCCAGGCGGTCATCGGGATAGCCGGTGTCCAGCGGCAAATACGCCGCGCCGACGGTGACAATGGCCTGCAGCGCCAGGGAGAGGAAAATTGAACGGGGAAGGGCAACTGCGACGATATCCCCGGGTGTGACACCCCGTTGCTGTAGCTGTCGCGCCAGGGCGATCACTTGCTGGTGCATCTGCTGATAATTCAGGCAATGCTGCTGGTCAACCAGGGCGGTGGCCTGGGGGGTAGCGGCGGCCTGCCGGGCCAGACAACTGGCCAGGGTATCCGGCGCGACCTCCCGCTGGGTGCGGTTGATCCGCGCAAGCAAGGCGGTCTCTTCCGGCAGCAGTAGACTGGCCTTGTCCCAGGCTAATGCCGGCTCTAAAGCAAAGGCGTTAAGCAGCATCGGCAGGCGTTTGAGGTGTAAGGCCAGGTCCTGTTCATCATAACGTTCAGCGTTGGCCAGCAGCTCCAGCCTGAACTCACCCTGATCGCCAAGATATAACGCCAGTTCCATATCCCGCACCGGCCCGGTGGCCAGGTGATGGGTTACGCTGTCGATACCGTTGAAATCCAGACGAAAGTCAAAGGCTTTGAGGTTAATCACCGGCCCGTACAGCGCGTTATCCTCGGCGGTTCGCGAGCGATCGCGCAGGATCTGCTCGGCGTCGTAGCGCTGGTGGCGGCGCATTTTTTTCAGCGTCGAGGCCAGGCCGGCCGCCACTTCAGCCAGGCTTTGGCCCGCCGCCGGTTGGATAGGCAGCGGCAACACATTAATCACTGGCCCGGTGGCCTGCAAAGCGGCAGAACCGATACGGCGCATGAAGATAAAACCGGCGGTCAGCGCCTGGCGGCGGCACAAGCGGGTCAGCCAGACCGCCACCAGGGCGATAGCCAAATCGGTCTCGCCCACCTGGGCTGAACGCTGGGCAGCGCAAAGTCGTCGGAAATCGCCCTGGTCAAACGCCAACTGCCGGCGAATCACCCGAGACGATGTCGGCAAGACAGTCAGCGGCAGAGAAGAAATCGAGGCCGGTTCAGGCAAGGCGCTGCTGACGTCCTGCCAGTAGCGGGCATCCTTCTCCCAGCTTGATGATTGCCGATAGGCCTGATACTCGCTGACGACATCGCTAAAGGGGATAAAGGGGCTGGCGGGCGTCGGACCGTCACCGAGCAGTGTGCGGTAGATTTCGGCAATGCGGCGGGTAATGGCGGTGAAACTAAAGCCATCGACCTGAATATGATGGTAGCGCTGGTACCAGAACCAGCGCTGGTCGCCAATGCGAAGCAGGGCGTTATGCAGCAAGGGATTACCGCCGAGGATGCGTAAATCGCCTGCCAGGTCCTGTTGCATCAGCCCCAGGGCCACCGATGCCGCATCCGGATGCTGACGCAGGTCCCGGCAAACGGGCCGGGGAAGTTGTTGGGTAGCCCCCAGCCACTGCCGGGCTTCGCCATCTACCTCGGCAAAGTTCATCCGTAGCGTATCGGCTTCAGCCATGCCCTGCATAATGGCCTGGCAGAGCGGTGCCTCCTCCAGCGGGCCGCAAAGATCAATATAGTGAGCCACGGCATAGGCATTGGGCGAGGCAGAGAGCTGATCGGCTATCCAAATGCCCGGCTGGGCGGCCACCAAAGGCAGGGACGAATCAGGAATAAAGGGTAAATCAGCCACGACCCCCCCCTTTTGCCAGCAAGCCAGACGGACGAAGATGCTGCCAATGGCGTTCGAGCCAGCTGGCACAGGCCTCATAGCTCGCGGGACCAAAACTTTCGGCCCAGCCTGCGGGCAGACCTGCAACCGTCGGCCACAGGCTGTACTCTAGCCGGTCATTGACCAGCACCCGGAAAATCAATTGGCTATCGTCAAATAAATTACTGTCTTGCATCTCATCTTGTCCCGGCCGACACCTTAGTGGGGACTAACTATATTGATTATCATTATCATTTTCAACCGAGTATCTGGCGCTTTACCTCGTTTGCTCACAACTGCGGCAGTTAGGCCACACCCGCCTCATGCGGGTGTGGCAAAAACCGATATTGCAGCATGTTACTCGCTGCGAGTAACGAGCGAGGTTGGCCGACGATGCGATGCCCATTGCGCTGAAATGATGCCTGTCCCGCTCAGGCGGCATAATCCCAGTGTTTGAGTATGGCGCTGGTTGCGCCATCGACTGCAGCAAAATTGACGCCGTCACGCACAAGCGTCGACACTCCCAATAGAAAGCTATCAAACAAAGCGGTCAAGGCATTGATATCGGTTTCCGGGCTCAATTCGCCGCGCTGCACACCGCGTTCAATACAGCGTTTGAAGCCGTTACGCGTGCGACGTCGGGCGTCCTGCAGGGGTTGCAGCAACGGCTGATGCAGGGTAGCGCAGGCGGACATGACGCCCAGGGCAACCATGCAGCCTTTGGGATGATCGCTGCCAAACTGCATCTTTACCGATTGGCGCAGGGCGGTTTCTATTGCCTGGCGGGGCGGCAGCGCATCATCCCACAGCACGTCGTTGACGCGGCCGTGGCTGTTCATATAGCAACTGATCGTTTCGAGAAACAGCGCTGCTTTGGATCCAAAGGCCGCGTAAAAACTGGGCGCGGTTATGCCTCGACCGATGGCCGCCTTCAACTGGGCCAGTGACGTCGCTTCATAACCTTGTTCCCAGAACAGATGCATTGCCTGGCGAACCGCGTCGTCGCGATCAAACTGCCGGGGTCTGCCGGTTCTCATCATTGCCACTCCTGCGTAATCGAGTTATATATATACTAGTCGATATAAAATAGATTGACAATCACTCCCGGCCAGGCGTCGGGCTTACTGTGGGGCCTGGAACGGCCAGCAGCTTGATGGCGGTTTCTTCGTCGGTAACCAGCCCGGTTAACCAGCCGCCGTTAAGTACCGCTCTGATCGCAGGGTATTTTTCCGCCCCGCCGGCAAAGGCGATCACCGGTTTATCCGGTCGAACGTTGATGGTGACGCTGGTCAAGCGCTGATCCAGCGCGCTGGGCACGCGGCGCCCATCCTGGCCGATAAAGTGGCCGACGATTTCGGCCACCACCCCGGCCTCGGTCAGGCGCTGCACTTCCTCAGAGCTGATAAAGCCGTCATAGTGCAGCGGACAGTGCAGGTTCATTTGTCCGATACCGATAAAGGTCACGTCAGCCTGGGCGGCTTTGTCGGTCACCATGCGGTAAATGCGATGATTGCACCAAAGCTCTTTATCGGTAGCATTATCAGCAAACAACGGCGCCGGCAGGATGAAATATTTGCCCTGGGTCTTTTCGGCCATCCATAGCGGTACATCGTAACGGGTACAGGATCCGTCCGAGGCGATAGCGCCGATAAGGGAGACACAGCTGTGCTGCGGCCGGTCGAGCTGCGGCAGCTCATTGATGGTGGAGCGCAAAGCTCTGCCTGAGCCTACGGCGATTACCTGCGGCTGCTCCTGGTCGATAAACTGCAGCATCAGCTCGGCTCCCGCCACCGCAATCATCCGGTTAAGACTGATGCTGTCCATACCGGCAGAAGGCACCACCCGGCAGACCGACAGGCCAAACTGCCGGGCCAACTGTTGAGAAAGCGCGGTACAGCCGGCCACCGGATGCACAATGCTGACGCGCACCAAACCGCTTTCAGATGCCAGTGCGACCAAGCGTTGGGCCGCCTGACGCGATACCCCCAGTACATCGGCAATTTCATGCTGCGTTTTGCCGGCCACATAATACATCCAGGCGGCGCGCGCGGCCTGATCCAACTTTCTATCCACTCTACTCATTGTAAACGCTCACCTTTTGACCGTTATCGCACTATAACCTCCGGCAAGTATAGGGTAAAACATTCATTTTCGTTGTGTGAGCTAAAGCTCATTATTTGGGCTTTTGTTCGATTAAGCTCATTCTCAAGCAATTACTCAATTTGTGAGCTTATGCTCATCACTCAGACGCGAGGTAATAGACACTATGACCACCTTAGACGAGTTTACCTGGATGCATATCGGCGCCGGATCTTTTCACCGCGCGCATCAGGCCTGGTATCTGCACCGCCTGCGGGTAAAGGGGGATGATCGCTGGTCGATAGCGCTGGGCAATATCCGTGACGATGCCAGGGCGCTGCTAGACATCCTGACGGCACAAAACGGGGAATATGTATTGGAAACAGTAACGCCGGCCGGTGAGCGCAGCTACGAAAAAATCACGTCGCTGCGCAGCATCATTGCCTGGGATGAACAACTGTCGGCGCTGATTGCCAAAGGCGCAGACCGCCAAACGCGCGTCATTTCCTTTACCGTGACCGAAGGTGGCTATTACCTGAATACCGACTTTAAGCTGGATCAGCAAAATGACGATATCAAGGCCGATTTGAACGGCGGCGTGCGCACCATCTACGGTACGGTTGCGCATATCCTTCGCCGACGCCGGGCAACGGACAGCGGCGGCGTCACGCTGCTCAGCTGCGATAACGTCCGCCATAACGGCGAACGATTCCATGAGGGACTGACAGAATTTCTGACCCTGCAAGGTGATACGCAGTTAACCGACTGGGTAACCGAGCATACGTCCACTCCCAATACCATGGTCGACCGTATTACCCCACGCCCGGCCGCCGAGATAGCCGGCCGCGTGAAAGACAAGCTGGGCATTGATGACCGAGCGCCGGTCATGGGGGAATCCTTTATACAGTGGGTAGTGGAGGACAATTTCATCAATGGCCGCCCGGCGCTGGAACAGGTCGAGGTGGAAATGGTGGATTCGGTGGTGCCTTATGAAGAAGCGAAAATCCGCATTCTGAACGCCAGCCATAGCTGTATCGCCTGGGCCGGCACCTTGCTGGGCCAATCATATATTCACCAGAGCACCGGCACCGTTCCCATTCGGCAGATGGCTTATGACTATGTTACTCAGGATGTTATCCCGTCATTGTCGCCAAGCCCGCTGGATCTGGCCCACTATCGTGATGTGGTGCTGGAGAGATTCAGTAATCCCTATATCCAGGACACCAATCAGCGGGTGGCGGCGGACGGGTGTTCAAAGATCCCGGGCTTTATCACTCCCACCTTGGTGGAATGCTACCGCCGCGGCCAGTCGCCCGACGCCACCGCGGTGCTGCCGGCGCTGTTTTTTCTCTATATGCGCCGCTGGCATGAAGCAACGCTGCCTTATGACTATCAGGACGGCATTCTTGATAAGCAGGCAACCCATGCCCTGTACGCCTCGGCTGATCCGATAGCCGCCTATGCCAATGACAGCAAGCTGTTCGGACCGCTGGCCGGCAATGCAGAGTTTGAGCAACTGCTGCGCCGGACCATCAATCGACTGGATGCCTGGGTGCAAGACAACAGCGCGGTTTTTGCCGGCCATTAACTTCATTTACGCATAAAACCGGAGAAAGCGATTATGTATCTCGGTATTGATTTAGGCACTTCGGAGCTGAAAATCGTCATGATCGATGACAGCGGCAGGCTTATCGCCAGTGAGGGCGAGCCACTCAGCGTACAGCGTCCGCAACCGCAATGGTCAGAGCAGGATCCGGCCGAGTGGTGGTCAGCCCTCGGGCGAGCCATCGGCCGATTGCGGGCCAGTCGCCAGACGCTATGGCCAGCCATCCGCAGCATCGGACTGTCGGGACAGATGCACGGTGCAGTGCTGCTGGATAGCCGGGACCAGGTCCTCCGCCCGGCCATACTGTGGAATGACACCCGTTGCGCCCGTGAGTGCCAGCAACTGACCGACAGGGCGCCAGAACTGCATCAGGTGTCCGGCAACCTGGCGATGCCGGGATTTACCGCCCCCAAACTGCTGTGGGTGGCGGCACATGAACCGGACATCTTTGCCCGGGTCAAAACGGTTTTGCTGCCCAAAGATTACCTGCGCCTGAAGATGAGCGGCGAGAAGGTGTCGGATATGTCGGATGCGGCCGGTACGCTGTGGCTGGATGTGGCCAAACGAGACTGGTCAGATAGCTTGCTGCAGGCCTGCGGCCTGACCCGCGATAACATGCCCCAGTTGGTGGAAGGCAGCGCGCCCTCCGCTAACCTGAGGCCAGAGGTTGCCAGTGACTGGGGGTTGTCCGACCAGGTCATTATCGCTGGCGGCGGTGGCGATAATGCCGCCAGCGCGGTCGGCATCGGCGCGGTGAACAGCGGAGATGCGTTTATCTCCCTGGGGACGTCCGGCGTCATTTTTGCGGTAAACCAAAGTTTCAGACCCAATCCACAGTCGGCGGTACATGCTTTTTGCCATGCCTTACCGGATCGCTGGCATCAGATGAGCGTCATGCTGACCGCCGCCAGCGCCCTCAGATGGCTGTGTGGTCTGACCGGCACCGACGAAGCCACGCTGTTGGCCGAGGTCGCCGCCCTAAGCCTGACTGAACAGCAGCGTACGCCGATTTTCCTGCCTTATCTCTCTGGCGAAAGAACGCCGCATAACGATCCGATTGCCAGTGGCGCCTTCCTCGGCATGAACCACACCACCGATCGCGCCGCGCTGGGCTATGCGGTGCTGGAAGGCGTGGCATTCGGCCTGGTCGATGGACTGGCCGTCATGAAACGGGCCGGCAGTCGCATTGAACAGTTCTCCCTGGTCGGCGGCGGCGCTCGCAGTGCCTGGTGGGCCCAGCTGATTGCCGATGCGCTCGATGTGCCGGTAGTGACCCACCGGGACGGCACCGCCGGAGGCGCTTTGGGCGCAGCGCGGCTTGGCTGGCTGGCGGCTGGCGGCAATGAGAGCGAGGTCTGTCGCAAACCGCCCATCCAGCAGTGTTTCAACGCCGGCAGCGAACGGCATGAGGCGTTGCAGAGCCGCCTGCAGCGTTTCAGGCTGTACTACCGCCAGCAGGTGGCAGCCAGAGACCGCTCGCTTTATCAGAATGCCTAAAACGTTATAGCTACAGCCATAAGAAGTAGACATTTTTACCCTACCGGACGTCTACCCCATCGCAAAAGAAGAAGGAAAAGTGATATGAAAAAAACGTTATTGAGTCTACTGCTGATTGCCGCCACTGCCAGCGTCGCAGCACACGCTGATGACAAAATCAAGGTCGGTTTCGCTAACCGCACCCTGAATGGGGCATTTTTCAACGGCCTGACGGAGTATATGAAAATCCATGCTCAGGAACGCGGTTACACCCTGGTGACGACCGATGCGCGCGGCGATTTGAATAAGCAGATTTCAGATGTGGAGGACATGATATCCCAGGGTATCAACTATCTGGTGCTCAATCCGCAGGATCCGGAGGCTGGCCTGCGCATTACACAAATCGCCAAGCGTGCCAATATACCCACCGTCATTCTCGACAGCGATATCTCGCTGGAAGCGCCGGTCATCACTCGGGTACAGGCGAATAATGCCAAGAATAATATTGCCATCGGTGAATTTGCCGTCGAGCAATTCGGCAATAAGCCGATGAACTGCGTTCTCATCAGCGGCAATCAGGGCAATCTGGTTGGTGAAGCTCGGCGGTCCAACTTTATTCGCGGCGTAATGGAAGCCCAGTTGCGTAAATATAACCAGACCAACCTGACCATCGTCAGTCAGGGCTGGGGCAACTGGGATCAGCAGGGCGGGTTGAAAGCCATGGAGGATATCGTGGTGGCGCAGGGCAATAAAATCAACTGCGTCTACAGCGAGATGGACGATATGGCATTGGGCGCCATCTTGTCGCTAAAGGGAGCCAATAAGCTGCAGGACGTCAAAGTCTATGCCCATGACGGCTATAAAAAAGGACTGGAAGCCATCGAACGTGGCGACCTGCAGGCAACGGCAGCAAATAACCCGGATACCCTGACCGCTACGGTGCTGGATATTATCGGCAAATATCAGGCCGGTAGCAAAGAGTTTCCTGATTACGTCTACACCCCCACGGTTCTGGTAACCAAAGATAACGTCAAAAAAGTTTACGATCCTAAATCACTTTTTTAATACGCTTTCCCCCTTGTCGCCAAGGGGGACTGACTATGGGGTATTTTCATGGACCAGTATGCAGTCGTTATCGAGAATGTCACAAAAAGCTTCGGCGGCGTCCATGCGCTGAAAAGCATTAATCTCAAAGTAAAGAAGGGCAGTATCCACGCTATCGTCGGTGAAAACGGTGCCGGTAAGTCTACGTTGATGAAAATCCTGTCCGGTATTTATATCAAGGACAGCGGCACCCTTCAGGTGTTTGGAAAAGAAGTCCATTTCACCACCCCCAAGCAGAGCCGGGAAAGTCATATCGGCATCATTTACCAGGAACTGGCCTTGGCACCCGATCTCAGCGTGGCTGAAAATATTTTCCTGGGCGATCTGGGCTTCGGCGGTCCGTTGATCAATTGGAAGAAAATGAATCAGAAAGCCGGCAGGGTATTGTCGAACCTGGGTTTTCACATTCCGCCGACCGCCAAGCTGGGTACGCTGAGCGTCGCCTATCAGCAAATGGTCGAAATTGCCAAATCGCTGGCCCGGGATGTGAAGATACTGATCCTCGATGAGCCTTCGGCGGTGCTGTCCAATCGCGAAATCGACATTCTGTTCAGCCAGTTGAAACTGTTGAAAGGTCAGGGCGTCACCATCCTTTATATCTCCCATCGGCTGGATGAAATATTCGCCATTGCCGATGCCATCACCGTCATCAAAGACGGTGAAACGGTGACCGATCTGGATCCGGCCACCTGTACCGAAGATGACATTATCACCAGTATGGTCGGGCGCAAGTTCGAGAACCTTTATCCGGCGAAAAATATTCCCCAGGAGGAAACCATTCTGGAGGTCTACGGCATGTCGACCAAGTCGCTGCTTAACGATATCAGCCTGACGGCCCGCAAAGGCGAAATAGTCGGCCTGGCGGGACTGGTCGGCTCGGGACGTACCGAAATTTCACGCTGCCTGTTCGGGCTGGATCACATGAGCCAAGGCAAAGTGATTAAAAACGGTAAGCCGATAACCCTTCGTCACCCGGCGGATGCCATGCGCCAGGGCATTGGCCTGGTGCCGGAGAGCCGTAAAGAGCAGGGTGCCATTCTCAGCCGCCCGATTCGAGAGAATATGACGTTATCCAGCCTGAAAAACGTGTGCTATCGGCTGGGTATTCTCAACTATGGCAAAGAACGTGCCTTTAGCGAAAGGTCTCGCCAGCGGCTGGCGATCAAACTGGGTTCGATTGAAGATCCTATCTCAAGCCTCAGTGGCGGCAACCAGCAAAAAGTGGTGATTGCCAAATGGCTGGCGACTGAATGCGACCTGTTGATCCTGGATGAGCCGACGCGTGGCGTGGATGTCGGCGCCAAGGTGGAAATCTACAACGTCATTCATGAACTGGCCGAAAAAGGGTACGCCATTATCGTCATATCTTCGGAAATGATTGAGGTTATCTCTCTGGCGCACCGGGTGTATGTCATGAGCGAGGGAACCATTACCGCCGAGCTGCAGGGCGACCAGATAACGGAAGAAAACATTATGCGGTTTGCCATCCCCAAACGCGCGCTAGCTTAGCTGAGGAAAGAATATGGAACAGGTAAAAACCCCCGAACAGCCCACGGGCTTTGCTTTACGATCCAAAGCGCTGAAGTTTTTCTCCAATAATTCCACCTTGCTGGTGTTTTTTATTATGCTGGTGGTGGCCAATTTCCTGTCCGACCGCTTCTACAGTCCGGAAAATATCACCAATGTATTAAGGCAAAGCGTGCCGCTGGGCTTGGCGGCTATCGGCATGCTGTTTGTTATTCTGACCGGCGGTATTGATCTCTCGGTGGGGTCAATCATGGCGCTGGTGTCGGTGGCAGTGGCGTTGCTGATTCCGGAAATCGGCGTGATGCCGGCCATTATTGCCGGTGCCGGTATTGCCACTCTGGTCGGCGCCGCTGCCGGCAGCCTGGTCACGTTCTTCAATATCGCGCCTTTTATCGCCACCCTGGCGATGATGACCATTGCACGTGGGGTGGCGTTGATTGCCGCCAAGGGTCAGCCGATTTTTATCGATGATGTGTCGTATGTGAATTTTGGCACCGGTTACTTTTTGGGGCTGCCGCTGCCGGTCTATGTGTTTATCGCCTTCGCCGTTGTGGCGCACTTCGTCTATCGCTATACGGTGTTCGGTCGACTGGTGGTGTCCATCGGCTCAAATGAAACCGCGACCCGTTTTGCCGGCGTCCGGGTCGATTGGTTCAAGTTTGCCGTTTATGCGCTGAGCGGGCTGGCGTGCGGGCTGGCCGGCGTCCTGGCCTCCACCCGTACCGGCGTCGGTTCCCCAGTGATGTCCATCGGTTTCGAACTGGATGTCATCGCGGCGGTGGTGGTCGGCGGGGCGAGCCTGGCCGGCGGCAGAGGCACGGTGATGAATACCATCATCGGCGTATTGATTTTGAGCATCATTTCGAACCTGATGAATCTGATGAATATTTCCGGCTATAACCAGCAGGTGGTCAAAGGGGTGATCATTATCGTGGCGGTGATGCTGGAAAGCGTTAAGTCACGGGTGCGGGCCTAAAGTGCTTTTTCGCAGTAGCAAAAGCCCGTCTGACGTCGTGAACTGAAGTTTGTGCTTTAATGGAATAACATCTGCACTTAACGTTTTCATCTAAAATGGCAACGGTTTACTTCAGGAACAAATCACCATGAAGAAGATTGGCTTTCTTTCCTTTGGCCACTGGGCCCTTTCATCGCAATCGGCAACCCGGTCAGCTGCCGATGCCTTGCTGCAATCGATAGATCTGGCCGTCGCCGCCGAGGAATTGGGCGCTGACGGCGCCTATTTTCGCGTCCATCATTTTGCGCGTCAGCTTAGCGCGCCGTTTTCACTGCTGGCCGCTATCGGCGCCAAAACCCGGCGGATTGAAATCGGTACCGGCGTGATTGATATGCGCTATGAGAACCCACTGTATATGGCGGAAAACGCCAGCGTGGCCGATCTGATCGCCGGCGGTCGTCTGCAACTGGGCATCAGCCGGGGATCGCCGGAGCAGGTTATTGATGGCTGGCGCTATTTCGGTTATCAGCCGGCCCCAGGGCAAACCGATGCCGATATGGCCCGGCAACATACCGAAGTATTGCTGGATGCGCTGCGCGGGCAAGGCTTTGCCAAACCCAATCCGCAGCCGATGTTTCCCAATCCGCCCGGTTTGTTGCGCCTGGAGCCTTTCTCCGCCGGTCTGCGCGAACGCATCTGGTGGGGGGCCGGCTCGGACGCGACGGCGGTATGGGCGGCAAAACAGGGCATGAACCTGCAGAGCTCCACCCTAAAGGATGATGAAACCGGCGAACCCTTCCATATTCAGCAGGCCAGGCAGATCCGTGCCTACCGCGCCGCCTGGAAAGAAGCTGGACATGCATGGACCCCCAGGGTATCGGTGAGTCGCAGCATTTTTCCACTGATTGACCACCGGGATCGCGCCTATTTTGGCAATAGCAGACCAGAGGGCGATCAGATAGGGTTTCTGGATGAAAAAACCCGCGCTATATTTGGTCGCAGCTATGCGGCAGCACCGGATGCGCTTATCAGTCAACTCGCTCAGGATGAGGCGATTGCAGAAGCAGACACACTGCTGCTCACGGTGCCCAACCAATTGGGAGTGGATTACAATGCGCATGTTATTGAGGCTATTCTGACCCAGGTGGCACCAGGCCTAGAGTGGCGCTGAAAATTGCAGGGCGCTTGCGCCCTTGCTTATCCGGCGGCCAGCGAACCGAAGCCTTCGATGTTTGATATTTTTACGATATCGCAGGCGTTCCTGAATAATATCTCAAAAAGGGATGATATATCACAGCCAATCAATTGAATGGCTATTTTATAAAAAGAATAATCATTATGATAATTTGTAATTAGTATGGTTATGCAAATAACATATAATATTTATGAAAATTATATATCGAATTCTCTTATTGTTTTGAAAAAAATAGAAAAATAGATGTTTTTATAGAAAACTATAATATAATCGCCCGCCAGTCCTATCGTCATATCAGATACGGTATGCGGGAAATATTCATGCCCTACGGTTAATGGGACAGCATGGATCAACGTAATTACCTTGATAATCATCTCTTCTGAAACGATGCTGAGTTAATTGTCAAGCGTCACTGCACCACTGAAATTCGGGTAATAAGGACATTATATGGTAAGAACGGCTATTTATCTTGGGGCATTGATTTCATCGCTATTGCTGGTCGGCTGTGCGACTGAATCTTCTCAACGACTCGATGTAGCGAAAGTCGCAAGCTATCATTCATCCTATCAAGGACCACGCAGCCTTATTGCCGTTGGCAAATTCGGTAATCGCTCTCCTTACATGAACGGCATATTTTCCGACGGAATAGACTATCTGGGCAATCAGTCCAAAACCATCCTGATAAGCCATCTCCAGCAAACCGGTCATTTCAACGTCCTGGATCGCACCAATATGGATGAGCTGAAAACGGAAGCCGCACTCGCTGGAAAGACCCAGGGATTGCAGGGCGCCAAGTATGTGATTACCGGCGATGTCACTGAATTTGGCCGCAAAGAAATTGGCGATCAACAGCTGTGGGGCATATTCGGTCGGGGTAAATCACAGATAGCCTATGCCAAGGTCAATCTTAATGTGGTGAATGTTCACACCTCCGAAGTGGTGTATTCCACCCAGGGAGCCGGAGAATTCAGCTTATCCAACCGTGAAGTGATTGGCTTTGGCGGAACGGCGGGTTATGACGCCACGCTTAATGGCAAAGTGATGGACCTGGCTATCCGCGAAGCGGTTGACAGCCTGGTGGCAGCGCTGGAAAACGGTTCGTGGAAATGATTTTATTTAGTTGATGATATAATAAATGATAATGTTAAATAAAAAAATATTTTTGATTTCGGTTATTTTTTTGGCGGGTTGCACTCATGCAACTAAGAAAATATATTACTGGGATAAGTATCCAAGCACAGTTTATCAATATTACCACGATAAAAAATCCACACCAGATGATCAAATTGCTACGCTGCTTGTATCAATGGAAAAATCACAGGCCAAAGGACAGAAAACACCCCCCGGATTGCATGCTCACCTTGGATTGCTTTATGCCAATATTGGCCATGCCGATCTGGCCTTTGAAGAATTTAATAATGAAAAAAGGCTTTTCCCTGAATCTGCCGCCTTTATGGATTTTTTAATGAAGAAAGATAAAGGAAGCCTAAAATGAATCGGATTATCGCGTTTACAGTAATGATATGCGCCCTGATGCTAGCTGGTTGCGCGGCACCTGTCCCTTATGACTACACTGAGCTTAAGAAAAGTAAGCCCAAATCCATTTTGGTACTGCCGCCAATAAACGAATCACCGGATATCAATGCTGGACCCAGCATGCTGACCCAGATAACTCAGCCGCTGTCAGAAGCGGGCTATTATGTATTGCCGGTGGCAGTCGTAGATGAAACCTTTAAGCAAAATGGACTTACCGAATCAACAGATATACATGCATTGAGCACAGCCAAATTACAGCAGATATTTGGGGCCGATGCGGTAATGTATGTCAAAGTGGTCGAATATGGCACCAGCTACATGGTGATATCCAGCGATACCCGCGTGACGGCAACCGCAACATTGGTTGATTTGCGCAGCGGGGCTTTGCTCTGGTCCGGTAAAGCTTCAGCATCAAGCAGTGAAGACAACAACCACAACAACAGTAATAATCTGATTGCCATGCTTATCACCGCCGCAGTTAAACAGATATCCAGTACTATCAGGGATGAAGGCCATACCATTGCTGGCATTACCAGTAACCGAATGTTATCGGCCGGCCATTTCAACGGCATCCTGTATGGACCCCGCTCACCCCTATACGGCAAAGATGATCTGAAGAGCTGAAAGAACTGGACACTGTCAATAAGCGAGCGGCCAGAATGTCAGCGATAAAACCTGCCCATCACCTGGGCAGGTTTTATCTCATTGCCAGGGTGCGATTGTAGGCGGTGAATGTAGCGGCTCGCATTTCAAACCGACCGTGCTCGCATTCGACCCCGAGTCCGGCTCGAATTAACTGCAAATGACGGAGGGTTATGCTCACGCTATCTGCAATTGAGCTTGCATTCGACGGCGCCCGCTCGCATTCGATGGGCGCCGGCTCACGCTAACTGCAAATGACGGCTCATATCGGCAAACCCGCCGCCAGCATGCGCTCGCGGATCTCAGCCGTGTGTTTCGGTTCAAGCTGGTTGCTGAACATCGCCCGGATGTCGGCCGCCTTGGCATCGAACTGCTCGATCATGTCCTTGAGCCGATAGCCGTGGCGCGCCAGCGTCGGCTCAAGGTCGTCGAGCTGGCGCGACAGCACCGTCTCCACCAATTCCGCCGTGACCGGCTTCTCGCCCGTCTGGTAGCCCGCCTCGAACGTCAGCGTCAGGTGCAACTGGACCTGCAGCGGCGTGCGCAGCTTGGCGGCCAGCAGCCGTTCAATCGCTTGGGTGCAGCCTTTTGTTAATTTCGCCAGTGCGGTGGATAAGCGGCGTCATAGCCCCGCATGGTTTCCATCCGCGACAACCACGCGCCCAGTGCCGGCAGGCGCACGCTTAAATCTTCGAGGCCCAGCGCCATCTGAATTGCTTCGGGACGTGCAGCGACCCTACGCAGCATCTGAATGTTCGGTAGCGCGACAATATCCGCCGCGGTCATATCGTCACCCGCCAGATAAGGCGCGATTGACAACGCCTGCTCCATCCAGCCGAGTGCATCATAAGCGCGCGCGGCGGACGCGCGCATGCCCTCGTGATTGTCTTTTGCATGTCCACGTAACAACGGGCGGACAATCTCTACATCGAACAGATCGCGATTGTAGTTCTCGAACTCGTTCACGCGTTGCCAGATGCGGCCGTGCTGCTGTGACGTCTGGCCAAACAGCGGCACGTCGGGATGAGCACGATCCAGGAAGGCGATGATCGCCACGGACTCGTAGAGCGCTGCATCGCCAGTCTTCAACACCGGTACCTTCCCGCGCGGATTGAGCCCCAGGAATTCAGATGTGCGATTCTCATGTTTGGCCGAATCCAAGCGACGAGAAATATAAGGTATGCGCTTGTATCCGAGCGCTAATTGCACTCGCCACGAGTAAGGGCTGCCGCTCATCCAAAACAGTTCGTGATCCAGCGTCGACGCTTCTTCGCTCACAGTGCTATCCCTGCGCCAGCCAGCGCGGTGTCGATACGCTCATCCACTTCCCGCTTTGTCTCCGCCCAGGCCGGGACGGTGTCGAGCAGGCGCTGCTGCCAGGCGACAAGGTTCGGAAATTCAGACAGCGGTATCTTGGAGCGTGCCGATTGCGAGAAGGGTGCCGCAATGTCAATGTCGGCGAGCGTCAAGTGGTCACCAACGATAAATTTCCGCCCCGCCAGATGTGCGTCCAACACGGCCGCGCCAGCCCGGATCTTGGCAAACGCTAGCTGGACGATGCTCTCATCCTCGGGCTGGCCCATGAAGCGCTTCCCGATCCGTTCATCGAACGTGAGCGTTCCGAATATCCGCCATTGCTCACCCGACCAGAACATCCATTGCAATACTTCAAAACGCTCCGCCTGCGTGCGGCCGAGCAAATCGGAATTCATTTTCTCAGCAAGGTAAAGGTTAATGGCAGAGGCTTCCCAGATGACGATGTCACCATCTTGAAGTACAGGAGTAAGCCCGTGCGGGTTGAGCTTCAGAAATTCGGGTGTGTGGCTCTCGCCCTTGAACAAATCAACATTTACACGTTCGATGTCGATACCCATGATTTTTGCAGCGCTGGTAACGCGGCGGCGGCTGCCGGAACCTGGGTCGCCATAAATTTTAATAGTCATAATATTCCTGGATTTAAATAGAGAGGTTTTGGATCAGCGCTGCAGACGTTTCAGCACTGGAAGAAGTTCTGATGGGTCGGGTCGACGGCTATAGTCAGGATTGACTTCAGCATATTCAATGACGTAGTCGCGGCCGATGACATAGCGGGCAGGCATTGGAAGAGCCCACTCATTCATACCGTTAAAACGGGGTAAGTCACTGCCGAACGATTTGTAGACCTCGATCAGGTCGCCCGGTAGTTCGAAACGCAGTCCAAACGCTTGAGCCGTCTTGGCGCCCGGATCGCTCAGGATTGGAAAATTCAGCTTGTTATCGCGTTGTGACTTGCGGCTGTTCGCTGCCGTTTGCGGAGAGATTGCAACCAGGTGGGCGCCCAGGGCTTCCAGTTCAGGTCGCACCGCTTCGAGTGCACCGAGGTCCAGGTTGCAATAAGGGCACCACACGCCCCGATAAAAGGTGAGGACCAGCGGGCCCGAGGCGACCAGGTCAAGCAGCCTGACGGGGCTGCCATCAGGATCGTTCAGTTCGAAATTGGGAGCACGGTCGCCTTTTTTCAGGGCGTGCGCCGCTTGGCCAGACGCGATCAGCTCCTTCGTGGCACGGTCCATTGTCTCGAGTTGCGCCGCCGTGGGAACCCGGGGAAACCGGCCGGCTTCGAAATCGGTTCGTAAGGCATCGAGCTTATCTTGCAGGATCATGGGTGATCTCCTTCAGATGGTTAGGTGAGTAGGTCATACTAGTCTATTCTTCATATATAAATAATGCCGATGAAATACAGAACACTTATTTGGGAATCGAATGAATAACCGCTGGCTTGAGATTGAAGTTTTCACTCGTGTGGCTGAGTCAGGGAGTTTTTCTCGCGCCGCTCAGGAGCTTGAACTCTCCCAACCTTCCACTTCCAGAATCGTCACAGGCCTGGAAGCTCGATTGGGGGTGAAACTCCTGCTTCGAACGACCAGGAACGTGGCTTTGACCGAGGCTGGAGCTTTATTTCTGGAAAAAGCTCGCCAAGCAACGGCCGATATTGAAGACGCAGAAGATGCTGTTCGAGGCATAGATTCTCTTCGTGGGACCATACGGCTCGCCGTACCGATTGTTTACGGTACTAGAGCAATCATCCCAGCGTTACCCAGGTTTCTTGAGCGCTACCCCGAACTACGAGTTGAAATTACGATGCGGGATGAACGTCAAAATCTGGTTTCCGCTGGAGTTGATATGGCGATCCGGATGGGTACGCTTGAAGACTCAACATTCGGCGCAAGAAAAATTGCATCTGTGGAAAGATTACTAGTCGCCGCGCCGTCTTACCTGGCTAAGCGAGGTACGCCTCGAACGCCCGAAGAATTAACCGATCATGACACGATTTTGCATGAACTAGGCTCGCCAGGAAAAAGTACCTTGGTACTGCTGAAAGAAGGGACAGCACAGAAGGTGACGCTACGCGGAAAGCTCAAGATTGATGCGGCGCCTGGAGTCCTGGCTGCTGCTTTGGCAGGCTTGGGCATAGCGAATGTGACAACGATTATGTCCGAACAGGAGTTGCGGGAAGGTAAGCTTGTCCGGCTGATGTCCGAGTACGAACTTGAGCCATTGAAAGCCTTTGCCGTATTTCCGTCCGGTCCCAGGCCCTCGACTAAGGTTCAAGCGCTGGTAACTCACCTCATATCCGCATTGGCGAATTAATTAAATAATGGTGTCGTCGGAATTTTGTAAATGTAAGTTAACACTTTATCCAACAACACTGGACGCCAGTTTCGGATCGGAAGCTGCCTGTCGACGTAGGCCTGATTTCATTTGCAGTTAGCGCGAGCATGTTGCGGTCGAATGAGAGCATGGCTCCTTTCAAACGCGAGTCGCTACAGGAAAACGTCTCACGGCCTACCTTTCTTTCAACACCGCCCGTGCAAGTGTCGCTCTGCTGTAATTGCTATCGGTAGATTCCCTGTATGAGGCCGAAATTTAGCATTGCATAAGGGGGATTAAACGGGCCGGCGATGCATGCTGGCATGCCAGAAGATCAGCCGGCGTTCCAGCCACAGAAACAACAGATTCAGCATATAGCCGATGATCGCCAGTGAACATACGCCGGTGTACATGTCGTCCACCGCCATATTCTGCTGACTGTTCAAGATGAAGTACCCCATACCGCTATTACCGGCAATCATTTCGGTAAACACGGTCACCACCAGCGAAATCGTCAAGGCCAGTCGAAATCAATCAGAATCACCGGCAGCGCATGCGGCAGCGCCACCAGAAGGGTAGCCTGCAGTCTGGATAGGCCAAAGGTCAGCGAGGTTTCCTCAAGCGTTTGCGGCGTCGCGCGCATGGCTGAATAAGTATTGATGATCGCCGGAAAGAAAGAAGCAATGACGACCGCGCCGATTTTCAAGCCATCACCCAGACCCAGAAACAGCATCAAAATAGGGATAATTGCCGCAATCGCAATCGGCCGAGCCAGTTCGAGCAGCGGCTCTAACAAAAGGTAGCCTATTTTTATCCGGCCAATCAGCATTCCCAGCAGCAAACCGGCCAGGCAACCGCCGAGATAACCGCTAAACATCACCTTTAATGTTTCGGTCATACGCTGCATCAAGGTCCCATCAGCCAACACCTGCTGACCGCGCCGGACAATCACATCTACCGGCGATAACACCAGATTAAGACCCGGTACGTGAGTAGCAAACCATTGCCATACCAGCAGTAAAAAGACGATAAACAGCCAGCCAGGCAGCCGAGTCAGCAGTATGACGTTGCGGGTGTGGGCTTTAGCACGGTCCAGCCGGGTAGACTGGCCGGATTTTTCTGGCGCTCCGGGAGCTGCCGCCGGGCTGCTTTAATGTTAACCGGACTGCTCTTGATGACTCCAATAATTTATCGCGTTGTGGTTTTCATTGTATCGAAAAATAGCCGAGCGTATTATCGAGTTGTTCCTCAAGCAGGCGCTCGCTGTTGGTGACGCTTGATGCCTGCTGCCAATAATTAGCGGCAACTAACCCGCCTGACTACGCGGTTATCAGACCCGTCGATGTTGCCTCAATTTCCCGTTAGTAAGCTTTATGCCGTGGCCCCAGGCGTTTGCTGTTGCCGGCCAGCGCCTGGCCGCGAAGGAGAGTCAAATGGGTTATGCTTCAAGAAATCCTTATACCGGAGAGTTATACGAAACTTTTCAAGAGGCGACGGATGCCGAAGTGCGATCCGCTATCGACAATGCACATGCCGCTTTCCTGGAATGGCGCAATAGCTCTTTCTCTGGGCGCAGCCAGATCATGCAGCAGGCCGCGAACCTGCTACGACGCGACAGCGAACATTTTGCGAAAGTGTTGACCTTGGAAATGGGCAAGCTGCTGTCTGAAGCTAAAGCGGAAGTCGAGCTATCGGCGCAGATATTCGAGTACTATGCCAGAGAGGCAGAGACACTATTGGCACCTGAAACACTCAAGGTGGCCAAGCCCGAAGAGGGGGAATCGATCGTCTATCATGAACCTCTTGGCGTGCTGCTGGCGATTGAGCCCTGGAATTTTCCTTACTACCAAATCGCCCGTATCATTGCTCCCCAACTCTCTGCCGGCAATACCCTACTGCTAAAGCATGCCTCGAATGTACCCCAGGCGGCGGCCCTGTTTGAGCAACTCATGAAAGACGCCGGTTTACCGGCAGGGGCGTTTAAAAACCTCTATGCCAGCCGGGCTCAAATCGAGCTTATCCTCAATCATAAGCACGTTCAGGGCGTCGCGCTGACCGGCTCCGAAGCGGCCGGCGCTATCGTTGCCCAACAGGCGGCCAAGGCGCTGAAAAAATCCACGTTGGAGCTGGGCGGCGCGGATGCGTTTATTGTTCTGGCGGATGCGGATTTGGCGCCGACGGTAAAATGGGCAGTATTCGGCCGTCACTGGAACGGCGGACAGGTCTGCGTCTCATCCAAGCGTATGATTATTGTCGAAAAGGTTTATGACGACTTCCTGACACTTTACAAGGAAGGCGTAGCGGGACTGCGCGCCGGTGACCCGATGCTTGCCACCACCACCCTGGCGCCGCTGTCCTCGCAGGCAGCCGCCGATGAAGTCAAAGAAAAAATCAGGCTGGCGGTACAGCACGGCGCCACTGCACTGCAAGTCGGTCCGCAGGTCCCGGCAAACGGCGCTTTTGTGCAGCCCACTATTTTGACCGGTATCACGCCTGATAATCCTGCGTATGAGATGGAATTCTTCGGCCCGGTGTCGATGCTGTTTCGTGCAAAAGATGACCAGGATGCCGTCAGGATTGCCAATGACTCCCCCTTCGGCTTAGGCGGTTCCATTTTTACCCGGGATGCGGCAAAGGGGGCGTCATTGGCCCGTCAAGTCTCGACCGGTATGGTCTATATCAATCATCCGACCCGCGTCAAAGCCGATCTGCCGTTCGGCGGTGTCCGCCGTTCAGGCTATGGTCGCGAACTGATTGGCCTGGGCATCAAGGAATTTGTCAATCATAAGTTGATATCGGTGGTGGATATAAACGCTGAGTTTTAATTTCAGCCGCAGCAATTAACGTTATTTATACAGAACCGATAGCTGTACGCTATAGGCGAATAGGCGAATAGGCGAATAGGTGGATAGGCGGTTTATCAGACTTAACGGTAATTCCGTCCAGTAAATACCGGCGGCATAACGCTATGCCGCCTTTATTTTCAATGCGTTGCCCGGTGATTACTTGCCAAAATGACAGCTGTCCACTTTCCACGCCAGTGCCTGTTCACTCAGGCTGAAACCCAGTCCCGGACGGTCTGAAACCCACATGCGACCCTCGCGCAATTCCAACTGCTCGTTGAACAATGGACCTAACCATTCAAAATGTTCCAGCCATGGCTCCTGAGGGAAGGCGGCCGCCAGATGGAGATGGATTTCCATGGCGAAGTGGGGCGCCAGTTTGCGGCCTTTAAAATCAGCCAACGCCATAATCTGCAGGAATGGCGTGATGCCGCCGACGCGCGGCGCATCCGGCTGGATAAAATCGCTGGCGCCGCCCATGATGAGCTGGGCATGTTCGCCGAAGCTGGTCAGCATTTCACCGGTGGCTATCGGGGTGTCGAGAGCGTCAGCCAAGGCTTTGTGTCCCTCGAAATCATAGGCGTCCAGCGGCTCCTCAATCCAGATCAAGTTGAATTCTTCCATGCGGCGGCCAACGCGCATCGCGGTGGCACGGTCCCATTGTTGATTGGCGTCCACCATCAGGGGAAAATCATCGCCCAGTTCGCGGCGTACCGCGGACAAACGTTTAAGGTCGGCAGCAATATCAGGTTGGCCGACTTTCAGCTTGATGCCGCCAATCCCGCTGCTGCGAGAGATAGCCACGTTTTTCAGTACCTGATCCAGCGGCGTGTGCAGAAAACCACCCGAGGTGTTATAGCACTGAACCGAATCGCGCTGGGCGCCGAGCAGCTTGGCTAACGGCAATCCGGCGCGTTTGGCTTTCAAATCCCACAGGGCAATATCAAAAGGCGAAATGGCCTGGGTGGTCATGCCGCTGCGTCCCACAGATGCGCCTGCCCAAAGCAGTTTGGTGAACAGTTTGGCAATGTCATTGGGATCTTCGCCCAGCAGGTTGGGCGCCAGTTCTTTGGCGTGGGCATAAATACCGGGGCCGCCAGCCCGTTTGGAATAGCCGAAGCCAATGCCTTCATGACCATCACGGGTGCGTATTTCAGCAAAGATGAATGCGATTTCGGTTAGCGGTTTTTGCCTGCCGGTCAAGACTTTGGCGTCACTGACCGGTGTCGCCAACGGTAGGAATATCAGCGAAAGTTGGATGCTCTCGATCTGGTCGGCGACATCGGCGGCGGTTTTACCGCCGCTAGCGCTAGCGTATGACACAACATCTGATTCAACAGCCATGGGATGTCTCTCCATAGTAGGATAATGGCGCTGGCAAGGTGGGCTTGAAACAACGCCTGGAAAAAGGACATATTTTGTAAATGATAGCGCTATCATAATAAATTCAAACCAGGAAATGTAAAGGTTAGTCAGGAGATGTTTTAAAAATAGTGCATATAAACAGATAGATAAAAATTAACTCAATTATAAATATGTGACAGTGATCATGGAGTTACCGAGTTAAATGATTGCGCATCCATGTTCAAGTGATTGCTACCACTGGCCCAATACTGAACGATAGGCGATGAAATATCAGCCACGGGCTAGCGTTCGATTTGCAGACCTGGCTTCAATTAATGTTATTATTTACTTCCTTTGATTCTATAAGTGACTGTTTCCGATGGTAGCCAGAAAAAGTGCGCAATCAACCAGCGAAAACCGCCCCGGCGCTCCTACCCTTGATGATGTGGCCAGGGTGTCGGGCCTGTCACCGATTACCATTTCCCGGGCGCTTAATCATCCCCATATGGTGCGCCCGCAAACCATTGAAAAAGTCAACGCCGCCATTGCGTTGACTGGCTATATTCCCAATCTGCTGGCGGGTGGGCTGGCATCTAAGCGCAGCAAAATGATTGCGGTGGCAGTACCTCAGATAAACAATGCCATGTTCGTCGATTCCATACAGGCGCTAAGTGATCAACTGGCGGTTTATGGCTATCATATGCTGCTTTGCCTGGCGGGTTATGCCCAGCAGTCAGAGGAACAGCTCGTATCGGCCATTCTGAGCAGAAAACCTGACGGCATCGTGCTTACCGGGATCAATCACACCCAGCTATTGAAAAAGCGCCTGTTGCTGACCGGAGTACCGGTTGTGGAAATCTGGGATTTAACACCGACGCCGATTGATATGCTGGTAGGGTTTTCCCACGAAAAGGTGGGCAATGACATCGCCGGTTATCTGATGGGCAAAGGCTATCGTCGTTTTGGCATGGTGTGGGCAGACGACGAACGGGCCGAGATCCGCCGCCAAGGTATCTTGGCGGGAGTTAAACCGCATGGCATAACGGATATTCCGATCATTCGGGTGCCTACGCCCGCCATTCTGGAACTGGGCCGTCAGGGGCTGGTTCAACTGATGGCCACCGGTCAGTCGTTTGACGCTATCATCTGCAGTTCGGATGCCCTGGCCCAGGGGGTAATCGTTGAAGCAGGCATCAACGGCATCTCAGTACCGGCCGAACTGGCGGTAATGGGCTTTGGCGATCTGGATTTCGCCCATTGCTGTTCGCCGTCCATTTCAACGGTGCATATTGACAAGAAGGCGATAGGGCAGCGGGCTGCGGATATTCTGATAGCCAAGATAGAAGGGCGGCCGGTTGCAAATAATATTGTTGATGTCGGCTTTAAATTGATGGCCCGCCAAAGCGCCTGATGGCCTAAGTGCTTAATGGCAAACGGCTTAACGGCTTAACGGCTCAATGGCTTAATGGCTTAATGGCTTAATGGCTTCAGGCTTAATGGCTTAAGGCTTAACGTCATAATGGGGCCGTTATGCTCAACGGCTTTTCCTTTCACCGTTGGCAGCAGATCGGCCCTTGACGTCAGCCGGACTCGCGGCGGTCAGATCGCTTGACGTCTGTGTTAGAGATCGTCCCGCTCTTTCTGAGCTCGCTGGCGCTCGTAGTGTTCGTTCTCGGCGGAGATAATCTCATCCAGCAGCGCATCCACATCAGCTTTATGGGTATCTTCGGCGAATTCCCCGGTGAGGATGGTTTCCGGCGTCAGCTTGCCCTCTTCGTAACGGGCCCAGATTTCTTTTGCATAGCGCGTGGTAAGCAATTGCGGGGCGAACTGACCGTAATACTCGGTCATATTATTGACGTCGCGTTCGAACATCGATTCAGCATGATTGTTCGCGGCAGCGTCGACCGCCTGGGGAAGGTCGATAATCACCGGCCCCTCCGCATCCATCAGCACGTTGAATTCAGACAAATCGCCATGTACGACGCCGGCACACAGCATCCGCACGATATTGCGAATCATCGTGTCGAAATCGGCCAGGGCCTGCTGTTCAGTCAGAATGACATCACTTAGACGTGGCGCCGCCATGCCGTCGGCGTCAGTGATAAGCTCCATCAGCAGCACGCCATCCAGGCAGAGATAAGGTTGCGGCACGCGAACGCCGGCATTGGCCAGACGGAACAGCGCGTCAACCTCGGCCGTCTGCCAGGATTCTTCCTGCTGTTTACGGCCGAATTTCGACCCTTTCTGCATTGCCCGGGCATTACGACTATTACGGACGGTACGGCCTTCCTGATACTGCACAGCCTGCTTGAAGCTGCGCTGGCTGGCTTCTTTGTACACTTTGGCGCAACGGATGTTGTCACCGCATAACACGGTGTAGACATCGGCTTCTTTGCCGCTTTTCAGTCGGCGGATGACATCATCGACTAGGCCATCATCGACCAGCGGCTGGATTCTATTTGGAATTTTCATGCAGCCTTGTACCTTATTTCAGCGCATGAAGGAATGATCTGCGCAAAATTTTTGCTGGGCCTGGGGATACTCGTGTCTGAATGTGAAGCATCGTCTGTGGTCTCGGTTCTGCCTGGATAGACACTATTATGCCACAATACGCGAGAATATCGGCAGTTATGCGCAGCGGCATCGGTCATGAAGCGAACCCTGCCGCAATTTTATCCTCAAGCCTGAGGAATCTGTAGCTGGCATGGCCGGGCGCGCTCTGCAGACGTTCTCGACTGATGACTGTGCTTAGCCGGTAGCAGGGTAGCGGCGATATGCTCTCTGTTCATGGATTTTTAGAACTGATCTCGATGCCCAGGGAATGTCAATTATCCAGTCAGTTTTGCAGACAGCACATGATGTCGATGCATAAGTTGGTCACAGGCCGTAATGTCATTCACAGGGGCAGGATACAGATAGGTTAACCTTTTGCAGAATTGATTTAACAGCAATCGAACAAACTCAAGGCGCCATCCATTCTTAGCATGGTCAGCCGAGGATTTTGGCTGATGCCGCCGTGGCGCCTTACTCACTCTGTGGTACGGATTTTATTTGGTAGAAAAAACCAGCTCATGCAGACGGGAGGTAAACTCGTGGCTATTTGATTGGCAGGTGGATAATCCGACAGACAACACCTTCGCATGCTTGTCATAATCCATGCTTGTTATCACAAATTCCGTGTTGGGCAGGAACACGTATTCTTCTTCTCCATCGCACAAGATATCGGAAATATTGGCGCCTGCGTAAGGATTATTATTGGTGATGGTATAGAATACATATATCTGGCCATACTTTAATGCATCTTTAGGACCACAAAATGTCCTGGCCGCCGCTTCGTCCCGGGAGGTGCTCATAAACGTTTTGGCGGAAAAAATAGACCCTTCATGCCATTGGCGCTTGACGTAACTGGGTCTTATTTCGCCGCGCATTAACGTAAGATTGTTGCTAAAGGTGGTGGATTGATACACCATTTGGTGCATCAGGGATAACTTAAGCTGAAATACATCTAAAGGCGTCCGGCGGTCCTGGTTGCTAACATTGCGTAAAAAATTATTTATTCGGATGTAGCCATCTTCCTTAAAATCCCGGAATGAAAACCAATCAATGAAATTCGCTTTTGCAAACGCGCTGTTGAGGTTGAAATTAATGATTTCTTCAGAGAGATTCAAAAAGGTAACATTGTTGATAAAATGGGTGCCGTACCAGTCTTGCACTTCATTTATTGCCTCAGTCTCGCTGATTGGAAGAGATATATTCCCATTTTTGGAAATGCCATTTAGATATCTTATATGCTGCTTTTCAGGGTATGCCAAATCATCCAAATCATTTCCGGGTAAAGTATATAAAGTGATACTATTATGGCAGCTGTTTACAGAGAACATCTTATGGCCCTTTCAAAAATAAAGAAGAGCATAAAACAGGCTGACAGTTGGAAAGTAAAGCGAATAACTCTATTCAGGGATATGTACAGGTTAATTCAGCGAGCGTTCAACTGCCACTGGGCTCGGATAACCCGGCCGGCTTAGTACCGGCGGTGTTACCGGCATTGGCATCAATAGTCGCGGTAAGACTAAGGATTGAAGCCTGCCTGGCGGTGACCAGTCCGCAGTCCGAATGGCGTTGGCTTCAATGGGTCATTTCCGCCAACAGTGCATCGAAATTACGCAGTTCGCCGTTGATTCGAGTTATAGCGGGAATGGTCCAGCCTAGCTGTATTGCCGCGTCCAGAACGGTTCGGCACAGGACATCAGCAGAGATATCGTCAATCCGGTTGCCGGTGGAAAGAATTTGCATGGCATTGCTGTAACCGGGACCCCATACGATATTGTTCTGCTCTCCATCGTTGATAATTTTATTGTTGTAGAGGCAGACAAGTTTTTTGTCATATATCTTGCACAAATGAACGATTGATGTATCCGGCGAAATGACCAGCTTTGCCGATTCTATCAGTGCTGCCGCATGCAAAAAGGTAGCAGAGGGAAACTTTATGCCTGATTTCACCGTTATACGCTCTAATTGGCACGGCGTCCCTATAAATATAACCGTTTTTCCAATTTCCTGAAGGATATACTTAGTCAGGGTTTCAATCTGGGCATCGGACATGTCTCGGCTAAGCTCTGATGCAAACGGATTGATGACCACGAAATTGTCTGAATCAAGCTGAGAAATAAACGCCTTCACCTCTAGGGTAATGTTCTCAGGGACGGTAAGGTGATAGCTGTAATTGTCAACAGCAAGCCCCAGGTGATGCAATATTTCCTGATGCTTATTACTGATATGTTTCAACGGCTGCCGGTAATAAACTGAAACATCATAAATATTATAGTTGCTCTGGTTAATCCCCAAAGCTATTGCTGGCTTTAATGCTTTGATGATTCTAAAACGCAGCGGACTAAGGTGGTTTTTCTCATTGATGTCAATAAGAAGGTCGTAACGCGATCTATGCTGTGAGCGAAGATGCCGCAACCCATCATATATGACAACATGCTCCACCGCAGGAGAGTACTCAAAGATAAATGCTGTTCTTTTTTCGCACAACACCGTGACGGTATGCCCATGCTGATGAAGTGAAAAAATCAGACCGGTGGTGACAATGGCGTCACCAATGCCAAACCCATTACATAGAATGATAATATTCATTCTTTCGGGTTGAGTATGAGGACGTGAACGAGATAATTTATCGAGAAAAAATAATTTAATATCAAGTTTAATCTTTTTCAGGTACACGTTTTTGCGACGGTTTAATGTCCTGATATGCTGAAATGCCATGCTTTACTTTCCACGGAAATAAGGCACTCTGTAATAGAGTGTGATGAAATATATAATTTCCGATATTAACCCGAGCGCAAAAT
The DNA here is from genome assembly GCF_004343195.1 of Biostraticola tofi. GTDB lineage: Bacteria > Pseudomonadota > Gammaproteobacteria > Enterobacterales > Enterobacteriaceae > Biostraticola > Biostraticola tofi. The sequence goes on along the minus strand of NZ_SMCR01000006.1, from coordinate 59,163 downwards.
CGACGCCAATGCAGTGACCTGAGTTAGCGATTTTATCAACTTTTATTTAACTCTCGTTTGGATTTATGCCTTGGAAACGGACTGAATAATCCGACGCAGAACGTGAGCTCCCTTTTCGACGTAATGCTGTGGGGCACAGGTAATGGAGAGAGAACGGGAGAGATTACCGCATGGCACAATTTGTTTGGATTCACAAATACGAACCGGGTGTCTGCATAAACAGACGCTACGCACTTGCTAGCGCTGGTTTGAACAGGGGTATTGCCTGGCCGTACCCCCGGTCAATGAGGCAATAAAGTGGGTCTGGCGCATAGGGGCCGATGAAAACGAGCGACAATCTGGCTAATGGCTAAATCCCGGGCCAGTAAACAGGCTCCTTCAACGGTAGCGTCTGGCCCCAGCTGTGAAATTTCAATCCGCGTGTCGCGATTCCGACTCACAAATTCATCGACGATCATCCGGGCAAAGGCCGCATTTCGGGCTAAGCCGCCGCCGAGCACCAGGATGCTGGGGTCGAGTATGGTCGCAGCCGTAGTGGCGATACGTCCCAGGGCAACACTGTACTCTCTCATTAGCGCCAGCGCCTGCGGATGACCCTCGTCAGCCAGTGCAAACAGCGCTTTTGGCGAGAGCGGTTTGATGCTCGCCTGAGGGTTTACGTTTTCCGCCGCCCTCTGCATCAGGCCGTTAGAGCCGTAACGCTGCTCGATAGCATCTGGGCCGGACGGTTCTGAATGATGCCAACTCAGTGGGATCTGCGCCAGCTCGCCGCTGCATCCCTGGCCGCCACGAATCAAGGTGCCGTCACTGAAAAATCCCAGGCCAATACCGATGCCTATCTGCATATAGGCCGCATCTTCATAGCCGCGCATCAGGCCATGCTGGTGTTCGGTGACCGCAGCACAATTGACATTGTTTTCGAGAATAAAAGGCGTGGAGGAGGGTAGACCGGCAAAAGCGGCAAATTGCAACGCTATCTCCAGGGCGCGCGATGGCGGGCGTTCGGGATGCAATAATTGACGTGGCACCACCTGGTTTATTGCCACCGTCACCACTTGCGGCGGCGCTGTTATCGCCTGCAGACAGGCGGCGCCGGCCACCAGTTTACCCGCCAACTCGCCCGGCGATAGCGCAGATTCGCCATGTTTGATACTGCCGCTGCCCAGCAGTTTCCCATTCAGCGCGCGTCCCACATAGCTAATTTGCGTAGAGCCGATATCAACCCCCAGCACCCACCCGGCCTCATCACTGACGCCATAAACCAGGGTCGCTCTGCCGCGGGCACCTTGTTCACGGCGCAGTTCACAGACTCTGTTGCCCGCCGCCAGTTCGGCCAGAGCGACGGTAAGCGAGGGAAAACTGAAGCCGGTTTCTTCCGCCATTTGTTTTCTGGTGGCTTCGCCAAAGGCCAGCAGGCAGGCAAACACTGCCTGTGCCACTTCTGTTAATGCCGGTTCATTGCCTGTGTTCATGCCTTTCTCCCTAAGTCGGTTAAATATAAATAAATGCTATGGACTTCACAACAATCACGCTTGACCGATTTATAAAAGTTTGTAACTTTAATATATACCAACCACATCATCATACCAGCCAATGCTTAACGTTGATCACAGAGCGAACCGGGCCGGCATGGTCGGGGATCGCTTAACCTGGCGCTAAGCAAATGTGAAAGGACATCATCAAAATGAGTAGAAGTGAAATACCGCTTCTGGTGGCAATCGATGCGGGAGGCAGCAAAACCCATATTCAGGTCGAGTCAGCCTATGACAACATGCTTTTACTCGACCAGGTATATGAAAGTACCGGCTGGGCGAGTCTTGATGGAACTCAGCGCGCAAAGGCGCTGCTGGCGCTGGTAGAGGCAACGACGGCTCAGCTCGGGATGGTTAAGGTGGTCGTCGCCGGTGTGCATGGCAATGACAGCCCTGAGCAGGAAGCGGTACTCAGCGGGCCCCTTGCCGCCCGCTATCCACGGGTGCGTGTTCTCAACGATTCGCATTTGCTCATTCTGGCGCACGGTAAAGCTTCCGGTACCGGGCTGATTGCCGGCACCGGTTCATCGGTCACCGCCACCGTGGGAGACAACGCGCTGACGGTCGGCGGCTGGGGCTGGATTTTCGGCGATGAAGGCGGGGCGACAGGTATTGTCAGAGACGCGGCCAGAGCCGCACTGGCGGCCTACGACGGTGGCGAAAGCGATCCCTTTGCGGAACAGTTACTGGCCTGGTTTGGCGTTGATCATCCCCACGGCCTGGAATACGTCTTTTCAACCCAGGAACCGCGAGTTTGGGCCAAAGCGGCACCATTGGTATTCGATGCCGCGAAAAATGGATCGGTGCGCGCGCTGGATATCATCAATGCACATGCCCTTGCACTGGCCAGACAGGTTGCGCTGTTGAAACAAAGACAGGGGGATGTCAGTACCGTTGTCTGTGCGGGTGGTGTGATCGTCAGTCAGCCCCTGTTATTCAATGCCTTTAGCCGGGAGGTGCGTCGACTGGTGGGTCAATCTACCCAAACGGCGCTGTTGCTTGAGCCTCCTGTGAAAGGCGCGATCAGTCTCGCTCGACATCTCTACCTCACGTCGCAACAGGAAATGGCTTGTTCCTCATTGCCTGCGACCCACCGCCTCTTCATGTAATGGAGAATACCCGATGAAACAGTTCAATACCACGTTAATGGCAGCCATGGCAATGGCCATTGGCCTTTCTGGGGCACCGCTCGCTCAAGCCACGACGCCTGACAATCAATTGGTGATCGCCACGTCGCTTGCACAGGTTCTTTCGGTTGATCCTCAACAGGGAACTGAACCAAAAACCCAGGAGATCCTCGCCGGTGTATACGACCGTTTGGTTTATTCGGACGACGCGGCTAATAACACCATCAAGCCACAGCTGGCCGAGACGTGGGAAATCGACAACAGCGGCATTACTTTTCATCTGCGCCAGGCCGCTTTTGCCTCCGGTAACCAGGTCACCGCCCGCGACGTGGCCTTTTCCCTGACCCGACTGTTAAAGCTTAACCAGTCTGCCTCCGCCTATTATAAAAGTGCCGGCTATAACGCCCAGAATATCGACTCGCTGGTCAAGGTGATCGACGAGAAAACGTTTCGAATCGAACTCACCGATAAGGTGACTGCCGAGGATTTGCTTTATCGCCTGGCGATGGGTATTTCCAGCATCGTTGACAGCGTGGAGGTTGAGCGCCATGTCGACCACGATGATTATGGTAATGCTTGGCTGCGTACCCATGTCGCCGGATCCGGCCCTTATACGCTGCGGCGCTGGGTACCGAATGAAACCGTCATTCTTGAGACGAATAACCGCTTCTGGGGCGATGCACCGGCGATGAAACGCGTCATTATGCGCCATGTCCCGGAAAGCCAGACGGCAAGGCTGATGCTGGAGCGTGGCGATGTGGATATTGCCAATGCGCTTACCGCGCCAGACGTAAAGTCCTTTGTCGGCAATCAGGCGTTCAGGGTCGAGCAGGTCAAGATCGGCGGATTCTACGTATTGGCGATGAATGCGGGCCGCAAGCCGCTGGACAATCCGCTGGTGCGCGAGGCGATAGCCTACGGTATCGATTATGAAGGCATTACCGGCACCATTCTCGGCCCCTACGGCCGTCAACGCAACGTACCGGTTCCAGAGGACTGGGCGGGAGCAATCGCTAATCCTGACTGGTCATTCCAGCCGGAAAAAGCAAAAAAATTATTGGCGCAAGCTGGCTATCCGGACGGTTTTTCGCTCACGTTGAAAACCATCGCCCAACCGCCGCGGGTCGATATTGCCACCGCACTGCAGGCGAACCTGGCGCAGATCGGCATTCGCATCGAGATAAAACAAGGCAATGGCGCGGATATCGTCTCGGCGCATCGGGCGCGCGATTTCGACCTGCTGCTGCCTCAGGCCACCGCGATTATGCCTAATGCGCTGGGGGCGATGAATGATTTTGTCACCAACCCGGACAATCGGCTGGCGGCAAAAAACGCCGGCAATTTCGTCTGGCGCTCGGCTTGGGATATTCCTGAGCTGAACGCGCTGCGTAATCAGGCGAGCAGTGAACGTGATGCTGGCAAGCGTGCCGAGCTGCTGACCACCCTGCAGGAAAAATTCGTCGCAGCCAAACCGGCCGTGTTACCGATGTTCGAGTCCTTTTTCCCCATTGTGTTGCAAAAGAGCCTGCAAGGTTACCACACCAATCTCTGGTCGCTTAACCGGCTGGAGCACGTGACCAAGACAAAATAAGCGAGACGGGAATCATGAAGGAATTCACGTTACTGGAAATCATCAAACGGCTGCAGCAGTTGTTGGTGAGTATGTTTGCGCTGCTGGTGGTGACCTTTATCATCGGCCGGGTGCTGCCTAACGATCCGGTTGGTGCGGTGGTTGGAGAACTGGCGGATCCAGCGGCCTTCGAGGCGATGCGGCAAAAGCTCGGCCTGGATCTGCCGGTGTATCAACAGTTCTGGATTTATCTGACCTCTTTGCTGCACGGAGATATGGGCAGCGCCATCCTGACCGGCAATCCGGTCACCAGAGATTTGGCCCAGGCTTTCCCGGCGACCTTCGAGCTGGCGACCTTTGCCGTCATCATCTCGACGGTTATCGGTGTACCGTTAGGCATGCTGGCGGCGTTCCATCGCGATAGCTGGATTGACCAGTGCGCGCGCGTCATCTCGCTGGTCGGCAGCTCGATACCGGTGTTCTGGTTTGGCGTGGTGGGGCTGGTGATTTTCTATGCCGCCCTGGCCTGGGTGGGAGGGCCGGGACGGGTAGATACGTATCTTGATGGTATGGTTGAACCCCGGACCGGGCTGCTGCTGGTCGACAGCCTGCTGGCCGGCGATACCGAAACATTCTGGAATGCGGTACACCATATCATTCTGCCCGCCTGCATCCTGGCGTACTCGGCAATGGCATACATCACCCGTATGACCCGCAGCTTTACCCTTGAGCAACTTAATCAGGATTATGTCACGGCGGCGCGGGCCAAAGGCGCATCCGGCACCCGCATCGTGACCCGGCATATGCTGCCCAATATTGCGGTGCAGTTGGTCACGGTGCTGGCCATTTCTTATGGCAACCTGCTGGAAGGGGCGGTAGTCACGGAAATCGTCTTCTCATGGCCAGGCATCGGGCAGTACATGACCAATGCTCTGATGATCGGCGACATGAATGCCATCCTGGCCGGCACGCTGATTATCGGTGCCATTTTCATGCTGCTGAATTTTATCACCGATTTGGCTTATCTGATGCTTGATCCACGTACGCGGGAGGTCGCTGTATGAGCGCACAACACCTGATGCCTCAGCGCAAGTCTGCGGCCAGGGCCGGGGGGGTATTTGCCGGACTGCCCGGCATCTGGGCAAAACTATCGCGCGAGCCGCTGGGGCTGGCAGGGTTTATCATTCTCTTTATCCTGGTATTTTGCGCCCTCTTTGCTCCCTGGCTGGCACCTTTTGATCCGGCGGCGCAAAATCTCAAGGCGGCTTTCCTGCCCCCCAGTCTTGCCCACCTGGCCGGCACCGATGAGTTTGGCCGCGATATTTTTTCACGTCTTGTTTTTGGGGCGCGCATTACGATTGCTACCATTCTGGCGGTGTCGCTGATTGTCGGTCCGATTGGCTTGATCATCGGCGTGGTGTCGGGGTTTGTCGGCGGCAGAACCGACACCGTCCTGATGCGCTTTACCGATATCGTGCTTTCTTTCCCGTCGCTTATCCTGGCGTTGGCATTCGCCGCCGCTTTAGGCGCGGGTCTTGAGACGGCAATCGTCGCCATTTCACTTACCAGTTGGCCGCCCATTGCCCGTCTTGCCCGGGCCGAAGCGCTGATTGTCCGTCACACCGATTATGTGGCCGCAGCAAGGCTGTACGGCGCCTCTCCGCTGCGATTGCTGCTGCTTTATATTGCGCCGATGTGTATTCCCTCCGTCATTGTACGGCTGACGCTGAATATGGCCGGTATCATTCTTACCGCCGCCGCCTTGGGCTTCCTTGGGCTGGGCGCCCAGCCGCCGGCGCCGGAGTGGGGGGCGATGATTTCAAGTGGCCGGAAATTCATGCTGGACCATTGGTGGGTGGCGGTTATGCCGGGAATAGCGATTCTGGTGACCAGCCTGGTGTTTAATCTCGTCGGCGACACACTGCGCGACCTTCTGGATCCTCGTCATGGCCGCTCCTGATAAAAATCATATCCTGACTGTACAAAACCTGTCGGTGTTTTTCGGCCCGACCGATACGCCGGCGGTGGATAGCGTCAGTCTGACGCTAGGCGCAGAACGGCTGGGCATTGTCGGCGAATCCGGCTCTGGCAAATCGACGCTGGGTCGGGCGATTATGCGTCTCCTTCCTCCCATCGGCCGCATTCAGGCCGATAGGTTGACTTTCGAAGGCACCTCCCTACTGGATAAAAAAGAGCGCCATCTGCGTGCGCTGCGTGGCAACCGGATGGCGCTTATCATGCAGGATCCGCGTTATTCGCTCAATCCGGTGCTGCCGATTGGCAAGCAAGTGGCTGAAGCGGCCCTACTGCATTTGTCGGTTGGCAAACGCGAAGCGCAGGCGATGGCCGCCGAGATGCTGGTAAAGGTGCGCATCCAGGACGTCGAGCGAACCATGGGGTTATATCCTCATCAGATTTCCGGCGGGATGGGACAGCGGGTGATGATTGCCATGATGCTGCTCGCCAGACCGCGTATGGTCATTGCCGATGAACCGACCTCAGCGCTCGATGTCAGCGTTAGGGGTGATGTCTTAACGCTGCTGGATGAATTGGTACGGGAAAATCAGGCCGGCCTGATGCTGATAAGTCATGATATTCGCATGGTGGCGGCATTTTGTGAACGTATCATCGTCATGTATAAGGGCCGGATCGTCGAAACCCTGACCCGGTTGGATCAAGCGCAGCACCCCTATACTCGCGGCCTGATTGCCGCAATGCCGGACCCCCGGCAGCCGGTACTGCGGCTTAAAACCCTCGACCGAAGCGCCATTGACCTTGCGGAGCTAAAATCATGATAGATGTGCGGAACCTCAGTGTCTCATTCGGCAAGGAAAATGCACTCAAGCAGGTGGTCAGAGACGTATCATTTTCGGTCATAAAAGGCCAGACGCTGGGGATAATCGGCGAATCAGGCTGCGGTAAATCGACGTTGCTGCGTTCCCTGGCGGGGCTTGACGGACACTGGACTGGACAGGTAAAACTGAATGGCGTGCAAGTGGGTAGAACCCGTACCCGGCAACAGCTATTGCTGACCCAGATGATTTTTCAGGACCCTTTCGGTTCGATTCATCCTCGTCATCGCATCAGCCGGATACTGGCTGAGCCTATCCGCGCCATGAAACGGGGCACAGGATGGGACCGGGTGGTGCCGGCGCTGGAGCAGGTGGGACTGTCGGCGGACTTCGCCGATCGGTTCCCCCATCAACTGTCCGGTGGTCAGCGGCAGCGGGTCGCAATAGCGCGGGCGCTGATGCTGCAGCCCGACATCCTGCTGCTGGATGAACCCACTTCGGCGCTCGACGTTTCGGTTCAGGCGGAAGTCCTGAACCTGATGAGCGACATCAAGGATGAGCGGCATCTGACTTATGTGCTGGTCAGCCATGATTTAAGCGTTATCGCCCATATGTGCGATCGCGTGCTGGTGATGAAAGACGGCGTTTTCGTCGATGACCTGAGCCGAGATGATTTACGCCAGGGAGATACTCACCATGACTATTCGCGCCTGCTATTTGAAGCCAGTGTGCTTTGAACCGGCGTATTCAGTTTTCATTAAAAGGAGACCAGCGGAATGTACATTGGTACGCAAGTAGATGCCCGGGATGATGATGATTTTCGCGTATGGGCCCAACTGGGGATTCGACATATCTGTGCCGACCCGGCGGGCAAGCCGGCCAGTTGGACCCTTGACGATATGTTGCGCCATCGGGAAAAGGTGGAAAGTTTCGGTTTGACGCTGGATATGATCCAACTGCCGATGTCTTCGCGACCGATCGAAGAGGCATCCTATCCGGACATTCTGCTGGCTGGCCCCGATCGCGATCGCCAGATTGATGACCTGTGCCGGATGATTGAGAATATCGGTAAAGCCGGTATACCGGCCGCCAAATATAACCTTAATCTGATAGGAATACCGCGCACCGAGATGGAGCGCGGCCGCGGTGGTTCGCTTAATGAAGCCTGGCGTTGGGACAAAGCGGTTCAGGATGCGGCTCCCGGTTTGGCCGGCCAACTGTCTGAAGAACAGAACTGGCAGCGGATAGCTTATTTTCTTGAACGGGTCGTGCCGGTCGCCGAAAGCAACCGCGTTCGCCTGGCCTGCCATCCGCACGATCCCTACACGCCGCCTGGTTATAAGGGCGTCACCCGGGTATTGGGCACCGTTGAGGGGCTGAAAAAATTTGTTATGCTGCATGAAAGCCCGTACCACGGCCTGAATTTCTGCCAGGGCTCGATAGCCGAAATGCTGGAGAATCCGCGCGAAGAAATCGACGATATTATTCGCTGGTTCGGCTCACGCCAGAAAATTTTCAATGTCCATTTCCGCAATATCAGCGGCGGCAAGCTGTCCTTTATGGAACGCTTCCCCGATGAAGGCGATATGGATATGGTGCGTTCCCTGAAAATATACCGTGAAGTCGGCTATCCCTGGATGATAATGCCCGATCATGTGCCGACCATCAGCGGACGCGATCCGGTTGGCGTGGCTTTCAGCTTCTGCTATGGCTATATTGCCGCGCTGCTGGAGGCGATGGAGGCGGGGCATCTTTAAAACCGACTCAGAGTTCCACACCGCTATCCTCTGTCTCCAGGGTGACTGCCCAGGAGACAGTGTCAATACTCACTTCTACGCTTGTCTGTCATGATCGCGCCCTGAGCTTTTGTAGAAAACCGCACCCTGCCAAGGGAAATACCCCACCGATATCGAGCGAAAATGCTGCGATACGCAGATTCAAGCATCATCTCGGCGCCAAGGCCGATGCCGGCATTGTGCGGGATATTGACACTTTACCCGATTTTTTACCGGATTCAGCGACGGTTGCAACAGCAATCCGCTCCTCGCTGATCTGCAACCCATCCTCAATAGCCCCTGGCGTTCCAGAACGTACAACGATGCCTGGCGGCAAAATCCTCAACGTAGCCGGCCTGCCGCACCGAGAGGGCATAGGGCCGCTGGCCGTCGAAGATCTCCCAAGCGGTCTGCCCCGCACTATTGGGTCGACCGGTACGCGCGAAGGCTCCCCAGGCTTGCTGAATGCGCTCGGACAACGCCCGCTGCCGCGGGGTAAAATCGCCCGGATCGCCTAATGCCCATGGGCGCTGAAATACGTAAGCGATTTCAGCCGCATGATAGGATCCCATGGCCGGCGTGAAGGGCGCGCGCGGCAGTGAGATAGGCGCATCGGGATCATCAAACTCATAGGCGTAGAACGGCGCTTGAGTCCCCAGCAATTGATGCATCGTCAGCACTGGGCAGGCAAAATGCGAATCGGTGACGATATCAGCATAAGCCTGGTAGTAGGATTTGGCGGCAATATCGTCATATTGCTTCAGCACAGCGGCGGTATTGCCGGGCAACGCATTAGCGACCGATTCCTCATAACCCTGGCGGCTCACCAGGCCCAGTCCAAACGCCCTGAAATTGGCAAACAACCGGCCTTCATCGCGGTTACTGCCGATCAGCACCGGCACTGCCGCACCTTCTCCCGCTAAGAACGCCTGCAGAGGCGGCTTGGGCAAGACATCACCGCCGGTCATTGGCGCCCAGCCATCTTTGCCGCCGTTGCCGCGCCGCTGGCTGGCGGCTTGATACAGTTTCTTCACCGGGATGGCGCGCAGACAGGCCAGGGCAGTCTGGTCGTCGTCACAACCCAGTTCGCGGGCCATCAACCGGCCTCCCGCTTCGGCCTGGGACAGCGGCAATGAGGTATCCGGCTGCGCGCAGCTGTCGCTTTGCAGGATCACGCGCGAGAACAACCCGCGCGAACCAGGCAGCAGCAGATGCATACAGGTACTGAGCGCCCCGGCCGACTCGCCGAACAAGGTGATATTGGTCGAAGAACCGCCAAATGCCGCAATATTACGGTTAACCCATTTCAGCGCGGCCTGCTGGTCCAGCAGACCGTAATTGCCCTCGCCAGGTCCCCGCAGCGCAGGGTGGGCGAGAAAACCCAGAGCGCCAACGCGATAGTTCGGCGCCACGACGATAACCCCTTGCCGCTCTGCCAGCAGGCTCGGGTCATATTGTCCGTTCGACCCCAGGGCGAGAGCGCCGCCATAAAGCCATACCATCACCGGTAAATCCGTGCCCTCGGCGGCGTTATGCGGTGCGTAAACGTTAAGCGTGAGGCAATCCTCCGCGCTGTCGCCGGTAAACAGCAGTCCGGACTGTGGACAGGCCGGCCCGATGTTCCGGGCATCGCGGACCTGTTGCCAGGCCGCTGCCGGCGCCGGCGGAGCGAAACGCCTTTCACCGACCGGCGGCGCCGCAAAAGGAATGCCCAGAAACGCCTGCCCGCGCTGGGAAATCACCCCGCGCACCGGCCCCTCCTGGGTGGTGATAATACGCGCTGTCGCCGCCGGATCTTCAGTGATCTGGGGCACTTTTCCCGGGTATAGCGTGCAGCCGGAAAGCAGCAATGCTAAAAACCACCCGTATGAACGCCACCGGCCAGGGCAGGCGTTGCTCTTATTACCGACCATCCGTTAGCCCCTCGATATCATTTCAATATAAACCGTCACGGACTGCATCGATAGCTGCCTGGACCCCTGCGGGGCACGTTATATTTCAAGCAGCTTTTTGCAGTTATCTATCAGGTGTGCTCCATATTCCGCAGTAAGCGGTTTTATTTTTAACAGCAAATTGAAGTAAAGGCTGCCGAATATGGCGTCGACTACCAATTCTGGATCGACGTGGGCTGGAACCAGTCCCTGTTTTTGAGCGGAAATAATGTCGTTAACTGTGCTGGCGCGGCGCGGCAGAATGTAATGTTCGTTGAATTCGACCAGAACATCAGGATCGCTTTGGGCTTCAGCGATGATCTCTGAAATAACTTTGCCGAAGAAACCATTAAAAGCAGTTATCAGTCGGTCGACTTTCTGACTGATGGACCCCTCCAGCGTCGTTGCATCCGGCGCATCGAAGGTAGGCACTATCCGCTCATTAAACATCGCAATCACCAGTGCCGCTTTGGTTTTCCACCAGCGATATAAGGTCGGCTTGCCGACGCCTGCACGTTTGGCGACTTTCTCCATGGTCAGCTCACGCAGCGTCATTTCCTGCAGCAGATCATACACCGCGGTGAGGATTGCCTCGTGTGAGTCCGCGCTTAAGGCCCGTGGTCGTCCAAGCCGGGCGGGAGGGGCAGTTTTCACGTCCATTTAATCATCACCTAGTTATTGGATGCCTTAATTTAACATAACCTCAAGTAACGATAAAGCAGTTGACAGTCGGAGCAATTAATAATACGTTTCGTAACGTTAAGTTAATGTGTTGTGCAGTAGTTATTACCTACATCCAGAGGATAAAAAAATGACCTATTCCGAAGGCAGGGTTGCACTGGTCACCGGTGGCTCACGGGGCATCGGTGCAGAAATTTCCAAACGATTGGCTGCAGATGGATTTATCGTCGCGGTGAATTATCTCAGCAACCTAGACGCCGCCACGGCAGTAGTGGATGAAATCGTTTCGTCAGGTGGCAACGCTTTTGCCGTCGCTGCTGATATCAGCAGCCTTAGTGATGTAGCGGCGATGTTCGCAACGGTTGAAAAACGCAGCGGCCCGATCGCGGTGCTGGTCAACAATGCGGGAATAATGGAACTGGCGCCGATCGCCAACATGGATGCCGAAACGTTTGACCGCATGGTCTCGATCAACTTCACCGGCACCTTCAATAGCTTGCAGCAAGCGGCTCGCCAAATGGCTGAGGGGGGGAGAGTCATCAACATATCAAGCAGCCTGACCCGACTAAAATTACCGACTTACGGGCCCTATGCCGCTACCAAAGCGGCTGTCGAAACGCTGACCGCGATATTTTCACGCGAGTTAAAGGGACGGAATATCACGGTAAATGCCGTTGCGCCAGGCCCAACGGCAACCGAACTGTTCTTTAAGGGCAAGTCAGACCAACTGATCAGCAATATCACCAGGATGGCACCGCTCGAGCGACTGGGAAGGCCCGAGGATATCGCCGCGGTGGTGTCTTTCCTCGCCGGCCCTGATGGTGCCTGGGTCAATGGCCAAACGCTGTTCGCCAATGGCGGCGCAATCTGAACGGAGCCCTACTGATGAGCAAAATCGGTAAAACAGCACTGGTGACCGGCGGATCACGTGGCATCGGTGCGGCTATCGCCATAAAACTCGCCCAGCAAGGCTATGCGGTGGCGGTCAATTATGCCACTGGTGTGAGTGAAGCCAATCATATCGTCGCCCAGATCCAAAGGGCCGGCGGCCAAGCCTTGGCGGTGCAGGCCGATCTGGCGCAGATGGTGGATACCGAGCGGTTGTTTGACCGGGTAGCTGAATATTTCGGGCGGTTGGATGTGGTGGTCCATAACGCCGGTATCCAATTACTGGGGTCACATGCCGAGATGGAAAGGGCGGCGGTCGATTTCCAGATCGCCATCAACCTGACCGCCGCCTTTCGGATACTGAGCCAGGCCGCACGACAGGTTGCAGCAGGCGGGCGAATCATTGCGCTATCGTCCGGCACCACAGTAGTGCTGCCCCCTCGCTACGGGGTATATGCCGCGACCAAAGCCGGCGTTGAGGTGCTTGTCGCGGTGCTGGCCCGGGAACTTCGTGGTCGCGGCATCACTGCCAATGCCATTGCGCCTGGCCCGGTGGCTACCGAACTGTACCTGAAAGGTAAAACGGAGGCGAATCTGCAGGAGGCTGCCGCCCGATCGCCTCTCGGGCGTCTGGGACTACCGGATGACATCGCTGGCGCCGTCGCTTTCCTCGTAGGCCCAGACGGTGGTTGGATCAATGGGCAGACCATGCTGGTAAACGGCGGCTTCAACTGAGCGCCGCTGCAAAAAAGACCAAGGTGTCGACACGTCAGTAACTCTCTCAACCAGGTTAATGAAAGGAACGCGAGATGAATAAAGAGCGGAAAGAACCGGATCAGAAGGGCGCATTTTCACGTCGCCAAATACTGACTGCGGCGGCACTGACGGCACCGGCGATTGCGGTGTTGGGTGCAAGCGCCGCGTTGGCACAGCCCGGCAAGCCTGCCAATCCCCAGACGCGACCACAAATGGCACGCAATCGACCGATTCGACTGACCGGCAACACGGTGCTTATCACCGGCGGCGGCACCGGGATTGGGCGAGGCCTGGCCGAGCAGATGCATCAGTTGGGCAACAAGGTGATCATTGCTTCCCGTCGGCGCGCCGTGCTGGAGGCCACGGCCGCCGAGTTCCCGGGAATGGAGGTGATGACGCTGGACGTCCGCGACCCGGCGGGCGTACGCCGCTTTGCTGCTGAAATAGTTGAACGCTACCCCGATCTTAACGTCGTTTTTAATAATGCGGGCATCATGCGGCGTGAGAACCTGCTCGATCAGCAGGCCGATCTGGCTGATATGCACGACACGATAGAAACCAACCTCAACGGACCGATGAGACTGACCGCTGCGCTGCTGCCTCATCTGCAGACCAAGCCCCAGTCGATTATCGTCAACACCACCTCCGGCCTGGCTTTTGTTCCCCTGGTGACCCGGCCAACCTATTGCGCTGCCAAAGCGGCATTTCATTCTTACACAGTATCGCTGCGCTATCAGTTACGCAAAACACGCATCGAGGTATTCGAGATAGCGCCACCGGGGGTGCAGACCGAATTGATGCCTGGCCAATCCCGCCAGCCCAATTATATGCCGCTACCCGAGTTCATCAACCAAACCATGGCGCAGTTTCGCCAAACGCCACCCCCGGTTGAGCTGTTGGTCGATGGGGTACTGGGACTGCGCTATGCGGAACGAGAGGGCCGTTTCGACGCGGCGGTCGACTCGCTAAGCGGCGCGTTTTAATTCACTCAGCCCTAATATGAAAGCCTGCCGCAGATTTTTTGCTATGCCGAAGCATCGATTTCAGCGGTACTGCGGTGGGCTTTCTGCGCCAGCCCTGGGCTGTTGTGATGAAGAACAGGCGGGGCAGCTGGCTTTGGTGAAAATCATTTGTCTGGATTTGTGAAGATCGGCAGTCTGACATTCATCTCAATATCGTTATCAGTTATGATATTAATCAAGTCACAAATCTCTGATAGGGAAATGCCGCCACATGCTTAACCGTTCTACCCTGATTGTTATTACCACCGCGCTATTGTTGAGTGGTTGCACCAAGATTACATCGGCGACTTCAGCCGCCAAATCATCGGTCACTGCGGCCTTGACCCCGTCTAAACCCGACATCGCCGATTTTTCGTCCGGGCCGACCATAGTGACCGTTACGCATATTGCTACGCCGTCAGATGATGGGGTGCCGATCTATGTCACCGTCGATGATGTCGATGCCGGTATTCTGGCCGTAGGCCAAACCGTCGAATTGCACGTCAGTGCCGGTAAACATAAAATCGGCGGCTATGCTCGTTCGCTAGTGGGCCGGGTAACCATTCCCGCAGTAGAGGTGACGACGGAACCGCATCTGGAGCAGCACGTTAATTATGCCATCAAGGGGTCTACGCCTACTTTCTCTTTGGGTTCACCTACTAAGGTGATGTTCAACGCACCCGCTGCAGCGACGGCACCGGCAGCGTCAACGACCGATCCTTCTATCACGGCAACTCCGGCTGCCTCGATACCGGTACCAACCCAGACACCGGCAACCACAGCCGCACCGGCAGCTAACACTCAACCGGAAACGGCAGCGCCGGCCGCAGTATCAGCGCCGGCAACCACCACAGCGCCGGCAACCACCACAGCGCCGGCAACCACCACAGCGCCGGCAACTCCCCCTGATTCGGCGGTTGCCCCTGCACCGACAACCACCACCGCTCCGGACAAGGCCACTCCGGCTACAACCACAACGCCGACAACAGCCCCTGCAACCGCTATGACGCCGGAAACAGCGACACCGGGTGCCGCCACATCGCCGGCCAACACCACAATCCCGCCAAACACATCTGCACCAACCCCCACTAGCACGCCAGAAACGGCTACGTCGGCTGACACAACCGCTGAATAGAGCTGCGTTATTACCGTGTCGAAGCAACGCTGCCGGATGGAAAGGGTCTGTCAGGCAGCAAGAATCGTATTGCTGGTGGATAGCAAGGATTTGCAGACAGCAAGGATCGCATTGCTGGCCTCACAGCGTAATGACGTGTGCTGCCATAACACTGTCGGCTCAGGCCGCAGTGGATGAGGTCATGGTCCAGTCCATCGCGTCCCTTGATCGCGGCATCGGCGGTAGCTAGATGACAGTTGGCGACCCGGTCGCCGCTTGGGTCTGCAGCGCGTGGAGGCCATCGGTAAACATTATCTAGCGTATCGAATCATATATGTTTTACTTCATTCAGAAATAAATACAGCTACTTAAACCCCGGTTAGCGACGCTGTATTTTTTTATATTGCAGTGGGGTAGATTTCATAAGCTTTTTAAAGCAGGTAATGAAATAAGTAACATCTTTAAAACCGACTGATTCTGCAATATCCGCAATAGATAAATTGGTGGTCTGCAAAAGGTCGCATCCCTGCTTAATGCGACGGCAGAGGATGTACTCCTGCAGGGTACCCCCCGTTTGCGCCCGGAACGTTTTTGAAATATAGCCAGCAGAGAAGCCTAATTCCGTAGCGATCCAGTCGAGGGATAATCGCTCAGAATAGTGTTGTTCAACCCAGTCCATAATTTGCGTCGAAAGCGTAATGTCGTTTTTTTGAAAACCTTCCACCGCTGCCGGCAGGCTGTTCATGAGCTGCATAATCAGCAGCATTACTTCGCTGATATGGTAATCCGGACCGGGATTCAGCTTTTCAAACTGCGTTAGCGTCGTGGCGATAAAATCCATTTTATCCGACAGATCATACGCCTGTGCCGGGGAGGAGTCCGCCGAAAGATAGCGGAAATTTTTGCTGTGGCGGGGGAAACCCTCCAGCGCATTCATAATTTGCGTCTGATCGATATGCACAATGGCGCGGATGTAAGGATGTTTATCAGTGCCGGTGATTTGTACTTTATGTAACCTGAATGGTGGGAAAACAAACATTCTCCCGGGCTTGGCGGTGTACTGCTGATTATCCACTACCACTAGACCATAACCGCTCAATATAAAGATAATCTCCAGGCATGGGTGCCAGTGATAATATTGTGCGACGGCGGTGTCTTTCTGACGAAAGACCATAGAGCTGCTGTTTAGTTTGATGTTTTCAAATAATGACCTCGATTTCATTTGCTGCTGCTCACATTACGCATACTTATTTTCAACATGTTTTTATCACATATTGCCCCGTATTCAGACAAAACGCAAAAGCGGCGGCTGCAGAAGCGCAATCATGCTAGCGGCCGCCATCCTGGGTTCATCAGTACATGCTAGCGGCCGCCATCCTAGGCTTCATCAGTACATGCTAGCGGCCGCCATCCTGGGCTTCATCAGTACATGCTAGCGGCCGCCATCCTGGGCTTCATCAGTAAATGTTGATCGGTGTACTGTCGAGCATCAACCGCCGGTTGACGGTGTCAAACCTAACCTCTGGCGCCGGTTCCTGCTTGCCGCTGAGGGAGGAAGAGTACCAGCCTGCCAGCCAGTGCGTTCCCGCTGACAGATCTTTGGCCAGGCAAGGGACGATGGACGGCTCAGCATAAACGATATTACTGTTAGGGGGGGTAATGACCGTGGTAGTGTGCCTGTTATTCAGTAAATCGATTACCCCACTGCCACCGTTTTCCGAACGGATAAAGAGCGCGGAGGTGTCATCAAGCGTCTGTTGCAATCGGTGATAATTAACCGCGAAACCGCCCTCGACGCAGTCTATTTCCCGCGCTGTCTCAACGCAGTGGATGCGGACATGGCCGTGTTCACAAGGTATCAGCCAGGTAATGACTTTCACATCGTCCCAGGGATACCATTCGCTGCGAATAAATTGGTCCGTCATGGTGGTCGACCGGCTTTCCCGTCGGCCACGGTAATAATTATCGTGTTCACTGAAAAGCAACATGGCATCGCAAGAGGCATGGTTCAGCCCGTAAGCTCCGCGCTCAATGGTAAAGCCAAAGTGGCTGGAATAGGCGAACTTACAGTATTTGGCATCGGTATTAACAAAATTCAGTGGATGAAACTGGCCGGACATTAACATCCAGGCGTGGCGGCTATCCTCTGAATGGACAATGGCCTGAGTCGCCTGCGGAATAAAATGGACCTTCTCTAGCGCGGGAAATGGCTCCGGCTCACTTTGCCAGAACTCGCTTTGGTCGTCGATGGCGAGGATTAATAACGATTTCAGCGCCCAGTATGGCGAGCCGGGGCTATTATAGTCCTCGGCCATGGTGAGATTAGGGTAGCCATAGCCGATGGAAAACAAGCCATCATGGGTAATAAACGGCTGCTCCAGCCACCAGTCAATATGGCGCAGTATAATCCCTTTGATAATGCCCGGGCTGAAAACATCCAGTCCGGTAAATGCCGCAGCGCTCCAGAAAGCGGCCTGCACAAAGCGATAGGTCAGGCTGCGGCCAAAAGGAATGGCCGGACCATCGGCGGAAAACCAGTAAATATGCTCAAGGGCGAATGCTATTGCCCGCTGGCGGTAGCGTTCGCAGCGCTCTGGGTCAACATCCTGCATAAAATGACTATAGAGCAGGCCATAATAGTGAAAAGCGCAGGAATTGTAATAATCCCGTGGTCTGCCCATGCCGTCTGAATACCAGCCATTTCCCAGCCAGAAAGGTTCAATGGCGTCCAGATGTGAATTAATGACACTCATATCATAAACGCGACCAGCGCATTTAAAGCCGACCTGCACCAGTACCGGGAAAAAGTGCCAGTTATTATTCGGCACCGGCAAGTCCGCGCTTTGCTGCAGCCAGTGGGTTAGATTGTCCTGTTCGTCAACCGACAGCGATGCCCAGAGCAGTGAGTCCGGCAGCGCCATCGCAAGCGCGTAAGCCGCCATTTCAACGCAGCGCTGATCCGGACCGCTTACCTCACCCCAGTATTCCTGGTGTTGCGGGTCGCTGCCGTGGCGTACGCCAGCCGTATAGTCTGCCAGCAAATCCGTAGAATGGCCTGCGCTCCACAGCGGCAGCAGCCCCCAAAGCATCCTGGAAAAGCCTTCCATTTGCGCGACATCGTCCGGATAATGCGCGGCAGTATTACCCATCTTGATACGGCTATAATGTTGAGTGAAAAAGGGCTTCGCTGATTCAGCCCATTTCCTCATTATGTTGCAGTATGCGTTTTTAGATTCCATTAGAACACCTTGATTATTCAATACGCTCGGGCAATTTAGAGAATTTACTGTTACCAGTAGCTATCCCATACCTGGCTCAATCTGGTTAATGCCTCCACAAAGTAATAATCCCCATAGGCGTTACAGCTATCCACGCCTTTATTTTTATTCACATTGCAGGCGCCATGTTTTAACAACCCATCGCAGGACTCAGACAGTGGGGATAAATAATTATCGATCATCGAATCGACAATATTCAGAGCAGCATGTTCATAATACAACTTGTATTGGTCGGTTGAAGGCAGTGTATTTGCCAAATCAAGCAGTCCGCAAACCGCAATCGCCGCCGCCGAGCTATCCCGATAAACGTCGGTCCCTTTGAGGTCGAGGTCCCAATAACATACCCCATCCTTCGGCAGGCGGTTCAGAAAATAGTGCGCCAGGCTGCGAGTCAGCTCGACATATGAGCTTTGGCCCGTATACTTATAGCCCAACATAAATCCATAGATTCCCCAAGCCTGGCCCCGTGCCCAGCACGATGTATCGCTATAGCCCTGATGGGTTCTGCCATGCAGTGGTTGTCCGGTGTTGATGTCGATATAAAAGGTATGGTGTGTCGAGGCGTCAGGGCGCACCAGATGGCGCGCGGCTTGCTGAAGATGCGCGGTCGCCACGGCGGCAAACCTGCTGTCACCCGTTTGCTGCGACGCCCAGTAAAGCAGCGGCAGATTCATATTACAGTCAATAATCATCCGGCCCTGTTGGGCGGGATCATCCAAATCTCCCCACGCCTGTATGATGTTTGCTACAGGGTTGAAGCGAGTTACTAGCGATTCGGCCGCCCGGATTGCCGTATGCCGCGCAGACTCATTGCCGGTCAGCTTCCAGGCGGAAACGCAGGATAACGTATAAAGAAAACCCAGATCGTGATGATCGACATCAATACGGTTATCAAGACGCTCGGTAAAAGAGGAAACCCACTGTTCCGCCTGGTCGCGAAAACGGCCATCGTGGGTCAATTCCCAGAGTAGCCACAATTGGCCGGCCCAGAAGCCGGTGGTCCAGCCAATATTTTCCGTACGCTGCCAGACTCCGTCAATACAGGTTTCGCCAGGAAAATTACCCTCCAGCTTAGTTATGTTGACTAACGTTTTTTGCGCCGCAATATGGATTGCTGCCTGAATCTTTTGTTTAAGTAAAAAGCGATCCGGCGCCGGCTGTTTAACCTGTTTAAGCGGCTCAGTGATTATTTTTGGCAACATATTTCCTAACTCCGTTTATTAAGCTTTTACATCGGTGTACGTATCACTTTCTTTTTCAATACCGGAACGGCATTTGGAAAGCGTAAAATATGAGATGAGGGTGAAGGTCAAGGCCCACATGCCCATATAAAAATAGGTCTGTTCAAAACCATATATATCGTAGAAATGACCAGCCGGTGCAGAAATCAGCGTTGAGCCGATATAAATCATCGTCTGGTATCCGAGTAGATACATGGTTGCGTTGACTTTTTTGTTGAAATGCTCCGCAATATATTTAAATGCCGAGATCAGCAGCAGAGCCATTTCCAGGCCATAAAACGTTTTTAGGACCGAAATGGCAATATGATTCTGAACCATGCCGCAAAGCATCAGGCGGACACCGATTATGGCACCACAAAGCAGCAGAGCATTCTTCGCTCCAATGCGGTTAACGATCATGGGTGCTACCAGCATGGTTAAAAATTCTAATCCATTCTTGACGGTCATCATATAACCGTACCACTTATTTCCTTCGGCCTTGGAATCAAAGAAGGTAACAAAAAAACGTGGGAATTGCTGTTCAGCAACGAACATCATCCATACAACGCCGGCAATATACAGTGCGAACATCCAGAACTTTTTGTTACCCAATAACTCAAGCACATCTTTTGATTTAATCTTATCTTTTGATACCACAATATTATCAACGAGCAATTTTTCATCGATTTTGACGCTCAGGAGTACCAGCAGCATAATCACCGCACCGACGCTGCTGACCACTAAGTTGATATTAGGCGATATATTGAAAAGTAACCCTGAGACAGATGCGCCGGCGGTGCTACCTATGGAGCCCATCATTCTGATGCGTCCAAATTCGGTGTTGTATACCCGGCTCAAGCGATCCATATAGGATTCGTTAGCTGCAACCCCCGCATACCAGCCTAGCCCAAGGAATATAGAGCCGGCGATAATCCCAGCCAGGGTGTAGCTTAGCAATAGCGGTTTATAAATAAATATAAAGAAGGGCGCCATCATGGTAGTGATTAACCCGATAAAATAAAGCAGATTTTTACTCATGCCTATCTTATCGAGAATATAGCCGTAAACTGGTTTGAAAATGACCGCCAGGATACCGTTGACGGCAAAAACCGTACCGATAGTAACACTATCCAGACCTATGACTTCACTTAGCCATAACGTATATAAAACGAAAGTCACCGCCCAGGTAAAGTAATAGAGAAAAGCATACACCCTCATTTTGGCGATGACATGCGCACTTCTATTCATATAATGCTCCTCAGTGAGGCATAATAATGCCCCATGAAATAGTAATCTCAAATTTTATACCAGAAAATAGGTCGCACAATCCGGATCTGCCCAGGGTGAAGTGAACTCTATCTACGGGATAACAATATAATTTTGAAGAGTCAATCCATAATGTAATAGCCTTCTGCGACTTAATATGATGCCACGATACACACTGACTGCAGGTCCGATATTTGACATACATCACAAATAAAAAACGCGCCTGTTATGATGTTGAAAAACTCAGCTAAAAACGGATAAAAATTTAAACTATTGATACGAAAATTTAAGTTTAATATCCATGGCTTTTTTAATCTGTCTTTATAAACGTTATCGGTCATTGTTGGGTACCTATCGGATTCATAGGCCGGGATGGTCAAGCAGCCAACTGCGCCCATAGTCACACGGCTGCAGGCTACTCCGTGTCCGTGTCTGCGTGCGTGCCGGTAGCGGCTAGAACCCGGGCGATAATGATCTAAAATCACGTTAGGTAACTTATAAAGAGTTAATGGTGAGTGAGCAAGTTGCAGTCGATGTCGAGTTGAAGTGTGAACCACGATAGAACCGGCAACTTTTGCCACCTGACTGCCATTTTTTTTGCTGCCTGCGCTGATCAAATTGGAAATTTATCATCAATACTTAAACCAAAGACCTAGGCTGCACCAGCATAGTGTTTTACACTGCGCGCTGTTAAAACTGAATAGCTTGGCGATTAAGTAGGCGGGAATGGCGATGAACGGAACGATCACAACCTGGTTTAAAGATAAAGGTTTTGGATTTATCAAAGATGAAAACGGTGAAAACCGCTATTTTCATGTGATAAAGGTCGCCAACCCTGATCTGATTAAAAAGAATGCGGCGGTGACTTTCGAACCCGCCACCAATAACCAGGGCTTGTCCGCTTATGCAATAAAAGTTGTACCGGAAAGTAAGTACATCTATATCGCGGGCGAACGCCTTAAGCTCACGTCGATCAAGTCATTCCTGGTATATAGCGAAGAAGTGTCCGCCGATCCGCGTATTGATAAAGACAATGCTGTGCTGTCTGTGGGGATGCTGATGGGTAGCATCAGGCCAAAGACAGCCGCTAAGCCTGGTGAGATGCGCACGCTAAAAAAACTGGCGATCACCACCTTCCAAGGTACGACGTCAATCTTCTCGGAAGATGAGATAGACGTCGATGCCACGGTAAAACTGCTCAAAGTATGAAATACGTCTAACGGGTTATTGACCAGGACCTGCGTTATTCAAGATCGGATTTTGCCATCACGCACTGGCTCAGCCTCGATGTTTACCGGTATAATCCTATCCACTATTGATCGGGTCAGAAGCGAAGATGACAAAACTTACCTTACAAGAGCAGATGCTTAAAGCTGGTTTAGTGACCAGCAAAAAAGTGGCGAAAGTCCAGAGAACGGCTAAAAAATCACGCGCCCAGGCTCGTGAGGCCAGAGAAGCTGTTGAAGAAAACAAGAAGGCGCAACTTGAGCGCGATAAACAATTCAGCGAAGAACAAAAAAACGCCGCCCTGTCGAAAGAATACAAAGCTCAGGTTAAGCAACTGATTGAAATGAACAGGATCGAGCTGCCTAAAGGTGATATTGATTTTAACTTTACTGATAATAATGTCATTAAAAAAATAACAGTCGACAAGCTGACACAAGCACAGCTTATCAGTGGTCGCCTCGCCATTGCGCGTTTGGTGGTTAATAGCAGTGGAAAGAGCGCCTACGCGATTATCCCTGCGAGCGTTGCCGATAAAATTGCTCAGCGAGATGCGAACAGTATTGTATTAAATAGCGCGCTGAGTCAGGAAGAGCAGGATGAAGAAGATCCGTACGCTGATTTTAAAGTGCCAGATGATTTGATGTGGTAAAAATGCTTTGCCATAGGTGTGTTGAAAAGTCCTTCAGGGCTTTTCATCAACAACTCAATGTTTTCTTTGCACATCGCCACACGACGTTAATCCGCAGTCATGGGTGTTAGTGCATGGAGCTTGGCACGGCGGTTGGTGTTGGGATCAGGTGGTGACATTGCTACAAGCAGAGTTGATGTCAGCCAGTGCACCAACGCTTACCGGCCAGGCAGAACGCATGCCTGAACTTTCTTGGGCTGTGACTTTAGAGACCCACGTTCAGGATATTGTCAAGGATGTCCGCAGCTTGGGGCGTGGAAATATTACGCTCGTTGCACACAGCTAGGGTGGATTTCCCGCTACTGTGGCTGCAAAAAAATTAGATGGCATTGTTACGCATCTCATATTGCTTGACGCTTTTTTACCCATTAATAATGAGACAGTCCTTGACCACGCCCCGCAACTAATTGATTCCTACCCTGCAAAACTACCACTTACTACAGACAGGTTTAGGAAATCCTATATTCGCTGCTTACGTAAGCGTACCGCATGCGCCGTATTGACAACTACTCAGGCGAGAAGGTGATATTCCACGGCAACAGTTCGTCTATCCGAGTTATGGGCCACTCGGCGATAAGGCTCAATACTTCTTTGAGGTATTTCTCCGGATCTATGCCGTTGTATTAGCCCCCTGATGATCCATACACTTTGACCCGCCTAAATAAGAGGTAGGCTTGGAACTATGTTCAAGACTGGTCAAAGCGAAATCATGGGTACTGTTCTTACTGAGCCAGAGCGACGCCGTCGTCGCACTCCGCAGGAGAAGATCGCCATCGTTCAGGAGACCTTCCAGCCAGGAAGCTCCGTTTCTCTTGTCGCTCGTCGTCATAATGTGAATGCCAATTAAGTCTTTAAATGGCGTAAGCAATACCAGGATGACGCCGAATTACTGGAACACATCCGTGCCGACGTTGCCGACCTGCCGAGTTATGGCTATCGACGCATCTGGGCTAATCTGCGCCGCCGTTCTGAGCAGGAAGGTCTGCCGAGGGTGAACGCAAAACGGCTATGGCGCGTGATGCGTGACAACGGCTTGTTGTTAGAGTCGATACCCCGTACCACACCGGATACCCGTCGTCACACAGTCCGGGTGGCGGTGGCCGACAGCAATCGCCGTTGGAGTTCGGATGGCTTCGAGTTCCGCTGCGACAACGGCGAAAAGCTGCGGGTCACCTTCGCCATCGACGGTGGCGACAGGGAAGCCTTGGACTGGGCGGCCAGCACCGGCGGTGATGACAGCAATACGGTACAGGACGTTATGCTACGCTCAGGGGAACGCCGGTTCGGGCAACACCTGCCGACAGCGCCCATCGAATGGCTGACGGATAACGGTTCGTCTTATCGTGCCGATGAAACCCGGAGCTTCGCTAACATGCTGGGCCTGGAGCCCAGAACGACCGCGATCAGAAGTCCACAAAGTAACGGTGTAGCAGCAAGCTTCGTTAAGACGATGAAGCGTGATTATATCGGCATGATGCCAAAACCGGACAGCCAGACGGTGGTAGTAAACCTGTCACTGGCATTCGAGCGCTACAACGAATATCACCCGCACAGCCATCTGGGCGGCGTCAGTCCCGAGGCCTTTGAACGGGCCTCATCGTGAGGACAGAATATGTCCACGGTTTTGGGGGCAGTCCATAAATGACTCTGAGGTGTCTGTTAAACCCGTGGCGATTCACTCTGGCGCTGACCCTCGAAGTGCGATGAAGATCACGACAGCGGTCAAAAGCGTTATTCCTGACAGGATAACCAGCAGACTGCTGAAGGCTGAGTGATAGCTATTGAAAATGGCCTCACGGGCCGAATTAACGAGAATCGACTGAACGGAAGACAGGTCGCCGGCAACGAATCGTTGGGCAACGTTGCCTGCGTTCGCTGACGCATCCGGAAAATCCAGTTTGATATGCGTGGCCACTAACGCGGACAGGACGGCACTCACGACGGCGAGTGCGACTCCCTCACCGGCGACCCGAGTAGTGTTAAATATTCCGGTGGCCATTCCGGCACGTTCCCGGGGAACGACACTGACAGCCAGTCCGTCCATTAGCCCCCATGGCAGGCTAATACCTGCTCCAATGACCAGAAGCGGTCCGAGAAGTAATGGGGTCGCTTCACCTCCGGGCCAGCGGCTCAGCCACAGAAGACCCGCGGCCGCCATAATAAATCCGAGACCGCAAAGCGTTGCCGCTGACAGCCACCGTGTTAATGAGCCAGCGATTAAGGGGAGGAACAGCAGCGGGCCACACAGCACTCCCATGATCCAACCCGCGTCCAGTGTACTCATACCATCAATCCCGACAAAGCGGACGGGCAGCAGTATCAGGAGGACGACAAAGGCATATGCTGGCGCAGCAGCAAGCATCTGCACCGCCACAAAGCGTGGAAAGCGGAAAAGGGAGAGATCCAGCATCGGCTGTTTTGCCCGTATCTCAATGACCGAAAAGAGCGCGAAAAGCGAGATGCTTATTATCAGATACACCAGCGTCTCGACATCCCGCCAGCCTTTTTCAGGCGCGATAAGAATGGCATTGGTAAACAGTGCCAGTGCCGCAGTGAAAGTAATGCTGCCTTTCCAGTCGATACCCACCGCGTCAGGATCTCGCGACTCGCGGACAAATGCGGTTCCCAGAGCGTAAGCCAGCGCCGCAAGCAACGCGACCAGAGCAAAGATCGACCGCCAGCCGAAAATGTCGATCAGGAAGCCTGAGCTGATCGGCCCGAAGGCAAGGCCCACGCCAAAACTGGTCCCCACGAGGCTGAAAGCGCGCATGCTACCCGGCCCCTGGAATTCCTGGGCCAGCGCAGCCATGATGCCTGCAAACGCCGCTGCCGCTGCGATGCCTTGCCCGGCTCTCAGTATGTTGATGACCAGAATATTGGGCGCGAAGCAAAGGGCAAGGGAAAACAGGAAAAGCAATCCGACGCCGACAAGGAAGACGCGCCGCCGGCCCAGATAGTCGGCAAGTGACCCTGCTGTCATGAGGCAACTGCCAAACGTCAACATAAAGGCGTTAGTTACCCAACCAAATTCAACGGCGCTTCCCTCCAGCGCCTGACCAATGATTGGCAGCGCGACGGCAGGGCCCGTAAACGCCAGCGGATTGGTGATGGCGACAACACATGCAGCCAGCAAAACCAGACCCCGATGACCGGCCCCGGAGAATGAAGATGATGCGTTCAACGTTCGCTCCTTCTAAAAATAATGATGAGGAGCACATAAGTTTGTCTCCTGTAGTGATTCAATTGATAATATATAATATCAATTGGCGAATGTATTTCGCCTCACTGGCGACGTATAAGAAACGGAGTGATATATGCGGGGAACGAACATCGGAGACATCATCGCTTTCACGACGACAATAGAAGCAGGTACTTTTGCTGACGCGGCCCGCACGCTGGGTCTGTCACGTTCAGCAGTGGCAAAAGCCGTCGGGCGGCTGGAGACTCGCCTGGGAGTCAGTCTCTTCAGGCGGACAACCAGAGCACTCAGTGTGACAGAAGAAGGCCGGCGGTTTCACGAGCAATGTGCCGTCATACTCGATGACCTGGAGGCAGCCGAGAACAACATCGCAGGCCGGGATGCACAGCCGAAAGGTCTGCTGCGCATTACGGCACCGGGTGCTTTTGGTCAGTTACACGTTATGCCTGTGGTGCGTGAATTTCTTAAAAAATGGCCACACGTAACGATTGAGATGAATCTGACCGACCGGGTCGTTGACATCGTCGAAGAGGGTTTTGATCTGGCAATCCGTATCGGCGGAGTGACCGAGCCACACCAGTACTTGATCTCGCGCGTGATCGGCCGGTATCGCACGATGTTTTGTGCGGCTCCCGAATACCTTGAAAAATATGGTATGCCACAGACGATCGAATCCTTGCGCGACCATCTTTGCCTTCCTTATGCGAACTCGAGAACTCATACCTCCGGGCAACACGCATGGCGCATTCTGGCATCAGATGGGGGATGGCATACGATCCCTGGACGAATTGCGTTTACGGCCAATCGTGGCGAGGCCATACTTGACGCGGCCTTGTCTGGTATGGGTATAGCCTATTTGCCATCCTTTTTGTTTGATCGCCATGTGGCCGAGAGGCGGCTGGTGCCGGTCCTTCCTGACTATGACACTGCTGAGTTACCTGTCATGGCGTTATATCCTACGAAGCGATACCTGCCAGCAAAGGTTCGCGCTTTCATCGATGATTTGATCAACGCAGTGCGGGCAGAGAAGGAAAAGCTTGACGTAATCCAGCAGTATTCGAGGGAAGCAGGTAGCCATTCGCTGCGACAATTCTAGCTAAGAGCTGGCTCGTTGCCCTTCTTTCAGAAATGCGAGCCTTTTCATATGGCTGGAGTTTAAGAGGCAATGATGTAAAACCACTTTAAGGACTTCTGCCCAGTGTAAATAGACGTTTTATTCGCAGACACAATTCACGGATACCTTCACGCTGTGGTCATGCAACAAAAAGGGATACGGCAGGATAGGCCCCAGCGCAATTCGGCATTCTTTACCACTGAATACGGTACTTGAGATACCAGTGACTTGAGCCGCCGGGTTTGATAAGAAGATACAATGCGTGGGAATCGGAAACTTTGCAGGGTTTTGCTGATGGTTTTAAGTTGCGGATTTAAGTGTCGTTAAGAGACCTTTGAGGGTCACTCCGTCATCGAACCAACTCAACCCCAAATCTGACAACCAAATTCTCCCGATGCGGAGGGGAAACTGAAAATGCATCGGGAAGACTTTTCACACTAACTCATTGAATCTAAATCGTATAAAGCTTCGCAAAGAGGCATGAAAACAAGAATTTGGCTCCTCTGACTGGACTCGAACCAGTGACATACGGATTAACAGTCCGCCGTTCTACCGACTGAACTACAGAGGAATCGTTTGAACGAGGCGAATACTAATCAGAGCCTGTCCCTTTGTCAAAGGTCTTTTAAGCAAAAAAGCACAGCCGTCGATTCTCTCACCATTCTGCTGATTTTACACACAAAAAATACCGCTACCGTCAGTATCACGACTACAGTTTCTCAGCGTTAGTATCACGACTACAATATCGCAGCGTCAGTATCACGACTACAGTATCGCAGCAGCAGTATCACGACTACAATATCGCAGCGTCAGTATCACGACTACAGTATCGCAGCAACGGGATCACGACTGCATTATCGCAGTGACAGTATCGCCACTACAGCATCGCCACTACGGTACCGTACCGTACCGCCACTACTGTTAACCCGCAGTCCTCAGCCTTAACCAATCAATATCTGCTAAACTTACAATGCCTTTTCAGCCCAGGCCAGCTGGCTGCTGACCAGCAGTCTCAACACCTGCTGCAATTGTCCTGCCCGTTCGGGCAAGTAATCAAAGGGGGCATGCTCAGTCAGGTAATTGCACTGCGCCAGCTCAAGCTGGACCGCATGCTGACGGGCATGGGGCTGGCCATAAGCGCGGGTAATGTAACCCCCTTTGAACCGGCCGTTAAACACATAGCTGAAGGGTTGCTGCCCACAGCGCTCGACCAGCGTTTCCTGAAGGGAAGGTGCGCAGCTGGCGCCGTCATTGGTGCCGATATTCAGGTCCGGCAGGCGGCCATCGAACAGTCTGGGTATCATCGAAGCAATGGAGTGGGCATCAAGCAGTAGGGCATAGCCATGGCGGGCCTTGATGGCGCTGAGGGTATCCTGCAACTGGCGGTGATACGGCTGCCAGATTTGGTCCAGGTAACGGCGGCGCTGGTCGGCATCCGGCGATTGGCCGGGCAGAAAGGCCGGGGTACCGTCGAACAGGGTGTCAGGATACAGTCCGGTGGTGGCAGTCGCATAAAGAGGCTTGTCATCCGCCGGCCGGTTAAGATCGACCACCAGGCGAGAATAACTGCCGATAAGCATATGGGCACCCAGGCCGGCGGCAAAGTCATACAGCGTCGGCAAGTGCCAGTCGGTATCAGGCAGTGAACGCGCCGCATCGCTGAGCCCTTCGGCCACTGCCGGCGTCAGCCGTGTACCGGCATGGGGAATGCTGATAAGCAGCGGGGCGGTTCCGGCCTGGTAGTCATAGGGATTGCTGATAGACATAGCGCATTATCTCCTGCAGGGGAGCAGTTACCGCTGCTCGCCGCGAAAAACCACAGTATTGGCTATTTGACCGCCTAACCAGTATGAGAGTTCGGCGGGATGATTAACTGGCCAATGCACAAAGTCGGCCTGTTTACCTGCCTCAAGCGTTCCCAGGCTGTCCGACAGGCCCAAGGCTTTAGCGGCATGTGTCGTTACGCCGGCCAGGGCTTCTTCCGGCGTCAGGCGAAACAGGGTGCAGGCCATGTTCAGCATCAGCCGCAGCGAGCAGGCGGGCGATGTGCCGGGATTGATGTCGCTTGCCAACGCCATCGGCACGCCATGGCGGCGAAAATGCGCCACCGGCGGAAATTGTGTCTCGCGCAGCATATAGCAGGCGCCGGGCAGCAATACTGCCACGGTGCCGGATTTTGCCATGGCGGCGGCGTCTCGGTCGGTAGCGTATTCCAGATGATCGGCTGAAAGCGCCTGATAGCGGGCAGCCAGCGTACTGCCGCCCAGGGAGGAAAGCTGCTCGGCATGGAGTTTCACCGGCAGGCCCGCCTGGTGGGCGGCGTCGAATACCCGGGCAATCTGTGCCGGGCTGAAGGCCAGGTGTTCGCAGAAGCCGTCCACCGCATCGGCCAGCCCTTGGGCGGCGACTTGAGGGATCCAGTGCTGACAAATCAAATCAATATAGTCATCGGGCCGGCCTTGATATTCAGGCGGAACCGCGTGTGCCGCCAGCAGGGTGGTTCTGACCTGCAGGGCATATTTTTTGCCGATGCGTTTGGCCACCCTGAGCATCTTGAGTTCGCTTTCAAGGGTCAGACCGTAACCGGACTTGATTTCCATGCAGGTGATACCATCGGCCAGCAGCAGCTTTAATCGCTGTTCGGCCAGGGCCAGCAACTCATCTTCGCTGGCCGCTCGGGTGGCATTAACGGTAGACAGAATGCCGCCGCCGGCAGCGGCTATCTCAGCGTAGCTGACGCCATTGAGGCGCTGTTCGAACTCCAGGCTACGGTCGCCGCCGAATACCAGATGGGTATGGCAGTCAATCAGCCCCGGCGTGATGATGCCACCGCCAAAATCATGCCTCGGCATTCCATTAAAACGGGCGGGCAGGCTGGCGCGCGGGCCTAACCACGCGATACGGCCTTGGTTAACGACCATCGCCCCGTCGGCAATGATGTGGTAGCGGCCCTGGGTCATGGTCACCAGGCTGGCGCCGGCCCAGATACGCGATTGGGATGGAGCCTCAGACATAAACGCTTCTCCGGATAAGACAATCAGTCAACGTTAAAGCTGCCAAACAGCTGATAGCGCGACCCAGGATACAACAGTCGGGCCCAGGTCACTACCGCCGAACCCGACCAGGTGCGGCGATGAATCAACAGGCAGGGTTCGCCGGCGGAGAGCTGCAGCAGTTCACGTTCCCGCGGGCTGGGATTAATCGCCTCAACCCGGTGTTCACCGGCGCTTAATGGCGCCACCTGGGTCAGGTAAATATAAGGGGTAATAACTGAAAAATCCTGCTGCATATAGTCTGGCGCAGCGAATGGGTTGACGCTGCGATCTTCAATCTGCACGGCGATATCGTCCTCGTAATGGACGATCAGCGAGTGAAACAGCGGGCTGCCTGCAGGGATACCCAGAGAGATCGCCTCTACATTACTGGCCGGGCGAGCCTCCAGCGCCAGCAGGCGGCTGCTGTGCCGATGGCCGCGGGCAGCGATTTCATCAGCGATATTGCGGACTTCGAGCAGCGCGGTCTGGGGTTTGGCTTCAGCAACGAAGGTCCCCACGCCCTGCATGCGCAGCAGATAGCCTTCAGCGGTCAATTCACGCAGCGCCCGATTGATGGTCATGCGGCTTACGCCTAGCTCCGCCACCAGTTCACTTTCCGAAGGAATTCGCTGGTGGGCCGCCCAGACGCCGGTGCGGATCTGCTGCACGATGGCCTGCTTGACGCGCTGGTAAATCGGCGCAGGCGTCGCACTCATTACCGCTGAGAGTTGTGCCGCCGACTGCAGTTCAGCCACTTCAGGCCTCCGGAAAACCAAGAGAGAGTAGAAAACAGTTTACTGTCGAATGCAGCGTATGTATATGTATATACAAGTAGATAAGCATTTCCTGTGACCCAGAGGCCAATAGCTAAATGAGTTTACCTGTTTATTTTCATTATGATCGACTGGCGGTCAGTCGCTGGCGCAACGGCGGTGGCGAAACCCGCCAGATAGCCAGTTTGCCGACCGACGATGATGCCGAGGCTTTTGCCTGGCGAGCCAGTATCGCCACCATTGAACAGCAGGGGCCTTTCTCGCGGTTTCCCGCTACCGACCGGATTATTACCCTGTTGTCCGGTGACGGGGTCAAGCTGGAACGTAGTGATACCGGCAGTTGCCATGCCCTGACGGTGGTAGGCGAACCTTGGGAATTTGATGGCGAATGGCCGATAGATACTACTCTGTTGGGCGGGACCAGCCTGGATTTCAATATCATGACCCGCCGGCCAGCGTGGCAGGCCAAAGTGAGGGCGGCGTCTTCGTTACAGTTGCTGACCGCCGGCCATAGCGGGGTGGTGTATGTGCTGAAAGGAAGCTGGCGCTATGACATTGTCGGTCAGGAAGGCTTGCCGAAGGTCAACGGTTCCCGGGTGCTGGGCCCCGAAGAAGGGCTGTGGTGGCATCTATCCAACCAGTACGCCAGCCTGGTACCGCAAGATGAGCACTGCTTGGCCCTATGGGCGGATATATTCCCGGCGGCGGGTTAGCGCCGGCGGTGGTAAACCGTTGGCCGGACCTGCAGCGTAGTTATGTCCGGTCTTGCACCGCTATGGACCCGTGAATGCTCCCTTTTGGGGCGACCCAGCTTTTGGGTGGCCCAGCGGCGACAGACAACCATCTATGGTTTGATTAACCACATGCCGTTTGACATTGTTTTGCTCACTCACTCATCAACCTGCCTACGGCCTAGCCGCAGTGCTGACTACCTGCCTAGCCGCCAGTGCTGATTGCCTGTCTAGCCACCAGTTTTGATTGCCTGTCTAGCCGCCAGTGCTGATTGCCTGTCTATCTGCCAGTCCTGATTGCCATCCTATTACCCGACCACCCTGAAGCAATTCTTTCGCCTTTGCTTATGTCTGAACATGCTGTGCTTCTGGCACGGGGATTGCTTAGCATCATTGTCGTTGTATAGACAGGTTAGTACAGCGACGTTCCCAACCGCCGGCCTCCCTTCCTTTAAAGGCATAACTGAACAGAATTTGGGAGTCATCTCGTAAAACGGCGCGGTTATCGACTCACAATATTGACGACGCCATTTTTATGGCGAATAAGGTAGCTATCTTCGGCGCTCCTGCAGCAAAACCCTGCAGGGACCGGTGCCTTGACCCACCGAACGGCGGCTGCAGCAGCGCGATTGATCCTCGCGCTTTCATTTTAAGCTTGCTTGTCTATACAGGAATAGATTATGTCATTGTCGACCACAGTTTTACGGCCCTATCGCCTGGTGCCGGGTGCGGTAGATTTGGCTGCCCTGCGCGCCATTTATCTGGGCGAGGTGGAATTATCCCTTGACCCGGCCGCGGTTGGCGCGATTGAACGCGCCCAGCAGACCATTGGCACTATTTTGGCCGGCGGTGAAACCGTCTATGGCATCAACACCGGCTTTGGCAAACTGGCCCAGACCCGCATTCCGGCGTCCCGGCTGGCTGAGCTGCAGCGTAATCTGGTGTTGTCGCACAGTGTCGGCATCGGCAAGCTGCTGGCAGATCCGGTGCTGCGCCTGGTGATGGCCGGTAAAATTATCAGCCTCAGCCGCGGGCATTCCGGCATCAGACTGTCGGTAGTTGAGGCACTGATTGCCTTGTACAACCGGGGCGTGATGCCCTGTATTCCTGAGAAAGGATCGGTAGGGGCTTCGGGGGATCTGGCGCCGCTGGCCCATCTTTCACTGATGTTGCTGGGAGAAGGGCAGGTGAGGGTCGACGGCCAGCTTATCAGCGCGGTTGACGGGCTGAAGTTGGCCGGGCTGGTGCCGATTGAACTGGCGCCCAAAGAGGGGCTGGCCCTGCTTAACGGGACGCAAGTGTCTACCGCCCTGGCGCTGGTTGGCCTGTTTGAAGCCGAGCGCGCCTTCGCCGCCGGTTTGGTCGCCGGGACGCTGTCCCTGGAAGCGATCAAAGGGTCGATAAAACCGTTCGATGCCCGTATCCATCAAGCCCGTGGCCAGCAGGGGC
This sequence comes from Biostraticola tofi, assembly GCF_004343195.1. Classification (GTDB taxonomy): domain Bacteria; phylum Pseudomonadota; class Gammaproteobacteria; order Enterobacterales; family Enterobacteriaceae; genus Biostraticola; species Biostraticola tofi. The sequence goes on along the minus strand of NZ_SMCR01000006.1, from coordinate 26,016 downwards.
AGATAGCGGTCGCAGCGGCGGTGTCTTCATTGCTGGCAGGCAGCGAAATACTGGACTCACATGCGCACTGCGGCCGGGTACAGGATCCGTATTCTATCCGCTGCGTGCCTCAGGTAATGGGTGCCTGCCTGGATAATCTTTATTTTGCCGCCCGCACACTGACCATTGAAGCTAACGCGGCTTCGGATAATCCGCTGGTATTTACCGATACCGGGGAAGTGATTTCCGGCGGTAACTTTCATGCGGAACCGGTGGCATTTGCCGCCGACATTATCGCCCTGGCGGTGGCGGAGATTGGCGCTATCTCCGAGCGGCGCCTGGCGCTGCTGCTGGATACCGGCCTGTCTGGACTGCCGCCGTTTCTGGTCAGCGAAGGCGGCGTCAATTCCGGCTTTATGATAGCCCAGGTAACGGCGGCGGCGCTGGCGTCGGAGAATAAATCCCTGGCCCATCCGGCGAGCGTCGACAGCCTGCCGACCTCTGCCAATCAGGAAGACCATGTGTCGATGGCAACCTTTGCCGCCCGCCGGCTGGGCGATATGACGTTTAATACCGCGGTCGTGGTAGGCATCGAGGCCATGGCCGCCGCCCAGGGCATTGATTTTAATCGTCCCCTGCAAAGCTCGGCAACGATTGAAGCACTGCTATCCGGCATTCGGCAGCGGGTGGAATTCCTCGACCAAGATCGCCTGCTGGCGCCTGATATCGAGGCTATGCGCAACTGGGTGGCTGAAACTGCCTGGCCAGCACCGGTATTAGCGTTATTACCCAGTTATGCCACCGGCATTGAACAATAAAGGATCCCAGATGAAAACAGATTTTAGCCACGCCGTCTCCCGACCGGTCAGCGCACCGCACGGCACCAAACTCAGCTGTAAAAACTGGTTGATCGAAGCGGCCTATCGCATGCTGCAAAACAATCTGGATCCGGATGTGGCCGAACGGCCTGAAGATCTGGTGGTGTATGGCGGCATCGGCAAAGCGGCGCGTAACTGGCCGAGCTTTGAGGCGATCCTCGACTGCCTGCGTAATCTGAATGAAGATGAAACCCTGCTGGTGCAGTCCGGCAAACCGGTCGGGGTATTCCGAACCCATGAAAACGCCCCGCGGGTGCTGATCGCCAATTCCAATCTGGTGCCTCACTGGGCTAACTGGCAGCATTTTCATCAGTTGGACCAGGCTGGGCTAATGATGTACGGCCAGATGACCGCCGGCTCCTGGATTTATATCGGTGCCCAGGGCATCGTACAGGGCACTTTTGAGACCTTTGCCGAGGCTGGCCGCCAGCATTATGATGGATCGCTGGCCGGTAAATGGATCCTGACCGCCGGTCTTGGCGGCATGGGGGGCGCGCAGCCCTTGGCCGGGGTATTGGCCGGCGCCTCGGTGCTGGCGATTGAATGTCAGGAGTCGCGCATTGATTTCCGGCTCCGTACCCGCTATCTGGACCACAAAGCCTACAATATCGATGAAGCGCTGGAGATGATTCAGCAGGCCTGCGAGCGGCGTGAAGCCATCTCGGTCGGCCTGCTGGGCAATGCGGCCGATATTCTGCCTGAGCTGGCGCGGCGTGCGGCCGCTGGCGGGCCACGTCCGCATATCGTCACCGACCAAACCTCGGCCCATGATCCGCTTAATGGCTATTTGCCGGCCGGCTGGACGCTGGAACAGTGGCATGACGGCCGTAAGAATAATCCTCAGGGCGTTATCAGCGCCTCCCGCCAATCAATGGCGGTCCATGTCAATGCCATGCTGGCCTTTCACGATATGGGCGTACCGACGGTGGATTACGGCAACAATATCCGCCAGGTAGCGCTGGAAGAGGGCGTCAGCCGGGCATTCGATTTTCCCGGCTTTGTGCCGGCCTATATCCGTCCGCTGTTCTGTGAAGGTAAGGGACCGTTCCGCTGGGTGGCGCTCTCGGGCTGCCCGGAAGACATCTATAAGACCGATGCCAAATTGAAACAGCTGTTCCCTGACAACCGGTTGCTGCATAACTGGCTGGATATGGCCCGGGAACGCATTGCCTTCCAGGGGCTGCCGGCGCGTATCTGCTGGCTGGGGCTGGGCGAGCGTCATCTGGCGGGGCTGGCGTTTAATGAAATGGTGCGCAATGGCGAACTGAAAGCGCCGATCGTTATCGGCCGCGATCATCTGGACTGCGGGTCGGTGGCGTCGCCCAACCGTGAAACGGAAGCAATGAAAGACGGCAGCGATGCGGTCTCCGACTGGCCATTACTCAATGCGCTGCTCAATACCGCAGGGGGCGCCACCTGGGTCAGCCTGCATCACGGCGGCGGGGTCGGGATGGGCTTTTCCCAGCATGCGGGCATGGTCATTGTTTGCGATGGCACCCCTGAGGCCGATAAACGATTGGAACGGGTACTGTGGAACGATCCGGCTTCCGGGGTCATGCGCCATGCGGATGCCGGCTATCAACTGGCGGCAGACTGTGCCCAACGCCATGGACTCAATTTGCCGCTGGCCTGATCGGGATGACTTTATCAACCAGAGTGGCGTAAGGAAGAAAGCGCTGACGGTGCATCAATTTCTGTATCCCGGCCGCGTCATTCTCGGCCGCCACCATCGCCCAGCGTGACTAGCTTTGCGCTGGACTGGGCGGCCGCCACCATCGCCCAGTTTGATAATATGTGTGCCGGGCTCGGTGACCGCCATCGCCGAGCTTGGCAATATTTTCCCCGGACTCGGCGGCCGATGCGCCGCTCGGCATCAGCCGTCAGTCCGCTTTGTAAAGGGCATAGCCGACCACAGATAAAATGATCAGCGCTGCCCCGGCGAACATCATCAGGCTGGGTTGCTCGGCGAACAGAATCCAGGCAAACAGGATGGCATACACCGGCTCGAGGGCAAAAAATACCGCCGCCGCGCGGGCTTTGACAAAGCGCAGGCTGGTGACCAGCAGGCTGTGCGCCACACCGGTACAAAGCGCCCCTAACGCAAGCAGACCGAGCCAGTCGACGGCAGAGGCCTGCAAAAGTGCGCCCCAGGCCGCTGGCAGCAGTAATAGCATAATCACCAGATTCTGGCACAGGGCCGCCTGCACCGGGCGCACCTGCAGCGCCGTCAGGCGATTACAGATTATCAATAATGCCAGCAGCCCACCGGACAGTATGCCCCAGAGAAATCCCCGGGTGCCGCCGCTCGAAAAGTCAAACGATGGGCATACCAGTACCAGTCCGAGGCAAATCAGACCGATCAAGGTCCACTCCGGCAAGTGAATGCGTTCACGAAAGGCCACACTTTCACCTAGCGTGGTAAAAGCCGGGAAACTGGCGAAGCCCAGCGTCGCAATCGCCACACCGGCCGTTTTGACGGCAATAAAGAAGGTCAACCAATGACCGGCCAGAAACAGGGCGCCCAAGATAACCACCCGCAGGCTTTTACCGCTTATCCACTCCCAGCGAAAACTGCGCACGCATATCATCAGCAAGGCCAGCACCCCCACCGCAAACAGTGCGCGGCCAAACACAATCGCGGCTGGCGTCAGGTTTATCACTTTGCCCAGAATGCCGGAAATACCGAAAAACAATGCTGAAATATTCAGCCCGATAATCGCAATGCGTTTGTTCATCAAGCGTCCCGTTATATTATCTGCATCCTGAAGAAAGTCGCTCAGCAACGCCTGCCGGTGCTACCGATACCGCCATTATAATAACCGGGTTATGGCCGAGTGATGCGGGTTTTTCACCGCGTAGTAGGGGGTATATTCAATTTATCAGCGGCATCGGTATGACTGACGGCCCGCCGGGGCGCAGGCAGTGCTATTATGTGAGCCTGGAAAGACTCTTTACCGGGATATGCCATCCCGGGCTTGTCGATGGGAGGAAATTTGATGACCGGCAACAAGACCGAAATCTATCAGCGCATTGATCCGGCCGCGTGGGGCCGCATTTTTGTCATGGGCGATTTACACGGCTGCTATCAGCAACTGATGGATAAACTCACCCGGTTAAGGTTTGACCGTCAGACCGACCTGCTGGTATCGGTAGGGGACTTGATAGACCGCGGCGCAGATAACCTGGAATGCCTGCGGCTATTGCACGAGCCCTGGTTTTGCGCGGTCAGGGGAAATCATGAGCAAATGGCCTATGATGCGCTGAGGACCGGCGATGATGGGTTGTGGCTGGCCAACGGCGGGAAGTGGTTTATACGCCTGGATGAACAGGGTCAGCAAGAGGCCAGACAACTGATCGCTACCACCGCCGCCCTGCCGCTGGTGATCGATATCGATATGGGCAAGCGGCATATCGTGGTGGCTCACGCGGATTATCCCGCCGACCGTTATGAATTTGGTAATCAGGTGGATACCGATGCGCTGATGTGGAGTCGTCGGCGGATCAATCTGAATCAACAGGGCCGGTCAAATCCGATCCTGGGTGCGACGCACTTCTTCTTCGGTCATACACCGCTGGACCGGATAAGGCATTACTATAATCAATACTACATTGATACCGGTGCAGTCTATGGCGGACAGCTCACCGTGCTGGAACTGAACAATCTGCCGGTCTGATAAAAAAATGCAGCGGGTAAATGTTTTTCGGCACACTTGGCAAGTTTGTCTATACTTACACAGGTTTACGAAAAAAGTCTCTTTCCGCGACCCGCACTTTTGCATTTTTTTGACTTGAGGGATTGGCCTATGTTCTCCAGAAACAAAGCACGACGTCAGGCGGACGAGTTGCAGGAGACGGTATTTGAGACCGGGGAAGATGTTTATCAGCACCTCAGGCAAGCGGCAGGAGAGACCTGCGGCTATGTCAAACAGAATCCCTGGGTAGGTATTGGGGTGAGCACGCTGTTAGGGTTTATGGCAGCTGCGTGGCTAAACAGCAAGAAAGGAGAGTGATATGGGTATTTTATCCTGGATTATTTTTGGACTGATTGCCGGTATTCTGGCGAAGTGGATCATGCCTGGGCGTGATGGGGGTGGATTCATCATTACCATTATTCTGGGTGTCATCGGTGCAGTGGTCGGTGGTTACATCAGTACCTTCTTCGGCTTCGGCCGGGTCGATGGCTTCAACTTCGGCAGTTTTGTGGTGGCGGTCATCGGCGCTATCGTGGTGCTGTGGATTTACCGTCTGGTCCGAAGGTAAGCCTCGCTTCCTTTCTTTCACGCCGGCCTCAGGGCCGGCGTGTTTGTTTTGAGAGTTCATCATCCTGCCTTACACCCGATCATCCAGAGGCCTGAGATTATGATCCATTTTCGCCACTAAACTGCGCTACAATAGGGCCGCTGACGGGACTTAAAGCCCGCCGGAGTCAGGGCTAAGGCTTTATCGCAGGGCCGTATATTCGCGTCACTTGGTGAGAGGAACCTAACGATGAGCAACAGTGAACTGGAACAGCGCCGTCAGGCCGCTACGCCGCGCGGCGTTGGCGTTATGTGTGATTTTTATGCCTCCCGGGCGGAAAATGCCACCCTTTGGGATGTCGACGGACGTGAATTTACTGATTTTTCCGCCGGCATTGCCGTGCTCAACACCGGCCATCGTCATCCCCGGCTGCTGGAAGCTATTCGCCGGCAGTTAGATTGCTTCACCCACACGGCCTATCAGATTGTTCCCTATGCCAGCTACATTACGCTGGCCGAAAAAATCAACGCCTTGGTTCCGATAACGGGTCCGGTTAAAAGCACTTTTTTTACCACCGGCGCAGAAGCGGTGGAAAACGCCGTCAAGATTGCCCGCGCTTATACTCGTCGTCCTGGTATTATCACTTTCGGCGGTGCGTTCCATGGCCGTACCCTGCTTACCTTGGCGCTGACCGGCAAGGTGGCTCCCTACAAGCTGGGGTTTGGCCCTTTCCCCGGGCAGGTTTTCCATGCCCAGTATCCCAATGCCCTGCATGGCGTCAGCGTAGACGACGCCATCGCCAGCATCCAGCGTCTGTTCCAGAGTGACATCAGCCCTGATCAAGTAGCGGCGATCCTGTTTGAGCCGATTCAGGGCGAGGGCGGTTTTAACATCGCGCCGAGTGAATTTATCGTTGCCCTGCGCAAGCTTTGCGATCAGCACGGCATCCTGCTGATAGCCGACGAAGTGCAGAGCGGTTTTGCCCGCACCGGAAAATTGTTCGCCATGGAACACTGTGCCGGTGTTAAAGCGGATCTTATTACCCTGGCCAAGAGTCTGGGCGGCGGTATGCCGATATCGGCGGTGGCCGGTCGGGCAGAGGTAATGGATGCTCCAGGCCCTGGGGGCCTGGGCGGCACCTATGCCGGCAATCCGGTTGCGGTTGCCTCGGCGCTGGCGGTACTTGAAGTGATTGAAGAGGAAAACCTCTGCCAACGGGCCAGGCAGCTTGGCAGCCAACTGATGGATACGCTGGAGCAACTGAAAATAGAGTGCCCGGCAATGGCTCAGGTCCGCGGTCAGGGATCGATGGTCGCAGTCGAATTTTATTCGCCAAAGACCGGTGAACCTGATGCTGCATACGCCAGAAAAATTCAGTCCCAGGCGCTGGCGCAGGGCTTGCTGCTGCTGACCTGCGGCGTTCACGGCAATGTTATTCGCTTTCTTTACCCCCTGACTATTCCCGCTGCGCAATTCAACGCTGCGCTGGATCTGCTAAAGCGACTGTTGACCGCCAAACACTGATTTGACCGGCGGCCGGCGCCGCATTGCTGGATGAAATCAGAGGAAACTACTTGTTTCATCCGCTGTTTTGCCGCACATTTTGATGCATATACTGTCGATTAAGAGACCATCGGATGCAGAAGAAAACCCTGTTACTGACTGGGGCTAGCCGGGGAATCGGGCATGCAACGGTCAAACATTTTCACGCCGCCGGATGGCGTATTTTCACCGCTTCCCGCCAGAATTGGGTAGCAGAGTGCCCATGGGCCGAAAAAATGCTCAATCACATCCATCTGGATCTGGAAGACATCGCCGGGGTGGAAGCGGCGCTGCCGCTTATCAAAGAAAAACTGGGGGGCCGGTTGGATGCGCTGGTCGATAACGCCGGTATTTCACCCAAAGGCGAACAGGGTGAACGGCTAGGAGTCAGGGAGACCGATTATGCCACCTGGTTGCGGGTATTCAACGTCAACCTGTTCTCGACGGCGCTGCTGGCCAATGGATTATTCGACGAACTCAAGCAGGCCCAGGGCAGTATTATCAACGTGACCTCAATCGCCGGATCTCGGGTCCATCCGTTTGCCGGGGTGGCCTATGCCACTTCAAAAGCTGCGCTGTCGGCGCTTACCCGTGAAATGGCCAACGATTTCGGCCGCTATGGCATTCGGGTCAACGCCATTGCACCCGGTGAAATCGATACCTCCATCCTCTCGCCGGGTACCCAGGAGATCATCGAACGGCAGGTGCCGCTGCAGCGTCTGGGTAAGCCTGAAGAAGTGGCCTCATTGATTTATTTTCTCTGCACCTCAGCGGCCTCCTACGTCAATGGGGCGGAAATTCAGGTTAATGGTGGACAGCATGTCTGATACCGCTATCGTTCTCGTCCGATGATTTTCATTGCCAGAGTGAAAGTGTTACCGGATCCGGCCGATGTTTTTTCTTGAAAAAACCGCCTATGTTTAAGCTACCCAACAACGTTAACTTAGCTAATAAAGGCCATTATCATGAAAGCCATCGTTTATGCCCAGCATGGACTACCCATTGCCAGTCCCGATTCCCTGTATTCCACCGATCTGCCGACGCCGCGCCCGGGACCGCGGGATTTGCTGGTGGCCGTCAATGCCATCTCGGTGAACCCGGTCGACACCAAGGTGAGGGCCAATGCCGCCGTGACCGCCCCCCGCGTTCTGGGCTGGGATGTCGCCGGTGTGGTGTTGGAAACCGGATCTGACGTTACGCTGTTTAACGCCGGGGATGAAGTCTTTTATGCCGGATCCCTGACCCGTCCAGGTGCAAACAGTGAGCTGCATCTGGTGGATGAGCGGATTGTCGGTCATAAACCGGCCTCCATCGATTTTGCCCACGCGGCCGCACTGCCGCTCACCGCAATCACCGCCTGGGAACTGTTGTTTGACCGCCTGCGGGTGGCGGAAGGCGGTGGCGAAAACAGCCAACTGCTGATTATCGGCGCGGCCGGCGGCGTCGGTTCCATTCTGACTCAATTGGCGCGTAAATTGACCCGCATGACGGTTATCGGCACCGCCTCGCGGCCGGAAACCGCTGAATGGGTGCGCAAAATGGGTGCCCATCATGTCATTGACCACAGCAAATCCCTGGCCGAAGAGTTGTCCCGCATTGGTATTCACCCGGTTAGCCATGTGGCAAGCCTCACTCACACCGAAAGCCACTATAAGCACCTGATCGATGTGCTGGCGCCCCAGGGCCAATTGGCCCTGATTGACGATCCGAAATCGCTCGATGCCAATCAGTTAAAAACCAAAAGTCTCTCGCTGCACTGGGAATTTATGTTTACTCGCGCCATGTTTGAGACCAGCGATATGATAAAACAGCATCAATTGCTGGAGCGAGTGGCCGCTCTGGTGGATGATGGGACCCTGCAGTCGACCTTCAGCGAACATTACGGCGCCATCAACGCTGAAAACCTGCGACGGGCCCATCAGCTGATTGAAAGCCATCGCGCCCGGGGGAAAATCGTGCTGGAAGGATTCGATTTATCCTGAGGGCACCAGGGGAATAAACAGGCAGTGGCCCTGATTGTCATGGTCGAGCAATAGTTATTCCCTAAATGTATTTTCAAATTAGTGAAACATGTCAAAGTAAAAATCTGTTGTTTGCGCTATGGTGCCGCCATTATGACTGTGCGTCGGGCCCGCCGGGTCCGGCGCATTGATTTAGGTCAGCATCTATGTACGAGTTCCATCTGGTGTTGCTGCTGCTGCAGCAAATGTGTGTTTATCTGGTTATCGCTTATCTGTTAAGCAAAACCCCCATTTTCATCCCCCTGACGCAAGTTACCGTCCGCTTACCCCACAAGCTGCTGTGCTATGTGATGTTTTCGATTTTCTGCATTATGGGAACCTATTTCGGTCTGCATATTGACGACTCGATTGCCAATACCCGCGCCATCGGCGCCGTGCTGGGGGGACTACTGGGCGGGCCGGCGGTAGGTGCGCTGGTTGGCCTGACCGGCGGGCTGCATCGCTATTCCCTTGGCGGCATGACCGCGACCAGCTGTATGATATCAACCCTCATCGAGGGGCTGCTTGGCGGGGTGGTGCATCGCTTGTTCATCCGCCGCGGCCGAATCGACAAATTGTTCAATCCCTTTACGGTAGCCGGCGTCACGCTGGTGGCGGAAATCATGCAGATGCTGATTATCCTGTCGGTGGCGCGGCCGTATGAAGAAGCCCTTAAACTGGTCAAAAGCATCTCGGCGCCGATGATTGTCACCAATACCGTCGGCGCAGCCATGTTTATGCGGATCCTGCTGGACCGAAGGGCGATGTTCGAAAAATATACCTCGGCATTTTCCGCCCGGGCGCTGAAAATTGCCGCCTGTACTGAAGGCTTTCTGCGCCAGGGTTTTAACCATGAAAACAGCATGCGGGTGGCTGAAGTTATTTATCAGCAATTGGACATCGGGGCGGTTGCGATTACCGATCGGGAAAAACTGCTGGCATTTATCGGCATCGGCGATGACCACCATCTGCCCGGCACGCCCATTGCCTCGCGCCATTCCATTAGGGCCATTGAAAATAATGAGGTGGTGTACGCTGATGGTAATGGTATTCCCTATCAGTGTTCGTTACACCGTAACTGCAAACTGGGTTCAACGCTGGTGATCCCGTTGCTGGGCGAAAACCAGCAGGTTATCGGTACCATTAAGCTGTACGAAGCCAAAAACCGTTTATTCAGCTCGATTAATCGCACCTTGGGCGAGGGAATTGCCAGCCTACTGTCGGCGCAAATTTTGGCCGGCCAGTATGAGCGTCACAAGCAGTTGCTGACCCAGTCAGAAATCAAGCTGCTGCATGCCCAGGTCAATCCCCATTTCCTGTTCAATGCCCTCAATACCCTGGTGGCAGTGATACGTCGCGACAGTGAGCAGGCCGGTCAACTGGTGCAATCCTTGTCGACTTTCTTTCGCAAAAATCTGAAAAGATCGGAAGAGGTGGTGTCACTCAGTGATGAAATCGAACACGTCAACGCTTACCTGCAAATTGAAAAAGCCCGCTTTCAGGATCGATTGCAGGTCAATTTTGAGTTGCCTGAGGCTTTACTGGGTTTGCATCTGCCGGCATTCTCCCTCCAGCCGATCGTTGAAAATGCCATCAAACACGGCACCTCTCATCTGCTCGGCACCGGCATCATCACACTCAGCGCCTGCCAGAGCCAAGGGCGGTTGCTGCTCAGCGTAGAAGATAACGCCGGTCTGTACCGTGATCACAGCGCGTCCACCGGGCTGGGGATGAGCCTGGTGGATAAGCGGATCCGTAATCGATTTGGCGATGGATATGGCCTGAGCGTCACCTGCGAGCCTGAGCAATCTACCCGTATTACCCTTAGCCTGCCGCTGGAGGACCTTGAGGCATGTTAACCGTATTGATCGTCGATGATGAGCCGCTGGCACGCGAGAATCTTAGATGCCTGCTGCACCAAGACCCGCAAGTAGCGGTGCTGGGCGAGTGCTCCAATGCGGTGGAGGCCATCAGTGCTATCCATCGTCTGCATCCGGATGTCCTGTTTCTGGATATTCAGATGCCGCGCATTACCGGGCTTGAAATGATCGGCATGCTCGATCCTGAAAAGATGCCGTATATTGTGTTCCTGACGGCTTATGATGAATATGCGGTCAGGGCCTTTGAGGAAAATGCCTTTGATTACCTGCTCAAACCCATAGAGGCGGGGCGATTGGCCAAGACCCTCTCGCGCCTGCACAACGAACGACCGCAGCAGGACATCATGTCCTTGTCCGAACCGGAAAGCCATCTGGAATATATTCCCTGTATCGGCCAAAGCCGCATCTACCTGCTGCGAATGAAAGAAGTGGTATTCGCCCAGTCACGGTTGAGTGGCGTATTTGTTACCGGCAATGATACCGGAGAGTGTTTTACCGAACTGACGCTAAAAACGCTGGAAACGCGTACCCCGCTGGTGCGATGCCACCGGCAGTATCTGGTCAATATGGCGCATCTGCGTGAAATACGGTTTGAAGAAAGCGGACAGGCGGAAATTGCCTTGAGCAACGGCCAATCAGTACCGGTCAGCCGGCGCTATCTCAAATCGCTCAAACAATTACTGGGTCTTAAAACCTGAGCGCCAACCTGGCTTGCCGCCATCAGATGGGGTCCTGCCTTAATATCAGCCAGCACCACATCAGATGGGGTCCTGCCTAAATATCAGCCAGCACCTGCGCCAGTACCGCCAGCATACGGTTATCGGTATCTTCCATGCATTGGGCTACATTAAAGCGAAGAAAATCGCCGGCGCCTTGCGATTGGCTAAAAGCATTGCCTGGGGCCAGCACTACCCCCAGTCTCAGACAGGCGCTGGCTATTTTTGCCGCATCAGCGCCTTTCGGCAACCGGCACCAGACAAACATCCCGGCCTGCGGCGCCAACCACGGCGTGATGCCAATCTTGCCTAAACCGCCTAGGCAATGGTCCATTCCCTGGGCCAGACGCAGGCGTATCGTCGCCATATGCTTGCGATAGCCACTGTCGGTCAGCGCCGCCAGCAGCACCGCAGACGCCAGTTGGCCACCGCCGAACTGGGTGGCGATTTTAAGATCCGTCAGACCATCGACCCAGCGGGACGGAGCGGCAATATAGCCGCAACGCATCGACGCTGAAATCGTTTTGGAAAAGCTGCCCATATGGATAACCCGGGACAGTCCATCCAGAGCGGCCAGCCGTGGGGCCGGGTGGCTTTCAAAATCGGCGAATATATCATCCTCAATGATAACCAGGTCCGTGCCTTCCGCCAGGGTAAGCAGCCGGTGCGCGGTCACTGAGGAAAGGGCGGCGCCAGTGGGATTGTGAATGCCGGAGTTCGTGATATAAAGCCTCGGAGCGTGCTGGCGCAGGGCAGCTTCAAACGCCGTCAAATCAGGGCCGGTGGGCGTAAATGGAACACCGACTGCGTTGACGCGATGAGCGCGCAGCAGGGCGTGGAAGTTAAAGTAGCAAGGATCATCTACCAATACCGCATCACCCGGTTGCAGGAAAAAGCGACAAATCAAATCTATCGCTTGGGTGCCGGAGTCTGTCAGCAGAATCTGCTCAGGCGATGCCTCGATAGCGGTAGCCCCCATGCGTCGCGCCAGAAATTGACGTAGAGCCGGCAGGCCTTGGGGCGGTGCATAGTCCGTCAGTAGCGATCGGTCGGCCCTGGCGATGGTGCGTAAGGCTCGGCGCATCCCGGCCTCGTACATCCAATGGGTCGGCAGCCAGCCACAGCCGGGTTTCAGCACTGAGGCATCGCTCTCCAGCGACTGACGTGAGATCCACAAAGGATCAACTTCGCGTTCAAGCCTGGGGCCAATTTCAGATAGCGCCAGCGGTGCTATCGGGCCGGCGACATAAAACCCTGAACCCTGGCGGGAGTAGATAACTTCTTCAGCGCAAAGCCGCTCATAGGCCTCGACCACCGTCGACACTGACAGTCCCATCGCCGTCGCTTGGGCACGCACCGAGGGCAGTCGGGTGCCGGGCAGATAAGCCCGCGAGGCAATTTTCATGCGTACGCTGTCCATTACGGTTTCAATGCGAGTCATTGTCGGCTTCATGCTGAGGATCCCTGAAAAGTGTATGGCGCTAGAAACCATAACAGTTACTTTAAATTGTACTGTTTTGTCTGTGGCGGGTCCAGCCAAGGAGTGATGTAATTCAGACCGGCCCCATATGGCCTCAACATGTGACTAAAAAAGGGAGTCTCCAATGGACAAGATGTCTGCCGGATGGATTAATGGATTGATAGGCGTGGTGATTTTTGCCGGTTCGCTGCCGGCGACCCGCCTGGCGGTGAAGGATTTCGATCCGGTGTTTCTCACCGGCGCCAGGGCAACTATCGCCGCGTTGCTGGCACTGATGCTGTTGCTGGCGTTGCAACAGCGCCGGCCAGGCGTCAGTACCGTGTTATCACTGGTGGTGGTCGCGCTGGGCGTGGTAGTCGGATTCCCACTGCTGACTGCAATGGCGCTGCAGAATATGACTTCTGCGCACTCGCTGGTGTTTATCGGACTGCTGCCGTTATGCACCGCAGTGTTTGGCGCCCTCCGCGGTAAAGATTACCCCAAACCGGCTTTCTGGCTGTTTTCCTTGCTCGGCAGCGCTTTTGTCGCTGGCTATGCGGCCTGGGGCGGCATCCAGGCCTCGCTGAAAGGAGACATGCTGATGCTGGCCTCTATCGTGGTCTGCGGCCTGGGCTACGCCGAAGGCGCTCGACTGTCACGCAAGCTTGGTGGCTGGCAGGTGATTTGCTGGGCATTGGTCGTGGCATTGCCGGTGATGCTGCCGATAACCCTGCTGACCATGCCCGCCTCCTTCGAACCGATTACCGTGGCCGGGTGGGCCGGGTTGGCTTATGTCTCAGTGTTCAGCATGCTGATAGGGTTTGTTTTCTGGTATCGGGGCCTGGCGATGGGCGGCATTGCCGGGGTAAGTCAACTGCAGTTGCTGCAGCCTTTCTTCGGCTTGGGACTGGCGGCGCTGTTTTTACATGAACCGGTAAGTTGGGCGATGCTGGCGGTTGCCCTGGGAGCGGTACTCTGTGTGGCTGGCGCCAAGAAGTTCGCCGCCTGACAGCGACAGACCGGGAGCCAGCCACGCGCTACTGCCTTAGATTACTGAGTCCAGCCCTGGTGATAAAACTGCATCAACGGCTTGGGATCAGAGGTTGCTCTGCCTGGCTTTGCCATCGGGTTCTACGAAGCGGCTATGGTGGAGCCTCGAGCGGACCCCTTCCGATATCCACTTCCTGCGCGAGAAAGTCCAAAAAGGCGCGCACTCGCAGCGGCAAGTAGCCGCCTTGACCGACAAACACCCCGTGGATCTCTTCCAGATCGCCGGGGTTGAGCTGTTCCAGCACTGGCTGCAACCGCCCGGCGGCGATATCCAGACGCACCTGAAACGCCGCCAGGCGCGCTAAGCCAACGCCTGCCAGCGCCAGCTGGCGCAACGCTTCCCCATCGCTGGCCAGCGCATTGCCGATAACCGGCATCACCTGAACCGTACCTGCAACGCGCAGCGGCCAACCCGGCTGCGCACGCGGGTAATTCGCCCCCAGCAGATTATGCCGGGCCAATTGCTCTGCGGTTTGCGGTATCCCCCGGCGCTGTAAGTAATCCGGCGACCCGACAATGATCATGCCGGTCTGGCCCAGCTTGCGGGCCGTCAGGCTGGAGCTTTTCAGCGGACCGGCGCGAACCGCCACATCGGTACGCTGTTCCAGAATATCGACAACATCATCCGTCAGCACGATATCCAATTGCACTTCCGGATGGCGCGCCAGAAAACGCGGCACCAATGGCAACAGAAAATGATGACCAAACGGCACATTGGCATTCACCCGCAGGCGGCCGCGCGGGGCCGCCTCGGCGCTGACGCAACGCTCAGCTTCATCCAGATCGGTCAGAATGCGCACGCCGCGTTCATAGAAAACGCATCCTTCCGGCGTAAGCTGGAGCTGCCGGGTCGAGCGGTTTAACAGCCGCGTACCCAGCCGCTGTTCCAAGCGCGCAATCAGCTTGCTCACCGCAGAGGGCGTCATCGAACACGACCGGGCGGCGGCGGTGAAGCTGCCCAGCTGAATGACCTGGACAAAGATATCCAGTTCACCGGAACGGTTAACCTCCAAACGCGCCATAGGGCATTCCTTATGAGTTCAGGTCACAAATGATTGTACTGGTCGCTATCTAGTGCGAATGCGTCTTTGAATTCATTATTTGAACACCTAATGTCGATGAAGTCACTACTATGAATATTCTCATACGATCCTCTGCCGTAGCCCGCACCTGGCTGATGCCTGCGTTACTCGCTGGCGGCATTATCACGCCGGCCGTCAGTGCTGAAAAATTCACCATGGAGTCACCGGCCGATAGCGGTGCGGTCTGGACAGCCAGTTGGCAAGCCAGTCCTCAACCGGTATGGGGGAAGGATTTTTTATTTCCAACCCAGGTACCGGCGGTGTTAAAAGATCAGACCATACGCCAGCTGGCACGCATTAGCCTGGGTGGGCGGCGGATGCGCATTGTGTTATCCAATGCCTATGGCCAGGCGCCGATTACCCTGGGCAAAGCCACGGTCGGCTTGACGCAGACCGGCTTGAATCGAGCAGAAATCGTCAATGCTCCCGCCACCTCCAACCCATCCGCGGACAATCGGGCGCCGATTATCGCGGGTACCCCTTTGGCACGCCTGCCTGGTCAGGACGATAAACTCAATATCAATAGCCTGCAGATAGTCACCTTTGGCGGCCAATCGTCGGTGACTATCCTCCCCGGGGCTGCGGTGATAAGCGATCCTATCGCACTGCGTTCATCCCCGCTGGCGCAGGTGGCAGTCAGCCTGTATCTGCCGGTCGCCACGCCGGTCAGCACTTTTCACTGGGATGGGCGTCAGACCGGGTGGATAGTCCCTGGCAATCGTACCGCCGCTGCTGAATGGGTAGCCACGTCATCTCAAAGTATCACTGCCCGTTTGCTGCTGACCGGCATTGAGGTCGAAGCGCCACCGTCCTCCTCGGCGCTGGTGGTGATGGGTGACTCGATTACTGATGGCGCCGCCGCCAGTCTGGATAAGGATCGGCGCTGGCCAGATTTCCTGGCAGAGCGGCTTGCGCCCTACAACGTGGCGGTGGTCAATGCCGGTATCTCCGGGGCACGGTTGCTGGCTGACGGTATGGGGGCTAATGCACTGACGCGACTGGATCGTGATGTGCTGGCCCAGCCAGGAGTAAAGAGCGCTATCCTGATGCTGGGCATTAACGATATCACCTGGCCGGGTACGGCCTTTGCGCCACATAGCCCCAGGCCGACGTTGTCGGCACTTATCGCAGGTTATCAGCAGTGGGTGTCTCAGGCTCACCGCCGCGGGGTAAGGGCGATAGGTGCCACCCTGACGCCTTTCAAGGGGGCGCTGCCCGGTACGCCGCTGGCTGATTACTTTCATCCGGACAAGGACCGCTTGCGCCGCCAGCTCAATGAATGGATCCGTCACAGCGGGGTGTTTGACGGGGTGATAGACTTTGACGCTCTGCTGCAGGACTCCACTGATCCCGCGAGTCTGTCAGCGCGTTTCGATTCCGGCGACCGGTTGCACCCAGGCGATGAAGGTAATCGGGCCATGGCATATGCTGTCAGCCTGACGCTGTTACTGCCGGATCTGCAGGACCAGGCGGATGCAAAGCGCAATGCTGTTTCTGGCGATCACTGACTCGGATGTCTACCGGTTAGCCATCCTGACAGCGGCAGGGCAATCTGGCATTGCCCTGTCTGTTAATAAAGATTGCCGGCAGCTGAAGCAATCCTTGAGACGGCAATAAAAATTAGCGGGAATGGAGCAAAATCGAACCTGGTATTTTCAATTTAACGTCTATTTGAGTGAACATGAATGAATGATAAACAATATATCCTGGATGATATTTTATTAGTGATAATACTCAAATCAACAATCAACAATCAACAATCAACAATCAACAATCAACAACCATGAAGAAAGAAGAAAGAAGAAAGAAGAAAAAATTATTAAGAGACAAGTATCGTATTTAGGCATGAGGCATGAGGCATGAGGCATGAGGCATGAGGCATGAGGCATGAGGCATGAGGCATGAGGCATAAAGTCGTGAGTCGTGAATCGAAAGTCGTAAGTCGTAAGTCGTAAGTCGTAAGTCGTAAGTCGTGAGTCGTGAGTCGTGAGTCGTGAGTCGTAAGTTGTAAGTTGTAAGTTGTAAGTCTTAAGCATCAGCTGTCGGATATGAGGGGTCAGGCATCAAAAATGGGACGTTATGTCATGAGTAACAATTGCTTAATAAAGTGTTTCAGGAACGCATATTGAAAATTTTCCATCGATTTCGATTAATTGTCAGATGCTCTCCTGTTAGGGGCGTAATATGTCACGCGTTATCGTAATTTCCGAGTATGTTGATGCAGCACCTTATGGCAGTCGGTACTTATATTTAATGATTTATGTTTATACTTTATTGGTGAGTCTGCCGTATTATTTATGGTGATGTTCTAATTTAACGTTGCACTTATTGTCATTAGCTTTTCTTTTTAATTCTCGCTTTATGTTCTTTTTCGTAAAGTAATAAAAAATATTGTAAGAATCGCAGTTCTTGTCATAATGGTGTGAATTAAATGGACGCGTTATTAGATAGTGTAATATGGATAAGGATATCGTATGCCCTGCATAAAGGAGCGTATTTCCACTTTGGGTGGGATGATTTGGCGTAGTCTATTATTTTATTCTGCAGGCGTCGTTTGCTTTATATTACCGGCTTCAGCTAATGAAGGCCGGGTATTATTGCCTCACTCTTATAACGCGGACCAACAGCCGGCAAACGTTATTATGTCCCCAGACCAGTACCTGATTAATCAGCAGCAGCGGCAGCGCGCTTTGCAGCAAAGCGTCACGCCACAATCGCCGGATGTGCGCCTCTCCCAGCCGGGCGGGCGCAGCAAGTACCTTCGTTTTCCTCAGGAAACGCGCTGTTTTACGCTATCTGAGGTGAAGATCAGTGGGGTGGATACCATGCCGTTCTGGCTGCATCTAAACCATATCAGTCGCCAGGCGAACGGCCATTGTCTCGGGGTCCAAGGCATCAGCCTGTTAATGAGCACACTGCAGAACCGGCTGGTGGATGCCGGTTACATCACTACCCGCGTGCTGGCGCCAGCCCAGGATTTGAACGGCGGCAAGCTTGAACTGTTGCTGGTGCCCGGCAAAATACGTCAGACCAAACTGACGGCGGGGAGCGGCCATTATGTCTCCCTTTATACCGCTTTTCCGGCGCATAGCGGGGGGTTGCTTGATCTTCGCGATATCGAACAGGGGCTGGAGAACCTGCAGCGCCTGCCGACGGTGAAGGCCAATGTCGAGATCCTGCCGGGGCAGCAGCCCGGTGAAAGCGATATCGTCCTCAACTGGCAGCAACAGCGCATGTGGCGAGCAGGCGTTTCGCTTGATGATGCCGGCTCGCGCAGCACCGGGCGCTATCAGGGCGGCCTGACGCTCTCTGTGGATAATCCTTTTTCACTGAGCGATCTGTTTTATCTGGCGGGCAACCGCAGCCTGAACAACAACAGCGCTAATGGTTCAGGCAATATTACCGGACATTATTCGGTACCGTTGGGGTACTCACTGCTGAGCATCACCGGCAGCAGTTATGACTATCACCTTACCGCTGCAGGGATGAACAGCGATATCCGCTACAGCGGCAAAAGCAGTAGTCTTGACGTTCAGCTCAGCCATGTTCTGCACCGCAGCGGCAACCAGAAAACCACCCTGACTTATGACGTGCTGATGCGCCAGTCCGGCAATAAAACCGATGACGTTGAAATCGAAGTCCAGCGCCGTCTGGTCTCAGCCTGGCGAATCGGATTGGACAACCGACACTTTTTCCCGTTCGGCACTCTGAATACGGGCATCAGTTATCAGCAGGGGACACGCTGGTTTGGTGCCATTCCGGCACCGGAAGAATCGGCAGGTGATGCCACTGCCTTAAGCCGGATTGTTCAACTTACTGCCAAGTTCGCTATGCCGTTTGAGGTGGCCAAAAGTCAGTTTCGTTACAACATGCAGTATAAGCGGCAACTGAGCTCCACTTGGCTCACCCCCCAGGATCAGTTCGCTATCGGCAACCGCTGGACGGTGCGAGGTTTTGACGGTGAACGCACCCTGAATGCCGACAGCGGCTGGTATCTCAGCAATGAGCTTGCCTGGGCCCTGCCGCAGGCGCAGGCAGAGGAACTCTACCTGGGGGTTGATTACGGCGAAGTGGGCGGCCATGGCGCGAAAAACCTGTTGGGCCGCCGCCTGGCCGGCGGGGCAATCGGCGTAAGGGGCCGTCGGTGGGGCATGGGCTATGACCTGTTCGCTGCGATGCCTTTTTCAAAGCCTGATGGATTCAGTACCGATCCCTGGACCATGGGCTTTACGGTTAATTGGCAATATTAAAGCCAGGCTGAACGATATCAGCCTGCACTATCTGCACCGGCTTATACCAGCCGGTGTCACCCAAAATCTCATTTAACCACAGCAAGCCTGTGGCCTCGAGCTGTGCCGTTTTTCCGGTACTGATAATCCTCTTAAGAATCAGAGTAAGGAGACCTGTTCTTGAACAGTCAGCGCTATCGCATTGTTTTCAATAAGGCCCGCGGCCTGTTGATGGTAGTAGGCGACCTCGCCCGCCGGGGCGGTAAGCAGCCTCGCGGCCGGCAGGTTGATGGGGCCGCCCAATGCAGCTGCCGCCTCAATCCATGGTCATGGGCATGGCTGGTGTTATTCGGCACGGTTAATGTTATTGGCAGCGCTCAGGCGGGTATCCAGGCAGATGCGCGATCCCCCGGTAACGAGCAGCCAATCATTATTGGCAGCGCCAACGGCATCCCCCTGATCAATATCCAGACGCCCAGCGAGGGTGGCGTCTCTCGCAACAGCTACCGCCAGTTCGACGTTGACGGTCGAGGCGCCATCCTTAATAACTCGCGCCAGGACATCTCCACCCAATTGGGCGGCATGGTGCAGGGAAATCCGATGCTTGCCGGCGGTGAAGCCAGAATTATTCTTAATGAGGTGCATTCCCGAGATCCCAGTCTGCTTAATGGCCATATCGAGGTGGCGGGGCAGCGTGCGCAGGTGGTCATCGCCAACCCGGCCGGCATCTCCTGCAGCGGTTGCGGTTTTATCAATGCCTATCGCGCCACCCTGACCACCGGGCAGGCGCTGATGGCAGAGGGTCGACTGACTGGCTATGACGTTGATCGTGGCGAGATCGTTATTCAGGGTACCGGTTTAAGCAATGGTGACGGCCAGAACTATACCGATATCATTGCCCGTTCGCTGAGCGTGAACGCAGAGCTGAATGCCAGCGATCTTGCGATCACCCTGGGGCGTAACCGGGTAGATGCCGACAATCGGCGGTTTGAAAAAAAATCGGCCGATGATTCTGCCCCACCTCGATTGGCGCTGGACGTAGCCAGCCTCGGCGGCATGTATGCGCAGCAGATCCGCCTTATTGGCACCGAAGATGGCGTTGGGGTACATAACGCCGGCACTGTCGGTGCTCAGGCCGGCGCAGTCATTATCACTACCGATGGCCGGATAGAAAACAGCGGTCGTGTCGGCGGTAAAACCGACCTGGCGCTGACATCCTCCTTGGACATTGATAACCGTGGCGGTCTGCAGATTGAGGGCAATGCCACGCTCAAGGCCGGCAACGCCATATACAACAGTGGATCGCTGCACGTGCTGGGCAATGCGTCTCTGACTGCCGGCAATGGGATTGATAATAGCGGTACCCTGCAGGCCGAAGGCAATGCCAGCCTGAAGAACGGCGGGGCGTTTCACAACAGCGGGACGGTCAGTTCACGCCACGACCTGCACATACAGGGCGGACAACTGACCAGTGAGCCCGGCAGCATCCTGGCCGCCGGTATCCAGCAGAACGGCAGCCAGGTCAAAGAGGGCAACTTAACGCTGGATGCCCAAGGCCCATTGCGGGTACAGGGCCAGAATCTGGCCGCCGGCGATCTGGTGTTTCAGGGTCAAGGCGTGGATGTGACTCAGGGTCGGACCGCAGCCCGTAACATCAAACTCGATGCCGGCGAAGGTGATTTGCTGACCGGCGGCGGTGCGACTATTGCCGCCCGACAGCAGTTTACCGGCCACAGCGCCAGCGTCTTTAACAATGATGGCGGCAGCCTGTCGGCCGACCGGTTTGCTATTTTCGCAGCGGATCTGTCCAATCAGCAGGGGCAGATTTCACAATGGGGCGAGGATAATTTGCTGCTCAGCCTGCCGGGCACCCTCAATAACCGTGGCGGACACATTGCCAGTAACGGCGGAGATTTGACGCTTAACGCCAGCCACATCAATAACCACAGCGGACATATCAACCATGCCGCCGCCGGCACCCTGACCTTTACCAGCGATATTCTCGATAACGGTGACGGTGAAATTGCCGGCAATAGCCACGATATGACGTTGAATGTCGCTCAAATCAACAATGACAACGGACAGATTAGCCATACATCCACCGGAAACCTGAAGATCGCCGGCGACAGCCTGCAGAGCCAAAAGGGCCAGATAAATTCCAACGGTCGGCTGACGATGACTGCCCGTGGCCACGCACTTTTGGACCGGGGCCGGATAGCGGCCCCGCAGGTCACGCTGACCGCCGGCACCCTGTCCAACCGTGACGGCCAGATAAACGCCACCGGCCCCTTGTCCAACCGTGACGGCCAGAGATACGCCACCGGCCCCTTGTCCAACCGTGACGGCCAGATAAACGCTACCGGCATTGGCCAGATAGCGGATAGCGGCCGCCTGCTGACCGCCGACAGTGGCCAGCGGCCGGCCACGCCCGGCAACGGGCAACTGAAGGTCACTGTCGCCGAGGGCCTGGATAATCAGCGGGGTCATCTTACTGCTGACGGCAATGTGCTGCTGACGGCCGGCAGCCTGAATAATCAGGCTGGAAACCTGAACGCTAATGGCGACCTGAGGCTTGATACCGGCGATCTGAATAACGCGTCCGGCCATATCACCGCGCTGCAGCAGGGAGCCCTGGATCTGCAGGTGCGTGGCCTGTTGGATAATCAGCATGGTGCAATTGCGGCTGAAAATATCACGCTTCACGCCGGACAACAGGCAGTCAACAATGCGGCGGGCACCCTGGCGGCATTACATGACCTGACTCTGCAAAGCCTCGGGCTGAATAACGACAGCGGTTTGCTGCAGGCGGGCAACGCCATGTCTATGGATCTCGGCGAGGGTCGTCTGAGTAATCGCGCCAGCGGTGAAAAGGGCGGCATCTTGAGCCTGGGACGGTTATCCATCCACAGCGGCCTGCTGGACAATCAGCACGGCTTTATCGGTGCCAGGGATGACGCGGCCGTTGCCACCGAAGATCTGCATAATGCCCACGGCACCCTGGTCAGCGATGGCGTGCTGCACCTGCAGACTGCGGCCCTGGATAATCACTCTGGCGTCTTGCAAAGCGGTGATGATTTCACTGTGCAGACCCAGGCCCAGACGCTGGATAATAACAGCGGCTGGATCAATGCTTCAGGGGCGCTCACCCTGCTGACCGGCACCCTGCTGAATCAGTCCGGCCAACTGCAAAGCGCCGGCGATCTGTTGCTCGACACCCATGGGCATGATCTGGACAATCGCCAGGGGGATATCGCGTCAGCCGGCCGGGCCGCGTTTACGGTTGCCGGGCTGAACAACGCTCAAGGTCAGATTCGGGCGGTCGGTGATGCCCGGGTGAATGCCGGCCAGGGTCGGGTGGACAACACCGCCGGGGCCATCCGCAGCGGTGCGGCGGTGACGATTAGCGCCGATAGCATCATCAATCGGGATAGCCACATTGATAACGGTATCCCGCGCGACGCCAACGCCGGGATCACGGGACTAGAAGGGCAATCGGTCATCCTGCGAAGCGCCGAGCTGGATAACCGACGCGGCAATATCCGCGCTAACCAGCTGCTGGAGATTACCGCCGGCAGGGAACTGGCCAATGCTGACGGCCTGCTCTCATCGGCCCAAGTGCTCAAGGTGCAGGGCGAAAACGCACTGCGCATCGGCAATAACAGCGGCACGCTGGTAGCCGGTAAGCAACTTGATTTGTCGGCCGGAGCATTGAGCGGCGATGGTCGCGTATTGTCCCAGGATGCGATGGCCCTGTCGCTGCAGCAGCCCTTTTTCAACACCGGCGAGGTGACGGCGAACGGCGATATGCAGCTCACCCTGGCCCAGGGCCTGGAGAACAGCCAGCGTATTACCGCCGGCGGCGAGCTTAATCTGCATACGGCCAGCCTGACGAACCATGAGTCGGGCGAAATCAGCGCTGCCCAAAACCACCTGCTGGTCGACGGGACGCTGACTAACCATGGCCTGCTGGACGGCACCCTGACGCACATTGTGGCCGCTAACCTGAGCAATATCGGCAGTGGACGCCTGTATGGCGATCATATCGCGCTCAGCACCGGCACGCTTGATAACCTGGATGAAAATGGCCAGGCGGCGACCGTTGCCGCCAGAGACCGGCTTGATCTGGGCGTGCAAACCCTGAATAACCGCAGCCAGGGGCTTATCTACAGTGCCGGCAGCCTGGCGATTGGCGGCGGATTGAATGAGGCATTCCAGGCCGAAGGCCGGGCAAACCTCTTCACTAACCACAGCGCCACCCTGGAGTCCGCCGGGGACATGTCGCTGAATATCGACCGAATCGTCAATGCCAACGATACGCTGGTCACCCGCAACGAGGTGACGGAGCGCAGCCCTCACCACGACGCGGTGTTGCAAGGGCATACGCAACGCTTTGAATGGGCCGATATCGATACCTCCCATGAAAACGACTATGGCGTGCACAATGCCAACATGCCGGACGGTACCGGGTATAATAGATTTTACGAGTATGACTACCAGCGTACCGTGACCGAGACGCAGATTGTCCAGAGCGAACCGGCCAAGATCCTGGCCGGCGGCAACCTGACGATCAACAGTGACCAGGTTCGCAACAGCGACAGCCAGATATTGGCCGGCGGCCTGCTGGGCGGCACCATCAACCATCTGCAAAACCTGGCCACACCCGGCGAGCGGATCATCCAGGATCTGGGCAAGCAGATTTACTGGTATGCCAAGAAATCCGGCGGCGGTATTGGCGGCACTAAAACCTCCCAGGGTAAAAAAACCAGCCGTTACCAGCCGGCAGCAGTAGTACAGACCATTGACCTGAAAGCCATGGCCTACCAGGGATCTGCGGCGGTTGACGGCAGCGGTACCCGTCTTGAGCCGCGTAAAACCACCGCCTTGACCGAATCGGTTGGCAACCCTGACGGCCCGGCCGTTCAGCTCGATAAGCGCCCGATTGACGCACCCACCGTGCAAACCGTAGAGATCGTCCAGCCGTTGGATCCGTTAAAATCGCAACAGGTGGCCCCGGTGGTGCGCACTGCCAGTCCGGATATTCATCTGCCGGTCAGCAGCCTGTTCCAGCTGCATCCGGATTTCACCAGCCAGTATCTGGTGGAGACTGATCCCCGCTTTACCAACCGGAAGCAGTGGCTGGGCAGCGACTACATGCAGCAGGCCATCAACCATGATGCCGGCCATATGCTCAAACGCCTGGGCGACGGTTACTACGAGCAGCAGGTGATCCGCAATCAGGTGATCAACCTGACCGGTCAGCGTTATCTGTCCGGCTTCAATAACGACAGTGATCAGTTTAAAGCGCTGATGGATGCCGGTATCGCCTTCGGCAAGCGCTATTCTCTGACGCCGGGCGTGGCGTTGACCCCTGAGCAAATGGCCCTGCTGACCAGCAATATGGTCTGGCTGGTCAAACAGGACGTCACCCTGCCGGATGGATCAGTACAAAGCGTCGTCGCGCCTCAGCTGTACGCCCGGCTGCAGCAAGGCGATCTTGACGGCAGCGGGGCGCTGCTGAGCGGTAATCATGTCGGGCTGGATATCCAACAGGACCTGACCAACAGCGGCGCCATCCTTGGCCGGGAGGTGACCCGGCTTAGCGCCGATAACCTGACCAACAGCGGTTTTATCGGCGGCAAACGCACCGACCTGACGGCGCGTACCGATATGGTTAACCGGGGCGGCACGCTATCGGGCGGCGATAGCCTGACGGTGCGGGCCGACCGCGACATTATCAGCCAAAGTACCCTGCGGGGCGATGAGGAGCACCGGGCTATCGACCGGGCGGCCGGCCTGTATGTCCAGAACGACGGCGGCACCCTGGCCCTGAAAGCGCTGCAAAATATTACCCTGACGGCGACTCAGGCCAGCACCGTGGGCGCGGACAGCAAACTGAATATTGCCGCCGGCAATACACTGACGCTGGATACTCTGACCCAGACGCATACTGAAAACAACGACTGGAGCCAGGATACCTATCGACACCTGAGCCAGCATGATGATGTGGGATCGCAGCTTAACAGCCAGGGCAGCATAGCCCTCACCGCCGGTCACGATCTCAATGCCAAGGCCGCCTCGGTCACTGCCGCCGGTGCCCTCACCGCCGAAGCCGGTCATGATATCACCCTGTCCGGCGGCCAGTCCGGCTTCACCCTGACCGAACACGATAAACAAAACCGGCGCAATATGCTGTCCGCGACCTCGCTGGAAAGTCACGACCAGGTGACAGAACAGAACAACCTGGGCAGCAACTTCAGCGGCAATAGCCAGGATATCAAGGCCGGGCATGACCTACTCGTCACCGGCAGCTCGGTGGCCGGCACCGAGGATGTCAGCCTGACCGCCGGCCACCGGCTGGCTATCGAGACCGCCGACCAGACGCGCCTGGACCAGCACTGGAATGTGGAAAAGACCTCCGGCCTGACCGGCACCGGCGGCCTGGGTTTCAACTACGGCAGCAACAGCCTGAAAATCAGTGATGGCGGCACCGTCCACAGCAGCGCCGGCAGTACTGTCGGCAGCACCGAAGGCACTGTCCGTCTTGAGGCGGGCCAGGGGCTTAAGATCAAAGGTTCGGATGTGCTGGCGCGCAAAGATATCGCCCTCAAGGGCCAGCAGGTGGCGATTGGGCATGCCGACAATCACAGCGTCCAGACCCACCGGGTGGATCAAATGCAAAGCGGCCTGACCCTGGCGCTGTCGGGCCTGGTGGGCGGGATTGCCAACACGGCGGTGACCACCATCAACCAGGCCGGCACGCAAAGCAACGGCCGGCTGGCGGCGCTGGACGGCATCAAGTCGGCCCTCAGTGGCGTTCAGGCCTATCAGGGCTATGCCATGGAGCAGGCCCAAGGCAAAGACGGGACATTGATTGGCCTCAATCTGTCCTATGGCGCCCAGTCATCGACCTCGGAGCAGACCCAGACCCGGCACCAGAGCCAGGGCAGCCAGCTGACCGCCGG
>NZ_SMCR01000005.1 GCF_004343195.1 Biostraticola tofi | reverse complement strand
GTGGCCAGCGTGAGAAAACTCACGTGGCGCGGGTGGCGTATATTACGTTTTCCCGCTGAAGAGTCAAGCTTTTATTTGCTTCACCGAAGCGCTTTCCCCTTCCCGACCCGGTGCGTCGAAGCGCTTATTCCCGGTCAGTGGAGGCGCATTATAGGGACTTCCTGCGGCATGACAAGCGCTAATTTACGAAAAATTACCGATCGGTTTTTTTTTCAGCAAACCGTGGGCTTTACGGTTATGCAACAGGCGTTTTGTCGAGTAATGCAGCAAAGTCATCGGCAAAATCATCAACCTGATGCCAATCGGTATATTCAATCTCTTTACTGCTGTCGGTTTCTCCCCCGGTCATCCGCATGATCAGCTGAATCATGATGCGGTCATACCAAGGATACTGCGGATAACGCAGCGCCCCGGCGAATACCGCACAACGGTCAGGACGCCAGGGGGTGGAGGCGAGAAATTTCCGGCTGTAGGCATTAGTCTCGGGCGATCGTTTCTCAGCTTTGCGAGCGGTAAGGTTCACCGAAAAAAAGGCGCTGGGTACCCGGTTAAGCCATGCCAGGTTGCGATCGATAAACGGCTTCAGCCCGGCGGCATGGTGTCCATAGCGTATCGCCGCGCCAATCAATACCCGCTGATAGTCATTCACCGGCGTTTTTCCAATATCGGCCAAGTCCACCAGATCGCAGGTGCCCCCCAGTCTGTCGGCAATATGTCCGGCGATTTTGCGCGTTTGCCCATCCCGGCTGGAATACACAATCAATGTTTTCATAACTTACCTTATGCTTTCCATCGCTGCCGGCTGACGGGATTATTCACGCCAGAACGTCGGGGTGAACAGCACCAGCAGAGTAAAAACCTCCAGTCGGCCAAACAGCATAGTCAGGATCAGTATCCATTTGGCGGCGGCGTTCATAGAGGTGAAATTATCCGCCACTACACCCAGGCCCGGCCCCAGGTTGTTAAGGGTAGCGGCTACTGCCGCAAAAGCGGAGAAATTATCGACGCCGGTAGCGATAACCGCCAGCATGCTGACGATAAACACCAGCGCATAGGCGGAGAAAAAGCCCCATACCGCTTCAAGGATGCGTTCCGGCAGGGCGCGATTGCCCAGCTTGATGGTATACACCGCATTAGGGTGGACCAGACGCTTAAGCTCACGCGAACCCTGCAGGTAAAGCAGCAATATACGAATTACCTTCAGGCCGCCGCCGGTAGAACCGGCGCAGCCGCCGATAAACGCTGAGCACAGCAGCAGGATCGGCAGGAACAATGGCCACTGCGCAATGCTGTCGGTGGTAAAGCCGGCCGTGGTCGCCATGGAAACCACCTGGAAGAAAGCCTGGTTGACGGTTTGCAGACTGGTTTCATAGACGTTGAAACGCCACAGAATGAGTGTGCAGACCAACACCAGCGTGAACTGGACCATGATAAACATGCGAAACTCGGGATCGCGCCAGTATACGCGGGGATTAAGGCCACTGAGTACGGCAAAATGCAATCCGTAGTTACAGCCGGAAATCAGCAGAAATACCGCGACGATAGTGTTAATCATCGGGCTATGGAAGTAGCCGATGCTGGCGTCATGGGTGGAAAAGCCGCCGATGGCGATGGTCGAAAAGCTGTGGCCGATGGCATCGAACACCGTCATGCCCGCCCCCCACAGCGCCAGGGCGCAGGCAATGGTCAGGCCGACATAGATGAACCACAGCGTTTTGGCCGTTTCGGCAATCCGCGGCCGCATTTTGTTGTCTTTCAGCGGGCCGGGCATCTCGGCTCGATACAGCTGCATACCGCCGACGCCGAGAATAGGCAGGATAGCAACCGCCAGCACAATGATCCCCATGCCACCGAACCATTGCAGCATCTGACGATAGAACAGGATAGCCTTCGGCAAGTTATCCAGCCCCACCAGCGCCGTGGCGCCGGTCGTGGTCAGTCCGGAGAAGGATTCAAAAAACGCATCGGTCAACGACAGGTTGGGATGTTCTGCGAACAGGAACGGCAATGCCCCGACGCTGCCGAGCACCGTCCAGAACAGCACCACGATCAGGAAACCCTCACGGGACTTGAGTTCATGCTTCTGGCGGCGGTTAGGCAACCACAGTAGCAGGCCAATCGTCAGGGCGACGAAAAAAGTCTGGGTAAACGCACTGCCGGCACCGTCCCGATAAATCAGTGCAACCAGGCCGGGAATGATCATGGTTCCTGAAAACAGGATGACCAGCAGGCCGACGATACGGGTTATAGTGCGAAAATGCATTTCAGCACGGTCCTTAATAATAAATGTAAATATTGCCGGGGATGCAATTATTGTGAATCAGCTGAAAATAGCAATGCGCCATGACTGAGATCCCGCAGCTTTTCATTCGCTTCGTCTAACCGAGCTGCCGGTAGCTCTACGCTGAGTATAATCGATTCCTGGTAATCTCCTTGCAGGATGCGTCCATCAACCTGCCTGACAACCGCTTCGACCCAGGCAACCTGGCCATAGCTGCAACTGAGGATAAACCGCGAGTAGGGTATTTTTTGCTGGCGTACCACCCGCTTGAGCGCCTGCTGGACGCCGCCGCCATAGGCTTTGACCAGGCCGCCGGTACCGAGCCTGACACCGCCATAATAACGTACCACTACCGCCGTGATTTCCCCCAGTCCGCTGCCGGCCAGTTGGGCCAGCATCGGTCGTCCGGCGGTGCCGGAGGGCTCGCCATCATCGGAAAAACCCCACTGCTGCTGGTCATCGGCAGGGCCGGCGATATAAGCCCAGCAATGGTGCGCCGCCGATGGGTGTTCCGCCCGGATGCGGGCAATGAACGCCTTGGCCGCCACGGTCCCGCAGGCAGGTTCCAGCAGCGTGATAAACCGGCTCTTTTTGATTTCAGCGCTGAGCATTATCGGTGCGGCCGGCACAGCGTACGCCTGGTTCATGCCAGCTTGAGATTACGCGTCATATTCTCGATGTGTTTATCGTTAAAGACGATATTGTCTTCGATACGGACTCCACCATAAGGCATGAAGGAGGCAATACGCTTCCAGTTGAAATGCTGGCTGAATGCACTTTCGCGCCAAGGCGCCAGCAGGGACTCGATAAAATAAAGCCCCGGCTCAATGGTCATCACCATGCGCGGCTGCATCACGCGGGTACAGCGCAGCCAGGGGTACAGCGCCGGCGGGGCAAGGTGCGTGCCCTGGTCATCCTGCATGAAGCCGCCGACGTCATGCACCTGAAGCCCCAGCGGATGACCCAGCCCATGAGGCAGGAACGGGCAGGTTATGCCTTCTTTCACCATCGCCTCTTCACTGATGCCGGTAACAATATCGTACGTCTTGAGCAGCGTAGCAATACGCCCGTTCATCTGGATGTGATAATCGATGTAATTGACACCGGTCTGGAGGGTATCGATCAGCGCCAGTTGCTGCTCATTCATCGCTTTGACCAGATCGGCGAATTCGCTGTCCTTGACCGCCGCATAGGTACGGGTTAGATCCGCCGCATAGCCATTGTATTCGGTGCCGGCGTCAATCAGAAAACTGTGCACGTCGTCAGGCAACTGCTGATCCAGTTTGGTGTAGTGCAACACCGATGCATGTTCATTCAGGGCAATGATATTACCGTAAGGCACATCAGTGTCCCGGTGGCCGGTGGCGGTGAGATAAGCCATATTGATATCAAACTCACTCATCCCGGATTGAAAAGCTTCCTGCGCCGCCCGATGGCCGGTGACCGCGGTCTTTTGCGCTTCGCGCATACAGGCCAGTTCATAATCGGTCTTGAAGGCGCGATGATAGTGCAGATAGTCCAGCACCGGTTTCGGATTCAGCCGGTCGGCTTGGATCCCCAGGCTTCGGGCGCGTTCCGGCGCGCTGCCCAGATAGGCCACCTTATCGCGTCCCGGCGGCAGCAGGCCGGCGATATCATTGGGATTACGGATCGGTATGATATCAATCCACGACGTCCAGAAGCTATCGGGAATCGGTTCGACGCTGTACCAGTAATCCACTGGGGCGTAAAACCACAGCCGGGGTTTGTTGACGCCGTCCACCCACAACCAGCAGTGAGGGACGGTGGTTACCGGCAGCCAGGCCTTGAAATGGGGGTTGGCCTTAAAGGGATAATCATGATCATCAAGGAACGCGGTAATGGGTTCACCGGAATGGATAAGCAGCGCATCCAGTTGAAGGCGTCCGAGAATGTCGCGCGCCCGTTTCGAAAGCGTCTCAAGATGATCCTGATAGAGATGAGAAAAGGATTCCATGACCTGGCCTTATGTCGATACGAAATGTGGGGCCATATTACCATAGCCGTCCTGCAGCGAAAGCGTTGGAACCATTGAGAACAGGCCTGTAATCAGGCGCGATAGAAGAACACTGGCGGGGTGGTTGTTCAAGGAGACAGCAATGTCGTTGTTGAAGGAGACAGCAATGTCGTTGTTGGAGGAGACAGCGGCGGCATTGCCGGAAAGGGGCAAGCCGCCTGTGACAAAATCAGATAAAAGCGAAGGCGTCGCCGAAAATACGGCTTTCCTGGGCACCGCGTTCGGCGCAGAAGCGCTCCCGGGCTATCTTGGCCATCTCGAAGCGACCGGCAATATAGATATCGTGCGACTCCAGCGAGCCGTAATCCTGCAGCACTGCGCTCAGCACGGTGCCGGTACGGCCCTGCCAGTTATCATCCGGCTGTTCAACCACCGGAATCACGTTGAGGCGCGGGTGCTGCAGGCATAATGCCTGCAGCTCGTCCAGGTCATACAGATGCTCCAGTTCGCGGCCCCCCCAGTAAATGGAGACTTCGCGCTCTGGCTGACGTGAAAGCACCGTCAGCAGGATAGAGCGGGTATAGGAAAAACCGGTACCGCCGGCTATCAGAACTATCGGTCGGTCAGTGTCATCACGCAGCCAGGCCTCGCCATGGGGAAGATCGACGGTAATTTCGCGATCTTTCAGAATGCGGTCCATGACCGCCATGGCGTAGAGGTTGAGCTCCGATGCGCCGATATGCAACTCGATAAAGCTGCTTTCCATCGGCGTTGATGCCAGTGAAAAAGGACGCTTATCCCGTTCATCCATCACCACCATCAGATATTGTCCGGCGTGAAAACTAAAAGGACCTTCCGGAACCAGGCGTACCCGATAAACCGTATCGGTGATGGCATCTACGGAAGAGACCTTACAGGTCAATGTTGTCATGCATTCCCTCTATCGGGTCATTTGAGCAAAACGGAATAGAGAACCGTGCCTTCACGGTTTCTTACCACTCTCTTTGAATATAGCCATATCTTCCCATATGGCATCAACGCGTGCTCGGACAGCTTGGTCCATAACAATAGGAGTGCCCCATTCACGCTGCGTTTCACCCGGCCATTTATTGGTAGCATCCATTCCCATTTTCGACCCCAATCCGGAGACCGGGGATGCGAAATCCAGATAATCTATTGCCGTATTTTCCATTAAAACCGTATCGCGCGCCGGGTCCATACGAGTAGTAATCGCCCATATCACGTCTTTCCAGTCACGTGCGTTAATATCATCATCGCATACGATGACAAATTTGGTATACATGAATTGACGAAGAAAAGACCATACTCCCATCATCACCCGCTTGGCATGTCCCGCATACTGCTTCTTGATAGTGACTACCGCCAGGCGATAAGAGCAGCCTTCAGGCGGCAGGTAAAAATCGACAATTTCAGGAAACTGTTTCTGTAATATCGGCACAAAGACTTCATTCAGCGCGACGCCCATGACCGCAGGCTCATCAGGCGGCCGACCGGTGTAGGTCGAATGATAGATGGCATCGCGCCGCTGGGTAATATGGGTGACGGTAAATACCGGGAAGTTGTCAATTTCATTGTAATAACCGGTATGATCGCCATAAGGGCCTTCCGGCGCCACTTCTCCTGGCTCCAGATAGCCCTCGAGCACGATTTCCGCGCTGGCCGGCACGTCCAGGTCGCACGACAGGCATTTGACCACTTCGGTTTTATAACCGCGCAGCAGGCCGGCAAAGGCATACTCGGAAAGAGTATCCGGCACTGGGGTAACCGCCCCGAGGATTGTGGCCGGATCGGCACCCAGCGCTACCGCTACCGGGAATCGCTTGCCGGGGTTAGCCTGGCACCATTCCTGGTAATCCAGTGCGCCGCCGCGATGAGACAGCCAACGCATGATGACTTTGTTCCTGCCCAGCACCTGCTGACGATAGATACCCAGGTTTTGCCGTTCTTTATGCGGCCCGCGGGTCACCGTCAGCCCCCAGGTGATAAGCGGGGCCGCATCGCCGGGCCAGCAATGCATGATGGGGATACGTCCCAGGTCCACGTCTGCGCCCTGCCACACCTGCTCCTGGCAGGGTGCAGTATGCAGGCGCTTGGTGGGCATGTTGAGCACTTGCTTGAACTTGGGCGCTTTATCCAACAAATCACGAAATCCCTTCGGCGGTTCCGGCTCTTTGAGAAAAGCCAGCAGCCTGCCAACATCCCTCAGCGCTGCGGTGCTCTCCTGCCCCATGCCCAAAGCAACCCGCTCAGGCGTGCCGAACAGGTTGCACAGCACCGGCATATCATAGCCTTTGGGATTTTCGAACAGCAGCGCCGGACCGCCGGCACGCAGAGTGCGATCGGCTATTTCCGTCATTTCCAGATAGGGATCAATGGGAAGGCTAATTCGTTTCAGTTCACCTCGCTTTTCAAGCAGCGAGAGGAAGTCGCGCAAGTCACGGTATTTCATAGCGTCATCAGGGGCCGGGTTATGCCTGCATTATAAAGTCTGTTTAGCAGGCTTGCTGCCCTTTTGTCAAAATTCACCGTAAAATTTAAACTATTACCAACATCAATTTTTACCTGTAAACAGCAACACTATATATAGCGGCATGGTTTTGTTATGCTAAGTTACCGGTGACACAGGTGCATTATTATGGAAGCATGGTATTTATTGTATTGTAAACGCGGTCAGCTTTTGCGCGCCAAAGAGCATTTGGAAAGGCAGTCGGTGGCCTGTCTGAGTCCGATGGTCACTCTTGAGAAGGTCGTCAGGGGTAAGCGGACCCAAATCCATGAACCGCTGTTTCCGAATTACCTGTTTATCGAATTCGATCCCGAAACCATTCATACCACCACCATCAGCGCCACGCGCGGGGTGAGTCATTTTGTCCGGTTCGGCAGTTTGCCGGTGACCATTCCGGTCGACGTCATAGATGAACTGCGCGATCACTGTTATGAAGGGGTGACAGATCCGCAAACGCCGCATGTGGGCGATATGGTGATGATAACCGAAGGGGTGTTCGAGGGATTGCAGGCCATCTATACCGAGCCGGATGGGGAAGCCCGCTCTATGCTGCTGCTCAACCTGCTCAATAAGCAAGTTTGCCAAAGCCTGGACAATCGGCACTTCCAGAAAGTGTAATGTACGACCGGGAAGCTGTGGGCCAGATAACTGGCCCCCTTCCCGGCTTAAATCACCGATTACTGCGGCGGTACCTCAGTCTCATCGCTTTCATCATCCTCCCCTTTACGCTGCCGGCCTTTACCGACATAAAAGCGTGCAAAGAACAACCCTATTTCAAACAGCAGATACATCGGAATGGCCAGCAGCGTCTGGGAAAAGACGTCAGGCGGCGTCAGCAGCATGCCGACCACAAACGCGCCAACCAGGACATAGGGCCGCTTCTGCTTCAGATCTTCCGGCGTAACCACGCCGCTCCAGCACAGCAGTACTATCGCTATCGGCACTTCGAATGACACGCCGAAGGCCATGAACAGCGCCATCACGAAGTCGAGATAGTTGTTGATGTCGGTGGCGATCAGCACCCCCTGGGGGGCGGTCTGGGCAAAAAAGCTGAACGCCAGCGGGAATACAATAAAATAAGCAAACGCCATGCCAGCATAGAACAACAGGGTACTGGACAGCAGCAAAGGCATCATCAGGCGGCGTTCGTGTTTGTAGAGCGCCGGGGCGACAAATGCCCAGACCTGATAAAGAATAAGCGGGGCAGCAGCGAACACCGAGACGATGATGGTCAGCTTCACCGGTGTAAAGAATGGCGAGGCCACGTCGGTGGCGATCATACTGGCGCCGGCCGGCAGCTGTTTGATAAGCGGAGCCGAGACCAATTGATAAATGTCATTGGAAAAATATATCAGCGCCAGGAACACCAGCAGGACGCTGATAATGCAGTTCAGTAAACGCTTACGCAGCTCAATCAAATGGCTGATAAGCGGTTGGGTATCTTCAACGGCCATGTTTTAACGCTGCTTATCCGGTTCAGGAGTGTATGAAGCGGCGTCGGGCGCCGCGGGCGCCTTTGCCTGCTCCGGTTTTGCCGCCGGCCTGGAGACCTGGGCATCCGCCTTTATGGTCGGATCTGCCTTAACCTCAGACGGGGGGTTCGCCGGCTTTTTCGCCAGCTCCACCGGCTCCGGCTTCATCGGCGGCGCTTCGGCCTGGCTAACGCCTTCTGCCGGAGTCACACCGTCATGATAAGCTTCGTCGTCAGCGGCCAGCGGATTGCCGATGGTGCGGTACTCTTCGTCATCCAGCTGTTTTTCATTATCCTGGTAGCTTTTTTTCATCGACTCAGCGGCTTCGCGCAGCTCTTCCATCGAGGCTTTCAGCTCCGGCGAAAGACTGTCCTTGCTGGCCTTCTCGACCTTTTTCAGGCTGTCCTGCAGTTCCTGCAGCTTTAGTTCCTGGGTCAGCTCATTCTGCACCGTCGAGGCCAGAGAGCGGAGCGCCCTTATCCAGCCGGAAACCGTTCTGACGGCAACCGGCAGGCGCTCAGGCCCAAGCACCACCAGGCCGATGACAAACACCAGCGCCAGTTCTCCAAATCCAATATCGAACACGGGTTATACCTGCTCTTTATCTTTGCTCTTGGTTTCTTCAGGCTTGGGTGGTTCAGGGGTCTGAGCGATGGTCTTGGCCGTAAAGTCCGCATCCTCACCCGTTTTCGGTGATGATGGCGGCGGCGTTTTATCATCGTCGCTCATGGCCTTCTTGAAGCCCTTGATAGACTCACCCAGATCAGATCCCATACCGCGAAGCTTCTTCGTGCCGAACAGCAATACCACGATGACCGCGATGATGGCTAACTGCCAAATACTGAT
Source organism: Biostraticola tofi (assembly GCF_004343195.1). Lineage (GTDB taxonomy): Bacteria > Pseudomonadota > Gammaproteobacteria > Enterobacterales > Enterobacteriaceae > Biostraticola > Biostraticola tofi. The sequence continues at coordinate 258,184 of NZ_SMCR01000005.1, read as the reverse complement.
ACCACCCATAATTTTGCCTCTAATTAAAATCAATAAGCTCTGCCGACAAGGTGCGACGGCAATAAGGTTAAGCAGTCCGTTTCCAACCAACAATCCAGCTGACAATGCCGCCGGCCATCAGCCAGGCAGGGAATGAATTCATAGCATGTCCCTGTGACAATAAAAAGGTGCCACTGAGCAGTAAGGTTGCTCCGATACCAAATAAAAATCTGGCCTGTCCCTGGCGCACGCGCTGAACGCGCAGCTCGGTCGTCAATTTATCGACGCTTTTCAGCAGCAGTCGATGCTGCTTGAACCCGTCATAAATCAATTCGGGCAGTTCAGGCAGCTTTTCAGCCCAGTAAGGCGCCTTTTCTTTCAGCGCCCGGACGATAGCCGGGATGCCCACCTGATCTTTGATCCAGCTTTCCAGAAAAGGTTTGGCTGTTTTCCACAAATCCAGTTGCGGATATAACTGCCGTCCGATGCCTTCAATATACAGTAAGGTCTTTTGCAGCAACACCAGCTGAGGCTGGACTTCCATATTGAAGCGCCGCGCCGTGTTGAACAGATTCAACAGTACATGGCCAAACGATATCTCAGCCAGCGGTTTTTCAAATATCGGCTCGCAGACCGTACGGATAGCGAACTCGAAATCCTCTACATTGGTGTCCGGTGGGACCCAGCCCGAGTCTACATGCAGCTCCGCCACTTTGCGGTAGTCGCGGTTGAAAAAGGCGATAAAATTCTCGGCCAGGTAGCGCTTGTCTTCTTTGTTAAGCGAACCAACGATACCGCAATCGATGCCGATATACTGTGGATTTTCAGGGTGTTCGAAACTGACAAAGATGTTGCCCGGGTGCATGTCGCCATGGAAAAAACTATCCCGGAACACCTGGGTAAAAAACACCTGGACCCCACGCTCGGCCAGCAGTTTTAAATTGGTGCCCTGCTTTTCCAACGCCGCCATATCTGAGACCGGCACGCCATAGATGCGTTCCATGACCATCATGGTTTCACTGCAATAATCCGGATAGACTTCCGGAATATAGAGCATCTCGCTGTTTTCAAAATTGCGACGCAGCTGGATGGCGTTGGCCGCTTCACGCAGCAGGTTGAGTTCATCCAGCAGCGTTTTCTCATACTCCAGCACCACTTCCACCGGGCGCAGCCGGCGACCATCCGGCAACAAATGCGGCAGCAGGCTGGCCAAGCGGTACATCAACCTCATGTCCGCTTTGATAAGCGGCAGAATATCAGGCCTTATCACCTTGATGACCACTTCTTTGCCATTGGTCTTGAGCCGGGCGGTATGCACCTGGGCGATAGAAGCGGAGGCCAGCGCCTCGGGTTCGAAGTCATCGAACCAGGTTTCCAGGGGTTGACCCATGGCCTTCTCGATATGCTGGCGCGCCAGCATGCCGTCGAAAGGCGCTACCCGGTCCTGCAGCATCGCCAGTTGATCGGCGATGGCGGGCGGCAGCAGGTCGCGGCGGGTCGACAGCATCTGGCCGAATTTGATCCATACCGGCCCCAGTTCCTGCATGGCCAGCCGCAGGCGCTCGCCCAGTACCTTATCGCTGTGCTCGGCAGGCATCCAGAACAGCAGCCGGCGTCCGAGGCGCAGCGGCAGCGTCAGCCGCATGCGTGGAATCAGTTCATCCAGCCCGTAGCTCAGCACGACGCGGACGATGACGTAGAGGCGTCGAAATTCACCTAAAATCATCGGCTTGCCTCCAGTTTTTTCAAACGTACAGCCAGGCTGGCTTCCTTCTGACTGAGATTATCCACTTCTTCTGCGAACCAGGCCTGCTCAAGGGCCGAGGGTGCTAATCGCCACTCTTCGGTGATAGATTGGGCGAGCCAGTCCTGCTGGCCCGCCACACGGCGTTTCAGGCCGGTAAGCCGGGAACGAACCGACTGGGTCAAGCCTTCAGCCACTATATCGCCAAGGTAAGGCGCGAGCAGATCGGCGGGGTCGGCTTCCGCCATATCCAGCAAGGTCACGAACTGCTGCACTACCTGCAGGTCGCCTGATACATCCAGACTGCCATTCTTGATAAGCAACGGCAAATTCTGGCGATCACTCAGCGCAGGCAGTGCGCCAAGGTGGGTTTTCACCGTACAGTCGGCCTGGTCATCCCAGACGGTCAGCACATCAAGTTGAGCGTCGCCGAACACCAGAATAACGGGATTATCCAGCTCCGCCATTTCAATTCTCAATACTTTACCTTTCAGGCGCTGACGGGCCGGTTTCATGGCGGTATCAGGGTAAAGCAGACGGTTAAGCCCGGTTTCGAGCGCGGCAGTAATCAATGGCATGACTAACATGAGATTTCCCGATCAGAATTTATAACCGCGGTGCAGCGCAACGATACCTCCGGTCATATTGAAGTATTCGGCATTGTCGAAGCCAGCCTCAAGCATCATGCTTTTCAGCGTTTCCTGGTCCGGGTGCATACGAATCGACTCCGCCAGATAGCGGTAGCTGCCGGCATCACGCGCCACCATATCGCCGATACGCGGCAGGACATGGAAGGAATACAGGTCATAGGCTTTATTGAGCGGCTTGAACAAGGGAGTGGAAAACTCGAGGATAAGCAGGCGTCCGCCAGGCTTGAGCACGCGATACATGGACCGCAGCGCCTGTTCTTTTTCGGTCACGTTACGCAAGCCGAACGAAATGGTAATACAGTCAAAGGTATCGTCCGGGAAGGGCAGCGCTTCAGCATTGGCCTGCACATAGCTGACGTTGCCGATAATACCTTTGTTGCGCAGCTTTTCACGGCCGACCTTGAGCATTGAATCATTGATATCCGCCAGCACCACTTCACCCTGCTCACCCACCAGGCGCGAGAATTTAGCGGTCAAATCACCGGTGCCGCCGGCTAAATCGAGCACTTTCTGACCGCGTCGGACGCCGCTGCACTGAATCGCGAAACGCTTCCAGATACGATGGATGCCAAACGACATCAGGTCATTCATCAGGTCATATTTTGCCGCAACGGAATGGAATACATCCGCCACCATGACCGCCTTCTCATCCTTCGCTACGGTGCGAAAGCCGAAATGGGTCGTTTCGCGTTTGTCTTCATCAGCCATGTTTTGTCGTCCTGCTCAATCAGTTATCAGTGAAGTGTAACAGATGCGCGGATAAAGCCCCACTCCGCCCCTGCCGGGCTAGCCAAGCGGCAACTCGTCGCGCGCCGCTGCCGCAATCTGTTCAGCGTCCCGTCCGGGTGGCGCGGCCTGATCGGCCGCCTGTTCAGTCAAGGCTGGATTTATCGGGCGTTTGATTTCCACCCCCAACGTCCGGAAGCTTTCTGCCTGGCTGATGATATTACCACGGCCCTGCGTTAATTTATTCATCGCCGACCGGTAGCCGGATTGCGCTTTATCAAGACTTTGCCCTATGGCTCCCATGTCGTCGACGAACAGCCGCATCTTATCGTAGAGGCGGGCGGCCCGTTCGGCAATCAGCTGGGCGTTACGACTTTGCTGTTCATAACGCCACAGATTGCTGATGGTACGCAGCGCGACCAAAAGCGTAGTCGGGCTGACCAGCATGATATTGTGCCTCAGCGCTTCGCTGACAAGTTCCGGCTGCCGGTCGACGGCGACCATAAAGGCCGGTTCTACCGGGACAAACATCAACACATAATCCAGAGTACGTAAACCGGGTAACTGTTGATAATCTTTTCTGCCCAGCAACCGCATGTGGCTACGCAGGGAATGGACGTGTTCCTGCAGGGCCATTTCCCGCTCGCTCTCGTCCTCACTGTTGAAGTAACGCTCATAGGCCACCAGCGACATTTTGGCATCGATGACCACATCCTTGCCCTGGGGCAGGCGAACAATCACGTCGGGCTGCATCCGGCGATTGGCGTCGGTCTGGATATTGACCTGGGTCTCAAACTCATGGCCCTCGCGCAGACCGGAAGCTTCGAGAACCCGGCTGAGCACCACTTCCCCCCAGTTGCCCTGGGTTTTGTTATCCCCCTTCAGGGCACGGGTCAGGTTGACCGCTTCACGGGCCATTTGGCTATTGAGCTGCTGGAGATTACGGATTTCATGTGCCAGGGTGTGTCGCTCGCGCGATTCCTGGCCGAAGCTGTCTTGTACCTGGCGGCGAAAACCGTCCAGTTGTTCACGCAGCGGCACCAGCAGCCGGTCGAGGCTCTGCCGGTTCTGTTCATCGACTTTACGGCCGCTCTGCTCGAAAATACGGTTGGCAAGGTTTTCAAACTGCGACGAGAGTCGCTGTTCGCTGTTGATAAGCAGGCGCTGCTTCTCTTCGGCAGCAATACGGGTTTCTTCCAGCCGGATGGTCACCTCGCGCAGCTCAGCCTCCTGGGCGCTATTGACCTCCCGCTGGGCGCGCAGTTCCTGATTAAGCTGCCCACACTCGCCGCGCCAGTGGGCTAACGGCGCCAGCCGCTCTTCGGCCGCCGCCAGGCGGCCATACAGTTCGCGCATTTCTCGCTCGGTTTCGCTGCGCTGGCTCTGCTGCTGCAAAAGGCTTGCCCGCGCATTTTGCAGATCTTGATCAAGCTGTGCTGCCGATTGCTGCTGGAGGCGTAACGCCGACTGCTGCTCGGCCAGCAGCTTCTGATGCCGCAACCCGGCAATCAGCAGGCCAGACAACAGGCCGATGGCGACCCCGCCCAGTGCGTAAAACAGGCTGTAATCCATGTGGCCTCCGCCAAAAAACGATGCTGACAGCCACGTTAAGGGCGAACTGGATAGATGTCCAGTCTGTTCTCAGGCGGTCAGCAGCAGTCTGGCGGCTGCCACCACGATGTTGACCGCCTGGCTTTCGGTCTGCTTCATGGTTTCGGCGTTGGGGATTTCCTGCTGGGTGCGATTGACGATCACCCCGGCAACCATGCCGGCTCTCAGGCCTTGGGTGGCGCACATGGTCAGCAGCGTGGCGGACTCCATTTCATAGTTCATTACCCCCATGCCCTGCCACTCTTCCATGGAGCCTTTAAAGCGACTGACCACCCGGCCGGAATAGGTGTCGTAGCGCTCCTGGCCTGGATAGAAAGTATCAGAAGAGGCCGTTACGCCCAGGTGCACCTGGGCCCCGAGCTGATTAGCCGCCGACACCAGTGCGCTGGTACAGGCGAAATCCGCCACCGCCGGGAACTCCATCGGTGCAAAATGCAGGCTGGCCCCGTCAAGACGAACGGCGGCGGTGGTGACCAGTACATCCCCGACCTGGATATGGGACTGGATGGCGCCGGTGGTGCCGATGCGTAAAAAAGTGCGAATACCCAGTTGGGAAAGCTCTTCAACCGCAATCGAGGTGGAAGGCCCACCGATACCGGTAGAGCAGACAATCACCGTTTTGCCGGCAAGCTCAGCGCGCCAGGTGGTGAATTCGCGATGAGACGCCAGGAAGACCGGGTTATCCATTAACTGAGCGATCTTTTCCACCCGCTGAGGATCTCCCGGCACGATGGCCAGCGTCGCGCCTTTTAAATCATCAAAAGTCAGGCCCAAATGAAATACGTCGGATGTCGCCATAGTGAATACCTCTGACAGCTGAATGCCGTTCCGCGGAATATCGGGCCATTATAAGAAATTACCGGCCGTAAAACTGCTTTTCACCCCACGGATAGCAAAAAAAAACGCCGCTCCGGGTAAGAGCTGCGTTTTAGGGAAGCGGTAATGTCATGTCCGCAGACGCCTAAGCGGCATCCGGGACCGGGATTACAGGCTTTCAGCGCGCAGGCGTCTGGCGGCGGTCACCATATTGGCCAGCGACTCGCGCGTTTCAGGCCATGCGCGGGTTTTCAGGCCGCAGTCCGGGTTAACCCACAAGCGCTCTGCCGGAATACGCTGGGCGGCTTTACGCAGCAGCGCAACAATCCACTCCTCGCTCGGGACGTTGGGCGAGTGAATATCATATACGCCAGGTCCGATTTCGTTGGGGTAATCGAACGCTTTAAATGACTCGAGCAACTCCATATCCGAACGCGAGGTTTCGATGGTGATCACGTCCGCATCCAGCGCGGCAATCGAGTCCATGATGTCATTGAACTCGCAATAACACATGTGGGTGTGGATTTGGGTGTCATCGCGGGCCACGGCAGCGTTAAGGCGGAACGCTTCCACCGCCCAGTCCAGGTAAGCCTGCCATTCAGACTGGCGCAGCGGCAGACCTTCACGCAGTGCCGGTTCGTCTATCTGGATGATGCCGATGCCGGCCTGCTCCAGGTCAGCGACCTCATCACGCAGCGCTAGCGCTATCTGGCGGGCGATAACTTTGCGGCTGACATCTTCCCGCGGGAATGACCAGCACAGGATGGTCACCGGACCGGTAAGCATGCCTTTAACCGGTTTGTCGGTCAGCGACTGGGCATATTGAGCCCATTCGACGGTAATAGCTTCCGGGCGGCTGATATCACCGATGATGATCGGCGGCTTGACGCAGCGTGAACCGTAGCTCTGGACCCAGCCATTTTGGGTGAAAACAAACCCATCCAGATGTTCGCCGAAATACTCAACCATATCATTACGTTCGGCTTCACCATGGACCAGCACGTCCAATCCTAAGCGTTCCTGTTCGGTGATAGCCTGTTTGATATGCTCGCCGATGCCGGCGCGGTAGCGGGTATGGTCCAGGCGACCACGCTTGAAATCCAAACGCAGGCCGCGGATTTCCGTGGTTTGCGGGAATGAACCGATGGTGGTGGTAGGCCATTGAGGCAATTGGAATCGATCGCGCTGCAGTTCCGCACGCCGGGAATAGGGCTGTTTACGCTGGCTGTCGCTGGCGCTGATTTTTTCCACGCGGGCTCTGACCGCCGGATTATTTACCCGGCTGGAATGTTCGCGGTGACGGATAGGCTGGCTGTATTCAAGGAGTTGCTGCAGGCTGTCCGGACCCGGCTGATTAAGGGCGTCAGTCAGCAGACCCAGTTCAGCACATTTTTGCAGTGCGAAGGCAAACCAGCTTTTGACTTCTTCGTCCAGGCGGGTTTCGACCGACAAATCGATTGGGCTGTGCAGCAGCGAGCAGGACGATCCGACCCACAGGGCACGTTTTCCGACCAACGGCTGGATCTGCTGGGCCCGCTTGGCCACATCGGCACGCCATACATTACGGCCGTTGATAACGCCTAAGGAAAGCAGCCAGTCGGCCGGCAGTTGATGGTGTAAGTGCAGCACATCATCAGCGCCGCCGACCAGGTCAACATGCAGACCCTGAACCGGCAACGCACGAATAACGTCCAGATGATGACCGATGCTGTCAAAATAGGTGGTCAGCAGCAGTTTGACCGGTCCCTGCAACGCCTGGAATGCTTGCTGGTAGGCACTCTGCCATTCCTGAGGTAGCTCCAGCACCAGGGCCGGTTCATCAATCTGCACCCATTCAATACCGCGGCTGGCCAGTTCAGCCAGGATCTGCTGATAAACCGGTAACAGCTTGGCCAGCAGTGAGAGGCGATCAAAAGCAGTGCCCTTCACTTTGCCCAGCCACAGATAGGTGACGGGTCCTAAAAGCACCGGCTTGACGTTGTGGCCTAGCGCCAGCGCTTCATCCACCTCATCCAGTAACTGACTCCAGCCGAGACGGAATGATTGATCCTGATTGAACTCAGGCACCATGTAATGGTAGTTGGTGTTAAACCATTTAGTCATTTCAGCGGCAGCGGCGGGTTCACCGGTCGGTGCGCGGCCACGGCCGATACGAAATAAAGTATCTAAATCAGAGGGTTTGTCGCCATCACGGTGGCGAGCAGGCACGTTATCCAGCATCAGGCTGGTGGTGAGAACATGGTCATACCAGGCAAAATCACCCACCGGCAGCACATCCACCCCGGCGTCTTTTTGCTGTTGCCAGTGTCGGGCGCGCAGTTCGCGTCCTACCGCCAGCAACTCTTCCTGAGAGGATTTGCCCGCCCAGTAACTCTCTTGCGCTTTTTTCAGTTCGCGGTGCAGACCGACACGTGGAAAGCCCAGTGTGTGACTCAGAATTGCCATTACCCTCTCCCATTTAGACGTCCAGATGTTTACACATCCATAATCACCATGTACTGTGTCATTCACAAGCGCAATTTATTCACTTCCAGGTGAACGACCCTCATGATCGAACTTAAACATCTGCGAACGCTGCAGGCCCTACGCAACAGTGGCTCACTGGCTGCGGCGGCGGCCCAACTTCACCAGACGCAATCGGCTCTATCGCACCAGTTCAGCGATTTGGAGCAGCGGCTGGGGTTCCGTTTATTCGTTCGCAAAAGCCAGCCGCTGCGCTTTACGCCCCAGGGAGAGATCCTGCTTCAGCTGGCGGAACAGATACTGCCGCAGGTGCAGCAGGCGCTGCAAAATTGTCAAGAGCCCCACCAGACCACCCTTCGCCTGGCTATCGAATGCCACAGCTGTATTCAATGGCTGACGCCGGCGCTGAGTGAATTTCATCAGCAGTGCCCCCAGGTATTGATGGATTTTCGCTCAGGCGTGACCTTTGATCCGCAGCCGGCCCTGCAGCAGGGCGAGCTGGATCTGGTGCTGACATCAGATATCCTGGCGCGCAGCGGGCTGTATTATGTACCGATGTTTGATTATGAAGTCAGGCTGGTGCTGGCCCCGGACCATGATCTTGCCGGCAAAGAACGGATTGTGCCTGAGGATCTGCACGACGAGACGCTACTGATTTATCCGGTCCAGCGACAGCGGATGGATATCTGGCGCCACTTCCTGCAGCCGGCGGGAGTCAGCCCGATATTGAAAAGTGTCGATAATACCCTTTTGCTTATCCAGATGGTGTCGGCCGGCATGGGCATTGCCGCCCTGCCTCACTGGGTAGTCGAAAACTTTGAGCAGCAAGGCCTGGTGGTGACCAAGACCCTGGGAGAAGGATTGTGGAGCCGGCTATACGCCGCCGTGCGCGATGGCGAGCAGCGCCAGCCGGTCACAGAAGCGTTTATCCGATCGGCGCGTCAGCACGCTATCGCCCATCTTCCGTATGTTCGCGACGCGGGGCGACCCAGCGCCGGTGCACCCATAGCGAAGCCATGATCACCGTCCCGCCGATAATAAAGCTTGGCCAGTGGGGCTGCTCCTGCCAAATGGCGAGGTTTACCAGCAATCCGGCGGGGACATGCACATTGTTCATGATGCCGAGGGTGCCGGCGTCTACCTGGGTAGCGCCATAGTTCCACATGAAGTAGCCCAGCCCCGAGGCGACGACGCCCAGCCATACCAGGATCCCCCACTGCAGACCGGTGGTCGGCAATTGCTGTGGGTTGCCAAACAGCAGCCAGGCAATCACCGCAACGATAAAAGCCCCCAGATAGAACCAGGAAAAGGCGGTATGCTGAGGCATCGGGTGCACCTCCATGAGTCGCTTATAGCCGACCAACCCGATGGCGAAGAAAATATTGGCCCCCTGCACCAGCATCAGCCCCCACCAGAAATGCTCACTCAACTGGTCATAGCGAATGATGGCGGCGCCGGCGACCGCCAGCAGGGCGCTGAAGACATAGCCAATCCGTAGTCGCTGGCCACGCATCAGGTCGTAAATCAGGGTGATGTAGAGGGGGGTCATGACGGTAAACAGCAGGAACTCAGGCACCGTCAGATACAGATAGGCCCGATAACTGAACAGATACATGATGCCCAGCTGGCATGCTCCCATCGCCATATACCACAGCAGTTGACGGGCGGTATAGCCGCGCCAGCGCAGGAAAGGCAGGAATACCAGCGCGGCGAGGGACAGCCTCACCAGTACGGCGAACCAGCTGTCCACCTGACCGGCGAGGTACTCGCCAATCAGGCTGAATGAAAACGCCCAAAGAATAGTAGTAATGATTAGCAGCAGCACAGGTCAAGGTTCCCTCATCGGTAAAGCCGCCATTCTAGCCGAAACCCAGCGAGATATTCTGCCCAAATGGGTTTACATCTGAACGAAAATAAACCGTTTGATAGGCTGTTATGTCAATATCCGGCCGTCAAGGCATGGGTCACCCTGGGATCCGATGCGCCTGCCAGGCTGCCATCCGGCATGACGGCAATGCTTTGCAGGCTGCCCATCACTGGTTTGACCGCCACATACTGCCCCTTTTGCGCCAGCAGCTTCAGCGTGTCCGGACTGAAGCCCTGTTCAACCCGCAGTTCATCCGGCGTCCACTGCTGATGGAACCGCGGCGCTTCGGTCGCTTCGGCGACGTTCATTTTGAAATCAATCATATTGACGATCAGCTGCAGCACCGAGGTGATGATCCTGCTGCCGCCCGGGGTGCCGGTGACCAGCCAGACTTTGCCGTCCCTGACGATGATGGTCGGCGACATCGAGGATAGCGGGCGCTTGTTGGCCTGAACCGCATTGGCATCCCCGCCGGTCAGGCCAAAAATATTGGCCGCCCCGGGCTTGGCGGCAAAATCATCCATCTCATTATTCAGCAGGATGCCGGAGCTGCCGGCCATGATACCGCTGCCAAAATTAGTGTTGAGGGTATAGGTTACCGCCACTGCATTGCCCTCTTTATCGACCACCGAGAAATGGGTGGTCTCTGCGCTCTCGTACGGCTGCAGCTGTCCTGGTTTGATAGTGGCGGACGGGTTGGCCCGCTGGATGTCGATACGCTCTGCCAATGTCTTGGCGTAGGCCTTGCTGGTTAACGCAGTGCCCGGGACCTTGACGAAATCAGGATCGCCCAGATATTCGGCGCGATCGGCATAGGCAAATTTCATCGCTTCAGACATCACATGGATGGCATCGGCGCTACCGGCCCCCATGTCTGACAGCGTGAAATTTTCCAGGATATTGAGGATTTCAATAATGTGGATGCCACCGGAGGAGGGTGGCGGCATGGAAAAAATCTGGTAGCCGCGGTAGCTGCCTGAGACCGGCTGACGCAGCTTGGCGCTATAATTTTTCAGGTCATCAAGTGAAATCAGTCCGCCCTGCTTTTTCATCTCGCCGGCGATCTGCGTGGCTATCGATCCCCGGTAAAAGGCCGCAGGCCCTTGGGCGGCAATCAACTCCAGGCTCTTTGCCAGCGCGGGCTGGCGCAGGCGCTCGCCCTCAGTATAGGGCTCTCCGTCGGCTTTGAAAAAAACCGCTTTGCTGTTGGCATGATTAATCAGCGCTTCACGGCCATAGGAGGCCAGATCGCCTGCCAGCGCCTTATTGACGACGATGCCTTCTTTCGCCAGCCGGATGGCAGGCTGAATCAATTTATCCAGCGGCATTGAGCCGTAACGATCCCGAGCCAGCGACAGCCCGGCGACGGTGCCCGGCGTGCCTGAGGCCAGCGGACTTATCAGAGAACGTTTACTGTCGGCATTGCCATCGGCGCCGATGAACATGTCACGCGTGGCCCTCGCCGGCGCGGTTTCACGAAAATCAATCGCCACGGTGTCACCGCGATGGGTGCGCAGCAGCATAAACCCGCCGCCGCCCAGATTGCCGGCCTGGGGATGGGTCACCGCCAGCGCATAGCCGACGGCCACCGCCGCATCCACCGCATTGCCTCCCTGGCGTAAAATATCAAGTCCGGTTCGGGTGGCGGTTTCATCTACTGATGACACCATCCCGTGACGTGCGGTTACCGGATGATGGATATCCATATCCGCACCGTAGGTCAGGGGTGGTGCAACCGCAGCATTTGCCATCGGCGACAGGAAAATGCTACTCAGCAGCAGGAGTTGGGCCAGCAGGTGTTGTGCAGGAGAAATAACAGGCATCAATTTCCCTTAAAATTATTAGATATATTATAATTTATAAAAATTAAAGGTGGGTTGAATGACGAACACAGAAAGCGGCAGTCGGTAAATACCGCGTTTCTGGCGTTGCGGCACAAGCTGATAGCTTCATGAACCCACCACCTGCAGGAGAGATGCATGAAATCACCTACCCTACTCTGGCTCATTGCCGCGCTGGTCTCGGCACCTGCCGGCGTGATGGCCACCAACAGACCCGCGATTCCTCCTGCACAGCAGAGAGCAGCCCAGGAGCCGAATCGGGCACAGCAGCAGCTCAACAACCAGATGCAAAACCAGCAGCAGCAGCAAAAAACCAGAATGGAATCACAGCGTGCGCTGCAAAGCAGCCAGCAACGCAATCAGTTGCAATCTCGCATAGAAAAAGATCGCCAGAAAGCGCAACAAAATGCAAACCCCTCCAGTAATCAGAGGAACCCGTAATTATCTTTTAATTTAATGACTTGCTGAGATTCACCGGGACAATCTAGCACGAAAAAAGAGGGCGTCATCGGTTTTAGCAGTGAAATGTGAACTCAATTGCAGAACTAGATTCCGACCCCCATCAATGCCAGGATGACGGGGGTGGTAATGGCCGCCAGCGCCGTCGACATCACCAGGCTGGCGGCGGTGGCGTTACCCAGGGCGTTGAATTGCCTGGACATAAGATAGACATTGATACCGACCGCCATCGAACCCAGCAGCACGACGGCCCGGGTTTCCATATCCGGCAGGCCGAGCATCACCGCCAGTCCCCACACCGCCAGTGGCTGGACCAGAAGTTTCAGCACACAGATGGCCACGCTGATTTGCCAGTCTTCGCCAATATGGTATTCAGCCAGCCCCATGCCGAGCGTAATCAACGCCAGCGGCGCGGCTACATCGCCCAACATATCCAATGGCTTATCAATAAATTCCGGTAGCGGCAGGTGCAGAAAGCTGAATATCACCCCTGACAGAATGCCGATAATCAGCGGGTTTTTGACCACGCCGATGGCGGTACTGACAAACCCCTGCATCGACGGTGAGCCATTACGCGCCCACTCTACCGATACCGTCACCAGGGTCCAGAGAATAAGTCCGTTGAACATCAGCACCAGCGCAACCGCGGGTATCGATTCTTCGCCCAGCATCAGCGTCGCCAACGGCACGCCCAGCATGACATTGTTGGAAAAGATACCTGAAAGGGCAAACACCGATCCGGAGACGCCATCCAGTTTGAAGCAGTAACGGGCGATGAGTCTGCCGGCGATAAAGACCAGCAGGCAACTGCCGAAAAAGGCAATCAGCAGGCGAGTATCGACCGCCGGTCCTGAGGCAAAGCCGCTCATCAGACGGAACAGCATCGCCGGCAGCGCCAGGGAGAAAACAAAACGCGTCAGGCCATCGGTGATTGACGCAGGCCACTTGCCGATACGCACCAGGCAATAGCCGAGAATGATCAGCACAAACAGCGGCAGCGACAGCGTTATCTGGTTCCAGAGAGAAGCAGCAAAAACGGACATAGATCTCCTTATCTGAAAAAAAGCGTGCTTACCTCACATGCCGGTGTAACCGGACAACCGGGTGCGCCGGATTAATTCTCTGCGAAATCAGCACCGATCAAATCTATCCGGTCAGTACAAAGCGAGTCAACTCCCCAGCTCAGCAAGGCACGGCCTCGGTAGGGACTGTCGACCGTATAGGCCAGGATATGCAGTCCCGCGTCGATTATCTCGCCCACCCGCTGCTCGGTCAGCAGTTCATGATTGAGGTGCAAAGCCTGGCACTCAAGACGCCCGGCCAGCTCAAGCCAGTCATCGCGCCATTCATCGAGCAGCAGACCGCGCGGCAGCTCAGGCGCCGCCTGGCGCGCCGCTTCGAGCGCATCGATGGAAAAAGAGGACAGCAACGGCGCCAGGGCGCTTTCCTGCCATAGCAGGCTGGCCGCCTGAGCCACCGCCCTCCCGGTTTCGGTTTCAGTGCCGGGCGTGGGCTTGATTTCAATGTTTATCGCCAGGTTGTGGCGCGAACAGCGCGCGGCCACCTCACTGAGCAGCGGCAGGGATTCGCCGCGAAATGCCTCGTTGAACCACAGGCCGGCATCGAGCGCCGACAGCGATTCCCAGGACCATTGCCCGGCAATCCCCTGGCCGTTGCTGGTGCGTTCCAGGGTATCGTCATGTAATAGAAATATCTGCCCGTCCGCCGACAGTTTGGCATCGACTTCTATCATTTTATGTCCGTGCCTGGCGCCGGTATCGATTGCCCCCAGCGTATTTTCCGGGGCGAGAGAACCGCCGCCTCGGTGGGCGACGATGGTCGGATAAGGCCAATAGCTTGTCATAATTCCACCCTTTTTCCGCTGTGCGGATCAAAGAAATGCCATGCATCTGGCTTAATAGACAGAGCGAGCGTCGCCCCAGGCGCCGGTCGGTCATCGTGACCCAGCCTCACCACCACACGCTGGTCGCCCCAGCGGCCATGCACCAGGTTATCCGCACCCAGTTGCTCAAGGGTAAGCACCTCCAGCAGAGAGCCTGTCGTAAGGACGGACGAACAGTCAATATGCTCCGGACGAATGCCTGCGGTCAACTCTCGGCCGCGCCATTGCGCTGCAGCAGGCGGCAGAGGTATCGCCGGTCCGCCGGTCACCATGAAATGATCGCCGGCCTGACTGATGCTGCCCGACATCAGGTTCATCGCCGGCGAGCCCATGAATCCGGCCACGAACAGGGTAGCCGGTCGCCGATAGATTTCAGTCGGGGTGCCGATCTGTTCAACGTGGCCTTTATTCATCACGATAACACGTTCTGCCAGCGTCATGGCTTCCACCTGGTCATGAGTCACGTACAGGCTGGTGGTTTTAAGCCGGCGATGCAGTAATTGCAGTTCAAAACGCATCTGGGTGCGCAGTTTTGCATCCAGGTTGGAGAGCGGTTCATCAAACAGGAATACCTGCGGTTCGCGCACCAGTGCCCGCCCCATCGCCACCCGCTGGCGCTGGCCGCCGGAGAGCTCCCGGGGTTTGCGCATCAGCAGCTCATCGAGTTCAAGCATCATGGCGACATCTTCTACCCGCTGGCGGATATGAGCTTTGCTGAAACCGCGGATTTTCAGGCCATACGCCATATTGTCCCAAACGGTCATATGCGGATACAGCGCATAATTCTGGAATACCATGGCGATGCCGCGATCTTTGGGTTCACGCTGGGTCACACGCTGGCCATCGATATAGATATCGCCGCTGCTGACGTTTTCCAGGCCGGCGACCATCCGCAGCAGGGTAGATTTACCGCAGCCAGAAGGGCCAACCAGCACAATGAACTCGCCATCAGCCACTTCCAGGTTCAGTGGGGCAATAATCGTTGCTTTATCATCATAGCGTTTTACAACCGACTGCAGAGTCAGGGTAGCCATATATTATTTCTCACTGTCAACCAGGCCGCGCACAAACCAGCGCTGCATCATTAATACCACCGCTACCGGCGGCACCATTGTCACCAGCATCGCCGCCATGACATGGTGCCATTGCGTCACCCCATCGCCGCTGGCAATCATGCCCTTGATCCCGGCCACCGCGGTGCCCATCGCCGGCGCGTCAACGATAAGGATCGGCCATAGATACTGGTTCCAACCGTAGATAAAGGTGATGACAAACAGCGCCGCCAGATTGGTCTTCGACAGCGGCAGCAAAATGTCACGCAAAAAGCGTACCGGACCGGCACCGTCGATCCTTGCCGCCTCCAGTAATTCATGAGGTATGGTCATAAAGAACTGGCGGAACAGGAAGGTGGCGGTCGCTGAGGCCATCAGCGGCAGGGTCAGTCCGGTATAGCTATTGAGCAGGTCCAGACTGGCTATCACATCCACGGTCGGAAAAATTCGCACCTCAACCGGCAGCATCAGTGTCATGAAAATCAGCCAAAAGAACAGGTTTCGCAGGGGAAAGCGAAAATAGACGATGGCATAGGCGGACAACAGCGATACGCTGATTTTGCCGACAGTGATGCCCAGCGCCATGATAAAGCTATTGAGCAGCAATCTGCCAAAGGGTACCGCCTGACTGCCGACCCCCTGCCGCCAGATATAACTCAGGTTTTCCAACAGATGGCTACCGGGCACCAGGCTCAGGGGAACCTGCTGAATTTGCTGTTTATCCATCGTCGCCGCTACCAGTGAGGCGTACAACGGCAGCAAAATGACCGCCATACCGGCTATCAGCATGATATGGCAAAAAATATCCAGCCCTCTACGGTGTTCTATCACTGATACCTGACCTTACGCTCGACAAAGCGGAACTGGATAATTGTCAGGACGATCACCAACAGCATCAATACCACCGACTGAGCGGCGGAGCTGGCAAGATCGAGGCCGGTAAAACCTTCCCGATAAATTTTATAAATCAGCGTGGTAGTGGCCTGCACCGGGCCGCCGCCGGTAGTGGCATCGATAACCGGGAAAGTGTCAAAAAAGGCGTAGACCAGGTTAACCACCAGCAGGAAGAAGCTGACCGGCGATATCAACGGCAGCACCAGATTGAAAAAGCGCCGTAGCGGGCCGGCGCCGTCAATTGCTGCCGCCTCGATCAATGATCGGGGAATTGATTGCAGCGCCGCCAGGAAAAACAAGAAGTTATAGCTTACCTGTTTCCATACCGAGATAAGCACCACCAGCGTCATCGCCTGACCACTGCTGACCGCATGATTCCAGCCATAGCCGAGCTGATTAAGCCAGTAACTGACCAATCCCAGGCCCGGGCTGAACAGGAACATCCACAGCACGGCGGCCACTGCCGGCGCGACGGCGTAAGGCAGCAGCAGCATGGTTTGGTAAAACCGCCTGGCATGTATTACCCGATCGACCATCGCCGCCAGAAACAGCGATACCACCAGACCGATAACGGTCACCAGACCGCTGAATATCAGGGTGGTACTGAAGGATTCAAGATAATACTCATCCTCCAGCAGGCGACTGAAGTTTTCCAGACCGACAAAAACGCCGATACCCCCGAAGGGATCAACGCTTTGCACTGAGTACCAAAGCGCTTTTCCCGCCGGCCAGAGGAAGAATACAGCGGTAATCAGCAATTGCGGCAGCACCAGCAGGTAGGCCAGCCAGCGCTGGTTAAAACCGCGATGAACAGTAAGAGACATGGGGAAGCAGTCCGTGTAGCAGCAAAAATTCCGCCGGCGCAGCTGCGCCGGGCGGTAACAATAAGCCGGATTCAGCGAATAGATTGACTAAAACGTTCCAGCAGCAGATCGCCACGTTTGACCGCATTATCAAGCGCCTGTTGCGGCGTGGCTTTGCCGGTCCAGACACGCTCAAGCTCCTCATCCACCACCGCGCGGATTTGTTGCATATTGCCCAGTCGCATGCCTTTGGTAAACGACAATGGCGGCTTGTTGAGCATTTGCCGGGTGGCGATATCAGTGCCGGGATTCTGGCTATAGAAGCCCTGCGATTTGGTCAATTCATAGCCAGCGGTGGTGATGGGAAGATAGCCGGTTTTCTGGTGCCATTCGGCCGCGTACTCCGGTTTGGCCAGGAATTGCATAAATTCCGCCACCCCTTTATAAGTCGCATCGTCCCGGCCCTTTAAAACCCACAACGATGCGCCGCCGATGATGGCGTTTTGCGGAGCGTCTTTGACATCTCGGTCATAAGGCATCATGCCGACGCCAAAGTTGAATTTGGCATGTTGGCGGATATTAGCCAAAGAGGCGGATGAGGCAGTGATCATCCCGCATTCGCCATTATAAAATTTTTCGGTAGGCTCATCTTTTCGGCCATAATAGCTAAAATCGCCCTTTTTATTCATGTCAGCCAACAGTTGGATATGCTTGACCTGCAACGGCTTATTAAACAACAACCGCGCCTCGGTGCCGGCAAATCCATTGTCCTGGGTGGCCACCGGCAAAGCATGCCAGGCGCTGAAGTTCTCCAGTTGGATCCAGCCTTGCCAACCGCTGGAATAACCGCAGGTCATGCCGGCCGCGCGTAATTTTGCTGCCGCCTCGGCC
The DNA here is from genome assembly GCF_004343195.1 of Biostraticola tofi. GTDB lineage: Bacteria > Pseudomonadota > Gammaproteobacteria > Enterobacterales > Enterobacteriaceae > Biostraticola > Biostraticola tofi. The sequence goes on along the minus strand of NZ_SMCR01000005.1, from coordinate 240,485 downwards.
AGTTGCTGCCAGGTTGTTGGCGCTTCGGTACTGTCCAGTCCGGCCTTTTGAAAAGCATCTTTATTGTAATAGAGTACCGGGGTGGAACTGTTGAACGGTTGGGACAGCAGATGACCGGTCTTGCTGTCGCTGTAATAACCGGCTACCGTCGGCACGAAAGCGGCTTCGTCATGTTTGATGCCGGCCTGTTCAAATACTTGATACACCGGCTTAAACGCATTGCTCGCCATCATGGTGGCGGTACCGACTTCATAAACCTGCAGGATGGCTGGGGCATTCCCAGAGCGGTAAGCGGCAATACCGGCCGCCAGGCCCTGCTCATAATTGCCCTTATAAGAGGGCACAATGCGGTATTGCTGCTGGGACTGATTGAAGCGTGTGGCAAGGGAGTTTACTTCCGTACCCAGCTCACCTTCCATGGAATGCCAGAACGCAATCTCTGTAACCGCATGGGCGCTGGTACTGATGACCATTGCCAATGAAATACCCAGATATACCTTACGAATTAACGGGTTAAACATGCCTGTCTCCTGACCCTTTATCAGATTCATCGGCCTGTAACATGACATGCGCGCATGACAGAATAATAACAGTCAAATGACACTCAGATGACCAACCGGCTACTTTCCCCGCCCTACGGATCTGGCTTTCTTAATGCCGGGTAAATAAAAATCACCTGACGTTAGACGAAATTTCACTATAAGATAGTGGGTCGTGCTAGTTTAGTGTCATCGGCCAGATGTATGTCTGCATAATCAACAATGGCGTAATATTTTGACTGCTTCAGTGCACCTGACGCGCCGCGGCCCGCATTGGACGCCAGACGTCGTCATTTAACGTCCTTAAGTGTGAAACCCCATGAATTTGACTATTGAACAGCTCTTCACCTTCACCGATCAGGACTCGCTGGATCTCGCCAAGATCTGGCCTGAGGCCGATATCCCGTCGCTGGCGCAGAAAATTTCCGGATCCCATGCGGTATTTGCCGCGCGGTTCAATGACCGCCTGTTGGGCGCGGTGCAGGTGATTATTGATAATGAGTGGGGGGAAGGCAGGCTGGTGGCGCCTTTAGTGCGTTCGGTTACTCGTCGCCGGGGGGTCGGGCTTTATCTCATCAATGAGGCCCAGCGGCTGATGCCTGAAATTAATCACTGGTGGTTGAGTAAAACCCAGCCTCTGGAGGATCCGGCAGCGATGGCGGGTTTTATGTCGGCATGCGGTTTTTCAGAGGAGCCCGACGGCTGGCACAAGCGGCGTTAAGCCGTTCATGGCGCAGGCTTAGCATAATAAGTGCGCAGCCATGGCAAAACAAGGCTGAATGGTGGTGAAAGATGACTGCGCAGGTAGGCCGGGAGATCAGTGCAGCTGAATGCGCAAATGACTGCACAGACGTACCAGAAAAGTGTGTTGCGGACGACGAAAAAGCCCTTACCGACAGCCAATATAGCCGAGCTGCCGGTAAGAGTGGTTGAAAAGGTTACGCTTCTATCGCCAGACGCATCTTTTTCATGGCATTTTTTTCCAACTGACGGACACGCTCTGCCGAGACGCCATACTGATCGGCTAATTCCTGCAGAGTGCATTTACTGTCATCGTCCAGCCAGCGGGCCCGAATGATATGCTGGCTGCGCTCATCCAGTCCTTCCAGGGCCACCGTCAGTTTGTCTGCCGCATGGCTGTCCCAGTTGTCCTCTTCAATGCCATCGGCAAAGTCGGAAGATTTATCCTGCAGATAAAGCATCGGCGCCATCGCTTGGCCGTCACGGGTTTCTTCATCCGGGGTCGGGTCGAAGGTCATGTCCTGAGCGGACATACGTGATTCCATTTCGCGAACGTCTTTGCTGGTCACACCCAGTTCACGGGCGACCATTTCCACTTCATCCTGATTAAACCACCCCAGACGCTGTTTGCTTTTACGCAGGTTAAAGAACAGCTTACGCTGAGCTTTGGTGGTGGCGACCTTGACGATACGCCAGTTACGCAGAACGTATTCATGGATTTCAGCCTTGATCCAATGCACGGCGAACGACACCAGGCGGACGCCGACTTCCGGATTGAAGCGGCGTACCGCTTTCATCAGGCCGATATTGCCTTCCTGGATCAGATCCGCCTGCGGCAGGCCATAACCCGAGTAATTACGCGCGACGTGAACAACAAAGCGCAGATGCGACAGGATCAGCTGCTTAGCTGCTTCCAGGTCGCCCTGATAATGCAGCCTTTCAGCCAGTGCCCGCTCTTCCTCCGCCGTGAGCATCGGATAGACGTTAGCTGCCCGGATATACCCTTCCAGGCTGCCTTGGGGGACCAAAGCCAAAACTTGCATATCTTTGTTCATTCAAGACCTCTCGATAAATTCACTATTGCCATCTAATCAAAAAGCCCGTCATCAGGGATGGGTCATCCAAATCAAACAGCAGATAATAAGACCGAATCAGCGAAGGTTAGTTCGATACCTACGGTCATTATATCTCTGCGAACAGTATATCAAATTTTGTGTTACTGAGGTGTAAAGCGACGTAAATGTTGTACCGTCGCCAGCCATGCCGCGATCCAACCGATCATGGCCGCTACCAGCAGCAGCAGCAGCGCTTCGTCCCAGCTGAGGCCTCTCAGGACAAATACGGTGCCGAAAACCGAGGCGACGCTGGTCACTACCGCTTCAAGCTTCCACATCAGCGCACCGGATAAACACAGCGATAATATCGCGCCGCCAAGCCCCAGCATAGCCCCGCCGTTCAGGAAAGGACGTAGAATAAATCCATCAGTGGCGCCAATCAACTTCATGACGTTGATGGTATCCCGACGGCTGAAAATACTGGAGCGGATGCTGTTGCCGATAACCAGAAACACCGCAACGATCATCAACAGGCCAATCATTGCCGAAACCTGACCGACCAGGTTGGTCAGCGCCGCCAGACGGGCAAACCAGCTGTCGTCCATCCGCACTTCATCCACACCTTTAACGGCAGCCACCCGAGCACGAAGAGTGTTCAGGGTATCCGCGCTCTGGAAGTTCATCTTCGGCGTGATGATGGCAACCGCCGGCAGCGGGTTTTCTTCCAGCATATCCAACGCGCCGCCAAAGCCTGACCAGTTGCGGAATTCACCCATCGCCTCGTCGCGGGAAAGGTAGTTGACCTTGTCGACCCCGTCTTCCTGCTTCAGCGCATCGATAACCTGCTGGGCGGCGTTATCGTCCAGCGCTTTATCGAGATACAGCGTCAGCTGAGGGGTTGGATACCACTGGTCAGCCGCCTGACTGACATTTTTCCATGCCAGATAGCATAAACTCGGCAAGGTTAATGAAATTGCAATGACCATAACAGTCAGCAAAGTGGCCAGCGGCTGACGCCACATATCCGCCAGAGCGCTTATCCAGGCGTAACGCCACTGCTCGCGCCAACCGCCGCGCAACGCTTTGGCTTTATCCATTTTCGGGGTGCCGCCGGGCCGGGCAGCCTTACCGGACCTGTTAGGTTTATTCAGTTTATTCGCCATCGACTCCCCCGGCCATCCTTCCCTGATTGAGTGTCAGAATACGATAACGCCGCCGGGCAATCAGACCGCTGTCATGGGTCGCCATCAACACCGTAACGCCAACACGGTTGAACTCTTCAAAAAGACGCAGGATACCCTCAGACAAGGCATCATCCAGGTTACCGGTCGGTTCGTCAGCCAGCAGCACCGCCGGTTTATTGACCACCGCGCGGGCAATCCCTACCCGTTGCTGCTCGCCACCGGATAGCTGTACCGGAAAATTGCGCGCTTTATCCAGCAGGCCGACTTTATCGAGCGCCGCACTGACCCTGCGACGGATGTCTTCGGGACTGGACCCGGAGATAATCAGCGGCATCGCCACGTTATCGTATACCGTGCGGTCAAGCAGCAGATGATGATCCTGGAAGATCATGCCGATCTGCCGCCGCAGGAACGGGACTTCACTGTTTTTCAGCCGACTGACGTCATGTCCGCCAAACAGAATATGGCCGGCGCTCGGGCGTTCTATACCGCATATCAGTTTCAGCAATGTACTTTTACCAGCGCCTGAATGGCCGGTCAGAAATGCCATCTCGGCCGGACGGAGATGGAAATCCACCCCCTGAAGCGCTTGTCGTCCGCCTAAATAAGCTTTACTGACTTTTTCAAAGCGAATCATCCGTATTAATCCTCTCGGGCAAAAAGTGCCTCAATAAAGTCGTCCGCTTTAAACGGCCGCAAATCTTCAATCCCTTCACCTACCCCAATATAGCGAATGGGAATAGCGAACTGATCGGCGATGGAGAAAATCACCCCGCCCTTGGCGGTACCATCGAGCTTGGTCAGGGTGATGCCGGTCAGGCCTACCGTCTCATTGAACAGCCTGGCCTGGCTGACCGCATTCTGGCCGGTGCTGGCATCCAGAGTCAACATAACCTCATGGGGAGCATCCACATCCAGTTTTTTCATTACCCGGACGATTTTCTTCAGCTCTTCCATCAGATGGCTTTTATTCTGCAGGCGACCGGCGGTATCGGCAATCAGTACGTCTGCGCCGCGCGCCTTGGCGGCCTGGATAGCGTCGAAAATCACCGAGGCGGAATCGGCACCGGTATGCTGAGCCACCACCGGAATCTGGTTACGCTGGCCCCATACCTGCAATTGCTCTACCGCTGCGGCACGGAAGGTATCCCCCGCCGCCAGCATGACCGTCTTGCCTTCAGCCTGGTACTGGCGGGCCAGTTTGCCGATGGTGGTGGTTTTACCCACGCCGTTCACACCAACCATCAGGATAACGAAAGGCTTTTTGCCGCTGACATCCAGAGGCGCATCGACTTTGGCGAGAATAGTCGCCATTTCTTCCTTCAGCTTGCCATACAGGGCATCAGCCTCTTTTAGCTGGCGTCGATCGGCATGTTCAATCAGTCCGTCGATGATCTTGCGCGTGGTTTCGACACCCACATCGGCAATCAGCAATTGTTCTTCAAGTTCCTCGAACAGATCATCGTCGATTTTCTTACCACGAAACAATCCGATAAATCCGGAACCCAGATTTTGTCTGGTCTTGATCAGGCTCCGTTTCAGCCGCGCGAAGAAACCTTCCCGCGCGGGTCGGTGCTGTTCGGTAGCCGGCATATCGGCCGGCAGCAGGCCTTCAGGGGTCAGTCCCAGCGAGAGGGTATCCTCTGCGGCGATACGCTGCCCTGATTGCGCGGGCTCATCGCTTTGAACGCCTTCTTCGGCATCATCCGGACGTACATCCTCTGCCAGCGCCAGTTGAGCCAGATCCCGTTCATCAACATCAACAACGCCGTCTGAGGCAGCGCTGACTGAAGTAAACATCTTGTCCGGCTCAGGCAGTTGGCTGGACGCTGTCGCCGCATCGTCAGCAGCCGATTCCTGACTGGCCGGGATGGTAGGCGCTTCTGGTGTCGGTTCCGGACTGGGCGGGATGGCAGGCGCTTCAGGAGCCGGTTGGCCGGTCAGTTGGGTAAAGCTCGGCGGCAGCGTGGGTTTTGTGGTGGCCTGTCCGGCGCTGGCGATGCTGTCGGCATCGCCGCCAAGACCGGTAACATCGGTAAAACTGGGTGATACCCGGCGCCTGACGGCACCCTTGGCTTCTTCGGCGTCGGGCTTGCGGGCAGCATCAGCCTGGCTGGCAGCCAGTTGCTCAGTCGTTTTGACAATATCCCCGGAGGTCAGACGAGCGGCCTCTTCAGACGAGACGGAGGAGTCCGGTTCGCTACCGGCGTCAACGCCGGGAGCGGCATCCTTGCGGCGATCCTCTGCCGGCAGTGACGCCGCATCCGGATGCGGGGCCTGTTCAGGCTGTTGCTCTCCATCCTTACGGGCTTCTTCCTCCGGCTTCTGGCCGTCTTCCTGACGGTTGAAACCCAACCAGGAAAAGAAACCGCGTTTTTTCTCTTTTGCCATTTGCGACTACACTCCTCGCCGTAAACCATGGCGGATTAATAATATGACTGATAAACCTGGTAGTTTACCACTTTAGCTGATGTGCAACACGTGCGGGATGAGGATTTCTCGCAGCGGGCAAGCTTGGCCGGCAATAAGAAACAGTTGCCGATTAACGTTTCCCCAAGCCCGCGGCCCCGGTAGAATAGCCGCCAGACCCTGAAATTCTGGTTTTTTAATGACATTGGCAAGTTAAAGACGACACTATGGCGAAAAATACTTCATCCCGCCCGGCAGGACAGATCCGCATTATCGGCGGTCAATGGCGCGGGAGGAAACTCCCGGTACCGGACAGTCCCGGCTTGCGGCCGACGACAGATCGGGTTCGCGAAACCCTGTTTAACTGGCTGGCACCGATGATTCAGGGCACCCGCTGCCTGGACTGTTTTGCCGGCAGTGGCGCATTGGGACTGGAAGCGCTTTCCCGCCATGCCGCAGAAGTGACGCTGGTTGAACGCGATCGGGCGGTTGCGGCCACCCTGTCGCGGAATCTGCAACTGCTCAATGCAGCTCAGGGCAGCGTCATCACGGCTGATACGTTGCAGTGGCTGGGCCAGCCTGGACCGGCGTATGATCTGGTGTTTATCGATCCGCCTTTTCGCCAGGGTATGACGGATGAGACCATCGCCAGGTTGGAACAGCATCATCGCCTGGCGCCGTCAGCCTGGATTTACCTTGAGACGGAAACCGAAAATGCCGCCCTGGCGATACCGCCTCACTGGCATCTGCACCGGGAAAAAACCGCCGGCCAGGTTGCCTATCGACTCTATATCCGCAGCCCCCTGCCAGAGGAGCACTATCATGGGGATTAATATTGGCCGCCTTGTCATGCTGATGGTATGGGGCTTCCTGCTGTTTAACCTTATCCACCCCTTTCCGAGCCCGCTGAAATATTTCATGAACGTGGCGATGATCTTTATGGTGATGATGCACGGCCTGCAGCTTACCCTGCTCAAGGCTACCCTGACCAAGGATGAACCGAAGCTCAGCACGGCTTTCCAGACGCGGGTATTTTTATTCGGCGTGTTTGAAATGCTGGCCTGGCAGAAGAAACAGCAGGCCCGCAAACCACCTCGGGGCAGGCAGTAGGCGGTTTCGCCAGGCTGCCGGCGGTTAGTTGGGTTTTTTACCCGCAGGATAGGGGAAGGCCGTAACATTATCACCCAACGCTGTAATCCTGGAGGTTCCCTTTTCAGTCACCACGTCAATGCGGATCACCGCCTGCAGAGGGATGTAGCTGCGGTTCACGCCGCTGAATTCGGTCTTTAGCTTTTCTTCGGTCGGATCTACCAGTAGTGTACTGTGGCTGTCGAACACGAAATCGCCGATTTCAATAAAACCGAACATGGCGCTTTGGCTCAATTCACGTACGTACAACTGATAATTTTTTCCATTATTGATAAACTGGATTCGATACAGGGGTTGTTCGCTACTCATACTCAGACATTCTCCACCTACTCACACAAGCCTTTCACAATGGCAAAAAACTGGCGCTAACATAGCACGAAGCCAGATGCGGCGCATCACCAGGCCGTTTCTTGTTGAAGAGGGCATCGAACCCTACACTTAATACCAACCAGATTTGATTTATGAAAGGATCGCCCATGCTTTGGTCATTTATCGCAGTACTGTTTTCCGGATGGCTGTTTGTCGACGCTGCTTATCGCGGCCCGGTCTGGCAACGCTGGCTTTTCAAACCGGTCACCCTACTGCTGCTGATTGGCCTGGCCTGGCAGGCGCCGGTGCTGACCCCGACCGGTTATCTTGTCGTGCTGGGTCTTCTGGCAACCCTGGCCGGCGATGCCCTGCTGCTGCTGCCTACCGCTCGGCTGATGTATGCCATCGGCGCCTTTTTCTTGTGCCATCTGCTTTATACCATCGGTTTCGCCACCCAGATGACGCTTTCGGTGTTCTGGCCGCTGCCGCTGGTGCTGCTGTTGATTGGCGCGGCGCTTATCGGCGTCCTCTGGTCGCGGCTGGAAGAACTGCGCTGGCCGGTGTGCACCTATATCGGCATGACGCTGCTGATGGTATGGATAGCCGGCGAACACTATTTCATGCGCAGCACCGACTACAGTTTTTCACTGCTGACGGGCAGCTCGCTACTGCTGCTTGCCGCCATCAGTTGGCTTATCAGCCACTATCGATATCCCTTCCACGCGTCGCGCGCTATAACCGCCGCCTGCTATTTTGCCGGGCACTTTATCATTGTGCGTTCGCTCTATCTGTGAAAGGGGGCAGACGCCGAGCTTTAGGTACCCTTACGCAGCAGGTAACGATAGGGAAGGCCATCGGTATCATGGGCCAGCAGGGTATGATCCATATAGCGGCAGAATCCGGGGATATCTCGGGTAGTCGCCGGATCATCGGCCAGAATCAACAGCGTCTGGCCATCCTGCATTGCACGGATAGTTTTACGCACCATCATCACTGGCTCCGGGCAACGCAGGCCACGGGCATCCAGCTGGTTATCCGCGCCTGTAAATACATCTGACATAACATTTCCAGTCATAGAAAACACCTGGCCAGTTTACCCGAGCGAGAGGCGAGTGCAAACCATCGCCGATTCGCGCTACACTCGACGTTGTTTGCAAATAGCGGCTAAACGCGTATGATGCGCGCCGCGGTCGAAAAAACCAGCAAAAAAATCCTGGGTTCCCTCACCCCATTCACTAAAAAGGCACATTATGTTTGATTTAACTCCCCGCCAGCGGCGATATGCGCTGCTATGGCTGGCACTGTTTCACGTCATTATCATTACCTCCAGTAACTACCTGGTGCAGCTGCCGCTACTGGTCTTCGGCCTGAAAACCACCTGGGGCGCCTTCAGCTTTCCGTTTATATTCCTGGCGACCGATCTGACAGTGCGTATTTTCGGCGCGCAACTAGCCCGACGGATTATTCTGACGGTGATGGTGCCGGCTCTGTTGGTGTCTTACATTATCTCGTCATTATTTTACCAGGGACAGTGGCAGGGGTTCGCCGCCCTCACCGTGTTCAATCTGTTCGTCGCCCGTATCGCCTGCGCCAGCTTTATGGCGTATGCCCTGGGCCAGATTCTGGACGTACACGTCTTCAACCGATTGCGCCGCGGACATCGCTGGTGGGTCGCGCCCACGGTTTCCACCCTGTTCGGCAATATCAGCGACACGCTGGCGTTCTTCTTTATCGCTTTTTACCACAGCCCGGATCCTTTTATGGCAGCCCACTGGATGGAGATAGCGCTGGTGGATTACAGCTTTAAATTGATGATAAGTCTCATTTTCTTTTTACCTCTGTACGGCATGTTGCTCAATTTCATGCTTAAGCGTATCAGCACTGGCGGCAATAGCGGATTTCTCCGGCTGAGTTAATTGGACGAATCCGCTATGCTTTACCGCAGCGACACAGGCAACGGCTTTGCGCTGTTGCCTGAACTGTTGACGGCGGCAACTTGCCTGTCCATATCACAGCCTGGAGCTAAACATACGCGACCCCGTCGGGATGGTGCTATTGTTTGAGGGAAATGGCGCACAGGAAAAACTGACGGTCCAGTGTCGGGCGGGGACGAATGCGGTGGCGTATCCTGTGTGCCCTCAGGATTTCATGACCGCAAGCCGGTTGAATATGATGGAGTAATTAAGGAAGCCTATGCGTAATGTAGCTAAGTATTTGGGTATCGGTATGCTGGTTCTCGGTCTGGCGGGTTGTGACAATAGCGACAGTAAAGGCAGCGGCAACACGTCCGGCGCGGCGCAGGCCACGCAGAATGTCACCCTGCTGGATGGCAAACTGGCTTTCTCGCTGCCTGCCGACATGGCGGATCAAAGCGGTAAAGTGGGAACGCAAGCCAATAATATGCATGTCTACGCTGATGAGTCAGGCCGCAAAGCGGTGATTGTCATTCTGGGCGACAATACGACCGAAGGACTGGACGTCCTGGCACAGCGATTGGAAGATCAGCAACGGGCCCGAGATCCTGATCTGCAGGTCATTACCAACAAAGCCATTACCGCCAATGGCCAACCTCTCCAGCAGTTGGACAGCATTATTTCCAGCGGCGGCAAGCAGGCCTATTCATCGGTGGTTATCGGCAAAGTAGCGGAGCACCTGCTGACCATGCAGATAACCCTGCCCGCGGACAATCAGCAAACCGCCCAATCAGCGGCTGAAACCATCATCAACACGGTGAACATCAAGTAAAGTTTCCCCTTCACCATGCGGCGCCGGGGTCCAGGCCTGACCCCGGCGACAGTCGTGAAACCGGGCTACAGCCCCGGCGAGAACCCGGCAATCCCGGCGGCGGTCCGGCAATCTCGGCGACAGCCCCGCAGCCCCGGCGACAGCCCGAGATCGAGATAGAGTAAGCAGCCACTCCTGCCCGGTAACATCCCTTCAACACCGCTTATTGGCTCTGGTCAGAGGCCATATTCCTTAATACCCGACGCCTGAGTCCCAGTGTCATTGCCATCGCCAGCAGCAGCAGCAGAGCGGCCGCCAGATAGATGGAAGACACGCCGGCGTAGGTCATCAATACGCCTGCCAGCGGCCCAACTACTCCCAGCGACAAGTCCATAAAGGCGGTAAACGTGGCCAGGGCGCTACCCTGATTTTGCGGCGGCACTTCTTTCATCGCCACCACCCCCAGTGCCGGGAACACCAGAGAGAAACCGGCTCCGGTCAGCATCGCTCCCAGTTCCGCCATCAACGGCAGAGCCGACTGCCACACCATCAGCAGACCGATCATTTCCACGGTAAAACACACTAGCGCCACCCGCAGTCCGCCATAGCGATTGATGCTATTGGGGAACAACAGGCGGGTACAGACAAACGCCGCACTGAACAGTGTCAGCGCAAAGGCGGCGCCACTCCAGCCTTTTTCGTTATAAAACAGGGTGATAAAAGTGGCAATCACGCCAAAACCGCCCGATGCCAAAGCCAGCACCAGTCCATAACGCCAGATTTTGCCGACCACCGCCTTGAACGACAGTTGCTTGCCGGTGGCGGTTTTGACTTTAGGCTTGATCTGCGCCGACAGCATCGCCAGAAAACAGATGGCGATGATAACCCCTGACAGCAGGCTCAATCCGCCGATCCCGCTTAGCCAAACGCCGAGCGGCGCGCCAATCGCCAGCGCCCCATAGCTGGCCACGCCATTCCAGGATATCACCCGACCGATATGCAGCGATCCCACCATGCCTACGCCCCAGAGGGTCGCACCGGTACCGACAAAGCTCTGCCCGATGCCGAGGATCACTCGCCCGGCGCACAATAGCACCAGCGTGCAGACCGGCCAGGCTTCGGTCCACACTGAAAGCAGATAAAAAATGCCGCTCAGCAGGCAGCCGATAAGGCCCAGCACCACAATCCGCTTGGGCCCGACCCGATCGGCATAACGCCCCGCCCAAGGCCGGCTGGTGAGCGTAGCCAGGTATTGCAGGCTGATGACCAGGCCGGCCCAGAATGCGCTGTAGCCCAAATGCTCATGTACATAACCGGGCAGCACCGCCAACGGCAGGCCGATGGACAGATAATTGACGAAATTGAATACCACTACCGACAGGATTTTTAACGTAAGACGCCACCCGCTGGCGGGCGGCGAAGCAGGGTTTCCGGACATGGGCGCTACACTCTTGCAATCAGGACGGCAAACATGACGAAGATGCCTGGTGAACATTAAGTTAATGAGTATAACGAAATATCACCCTTTGATCATTTATCATATGAATGCATTGGCAGTTACCGTATGCAATCGCACGGCGGCGGCCTGCCCGCAGCGTTAAAGGGCAGGCGCGGGGTTCGCCTGCCCTGGTTTATCAGAGCGTTAGCCGAACAGGAATTTTTTCAATTCAGCCGCCGCATGGCCAATGGCGCTTTGCACGCCAGGCACGTGCTGCAAAGGATTGAGCAGCCCATAGTCATGGATCAGCCCATGATAGCTGACCAGTGTTGTATCGACCCCGGCTTCATTCAGCTTGCGGGCATAGGCAATGCCTTCATCCCTCAGGACATCATATTCGGCCACTTGTACCAGCGCCGGCGGTAAGCCTGCCAGTTGTTCAGGCAACGCCTGTAACGGCGAGGCGGTGATTTCACGGCGCTGGGCCGCATCGGTGGTGTAGTTATCCCAGAACCACTCCATCATGCCTTTGGTCAGGAAGTAGCCTTCGGGATACTGCTGGTAAGACTCGGTATCAAAGTTGGCATCGGTTACCGGCCACAGTAGCAGTTGCAGCGCCAACGAGGGCGTACCCTGCTCCTTAGCCATCAGCGCGACCACGGTCGCCATATTGCCGCCGACGCTGTTGCCGGCTACCGCCAGCCTTGAACCATCGATGGCTATAGTCGCCCCATGCTCAGCGACCCAGCGGGTAGCGCCGTAAGCCTGATTGATGGCTACCGGGTATTGCGCTTCCGGCGAAGGCGTATAGTTGACGAAAATGCCGACGGCGCCGCTGGCGACCACCAGATCGCGTACCAGCCGCCGGTGAGTAAAGTAATCGCCCAACACCCAACCACCACCATGGAAAAACATGAATGCCGGCAATGGCTTGGAAGCCTGCCCTACCGGCCTGACGATATTAAGGCTAAGAGACTGGCCATCAACGGAAATGATCTGCTCCGACTCTTCCACGCCGCTCAAATCGATTTCAACCGATTTCTGGGCATTGGTCAGCACCTGGCGGGCTTGTTCCGGCGGCAGCGATTCAACCGGCGGCGCGTCAGCAGAGTTTAATTCTTTAAGGAAAGCTTCAACCTGACGATCTGTTTTGGCCTGTTCGGGCTTGATAGGGGAAAAACTCATGCGCATCTCCTTAATGAGGGATCAGAAATCAAGCATAGACGCAATAGGCTGATTTTGCCCCCTACCGGCGGTCGTTCGGCGATGATGGCCACAGGGTTACCGCAGTGCCCTGCCGTTACCGGGCCAGGCCAGGCCCGGCGCGAGTAGCATCGATGATGGGCGCAGGCGGGTAACAATCGAGGTCAATAAAAGTCCGATTACGCCCGTATTTTTATCTCTTTTCCTTCGAAAGAATGCATACAGAATACTTTCCCAAGGATGTCGATTAAAATTCAATACCTAATACCTAATACCTAATACCTAATACCTAATACCTAATACCTAATACCTAATACCTAATACCTAATACCTAATACCTAATACCTAATATCTAATATCTAATATCTAATATCTAATACTTAATACTTAATGCTTAATGCTTAATGCTTAATGCTTAATGCTTAATGCTTAATGCTTAACATCCCATGCCAAACGATGTAAATGATTCCTTATTGATGATGGTTTTGATAAATTCACCCACTAACACCTCTCATTGTAAAATATTAATGGTATTTCTGAACTGACCGCCGATGAATATGCTAGTGTTGTAATGAAAAACAGTAGCGAACTCTATTTAAAAGGAATTAACATGCATTCCAATATTTTTACCTCTTTTTTATTATTTCCGATAATTATGACCGGCTGTTCAAATGTGCCCCCTACTGGAAATAGCACAGCCTCCTATTCAGCATCAACATCAGCATCAGCATCAGCATCAGCATCAGCATCAGCATCAGCATCAGCATCAGCATCAGCATCAGCAAGCATTGTCACCCTCGATAACACTAAAAGCCTATTCCCTATCGCCCATTACCCGCAGCATGCTAATAGCTGGATTGCACCTGAATCAAAAAATTACCGCGTTCCTTTTATAACTAAAAGGCAGCAAAATAACGCTTATCATCTTCTGCTCAGCCGATATTTTGGCGATAATCCGACCGATGTCTCACCCTGGAATCGACACTATATCCAGTCTGTGTTAGGCCCCAATGGCACAGTTCAGCAGCGCCTCTCTCATTTCACAAAGAAATTTACCCAGCCCGATAAGATTTATTTTGGCGAAAATTTCCGACCTCTGTCCCCAGACTGGCAAAAGCGGATGCAGTTCCGGGCTTCAGTGCCGGTGGACGTAACCTATTCCGCCGCCTCACGGGCCATCACCCTTAGGGAAACTTTGGTCAGGTTTCTTCCGGTCGACAGCCCTGCTTTTGCTGATGCCAGGAAAGCGGGTCAAGGCTATCCTTTTGATATGCTGCAGGACTCGGCTTTGCATCCCGCTGAACCGGTGTATATTGCTGGCCGGACGAAAGACCAGTCTTGGAGCTTGGTCATTTCATCCTCGGTCATCGGCTGGGTAAAGCGTGAAGACCTTGCCAAAGCCAGTCCGGACTTCATCCGGCGATGGACCTTGGCCGCAAAAAGACAGATGGTGGGTGTGACCAACAATGAGACCGTTTTTATCGATAAAAAGGGGACCTTTATCTTTACCGCCCGCACCGGAACGCTTTTGCCGTTAACGGTGGTCAGCGGCCAAGAACGCGTCTTGCTGCCAGTCGCGGCTGCTAATGGCGATGCCGTTATCCGCCACCTGCCGTTGCCTGACAATAGCCTGCAGAGAGTTCCCGTCGCCGCGACACCGGAAAACATGTCGACCATTATGCGGCATATGCAGGGAGTCCCTTATGGCTGGGGTAATCTTTACGGTTACAACGATTGCTCGGCCGAAATAAGAAACCTCATGTTGCCTTTTGGCCTATTCCTGCCCAGAAACTCCGCTGATCAGGCGATGAGCGGCCACAGCATAGACCTGAGTCATTATTCTCTAGATGAGCGACTAAACTATTTAATGAAATTTGGCAAACCTTTTACGACGTTAATTTATATCAAAGGACATGTGATGCTATATATCGGCAACGCTGAATGGCAAGGGAAACGGGTACCGCTGACCTATCAGAACCTATGGGGGCTGAGCCCTGTCGCGGGCGATCGGCGGAGCATTATAGGGCAGGCTGTCTTTTTCCCTTTGCTGCCGGTTTATCCGGAGGATCCGCAACTGGTATCACCGGCAGGCAAGGCAGTGTTCAAGTTAATCTATCTTGATCACATTGGATAATCCCTGGCCTTAACCCGGAACAACCGGCGTGACATAATGGCCAGTCTAATTCATTTAAGGCGCGCCATGCTTAACCGTTCTGTTTACGACGCTTTCCGCTGCCTCAATTTACTGGCGGCGGAAAACCGGCCAATGGGAATACGCGAAATGGGCAGACAGCTGATGCTGGACTCCGCCAAGGTGACGCGTCTGATGCAAACGCTGCTGGCGCTTGAAATGGTGCAACGCAACGAAAAGCGTAAATACCAGTTGGGGCTGGGCATGCATCGTTTCTCGGCCCATGCGATTCATAATTCGGCTTTTTATAAAGCGGTTATCGATACGCTTGAGGAGATTGGCAACCACAGCATCTCTATTGTGATAGGCGTACTGAGCGGAAAAAATGTGGTCTACCTCATTCATACTCGCAAAGGTGAAAGCATTGCACGGGCCATCGGCAATTATGACTCAGTGCCGGTCACTGAATCCATTATCGGCATTAAGCTATTGGCAACCAAAAGTGATGAAGAAATTATCGCTCTGTTAGGTATTCACGACTGGAACTTGCTAAAGGCCGATATAGAAGCGGCCCGCCGCCATCAGGTTTTTATCAAAAGCTGGGCAGAGGGCGAATATCGCATGGCCTGCACCCTTCCGGGCATGCAGGCGGCTATGGCGCTGTCTAACTTGAGCGGGGAAGCGCTGGAGATGGAAAAACTGAAAACATTCCTGATCTCTGCGGCCAAAAAAATCGGCGGCAGCTGAATATTTTGGCCAACACTATAATATCGGCGGCAGCTGATCAATTCGACCACCGCGATAATATGAGCGGCAGCTGATCAATTCGACCACCGCGATAATATGAGCGGCAGCTGATCAAGTCGACCACCGCGATAATATGAGCGGCAGCTATGCGAATTCACTCTTCCGACCCAGTATCGCCAGCGGTAACGCGTCGGTAATGCCGCGCAATTCTCGCCGGGTCACGTCATCAAGCGTTTTGGCCGGCATTCTCACCACGGCAGTGGCAAATATCCCGGCCTGATGAAGGACCTCTTTATGAATGGCCACCCCCAGTCCCGGCTGGACGCCATAGCGTAGAAACGGTAGGTAGCGATAAAATAGCGATCTGGCTTTTTCGCTATCCTCCGGCCAGGCGCTGAGCACCGCATTAATCACATCCGGGAATTCACAGGCAGGCATGGTGCCGATGATGCCCCGAGACAACTCCTCGAACAGGAACCCGCCGTTCAGGCCGCCAAACAGGCCGATACTGTCGCCCAGCGCCTGTTTCAGCTGGGTGATTTTAAGCGTGGTGGGCGGTTGCTCAACTTTGATGTACTTGATGTTGTCAAATGCCTGGCACAGCTTGACCAGCGTTGGCACCGGCATATTGACGCCGGTCATCAGCGGCGCATCCTGAATCATGATGTCGATATCACAAGCGACGCTGATATCGTCGAAAAAGCGATAGATTTCATCTGGCCCAGGCTTGACCACCGACGGCGGATTGACCATCGCCACGTTCGCGCCCCAGGCGCTGATTTGCCGGATATCTTCAATCGCGACGCGGCTCGATGCGCCACCGGCCGCCGCCACCAGCGGCAGGCTGCCGCTTATCTCTTTCACTGCCCTGAAAATAGCGGCTTTTTCCTGGCCAGTCAGTGCATAGCCCTCAGAAGCATTGCCAAACAGCGCCAGCCCATCAATGCCCTGCTCGAGGAGAAAATGCACCAGTTTACGGATGGACTCGAGATCCACATTGCCCTGCAGGTCAAATGCGGTGGCGAGTATGGGAACATTGCCTTTTAACATCATGCATCACTCCAGATATGTTCAAGAACGCATTGTTCGTCAATTTCAATACCCAATCCGGCATTGACGGGAAGCCGGTAGCGGCCCTGTTCGCAGACTAACGGACTGCGCAGCAGGCTGTTGGCCACCTCGAAAACCGGTGGCTGAAACTCCAGCATAAAAAAATTGGGTAACGCGGCGGCGACATGAATGGACGCAGCAATACAGGGTCCCAGGCCGACACTGAGATGCGGGGCAACCTTCAGGTTCCAGGTTTCAGCCAGTGAGGCGATATGCATCAGTTCGGTGATACCGGTACGGCCAACGTCCGGCTGCAGGATATCGACCGCCTGCTGTTCGATAAACGGACGGAACTGATAGCGGGAGCGCTCGGTTTCGCCCAGCGCAATCGCCACCGCGGTCTTCTGTCGCAACACGGCATGGCCCGCCACGTCCTCAGGCAGTAATGGAGCCTCAAGAAAACGCACTTTTGCCTGTTGCAGTCCGGCCGCCAGCTCTGCCGCTTCACTCAGGCTGTAGTTCCAGTGGGCATCCAGGAAGATCTGCGCATCAGGTCCCAAAATATCGCGGATAGCGTGCACGTTTGCCAAATCTTCGCTGACGCCATAACCCAGCGCCAGCTTGACCGCATTAAAGCCCTTCCCCTGCCATTCACGGGCAAGTTCGCAGCGAGCCTCAAGGGTCGGCCTGGGCAAACCTGAAACATAACAGGGAATATCGTCGCGAAAATTGCCTCCCAGCAATTGATACACCGGCAGATCCAGTATTCGGCCTTTCAGGTCCCATAAGGCAATGTCCACCGCCGCCAGCGCATCCAGGTGATAGCCGGCAGTATGCCCCCGGTCGCGCATGGAATCGTACATGCGGGCATTCAGCACCTGGCTGTTGAAGGGGTTTTGCCCTATCAGCAAAGGCACGAAAAGATGGGTGATGATCTCTGCCACCACCTGCGGTACCACTGGCGCCAGCGCTTCTCCCCAGCCGACCTGACCATTATCACAGCTAATTTTTACCAGGCAGGTTTCCATCTTGCGAGAATAGACACAGCGGTATTCCGGCCGGTAATAATAATCATCCTGATCATCATCCGCCTGGCCGCCCAGATAAATCTCTTTCGGTTTTATCTTCAGCGGAAAACACTGCACATTGGTTATTTTCATTATCGACTCCGAGGTTAATCCAGTACTTTTCCTGCCGTTTCCTTCGCCAGCAGGACGGCAATAAACGAAATCACGGCGGTGCCCATCACATAAAAAGCCGGTGAAAGCGGGTCGCCGGTTAGTGAAATCAGACTGGCCGAGGCAAGCGGCGTCACACCGCCAAACACCGCGACCGTCATATTGTAAGAGATGGCAATGCCGCCGTAGCGAATGGCCGTAGGGAACAGTTCAACCATCGCCGCACCGCAGCCGCCGTTGAACATGGCGACAAAGACCCCGAGCATACTCATGGCGGCGATGGATGCGCCCACCGATCCCTGGGTCATCAGCATCATGGCGGGATAGGTGAGGAGGATAAAACCGCCACAGCCCATCAGCATCAACGGGCGCCGGCCCCAGCGGTCAGATAAATACCCGGTTAACGGCATACATACCGCCACGCTTAATAAACCCAGGGTAGTGATTAAATAAGAATCAGTGCGGCTGTAATGCAGATGAGTAGATAAGTAGCCTGGCATAAACGATTGCAACACCCAGCTGCTTACGGCTTTCACCACCACAAAGCCGACGCAGAACAGCAGGGCCCGACTGGACGTTTTTAACGTTTTGCGCAAAGGGGAGGCTTCAATTTTTCCGCTCTGCTGCAGTTTGTGAAATTCAGCCGAGTCTTCCATATTGCGGCGCATATAAAGCCCGCCTAACCCCAACGGGGCCGCCAGCAGAAAAGGGATGCGCCATCCCCAGTCGTTCATCGCCGGTTCACCCAGCCCATGAGTGAGCAGTAATACCAGACCGGAACCACAGACAAAGGCCATAAAGCTGAAGTTTTCACTCCAGCAAGTGAGTGTTGCCCGACGGTGTGGTTCAGCGCTTTCCGCCAGATAGGTAATCACTCCGGAGCTTTCGCCGCCGGCGGCAAATCCCTGAACCAGACGGGTTATGACCAGCAGCACCGGTGCGATGATGCCGACTTGATGATAGGTCGGCAGTATACCCATCACAAAGGTTGCGATAGAAGTGATGACGATAACCGTCACCAGCACTTTGCGCCGTCCGAGTCGGTCGCCCATCGATCCAAAAAACAGTCCGCCCAGTGGACGCATTAAAAAACCGGATCCAAATACCGCGAAGGATTTAAGCAGCGCCACTGAGGGATCGCTGCTGGCAAAGAAATTGCCCGCAATAATCACCGCCAGCGTGCCGTACAGTCCAAAATCAAACCATTCAATAAAATGGCCTATGCCTGCGGACATCATGATCTTAAAGGTACGCCGGGAAGACCGCTTGTTATCAGTGCCCTGGTATTGGCTCGCAGACTGAATACTGGAATTGTCCATGCTATCTCCTGAGCAAATCTGGGTTTGCTCTGATTAATCGTCAGGCCCGCCTGGAATAGCATGGCGAGCCGTTACGTCGTAGGTTGACAGCAAGTGTTATTGAATCAGCGAGGGCGCGCCACGCGCGTCAAAGGTTACGTGAGGAAAATCATAGAAAGCGGATCGATTTTGCTTCATATAATGAAGCAATGTCACCGGCCAGGGCAAAAAATACATCGGCACAACTGACGGTCGACGGGCGGAAGGTGTTCTCCAAGACGGTGGTGTCGCCGGGCGATAGGCCGCAGGGGCGCTACTGCACCCGGGTCACGCAGGCATAGTGTCGGCTGATGGCCTGCAGATGCGCTCTGAGCAGGTGGTGGAACTGGCGTACCATAGGGTATTCCACCCAGTTGAAACGTCAATGCGCTGGCTATTGACCCAGCAATCAGAACTTGACAGCCCTCGTAAATCGCCGGTCCAAGCCCGGTCGGTTGCCACGGTTGAGTCGCGGAGAATTACGCTCCGCCGCAGACCCTCTGCCTGCCTCACCTGCGGTTTCAGCAGGCGGTAACCGGCATGCTGAAGACCGCCACCGACGGCGGCTATGACGATGTCCGGCTGGTTACCCTGATGACACTGAGCGCACTTTACGGACCGGTGAAGCTGTTTATTTTACTTATGCAGTGACAATCCCTTTATCACTTTATCGACAATTTTCTTCGGCCCGCGGATGCCTAGCCCCACCAGATTCATATTGTCGGCCTCTTCAGCCAAAAACACTTCCCGGTTGGCTGCATCGTGACCGGTAGAAAACATGGCATGCACGTAGGGAATAAGGGTAACTTCACGCTCCAGCCCTTTGCGGTGAGCAGACTGCAGGCCGGCAAGGTCGGCTGCGAAAATCAGCATTGGCTGACCGGAGATGCTGCCGTAGCGGCGTCCCAAGGCATCGATATAAGGCTGCCCTTCTATTTCCGGTGCTGCAAAAGCAATGCCGGTTGCCAGAAATGCAACCACGTTCATTCTCTGCCAGGTCGGCAGGTCATCCCTGATGAGGAAGGCGATCTTGGTGTCAAACATCGGTAAAGCCTCGCTTATGTTCCGGTAAAGGAACATGTTCGGCGACTTTAACCCTCCGGGTCTAGAACGTTTGTGCAATGACGCTGATAGGCCGCAGGCGTAAGCCGGTATGCGCGCTGGAACCAGCGGCCCAGATGGCTTTGATCGGAAAAGCCCACCTGGGTGGCAACCAGGGCAGGTGGCATTCCCTCAGCCAGCAATATCCGCGCGGCCCGCAGGCGCAGCCTGACCAGATACGCATGGGGAGACAAGCCAAAGGCCTGTTTGAATTGTCTACTGAGTCGGAAACGATCCACTCCGCTGAAAACAGACAGTTCATCCAGCCCGAGATCCACTGACATCTGGTCATGCAGATAGTCGCGCACCCGGTTCATCTGTATCAGGGAATCATTCAGCTTTGACGCCGGCCTTACCTCGATATGGCGTGACAGCGTGGTGACCAAATGGTCAAAATTCACGTCACATGCCAGCCGGCCCTCCTGAAAGTGGAAAGCGTTGAATGCCTGGCCGATGGCGGTAATCAGTGACTTGTCATCAGTAAGCGTATGGCTAAAAGTAGCGCCAAGCGCCGAAACGTCTCCCAGCCCACGACGCTTTAGGGCTGAGGTTAGGTACTTTTGCGGCAGGTACAGCATGGCATAGGTAAAACCTTCAGGCTGGGCCGAATGACCATCATGCACCGCACCCGGCTCAATCAGAATCGCCTTGCCCGGAATGCTGGTGTGCATCACCCGGTGACAGTTAAAACGCTGGTGGCCCTGCAGCGTTATGCCAAGCAACAGCTCGTCGTGATCATGGGGATCGTAGGCATGTCCTTTAAAATGGGCCTGTACGCTTTCAATACCGGTTAAATCATCTCGCTGGAAATCGACCCAGTCCCGGTTGGCGTTACGCGGATTGTGTAGAGTCATTCGATACTCGCTGTAGTGCCCGAATTTTGTTGTATAACTCATTTAAAAAATGACAATCATGTTTTCAAAGATTTTAGAAAAACTGATACATAACGTTATGTCGTTAAATCCTGACAAAAAGCCCATCTTTCCATACGACCACATTAATGACATTCTAGCTTTTTTAACACATACATTGGCGACTCGCGACCGATCGCGGATCCCGCTAATCTAAAACCGCTTAGCTTAAACAAGGAGGTTTTATGCATACCGCAAACATCCGTGCAATGATCGGAGGGGCTCTTTTATTGATGTCAGCCTTAGTCTCGGCGTCCGCAGCACCGGCTCTTTCCATCCCTTTAGAACATCCGAAATCGCAGCGTATCTCTGTACAGACGCAAGGCTCAGGAACGGATGTCATATTGATTCCAGGGCTGGCGTCGTCTCGGGAAGTTTGGGCCGGTTTAGCATCAAATTTACGTATGAGCCACCGCGTTCATCTTGTAGAACTGGCGGGCTTTGCGAGTACACCGGCCATTCCCAACCCAGAGGGGAAAGTCATCGCTCCGGCAGTTGATGCCATCGCTGAATACATTCACACCCAGCACATCAAAGCACCGGTGATCATTGGCCATTCTCTTGGCGGGGAGATTGCATTGATGCTGGGGGCCCGTCATCCCGACCAGGTCGGTCGCTTAATGGTCGTCGATGCTTTGCCGTTCTATACGTTGATAATTGACCCCGCGGCGACCAGCGAAACTGCAGCCCCGCATGCCACTGCTATGCGGGATTGGCAACTGGCGCAGTCGCCCGAGCAAAACGTAGAGTTTCAGCAGACATCCATAGCCCGTTTGGCTAAGACCGAGGCGGTGAGGCCTGCTTTGGTGGCTGCCGGGATCAATTCTGATCGCAAAACCGTTGCGGATGCAGTGTATGAATTGATGATTACCGATTTACGTCCCGAGCTTAGCCGCATTAGAGCGCCGATTGAAATCGTCTACGCGTATGACCCCTTATTTGGCATACCTGCAGCCAGCGTGGATGCGATGTACCGTCAAGCCTATGACTCTGCGACAGATATCCATTTCACGCGGATCGATGACAGTTTTCACTTTGTCATGCTTGATCAGCCAGAGCGGTTCTCCAGCACGGTTGAGTCATTCTTAAATAAATAAAGGATGCTGAGGGCGCACAGCTCGTACTCGACCAGAATGACTTTAATCTAGTGATCTGATCCCGATGGCGGCCAAAAGTTCGATTTATTCATCAAAGCCAATTGGATTTAGCATAACAATTTGACAATTAGTACTACAACTCAATTGTCAAACTACACTCGCAGCGCCTGCGCGCAAGCCCATGCCGAACTCCATGCCCACTGGAAGTTATAGCCCCCCAGCCAGCCAATCACATCCACTACCTCGCCGATAAAATACAGTCCCGGCACCTGGCTGCTTTCCATGGTCTTGGAAGACAGATAGCGGGTATCCACACCGCCCTGGGTAACCTCAGCGGTACGGTAGCCTTCAGTGCCGTTGGGCTGCACCCGCCATTGCTGGAGCGCCAGCACCCACTCCTGCTGCTGGCGTGGCGTCAGTTGCTTAAGCGTGCATTCAGGTATGCCATGGAGCAGATGCCAGCATTCGACAAAGCGCCGGGGTAGAATCTTCGACAACGTATTTTTCAGGCTTTGATTGGGATGGGCATTAAGCTCTTCAGCCAGGAAAGCCAGCGGATCGATGTCCGGCAGCAGGTTAATCGTCAGATACTCGCCGCTGTGCCAGTAGCTGGATATCTGCAGCATCGAAGGGCCGGACATGCCACGATGGGTAAACAACAGGTTTTCGCGAAACACAGTACCGTTTTCGGCGCTGACCAGCGCCGGCACCGCCACGCCTGACAGTTGGCTTATCTGTTCCAGCAGCGGCTTGTGCAGGGTAAAAGGCACCAGCGCGGCGCGGGTGGGAACAACCGGCAGGCCGAACTGCTGGGCGACTTTGTAACCGAACGGCGTCGCGCCCAGTCCGGGCATCGAAAGCCCGCCGGAGGCGATCACCAGTTGAGCGGCGCTGATATCCCCCTGAGGGAGATTGAGCACAAAGCCCTCGTCGGCCCTGGCGATGCCGCTGACCTCGCTACGCAGTCGCAGAGTGACCTGTCCTGCACGGCACTCGTTAAGCAGCATATCGACCACCTGCTGCGCCGAGTCGTCACAGAACAGTTGTCCGAGCGTTTTTTCATGCCAGGCGATGCCGTGACGCTGCATCAAATCGATAAAATCCCACTGGGTATAACGCGCCAGGGCGGACTTGCAGAAATGGGGGTTTTGCGACAGATAAGCCGCAGGCTCAATATAGAGGTTGGTGAAATTGCAACGCCCGCCGCCTGACATCAGGATTTTACGGCCCGGCCTCTTGCCGTTATCCAGCAGCAGTACCCGCAGGCCGGACTGGCCAGCCAGCGCGGCGCAGAACATCCCTGCCGCGCCGGCGCCGATCACCACTACATCAAACTTTTCCGCCATGGATATTCTGCCTATACTTTTTTAGGGTGCCCTGAGCGCTGCTCGGGACCAAAGAGCGCGCTGATTGTAATGGCCCCGTTCGGCTAATGCCATCGTAACAAATTGACAAATTTGGTAAATGAACACTACTCATTGATCTCAATGGATTTAATCATCAAATGTAATGAGAACGTACATAAAAAATTCATCGAAACTTCATATTTTGCTTTTAACCCGGGCCCCTTGTCACTGATAATGCGCCCCGTTCATGTCCAACTAATGGCGTAACCATTATGCTACATCTCTTTGCCGGCCTGGAATTTCATACCGGTGTTATGCTGGTGCTCGCATTAATATTCGTACTGGTTTATGAAGCTATCAATGGCTTTCACGATACGGCTAATGCAGTAGCAACCGTAATTTATACCCGCGCTATGCGCTCACAACTCGCTGTTGTCATGTCGGGATTGTTCAACTTTCTCGGCGTGATACTGGGCGGTCTGAGCGTGGCTTATGCCATTGTTCACCTTCTGCCGACCGATCTGCTGCTGAATGTCAGCTCCGCCCACGGGCTGGCAATGATGTTTTCCATGCTGCTGGCAGCCATTATCTGGAACCTGGGTACCTGGTACTTCGGCTTGCCCGCGTCAAGCTCCCATACCCTGATAGGCGCTATTATCGGTATCGGCCTGACCAACGCCCTGGTAACCGAGAGTTCAGTGGTCGATGCGCTGAATATCCCGAAAATGGTGCAAATTTTCCTGTCGCTGATTATTTCGCCCCTCGCCGGTATGGCCATTGCCGGAGGCATGGTGTTTCTGCTGCGCCGTTACTGGAACAACACCAAAAAACGCCAGCGCATCCACCTGACGCCGGCGGAACGTGAAAAGAAAGACGGCAAGCGTAAGCCGCCGTTCTGGACGCGTACGGCCCTTATCCTGTCAGCGGCGGGCGTCAGCTTCTCCCATGGCGCCAATGATGGTCAGAAAGGCATCGGCCTCATTATGCTGGTGCTTATTGGTGTGGCGCCGGCCGGCTTTGTGGTCAATATGAACGCCTCAGGCTATGACATCATCCGTACCCGCGATGCGGTCAACAACCTGCAGCAATACTTCCAGCAGCACCAGGGCGCATTTACCCATGTGGCGGGTCAGGACCCGGTTCTGCCGTCACCGGCGGTCAATGTAGCGCCTGCCGCTGCGCCCCATGAGTTCCATTGTGATCCGGCCCGGGCGTTGATTGCCATCAATCGTGCCTCCGGCCTACTGGCTAATATCCAGAACTATACCGAACTCAGCCCCGACGAACGGTCACATGTGCGTCGCCTGCTGATGTGCATTGCCGATACCTCGGATAAAGTCGCCAAGTTGTCGGAAACCTCAGCCCAGGACCAGCGGTTTTTGAGTAATCTGCGTAAAGATCTGCTGGCCACCGTCGAGTACGCGCCTATCTGGATAATCATCGCCGTTGCCCTGGCCCTTTCGCTGGGCACCATGGTGGGCTGGCGTCGCGTTGCCACCACCATCGGTGAAAAGATCGGTAAAAAAGGGATGACCTATGCACAGGGGCTGTCGGCCCAGCTGACCGCCGCCCTCTCTATCGGCGCGGCGAGCTACACCGGCATGCCGGTTTCGACGACCCATGTGCTGTCGTCAGCCGTTGCCGGCACCATGCTGGTGGACGGCGGCGGCGTACAGGGTAAAACGGTCAAGAATATTCTGCTGGCCTGGGTGCTTACACTACCGGTCGCCATTGTATTGTCAGGCAGCCTGTACTGGTTGGCACTCAAGCTGATTTAACCGGCTAACGCGCACATTAAGGCGGCCTTGGAAAAGGCCGTTTTTTTGTGCTGATCAATGCCATATCGCCAGGGCAATCAGACTGACGATAATCAGTCCACACAGGGCGCTGGTCAGCATAAACTGGGTTCTTACCCGCTCACAGCGGCGAATAAACTCCGGGTCATGATGGTCCAGGTAACGCTGGGCAAAAATATAGCGCACCAGTCTCAGTTGCTTGCTGGGCTGGCCGTGGGCGGTAAAGAACCCGCCGCCGTCAACATATTGATAAAGCAATGGATCGCATCCGCGCAATACCACCAGTAAAGCTCGCAAAGATGAATAGTATCGAGCCATATTGATTGCACATACGACACATAACGCCCAGAACAGCGCAAGAGTATTGATCATAAATCCCCCCCTGGCATCGCAAGTCTGCAGATCAGCCGAATACCACGGCCGAGAGCGTTTCTTACGCCTGAAAACATCCACTGAGTCAAAATCCACTGACAGAACGCCGTGGATACACGCCGCTGGTGAATGGCGTTGCCTCACAATACTGAGTGTAGAAAAACTTTGTCAAAAGAAAGTAACCGAAGCGACAAAATTTATACATTTTAGATAAAATATATACTTAGGAAGGATGATTAATAATTATGAATTATTATCTTTGATAAAAATCTGCGCCGGGTCGCGGTTATATTGCCCTGTAACAAGGATACTTTTAAACGCTATACTGAAAATCATGCCGCCAGCGGCAGAATTGACCACCCGGCAGCCGCATCGGGTCACCATGCCATAGTTCCCGGGCTCAAGCCTCACCAGCGCCATGGAAGCGGGTGGGACAATGCCCGTCAGCCTATTGCGAATGGGTGTGATCCCTACAACACATTTTCGTCGTGAATCAGTGGTAACATCGGGCTGTCACAACAGTATGACCAGATGCGTTACCCGTATCGCGACGAGTTGATGAGTGACATTATGCAAGGAGTTTGACTATGTCTTACAAACACATCCTTATCGCCGTTGACCTCTCACCGGAAAGCAATGTTCTGGTGGAAAAAGCCGTGTCAATGGCCAGACCATACAATGCAAAGATTTCGCTTATCCATGTAGATGTCAACTATTCCGACCTTTATACCGGTTTGATTGACGTCAATCTTGGCGACATGCAGAAAAGAATTTCTGAAGAAACACAGCATGCGATGACCCAGTTATCGCAAAATGCAGGTTATCCCATCAGCGAAACGCTGAGCGGCAGTGGCGATCTTGGCCAGGTATTGGTCGACGCCATCAACAAATATGACGTTGATTTAGTGTTGTGTGGGCATCACCAGGATTTCTGGAGCAAGTTGATGTCATCGGCACGTCAGTTGATTAACACCGTCCATGTGGACATGCTGATCGTTCCGCTGAACGATGAAGAGGTGGACGAAGAATAACCGTCCTGGTTCCGCCCTGGAAATCGGGGCGGAGCCCTTGCTTTGCGACGGCTTGCTGGTCAGTCGAGTTCGGCGACGTCATCCAGATCCAACCCCTCGGCCCGTGGGCTTTCCACCCGCTGCATCATTCTTCTTTCAACCGCCCCCGGACCTATCAGCATCACCGGTATGCCTTCAGCCAGCCAGCCGTCATAATGCTGCTGCTGCGCCGCGCTAAGGTGAATATCTGACCACAGCAGAACGTGCTCGGCCTGATATCCGGACAATACCGGAAAGGGAACCGGCGAAATCAGCACCTCAAGGCGCAGGCCTTCATTGGCCAGGCGTATGGCCTCCAGCCAGACATCGGTGATATCGCTCGACTGCCAGGTGACTAGCATCACCGGTGCGCCCGGTTTCTTCCGGGTGCTGTTAAGCACGAACGTCGCGTATTCAGTGAGCGCACTATCAAGCATGCTCAGTTGCTGTACGGCAAGGGGTGATTGGGAGACCTTGAGCCACCGGCGCAGCGGCCTGATAATATCCCGGATATAACGGGCCGCCGGATATTCCCGGCCATAGCGCCATACCAATTGCCTTAAGCGGGCAGGCTGACCTTTCACCAGCAACGCATGGATGGCATCACCCTGCGGTTCCCATTCATCCATCACCGCCGACAGATTGCCATCCAGCATGGGCTTCAGCTTGTTGACCGGTATACCCTGCTCCACCCATTGCCGAATATTGTGGATAAGCATCAGGTCAGCTTCCTGATAGAGCCGATGTCCATCGGGCGTGCGTTCGGGCCGCAACAGGCCATAGCGCTGCCAGGAACGGAGGGTCGTCGTCGTGACGCCTGAAAGTTGCGCTATCAATTCAATATCGTATGCAGCCATCTGCAGCTAATCCTTTATTTGATGCTGGTCACTCAGTGCCATCATCATGCCGGGTAGGTCAGAGAATGTCGGCCAATGGGAGCCTCAGCCGGTGTATAGATATCGAAACGGTGATTCTTGGTGCTGACCTGGGCGTGTGCGACGATGCCGGCCAAAGGAGGGGCGTAGTCCGGACGCTTGACCACCACCCGCCGCACGGCAAGGGCCCGGGCCGGAACCAGCAAGGCATCGGCATCGTCATCGGCGCCCACCAGGGACTGAAAAACCCGCATTTCCTTTTTGACCAGGGCGCTTTTCTGACGGTGGGGATACATAGGATCAAGGTAAACCACATCCGGCCGCGGCTGGACATTCGCCAGCGCATCCAGGCTGGAGCAGTGTAGCAATGTCAATCTCTCACGCATCCATCCCCCCATCTCTACAGACTTATAGGCGCGATCGAGACCATCGGCTAACAGTGCCGCCACCACCGGATGCCGTTCAAACATGCGTACCCTGCAGCCCAGCGAAGCCAGCACAAAGGCATCGCGTCCCAGTCCTGCCGTGGCATCCACCACATCAGGCAAGGCTTTGCCACGCACGCCGACCGCTTTAGCCACCGCTTCGCCGCGGCCGCCGCCGAAACGGCGACGGTGATCCATGACGCCGCCGACAAAATCAACGAAGATAGCGCCAAGCTTGGGCTCATCGCGCTTGCGCAACTCCAGGCGTTCAGACGTCAGCACCAGTTCCATCGTGGCATCCTGGTCGTCCGTGAGGCCAAAACGCTGAGCCAGGGCAGTCATGCTTGCTGCCTCTACGCCCGCCGCGCGGGTCAGACAAATAGCGACCAAGGGTTTATTCCTGGATGCCGTAGTGATGCAGCATGGCATCCAGCCGCGGCTCACGGCCGCGGAAGCGGGCAAACAGAACCATTGGCTCTTCTGAGCCGCCGCGAGACAGGATATTGTCGAGAAATGACAATCCGGTTTCACGGTTGAAAATGCCTTCCTCCTCAAAGCGGGACCAGGCATCGGCCGCCAGCACGTCAGCCCATAGATAGCTGTAGTAGCCGGCGGCATAGCCGCCGGCAAAAATATGGCTGAATGCATGGGGGAAGCGACCCCATTCCACACCGGCAATCACCGCGACCTGTTTTTTCACCTCGGCGAGGGTAGCCAGGATACGGGCGCCTTTTTCCGGATCATATTCGTAATGCATGCGGAAATCGAACAGGCCGAATTCAAGCTGGCGCAGGATGAACAAGGCGGCCTGATAGTTTTTGGCCGCCAGCAATTTATCCAGCATTTCCCTGGGCAGCGGCTCGCCGGTTTCGTAATGGCCGGAAATAAACGCCAATGCCTCAGGCTGCCAGCACCAGTTTTCCATAAACTGGCTCGGTAGTTCAACCGCATCCCAGGGCACACCGCTGATGCCGGCCACTCCGGGCGTATCGATACGGGTCAGCATATGATGCAGGCCATGGCCGAATTCATGGAAAAGCGTGGTGACTTCATCATGGGTAAACAACGCCGGTTTGCCGCTGACCGGCCGATTGAAGTTGCAGGTCAGATAAGCCACCGGCTTTTGCAATTCCCCGTCGCCTTTCCGCATCATGCCGACGCAGTCATCCATCCAGGCGCCGCCACGCTTGTTTTCACGGGCATACAAGTCCAGATAAAAACTGCCGCGCAGCACATTCTGGGCATCGAACAAATCGAAAAAGCGTACCTCTGGATGCCAGGTGTCGACGCCGGTCCGCTCTTTGGCAGTGATGCCGTAAATGCGGTTAACCACCTCAAACAAGCCACTGACGACCCGGTCTTCAGGGAAGTAAGGACGTAATTGCTCATCGCTGATGGCATAAAGATGCTGCTTTTGCTTTTCTGCGTAATAACTGATGTCCCACGGCTCCAGCCTGTCGCGGCCAAACTGGCTGGCGGCAAACTCGCGCAGTCGGGCAAGCTCCTGCTCGCCCTGACCACGGGCGCGGGTAGCCAAATCATTCAGGAAGTCCAGCACATCGGCCGGGCTCTTGGCCATTTTGGTGGCCAGGGATTTATCGGCATAGCTGTTAAAACCGAGCAGCGCCGCCAGCTCATGCCGTAAAGCGAGTATCTCGCTCATTATCGGGCTGTTATCCCATTTGCCGGCATTCGGCCCTTGATCAGAGGCGCGGGTGTTGTAGGCGCGATAAAGCTCCTCGCGCAGCGAGGCATTATCACCATAGGTCATTACCGGCAGATAACTGGGGATATCCAGGGTCAGCAGCCAGCCATCCTGCTGTTTGGCCTCGGCCTGAGCACGAGCGGCCGCCAGAGCGCTATCCGGCATGCCGGACAGCTCCTCGACATCGGTCACCAACTTGCTCCAGCCCATGGTAGCGTCCAGCACATTATTGCTGTAGGCAGAGCCCAGTTCAGACAGCCGGGCAGCAATTTCGCCATAACGTTGCTGCCTGGAGGCCGTCAGGCCAATGCCGGAAAGTTCGAAATCGCGCAGGGCATTATCGACCGCTTTGGCGCGCGGCACGCTTAACGAGCTGTAATACTCGCCGTCGCGTAGGTTGCGATAGGCGTCATACAGGCCTTTGTGCTGACCCACCCAGGTGCTGTATTCAGATAGCATCGGCAGGCTTTGTTCATAGGCTTCACGCAATGCCGGACTGTTTTTGACCGCATTCAAATGGCCGATCGGCGACCAGATGCG
This sequence comes from Biostraticola tofi, assembly GCF_004343195.1. Classification (GTDB taxonomy): domain Bacteria; phylum Pseudomonadota; class Gammaproteobacteria; order Enterobacterales; family Enterobacteriaceae; genus Biostraticola; species Biostraticola tofi. The sequence continues at coordinate 210,074 of NZ_SMCR01000005.1, read as the reverse complement.
GCTCAGGCGATCATCGGCTTCAGCCAGGGGCTGGCACAAATTATCCCAGGTAAACGGCCCCGGCTGCGCCACAACCTGCTCGACCACATTGCGGCAATCGTCCAGAGCCTGTTTGACGGCAGGCACGATATGCTCAGGCTTGATCGCGGAAAACGGCGGTAGCAGAAAGGGAGTTAACAGCGGATTCGTCATAGTGTGACCCTGATTGTTTTTAAGAAGACATATTAGCTAACATGCGGGTAAATACGGTGAAAATCAATGGTGGAAGGAGGCGAAAGCCGATGGCCAATCTGTTTTAACGCTGGATAAATCGAGAAAAACCGTCTTATCTGCCGATCGGCTACTCCCCTCGAGCGTCAGTGGAATTGATTGATCCAGCGCACAGCATCTAAATCATGTTGGGTGTTGAATAGTAAACATATAATATTATTCTTGTTTCATATCACTAACTCGCTGGAAAAATAAATGATTATTAACCTCAACCGTGCTTTTGACCATCCTGACCTGGGCAGACTGCTGCTACGTTTATCCTTCGGCGGTTTAATGCTGTTTCACGGTGTCCACAAGATGATTTCCGGTATCGACGGCATTGTCGGTATGGTGACCGCCCATGGCATGCCTTCAATAGTCGCCTATGGCGTTTTTGTTGGTGAGATTCTGGTGCCGGTGATGTTTATTCTGGGCATTCTGGTTCGTCCCGCCGCGTTGGTTTTTTGTTTTACCATGCTGTTTGCCTGGCTGATTACTGAACCCGGTATCATTTTCACCCTGACCAAGGTCGGTGCCTGGGGTCTGGAAAACATTGCCGTATTTTTCTTCGCCGGTCTGGCTATCGCCTTTCTGGGCTGCGGTCGGTATAGCGTGATGAGCAATCCTGAATGGCGTTGATGGTTTGCAACTGACATTATTTATCTTCGGCCGCACCCTCAGGGTGCGTGCCGCCAAGGACTTTAAAGATCCTTAACACCCCGCCGATAGCTAACATCACCCCTATTCAAGTGATGGCAGGACGTACCGCGGTGAATATTGAAACTCAGGCAGAACTGAAAAAAGAACTTGAGCGGGTGCTGGCAGCATATAACACTCTGGCGAAGTTCAGTTGTTGTGTCTCGCGAGGACATGATGCTGAAAATTTTTTAAATATAATCATCCGCATTCAGGAGAAAACTAAACCTACTACCTTAATGGATGCGGTAGATTAATATTTGAATAAGCAACATCACTCCCTATTAAATACAAATAAAAGCCGCAATGATAAGCCCTGTCTCAAGCATTTACCTTCACTGTTTTTTATGATTAAATCCACGAGTCATTAAACATCAGCGAAAATTAACTTTCTGGGATACTGAAATTGAACAGGCCTATGCTATGGACCATATGGTTAATATGGATGGTATGTATTGTTCTGATATACCTTGGTCTATTTGAAATTTTATTCGCTATTTTGTTCACTGTCGCGTCTGTAAGTATTTTATTGTTTTTACGGGATAAAATTATGTTCTTTTCGAAAAATAGCAAGAGTAATGATGCATCAGCTAAAGCTGAAGTAGTAAAGAACGGAAAAAATGAAAGACAAACTTCAACGACACCCCAGGTACAGCAAATGAACGATAATAATGATTTGATCAATAAACAGAAAGAGTTGACGGTGATTGAAAAGACAATTATCGCGCCGAATTCATCCATTACCGGCGATATCGAGAGCCAATGTGATATACAGATCGGCGGTAAGATTGATGGAAAAATCACATCAACGGCTAAAGTCTATATCCAAAAGACCGGCATCGTGAAGGGTGAAATCAAAGCACCCTATATACTGATTGATGGACAGGTTACTGGCACCTGCATAGGGGAATCAATTGAAATAATGGAACATGGAAAGATGGAAGGCATTGTAAAATCAGACGTCTTCTCCATCAGCAAGAAGGGTCGCTTCATCGGTTCGTCGGAAACCCTGACAGTTCCCGGTAATGAAATACCGGTGCCTTACAGCATCAAGAGCCCTCAGGTGAAACCGGATGCAAAAAAAGAAACGACTAAAGAATCAATCCAAGAATCTGTTAAACAGTCCCTTTGAGTCATCTAAAAACTAATATATTTTTGCAGCGATATATTTAGCCCATTCAGGCTTGGAGAGCAGAAAAATAAAAATAACTCGTCACAATCACAAGCCTGTGACCAGGGATGACCAATTCATTGCACAGGATGTTTTTATCTGTAAAAAGGGTTAGCCCGTGCGCCCTTTTTACAGTTTTTTTCCCGCATGACATATCCTTTCCCCCTTCTCCTCAGCTGAAATATGATTGAGTATAAACGGACTCTTTAGCTGCAGGGGTAATCAGAGTTTCATTGCATCAACCCTACGGGATCACTGGTATTAGCCTGACTTAATGAATATGTAAAACAAAGAAGTAAAAATATTCAGTTACAGAGTTTAATCAGAGTGATATATTTGCACCAATTGTTATCAAAAGATCCTTCTAATATGAGCATTTATTCATTAATTAATTCTTCATGGTTTTTTGGCGTAATATGCAGTGTATTAAGCGGCATAGTGACTATTATGCTAAGCCGCGCTATTTTATTACCTAAAGACGATAGAGAATATTCGAAAAGGGTTACCTGCGCGAATAATGAAATCGTTCATCATCTCAGGCAAGGCGTTTCGGAGAGTATAAATCCAAACATCAAGATTATTGAGATAATGATTAGCGCTACCGCGCGAAAGTACGGCCTGAATGAAAAAGATCTTTATGGTGTTAAAAAAATCACAGAAGACCTGATAAAGGAAGTCATGGGTTGTCCTTTTGTCAGTGCCTCCAATAAAAGAAATTACTGCGATAGCCTGCTCAATATCATCAATAGAGACATTGAACGGAATGCCTACAGGAAAGAATTATCTTCCGGAGCTTATGAGTATGAAGCTGCGCTGATCAAAATGATGAGGAAACAAGTTCTTACTCACAGCTGTTTCCTGTTGGGCGGCATTGTCAGCACGGCCACACTGATACTGATGTATGTGAAAGAAAGCAGGCCGATGACAGTTATCGCCAATAACCTGGTTGATGACTCGCTGATCTTTTTTATCCCACTGGTAGCCGCTTTGATGGTGCTGGTGGTGAGCTTCCTCTGTCAGTCGCTGTCGCGTAAAAAACCGCTGCTGCCAGCGTCGGCGCCGGAAAAAAAAGCCGTGGAGCAAACGGCGGAAAAAACAGAACAGAGCATGCTGTTTGACATCAAAGATCGGCATAAAAGCGATGAAGTCAGGCAGGATAAAGTGATTTAACCGCGGCAAGCGCATAACGGCACTTGGCTAAATGCGTTTAACGTTTCCTCCCTAGACAGTTTATACTGCTGGCATTGATGCGCCCTGTCGTCCTGCTGAATGCTCATCAGCCTTCAGCAGGACGACAGGGCACCAAGACCACGTACAGTTTAAATTGCAGTAATATGCTGATTTTACTGTGATTAAAAACGTCATTTAAAAGCGTATAAACCCATATGTTAAGTTATCGCCACAGCTTTCATGCCGGCAATCATGCCGATGTGCTCAAGCATACCGTCCTCAGCCTTATCCTGACGGCTATGAAAGAAAAAGAAAAACCTTTCCTCTATCTGGATACCCATGCCGGTGCCGGACGCTATCTGCTGAGCAGCGAACGGGCCGAACGTACCGGCGAGTATCTGGAAGGTATCGCTAAAATCTGGCAGCGCGATGACTGTCCGGCACAGATGGAGGCTTATCTGACGGTACTGCGCCATTACAATCGCAGCGGCCAGTTGCGCTATTACCCCGGATCGCCGCTTATCGCCCGTCAGTTACTGCGCGAAGATGACAAGCTCAACCTGACCGAACTGCATACCAGTGATTATCCTTTGCTACGCAATGAATTCCAGAAGGATCCCCGGGCCAAGGTGCAGCGCGCCGATGGTTATGGCCAGTTGAAGTCACAGTTGCCGCCGGCGTCTCGCCGTGGCGTCATTCTGATGGACCCTTCCTATGAATTAAAATCCGACTATCAGGACGTGGTGACCGGCATGGCAGAGGCCTATAAGCGTTTCTCCACTGGCGTTTACGCCATCTGGTATCCGGTAGTGCTGCGCCAGCACATCAAACGGATGCTCAAGGGGCTGGAAAGCAGCGGCATCCGCAGGATCCTGCAAATCGAACTGGCCGTGCGCCCGGACAGCGATCAGCGCGGCATGACGGCGTCCGGCATGATCGTCGTCAATCCGCCGTGGAAGCTGGAACAGCAGATGACCGATATTCTGCCCTGGCTCCATCAGGTGCTGGTGCCAAGCGGCCATGGCCATACCCTGGTCAAATGGGTGGTGCCGGAGTAATTGAATTTCCGACGCCGGTACTGCTTACCTATCGGAAGTATTGATGCAAACTTTGCGATAAATTATCCGGACGCGGTAAACTGACGCCCATATTTGCTACGTATAGGGAATGACCGGATGACCAAACATTATGATTATCTCGCTATTGGCGGCGGCAGCGGCGGCATTGCGTCGATTAATCGAGCTGCGATGTATGGCCGTAAGTGCGCGCTGGTTGAGGCCAAGGCGCTCGGCGGTACCTGCGTCAATGTCGGCTGCGTGCCGAAGAAAGTCATGTGGCATGCGGCCCAGATAGCGGAAGCAATCCATCTTTACGGACCGGACTATGGTTTCGATACCACAGTTAATCATTTTAACTGGAATATCCTGGTCAAAAGCCGCAGCGACTATATTGACCGCATCCATCAGTCCTATGATCGCGTGCTGGGCAATAATAATGTCGATGTTATCCATGGCTTTGCGCGCTTTATCGATGCCCATACCGTTGAGGTTAACGGTGAACGCATTACCGCCGACCATATCCTGATCGCCACCGGCGGTCGGCCCAGTAAAATCGAGATCCCGGGCGCGGAGTATGGTATCGATTCAGACGGCTTCTTTGATCTGCAGGCGATGCCGAAACGGGTAGCGGTAGTCGGTGCCGGCTATATCGCCGTGGAACTGGCCGGCGTGCTGAACGGCCTGGGAGCGGAGACTCACCTGTTTGTGCGCAGGCATGCCCCGCTGCGTACCTTTGATCCGCTGATCGTCGACACGCTGGTCGAGGTGATGAATGCCGAAGGCCCCAGCCTGCATACCGAGTCGCTGCCGTCTTCGGTGGTGAAAAATAGCGACGGCAGCCTGACGTTGAAGCTTGAAAACGGCGATGAGTTTACCGTGGATGCGCTGGTGTGGGCTATCGGCCGGGAGCCATCAACCGACGGCATCAATCTTGCCGCCGCTGGCGTTAAAATCGACAGCCGCGGCTATATCGCGGTGGATAAATACCAGAATACCTCGGTGCCGGGAATTTATGCGGTCGGCGATAACACCGGGGCGGTGGAACTCACTCCGGTTGCCGTCGCTGCCGGACGCCGTTTGTCTGAACGCCTGTTTAACGGCAAGCCGGAAGAGCACCTGGATTATTCGCTTATCCCGACCGTGGTATTCAGCCACCCGCCAATCGGCACCATTGGATTGACGGAGCCCGAGGCAATCGAGAAATACGGCGAGCAACAGGTCAAGGTGTATAAATCTTCCTTTACCTCGATGTATACCGCGGTAACCCAGCATCGCCAGCCCTGTCGCATGAAGTTGGTCTGCGTTGGGCCGGAAGAGAAAATCGTCGGCCTGCACGGTATCGGCTTTGGTATGGATGAAATGCTGCAGGGCTTTGCGGTCGCAGTCAAGATGGGCGCCACCAAGCACGATTTCGATAATACCGTGGCTATTCATCCAACCGCATCGGAAGAATTCGTTACCATGAGATAAGGCAGCGGGAGACATCCCCTGCCGTTTTTCTGCCGTATCCCCGACCATCAGTGGGTTAAGGTGCTGTAATCAGGTCAGGCGCTTTAGCGCACTGGCCTTTTTTGTCTGCCTGACGGCGGCACCGAGCCGGGAAGACCCGTTGACATTTTCACAGTGTAATAACAGTGTAAAAGGGGCGGCAATACATGTTGAATGAGGAAAATAAGATGACGACCCAGTCCATAGACGCTTTGCTGGCCGATATCAATGCCACCAGGCCGGTACTGGAACAGATTGCCAATAAGTGGTCGGTGCTGATATTGACGGTGGTTTGCAGCGAACCGGCGCGTTTCAATGCGATAAAGCGCCGGCTGGATCCAATCACGCACAAAGCGCTGACCGAGGCGCTGCGCCGGCTGGAAAGAAACGGACTGGTAACCCGGCGCGTTATTTCGTCTTCGCCGGTTGCGGTTGAATACGCTATTACCCCGCTCGGCCATACCCTGCGCCAACCTTTCTCGGTGCTTCTCTGCTGGGCAGAGGAACATGGCCCCTGCCTGGCGCAGGCACAATCAACCTACGATAATCGCGTTATCCCCTGTTGAGCGGCCGACGGGGGATATCGCCCTCGTCCAGCTACAGCATACAGTCAGGAAAAGCGCTGATCACCCGCCTTGATGGCCGGCGCGGGTTGCCACCGCCACAAAAATCCAGGGCATTATGTCACCATGGCGCTTAATATCGGAAACATTGCAGAACATCAGCAAGGAGCAACATGTCATTGACGCCGTTAACCCGATTAGCCGAGCTGCCCGAGGACGAATGGGATGCGCTGGTACCGGCAGCCCAGCCGTTTTTGCGCCATGCTTTCCTCACCGCCCTAGAAGACAGCGGCAGCCTGGGGCCAGATTCCGGCTGGCGACCAGAGCATCTGCTGTGGTATCAGGACGGCAGGCTGCTGGCCGCCATGCCTGGCTATCGCAAATGGCACTCCTACGGCGAATATGTGTTCGACCAGGGCTGGGCCGAGGCGTGTTTGCGGGCCGGTATCGATTATTATCCCAAATGGCTGGGGGCGGTGCCATTCAGCCCGGTCACCGGCCATCGCATCCTCGGCGGCGAGGCGGCGGCGGGACAGTTGCTGGATGAACTGCCTGCTTACCTGGTTCGACAGGGGCTTTCCGGTGCCCATGTGAACTTTACCAGCCCTGAGAGTGACCGGTTGTTTGACGGGCGCCCCCAGTGGCTGCTGCGTTCAGATTGCCAATATCACTGGCATAACCGCGGCTATCGGGATTTTCAGGACTTTCTGGACACGCTGAGCTCACGCAAGCGTAAGCAGATGCGCAATGAGCGGCAACAGGTGGCCGCTCAGGGGATAACGTTCCACTGGTTTGAAGGCGGTGAGCTCAGCGAAGCTCAATGGGATTTTGTCTATACCTGCTATGCCAATACTTATCGGGTCAGAGGCAGGGCGCCCTACCTGACCCGGTTATTTTTCAGCTTGCTGGCCGAACGCATGCCCCAGGCGATCCGCGTGGTCGTCGCCCGGCAGCAGGGTCAGGATGTGGCGATGGCCTTCAGTCTGATAAGCGGCGACCGCTTTTATGGCCGCTACTGGGGGTGCCTGGCAGAATTTGACCGGCTGCATTTTGAAACCTGCTTCTATCAGGGTATGGACTATGCCATTGCACAGGGACTAACCCATTTTGATGCCGGAGCCCAGGGCGAGCACAAACTTATTCGCGGTTTCGAACCGGTGCTGACCCATTCCTGGCATTATCTGCGCCACCCCGGCCTGCAGGCGGCGGTGGACGATTTCCTGCGCCAGGAACGCGTGGCCGTAGCCGCTTGGGCCGAACAGGCCCGTCAGTCTCTGCCCTACCGCCGGAACTGATGCCGTCTCCGGCTCCCGAACGCCGCCGATGAAAGGACGCCCGCCCGCTGAGGGGGTTAATCAGCGCCGACAAATCCGCCGGTCTGGTGCTGCCAGAGGCGGGCATACAGTCCCTTACGCGCCAGCAACTGCTGATGGGTGCCGGTCTCGACGATATTGCCCTTATCCAGCACCACCAGCCGATCCATTTTGACAATAGTCGACAACCGGTGGGCGATGGCGATGACCGTTTTGCCTTCCATCAGCGATCCCAGGCTTTCCTGGATGGCCGACTCCACTTCCGAGTCGAGCGCCGATGTCGCTTCATCCATAATCAGCACCGGCGCATCTTTGAGCAGTACGCGGGCGATAGCAATGCGCTGGCGCTGGCCGCCGGATAGCTTGACGCCACGCTCGCCCACATGGGCATCCAGGCCGGTTCGGCCGTTGGGATCGGACAGCAGGGGAATAAACTCATCGGCCCGGGCGCGACGAATCGCGTCCCACAATTGCTCATCGCTGGCATCCGGACGACCATACAGCAGATTGTCTCGAATTGATCGATGCAGCAGCGAGGTATCCTGGGTGATCATACCGATCTGCGCCCTCAGGCTCTCCTGGCTGATGTCGGCAATATTCTGCTCATCGATCAGAATGCGTCCGCCATCTAGATCGTAAAGGCGCAGCAGCAGATTGACCAGGGTCGATTTCCCGGCGCCCGATGGGCCGATAAGGCCGATTTTTTCGCCGGGCTTTATCGATAGCTGCAACCCGCTGATGACCGGGCGATCGCCGCCGTAATTGAAATTGACGTTATCAAAGTGAATCGCGCCATGCCGCACCTGCAGATCCTTTGCCGCCGGCCGGTCAGTTACGCTGACCGGCTGGGCAATGGTGTTCAGCCCGTCCTGCACCATGCCGATATTTTCAAATATGCCGTTGACTACCCACATGATCCAGCCGGACATATTGACGATACGAATCACCAGGCCGGTCGCCAGCGCAATGGCACCGACGCTGATAAGCGAATGGGTCCATAGCCACAGGGCCAGGCCGGTGGTGCTGACAATCAGTACGCCATTAAGACTGGTGATTGCCACATCCATACTGGTGACCACCCTCCCCGCCAGCTGGGTTTTGACCGTTTGATCGGTTATCGCATCGCGGGCGTATTGCTGTTCAAGTTCGGTATGGGCGAACAGCTTAAGCGTGGTGATATTGGTATAACCATCGACGATACAGCCCATCAGCCGCGAACGTGCCTCGGAGGACTCCACCGATCGGGCTTTGACCCGGGGAACAAAGTAGAACAGGCAGGCAACATAGCAAAAAATCCAGGCCACCAGCGGAATCATTAGCCGCCAGTCCGCCTCAGCGAACAGCACCAGGGCGCTTACCGCATAGATAATGACGTGCCACAGGGCATCGACCGCCTGCACGGCCGAATCGCGCAGGGAGTTGCCGGTCTGCATGATGCGCTGGGCAATTCGTCCGGCGAAGTCGTTCTGAAAGAAATTCAGGCTTTGGCGCAGCACGTAATTGTGATTCTGCCAGCGAATAAGACTGGTCATGCCCGGGCTGATGGTCTGGTGGACCAGCAAATCATGCAGGCCGAAAAACACCGGCCGCATCACCAGCGCCACGAATGCCATCCACATCAGTTCCGCGCCGTGGGCGCTAAAGAAACCGGTGGCCGGAGAGGTGTTGGTCAGGTCGATAATGCGGCTCAAATAGCTGAACAGCGACACTTCAATCAGCGATGCAACCAGGCCAACCAGCAACAGGGCGGCAAAACTCGGCCACACCTGCCGCAGATAGAATAGATAAAAAGGCCATACCCGGTTCGGCGGTGCTTTACCCGGATCGGATTGAAATATATCAATTATTCTCTCAAAACGGTGAAACAGCATATCCAACCTCTGTTAATTTTACAGCCTAGGCGCCCCTGCCTGATATTTCAATTTACCCTCGCCGACACTGTCGCTCCCGGCCATCGCCACCTTACGCGATATCTTCGTCTATAATCAATCAGATGCCATGCAATAACGCAGCCAAGAGAGGGATTATGGCCGAAAAATCAACGACAAGCCGCACCGGCCGTAAACCGGAAATCACTAATCCGCTGAGCGACTTTCACAGCGGAAATAAAACCGTTGATAATGCCGCTGTGCGTTCAGGCCGTTTGATAGAGAGAGTAAGCGCTTACCCGATTATTGCGCATTTTATTCGCGCCATGACGCGGTTTAATGATCGGATGGGTAGCCAGTTCGGCGCGGCCATTACTTACTTTTCGTTCCTGTCGCTGATTCCGATTTTGATGGTGTCTTTTGCCAGCGTCGGTTTCTTCCTGGCGTCAAATCCTGACATCCTGACCGATTTGATCAATAAGATTGCTGACAGTCTTAACGACCCTACCACGGCTCAGACGCTGAAAAATACCGTACGCACCGCCATCGATCAGCGTACCACCGTTGGCATCACCGGCCTGCTGATTGCGCTGTATTCCGGGCTGAACTGGATAGGCAATCTACGCGAGGCGATTCGCGCCCAATTACGGGATGAATGGGAACGTAACCCTCAGGACAAAGAAAAATTCTATATCAAATATTTGCGCGATTTGTTGTCGCTGATTGGCCTGATCATTGCCCTTATCATCACCCTTTCTCTGACCTCGATTGCCGGCGCCGCCCAGGCCAGCATCGTCACCGCTCTCGGGCTGGATGGTGTTGAATGGCTGCGCCCGGTATTGACCATTATCGCTATGTGCGTGTCGATACTGGCGAACTTCCTGCTGTTTGTCTGGATTTTCTGGGTTATTCCGCGCTATAAGCCGCATCATAAGGCGGTTTTTCGCGGTGCGCTACTGGCAGCGGCCGGCTTCGAAGTGATCAAAATTATCATGACCATGACCCTGCCCAAGCTGGCCTCCTCGCCGTCAGGCGCCGCCTTCGGATCGGTCATCGGCCTGATGGCCTTTTTCTACTTCTTCGCCCGGCTGACGCTGTTCTGCGCCGCCTGGATTGCCACCACCGAATACAGGGATCCGAAGCAGGCAGACAGCGGCGCCGGCCTTGAACCGCCGGAGCAGGCCGGCGGCGACCTGCGTTAAATATCGGCCTCATTGATATAGGTGGTTAATTATTCTTATTAACCGCCTATAAAGCAGTTTGATACACCATATTTAACACCAATATAACCATATACCAGCATTTTGGACTACCCCCACGCTTTTCTTTGCCCTGCCTATAGCGATAAAAACTGCAGATTCCAGTTTGCAGGATGTTATTCGCTGTCAATTAACAGTCAAAGAAGATATTCACCTATAGGCCGCAAAAATCGGCCATTTGGTCAAAATTTGTCCATTGAAAAGGGTTGTTTCTCTGTCTAAGATGCTGTTCTTTTATGTAGTCGATCAATAAGAAATAATTATGCCAGCCTCCGCCGCACCAGCCATCGATACAGACGCCCAATCCATTCCAGTCAACTCCCGTGGAAAGGTGATTGTGGCCTCGCTTATCGGTACCGCCATCGAATTTTTTGATTTCTATATTTATGCCACAGCGGCCGTTATCGTCTTTCCGCATATTTTCTTTCCGCAGGGTGATCCGACCGCCGCTACGCTGCAATCGCTGGCGACCTTTGCCATCGCCTTTGTGGCCCGCCCCATAGGGTCGGCGCTGTTCGGTCACTTTGGCGACCGTGTCGGCCGCAAGGTGACGCTGGTGGCTTCGCTGCTGACCATGGGCATCTCCACTGTGCTGATTGGCCTGTTGCCGAGTTATGAGACCATCGGCATCCTGGCGCCGATACTGCTGGCGCTGGCGCGTTTTGGTCAAGGTCTGGGACTCGGTGGAGAATGGGGAGGCGCTGCCTTGCTGGCTACCGAAAATGCCCCGGCCAATAAACGTGCGCTTTACGGTTCATTTCCGCAGTTAGGTGCGCCAATCGGCTTTTTCTTCGCTAACGGCATGTTTCTACTGCTTTCCTGGCTACTGACTGATGAACAGTTCATGACCTGGGGCTGGCGGGTGCCGTTTATTCTGTCGGCCGCGCTGGTGCTGGTTGGGTTGTATGTCCGTGTTTCCCTGCACGAAACGCCGGTGTTCGCCAAGATCGCCAAGGCTAAAGCCCAGGTGCGGATGCCGATCGGCACCTTGTTCAGCAAGCATTTGCGCGTGACGGTCATCGGCACTTTTATCATGGTGGCGACCTATACCCTGTTCTATATCATGACGGTTTATTCGTTGACCTACGGCACAACGGCCAAGCCAGTTGGCCTGGGTTTCTCTCGTAATGATTTCCTGCTGATGCTGATGGTGGGTGTAGTGGGTTTTGGTTTGCTGGTACCGGTCGCCGGACAACTCGCTGATGCATTTGGCCGTCGCCGGACGATGATATGGATTACTCTGCTGATCATCGTTTTCGCCCTGGTGTTCCCTTCGATGCTGGGCTCAGGCAATACCTGGCTGGTGATGGCGTTCCTGCTGTGCGGTTTCACCGTAATGGGGCTGACTTTCGGCCCTATGGGCGCACTGCTGCCGGAACTGTTCCCGACGGAAGTCCGCTATACCGGCGCCTCGTTTTCCTATAATGTGGCGTCAATCATCGGCGCATCGGTGGCGCCCTATATCGCCACCTGGCTGACCGCCAACTATGGTTTGTTTTATGTCGGCATCTATCTGGCGGCCATGGCGACCGTCACACTGCTGGCGCTGTTGGCAAGCCATGAAACCAGGTACCAGGCGCTGTAGTAATGCATAAGCGGCTCGCAGCCAGTGCGGGCGCTCCACACAATGGACGGGTCAGTACCTGCAGGGATACGGCCCTTTTTTTTGCAAGCATCAGGGATGGATGTTACATATGGACAGGCGACGCAATCGGTATCTCTGGTTGACGGTTTTGTTAATCATCATTGCCGGCGGGGTGTATTGCGCCCAAAGGCTCATCGGCAATTCAGAAGCATTGTGGCGCAATGTCAGTCTGGAATGCGTACCGCACCAGCGGCAGCAGGGGCAACCGGCTCCCTGTAGTGAAGTCAATATTGATTCGGATTATGTCATCTACAAAGATCTTAAGGGGGGGCTGCAGTTTCTGCTGATGCCGATAGCAAAGATATCCGGTATCGAGAGTCCGGTCCTGCTTGCCGAGCAGACGCCAAACTATTTCTATCAGTCATGGCAGGCCAGGCATTATCTGGCGGATAAACGCGGGGCCGCGATAGCGGATCGCAGCTTGTCATTGACGGTCAATTCCGAATTGGGCCGGACGCAGAACCATCTGCATGTGCATATTTCCTGCCTACGTCCTGACGTTAGGCAGCAAATCGATAATGATACCACCAGGCTGGGCAATGGCTGGCAGCCGCTGCCGACCCCGCTGCGGGGCCACCCTTACCTGGCCAGACGGGTTACCGCCCAAGCACTGGCAGCGAAAAGTCCATTCAGAATGCTGGCCGAAGAGGTGCCAGACGCCGGCAGCCAGATGGGCCATTACGGCCTGGCCCTAGTCCCGGCGTCCGACGGCAGCTTTATCCTGCTGGCCTTAAGGCGAAACTTAATGCGCTTTAACCTCGCCTCAACGGAGGAAATCCAGGATCACAGCTGTGCCATCCTGGATACGGCCGTTAATCGCCTTTGACCGGGCTTATTTGGCCTTCATTTGCTGCAAGATCGGCCCGCACTGATTGCCGCCGCCATCGCTGGGGGAAATAAGGGCCAGCAAGGCGGCCGCCGGGGTCAATACCGCACCCAAGGCTACTGCCGCCGCACCGCGCGCGATAAGCGGCCCGGCTTTTACGCCTGCCGACGGGTTCTTGTAGGTGCCGCGAACATACAGCGGTGAACGCAGGGTGACGATACGTAAGCCCTTACTGTCGGGATTGATCGACAGATCGAGGCGTTCGGTAGCAAAATTGGTGTTGCCGTTGATATTAATAACGGCATTCTCCGTATCGAAGACAATCAGCCTCGAGGTAGCCAGTCCGCTCTGGACGCCTACATCAGCCGCCGCGCAGTTGATTTTCACCTGGTCATCGCCAAACAGTTTACCCACCACATAGTTACCCACATTCAGGCCGGCTATCTCCATCAGATTGCGGCTGATAACGCCATCGTTCATCAGGATACGCAGGCTGCCATTGCTGCTGCCCAGCAATTCGGCTACCGAGTTGCCGGTACCGGTCAGTTGGGCATCGCCATTAAGCTGTCCCATGCTGCTGCGCATGGCTTCAACCGTTGGGAACAGGGCTTTCAACTGCAGTTTGCGGGCATGAATATCCGCTCGACCGCGCATCGGTTTGCGATCCCCCTCCAGCCGTATGGTGGAATTCAGGCTGCCGCGAGCCAGGCCGAAACGCAGCGGATCCAGCAACAGTTCACCCTTTTTCAGCGTCAGATGGGTATAGAGATCGCTTATCGGCAGGGTATTCCCGTGCTCGATACGCTTGCCGGTAAATTTAATGTCGGCGTCCATGGTTGACCAAGCGGCAGTCTCGAATTTGTCGTAGGGCAAGACCTTATCGGCAGGCTGCACAGATTTGGTCTTGGCTTTTTCTTTACCGGCTGCAGTACCAGAGTCAGCGCCGATAAGCGGCCCCAAATCAGCCAGTCTGAGTTGTTCGGAGACGATTTCTCCGCTGAGAGACGGACGCGGTTTGCCCTGACGGAACACCAGCGTACCGTGAATATCGCTCTGCCCTATTTTGCCGTTGAATTTTTCATAGCGGTAAAGCCCAGCGTCTTTGCCTTTGAAGTGGGCTATCAGATGACCGTCGGTCGAATACGGTGGCGAGTCAGGCAAAACAATCCCGGTAATGCCCTGCAAATCCCCCAGATTGTCGCCGGAAAGCTTCAGACGTAAATCCAGTCCGCCGAAATTGAGCGGATCTTCAAGGGTACCGGCCAGTCCTACCCGCGTGTTGCCTGAACGCACATCCGCCTGCAGCGGGAACGGTCTGCCGCTGTCTCTCAAAGCCAGCATTCCGCCGATTTTACCCTCACCCGACAGGCGTTCTTTGTTATAGGTGCCGCTGATTTTCCAGCCAAAAACGAAATCATTGGTACTGCTGCGCGAAGCCTGACCGGCGCTGGCAACCTGTGTATCCTTAGAAGCGTTAGAATCCTTCGAGTCCTGGGCATCCTTGGAATCCTTGGCATCTTTGGAATCCTTGGCATCCTTGGAATCCTTGGCATCTTTGGAATCCTTGGCATCTTTGGAATCCTTGGCATCTTTGGAATCCTTGGCATCTTTGGAATCCTTGGTATCCTTGGTGTCCTTGGTGTCCTTGGTGTCCTTGGTGTCCTTGGTGTCCTTGGTGTCCTTGGTGGCTTTAGTCTCTTTCGGCTTTTCGCTGCCGGCAAGCTCAGCGAACGGAACCGGTTTGCCTAGCGGATTAACTTCAAGATGGATATCGGCCTTGGTTATCGGATCCAGGTAATCAATCTTGCCCCGATCGAAAGCAATATCATCGACTTTGAATGACCACGGCGAAACAGGCTTGTCAGGATCCTGGGGCTTATCTTCATTGGCCAGATTAAAGGTCCAGTTGTTTTTGCCGTTAGCCAATCGTTTCAAGGAAGCATCGGGACTGACCAGGGTAATACGCGGCAGGTAAAGCTCGCGGTGCAGCAGCGACAATGGGGCAATACTGGCCTCTACGCGTTTGAGTCGGGCAGTATAATCGCCGGGGACATCTTCGGGATTGCCCAGCACGATGTCATCGGCATGGATATGCGGCCAAGGCACCCAGGCGCGCCAACCGCCCTCATCCCGCTGGCGCGACCACTGTACGCCGAGATCGCCATTAATGGCAAAGGGGCGCTGCAGTTCGGCAGACACCTTTTCATTGATGGTCGGTTTCAAGCGGTTCCAGTCAAAGGTCGCCACAAAAATAATGGCAGCAGCCACTATCAGCAGCAAAACCAGGAAAACACCTCCGACAATTTTTTTTGTGCGCGTCATGGTCGCTCAGATCCTTAATTTCAATTCTGTCCGGTTTAATAATAGATGAGGATCGCGCATCTGGCAGCGACGGACGTTAAGGAGAGCTAAATGTCGGTGGTCGGACGATCCAGGTCATGATTAACTAAAACATCGTTTCAATAGGTATTGACTGGCACTACCGATACGTTGAGACTATTGATAAGTACTGTCTTCCCCTTTTATTTCTTATTACAGGCCCGTTATTCATGACTACCCATAATATTGCCGTTATCGGCGAATGCATGATTGAACTGTCTCAAAAAGGCACGGATGTTAAGCGCGGTTTCGGTGGCGACACCCTTAATACCTCAGTGTATATTTCCCGTCTGGTGGAGGCCAAAGCGCTTAACGTTCATTACGTGACAGCCCTTGGCACCGACAGCTTCAGTAATGACATGATAGCGGCCTGGCAGCAGGAAGGGGTCGACACCTCCCTGATACAGCGCATGGATAACCGTCTGCCCGGCCTTTACTATATCGAAACCGATGACAGCGGCGAGCGGACCTTTTTCTACTGGCGCAATGAGGCCGCAGCACGTTTCTGGCTGGAAAGCGATCAGGCCGAGGGCATCTGCCGTCAATTGGCCCAGTTCGACTACCTTTATCTCAGCGGCATCAGCGTGGCAATCCTCAGCCCCGAAAGCCGCAGTCGTTTGGTCGGGCTGCTGAAAGCCTGCCGGGCCAATGGCGGTAAAGTGATTTTTGACAATAATTATCGCCCCCGCCTGTGGGACAGCGTTGAAACGACCCGTGACGCCTACCGCCAGATCCTTTCCTGCACCGACATTGCCTTTCTGACGCTTGATGATGAAGATATGCTGTGGGGCAAACTGCCGGTTGAAGAGGTCATCAACCGCACCCGCGAGTGGGGCGTGCAGGAAATCGTGATTAAGCGTGGCGCCGAGTCCTGCCTGGTCTCGACCGAACAGGGCGATCTGCTGGAAATACCGGCAGTGAAGCTGCCGAAAGAAAAAGTCGTGGATACTACCGCTGCGGGTGATTCATTCAGTGCCGGTTATCTGGCGGTTCGCCTGACCGGCGGTGATGCCGAGGCGGCTGCCAGCAGCGGTCACCTGACCGCCAGCACAGTTATTCAATACCGTGGCGCTATTATCCCCAGGGACGCCATGCCTGGCTGAATATGCATCAGGCTTTCATCAACGGCACTGTGCATTGCGCAGTGCCGCCGGCAGCTCCCTATCAGGCTGCTCTGTCAGGACGCGGGAGGAATATCGCTAACCTCAGGCTTGGTTTCATCGACCGTTGCCGGTAATGGACCCGGATCCAGGATATGCTGGAAGTTTTCCTGCAGCGTCTTCATGTTCACTTCCGGCTCGCCTGACGGCTGCAGCAGCACCAGGGTAGCATTTTGCGACAGTTGACTGCGCAGCGCCTGATTCATCATCTGCAATGAAAGCCCGTTAAGGAATTCATTACGCAGTTTCTGATATTGCTCTGGCGAAATATCCACTACGTCATTCTGCTGGGAGCGCAAGCGCTGGCTCATCAGAATATCGGTATCGGTGCGGGCATAAGTGGCAAACAGCGTACTCAGCTCGCTGGATTTACGCGCCATCAGCGCATTGAACTCCGCTTGGGTCAAGCCGTTATCGCGAATGTTTGCCAGCTCGCGCGCCACGAAGGTCATTGACGGCATCAGGTTTTCGTTGGGGCTATCGATATGTATCGCACACTGCGAACGCAGGTAATGGACATTGCAGTCAAAGCGGATATTGGTGTCAGGCAGTTTACTGTCGGTGAGGGCCTGCTGGATACGCATGAACATCGCTTCGCGGGCTACGTCGCCGCGCCAGTAACGTTCAAGGGCGCGCGAGTCGCGGATCGGCAGCCAGGTATCGTCCCAGACAATTTTCAATGTATCGGTTTTGCTGGTTTCACTGATAAGGCTAACCGGTGCAGGCAGCAGCGGAGCCAGGGTCGGCAGGGTGGCCGGCGTTTCCCGTTTGCCTTTCAGGCCGGAAAAGGTTTTGACGATCTGCTCGTTCAGGCTGCGGCTGTCGACATTGCCTACCACATACAGCGTCATGGCGTCCGGGGTATACCAGCGCTGATAAAATTGCGAGAGCTGCGTGGCGTTGACCGGCTGCTGTACGGTTTTTTCCGGCGGGTGCGCCAGCAGAGGCGAGCCTTTCAGACGGTAATGCCACCATGGGCTATCGCTGTCGGCAGGGGCGATGGCCACCGGATCTTCGCCGGCGAGGGCGGCACGCAGCGTTGGTGGATTGATTGCCAGATGGCCACCGGTGTTCATCATCCATTTCAGCGATTCTTTTATCAGATCAGGCCGCCCATTGGGCAGGCTGAGGCTGTAGAGCGTGTAGTCATAGGAAACCACGGCCGGCGGCCGGGGGCGGGCCGTGTCCGCGCTCTGCTGCCATAAAGAGTGTAACTGTGCGCTGGTAAAGCTTTCACTGTGCGTCAATGCCAGCCGGGGCAGCAATCGTGCAAAGCCGGTCTGCTGGGCATTTTCAACCAATGATCCAGTATTCACCATCAGGCGCAATTCGATACGGTCGTTTGGTCGTTGCGGTGTGGTCAGAACTTGCCAGGAGAAGCCGTTAGAAAGTTTGCCTTGCTGCCAGGCGGGATCAGGCTGTAATGCCTCGGCCTGAACATTGCCCCCTGCCGCCGCCATCAACACAGCGCTCATCAAGAAACGAATTCCGGTGCCCTGCATGTGAACCCCTACTCAATCACTGTCCATTAAAATTTATGAATTTCACTCAGAAGGTTTACTGTGCGTTCCATCGTATGCTACTGATTCCGCCATAAAAACTGCGTGGTGCAAAGTGTACCATGTTGTTAGACAGCAGACCTTTACGGATATTCCCATACAGCAGAAAATATTAACCCGCGGCAGGGTGACAGGGCGATAATTGACCAAACGGCTGTTTCGCCGGGCAAGCAGGGCGCGCAAGCCGGCGAAACAGGAAAAAATACCGGGTCAGCTGGTTTTTACACTGGCGGCTTTGCGGCGGTGAAGTACCTGCTGCAGTTGCTGTTCATCCAGCTGACCGCACCATTTGGCGACGACAATGGTCGCCACACCATTGCCGACCAGGTTGGTCAGCGCTCGGGCTTCGGACATAAAGCGGTCGATACCGAGTATCAGCGCCAGTCCCGCCACCGGCAGATGACCGACGGCAGACAGCGTTGCTGCCAGGACGATAAAACCGCTGCCGGTAACCCCCGCCGCCCCCTTGGAAGACAGCAACAGCACCACCAGCAGTGTTATCTGATGGATGATATCCAGATGACTGTTGGTCGCCTGGGCAATGAATACCGCCGCCATGGTGAGGTAAATAGAGGTGCCGTCGAGGTTGAATGAATAGCCGGTAGGGATAACCAGCCCCACCACCGATTTCTCACAGCCAACCCGTTCCATTTTATCCAGCATGCGCGGCAGGGCGGACTCGGAGGAGGAGGTTCCCAGCACAATCAGCAGCTCTTCCTTGATGTAGCTGATGAACCTGAAGATATTGAAACCCGCCGCCCGGGCAATGGAACCCAGTACCACCACCACAAACAGCGCACAGGTCAGATAGAAGCAGGCGATAAGCTGCCCAAGCTGCACCAGCGAACCCAGCCCATATTTGCCGATAGTAAAGGCCATTGCGCCAAACGCGCCGATGGGCGCCAGGCGCATGATCATATTGATGATGCCGAAGATAACCTTGGCAAAGCTGTCTATCACGTTAAAGATAATCTGGCCTTTTTCGCCCAGACGGTGCAGGGCAAAACCGAACAGTACCGCAAACAGCAATACCTGAAGGATATTACCGCTGGCAAATGCCCCGATCACGCTGGACGGTATGACATCCATCAGGAAGGCGACCAGTCCCTGCTGTTCCGCCTGCTTGGCATATATCGCCACCGCCGAAGCATCCAGCGATGCCGGGTCTACATTCATACCGGCGCCCGGCTTGACCACGTTGACGATAATAAGGCCGATAATCAATGCCAGGGTACTGACCACTTCGAAATAGATGAGTGCCACCGCACCGGTGCGGCCCACTTCCTTCATGCTTTCCATGCCCGCAATACCGGTCACCACGGTACAGAAGATAACTGGCGCGATAATCATTTTAATTAATTTGACGAACCCGTCTCCCAGCGGCTTCATTTGTTCCCCCATCTCCGGGTAGAAGTGGCCCAGCAGCACACCGACCACAATGGCGAAAAGAACCTGCAGGTACAGGCTTTTAAATGGGTTGAATCTCATATAGATAACCTTATGGTAAGAGGAAAGTATTCCCGTGATAGGATCATTTAATGAGTTATTTTCTGAATTTCATTCCACTGATCTTAGCCAAAGGAATACACTACCCAACCCGGTTTGTCGGCAGAGAGACCATGGAAATAAGAAATGAAGCGATTCAGCGAAGGATCATCAGCCAGCAGGCGCGCGACCCGCTATAAGGTTGGCGGGACTCAATGGCGATTTTTGGATTCGGCAGCGTTTACCGGCAAGTTGCTCAGGAACCGCTGCTCGAACTCTGTCTGGGGGAGCGGCTCGGCAAACAGATAACCTTGGCCCCAGCATATGTCCTGACTGAGCAGGAAATCCAGTTGGGCCTGATTTTCAATGCCTTCGGCGATCACCGGCAGTTCCAGTACCCGAGCAATAGCGCTGACGATACGCAGCATGACCGGATCCTCAGGAAGACTTTCAATAAAGCTGCGGTCGATTTTCAGCAAATCGACCGGCAGGGTGCGCAGCCGATTGAGGAAAGACAGGCTGGCATAGCCCATACCAAAGTCATCAAGCGCCACCAGGACGCCCAGTTCACGTAACTGACGCAGCAGGCTGAGTGACTTATCGAGCTCATCTATCCGGGCGGTCTCGGTAATTTCAAGCATCAATTGGGAGGGGCGAACCTGATAACGCTCCATCAGCAGTTTCAAGTGCGGCAGCAGATTGGTTTCCTGCAATTGCTTGGCGGAGATATTTACCGCCAGCGGTAGCGTGATGCCGCGCTGACGCCAGGATGCCAGCACCTTGCATGAGGCCTCCAGAACCCAGTTACCCAACGGCACCATAACGCCATTCTGTTCGGCATCAGTAATAAAATCAGCCGGCAACGAATAGCTGCCGTCCTCATGCCGCCATCTCAGCAGCCCCTCGGCGCCTATCAGCCGCTTATCACGGATATCCAATTGAGGCTGGAAAAACAGCGCACAACGCCCCTGTGCTATACCCGTCAGAACAGTGTTTTCCAGACTCTGGCGCCGCCTAGCCTGTTCGGTTGGTTGCGGCTGATGCAACCGAGCCTGGCTGGACAGTTGGCTCAGATGCTGATGCGTGCCGGCCATCACCTGTTGATTGCGGTTATAGCTGCGCACCATCACGCCCAGCTCATCATCCCGGTGAATATTCGGTAGACTTAACTGATGGCCAATCACCTCATCGGCCGTCAGGGTTTCCAGTTCTCGGGCAATAGCGCGCAGAGGATGGACCATCAGCCGATTAATGCACCAGGTTATCGCCACCGTCATAATCAGGGCCAGCAGTAAATAGGTGGAAACCATGGTAGAGATCAGGCTGATGATAAACTGAAACATCCGGTAAGAATCAACCTGGAGCACCAGATAGGCCAAAGCCTGGGAATTTGACGGGCGCGGCAGGGAATACAGCGGAACGGTAACCTCAATGGGCAAGCCGAAGGTGCGTTGGATAAAGGACGGTACCGGCCTTTCGGGGGGGAAATCAGTGTGCAGTACCTGAAAATTATTCGGCAGCACCACCTGGGCCCGGGACAGGATGCCGACAGGTTTGAGCGTCAGCAGGATCCGCTCGGCTTCAGGGATATCCGCTTTAAGCACGGCATTGGAGAGCGGCAGCCGCACTGACTGAGCCACGTTCTGCAGTTGTTGCGCATAATCATCACGGCGTTGCTGAACAAAATGAAACAGCTGAATGACGATAAAAATGCAAATAGTGACCAGCGCTACGCCTGACACGATTGTCATTTGCTTTATGGTCAATGAACGCCTGATCCGCAAACTGTTCTCCAATAATAGGTCACTGCATTCCCACGTGCTGGCCATCAGGTTCGACACCACCCCACTGCCCTATGACGCGAGAAGGCCAGATTAATGGCGCTGCCGGGGCCGGCCGAGCCGTGCTGCGCCGAATTCAGCACCTTTCCGTTTACTAATATATACTATCTACCGAATCATTTTATTCTTTAAAACAAGCGTTTCGCTCAAATGCTGCGCATTGCGCTCATCCGGCGGCGCAAGCCGTCATTATGCATAAGATTATTTTAACGGGAAACGGTCGCTTTTCCGATATTTGACCCGTTTTAGCAAGAAGAGCATCCCTGCCTGTCGCTGGCGCCTCTTTCTGTATGAAATATGGGCATTTGAGAAAATGAAGTTCTTACCATTATTTAACCAATGGTTAATAAAAGTTTGCCTTTCAAACTTTTTATTTAGCCACGGAACTTGTATCTGCGGTTCCATTAAGCAAAGGCCCTATCTATGGCTATTCTATTTTGTCAGTTGATGGCGTGCGCCATATACCCCGGCACACTGCAACGCTGCCAGCGGTACCGGTCTCAGCCGGGTCTGGCGACCTGTCGAATATTCATAAGCAGCGCTGGCGTTTCCAACAATTTTACTTTGTAAAATAATGAAAACTAGATTAGCCTGCTATTAAGACAATCTGTTTTATAAATGGCCATTTTTCCCTAAGGTGGGGATGTTATGCCTGTGGTTTTTTTTCCTGATTACGCATAAGTCCCGCACGATTAAACCACATCCCCAGAAAACCTTGAGGCTGGAATGAATAACTACGATGATATAAAACGGTTTAAAGAAAAATTGCTTATCGAAGATATTGATTATAAAGAGATATCACAAAGCAATCCGCATGTAACTTCGCACAATTGGGCCATCATCAAGCAGGTTGCCAGTGGCGATGAACCTTTTCATCCCCTGGAACAGGGTCAATCGACGCAACCCACGCCTGCGCCGATACGCCAGAATGAATTTGACCCGGCCGCCGCTACCGCTAATCAAACCGCCAGTCCGGCCTCAGCCTCTGCGGTGCATGCCAGCCAGAGTATATTGAACCAGCCGCCTCCCCCAGCGCAGTTCGCCGGCCGGCCAGCGCAGTCACTCAGGCCCCCAGGCGCCGCGGCAACCGCACAGCCGAGCCGCGGCCCAAGCTTGTTTGAATCGGTAAGCAACGCCCTGCCGCCGGTGTCTGCCCCGGCGCAGCAGCAGCAGGGTCCATCGGCTGCGACGCCGTCCGCCGTGGTTAATACCCCGGTGCCGAAAGACGGCAGGCAGCACTTCTTCGAGTCAATGGACCGAGAAATCGCGGCCCAAAGTGCGGGTTCAACGCCACCAGTTGAACCGGCCCGGCCGTTGCAGGCGGGATCCCTTGGTCCGTTACAGAGTGAGCCCGCCCGCCCGTTAACCTCCCCGGCTGCCGCGTCGTGGCCTCCCGATCGCCGATCTGCCGCCTCCAGCAGCCCGGCGGAGGAAAAAATGAGATTCAAGTCGCTATTTAGCCAAGCATCTAAGGATGCATCTGCTATCGCCGGCCGGGATACCCCACTGTCTGTTCTTTTAGAGAAAATCGCTTTATGCCGTTAGTCTGTGTCTGTTCACCAAAAGGTGGCGTAGGCAAAACCACCATTAGCGCCAATCTGGCTTATGCACTGGCTCGCAGTGGCAGCAAAGTGCTGGTCATCGATTTTGATGTACAGAATGCATTACGGCTGCATTTCGGCGTACCGATTTCAGATACCCGCGGTTTCGTCGCCCAGGCAACCGAGTCTCTTGATTGGAGTCAGTTCATTCTTAAGGCGGATGCCAATCTGTTCGTGCTTCCCTACGGAGATGTCGATGAAAGACAGCGCCTTGATTTTGAGAACGCCTTACTGACGGATCCGCATTTGATCATGCGCGGCCTGAGCAGCGTGTTGAACTATCCCGGCTTAGTGGTGATTGCCGACTTTCCACCGGGTCCGGTGCCGGCGCTTAAAGCGGTACAGGCCATGGCGGATATGCATATCATCGTCATGCTGGCCGATACGGCGTCGCTGTCATTGTTACCCCAGATGGAAAGCCATAAATTTCTCGGCGCGCCGCTGAATGATAAACTTGGCGAATATTACATTGTAAATCAAAGCGATATGCGCAGGAATCTCAGCAGGGACGTTTCACAATTTTTTGAACAGCGCCTGGGCGATCGTTTGCTGGGGACGATTCATCGGGACGAATGCGTACCGGAAGCCAATGCATCCCAGCGCTCAATCATGGAGTTCAGTCCGGTATCAGCGGCGGCATTTGATATCGAGCTTATCAGTAAAAAGGTGGCTGCTATTGTTGGCGTAAGAGTAGGAGACGGTGAGTTTTACACTCCGCCTGATCAGGGCATCAAATAATGACCGCGGGCCATAACCATGAATAAATATATATTTTCACTACTATTATTGCTTTTGCTTCCGGTAGCGGTAGTGGTGGTTATCACGCCGATGGACAGCGAAAAACAATATATTTTTGGTCTGTTAAGCATTGGCCTGGCTCTGATGCTGGGACTGAGTAAAAGCCATTTCGTCAATGTGATAATGGTGGTGCTCTCATTCCTGATGTCTACTCGATATATCTATTGGCGCGCCACTGAAACCCTGCACTTTAATTCACTGATTGAAGCTTTTCTTGGCATCGGCCTGTTTATGGCTGAGCTTTATGCCTGGCTGATACTGGTATTTGGCTATCTGCAGACCACCTGGCCGCTGGAGAGAAAAATCGAGCCCATGCCGGAGGATACCTCGCTATGGCCGTCGGTAGACGTTTATATCCCAACCTATAATGAAAGCCTGGACGTGGTGCGCGATACCGTGCTGGCGGCACAATGCATCGATTATCCCCAGGATAAACTGAAAGTTTATATCCTGGATGACGGCAAGCGTGATGAATTTGCCTCCTTTGCCACGGGAGCCGGTGTCGGTTACATCACCCGCAGCGATAACAAACACGCCAAGGCCGGCAACCTTAATCATGCGATGACCCTGACCAAAGGCGAATACATCTGTGTTTTCGACTGTGACCATGTGGCCACTCGGGCGTTTTTACAAGCGACCGTCGGCAGTTTTCTTATCGATGACCGCCTGGCGCTGATTCAAACTCCCCACTACTTTTATTCCCGCGATCCCTTTGAACGTAACCTGTCCGCAGCCCGCCATATTCCTAATGAAGGGGCGCTGTTCTACGGCCCGGTACAAAAGGGCAATGATAACTGGAATGCGACCTTTTTCTGCGGTTCCTGCGCGGTAATCCGCCGCAGTGCGCTGGACGAGATCAATGGATTTGCGGTGGAAACCGTGACCGAGGATGCTCATACCGCGCTTAAACTGCAGCGCCTTGGCTGGAACTCGGCTTTCCTTTCTATTCCGCTGGCCGCTGGCTTGGCGACCGAGCGTCTCGGCCTGCATGTCATTCAGCGTATCCGCTGGGCAAGGGGCATGACGCAGATATTCCGTATGGATAATCCGCTGTTTGGCCGCGGACTGACCTGGCAGCAGCGGCTTTGCTATCTGAATGCAATGCTGCATTTTCAGTTCGGCCTACCGAGGGTGGTGTTCCTGACCGCACCGCTGGCTTATCTGCTGTTCAACCAGAATATTATCGCCTCCTCAGCCAGTACTATCTTCGCCTTTGTACTGCCGCATTTGTTTCTGGCCATTTATAACAACTCCCGCATGAACGGTCGTTATCGCTATACCTTCTGGGGCGAAATATATGAAACGGTCATGGCCTTTCATCTGGTGATACCGACGCTTATCACCCTTATTTCCCCTAAGCACGGCAAGTTCAATGTGACCGATAAAGGCGGCCTGCTGGATATGGGCTTCTTCGATTTTCACATTGTCAAACCACACCTGATCGTTGCCGTGCTGTTGGTCGCCGGGGTGATATCCGGCGCGGTGCGGATCTATTTGCATGATTATTACAATGTGGACATCAATGTTGTTCTGCTGAACGTCGCCTGGGCTTCATTGAGTTTTATTATCCTGCTGGCGGCGATTGCGGTTGCCAAGGAGACTCGCCAGGTCCGGAAAACCATTCGGGTAGACGTTAAAATTCCGGCAATTATCCATTACGCCAGCGGTATGTCTATTCGTACCGAAAGCCTGGATCTGTCGATGGGCGGGGTAAAACTGGTTACGCCGGACGACCGCTATAGCTATGATCAAATAGAAGAAGTCGAACTGCGCCTGCAGTCTGGCGGTGTGTGCATCCCGGTGAGCCTTATCGATGCCGGACCCGACGTGATTCGCTTGATGTTCGAGGAGATGCCGCTGGAAAAGCGCCGGGAGCTGGTAAGAGTCGTGCTGGCACGGGCCGATGCCTGGCTAGCGCCGCCTTATCCCAAGGACCGCCCGTTCCATTCTTTCGCCAGTATCGTCAGATGCGTATTTGAACTTTTTTACAATACCTGGAAAGAGCGGGGCCAAAGAAGAAAAAACGCCAAAGCCCGCAAAGCGGCTGAGACCACCCAAGGCTAACGGGAAATAATCAACATGCCATTGCATATCAGGAAGATTGTCGGCTTTTGCGGATTTATTGCGCTCTTGGGTGGTCTTTGCGGCCCGGCACAGTCACAGCCCGCCCCAGGCCGGGAGACTCCATCAAACGCAGCGCCGACCTACCGGTTACCGCCATTGCCTTCATCCATTGGCGAGGGTAACGCTGCGGCGGGTACGGCGCCGGCCCGGGGAGACCCGGCCCAGCAGATGTCTGCGGCTCAGACCGCGGCCCCATCCCCTGGCAATGCGCCCTTTGCCGCTACGCCTGCCGGCCAGCTACCCATGAATTATCCCTCGAATCAGAACCCTGCACCCGACCTGAACGTTGCACCCAACGGGACATCTGCGGCACCCGCCCAGAGTATCGCCCCCAACGGGACGTCTGCGGCACCCGCCCAGAATATCGCCCCCAACGGGCTGCCGTTTGACTTTCCCCCGCCGGTCATTCCAGTGGCCACGCCTGCCGCTGAGTCAGCTGCAGACAGCAGCCAACTGATGCTCAGCCCGGTGGTCGATGAAAATATTACCCTGTCGAACATGGGCCAGCCCAAGGGGCTGACCCTGAGCGGCGGCCAGCTTCAGTCGGGGATCACCTTTACCCTGCCCCGTGACCAGGTGGTGACGGCGGCGCGGCTTAACTTGCAACTGGAAGTATCGCCTGAACTGGCGGCCAGAGATACCAGCCTGCGCCTGATACTCAACGGCCAGGACCTGGGAACGGTGGCGCTGAATCAGGGTGCCGGCGCCGAAAACAGCTATGAGCTGGAGGTGCCGGCCGCCATGGTGGTCAGTAACAACAACCTCAGCTTCAGCGTCATTGATGAAAACGCCCTGCAGTGCGAACGGGACGCGTCAAACAAATACTGGGTCAATATAAACCCGGCAAGCCATATGCAGGTGACCAGCCAACTGCTGGATATCGGCCAGGATCTGGCGGCGTTTCCGCGACCGTTCTTCGACAAATTAAATATGAAGGATGCTTCGGTCGCTTTTGTTTTCAGCCAGGCGGTCAAGCCTGAAGCCGTGGAAGCGGCAAGCCTGGTGGCCTCGCACTTCGGCAAACTCGCCAGCTATCGCAGCATTGATTTTCCGGTTTTTATCGATGAGTTGCCATTGCAAAACGGCATTATTTTCGGCTTGCCGGGAGAACAGTTGGGCGGAATAACCCTTCCCCAGGTCGAGGGCCCGGCCCTGCAGATGATGGTAAATCCACAGAACCCAGTGTATAAGCTGCTGTTGGTTGTTGGCCGTAACGAAGCCGAACTGCGGCAGGCGGCTTATCGACTGGTGTCCTCGCCACTGCCGGCCAGGCAATCCTCGCTGCAGGTGCCTAAGCAGGATATCGGCCTGCGGCAGCCTTACGATGCGCCCAACTGGATTGACACCACCAAGCCTGTCACCTTGAAACAGCTGGCGGATGATATGGATAGCTTGATTTCAAACGGTATTTACCATGACGGCATCCGCGTTGGATTTCGTGCCGCGCCCGATTTATTTATGTGGGATGGCGATCATATTCCGGTCCATATCGAATACCGTTTCCCGACCGAAACCTGGATTGACGAAGATAATTCACAGCTGAATATTGCCCTTAACGGTACCTTCCTGCAGAACATGCCGGTTAACAAGCATGGGCTACTGGAAACCGTATGGCGTCAATTGGGAGGTGATACGCGCCAGGAGTCCTACACGCTGCAGTTGCAGCCCTACCTGATTTATGGCGACAATCAGATGGAGTTCTATTTCTCGCTCAAAGCCAAGCCGGATGCGCCCTGTAATCTGCTGATCAGCAATAATATCAAGAGCAGGATAGACCCAGACTCCTATATTGACCTTAGCGGCACTCATCACTTCTCGTTATTGCCAAATCTTTCCTATTATGTGGGGGCCTCTTTCCCGTTCAGCAGAATGGCTGATTTCTCACAGACCGTCATGGTGTTGCCGCCAAAGCCGGACGCCGCTGAAATCAGCACCCTGCTGTCGATGGCGGCCCGAGCCGGTAGCGCGACCGGCGTGACGCTGAATCATGTCCGGGTGCTGTTTGGTCTCCCGGGTACGCAGTCTGCCAGGCCCGCATTGGCGGAAAAAGACCTTCTGGTGGTTTCTTCCCTTAAGAACAGCCAATTTGTGCAGGACCTACTGGCGGATTCGCCCTATGAAATCCGTAATAATTTGCTGACGATAAAACCGGAAAAACTGCGGGACAAACTCAAAGGTTACCTTTTGGGCCGGTTTTTCCGCCAGGGCGTCGAGGCTGATCGCTACCTGGCATCAACCAGTGTCTGGCGGGGCTTCCTGAGCTATCAATCGCCCTGGGCCAGTAAACGAGTGGTGGTGCTGGCAACCGCCACCGAAAGCAATGAACTGGCGAAGCTGAACGTCGATTTGCGCACGTCCGCCATCAATGCCGGCATTCGCGGCGATATTGCGGTGATCAATAGCGAAAACGGCGTACGCAGCTTTACCGTCGGCAGCCAGTTCCCGAGCGGTGAAATGCCCTGGTATATGATGATTATCTGGTATGCCAACCAGCATATTATTGTGTTATCGATAACCGGCCTGTTTTTTGCGGTGATCATTGGCAGCTGTGTGTATGTATTGCTGGCGCGACATGCCGCCGGTCGTCTGGCAAATAGCGCCAACAAGTAACGATTTTCCGGTGATGAATTGCATGAATCGGCCACATGGGTAACACATTATGAAACGGGTTATAAAAAAAGACGTTAAAACGTTTTGCGCCGCGAGCCTGGCAGGACTTACGCTTATCTCAGGACTGGCTCAGGCTGCGGATAACAGCCCGGCGATAAATGCCCTGCTGACGCAGGCCACCTATTGGCATGAACGATCCCATGATGAACTGGCTCAGGAATCGCTGCAGAAAATACTGGCGGTAGACGAAAACAATGCCGATGCGCTCTACCTGCTGTCGCTTTATGCCCTACGCTCCGGCAAGCAGGCCGATGCGCTCAAATGGCGTCAGCGCTTTAGCGACGTGTCCCCCAATGACTCTCGACTGCAATCCCTGGAAAGCGCCAGCACCCTGCAGACCATTTCGCCGGCGCTGCTGGCCAATGTCCGCCAGTTATCAGCCCAGGGCAATACCGCCCGCGCCATTGAAGGCTATCGGGCGCTGTTTCAGGGCAAGCCGCCGATTGACAGTCTGGCGGTGGAATATTATGAAACCCTGGCCGGCATCCCGGCATCCCGCCCCCAGGCCATCGCCGGCTTAAGGGATCGCATCGCTCAACAGCCGCGGGATATCAGCGCTAAATTGGCGCTGGGCCGTATACTTAGCTATGAAGACAGCAGCCGTCGTGAAGGCATCACCCTGCTCACGTCGCTGGCCGCCAGCCATAAAGAAGCCGACAGTGCACTGCGACAGGCACTGCTGTGGATGTCTCCCCAGCCGGGCGATAAGGCGCTTTACGACAGCTTTATCCAGCGCCATCCTACCGATAGCGGCGTAATGCAGCATTTTCAGCAAAGTGTCGGCGGCGCTGAAAAAGGGGAAGGCTATACCGCGCTTAACAGTGGCGACACCGCCACGGCGCGCACCCGTTTCGAAAACGTGCTGACAGTCAATCCCAATGACGGCGATGCCCTGGCCGGCCTGGGCTACATTGCCATGCGCTCCGGCGATTTCACTACCGCCGAGAATTACCTGAACCAGGCGGTCAAACAGGGCGGTCCCAATAGCAGCCAATGGGCTGCGCTTGCCAAAGACGCTAAATTTTATGGCGACCTGGACAAAGCCAAAACCGCGGTTTCATCGGGTAATATTGATTCGGCCCTGGAGCTCAGCGCCCCCTTGGTTCAGGCCGACGGAGACAAAGGCGCGGCGGCATCGCTGTTCCGGGCCGATGTGCTGCGCCGCCGCGGCGATTTAAGCGGCGCTGAACAAACCTACCGCGGCGTGCTGGGCCGTGAAGCCGATAACGTGGATGCCAAACTTGGCCTCTATTACACCCTTCGCCAGGCCAACAAGAGCACCGAAGCCCAGCAACTGCTGCAGACGATCCCTCGGGACAAACGCCCGCCGTTGTCTGCGGGTGGGGTAAATGTAGATCCCTTGCGCCGGCAGGCAGGCCAGGCACTGCAGGCTAATGATCCGCTGCGGGCAATGAACCTTTTGCAACAGGCCCTGGAAAAACAGCCCAGCAATATCTGGGTCAAGCTGGACATGGCACGCCTCCTGCAAAAGCAGGGAGACAGTGCCCAGGCGCAGTCCCTGATGGCCTCGATATCACCCCGTGGCGCGCCGGCGGATAACCTGTACGCGGCGGCGTTGTTTGCCAGTGAAACCAACCGCTGGGCATCGGCATCCCAGTTATTATCCTCTATTCCTGAAAGCCGGCGTAATCGGGCTATGCGCTCGCTGGCGGCCAGGGTCAGGTTTAATGAGCAGATGACCAGCGCAGAGCAATATATCCGCCAGGGTAACCGCAATGCAGCGCTCAATACGCTGCGAGCCTTGGCTCAAACGCCGCCATCGGCGCCCTCCGACATCGGCAACCTGGCGCATAATCTGCAGCAGTTGGGCGATGAAACCACCGCCCTGGAGCTGATACGGAATAATCTGCGCTCAGGCATCAAAGGCACCGCCAATGAGTATGCCGCTCAGGTCGGCGTGCTTACCCAGGCTGGGCTTACCGCTGAGGCCGAAGCCATTTTGAACAATCCCTCGATTGCGGCAACGACTACCCCGGCGGAGCTGAGCCGCTTGCGCCAGGGTGCGGTCATCAATCAGGCGGATGAATTGCGCGAGCGCGGCCAGTTTGCCGCCGCCTACGATAAACTGATCGTCGCTCTGCAAAACGATCCACAGAATGCCGATTTGATGCTGGCGATGGCCAGGCTTTATCAGTCGGGCAAAATGGACGATCAGGCAGCCAAAGTCTATGACTATGTGATGGTGCGCGATCCGAACAACCAGGATGCCCGTGCCGGCGCGATCAATGCCGCGCTGGCGCAGGGTGATGTCAGCCGGGCGCGTCAGCTCACGGCGGGCCTCAGCGGACCGCGTTCGGTGGACCGGATGATCCTGGAAGCCCGCGTTGCCGAAGCCGAAGGCGATCACAGCCAGGCGCTGGCCTTGTTACGCTCAGCCAAAGGCCGGGTGATTGGCATGAACGCCGGCGGCGGCGGTAATGGCGCGCCGGTGGTGGGCGGACTTGAGAGCGCCGATAACCCGTTTATCAATAAATCGACGCCGGCACAAACCGCGCGTACTGCCTCGACTTACGGTACTGTCCTGCCATGGCAACGCACCGACCGACCGACCGCCCTGCCGTTGACCGGGATGTCGCTGGCCGCGGTAGAAACCCCGGAAAGCCGTACTCTGAAACAAATCAATGATCTGCTGGATCAGGTTCAGGAACGCACCGCCACCTGGACCCAAGGGGCCGTTGCCATCCGCAGCCGCGATGGTGAAAGCGGGCTGAGCAATCTGACCGAAATCAAAGCGCCGCTGGAGCTGTCGGGGGTGCCGTTTGACAGCGCACGTCTCAAACTGTCGGTGACGCCGGTATCGCTGGACTCAGGCTCGTTCAGCGGCACCTCCAGCAATCGTTTTGGCAGCGGAGCGCTGCAGCAGGCCAGGATGGTAGAGTCCGCCACCGCTGCGGCCGAGGCAACGGCGGGCGCCACCACCTCTACCACCACCACCTCTACCACCGTAAATGCCGACGGCACCACCAGCACCACCACGACGACCACCTCCAGCACCACCACCGATGTGGCGGCCATCAATCCGTCTGATTACGTGGCCGATGCTTCCGGCGCACAGAAGGCCTCCGGCGCTGAGGTCAATCTTTCCCTCAGCGGCGACAGCTATAAAGGCGATATCGGCACCACCCCGTTGGGTGAGGATCTGACCTCGCTGGTCGGCGGCCTGCAGTGGTCGCCTTCCCTGTCCAACTTCAGCAAACTCATTTTTACCGCCGAGCGGCGGGCAGTGACCGACAGCCTGCTGTCGTATGTTGGCACCCTGGACCGATTAAGCGGCAAACGCTGGGGCCAGGTGACCAAAAACGGCGGCAGTATCCAGTACGCCTATGATGACGGCGATGCCGGTCTTTACGCCGGCATCGGCGGCTATAGCTATCTGGGCGAAAATGTTCCCGGCAATACCGGCATCACTTCGTCGGCGGGTTTCTACGTGCGTCCCTATCGTGATACCAACAGTGAAGTCAAAACCGGTATCAACGTGACTTTTATGGACTACAGTAAAAACCTGAGCTACTACAGCCTCGGTCAGGGCGGGTATTTCAGCCCGCAGAACTACATCAGCGTGTCATTACCACTGGATTACACACAAAAATATGATGACTGGAATCTGACCGTTGGCGGTTCAGTCGGCTATCAGTCCTACTCTCAGGACAAGAGCGCCTTCTTCCCCAACAATCCGGATTTGCAGGCGGATATGGAGCGGATGGTCGCCAGGGGTTATGCCGAATCAGCCTACTATGACGCCAGCAGCCAAAATGGCGTCAGCTACAATGTTCATGCCAACGGCAGCTACCAGATTAATCCCAGGATGAGCATCGGCGGCCAGGTAGGCTATGACACCTTCGGCGATTATTCGGAAAGCACCGCACAGGTTTTCTTTAAATATCTATTGGGTGGTAAATAAAATGGATGATACTCACCAGCTTGACTACTATCGGCGGCGGCAGTATGTGCCGGGATGGCATGATGTGGTCGAGATCATGATTGCCGGCATCGCTGAAAATGCCGGCGATGAAGACCGCCGACAGTTCCTGAATATGGTCGGTAGCCGCTTGGCTGAACGCTTTACGCTGCAGGCTGCCGATACCGTCGGCACCCTGGAAGACGCGATCAATCGGCTGTGGGCGGATTTTCACTGGGGCTATGTCCGCCTGCAGCCGGCAAGCCATGCCCTGGCTTTTCAGCATTACGCTTTCCCCAACGCGCCAGAAGGCGCTGATATATCCCAATGGATTGCAGGGCTGGCGGCTATACTGGAAGGAGCATATGCTCAATGGCTGCTGGCACAGGGGGGCCAACAGCATGTTGTGTTGCGTTGGCAGCAGGATAGCGCCGAGGGAGTGATGACATTCACTTATCAAAATAACCCCTGAGGACTTACCTATCATGGTTTCCGCCCACAGATTAGCGATATGTTTTGCATTAGCTTTGGCGCTGCTTACCGGTGCCGTACAGGCGGAAAGTGCCGGCTGGCAACAATACAAAAGCCGTTTCATGATGCCTGAGGGCCGTATCATTGATACCGGCAATCACAATGTCAGCCATACTGAAGGCCAGGGATTCGCCCTGCTGCTGGCCGTGTATAACGACGATCGCGCCGCCTTCGACAGCCTGCTCAACTGGACCAATAAAACGCTTTATCGCAAGGATGTCGGGCTCTATGCCTGGCGTTATGACCCTACCGGCAAGCCGCCGGTGACCGATAAGAATAACGCGTCCGATGGCGATACGCTGATTGCCTGGGCGCTGCTGTTGGCCGGTGACAAATGGCAGCAGCCGAGTTATACCAAAGCATCCGAAAAGCTCCAGACCGCCATCGCCAAGCATAATGTGTTCAGCTTTGCCGGCTACACCATCATGCTGCCGGGCATGTACGGCTTTAATCGTAACAGCTACCTGACGCTGAATCCCTCCTACTTCATGTTTCCGGCCTGGCAAGCGTTTTATCAGCACAGCCACCTCAAGGTCTGGAAAGACCTGGATACCGATGGCCGCAAGCTGTTGTCCCAGATGCGCTTTGGCGCGCCCAAGCTGCCGACCGACTGGGTGAGGCTGCTCGCCGACGGCACGCTTTCACCCTCCGATGGCTGGCCGTCACGTTTCAGTTTCGATGCGGTGCGTATCCCGCTGTACCTTAACTGGGGCAACAGCAACCCGCCTGAGCTGGGCCCCTATGTCGCCTACTGG
Organism: Biostraticola tofi; assembly: GCF_004343195.1. Classification (GTDB taxonomy): domain Bacteria; phylum Pseudomonadota; class Gammaproteobacteria; order Enterobacterales; family Enterobacteriaceae; genus Biostraticola; species Biostraticola tofi. The sequence goes on along the minus strand of NZ_SMCR01000005.1, from coordinate 175,946 downwards.
CGGCAATACGACCGGCTGAGTACGCCGGCATGGGTGGATGTACTGACCGGCGCCAAGCCGGACTACACGCTGCCGCCAGGCCTGCTGGCCATCAGGGACGCTACGTTGTCAGACAAAGCGCAGATAACCGATACCCTGGCGCCCAATGAAGATTATTATTCCTCCAGCCTCCACCTGCTGGCCTACTGGTCGATTCGCTGAACCGCAGACAAAAAAAGCCGGAGTGGCCGCCAGGCAAAAAAAAGCCGGAGTGGCCGCCAGGCAATGAGCTTGCGTCAACAAGGGCTTCATCTCCTGACCGTCTCCGGCTTGATGGCTGTGGTGGCGTGGCTTATCCTTGCTGCTGTTTTTCATCCTGATCAACGGCAAAACAGGCCACCAGCTGGTCGCCATAACGCTTAAGCTGAGGCTGCAGTTCGGTACAGCTGCCGAAGCGCCGGCGGCAACGGGCATTAAAAGCGCATCCCGGCGGCGGGTTCATCGGGCTGGGCAGCTCGCCGGTCAGCTTGATCCGCTCGCGCCGCAAATCCGGGTTCAGGCGCGGTGTGGCTGATAGCAGAGCCTGAGTATAGGGGTGGCGTGGGTTATTGAAAATAGCTTCCTTGCTGCCTTTCTCAACGCAGCGCCCCAGGTACATCACCATCACTTCATCGGCAATGTGTTCAACCACGGACAAATCGTGGGAAATAAACACATACGACAGCCCCAATTCTTCTTGCAGGTCCATCATCAGGTTCAGCACCTGGGCCCGGACCGAGACATCCAGCGCAGACACCGGTTCGTCGGCGATAACCACATCCGGGTTGAGCATCAGCCCGCGGGCGATGGCGATACGCTGGCGCTGGCCACCGGAAAACATATGCGGGTAGCGGTCGTAATGCTCGGTCTTGAGGCCCACTTTGGCCATCATGGCCAGCGCTTTCTCGCGGCGTTCGGCTCGGCTAAGCTGGGTATTGATCTGCAGCGGCTCTTCCAGGATCTGACCCACTTTTTTACGCGGGTTAAGCGATCCGTAAGGATTCTGGAACACAATCTGGATCTTCTGCCGACGCAGGTGCTCAGCGGTCTGATCCGGCTTTAACAAATCCTGCCCCAGATAATACAGTTCACCGCCGGTGGGCGCTTCAATCATGGTCAGCAGCCGGCCAAGAGTCGACTTGCCGCAGCCGGACTCGCCGACCACCGCCAGGGTTTTACCGCGTTCAAGGGTAAAGGATACGCCATCCAGCGCTTTGACCAGCTGTTCAGGCTTGAACAGGCCCTTCTTGACCGGATAGTGTTTTTTCAGATCTACCGCATGCAGCAAGGCGGTGGATTTGGGATCGCTCATTACGTGACTCATCGGGTCGGTCTCCCGGCATCATCCAGTGGGTAGTGGCATTTTGACTGACGGTCGGGGATCTGCCGCAGTTCGGGCTCAACCTGACGGCAGGTATCGGTCGCATAGGGGCAGCGCGGATTGAGCAGGCAGCCGTTCGGGCGGTCGTATTTTCCCGGCACCGTGCCGGGCAGCGACGCCAGGCGCGACTTATCGGTCGCGAACTCCGGCAGGGCGCGCAGCAGCGCCTGGGTATAAGGATGGCGCGGCGCACGGAAAATTTCGGTCGCTTTGCCCGCTTCCACGACCTGGCCGGCATACATCACAATGATGTGGTGGGCCGCTTCGGCGACCAACGCCAGATCATGGGTAATCAGCACCAGCGCCATATTTTCGCGCTGCTGCAGCTCAAGCAGCAGCTCGATTATCTGCGCCTGGATAGTCACATCCAGCGCGGTGGTCGGCTCATCGGCAATCAGCAGTTTCGGACGGCAGGCGATGGCCATGGCGATCATTACCCGCTGGCTCATACCGCCGGACAGCTGGTGGGGATAGACATCCAGCCTGGAGGCCGGATCGGGAATACCGACCAGCGTCAGCAAATCAATCGCCCGCTGGCGCCGGGTGCGGCGATTACCGCCCTGATGCACTTTGATGGCTTCCATTATCTGATAGCCCACGGTGTAACAGGGGTTCAGGCTGGTCATCGGATCCTGGAAAATCATCGCAATGTCGGCGCCGATCAGCTGGCGACGTTCCTGGGACGATATTTTCTGTAAATCACGTCCATTGAACACCAGATTATCGGCCATCACTTTGCCGGGATAATCAATCAATCCCATGATGGCCAACGAACTGACCGATTTACCGGAGCCGGATTCACCCACGATCCCCAGTACCTGGCCTTGCTCGACCGAATAGCTGATGCGGTCCACTGCGCGGAAGGGGGTGCCTTCATCGCCAAAATGGACCGAAAGTTTATCTATGGTTAATAACGCCATTGCTTCCTCGTTACTGCTTGAGTTTGGGGTCGAGGGCGTCACGCAGGCCGTCCCCCATCAAATTAAAGGCTAAAACGGTGAGCAGGATAATGACGCCGGGGAAGGTCACTACCCACCAGGCGCTTTGCGCAAACTGCAGCACATCGGCGAGCATCGTGCCCCACTCCGGTGTCGGCGGTTGCGCGCCCATGCCCAGGAAGCCCAGCGCGGCCATATCAAGAATAGCGTTGGAGAAGCCCAGCGAGGCCTGCACGATAAGCGGTGCCAGGCAATTAGGCAGAATATTGATAAACATCTGCCGCAGCGGGCCTGCGCCGGCCACGCCTGAGGCGGTGACATAGTCGCGGTTGACCTCGCCCAGCACCGCAGCACGGGTCAGACGGACATAGTGCGGCAAGGCGACGAAAGTCAGCGCCAGCGAGGCGTTGATAATCGAGGGGCCGAAGATGGCCACCAGCACCAGCGCCAGCAGCAGGCTGGGCAGCGCCAGCATGATATCGACGATACGCATGATGATGATATCGACCATGCCGCCGAGGTAACCGGCAATCAGGCCGAAAATAACGCCGAATACCAGCGACAGCGCGACCACCAGACAGCCGACCAGCAAGGACAGCCGGGCGCCGTACATCAATCGGGTCATGATATCGCGGCCGACATCGTCGGTGCCGAGCACAAACTGCCAACTGCCGCCGTCCATCCATACCGGTGGACGCAGCAATGCTTCGCGGAACTGTTCTGCCGGGCCGTGAGGAGCCAACACGCCCGCGCCGATGGCAATCACGAACATCAGGACAATGTAAACCAGGCCGACAACCGCGCCTTTATTACGTTTAAAATAGTGCCAGAACTCCTGCAGCGGGGTCATGGGCTTGGGTGCGCCGGTCACGGCCGGCTCGGTAACGTGAGTCATGTTCCGTTCCCTATTTCTTATGGCGAATGCGCGGGTTTACCACGCCGTAGAGCACGTCAACCAGCAGGTTGACCACGATAATCATCGTGGCGACCAGCAGCACGCCTCCCTGCACCACCGGATAGTCACGGCGCTGCAGGGCCTCAATCAGCCAGCGGCCCAAGCCAGGCCAGGAGAAAATGGTTTCCGTCAGGATAGCGCCGGCCAGCAAAGTGCCGACCTGCAGCCCGATAACCGTCACCACCGGCAGCAAGGCATTGCGCAGGGCGTGGACGATTATCACCCGCATCCGGCTCAGCCCTTTGGCGCGCGCAGTGCGGATATAATCTTCGCTCAGCACCTCCAGCATCGCCGAACGGGTCATACGTACGATAACCGCCAGCGGGATAGTGCCCAGCACCACTGCCGGTAATATCATGTGCATGACCGCATCGAGGAAATCACCGGATTCTCCCCAGAACAGGGTATCAATCAGCATAAAGCCGGTCAGTGGCAGAGTGTCGTCCAGAAACACCGTATCGCCGACCCGGCCGGACACCGGCGTCAGGTTAAGATGCACCGACACCAGCATAATCAGCATCATCCCCCACCAGAAAATCGGCATCGAATAGCCGGTCAGCGAAATACCGACCGCCGTATGGTCAAATATTGACCCGCGCTTGACCGCCGCCAGTACCCCCACCGGGATCCCCAGCAGGACGGCGAAGATCATCGCACAGATGCCGAGTTCAAGCGTTGCCTGGAAGCGGGGAACGAACTCCTGCCATACCGGAATACGGCTCTTGAGCGAAATGCCCAGGTCACCCTGCAGCACGCCGACCAGATAATTGAAGTATTGCTGATAGAGCGGTTTATCCAGCCCCATCTGCGCCATGATTTCAGCATGGCGCTCGGGAGAAATGCCCCGTTCGCCAGCCATGATAAGTACCGGGTCGCCCGGGATCATGTGGACGAAAGCGAACGTCAGCAAGGTAATGCCAATAAACGTCGGGATAACCAATCCCAGACGTCGGAGTATGAACTGCAACATATTCCGAACTCTCTGTTTCTGTATATAATTTTCCCAAACGCCACCGGCGTTCGGGATCTTTTTACGCTCACATCTTCTGGATGGTCCCCCCGGTCATCGCTGGCGCGATGCCTCGCCGGTGCGGCACCGGCGATACTCCCGCCCCCGCTGGTGGTCAGAGGGAGCTCCCTGAAGGGAAAATGGGGGGAAAAACGTATCTTTAGTCTATAGATACATTTTCGAAATGATGTTTACCGAGTGGATCAACCACATAACCCTTCACTTCCTTGCGCACCGGCTCAAACACCGTCGAGTGGGCAATAATCAACGCTGGCGCCTGATCATGCATCACCACCTGCGCCTGTTTGTAAAGCTCAATGCGCTTGTTGTGATCCGAGGTGCTGCGCGCCGGCTGGATCAAGTCTTCGAACGGCTTGGAGCACCATTTAGAGTAGTTGGAACCCTGCTTGGCGGCATCGCAGCTGAACAGGGTAGCCAAGAAGTTATCCGGATCCCCATTGTCGCCGGTCCAGCCCATCATCACCGTCTGATGTTCGCCGGCTTTGGCGCGCTTGAGGTATTCGCCCCACTCGTAGCTGACGATCTTGGCCTTGACGCCCACTTTAGCCCAGTCGGACTGGATAAGTTCGGCCATGCGGCGGGCGTTAGGGTTGTAAGGACGCTGAACCGGCATCGCCCACAGATCAATGCTGAAACCATCAGGCAGGCCGGCTTCTTTCAGCAGCGCCTTGGCCTTGGCCGGATCATAGGCATAATCCTGCACGGCATCGTTATAGCCCCACATGGTCGGCGGGATCAGGTTCTTGGCCGGCTGGCCAGCGCCCTGATAGACCGCATCGATGATGGCGGCTTTATTGACCGCCAGCGACAGCGCCTGACGGACCTTGACGTTATCCAGCGGTTTTTTCTCAACGTTATATGCCAGGTAGCCAACGTTCAGCCCCGGCTGTTCCATCAGATTGATGGTGTTGTCTTCTTTCATCCGCGCCAGATCGGCCGGGTTGGGGAACGGCATCACCTGGCATTCGTTTTTCTGCATCTTGGCATAACGTACCGAGGCATCCGGGGTAATGGAGAATACCAGGCGATCGATTTTGGCCTTGGTGCCCCAGTAGCCTTCAAACGCTTTGTACAGGATGCGCGAATCTTTCTGATACTGCAGCAGCTGGAACGGGCCGGTACCGACCGGATTGAGGTCGAATTTTTCCGGCGTGCCGGCTTTGAGCATTTTATCGGCATATTCGGCTGACATGATCGAGGCAAAGTCCATCGCCAGGTCGGCCAGGAAAGGCGCTTCTTCACGGGTCAGGGTAAAGCGCACGGTGTGGTCATCCACTTTATCGATACTGCTGATAAGCTCGCCCATGCCCATGCCTTCAAAGTATTCGTAGCTGCCGCCAGACACTTTATGGTAGGCGTTGCCTTCATCTTTCTGGCGCATAAACGAGAAGATCACATCGTCGGCGGTCAGTTCGCGCGTCGGTTTGAAATCCTTGCTGTCCTGCCACTTGACGCCTTTACGCAGGTGGAAGGTATAGGTTTTACCGTCGTCGCTGATATCCCATTTTTCCGCCAGGCCCGGCTCGATTTCAGTGGTGCCCAACTTGAACTCGACCAGCCGGTTGAAAACAGGCACTGAACTGGCGTCAAACGTCGTCCCTGAGGTAAACAGTTGCGGGTTAAAACCTTCAGGAGACCCTTCAGAACAATAGACCAGGGTTTTGGCCTGGACACTGGCGGCCACGGCTAACGCGGCCAGGCTGATACCGACCTTCAGGACTCCTGATCTGGTCAAGGAGATTGTCATCTTTCTGCTCCACTGTGTGATGTGATGTGATGTTGTCCGGCCAGACGCTGTTTTTATTTTTGCGGCGGTCTTTACCGGCTGCCTTGCGGCGTCAGAATAGCGAGGGGGAAGAATAATATCCGATGACAGTCTCCGGTATGGAAACGCAGCGGACAGCGTAATGATCGTTTGGCAACAATCCTACAATCCCTTGCCTCCCTAACTTCCGAGGCTCCCAATTTGGCAACAGTTTGTCTTAACGTCAATATAACCAGTAGGGATTTACAAAATAGATGAAGCTCGCCAAACAGGGGGATTATCCAGGCCACAGGCCGATAAAAAGCACGATCGCCGCTTGGGTTAAATACCAATTGACATATTTCACTGAATTTAGGAATACATACAGACTTATTTACTAAAAGATAAATTTGAAAATATTCATTCTAGCGATGATTTAATGAACGGTTATTGCAGCCGAATCGGTAAAAACAGGCAATAATGCTGGTTAGTTTGCCGGAAACCGCCCAGTTCGGCCAAAAATCTGCCTGTCTTAAGGCAGCATCTGCCAGTCATAACCTGATGTTATGACAAATTTGGCCGCGGTTTCATTGCGTCCATCGGTAAACTTTTTATAACTCTCGCCGATAACCCTAGCAAGTCCTCATTTAATGTTTAATTTGCTGGCGGAAATCATGTTTAAAATCCAAAAAATAGCAACCTCCATCACCCTTACCCGGTTAATTTTCTTTTTGATTGTGCTTATTTTGGCAGTCCTGAATATCACTGATTCTTATCAGAGCGTTAAATCGTTTGATACCACCGCATTGATGGCCCAGAGGAATAGCCTGCTGCATACCGCCATCGTTGCCCGGATGAACGCCAGGTCCGATGTGTCGGAAACCGTATTGATGACCAATTTAACGCCGGCAGAGCGTGAAGAACGGTATCAGGAGGCAATGGCCAACCTGGCTGAAGCCGAAGCGCCGATGAAAGCATTTACCCTCGGACAATCTATTTCCCCCCGAGGCCAAGTGCTGAGTCAGGAACTGGGCCGCGCGTTTACCGCATTATATGACTTCATTCATGCCGATGTGACCACGCTGCGCCATAGCGTGGCGCTGGATAAAAGTAATGAACAGCGTTATCAGGTGGTGAGGGAAGATTTTGATAACCGGGTTGAGCAGTATCAGCAGTACACCGCCCAACAAATAATCGCTATGCGCGACGGTTCAGATAAGCAGTTCAAGACCAATATGCTGATTACCCTGTGTATGCTCACCGCCATGACGCTTATCAGCCTGTACAGTCACCGATCGTTGCGCCTCAACCTGTTCCGCCGCCTGGAACTGGCCGGTAATCACTGCCGTATCATCGGCAAAGGCAATCTGGTGACGCCGATTGAGGTGGGGAAGGCTGATGAAATCGGCATTATGCTGACCGAACTTGCGGCGATGCAGCATTCGCTGACCGCCACCGTCAGTAACGTCAGGCAGAGTGCGGAGAGTATTCATCTCAGCGCCCAGGAAATCGCCATGGGCAATAACGACCTGTCTTCACGCACCGAGCAGCAGGCCTCCGCCCTGCAGCAGACCGCCGCCAGCATGGAGCAGCTCAAGATCACTGTTAAACACAATGCGGAAAATGCCCAGCATGCCAATCAGCTGGCGGTCAATGCCAGGGACATTGCCCGCGACGGCGGTCACGCGGTGCATCGGGTGGTGGAAACCATGCAGCAGATAACCGCCAGCTCGCGGCAGATTGCCGAGATCAACCGGGTGATGGACGGCATCGCGCATCAAACCAATATCCTGGCGCTGAATGCGGCGGTCGAGGCGGCGCGCGCCGGTGAGCAGGGGCGCGGCTTTGCGGTGGTCGCCAGCGAAGTGCGCAACCTGGTCAAACGCAGCGCCGATGCGGCTAAAGAGATCCAAACCCTGATTGATGATTCGGTGCACAAGGTCGGCGTCGGCTCGACCGAGGCCGGCGAAGCCGGCAAGATTATGCAGCAGATCATTCAGTCGGTGACCCAGGTCAGTGACCTGATTGATGAAATCAGCCTGGCATCGGATGAGCAGAGCATCGGCATTGCTCAGATTTCTCAGGCGGTTAACGAGATGGACACCGTCACCCAGCAGAATGCCTCATTGGTGGAAGAGTCGGCGGCGGCAACCACCGGGCTTGAGGAACAGGCCCAGCATCTGAATGTATCAGTGTCTATTTTTACCGTCGATGCCGCCGCGCAGAAACAGCGGCTGATGCTGGCTAATGGCCCCTCGGCCGAGGGCAAATCACTGACCTCAACCGCTGCTCCACGCCGGCAGGTCGCCGGCGCACCGTTCACCGGCCATAATCAGCGCCGATAAAAAAAGCGGGCCTTAAGGCCCGCCTGGTAACCGCATTATCGGCAAGCTGCAAGCAGCAAACTCGCCGGTAAATTATCCCCCCGCATTGTCAGCTAGCCCTTCAGAAAAACTCCCACTGGTCTTTATCCTTCTTACCGACGGCGGCCATATCACCCAGCGGCGGGGCGATAGCTTTGGTCGCCTGCCGCTTGATGGCCGGTTGATCCTGGGGTTGCCCGACAACAAAAATCGATACCGCCGCGTTCAGATGGTGCGCCTGTTCCTCGAGGCCCATCGCCGCCGCGGCCGATTCTTCCACCAATGAGGCATTCTGCTGGGTGACGGTATCCATCTCATTCACCGCCTGGGAGATTTGGGATATACCGATGCTCTGTTCATCCGATGCCAGGGTGATCTCCTTGATAATCTCGCTCACCTGGGTCACCGACTGCACAATCTCCTGCATGGTTTTACCCGCATCGCTGGCCTGAGCTGAGCCGACCACCACCTTCTGCACCGAATCCTCAATCAGGGAGTGGATCTCCTTGGCGGCATCGGCGCTGCGCTTGGCCAGATTACGCACTTCGCTGGCGACCACCGCAAAGCCGCGCCCCTGCTCACCGGCGCGCGCCGCCTCGACCGCCGCATTCAGCGCCAGGATATTGGTCTGGTTGGCGATGCCATCGATCACCCGATTGATATCGGCGATTTTGCGCGAACTGGCGGCTATCTGCTGCATGGTATCGACCACCTGCTGCACCGCCTCGCCGCCGTTGCTGGCGGTATCGCGGGCGTTCATCGCCAGTTGATTGGCGTGATGGGCATTCTCCGCATTCTGCTTAACGGTGATTTTCAGCTGTTCCATGCTGGCGGCGGTCTGCTGCAGGGCGGAGGCCTGCTGCTCGGTGCGCGACGACAAATCATTATTGCCGGCAGAGATTTCCTGCGAGCTAAGATAAATCTGTTCAGCGCTCTGCCTCACATTGCCGACAGTGCTGGTCAGCGATTTCTGCATACCGGCCAGTTCATTGAGCATCACACCGATTTCATCCGGGTGGCCAACCTCGATAGGGGTAATCAGATTGCCGTGGGAGATAATGCGGCAGTGCTCGCCGGACTCATTGAGACGGCGGAATAATCCTTTACGCAGTGAAAAATGGGAGTACGTGGCGATCAACACCATGGCAAGGACGATACTGATAACCAATCCGATATTGAAAATATATTGACTGTGGGCATTCTTGAGTGTCTCTTTAGCCCTCACCGTGGCCGTTTTGTGAATATCCATCATCACTTCTTCAAAGCCGTTGGCAGCAGCTTGATAGTTTTGGTAATCGTTGGCTGCCAGGCGGCCGGTTTTAACCAGCGTGTCCAGGCTTTGTTGTAGAAAGCCAAACAGGCGTTTATACACGGCCTCAATCTGGCTACTACGGGCTTTAGCGGCATCGCTATCAAGAAAATCGCCAGTCATGTAGTTATCCATCACCCGTTGAGCATGATCGATAGCCCGCTGCGCCGCCTGTCGGATTTTCTCTTTTTCATCCGTACCGAGACCGGGCTGCAGGGAAAGCTGATAAGTCTCCCCCCTGGCCTTAAGGTGACTTGATTCCATTTCCCTGAATACTTGGGTCCGTTGATAGCGATTATCGGTCGATCCAATAGTCTTAAGGCTTTTACTGGACTCGACGATATTGACCACCGAGACCAGTAGAATAAACAAAAAGAAGATGGCCCGAATGAAAATAATAGAAGAAGCGATTTTAAAATGATTATACATATAGCCTGCCAGCGCGCGCGTTGGAAAATGGGATGTCCTTAGCTGTATATCGGCCGGGCTTGAGAATGGTTTAGCGTCAGTGCAGAAAATCGCCGGCTCAACCGCTGATTAAGCGTGACGGCCACCATCGCGCCGGCTGGGCGCGTGATGATGATAACCGGAATGAAGAGTCAGGCGTGGGACTGCAGGCGTGCGCGCAGGCGATTGACCGCCTGGCTGTGAAGCTGGCTGACGCGGGATTCGCCGACCCCCAGAATACTGCCGATTTCCTTGAGGTTAAGCTCCTGCTGATAGTAGAGGTTGAGCACCAGTTGCTCCCGGCTGGGCAGCAGGCCGATTTCCCGGGCTACCCGCTGGCGCAGGCCGCTTTGCAGTAGCTGCTGCAGCGGTCCTTGCTGGACCAGCTCTTCACCGGATACCTCGACCGTTTCACCCTGCTCCTCCAGCATCTCATCCAGCGAAAACAGCTGACTGGAGTTGTTGTCCTGCAGCATTTTCTGATAGTCGGCCAGCGACACATCCAGCTCTGCCGCCACCTCGGTCTCGCTGGCCGAGCGCCCGAGCCGCTGCTCTACCCGCTGCATGGCGGCCGATATCTGCCGGGCATTGCGGCGTACGCTGCGCGGCACCCAGTCCCGTTCACGCAGCTCATCCAGCAGCGCCCAGCGGATCCGCTGGGTAGCATAGGTGGTAAAGCTGGCGCCCTGCTGGGGATCATAGCTGTCGGCCGCCGCCAGCAGGCCGATGCCCCCGGCCTGGATCAGGTCGTTTAGCTCAACACTGGCCGGCAGGCGGGCCTGCAGACGCAGCGCCTCATGGCGCACCAGCGGGGCATATTGCAGCCAGATGGCATCCTTGTCGGCGACCACGCCCGCTTCTGTATATAAGCTTTTTAACATAATTTGCCCCGGCAGCATTGCATTAGGGCGTATTATCCCGTGCAGCACCGCCGGCAATCGGCGGATAAAAGGCTGGGATAACCGCTATTTCGCTGACTGCCGGCCGGCGGCCAACCATAAAAAAACCCCGGAAACCGGGGTTTGGATGCTAAACGGGTCTGCCAGGCGACGCCGTGGCAACCTGCTGAGGCGAAAGTGATTAACCGCGCAGCAGCTGGGTAACGTTCTGCGGGATATTGTTGGCCTGGGACAGTACGGCAGTACCGGCCTGCTGCAGGATCTGGCCACGGCTCATGTTGGAGACTTCAGTGGCGAAGTCGGCATCCAGGATACGTGAACGAGAGGCGCTCAGGTTGATAACGGTGCTGTTCAGGTTGTTGATAACCGAGGTAAAGCGGTTTTGTACCGCACCCAGACCAGAACGCAGGCCGTCTACCTGAGACAGAGCGGCGTCAATCAGTTTTAACGGATCAGCAGTGGTTTTACCGCCAACCGTCAGGGCTTTGCCTTCGGTGACTTTACCGGTAGCGTCCATAGTGGCTTCATAATAGACGCCGGCGGCATCTTTCAGCAGGTAGCTTTCTTTGCCGCCATCGGTAGCGGTAAATTTAATCAGATCCTTGCCGGTGTCGTTTGAAACGGTAGTATCGCCAATATGAACTTCGGTAACGACAGTAGTTCCAGTAGGATCAGTACCAACAGCGGTTTTAGTATCATACGTGTATTTAGTTTTATCGGTGGTATCTTGCGTTAACGCATAGAACTTATTATCGGTGCCTTTAACAAAGTGTTTACCTTGATCATCTTTATAGATGTTGCCATCGATAGGTTTATCTTCTGCACCAGTAGCGTCATTCTCCAGAGTAGGTGTACCGAAAATCGGTAATTTATCTTGATCTTTAATCGCTGTCTCAGTACCGCTGGCAGGATCAAACCCGTCAACCACGGAAAAGCCGGTCATGCCCAGCTGATCGGCATCCATCTTGTTCAGTTGGATTTCAATGGTTTCATTATCATTGGCGCCGACCTGGATGGTCAGCGTCTGGTTAGCGCTCAGAACTTTAACGCCGTTAAATTCGGTCTGCTCGGAGATACGGTCGATTTCAGCCAGACGCTGGGTGATTTCGTCCTGAATTGACACACGGTCGCTTTCTGAGTTGGTGCCGTTTTTAGCCGCAACCGTCAGACGACGGATGTTCTGCAGGTTGTCGATGACTTCGTTCAACGCGCCTTCAGTGGTCTGAGCGATAGAGATACCGTTGTTGGCATTCATCGACGCCTGAGCCAGACCGTTGATGTTGGCGGTGAAGCGGTTGGAGATCGCCTGGCCGGCGGCATCGTCTTTGGCGCTGTTGATACGCAGGCTGGAAGACAGACGCTCAATGGCGGTGCCCAGCGCAGACTGTGAACGGTTCAGGTTATTCTGAGCGGTCAGTGAAATAGAGTTGGTATTAATTACCTGGGCCATTTTTATTTCCTTTTAATTGTTAGGATTTGCAGCAGTTATTTAAATTACACATGCTTTTCTGCAGCCAAAATATTTATCGGCGGCGGCAAACAAAGCTTTAATAAAATTGTACGGCGGCCGGATAAAATGTCTTTCATTTATAGCAAGCGCGGTTTCACTGGCCAGCAAAGCGCCGCTGCAGCCCGCCGACGCGGTAACCGCCTCCTAAAAGGGCGCTCAGCGTCGGCGGTCAGAAAGGGTTAAACCTTAAGCGCCGACGGCCGATAACAGGGAGGGACACCCCCTCACCTATAAATAACAAGGATTGCATGATGGCCGGAATAGATTTTATCGGTTCAAGCTCAGGCTTACCGCTCAATGATCTGCTAAAAAATCTCAAGCAGGCGGAAATGCAGCGCCTGACGCCCTACACTAACGACAAGGCTAAAAATCAGGCCAAAATCTCCAGCTGGGGAAAAATTGCCAGCGGCCTGAACGCCCTGTCCGGCAGTGCTAAAAAGCTCGGCGAGGAAGCGTTTAACGCGCTGACCATCAGCGCCACCAAAGCCTTTACCGCCACCACCGCCACCGGCGCCCTGGCCGGCAGCCACACCATTACCGTCAATCAGCTGGCCGGTAACCACGCCATTGCCACCGAGGGCCAGCCAGATGCCGATGAGAAACTCGGCGAACAGCAGGGCGGCGAGCGTACGGTCACCATCAAGCAGGCCAACGGCAAGGAAATCAAAGTAGCGCTAAAAGACGATGAAACCTCGCTGACCAGCATTGCCAAGCAGATTAACAAACAAGGCGGGGATGTGACCGCCAGCGTGGTCAAAAGCGACGAGGGTTACCAGCTGATTGTGACCTCCAAAACCTCCGGCAGCGATGGCAAGATGTCAATAACCGTTGAGGGCGATGATGCCCTGGCTGGCGTCATCGGCACCGATAAAGGCAATACCACTGAAATCGCCGAGGCCCGGGATGCCAAGCTGGAAGTCAACGGCATTGAATATACCCGCTCCAGCAATACCGTGAACGACATTATCACCGGCGTCACCCTGAGCCTGAATCAGGTCAGCGAAGAGGGCGAGGATAAGAGTGGCCCCAAGAAAGCGGAAATATTAACCCTTAGCCCGGATAACAGCGCGGTTAAAAAATCCCTGCAGGAATTCGTCAAAAATTACAATGCCCTGTTAAAAGAAGCCGCCAGCGCTAGCAAATACGTCAAACCGGAAAAAGGCAGTGCCGCCGATGGCGAGGTGACGCAACAGAATAAAGGCAATGGGGCGCTGGTCGGCGACAGCACCCTGCGCGGCCTGGTGACCGGCCTGCGTAATGGGGTGAACGACACCTATGGCGACGGTGAAATCGCCGCCCTGGCGGATCTGGGCATCAAGATTGATATCGCCACCGGGCAGATGACGCTGGATGAGAAGAAACTCGATGGGGCGATTGAGAAAAATGGCGATGATCTGAAACAGCTGTTTGTCGGCTCCGAAGATAAACCAGGCCTGGCCGAGGCTATCGGCAAGGTGATTTCACCGCTGGTAGACGGCGAAGATAAAGACGCCAAAGGCCAGCTGGCCGATATCAAGAAAGACCTGGAGGCCCGCAACAAGACGCTGGATGATGCCATTGAAAAAATGCAGCGCCAGATCGACACCCGGATGGACGGCCAGCGCAAGCAGTTTGTCGAGCTGGACAAGATGATAAGTCAGTTGAATAACACCAGTAATTCCCTGGTGTCACTGCTGAAGTAATAACTGACGCCAAACGTTTAAGAGACGGTAAACCGCCGGTTTTGACCTGATGGCATAACAGGGTGGTTTACCGATTTAACCGACTTATTTTACCAAGGACGCACGTATGTACCCCCACCAGGGTTCGCAGGCCTATCGCCAGGTTGGATTGGAAAGCAGCGCCATGGGTGCCGACCCGCATAAATTAATTATGCTGCTGTTTGAAGGCGCGCACAGCGCCATGCTCAGAGCCAAGATCTTTATGGCCAACGGCGATATTCCCGCCCGCGGCGCCGAGATAACCAAAGCGATTAATATTATACAGCAAGGATTAAGAGCGGCCCTTGATCATCAGCAGGGCGGTGAATTATCACACAACCTGGAACGGCTGTATGACTATATGACCCGCACGCTGCTGCAGGCCAATCTGCAGCAGGATATCGACGCCATTACCCATGTGGATACGCTGATGATGAACATCTATGATGCCTGGAAACAGATTTCACCTTCACCTAAAGCTTAAGCAAGGAATAACCCATGACAACATTAACCGAACTGCAGCAATACTATATTACGCCGCTGAAACTCAGTGATGAAATGCTGGCTTGCGCGCGCCAGCAGCAATGGGATGGGTTAATTGCATTATATAATCAATATATCCCTTTACTGCAAAAGGCCATGGACCTGACGCTGGAAGTCTCGGCCCAGACTGATGAGGTGGCGGATATTATGCAAAATCTGCTGACCAATGAACGTCTGATCAGGGAATTATCAAAAGGTCGGCTGGAAGAATTAACCGATAACATGGCGCAGTTAAATGAAACGCAAACCGGTAATCAGGCCTATAGGGCGCAATCCCGGCAATCACATTGATAGCAGCCTTATGACGTCAGGATACCCGGTCCTGACGCTTACTGCGCACTGCTGAATATAATTACGATTATAGCGCCAGCGCGTTAGCCGCGGCCCAGAACAATTCGACGTAGAGAGTGGGGTAAGGAAGGATTGATGGGGTAGCTCACCGCCGCCCGGCGTCTTGCCTGGCTAAGGTCAACCGGCTGGCGCCGGCCGCGACCGCTGACCGTCGTATAAAGCGCCGGTTATACCTGCATATTCATTATTTCCTGATAGGCACCGACCAGCTTATTACGCACCTGTACCCCTAAATTCAGTGCCAGCGACGATTTCTGAATATCGACCATGACATCATTCATGCCGATACCGGGCACGCCTAATTCAAATTGCTCAGCCTGATGACGGGCGGTCACCTGCACATGATTTATTTTTTTAATGCTGTTTTTAATTTCGCTGGCAAAACCGAGGTTCATGCCGGACTGCACCGCCCGGTCAGTGGAGATATTCCCCGCCTGCTGAGCAACCGCCTGCATTTGTTGCAGCACATTATTAATAGCCTGAACTGACATAGTTCCCTCTTTAACGTTATTACCTTATAAACAGCGATATTAACGTATGGCATGGTGAAATAAATGATGAGCATTGAACGACACACTATCACAGCTGTTGAGCGCCAAAGCGCCTAATTGGCGCTAAAAAAGTCGGCTTTTTCATCCATCAAACCGGGTGATAAACGACAATACTGATCGCCCGAAATTCTTTCGGTAACGCGCGATAGGTCTTAAATAGAGTTTATCGCTTTGCGAGGGTCTGTTTTGCAGTATAGCAGCTTAATGATTTATTTAATTTCATCTGCCAGGAATCCAGCATGAATGCTTCATCCACGGCTATCGGCGCAAAACAGGTAAAAAGCCTGAGCGCTTTGCTAGAACGTTTTCGCGCCGAGCCTAATATAATATTGCTCGTTGCCGCCGCCGCCGCCATCGCGGTAGTGGTAGCTTTATTACTCTGGGCCAAAGCACCGGAATATCGGGTGCTGTACAGTAATATCAGCGATCAGGACGGCGGTTCGGTGGTTAACGTTTTGGAACAGATGAAGGTTCCCTATCGTTTTGCCGATAATAGCAGCGCTATTATGATTCCTGCGGATAAAGTCTATGAGACGCGGCTGAAGCTGGCTCAGCAGGGGTTGCCTAAAGCGGGATCGGTCGGCTTTGAACTGCTGGATAAAGAAAAATTCGGCATCAGCCAGTTCAGCGAGCAGATAAACTATCAGCGGGCGCTGGAAGGTGAAATGGCCCGCACGATCGAAACGCTGGGCCCGATTGAGTCGGCGCGCATCCATCTGGCCATTCCCAAGCCCTCGTTGTTTGTGCGCGAGCAAAAGCAGCCGACCGCTTCAGTCACGCTGAACATGCAATCCGGCCGCAGCCTGAGCGAAGGGCAAATCAGCGCCATCACCTATATGGTCTCCAGCGCGGTCCCTGACTTGCCGGTGGACAACGTCACCGTTATCGATCAGCGCGGACGGCTATTGACCCAGCCCGGCAATGACGGGCTGTCGCTGAATGCGACCCAGCTTAAATACACCAGCGAAGTGGAAGCCGACTATGAACGTCGGATAACCTCCATTCTGGCGCCGATTATCGGTCAGTCGAATGTTCACGCCCAGGTCACCGCCCAGCTTAATTATGCCTCGGTTGAGCAGACCGCTGAAGAATACCAGCCCAACAGCAAGCCGGAGAGCATGGCGATCCGCAGCCGTCAATCCAGCACCAGTGAACAAGGCGGCGGTCTGCTGGTCGGCGGCGTTCCCGGCGCGTTAAGCAATCAGCCTACGCCGGCGGCCACCGCACCGATTAAAACCGACCCGGCGGCCGATGCCAAGGGCAAAACCAACGCCGTTTCGCCGTTTAACAACCGCAACGATGAAACCACCAATTTCGAAGTCGACCGCAAAACCACCCATACCCGGCACAGTGCCGGCAGCATACAGCGGCTGTCCGCAGCGGTAGTGGTCAATTTCAAGTCAGATGAAGAAGGCCTGCCGGTTGAGCTGACCCCAGCAGAGATGGCCAATATTACCGCGCTCATCCGCGAGGCGATGGGCTATAGCGAAGCGCGTGGCGATAGCCTGAACGTGGTTAACTCTCACTTCGTGCCGGATGAAGATGCCAACATCAGGCTGCCATTCTGGCAACAGCCGGCATTCTTTGATCTGCTGATAAACGCTGCCCGTTACCTGGGGGTATTGCTGGTGGCCTGGCTTATCTGGCGCAAAGCACTGCGTCCGATGTGGCTTAAGCAGCAGCAACTGATGCGTGAGCGACTGATATTTGAAGAAAGCGCCAAAAAACCCAAAGCCAAAGAGGCCTCGGTCTCCAACACTGAGCGTGACGAAGCGCTGAAAGCCGAACTGCACCGCACCACCGAGAACGATAGCGAGCATCTGCGTGAAGTCGCCGATCAGGATCCACGCATCATTGCCTTGGTTATCCGTCGGTGGATCAATGCCGAGAAGGAGTCAGCATGAATGCTAACCAAAAAAGCGCCCTGTTAATGTTAACGCTGGGCGAAAATCGCGCCGCTGAGGTTTTCAAGCACCTGAATTCGATCGAAGTGGCGCTTATCAGTACCGCCATGTCCGAAATGAACCACTTCTCCCATGCCCAGTTGGCTGAAGTGCTTGAAGAGTTTCGTCTGGAGGCGGAGAAATTCATCCTGCTGGATGTCAACACCAATGACTACCTGAGAGCGGTATTGATCAAAGCGCTGGGCGAAGAACGCGCCAATAGCCTGCTGGACGATCTGCTGGATAATCAGGATAAGGGCAGCGGCATTGAAGCGTTCAATTTCCTCGAGCCTCAATCGGCAGCCGACCTTATCCGCGAAGAGCATCCGCAGATTATCGCCACCATTCTGGTCCATCTTAAACGGAGCCAGGCGGTGGAAATTCTTGCCCGCTTCGATGAACGCACCCGCAACGATATCATGCTGCGTATCGCCACCTTCGGCGGCATTCAGCCGGTGGCACTGCAGGAACTGACCGAAGTGCTTAACAATCTGCTGCACGGTCAGAGCCTCAAACGCAGCAAAATGGGCGGTGTGCGTCCGGCGGCGGAAATTCTTAATCTGATGAAAGCTAATCAGGAAGAATCGGTTATCAGCATGATGCGCGAGTTTGACAAAGAACTGGCGCAGAAAATCATTGATGAAATGTTCCTGTTCGAAAATCTGGTCGACGTGGATGACCGCAGTATCCAGCGTATCCTGCAGGAAATTGAAATCGACTCGCTGGTGGTGGCGCTTAAGGGCTGCGATCAACTGCTGTGCAATAAATTCCTCAAGAATATGTCCCAGCGTCAGGCAGAGGTGCTGCGCGAAGACCTGAACCTCAGCACGCCGATCAGAATGTCACGGGTGGAAGCCGAACAGAAAAATATCCTGTCAGTGGTGCGTCGTCTGGCGGAGTCCGACGAAATAGCCATCGGTAACGGCGAGGATTCTTATGTCTGATTTGAGCCGGCAACCGCAATGGCAACCCTGGCAGCCCAGTGATCTGGGCTCGGCTTTCACCAAACTGGAAGCCGAGATGATACCGCCGCTGCAGCCTGCTACCCTCAGTGATGAGGACTGGCAGGCCGAGCTGCTGCGCCTGCGCCAGCAGGCCGAAACCAACGGCTTTAACGACGGGCTGGAGGCCGGCCGGCTCAAAGGGGAACAGCATGGCTATACTGCCGGGTTCCAACAGGGCGAAACCGCCGGTATCGAGCAAGGCCGGCAGGAAGGCTGCCGCCAGCAGCAGGCGGTGACCGACCGCCTGACCGCGATGCTGCATGAGCTGAAAATCACCGTCGACGCCCTGGACCAGATCATCCCGGCGCGCTTGATGCAGGTCGCCTTGACGGCGGCCCATCGGATTATTGGCCAGGCGCCGATGGTGGATGGTCATGCCCTGCTAAAGCACATTCAACAATTGCTGCATGAAGAAAAGCTGTTCTCCAGCCAGCCCACCTTATGGGTGCATCCCGATGACTTGCCGCTACTGCAGCAACAACTGGCGGCAGCGCTGGACAATCAGGGCTGGCAACTGCTGGCCGATGGCCGCATCCAGCGCGGCGGATGTCGCATCACCACCGATGAAGGTGAGCTGGATGCGACGCTTGAGACGCGCTGGCAGCAGCTATGCAACCTCTACACCGGTGAACACGCATGACGGCAAGACTGGAACGCTGGCTGAATAACCTCAGCGCCAAGGAGCAGCGCATCGCCACGGTGCCGCCGCTGCGGCGCTATGGCCGCCTGACCCGCGCCACCGGTCTGGTCATGGAAGCCACCGGCCTGCAGTTGCCGATAGGTTCCACCTGTATCATCGAGCGGGCCACTGGCCAGGCAGTTGAGCAGATCGAAAGCGAAGTGGTTGGCTTTAACGGCCAGGTGCTGTTTTTGATGCCCCTGGAGCAGGTCGATGGCGTGCTGCCCGGTGCGCGGGTCTACAGCGCCGGCCTGGCAGACGGCCAGTCGACCGGCAAACAACTGCCGCTCGGTCCAGCGCTGCTTGGCCGAGTGCTGGATGCCGCCGCCCGTCCGCTGGATGGCCTGCCGCCGCCGGAAACCGGCTTTCGCGCCCCGCTGTCGGCCGCTCCGCTTAACCCGCTGCAGCGCAGTCCGATCAACTCGGTACTCGACGTCGGCGTAAGGGCGATCAATAGCCTGCTGACCGTCGGTCGCGGCCAGCGAATGGGGCTGTTTGCCGGCTCCGGCGTCGGCAAAAGTATGCTGCTCGGCATGATGGCACGTTATACCCAAGCCGATGTGATTGTGGTCGGCCTGATTGGCGAACGCGGCCGCGAGGTAAAGGATTTTATCGATAATATCCTCGGCGAACAGGGCCGGGCGCGGGCGGTGGTGATTGCCGCGCCGGCGGACGTATCGCCGATGCTGCGGATGCAGGGTGCCGCCTACGCCACCCGCATCGCTGAAGATTTCCGCGACAGCGGCCAGGATGTGCTGCTGATTATGGACTCACTGACCCGCTATGCGATGGCCCAGCGTGAAATTGCCTTGGCTATCGGCGAACCCCCGGCGACCAAGGGCTACCCGCCTTCGGTGTTTGCCAAACTGCCGGCGCTGGTCGAGCGGGCCGGCAATGGCTGCCAGGGAGGCGGTTCCATCACCGCCTTTTATACCGTGCTCACTGAGGGTGACGATCAGCAGGACCCGATCGCCGACTCGGCCCGCGCCATCCTGGACGGGCATATTGTGCTGTCACGCCGTCTGGCTGAGTCCGGTCACTACCCGGCCATTGATATCGAGGCGTCCATCAGTCGGGCCATGACCTCGCTGATTGATAAGCCGCATTACCAGCAAGTCCAGCTATTCAAACAATTGCTGTCCAGTTACCAACGCAACCGGGATCTGATAAGCGTCGGCGCCTACGCCGCCGGCAGTGATCCGCTGCTGGATAAGGCCATCGCGCTGTATCCGCAGTTAGAGCAGTTTTTACAGCAGGACCATAATGTCCGTAGCAGCTATGACGATGCCTGTCAGCAGCTGTCTACCCTGTTTTCTTCGTCGTAATACCAACAGAAGGAATTTTGTCGATGGTTAGCGCTTCCCCGATGAATACCCTGCGTGAACTGGCTGAACGGGCCCTTGAAGAGGCAATTATGCAGCTTGGCGCCTGCCGGGTCGCCCATAACCAGGCCGTAGAGCAGCTCAATCAACTGATGAATTACGAACAGGAATACCGGCAGCAGCTGCAGCAGGACATGACCGATATCGGTATTCAGGCGGATAAATGGATCAACTACCAGAATTTTATCGGATCGCTTTACAAAGTGGTGACCTTTCACCGCCAGCAAGTGTCGGTATGTCACGCCCGGATGCAGAACGCCATGGTCCACCTGCATCTAAAAAAACAGCGGCTCAGCGCGTTTGAAAGCTTGAAACAGCGTGCAGACACCGCCAAGCAGTTGGTTGAAAACCGGCTTGACCAGAAAAAAATGGATGAATTTGCGCAGCGCGCGACGGCAAAAAGGGAAAGTTGATGATCCTCAATACCAGCAATACCATTGCACCTTCGGCCAACGGCACACGCATTGCGGCCAATAATGACACTGATAACAATGATTTCAAGCAGATCCTGCAGCAGCAGTCTGCCGGGGTTGCCGACAGGTTTACCCCGCCGGAGCCGTCAGCCAGTGCGGATGAAAACCGCCCTGAGCAAGCTATCGATGCACTTAAAGATGCTGTCGCGGCCAAGGATCGGGCCAAGCTGAAGGAGGCGATCGCCGCTTTACTGCAGAACGGTACCCAGGATGACGGTACCCCGCTTGCGGCTGACCAGATTGCCTATCTGGAACAACTGTTGGCGCAACTGGTCAGTATGCCGGCCGATGACAGTCAGGCTCAGCTGCAGCCTACGGTCGACCGGCAACTGGCGCCATCGCCCAGCGACCCTGCGGGTCGGTCGGCCGATGCGCTTTTCACCGCCTTCGACACCGCCCTGCTGCGCAGCCGCGAAGTGGGTGAAAATGGCGGCCTGCCGGCGATGCCGCTCTCAGGGGTGGGTAACTCTTCGCCTGCCGATAAAGACGGTACCACATCACGCCAGGCAAAAAGGGTCAACGGGTCCGCCAACACCAAGGCGCCGCGTGAATATCCCCTTAAGCCGCTGATGACCGCCAAGGGCGCTCGACAGACGCCGCCGGCGGAACAGATTACCCCAGCGCCTTCCGCCAGTGGCCAGCCTGTCGCCCAGAGCGCGCCTGCGGTGATGGCCAGCCCTGCCCCGGCCTCGGTGTCAACCGCCGCACCCGCAGCGGCCGCCAATCCTCATGCGCCGCTATTGCAGCAGCCGCTGGGCACGCCGGCCTGGCAGCAAGCCTTAAGCCAGCAGTTGAGTCTGTTTCTTAGCAAAGGGACTTATCATGCCGAGCTCAAGCTGAATCCGCGTGATTTAGGCGCACTGCAAATCAGCATGAAACTGAATAACGACCAGTTGCAACTGCATGTGATGTCAGAAAATCAGCAGGTGCGGGCGGCGGTCGAAGCCTCCATGCCTTACCTGCGCACGTCTCTGGCGGAAAGCGGTATGACCCTGAGCCAGAGCAGCGTTGGCCCCGAGACCACTTCGCAGCAGCGGCAGGCCGACAGCGAAAATGCCGGCCGGCATTCGCGACAACAGCAGCCTGAGAATACCGACAACGCATTAGCGATTGATGAACCGTCCGCCAGGGCGCTGGATCAGATGATTGCCCGCGACGGCCGCGTTGATATCTACGCCTGACAGGAAATGATTGCCCGAGGTGGCCGGTTTTCATCTGGGTGTTTAGGCCATTGATTTGAAAAAATACCGGGATAATCCCGGGTCTTCTTACGTTGACCGGGTGCGGCCCTCGCGGGTGGCGCAGCCAGATATCTGATTAATGATGGGTAACGACCTATGTCTCAAAAAATGAATGTCACCGTTGTGATTATACTGAGCCTGATTGCCCTGGTGACCAGCGGCATGGCCGCCTTTACCTGGATGGATCTGAAAAAAGCCAGGCAGCAAGCCCACGGCGAACTGGTGCCAGCGGCTCTGGCAGCCCATGCGCAGCCGCTGTTCATGCCACTCGAAGCCTTCACCGTCAGTCTACAACCCGATGAGCATGAAAACGACCGGGTGCTGTATGTTGGTCTGACGCTGCGCTTACAGGATGAAAAATCCCGCGAGTTGGTGGAAGCCTTTCTGCCTGAGTTCCGCAGCCGTTTATTGATGCTGTTCTCAACGCATACCGCCGCCAGTCTGGCAACCAGTGAAGGTAAGGCGCTACTGGTTGAACAGATTAAACAGGTCCTGAGTAAACAGGTCATCGACGGTCATTCGCCAGTAGTGACCAATGTGCTTTTCAACGCGTTTATTCTTCGGTAACTGCCCATGCCTGAAAGCATTCTCTCCCAGGACGATATTGATAAGTTGATGTCCAGCGATGCCGATATTCCAGAGCGTATCGCCAAAGACTTCGCCCACAGCAAAAGTATCGCCGATGATGCCCTGATCAAGCCTTATGATCCGACCATTCAACGACGAGGAGTGCGCGGACGACTACAGGCGCTGGAAATCATCAATGAACGCTTTGCCCGTCTGTTCCGTATAGGCTTATTCAATTTATTGCGCCGCAGTCCGGATATTACCGTCGGCAGGATCAATATTCAGCCCTACCATGAATTTGCCCATAACCTGCTGGTGCCGAGCAATCTGAACCTGATTCATATGAAGCCGCTGCGCGGAACGGCGCTGCTGGTGTTCTCATCCAATCTGGTTTTTATGGCCATTGATAATCTGTTTGGCGGCGATGGGCGCTTCCCGACCAAAGTCGAAGGCCGTGAATTTACCCCGACCGAACAGCGCGTCATCAGGCGGATGCTTAAGCTGGCGCTGGATGCCTACAGCGAGGCCTGGAGCGCAATCTTTAAGCTGGACATCGAATATGTCCGCGCCGAAAGCCAGGTAAAATTCACCAATATCACCACGTCCCCCAACGACATCGTGGTCGCCACGCCCTTTATGGTGGAAATTGGGGCGCTGAAAGGGGAATTCTCAATCTGTATCCCTTTCAGCATGATTGAGCCGTTACGTGAACTGTTAACCAATCCGCTGCTTGAGCATTCGCAGCAGGAGGAGCAGACCTGGCACGATAACCTGGCAACCCAGGTACAGCATTCCGAGCTGGAGCTGATTGCCCATTTTGCCGATATTCCCGCCCGTCTGTCGCGGGTAATGAAACTGCAGCAAGGGGACATCATCCCCATCGACAAGCCTGAGCGGATTATCGCTAACGTCGATAATGTACCGGTATTAACCGGCAGCTACGGCAGCCTTAACGGTCAATATGCGCTGCGCGTAGACCACCTGATCAACCCCGCTACCAATGCATTGAATAATAAGGAAAAACACCATGAGTGACACCAATCAGTCATCCGGTGCCGATAAAGACAGTACCGTCAGCCAGGGGGCGCCAATGGAGGATTTGGCCGTGCCGGTCCAGGGTGATGCGGTGTTCCAGGCCATGAGCAACGCACCGCAAACCGCCAACTCACCTGAAGATCTTGACCTGATCCTCGATATACCGGTCAAAATGACGGTAGAACTGGGTCGTACCCGTATGACCATTAAAGAACTGCTGCAGTTAAGCCAGGGATCGGTGGTGGCACTGGATGGCCTGGCGGGAGAACCGCTGGATATTCTGATCAACGGCTATTTGATTGCCCAGGGCGAAGTGGTGGTGGTGTCGGATAAATTCGGTGTGCGGATAACCGATATTATTACCCCCTCTGAACGTATGCGACGGCTGAGCCGCTAAATGAAAGCCGATACGACCGCGATAACCCAACTACCTGAAACCAGCCCGGGGTCATTGCTGATAAACGTCGGCAGCGCCCTGAGCCTGGTGATGGTGCTGGTTCTGGCGCTGGCCTGGCTGGCTAAACGCTTTGGCCTGCCGGGGCGGACGGGCCGCGGTGCGTCAATGCTGTCGGTCAAAGCCAGCTGTTCGGTGGGTTCCCGTGAACGGGTGGTGGTGATTGAGGCCGGCGGCGAGTGGCTGGTGCTTGGCGTTACCGCCAGCCATATCAGCCATCTGCATACCCTGGATGCCCCTCTGCTTGCGGCCAATCATCAGGATAAGCCCAGCGCGACGCCCTTTACCTCGCTGTTGGCCAGGGCCTGTAGCAAAAAACGGCCACCGGAATAACTCTCATGACTGCCTTATCCTGTATGTCACCACGCCACTGGCCTATTACCGTCCGGCTGATGCTGTTGCTGGCCGGGCTGATTCTGCCGGCTTCCCAGAGCTATGCCGCCGGCGCTGGCATGTTGCAGAGCCATCCATTACCGGATGGCGGCGAAAGCTGGTCGCTGCCGGTGCAGACGCTGATCCTGCTGACCTCGCTGACCTTTTTGCCGGCGGTATTGCTGATGATGACCGGCTTTACCCGCATCATCATCGTGCTGGGCATGCTGCGTAATGCGCTGGGTACGCCATCGGCACCGCCCAACCAGGTGCTGCTCGGCCTGGCGCTGTTTCTGACTTTTTTCGTGATGTCGCCGGTGCTGGATAAAATTTATCAAGAGGCCTACCTGCCGTTCTCGGAAGAGAAAATCAGCATGGAGACCGCCATTGAGCGCGCCGCTCAACCGATGCGCACCTTTATGCTGGCCCAGACGCGGGAAACCGATTTAGCGTTGTATGCCCGGATGGCTAAAGCCGGTGATATTGAAGGTCCGGAAGCGGTGCCGATGCGCATTTTATTGCCGGCTTTTGTCACCAGTGAATTAAAAACCGCCTTCCAGATTGGCTTCACCATTTTTATTCCCTTTCTGATTATAGATTTAGTGATTGCCAGCGTATTGATGGCGCTGGGGATGATGATGGTGCCGCCTACCGGCATTTCGCTGCCGTTCAAGCTGATGCTGTTTGTATTGGTCGATGGCTGGCAACTGCTGCTGGGCTCGCTGGCCCAAAGCTTCTTTACTTAACTGCCGGGAATAATGCGATGACACCGGAAACGGTCATGACGTTGGGCTTTCAGGCGATGAAGGTGGGGTTGGCCCTGGCGGCCCCATTACTGTTGGCCGCGCTATTTACTGGCCTTATCGTCAGTTTATTACAGGCTGCCACCCAAATTAATGAAATGACATTGTCTTTCATTCCCAAAATTCTCGCTGTGGTCACCACCCTGGTCCTGGCAGGGCCCTGGATGCTTAGCCTGTTGCTCGATTACATGCGAACATTGTTCAGTAGCCTGCCCACCCTCATTGGCTGATTATGATAAGTTTTGATACCACCCAGCTGCAGGCGCTGGTCAGCCATCATTTCTGGCCAGCGGTACGTATCCTGGCGGTGATCGGCACCGCGCCCATTCTCAGTGAAAAGGTGATAAGCCGTAAGGTCAAAGTGGGACTGGCGCTATTGATCGCATTTCTGCTTGGCCCTACCTTACCGGAGGTGGCGGTTTCACCGGGTTCGGCCGGCGGTATCTGGCTGATATTGCAGCAGGTATTGATCGGTTCGGCCATCGGCATCAGCGCCCAGTTGGTGTTTGTGGCGGTGAGGCTTGCCGGCGAAGTGATCGGCCTGCAAATGGGCCTGTCGTTCGCCACCTTTTTCGACCCGTTCGGCGGGCCGAATACGCCAATGATCGCCCGTATTCTTAACCTGATGTGCATGCTGCTGTTTTTATCGTTCAATGGCCATCTTTGGCTTATTTCCATTCTGGCCGACAGCTTTCAGGCGTTGCCGATAAGTACTCAACCGTTGAACGGCAATGGGTTTATGGCGATACTGCAGACCGCGGGTCTGGTGTTTTCGAATGGGCTGATGCTGGGCCTGCCGCTGATTACCCTGCTGCTGGCGCTGAATATCAGTTTGGGCATTCTTAACCGGCTGACGCCGCAATTCTCCATATTTGTCATTGGTTTTCCGCTGACCCTGACCATCGGTATGCTGGCGCTGACTTTTTTGATGCACTTGCTGGCACCGTTCACTGAACATCTGATGACCGATGTCTTTCATCGTTTGACCGGCATTTTTGCCCAGCTGAGATAAGCCAAAAAAAACCGGCAACCTCAGTTGCCGGTTGAAACGCGAGGAGTGGGGTAATCAGCGGATCAGATTGAACAGCGACAGGCTCTGCATGGTCTGAAAGGTGCTCATCGAAATCTGCACCGCGACTTCGGCCATTTTACTCTGGCCAATCATCGTCACCAGCGAGTCACTGTCGCTGCCGACATACTTTTGGAATTTATCGGTCAGGTCGATCTGCTGCTTGGCGCCGCTGCTTTCCAGCATATCCAGCTCGCGCAGGTTGGTGCCGACCTCTGACTGGATCCGGCCGCCCTGATTGATCATCGCCTTCATGGTGATATTGGCGCCATCAAGCACCTGCCTCAAGGCTTCCCGTTCATCATCGGTATTGACCGGCGTTCTAAGGGCGGTGATCGCGTTGTCCAGCGAAGCAAAAATATCATGGCCGCCGCTACTGAACACCTCACTGCCGATATGGCCAACCGCCATATCCCGGCTTTCACCGACCTTCTGACTGATGGCCGCGTCACTGCCCTGATAGGTGATTACCCCGTTATTCTTGACAAACGGCGGGGCATCGGTTTTGGTGCCGGCGAAGATATAGTTGCCGGCGCTGTCGCGGGTATTGCCCAGCGAGTATAAGCGTTCACGCAGGCTTTCAAGTTCCAGCGCCAGAGATGCACGGTCTTCGTTGGATAACGCGCCATCACCAGCCTGGACTATTTTGGTTTTTGCCGTCTGAATGGCATCAAAAATATCGCTCAGGGCATTATCTTCAAGGCCGAGCGCGCCTATCGCATTGTCACGGGCCGAGGCGTATTGCTCATTGCGCGCCAGTTCGTGCTGCGTTTTGACCGCCTGAGAGGCGGCAAACGGATCATCCGACGGCAGCAGATGACTTCTTTGTGAGGCTAACCTGGTCGCCCGGTCATTATAATTGCTGTTAGACTGGGTAATATTGGATGAGTGCTGCTGGTACATCATGCTAGTACTTACGCGCATGGATTCTCTCTCTTAGCGTTGATTTATGGGTATGGAACCGAGCCTAATGGCCTTATCCCACGGTCCTTAGCAGCGTATCAAACAAGGTGTTGGCGGTTTGCAGCACCTGAGCGTTGGCCTGATAGAATTGCTGATACATCTGCAGGTTGACGAATTCTTCGTTCACATCAACGCCGCTGACGCTTTGTTGCTGGTTCACAAGATCTTTAACGATAGCCCCGCTGGTTTTAAGCTCACCGTCGAGATTTTTATTGGCGGCGCCGACACTGCTGACCAGGGAGGCATAAGCGTCATTTAACGTGGCATTGCCGATCAGCTTTTCATCTTTGATGCCGATCATCTTCTTGATATTTTCGTTATTGCCGACTTCGCCTGGCTTGTCAGCGGCAGCGATCTGCTCGGCTTTATCGATACTGACCGATAAGGTGTCGGCGATGCCGCGGGTCGGATTAAGTTGAAAGCTGTCACCCTCAGCGGCGGTGCCGGTAACCCCGACCGTTATGCCGTCGAATGACAGCGAACCATCCGGATTGACCGTCGCCGGCACGCTGACGCCATCGGCGGTGCGGGTAACCTGCCAGTTGCCGCCGCTGAAGGTCATGGTGTAGTCCTGCGCCTTGATATCCTTCATGCTGTCATAGCTCAGCGCCAGGGCGGCTGAGCCGGTATTGTTGCGATTATTGACCGCCTTGGCGATGTCGAAATCGAACAGGTTCTCACCAGGATTGCCGTCCAGATCAAAACCGGCCCGGTTGGCTTCATTGAATCGGTCAGCCATTTTCAGCGCGAGCTGATTGAGCTGATTACGCGACTCGGCCAGATCTTCATTACGGAATTTGAATAGTCCGCCCAATACGCCTTTGGTTAATTTGCTCTCGTCCAATGCCACTTCATTACCGGCGGCATCAATATAAGAGACGGTTGACTGGGCGGGGTTTGCCGCCGAGGCAGTGAGTTTCAGGCTATTGGCTTTGTCGCCTGACACCAGGGTCATGCCGTTACCGAAGGTCACATCCACGCTGCCGTCAGTATTAGGCCTGACTTTAACGCCGATATGCTGGTTGATTTCACTCAGCAGCACATCTCGACGGTCAAGCAGGTCAGCTGGCGGCTTGCCTTCACGCGCGGTGATTTTGCTTATTTCTTTATTCAGATCGGCCAGCTGCCTGGCGATGGTGTTGACTTCATCAACCGACCGCTTAATCTTGTCGTCGGTGTTTTTTTCCAGATTATTAAGGGTGTTGCTGCTAGTGCGGAATTGGCTGCTCAGCGATTTAAGCGTACTGAGCACATTCTGGCGGGCGGCCAGGTCGCTGGAATCCTTACTGATGCCCTCAAAGCCTTTGAACAGATCATCGAGTGTGGTGCCCAGGTTGTTATCGGTATCGCCAAACAGCTTGTCAATCTGACCTAACTGCTCTGCCCGTCCGTGGAGCGCCGCATAGCCTTTGGCCTCAGCATGCAGTTGGTTGGTGATAAAGCTGTCATAGGCGCGGTTAATATCATTTACCTGCACGCCGTAGCCGAGAAAACCATAACTGTTGGCGCGACCGCCGGCTTCGCCAAAGACGATAGTACGACGGTTATAGCCTTCGGTGAACGCGTTAGCCATGTTGTTACCGGTGACGCCGATGCCCAGCTGTGCAGCACTTAGCCCGCCACGGGCAATATTCATTAAATTATTCATTGTTACCTGCTGTTGTTGATTGTCGCGGCCGATACAGCGGGGGTTTCCCGGATACAGGCATGATAAAACCTATAGAGGTTATCGGCCCCGACGACGAAAACTGCAGGCAAACAGGCTAGAAAAGTGATCCTAAATCAGTCTGATAGGCGCTGGCCACGCGCTGGCCCAGCGACTTCATCTGACCAATGATATTGACCAGTTTCTGCGCATAATGCGGATCGGTGGCATAGCCGGCGGCCTGCAGCGCATGGGCACCCTGTTCGGGGGTTTTGACCGCCGCCACTTGCCGGTAGCGGGGGTTATTGACCAGCAGGCCGGTATAATCACGCAACGCATCGGCATAGGAGGCATACACCCGAAAGGTGGCGGTCACTTTCCGGGCGATACCTTCAAAATACTCAGTGGTGGTGATAGTGGTCGATTCGCCCTTCCAGCTCTCGCCGGCTTTGATACCAAACAGATTATGGCTGGGCTTGCCATCACTGGTCTGGATCTCCCGCGTGCCCCAGCCGGACTCCAGCGCCGCCTGAGCCATAATAAGGTGGTAAGGCAGCCCGCTTTCGCGGGCCGCCCGCTGCGCCGGCCCGGCCAGGCGGGAAATAAAGCCGGCGTTATGCATAACCGGTCCGGTAGAGCGGGAGGGCTGGCGCTGAGTGTCCTGGTCAGGGAAAGCGCGCTGCATCAGCAGACTGAGCGATTGCGGCAGCGGATTAGCCGCCGCCCCCATCGGCAGCAGCGGCGTCGGGTCTTTGGCCCGGCCGGCCTCCGGCTCGCCGCCCAATTGTTTGACCATCATATCGGCCAGGCCGAACATGCCCTTGGCGGTCAGGTTTTCCGACAGTTGCTGATGATACATCGAGGTATAGAGCTTACTTTGCTCACTGTCGAAAATGCCGCCCTGGGAAATGTTTTTCAGCACTTCATTAAGAAACAGCCCCTCTATTTGTCTGGCGGCGGCCAGCAGCCCCCCCTGAGGGGACCGCTTCAGCGCCGCCATCGAAGGCATGTCAAACGCAGCAGATAATCCCATCCGGCTATTGTTCATCAGTTGATTTCCAATTTTGCATTCAGACAACCGGCACTTTGCATCGATTGCAGGATCGCCATCAGGTCATTAGGCGTGGCACCGATGCTGTTCAAGGCGCGAACCACGCTGTTAAGATCGGTACCGGCATGCACCTGCTGCAGCGCGCCGCCTTCATTGGACATCGAGATATCGGTTTGCGGTACCACCACTGTCTGACCACCGCCTAACGGCGTATCGGGCTGACTGACCTGCAGCCGGTGATTCACTTCGACGGTTAAATCGCCATGGGCCACCGCACAGGATCCCAGTGCAACAAACTGGTTCATCACCACCGACCCGGTGCGGGAGTTGATGATAACCCGCGCATCGGCAGGGCCTAGCTTGAGCGACATATTCTGTACATTGGCCAGAAATTTGACCTTGCCCGGCCCGCTGCCCGGCACTGCGACCTGAACCGTC
Source organism: Biostraticola tofi (assembly GCF_004343195.1). GTDB lineage: Bacteria > Pseudomonadota > Gammaproteobacteria > Enterobacterales > Enterobacteriaceae > Biostraticola > Biostraticola tofi. Next base: position 145,088 of record NZ_SMCR01000005.1, on the reverse strand, counting down.
CGCCCATCCAGCGCCATCGCGGTGCCGCGGCCCAAACGGCCATTGATGGTGTCGCTGATTTGCTGGGCCAGGGAAAAATCGTCATTGTTAAGCTGCAGATTGATAAAGGTGCCCTTGGCAAAATCGATCGGCACCTCACGCTCGATAACCCCACCGCCGCTGACTCGCCCGCCGTTAAGATGGTTGACCTGTACCCGGTTGCCGCCCGCCTGGGCCCCCGAACCTGAAATCAGGATATTCCCCTGGGCCAGGGCATAGACCTGGTTATCCACGCCCTTCAGCGGCGTCATCAGCAATGTCCCGCCACGCAGGCTTTTCGCATTGCCCAGGGAAGACACCACCACATCCACTTTCTGACCGACGCGGGCAAACGGCGGCAGTTGCGCAGTCACCATCACCGCCGCCACATTTTTGATTTGCATGTTGGTGCCCGGCGGCACGGTAATGCCGAGCTGAGATAACATATTACTCATACTCTGGAGGGTAAAGGGCGTCTGCATAGTTTGATCGCCGGTGCCGTCAAGACCCACCACCAGCCCATAACCTATCAGGGCGTTATCACGCACCCCTTGCACCGAGGTAAGATCACGAATGCGTTCCGCCTGACTCACCGACGAGAATAACAGGCCGTACACTGCACACAGCGTTAACAGGCGGCGGACAAGAACAGAAAGTTTCATTTTAGTTACTCAGAACGGTGAAAATTTAAGGAAGAAACGCTGTAGCCAACCCATCTGCTGCGCTTCATTGATATAGCCATTGCCGACATATTCAATCCGCGCATCCGAAACCTGAGTTGAGACCACGGTGTTGCTGCCGCTGATGGTGCGAGGGTTGACGATGCCGGTAAAACGGATAAATTCAGTGCCCTGATTGATGGCGATTTGTTTTTCGCCGATGACCCGCAGGTTACCGTTAGCCAGTACGTCATTTACCGTCACGGTAATGGTGCCGCTAAAGGTATTTTTTGCCGCCGCCCCGCCTTTGCCGCCAAAGGAATTATTGCCCTTGACATCGGTAGTGACCCGGTCGCCGCCCAACAGGCCTGACAGCATGCTGGGTACCGCATCCACCGACATGCCGACGCCGCCATCGCGCGAGGCATTGGCCGACGAACTCTTGCTGGCGCTGACGTTTTCCTGCAGCAGAATGGTCAGCGTATCGCCGACATTCCTCGGCCGGCGGTCCTCAAACATCGGCTGATAGCCATAATTCATCGCCTGGCCGGATTGAAAAACCGAGCCATTGACCCTGGCAGGCATCGGCGGCGCCGGCATGGCGGTGGTGGTGCCTTCCACCAGCATCGGCGGCGGCGGCGCACTGCAACCGCTGAGCAATAACGCCAGCATACCCACCCTGGCAAGACTCAGGCCCGGATGAACTGGGCGCAGAAAGGATACGCGGCTCGGCGCAGGCAGCACCGGATAAGGCTTTATCATATTTTCCATTACTGTGACTCGAAACGGTGAGGGCATGACTCAGCCCGGGGCCGAGTCATGCCGTTACAATGATGAATAATCAGATCTGGGCCAAGCGCGCTAACATCTGGTCCACCGTGGTAACGGCTTTACTGTTGAGTTCATACGCGCGCTGCGTTTGTATCATTTTCACCAGTTCTTCAGCGACATTGACGTTGGAGGTTTCCTTATAGCCCTGCTTCAGTGAACCCGCCCCGTTCAATCCGGGGGTATTATCATTGGGCGCGCCGGATGACTGGGTTTCCCGGTACAGGTTCTCGCCGAGGCTTTCCAGTCCTGAATCATTGATAAAGGTTGCCAGGGTAATCTGTCCGGCCTGTTGCGGCAGCGTGTTACCGGCTATTTTGACCGAGACCGTGCCGTCCTTGCCGATGGTCATACTGGTGGCGTCTTGCGGCACGATAATCGCCGGCTGCAGCTGGTAGCCATTGGAGGTGACCAGTTGGCCATTGGCATCAGGCTGGAATGAACCGTCCCGGGTATAGCCGGTGGTTCCGTCAGGCAACAGCACCTGAAAAAACCCCTGACCTTCAATCGCCACATCGGTGGTGTTGTCGGTCTTTTCAAAACCGCCCTGGCTGTGGATCCTCTCCGTCGACACCAACCGGGTTCCGGTGCCAAGCTGCAGGCCGGACGGAATAGTGGTCTGTTCGGAGGACTGCGCGCCCGGCTGGCGCAACGTTTGATACATCAAGTCCTCAAACACGGCTCGCTGGCGCTTGAATCCACTGGTCGCGACGTTTGCCAGATTGTTCGAAATCACATCCATGTTGGTTTGCTGAGCCTCAAGCCCGCTTTTGGCAATCCATAACGAACGGAACATGATGTATTCTCCTTGTCAGCCTTAGCTGAGACTTAATAACTGGTTAGCCGAACGGGCGTTTTCATTCACGTCACTGATGACTTTCATCTGCATTTCAAAGCTGCGGGCATTGGTAATCATCGATGCCAGCGCCTTCACCGGGCTGACATTGCTGCCTTCGATCGCGCCCGGCACCAGATTGATGCTCGGATCAGCGGCTAACACTGGCCCACGGGCCGCCCGCGCGTTGGCGGTAAGCTGGAAGAAGCCATCGTCCCGGTGTTCAAGCTCGCCGGGGGGCACGTTGACCATTTTGATGCGCCCTACCGGTGCGATAGCGGTAGGGTTATCGCCTACCCCCAACGATGAAACGGTCCCGTTAGATCCGATGGTCAACAGGGCATCGGTCGGCACCGTCATCGGGCCGCTTTCCCCGACCAGCTCCAACCCCTGAATACGCAGTTGCCCGGCTTGATCCACCTGGATGCTGCCGTTGCGGGTGTAGACTTCCTGACCATCGGGCAATTGCACCGCCAGCCAACTGTCTTGCCCCAACGCCACATCCAGCGGCCGATCGGTCATTTGAATCGGCCCGGCGGTAAAATCGTTGCCCGGCGTTGACGCGGTCACCAGCGTACGGGTATCCATCGATGGCCCTTCCACCGGGACGGCGCGGAACATTGCCAACTGACCGCGAAATCCAGGGGTCGACACATTAGCCAGGTTATTGGAAGTGACCGCCTGCTGGTTGAGGGCGGCGCTGGCCGCCCCCATGGCGGTATAAATTGCACGATCCATAGCGTTTTACCGTTAACGTAGGCTGACGAGGGTTTGCAGCAATTGATCCTGCGTTTTAATCGTCTGGGAGTTGGATTGATAATTGCGCTGGAAGACAATCATGTTGACCATTTCTTGCGCCAGGTCCACGTTGGACATTTCAAGCTTTCCGCCGGAAAGCGAACCGAGGGTGCCGGAGTTAGAGGTCCCCAGGACCGGCTGCCCTGACTCGGCGGTTTCAGTCCAGCTGTTGTCGCCTTTGGATGACAGGCCGCCCGGGTTGGTGAAGTTCGCCAGCACCACTTGGGCAATCAGTTGTTCTTTACCGTTGGAATAGCTGGCGACCACCTGGCCATTACCGCTGACCTTGTAGCCGTTCATGCTGCCGGTGCTGTAGCCATCGGTCGAGGCGGTATTGGTTTCGTTATCGGCCGCCTGCTGGCTGGTGCCGGCCAGGTCAAGCTCAAAGTCCAGGGCTTCGCCGCCTTTATAGCCGGCGCCTTCAACCTTGATTTTCACATCGGCCGGTACCATTTTGCCGCTGCTGTCGAACTTTAGATCAGCGGTCTGGAACACCGGCTTACCGCCGCCGTCCAGCTTGGGGGAAGTGGTATCGTTGCTGTATACCTTCCACTCGTTGTCAGCGGTTTTGGCATAGTAAACGTTGATCACATGCTTGTTGCCCAGGCTGTCGTAGGCGTTAACCTGAGTGCTGTAGCTATAGCTGTCTTTATTCTCGGGATCGAACGGCGTGACGGTGACATTTTCACTGCCCGAGTCCAGATTACCGACCAGTTTACCGCTGCCGGTAGCTTTAGCCGGCATGGTGTCATTAGGGATCTGGATCGGTCCTACCGAGGCGCCAGGCTGGATTTCCGGCGGCGTGCCGGTGGCCTGATAGCCGGTCAGGAATCCATTCTGGTTATTGATGATATAACCATCGGCATTTAGCTTGAACTGGCCATTACGGCTGTAGGAAATTTTGCCGGCTTCGTCCACCAGGCGGAAAAAACCATTGCCCTGAATGCCCATATCCAGCTTGCTGGAGCCTTGGGTAAGCGCCGCATCGCTGAAGTTCTGATTGATACCCGCGACCTGAACACCCAGGCCGACCTGAGAGCCGGAGAAGATATCGCCGAAAGCGATCGAGCTTGATTTAAAGCCAACGGTCTGGGAGTTGGCAATGTTATTACCGATTACGTCGAGCGCCTGAGAGGCCGCGTTAAGTCCACTGATACCTTGTGAAAAGCTCATACGCTATTCCTTTGCTTGGTAGTTGATAAAAAAATTGTCCCGCATTACCGCCATCACTCCATCATCACGATTTCATTAAATTCGACGGTGCCGTCCAGCCCCAGATTTAATTTTCCAAAGCTGCCGGGTATGAAGATCACCGACTCGACGGTGGCAGCCTTTAACGCGGTAATGGTTGGGGTGCTACCATCTTCATTAGTGGCGGTAAAGCTGACGGTAAATGGCCCTTTGTCCGGATCAAGCTCAGGCTCAGGCACCACATCGTCCATATGGTATTTGCTGGCGCCGGCTTTAACGTTGGTCAATGTTTTGACATAGGTGCTGCCGTCTTTGCCGGTATAGGTCACCTCCACCTGGTCGGCGTCAGTATTGAGAAAAAGCCCAAATTCAGCATTACCGGCTGCCGACACTTTAGGATCTCCGATCACCAGCACCTTACGGCCTACCCATTGGGCCAGGGATGAGGAGTGCAGTCCGACAGCAACATTACCCACGCCCTCCAAGGTTTTATTCAGCTTTTCAATGCCGCCGACGGTACTTATCTGGGCTATTTGCGAGGTAAATTCGTTATTGTTCATCGGATTGGTCGGATCCTGATTGGCCATCTGGGCAATCATCATCTTGAGAAAATTATCCATGATGGCGTCGCTGCTGTTGGCCGGTATATCGGGTTGCCCCTGAGCCGCAGGGGCCTGGGGTCCCGGGGCGCTGCGGCTATTGGCGGGCATCCGACCGTTGGCCTGACCGGCGCCGTCCATAAGTGGAGACAAAGACATGCGCGTTTTCCTTTACTGACCCATGGTCAATGTTTTGTACATCAAAGATTTGGCCGAATTCATCACTTCAACATTGGCCTGATAACTGCGTGATGCCGAAAGGGTATTCACCATTTCGCTGACCACATTGACATTGGGCATCTGAACATAGCCCTTGGCATCGGCCAGCGGATTACCCGGCTCGTAAACCAGACGGGCCGGTGACGGATCATCAATCACCTGGGCCACTTTGACGCCGCCAATCTCCTGGCCAGGCGCAGCATTAACCTGGAACACCACCTGCTTGGCGCGATAGGGTTGTCCGTCAGGGCCAACCGCACTGTCGGCATTGGCCATGTTGCTGGCGCTGACGTTGAGGCGTTGTGATTGCGCGCTGAGCGCTGAACCAGAAATATCAAATAAACTGAACAGAGACATCGGTATTACCCCTGAGAGAGCACGGTCATCATGCTTTTAAGTTGGCTATTGATCAGGGTGAGGCCGGTCTGATATTTCACGCTATTATCGGCAAACTGCACCCGTTCACGATCCATATCGACGGTATTGCCATCGGCCGACGGCTGATCCGGAATGCGATACAACACATCATTGGTCATGCGCGAAAAAGGCTGGACAGCGATATGGCGGCCGGAGGTCAGGGTTAATGAAACGCCGTTGGCAGTACTGCGCCCCTGGCTCACCGCCTGCTGCAATTGCGCAGAGAAATCAATATCACGCGCCCGGTAGCCCGGGGTGTCAGCATTGGCAATATTGGCGGCCAGGATGTTCTGCCGCGAATCCAGCAGATGCAGCGCCTCTTGCTGAAAACGCAAATCGCGGTCAATTTTGTCAAGCATGGTACCTCCGGACAGTTTTTGTCAGATAGAGTGATGAGCTAGCATGGTAGTGACACACCGCGAAAAGTAATGAGGCGAATAACGCCCTGTTTGTTGGTTATTTGTTCCCTTCGGGATCGGCCTTTTTGGGTAGACTGTGATCAGTGGAAAAAGCGAGTCAACACTCGCTGCCTATCCGGAGGTCAAGGCATGAAAGGGCTGATATCAATCAGAAAACGGCATGCAGCTATGCTGGTATGGCTATGGGGATGCAGTATCGGTAGCGCCGCCGCCAGCCCATCGCTACCGGCCATCATCGAGCAGGCCCTGCAACAGCAGCATCCGGGCAGCGGAATAACGTTTAACGTCAGCCTGATAACGCCCAGCCATCTGTTGCCCACCTGCCCCACGCCTGAATTGACGCTGCAGAATCAGGGCCGCTTGAGCGGAAAAATGAGCGTGGCCGCCCGCTGCGATAATCGCCGCCGGTTTATTCAGATCACTGTGGAGGCGAGCGGCGTTTACTGGACCGCTGCCCGCCCAGTCAACGCCAATACCTTACTGACCAAAGCAGATGTGGTGCGCAAAAAAGGGCCGCTCAATGGTCTGCCGGGCGGTATTATTCTGGCGGATAAAAACATTATCGGCCGCGTAACCACGCGGACCCTCAGCGCCGGACAACCGGTTATCACCAGCCAGCTAAAGACGGCCTGGAAAGTGACCACCGGTTCCAGAGTTGAGATTGTCAGCATTGGCGCGGGTTTTAGGGTCCGCAGCCAGGGTAAAGCATTGGATAACGGTGCGGTCAATGACACCATCAGATTACGCACCGATGCCGGTCAGTTGCTGACCGGCAGGGTCGATGCCAACGGCAGCATTAAAATTGATTTCTGAATTGACTCAAGTTTTCAGACCGAATCACCGATATGAGGGTTACCCGCTTTAATTCATCATCGAGGATACGCCATGAGCATCGAAAGAACCCTTCCTACCCAGCCGGTTGCCGGTTGTTCTCACAGCACGCTGGCTAATGCTCAGCAGAATAGCGCAGAAACTGCGGTCAAACGTGTGCCGAAAACTCAACCCAATGGCACTGAAGTCACCTTGAGTGACGCCAGCAGGCTGATTAATCCTGCTGAAAGCCAGGATGTTAATGCACAACGTGTCGCGGCAATCAAAGCATCCCTCGAACGAGGGGATCTCAATATCGACTGCGGCAAAATTGCCGAGGCATTATTGGATAACAGCTGGCTGGCTGGCGCGAAATAAAGCCGTCACAACCCTGCGTCAAAACAGCGTCAACCCTACGGATAATAATGGATAATATCGCCCTAAACCTCGGAAAATTGTACCAAACTTTGGAGTGCCTGGAAATTGAGCTGGCGGAAGAGGAACGCTTACTCAGCGTTATGCAGATCAACCCGGTCGAGCTACAGGTGGTGACCGATAAGAAGAGTCAGCTACTGGCGGCAGTCAGTTATTATGATGAGCAGCGTCATCTGGCGGAAAAACAGGCCAGCCAGCCGGCTCCCTATCGGGACCGTCGCTTGTCTGAACGCTGGCAGCATATTCTGACGCTGACTAAAAAGCTCAGCGATATGAATATCCACAACGGTACCCTGATGGAAAAACAGGCGGCATTCATGCGCAAAATGCAGAGTATGATGCAGAATACCCGAATGGGGCAGATGGTGTATGGCGCTGACGGCCAATCCCGCAACGGCGTTACCCGGCGTAACGCCGGCCGCAGCGTCTAACGCTGCCGAACGACGGTAACGTCGACCGGCATTGCGGCCTGTTAAGCCTCTCTCATCGGACGTTAGCCGTTGTTCCCTACCCTGCGACTGAGCCCTAAACTCCCTTCTGGGCCGGGGCGGCCGCCTGCTCTGCCGGCGATTATCCCAGCAAGCCAGTCAGGCGCGTTCAGCCACCGCCCTAAAACCTGGCATCGTCAGCGATAATTAACGGTCAATTGATTGGATAAAATCTGCAGCGGCGGCATCAGTCGCCCGTGGGTTTCTACCCGGTAGATAAAACGAAAGGGACCCTCGGCACCGTCACCCGCCAGATGACTGGCGCGCCCCGACAGACCGGAGAGCCTGGTGCAGCGCTGAGCGCTGCACAAATCTACCCTCACCGAGGCCTCAGGAGTGGTAAACAGCTGTACATCCCAGCTATAGCTCACCACCCTGGCACCGCCGACATGCCCGGCAGGTGCCGACAGCGGCTGAGTGGTCATCGCCTGGTTGCCGACTCCTAGCTCTCCGCCGTGCCCGGTTGCACTCCATGAACCACCGGCCGCCGCCAGACCCACGGCCGGCAGCAGTTGGCAACAGGTAAATGCCAGTATCATTACGCCCAACGGCCTCATGGTTTACCGCCAATGGTGGCGGTCATTTTGATCGGTCGGTTATCGGTAATTTCAGCATTGGACATCACCACCAAATGGGGCATTGAGCGTCGCAAGAAACGTGCAAGCATCGGCCGCAGCGCCGGGTTTACCAGCAGTACCGGCGGGGCGCCGAACATCTGCTGACGCTGCAAAGCTCGGTCCGTCTGGATCAGCATATTTTGGGCAATGCCAGGTTCAAGGGCGCCGCCGTTTTGCACCGCCTGCATCAGTATCTGGTCCAGCTGAATATCCAGACCAATCACCTGAATCTCGCTGTTAGCCGGGAACCAATGATGGGTAATCGCCCGGCCAAGCTTCACCCGCACCAGCACGGTCAGTTCTTCCACATCCGGTTTATCCGGCGCGAATTCGGCCAGGGTTTCCAGAATAGTGCGCATATCACGAATCGATACCCGTTCGGACAACAGGTTGCGTAACACTTTATGCAGGGTGGTCAGGGAGACGGTATCCGGTATCAGGTCCGCCGTCAGCTTGGGCATCTCTTTTTCTAAATGCTCAAGCAATAGCTGGGCCTCTTCACGACCGAAAATTTCATCCGCATGCTGAGCCAGTAGGTGGTTGAAATGCGTAGCCACCACCGTGCTGGCATCCACCACGGTATAGCCCTGCGTCTGCGCCTGTTCGCGCAGCACTTCATCAATCCATACCGCTGAAAGTCCGAATGCCGGTTCCTGGCAGGCCTGACCGGGCAAGTCGCCAATCGCGCCGCCGGGATTTATCGCCATCCATTTTTCAGGCTGGGTTTCTCCGCCGCCAAGTTCAACGCCTTTAAGGGAGATACGGTATTGGGTCGGGGATAAATCCAGATTGTCACGAATATGCACCACTGGCGGCAGAAACCCGATCTCCTGGGCGAATTTCTTACGGATACCGCGGATACGTCCCAGCAGTTCGCCATTCTGATCATTGTCAACCATTGGAATAAGGCGATAGCCCACTTCCAAGCCAAGAATGTCCTCCGGTAATACATCAGACCAGTTGGCATCCGCTGCCTGATGGGCAGCCTGTTCAGCCTTGGCACCGCTATCGCCGTCGGTGAACGCCTGGTGCTCAGTCGCCACCTCTTTGCCCCTCAACTTCCAGGCCCAGCCGAGCAGGGCGGCGGTAAACAGCAGGAAAACCACGTTCGGCATGCCCGGCACCATGCCCAGCAAGCCGATAACCGCCGCTGACAGCACCATCACCCGCGGATTGTTGAACAGCTGGGTCACCATCTGTTCGCCGACGTCCTGATGGGTCGCCACTCGGGTGACGATAACACCGGCGGCGGTGGAGATCACCAGGGCCGGGATCTGCGCCACCAGACCGTCGCCGATGGTCAATAGCATGTAGGTTTCACCGGCAGCGCCCAGTTCCATGCCGTGCTGGATAACGCCCACCAGCAAACCGCCGATGATGTTGATCGCCATGATCAGCAGGCCGGCGATGGCATCGCCGCGAACGAATTTACTGGCGCCGTCCATAGAGCCGTAAAAATCCGATTCCTGGGTCACTTCGGCACGCCGCCGCCGGGCATCCTCTTCGCCAATCAATCCGGCGTTAAGATCGGCATCGATGGCCATTTGTTTGCCCGGCATGCCGTCCAGTACGAAGCGGGCGCCGACTTCGGCGATGCGCCCGGCACCCTTGGTAATGACCATGAAGTTGATCACCACCAGAATGGCGAAGATAACAATACCGATGGCAAAATTACCGCCGACCAGAAACTGGCCGAACGCTTCAATCACCTGGCCTGCCGCCGCGTCCCCATTATGCCCTTCAAGCAAAATGATACGGGATGACGCGACATTAAGCGCCAATCTCAATAAGGTCGAAAACAGCAAAATGGTCGGAAAGGCGGCGAAATCCAGGGTGCGCTGGGTAAACATCGCTACCAGCAGGATCATGATCGACAATACAATATTGAAGGTGAAAAACAGATCCAGCATAAACGGCGGCAGCGGCAATATCATCATCGACAGGATCATCATGATGAGGATGGGACCCGCCAGAATCTGCCACTGGGTCTTTTTCAGGTTGGGTAAACGAAGTTTAGTGGCCAGATTTGCCATGATTTGTGCTCTCTTGTGCAAAATCCAGTGCGCCAGGCACCGTCAGATTCTTGGGTTTTTTGGGTATCAACCCCCCTTCCTTGCGCCAGCGACGCAAGCCGTAAACCCAGGCCAATACCTGCGCAACAGCACCGTACAACGCCGTGGGGATTTGCTGACCAATCTCACCGTGCCGGTAAAGCGCCCTTGCCAGCGGGGCCGCCTCAAGCATCGGGATTCGATGTTCTTCAGCGATTGCGCGAATGTTCATGGCGATAACGCCGGCGCCTTTTGCCAATATGGTCGGGGCCGACATGTTATGGGCTTCATACTTCAGCGCGACCGAATAGTGCGTCGGATTATTAACGATAACGTCGGCTTTAGGCACATCAGCCATCATTCGTTGCTGCGCCATATGGCGCTGTTGCTGGCGTATCCGGTTTTTGACCATCGGATCACCGTCCTGCTGCTTATGTTCATCGCGAATTTCCTGCCTGGACATGCGCAGCTTTTTTGCGTTACTGGCCAGTTGGTAGACAATGTCATAGGCGACCATGGGAATCAGGCTCAGGATGATAACCAGCAGACATTGCGCCATGATAGAGAGGGCATCGGCCATCGCAGACAGTGGGTTTTCATAAGTCAGCCGCATCATCCGCGGCCAGTTGTGCCAGATAAAAATACCGCAGGCCGTGCCGACCAGGCAGACTTTGAAAATGGTTTTAAGCATTTCCGAGATCAATTTCATCGAAAATATACGCTTTAAACCGGAAAAGGGATTCAGCCGTTTGATATCGACTTTTATCGATTTTCCGCTGAACAGAAAGCCGCCCAGCATCGCCGGAGAGCAGGCAGCAACCAGCACCAACCCCAGCATCAGCGGCAACAGAGCCGTGACGGCGACGGTAATCAGCCTGGCCACCTGGCGCAGCATCATATTTTGATCATTGATCAGCCGGTGATCAAAATAGAGGCCGTTGCGCAGCATCTCCGCCAGGTAATGCGCCACATAACTTCCCCCTAGCCACAGCAGAGCCCATCCTCCCAACAGCATCATCAGCGATACCAATTCTTTGGAGCGCGCAATCTGTCCATCCTTGCGCGCTTTTTCGCGCCGATGGGGTGTGGGGTCTTCTGTTTTTTCTACATCGCTCTCTTCGGACAAAACCAGTTAATCGCCGTTAGTTGAGATAAGAACCTGCCAGGTGACTAGCATGACAAATTAACGACGGCGCGATAGCAGAATAAAGGCCGCATAACGGACGCTGTTTTTTCGATAGGAGGCCTGGATACAGCGCCGAAACCAAAACTGAAGAAGGGATTCCCCAATGATGATTTCGGTTGGAATGGGCAGAACGATCATTTCCCCTGGGCTTGCTGGCACGACTCAGGGCTATAGCCAGCCCACTTTTTTGAAGATGCCATTCAATTTTTCTTCCAGAATGGCGGCGGTAAAGGGCTTGACCACATAGCCATTGGCCCCGGCCTGGGCTGCCGCAATGATGTTTTCCTTTTTGGCTTCAGCGGTCACCATCAATACTGGAATATCGCTTAACGTACTGTCCTGTCGTATCTCAGACAGCAATTGCAGGCCGTCCATATTGGGCATATTCCAATCACTGATCACAAAGTCGAACTTGAGTTCACCGCGCAGCTTATTCAGTGCATCGTTCCCATCCTGAGCCTCTTCCATATTGTGGAAGTCCAGCTCCTTTAACAGTCCGCAGACAATACGCCGCATGGTAGAAAAGTCATCAACAACCAAAAAGCGAAGGTTCTTATCAACCATTATTTATCACTCCTGAACACGAAAGATTACATTATTAAGAGGATGTCTGGCCCGCCAGACAATCGAGTAGTTTTTGGCTCATTTGGTCAAGATCCGCGATGTGCCTAACGCCATTAAGCGCGATGGCTTCTCGCGGCATGCCAAAAATCACGCAACTTTTTTCACTTTGCGCAAAGGTGTATGCGCCGGCATCATACATGCGGCGTAATCCGGCGGCGCCATCGTTACCCATCCCGGTAAGGATGATGCCTATCGCGTGACGGCCAACGCTTTTGGCCACCGAGTTGAACAGCACATCGACCGCTGGCCGATGACGATTTACCGGAGGAAGCGTATTCAGCACGATCTGGTAATGGCTGCCGCTGCGATGCAGCTCCATATGATGATCGCCGGGTGCGATATAGGCATAGCCCGCCTGCACCCGCTCACCATCCTCGCCCTCTTTAACCGTGATATGGCACAATTTATCCAGCCGTTGGGCGAAGGAGCGGGTGAAGCCCGGCGGCATATGCTGGGCAATGACCAACGGCGGGCAGTCTGGCGGCAACGGCATCAGCACTTCACGTATCGCCTCGGTTCCGCCGGTCGACGCGCCAATGGCGATGATGGTTTCCTTCGCCGGAGATGCAGAGAGCGACAACATACCGGACCGCTTTGCCGTGGCAGGGCCTTTGATTTTTGTCCTGCTGGCCATCCGGACTTTCTCGGCAATGGCATTGGCATATTGGTTCAAACTCTGACGCAGCATCGCCTGGGGTTTAGTGAAGAAATCAACCGCGCCCAGCTCAAGGGCCTTGAGGGTGGTTTCAGAGCCTTCAACCGCCAAAAAAGACACCATCACCACCGGCATCGGCCGCAGGCGCATCAGACGCTCAAGAAATTCCAGGCCATCCATTTTCGGCATGGCAATATCGAGCATCAGGACATCTGGGTCATGTTTTTTGATCAAATCCCGGGCCACAATAGGATCCGGCGCTGTAGCCACCATGGTCATATCACTGAAACTATTGATAATTTCTGTCATCAAGCGACGCATCAACGCAGAATCATCAACACATATCACATGAATTTTCTTCAAGGTTTATCCTTAGACAATCGGTAGACCGTCTGTCCCAGGAGGCTAAATGCGTCATTGATCTGAGTCACATTCTCAGAATGGCCCGCAAACAGTAGTCCACCCGGTTTGAGCATTCCGCTAAATCTTTCCAAGATAGATTTTTGTGTTTTTTTATCGAAATAAATCATCACATTGCGGCAAAATATTGCGTCAAACGGTCCCGGGACATCCCAATAATCAGCCAGTAGGTTTAAAGGGCTATAATGAATGGCTGCGCGTATTTCAGGTTTTATTTTAACCATTCCTGCCTGCTCACCGGTTCCCCGCATGAAGTAACGCCTTTTACGCTCCTGGGACAAAGATTCGATATCGACTGCTCGATATATACCCCGCTCAGCGGTGGCTAATACATCAGTGTCAATATCCGTTGCCCAAATACGCGGACCATTGATAGATGTGCCGAGCACTTCATCCAGCTGTATTGCAATAGAACAGGGCTCTTCGCCGGTGGATGACGCTGAACTCCAGACTTTATAACCGTGGCGCCGTTGATTCGCATGTTTCGCCAAGATCGGAAAGTGATGTGCCTCCCGGAAAAAAGACGTCAGGTTGGTCGTCATGGCGTTGATAAATACCTGCCATTCCGGCCCATGTTTATCCTTTTCTAAAATGGCCAGATATTGGCTAAAGCGAGTAAAACCATGGGAACGTAAAATACGGGAAAGACGGTGATAGACCATATCTCGTTTATGTTGAGAAAGGACTATCCCGGACCGTTGATAGATTAATTCACCAATTCGATTAAATTCGTGTTCTGTAATTTCATACTGTTTTTTTATCAAACTGAATTCATCGAGTAAGGAAAATGGCGAATAATTCTGCTTCACTGAACTTCCCTTGTTTTCCCATAAATGGGTCCATCGCTATAAACACGCACACATATTCCATTGCAATTGTGGACTATACCTGGTAACTCAATCAATTGGCTGCACCCTGTGCAACGCTATCAATCAGCTGCATTTCTTCACTGCTGAGCAGTTTCTCAATATCGACCAATATAATCATTCGTTCGTTAATAACGCCTAATCCCATCAGATATTCGGTCGGCATAGAAATTGAGAAATCCGGCACTGGACGAATTTCAGACGCCTGCAGGGACAACACGTCTGAAACGCCATCCACCACAATGCCCACCACCCGTTCCAGAAAATTGAGTACAATAACGACAGTATTGTTATCGTAAGTGACTTCATCATTTACCAGCTTCATCCTGAGATCGATTATCGGCGCAATGACCCCACGTAAGTTAGTGACGCCTTTAATAAAATCCGGAGTATTTGCGATTCTCGTTACGTGATCATAGCCCCTTATCTCCTGCACCTTGAGTATATCGATGCCATATTCCTCCTGTGCTACAGTAAAAATAAGGACTTCCTGACCACCAGGCTCTTCCATTTTTTTATGTTCGGTTGCCATACCCATCATCGTTTTGATCATCCATTGTCAATTATCTGCAAAGTCGTCGTGTTTGAAATATTCATGCACATGAAAGGCGCTTGTCCTGGCATATCTGGGGTAAGGCCACCGCATCAATGATCAACGCAACTTTACCGTCGCCTAAAATGGTGGCCGCCGACACACCACCTACCCTTCGATAATTCATTTCAAGATCTTTTACCACGACCTGATGCTGATCAATGAGCTGATCAACCATCAAGGCGTAGCGCATTTTCGCACCTTGCAAAATAACGGCGATAGCCTTGGAGGGATCTTCCTGGGCATCTTTTATATCGAAGACCCGGTGAAGTTCAAACAAGGGAAGATATTCTCCTCGAACTTGCAACATGCATTCACCCCGCGAAATAGGATGCAGTTCCTGTTCTTCGGGCTTTAGGGATTCGACTACCGAGTTCAGCGGCAATATAAAGGTTTCGCCGCCAACCCTGACCGACATGCCGTCGAGGATCGCCAGCGTCAGGGGTAACAGGATGCGCACCAGGGTGCCTTGATTCGGCGCTGAGCGAATCTCGATGCCGCCGCCAAGATCCTTGATATTACGTTTAACGACATCCATGCCGACTCCCCTGCCGGACACATCGGTGACATGCTCGGCGGTAGAAAAGCCTGGGGCAAAAATCAACTGCCATACTTCTTCATCGCTGATATTTTCAGCGATATCCATTCCCTGGGACAAGGCTTTTGCCAGGATGCGCTCACGATTCAGCCCGGCGCCATCATCGCTAATTTCAAGAATGATATGGCTACCGCGATGCTCTGCCGAAAGCGTCAGCGTCCCGGTGGCGGGTTTACCATTGGCCAGACGGGTTGCTACATCTTCAATGCCGTGATCAAGGCTGTTACGGATAAGATGCGTCAGCGGATCGATGATTTTCTCAATCAGGCTTTTATCAAGCTCAGTCGAGCCGCCCTTAATCTGCAGTTCGCACTGCTTGTTCAGCTTACCCGCCAGATCACGCACCAAACGTGGAAAACGACCAAACACATACTGCAGCGGCATCATACGGATCGACATTACCGATTCCTGCAAATCCCGGGCATTGTGCTCCAGCTGGCTTATGCTTATCAGCAGCTCATCGCCTACCGAAGGATCAAGGGAAGCGGACAACTGCTTGAGCATGGATTGAGAAATCACCAGCTCTCCCAGCAAATTGATAATCTTATCTACTTTTTCTACCGCCACGCGGATACTGCCGGACTCGGCCGCACGCGGACGCGTACTGGCGCTGTCGAGCTGCGGTGTGCCGCCGGCCGCCACGGCAGTTGTCGACGGTAGTGGTGCCGCTGCAGCGCCAGGCGCAGCAGCCGTGGCTACCCCATCAGACGCGGTACTTATACCTGCGGAGGCAGGCATAGTAGACGCAGCGCTCAGGTCGGTCGCTCCGGTGTCAGACGCAGCAGCCTTATCGAGGGTGGCAGAGGTTATCTTTATCTGTTCAGGTTCGATAACGAAGCACAGCACGGCGCAAATGTCATCTTCAGACAGCGTGCTTTGCAATGAAATGATATACACCCCATCCTGCTGCTGATGGTTGAGGACGGTGCCCAGATGGGTCAGCTCTTCAACCAGCACTTCGCTCTGTCCCTGCTCCAACTGGTGCAGACAGACGGTCATTAAATGATCATCAACATCAGCCGACTCGGTTTTGGCCTGTCCTGAGACACAGGCACCGCTGGCAGGCAACACCGCCAGTTGGCTCAGCGCCTGGCAAATCGACTCAAAGCGTAGCTCATCCGGCTCTTCACCGGCTTTGTAATCGGTTATCTGATCCTGAATATGATCTTTGGCCTGCAGGAACACCGTGAGAATATCGTCGTTCAGCGCCATGGCGCCGGTTCTGGCATGATCGAGCAGGTTTTCCAGCAAATGCGTGGTCTGCTGCAGCATGACGAATCCAAAGGTCCCGGCTCCGCCCTTGATCGAGTGTGCCGCGCGGAAGATCGCGTTAAGTCGTTCCTGATCGGGCGCATCGAGGTCGATCGCTAACAGCTGCTGCTCCATGTCGGCCAGCAGTTCATCAGCCTCATCGAAAAAAGTTTGATATAGCTCAGTTATATCCATTTTACTCGTGCCCTGTTAACCCTGTGGGGAAGAGGGGTTGGTGACATGGGCCGACTCATCAGCCCCGATGACCAAGTCAATGCCCTCACCCGGCATGATGCCGGCGTTTGTCGGTGGGGAAGGCGTAAGATGGCTAGCATGCTCACCGACGATGCCCTCGGCAGCGGCGGCGGCAGGCAGCCCGGGTAACGCCACTAGCTGACCCGGCGCAGGCAAAGACGATATCACCCTGTAGGCATCCGGCGATGGCGCCAGCTGGGCGGTCGGTGCCGCACCTGGCACCGGAACCAGACCAGATGCTGCCGTTGGAGTCGTACCTGGCACCTGAACCAGGCCAGACACTGCCGTTGGAGCCGCACCTGGCACCTGAACCAGACCAGATGCTGCCGCTGGAGTCGTACCTGGTACCTGAACCAGGCCAGTCGCTGCCGTCAGCGGTATCGTTGGAATCACAACCGGTGCTGATGTCGACTGGGCCGCTGGGGTTGATAAGGTCGAGGCAGCGGATCCCGCCGCCGGTAGCCCGACCGTTTTCGGCTCCGGGATATTCAGCGTATCTTCCAGACGGTCTCTGACCGTTTCCGGCATATCCTCAGACAGAGTGGCCTGGTCCGCTTCCTGCACCGACAGGATTTTCTGTTCAGCCTCTCTGGTTAACACCACAATGCTGATGCGGCGCTGAGAGATATTATCTGACTCAGCGGTGCCGGGCATTTTAAGTACGTCACCCATGCCCATTACCCGAAGGATCTTACCGATATGCAGCCCACCCTCGACCAGTTCACGCCGGGAAGCATTGGCGCGATCGGCGGACAGTTCCCAGTTACTGTAACTCCGCTCGCCATTGGCATACTGTTTGCTGTCGGTATGCCCGGAAAGGCTGATAAGGTTGGGAACATCGTTCAGCACTGGCGCAATCAGCCGCAGGATGTCACGCATATACGGCGCCACCTGCTTACTGCCGGTCAGGAACATCGGTCGATTTTTGCTATCGACAATCTGAATGCGTAGCCCCTCGTCCAGCATCTTGATATTTAGATTCGGTTGCAGCTGACGCAATCGGGGATCACTGCGGATCATCTGCTCCAGTCGCTGCTGGGTTTTACGCAAACGCTGCCGGTCCCGCGTTCTTTCCTGAGAGCGGGAATACTTGGTGACCTCGCCCTCCTGCTTGATGATATCGCTGCCGCCGCCGGGAATGATATTATCGCTGATGGTAAAGCGGTTGCCCTGGGCCAGCGCGGTATGCAGCGGCATCTTGAAGTAGTCAGCCACCTGCTTGCGCTCTTCAGGACTGGACGAACTCAGCAGCCACATCACCAGAAAGAACGCCATCATGGCGGTCATAAAATCGGCATAGGCGATTTTCCACGTACCGCCGTGATGGGCGGTTTTTGGGGATTTGCGCTTTTTGACTATGATGATCGGATGCGATTTTTTCATTATACGCCCGTTGTGCTGGCTTTCTTGACGTTACGAATATGCTCTTCAAGCTCAATAAATGAGGGCCGTTCTGTTGAGTAAAGAGTCTTACGACCAAATTCAACCGCAATCTGCGGGGCATAGCCGTTGATACTGGAAAGCAATGTCACTTTGATGCACTGCAGCATTTTCAGATGCTCAAAGCTCTTCTGACGCAGTAGCGCTGCCAATGGGCTCACACACCCGTAAGCCAGCAGGATACCGAGAAAAGTGCCGACCATAGCGTGGGCTATCAATGCCCCCATCTCCGCAGCCGGACGGTCAGCTGCTGCCAAGGCGTTAACAATTCCCATCACCGCGGCAACGATACCAAAGGCCGGCAGCGCCTCACCCACCTGGCTCAGACTGTGGGCCGGCACTTCATCCTCTTGCTCACAGGTGTCGATTTCCTCATCCATCAGCGCTTCGATCTCAAAGGCATTCAAATTACCGGAGACCATAAGGCGCAAATAATCCACCACGAAGTTCATCAGTCCGGGATCGCTCAGCAGCAGCGGATAATCGGCAAAGATCGGGCTGTTAAGGGGATCTTCAATGTCTTTTTCCAGCGTCATCAAGCCTTGCTGACGCCCTTTCGACAATAACCGATACAGCAGAGCCAGCAATTCCATATACATTGCTTTGTTGTATTTTTTTGTCTTGAACAATCTGGGCAAGGCTTTCGCCGTAGCCCGGATGGATTTGAAGCTGTTGCCCACGATAAACGCGCCAACACCCGCCCCGCCGATAATCAAAATTTCAACAGGCTGGAAGAGCGCCCCCAGTTGGCCCCCTGACAGTGCGAATCCCCCAAACACAGAGGCGAAAACAATAAAATAACCAAAAATAACTAGCACAATCGTGCTCCTTACATAGCTTCATGGAGATGTTCAGAAAAGTGCTTCAACGACAGACTGGAAACATCAAAAGGTTGACTTCTGTATGCTGTTTCCGCCAAAGCACCTTTTCATGCGCAGTTCACATATTTCTAACTTCTCTTAAAGAATAAGTAAGACTATCGGCAGCGTTTTCTGAAAGTTTACGTTTTTTTATCGCCCGCGATGGCGGATTACAAAAACTACATAAGAACATAGTGGATGGATGATAGGCATAGGTAATAAACGCGCCACCACATGAGGTACAGCGGGTATGCCCTAATAACTGGCTGTCAATAAAGCGCAGCAAAATCCATGCGCGGGTCAATCCTAATACTGGACCCTCTTCACTCTGGCCTTTCGGGCATAATTCCAGGTAAAGCCGATATGATTTAGTCAATATGAATATAGATGGTCCTTCTTCAACTTTAAGCAGAGAAAGGTATATATTATAAAAAATGGATGAATGAATATTTTGTTCCCAGGTCAGAAACCAGTCTGCTGAAAACGGCAGTAATCCTTTAGGGGGCGGCATCCCCCTGACCTCTTTATAAAGTTTAATCAGCCGGTTACGGCTGATACCGGTTTCACTTTCCAAAATCGGTAGACGGGCACCGAGCGAGATAAGCTCCATCGCCAGCTGGATATCCTTTGCTTCCTGCAAAATACTTTTTCCAGAACTCATAGGACTATCCTTTATGTTGAGCAGTTCTTAGGCTATCAATTGAATCAAGGTATTGGGTTGATAAAATAATTCCCGTATGCACATGCTGCAAATCGTCAACGCGTGATTCTTTGGTTAAGCATGAAATGACCGTTTTATTATCAATTCTTAACTGACAAATTAATTGATTTAGTTCACCCAATTTAATCAAATTGGGGTAAGAGAGAGTAGATAACACATTTATAGTCTCTTCATTCAAACCGAGACGAAAACGAGCAGCCGCTTTATCCTGATTAATTAAAGCTTGAGCCAATAACAAGTACGACAAATTGACTTCGTGAATATTCCTGAGTAAATTTTCGCAACTCATATGATCAATCCTGATTTTTATTAAAGGTGCACGGTGTTACATCATTTTCTGACATTATCGCAAAAGCAGAGTATTGATTACTTACTGAGCAAACGCATTAGGAGTATAAACAAATCTTTGCAAATATATTGATTAACTTAAAGAAGACAACCCCTCCCTGGCGGTATGAATTTCAAATCATAGCGCATTATTATATTAACGCCTGACCTAATGCAAATTAGTTTTGAATTTTTTCATTTAACAATTACCGCTAATAAGAAAAAAATTGTATCATCCAGTTGATTTTAACATGTAATAAAAGAGTAATAACTTTAGTAATCGCTTTTCTACGCTTGAAACACCACGGCAGAAATTCATTAAGCGACTGATAATACTGAACTTAAATAACCCCATCGGGTCGTATTGCTCTTTTTATCCAATGAAATAACGTGCATTTATGATTAATATCACTGAATGCTAAATATAAATATAATAATAAAATTGCTTTTATTGATTTATAAAGTGAATATAACCGACGCTAAGCGGTGAAAATGGTCAAGGTCTCGCTGGACGGGTTCCTGAGACTGATCACCTAGTGATCGGCAGCAGAGCGCTGGCAGACTGATGCTAAGGCTGTGGCAAACCGGCAGAGATTTACCCAAAATGCAGGCGAAAAAAAACGATAAGCCTGCTGGACTTATCGTTTTATCATCCCTGTTCGCCTACCGGAACAGGGGTTTGAAATTTGGTCGGTGAGAGAGGATTCGAACCTCCGACCCATACGTCCCGAACGTATTGCGCTACCAGGCTGCGCCACTCACCGAATGCGGCCGCATCTTACTGCGCCCCTGTTTTAACGTCAATCCCTTTTTATAACATCAATGTTAACTGCATATAAAACCACCGTTATCATCTGGCCACCGGTAACACACCGATGCGCCTGCTTTCACGCCGCGCGGTTTTGTCGACATCAACCTGGGTCGCTCTGTTCGACCGGCTTGGCGCACCAGTTGTTGTCGCTCTTTATACCGCCATCAGCAGAACGGTAACCCAGACACCCCAGGATTGAATCATAAAGCTCCTGATGCCGGTGGGTCACGCCAATCCGCTGCTGAGCCTTCAGCCGCTCGAAAGCCGCATGATGCTCGGGAGAACTGAGGAAAGCATCTGACGCCCAGACCATCAAAGGGACACGAAATTGCTCAGGGGGCGCCATATGGCGCGGAGTACCATGAAAGTGCAGGTTCTCGTCAATTGACTCGCCGTGATCGGCGGCATAGAAAACCAACGCCTTTTTATCCCGGACCTGATCAATTACGCTGTCGATAAAGGTATCGGTATAAAGAACGCTGTTGTCAAAGGCATTGATTAACTGATCCCGGGTGCAGGACTCATCGACCCCTACGCATTCCGGCTGATAGCGGGCGAAGCTGCGGGGATAGCGTTGGGAATAGAGATAGTGGGAACCTTTGGTATGCAGTATTACCAGATGCTTGCCCTTGGGGTAACGCGCCAGGGATTCCTTAAGTTCGCCAACCAACAGCATATCGTCCACTGCCTTGCCGTCATTACGCTTTTCAGAAGCGATAGTTTCACGAAACGAAAAGTTGTTCACATCGGTATTGTTATAAAACCAGACTTCGCTCTGCATGGCGAACAGCTCAGAGGTAAACCCCAGTTTGCGCATAACGGCAAAGACGTTTTGCTCTTTAAGCGTACGCTGTTGATTATCAGCAGCCCCCCCTTCCCTGACGAACATACAGCGCAGCGACAGTTTGGTTGAAGTGTCACAGGATTGGCCGCGAAAGGCGACCAGGTTTTTTTCACGGGATAATTTGGGCGTGGTATCGCGGTGGTATCCCAGCAGGCCCATATGATCCCAGCGGGTGGTCTCGCCAATAATAAACACCACATAGGTATCATCAATACCGGCTGGCGCAACGTAACTATGGTGGTCGGCCGGATTGTACAGGCTGTCCTGATCCTGATTCTCATCAAAAGAGGTATAGGCAAACAGTCCCAGCGCCGCCAGCCAGTTTGACGGCAGATAAGAGTGAGCCACCAGGCCACCGTAGCTGGGCAAATCGATATTGGTGATTTTCTCCTGCACACTTTGCGCGTAATCCTGATAGCGCAGCGGCAACCATACCAGCAGCGCAACGGCCAGCAGGATCAGGAGAGTCCTGGTACGTTGGCCGCGGACTTTGATTTGGGTCAGCAGCGTATCGTTCAAGGCATTCTTCCAGATGAGCATTAGCGGAATGGCGCTGATGCCTATCATCCATAAAAAGAAGTGCATTCCCACGACTTCTTTCGATAAATCAACATCGGTGGTCATTACCGAAGCAATGATGCCGTAGCCGATCACCACGTTGAAATAGGTCATGTAATAACTGGCTGCGACGGAAATTAATACCAGCAACGTTGCCAGCATACGGTATATATGCCGCCCACCCAGTGAAATAATACGCATCAAAAAAAACGTGAACAGCACGGTCGCGACGATTTCAGTCAACGCCACCCGCAATGAAGCAGAGTTTGCCCGCAGGGTAAGCACGTCAAATCGCCGGATAAATACCGAGATATTGAGAAAAATACCGATATAAACCGCGAGGAAAAGAGAAAGCTTTTGGTGCGATAGTTTTTTGAAAAAATCCATTAATGAGGATGCCCCGGTATAACGGTATTGAAATCAATACCCGATAGCTTTTGTTGCCTGTCATTGACATGAAACGGGTCAATATTGCGGGCAACCATCAGTGCGTTTTGCTTATTGTTAGTTTTTATGGACAGGGAAAGCGGCAAAAAGTTTAACCAAAAGAATAAATCACACTCGAAATCACTGGGCATAAAAAAATAGCGCTGCAATCATACCTGTTGCAGCGCTATTCGCATACTTATGACGGTAAGCGGTTCAAGCTTCCAGAGAGGTGCCATCGACGTGCCCCGCCATAGCGCCTTTCATACCGCCGCTAAGCCGGTTTATCAGTTGATGATATTCAACGTCACATCGATATTATTGCGGGTCGCATTTGAATAAGGGCATACCACATGGGCCTTTTGCACCAAATCTTCTGCTACGCTACGATCGAGGCCGGGCAGATGAATATCGAGCTGAGCTTCAATACCAAAACCGGTAGGAATAGCGCCAATACCTACCGTTCCTTCAATAAAGGCGTCGGCCGGGATTTTTACTTTTTCCTGAGCAGCCACATGCTTTAGCGCGCCCAGGAAACACGCCGAGTAGCCCGCCGCAAACAGTTGCTCCGGGTTAGTCACTTCACCGCCAGCGCCGCCCATCTCTTTAGGTACGCCCAGTTTTACATCCAGTACGCCGTCGGAAGAGGTTGCACGACCGTCACGGCCGCCGGTGGCTTTAGCTTTGGCGCGGTAAACTACGTTTTCGATAGACATAGGCTGTTCCTTTATCAGTTAGTAGACTGTCATTATGGTGAACGAAGAGGTCCTCGCCCAGAAAAATATCGTATACGATTAAATCGCTCACTATTAAAATGGCTACACTGATTTAAGTGCAGTCATGATTAACAGGTTAATTCATTCCCATTAGGAACAGTGTGTCGCCAGGCGGCCTCGCAGCATTTCAAGCTGCCGCTTGAGTTCAGAGAGCTCATCCGCGCTGCAGGCAGTGGCGCAAAGCACGTCATTCGGGATAGAGAGCGCCGTTTGCTGCAGTCCGCGGCCCTCGGTGGTTAGGCGGATGATCACCTGCCGTTCATCCACCGTTGAACGGAACCTACCCAGCAGACCAGCGACTTCAAGTCGTTTTAACAGCGGTGTCAGCGTGGCCGAGTCCAGGAAGAGACGCTCGCCAATATCAGACACGGTGATTTCATCCCGCTCCCACAGCACCAGCATGACCAGATATTGCGGGTAGGTCAGGTTAAGCCTGGTCAATAGCGTACGGTAGACTTTATTCAGTGCCAGGTTGGCCGAATACAGGGCGAAGCAGAACTGCTGGTCCAGCAGCAACGGCGCAGAGTTGCCGGCTGAATGTTTGTTTTCACTGTTCATAGTGGACAGATTACATAGCGCACTACATAATAGCAAGTAGTTTCATTTTATCCGACCAACCCGACAACGTCACCGTCCCGAGAAGAGGGTAAGAAATGCATAGCCTTGAAAATCGAGCCAGACGTTTCGCCAGTCATGCTCATGCCAGCCGGGATCAACGCCGGAAGTATACCCTTGAGCCCTATATCATCCACCCGGCGGCGGTGGTTGAACGAGTACGCAGCGTTAGCCACAGCGAAGACATGCTGGCGGCAGCCTGGCTTCACGATACCGTCGAAGATACCGACGTCACGCTTAAGGATATCGATCAACGTTTTGGCCGGGCAGTTGCCGAATTGGTTGAGATGCTAACCACCCCGGCCACCCCTGCCGATTGCCCGCGCATTGAAAAAACCCGTGCGGCCCTGCTACATATGGCATGCGCATCCTCTCATGCCAAAACCATCAAACTGGCAGATATTATCGACAATACCTGTTCTATCATCACCTATGATGCTCAGTTTGCCCGTTACTATCTGGTCGAAAAAAAGCTGCAGATTGAAGTGCTGACCGAAGGCGACCCCCATTTATGGCGGCAGGCCAGAGACATCCTGGATGCAGGCCTGTTGACACTGCAGCAGGAGCCGCATCGCGTCAGCCAAGACTGGCTCAGCCGCCTGACGGCGGAGTACCGGGACGGCTATTCGCAACGGACGGCCAAAGGCTGAATGCGGTTTCGAGGGTTAGTTTGTGATCACCATATACTATTAGCGTGTTAACCTTATACCCTGAAGTTCGGTCACTGACGCATGCGAAAAATGGAAGCCTGGAAAGTCAATATCATCTCGGTATGGTTTGGGTGTTTTTTCACCGGTCTGGCGATGAGCCAAATCCTGCCGTTTTTACCGTTGTATGTAGAGCAGCTTGGCGTCAGGTCCCATGAAGCCCTGAGCGTCTGGTCGGGGTTGGTGTTCAGTGCGACCTTCCTGGTATCGGCGATAGCATCGCCGTTCTGGGGCAGTGTTGCCGATCGCAAGGGCCGCAAACTGATGCTGTTGCGGGCCTCGCTCGGCATGGCGGTGGTGATTGCACTGCAGGGCTTTGCCAGCAACGTCTACCAGCTGTTTTTCCTCAGAGCGCTGATGGGCCTTACCTCAGGCTATATTCCTAACGCCATGGCATTAGTGGCATCCCAAGTGCCGCGCGAGAAAAGCGGTTGGGCGCTGGGCACGCTTTCTACCGGCCAGGTTTCAGGCGTCATCATCGGCCCCCTGCTGGGGGGATTCATGGCGGATCATCTCGGTTTGCGGGTAGTATTCCTGGTAACGGCATCCCTGATGTTGGTCAGTTTCTTGATTACGCTGTTTTTAATTAAAGAGCGGCGGTTAGTGGTGCGCAAAGTCGACCAGCTCAAGGGCCGGGCAATCTTCGCTTCATTACCCTACCCGCGGCTTATCCTGACCCTGTTTATCACCACCATGATGATTCAGCTGACCAACAGTTCGATAAGCCCAATACTGACGCTGTTTATCAAAGATATTTCACCCGGCATCAACGACATTGCCTTTATCAGCGGCGCGATTGCCGCCGTGCCAGGCATATCGGCACTGCTGGCGGCACCGCGACTTGGCCGCCTGGGAGATCGCATCGGGACATCGCGCATTCTGCTGGCCGCCATGATGGTGATGATCGTGCTGTTTTCGTTTATGGCGCTGGTCAATACCCCGCTGCAGCTGGCCGTATTGCGCTTTCTGATGGGATTTGCCGAAGGCGCGCTAATGCCTGCGGTGCAGACACTGCTGGTCAAGCATTCGAGCGACAGGGTAACCGGCCGCATCTTCGGCTATAACCAATCATTCATGTATCTTGGCAATGTCGCGGGACCGCTTATAGGCTCAAGTGTATCGGCGGTCATGGGTTTTCGATGGGTATTTATCGTTACAGCCCTGCTGGTATTGGTCAATACACTACAGCTTTGGTCTGGTTTTCGTAAAATCAGGCAGTCTGCCTCATCCTGAGGCTGCATTATCTGCCTCGTCAGGACCTCATTTCACCCGACAGCGTTTAAATCCACGGATAACGCCCACCCATCTGTACCATCATGATGCCGGCACAGATAGCGATAAAAAACAGGAATACAATCAACATTCTGGTCATAGTTACTCTCCTTATTCGTCACAGACGCTCATACGCAGTCATTTGCCAGCGCATTATGCTATTGCCACGCTGCCAGAGCCATTAAAACTTGCGATTGAGTGTTTTTTAGCCAGCCCAGTGATTAACTGTAGCCTGTTATGAAGCGAATACGAGTGTTAGCCGGCCAATCAAATCAACATCCCTGTCGATCTCTGCCAGCATGGAGTCTATATTACTGATTTATTTGAAAATACGGAAACGCTGTTCATCGGAGATATAGGTCTTTTCCCCGGCCGGTTTCTCAATGGAACCAAAAGGCAGCTGGGCACGCAGTTTCCAGCTGTCAGGCAACTGCCAGGTCTGTTTCACTTCATCATCAATGATCGGATTATAGTGCTGTAGGCTAGCGCCGATGCGTTCCTGGGCCAGAGCCGACCATACCGAAAATTGAGCGATACCGGTCGAATGTTCCGACCAGATAGGGAAGTTATCGGCATAAGCCGCAAACTGTTTCTGCAGTTCGTCTACCACCTTGGTATCTTCGAAAAACAGTACGGTGCCGACGCCGGCGGCAAAAGAGGCTAGCTTGGCTTCAGTGGTGCCGAAGGCTTCCGCCGGCACAATTTTCCTCAGGGTTTCTTTAACGATATCCCATAATTTTTCGCTTTGCTGTCCAAACAGCACAACGACCCGGGAGGTTTGGGAATTGAAGGACGACGGGCTTTGCTTGACAGCTTCTTTTACCAATTGAACAATTTCATCTTCAGCTAGCGTCACATTCTTGCCGATAGCATAAATTGAACGGCGGGCCTTGATGGTATCGAGAAAAGCGTTACTCATGACAAAACTCCTGTTAACTAAAATGAGTCACACGGCAGTGAGCCGCAGATTGACCGTCGGTGGTTAGCTTATGCCTGATCGGAGGGGTATGTAAATCGATGCGCCATCGTATAATGTTGACTATGCTGTTATTAATTATTGCTATAGATGACATAACCGGCGTGTTATATCGCCCATCAGGGAGAAGACCATGAAAGTTGAAACCCTTTTGCTGAACGATGCCGATGGCGGCGTTCCCAATAGCCCTCTGCCGCTGGTGATTTATCGGCGGGTGCTGCCCGCGGCTACCACCGATGCCGCAGCCTGGTTTGAGCGGCATTTTGCCGAAAACGACTGGCCGGCCCAGTGGCGCTTCGGCATCTATCCCTATACCCATTTCCACAGCGATGCCCATGAACTGCTGGGCGTATTTGCCGGCCAGGCCAAGATCCAGTTCGGCGGAGAAAACGGCCCGGTCATTGAAATTGCTTACGGGGATGCGGTGCTGATCCCGGCAGGCGTCGGTCACAAGGCCATCGATAACAGTCGCGATTTCGAGGCGGTCGGCGCCTATCCGCCCGGTGTCAGCGCAGACCTGTGTCGTGATGAACCAGAGAAACTACACCAGCGGCAGCAGCGTCTGGCCAAGGTGTCGGTGCCTGCACATGATCCGATAACCGGTGACCATGGAGGGATTACCACCCTCTGGCATAATCCCCGTCAGGCTTGACCCTGCCCGCTTGCCACCCGGCTGATAAGGCTCAGTTCGAATTAACGCGCTGTATTAACGGCCGGTAAATCCACATCGGGCTATACTTTTCTCTCTGGGCGTTTTGCCGGAACTTCATTCCAAGAGTATGCCTGGCCCACACAATGGCCATCGTCCATACTCAAGTCCTCTATCTGTACGGGAGAATAAAGATGAAAGAAATCGGCGCCAATGGTCAGGTCGATTACGTTGAGTTCAACGTCACCGATATAGAACGATCCAAGCAGTTTTACGGCGACGTGTTCGGCTGGGTGTTCACCGACTACGGACCCACCTACAGTGAATTTTTCGACGGTCGCATCACCGGCGGCTTTTCCTCTACCGAGCCGGTAACGCCGGGCGGCGGACCGCTGGTCATTTTCTATGCCAGCCATCTTCATGAAACGCAGAAGAAACTGGAAGCCGCCGGGGCCGAGATAGTAAAGCCCATTTTCGCCTTCCCCGGCGGTCAGCGCTTTCATTTCAAGGATCCGGACGGCTATATTCTCGGCGTCTGGACGGAAGACGACTGATTCGGTTTTCTACCCCTGCTGCCTGTAGGCGGTGCCACACCGGTCACCAGGCAGCCCTCCACAGCAGATTCCCGCCGGGCCTTTCGAGGCTCTTTTTTGCGCTGAGGCAATGAAAACGCCGATCATCTCTTAAAAATGAAACGACGTTCTATTTATTTCAATTTCCTATGCTACCCTGTCAGCATCTTATGGGTATTCAGCGGAGGAAATATGTCCAAAAAAGTCGCTGTGTTACTGGCGAAGGGATTTGAGGAAGCGGAAGCCATCATCGTCATTGATGTGCTGCGCCGTCTTGATATAGAGGTGGAAATGCTGTCCTGCCAGGATCGGCTGGAACTGGTAAGCTATCACCAGATAAGGATGTTTGGCGACGACCTGCTGGAACGAAAACTGGATGAACTGTATGACGCGGTAGTCCTGCCCGGCGGCCCGCAAGGTTCGGTAAATCTGGCGGCCAATCCCATGGTGGCGGAGTTTATCCGACGGCATGACGAGGCGGGTAAGCTGATTTGCCCGATTTGTTCCGCCGCCGCCAGAGTGCTGGGCGGCAATGACCTGCTTAAGGGACGTCGCTACGTCTGCTCCGGCGACCTGCATGAGACAGTATCTGACGGCCAATACGTGGATGCCAAAGTGGTGGAAGATGGCAACCTGCTCAGCGGTAAGGGGCTGGGCGTCGCTTTTGATTTCGCCTTTACCCTGGCCTGGCGCCTGAGCGGGAATAGCCAGAAAACCGACGATCAGGTTGAGCATATCTATTACGATTACTGGCGCACCCACACCGCGCCATAAGTCTTGCGGCCGGGCTTGACAGTTGCCCTCGATATGCAGTTAACGCTGCCTGCAAGCCTGCCGCGCTCGCCTGCCGGGTGTCGCAGTTACCCGGCAGGAATCCCACCGATAGCCTGCCGGCCATCTGGCTAATGACACTCCACATCGGGTCCGTCCCGCGCACTATGATGTCCGTTTTTGGCATGTCCTATTTCCCGCTCCTTGTGCATGATGGTGCTATACCATCAATTAGGAGTCCGAAAATGACATGCAGCGCATTACTGATCATTGATGTACAGCACTCTTTCCTGCACCAGCCGTTCTGGGATGAAGCCGAGGTACCGGCATTCCAGACCGCATTGTTGTCGCTGATAGAACAATGCCGCCAGCGTGAAGTGCTGCTTATCGATGTATTTCACATCGGCAAAGCATGGCCCTTCACCCGCGACTCAGGATTAATCGAACGCTTACCCTTTCTGACCCACCAGCCGGCGGCGACTTTTTACAAACATGTGCATAATGCCCTGACCGATTCCGGCCTCGAGGAATGGCTGCGCCAGAAGCAGGTTGACCATCTGATCATCGCCGGCATGCGTACCGAGCAGTGCTGTGAAACCACCGCCAGAGTGGCGTCCGATCTGGGGTTCAGCGTGACTTTCGTCACCCCCGCCACGCTGACTTTCCCTATGACCCATGGCGGTATTACTCTTGATAGCACCGAACTCAAACATCGCACCGAGACGGTATTGATTGACCGTTTTGCCCGGATAAGTGATGTTGAAGGCTGCATCCAGAGTCTGGATGCCACTGACGCCTGATTGCCCCTGCCTGCCGGCCAGGGATAAGGAGAATAACACCGTGCGTGATGTCTGGTTTTTAATGTTGCCTGATACCGTGCTGCTGGATGTGACCGGGCCGGCGGAAGTGCTGAAGCAGTCCGGGGCCTTCAGGCTGCATTATATCGGGCCTGAGGCCCAGGTAATAACGTCTGCCGGACTCAGCGTCAATCACATCTCCCCGCTACCGCCGAGCCTGCCGGACAGCAGCATTCTGATCATTCCAGGCGTCATCAACTCTGATCGAACCTTGTCCTCTTTGGCGTCACGGATTGCCGGGCATTGGCTGCAGGGCCTGCAACAGCCCATCCGCGAGGGTCGCTGGCAACTGGTCTGCGTCTGCTCAGGCGCATTATTGGCGGCCCAGGCCGGTCTGCTGGATGGCTATCAGTGCACTACCCATCACAGCATTATTGAGCGGCTGCGCCGGCAGGCGCCTCTCGCTCAGGTAAAGGACAATCGGATATTTGTCGAGGATCGCGGCATTTACACCAGTGCCGGCATTACCGCCGGCATCGATTTGGCGCTGTTCCTGGTGAGTGAGCAGGTAGGCCCGCGGCAAGCGATGATCGTCGCTCGGGAGATGGTGGTCTATTTTCGCCGTGGCCCGGAGGATCCGCAGCTCTCCCCCTGGCTGCGCTACCGCAATCATCTTCATCCGGCCATTCATCGCGCCCAGGATATTCTGTCCCGCGAGCCAGAGGCCAATTGGTCACTGGATCAGTTGGCCGGGCGAGTCTATCTGAGCAGTCGTCACCTGGCGCGGATTTTTCGCGAGCATCTGGGTATCAGCGTGCGGGAATATCATGAGCAACTGCGGGTCGCTATTGCCCGGCAGCGGCTACAAGAGGGACTGGGCATCGAAAAATCAGCGTTGGCGGCAGGGTTTTCCTCCGCCCGCCAACTGCGCCGCGCCCAATCACGCCAGCAGGAGTAATCCACAGCGGCTAACTGACCAGGCGCCGCCGGTCGATCCTGGCTACAGCGATGGCCAGCAACAGACTGACCAGCAGGGTCAGGCTGAATATATAGACAATATCCAGCGCCGGCAGTGATTTGATATCAAGACCATGAGTGCGCAAGTAGTGGATGATGAAGGCATGAAAACCATAAATTGCCAGTGAATGCCTTGATATCAGTTGAAGAATCACCGGCACCCGCCGATTGAAAGCTGTCTTGAACAGCACCAGCAGGCTGATGGCGCCAATAAAAACCAGCGGGCCGCAATAATCATAATAGGTATCGGCAAAATCACCGTTGATGGCCATTTGCCGCTTGGTGCCTAAAGCAATCAGCAACGCGCAAAGGGCAAACGCCGCAGCGGCCAGCAGCGGCGTGCGTCTGGCGCGGCTGAATGCCAGCAGACCCATTGCTCGACCGAGCAGGGCATATAACACGTAATAGAACGTATCGCCGTTAAGATAAAGATTAGCCGGCAGTAGGCTGAAATGACCGACTGAAACAGCGGGGGTATTGGGATTGGCAATGACCGCCAGCAGTATAACCAATAACGCGATATGTCCTGCTGGCACCGGGTTGACGCGGATATAGGGCGACAGCAGATACACCATGGTAATGGCATAGAAAAACCACAGGTGGTAAAACACCGGCTTCTGTAATGCGCCTTCCAGCCCTTGCAGCGCATTGATAGGCGTCAGAGTGGACATGTAAGTCAGGCCGATCACGCTGTAAAACAGCAGGCACAGGGCGATACGCAGATAATGCTTCCCCCTGGCCTGCCGCTCGCCAAAAAACAGATAACCGGAAATCATGAAAAATACCGGCACGGCAACCCGGGAAGCGGAATTAAGTGTATTGGCCAGGATCCAGTAGTGCTCACCGACCCCAAGCCCCTGGGTCACATAATAGGAGGTAGTATGGATCATAATCACCATCAGGCAGGCTACTGCCCGCAGATTATCGATCCAGGCTATCTTTTCATCCTGCTGTTTTTCAGACATCCCTTCCCCGCTGACCCGCTGATCAATTTTTACTTTCCACTCATAAAATAGTCGTAAAAAGTCATAGCATCATAATCATTATTGAAAAACGGTCAGAAAAGACTGAAAAGCCGTCGTCAGGCTACCGGTTTCCCGGTGCAGGCTGCTCAATCGGCCGATATGGCAGGCCGCATGGCGATAGACCGGACCGCCATGCGGGCAAGCGGGCAACCCGCCAGGGTTAAAACAGGCCCAGCGGTTGGTCTGAGTAACTGACCAGCAGGCACTTGGTCTGCTGATAATGCTCCAGCATCATTTTGTGGTTTTCCCGACCGATACCGGACTGCTTATAGCCGCCAAAGGCCGCATGCGCCGGATAGGCGTGGTAACAATTGGTCCACACCCTGCCGGCTTGAATACCGCGCCCCATTTTATAAGCGATATTACCGTCGCGGCTCCAGACCCCGGCACCCAGACCGTAATCGCTGTCATTGGCCAGCTCCAGTGCTTCCTCCATGTCCTTGAAGGTAGTGACGGCCAGTACCGGGCCGAAAATTTCCTCCTGAAAAACCCGCATGCTGTTTTTGCCCAGCAGAATGGTCGGCTCCAGGTAATAGCCGCCGGCGAGGTCGTCGGCCAGGGCCTTGCGCTTGCCCCCGGTCAGGATCTCCGCTCCCTCTTTTTTACCGATATCGATGTAGTTGAGGATGGTATCCAGCTGGCCTGAAGACACTTGAGCCCCCATCTGGGTGTGCGTATCCAGCGGATTACCGGTGCGTATTGATTCAATGCGCTTGATAGCTCGCTCCATAAAACGTTCGTAAATCGACTCCTGTACCAGCGCACGGCTAGGGCAGGTGCACACTTCTCCCTGGTTAAAGGCGAACAGGGCAAACCCCTCCAGGGCCTTATCAAAAAAGGCATCCTCTTTTTCCATGACATCAGCGAAAAAGATGTTAGGCGATTTACCGCCCAGTTCCAGCGTCACCGGCACCACATTACGCGACGCATAATTCATGATTTGCTGGCCCACTTCCGTGGACCCGGTAAAAGCCACTTTTGCGATCCTTTTTGAGGTCGCCAGATATTCACCGATTTCGCTGCCTGAGCCATTGACCACATTGACTACGCCCGGCGGCAATAGATCCTGCACCAGCTCCATGAGCACCATCACCGACAGCGGCGTCAGTTTGGCCGGCTTAAGCACGATGCAATTGCCGGCAGCCAGTGCTGGGGCCATTTTCCAGCAGGCCATCAGCAACGGGAAATTCCAGGGAATGATTTGCGCCACCACCCCCAGCGGTTCATGAAAGTGATAAGCCACCGTCTGGCTGTCGATTTCGCTGATGCCGCCTTCCTGAGCACGAATACAGGCGGCAAAATAGCGGAAATGGTCGATAGCCAGCGGCACGTCGGCCCCGCTGGTTTCGCGAATCGGTTTGCCGTTATCCCAGGTTTCGACCGCTGCCAGCAACTGACTATTCTGCTCCATACGATCGGCCAGCCGATTGAGTATGGCGGCCCGTTGCTGGGCTGACATGCGCCCCATTCTCCTTTGGCCTTATGCGCCGCATCCAGGGCCAAATCGATATCGTCCGCAGCAGAACTGGCGATTTCGCACAGCGGTTTGCCGGTCACCGGCGTCAGGTTGACGTAGTAATCGCCTTTTACCGGCGCTACCCATTCACCGCCGATAAAATTGTCATAACGTGATTTCAATTCGAAAGGATAACCATACTCGCCGGGAACTAATCGGCCTGCAGTTGAATCGAGGTCCATGGCTGTCTCCTATACACAATTTGCGCAATGAAGCTTACCTGGCAAGATGAGGACGCTGCCGCTTGTCGTCGGGCGCCCCGCACGGTACCGAGATGTATTGGTGCAAAGTAACGGTAGGCAAAACTGAGAGCAGCCGGAGGGATGAAAGGAAAGTTGTGACCGGGTTTTCGATAAATCTCACATATTCATTTATTTTGTTTCAAGGGTATTCAACGATTATGCTGCATATACCCGCAACCAGCCGACAAAAACCGGTTGCGGGCCGTGGCAGAACCTCAGTGAAATGCCAGACTCTCCAGCACAAATTTAACCAGCGCCGCATGGCCGGTTTTATCCGCAGCCGGACTCAGCACTTGCAATGTGACGACATTGGCTTGATAAGGGGTGACAAGCGTAGTGCCGCTCATCAGCTTGTCCTGCACCGTCTGGCGGGTATCAAGCCGCAGCAGTTGTTGCCCGCCAGCGCTAATCCGGGTCTGGCCGGTCTTTTTGACGTCTTTGTACTGGGTCTTCAGGCCGGACAATATCCCCTGGGCCATTTTATTGAATGCCGCCTCGCTATTATCGTTGGCGTCGCCATCTGCGGTCGGTACTTCGCTGATACCGACCACTTGCTGACGCTGCCGATCCGCCAGCAGCTGGATTTTAACGCCGGTATTCTGGCTGGCAGCCTCTTCCCTGGTCTGGTTGACGAACTCAGCAGGCACCCGCAAGGTAATTTTACCTGCCATCACCGACACATCGATAGCGCCGGCGGCAGCGGCGGGACTGGCTGAGGCAACCATGGTTGCGCTCTCGGCCTGTGCCGTACCGCTGAATGCCGCCATCCCGGCCAGCAGCGAAAATGTGACGATCCGGAAATATCCCATGGTCATGACAGCAAAGTCCTTATAGGCAACTACTGATTGTGTATTAAACCTAGCAAGCAGAATGATAAACCGCAACCGACTGAAACAAGCTTCCTGCTTCAATCGATGGACGATAACTTTGCATCCTTCGGCAGGGGGGAGAATAATGCGCCTATCCACCTGATAAGCCCAGATGATAATCGACATGTCCAAATTTCTTTCGCCGGCACCGGCCACGCCGCCAGGCGCTAAACAATATGACGTTCACCAGCGCGGATCGCTTGGCCAGGCGGCGCCGGACTGGATCGCCGAAGAAGTACCGATAGCGTTGGTTTACAACGGCATATCCCATGTGGTGATGATGGCATCCCCTAAAGAGCTGGAGGCCTTTGCGCTTGGATTTTCCCTTTCCGAAGGCATCATTGAAAAGCCGGCCGATATTTTTGGTATGGATGTTATTCCTTCCTGTAATGGCATTGAAGTCCACATTGAATTATCCAGCCGCCAATTCATGTCACTCAAAGCCCGACGGCGCGCCATGGCTGGTCGGACCGGATGCGGCGTATGCGGTGTAGAGCAGCTCGATGAAATCGCCAAACCAGTGCCGCAACTGCCTTTCACCCAGACCTGGCCGCTGCACCGGCTGGATCAGGCGCTGTCACAGTTGAAAAGCGTTCAGCCGGTGGGTCAAATAACCGGCTGTACCCATGCGGCAGCCTGGATTACGGCTGAAGGCGAGCTTACCCTGGGCTGTGAAGATGTGGGTCGCCATGTGGCGCTGGATAAACTGCTCGGCCTGCGCGCCTACGCCGAGCCATCGCCGGGGGCAGTGCTGGTATCAAGCCGCGCCAGCTATGAGATGGTGCAAAAGTCAGCCATGTGCGGCGTTGAAATCCTGTTTGCCGTGTCGGCGGCCACCGCGCTGGCAATAGACGTAGCCGAGAAATGTCGGTTAACCCTGGTGGGGTTCAGTAAACCGGGACGTGCCACGGTTTATACTCATCCAGAGCGGTTACTGGACAGGTAATGCTAAACATGTTCTTTTAAAAGGAATTATAAACGTTTTAATAAACGTTTAATTAACTATAATGATCAGATGGCTTACGCGGCACTAACATGCAGAATGTCGCTCAACTACGAATGGAGAAAATGACTATGAGCTTTACTCTACCTGCCCTGCCTTATGCTTATGACGCGCTGGAACCCCATTTTGACAAGGAAACGATGGAAATCCATCATACCAAACATCATCAGACCTACGTCAATAATGCCAATGCCGCCCTGGAAACACTGCCGGAATTCGCCAGTCTTTCCGCCGATGAGCTGATTCAAAAACTGGACCAAGTGCCGGCTGACAAAAAAACCGTGCTGCGTAACAACGCGGGCGGCCATGCCAACCACAGCCTGTTTTGGAAAGGCCTGAAGCTGGGCACCACCCTGCAGGGCGAACTGAAAGCCGCCATTGAACGTGACTTTGGCAGCGTCGACGCGTTCAAGGAAACCTTTGAGAAAGCGGCTGCAACCCGTTTTGGATCCGGCTGGGCATGGCTGGTGCAAAAAGACGGCAAGCTGGCGGTGGTTTCGACTGCTAACCAGGACAATCCGCTGATGGGTGAAGCCATTTCCGGTGCATCAGGCTACCCGATTCTCGGCCTGGACGTCTGGGAACATGCTTACTACCTGAAATTCCAGAACCGTCGTCCTGACTATATCAAGGCTTTCTGGAACGTGGTGAACTGGGACGAAGCGGCAGCCCGCTTCTCACAGGCTAAATAATTCCGTTATTTGCCACGGGCAAACCCATAATAAAGCCATCCTTCGGGATGGCTTTTTGTTATCAGCAACGCTATCGGCTGAGTGACATCTCTCGATGTTAACGGCGACCAAGCGCCCGCTGATACCGATGCTGACTAGCCGTGAGCATGGGTCGGACGACAGAACAGCCAGGCGGTGACCTTGGCCAGGACACGGCCGATGCGGGCAAACAAGCCAGGTTGTTTGCAGGATTTAGCCTCAACTTTGCCGGCATCCTGCCCTAGGTTTAAAAAGCGGCTGAGCTGACTCATGTCTGTTGAGTTATCAGCAATATCCAGCGAGGTCAGCAGCAGGGTCCTCTGAGCTTGAATATTATTTTTAGAGACGTAATTATCCACCTTTTCTCCTGCCAGTAGCACCGATGACGGTTCTGCCGCGGCCTTGCTGGCTGAGGCAAGTTTCACCCCGGCGGCACGCACATTGAGGGCCTGCTTAAGACTGGCGGCCAGTTGATCGGATGTTACCCAGGCGATCCTCCTCTGGACCGATGCAGAACCCAGAAGGTTGTTTTCATTGACCCGTTTGGTATGCTCGCCCGTCCCGGCAGGGAGATTGATATTAGCTGAATGGACCGATTTCACCTGGTTGATGAATAGCGGTTTGGGGCTGCATGGGGGAGGGGCCGGACGGTTCAGACCTGCATCAGTACTGCTGTTGCGCGAGATAACTGTCATGGTTCAGATCCTTAGTGGTTAAAGACCTGATTGTTGCCTCATTAGGGCGACTAAACTTTAAAAATTAGCTTATATTGATTATACTCCTAATTGTTTAATAAATAGTTATCCGACTTTCCCTGTCCACTACGCTGATGCTACGTGTTCAACGGCAATCAGACCGCTTACTTGAGCAGCAAATCATCGGTGAAGGCTTTTTTGGCGCTGATGCGCACCAGATATTCAGTGGTCGACAATACGACGGTGGAACGGACGATCTGCTGGTAACGCTGCTTTTGCATCAGCACCAGATCTTCGCTGGCGGCCGGGTCCAGCATCGTGGGCGGGGCAGGAAAACCGCTCAGGCAGTGTAATTCACCTAACGGCCCCAGGATCTCATCGTCGGTAAAATGGTACTCATTGGGGTTAGTTTGCAATTCCTCATGCAGCGCCAGCAGCAGTTCCGCATCTTCATATTCCTGGCGACTGATAACGCCCAGCGCATACACCAGCTTCAACCGGACCGACAGCTCGGCCAGCGGGCCGGCGCCGACCAGCAGCGGACCCACAGCATACTTGACTGCGTAATCATCCTTGCGAAACACTTGCAGCACCAGAATGTTGATCGCTTCCGTTAACAATTCGATGGCCGCAGCCACCAAGTCCCTGACCGTAGCGCCGGCGTTTAAGCATTCAAGCACCCGGGTTTCAAGCAGTTGTGTATTTTCCGTCATTGCTGGACACCATGTAAAAATCCGACCTCGGGCACTGCCCGGGCCGGACTTGATTTCACTGCATGGCGTTATACACGTTCACCACTTGCTCTACTACCTTGCTGTCTTCTTCCAAGCCAGACACCCGGGATAATGCAGCTCTAGGCCCAAATTCTTCCAGTAGTGCCGCCCATTCCTGGGCTTGAGGATCCTGCTCACTGTGATATTGCATAGCGGCGGCAATTCCTTTTACCAGATTAGCATGGCTGAGACCGTAATCCAGGCATCCCTGAAGCGGCTTTATCAAACGATCACCGGCGCCGAGCTTACGCAGCGGCTGACGACCGACCCGTTCAACGTCATCATGCAAATAGGGGTTCTCAAAGCGCTGCAGGATTTTATTGATATAAGCCGCATGCTTGACCGGTTCAAAACCATATCGGTTAATCAGTACCGCACCGCTCTCTTCCATCGCCCCTTTTACTACCTGGCGTATTGCCGGATCCAGGATCGCGTCCCGAATGGTTTTATGCCCGGCATACTGGCCCAGATAAGCCGTAATGGCATGACCGGTATTCAGAGTAAACAATTTACGCTCAACGAACGCCATCAGGTTATCGGTTAGTTCCATACCGGCAATCGACGGCGCCTGCCCGGCAAACTGGGTTTTATCGACAATCCACTCACTGAAGGTTTCAACCGTCACTTCCAGCGGGTCGTGGGTACCCGCCTCGGAAGGGGGGACGATACGGTCAACGGCAGAGTCCACAAAGCCCACCGATGCCTCAAGCCAGGTGTGATACTGTTCCGGCAGCGCCTTCAACACATGCTGCTTCAGCTGGCTGGTACCGCGTACCATATTTTCACAGGCGATGATATTCAGCGGTTGAGGGTTGCCCGCGTCATGACGACCCACCAGCCCTTGGGCGATACTCGGCGCGATACGCTCCAGTATTTGCGGGCCGACCGCAGTGGTCACCAGATCAACCTTGGCTATCAGGTGAATCACCTCGTCGCTGCCGCTGTGCACCGCGCTCACATTGCTGACGGTTTCAAAATGAGCCTGCTCCCCCACCACGTGCACCTGATACTGGTGACGAGCATTCAATGCGTCTAGCACCGTCTGATTCACATCGGCAAAAACAACCTCTGCACCGGCGTCAGCCAGGAGTTTACCGATAAAACCACGTCCGATATTACCTGCTCCGAAATGTAGTGCTTTCATAGAATCAACCTTGAATTTATCTAAGCAAAAGAGGGGCCGTTTTACGGCCCCTCTGTCAAACATGATTAACTGAATGGCAAAAGGGCACGGGGTCAGACCACTTTTTGCCCTTTCAGCAATGCCAGGACTTCATTAACATCGGTTGTGTGAGTCAATCGTTCAATGACCGCTTCATCATCAAGCGCATTGGTCAGGCTGGTTATCACATGGATATGCTCGTTGTTGCGGGCGGCGATACCAATAACCAAACGGGCAATATCATCAGCGTCTTCACCAAAGCGCACGCCGTCAGGATACTGGCAGAATACCACGCCGGTGCGTAACACCCGGTCTTTGGCTTCGATTGTACCATGAGGCACCGCAATGGATTCGCCCAGATAGGTAGAGGTGAGCTTCTCACGATCGAGCATCGCTTCGACATATTCAGGCTGCACATATCCGCCCGCCACCAGTTGCTCGCCGGCAAAGCGGATCGCCTGTTCTTTATGATCGGCTTTCAGCCCGAGGAAAATCGTGGCTGGCGTCAACTGGAACAGGTTCTGCTCGCTGGCTTCAAAGCTGTCGTCCAGCGCGGTCATGACTTTCTGCTGGGACTGGCCGCTTTTCTGAACCGCAACCAGTCGAGCGGTCAGGTCGGTATAAAGCTGGCTATCGAGGAAGTTGGTCAACGAGATATGCTGGGCATGGGGGGCATGACGCATGGCCCGCTCAGTCAGATCTCGGTGAGTGATGACCAAATCGACGTCGTCAGGCAGACTGTTAATGGCACAGTTGGTTACGCTGATATTTTTCAGTCCGGCTTCATTCACCTTTTTACGCAGTACACCTGCCCCCATGGCGCTGGAACCCATACCGGCATCACAGGCCACGATGATTTTGCGTACTGAACTCAGGTCACCGTTCAGACCGCTACGTACTGGTGTGGTCGTTCCTTTGGACTGCGCTTTCATGTCCTGTACGCGGCGCGAGGCTTCTTCCAGGCTGTCATCATCTTTGACTTTACTGCTTTTCAGCAGGATGGAGGAAACGATAAAGGAGACGACAAAAGCGGCGACAATGGCGGCCAGGTTGGCAAAATATGCCCCTTTGGGGGTCATGGCCAGTACCGCCAGGATTGAACCCGGGGAAGCCGGCGATACCAGACCACCGCCCAGCAGGCTCAGGGTGAATACGCCGGTCATACCACCGAGGATTACCGCAATCAGCAGACGCGGATTCATCAGCACGTACGGGAAGTATATTTCATGGATCCCGCCGAGAAAGTGGATAATGGCGGCGCCACCAGCGGATTGACGGGCATTGCCACGGCCAAACAGCATATAGGCCATCAAGACGCCCATGCCTGGACCTGGGTTGGCTTCAATCAGGAAGAAAATGGATTTGCCGGTTTCCGTCGCCTGCTGGATACCCAATGGCGAGAAAATACCGTGGTTGATGGCGTTATTCAGGAACAGGATTTTCGCCGGCTCAACAAAAATCGAGGTCAGCGGCAGCATGTTGTAGGTCACCATCAGGTTGACCCCGGCCGCCAGCGCTTTGGACAGGATCTCTACCAGCGGGCCTATCGCCAGGAACGCCAGGATAGCCAACAGCATGCCGAGGATACCGGCGGAGAAGTTGTTGACCAACATCTCAAAACCGCTTTTGATTTTGCCGTCGATCATCCGGTCAAAGCGCTTGATAACCCAGCCGCCCAGCGGACCGGCAATCATTGCGCCGAGGAACATCGGCATATCGGCACCGGCGATGACGCCCATGGTGGTAATGGCACCGACCACCCCGCCACGTTCCCCCCCCGCCATCCGGCCACCGGTATAACCGATGAGCAGCGGCAGCAGATAGGTGATCATCGGACCCACCAGTTTCGCCAACGTTTCGTTAGGCGTCCATCCGGTGGGGATGAACAGCGCGGTGATGATACCCCAGGCAATAAATGCACCGATATTCGGCATCACCATATTACTGAGGAAGCGGCCAAAGTTCTGGACCTTGACCTTGAAATCCGATGAAGACATAAATTACACCCCTAGTGGTCCGCGCCATTCATTAAGAGCGCGTGGAAGTTGTTGCTATAGTGTTGCCGAATTTGTTGGTAACGCCTCATTCAGCCGGACTCTACCACGCTCTTTCGGCGAGGCGTACTCATGGGTTCATCTGTGACAGGAGTCACGCGCTCCCCCCCTGGTTACCCCCTATCTCAGTGATATAAATCACAAAATAGCGGCAGAAAAAAACATTAACGCGGATTTTCATCGATCGGCAACTGAATAAATGTGATATAAATCACATTATGCCGAAGCATCTTTGTTCTTTAGTTGTGACAGTAGTCACAATTAATTTGCATGGCACAGTGGTATTGGTTAAACATCACTGTGCTGGCGGCTGCCTGACAATTTTCCCGGCATTTCATTGCAGGCGGATGAAAGACAGCGGCGGTGGGTGCTGTTAAGGCTGTCTTGGCGAGATCTGCAATTGAGCAAAGCAACAGCGCGATCAATCGCGCTGCCGCTTTAACATCAGGGCTGGGTGGAAGCGACTGATGACTGAGCCTGCATCAGCTGCTGGTGCTGAGTCTGGATGGCGGACACCAACTCATTATATTGGGTAACCTGCAGTTGCGACCCCAGCTGCACCGTATCGGTTTTATAGCTGACCTGGGTACCCTGCATAGTAAGGAAATCGCCGAGTTGGACAAGCGTTTGCGTCAGGGCTGACGCACTGCTGATGACCGGCCCCAGCTGCTGTGACGATTGAGTGACCACCCGACGGTAAGCCTTCTCATAGATCGGTTTGAGATCGTCGGGCTGTTTAAGCGCCGCCCGTGCATCATCGGCCCGTTTGCGAGCGCCGTCAATTTGCGGGCCCAGGAGGTTCAGTGCGCCTGCCGCCTGCTGCAGACGGGTACGGTGCGTCAGGTAATCCTGCGGGACACGAATCTGGCCGATCTCGTCCAATACCGGTACCAGACTGTCGCTGACGGCCTTGGCGAACTGGGTCGAGTAAGTCTGGAGGATCTGATAGTCCGCGACGTACGGGCCGAATTGCGTTTTCTGGTCATCGCTGAGCGCCGGCAATCGCTCGGGGCCGGCGATAACCGAAGTCTGCAGGAACTGGATAAAGGCCTGGCGCTGTTCGGGTTCTTTGTCCCCACAGCCAGCCAGCTGAGCCATGATAAAAAGCATCACCGGAATGACTAACCAATGGCGGTATTCACCGACTCTTTCCCTCAATGTCATGAACCATTACTCCTGTAAAAAAATAGGTATTCCGCTGGTTTGAATCTGCTTGCGCCCTCCTTTGCTCATTAAGAATAGCCGAGTTTTCAGGCAATAAAAAATTCCCACGCTCCCTTTGGGGAGATTGCCGCAAATAGGCACTGGCGCGCCGGATGGGAAGGGGATGATGGACGCCGAGGCTACCGCCCCGGCGGGGAGAGGCTTATTGCAGCAGGGAAATATCCGCTACCTGCAAGAACAGTTTTCGCAGTTGATCAAGCAAGGTCAAGCGGTTGATACGCACCGCGTCATCTTCCGCCATCACCATTACCTGCTCGAAAAACGCATCCACCGGCTCACGCAGCGTGGCCAGTTCAACCAACGCATCCTGATAACGGCCTTCGGCAAACAGCGGCTTCAGCTTGTCCTGCAGCACCACCAGATGAGTCGCCAGCTGGATTTCAGCCGGTTCCTTCAGCGCTGCGGCCTGTACCTGTTCATTCAGGGTGTCGACAGACTTGGCCAGGATATTGGATACCCGCTTGTTGGCCGCCGCCAGCGATGCCGCTTCCGGCAAGGTGCGGAAATAGCTTACCGCCCTGACGCGGGCGTCGAAATCAGCCGGACGAGTGGGACGACGCGCCAGCACCGCCTGAATGGTGTCAACGCTGTGCCCCTCTTCCTGATACCAGGCGCGGAAACGGCCAAGCATGAATTCAATCACATCATCAACCACCGCCGGGTTGGTCAGCTTGTCGCCGTACAGGCGCACCGCTTCGCCGGCCAGGGTGTTCAAGTCCAGCGGCAGACGCATTTCAACGATGATGCGCAGTACGCCAAGGGCGGCACGACGCAGGGCAAACGGGTCTTTATCGCCTTTCGGATGCTGGCCAATGCCGAAGATACCGGCCAGGGTGTCCATTTTATCGGCAATCGCCACCGCACAGGCGATAGGCCCGGAGGGCAGCGCATCCCCGGCAAAGCGGGGCTGGTACTGCTCTTTAAGCGCAACGGCCACCTCTTCAGGCTCGCCGTCGTGACGGGCATAATGCATGCCCATCACCCCTTGGGTATCGGTGAACTCAAACACCATGTTGGTCATCAGGTCGCATTTGGACAGCAGCCCGGCACGGCTGGCGAGGCCCACATCGGCACCGATCTGGCCGGCAATCCAACCCGACAGTGATTCAATCCGATCACTCTTGTCGCGTAAGCTGCCCAGTTGCTTCTGGAACAGAACCGTAGCCAGCCGCGGCAGGTTGTCTTCCAGGCGCTTCTTGCGGTCGGTATTGAAGAAAAACTCGGCATCGGCCAGGCGCGGACGCACCACTTTTTCATTACCGGAAATAATCTGCTGCGGATCTTTTGACTCGATATTGCTGACAAAAATAAAGTGCGGCAGCAGGTTTCCCTGGGCGTCATAGACCGGAAAATACTTTTGGTCGCCCTTCATGGTGTAAACCAGCGCCTCGGCCGGCACCGCCAGGAATTTCTCTTCAAAGCGCGCCGTCAGCACTACCGGCCATTCCACCAGCGAGGTCACTTCTTCCAGCAGGCTTTCAGACAGTTCGGCGATGCCGCCGATACGCGCCGCCGCCGCTTCGGCATCCCGGCGGATAACCGCCTTGCGCTGTTCATAATCGGCCATGACCTTGCCGCGGGTCAGCAGAATCTCGGGATACTGGTCCGCATGGTCAATGCTGAACTCCGGTTCGCCCATAAAGCGATGGCCGCGCAGTATGCGGCCGCTGTCGATACCGAGCACCGTACCGGCGATAAGCTCATCATCCAGCAGCAGGGTTACGGTATGAACCGGTCTGATGAACTGGGTATCGCTGTCGCCCCAGCGCATCATTTTCGGCACCGGCAGTTTGGCGAGCGCCGTGCTGACCATTGAGCACAGCAGTTCCTGCACCGGCCGACCCTGTACCAGGCCACGATAAACCAGCCACTCGCCTTTATCGGTCGCGAGGCGTTCGGCCTGGTCGACGGTGATACCGCAGCCGCGCGCCCAGCCTTCAGCCGCTTTGGTCGGGTTACCCTCGCCATCAAACGCCTGGGCGATGGCCGGACCGCGTTTTTCAATTTCGCGCGTGGCCTGCGCCGCGCTAAGGCCAGCCACTTTTAGCGCCAGCCGGCGGGGCGAGGCAA
Organism: Biostraticola tofi; assembly: GCF_004343195.1. Taxonomy (GTDB): domain Bacteria; phylum Pseudomonadota; class Gammaproteobacteria; order Enterobacterales; family Enterobacteriaceae; genus Biostraticola; species Biostraticola tofi. The sequence goes on along the minus strand of NZ_SMCR01000005.1, from coordinate 100,775 downwards.
ACCAGCTTATCTCGCCGTGACCCAGGTTGGCGTTATCCAGTTCAGCGCCGAATTGAGCGGCAAAAGACTGCGCCAGATTGCGAAGAGCCTTCGGCGGCAGCTCTTCGGTGCCGATTTCCACCAGGAAAGTATGTTGCGTCATGGCGTAGCCTCTTAATTCTTGTTCTTTTTGCACATCGGGAAACCCAGGGCCTCGCGTGAAGCGTAATAGGCTTCGGCAACCGCCTTGGTCAGCGTGCGGATACGCAGGATATAGCGCTGCCGCTCGGTGACCGATATGGCTTTGCGCGCATCAAGCAGGTTGAAGCTGTGCGCCGCCTTCAAAATCCGCTCATAGGCCGGCAGCGGCAAGGGATTATCCAGCGCCAGCAGCATCTGCGCTTCTTTCTCATACTGTTCAAAGCAGGTAAACAGGAAATCCACGTCGGCGTATTCAAAGTTATAGGTGGACTGCTCCACTTCATTCTGATGAAAAACATCGCCGTAGGTGGTTCGGCCCAGCGGCCCGTCGCTCCAGACCAGGTCATAGACGCTGTCTACACCCTGCAGGTACATCGCCAGGCGTTCAAGGCCATAGGTTATCTCACCGGTTACCGGACGGCATTCCAGTCCGCCGACCTGCTGGAAATAGGTGAACTGGGTCACTTCCATGCCGTTCAGCCACACTTCCCAGCCGAGTCCCCAGGCGCCGAGCGTCGGGTTTTCCCAATTATCTTCGACAAAGCGAATATCGTTTACCAGCGGATCAAGCCCGACTTCCTTTAGCGAGCCGAGATATAATTCCTGGATATTATCCGGTGACGGCTTGATGATGACCTGGAATTGGTAATAGTGCTGCAGGCGGTTCGGGTTTTCACCATACCGGCCGTCGGTAGGACGGCGGGATGGCTGCACATAGGCGGCGGCGATTGGCTCAGGCCCGAGGGCGCGCAGGCAGGTCATCGGATGGGAGGTACCGGCGCCGACTTCCATATCCAGAGGTTGGACGATGGTACAGCCCTGACGCGCCCAGTAATCCTGCAGCGTCAGTATCAGGCCCTGAAAGGTCTTTGGATCAAACTTTTGCATGTTGAATTCGCACGCGATACAAGTGGGTTTATTGAGAATGCGTCAGTATACCCTCTGGCGGTAAGATATACAGCCCGAATGCGGCAACGAATGTGGAAACAAAGGAGTTTACGCCGATGATACGGCCATTGCGGCATGACGATACCGAGGCAGTGACCGCCCTGTGGCTGTTAAGCACCACGCTGGCACACCCTTTTATCTCGCCCGCCTACTGGCAAGAAAGCCTGCCGATGCTGCGGGATGACTGCCTGCCCCAGTCCTGGAGCCGGACAGATGAACAGCATGGCGTGCTGACGGGTTTCATCTGCGTTAGCCGTGAAAGTTATATCAGTGCGCTTTTTATCTCGCCGCTTTATCATCGCCAGGGCATAGGCAATCGTTTGATGGCGCACGCCAAGCGGCAGTTCCCCATGCTGATGCTGGAGGTTTATCAACTGAATCGGGCCGCCCGGCGTTTTTACCGGCGCGAGGGTTTCAGGCTGATTGGACGATACCGGAATGAGGAAACCGGCCATCTGGTATTGATACTCCAGTGGCGACAACGGCCGGCATAACAACCCGCCATGACAAGAGGAACAGCCATGAGCCGCCCCAAAAGATCCTTTGCGCCGGGACGCGCCACCATCAATGCGGTCGGCATGCGGGAAGAAGCGCTCAGCCTGCTGCAGGGTTCATCGCTGCCGATGGTGCTTATCGATCGTAAAATTTCTGATTTCGCCTGCGATGTGGTGGGGCTGGACAATAGGCAGGCCGCCACCCGCGCCACCGGGCATCTGATTGACCAGGGATTCGAGGCGATATTATTTCTCAGCGAACCGCTGACAACGGTAAATACCCGGATCGAGCGGCTGCAGGCGTTTCGCGCCTGTATGGCCGACCAACCGCATCTGCTGGCGGAAGAAGCGGAGGCGCTATTGAATGACGGTGACGGGCTCTCGGCCCTGCTGGACGATTGTCATCGTCGCCACCGGGGAATGCGTAAAGCTATCCTCAGCGCCAATGGCGCGCTGACGCTGCAGGTGGCGCGCGCCCTGCGCAGGTTGGGCCTGCACTGGGGCAGCGACATCGGCCTGCTGGGCTTTCTGCTGGTGGATGTGGGTCAGCGACAAACCGTCTCAGGCCAGTTGGCTGTCCGATGACGAAAAACAGGCGATTGAAACGCAGCTGGCCAAAGAACAGCAGCACATCAAACCGGTACTGAATTATGCCGAGGCCTTTCGCTCGCGCAATGTGATAATCCTTTGCATCCAGTATTTCGCCTGGAGCATTGGCGTTTATGGCTTTGTGCTGTGGCTGCCGTCGATTTTGCGCAACGGGATGGAAATGGGCATGGTCGAAGCCGGCTGGCTCTCCTCGGTACCTTATCTGGCGGCCACTATCGCCATGATCCTGGTATCCTGGGCATCTGACAAACTGCAGAACCGCAAGATTTTCGTCTGGCCGCTGCTGCTGGTCGGGGCGCTGGCTTTTCTGGGTTCCTGGCTGCTGGGTGCCGATCACTTCTGGGCATCCTATGCCCTGCTGGTGATTGCCGGCGCCGCCATGTATGCCCCCTACGGCCCCTTTTTCGCCATTATCCCGGAAATGCTGCCGCGCAATGTGGCTGGCGGCGCCATGGCGCTGATTAACAGCATGGGAGCGCTGGGGTCGTTTGTCGGCTCATGGTTTGTCGGTTATCTCAACGGCGCCACCGGATCCCCCGCAGCATCTTACATGTTTATGGCCATCGCCCTGCTGGGAGCGGTTTGGCTGACGCTTATCGTCAAGCCGGCCGCCGCTGACCAATCGATAACCGGATGATGAGTCAATACACAGGCTTTCACTCAGCGACAAAGCTGTTATGCTGTTAATAATATGATTAATTAAAACAGACTGAAGGAAAAACCGATGAAACCTGCTGTCATTTTATATAAATCGTTGCCAGAGGATTTGCTGGCCAGACTGAATGAACATTTCGACGTCACTGAGGTGGAAAGCCTGGATGCCGGCGTGCGTGAAAAGCATCCTGAACTGTTCAGCAAAGCCGTAGGTATCATCGGTTCCGGTGGCAAAATTGATAATGACTTCCTCGACAGTGTCCCTTCGCTTAAAGTGGCATCAACCATTTCAGCGGGCTATGATCAGTTTGATGTAGACCAACTGAACGCCCGCAATATCATCCTGATGCATACGCCGACAGTATTAACCGAAACGGTAGCCGATACGCTGATGGCCCTGATTCTGGCCTCCGCCAGGCGCATTGTGGAATCGGCGGAACGGGTCAAAGCCGGTGAATGGCGCGAAAGCATTACCCCAGACTGGTTTGGCGTCGATGTGCACCATAAAACACTGGGCATCGTTGGCATGGGCCGTATCGGTATGGCACTGGCGAAGCGCGCTCACGCCGGTTTTGGTATGAACATCCTTTATAATGCCCGTAAACAACACGCCGAGGCTGACAAACAGTACGACGCCCAATACCGGGACCTGGACAGCCTGCTGGCAGAGTCCGATTTTGTCTGTCTGGTATTGCCGCTAACCGATGAAACCTACCACATCATCGGCCGCGAACAGCTGGCAAAAATGAAATCAAGCGCTATCCTCATCAATGGCGGGCGAGGTTCCATTATTGACGAACCGGCGCTGATTGAAGCCCTCGAAAACCAGACCATTCTTGGCGCCGGTCTGGATGTATTCGAGCAAGAGCCGCTGCCGGTCGATTCTCCGCTGCTGCGCCTGACTAACGCAGTGGCCTTACCGCATATCGGTTCTGCCACCGCTGAAAATCGCTACAACATGATGGCCGACGGTGTGAATAACCTTATCACCGCCTTAACCGGACGGATTGAGAAGAACTGCGTTAACCCGCAGCTTATCAAGTAATATTCTGCCTGCTCACCGGATGCCGGCGCGTAACCGCCGCCGGCAACCCCGCCTGCGACCCCGCCGACGGATCTGTGCGCCCGTTCAGGTCCCACTTTGTTATAGCCTGCAAGCCCTTGTCTATTTACTGCCCGTCACCTGGAGCGGATAATACCTCAGGTATTGATCATCGGGTCATAAGCCCAGCCAAGGGCAGCAATGCCACGGAACCACTGCATTACGGAAGGAAGTAGGAATGAGTGTCAGCAGACCCCAGATTAAAGCGGTCACCTTTGCGCTGATGGCGCTGTTCATCGCTATCATTATCCCCCTGCATTTGTTTCCCTGTTTTATCGCAGGCTTCATGGCCTACGAACTCATCTATGCCATGACTCCCTGGTTCGAACGCCACATCGGCAGCGGGCGCGGGCGCTGGGTGGTTGTAACGCTGATAGCCACCTTTGTGGTGGTCGGCCTGACGCTGCTTATCGTCAGCCTGTTCAGCTATCTGACTTCCGATATTCAAAAGGGCATTGATCTGACGGCAGAAACCAACCGTATCTTTACCGACTTACAGAGCCGTATTCCCGATGTGTTCCCAGCTTTCTTGCCTGAAAGCGCCGAAGAACTGAAAAATCAAGTGTTCGCCCTGGTGCAATCCAACCTGATAACCATCCGTAATATGGGCAGATCGTTCCTTCACGGGCTGGTAACCATCCTGATTGGGCTTATCATCGGCGCGATCATTTCGCTACACAAGCCGTCGGGAAAAACCACTTATTTCCGCCAGGAACTGATGGCCCGGGTGGAAAACCTGTCCACATCATTTCGTAACATCGTGTTTGCCCAGATCAAGATTTCATCAGTCAATACTGCCCTGACGGCTATCATGATCCTGGTGATTTTCCCGTTGATGAACATCCATTTACCCCTGGCCAAAACACTGATTGTCGCCACCTTTATTCTCGGGCTGCTACCTATTATCGGTAATCTGATTTCCAATTTCCTGATCGTCATTTCCGCCTTGTCGGTTTCTCTGCCGATAGGCGGCGTGATGCTGGTGTATCTGGTGCTGATTCATAAACTGGAGTACTTCCTGAATGCTGAAATTGTCGGCAGCCGTATCCAGGCCAAATCCTGGGAGCTGTTGCTGGCGATGTTGATTTTCGAAGCTGCATTCGGCCTGGAAGGCATCATCGCCGCGCCTATCTACTACGCTTATCTGAAAACAGAATTACGCGGTCTGGGGATGATTTAATCCCGCCTTAATTCACCTGACATAGCTTGCATTGAACATGATGAAATTATCGCTGTTTGGTCAAAAATTTACCCGCCACTCCGGTATCTCTCAGCTTATGGAGGATATGAATGACGGATTGCGCTCTGCTGGATCCATTATGCTTGGCGGCGGAAATCCGGCGCGCATCCCGGCAATGGAGGCTTATTTCTCCGAGCTGTGCCGGGAGATGAGCGCTGAAGGCACCCTGAGCGAGGCCCTTTGCAACTATGACGGCCCTCAGGGCAAAGACACCCTGCTCAACGCGCTGGCGGCGCTGCTGCGTAAAGAGTTCAACTGGCCCATCACCGCCGCTAACATTGCCCTGACGAACGGCAGCCAGAGCGCTTTCTTTTATCTGTTCAACCTGTTTGCCGGCAGAAACCAGGATGGCGGCATGCGGCGAGTGCTGTTTCCACTGGCGCCGGAGTATCTTGGCTATGGTGACGCCGGCCTTGAAGAAGCGATGTTCGTCTCGGCCAAGCCGACGATTGAACTGCTGCCGGAAGGACAATTCAAATACCACGTGGACTTCGATAATCTGCGGGTTGGCGATGACATTGGTCTTATCTGCGTATCCCGTCCGACCAATCCGACCGGCAATGTGATTACCGATGATGAGCTTATTCGGCTGGATACCCTGGCGCGTCAGCATGATATCCCATTGCTGATAGACAATGCCTATGGCCTGCCGTTCCCGGGCATTATGTTTACCGAGGCCAGACCGCTTTGGAATCCGAATATTATTCTGGCCATGAGCCTGTCCAAATTAGGCCTGCCTGGCGTGCGCTGCGGCATTGTGGTTGCCAATGAAGCGGTTATTTCGGCCATCCGTAATATGAATGGCATCATCAGCCTGGCGCCGGGCAGCCTGGGTCCCGCCATGGCTAACCGGCTGATTGAAAAAGATGATCTGATACGGCTGTCAAATGATGTGGTAAAACCTTTCTACCAACAACGACTGGCCGAAACCCTGACCATCCTGCGCCGCTATCTGCCGCCGGAGCGTTGCCTTATCCATAAACCTGAAGGGGCGATTTTCCTCTGGCTCTGGTTCCCTGAACTGCCGATATCCACTGAAGCGCTTTATCAGCGGCTTAAGCAGCGGGGCGTGTTGATGGTACCCGGGCATTACTTCTTTCCGGGCCTGGAGCAGGATTGGCGGCATACCCGTCAGTGTATGCGGATGAATTATGTGCCTGAGGCTGAGCAAATAGAGCGGGGTATCGCCATTTTGGCACAGGAAATTGAGCGGGCCCACCGGGAAACGGTTTAAAGCCCGCACTGATGTACTGCACCCCACACGTTGGACAATCAGCGCGTAAAGGTGCAGTCCATAGAGGCGGTTTTCTACGTTTTACTGCTGGTCAGAACCGGCCTGCGAGTCTGCAGAGGCACTCAGCGCCAGCTGCTCGGTCTGAGAGCCGATGGCGATGCTGCGCGGCTGCTGAGACTCCGGAATATGGCGTTCAAGATCGATATGCAGCAGTCCGTTAATGAATTCAGCCTGTGACACCGACATGTGCTCAGCCAGGGTGAAACTCAGAGAGAACTCCTTACATACCAGGCCTTGATGCAGGTATTCAACCTGGCGCTCCGCGGCTTCAGGCTTACCGGTAATCGTCAGACGCGGCCCTTCGACCTCAATATTCAGCCCTTGCTGTTTGAAGCCGGCCAAGGCAAGGGTAATGCGATAATGGTTATCGTCGCTTTTTTCAATATTATAGGGAGGGAAGCTTAACGACTCCTGATTACCCTGCATAGAGCTTGCCAGTTTATCAAAGCCGATCCACTGACGAAGTAATGGAGAAAGATCATAATTACGCATATTAGTAACTCCTTCTTTGAAGCGAGATAATAATCACCACCTGATATTCAGGCAGCGTTCGCCCCCGGTTAAGGCGGGCAATTCAGCCGTGAGGGCTCACGACACGGTTTATTTGATTTCGATACGACGAGGCTTGAGCGTTTCTGGAATAACACGTTCCAAATCAATATAAAGCAGCCCGTTTTCGAGATTCGCGCCTTTTATTTGAATATGTTCTGCTAATTGAAACTTGCGCTCGAAATTACGCTCGGCAATCCCCTGATATAAATAATTGCGCTCTGTGCCTTCGCTGGCATGGGCACCCTTGACCGTCAGCAGATTGTCGTGAGCGGTAATATCAAGTTCACTTTCGGCAAAACCGGCGACAGCAATAGCAATGCGGTACTGGTTCTCATTCACCAATTCAACATTGTAAGGAGGATAACCACCATTGCCCTGGCTTTGTCCGGATTCCAATAAATTCACCAGACGATCAAAGCCAATGGCTGAGCGGTAAAGAGGAGAAAAATCAACGTTACGCATAATAAAAAGCCTCCAGAATTCAGCGAGGTAAATAATAACCCTCCGGTTGGACGGGTCAGTGGCCTAATACCCTTTCGGCATATCTGTTTATCGGCCATGCAATAAAGATGGTGACGCCTGTCAGTTTTTCAAGTAAGAATAAGAAAAAAATATCGTCTTAATCTTAAAAGAATCTAGCAGAGTTGCACTTATCAATTACACTCTGAAAAGCACTTTATCATGGGTTGTCGGCATGCGTTAACCTGCAAAGGGATAGTTATTGCTCTATACCGGCCGCCAGGCTTGCAGGAAGCAGAGTTATTTGATATGAAGAAATCTCAAGGGACGTGATAAATCTATGTTTAAAAACTCATTGTTTTTCCTTGCCGCCGCATTTGCTTTGCTAGGAGGCTCAGGCTGTTCAAGCATCATGACGCATACCGGCAACCATCAGGGCTATTATCCCGGTACCCGGGCGGCAATGGATATGCTGCGGGACGATGAAACGCCGTGGAACATGATACCGCTGGCTTCGATTGATTTGCCGTTTTCGGCGGTGCTTGACACCCTCCTGCTGCCCTATGACTACTACCACCAGGACAGCGACGCCACCGCTAACCGCGATCGCTTGCTGCACCAGGAAACCAGCCACTACGCCGATCGTTAGCACCGCCCATCGTTGAACCGACTGTTCAGCCCGATACCGAGGCCTTTCTGCGCCGCTCAATGAGCGTCATCGGTATGACATGCCTGATAGGGCCTTTTTCTCCATTGATTAGGCGCTGCATAGCATCGACGGCATGCTCAGCCCAGGCATCCTCATTCTGACGCACCGACCAGATATTGTTCGACAGGAAACCCAGCATCGGGTGCTCGTCGAAGGTGCCAATATTGATTTCGGGTGAAATCACACCCCATTTTTCGCGCAGAACGCTGAGCGCGCCTTCCAGCACCGGCAGGGATGATGCAATAAACGCTCCGGGAAAGCTGCCTCTTTCTTCAATGAAGCGGCGCATCATCAGATCGCCATCTTCCCGACTGTTATAGGTCCCTGTGACGACCCATTCTGGATGCACCAGACCGTGACGTTCCATCACCCGCTTGTGGCCAATGAGGCGCTGGTGAATAGTAGGCTGATTGATATCGCCCGCCAGGAAGAAAATCGGCGGCACCGCCTGTTGCAGCATCGCTTCGGTTAACCGTTCGCTCCCGTGCACGTTGTCACTGAGCACCAGCGACACCTCTGGTGTGGCAAAATCGCGATCCAGCAGAATAACCGGACGCGTGCTTGTTTTGAGATGATGCTGCTGGTTTCCCAGCGATGCCGGTACGACAAATAGGCCGTCCACATTGCGATGAATCAGCGCATCGACCAGTTGATTCTCATAAGGAGAATCGTTGTAGTAGCAACTTATCATCAGCTGGTAGCCCGCCTCGCGACAACGGATCTCCAGCTTTTCGGCCAAGGTGGCGAAAAAAATATTGGAAAGGCGAGGTATGATCAGTCCCAAGGTATCGGTTTTATTCAATTTGAGACTGCGGGCAGTATGATTGATGCTGTAACCGAACTCGTCAACATAACTGGCAATACGCTGCTGGGTTTTAGCGCTGATACGATATTGCGCTGCTTTGCCACTGAGTACCAGACGGACGGTTGTCACAGAGAGCCCCAGTGCCGTGGCTATCTGCTCGACGGTTTTCGCCATATTTCGCTAATCTCTGTCATGCCGTGTTTGAACATAAGAATGACAGTATAGCGAACTAGCTAACTCGAATCAGCCGATAAATAGGCACCGTCCCTCAAGGACTGACGGCGCCTATCTCAGCAAGGCCGGATTAATCGACCTCCTGGGTTAAATCGCGGCGTGAGGTTTCCGGGGCGCGCCAGGCGGCAAAGGCGGCTACCAGAGCGGCAACCGCCACATAGGCCGCGACATAGGTCCAATCATCATGATTTATGGCCGTCAGCCCTTTGGCAACAAAAGGCGTAAATCCACCGGCGACAATGGCGCCCAACTGCGCACCGATTGACGCCCCGCTGTAGCGAACTTTGGGCCCGAACAATTCGGTAAAGAACGACGGCTGAACAGCGTTAATCGAATTATGGGCGATGTTTATCAGCAGGATATAGCCTAATACCATTAAGCCAAATGAGCCGCTCTCCAATAGCCAGAAGAAAGGAAATGCCATGGCCGCGGCGCACAGCGCGCCAAAAATGTAAACCGGCCGACGGCCCACTTTATCGGATAAGGCACCAAACAGCGCATGCATCGGGAAAGCCAGTACACAGGTAGCCATCACCACATTGAGCATGGTCTGTTTTTCCACGCCGAGCTGGGTAGTGGCATAGGAAACCGCAAATACCGTTGCCATAAAGAAAGGGACGCTTTCCGCAAACCTCAGCACCATGATAAGCAGAATGCTGCGCCATTGATGACGCAACACCTGGACCACCGGGCTGCTGGTTTTCCCTTGGGCCACGGAGGGATTTTGCTGTTCTCGCTGCTGAATTTCCTTGAAGACCGGCGTTTCCTCCAGGCGGCGGCGCATATAAAGCCCTACCAGCACCAGCACAAAGCTCAGCATAAATGGAATACGCCAGCCCCAGGAGAGCAACTGATCTTCCGGCAACAGCGTCACCAGAGCGAAAATACCGGTCGCCAGCAGCTGACCGGAAAAACCGCCGGTCTGCGGAATAGCGCCCAGCACGCCGCGGCGGTTGGCCGGAGCGCTTTCCACCACCATCAGCATTGCCCCGCCCCACTCGCCGCCCACCAGAAACCCCTGAACGAAGCGCAGGATAACCAGCAGGATTGGCGCCCAGACGCCGATATGGTCCCAGGTAGGCAAGCAACCTATCAGAAAGGTTGCCACCCCCATGCCGCCCAACGTTATCATCAGCGTGATTTTCCGTCCCAGGGTATCGCCCATATGGCCAAAGAAAATCCCGCCCAGGGGGCGAGCAATAAATCCCACACCAAAAGTCGCAAACGACGCCAGCATCGCCGCCAGCGGACTGATGGTCGGGAAAAAGATCTTACCGAACACCAGTGCGCTGGCCAGACCATACAGCAGAAAATCGTAAAATTCGATGGTGTTGCCAATCCAACTGGAAATCACCACTCTGCGGATATTGGATCTGTCCAGCGGCTTGGCCTTGCTGGATAATTCAAGAGAGATAGACATGATGTTCCTCATTTTATTATCTGTCATACCGCGGTTGGTCATGCCGCAGTGCTGTGATGCCGCAAAGCGGTATCAGGGATGTAGGGCACAGAATAGGTCTCAGGACTCTAGGTATTGCATTTAGGGCATGTCTGCGGGAGTACCGGCCATCGCATCCGGCATCAGGTTTAGACGCAGGACGTTTTCTCCAGCAGGCCGGGATAGCGCTGCTCTAGCCCCTCACCCAGGCGCACCATGCTATCGATTGCGTCCGGGAAAAAACTGTCACCAAACCCTGCAGAACTGCGTACCCGGCAGTGAATGGTGCTGAAATTACCCAGTTTTTGCTGCCAATATTTAGCGCACGCAGGATAATCCAGATTTTCCGCCAGCGCAGCTGTTGAAAGATAATCGCTGACCGTTTGCGCAAGTTCCGGCTGGTTGCGCCAGTTTTCATACAGCCAGACGTACATTTGCGGATGAAAATTAGCCATAATGCCGCTGTAGGCATGGCAACCTGCCTGCCATGACGCCAGGAGCGTCTGGCTATTGGCGTTAGCCAGATGCAGGCGCGTCCCGTGTGTCAGAGCAAGCCTCCGTCTCAGCGTTGGCAGGTGACAACAGGTATCTTTGATAAAGGTGTAGCGATTGCTCTGGGCGCACCAGCGGACGGTCTCATCCGACAGCAGACGCTTATAGGGCCAGGGACATTCATAAATGCCTAAATCCACCCGGTCCGGCAGCCGCTCAGTGAGGTCCATCAGGGATGCCAGCATCTTCCGGTCCGGCTCTGCCTGCAGCGCCAGGCGATTACTGATAAGAATAAGGCCATCAATACCGGTTTCGGCCATCTGGTTAAGCTGTTCAACCTGCTGACTAAAGCCGCTGGCCGTATGGCCGGAGGCAACGACCGGCACCCGGCCGTCTACCTGCTCGACGATACGCCGCACCAGTTGGCACGACTCTTTGTTGCTCAGAAAAAACATTTCGCTGGACTGGCAATCGGCAAACAATCCATGTACTCCAGCCGCCAGATACCACTCCACCAGTTTTTCCAGCGACGGCCAGTCGATTTCCCCGCGGCAGTCAAAAGGCGTAAGCATCACTGGCCAGATGCCGGTATATTTTTGAACAGAGGCGGAAACCGTCGTCATTGTGCAGACTCCTGGATCAGAGTGATGGCCTCACCGGCGATCCGTACCCGGATGCCGAGCGTCAGTGCCTGAGCGACAAACGCCCGCAGCACCTCAGTCAAATGGCCGGCATCCACATAGGCGATGGTCAGGTGGTTACTTTGGTGGCCAGCCATCAGACTGTCGCGCCCTACGCCATCCAGCACCGCATTAAGCAGCGGCCACTGGTAATTGGTCGCTTGCCGGCGGCGTTCGAACTCCTGCTCCGGCAACTCTACGCCGGTGCCGGTGCCGATATGCATCACCACGCCGGAGCCCTCATAATGAGCGCGAGCCCAGATAAAGCGTCCCGCCTTACCCTGGCCGGCAATGGTCGACCCACCATAGGGGAAAAACATCGCCGGTTGGCGATAACCGGTAGCACCCGCGATCCCGCCCTTGAGATGCGCAAACGGCACGGCTCCAGAAATCTCCAGATCCCAGTAAAATGTGCCCTGATACAGGCTGCCCCAGCGAATATCATGCAGGGTGGTTTCGGCCGGCAGCGATAAGGCATCCAGCAACCGCCACAGCATCACCTGGGGAATGGCGCTGCCCATGTCCACTTCATTGACACAGGGAATAGCCTTACCGGGCCAGATTATTTCGCCGTTTTCATCCGGGATTGGAAAACGCTCGGCATTACCGATGGCTCCTTCAGCGAAATCAGATGCCGCACAGCAGTCCTTCAATCCCTGCTGATATTGCACCCCAATCGCCGCTAGACCAAAGCGCTTCACAAAACGAGCCATGGCAATCATCATCGCGCACTGTTCCAGGACTTGCTCCCGGGTTAAGGAGGTGGCGCCGTCAGTGCCGAAATCAAAATGCATTCCGCGCTGTTCATACCATTCCAGGCACTCCCGGCGCAGCTCATCCGGCACCTTGGCCATTTCAACCAGCAGCGCTGACTGGGACAGCGATTCAATAGGAATGCCGGTATTCACCATCGCCTGTTGGGGGAAAACACCGTTAATCATGCCCATACAGAAGCTGTCAAATAGGCCGACAATGGCTTTATGCTGCAGAATATACTGTCCAACCCGTCGGCCAGCCTGACCAGCGGACGTGGACATCACCGGGTGCGTCGCCGGAATATCGCGCAGATAGGTGGTTTTATGAGTCAATACGCCATCACGCAGCCAGGTCGACAGGCCCTGCAGGAACAGCTCATCATCAAAATTCTCCGACCACAGTCTGGAATAAGCGGCACCCAAACTGGTCAGACTCCCGGCCATGCACAGCATACCCACCAGCCCCGGCCAGGTACCGTCAAAGTTTGCCAACAGCAATACTGGCCCTCGGTGATGCACCAGTGAAGGGGCTAAATGATGGGAATACTGCCATGCGGTCAGCAGCACAATAATCGGGGCATCCGGATCTATCGCGGAAAAAAGACGACTGCCCTGCTGTTGGCTACTGATAAAACCATGCCGGCGGTCGATATCAACCGGATGGGCGCGTTTCATTCGATACCCCAACCGCTCCAGGGCGTCGTTAAGCTTTTCTTCATACATTTTCTGCGTCGGCCAGCAGGTCACATTGGCCGATTCACGCAGATCGGCATTAGCCACCAGCAAAATTTCCTGCGGTCCGACGCTGATTAACGCCGGCGAAGGCGGAAGGGTTAATTCCAGCATATACAACTCCTGATTGATAATGAGTCAGCGCCACCGGCGCATTTGTTGCCAGGCGTACTGCGCATCCTGATACAGCTTCAGATACACCTGATATTTAGCCTGATGAAAATCGGCGTAGCGGGGATCGGTTCTGATGACGTCCCCGGGACGGACCAACGCGTGCGCAGCTTGAGTCAGAGAAGGAAAGACGCCGGCAGCGGCAGCACCCAGCAGAGCGGCGCCCAGGGTCACGGCGTCTTCTTCGGCAGAGAGTTCGATATCACAGCCGGTGACGTTGGCATACTCTCGCAGCCACAGTGGATTTTTGGTTGCACCACCACACATCACCAGTCGAGAAATATGATGACCGGATTGATTCATGGTCTCGATAATATGCCGAGTACCATAGGCAATGGACTGCAGAGTGGCCAGGTAGAGGCGGGCCAGCTCATCCCGACCTTGTCCCAGCGTCAGCCCGATGATGGCTCCGCGGGCATCCGGGTCCGACCGGGGTGAACGATTGCCGTGATGATCCGCCAACACATGCAATGCGCGGGTCGGTAATGGGTCCCGCTGCTCAAGGTCGCTGACCCATTGATTGAGCAGCTGATATTCGCTGCAGTTTTGCCGCCTGGCCAGCTGCTGCAGCTCGGCTCTATAGGCATGCTGCGCAAGAGTCCATTCCACCAGCGAACCGGCGGCGCTTTGCCCGCCCTCGTTGAGCCAATAGCCGGGCAGCATCGCGCCCCAGTAAGGCCCCCACACGCCGGGGACCATTACCGGATCGGCACTCACCAGCATATGGCAGTTAGAGGTTCCGCTTATCACTGCCAGCGATCCTTCCGGCCGGGTGCTGACCAGCGCCAGCCCGCCGGCATGAGCGTCAATGATGCCTCCGGCGACGATAGCATCGGTGGTCAGGCCGCATTCCCTGGCGGCTTCGGTACTGAGTCGGCCGGCCGGCTGCCCCAGTTCCAGAATGGTCGGCGGAATTTTTTGCCGCAATTCGCCCAGGCCAACCGCCTCCAGCAGCGAATCACTGAATGCCTTTTTATGGGACAGATAGTTCCATTTGCAAGCCAGGGTGCAGACGCTGGCGGCATCAATGCCGGTCGCCCGCCATACCATAAAGTCGGCTAAATCGAATAAGCGCCATGCCTTTTGATAGCGCTCAGGAAGATGGCGTTTCAACCACAGTGCCTTGGGCAGTTGCATCTCAATACTGATTTCACCGCCTACAAAATTCAACGCTTCATCGGTAGTGGCGTTCAGTTCGGCGGTTTCATCGCCAGCGCGATGATCCATCCACATAATGATGTCATGACACGCATCATCACCTAGCTCACTCACTGGAATGCCATTGCCGTTTTCATCAATCGCCACCAGCGAACAGGTCGCATCAAACCCGATGGATGCCACCGCTTGAGGAGAGATACCTGCTTGCCTGACCGCTTCACGGATTGCCTCACAGGTTTGCTGCCAGATTTCACGAGAAGACTGCTCTACCCTTTTAGGCGCGGGCCGAAACTGATTTATGGGTCGAACCGCAAAGGCCAGCCGCTCGCCTGCCTGGGTAAACACCCCGGCTCTCACGCTGGCTGAGCCGACATCTACTCCCATAAAGTAATGTTCTTTCATGCTGCAGCCCTCTTGCTAAGTCGAGTTAGCAATGTAAGCAAAGCATTTTATGCAGGCAAATAATTTCAGCTTAATTTGTGAGCACGATCATTTAGGAGCTAATAACAGATTGTTATGACTGATATTAATATTTGCTGTTTTCCCACCAACCCGATAAGGCGACGGTACCGCGACGTTAAGCGTGGAATGAGCAATAACGCGCAGCGTCGGTTGCGGCAAAAGGCGATCGGCCAAGACTGGAGCTGTGCTGACGACGATGAGCGAGAGAAGGGGTCTACTGCGGGTCAATACGGTATATGCTGGCTAACAATGTGCTTGGCATCACAGCGGCCGGGGCAACAGCGATGATCGAAAAGCCTGCCGAAAAACGCCGGTGATCCGCTCTCGCCGGCGCTTGAGGCATCGCCGACCCGCTAACCGGCCGGCGCACAGATTACTTAGCGGTGGCTTCCCGATAGGCGCGCACGAAAGCTTTCGCCTGCTCAATGGTGCGGCTGACAGGCTGACCGGCACGGTACAAGTCGCCCCCCAGGCCCGCGCCGATACAGCCGGCCTTCAGATAGAGATGAAGATTATCCGGCGTGATGCCGCCGACGGCGAATACCGGCACTTCCGGCGGCAATACCGCTTTAAGCGCTTTGATATAATCCGGCCCGAAAGATATTGAAGGGAATATCTTCAGCGCCTGGGCGCCGGCATCCAGCGCATTAAAGGCTTCTGTAGCGGTGGCGCAGCCCGGGCATGCGCTCATGCCATGGCTAACCGCACGGCGAATAACCTCAGGCTGAATATTCGGCGTCACCAGCAATTTGCTGCCGATAGCCGCCAACTCATCGACCTGCTCGGGCTTCAATACCGTCCCGGCGCCAATCAATGCCCGATGACCGAATGTTTTCACCGCCAGGGCAATACTTTCTCGCCAGTCCGGTGAATTGAGTGGTATCTCCACCGCTTCAAAGCCGGCATCCAGCAATGCGCCGACATGTTCCAGCACTTCGGCCGGCGTGATACCGCGCAATATAGCGATTAACGGTAAACGATCATTCCAACTCATGGGCAATACTCCTGATTCCAGCCTGGAAGCATTTATCGCCATCCAGTAACTTGTGGTTGAGACCAGCATGATGCAGAGCCTGTTGATAGCGTGCGGCCAATTTCGGATTACCAATGACCGTCACGGTCTCGCCGCGGCCTATTTGCCAATCCTGCTGCATTTGGGCGACTTCATTGCCGATAAGCAAGCCTGACAACCATTCACTAACCGCACTCTTGTCCAGCTGTTCCAGCACGTGGGCCGCCCGGGTTTCGAACAGGCAACGCAGAATATTGCTCTGGGCAAATCCCTGCTCGACGCCCTGCATGAATACCTGTGGAGCGGATTGCTGTTCGGTCAGGCCTACCCCTATCAATGACTGTTTCATCAGCAAATGGTGCAACTCACCGGTCATGACGGTACGAAAATCATTCAGCGTGCCGCCTTCATCTACCCGCACCCACTTCGAATGGGTGCCTGGCATCAAATAAAGCGAATCCTGTTCAGATTGCCAGGCGCCGAGCAGTTGGGTCTCTTCTCCGCGCATGACATTGCGGTTGGTATCGCTGACAATGCTGATGCCGGGGATAATCCATGCGTTGCGCGGCGCCGCCTGTTCTACTTTAGTGAGGCGGCCGGCAATATCGGTCAACCGGGTTGGGCAGGGCAAATACGGCACTGACACCCAACCGGCGTTGCTGCCCACCATACCGGCCATAATGATTGGCAGCGGATGCTGCTGCCAGCGGGAAATCACCTCAGTGAAGACCTGCAGGGGACTGCGGCCTTCAAGTCGGGTTACCCCAGCCTCGGACTGTATGCTGTCTGCCACTTTACCGTCCAGGCAAAGCCAGGCGCGTAAATTGGTCGACCCCCAATCAATTGCGATGTAACTGTTGCTCATGTAATGTCCTTCAACCGTTTAGTCGAGCTGGCAATCATGTTCAATGCCGCCTGCTCCGCCGCCTCGCTGTCCTGATGCCGAATGGCGTCATACAGATCCCGATGTTCCTGCAGCGTGCGCGGCATATTGCCTTCATCTGGCATGTAAGTCCGTTCAAATACTGCACGCTGCAATGAGCTGATTGCGACACCCAGTTGCAGCAGAACCGGGTTATGAACCGCGTTGAGCACCGCCTCATGAAAACGAATGTCCGCTTCGTTGAAGGCGTCCCGATCATTATGCAGGGCTATCATGTCATTCAGGGCTGACTCAATGACCGCCAGTTCGCTTGAGGTCGCCCGTTCGGCCGCCCATTTGGCCATCGTCGGCTCCACCAGATTACGGACCTCGGACATAGCGGCGATAAGGCGCGGATCATAGTCGCGAGCCAGCACCCACTGCAGTACGTCGGTATCAAGATAATTCCACTTGTTGCGCGGGGTCACAAAAGCCCCGCGATAGCGGATAATTTCTATCAAACGCTTGGCCATCAGGGAACGGAGCACCTCGCGAATGATGTTGCGCGAGGTAGCGAATTCTTCGCACAGCTCCACCTCTGACGGCAAGCCAGAACCGGGCGTATATTTCCCACTGATGATTTGTTGGCCCATCTCATGAATGAGACGATCGGTTTTGCTCAGAGCCTGCTTGTCCATAACCATCCTGTAGAAGAGACAAAATAGGTATTACTTTATCACTTCAGCTCGGTGAGTCGCAGCACTGCAGCACAATTTTGGGCTAAGTTGTCTCAACTCGAAAATCATTGTAGCACTAGATTTTATAATTGTACTACAATGAAGATCACAGTTTGGCTAAGAAGGGGCAAATGAAACGATGCCGTGAAAGCATCGTCCTAGCTGGCGTGTACCGCATCAGTTCATGATCGTGGCAACGGTGGGTGTGTCGCATGTTTATGCTGTTTATGCATCAAGTACAAACTTGTGAATAGCGACGGCTACCCCATCTTCCATGTTGGTTTTGGTAACATATTGGCTTGCGGCTTTAACTTCATCAATCGCATTGCCCATGGCCACACCCGTACCCGCATAGTTAATCATCGCGAGGTCATTGGCCTGGTCACCCAGTGTCATCACTTCACAAGCGTCGATATTCAGCTTATCTGCCAGCGCCTTGACCGCTGCGCCCTTATTGGCTTTTTTATTCAGTAGTTCAAGATAATACTCAGCGCTTTTCATAATGGTAAAACGTTCAAAGGCTTCGGCGGGAATGCGGCTGATAGCGTCATCCAGTACCTTGGGATCGTCGATCATCATCACCTTTGGGAACGTCATATCCGCAGTCATTTCGTCAACGGTTCGGAACTTGAAAGGCATACCGGTCAAAGACGCTTCATAGACCGTATAGCGGCTAATGTCGCGGTTAGCGGTATAAAGCGTGGTAAAAGTTAATGCATGAAAGTGCACCCCAAGCTGGCGTGACAGGCTTTCAAGATACCGGTAATCATCGATATTGAGCGTCGCCTGGGCCAGGCAATCACCGTTGGTTGTACGCTGCACTAATGCACCATTATTGGTGATGCAGAAGTTATCGTCCTGTTTGAGATCCAGCTCAAGCAGATATTTATCAATTCCAATAAAGGGACGTCCGGTCGCCAATGCGACATAAACCCCTTTTTCTCTGGCCGCGCCTATAGCCTGTTTTACCGCCGGAGTAATCTCATGCTTGTGATCCAGCAGCGTCCCGTCCATATCGATTGCTATCAGTTTTATCGCCATCAGAACCTCTTTTTCATGGCCGGGAAATGAAAGCTTACGCCATGCCACCTCAGGCATTACTTACCCGGCAAGGGTAGAATAGCGCAGATCGGCCGACGATATTAAGCGGAGTTTATTAAAGTGGGGCGGGTCAGGGCTTCGTATCACATGTGATAGCGTGGACGGTAAACACAGCTCTACACCAATAGAGGCGTACCAGGCTGATCGGCCTAATCAAGCTAATCAGGCCAATCAAGCTAATCAAGCTAATCAAGCTAATCAAGCTAATCAAGCTAATCAAGCTTATATCCCCCATAAAATAATCGCATATAGAATGACTGTGAAATATATAAATAAAGGGAATGTTTAATTTATATAACCTTATTTGATTAGACATCAGATGGAAAGATTATATTATTGAGCAACGAGAAATATATCTCCACCCCGAGCATATATCTCGGTCCCATCAACCACTTCCAAGGTAAATGCATATATGAAATGTGAAATAATAATTATAACTCGTCAATCCAAAGGCAATCTCCTGATTAATGTTTTTATTAATGAATTGAATGAAATAAAATTTATAACAGTGAAATTATCTCTATCTCCATTCAACACCAAAAATATTACTTATCATTGATTGGTGACTTTATTTATACGGCTTTTAGAAGACAGGCGCCGCTTATGGAAAAGCGATAGAGAAAATATTATTTTTATTTTTATTTAAATTCATTTAATAAACGAATTTCGAATTAGGCTTACTATAGTGCCCTACCCATATCGCCTGTAAGGTCAACAGGGGCTAAGGCGCTATTTTTTTATGATTCTCTTGATATTTGGTTAAACTTAACTGGCATTTGCTGTGTTTTCGGTGGTTTATCTGATTGATACCTATAACAGACCGATAAGCCAACCCTCCCCTGTAGCCAAATGGCTTGTTTGAGCAAAATATGTTTTCGAAATGCTGATTGTATTTAATTTGCACTTTAAGCAAAGGGATTACTTTATCCCACACCACAAATGCACGTAATTCGATCATTCCTTTGTCCGCTACTTTATCCAGCACAGACTCTGCCAGAGTAAGTTCGACTCTTGTGTAGTTATCATCTCCTGCGTTTGGCCTTATAACGGTAGCAAGCAGGTGGTGCTCGCGGTTAAGCCACAAAGATAAGATATCATCCAGGTTACCATCGCTTCTTTTCTCTTTTATGGAAAAGAAATTCACATCGGCACAGCCAGCTACAGAAAAGCGCATGACATAGGCCGACAATGTATTAGCTGATTGGAACTTTTTGGTGCTGATACCGATCAGCGGTTTTTTAAGAATATTATTCATATTGTCAGAGACCGCAAAATCCAGGCTGTCTAGTCCGTTATGATTATTAACCGAGATAATATTATTTTTTATCGCCTGAACCAGGCAATTGCCTGTACATAACCCTTTTGTAAAATCGTCTATGTTTATATCTACCCACACATGCCTCAATATTTTTTTAGCATCGCCGCGGAAAAAAATCTTGGTGGATTTTATCTTTCTCCCCATGGCTCGTGGCTTTAACATATTACATTGGTAAGAGAAAAAAGGATGATCTGCCGTATTCCTTACCTCACGGAACATCACCTGGTCTCTATATAAGAAAGTTGAGGGCGTAAAGAGTGGCGGCAACTGAACTGAGGTAGTAACTGCATGGGCAGCGAGTGCGGTTGGATTCATTTTTTAACACCCATATAAAGTCCAAAAAATTCAATTCTTAAAGGCATATTATTAATCCATCTAGATTAGGGCCTGCATTCAAGACAACACATTCATAATCCCTATTTAAGCCTGGTCATCACTTATTTAGGAAATGACGTGATTATGTTAATTTCAAAGTGAAGGTAATTACTCTATATGAAAGAATCATAATCGTTTAGAAACGAAACCACCGCTGTTGATTATCTGACACCACCCATAGATTAAGCATCTGATATCGTTATAAAAAAACGCCACGCATTACTGCGGGGCGTTTTTATCGTTGGCCTGGCCATGCTCAGTACATCAGATATCGATGTTGGCTGCTTTCAGGGCATTTTCTTCAATAAATGCGCGGCGCGGCTCTACAGCATCACCCATCAGCGTGGTGAACAGCTGATCGGCTGCAATGGCATCCTTTACGGTTACACGCAGCATACGCCGGCTTTCAGGGTCCATGGTGGTTTCCCACAACTGTTCCGGGTTCATTTCACCCAGGCCTTTATAGCGCTGAATTGCCAATCCGCGACGGGATTCCTTGACCAGCCACTCCAGGGCCTGCTCAAAGGATTCCACCGGCAGACGGCGTTCGCCACGCTCGATATAGGCATCTTCTTCAATCAGGCCGCGCAGTTTCTCACCCAGCATGCTGAGCTTACGATATTCGCCGCCGTGAATGAATTCGAAATCCAGCACATAATCGGTATCGACGCCGTGAGTCCGAATGCGCAGCAGCGGATCGAACATCTGACGTTCGCGGTTCTCGCGCAGCTCAAAGCTATAGCTGCTGCCGTGCTTCTCATTGGTATTCAGAGCATCGACCAGGCCGGAAATCCAGGTTTTGACGCTTTCCTTATTGCTCAGTTCGGTTTCAGACAGCACCGGCTGATAAATCAGGTGGTTCAGCAACGCGCGTGGATAACGGCGTTCCATACGGCCGATCATTTTCTGTACCGCATAATGCTCTGCGACCAGAGCTTCCAGCGGGGCGCCGGCAAGTGCAGGCGCATGGGCGTTAGCATGCAGGGTAGCCCCGTCCATCGCCAGGGAAATCTGATACTGATCCATCGCCTCGTCATCCTTGATGTACTGCTCCTGCTTGCCTTTCTTCACTTTATATAATGGCGGCTGAGCAATAAAGATGTGGCCGCGTTCGATAATTTCCGGCATCTGACGATAGAAGAAGGTCAGCAGCAGGGTACGGATATGCGAACCATCAACGTCCGCATCGGTCATGATGATAATGTTGTGATAGCGCAGCTTGTCCGGGTTGTATTCGTCCCGGCCGATGCCGCAGCCAAGGGCGGTGATAAGCGTGGCCACTTCCTGGGAAGACAGCATTTTGTCAAACCGAGCTTTCTCGACGTTAAGGATTTTACCTTTAAGCGGCAAAATGGCCTGATTCTTACGGTTGCGGCCTTGCTTGGCCGATCCGCCGGCGGAGTCACCCTCCACCAGGTACAGCTCGGAAAGCGCCGGATCGCGCTCTTGGCAGTCAGCCAGTTTACCCGGCAGACCCGCCAGGTCCAGCGCCCCTTTACGGCGGGTCATTTCACGGGCTTTACGGGCGGCTTCACGGGCACGGGCGGCATCAATGATCTTGCCGACGACAATTTTTGCATCGCTGGGGTTTTCCAGCAGGTATTCGACCAGCCGTTCATTCATCTGGGTTTCAACCGCGGTTTTAACCTCGGATGAGACCAGCTTGTCTTTGGTCTGGGAAGAAAACTTGGGATCGGGCACTTTAACCGATACCACCGCAATCAGGCCTTCCCGGGCATCGTCACCGGTAGCGCTGACCTTGGCCTTTTTGCTGTAGCCTTCTTTATCCATGTAGGAATTCAGCGTACGGGTCATGGCCGCACGGAATCCTGCCAGATGGGTGCCGCCGTCGCGCTGGGGTATATTGTTGGTGAAGCAATAAATATTTTCCTGGAAACCATCGTTCCACTGCAGCGCCACTTCCACACCAATTCCGTCTTTCTCAGTCGAGAAATAAAATACGTTGGGATGAATAGGGGTCTTGTTTTTATTCAGATATTCCACAAAGGCCTTGATGCCGCCAATGTAGTGGAAATGATCTTCTTTATCGTTGCGTTTGTCCTTCAGGCGAATGGAAACGCCGGAGTTCAGGAAGGATAATTCACGCAGACGCTTGGCAAGGATGTCGTACTGGAATTCGAGATTGTTGGTAAAGGTCTCGAAGCTTGGCCAGAAACGCACCGTGGTGCCAGTCTGATCGGTTTCACCGACCACCGCCAGCGGGGACTGGGGTACGCCGCCCTTATAGGTCTGCTCATGAACTTTGCCTTCACGGCGAATCACCAGCTCAAGTTTTTCCGACAATGCATTGACCACCGAAACACCCACGCCATGCAGGCCACCCGACACTTTATACGAGTTATCATCAAATTTACCGCCGGCATGCAGCACCGTCATGATGACCTCTGCGGCAGAGATGCCCTCTTCTTCATGGATACCGGTTGGAATACCGCGGCCGTCATCCTGCACCGAGACCGAATTGTCTTCGTGGATGACAACGATGATTTCTTTACAGTGGCCAGCGAGCGCTTCGTCGATAGCGTTGTCCACAACCTCGAATACCATATGATGCAGACCGGTGCCGTCATCCGTATCACCGATATACATCCCCGGGCGCTTACGCACCGCGTCCAGGCCTTTCAGTACTTTGATACTTGAGGAGTCATAAGAATTCGACATCAACGTTTCTCGCTCATATTAAACTTCGGATTGAACACTTATTTTACCCTGTTCCACATGGAACATCTTGCCCTTTTCATCAGTAATATCACGGATTTGATCCGCACTGACGGCACTGACAAAAACCTGGGCTCCGGTGGCTTTAAGGCGCTCGGCCAAGAGGCGGCGCCGGCCGATATCCAGCTCGGAGGCGAAGTCGTCTATCAGGTAGAGACAGCGCCGGCCGTTCTGGTGGGTAAGAAATTCACCCTGCGCCAGCCGCAGGGCGCACATCAATAACTTCAACTGCCCGCGGGACAGCATATCTTCCACCGGCACGCCGTCGGCACGGATACGAAAATCGGCTTTATGAGGGCCAGACGCCGTATAGGTCAGCGCCCGATCGCGCTCGAACTGGCGCTCCAGCAATTCACCGTACTCACTTTCCCGGTCCCATCCGCGGCTGAAGGTGAAATCAAGACGAAATTCCGGCAGGAACTGCGCGCACGTTGCGGTAATATCCGCCGCTATCGCCTGACTGTACTCAGCACGCCATTGGCTTATCTGGGCTGTCAGTGGGATGAGTTCCTGATCCCAGGCGCGCAGCTGGGCGTAGCGACTGACCTGACGCAGGGCGGCATTTCGCTGCTTGAGCACCCTTTTCAGATTGACCCAGGCGGTAAAAAAGCCCGGCTCATTGTGAAAACAGCCCCAATCCATAAATGCACGGCGGAATTTCGGGCCACCGTTCAGCAATGTAAAGCCTTCCGGTGTAATCAACTGCATGGGAAGCAGTTGGGCAAGCTCGGCCACTTTGTGTCCATCGCTGCCGTCTATACGGACTTTACTGTCCCCCTGGCGGCTTTTACTCAGACCTACAGAGGTCTCCCGGCCAGCTTCCTCACTACTTTCTATACGGCCGTGCAGGACAAACTGCTCCTGTTCATGTCGAATCACCCGTCCTGCCTGAAGGCTGCGGAATGCCCGCCCGTGTCCGAGGGTATAAATAGCCTCCAGGACGCTGGTCTTGCCGCTGCCGTTGGCGCCGACCAGGAAATTGAAATCACTGGCCAGCGCCAAATCGGCAGACTCGATATTACGAAAATTACGTATCAGTAGACGCGACAGGGCCATTTAACACACTACCTTACCACATCTCTAGAGACGCATCGGCATAACAACGTAAGCGGCCGCCTGGCTGGCGCCGTCTTCGATCTGCACGCTGGACACGCCATCGGTCAGCAACAAGCGCACATCTTCGCATTTAAGCGCATTGAGCACATCAAGCACATAACTGACGTTGAAGCCTATTTCCATTTCCGTTCCCTGATAGACCACGTCCAGGATTTCTTCTGCTTCTTCCTGCTCAGGGTTGTTGGCGGTGATTTTCAGCTGGTTACTGCTGAGATAAAGCCTGACGCCGCGGAATTTCTCATTGGAAAGAATGGCAGCGCGCGCGAAAGCCTGCTTGAGCACATCACAGCCGGCCTCCAGCGTTTTGTCAGGATTTTTGGGCAATACGCGACGATAATCCGGGAATCGGCCGTCAACCAGCTTGGAGGTAAAAATGTAATCTCCGACGCTGGCGCGAATATTATTGCTGCCGATCTGCAGCTTTACCGGCGTTTCACCGCCGTCGAGCATTCTTACCAGTTCCATAACGCCTTTACGCGGCACTATGACCGAGTGAGACGGCAACGGCTGCCCTACCGGCATGGCGCATACCGCCAGGCGATGACCATCCGTTGCCACGGTGCGCAACTCTTCGCCTTCGGTTTCAAACAGCATGCCGTTCAGGTAGTAACGCACATCCTGGTGAGCCATGGAAAACTGGGTTGATTCGATCAACCGTTTCAGCGTCGCCTGGGCCAGGGTGAATTCAACTTCACTCTGCCAGTCGTCAAGATTGGGAAAATCGGTTGCCGGCAGCGTAGAAAGAGAGAAACGGCTGCGGCCGGAGCGAATAAGCAGGCGATCGCCGTCCAGCATAATCGTCAGTTCGGCGCTTTCCGGCAGACCGCGGCAAATATCAAAGAATTTGCGCGCCGGAACGGTAGTCGCTCCCGGTTCGTGCGGTTTTGCCAAGGCGACCCGCGCCACCATTTCCATCTCCAGGTCGGTGCCGGTCAGAAGCAGGTTGCCCTCCGTCACCTGTAATAATAAATTGCCCAGGATAGGGAGTGTCGGGCGCCCGCCTAACGGGCTACTTACCTGTTGCAGTGGCTTTAGCAGCTGCTCGCGTTCAACGATAAATTTCATATTAGGAAGATAATGTTCTGATTAAGTTGGAGAAATCTTCTTTGATATCGTGGCTTTCTTCACGTAACTGCTCTATTTTGCGACAGGCATGCAGTACTGTGGTGTGGTCACGCCCGCCAAACGCATCGCCGATTTCCGGCAGACTGTGGTTGGTTAACTCTTTAGACAGCGCCATCGCCATCTGTCGTGGCCGGGCCACCGAACGGGAGCGCCGCTTGGACAGTAAATCGGCCACCTTGATTTTATAATATTCCGCTACCGTTTTCTGGATATTATCAATTGTGACCAGTTTTTCCTGCAGGGCCAGCAAATCGCGTAATGCTTCACGCACAAAATCAATCGTGATGGCGCGCCCGGTAAAATTGGCATTGGCTATTACCCGGTTCAACGCCCCTTCCAGCTCACGGACGTTGGAGCGCAGACGCTTGGCAATAAAGAACGCCACTTCACCCGGCAGTCTGATGTCATTCTCATCAGCCTTCTTCATTAATATGGCAACGCGGGTTTCAAGCTCAGGCGGCTCGATGGCGACGGTCAGTCCCCAGCCAAAACGCGATTTCAGCCGATCCTCAACACCATTGATCTCTTTGGGATAGCGATCCGAAGTCAGGATGATCTGCTGATTACCTTCAAGCAATGCATTAAAGGTGTGGAAAAACTCTTCCTGAGAACGCTCTTTATTAGCAAAAAACTGAATGTCATCGATTAATAATGCATCAACTGAACGGTAGTAACGCTTGAACTCTTCGATGGCGTTATTCTGCAGCGCCTTGACCATGTCCTGGACGAAGCGTTCGGAATGCATATACACCACTTTGGCATTGGCTTTACGCGCCATGATGCCATTGCCTACCGCATGCAGTAAGTGGGTTTTACCCAGGCCGGTACCGCCATAAAGGAACAGCGGATTATAGGCGCCGCCCGGATTATCGGCGACCTGACGAGCAGCGGCGCGCGCCAGCTGATTGGACTTACCTTCGACAAAGTTGTCGAAGTTATGCTTCGGATTGACGTTGGAACGATAAGACAGTTCAGGCTGCAGCGGGGCATTGTCCCAGCTGGGGCGGGTCGGGCGCGGCCGGGCCATTGGCGCAGGCGCTTCGCTTGCATGAACCACCGGCTGGGACATCACCGCCGCAAGCGGCTTGCTGCCGACTTCAAAGCGCAGCAGCGGCGCGTTGGTGCCACAAAAGTCGTTTAACAGCCCATTGATATTGTTTAAGTATTTGTCACGCACCCAATCAAGGACAAAACGGTTGGGGGCATACAACGCCAGAGTGTTGTCACTCAGCTCCGCCTGAAGTGGGCGTATCCACATACTGAATTCTGTAGCAGGTAACTCATCCTGTAACCGGGCAAGACATTGCTGCCAAAGCGAAAGTGACACGGCGGACTCCAATCGAACAAGATCAACAAAAAAGAAAAGAAACAAACTGTATGATTCAGGATCATCTTTTTGACACAGAATACCGCGATAGCAATCTGCGAACCGCTTTACACGGTTTACAACGACAGGATGCCCAGGGATCCGGTCGAAGATTGCGGATCATAACGCAAACAGCGCCGGAGATCCTCCTCTTCATACACAGAATCGATCCTTTTTATCCACAGGCGGGCTCGGGCAGCATAAGAGTGTAACTGATTATATCCGCGCTGGATAAAAAGTGAGCCCTAAGGCCCGCGAAATTAAGCATAGTCTTAATTCGGCGGTCTGCGCGGGAACAAAGATCCTGATAATCTGGCACTGGATCCCGGCTGATCCTTGCGCTTTGTTGCGGAACCCGTATAATTCTTTGCCCTACGCGTGACGCCTGAGTATCCCCGGCCTGAAGTTCAGGACGGAGATGCCGATACGGCCGCGGGTATATCAGGTGAGTAAAACGTGATGAGAATTGACTCAGGACTGTACAATTATTACAATCCCGCCTCTTTATCTTATGCGATTGAGGCGTCGGTCATTTTCACGCCGACTAGCCAAACGCGTTTACTGTGTAGTTAATTATCCAAGTTTAGGTAGAAATCGCCATGAAACGCACTTTCCAACCGTCCGTATTGAAACGCAACCGTACCCACGGTTTCCGCACTCGTATGGCAACGAAGAATGGTCGTCTGGTTTTAGCGCGTCGTCGTGCTAAAGGCCGTACACGTCTGACCGTTTCTTCTAAGTAATAAAAGCTAACCCACCGAGTGGTTAAGCTCGCTTTTCCCAGGGAGTTACGGTTGTTAACTCCCACTCATTTTACTTTCGTCTTCCAGCAGCCACAACGGGCAGGCACGCCGCACATCACCATCCTCGGCCGCCTGAACATGCTGGGGCATCCCCGCATCGGTCTCACAGTCGCCAAAAAACATGTTAAACGAGCTCACGAACGTAACCGCATCAAGCGACTTACCCGTGAAAGCTTTCGTTTGAACCAGCATGATTTACCCGCCATGGATTTTGTTGTGATAGCCAAAAAAGGGATCGCGGATTTAGACAATCACGCGTTGACGGAAGCATTGGAAAAACTATGGCGCCGCCATTGTCGCCAGTCTCAACACTGCTGATTGGGTTGATACGCGGCTATCAACTTTTTATCAGCCCGTTGCTGGGGCCTCATTGCCGGTTCCGGCCAACGTGCTCTCAGTACAGTATTGAGGCAATACGCAGATTTGGTGTGTTAAAAGGCAGTTGGTTGACATTGAAACGCGTATTAAAATGCCATCCTTTGAACCCAGGTGGTGCCGATCCTGTGCCGCCGAAAACCAACGATAACAGAGAAAACTAACAATGGATTCGCAACGCAATCTTCTTGTCATCGCTCTGCTGTTCGTGTCTTTCATGATCTGGCAAGCATGGGAGGCGGACCACAATCCGCAGCCTACGGTCCAGACTACGCAACAGACCGCGAACACGCCTGCCGGTGACACAGCAAACCAGGGAGTGCCCGCCAGTGGCCAGGGGCAGCTGATTACGGTGAAAACCGACGTGTTGTCGCTTTCGATCAACACCCGCGGTGGTGATATCGAGCAGGCCCATCTGCTGACCTACCCGGATAAACTGGGTTCCACTCAGCCTTTCCATTTGCTGGAAACCTCAGACGAATTTGTTTATCAGGCGCAAAGCGGCCTGACCGGCAAAAATGGCCCGGATAACCCGGCCAATGGCGAGCGCCCGCTGTATACCGCTAACCAGGACACCTATGTTCTGGCGGATAACCAGAGCGAACTTCGCATTCCGCTGACCTTTACCGCGGCCAATGGCGTTGTCTATACCAAGACCTTCATCCTCAAGCGCGGCGACTATGCCCTGAGCGTGGATTACGGTATCCACAATACCAGCGCCGAACCGCTAGAGCTGACCCTGTTCGGCCAGCTGAAGCAGTCTATCCAGTTACCGAAAGCACGCGATACCGGCAGCAGCAACTTCGCCCTGCATACCTACCGCGGCGCGGCGTACTCAACGACTGACAACAAGTATCAGAAATACAGCTTCAGCGATATCGAAGACGAAAACCTGAGCATCACGACTCAGGGCGGCTGGGTATCCATGCTGCAGCAGTATTTTGCCACCGCCTGGATACCGCGCACTCAGGGCACCAATACCTTCTATACCACCAATCTTGGCAACGGCCAGGCGGCGGTAGGTTTCAAGGCAACGCCGATTACCCTTCAGCCCGGCGCCCAGCAAAACCTGAACGCCACCCTGTGGGTGGGTCCTGAAATCCAGGACAAGATGGCCGCTATCGCGCCGCATCTGGACCTGACGGTCGATTACGGCTGGTTGTGGTTCATTTCTCAGCCGCTGTTCAAATTGCTGAAATTCCTGCAGACCTTCATCGGTAACTGGGGCTTCTCAATTATTGTCATCACCTTTATCGTCCGCGGCATCATGTATCCGCTGACCAAAGCGCAATACACCTCGATGGCGAAAATGCGCATGCTGCAGCCTAAATTGGCGGCCATGCGTGAGCGTATCGGTGACGACAAACAGCGCATGAGCCAGGAAATGATGGCGCTGTATAAATCCGAGAAGGTCAATCCGCTGGGCGGCTGCCTGCCGCTGGTTATCCAGATGCCGATCTTCCTGGCGCTGTACTATATGCTGATGGGCTCCATCGAGCTGCGCCATGCGCCATTCGCACTGTGGATACATGACCTTTCCGCGCAGGACCCGTACTATATCCTGCCGATCCTGATGGGTATCACGATGTTCTTCATCCAGAAGATGTCGCCGACCACCGTCACCGATCCGATGCAGCAGAAGGTCATGACCTTCATGCCGGTTATCTTTACGGTGTTCTTCCTGTGGTTCCCATCGGGCCTGGTGCTGTACTATATCGTCAGTAACCTGGTGACCATTCTCCAGCAGCAATTGATTTATCGTGGCCTGGAAAAACGCGGACTTCACAGCCGCGACAAAAAATAACCCCGGTTATTTCCCCACGAGATATCCCTGCAAAGGCGGTCACTATGACCGCCTTAATTTTTGACCCGCACCCAAGCTTGGTGCCCGGAGTAAAGCATGAGCCAGACAGATACCATCGTAGCCCAAGCCACCCCGCCGGGACGCGGCGGCGTCGGCATTCTGCGCGTGTCAGGCAGGCTGGCCGCCGAGGTCGCCCGCCAGGTGCTGGGCAAGGTGCCTAAAGCCCGCTATGCGGATTATCTGCCGTTTACCGCCGCCGACGGCAGCACCCTGGATCAGGGCATCGCGCTCTATTTCCCGGGCCCTCATTCCTTCACTGGCGAGGACGTGCTGGAACTGCAGGGCCATGGCGGCCCGGTGATACTCGATTTGCTGATTCATCGCATCCTGGGGCTGCCAGGGGTGCGTATCGCCCGTCCAGGCGAGTTCTCGGAGCGGGCTTTTCTCAACGACAAACTGGACCTGGCCCAGGCCGAAGCCATCGCCGATCTTATCGATGCCAGCTCAGCCCAGGCCGCACGCTCAGCGGTCAATTCTCTGCAGGGGGTATTTTCCAGCCGCGTGCACCAGATGGTGGAAGCACTTACTAACCTGCGTATTCACGTTGAGGCCGCTATTGATTTCCCTGATGAAGAAATCGATTTTCTTTCCGATGGAAAAATTGAAGCCAAACTTTTAAGCGTAATGGCCGAGCTGGCGCAGGTCCGGGCCGATGCCCATCAAGGAAGCCTGCTGCGCGAAGGCATGAAAGTGGTGATTGCCGGCCGCCCCAATGCCGGTAAATCCAGTCTGCTCAATGCCCTGGCGGGCCGTGAAGCCGCTATCGTCACCCCTATTGCCGGTACCACTCGCGATGTGCTGCGCGAACACATCAACCTGGATGGCATGCCCTTGCATATCATCGATACCGCCGGCCTGCGCGAGTCCGGCGATGAAGTAGAACGTATCGGCATCGCCCGCGCCTGGCAGGAAATCGAGCAGGCAGACCACGTCCTGCTGATGGTTGACGGCACCACTACCGCCCAGAGCGATGCCGATATGCTGTGGCCTGAATTTATCGCTCGCCTGCCGACCGCGCTGCCGCTGACGGTTATCCGCAATAAATCCGACCTGACCGGTGAACCTACGGCGTTAAGTGAAGTGAATGGTCACTCACTTGTTACCCTTTCGGCCTCTTCCGGCCAGGGTATCGAGTTGCTGAAAGCCCATCTGAAAGCCTGTATGGGCTTTGACGGCAATACCGAAGGGGGTTTTCTGGCCCGCCGCCGCCACCTGACTGCGCTGGATACCGCCGCCCGGCACCTGGAGGAAGGCAAAGATCAGTTAGTGAGTGCTTATGCCGGCGAACTGTTGGCGGAAGAGCTGAGGCTGGCGCAGCAGGCGCTTAGCGAAATTACCGGGGAATTTTCATCGGATGATCTGCTGGGCCGGATATTTTCGAGCTTTTGTATCGGGAAGTGAGTCCAGTTCCGTGGATATGCACCCCGTTCTGCTAATCCCATATGACTGATTGTTTTATGGGATTTTTATTTCTATTTAGGTCTATTCCCTTTAGTTAAGAGCTGTAGCCCCCTGAATTTAGTCTTATCGCTTAATGGAGTTCTTTGGCTAAAATACAACCAACGGCAGGCTCATCATGAAGAAAGCGCGTTTCACTGAAACTCAGATCCTGCAGTCCTGAATGTTGAAGGTAGTCGCTTACTGACCGCCTTTATCCCTCGAACAAAGAATTGACTTTCAGCTTTGGATTGACTAAAGACTTAGATTTATCTATAGTATGGATGTCTCATCTACCATGTGTAGAAAGAGCGTACGAACCCGGTGCATAGCAATGTGTATCGGGTTCAGCTTTTTAGAAGCCCGACGATCTCGCTCTGCTTTTAGTAAGTTGGCGTCGTTTGCCGCTTGTTGTAACAACATATGCAGTCTTCAAAAGCCAGTAATCACGGCGAGCAGACAAAATTACAACATAATCCTCATATTCGTTCCAGATAACACATTCAGGTTTGTTTGCTCTTCTCTCCTCCCAACACGATACATCCTCATGATTACAGTACTGAATCATATGAGCTACCCAACGTATCCTTGCACAGCGCGCAAGATCAGGAATTCTTTCCTCTTCTCGTTCCCCTTCCGAGGTTAAATGCCAAAAACCAAATTCTTTACCATCATATTCAGGGGTATATCTTGGAGCTACGGGCAATCCGCGAAAACGGATACCGGCATTTAAAAAAGAAATCCTAAACTCCGCATATACATTATTGATATATGAAGGCCAGTCACCATCAAAGGTTATGAGATCAGGCATAACCAGCATCAGCGAGACTCCCAAACAAAAACGTTAAATTTTCGTTCAGTTGGCAGAGTACTTCTTAAAAGATCTCGGTGTGTGTTCTGCCTTATCCTTTCAATTATCTGCATTTTACCTTTGTTTTCGGTGAGACCTCGATGGAGATAACCGAGGGCGCCAATAATAAGGTCCGTAATTTGCAATTGTTGTACTTCGTGTGAGCGGATGTGCTGAATACGCTCAATTGACTCTCGATTAAAATCGTATCTGGCGTTATGGAGAACACTGCGCAGCTTTTCGATTTTTTCAATGCCTAAAGTATCTTTGATATCTATGTAGATACGATATAAATTTTGATTTTCAATAATATTATTAAGCACATAGAAAAACATCTTGTAGTAAAAAACATTATGATCTTGCTTAAAACGTTGATGGTCCAGTCTGCTTTTATTGGGTACGACCACTGCTCTGAAACACAATGCAGGATTGGAAAAAAAATAATCAATAACCTCTAAATAAAAATCAATTTTACCGCGCGAAACTTTTGTCCACTTGATTTCAAAATCAGGGCTTAGTCCATGGGATACTTTTATGCCCCTGATATCCCTACCAATTTTTTTAGTTATTGCGTCTGGGCACCAAACAGCACCGAGCACCATAACCTCATGATGATCGTTTAAAAGATGGCAGGATTCATCGCAAAACACGTTATACGTCTTGGCGTTCAAAAGACAGCCTCCAATCTGGTAACTTGAGCAGTTTCGCCGAAAATTTAACTAAGTTCAATCTATTGTCACAAACTAAGTAAACTGAGAAGAAATTGACAGAACCAAGTTCAACATGACTAAACTCTGTAGAGAACGGAATTTTAGGATAATTGCATTATTATCTCTATTAAAAAAACTTAAGAGGATACACATCTATTACCACAAACACATATGTCAAGTATGTGTAAGTCATATTAGTCGATACGCCAGCTGCAAAGGGGGTTCCACAAAATCCATTCAAGGGCGGTTATGAAATGGTAAGGCTAACGCGCGGCGTTTATCATTCCCCCGCTTCTTCATATAAACAAGTTATAAGATAGAAGCAGGGGGTTGGACAGAAACTATAGTCACTTCCAGCCCAACTCGCTCATTAAGCAGATGGCGAACTCGCCTTGCCGTTCGATATTGACCTGACGATACTGACTCCCTTGCCCCACAATACTTATTTGGCAATATACGGAACCGTTATGGGCCATTGAGGCATGCTTGCCTTTATACAGACTCATTCATGTTTGTTTGTTGTGGTTTATTAGCGGTTTTTTTTTCAGATTAATGATATTGGCCGAGTTTTCGTGGCCCAGCTATTGTCGACACCCAGGCAGTCCACCTTTCGGGGTATTCTTTTATCAGCGAGTGGCGGGCCGGCAGGATGTCGCAATAACTCGCCCAGATTAAGTGAAGCAAATAGCAGTAAAATTACAGAGTTTACTGCTGGTCTTTTTTGTGTAAAAAAATAGGCCCATCGCATAAAAACACAATAGTAGATATCTATAATATTCATCAGAATATAATCGTTTTATAACTTCTGTATTGGCAGTGACGGCCGATTAATACGACCACACTGACCCGCTCCGTCCGCAGCCCATTTTGGGCAGCCGGATTTTTTCCTTCAGCTAAAAAGAGAGCTTGGACACTTTAGGGCTGGAATGTACCGCCTCCGCTTCCCCACTTATGCCGCACAAAAGGACTGTATTGCGGCGCAGCCGGTTTTAGCCGCAAATCATTATCGAAATCTTCATTACGGTTAAAGGGCACTTCCGGCCATTGTGGGCACAGGCTTGCTCAGAGGCGCCGGCGCTGACGGTCAGCAAGGCCTGTTTACCTTGCATAACGCCATTGTCATGCCGGTGACGGCTATCATATAAACCGCCATAGACAAATACGCGATCCATCCAGCCCTTCAGAATAGCCGGCGCCCCAAACCACCAGAACGGGAACTACCGTATCAGCCTGTCGGCTTGCTGTAGGAGATCTATATAGCGCTGGATGTCGGGTGGTAACCGCTTTACCTTCCAGTGCTGTCGCTGCGCCTGCATCGGATCGAACCGCTGCTCATCCTGTCTGGCAGGATAGTGTCCGGCGCTTTCACGCGGATCAAAATCTTCCTGATACAGATCGATATAATCTACCCGGTGGCCCTGGGCTGAAAACAGTTGATCTGCCTGGTCTGATAGATGAGCATTGAAGGAATGAGGCTCGGGATGGGCAAGGATTATTAATACATTCATACGGTATCTCACCATCGGTAATGTACGGGTATCCTGTTTTGTTGTGGCGGGTTTTGCAATTACGCACTTTGAGGTAACCATAGTATGGCTTTCCCTGGCGATGTGTATTCCAGTAAATGTTCGGCGCGGGATGCGCTGGGATTGATTTCCGGTAAATGGGTGATGCTCATTCTGCTCGCCCACAGCCCACTGCGTAACGGCGACTTATTACGGCGAATAGACGGTATTTCGCAAAAAGTGCTGACCCGGACATCACGGCAATTGGAGCAGCACGGGCTGATTGAAAGGCATGATTATCAGGAAAAGTCGGCCCATGTGGAATACCGGCTGACCGCCGTTGCCCATTCACTGGTGGATACGCTTTGTGCGCTGGACTGATGGGCGGAATATAACTTCCCTGCCCTGGACGCAGCCAGGGAAGAATATGATGCCAGCGCGGAGAATCGCCGGAATAATTAACCCCGCTTTATATTATGCAGCACGGTTTGAAAACCCTATGCTGAAAAAACCAGCTCTATTGAGCAAAAATTGAATATCGCTGTGCAAGGATAAACCTCCTTTGCTGTTGCCGTATTAACCGGGCACCCGTGTCCGGTTTCTTACTCTTACTGGCCCACATTTTCCAGCCGATCTACATCCTGCCGCGAGAGCTGCACGTCAGCCGCCGCCAGATTCTCTGCCAGATGGGTCAGCGATGAGGTACCCGGAATCAGCAGAATATTAGCTGAACGCTGCAGCAGCCAGGCAAGGGCCACCTGCATAGGCGTGGCATTCAGCCGGCCGGCGACTTCATTGAGCACGTCGGACTGCAGCGGTGAAAATCCGCCGAGCGGGAAAAACGGCACATAAGCGATACCCTGGGCGGCGAGTAAATCAATCAGGGCATCATCCTGGCGATTAGCCAGATTATAGAAATTCTGCACGCAGGCTATGGTGGTGATCTTCTGGCCATCGGTAATCTGGGTCGGGGTCACATTACTCAAGCCGATATGACGAATCAGGCCACGCTGCTTGAGCTCAGCCAATGCCGTCAGCGGCGCTTCCAGCGACCCTTCCCGGGGATGATGAATATCCAGCATGCTGCGCAGATTGACCACATCCAACTGCTCAAGCCCAAGATTACGCAGGTTATCCTCCACCGCCTGGGTCAGCTGTTCTGGCGCGGAGGCCGGAAGCCAGCCGCCCTGATCATCCCGGAATGCGCCGACTTTGGTGACGATGCACAAATCGTCGGCATAGGGATGGAGTGCTTCTCTGATAAGCCGATTGGTAATGTGCGGACCATAAAAATCTGAGGTATCAATATGATTTACCCCAGCAGCCAGCGCCTGTTGCAACACCTGTAAACTGGTGGCTTTATCCCGGGGGGGACCAAACACACCTGGGCCCGCCAGCTGCATGGCGCCATAGCCGATACGCTTGACCTGCCGGTCGCCTAAAGGGTAACGGTCGTTTGAATCAATTTGGGTCATAATGGCTTACTCCTCTGTGGTAGAGGATTTATTGTAGGTGGGTAAAGCCTGTGCGACTATAGGGTTAAAAGTCGACAGGTTGTACGGGATTTCGAACAATGAGTATGGATCTGGCATTGCTTAATGCCGTTATCGCCGTCGCCAAAGCCGGCGGTTTTCGTGAGGCCGCCAGAGCGACCAACAGTAACCCATCCCGCTTGAGCGATGCGGTGCGCCGCGCCGAGCAGCAGCTCGGCCTGCGGCTGTTCCATCGAACCACCCGAACCGTGATGCTGACCGAAGCCGGCAAAGCCCTGCTGGATAGACTGCTGCCCGCCATGACCGAGGTAGAGGCCGCACTGGACGCAGTCAATAAATTCCGCACTACCCCGACCGGCACGCTACGCCTGAATGTGCCGGTCAGTGCCGCACGCCTGGTATTGCCCGCCATCGTCCCGGCTTTCCTGGCCCGCTATCCGGAAATCCAGTTGGAAATCATCGCCGAAAGCAATGTGGTAGATATCTTCCAGGCAGGCTGCGACGCCGGTATCCGCTACGATGAACGCCTGGAGCAGGATATGATTGCCGTACCTATTGGGCCCCGGGTACAGCGATTCGCCATCGCGGCAGCCCCCTGCTATCTAGACCGCAAAGGTCGGCCGCAGCATCCCCGGGAGCTGCTGGACCATGCCTGCCTGCGAGGGAAATATGCCAGCGGTATCATGGCCGAATGGGCGTTTGAAAAAGACGGTGAAATTATCAAGCTGCAGCCTGCCGGGCCGCTGATTGTCAGCATTGGAGCGGCAGTTGACCTGGCGGTGGAAACGGCGATCGCCGGACTGGGCGTGGTACAGCTATTCGAGCAGTGGCTGCGTCCGCACATCGAGGCGGGTCAGCTGGAGCCTATTCTGCAGCCTTGGTGGCAGGATTTTTCCGGCCCTTATCTTTATTACCCAGACCGGCGACTGGTGCCTACTCCCCTGCGGGCCTTTATCGACTTTATTCGCGAGCTGCCGGAAAGCTGACGGTGGCAAAGATCAATGCATCGCCCTTATCAAGCTGGCCGGACTTCTGTCTGGCGCCCGGCTTAGCTATCGTCGCGCTATCAACCGGTAGCCGATCCCGCTTGCTGTGCTGAAGGTCTATCGCCGGGGCGGCCAGGTTGTCATCCGATGGCGATGCCTCGATAGCGGTTCGCCGGTCTGCCTGCGGCTTCTCGCTGCCCTTAATAACCGCCGCCAGTGCTGAAATCAGCTGCAATGGCAGTTGGGGATTGATTTCATAGGTCACCGACTTGGCCTCCCGGGTCGAGTGGACAATGCCGGCGTCACGCAGCACCGCCAGGTGCTGGGATAAATTAGGCTGCTTAATCCTCAGTATCTCCTCCATCGCCGATACGGTCTGGGGCTCGGGCAACAGCAGCAAGGCAATATGCAGCCTAATGGGATGGCCCAGCAACCGCAGCAGCACAGCGGCTTCGGCGATACGCGAATTGACATTCAGCTGTTCGGTACTCATTGCTGACGTCCAGCGCTTGGCGATAGGGGATTACTGCAGGTTTTGTAATACCAGTCCGGAGCCTGGGTATCACCGAGACGGGCGCGGGCGCCTTCAATCGTCCGGGGCGGAGGAACGATAGTATCGTCCCCCGACTGCCACTCGGCTGGCGTATAGAACGGTACTTCATAGCTCAGCTTGATGGCTTCCAACTGCCTGAGCTGTTCCTGTACCGAACGTCCGGTGGAGATCGGATACCAGTTAATCGACTGAATTACCCCTTCAGGATCAATCAGAAACGTTCCCCTGACCGTACCGGAGGAATGCGAGTGCCTTGGCAGCATGCCGAAGGCTCTGGCAACAGACATGGAAGGGTCTTCTATCAGCGGAAAGGGAATATCAATATCAAAATTCACCTTGATGCTGTTTAGCCAGGCCAGGTGTGAGTAAAGACCGTCAACCGACAGCGCCAGCAGTTGGCAGTTAAGCGCCTCAAAACGGTGGGCGCTGCGGGCGAAAGCAATTAGCTCACTGGTGCAGACCGGCGTGAAATCGGCCGGATGGGAGAAAAGCAGCACCCAGCGGCCGCGCAGTGCTTTCAGGCTGATATCGCCATGGGTTGATCGGGCAGCAAAATCCGGCGCTTCATCGTATAAAAACGGTGCCGCCATATACGAAGAGGACGACGCCTCTGAGTCGGGTCGGGACATAGTCTGGTATTCCTTAGGACAAGCCTTATACATTCAATATCCCATATATGACCAACCTTCTCCAGCGATATTCCCGTTCTGTTATGCTTAAAGATGCAAAGCAAATGCCTTTTTCATTGTTTGCATATGAATATGATTAAGTGATAGTGACGCCAAGCACATTCTCCTTTTCTCGCGAGGGGCCTGCGCGACAGCGGCCGGTTTATTGTTAGCCGCATTCTTATATAGCAAAGCGATTAACTGATAAGAATCTTTATGCCTAATGACACCCCTGGACTAATCGTCCCGCCACTGACCCCGTTTGATTCAGAGCTGCGCATTGACGAAGGGCTGCTGCAGCGCCAGGTGGATTATGTGGTGGAAGAATGCGGCGCCACCATGGTGGTAGCAGCCGGTGTAGAAGCTCAGGAATACGCCTGCCTGACCCTGGCACAGCGCAAATGGCTGATCGAAAAAACCATCGAATTCGTTGATGGCCGTCGCCCGGTGATGGCCGGTATATCCCATCCCTCCTTCAAGGTGGCGATTGAGCTTGCGGATCACGCCGCCGCTGTCAGCGCCTATGGCGTTCAAATTCTGGCCCCGCTGCGGCCGTTTGGCGGTGCGCCCGACAGCGCGGATCTGATCGGTTATTTCACGCGCATCCTCGGCGAAACGGCCTTGCCGGTCATGCTGTATCTTAATGCCGGCCCGGGAGCCGATCTATCGGTCGACACCACCGTGGAGCTGGCTAAGCTTGAGGGAATAAAATACATCAAAGAGAGCTCCCGGGATTTGTCCCGTGTCTCGCGCCTTATCCAGCAGATCGACCACGCCGGCCTGGCCCGCTATTACACCACTATGCAAATGCTGCTTATCACCCTCGAACTGGGTGGCTCGGGTGCGACCATGCCGCCGCCGGCAGCAGCCATCGGCCGCAAACTGATCACTGCCTATCAGCAGGGTGATATCGAACAGGCCCGGCGATTGCAGCAACAGTTCTCCCGCTTTCCGTCCCAGTGGATGCATCACGGTCTGACGCCAGTAATGAAAGCCGCCATGCAATGGCTTGGCAACACCGCAGGTGACCCCTACCCGCCTTACAAGGCCTTGGCTGGCGACGATCGCCAGACGCTGGAAGATTACCTCAATACCACTGATTTAACAGCTGAGGAGACATCCCATGCTCAACGTTAAGCGCCTGTCGGTCGAAGAAGCGGACTGGCTGATCGCTGGCGCAGTCTTTGCCTCGCGCGAGCAAGATATCCCTATGTGCATCGCCGTCACTGACGAGTCCGGCCACCTTATTGCCTTTCGCCGCATGGACGGGGCCAAAATCACCAGCATTTCCATTGCGGTCGATAAAGCTTTTACCGCGGCAGCGGCCAGAAAGCCAACCCATATCTATAACCAGCTTTGCGTCTCCGGCCAGCCGACTTTCGGCATTCATATCACCAATAATGGTCATTTTTCCATTATCGGCGGCGGACTGCCGGTGACCGTCGATGACCAAATTGTCGCCGGTATCGGTATCAGCTCAGGCACGGCGGAAGAGGATCGCAAGGTAGCCGAAGCGGCTCTGGCATACTTTTATCTGCAATCAGAGTACACGCCATGACCACACAGGCAGCCGATATACACCTGGCAGACCCGTTGACCAGGCATCGTGACCCGGCATTGGCTATCGAAGCGCTTGATTTTCAGGTCGGGCAGCACACGCGCCCGGACCAGAGCGTGGAAATTCTGCGTAACGTCAGCCTCAGCATCGAGGCAGAGGAATTCGTTAGCATCGTCGGCCCCAGCGGTTGCGGCAAAAGCACGCTGCTCAATTTTATCGCCGGCCTGACACCGATACAGTCCGGTAAAATCACCATCGCCGATCATCCGTCGGGCGGCCCGAGACTGCTGGGCTATATGTTTCAGCAGCATGGCCTGCTGCCATGGCGCAGCGTGCTGGATAATGTGGCGCTCGGTCTTGAAATCGCCGGCGTCGACAAGCAAGAGCGCGTTGCCAGGGCCGGTAAAATGATTGCCGAAATGGGGCTTACCGGTTATGAGCATCATTTTCCCTCTGAGGTGTCGGGCGGTATGTGCCAACGGGTATCACTCGCAAGGACCTTGGTCACCAATCCGGATATTATCCTGATGGACGAACCTTTTGGCGCCCTTGACGCCCAGACTCGGATCTTTATTCAGGAAATGTTCAATCAATATTGGGAAACCCATCGCAAAACCGTGCTGTTCGTGACCCATGACCTGTCCGAAGCAATTTTCCTGTCTGACCGCATTCTGGTGATGGGAACCCGGCCTGGACGCGTTGTTGCGGAATACCGGGTCGAAATACCGCGTCCGCGCCGGTTCGACAGCCTGCGAACCTCGGCCAGTTTCAATCAACTGCTGGGCGACATCTGGCAAGACATCAAGACCCACACCCAGTTAGGAACGGCGCATCATGACTGAATATCGATTGATACGCCTGCTGCAGGCCTCAGTGTTGATAGGGGGACTGGGCCTTTGGGAACTGGGGGTCAGGATAGGGCTTATCAATCCTTTCTGGATAAGCAGCCCGGCATTGCTTGCCGACGCCTTCTGGCAATCCCTGCTTAGCCACGATATCACTTTTCATTTAGGCGTCACGCTGATCGAAGCGCTGTCTGGCCTGCTCGCCGGTAGTCTGGTCGGCGTGCTGCTCGGGCTGCTGCTGGGCATGAGCCGGCTGATAGGGGCCACCCTCGAACCGTTTATCATCGCCTTGAACAGTTTACCTCGCGTGGCGCTGGCTCCGCTTATCGTGATGTTCGTCGGTATCGGCTTTGCCTCCAAGTTCCTACTGGCTTTCTCGTTGGTGGTGGTACCAATGATGATCAACACCTATGAAGGCATCAAATCCGTCGACCAGATTCAGCTCAATTTGATGAAAGTCATGCGGGCCAATCGCTGGCAGCTGTTCTTTAAGGTGCTGCTGCCCAATTGCGTCCCATGGCTGCTTTCGGGCCTGCGAATTTCCCTTTCATTCGCCATTATCGGCGCCATCGTCGGAGAATTCATCTCCGCCCGCGCCGGGATTGGTTACATGATGGATGAAGCCGCCGGCGGCTTCGATACCACCGGCATGCTGATGCCGCTGCTGGTGCTGATGCTGGTTTCTTTCGGCTTAGACCGGGTGATTCT
The DNA here is from genome assembly GCF_004343195.1 of Biostraticola tofi. Lineage (GTDB taxonomy): Bacteria > Pseudomonadota > Gammaproteobacteria > Enterobacterales > Enterobacteriaceae > Biostraticola > Biostraticola tofi. Next base: position 59,504 of record NZ_SMCR01000005.1, on the reverse strand, counting down.
GGCGCTTTCCCATCGTTTTTTACACTGGCGTCGGCCTGCCCGCTGACCGGTTAATGCTTTTTACAGGAGTCGTTATGAAACACATTTTGTTATCAGGCCGGGCCCTTGCCTGGTCAGGCGCGGCATTCCTCCTGGCCGGTATGTCTATCGGCCAGGCAACTGCCGCCGAAAAACTGCATATCGGCGTCTCAAACCGTTCACTGCTCGGGCTGCCGGTGCTTATCGCCAAGGAAAAAGGCTTTTTCGAGCAACAGGGGCTGGATGTGTCCATTGATTACTTTGCCGGCGGGGTGCCGGCGACCGCAGCCCTGATTGGCGGATCGGTGCAGTTTATTGATGCGGCATTCGAAAATAACCTTAAAGCGGTGAAAAAAGGCCAGGACATCGTCAGCATCGCTAACCTGCAGACTGATTTTGCCGGGGCGGTAGTAGTGCGCCGGGATGTGGTGAAACAGCTTGGCCACCCGCCGGGTATCGCCGACCTGAAAGGGCTACGGGTCGGCACGCTGGCGCGAGGTGGATTTGCTGATGTATCAATGCGTTATATAGCACAAAGCGCCGGCCTGGATCCGGAAAAGGATATCAGCCTGATCCCCATTAGAGGTGCCGACCGCCAACTTACCGCCGGTGAAGCAGGTGAGATCGATGCGGCATTTGTGATGGAGCCGTGGAACGTCATCGCGGTAGAGGGCTCAGGCAAATGGGACTATGTGCTCGACCTGACCAAAGGCCAGGGGCCCGATGTCTTCCAAGGTCTGGGCTACACCACGCTGCAAACCACCCGCGACTATATCGCCGACCATCGGCAAACCGCCGAGGGGGTGGTTAGAGCGCTGGTCGCCTCATTACAGTACATCGTCGACCCGGCCAATCTGAACTCAGTAGCCGAAATCGCCAACCAAGAATACGGTAATCCCGGCGTGGCCATCATCGAAACCTCCCTTGAGCGTCAGCGTCACACCTTCTCACCGGCGCTTTCCCAAAGTGCGCTGGACAAAACCGGCCATTTGCTGCTTGAAAGCAAATCTATTCAGCCGCCGTTACCGGCTTTCAAGGATGTGGTCGATAGCTCGTTTAAACCGCTTTGGGATAGCTTCAAAGCTGAATAATGTTAACTTCGCCCCCGGAGAGCCCTTTTATGACGCAGCAGACTTCCCAACGCCACACCCGGCCCGGACCACTGGATGATGCCGATAGCCCGCTGGCCAAAGCCGCCAGGCAACCGTTAATGCTGGGCCTGTTCCTGCCTACCCAGACCGGCGGATTTTCCCAATCCACCTATCCGCGCGGCACCGATTGGCAATTTGAATACAATAAGCAGCTGACACTCAGTGCTGAAAAGCACGGCTTTGATTTTGTCTTCAGCCTGCAGCAGTGGGTCCCCAAAGGGGGCTTCGGCGGTGAAGCTCACTACCGGGAAAATTTCCTGGACCCATTTATCACCACGGTAGCGCTCAGTTCGATAACCACCAGCATCATGACTATTTCAACGGTTAATGTGTTGTACGGTAACCTGCATCCACTCTATCTGGCGCGTTTTGCCGCTACGGCCGACCATATCGCCCAGGGGCGTTTCGGGCTGAATATCGTTACCGGTTACGATGCCAAAGAGCCGCTGATGTTCGGCATGGACAGACTGGACCATGATGCTCGCTACCAACAGGCCGGCGAGTTTTCCGAGATCATGGAACGGCTATGGGAAGGCGAAGATAACCTGACTTTTGACGGTAGATTTTATCAGTTGCAGGATGCCTGGGTTTCGCCGCGCCCGCGCTACGGTCGGCCGATTATGGTCTCGGCCAGCGCCTCTGCCGCCGGCTTTGCCTATGCCGCAGAGCACTCGGACATTGTGTTCACGTCAAGCCCCGCCGGAGCGGTGTTTGAACAGGCGATCGAGGCCCTGCCGGCCCATACGCAGGCGATACGCGAGCCTTACCACCGGTTGGGCCGAGACACCAAAATCATCATCTTCCCGCTGATTATCTGCAAGCCGACTCGCCAGGAAGCTTTTGCTTACCGTGACGCTATCGTCGAGCGCGCCGACAGGGAGTCGATTCAGGCCTATACCGCCCGGCACAGCGGTGGCGATGCCCATGGCTGGAAACAGCATATTCCGGCCGACCGCATCCTCGGCGGGCATATTCAGATTATCGGCTCACCTGAAGAGGTGGCCGATGCCCTGGAGAAACTGCATCAGGCTGGTATTGATGGTGTCCAGCTGGGCTTTTATGACTATGTGCCGGAGCTGGCATTTTTTGCCGAGCAGGTACTGCCCCTGCTGGAAGCGCGAGGATTGAGGCTGGGCAGGCAATGAGTGCCGGCCTTATCCTTAACGTCACCGTCCTGGGACTGGGCATGCATCCTGCTGCCTGGCGACTGGGGGAACGGCCGGCCACCGCCTATTTTGATCCCGGCTATTTCCAGGATATCGCCCGCTGCGCCGAACAGGGCAAACTGCATGCGGTGTTTTTGGCCGATACGTTGGCTGCTGGAGAAGAAGCATACCAGCGACCCAATCTGGGCGCGATGGATCCGGTAGCGGTGCTGTCGTCCATGGCCGCCATCACCCGTCATATCGGCCTGGTAGGGACGGCCTCCACTACCTTCAATGAACCGTTCAATCTGGCCAGGCGTTTTATGACGCTCGATCATCTCAGCGCTGGCCGGGCCGGATGGAATATTGTCACCACCTTTGTGCCGGATGTGGCGGCCAATTTCGGCCAAAGCGCACTGCCGGCCGGCACTGCCCGCTACCGGCGAGCAGAAGAATTCGTCGATGTGGTTTCAGCCCTGTGGCAGAGCTGGCAGCCGGGCGCCATTATCGGCGACAAAATCAGCGGAGAATTTGCCGACCCGCAGCGGATCGGCGCTATCAACCATCAGGGAGAACATTTCCAGGTACAGGGGCCGCTGACCCTGCCTCCTTCGGCACAGCGTCACCCGGTGCTGTTCCAGGCTGGCGCATCAGAACCGGGGCGAAATCTGGCCTCGCGAACGGCGGATGTGGTGTTTACCGCTCAGAACACCCTTGGCAGCGCGCGGGAATTTTATCAGGATATCAAACTGCGTGCCTGCGCCAGGGGGCGCTCGGCCAATAGCATCAAGATTTTACCGGGACTGATGCCAATCATCGGCGGGTCAGAGCGTGAAGCCATAGCGCGCAAACAACAGTTGGACCTGCTGGCTGGTGACAGCGAACTGAAAAAACTGGCGCTGCGCCTCGGCGTACAGGCTACAGATCTGCACCTGGATGAGCCGCTGCCGGTAGAGAAAATTATCGCCAACAGCGATTTTCGCGGAGCGGAAGGTTTCCGATCCGCCGCCTTGCGCCTGGCGCGGGAAGAGCATCTGACGGTGCGGGAGCTGCTTTATCGTAACGGCGGCGGGCATATGCAAGTCATCGGCACTCCACAGCAGGTGGCAGATCTTGTCCAACGCTGGTTTCTTGCCGGCGCTGCCGATGGCTTTAACCTGATGATTGACAGCCTGCCCGATGGGCTGCACCGCTTTATAGAATCTGTAGTACCCATCCTGCAAAAACGGGGGCTGTTTCATACCGATTATGCGGGGAATACGCTACGAGAGAACCTGGAACTGGATTAACACTATGATTGAATACAATTTTGATGGCCAAGTTGCAAGACTGACAATTAACAGCCCGCATACCGATAACCGGTTTACCCGGCAATTGATGCTGGACTTTATCGCTGGCATAAAGCGCGCCGGCGAACAACAGGCGGAGATCCTGGTCATCGCCGCCAAGGGAGCTGATTTTACCCTGGGCCGTGACCAGAAAGAGCGGCTACCCGAGGTTCCTTTACGCGATAATTTAAACCTTATTCTTACCGCCAATGAACAATTACGTCAGTTTCCGGGTATCAGCATTGCGCTGATCCAGGGGCGGGCGCTTGGCTTTGGATCAGGTATCTCACTGCACAGCACCCTTTCTATCGCCGCCCAAAGCGCACATTTTGGTTTTGATGAAATCGACCACAACCTGGCGCCGTTGATTGTGGTGGCGTATCTGCCCTACTTCATACAGCCACGTATTGCCGAGGAACTGGTACTGACTGGACGACAGGTGGCGGCTGATGAAGCCCGAAGCATCGGTCTGGTGACCCGGGTCGTCGCCGATGATCAGTTGGCGCTGGCCGGCGAAGAACTCGTCAGCAGCATCAAGGGAAAATCGGCGGCTGCGCTGCGTGTCATTCGCCGCTATACCCAGCAGCTGCCCGGTTATCCTTCAGCCACGCTCAATCGTCAGGCCGTCGACGATTTAGCTAGCTGGGTTGAACAGGGAAAACCTTGAAGGTGATACGCGCGCTGACGCTAACGTCGGCAAATGACCTGCGCGTTAAGCGGCGCGCTGGCCTGGCGGGCAATACGCAACGGCACCCTCATTATCCCGGCACTGACGCTGAAACCGGGGATCGCCGCCGGTGAGTCAGGCTTTGCTGTCCATGAGTCAACAAAATGAAGATCCGGCTTTATGCGGGTCGCTTTGGCGAATCTGCATCGGTTTGCCGTAATATAAACGCATCCTTGCGTATCAATCTAGCCAGGCAAAGATGCCTAAAATCCATAGCGGATGGCGTCTTTGCTTTTTTGCATCAGTTGATCGATTTTATCCGAAAACAGCTCAAGCCCTTTTGCATCCCTGGCTTCAGAGCATTGCCGTCGTCTCACGTTATACGCCTTCATCAACTGGGCCTGAGCAAAGCCGGGTTTACCGTAACACTCCATGCTTTTTTCCCAGCAGGCAATGGCCTGGTCGGTCTCACCCCGCTCGCTGTAATCCTTACCCAACTGATTAAGTGCATCAGCACACTCTTTGGGCGGTAACTGTTGCTCCAGGATAGCCTCTATATAAGTAGACATAGCATCTCCATCAATTAATAAAAGAAATTCAGGATATGGCCAAAGAGTAGACCGACGCTGATAACGTCTGAATCACTGAAGGTCACGTTAGCGAAACCATATTGTCCCAGTAACGGTAATAACAGGGCCGGCAGCAAGGTAATAAACAGCCCATGAAAGATACCGCCGATAATCGCCCCTCGCCTGCCGCCTACCGCATTGGCAAAAATGCCTGCCGTACCGCCGGCAAAGAAATTGGTCAGCATGCCAGGCAGGATCATCGCAAGCCCCACCCAGGGAAACAGGAACATGCCGATGACAGAACCAATAGTCGTCGAAATAAAACCGATGATCACCGCATTGGGTGCGTAAGGAAACAATACCGGGCAGTCCAGCGCTGGAACAGCATTAGGCACAATCCGCAGTGCAATACCGCGAAATGCCGGCACTATCTCGGCCAGTAGCAAACGAACACCCGATAACAGCACATAGACGCCCACCACAAACTGCACCGACTGCATGAATGCATAAACCAGATAGTTCACCCCATCAGCGAAGGGCGCGACGACCTCCGGGCCGGCGGCAATAGCTGGAATCAGGTAAATAGGGAACATCACGATCATCATCGACAGGTAAGTATCCTGCAGAAATGAAAATGACTGGGGCAGTTCGAAGTCCTCGGTGCTTTTACTGCTGTCGCCGGTGACCTTGGCCACCCCCGCCTGGACGATATAGCCGATGGTACAGAAATGCCCCAAAGCAATATCATCCGAACCGGTTATCTTGCGCACGATGGGCTGGGCCAGCGCGGGCATACATACCGCCATCAGTCCGGCTAGCACACCACCGATAACAATCAATTCAGCACCGCGTAATCCACCCATATAGCCAATAACCGAACACACGGTCGCCATCCATAAAGAAGCCTGCCCGGTCAGGAAAATATACTTATAACGTGTAAAACGCGCTATCAAGATATTGACACAGAAAGCGAGAACCATAATTAATGCGGTTTCTCTGCCGAGCGTCTGCTGGGCAATGCCGGCGATGGATCCCACATCTGTGACCACCCCACGCATATTAAAACCTTTCTGGAAAATTTCACCCAGAAAATTCAGAGCATTGACGATGATATTGGCACCAGCCAGCAAAACTAAAAATCCCAGCAGGGTTTTCAGAGTACCGGTAATGACTTGCCCAGGGCTTTTCTTAAGGGCAATAAGCCCTATCATGGCGATAAGCGATATTAATATAGACGCCTGCCCCAAAATATCATTAACAATAAAATGAAGGAAAGACATATTCTAAGTCCCCTATAACATTCACCATATCGGATACTAAAAAAATATAATTAACTCAGGTAGCCTTTATCTTGTAATACCGGGGTAAGCTTGCTTATTATTTCTTTTTTGTCTACGAGTCTTTTGAGATAGATAATATTTGCATTGATGGTGTAATGCTGAAACTGGGAACGGAAATTTTCTCCGGTCACGATGATATCGGCCCGGCTTGATGTCGCACTTGAAATATCGCAGTGAGAGAGGTCGGCTTCAACGCCAAGTTCTTTTAAAGCAGCCTCGATGCTCATCTCACAGGCAAAACTGCTGCCTAACCCTGCCCCGCACACTGCCATAATAGATAATTTTTTCATAGCATATTCCTTCGGTTATGAACTATTGCCCAGCATTGTGCCGCCACAGGCAATAATGGCTATTAATACACTCTTATTAGCATTTTCAAAATTGACGGATAATTTCTAGAACCTCCAACTTGCTAGTGGCATTCTTTAACTGGTTTATTTTCTGATCGTCGCAAAATAAATGTGAAAGACCGGCAATCATATCAATATGTGAATGACTATCTATTGCAGACAATGCAAACACGATATACACCGGATCATTTTCTTCACTGCCAAATTCGACACCTCCGGAAATAATCAACAATGAAAGTGCGGTCTTATTAACGCCCTCCTCTGGTCTGGCATGAGGCATGGCAATACCTTCGCCTAAAACATAATATGGCCCGATTTGCTCATGCAGGGTAAAAATAGCATCGAGATATCTCTGCTCAACCGCTTTTGTGGTAATTAGTGGACGTACAGCGGTTTCAACTGCATCGCGCCAGTTTTTTACATAAGGAATTAATTCAATATTACCTTCATTAATCCAGTCAGTTAACATAACAGAGGCTACCTCGATGAACACATATTTAAATGAGTATACTTTTCTCGAAATCTTAAAACTGTGATCTAATCACTGCTATATAATATTAACAACCTATTAATTTCGGAAAAATAACAAATTTCCTATAGCATAATCGGAAACTCTACGAATCGGTATTGAATCGAACATTGAATCCCCCTTTTTTAAACATCGCTTTACAGATGCTCAGATTAAAATATCAGGTTTTCCTCTAATGCTTCGGTGATCCATTTATAGACGCTGTCCATATCCAGCGGCGTCGTATGTTCTACCGTCAGAAATGGAGTAAGCATCATCGGCTCTGCTCTGGCGGCCAGGGCAACCAGTTCTGGGATATATTCCTTGCCGGGATGGCCAGGTAAACGTTGATCCAGACGAGCTTGATAACGATTTGCAGCGGTTGCTGCAGATATCTTGCACCATATTTCAGCCCCATGACGCACATTGGCCTGCAAAAGATAATGGTGAAGAAGCTCTTTAGGCTGAAACCCAAACCAGGCATCGATAATAAAAGTGGTTCCGGCAGGCGCATCGGCAACAATCGACCAGATAGCCTGGTAACTTGCCTTGCCCAGTAAACGGTTGAATTCTCGATCTACCCCCTCGATTCTTTCAAGAAAAGGATTCTTGATGGAGTCCAGTGAAAGTACCGGCCAGGTGGTGCGTTCTGACAGAGCGGCCGCGAGCCGGCTTTTCCCCGACGCGGGTATGCCATTGACCAAAACAACGCGCTTCCCGGTTTCGACTGCCATGGCGGCTCCTGTTACTGTTGAGAGTGAGTATGCCCGGCGGTGGTCGCTACCGTTTGCCCGGCGGGGACATAATACTGATGAATAACCGATTGCAGTTCATTCAACCGTGGAACAGCCAGGGTTTCAAGCTTGGTTCGAGTCTGGTCGCGATCCAGTGAAATGCAGTCCTTCCACAGAGAACGGCCCGCAATCACCCCTGATGCGCCGTTGCGAATGGCATCTGCGACCTGCGTGACAAAAGTGCTGTGATCCACACCGGCTGATAATACCGCCCATGGCACGTCACCAGCCAGGCGAGTGATATCGGCGCAGACCTGGGCCGACCCCGGATAGGGTAATTTAAGCACCTTTGCTCCGCATTCCAGGGAAATCCGCGTCCCACCGCGAATCAAGTCCGGGAAGCGGTCCCGATATTCTTCCTCGGTTTCGTTTTCGAGCGGATAGGTAAGAAATTCCACCACCAGCAACAGATCCTCGCGGCTGAAATCCTCTATGCACTGGCGTAAAATAGCGATGTTGTGCTGATTAGCCTGTTCCTGGTCTGAACGGAGATACACCATGATCTTACCGCCGGTCGCTCCCAGCTCTCTCACCCGGCGGGCATTAATACCCGGCACTAGCCTGGATAACCGATAGCCTTCCGGTGAGGTATCCCAGCCTGAAGCATCCAGGCCAATCAACAGCGCGGTATCCCTGGCGATGATGCCATCGTCCACCAGCTGCGGGACAGCACACACCGGATCAACCAGCACACAGGAGGCTTTACTTGCAAGGTAACGCGTAATATCCGCCTTTATTTCCCCCAATGCATGCTCGGAAATTCCCGCCTGCTGCTTGGGATCGCTGGCCAGCAGGCTGCGCATGGCGCCGCGCTGATCACAGGCAATCACCAGCATGGCTCCGTTGGTACCGCATATTTGCTGATATCCCCGTAATTCTGATGTGGACATTTTAGACATCTTTCTCTCCTGAGTTGATGAGTTCTGCAGTGTTTACCGCTACCGGGGCCGCCCTATCCCTACGGTGGAAAAGGGTGGTAATTTCCCTGCCATAGCACGGCAGATAAGGCTTGTGCACCGTCGGCACTGATTGCAATTTCATGCCTATTGAGCAATAATTCCCCAATCGACGATTTGAGTGTAATACATTGCAGAAAGGAATTTCAAGCTGAAAGAGCCTCTTTTACAAGATATCGCGACAACACGTGCGATGATGCACATGGTTGCCAAGCTGCACTATCAGTCAGATATGTCCCAGGTAGACATCGCCAAAAAGCTCGGCGTCTCTACGGCGACGGTTTCCCGATTACTGAATAAAGCGCGGGCGGCGGGCATTGTACGTATAGAAGTGATTGAACTGACGTCGCCTGAAAATATGACCGCTGATCTTATCCAGCGACTGAATCTCAAAAACGCCGCCGTGGTTGACACCCCCCCCACCAATGTTCTGGGGGCGCTGGCAGCACCGCTGGCCTCGCTGTTATTACAGGCGGGCCTTAAGGCGGGTTCTGTGCTGGGTATTGGGTGGGGCCGCGCCGTTCGGGAAGTGACCCTATCCGGATTGCCGCGGATACCGGGAATACTGACAGTGGCCCTGAATGGCGGCATGCAGCAGGCTGCTCCCCACTTTCAGATCAATGAATTTGTCCGACTGGCAGCGGAACAAATGGGCGGCACGCCTTATTTCTTGCACGCGCCTTATATATCCTCGGCTGAACTGCGCGATGCGTTCCTCAGCGACCAAAGCGTAAAAGAAATTACTTCCCTATGGCACAGACTGGATGTCGCTATTGTAGGGGTGGGTCTGACCCATGCGCCGAGTGCTGGCGGTGAAACCAGTACTGCGACGCCTGGCGAGCAAGCCCTGAGCCAGGCTGCGGGAGACGTGCTTCGCCACTATGTTACCGAGGCAGGTGAAATTCTTCACTGGGAAGGGGAACAGAGAATGCTGGCGGCCTCCGGGGAACAACTGCGTAATACCCCGCTGACCATAGGTGTGGCGGCTACACCGGAAAAAGCGGCGGGGATTATCGGGGCAGTACGCTCAGGGATGATCAATTCGCTGGTAACTGACGTCAATACCGCACAAGCTATTCTGGACAGACTACCGGCCGATTAGCCTTTTCGGCTGTACGGGCCCATTGGGCCTCCTGGTATATGAACGATTCCGCCTGACCAGTGCCCAACCAAATCCTGCGTGAACAGCCCTTAGCGCCGGCGACCTAAACAGGCCTTTGCGGTTAAAAAAACACTATTGTCTTTAATATCAGTATGGTCGGGTCTACTAGCGGCTAAGCTCAGAATGTAAGCAAGCGCATACTATAACGTGTGGTTGCCGGATAATTATCTTGCCGGCAACGCTATTGTTGCCGACAGGCAAAACACTTCTGATGCTGAGGCCTAATGAAAACTCTTAATATTGTTGTACTGGTGCTGCTCATCGTGGGCGGGATCAACTGGCTGCTGGTCGGGCTGTTCCAGTTCGATCTGGTTGCCGCCATTTTTGGCGGACAACTGGCCATGCTGTCACGGATAATCTATACCATCGTCGGTATCTGCGCACTTTACGCCATCACTTTCTTGCCGAAAATCGCGCATTTCCAACATGTGAATCATCACTGAATATCAACGCCCGAAAAATGGCGCAAAATCGGGCGACATTCCTTTACACTTAGACTCATCTCTTGCCTGACAGTGAGCTGAGTCTATGCTTTTCGATTTGCCCAGTGATGACCTGCTGTATGCCGCCCTTGTTGCTCGCGATCCAGTTTATGACGGTTTCGCCTTTGTCGGCGTCAAAAGCACCGGCATTTTTTGCCGGCTGACGTGTGCTGCCCGCAAGCCCAAAAAAGAAAACACGGTGTTTTTTCCAACGGTGGTTGGCGCTATGGAGGCGGGTTACAGACCCTGTAAACGCTGTCGCCCCCTGGCGTTACACAGTGAAAGAGATCCGGTGGTGTCAGTGCTGCTCGAGCGGCTTGAAAGTGAACCTGAAAAGCGCTGGTCCGAAGAGGATATCAAAGCCCTGAAGCTGGATCCTTCAACCGCCCGGCGCGCTTTCAAGCGACAGTTCGGTGTTACCTTCCTTGAGATGGCGCGCTTACGCCGGCTGAGCAGAGGTATCGATGTTATTGCCTCGGGGGATAACATCATTGCAGCCCAGCTCGAAGCCAGTTACGAATCAGGCAGTGGATTTCGCTCCGCCATCGCCCGCTTGATTGGTACCGCTCCCAGCCGCGCCAGGCAACTGCAGTTTCTTCATGCGCACTGGATAGAGACACCGGTAGGTTCAATGCTTGCCGTTGCCGATAGTCAGTCGCTTTACCTGCTGGAATTTTTTGATCGTAAAGGGCTGCCTAATGAACTGGTCAAACTCAAGGCGTTAACCGGTTCCGAAATCATCATGCAGAAAAACCCGGTGATTGACCGCATTGAACAAGAACTCAATGGCTACTTTAGCGGCCGGCAAATCCATTTCGACACACCGCTGGTACAAAGCGGTACGCTGTTTACCCGTACGGTCTGGGATGCGCTCAGGACCATTCCGCTGGGAACAACCGAAAGCTATTCTTCTCTGGCGGCCATGATTGGCCATCCCTCATCTACCCGCGCAGTTGCCCGTGCCAATGGCGCCAATCAAATCGCCATTGTTGTTCCATGCCATCGGGTCATTGGCGCCAATGGTTCCTTAACTGGCTATGCCGGCGGCCTGTGGCGCAAACAATGGCTGCTTGAACATGAACGCCGGATGCTGCTTGGCCAGCCTGGGGAATAGCCTTCCCGGCAGAGAGGGCCGCCGGGCCCTGACCCGACTCTCATGGTTCCTGATGAAGTGTGTGATAGAAATCACCGTTGCCGGAGGTTACCACCCGACTGCCGGGCCGAAAAAAACGCTGAGGAATATAGCGATCCAATCCATTTAGTCGGCAAAATTCAATCAACTGACTCAGAGAATGTACATCAGCCTTCTGATAAATCATCAGCAATTTATTTTCGATGGTTCGGTGCGATAAATTAAGCTTCTTTGCTATACATTTACTACTCATTGATTGCATAGCAAAGAAAATAACGTCTAACTCACCGACGGAGAAAATATTTACCGGAGGATAAAAGCAAAACGTGGCAGGGACATCACCATTGATATGTTTTATCAGTGAGATATTTTCGAATCTGCGCGCATGAAAAATGGTTCCAATACACTTACCGGTTTTTTCGTCAAATAACGGAAACTTATCAAAAAAATAGGGCTGAAGTAATTGCTCCTTTCCATATCGATGGATCTCGAGCGTACACAATCTGTCTTTGAATTTTATCGTGCTTCGATCATGCTCTTTGAAAAATCTCGCAAACACCGCTATCGAAGCAGGGAGCTCATCATCAAACTGCCCTTCTATACTGATAGATAGCGGATCGATGTTAAGTAAATCATAATATGCCCTATTCACATATACATATTTAGAGTCCACATCCTTCACCCCCCATGGCTCATTAGAGTTCTCCCAGAGAATAAGCAACTGAGGAGATATACGCACAGGGATTTCGCTAAATTTTTCAAAATTGCATTTCATCTGCCTTCTCATTTGTATATCATCCAGTAAATTCATGTTTAAAAGCCCTTAGAACATATAATAATTATACTTGCAGGGATTATATCGGCTGCAAGGCCAATTAGATTACCATGTAGACAAATTTTAATCATAATTGCTTTAGTCAGTCAATATAAACGCAGCACCCACCAAAGCGCATATTTTTTTTCGGATTCATTCAAAGGTTATAGATAATCTCGCACCAGGATTATATTTTTTAATACCGTTCAGGATATTTATAAGGATATAAATGATGGAAAATGAAAGTTCACAGACCAATGACTATTCGTTTGCGCGTGTACCGTCAAATAAAAAGTCGGATCTACTCACCGTATCCATGATAAGAATAGGCACAATGACCGCACTGGGGCAATTTATGCTCGGTGCTACGCTCGGTCATTCGATGACGTTCTCTCAGGCAATATGGGCCACGTTTCTCGGCAGCATGCTGCTTGAATTCATCAGCCTGGGTATTGGCATTGCCGCTGCGCGGGAAGGATTATCCACGACACTGCTGGCTCGTTGGACGGGCTTTGGCGTTATAGGCTCGGCCCTGGTCGGTATTGTTATCGCTTTTAGCTTGATGGGATGGTTCGGCGTTCAAAACGCCATTTTCGCTCATGGGCTGAATTATGCATTTGACGGCGCCATCGGCTTTTATCATTCCGCGGTCATAACCGGTATGGTGTTGACCATCCTGGTGGCGTTCGGATTTCGGGCCCTTGGCTGGACCGCCATGATCTCCGTCCCGCTGTTTTTCCTGGTGATCGGCTGGATAGCCATTGTTTTGCTCGGTGGTCATAACCTGCTGGAACTGATTAAAGGAGTGCCATCCGGTGAACCTATGTCCCTTGGCGTTGCCGCCACTACGGTTGCCGGCGGCTACATTGTAGCGGCGGTCGCTACCGCGGATCTCTGTCGCTATTGTAAAAGCACTGCGCATGTCTTCTGGATGATAACGCTCTCAATCATCCTGGGTGAGTTTATCGTTAACAGCATCGCCATACTTATTGCCCATGCGCTGGATACAGACGACGTTGTCACTATCATGACGCAAACTGCCGGCTGGATTGGGCTGATGTCGGTGATACTATCTGCAGTTAAAATCAACGATTTCAATATCTATTCCTCGACGTTAGCGCTGGCCGGCGCAGTGGAAGGTCTGACTGGACAAAAATGGCGCTATGTATGGCTCACCATCGGTCTGGGCATGGCCGGGACCCTACTGACCACATTGGATATCCTGGAAAATTTCACTGAATTTCTGATCCTCCTCGGCGTGATTTTTCCACCTATTGCCGGGGTTATGCTGTGCGACTACTACGTGCTGCGAACCTACCGCCAGGCGCTGGAGCAGACGCGGGCACAAAATCAATTGCCGCCTAATTCCTCCGCCGCCAGAGTAGGATGGAAAGCCATCGCCGCCTGCCTCGGCGCCACCGCTGTCGGGGTCATGATTGACCTGGGCATTCCTTCGCTGAATTCCTTAATGGCGTCGATAGCCATCTACTGGCTGCTGTGTACCACAGAGCGTCGGCTACAACCCCTGTTAAGGAGGCCGAAATGAGGTATCTAGATGAAATGAAAGTTGAGTTAATCGCGATAGGCGCATCAATTCTTGCCAGCGGTGGCGGGGGTGACCCCCATATCGGTAGAATAATGGCGATTAATGCCATCCGAAAATACGGCCCTATCCCACTGTATTCCGTTGAAGAACTCGACCCTCAGGACCTGCTGGTATCCACCGGGATGATCGGTTCACCCACCATCATGATGGAAAAAATCCCCAACGGTAATGAATCGACCATTGCCTGCCGGCTGATGGAAAAGAGGCTTAATCGCAAAATTAACGCCATTTACCCGATTGAAGCAGGCGGCATCAATTCACTATTGCCGTTGGCCACCGCTTGTCAGCTGGGCCTGCCGGTGGCCGATGTGGATGGCATGGGCCGAGCATTCCCGGAGTTCCACATGACCACCTTCCATCTTGATGATATTGATGCCTCACCTTTCGCCATCGTCGATGAAAAATTCAATCAAGTCGTAATCCAGTCAAAAGATAGCCACAAGACTGAAAAGTTTGCGCGCAGCATAACGGTCCAGATGGGGGGCGCGGCGATTTTTGCCGCTTATCCCCTGTCTCCAGCCCAGGCGCAACAATCAGGCATTCTCGGCACGCTAAGCCTGATGCAGATGATTGGTGAACAAGTAGAGCAAGCGCGCCGGGATAAAACAAGTATCGTCGATACCCTGGTCTCTCTACTGTATGGGCAGGTACTTTTCCGCGGCAGAATCAACCGGCTGGACCAGCGCAGCGATGACGGATTCACCCGCGGATCAGTAAGTTTTGAAGGGGTTGATAGCTGTGAGGGTAAATCCTACCGAGTTCAGTTTCAGAATGAATTCCTGCTGGCTGAATGTGCTGAACGCATGCTTTGCTGCACCCCGGACCTTATTATTCTGCTGGATGAAGATACCGGCACGCCACTGCTGAGTGAACGGCTGCGATATGGAATACGTACGGTAGCCATCGGCATTCCTGCTCATGCTAAATGGCGGACACCGCGCGGCATTGCCATAGCGGGTCCGCAATATTTCGGTTATGCATCTGACTTTAAACCACTAGAGTCGCTGAACGCCGCTGAAAAGGAAAGATGAGATGAGTTATCATTTAGGAATTGACGTCGGCGGCACTAACACTGATGCCGTATTATTGGACCGATCCACCAGGAAAGTCATCGCCAGGACCAAAAAACCGACGACAGCGGATATTATATCGGGAGTGGAGCAGGCTATCGGCTCTCTGCTTGGCAAGGCAAATGTGATCAAATCCGATATCAAACTGGCTATGCTTGGAACAACCTGCTGCACAAACGCCATTGTCGAACGAAAGGACTTGAACTCGGTCGCGCATTTTCGTCTCGGTGCCCCATCAACTACCGCCATCTTGCCTTTCAGTGACATACCGGATGATTTCAGGCGGCACATGGCGACTCGCCTGTTTGTCGTGGCGGGAGGAATGGAATATAACGGCGATATTTTATCTCCTCTTGATGAAGACACACTTCGCTGTCATTTACGTGAGATCAAGGGCGAGATAGATGCGGTCTCTGTTTGCGGCGTTTTTTCCCCGGTGCGGTCAATCCAGGAGCAAAGGGCGGCCACAGTAATCAGGGAAGAGCTGGGGAGCGATATACCGATCTCATTGTCCAGCCAAATAGGCTCCCTCGGTCTGCTGGAAAGGGAAAATGCCTCTATATTGAATGCCGCGCTGTTCAATACCGCCCGTCATATTACTAAAGGGTTCCACCTCGCGTTAGAAAAACACGCTATCAATGCCGAAACATACTTCAGTCAGAATGACGGTACGCTGATGTCACTGGAGCAGGCCGAGAAATACCCTATATTGACCATTGCGTCGGGTCCTACCAACAGTATTCGCGGCGCGTCATGGCTGGCGAATGTACAGAATGCCCTGATTATCGACATCGGCGGCACCACCACCGATGTCGGCTTCCTGGTTAACGGCTTTCCCCGTGAGTCCTGTATTGCAGCACAGATCGGTGGTGTTCGCACCAATTTCAGAATGCCTGATATTGAGTCGATCGGTCTGGGCGGGGGAACCATAGTGACTATCACAGATACGGGAGATATCCAGATAGGGCCGGAAAGCGTCGGGTATCGGCTGACTGAAAAATCGCTGGTATTTGGCGGTGATATTCTTACCCTGACAGATATTGCCGTGGCCAAGGGACAGAATATTTTGGGGGATCCGGGGCGTGTAAGTCATTTATCGGCCAGCCTGGTTAATCGTGTTTTCAAACACTATGTGGAGATGATTGAAAACGTAATAGATCGCATGAAAACACATGCCGCTCCGGTACCGGTAATACTGGTCGGAGGCGGAGCATTCCTTCTTCCCACCTGTCTGCGGGGCGCCGCAGAGGTCATCACACCGCCTAATGCTGACGTGGCCAATGCCGCGGGAGTGACTATCGCCCAGGTCAGCGGCAGCGTTGATACCATCATGTGCCTGGGTAATAAAAGCCTGGACGCCTGTATGCTGGAAGCGCAGGAAGCCGCTCGCCAAAAAGCGGTGGCTGCAGGAGCTCAACCGGATACCGTGGTCATTATTGATTTACAGAGCATGCCATTGGCCTACATGCCGGGTAACTCGGTCCGTATTCGGGCAAAAGCAGTCGGAATGCTAACGTCCCTGTGCTGATTCTGATTTACCATGTTGATTGGCAATGTTTGGAATAGGAAGTCACTCAATTTACCGTTTGTAATTAAACGAGTACTTCCTACTCTTGTTTAGTAGTTTGCTGCAATTTTAAATAGGAGATCTTTTAAACTAAACCGTACCCTGTATGGAGTAGAAAATATGCATAGTTGCAGCCCCAAATTTTTTAAAATCCTTATAGACAGAAAAATAAAATTTTCAAGAAGATGTGATGGAAGTACGATTATTCACGGTTCATTAGACCTGACACATAGTTATCTCACTCACATACCAGACAAGCTTATCGTCATGAATTCATTGATTATGCGATACTGTAACATAGACTATCTGCCCAATGATCTGCAGGTATTTGATGATATTGACCTCAAAAACACGCGAATAACATCCATTCCAGAAAGAGCGACGATAGGCGGAAGCCTATTTCTGGAAAATTCCAAGATACGCTTCTTACCCGACAACCTCGTCGTTAAAGGCGCCCTGGATCTTGAAAATACACCTATCGAAAAGTTACCTAGAAACCTTCGGGTTAATGATTATCTTAATATAAAAGGAACTAATATCACCAGTTTACCAAATGATCTATCGATAGGTAAAAATTTTTTACTAGATACCGACAAGATCAGAAATAATAGTACTTTGCAAAATGTGTTGCGTCGCTGTGGACTGGTACGTTGTTCATCGATGCATTATCAAACGGTAAGATATCCCTCTCTCATTTCGGTAGATTTTACATTACCCAATAAATATTTCTTCTATAACTGATAGTTGATATCCTGACGCTGCTGATAAGCACGTCACTGGATATTTTTGAAATTTAACAACACTTTCCATGAAAGTAAAAATCTAGCAATTTACAGTTTTCATTTTAACAAAATGACATTATCATGAATTCGCCACTGCCTTACTGTGTCACACCGGATGCTCCTTGTGTCGAGGACATCCGGAACTCTACTACTGAAGCACTCATCATAGTGAACAGAGTCATTCATAGTATTTAAAAGGTTTACTTCCTTTCTGTATTATTCCTCAATTGTTATATGTTCGGGGTACAATAATGGATTATTCCCTGCCAAACAGGTATATTTCTCCACCACGATTTCTAAACCACTTTTTGGTAAACAAGTGACTAAATTACTTCTTATTCTTATAAGCATCGTAGCGTTATCTGGCTGCGCCCGCTCGATAACCATTAACGATATACAGACTGCTTTGCCTGCCAGTTACAGTACCCAAGAAGTGGGAAAGGTCATCCTTGCCGCGGGCCAGTCCCAGCAGTGGCTGATGGCACCTGCTGGCCCGGGTCAAATTAACGGCCGGCTCCTGGTGCGGGATCATCAGATCGCCGTGCGAATAAACTATAGCGATACCGAATACACCATATCTTATATCTCTAGCCAGAATATGATGGCTAAAGACGGAAAAATACACCGCAACTATAACCGCTGGGTTAATAAACTTAACAAACAAATCTTGCTTACGTTGCCGATTAAATCCACAACGCCCTCGTGATCGGCTAAACCCGCTGGAGATGAACTCAGCACTCGGGCGATTTAGCATTAGGCCCTCACCGAGTAGCAACGGGTTCAAAAAGAGGGTCTATGCGGTGGAATTTACACCGCATTCTGCTCAACTTCACTTTGTAAATTACTGTAACCAGCATCAATGATGCAATACTCTATTGAAGCTGGCCCTAAACCTGGACGCTATTAATGGAATTTCCTGAAAGGCCAATGCGTTGATGATCCCAACCGGAGAGATTTCATGAAAGTGTCGTTTGATATTCTGGACTGGCAAGCGGCCGCCCCCGGGTTATCTTCCCCTGAACAATGGCAGGCCTGGAGCCACGGTTCTGAGCGTATTTATCCCGACGCGCCCATTCCCCCGTGCCGGCACTTGCCGATGATGACTGCCCGTCGGTTGAGCCAGGGCAGTCGAATGGCGGTGGATTGCGGTATGGCGCTACTGAAGCGACATCAGCCCCAGGCGGTAATATTCACCAGTCGACATGGGGAACTTGAACGCAATCAACGCATATTAGAGGCGCTCGCCCGGGGTGAGCCGCTGTCCCCTACCGATTTCACCATGTCGGTCCACAATGCCGCTGTCGGCAGTCTGACCATCGCCGCCAAGGCAACGCTGGTAGCCAGTTCGCTGTCGGCCGGGGAGGACAGTTTCCAACAGGGCCTGATTGAGGCCGCGGTTTTGTTGAACAGCGGCTATACCCAGGTTTTGCTGGTTGATTTTGACAGTCATATTCCTATCCTTTATCGCCCTCACCTTCCTGAACAAACGCCGGACTATCCCTATGCCGCGGGATTGATACTCGCTGCCGGCGACAGCGCCACCTGCACCTCAAGACCGGTCGAGGAAACCAGCATCCGCCAGTTGCCGCAAAGCCTGGCATTTATCCGTGGATGGCTGGGCCACCAGCGGCATTTTACCCTCTGCGGCGAACGTCAGTGCTGGGACTGGAGTTGCTGATGCAGTCCATGGACAGCGTGCCCCGAATGCCGGGGATGGCGGATAAACTGAAATACCCATGGCGTCTGGCGATGACCGGCCTTTGTTTTGCGCTTTTCGGATTAGGCGGATTGCTGCTGACCAGTTGGTTTCATATTCTTTGCTGGCTGCAGCCGGATAGTACCAAGCGAAAACAGTCGGCACGCACGGCCATATCAGCAAGTTTCAGGATTTTTCTGGCTACGCTGAAGTGGACCGGCGTCGCAGCCTATAATATCCAGGGCGCAGCGTTGCTGAAACAGGATCAGGGGTGCCTGGTACTGGCCAATCATCCGACCCTGATTGATTATGTTTTGCTGGCATCGGTAATTCCCCAATGCGATTGCATGGTTAAAGAAGCATTACAGCGTAATCCATTCATGTCCGGCGTAATCAAAGCCGCGGACTACCTGATAAATGGCCAGGCAGAGCCGTTACTCAGCGAGAGCAAAAATCGATTGAAGGCGGGAGATACATTGTTAATATTCCCCGAAGGCACGCGCAGCCGGTCGGGCGAGGCGCTTAAATTACAGCGCGGTGCCGCCAATCTGGCGGTGCGCAGCAGGTGTGATATTCGCATTGTTCATATACATTGCAGCGAGTCATTTTTAAGCAAGGGCAGTAAATGGTATCAAATTCCCAGGGTGAAACCGGTGCTGAGCATTGAGGTCCGTCAACGGTTTTCCGCAACCGATTTCATCCAGGAAGGGGATAACTCGCCAGCCCTTGCTGCCAGACGCCTGACTCGACATTTAACTTCGGCGCTTACTGCTGATAATAGTCATCAACGAGATAAGTAATGGAAGAATTAGAACAACAAGTAAAGCAGTTAATTATTGATACTCTTAATCTTGAAGAGATTACTACCAGCGATATTGAGACCGATGCGGCTTTATTTGGCGACGGTTTGGGGCTGGATTCAATTGACGCGCTGGAATTAGGTTTGGCCGTAAAAAACCGCTATCACCTTTCGCTTTCAGCTGAAAGCAAGGAAGTGCGCGGCCATTTTTTCTCGGTTGCTACCCTGGCGGCATTTATTCGGTCCCAGCAGACAAATATTTAACTGCCCTCATTAAATACTTATTAAAAACAGGCTCGTGATGGATAAGAATGCAGTTTACCAGGAAGTCTCGCAACTTTTGATAACGTTGTTTGAAGTGGCGCCGGAGCAGATCACGCCCTCTGCACGCTTATATGAAGATCTTGAACTCGACAGTATCGATGCGGTGGATATGGTGGTTCATCTGCAAAAGAAAACCGGTAAGAAGATCAACCCTGAGAAGTTTAAAACCGTCAGAACGGTTCAGGATGTGGTTGATGCTGTTGTCGAATTGCTGACCTCGGCCTGACAGCGGGTGAAACGCCTATTTCCTTCTTGCCTGCTGCGCTTCCTGGGTGTGCTGGCGCTTATCGCTTATCCTTTCGCCGTCTGGCTGGGGTTGAGCCATTGGCCACCAGAACGCCTGGCCGCGTTGCTGGGCCTGATGTTTATACTCAGGATGCTGCTCTGTCGGCGGCGGCTGTCAATGCCCTGGCTAGCCTCAGCACTGGCGCTGACTGGCATAGTGCTGTGTGTCGCCAGTTTGCTGCTGAAACAGTACCAGCTATTGTTATATTATCCGGTCATTGTCAATGCACTGATGTTGGTCCTATTTGGACTGTCGCTGTTCAGCCGGGCCAGCCTGGTTGAGCGTTTGGCCCGGTTGCAGAAACCCAATCTCAGTCCCGCAGGGGTCGCCTATACCCGCAAAGTGACTATTGCATGGTGCCTGTTTTTTCTCGCCAACGGCAGCATGGCGCTGTTTTCGTGTCTCTACGGAACTATGTCTTTCTGGGCGCTCTATAATGGTGCCATCAGCTACCTGCTTATGGCGCTGCTGATGGGGATTGAATGGCGGGTAAGAAAACGGGTCCAGGTGCAGCATTGAACGCCATAAAGACGCTTCCTCTGGCTGGCTGGCTCAGCCATGACAGACCTGACTCGCTGCCTGTCGCCTGGCAAGATGGCGTTACGTTGACGCTGGGAGATATGCGGCGGGATGTCTCCCGGTGCAGACACCGGCTTTATCAGCAATCTGCTGAACGTTATGCCCTGTGTTTCGACAACAGCTATCGTTTTGCCGTGGCGCTGCTGGCGGTGCTTTATAACGGTAAACTGCCGGTGATACCCGGCCATTGCCGGGAAAATCTGTTAAGGGAACAGGCGTGCTTTTTTGATGCGGTGATAAGTGATATGGCGCTTGATCCAGGCTGCCCGGTGGTAGGACCTTCCGCTGACGATAGCCGGCATCCGTTGCCTCTTCAGGCGTTAGCTGGTGACACATCCCTGATGATGTTCACCTCAGGATCCACCGGCCAGCCTAAACCGGTCATCAAAACGCTGAAGGCGATGGACACCGAAGCCGGCTGGATAGCCGATATCATCGGCATGCAATACCTGCGTCATCCGAGCTACCGTATTGTCTCAAGCGTCAGTCATCAGCATTTATATGGACTGACCTTCAGGCTCTATCTGCCACTGTCGCTGGGTATCCCCTTTGTCACTGATCAGATTCATTTTCCGGAAGAGCTGAGCCGCCAGGGTTCAGATGCCGTGAACCTGATTATCAGCAGTCCGGCTTTTCTCAGGCGGCTGGATTACACCCTCCCTGCTCCAGGCTGTGCTGCGGTATTCTCTGCCGGCGGACCGCTGTGCCCGGATGTTGCCCAGCGGGCCGGACAGTGGCTCGGCCAAGAAGTGACGGAAATATACGGTTCCAGCGAAACCGGCGTTATCGGCTGGCGACGTCGCCGCCGGCAAGAACAATACTGGCATCTTTTCCACGGTGTCCGGTTGAAAACCGACGCTCCCGCTTGCCCACAAATGGCGGATACGGCGAGAATCATCGCCACCTCTGCCCTTATTAACGATCCCATGGGTTATCTGCTGGATGACCATATCAAGCTTAATGCCGATGGCAACCGTTTTGAGCTGTCGGGACGACGTGATCTGACGGTCAAAATCGAAGAAAAAAGAATTTCGCTGAATGCCATCGAAAAACGCCTTTGCATGCTGCCTGAAATTACGGCAGCCGCCGTGCTGCCGCTGGAAAGAAATGGCCGGCAACGTCTGGCGGCGGTCATCGTTCTGACGACTGAGGGGACAACGGCGCTGGCGACTATCCCCAGACCTGAGCGGGTACGGCAGTGGCGTAAAGCGTTAACCGGTTGGATCGATCCGGTCGCCATACCGCGCTACTGGCGTACTGTCTCACAGTTGCCGCTTACCTCGCAGGGTAAAACCGACAGGCGAGCGCTTATGGAGTTATTCGGATAATGTTACCGCAAGAAATCTCCCGTCGTGCAATAGCGGACCACCAGAGAGAACTGGAACTGCTGCTGACGCCGTCGCTGTTCTGGTTTCGCGGCCATTTCAGCCAGCTACCGATACTGCCGGGAGTGGCCCAGGTCGACTGGGTACTGCATTACGCCCGCCATACCGGGCTTATCTGCGGGCAGTTCGGCGGTATAGAAAATGTAAAATTTCAGTACCCGGTCAGGCCCGGCCAGCGCCTGCTGCTTTCTCTGGAATGGCGGCAACCGCAGCGCCAGCTGCAGTTTCGCTACCAGCTTATCCACCAGCCTGATGCCGATGAGCCTATCACTGTCAGCAGCGGGAAAATAAAAATATGCCCCTGACGCCCTTAGCCACAGCGCCGATATCGGTCTGTATCGTCATTCCCTGTTTCAATCATGGACCGATGATGCCTGCGGTGATAACACGCCTGCGCCCGTTTGGGCTGCAGTGCATTATTGTTGATGACGGCAGCGAACCGGGCACCAGGGAGATGCTCCGTGCGCTGGCAGGCCCTGGGATTACGCTGGTCAGGCACGCGATCAATCAGGGAAAAGGCCAGGCAGTGCTTACTGGACTGGCTGCCGCTGCAGAGGCCGGATTTACTCACGCCCTGCAGGTTGACGCTGATGGCCAGCATTGCCTGGAAGATATTCCCCTGATGATCGCCGCAGCCTCGGCTCAGCCGAACACGTTGATTTCCGGGCAACCGATTTATGATCAGTCGGTGCCGCGCGCCAGGCTGTACGGCCGCTATATTACCCATGTCTGGGTATGGATAGAAACACTGTCGCTGACGCTTAAAGACAGTATGTGCGGGTTCAGGGTCTACCCTGTGCCCACCACTCTGGCGCTGGCTAGAGCGGTAGCGCTTGGCAAACGGATGGATTTCGATACTGAAGTGATGGTCAGGCTTTACTGGCAAGGAACGGAAAGCCGGTTTATTCCCACCAGGGTGACCTATCCGGCCGAGGGTTTATCCCATTTTGATGGGCTGCGTGATAATGCCCGCATCTCACTGATGCACGCCAGGCTGTTTTTGGGCATGCTGCCGCGTCTTCCCGGGCTGCTGGCGCGTAACTGGCGCCGGCGTAGCCGAAAGGATCACTGGTCACGTACCGAAGAGCGCCACGGCGCATTGGGCATGCGCGTTATGTTGACAGCCTATCGGATCGGCGGCAGAACGCTGTTCAATGCCCTGCTCTATCCGGTTATCGGCTATTTTTGGTTAACCGGCCGGACAGCGCGTCAGGCCTCGGTTAATTACCTTAGCCGAATTACCGTTACCGCTGAGCGCAAAGGCGTCTCGCTGCCCCATCCCCTGAACAGCTTTCGCCATTTTATGCGCTTTGGCAATGCCATGCTGGATAAACTGGCCGGCTGGCGCGGAGATTTGCGGCTCGGCGATCAGGTGGTTTTCGCCGATGAAAGGCAAAAAGAGCATATAGAACAACAGCGAGGCCTGCTGGTCCTGGCCTCCCATTTGGGAGATATTGAAGTCTGCCGCGCCCTGGCGCAGGGAAGCGGCAACATAAAAATCAATGCCCTGGTATTCAGCGCGCACGCCAAGCGGTTCAAGGCATTGCTGACCGAAGTATGTCCTGATGCCGGTATCAATCTGATTGCGGTCGATGAAATCGGTCCGGATACCGCCATTTTGCTGAAAACCAAACTGGACGCCGGGGAATGGGTGGCTATTGTTGGTGATCGGACACCGGTAATTGCCCCCGGAACGGTGAATCCGTCACCCCGGGTTATCTGGAGCGAATTCTTAGGCGAACCGGCGCCATTTCCTCAGGGGCCATTTATCCTGGCAGCCGCGCTGTGCTGCCCGGTGGCGCTGATATTTGCGCTTAAACAGCATAACCGACTGCAGATCCACTTTGAGCATTTTGCCGACCGCATAGCATTACCGCGCAGCCAGCGGCAACTGATGCTGCAACAAACCGTAGACCGCTATGCCGCCAGGCTTGAGCACTATTGTCTGATTTCCCCGCTGGATTGGTTTAACTTTTTTGACTTCTGGCAGCTGCCGGAAGCCTCACCCCCTGCAAAAGAAGATGTCTGAAATGATAAATCCGGACCCCCGCTTTACCACCGAGGTGGAATTAACCGTCCCGTTTCATGATGTTGATGCCATGGGTGTGGTATGGCATGGAAACTATTTTCGTTATATGGAAATAGCCCGTGAAGCGCTGCTAAACCAGTTCGACTACGGCTATCGGGCCATGAAGGCCTCGGGTTATCTTTGGCCGGTAGTGGACTCGCGCATTAAATACCGCAGCCCTCTGACCTTTGAACAGCGTATCCGAGTGCAGGCCACCCTTGAAGAATATGAAAACCGCCTGCGTATTGGCTACCGAATTTTTGATATCGCCGGCAATAAACCGACCACCACCGCCTACACCATTCAGGTGGCGGTAGAGCTGCAAACCGGTGAGCTGTGTTTTGTCAGCCCGCAGATACTGTTTGAGCGCCTGGGGAGGATTCAATGAAGACTTGGACATTGTTACTGCTGCTGGCGGTTTCGGCCGGTTCCAATGCCGTGACCCTCGACCAGTTGCAGCAGCGTTTTGCCGCTCAGCCGGTCATTCGCGCCCAGTTTACTCAACAACGCCATATCAGCGGTGTCGCGCCCTTGCGTTCAAGCGGCGAGCTGCTGATAGCTCGTGAGCAGGGACTCTGGTGGCGGCAGCGCCAACCTTTCGGACTGACGCTGATTCTTGACGACCGGCGAATGGTCCAGGTGACCGAAGAACAGCCGCCCCAAATCATTACCGCCGAAAGCAATCCACAAATGTTTCAGTTCAATCATCTCCTGCGGGCGCTGTTTCAGGCCGACAGGGCGGTTCTGGAGCAAAACTTTAGCCTGGAATTTACCGATAAAGGGCAGGAGCGCTGGCGGCTTATCCTGACGCCGCGCGTAGCGCCGCTGGACAAGCTGTTTACCCGTATCCAACTGGAAGGACAGACCTATCTGGACCAAATCCAGCTTCAGGATAAGCAGGGCGATGCCACCGACATCACTTTCAGCCGCCAAAGCGCCTCGCCGTCATCC
Organism: Biostraticola tofi; assembly: GCF_004343195.1. GTDB lineage: Bacteria > Pseudomonadota > Gammaproteobacteria > Enterobacterales > Enterobacteriaceae > Biostraticola > Biostraticola tofi. The sequence continues at coordinate 33,975 of NZ_SMCR01000005.1, read as the reverse complement.
CTCAATGCACAAGAAAGGCAGCGTTTTGACGTTCAGTAAATTTCATCGGCTACTGGCCGCTACCTGGCTGGCGGTATGTCTGGCGCTTATAGCGACGCTGGCCCTGGTGGCGCCCAAAAGCCAGATCAACAGCAGCGTATTGGCTTTGCTTCCCGAACAAGCGATGGGCCAGTTGCCAACGGCGATATACGACACATTTATCGAACGGCTCGACAGGCAATTGGTGTGGATGGTCAGTCCAGGAGAAGGAAACGGCCTGGAACCGGTCGAATGGTGGACCCGACAACTGGCGCAACTGTCCGGGATTGCCACGGTGAAGGGACAGATGACCGATGCACAGCAGCAATCCTGGGGCGCGTTTTTTTTCACCCATCGCAATGCCATGATCGATGAAGAGACCCGCAAACGGCTGGCGCAGGGGGGAAATGTCCAGGCCAACTGGATTGCCGGACAGCTTTATTCTGCTTTCGCCGGCGTCAGCGGCCAGGAAATTCGCCATGACCCGCTGCTGCTGGTGCGCGGGTCCCAGCTGGCGCTGAGCCAGCAGGCCTCAAGGCTGACGCTGGATAATGGTTGGCTGATGAGCCGGGATGACCAGGGGAATCGATGGTACATGATCCACGGGGAGCAGGTGTCCTCTGCCTATGACATGACCCGGGCCCACCAGCTGGTTTCACAGTTGTCCCTCCTGCAACAGCAGTTAGAGAACCGCTGGCCCGGGGCGAAACTGCTGTCCCGCGGTACGCTCTTTTACAGTGACCACGCCAGCCAGCAGGCTAAACATGATATTTCCACACTGGGCCTTGCGACCGTGCTCGGCGTGCTGTTATTGGTCGGTCTGGTGTTCCGCTCAATGCTGCCGCTGCTGTTGTGCGCCCTGTCGGTGGGGATTGGCGCATTAGCCGGTACAGCCCTTAGCCTGTTTATTTTTGGCGAACTGCATATCATGACGCTGGTCATGAGCCTGAGCATCGTCGGTATTTCAGCTGACTATACGCTTTACTTCCTGACTGAACGGCTGGTGCATGGCGCCCATACCAGTCCCATGGGCAGCCTGCGAAAAGTGCTGCCGGCGATGCTTACGGCGCTGGCAACGACGGTGCTGGCCTGGCTGGTCATGCTGCTGGCCCCCTTTCCAGGATTACGCCAACTGGCGGTATTTGCCGCCAGCGGCCTGGCGGCGGCCTGTCTGACGGTGATTTGCTGGTATCCGCTGCTGGTGCGACGCCTGCCGGTAAGGCCGATTCCCGCACTGGGCCTGATTCTCGGCTGGATAAGCGCGTGGCGCCACCGCAAAACCGTCTATCTCGGTTTGCCGCTGACGATCGCGCTGTTTGCCCTGTCCGGCCTGACACAGTTACATATAGACGATGACGTTGCCCGGCTTCAGTCCCTGCCCGGCGATGTTCAACGCCAGGAAAATGCGATAACCCGGCTCACCGGCCAAGGACTGGATCAAAAGTGGTTTGTGGTAACCGGAGACAGCGCTGAGCAGACGCTGCAACGGCTTGAACACTTCAGCCCGGCGCTTGCCAGGGCGCGCAGTGAAGGCCTGCTGGGATCCTATCGCTTATTACCGCTCTCCTCGCTGCAACGCCAGCAGCAGGATCTGGCTCTGCTTCAACAGGCGACGCCCGCGGTGGTTTCCCGCCTGCAGCAGTTGGGACTAGGCCCTGTGGAACCTTCGCTCAGCCCGATGCCGGTGACGCCCGGGGACTGGCAGCAAAGCGTGGTCAGTGAAGGGTGGCGTCTGCTGTGGCTGTCATTGCCTAATGGGCAAAGCGCAGTGCTGGTTCCGGTAGACGGCGTCAACGATACCGCGGCCCTGAACCTGCTGGCTCAGCGTTTCCCCGGCGTGAGCTGGGTTGATCGAAAAGCGGATTTCGATCTGCTGTTCGCCCATTACCGCACGATGCTGAGCTGGCTGTTACTGGGATCACTGGCCCTTATCGCCATCAGCTATAGCGTACGCCAAGGCTGGCGACAGGGACTACTGAGCGTCATCCCATCGGTTTTGTCCGTCGGAACCGGACTGGCGGTTCTGGCATGGAGCGGGCAGCCGTTAAACCTGTTCGCCATGCTGGCGCTGGTGCTGGTGCTGGGAATCGGCGTTAATTACACGCTATTTTTCGGTAATCCGCAGGGAACGCCGACCACCTCTATGCTCGCCATCACTTTGGCAGTGATCACCACGCTGCTGACGCTCGGCATGCTGGTTTTCAGCCAGACGCAAGCTATCCAGAGCTTCGGCATTGTTCTTTGCAGCGGCATTATTACCGCGTTTATCTTGTCGCCACTGGCCGCTGCCCGTTTACAGAGACCTCGAAAATGACCATCGCGCGTTTTATCATAATGCTCAGCCTGATTGCCGGGCTGTCCGCCTGCACCAGCCGTTCAAAGCCGCCTTCGGCCTGGCTGCAGCCTGGTGTCAGCGTGTCGCTGCCGGCACCGGGTATCAGCCCGGCCATTAACCAGCAGCAGTTGCTTACGGCAACAGTTAATGGCCAGCAGCATTCACTGCTGGTGCTGCTGAATGCCGATCGACAAAAGCTTACGCTTGTTGGCCTTTCGGCACTGGGGATTCGGCTGTTCCGGCTGTCCTATGACGACCGTGGCATCCATACTGAACAATCGCTGGTACTGCCCCAACTGCCGCCGCCCAATCAGGTATTGGCGGATATTATGCTCAGTTACTGGCCGAGAAGCGACTGGCAGCCTTTATTACCCAAAGGATGGTCGTTAACGGATGATGATCGCCAGCGCATCTTGACCGATAAACAAGGCCAGGTGGTGAGCACCATTACCTATGCGTTTTTTCAGGGCGAACGCCAGCCTGTGATTGTCGAAAACCGGGTATTCCATTACCGCATCGCTATACAGCGCCTGGCACAGTAACAGCCGTTCTTATCATTTCCGGATGAATTTATCATGATTTATGTTTCCGCCGTCGGCATGGTCAATGCGCTCGGCAACACGCTGGCGGACATCAGCGCTAATCTCTCCCTCGGCAATGCGCCGGGAATGGCCTTGAGCCATGACTGGCTGTCAGGCGGCCGTCCCTGCTGGCTGGGGCACGTTTGCGGGCCGTTGCCTGAGATTCCAGCCAGGCTAGAGCACCATAACAGTCGAAACAATCGGCTTTTGCTGGCGGCGCTGGACCCGATAAGACCCCAGGTTGAAAACGCCATTGCGACCTATGGCCGAGATCGGGTGGCGGTGGTGCTGGGCACCAGTACCTCAGGCCTGAACGAAAGCGAACAGCTGTTCGGGGCAGCGCGGCGGGAAAAACCCCTGTCTGATTATCACTATCAGCAACAGGAACTGGGCGATCCGGCTCGCTTCCTGTCGGCGCTGCTGCAGCTCACCGGCCCGGCCTATACCCTGTCTACTGCCTGTTCATCAAGTGCCAGGGCCATCATCAGCGGCCGCCGCATTATCGAAGCCGGCATGGCCGATGTGGCCATTGTCGGCGGAGCGGACAGCTTGTGCCGCATGACCATCAATGGTTTCGACAGCCTGGAATGCCTTTCGGCCCAACGCTGTGCGCCCTTTGGCGCCGACCGGGACGGTATTTCGGTCGGCGAGGGCGCAGCACTGATGCTGCTTAGTGCTGAACCGCAGGCGATTGCCCTGCTGGGGTGCGGAGAATCATCCGATGCCTGGCATATGTCGGCGCCTCATCCCGATGGCGTAGGCGCTAAACGGGCAATTACCATGGCGCTGGCCGATGCCGGATTACAGCCGGCGGATATCGGCTATATCAATCTGCACGGCACCGCGACCCGGCTTAATGATCATATTGAAGCGCAGGTCATTCAGGCGTTGTTTGCCGACCAGGTCGGCTGCAGCTCTACCAAGCATCTGACCGGCCACACCCTCGGTGCGGCCGGCGCGATTGAAGCCGCTCTGGCATGGCTGCTGCTTACCGCTGACCTGCCGCTACCGGCGCAATCATTTTCCAGCGCCGGCCGCGATCGGACCCTTGCCGAATGCGGACTGCTTACTTCAACCTCACGGCTGCGCCAACGGCGCATCATGTCGAATTCATTCGCTTTTGGTGGCAATAACACCTGTCTGATTCTGGGAGAGCCTGCCCGTGACTGATTTTTTGCCTGCCGCCGACTACCTGCCCCATGAAGAGCCGATGCTGCTGGTTGAACGGGTTAGCGAAGTGACTGCTGAAAGCGCTGTCTGCCATGTAAGGATAGATACCCATTCAGTCGTTGCCCCCTTTCTGAATGCAGCCGGCAACCTTCCTGGCTGGTATGCCCTGGAAATCATGGCGCAGACTATCGGCGTCTGGTCCGGATGGCATGCCCATTGTCAGGGAAAGCCCCCCAGTGTGGGTTTACTGCTAGGCTGTCGTGGCCTCACCTGTTCCGAGCCCTCATTCAACCATGGTACTGAACTGGAGGTGCGTATCAGTCTGCTGCTGCAGGATGAACGCATCGGCAGCTTTGAGTGCCAAATTTTAATAGATCAAACCCAGGTTGCCGCGGCAAGGCTTACCACTTATCAACCCAATAACAATGAAATCAGCCCGCTTTTGGCCAGGAATTAACTTAATGACACGATCGGTATTAATTACAGGGGCCAGTAAAGGCATTGGACGTTCTATAGCCTGCCGTCTAGCGCAGGATGGCTTTCAGGTCATTGTCCACTACCACCGCGATCGGGCAGGAGCAGAAGAAACCTTAAGACTCGCTGGCCTGCATCACCGTGGCGGCCGACTGATACAGTTTGATGCTGCCGACCGTGAAGCCTGCCGTCTGAAGCTGGAAGACGATATCAACACACATGGCGCCTATTATGGCATTGTCTGCAATGCCGGCATTACCCGTGATGGCGCTTTTCCTGCCCTGAGCATCGATGACTGGAATTCGGTCGTGCACACTAACCTGGACAGCTTCTACCATGTTATACACCCCTGCATCATGCCGATGATTGGGCTTCGAAACGGCGGCAGAATTATCACGATGTCCTCGGTTTCCGGACTGATGGGCAATCGGGGACAGGTCAATTACAGTGCCGCTAAAGCCGGCATCATCGGTGCCACTAAAGCACTGGCGGTTGAGCTTGCCAAGCGCCGGATAACCGTTAACTGTATCGCCCCGGGGCTGATTGAAACCGGTATGACGGCAATGGAGCCAGCTGCGCTGGAACAGGCGATGAGCCTTATTCCGATGAAGCGCATCGGACAAGGAGACGAAGTCGCAGGACTTGCCAGTTACCTGATGTCCGATATTGCGGGCTATGTCACCCGGCAGGTGATTTCCATCAACGGGGGAATGCAATGAACCGGCGCGTGGTCATTACCGGCATGGGCGGCGTCACCGCGTTTGGCGAAGATTGGCAATCAGTTTCCACAGGACTGCTGGCTGGGAAAAATGCCGTTAAATACATGCCTGAATGGCGGGAATTCAAAGGACTCAATACCCAACTGGCCGCCCCGATACCGGCATTTGCGCTGCCAGCGCACTACACCCGGAAACGCATCAGATCCATGGGCCGGGTATCGCTGCTGGCCACCCGCGCGACCGAACTGGCGCTGGAAAAAGCCGGTCTGCTCGATGATCCGATTCTGACCAGTGGTGAGACCGGCATTGCCTATGGGTCTTCTACCGGCAGTACCAAACCGGTAAGCGATTTCGCCACCATGCTGACGGAAAAACACACCAATAATATTACTGGCACTACCTATGTCCAAATGATGCCCCATACCGCAGCCGTAAACACCAGCCTGTTTTTTGGCTTGCGCGGCCGGGTAATCCCGACGTCCAGCGCCTGTACCTCTGGCAGCCAGGCCATTGGCTACGCGTATGAAGCTATCCGTCACGGCTACCAGACAGTGATGGTTGCCGGAGGTGGTGAAGAGCTTTGCCCTTCTGAAGCAGCCGCATTCGATACCCTGTTCGCCACCAGTCAGATGAATGATCACCCCTCCCTGACACCGTCTCCCTTTGACGCAGCCAGAGACGGCCTGGTCATCGGCGAAGGAGCCGGTACGCTGATTCTGGAAGAGCTGGGCCATGCCCAGGCGCGCGGTGCCAGGATATATGGCGAGATAATCAGTTTTGCGACCAATTGCGATGCCAGCCATATTACCCAGCCCCAGCAATCCACGATGCAGATCTGCATCAGCCAGGCATTGAAAAATGCCAGCCTGGCGCCGGAAGATATCGGCTATATCAGTGCCCACGGCACCGCGACCGAACGGGGTGATATTGCTGAAAGTCAGGCCACGGCGGCGATCTTCGGTGCCCGGACGGCGATATCGTCATTAAAAAGCTACTTTGGCCATACCCTGGGTGCCTGTGGCGCACTGGAAGCCTGGATGAGCCTGGAGATGATGCATGAAGGCTGGTTTGCGCCAACGCTTAATCTGCACAACCCCGACCCTTTATGCGGCGAGCTAGACTATATTATGGGAGAACCCCGGTATATTGATACTGAATTCTTTCAGTCCAATAATTTTGCCTTCGGCGGTATTAATACTTCACTGGTGATTCGTCGCTGGCCCTGAATGATATTTCACTTCCCAGCCTGGCCTTTATGGCCAGGATTAATGTCTGAGATAAGCCAATTCATAAGTGTTTACGCAAAAAAGAGATTGATGGATTAAAATGACCCAGCCAAACAGGTCATTCAGAGCATATGCTGGATAATAAATTCCACACTTTGCCTTATGAGGATTACCATGATCAACCAAAATTTCATTAATAATAGTAGGGTAAATGATAATGAACTCTATTTACTTGCCCCAATTCATGAATCCACGATCAAAAACCTCCCTGGTGATTATTTTGAAAATAAAAGCATTACACTGTTGAGGAAATTGAATAGAATAAAAAATTCCTCTTCTTCGTTGGTTATTAAAGCTGCCAAAATAATTTCCCCCACATTAATCGTTGCATGTACCATAATAGGAATTTATGAAATAGGCGACTCTGATAAATTTGATGAAAATACGAAAAAATACTATCCTTATTTCCTGGCAACTGCAGGCGGTCTATTATCTGGCATAGGTATAGCAATGAACATAATTGATAAAAATAATTGATATAAACTATGTTGATACTGGCATTGCCTGTCGATTGTTAACTACCTCAAGAGCTGATTGCGGGTTATACTGCTGGTCTACATCTATAGAGAGGGTGGGCAGATAGCAATGGTTTCCTGTATTCTTTTCGACTGTGACGGCACACTGGTTGATAGTGAAATTCTATGCTGCGAAGCCTACGTCGTGGTAGCCGCCAACTATGGCATTTCGCTTTCTCTGGACCGGGTGACCAAGGATTTTAAAGGCGTCAAACTGTATGACATCTTTGCCTCTCTCAGGGAACACCATGGTCTGCAGCAGGATGTTGCGCTACTTGAAGCTGAATACCGCCGTGAAGTCGCACGCTTATTCGATGAGCGGCTGGTTGCTATCGAAGGGGTACAGCAACTGATGGAGCAGATAACCGTACCGGTGGCGGTAGTTTCCAATGGGCCGGTAAGCAAAATGGAGCACTCTCTGGGGTTAACCCGGCTGAGGTCCTTTTTTGGCGATAAGCTGTACAGTGGCTATGATATCCGCCGCTGGAAACCCGATCCGGCGCTGATTCATCATGCTGCCGAGCAGCTTGCACTGCCGGTTGAACAATGCATTCTGGTGGAAGATTCCGTTTCAGGCACCCAAGCCGGTATTGCGGCCGGGATCCCGGTATTCTATTACTGCGCCGACCCGCATAATCTCCGCATCGATCATCCTCTAGTGACACATTTTGACCATATGGCGCAATTGCCGGATTTATGGCGTCAAAAAGGCTGGCAGTTAACGTGTCAGGCGGCTGCAACTGCATGATAAAAGTCATAAAGCCCCTTAACGGGGCTTTATCATGAGGATGATTTATCTACCAGTGTCATGCCTCTGGTGAGTTATTTTCTTTGTCCATCAGCAGGGTTTCCAGCGCATCTCCGCCTTTGTGGCGAAAATCCTGGCCTTTGACAAAATAGAAAATATTCTCACAGATATTTTGGCAACGGTCACCAATACGCTCAATCGAGCGGGCACAGAATAAGGCGGTCAGCACGCTGGGAATGGTGCGCGGATCCTCCATCATATAGGTCATCAGCTGGCGAACGATGCCCTCATATTCCTGATCCACTTTCTTGTCTTCGCGATAAATCCTGATCGCTTCATTTAGATCCATGCGCGCAAAGGCGTCCAGCACATCGTGCAGCATCTGCACCGTATGCCGTCCCAGAGACTCGATACTGACCAGCATCGGTAAATGCTGCTGGGAGTATTTTTCCAGCGCCGTTCGGCAAATTTTATCGGCTACGTCTCCGATTCGCTCCAGCTCGGAAATGGTCTTGATGATGGCCATCACCAGCCGGAGATCGCTGGCGGTAGGCTGACGCTTGGCGATGATGCGCACGCAAGCCTCATCAATCGCCACTTCCATCATATTAACCTGGGCATCGCCTTCCACCACCCGTTTGGCCAGATCTTCATCCTGGCTGTGCATCGCGCTGATGGCATCGGTAAGCTGCTGTTCCACCAGGCCGCCCATGGCCATCACCTGAGTGCGGATATGCTCGAGTTCGGCGTTGAACTGGCCTGATATATGTTTATTGAGATTAAGATTGTCCATGATGTGCCCCGTCATTAACCATAGCGGCCAGTAATATAATCTTCGGTTTGTTTATGCTGCGGAGCAGTAAAAATACGGTCCGTATCATTGAACTCAATCAACTCACCGAGATACATAAACGCCGTGTGATCTGAGCAACGCGCTGCCTGCTGCATATTATGCGTGACAATCACCACGGTATAATCGGTTTTCAGTTCAGAAATCAGCTCTTCGATGCGGCCGGTGGAAATAGGATCCAGCGCCGAACAGGGCTCGTCTAGCAGCAGCACATCCGGACGGATGGCAATACCGCGCGCAATGCATAACCGCTGCTGTTGCCCGCCAGAAAGGCTATAGCCGCTCTGGTGGAGTTTATCCTTGGTTTCATTCCACAGGGCCGCTTTGGAAAGCGACCATTGTACCCGCTCATCCATGTCCGCTCTGGAAAGTTTTTCAAACAAGCGCACGCCGAAGGCGATATTGTCATAGATGGACATCGGGAACGGCGTCGGTTTTTGAAACACCATACCTACTTTGGCACGCAACAGTGAAACGTCGCGTTTGTCGGTCAGGATATTCTCGCCATCCAGCAAGATTTCCCCTTCCGCCCGCTGGTCGGTATAAAGTTGGTACATTTTGTTAAAAGTGCGCAGCAGGGTCGATTTGCCGCAACCGGAGGGGCCGATAAACGCCGTTACCTGGTTACGCGCAATATCCAGACTGATGTTTTTCAGCGCATGGTATTTGCCATAATAGAAATTCAGATCCCGAACCTGGATTTTACTGTCGTTGGCATTGGTTATCCTGGTCATGCAACACTCTCTCTTTCAATCAATGACGCATCGTCGTCTGAAATCTAATAGGTTTTTTTAGCAAATATGATGCGGGCGATAATATTCAGCAGCAGTACGCAGCAGGTAATCAGCAACACACCGGCCCAGGCCAACTGCTGCCATTCACTGAACGGACTCATGGCGAACTTGAAGATGGTGACCGGCAGGTTGGCGATGGGCTGCATCAGGTCGGTACTCCAGAACTGGTTGGACAGCGAGGTAAACAACAGCGGCGCTGTTTCACCGGCAATCCTCGCCACTGCCAGCAGTACGCCAGTGATCACCCCGGAAATCGATGCCTTGAAGGTGATGGCCGATATCATCTTCCATTTCGGCGTCCCCAGGGCATAGGCTGCTTCACGCAGCGTATCCGGCACCAGCCTCATCATGTTCTCAGTGGTTCGAATAACAATGGGCACCTGCAGCAGCGCCAGGGCTATCACCCCGGCCCAGCCGGAGAAATGCTCCATCTTGGCCACCACGATGGTATAGACGAACAGCCCTACCACGATAGACGGCGCGGACAGCAGAATATCGTTGATAAAGCGGATGACTTCAGCAAGCAGCGATTTACGGCCATATTCGGCCAGATAGATACCGGCAAGAATACCCAAAGGCGTGCCGAAGATGGTCGCCCATAGAATCAATAGTCCACTGCCTGCCAGCGCATTGGCCAGGCCGCCGCCGGCGGTGTTGGGCGGCGGCGTCATTTCGGTAAACAGCGACAGCGACATGCCGTCAAAGCCACGCACTATCGTCGCCACCAGTATCCAGCACAGCCAGAACAGTCCAAACGCCATGGTGGACATCGACAAAAACAGCGCAATCCGATTTACCAGACGGCGTCCGGCCTGTTTTTTACGTCTGCCCTCGGTATCAGATGCTGAACGAGTAAAATGTTCTACCGTAGCCATTATTTAGCCCCTTCATTTTTAGCCAGCCGCAAAATCATGAATTTGGAGCAGGCCAGCACGATAAAGGTAATAACAAACAAAATCAGTCCCAGCTCCATCAAGGCGGCGGTGTGCAGACCTTCCTCCGCTTCGGCGAACTCGTTGGCCAGTGCCGAAGTGATACTGTTACCGGGCATAAACAGGGAAACGCTGTCGAGCTGGTAGGTATTGCCGATGATGAAAGTGACCGCCATGGTTTCACCCAGCGCACGGCCAAGGCCCAGCATAATGCCGCCAATGACGCCATTTTTGGTGAACGGCAGCACGATGCGCCAGATGACTTCCCAGGTGGTGCAGCCGATGCCGTAGGCCGATTCTTTCATCAATACCGGCGTTTGCTCGAATACATCGCGCATTACTGCCGCAATGTAGGGAATTATCATGATCGCCAGGATGATCCCGGCGGCCAGGATACCGATACCGAACGCCGGACCTTGAAACAGGGCGCCGACAAACGGCACCGACGACATCACATCGCCCAACGGCTGCTGGAAATAGGTGGCAAACAGCGGCGCAAAAATAAACAGCCCCCACATGCCGTACACAATACTCGGAATAGCCGCCAGCAGTTCAATGGCTACCCCCAAAGGACGCTTAAGCCAGCCTGGAGCCAGCTCTGTCAGGAAAAGGGCGATACCGAAACTGACCGGAACAGCAATGAGCAGGGCGATAAAGGAGGTGACCAGTGTGCCGTAGATAGGCACCAGAGCGCCGAACTGTCCGGCGGGTGCGTTCCACTCCCTGGTCCAGAGAAAGGCTAGGCCAAACTTCTGAATACTGGGCATGGACGCCACAACCAGGGAAACGATGATCCCGCCCAGCAGCAGTAACGTAACAATCGCCGCCAGTCTGACCAAAGCAGCGAAGATAATGTCACCTTTTTTGCCGGGAGCGCGCATTACCGGCTTAGTGTCAGCCATAGATTTGCTCTTTTAGTTGGGTCACGCCCCCTTCATGGTTCCGAAGGGGGCCTTGGACTTCATTAATAGATAGCTTTACCGCTGCTGTCTTTGATTTCTGTTTTCCAGGCAGCACGAATCTGGTCGGTCACTTCTTTGGGCAGCGAGGCGTAATCCAGCGCATTCGCTTCGTCAGCACCCTTGATGTAGGCCCAATCGAAGAACTTCAGCACTTCTTTGCCCTGTTCTGGTTTAGTCTGTTTTTTGTGCACCAGAATAAAGGTCGTAGAGGTGATAGGCCACGCATCATCGCCTTTCTGGTTAGTCAGGTCCTGAGCGAAGGACTCCTTCCAGTTCGCTCCTTTGGCCGCTGCACTGAAGCTTTCTTCAGTCGGAGACACCGGTTTGCCGTCAGCGGAGATTAAACGAGTGTACGGCAGATTGTTTTGTTTGGCATAGGCATACTCCACATAACCGATAGCGCCCGGCAGACGCTGTACAAAGGCGGCGATACCGTCATTGCCTTTGCCGCCCAGACCAACCGGCCAGTTTACCGTTGAACCGGCACCAATTTTGTCTTTCCAGGTCGAGTTCACTTTGGCCAGATAGCTGGTAAACACAAATGAGGTACCCGAACCGTCGGCACGGCGCACGACGGCAATGTTCTGGTCAGGCAGTTTCAGACCGGGGTTAAGCTTGGCAATGGCCGGGTCATTCCATTTTTTAATGGTGCCCAGATAGATGTCACCCAGGGTTTTACCGTCCAGCGTCAATTCGCCGGTTTTGACACCCGTTACGTTGATAGCCAGCACGACGCCGCCAATCACCGTCGGGAATTGGAACAGGCCGCTTTCGTTAAGTTTTTCATCGCTCAACGGCGCATCGGAAGCACCGAAGTCCACGGTATTGGCGATAATCTGCTTGACGCCGCCTGAAGAACCAATGCCCTGATAGTTGATCTTGGCACCGCTCTCTTTCTGATAGGTATCCGCCCATTTCGCATAAACTGGCGCGGGAAAAGTAGCGCCGGCGCCGGTCAGACTGGCAGCGGCCAAAGTAGAGAAGCTTGCCAGAGAGAACGTGGCAACAACGATGCTGGCAACGGTATTACGCATGAGCTTCATAATCCCTCCTGTGGGATATTATCATTCGGCATTGCATATTTTTAGTTGATTGTGAATCAGTAGACAGGAGGAAAATAGGACAATCAGGTGACAGTAAAATGTCATTAATATGACATTTTTGTGACACAGGAGAAAACGGCGGGATAAGGCAGTGCAGCCAGTGCTGGGTTATCCTGGCCGACAGCGCCCCGGCCGGGGCGCTGTCGAAGATATTACTCGACGGTGACCGATTTAGCCAGGTTGCGCGGCTGATCCACATCAGTGCCTTTAATCAGCGCGATGTGATAGGCCAGCAACTGCATCGGGATGGTATAGAAAATCGGAGCGACGATTTCTTCCACGTGCGGCAGCGGAATAATCTTCATGTTTTCGCTTTCGGTGAAACCGGCATTCTGTTCGGCGAAGACATACAGCAGACCACCACGGGCGCGCACCTCCTCAATATTCGATTTCAGCTTCTCCAGCAGCTCATTGTTGGGCGCAATGACTATCACCGGCATATCGGCATCAATCAGCGCCAGCGGGCCGTGTTTGAGCTCTCCGGCGGCATAAGCCTCAGCGTGGATATAGGAGATCTCTTTCAGTTTCAGCGCACCTTCCATGGCTATCGGGTAAAGATCGCCGCGGCCAAGGAACAGCGCATGGTGTTTGTCGGAAAAACCCTCGGCCAGCGCTTCGATGGTCTTATCCAGCGACAGCATCTGTTCAATTCTGCTGGGCAACGCCTGCAGGGCGTGGACAATATCCGCCTCAATCTGCTTATCAGTGCCTTTAAGGCGACCGATGCGCGCCACCAGCATCAGCAGCACGGTCAACTGGGTGGTAAATGCTTTGGTTGATGCCACGCCGATTTCCGTACCGGCCCGGGTCATCAATGACAAGTCCGACTCCCGCACCAGGGACGAGCCCGCCACATTACAGATGGCCAGCGATCCCAGGTAGCCCAGCGATTTGGTCAGGCGCAATGCAGCCAAAGTATCGGCGGTTTCACCAGACTGGGACAGGGTGATGAGCAGGCTGCCGGGACGGACCGCTGCTTTGCGATAGCGAAATTCCGACGCAATTTCCACATCGCAAGGCACGCCAGCCAAGGCTTCGAACCAGTAGCGCGATACCATGGCGGAATGGTAAGAAGTACCGCAGGCAATGATTTGCACATGCTGTACTTTCGACAGCAGTTCATCAGCGCCGGCACCCAACTCCGCCAGCGTTATTTCGCCATGATTGAACCGGCCTTCGAGGGTATTTTTGATCGCCTGAGGCTGCTCGTAAATCTCTTTTTGCATATAGTGGCGATACAGGCCTTTATCACCGGCGTCATATTTTACCTGGGATTCTATCTCGGCACGCTCGGCTGGATTACCCTGCTTATCCCAGACCTTGACCGTGCGACGGGTTACCTCGGCAATGTCACCCTCTTCGAGGAACATAAACCGCCGGGTGACCGGTAACAGCGCCAGCTGATCCGAAGCGAGGAAATTTTCACCTACCCCGCGTCCGATTACCAACGGGCTGCCTGACCGGGCCGCAACCAGCACACTCGGGTCTTCGCTGTCCATAATCACAGCACCATAGGCGCCGCGAAGCTGAGGAATAACCCTTAATACCACTTCAGCCAGAGTGCCGCCGGCCTGGCGCTGTTCCCAATGCACCAGATGGGCAATCACTTCGGTGTCGGTTTCGCTGACAAAACGGTAGCCGCGCTCAATCAGGATTTCCCGCAGCGGCTCATGATTTTCAATGATGCCGTTATGGACCACCACGATGTGATCGGATACATGGGGATGGGCATTCACTTCGGAAGGCTCGCCATGAGTAGCCCAGCGGGTGTGAGCGATGCCGGTGCCGCCCTTGAGAGGATGCTGCTCAGCCGCACTGGACAACGCACTGACCTTGCCCACCCGCCGCAGGCGCTGCAGATGTCCTTCATTATCCACTACCGCCAAACCAGCGGAGTCATATCCCCGATACTCCAGGCGACGTAACCCTTCCAACAGGATTTCGGCAATATCACGTTGCGCTACTGCGCCTACAATTCCACACATCTGACTTGTTCCTAATTTGAACGGCATGACTTAACCGTTTCGATGATATTAATCGGGTCTATTTCGCGTAAATCGGCTTTATCAGCGACTTTCAGAAAAATAGCTGATAAAGCCGCCCTCAGAGAGGGCGGGGACTGATCACGACTTTTTCACCGGACGCTGCCAGTCAGGCACGGTAAATTGCCGGACCCGGCTGAGCACCAGCTCATGCTCTCCTACATCGCGGGTCACCGTGGTGCCGGCACCCAGGGTTGCGCCTTCACCGATAGTTACCGGGGCGACAAACTGCGTATCGGAACCGACAAAAACGTCATCGCCAATGATGGTTTTACTTTTATTGACGCCATCGTAATTGCAGGTGATGGTACCGGCACCAATGTTTACCCCACTGCCGATGTCGGCATCGCCAAGGTAGGACAGATGGCCGGCTTTGGTACCTTTACCCAACCGGGCTTTTTTGGTTTCGACAAAATTACCGATATGGACCCCTTCAGCCAGACAAGTGCCGGGCCGCAGGCGAGCAAAAGGACCGACGGTGCATTTGGCGGCGACTAGCGCGTCTTCAATGACGCTGTATGGGCTTATTTCGGCATGATCGCCAATCTCACAATTCTTCAAGATGCAGCCGCTGCCGATAACGACGCCATCGCCCAACACCACTCTGCCTTCGATGATGACATTGGTATCAATAGTGACATCGCGGCCGTGCACCAGCTCGCCTCTCAGGTCGAAGCGAGCCGGATCGTTTAACATCACGCCGGCAAGCAATAACCGCTCAGCCTGTTCCTGCTGATACATCCGCTCCAGCCGCGAGAGCTGCAGACGATTATTGACCCCTTCCACCTCGCTCAGTCGCTCAGGGTTGACGGCGGTAATCATCCGGCCTTCCTGCCAGGCCAGACTGATAATGTCAGTCAGGTAATATTCGCCCTGGCTGTTGTCGTTTGTCAGTTGGCCCAGCCACCGTTTCAGATCCGCGCCGCCGGCCACCAGGATGCCGGTGTTGATTTCGTTAATCAGCAGTTGTTCGGCTGACGCGTCTTTCTGTTCAACGATGCCGCTAATCTGGTCATTCTGCCGGATGATGCGGCCATAGCCGCTGGGATCGTCCAGGCTTACCGTCAGCAGGCCTATACCGCCGGCGGGTTTGGCTGCCAGTAAACGTTCGAGGGTGGCAGGTGAAATCAGCGGTACATCGCCATAAAGAATAAGCACGTCTTCTTCATCATGCAGACAGGGTATCGCTTGCTGTACTGCATGGCCGGTCCCCAACTGGCGGTCCTGCAAAACCCAGCCGAGATCGGACTGTTTATCAGCCAGCGTGGTTTTGAGCAGTTCACCGCCGTGACCGTAAACCAGATGAATACGCTCTGCGCCTGATTGCTGGGCGGCGTCAATCACATGCTGCACCAGGGGCTTGCCGGCAAGGGTGTGCAACACCTTGGGCAGCTCGGAATACATTCGGGTGCCTTTGCCTGCGGCAAGGATAACCACGCTTATCACTCGATTCGACATAACCATCCTGATGAATCAAATTTATTTGTCGAAAGTAAACCCGTTCACTGAACGGATTACTACATATTTTGGGACGAAAAATACATTATCGGCTCTTCCAGCCAATTTCCGCTAACTTTTTAGCAACGTATGGGCGTTTGTGCAGCACACTGTCGTGAATATAAGACGCTTTTCACCGTTTATTTTTGCAAACGACGCTGACAACCGCAGTAGCTGCAGGTTACTTATTTAATATAATAAAATAAGAGTAGGTAAATCCTGCTGTCCGGCAGCAAATCAAGAGATCAAAAAGAGGCAAGTGGAAAAGGCAGGTAGAGGGGAAGCCGGGGCCTATAGCCGAAAAAAAGCATAAAAAAAGCATAAAAAAAGCCAGTCATTGATGACTGGCTTTTCAGAGCCTTTCTTCTTGATTACATTGTTTTTCGGGTCAATTCAATGACGCGCAATTTCGCCAAGGCTTTGGAAAGTTCAGCAGACGCCTGAGCATAATCAATATCACCATGTGAATTATTGATGTGCTCTTCCGCCATACGCTTGGACTCCATTGCCCTTGCCTCATCAAGATCCTTGCCACGAATGGCGGTATCGGCCAGTACGGTGACGGCGCTGGGTTGCACCTCGAGAATACCCCCTGAAAGGTAGATATACTCATCATCACCATGCTGCTTAACAATACGCACCATACCGGGCTTAATGGCAGTGAGAAGCGGGGCGTGACCGGGATAGATACCCAGTTCACCTTCGCTACCCGTCACCTGGATTTTCTCGACCAGGCCGGAGAACATTTTCTGTTCGGCACTGACGACATCCAGATGGTAAGTATTTGCAGCCATGTCACCCTCCTCTCACAACGTTACAGTTTCTTGCCTTTTTCCACTGCTTCGTCAATAGAACCCACCATGTAGAACGCCTGTTCCGGCAGGTGGTCATACTCCCCGTCCATGATGCCTTTGAAGCCACGGATGGTGTCTTTCAGTGAAACGTATTTACCCGGCGAACCGGTGAATACTTCGGCAACAAAGAATGGCTGAGACAGGAATCGCTGAATCTTACGCGCGCGAGATACCACCAGCTTGTCATCCTCGGAAAGTTCATCCATACCCAGGATAGCAATGATATCTTTCAACTCTTGGTAACGCTGAAGGATAGACTGGACGCCACGAGCAACGTCATAGTGTTCCTGACCTACCACTAACGGATCCAGCTGACGGCTGGTGGAATCGAGGGGGTCAACCGCCGGGTAGATACCCAGAGAAGCGATTTGACGGCTCAGTACCACGGTAGCATCAAGGTGGGCGAAGGTGGTCGCCGGCGATGGGTCGGTCAAGTCATCCGCAGGGACGTAAACAGCCTGTACCGAGGTGATTGAACCGGTTTTGGTGGAGGTGATACGTTCCTGCAGCACACCCATCTCTTCCGCCAGCGTCGGCTGATAGCCTACCGCTGATGGCATACGGCCCAGCAGTGCGGAAACTTCGGTACCGGCAAGGGTGTAACGATAGATGTTATCGATGAACAGCAGTACGTCGCGGCCTTCATCACGGAATTTTTCCGCCATGGTAAGACCGGTCAGTGCAACGCGCAGACGGCATCCCGGCGGCTCGTTCATCTGTCCATAGACCAGCGATACTTTGTCGATAACGTTGGAGTCGGTCATTTCGTGGTAGAAGTCGTTCCCTTCACGGGTACGTTCGCCCACACCGGCAAATACCGAATAACCCGAATGCTCAATCGCGATATTACGGATAAGCTCCATCATGTTTACGGTCTTGCCTACACCGGCGCCGCCGAACAGTCCTACTTTACCGCCCTTGGCAAACGGGCACATCAGGTCGATAACCTTGATACCGGTTTCCAGCAATTCCTGCGAGTTGGACAGTTCTTCATAGCTTGGCGCCGGGCGGTGAATAGACCAGCGTTCTTCTTCGCCGATCTCACCCTTCATGTCGACCGGCTCACCCAGCACGTTCATGATACGACCGAGGGTAGCTTTACCCACCGGTACTTCAATCGAGTGTCCGAGGTTAGTCACCTTCAGGCCGCGACGCAGGCCATCGGAAGACCCCATGCCGATGCAGCGCACTACACCGCCGCCTAATTGTTGTTCTACTTCCAGCACCAGCTTGGTGGCACCGTTGTCCACTTCAAGCGCTTCATACACTTTCGGTACGGCGTCTTGGGGGAACTCGACGTCGACCACGGCGCCGATAACCTGGATAACATTTCCAGTAGCCATCTTGAATCCTCTACGTAATTCGTAACCCTAACCTAAACCGCGGCGGCTCCCGAAACGATCTCGGTGAGTTCCTGAGTGATGCTGGTCTGACGAGCCTTGTTGTAAACCAGTTGCAGCTCTTTGATCAGGCTGCCGCCGTTATCCGTTGCGGCTTTCATCGCTACCATTCGTGCGGCCTGTTCGCTGGCCAGGTTTTCAACGACGCCCTGGTAAACCTGTGATTCTACATAGCGACGCAGCAGGGTATCCAGCAGCGACTTAGGATCAGGCTCGTACAGGTAATCCCAGGACTTGGCTTTCAAATCTTCCTCTTCCGCAGGCGGGAGCGGGAGGATTTGCACAAGCTGTGGTACCTGAGACATGGTATTGACGAATTTATTGCTGACAATATAGAGCTTGTCCAGGCGGCCTTCATCATACGCTTGCAGCATGACTTTTACCGGACCGATCAATTCCGACAGGGTGGGGTTATCCCCCATGCCGGTAACCTGGGCAACTATGTTACTGCCGACCGAGTTGAAGAAAGACACGGCTTTGGAACCGATAAGCGCCAATTCCGTTTCAACACCTTTCTCACTCCAGCCCTTCATGTCCGACAGCAGCTTTTTGAACAGATTGATGTTCAGGCCACCGGCAAGACCGCGGTCGGTTGACACCACCAGATACCCGACACGCTTGATATCGCGTTCTTCGAGGTAAGGGTGCTTATATTCCAGATTTCCCAGCGCAAGGTGACCAATCACTTTGCGCATGGTATCTGCATAAGGACGGCTGGACGCCATGCGCTCCTGCGATTTACGCATTTTGGAGGCGGCGACCATCTCCATCGCTTTGGTGATCTTCTGCGTGTTTTGAACGCTGGCGATCTTACTACGTATCTCTTTTGCGCCGGCCATCTCTGCTTCTCCTCATTGCTTTATGGCCCGCTTATCGCAGGCCATTCGGCGTTACCAGGACTGAGTTGCTTTGAATGTATCGAGGATGCCTTTCAGCTTGCCTTCGATTTCATCGTTGTAAGCACCTGTCTGGTTGATTTGTTGCATCAACTCGCCATGCTCGCGATCAACATAGGCCAGAAGCGCGGCTTCGAAATCACCCACCTTTGTCAGGTCGACATCTTCCAGGAAACCACGTTCCGCCGCAAACAGCACCAGTGACTGCTCGGCAACTGACATCGGAGCATACTGTTTCTGTTTCAGAAGCTCGGTTACTTTCTGTCCGTGATTCAACTGCTTCCGGGTCGCATCGTCCAGGTCAGAGGCAAACTGGGAGAATGCCGCCAGTTCACGATACTGAGCCAGAGCGGTACGAATACCACCAGACAGTTTTTTCATTATTTTCGTCTGCGCGGCACCGCCCACACGAGAAACAGAAATACCCGGGTTGACCGCAGGACGAATACCGGCGTTGAACAGGTTTGACTCCAGGAAGATCTGACCATCGGTGATTGAAATCACGTTGGTCGGAACGAACGCGGAGACGTCGCCCGCCTGGGTTTCGATGATCGGCAGCGCCGTCAGTGAACCGGTTTTACCTTTGACTTCACCTTTGGTGAATGCTTCCACGTAGTCGGCGCTTACGCGCGATGCGCGTTCCAGCAGACGGGAGTGGAGGTAAAAGACATCGCCAGGATAAGCTTCACGGCCTGGCGGACGACGCAGCAGCAGGGAGATCTGGCGATACGCCACAGCCTGCTTGGACAAATCATCATAAATGATCAGTGCGTCTTCACCGCGGTCACGGAAGTATTCACCCATGGCACAGCCGGAATAAGGCGCCAGATATTGCAGTGCGGCTGATTCCGACGCGGTGGCGACCACGATAATCGTATTGGCCAGAGCGTTATGCTCTTCCAGCTTACGCACGACGTTGGCGATAGTGGAGGCTTTTTGACCGATAGCGACATAAATACATTTGATGCCGGAATCGCGCTGGTTGATGATGGCATCGATTGCCAGTGCGGATTTACCGGTCTGACGGTCGCCGATGATAAGTTCACGCTGGCCACGGCCGATTGGAATCATGGCATCAACGGATTTATATCCGGTCTGTACTGGCTCATCTACCGATTGGCGTTCGATAACGCCCGGAGCGATAGATTCAACAGCGGCAAAGCCGTCGTGCTCCAGAACGCCTTTGCCATCGATCGGCGCGCCCAGCGTGTTGACTACGCGGCCAAGCAGGCCACGGCCAACCGGAACTTCCAGGATACGGCCGGTACATTTGACCTTCACGCCTTCGGCCAGATCCGCATACGGACCCATGACCACGGCGCCGACAGAGTCGCGTTCCAGGTTCAGGGCGATCGCAAAACGGTTACCGGGCAGGGCAATCATCTCGCCCTGCATGACATCAGCCAAACCATGAATACGGATGATCCCGTCGCTGACGGAAACAATGGTACCTTCATTGTGAGCTTCGCTCACTACATTGAACTGAGCAATGCGCTGCTTGATCAGTTCGCTGATTTCGGTGGAATTCAGTTGCATGCTCCAGTCCCCTTAAGACTGCAAGACGTCTGCCAGGCGTTCTAGACGGCCGCGTACGCTGCCATCAATCACCATGTCGCCTGCGCGAATAATAACGCCGGCCATTACAGACTTGTCGATTTTGCAATTCAGCTTAACTTTGCGTGACAGACGTTGTTCCATCGCGGCAGTAATTTTCGCCAGTTGCTCTTGTTTCAGTGTGCTGGCGGAAATGACGTCCACCTCCACAGTCGATTCCAGCGCGGCGCGCAGATGAATAAACTGTTCCAGCACTTCCGGCAATACTGCCAGGCGTCTATTTTCGGCCATGACCTTTATCAGGTTCTGGCCCGCCGGGTCGAGTTGCTCACCACAAACCGCGATAAACGTTTCCGATAGTTGTTCCGGTGCAACCGCACCCGACAACAGTTCAGCCATCTGATCGTTGCGGCTGACCTCGGCGCAGAACGTCAGCATATTCTGCCATTGTTCAACGCTTTGGTGCTCAACAGCAAAGTCAAAAGCTGCTTTGGCGTAGGGGCGAGCTACCGTAACCAATTCAGACATCAGCCCCTCCCTCCTTACAGTTCAGCGACCAGTTTATCTACGATGTCGCTGTTGGCAGCTTCATCCACGGAACGTTCGATAATCTTCTCGGCACCCGCTAAAGCCAGCATGGCGACTTGTTTACGTAACTCTTCGCGAGCACGTTTGCGTTCGGCATCGATTTCAGCCTGCGCTTGCGCTACGATTTTGTTACGTTCTTCTTCTGCTTCAGCTTTGGCTTCATCCATAATCTGAGCTTTACGTTTGTTAGCTTGCTCAATGATTACCTGGGCGTCGGCTTTGGCTTTCTTCAGATGATCGGTCGCATCGGCTTGCGCTATATCCAGGTCTTTCTTGGCACGCTCTGCAGAAGCGAGGCCATCAGCGATTTCCGACTGACGCTTCTCAATGGCAGCGATAAGCGGCGGCCATACATACTTCATGCAGAACAGGACAAACAGGACAAACGCGATGGTCTGGCCGAGGATTGTTGCGTTAAGATTCACAGCACAATGCCTCTTATCAAGTTAACGATTGATGTTCTTGTAAAAGCTGTAGTCAAAACTAGGCTACAGCAAACATCACGTACAGACCCAGACCTACGGCGATCATGGGGATGGCGTCAACCAGGCCCATAACGATAAAGAACTGAGTGCGCAACAGAGGGATCAGATCCGGCTGACGCGCCGCGCCTTCCAAAAATTTACCACCCAGGATGCCGATACCGATCGCAGCACCGATTGCCGCCAGGCCCATCATCACAGCGGCAGCCATGTACAGCAGATCCATATTCAGGTTTTCCATGACAGTCTCCAGTTTGTTTCAGTTTAAACGCAGTAGTAATGTGAAAAAAATCAATGCTCTTCAGACGCCATCGCAAGATAGACAATCGTCAGCACCATAAAGATAAAGGCTTGCAGCGTAATAATCAGTATGTGGAAAATGGCCCAAGGCACATTCAGTAACCACTGTGACCACCACGGTAACAGACCGGCAATCAGAATGAAGATCAACTCACCTGCATACATGTTGCCAAACAACCGAAGACCCAGCGATACCGGTTTAGACAGTAAGCTGACACCTTCGAGAATAAGGTTAACGGGAATAAAGATCGGATGGTTAAAAGGCTGCATGGTCAGTTCTTTAACAAAACCACCCACCCCTTTCATCTTCACGCTGTAGAACAGAATGAGTATGAATACGCCCAGCGCCATCGACAGCGTAATGTTCACATCCGCAGAGGGCACAACGCGCAACGCCGGCAGACCCAGCCAGTGCTCACCCACGTAAGGCAGGTAATCAATGGGGATAAGATCCATCAGGTTCATCAGGAACACCCAGACGAAGATAGTCAGCGCCAGGGGCGCAATCAGCTTGCTCTTTCCGTGGAACATGTCACGGACGCTGCCATCGACGAAGCCGATAATCATTTCAACCGCGGTCTGCAGTTTACCGGGAACACCGCTGGTTGCCCGCTTGGCGACCCGGCTGAAAATCGTAAGGAAGACTACACCCAGCAGCACGGAAAAGAATATAGAGTCAATATTCAGTGTCCAGAATGTCGCCGGTGCGTCGTGGGGATTGACCAGTTCAAAAGTACGCAGGTCCAGCTGAAGGTTATTCAGATGGTGGCCTATGTAATCCTGAGGAGTAGAGATTTCTCCTGATGCAGACATGATGCCTCTTACCCTTTGTTGTTAATTACGGCCGGTGCCAATATCTGCACAATCAGCACCGATAAATAGGTCAGGCTCAGGGGCAGAAACGCCGCCCTGAACACTCCAAGCGCCACCATCAGCAAGGCTATGGTAGTGAATACCTTGAGTGCCTCTCCAATGGCAAACGACCAGGCAACTCGGCCTGCGGCCGGTACTTTTACCCCGAAACGGCAGGCAAACAGCATGAATAAAACATTCGGCAGCCAGGCTGCGACTCCTCCTCCGGCTGCGGAAACACTCCAATGCGCACTCTTTAAAGCAAAAAATGCACTGAACACGATAAAAGTCATCAACTGGATGAACAGCAGCTTTCCGGCGTCTTTCCCGTTGTACAGGGATAAGGTCATGACTTTTCTGTTCTCCATACCCGCTCGGCCAAGATGGAATGTGTATAAAACTGCCTTTGAGGCCATGAGTCAAGCGGTGAAAAACGTGCAAATTATACGGTTCGATGCTACGAATTCAATCGATAAGTAGCGAAAAGGTGAACAATAATTTAAATATCCTGGTTTTCACGTTTTTCACCCAGAAAACGGCAGAATGATAACACGCCTATAACGATTGTGCTTGGTGAATTATCACCGACGAAACTGTGCACTTGATCACATATAATCCGCATCCGTCCTCTACTTTGACCTGGAAAAATTAAATAATCTCATTTATAAATCATCTTAATATAGATTAAAAACAATGGCTTATATTTTTTAGTTTATAAAATGGACATTATTGGCGGTGAATGTCATCTAGCGTTAATTACTATTAATCTTGGGCCGGACGGTTTTAGTTAAGCTGGCGAAATTTTTCCTTACATATATTAACCATGGTTATTATTAGTAAAGATACTAATCCAAAGCCAAATAAAGATGATAATGACATGTAAAATTTAAGTGAACCATTTTCGAAATGGTATTATTTTGGCCAAATAATCGCAGCATTGAAAACGCGGCCGGTTTTTTGCATCATTTATTGATAAAAAGCAAACTTACTGCGCCTTCAATATCACCAGATGACGCTCACCCTCAAGTTCAGGAACGGTCAGCGCAATAACAAATTCGACGGTCACTCCCTCCGGCAGGGCGACCAACTCGGCCTCGGGTACCTGCCCTTTCAGGGCATAGAAGCGCCCCTGGCCCTGCTGAGGTAAATGCTTACACCAGGTCAGCATATCGCCAACCGAGGCGAATGCCCTGCTGATGACGCCATCAAAAGGCTCAGGCGGCGTAAACGCTTCTACACGACTGTTTATCGGCTCAATATTGGTTAGCTTTAGCTCATGCTGAACCTGACGCAGGAAGCGTATGCGCTTACCCAGGCTGTCAAGCAGAGTGAAATGGGCGTCAGGACGCACAATAGCCAGCGGCACGCCAGGCAGACCGGGACCGGTGCCGACATCGATAAATCGTTTTCCCTGCAGGTGAGGATTCACCACAATGCTGTCCATTATGTGACGTATCAGCATTTGGCTAGGGTCACGCACCGATGTCAGATTGTAAGCTTTATTCCACTTATCAAGCAGATGGACATAAGCGATAAGCTGGTCTTTTTGAACATCAGATAAGCTTATTTCAGCCTTCGACAGCAGTGAATTCAATTTGCCCAGCATGAAGCATTCCCCGTATGGCATGGACGGCAGCGCCGTGTTTATGATGTGTAAAGCGGGTTGCCCGGCAGCTACCGGGCAACAGTAGGAAGGAAGTCGTTCAGGCGCTGCGTCGCAGGATACCCTGTTTTTTGAGCCAAACCAGCAATATAGAAATCGCTGCGGGCGTCACACCCGAAATCCGTGAAGCCTGGCCGATAGATCCGGGCTTATGGTCGTTAAGCTTGGCGATCACTTCGTTAGACAGCCCCGATACCTGCTGGTAATCGATGTCCAGTGGCAGCTGGGTATTTTCATTACGCAACTGACGATCAATTTCTTCCTGCTGGCGGGTGATGTAGCCTTCGTATTTGACCTGGATTTCAACCTGTTCCGCTGCCTGGACATCGTTAACACCGGGGGAAAACATCGGCAATGTGGCCAGGATATCGTAGGTCATTTCCGGTCGGCGCAGCAGTTCTTCACCGCTGGCCTCCCGTGACAGCGGTGACTTGAGCTGCTGGTTGACCTGCTCGATATCCTGGGTGCGCGGATGAACCCAAATGTCCCGCAGGCGCTGGCGCTCCACTTCGATACGTTCCGTCTTTTCACAAAAGCGCGTCCAGCGAGCATCATCGACCAAGCCCAGTTGCCGTCCGGCTTCGGTCAGACGCAGATCGGCATTGTCTTCACGCAGCATCAGCCGATATTCCGCACGAGAGGTAAACATCCGGTAGGGTTCCTTGGTCCCCAGAGTGCATAAATCGTCCACCAGCACGCCCAGGTAAGCCTGGTCACGGCGCGGTGACCATCCATCCAGCCCTTTTGCCAAACGCCCTGCGTTAAGCCCGGCAAGCATGCCTTGGGCCGCTGCTTCTTCATAACCCGTGGTGCCGTTAATCTGGCCGGCGAAAAACAGCCCTTCGATCAATTTGCTTTCCAGGGTCTGCTTCAGATCGCGCGGGTCGAAGAAATCATATTCAATCGCATAACCCGGACGTACAATCCGCGCATTTTCCAGGCCTTTCATTGAGTGGACGATCTTCATTTGGACATCAAAAGGCAGACTGGTAGAGATGCCGTTAGGGTAAATTTCGTTGCTGGTCAGGCCTTCCGGCTCCAGGAAAATCTGATGAGAGTCACGGTCGGCAAAACGCATCACCTTGTCCTCAATCGACGGACAGTAGCGCGGGCCTACGCCTTCGATTACGCCGGCATACATCGGGCTGCGGTCAAGATTGTTACGGATGACATCGTGAGTTTGTTCGTTGGTATAGGTGATATGGCACGGAACCTGTCGAGGGTGCTGATCAACCGACCCCATGAACGAGAATACCGGCAATGGACTATCGCCTTGCTGCGTCGCCAGGACACTGAAATTAATTGAACGGGCATCAATGCGCGGTGGGGTACCGGTTTTGAGCCTTTTCACCCGAAAAGGCAATTCACGTAACCGCTGTGACAATGAGATCGAAGGCGGATCCCCTGCCCGGCCACCGCTGTAGTGATCCATGCCGATGTGGATCTTACCGTCAAGGAAAGTACCCACCGTCAGAACCACCGCCTCGGCACGGAATTTCAACCCCATTTGAGTCACAGCGCCGACCACCCGATCATTCTCGACAATCAGATCTTCAACCGCCTGCTGGAAGATCATCAGGTTGGGCTGGTTCTCCAGCGCAGTACGCACCGCCTGGCGATACAGTACTCTGTCCGCCTGGGCCCGGGTCGCTCGAACGGCCGGGCCTTTGCTGGCGTTTAGTATCCTGAACTGTATTCCTGCCTGGTCAATTGCATGGGCCATCAGGCCGCCCATGGCATCGATCTCTTTGACCAGATGGCCTTTTCCGATCCCGCCAATCGCCGGATTACAGGACATTTGTCCCAGCGTATCAATGTTATGCGTTAAAAGAAGGGTCTTACAGCCCATCCTTGCTGACGCCATTGCCGCTTCCGTGCCTGCATGACCGCCACCGATAATGATGACGTCGAATTGATCGGGATAATACATGTTAAATAAACCTCATGGTGGTGCGGAAGATCGTCAAAGGCCTTGGGGAAGTGGATTCTACTCAACTTTGCAGATGAAACAAGTCCTGAGGATCGCCAGGTAATTAAAAAAAGATCTTTTTTTTTAAAGATCTCTTATTATCTTTACTACTAGGATCGTCGCCTTCTGTGGATAACCCTTTTTAGATCAATTTAATCAGCAAATTAGGATCCGTTATTAGTTGTGTGGTAACGGTGATCCTGCCCGGTATAAGCTGGGATCAGATCGGCTAGTTATCCACAGCTCACAAAGTGAACAGGGGTTATACATTGGATAACTACCGGTTATAGGCGGGTTTTCACCCGACTTATACACAAAAAAAGGCTGATCTTTTTCACGCCTTGATCAAGGGGATCCAGTTTTCAGCCCATATCTCAGCCGGATCTTCCGGAATCTCGTGCTGGGTGATGTCGATCTTCAGCACGTCGCCCAGGCGAGTTGCGCCCCTTTGGATCAACAACTGATCGATCTTGTCGATTGCGCCGCAGAAGGTATCGTATTCACTGCTGCCGATCCCTACTGCACCAAATCTGACTGCCGCGAGGGAAGGCGCTTCTTTGGCTATCTGTTCAAACAGAGGCTCCAGGTTATCCGGTAGATCGCCGGCGCCATGGGTAGAGGTGACTATCAGCCACAAGCCCTCGTTAACCAGTTCTTCCAGTTCCGGGCCGTGCAAAACAGCGGTCGTTATCCCGTGCTGTTCAAAAATGCCCGCGATGTGTTCAGCAACGTATTCAGCGCTGCCCAGAGTACTTCCACTGATGATCGTAACGTCAGCCATAATTAACCTGCCTGATAAAAGATCAGATATTGTACGCTGTGAATTGCCTGGGATCTACCTGTGGATAATAGGGGTATTACTTAAAAGGCTCAGGGAGTGATGGTACGGCTGATGGGGTTTTGAAGGGAAATAAGCGTTTCTGTTGACTGGATTTCATCAATGGTCTGGATCTTGTTGATAAGTACTTCCTGCAAGGCATCGATTGAGCGGCACATGACCTTGATAAAGATGCTGTAGTGACCGGTGGTGTAATAGGCTTCTACCACCTCATCCAGTGATTCAAGTCTTTTCAGCGCTGAAGGATAGTCCTTGGCACTTTTGAGAATAATGCCGATAAAGCAGCAGACATCGTAGCCCAACTGCTTGGGATTAACGTCTACCCGGGCGCCGGTGATGATCCCTGCTTGCTTCATTTTTTCTACCCGGACATGAATGGTTCCCGGGCTAACAGACAGATTTTTGGCGAGTTCGGCATAGGCGGTGCGGGCATTAGCCATTAATGCCTTCAGGATATCGCGATCCAGATTATCGAGCTGATATATTTCCGCCACGGTTGCCTCTTGTTTCTTGCAAGGATAGGTCGATATTATCTTCGATGTAAGCGACGCATCAGGCGGTTTTTCAGCCCGGTATCGAATTGCCAGATATGATCGAATATCTGCATGATAGCCGGTTTTCCCATTAAGGACAGCGTCACTGCATGGAACCGCTGGCCAGACTGTTGCTGCCGCTGTTTTATTTTGCTTGCAATGGTGCCAGGCAGACGCTGGGCTATAAAATCGGAAATCACTACCGCATCGGCATCTCGCCAATCCGGGGAGCCGAGTTTTTCGGCCAGATGGTCGATGCAGCCTGCCAGGTCGGTGCCTCCCCTGAACCGCTGACCGAGAAAGCGTATTGCCTGTTCAATCCCGTCAATGGCGGTCAGTTCATAACTCACCTGCCCGGTGGAGAACAGGGTGACAAAGCATCGGCGATTATCTGCCAGGGCAATGCGCATCAAAGCCAGGCAGAACGCTTTGGCGCAGTTTTCGTTGAATCCTCCCATTGATCCAGAGGTATCAACGCACACAATAAACGGCCCGCGAGGTTGTTCCTGGAAACGCTCACTTCGTGCCGGCAGCCTTACCATCCGCTCGCGCCACGCTTCACCATGCAGCCGATAGCTGAGTAATCTCTTTTCCAGCAGTCGGCGGTAGAACTCAAATTCAAGTTCATTCAAACCAAGCGTTGCCATTTCGGCAGGCAGCAGACGCCAAAGATCGTCGCTTTGATGAATGCCGCTCACTTCTTCCGGCTGAATGGCGGGTTCCTTTATTCGCTGTATGACCTCACGGCTCGGCGAGGCAGGAGCGGCGACAAAATTCGCTTCCCTACTTCGTCCCAGTTGTTCAGCTAACAGCAGCAATTCCGGTTGCTGCTGCAGGAACTCGCCGTAGTCGATCAGCAAACGGTAGTCCTGCTGATGTCGGTTGCCGGTGGTCATATCCCAAAGCCGACCCGCAGCCTGGTCATTTTCACTGAGGATCGGCGAAAGCGCACCGCTCATGGCCATATGCTGCTGAAGTTCTTCTTGCAGCAACTCTCTTTCCTTCTCTATCGTCTTATGGTGCAGCGTGGTCGCCTGCAGCGTCAGGCTGATGCGCCAGCGCTGAAGAAACAGCACTTGAAAACCCTCACCGGGCACTGCGCCATGCCAGGTGGCTGATTGATACATTGTCTGTGCTTCTGATGCAAATGGCGACGGCAGACGCGTCAGCTTATCTACCGTTATCGGTAACGCCTGTCTGAATGCGGCGGGCGACAGTAGCTGGATTTCCTGGAAATGATAGAATTCTTCTGCCAGTGCGCGAGGCACCCGGGTCTCCCTCAGTGCATTTTCCAGACCTTGCCTGATGGCGGGGATACGTTTGGTCAGGCTTCTTTTCACCGATGGATATTTTTCAATAAAAAGGGCTAACTGGGGGCTGGCCAGCAACCCCAGCACAAACTCATCAATGAGGTAGCTCTCGTCAATCGAGAGGAATAAGGTCAATGTATCCAGAGACAGCACGTGGCGTCAGTCCTGCCTGGTAATAGACAGCTGATGGGATATCTCCAGCAGGCTGGCCTCTATTTTTGCTATCCATTCCTGAGAGATAAACAGGCAAGCATGCTGTTCGCTGAATTGCCGCCGTTGCTGAAGATAAAGCTTCTCTATCTCATCCAGAGCCTGCTGCAGGTTATCGGGCAGATCTTCACCTTCGGCAAGATGTCCCTCTCGGGCCAGCAGCGAAGAACGCCGGCTGATATCGAATACTTCTATTTGATGCTGTCCATTGATTCTGGCGTCGATTGTTTGCGCAAAACCAATGCCGTTAAGCCGGGCTTTGAGGTCGCCGCCTTTTTCACACCACTGAATGAATTGGCTTCGATCTATTAACAAGTGATTTACCGTGATGTCATGCATCACCAGCGGTATCTGTAGCAGCAGTGTCAGCGAGGGCTGATCAAGTCCTGGCGGCAAACGATAATGGGGTTTGCGTGACATTAATCCTTTTGTAGTTTCCAGAGACAGGGCCTGCTGAGTGTTTTTTTGCTGGATATACTGCCTCTTCTGTCGGTTTATCTCTTGTATCTTCAGCAGCAGTGTCTGCTGCTGATAACCTTGCTCTAGCATAAGTTGCTCAACTTGCTGGGCGACCAGGGCATGACTGTCTGGATCGTGCCACAGGCAATCCTTTAACAGAATGATATCTATTGGCGAGATACTGGCGCGACCGCTGAAGAACGCGCTGGCCTGCAGCAATCTTATGGCTTTTTTCCAGCGCCGATCAGACACATAAGGCGCACCTGGCAGGGCATCGAGACGCTGGCGTAACTGATAAACCAGTTCAAAGCAGTGTTGAGGTAATGGGATATGATCAATCTGAGGTTGCCACTGATCAAATTCTTTATCGCTGATACGGATCGACTCAGGAATGGTCTGGGTCTGCCTATCATCATGATGCACCAGCAGGGCGTGGAAATTGTTTTTATCTTTGATTTTATGCAGCCAGAGACGTATGAGCATGCGGTCATACAAGGCTTCCAGACCGCTGTCGGCATCGGGTAATTCGTTTGAGGCGGTAATCAGCAGCCGCATGGGCATCAGTTGCTCTTCTTCGCCATTGCGAAATCGTCTTTCATTTATAGCGGTAAGTAAGGTATTCAATATAGCCGGGCCGGCTTTCCAGATTTCGTCCAGAAACACAATCTCAGCCTCAGGCAAATAGCCTTTGGTCAACCGGTGATAGCGGCCATCATCTTTTAATGCCTTTATGGAAAGCGGGCCAAACACTTCTTCTGGAGTGGAGAAACGCGTCATCAGATAATCAAAAGAGCTAGCCTGACTGAAAGCCTGTTTCAGGCGGCGTGCTATCTGGCTTTTTGCAATGCCGGGCGGGCCGAGTAAAAAAACGCTTTCACCGCACAAGGCCGCCAGCAGGCAGAGACGAATGGTATGTTGGCGCTCATAGAGGCCGCTTTCCAATGCATTGCACAGGCGGTAAATTCTGTCAGCCAACACCGATGAATAGGCCATAATGAAAGTTCACCACCCTTTTAAAAGATTATGAAACATTAAACATCCGAGGGTATAAGCGGTATAACTTAATGATTTCTCTATTCTGTTTCCACATTTGTTTTAATGGGCTGCATTGACCCGAAGCATGGCGTGATTTTAGATGAGTTATTCTACCAATATCATGCATACTGTGCCCCTTTTGATGGCCAAGACCAGGCTACACAACGGCTTAGACCAATAATCCAGCATAAAGAAAAGGCTATGAGCAAAGAGCGTAAGCAATCCCTTTCAGCTGTCACGCTGGCGGCTATCGGTGTGGTATATGGTGATATCGGCACCAGTCCTCTTTATACCCTCAGAGAATGTCTGGCTGGCCATTATGGTTTTGGCATTGCGCCGGCATCGGTGTTTGGTTTCCTATCGCTTATTTTTTGGCTGTTGATACTGATTGTTTCCCTGAAATACCTGAGCTTTGTCATGAGAGCTGATAATGCCGGTGAAGGCGGCATTTTGACGCTGATGTCCCTTGCCGGCAGGAATACTTCAGCTCGCGCCACATCGGTGCTGGTCATACTGGGGCTTATCGGCGGCAGTTTCTTTTATGGCGAGGTGGTCATAACGCCTGCTATTTCGGTAATGTCTGCCATGGAGGGGCTGAAGATTGCCGCCCCTTCCCTTGATCGATACATCGTTCCGTTATCTATCGTCGTGTTGACACTGCTGTTTGTTATTCAGAAAAAAGGGACCGGCAGCGTCGGCAAGCTTTTCGCACCGGTAATGCTGCTGTGGTTCCTGAGTCTGGCGGTGCTGGGCATCAGAGGCATAATGCAGAACCCAGAGGTATTGCAAGCATTGAATCCCAAATGGGCTATCGCTTTTTTTGCCGAGTATAAGACAGTGTCGTTCTTTGCCCTTGGCGCGGTAGTGCTGTCTATTACCGGTGTTGAAGCGCTCTATGCCGATATGGGGCACTTCGGTAAATTACCGATACGCATCGCCTGGTTCAGCGCGGTACTGCCGTCGTTGGTACTGAATTATTTTGGTCAGGGGGCTTTACTGCTGAAGGACCCGGCGGCAATCAAAAACCCTTTCTTCCTGCTGGCGCCGGACTGGGCATTGATCCCGCTGCTTATCCTGGCAACGCTTGCCACCGTTATTGCCTCGCAAGCGGTCATTTCCGGAGTATTTTCTCTGACGCGGCAGGCCGTCAGACTAGGATATCTGCCGCCGATGCGCATTATCCATACTTCTGAGATGGAGTCGGGCCAGATTTACATCCCCTTTATCAATTGGCTGTTATTTATTGCCGTAGTACTGGTCATCGTCAGTTTTGAACACTCTAGTAATTTGGCTGCGGCTTATGGTATTGCGGTCACCGGCACTATGGTACTGACCACCGTCCTCTCCTGCACCGTAGCCCTTAAAAACTGGCACTGGAATCGTTTTCTGGTTCCTGTCCTGCTGTTGTTCCTGCTCTGTCTCGACATTCCTATGTTCGCCGCAAATGCGATGAAGATCTGGTCTGGCGGCTGGCTGCCTTTATTATTAGGCTTCGTTATGTTCATTGTTATGACTACCTGGAAAAGCGAACGCTTCCGGTTGCTGCGACGTATCCATGAACATGGCAATTCTCTGGAGGCGATGATCGCCTCGTTGGAAAAATCGCCACCGGTAAGGGTGACCGGAACGGCGGTGTTTATGTCCAGGGCGATGAACATCATCCCCTTTGCCTTATTGCATAACCTGAAACACAACAAAGTATTGCATGAACGGGTAGTGCTGCTGACGCTCAGAACGGAAGATGCGCCTTTTGTACACAACGTTCGCCGGGTGACCATGGAGCAATTGTCGCCCACCTTCTGGCGTGTGGTGGCAAGCTATGGCTATAAAGAAACACCGGATATGGAAGAAATTTTCCACCGCTGCGGTTTGGAGGGATTATCGTGCCGGATGATGGAAACGTCGTTCTTTATGTCCCATGAATCGCTGATATTAGGTAAACGCCCCTGGTACCTGCTGGTACGGGGTAAGCTGTTTATCGCCCTGAGCCGCAATGCCCTTCGGGCACCGGATCAGTTCCTGATACCGCCAAACCGGGTGATTGAACTGGGCACCCAGGTTGAAATCTGATAACCGGTGCCTAATCCTGCCTCTGGAGCAATCGCTGGCAGGCGGCAAAGGCATTTGGCGAATCTGACGCAATGATTGCATCCACGATGGCCTGATGAAGTTCCAGCTTTATCACGTCATCAGTTGCAATCGCGCGGAAGTAATTCTGGTAAACCGAACTGAACAGATTGGCAAAAGATGATAGAAATGGATTGCCGCTGATCTCATAGATGTGCCGATGAAAACGGTCATCAATATCAATCCAGCGCTCCCGATCAAAGTGTTGATGAAGAATATGCATTTCCTCCATTAGCTCCGTCAGATGTTTCTTTTCATCATTGGTTGCATTCACGGCAGCCAAAAAGCAAGCCTGCGGCTCCAGGCTTACGCGCATGATAAGGAAATGGGCCATCACTTCATTGAAGTTTTCCCGCGTCACCCACCATCCCAATAAGTCCTGATCGAGGAAGTTCCATTGGTGCCTGGGTAATATGCGTGTACCGATGCGCGGTCGTGGCAGTAACATTCCTTTTGCCGCCAGGATTTTTACCGCTTCCCGTACCGCCGTCCGACTTACGCCGAACAGCTCTCCAAGTTCGACCTCGCCCGGAAGGATTTCCCCGGCATGATAGTCTCCCGCCAGAATCCGCTGGCCAATTTTTTCGGCAATCAGATAGGAAAGATTACGTTGAGCGGCTTGCTGTTGTATGGTCAGATGCATGGCGGGCTGCCCTGTGATGATTTTCTTCATTATAATATGCTACCCGGACTGATATGAGGGGGGAATAGCTGTAATGAGTGTTAACCCCAATCAATTACCGGCATCGTTGTCGAAAAATAGACCAATCAGTTTTTTTTCTTCAATTAGCGCTTGTCATGCCGCAGGAAGTCCCTATAATGCGCCTCCACTGACCGGGAATAAGCGCTTCGACGCACCGGGTCGGGAAGGGAAAAGCG
>NZ_SMCR01000004.1 GCF_004343195.1 Biostraticola tofi | reverse complement strand
TCGGCCATGCCCATTGGGGCACCGGGATGGCCGGAGTTGGCTTTCTGCACCGCATCCATACTGAGGACGCGGATGGCATTGGCAAGCACTTTACGGGAAGTCATGTTTTTACTCCGATCGGATAAAAAAACGCCGGTAATCAGTCAGAGGAACGCATTCTGCCTGGTCATGCAGCGGCGTAAAAGGAACCGGATAAATGTACCCCGATTGTACGGACGCTGTACATGCAGTAAATAGCGCTAAATCAGGTGTAAATACCCTGAACTCGGCAAGTTGAAGGACGCATCGATTTACATTTACAGACATTTCCCCTGTTATGGCTGACAAAAATCAGACATATTCATTGCAGCGCCTCATTATTTAACTAAACTACAACAATCAATTTCAAAGGGATTTAATTAATGAATAAGAGCTGCACTCTTCTGGGCGGAGCGATTGCCCTGGCCTTGTTGGCCGGTTGTCAGAATATGGATACCAATGCCCTGATGCAATCAGGCACCCAGGCCTTTTCGGCCGCCACCTTATCCGACGAGCAGGTAAAAACCCTGAGCGTGGAATCCTGCGCCAAAATGGACCAGGAGGCCAAGATAGCGCCTGACAGCAGTACCTATGCGGCACGGCTCAAAAAGATTTCCGCCGCCCTGGGCGACAATATCGAAGGCACCCCGGCCAACTATAAGGTCTACCAGACCTCAGATGTCAATGCCTGGGCAATGGCCAACGGCTGCATCCGCGTGTACAGCGGCCTGATGGACTTGATGACCGACCAGGAAGTCGAGGCGGTGCTCGGCCATGAAATGGGCCACGTGGCGCTCGGCCACAGCCGTAAAGCGATGCAGGTCGCCTATGCCACGACCGCCGCGCGCACCGCCGCGACCTCGGTCGGCGGCGCTACCGCAGCCCTTTCCCAGTCCCAGTTAGGTGATTTGGGTGAAGCCCTGGTAGGCGCACAGTTCTCCCAGCGCCAGGAAAGCCAGGCCGATGATTACTCATATGATTTATTGAAAAAGCGCGGTCTGAGCACGCAGGCACTGGTGACCAGCTTCGAGAAGCTGGCCAGCCTGGATAAGGGCAAGTCGAGCAGCATGTTTGATTCCCACCCGCCTTCCGAAGCGCGTGCCCAGCATATCCGGGACCGGATCGCTTCAGGCAAGTAACTGTCCGGCGGCATCAAAAAGGGCGGCATCGATGATGTCGCCCTTTTGTGTTTCAGCCGTCAGCGTCAGACTGCAGGCTTTATTTCTTGGCTGCCTGGATATACAGCATTTCCAGGGCCAGCGTGGCGGCGGCCAGCGCCGTGATCTGGGCATGATCGTAAGCTGGCGCCACTTCCACCAGATCCATACCAACGATATTTAACGATTGCAGGCCACGCACCAGTTTCAGTGCGCGATCGGAGGTCAGGCCGCCGATAACCGGGGTGCCGGTGCCGGGGGCGGCAGACGGATCCAGGCAATCGATATCAAACGTCAGATAGACCGGCATATCGCCGACAATCTGCTGCACTTGGGCCAGGATATCGTCGACGCTGCGATCATTGACCTGAGCGGCATCCAGTACGTTGAAACCATTATCCCGATCATACTCGGTACGGATACCGATCTGCACCGAACGGGTCGGGTCGATAAGGCCTTCTTTAGGTGCATGATAGAACATGGTGCCATGGTCAAATTTGGCGCCATTGGAATAGGTATCGGTGTGGGCATCAAAATGAACCAGCGCCATCTTGCCAAAATGCTTGGCGTGGGCGCGCAGCAGCGGCAGGGTCACATAATGGTCGCCACCGAACGACAGCAGGCGTTTACCGCTGGCCAGCAGCTGTTCCGCATGAGCCTGCAGCTTGTCAGTCAAGTCCTGGGCGTCGCCAAAATCATAGACCAGATCGCCGCAGTCAACGACGTTCAAACGCTCGCGGACGTCAAAATCCCACGGCCAACGGTTACCTTCCCAGGCCAGGTTGGTCGAAATCTGGCGGATGGCGCCCGGGCCATGGCGGCTGCCGGAGCGTCCTGAGGTCGCCATATCAAACGGAATACCGGTAATGACCCAGTCGGCATCGCTCTGGTAAGGATTGAATTCCAAGGGAAAACGCATAAATCCGAAGGCGTTGGACACCAGCGAATTATCATATTTATTAGCCAGGGTAGCGTTCATGGTTTGTCCTTCATTATTATTCATCTTCAAGGTAGGTATAACCGTATAGACCTGCCTCGAACTCTTCGAGGAACTCGGTTTGCAATGCGCTGTCCAGGTCGGTTTCCTTGACCTGGTCACGGAAACGCGTCAGCAACACATCCGGATCCAGCTGCACATAGCGCAGCATGTCCGCTACCGTATCGCCTTCGTCTGATTCGTTGACTTCAATGCTGCCGTCTTTGAAGACAAAAACATCCACCGTTGCGGTATCACCGAACAGGTTATGCATATTGCCGAGGATTTCCTGATACGCGCCGACCATGAAAAAGCCCAACGCCGGCGGATTATCAGGATCGTATGGCGGCATCGGCATGGTGGCGGCAATGCCGTCGCCATCGACATAATGATCAATGGTCCCGTCCGAGTCACAGGTAATGTCCAGTAGTACCGCGCGACCGACCGGCGGCTTGTCGAGCCCCTCCAGCGGCAGCACCGGGAACAGCTGATCTATACCCCAGGCATCCGGCATCGATTGGAACAGGGAGAAGTTCACATAAAGCTTATCAGCCATGCGCTCCTGAAGTTCATCGATAATCGGCCGATGGGCGCGGTTGCTCGGATCCAGCTGAGTCTGGATCCGCTGGCAGATATTAAGATACAGCTGTTCGGCCCAGGCGCGCTGCGTCAGGTCGAGCATGCCATGGGTATAATGGGTATGGACATCGTGCAGGTCCATCTGGCTGTCATGCAGCCACTCGCGCAGGGAGCGGCGATTAAGCGGTTCCTGCATTTCCTGCCAGGTCTGCCACAGGCTTTCCAGCGCGCGGGGCGCATCTTCAGCCGGCGGGTGAGGCTCGGTAAACTCGTTGCGCTCAACGCCTATCACGTTAGACACCAGCACGGTGTGGTGCGCAGTTACCGCCCGGCCCGATTCAGTAATGACCGTAGGATGCGGCAGGCCATATTCATTACAGGCGTCGCCAATCCCCCAGATCACATTGTTGGCGTACTCGTTCAAGCCATAGTTGGCGGAACAGTCAGACTGAGAACGCGTCCCTTCATAATCGACCCCCAGACCGCCGCCGACATCGAAGCATTCAATATTGACGCCCAGCTTATGCAGTTCCACATAGAAGCGCGCCGACTCACGCACCCCTGAGGCGATATCGCGAATGTTCGACAACTGCGATCCAAGATGGAAATGCAGCAGTTGCAGACTGTCCAGACGGCCTTTGCTGCGCAGCAGTTCGACCAGTTGCAGCACCTGAACCGCCGCCAGGCCAAATTTGGATTTTTCACCGCCGCTGGACTGCCATTTACCCGATCCTTGCGAGGCCAGACGAGCACGTACACCCAGGCGCGGCACCACGTTCAGACGTTCAGCCTCTTCCAGCACCAGCTTTATCTCGGTCAATTTTTCAATCACCAGATAGACTTTATGGCCGAGCTTTTCGCCTATCATCGCCAGGCGGATATATTCCCGATCTTTATAACCATTACAGACAATCACCGTACGGGTCATGCCGGCATGAGCCAGCACCGCCATCAGCTCGGCTTTGGAGCCGGCCTCCAGGCCCAGCGGTTCGCCTGAGTTCACCAGCGACTCAATCACCCGGCGGTGCTGGTTTACCTTGATCGGATAGACCAGGAAATAGCCGCCCTGGTAGCCAAACGACTCGCGGGCGCGCTTGAAAGCGCCATTAATAGAGCGCAGCCGGTGCTGAAGGATTTGCGGAAAGCAAAACAGCGCCGGCAGCCGCTGACCGTCACGCTGCCGTTCCTTTACCAGTTCGGCCAGATCGACTCGGGCCTCAGGATAGTCAGGATCGGGGCAGACGCTGATATGGCCCAGCTCATTGACGTCATAGTAGTTATTGCCCCAATGGGTGACATTGTAGGTTTGCAGCATTTTGCTGGCATCGCTGTCATTCATTGCTACCTCCTGCATGGAACGCATATTGTCCTGGAGTCCGGCTCGGCTCGGCCCCTGCTTGTTGTTACCATCAGACATGGTGACACACTCTTGATTTCACGTTGATGATCCTGTTCACCGGGTTATCGGTACCCGACACCTGGAGGTTGGGGGTCAATAAAAAACGCTGCGGGATAAGGTCATTACCCGCGACATCATTACAGTAATTGTAAAACACCTTGATGAACTCCGTGGAACGGGATGAAAAATAGCCGGATAAATGAGCCGGATGAACGGCCTGGGCCACCGCCTTCAGCAGGCTGATAAAGCGGTGCCGGCCCGGGGATCCCGGCAGGCGCAGCCAGAGCGGAAACGTCGACGAAAAACAGTGATGATGGCAGAGGGAGCAATGGCGTAAAGGCGACGCTCATGGCCAGCAACGGGGTTGGACAGTGCCGGTAGATTGCGGATCATTAACTGCGTCACCTCCAGAAATACCGTCGTTGTCGCGGTGTGCATCGTGTGCCAGATAAAAGCGTTACCTGATGTAAATGTGCGGCGATGGAGCTGCCCTTCGCCAGCGCCGGATTTATACCGCCAACCCTGGCAAAAAGCAAAATGAAATTCACCCAGGCCGTTATTTTACCGGCGATTATCGCAGTTTCGGAGTAACCCGATTAACAAGCTGACAAAATTCAGCTTAAAAATCGCTGGTAATCGGTCAGCGGCGTACCTTAAAATAGCCATCCAGAAGTTAATCCATCTATACGGGTTAACTGTTTTACTGCTAAACACGTTTTCCGGGGAACGTCCAATGACGCGTAACGTCATCATCAGAACATCGCTGTTTTACTGATGCCCTCTCCCCAGCGCTACGCAGTCATTTGCAACCCGTACTAAGGTAAAAAAAGCCATGGCCAAACATTTATTTACGTCCGAGTCGGTGTCAGAAGGGCATCCCGATAAAATCGCCGATCAGATTTCCGATGCGGTGCTTGATGCCATCCTCGCCCAGGATCCCAAGGCGCGTGTTGCCTGCGAAACCTATGTCAAAACCGGTATGGTGTTAGTCGGCGGTGAAATCACCACCAGCGCCTGGGTTGATATTGAAGAACTGACCCGCAACACCATTCGCGAGATTGGCTATATACATTCCGATATGGGTTTTGATGCCAATTCCTGCGCCGTACTCAGCGCCATCGGCAAGCAATCACCCGATATCAACCAGGGTGTTGACCGGGCTGATCCCTTGGAACAAGGCGCCGGCGACCAGGGACTGATGTTTGGTTACGCCACCAATGAAACAGAAGTGCTGATGCCGGCCCCTATCACTTACGCTCACCGCCTGGTCGCGCGCCAGTCACAGGTCCGTAAAAACGGTACCCTGCCCTGGCTGCGTCCCGATGCCAAAAGTCAGGTCACTTTTGCCTATGACAATGGCAAAATCGTCGGTATCGACGCGGTGGTGCTATCTACTCAGCATTCCGAAGAGGTTTCTCTGACCACCCTGCAGGAAGCGGTCATGGAAGAGATCATCAAACCGGTACTGCCGGCTGAATGGCTCTCGGCCAGTACCAAATTCTTCATCAACCCGACCGGCCGGTTTGTCATCGGCGGCCCGATGGGCGACTGTGGCCTGACCGGACGTAAAATCATCGTCGATACATACGGCGGCATGGCCCGTCACGGCGGCGGCGCGTTCTCCGGCAAGGATCCGTCCAAGGTTGACCGTTCAGCTGCGTATGCAGCCCGCTATGTGGCTAAGAATATTGTTGCCGCCGGCCTGGCCGATCGCTGTGAAATTCAGGTGTCTTACGCCATCGGCGTGGCTGAACCGACTTCGATTACCATCGAAACGTTCGGCACTGAAAAGATCTCGACCGACAAGCTGACCCAGCTGGTACGTGAATTCTTTGATTTACGTCCTTATGGCCTCATCACCATGCTGGATCTGCTGCAGCCGATTTATCGCGAAACGGCGGCCTATGGCCACTTTGGTCGTGAACATTTCCCATGGGAAAAGACCGACAAAGCGGAACTGCTGCGCGACGCTGCTGGTTTAAAATAACTTAGCCTGCCAAAAACAAAACTTCATCTACACTAGAAACGGTAATCCAAGGGTTACCGTTTTTTTTTGTCATGAATGAAAACGATTACAGCCGTTAAATCCTGTATTTACAGTCATATATAAATCATGGTTATTATTATAATTGATTTTGTTACGTCTATTTTCAGCTGGTGACGGTCTATCGGAATTTTCCGACTTCATCAGGGCGACTTTTCTGCTGATATGCGCGGCTGCAGGTATGTAAAAAGATAATAATGCTAACAATCGGTCAAAATTTTATGTAACCGATTACATGTTTGTGATCTAAATCACACTTCGGCAGTATACGTTTAATTAACATCGCTAATTAATTATTTACATAATAAGGACGGAGGTACTATGAGTACTGCCTCAAAAAGGTCCGGGCATTCCCATGGCCGTATAACCTTTTTTGTTTGTTTTCTGGCCGCGCTGGCCGGATTGCTTTTTGGACTGGATATTGGCGTCATTGCAGGGGCATTGCCTTTCCTGGCAGATGAATTCCAAATCACCTCTCATCAGCAAGAGTGGGTGGTCAGCTCCATGATGTTTGGCGCAGCAGTCGGTGCCGTAGGCGCAGGCTGGATGTCATTTCGCCTGGGCCGTAAATACAGCCTGCTTATCGGGGCAATCTTGTTTGTCGTCGGTTCGCTTTGTTCGGCATTCGCGCCTAATGTTGAATTGCTGATCATTGCCCGGGTGCTGCTCGGTCTGGCAGTCGGTATTGCGTCTTATACCGCCCCGCTTTATCTGTCTGAAATTGCCCCCGAGAAGATCCGCGGCAGCATGATCTCGATGTATCAGCTGATGATAACCATTGGTATCCTGGCCGCTTACTTATCCGATACCGCCTTCAGCTATACCGGCTCGTGGCGCTGGATGCTCGGCATCATTACCATTCCGGCGGTACTGCTTTTCGTCGGCGTGCTGTTTTTGCCGCGCAGTCCGCGCTGGCTAGCTGCCCGTGGTCGCTATCATGAAGCGGAAAAAGTACTTAATATGCTGCGCGGCGGTTCTGAACAGGCCAAAACGGAGCTGGACGAAATCCGCGAGAGTCTGAAAATCAAGCAAAGCGGCTGGGCGCTG
The DNA here is from genome assembly GCF_004343195.1 of Biostraticola tofi. Lineage (GTDB taxonomy): Bacteria > Pseudomonadota > Gammaproteobacteria > Enterobacterales > Enterobacteriaceae > Biostraticola > Biostraticola tofi. The sequence continues at coordinate 384,610 of NZ_SMCR01000004.1, read as the reverse complement.
TTCAAGAGCAACGGCAACTTCCGTCGTGCAGTCTGGTTGGGTGTGCTGCTGCAGGTGATGCAGCAATTCACCGGTATGAACGTCATTATGTATTACGCGCCGAAAATTTTCGGCATGGCCGGTTTCTCCAGCACCACTGATCAGATGTGGGGTACGGTAATTGTCGGTCTGGTCAACGTATTGGCCACCTTTATCGCTATCGGACTGGTTGACCGCTGGGGTAGGAAACCGACGCTGAAACTGGGCTTCCTGGTGATGGCGGTCGGCATGGGCGTTTTGGGCGCGCTGCTGCATCTGGGTATCGAAACCGACGCCATGAAATACTTCGCCATTGCGATGCTGATGATGTTCATTGTCGGTTTTGCCATGAGCGCCGGCCCACTGATTTGGGTACTGTGTTCTGAAATCCAGCCGCTTAAAGGCCGTGATTTCGGTATTACCGTCTCAACGGCAACCAACTGGATTGCCAACATGATTGTCGGGGCTACCTTCCTGACCATGCTGGACACCCTTGGCAATGCCAATACCTTCTGGGTATACGGCGCGTTAAACATCCTGTTTATCATCCTGACCTTTATGCTTATTCCGGAAACCAAAAATATTTCCCTTGAGCATATCGAACGTAACCTGATGAAAGGCAAACCCCTGCGGGATATCGGCTCACGCTGATATCCACCCGTTAGCAACCGCTGCATTGCCCCGCTGAACAATCAGCGGGGTTTATCCACCGGCTTTCAACTCCGCCAGCTTCCCTCTGCCGCCACCAACAGCCTATCGCCCCGGGAGATCAACTTATCCCCCTCGACGGCTGCCGGTGCTTGCATCGTTGCAGGGAGATGAATTAATGCCCCTCGACGGCTGCCGGTGCTTGCATCGTTACAGGGGCACCGTTAATCTTGGCGCTATGAAACCCGTCCGTATCCCCATCGCCCTTCAGCAAGCCGTAATGCGCTGCCTGCGGAGCAAGCTGCTGCTGGCCGAAACCCACTTTGGCCGCGAGTTTGCCGTGCCGCTGATCAACTACCAGCAGAGAGGCACTTCTGCCGGCACCGCCTGGCTGGAAAAATGGGAGATCCGGCTCAATCCCCTGCTGCTAATCGAAAATCAGCAGATGTTTATCGATGAAGTGGTACCCCACGAGCTGGCTCATCTGCTGGTATACCGGCAATTCGGTCGGGTAGCGCCCCACGGCAGGGAATGGCGCTGGATGATGTCACAGGTACTACACACTTCGCCCAGCCGCACACACAATTTCAGCCTTGACGCGCTGCCGACCAAAACCTGGTCTTATCTGTGCCGTTGCCAGGCCCACTCTCTGACGGTGCGCCGGCATAAACGGGTACAGCGTGGCGAGGCGCAATATCGCTGCCGGCACTGCGGCGAGCTGCTGCGCCCGGCCGAGCGCCAAACGTCTCAATTAAAGGCTTTACCGGAAAGGGATTAGGTGCAGCGTTCCGATTGCCTGGAGCGCTGCAATTCGCTACCCTGCCGTTTTCCTTTATAAAAAAATGAATATGATTCGCAAAACCTTATATTTTATCACCCTCACCTTTCTGCTAGCCTCGAACGTATCCGCCGCCCAGAAGATCAATAACTTTAACCAGGCCAAGGCCGCGGCGGTGAAAATCAACCAGGACGGACCGGGCAGTTTTTACTGCGGCTGCAGCATCAGCTGGCAGGGGAAAAAAGGCACGCCTGATTTAGCCTCATGTGGCTATACCGTGCGAAAAAGCGAGTTGCGTGCGAATCGTATCGAATGGGAACACGTTATGCCGGCATGGGAATTCGGCCACCAGCGGCAGTGCTGGCAACAAGGCGGCCGTAAGGCCTGCGCTAAAGATGCGGGTTACCGTAAAATAGAAACCGATCTGCATAATCTTCAGCCGGCGATCGGTGAAGTTAACGGCGATCGCGGTAACTACCAATTTACGCAGTGGCGTGGCGGCGAAGGACAATATGGCCAGTGTCCGATGAAAGTCGATTTCAAGAATAAGCAGGTGGAACCCCCTGCCCCGGCGCGTGGCGCCATTGCCCGTACCTATTTCTATATGCGTGACCAGTATCAACTGCGTCTGTCCCGCCAGCAGACTCAGCTATTTGAAGTATGGGACCGCCAGTATCCGGTAACCGCCTGGGAGTGCAAACGCAATCTGCGCATCGCGGCAGTACAGGGCAATGCCAATCCCTATATTTCGCAAGCTTGTCAGAGGCAAAAAGGCTGACCTACACTGATACCCCTGGCAGTAACACCGCTGCCGCCTGAAATACAACGAGCCGCAGGCTGATGCCGCGGCAGAGCAACTCACAGGATCCTGAACAATACCGACATGCGAATTCCGCGAATTTATCATCCGGCACCGCTCGCTCAAGGCCAAACCATTGCCTTGAGCGAAGACGCGGCCCACCATCTTCGCGTACTGCGAATGGCGCCAGGTCAGCCGATTGAGCTGTTTGACGGCAGTAACCATATTTATTCCGCCCAACTTGAGGGTCTGGATAAAAAAACCGCCGTTGCCAAGGTCATGGCCGGTGAACTGGCGGACCGCGAGTCGCCGCTGCATCTGCATCTGGGCCAGGTGATGTCGCGGGGTGAAAAAATGGAATTTACCATTCAGAAATCCATTGAATTAGGGGTAAATGTGATTACCCCATTGTTTTCAGAGCGCTGTGGCGTCAAGCTGGAAGGTGAGCGTCTGGCGAAAAAAATACAGCAGTGGCAAAAAATCGCTATTGGCGCCTGCGAGCAGTGTGGACGCAACAGCGTGCCGCTGATCCGTGACGCCATGACGCTTGAAGACTGGTGCGCCGAGCCTGCGGACGGGCTGAAGCTCAATCTGCATCCGCGCGCCCGTCAGAGCATCAATACCCTGGCGCTGCCGGTGGAAAGCATTCGCCTGCTGATAGGGCCGGAAGGCGGCCTGTCGGCACCAGAGATAGACATGACCTCCAGGCAGGGATTTACCGATATCCTGCTGGGGCCCCGCGTTTTGCGCACAGAAACCACAGCTCTCACCGCCATCACCGCATTGCAGGTACGTTTCGGCGATCTGGGGTAAAGGAGATAATAATGATCAAGATAGGCATTGTGATGGACCCGATAGCGTCCATCAATATCAAAAAAGACAGCAGCTTCGCCATGCTGCTCGAGGCCCAACGTCGCGGCTGGCAAATCCACTATATGGAAATGAGTTCCCTTTACCTGCGCGGTGGCGAGGCCAGGGCAGCCACCCGCTTGCTGGCGGTGAAACAGGATTACGACCAATGGTACAGCTTCCATGGCGAGCAGGATATCGAGCTGGGCTCGCTGGATGTTATCCTGATGCGCAAGGATCCGCCGTTCGACACCGAATTTATCTATGCCACCTATATCCTGGAACGCGCCGAAGACCAGGGCACGCTTATCGTCAATAAGCCGCAGAGCCTGCGTGACTGCAATGAAAAACTGTTCACCGCCTGGTTTGCGCACCATACGCCGGATACCCTGGTCAGCCGCAGCGATGCCCATATCCGTGCATTCTGGCAGCAGCATGGCGATATCATCCTCAAGCCGCTCGACGGCATGGGCGGTACCTCCATTTTCCGCGTCAAGCAAGACGATCCCAATCTGTCGGTGATCATTGAAACCCTGACCGGCTACGGCCAGCATTTCTGTATGGCGCAGAATTTCCTGCCGGCAATCAAGGACGGCGACAAGCGCGTGCTGGTGGTCGATGGCGAGCCGGTGCCCTATTGCCTGGCCCGGATACCGAAAAGCGGCGAGACGCGGGGCAACCTGGCGGCCGGCGGCCGCGGCGAAGCCCGTCCACTGACCGACAGCGATTGGAAAATCGCCCGCGACGTGGCGCCGGTGCTTAAGCAAAAAGGCCTGATTTTCGTCGGCCTGGATATTATCGGCGACAAGCTGACTGAAATTAACGTCACCAGCCCTACCTGCATACGCGAGATTGAAGCGGCATTCCCGATTTCAATTACCGGCATGCTGATGGACGCCATTGAAAAGAGGCTCAGCGCCAGCGCCTAGCCCTCAGCGTGGCTGCGGGCTGAATTGGCCCGCAGCGAGTGACATATTCCCGGTTTGCCCTCATACTGAACCTCGCCTCTTTATTAAACTAACATGACCTGCACACTGACAGAATGAATCTACAGCATCACTTTCTTATCGCTATGCCCGCGCTTTCGGACCCGCTGTTCAAGCGCTCGGTTATTTATATCTGCGAGCACAATGATGACGGCGCCATGGGGATCGTCATCAATAAGCCGGTGGAGCAGTTCACCGTTGAATCGGTATTGCATAAATTGAAAATCATGCCTGCCAAACGTGACCCGGCGATCCGCCTGGATAAACCGGTGTTCGCCGGCGGACCGATGGCTGACGATCGCGGTTTCATCCTGCACACGCCGAGGGAAGGGTTTGGATCGAGTATCGAGATTTCGCCAGAGACCATGATAACCACCTCCAAGGATGTACTGGAGACGCTGGGCACCGCCGATCAGCCGCAAGACGTGCTGGTCGCCCTGGGCTACGCCGGCTGGGAGAAAGGCCAGCTGGAGCAGGAGCTGCTGGAAAATGCCTGGCTGACCACCCCTGCCGACAGCGATATCCTGTTCCATACGCCGATAAGCGCCCGCTGGCGCGAGGCGGCCAAAAAGATCGGCATCGATATCCATAATATCGCCAATCAGGCGGGCCACGCATAATGGCCAGCCGCACCATGATGGCCTTTGATTTCGGCACCAAAAGCATCGGCGTGGCGATCGGCCAGGAAGTCACTCGCACCGCCCGCCCGCTGGCGGCCTTCAAGGCGCAGGATGGCACACCGGACTGGTCGCTGATAGAAAAGTTGCTTAAAGAATGGCAACCCAGCCTGCTTATCGTCGGGCTGCCGTTAAATATGGACGGTACCGAACAGCCGCTGACCGCCCGGGCCAGGAAGTTCGCCAATCGGCTTGCGGGACGATTCGGTATTGAGGTGCTGCTGCATGACGAACGCCTCAGCACCGTGGAGGCCAAGGCAGGGCTGTTCGAACACGGCGGCTATCGGGCGCTGCAGAAAGGCCGCATCGATGCCGGCTCGGCCGTGGTGATCCTTGAAAGCTGGTTTGAACAGTCTCCCGGCTGAGTCAGCGGTGAGGTCCCACAGCGCCGAGAGTTGGGTTCCCCGTGTCGTTAACCATCGGTTCGCCGGGCTTGCGGTACGACGCCTTTCGGCACCGCTCAAGGCAAATAAAAAACCTCAAGCAGCTCATCGCTCTTGGGGCTGTGGTCTGCATTGGCCGGCATCACATCGGTCATGTGTTTCCACCAGCGCTGACAGATTTCGGTCTGGGCGACCGCATTCCAGCGAGCTTCGGACTCGATTTCAACCGAGGCAAACAGCAGGTTTCGCTTTTTATCCAGGAAGATCTGGTAATGATGGGCGCCATGGCTCTTTAAGGTCTGCTCAAGCTCCGGCCATATCGGATTATGACGGCGCTGATATTCGTCATGGGCGTCAGGATTGACCTGCATGACAAAGGCTTTTCTGATCATCGTTCTGCTCCTTTACCGGTATGGCGGGCTTGCCGCCGCTGCCTGATGGCAACAGCGGCAACGGGCTATCACAGCGAATTATTCCACGTTCAATGCCGACTCCAGCGGCTTGACGCCAAAGCGTTTGCCCAGGGCAATCAGCTCATCACGGCTGATAGTCTGCCTTTTGCCGCCCATCGAGCGCACCTTGACCATGATTTCGGCTGATTTCTCGGCGGTATCGATAAGACCGAAGGCATCGTCCAGGCTCGGGCCGCTGGCGAAAATACCGTGGAACGGCCACAGTACCAGCGAATGGTGATGCATTTTCTCCGATGTAGCGTTGCCAATGCCGTCGGTGCCGGGCACCATCCAGGGGATAATGCCGACGCCGTCAGGGAACACCACCAGGCATTCGGTACTGCCTTCCCACAGTTCACGGGTGAAATGATCGGTGTCCAGGTCCAGTACAAAACTCAGGGCGATAAGATTGGTCGCATGGCAGTGCATGATAACCCGATCGGCGCCATGGGTAACCTGCTTGCGTACCGCATGAGACTGGAAGTGGGTCGCCAGTTCAGAGGTCGGCAGTCCGCCGGCGCCCAGGCCCCAGAAAATACTGTAGGCGTCGCCCGCGGCATTGACCCGCAGCAGCGCCAGGTTATCGGCCGGCGACAGCTGAACATTCCGGAAGAATTTGCCTGAACCGGTCACCAGGAACCAGGTATCGGCAAGATCAGGAACCGGTTCGCTCAGCTTTTCGGTGCGCGGCTGCAGGGCAAAATCCGCCCGGTAAGGGGCCACATCTTCCGGGGTCAGGCGCAGGCTGACGTTACCGCCATTGCGTTCATCCCAACCCTTAAGCCACATATCGGTGGTCGCCTTGACCATACCCTGGACGAACCAGGAAGTAAGAATAGTTTGCATAACTCGGTGTCCTTTAGCGTGTGCTTAATACGGAATGTTCATACTCGCGAACCGATTGCAGCCACTCGGCGCCGACCGGAACGTCATGTAACTGGCAATATTTGTCCCACACTGCCTGCCAGGGCAGCGATTTTTGTTCTTCCAGCAACGCCAGGCGGGCGGTGTAATCGCCGTCCCTTTCCAACTGACGCAATTGCTCGGTCGGTTCAAGCAGGGCGCGTAGCAGCGCTTTTTTCATATTACGGGTGCCGATAACCCAGGCGGCGATGCGGTTAATCGAGGCATCAAAGAAGTCCAGGCCGATATGAACGCGGTTAAACAACTTCTGGCGCACGATCTCATTGGCGATAGCCTGGGTTTCATCATCCAGCAGCACCACATGATCGCTGTCCCAGCGCACCGGACGGCTGACATGCAGCAGCAGGCGCGGCACATACAGTATGGCGCTGGAAATCTTGTCAGAGATGACTTCGGTCGGATGAAAATGACCGGCATCCAGGCACAGCGCGGTGCCGCGGCTGGTGGCATAGCCCAGATAGAATTCGCTGGAGCCAACGGTGTAACTTTCGGCGCCGATGCCGAACAGCTTGCTTTCTACCGCATCGATATGATGCTTGCTGTCCAGTTTTTCCGAGATTACCGTATCCAGCGCCGCCAGCAGACGCTGACGCGGTGCCAGACGATCAACGGTCAGGTCTTTCATGCCGTCGGGGACCCAGATATTCATTACCGAAGGGGTGCCCAGTTCCTTACCGAAATAAGCGGAGATATGACGGCTAGCCTGGCAGTGCTCAATCCAGAACTGGCGAATATTGTCGTCCGCATGGGACAGGGTAAAACCGTCCGCGCTGAGCGGATGAGAGAAGCAGGTAGGGTTGAAATCCAGGCCCAGCTGATGCTGGCGCGCCCAGCTCACCCATTGGGAGAAATGCTTAGGCTCAATTTCATTACGATCGACTTTACCCTCAGCTTCCAGATAAATCGCGTGCAGGTTCAGACGCTTGGGACCGGGAATCAGCGCAAAAGCCTGTTCCAGGTCGGCCCGCAATTGGCCCGGGTTAGTGGCTTTGCCGGGATAACTGCCGGTTGCCTGGATGCCGCCGGTCAGCGAGCCGCCGGGATTCTCAAAGCCGGCGACATCGTCGCCCTGCCAGCAGTGCATTGATACCGGCAGGGTATCCAATAATTCGAGCGCGCCGTCCACACTGACATCAATGTCCGCATAGCGTTGCTTGGCCAGTTGCCAGGCTTGTTCAAGCGATTGACTCATAATGATACTTCCTCTTGCAATGGGCAGAGCGCTACAAAGCGTTGCCAGTGATTGGCAAAATCGGGATGTGTTTGGGGTGTGTAATGGCGCAGAGGAAAATTCTGCTCCAGCGTCCGGCGCCAGGCGGTGACATCTTCAACCTCACCCAAGGCCATCAGTTGGCAGCCGATGTTGCCAAGGGTCGACGCTTCTACCGGACCGGCGGTAACCGCAACCTGACAGCAGTCGGCGCACAGCTGGTTAAGTAAATGATTCTGACTGCCGCCGCCGACGATATGCAGATGGGTCAGCGGCGAGCCGCTTAGCGATGCCAGTTCCTGCAGCACCTGCCGATAGAGCAACGCCAGACTGTCAAAGATGCAGCGAGCCAGCGCAGCGGTGTCCTGCGGCACCGGTTGTCCATGCTCGCGGCAGGCAGCCCGAATGGCTTCGGTCATTGATGGCGGATTGATAAACCGGTCGTCATTGGGATTGATAAGGCTGGCAAATGCCGGGCGCTCAGCGACGGCGTCCAGCAGGGCCGCCAGGCTGGCGACCTGCTGCTCTTCGCAGACCCGGGTCAGCAACCAGAGCCCCATGATGTTCTTCAGCACGCGAAAACGCCCATTGATGCCGCCTTCATTGGTGATGTTCAGCGCCAGAGCGTTGGCGTCGTTGTACGGCGTTTGGCTCTCAACCCCCATCAGCGACCAGGTGCCGGAGCTGAGATAGGCGCTGGTGGAGGAAAACAGCGGCGCTGCCACCACCGCGCTGGCGGTATCGTGGGTAGCCACGGCAATAACCGGTACCTGCTGGCCGCTGGGGCTCTGCCAGCTACCCAGCCGATTGCCGGGAGCCGAAGGTGTGCCCAGCCACTGACGAGGAATCGCCAGGTAATCGAGCAATGCCTGGTCCCAGTCGCCGGTGGCCAGGTTAAGCAGTTGGGTGGTGCTGGCGTTGGTATATTCCCAGTTCAGCGCGCCGGTCAGCCGATAGTGGAAATAATCAGGGATCATCAGCAGATGGCTGACCTGATCAATGCCGTCAGGCTGGCTGTCGCGCCAGGCTTTCAGCTGATAGAGCGTATTGAAAGGCAGGAACTGGATGCCGGTGTGCCGGTAGATCTTATCCCGACCCAACTGGCTGAGTACGGTCGCCATCACGCCATCGGTTCGATGGTCCCGGTAGGACACCGTGGGCGCCACGCGTTCGCCCTGGCTATCAAGCAGCACGTAATCCACTCCCCAGGTATCGATGCCGAGGCTGTCGATCACGGTGCCTGCGGCATCAAGTCGGGTTATCCCGGCGATAATTTCCTGATAGAGAGCATCCAGATCCCAGCAATCATGCCCATCGCGGGCGACAAAGCCATTGGTAAAGCGATGAATCTCTTCAAGCGTTATCGCTTGCCGGTCCGTATGCCAAGTGGCCAGCATCACTCTTCCGCTGGACGCTCCCAGGTCGATAGCGACAATATTACGCACGGCCATAGTCAGTAATCCCTCTCCATTTCATGGCTCGCAGTGTAGGGACTTACCGCGTTGGCCACCTTCCGGTGGCTGCCACCCCCCTGATGGGGCTGGCAAAATCGTCAAGATGAGCGTGAAACGGATCACAAAACAGAGATCTGCTCGGCGGGGATAGCGTGGGGCGGGCGGCCTGATTGGCTGTGATCCTTGCCTCAATTCTGCATAACAGTCGGCCAATCTTTAAAAAATAACAGCAATGAAACAAATGCAGGTCATTTATTCAAGGCAGCAGCGCTTGCGGCAGCTTTATGATGGGTGCCCGGATTCCTGAGGAGGTGAATAAAATGACGTTACTCTGCGGTGATGATTTTTTTGTCTCTCGAGACGCGACGGTGGCCATTGAACCGCGCCATCCTCAAATCGATTTTCCAGAGCACTATCATGACTTCTGGGAAATCCTGCTGGTGGAAAGCGGATCCGGTATCCATGTTTTCAATGACCAGCCCTATACGCTCAATAGCGGCACCGTGTGTTTTGTGCGGGCAGATGATCGCCATCTTTTTGAAAATGTAGATAATTTAAACCTGATAAACGTGCTCTATCGTTCACCAAGCGACTTTCGCTTTCTAGCGGATATCGGCGGTTTCCTGCCGGCCAACAACCAACCGGACTGGCAGGTGCATTGGCAAATCAACCAGGCCGAAATGCAGCGGGCCAAACAGTTCATCGCCTCGCTGGCAGCCCTTTCTACCGACAACAGTGCTGAAAACATCGCCGCCAGCGAAGGACAATTCCTGCAACTGCTGATTATGCTGCGCCAGGGCTGTTATCAGACCGGCTGTAACGGCAATCGAGAACAGCGGCTGCAGAGCCTGCTGCGCTGGCTGCAGAATAATTTCAGTGAGGAGGTGGACTGGACAGCGCTTGCCGATGAATTTGAATTGCCGCTGCGGACCCTGCACCGCCAGTTGAAGCAGCAGACCGGCATGACCCCCCAGCGCTATCTTAATCGCCTGCGGCTGCTGGAAGCACGTAAACAGCTACAGCAAAGCGATAAAACCATTACCGAAATTGCCCACGCCTGCGGCTTTAGCGACAGCAACCATTTTTCTACCCAGTTCAGACGTGAGTTCACCTGTTCGCCTAAAATGCTGCGCCAGGGCGAAATGAGCCCTGTGATGGGAAAAAATATTCAGTAGTTGTCGCCGGTTTCAATTTTTTTAATGCTCGGCTATGTCACTATCTAATGATGTAACTGCCTGATGAGTATTAACCATGTGCGACCTGAAGCTGCAGACTACCGACTATTTTGTCAGTGACAAAAATGCGGTAATGGTAGCGGACAGACATCCACAGCCGGCCTTTCCACCCCATCGACATGACTTCGACGAACTGGTGATAGTCTGGCGTGGTAATGGGGTGCATATCCTGAACGACGTCCCCTACCCCATTACCTGTGGCGATCTATTCTATGTCAATGCCGAAGACTGCCATAGCTATGAATCGGTTAACGGCCTTGAGCTGGATAACATCCTCTATTGCCGCCAGCGCTTTTCGCTGGCCTGCGACTGGGATGCCCTGCTGCCCGGCAAGCACCATGACCAGTCGGCGCGCTACTGGCGGTTAAGTACGCCGGGCATGACGGCGCTGCGCCAGGAGGTTGACACCCTGGCCGCTGAATGCATGAAAACCGATGACATTTCCCTTCAACTGAGTGAAGCCCAGTTCCTCAGACTTGCCCTGCTGGCAATGCGTTTTCGCCATGCCCCCGACAGTACCGTGCTTTCGGATGCCGAGCAGTTGGATCTGCTGCTGATGGCGCTGAGGGCCAGCATCGCCGCCCCCTTCCGGATGGAGCCATTCTGCCGGCGGCATCAGCTCAATCCCCGCGGCCTGAAACTGCTGTTCAAGCAGCAGACCGGCATGGGGGTAAACCATTATCTGCGCCAGCTGCGCCTTTGCAAGGCGATGGATTTACTGCGCCACGGGCAGGAAACGATCGGGGAGGTGGCGGCACTGTGCGGCTATGAAGACAGTAATTATTTTTCAGTGGTGTTCAATCAGTGTGTCGGCATTTCGCCGCGGCATTATCGCCAGCGGTTTCAGAAGAGCTCTGCCTGACGATAGCGTAACGCTGCAAGCCCGGCGATAGAAGCCTGACGCTGGAAGCCCGGCGTCAGAAGCCCGGCGCTGGCCGGGCTCTGGCCGGGCTGGATAAGCCGGGTAAGCATGGTCTCAGGACGCCATGCCGAGTCCCACCACGTTTGCCGCCAGGATAATCACCAGGCCGCCGAGACAAAGCCGGCTCACCGGTTTTCGGCTGACGCCGACCCACTCTTTAAGCAGCAGTCCAACGATACCGCCGCACAGCACATAGGCGCTCATATGCAGCATCCAACTGACAAAGGAATACTGTGCCGGGATGTTGGCGTGCCCCCAGGCATAGAAGAAAAACTGCAGATACCACATCACGCCGCCGAGAATAGCGAAGCAGGCATTGGCAAACAGTAATGATTTGGCCAGCGAGAAATCGGCCCTGACCGACAGGTCCTTACGGGTCGCCAGACGAATAAAACAATAGGCCAGGTTGATGATAGCGCCGCCGCCCATGATCACCACATAACTGGGCAGGGCCACATACAGCGGACTGATGCCTAAACCAGCGGCGGCCTGGTGCATCGGTATCGCCGCATCCATGGCGAATGACATACCGGCGGAAAAAATGCCGCAAAACACCGCCAGCACCAGTCCTTTCTTTAAATTGAATTCTTCGGTGCGGATGCCCATTTCCCTTTCTTTCAGCAAGCCGGCATAGCTGACGATGCCGACGCCTACCAGCGCAATGAACACGCCCAGCAGAGTGATTTGTCCACCGGTGGTGCTGGTAAGCACCGAGAATTTCCCCTGAATGATCGGCGTCATCAGCGTACCGACGATCAGGGTAATACCGATGGCAATACCGATACCCATCGACATTCCCAGATAGCGCATGGTCAAACCATAATTAATATTGCCGATGCCCCACATAGCGCCAAATAAAAATATCGGTGTTAATGTGGATAAAGAAAACGAGGAATAATAAGCGCCAAAATCCGGCAGTAATATCCAGCTCACCGTCCATGGCAAAATTATCCATGAAAATAATCCCGCCAAGGACCACATGGTCTCCCAGCTCCAGTTCCGGACCTTCTTCAGCGGCGCATAAAAGCAGGCGGCACTGGCCGCTCCGACAAAATGCCACAGTATCCCCAACACGATTGAACTGCCCATGAACGTGCTCCTGCCATTATTGTTTGATTTCCGCCGCGCCCTGGAGCGTGGAGGGATAGATAATAATCGGATTAATATTCAGTGCGGCTGACAGTGTAGGAACCGGCGGTCAGTTATTCCTTCTAATGGCTGCCAATATTCATCCAGCGATGGCAATAAACGCATGTTAACAGTGAGCGTAATCACAAAACGGCGTTATTCCGTGGTTAATATTTTTCTTTGGAAATATATATAAATAATGAAACGTGATTTCATTATTTATATATATTTAGTTCACATTTATATATATTCAACGCCAGACAAGCCTATAGCAGCAATATCGCAGCCGTTGCTGCCATGACGGCTACTCGTCCGAGGGTATGCATTTTCAGGCTAGCTGCGCAAAACACCTATCGCCCTCGCCCAATTCAGGTTACCACAGCACCTGTAATCGGGCCGGCGACTCACCGCTTATCAACGCCATGGTCATCTGGGCAATCTGCTTGCCCACCTGTTCCTTGGTGGCCTGAATTATCGGCGTCACTTCGCAGGGTATCAGGCTATGAGCGGGCAGGCCGTCATAGGCTATCAGGGCCACTTTTTGCAGCAGCCCGGCGTCCATCCCGGCTGGAGATACTGGACTTGCCTGAAGCGCTGCAACAGGCCAGAAGCCATACCATGAAGCATTATCCGGCCTGGTTCTCCGAGGAAGTAGCCCTCAGCGGCGAGTGGCTGGAAAATGTCGGGATTGCGTTGCCGATACTGGATCCTGAATCGGCCATCCTGCTGCGGTTCAGCCGCCAGTCGTAACGTCGTTAAAAAAAGCTCGCTACGGGCCGCCGCCAACCGCAACACCCTGAGAAGCCGTCTGCGCCCGTTCTGGCCCAGACGGCCTGTTTCATTGTCCCGGGTTTCCATGGGTTAATCCCGCCAGCAAATGGCTTTTCCCTTCACGGATAAGATTGCGTACCGCCGGCGTCGCCACCATCAATTCAAATTCCCCGCAGCGCCCGCCTTCCGGGCGGCCGACCAGTTTTTGCGACATGACCGCCAACAGCCCCGCCGCCACCTGGCTGCGGACAAATGCCGGCTCCCTGGCGCCCGCCCCTTCAATAAGCCGGTCCACGGCCTGGGCTGGATGATCGGCATGCAGCGTGGCCAGCACCAGATGGCCGGTCTCGGCGGCGTTAAGGGCCAGGCGTATCGTCTGGCCATCACGGAGCTCGCCCAGCATGATAACATCCGGATCTTCGCGCAATGCGCCATGGATCCCGACGCGAAAATCGGTACAGTGGCGGCCAATTTCACGCTGCTGAACCAGGCATCGTCCCGGCCGATGGAGGTGTTCGATAGGGTCTTCCAGCGTGATAATATGCGCCTGCCGATGCTGGTTGAGGTCATCGATCATGGCCGCCAAAGAGCTGGATTTACCGCTGCCGGCCGGCCCGGTCACCAGCATCAGGCCCCGCATCGGCGCCAGCAGTTGCCCGACCGCCGAGGGGACGCCCAGCTGCGCCAGCGACTGGCAGTGCTGGCGGATAAGGCGAAAGCTGGCCGACATGCCGAAATGCTGCATGAAAAAATGCGCCCGGAGCCGGCTGCCGTCCTCGAAGGCAATGGCGCAATCAGCCTGGCCGCTGCGGATAAGGCTTCGATTTCCTGGGCGTCCCAGGTAATGCAATGCACAGCCGGTGATAAAAGCCGGCGCCACCGGCGGCTGATATTCCAGCGGTCTTATCAGGCCATCAGTGCGGATATTAGGAACCTGCCCCGGACAAAGGTGCAGATCAGAAGCATTATGCTTTACACTAAGGGCCACAATTTCACCCAGATTCATATGACCTCCTGAAACCATGAGTACTATCGAGAAAAATTTACACCGGGTAGGCGAGCAAATCTCAGCGGCAGCATTACTGTGCGGCCGCTCTCCACAAGAAATCACCTTGCTTGCGGTAAGCAAAACCAAACCGGTAACCGCTATCGAACAGGCAATGGCGGCCGGGCAGTGGGCATTCGGTGAGAACTATGTACAGGAAGGGGTCGAGAAAATTCAGTATTTTTGCCAACAGGCGCTGGCGCATGACCTGTCATGGCACTTTATCGGCCCGCTCCAGTCCAACAAGAGCCGGCTGGTGGCCGAAAACTTCAGTTGGCTACACACCCTGGATCGCCCGCAGCTGGCTCAACGCCTTAACAGCCAGCGTCCGGCCGGCCTCGGGCCGCTGAATGTGCTGATCCAAATCAATATCAGCGGTGAAGCCAGCAAGGCAGGGATCCTGCCCGACCAGTTGCCGGCACTGGCAGCCCTGGTGGCCGAGTTGCCGCATCTTAATTTGCGCGGCCTGATGGCTATTCCGGCTCCCCAGCATTGCTATGAAGCGCAGTTGGCGGTGTTTGCCGAGATGACCGGCCTGTTTACCCAGTTGCGCGAACAGTACCCGTCCGCCGATACCTTATCGATGGGCATGAGTGACGATATGCCGGCGGCCATCGCTGCCGGCAGTACGCTGGTACGAATTGGTACCGCGATTTTTGGCGCTCGCGACTATGCCGCGAGTACAGACTGATTAACGACAGGATTTTTATGCAGCAGCGCAAAATAACGTTTATCGGTGCCGGTAACATGGCACAGGCAATTGTCGCCGGGCTGGTATCCTCCGGCTACCCGGCCAGCCTGATTACCGTCTGTGCACCGTCGGAACACCATCGGGCGGCGCTGGCAGCCCGCTACGGCGTCAATCACCATGGCGATAACGCCGCCGGCGCCCATGACGCCGACGTTATCGTATTGGCGGTGAAACCGCAGCTTATGGCCGAGGTTTGCCGCCAGCTGGCCGCCACCGTCGATTTTTCAGGCAAACTGGTGCTTTCCATTGCGGCAGGTGTTAACGTGAGCCGGTTTTATGCCCTGCTGGGTGAAAACCTGGCTATCGTCCGTATCATGCCTAACACCCCGTCACTGGTTGGAAAAGGCCTTAGCGGTCTGTTTGCGCCGTCGGGCGTAAGCGAATCGGACCGGGCCTTTAGCGCTGATTTAATGTGTGCAGTCGGCAAAATATGCTGGGTCGAGGATGAAAGCGGCATTAACGGCGTTATCGCCGCCGCCGGCAGCGCGCCTGCCTATTTCTTCCTGTTCATGGACGCCATGCAGCAGCAGGCGGTCAGCATGGGATTTGATGAGCCAACGGCGCGCATGATGGTGCTGCAGGCCGCCAGCGGCGCAGCGGCACTGGCTGAAGCCAACCCGGACCAGCCGTTTTCAGTGCTGCGCCAGAATGTCACCTCCAAAGGCGGCACTACGGCAGCGGCGCTGCAGGTGTTTGAACAACAACAACTGAACCACACTATTGCTGAAGCCATGCAGGCCGCCGTGGCCCGGGCTGAAGAAATGGAAAAATCATTCTGATAACCGGTCAGGTTGTCACGCTTTTTAACGCTATTAAGGACACGACCCGCTTATGCTGACGTTGACGTTTCTGGTCAAGACGCTGATTGATTTATACATCATGGTGCTGCTGCTGAGGATCTGGATGCAGTGGACCCGCTGTGACTTTTATAATCCATTTTCACAGTTTATCGTGAAGGTGACGCAGCCGATCATCGGCCCGCTGCGGCGCATCATCCCCTCGGTAGGGCCTGTCGACACCGCTTCCCTGCTGCTGGCCTATATTCTGGCGACCCTCAAATATCCGCTGCTGATGCTGATACAGGTCGGCGTGCTGGCCCTGGACCCGATGAACCTGCTGGTGGGCCTGCTGACCCTGCTGAAGGCGACGGGAGAAGTGGTGTTCTGGGTTATCATCATACGCTCGCTGATGAGCTGGATAAGCCAGGGCCGCAGCCCGATGGATCAGGTGCTGATGCAGCTCAGCGAACCGCTGATGGCGCCGATTCGCCGTATATTGCCGGCGATGGGCGGCATTGATTTTTCAGCGATGATCGTCATTCTGGTGCTGTATATGCTCAATTACTTGGGCATGGATCTGTTTCCGGGGCTCTGGTACCTGCTGTGAGTTGCGTTATACAGCAGGCCGACGGGCTGGTGCTTAAGCTTTATATCCAGCCCAAGGCCAGCCGTGACCAGATAGTCGGCATCCATGGCGACGAAGTCAAAGTCGCCATTACCGCGCCGCCGGTTGATGGTCAGGCCAACAGCCACCTCACCCGCTTTCTGGCAAAGCAGTTTGGCGTTGCCAAGAGCCGTATTACCATTGAAAAAGGGGAACTGGGCCGCCATAAGCAGCTCAGGATAACCCAGCCTCAGCGCATCCCTGAGATCATTGCCGAGCAATTGAATCAGTAGCGCGATTGTTTACCTGTTTGCGGATTAACACTATGGAAAAATGCGTACTGGCGACCGGTAACCCGGGTAAAGTCGGCGAACTGGCCGGTTTGCTGGCGGAATTCGGCTTCGATATTATCGCCCAGACTGATCTGGGCGTGGACAATGCCGAAGAGACCGGGCTGACATTTATCGAGAACGCCATCCTCAAGGCCCGCCATGCCGCCAGACAGACTGGATTACCGGCTATCGCTGATGATTCCGGACTGGCAGTCGACGCGCTGGGCGGCGCGCCGGGCATTTATTCCGCGCGCTATGCCGGCCTGGATGCCAGCGATCAGCAGAATCTGGACCAGCTGCTGGCCGCGCTGGAGGATGTGCCGGACGCCCAGCGCGGCGCCAGTTTTCATTGCGTACTGGTGTATATGCGCCATGCCGATGACCCTACGCCGCTGGTCTGCCACGGCAGCTGGCGGGGCGTTATCAGCCGCAGCGCAGCGGGCGATGGCGGCTTCGGTTACGATCCGATATTTGTCTTGCCTGAGCTTGGCTGCTCGGCGGCCCAGCTGACCAAGGCGCATAAAAGCCGCATTTCCCATCGCGGACAGGCGCTCACACTGCTACTGGAAGCATTGCGTAATGCGTAGGCTTCCTCCTCTCAGTCTGTATATCCATATTCCGTGGTGCGTGCAGAAGTGCCCCTACTGCGATTTCAATTCCCACGCGTTGAAAGGCGAGGTGCCTCATGAAGAATACGTCAGGCACCTGCTGGCGGATCTTGATGACTCGATGGCGCTGGTGGCAGGGCGCGAGGTCAGCAGCCTGTTTATCGGCGGCGGTACACCCAGCCTGCTGAGCGCCGAAGCGATGCAGTCGCTGCTTGATGGCGTCAGGCAGCGGCTGACCCTCAGTGCTGACGCGGAAATTACCATGGAGGCCAATCCCGGCACCGTCGAGGCCGACCGTTTTCGCGGCTACCAGCAGGCAGGCATTAACCGCATTTCCATCGGCGTACAGAGCTTTGATGCCGAGAAACTGCAGCGTCTGGGCCGGATCCACGGAGCAGATGAAGCCCGCCGGGCGGCCAGGCTTGCCCAAGGGCTGGGGCTGCGTAGCTTCAATCTCGATTTAATGCATGGCTTGCCGAATCAGTCCCCCGAGCAGGCGCTGGACGATCTGCGATCGGCAATCGAACTTGAACCCCCGCATCTGTCCTGGTATCAACTGACCATCGAGCCCAACACGCTGTTTGCCTCGAAACCGCCGGTGTTGCCGGACGACGATGCCTTATGGGATATCTATCAGTTGGGGCATCAGTTGCTCAGCCAGGCCGGCTATCAGCAATACGAGACCTCGGCTTATGCCAAAGCTGGCTATCAGTGCCAACATAATCTCAACTACTGGCGCTTTGGCGATTACCTGGGCATCGGCTGCGGCGCCCATGGCAAAATGACCGCCGAAAACGGCGAGGTAATCCGTACCGTCAAGGTCCGCCATCCTCGGGGTTATATGCAGGGGAATTATCTGGATAAAAAGTATCAGGTCGCCGCTGACGACCTGCCGTTCGAGTTCTTTATGAACCGCTTCCGGCTGTTTGAGGCCACCCCGCGCGAGCAGTTCCAAGCGTTTACCGGGCTTGCTGAAAGCACCGTGCGCCAGGCCCTGGACCAGGCGCTGGCCGACGGCTATCTCACCGAAAGCGCAACGCACTGGCAGACCACCCGCAAGGGGCAGCTGTTTCTTAATCCGCTGCTGGAACTGTTCATGTGAGCATGTCCCCTACTTTAAAGACTGCAGCAGGGTGCTGCGCTGTGTCTCAAGCTGAGTGACTTTCTGACAGACCTGATGGCCAAACTGCTCAAAATCCTGTTCCTGATTATTCCATTCAGTCTGGATAGCCTGCTGCAGGGTGCCGAGATTGCCCATCATCGCCTGCAGCGGGTTATTGCCTGACAGATTGACCGACTGCTTGACGCCCATTTCATTCAGGCTGTCCTGCACCACCCCGCCCATGCTCTGCTGGACGATACGCCGGCCATCCTGCTCTACCTGGCTGATGGCCTGGTGATGAAATGCCAGACCCTCGCTGCGATGCTCCAGGATACGGTTCATCTGCTGTTTGAGCTGCTGGTTCAAAGTTGTGAGCCGGTTGCGGACATTGCTGTCGCTGCCAAGCTGTTTGACTATCACCCGGTCCAGGGACAAACGTCCCTGCTCCAGACGCTGACTGGCGCCTTCATCAATCCAGGGCAGATCCCGGCGCAATGCAGCCTGGTAATCCTGGGCCTGGCGCTGCTGGGCAGCGCTGAGGCTCAGGGTCTGGCCGTTGCGGACCACTGCGCCATCCGGCCGGATAGTCACATCACCGCTGGCGCCCACCACGCGCACGTTCTGCGCACTGATAAAGATATCGTCCTGCGGTTTAACCTGGCACTGATACTCGGCCTGAGCCTGCCATGCGGTCAACATCAATAAACCCAGCACTGCTTTGCGCAACATACACTCTCCCGATGATTAATGACCGCACCTTCCCGGTGGCGGCAAACATTGCGTAGGCCGCCGGATAAGTATGGTTGGTTGTTACCATCAGACCACTTTTTCGAACATTAAATCCCAAACGCCGTGACCTAATCGCTGTCCACGCTGTTCAAACTTGGTCAGCGGCCGGAATTCAGGCCGTGGAACATAGTCCTGGGTGGCTGATTGATTGCGATAGCCTGCGACACTGCTCATCACCTCCAGCATATGTTCGGCATACGGCTGCCAGTCGGTGGCCATATGGAAAACACCGCCGGTCTGCAGCTTGCGCTGCACCAGCTCGGCAAACGGCACCTGGATAATGCGGCGCTTGTTATGGCGGGCCTTATGCCAGGGATCAGGGAAGAACAGCTGCACCAGCGCCAGGCTGCCGTCCGGGATCATCAGGTCCAGCACTTCGACCGCATCGTGGCACATCACCCGCAGATTGCTGATGCCGGCCTCATGGGCGCTGGACAGACAGGCCCCTACCCCCGGCAGATGCACCTCGATACCGAGGAAATTATGCTCCGGATGGGCAGCCGCCATGGTCACCAGCGATGCGCCCATGCCAAAGCCGATTTCCAGCGTAACCGGCGCTTCGCGGCCAAACAGGGAGGGCAGAGAGACCGGCGCGGGCTGATATTCAGCGCCCATCTCCGGCCAAAGGGTGTCAAGTGCGTGCTGCTGTCCTTTGGTCAGGCGACCCTGGCGACGGACAAAACTGCGGATACGACGCAGCGGGCGCCCTTGTTCATCGAATTCCGGGGAGATGACGTTATTACTCATAGTTATGTTTGGTCTGCGCAATATGATGGGCCAACGCGCATTATCCAAAGATGGGGGGGATAAGCAAGGGCGCAGAGGGGGAAAGTTCCTGTTTACAGCCCGCACACTCTGTGCTGGAATCGCTGCCTGAGGCGATGGAGCCGATTCTCAATGATCACCTGCTGGAGTGTAATAGCCTTCTCATGATGCAAGCGCAACCTTTCGCGCAACAAGTCCTGGACTGGTACCAGCGCTTTGGCCGCAAAACCCTGCCCTGGCAGAGTGACAAGACCCCGTATAAAGTCTGGTTGTCGGAAGTGATGCTGCAACAGACCCAGGTAGCGACCGTTATCCCCTACTTTCAGCGCTTTATGGCGGCATTCCCCACCGTCGCCAGCCTGGGGGCGGCACCGCTGGATGAAGTGCTGCATCTGTGGACCGGCCTGGGCTACTATGCCCGCGGCCGTAACCTGCACCAGGCGGCGCAGATCGTCGTTGAACGCCATGGCGGCGTATTTCCGCAAACCTTTGCTGAGATCATCGCCCTGCCGGGTATCGGCCGCTCCACCGCCGGCGCGATTTTATCCCTGGCCCTGGAACAGCATTACCCGATCCTGGACGGCAACGTGAAGCGGGTTCTGGCGCGCTGCTATGCGGTTGACGGCTGGCCGGCCAAAAAAGAGGTCGAAAGCCGCCTGTGGTCGTTGGCTGAATCGGTCACGCCGGCCCAGGGCGTAGCCCAGTTCAACCAGGCGATGATGGACTTGGGCGCCATGGTCTGCACCCGATCCAAACCCAAATGCGAACTCTGCCCGCTGAATACCGGTTGTGAAGCTTATGCAACCCACAGCTGGGCGCGCTATCCGGGCAAAAAGCCTAAACAGGTACTGCCGGAAAAGACCGCCTGGTTCCTGTTGCTCGAGCAGAATCAACAGATCTGGCTGGAGCAACGCCCCCCGGTTGGCTTATGGGGTGGATTATTTTGCTTTCCGCAGTTTTCGCAACGTGAAGATCTTGAACTATGGTTAAAGACCCACGGTCTCAACATCGAGCAATGTGAACAGATGACCTCATTCAGGCATGCCTTCAGTCACTTTCACCTGGACATTGTTCCCATGCACCTCAACGCCAGCGCCCACAAGCGCTGCATGGATGAAGGGGCCGGACTCTGGTATAACTTAGCCCAGCCGCCGTCCGTCGGACTGGCCGCACCGGTCGGTCGCCTATTGCTGCAGGTGCGCGATCCCTTGCACGCCTTAACCCAACATGCTGCAAACCAAGAGGAATAATGATGAGCAGGACGATTTTTTGTAGTTATTTACAGCGTGAAGCCGAAGGCCAGGATTTTCAGTTTTATCCGGGCGAACTGGGCAAGCGCATTTTTAATGAAATTTCCAAAGAAGCCTGGGCCGAATGGCAAACCAAGCAGACCATGCTTATCAATGAAAAAAAACTCAGCATGATGAATGTGGCCGACCGCAAAATTCTTGAGCAGGAGATGATTAATTTTCTGTTCAAAGGCCAGGACGTGCATATCGAAGGGTATACCCCGCCGAGCAAATAACCTTTGTAGCAAGGGTAATCCCTTTTGACTTCCTCGTCCCGACACGGCTTGCAAGATGAAGAAAATTTTAGCGTTACTGGTAGTAGCACCGTTACTGATTTCATGTTCAGGCAGTAATAAAGAAGCCGACTCTGAACTTAACGTCAAAGACACCAATGGTTTTGAAATTCTGATGGGCCAGTTTGCCCATAATATCGAAAACCTCTGGGGTCTGAACGAGGTCCTGATTGCCGGGCCGAAAGATTACGTCAAATACACCGATCAATACGAAACCCGCAGCCACATCAACTTCGATGCCGGTACCATCACCATCGAGACCATCTCGGCGACCGATCCGGCGGCGCACCTGCGTCAATCGATCATCACTACGCTGTTGATGGGTAACGATCCGGGTTCTATCGACCTCTATTCTGATGTGGACGATATTCCGATCAGCAAGCAGCCGTTCCTTTATGGCCAGGTGCTCGACAACAAGGGCGAACCGATCCGCTGGGAATGGCGGGCCGCGCACTTTGCCGATTACCTGATTCAAAACCGGCTGCAGCGCCGCAGCTCAGGCCTGAAAGTCATCTGGTCGGTCACCCTCCAGCTGGTGCCCAACCATCTGGACAAACGTGCGCATAAATACCTGCCGCTGGTGCGCAAATCCGCCCAGAAATACGGGGTGGAAGAGTCGCTTATCCTGGCAATCATGCAGACCGAGTCCAGCTTCAACCCCTATGCGGTCAGCCACGCCGACGCCCTGGGGCTGATGCAGGTGGTCCAGCACAGCGCCGGGCGGGATGTGTTCAAGATGAAGGGCAAATGGGGACAGCCGAGCCGCAGCTACCTGTTCGATCCGGAGAACAATATCGATGCCGGTACCGCCTATCTCTCCATTCTGCAGTCCAGCTACCTGGGCGGTATCGTTAATCCGACCTCCAGACGCTATGCGGTGATCACCGCCTATAACGGCGGCGCCGGCAGCGTGCTGCGGGTGTTCTCCCGGGATAAAAACCAGGCGTTCTCGCAGATAAACGATTTGCAGCCGGATGAAGTCTATCAAACCCTGACCAGCAAACACCCCTCCGCTGAATCCAGGCGTTATCTTTATAAAGTCAACAAGCTGCAGAGAAACTACCTGCGCTACTAGGCGCAGGCGGTCATGGCGAGGGGGAAGTTCTGCTTCCCCCTTTAGCGTGAGCGGCGATAAGCCGCCAAGGTTGGCCGAGTCAAATCCTGCTGGCATCAAGCGAAATAGAATCATGCTGTTTTGATAAGCAAATCCTCAATCTCAAAGACCGCCAGGCTTTCAATCGGCGAAGGGCTAAGGCCATATATAAGCTCATGATCAAAAACCTTATTACCCAGAACAGTCCTTGAAAGCAGCTTGGCTTCGAGTGCTGGCTAATTAAAACGGTGATTGACATAAAACGCCCGCAAACTGGCTTCGCCTTGAGTAGATGTTAAGCATAATAATCAATTGAGGCAATGCATCAGGTCACTGTAAAACCGGCAGCCGCTCTATGCCAGCCCTCTTTTTAACGTAACCGGCCGGCAGCTTAACCCACCCTCTGGGCCAGCACATGCCCGTAAAGCCGCTTTTTACCCTGGTCATCCGCTACTAAATACACGCCCTGCAGTTCAGGCGAAAAGCCCGGCAGCAGATTGACGCCCTCTTCCAGCGCCAGGAAATAGCGCTGGGCCGCCCCACCCCAGACTTCGCCCGGCACCACGCAAAGTACCCCCGGCGGATAAGGCAGCGCCCCTTCGACCGCTATCCGGCCTTCGGCTTCACTGAGCGGAATGAAATCGATATCCCCCCGCACCAGCGCGGTATTGGCATCCTGCGGATTCATGGCGATACGCGGCATACAATCGCTGCGGAACATGTCCCGCTGCAGCTGCTTGGCATCAAAACTGACATACAGATCGTGCATTTCCTGGCATAGCTGATGCAACGTGTAACCCTGATAGCGATCAGTATGTTTTTCATAAATACTCGGCAGCACATCGCACACCAGCGCATCCTGTTCGATATAACGTTCGAACTGCACCAGTGCGGCGACCAGCCGCTGCATTTTGACCGCATCCTCGGCCGGGGTCAGCAGGAACAGGATAGAGTTGAGATCGCACTTCTCCGGCACGATACCGTTCTCGCGCAGCCAGGTCGCCAGGATAGTGGCCGGGATACCGAACGGGGTATAGCGACCGGTCTGGGTATCAATGCCCGGCGTGGTCAGCAGCAGTTTGCAGGGATCGACAAAATACTGATCCTGCACATAGCCGCTAAAAGCATGCCATTTTTCACCCGGCTCAAAATTGAAGAATCGCACATCCCGGGCCATGTCCTGGGTGTCATGGCGCTGCCAGGCTTTGCCATCCACCGTAGCGGGCACAAACGGCCTGATGAGGCTGCACTGATCCAGCAGTTGCTTGCGCGTCTCGATGCCCAGCATCACGCAGTCGTGCCATAACCGGCGTCCGCTGGCCCCTTCATGGATCTTGGCATTGATTTCCAGCGCGGCGAACAGCGGATAAAACGGGCTGGTCGAGGCATGCAGCATATAGGCATTGTTAAAACGCTTATGATTACAAAAGCGCGGCTGCCCCTTGATATGGGTGTCTTTTTTGTGGATCTGCGAGGTCTGGGAAAAACCGGCCTGCTGCTTGTGCACCGACTGGGTGACGAAAATGCCCGGATCATCAGCATTAAGATCCAGCAGCAGCGGCGAGCACTGCTCCATCATCGGAATAAACTGCTCATAGCCTACCCAGGCGGAATCAAACAGGATGTAGTCACAAAGATGACCAATCTTATCCACCACCTGGCGGGCGTTATAGATGGTGCCGTCATAAGTACCCAGTTGGATCACCGCCAGCCTGAACGGGCGTAGCTGGCTCCCCTTCTCTGCCGATACGGCAGCAGCCTGGCCACGCAGATATTGCTCATCAAAACAGCGGGCGTCGATGCCGCCGATAAGCCCAAAGGGGTTGCGGGCGGTTTCAAGATAAACCGGTGTGGCGCCGGCCTGCAGCAGGGCGCCGTGATGGACCGATTTATGGTTATTGCGATCAAACAGCACCAGATCGCCACGCGTCAGCAGCGCATTGGTCACTACTTTATTGGCGGACGAGGTGCCATTAAGCACAAAATAGGTCTTGTCGGCATTAAACACCTTGGCGGCAAATTTCTGCGCTTCTTTCGCCGACCCTTCATGGATCAGCAAATCGCCAAGCTTGACGTCGGCATTGCACATATCGGCCCGAAACAGATTTTCACCGAAAAATTCATAGAACTGGCGGCCGGCCGGATGCTTACGGAAAAATTGACCGCCCTGATGGCCGGGACAGGCGAAGGTGCTGTTGCCCATGGCCACATACTTGGTCAAGGTGTCGAAAAATGGCGGCAGCAGATGTTGCTGATAATGGTCAGCCGCGGCTTCCAGCAGAGCGGCATGACTTTCACTATCATCGCCGGTAAGCATCAGCCGGGTGGCATCGGCGGGCATCTTCAGGTCATCGGCCTCGCCGGCGTATTCCATGCCGATAAATACCGGCACCGCAATACCGGTATTGCGCAGCACGGCCAACAGCCCGGACTGGGCATCCTGAGGCGACACCACCAGGGCGGCCACATCGGTAAAATCCGTTTCTGCGACCGGCACGCGCTCGCGCTCGGTGTGCAGCAGATCAATCAGCGCAGCGCTGGCCGCTATTTTCAATAATTTCATAATCACCGATCCCAAAGGTTAAGGATGAGTGTAGGTGCCTGATAAGCACGCGATGGGAGAGGAAATATCTCGCCCGTAAAGATGTCATACCGCCCTCGCTACAGCAGCAGGTCATTATCGGAAGTACTGGGGAGCAGCAGCCGATAGACATCAGTAAAAGCAGAGACGCGCTCTGGTTTTAATAATGCCTAACAGGTGACTGGAGGTGCCCTCACCGCATGGTGGGTATGGACAACTGTGACGAGCTGATATCTGGACGGCACCAGGCTTGGGACATCAGACAGGGATATCCGGTGCATCGCAATCGCAGCAATGGATGTGTCATAACGTAAGCCTTAGTGACCCTGAAGGGGATGTTGTCAGAATTCGCGCAATAGTTGCATTTTTTGGCGGCAGTTTCAAGAAAAAAACCGAGTTGAAATAGCGCCGCAACACAATACAATTCCATGATTTATAATGATATTATTATCATATGTGTTATTTGGACATCACATTATGGCTAAAGGTTAATGAAAATAGCGTGATCGGGGGATTTACCGAGGTTTTAAACCAGGCTAGAACTAACTGAATGAAAACTCGGCAAACGAGCGGCGAGAAGGCATAAAGCCGTTGACGACCCGCGCCCAATACGGTTTAATGCGCCCCGTTGCCCGGATAGCTCAGTCGGTAGAGCAGGGGATTGAAAATCCCCGTGTCCTTGGTTCGATTCCGAGTCCGGGCACCACCATTCTTTTTTTATGCCTCCTTATAAATTCCTATGCTATTGCAATTCAATAAGTTGGCGTAAAAACCCTTTCCGATACGTTTTGATTTATCCCTAGGTATCCGGAAAATGTGGGGTCAAATTGCGGGTCATTCAGTTCGATGAATGGAGAGACCCTCACATGGCTCTGACTGACAGCAAAATCCGCGCTGCAAAAACCTTCTTAAAATCCTACAAAATCACCGATGCTTACGGTCTGTATCTACTGGTATCCACCAGCGGCTCACGTCTGTGGTATTTCCGCTACAGCTTCGGCGGCAAAGAATCCCGCCTGGCTTTCGGCCCCTATCCTCAGACTACACTGGCGGAGGCCCGTGAAAAGCGCGACGCCGCGCGCAAGCTGCTGGCCTCCGGCATCTGCCCTTCCCTGCCCCGTGAATCCGAAAAAACCGCTGTAGACGAAACCCGCACCTTTAAACACATCGCAACCTCGTGGCACACCAGCAGCCTCCGGCTCTGGTCGGCAAGCCACGCGGATAAAATTCTTACCTGCCTGAAACGCTATGCCTTCCCTGACATGGGCGAAATGGATATCGCGGAGATCGAAACACGGCATCTGGCGCAGCTCATCAAAGCCATCGACGACAAAGGCGTGCATGACGTGGCCGGGAGGATGCGCCAGTACCTGACCAAAATCATGCGTCACGCCGTGCAACAGGGCATCATCAAATACAATCCCGCGTTCGATCTGGGTGGCGTTGTGACGCCGATTGTGACCCAACATCTTCCCGCCTTGCCACTGCGACGCTTGCCAGAACTGTTGGTGAACATAGATAACTACCAAGGTCGGATACTGACCCGCCTGGCGCTGGAACTGAATCTGCACGTCTTTCTGCGCTCAAGCGAGTTGCGCTTCGCCCGCTGGGAAGAGTTCGACCTGAAAGCACGTATCTGGATAGTGCCCGCGCAGCGAGAAACCATAAAGGGCGTGAGATTTTCAGAACGTGGCGCAAAGATGAAGGACGAGCATCTGGTGCCGCTGTCCCGGCAGGCGGTCGACCTGCTGAAACAGATTAAAGCGCTTAGCGGCGAGTCGGTCTTCGTTTTTCCGGGTGCGCGTGGTCTGGACAAACCTATGAGCGAAAACACCATTAATAAAGCGCTACGCGTAATTGGTTATGACACCAAAACCGAAGTCTGTGGCCACGGGTTCAGAACGATGGCCTGTGGCGCCCTAAACGAGTCAGGGCTGTGGTCAAAGGACGCCATTGAGCGACAGATGAGCCATAAGGAGCGCAACGGCGTACGGGCGGCCTATGTGCATAAAGCGGAACATCTGGAAGCCCGGATGGAAATGATGCAATGGTGGTCCGACTATCTGGACGTTAACCGTGGGGGATATATTGCGCCGTATATTTATGCACGAAGGAATAAATTTGATTCAGTAGCCGTATAACCAACTATCTGATTTAAAGCAGCTCATCATGAAAAGAAGCTGCTTTTTCAGAAACTATAATATTCTCCAATTATGAAACTAATTTCCCTATGACTTATCTTTGTTTACTCTCCACGTCGCCATGGGAATAAAACCATCAGCCCCTGAATCGATCTCGATGTTAATTTTAGATGATAATAATTTGTCTTTTATGCGCGCGTTTCCAACTGGGTAAGGTAGGCTATGACTGACAGGGATAGCACCTGTTTTCATCAATGGCTGAATCGCCGCGCTATGCTCCTTGTTGGCATTGGTTGTATAATGATGAGCGGCACAAAACGCGTTGAATAGATGCAATACATACAACACATGGCCTGATTCTAATGATCACTTCCGTTAAAAATGGATATCTCCGTACAGAGGATTCGTGATGCGCAGAAACAGAAGATCTCAACACCATGATATCGAATGATGAGATTCACTTTGCTGAATGGCAAATCTGGCCGCAGCTAAGGATTCTGTTGCACCGGGGAAAACCTGTAAGAATTTCTGCCAGAGCTTTTGATGTTCTGGTAGTCCTGGTGAGTGCTGGAGGTAAAGCGGTCAGTAAAGAGTCTTTACTTACTCAAGTGTGGGGAAATGAAATCGTCGAAGAAAATAATCTTCAGGCGCAAATTTCAGCTATACGCCGCACATTGGGTCATGACCGCCATCTACTGGTTACTGAATTTGGTTGTGGTTATCGTTTTAATATCAACAATCTGCCAATTGAACCACCCTCTAAATCAGAAATACCTGAGCCTGCTGTTACCCCTTTTCTGGCGTCGATTCTGGGGCGTGATCAAGCTGTGCAGGAATTATGCGCCTTATTGAATAAACACCGTCTGGTGACGATTACAGGCTCAGGGGGCGTGGGTAAGACTCGTCTGGCATGGGAAGCCGTCAGCCTTATACACACACATTTTCCTGATGGAATATGTGTGGCTGAACTGGCGCATATCACCGAAGCATCCAGCTTGCTATCTGTTATTTCACAAGCGCTACATCTTCCATTAGCTGCCATTCATAATGATGCCGCTTTACGGCAACAGCTTGCACGGCGTCGATGTTTACTGCTGATTGATAACTGTGAACATGTAATTAATGAACTTGAACCAGTGATTACGTTGCTCCTGAACCTGGCTCCCCATATCAAACTGTTGTTGACCAGCCAGGTAGCGTTACAGGTTGCTGGCGAGCAACAATATCTACTACCGCCATTACAAGTTCCTGAGAGCGAAGGGGCTAATACCCAAGTGCTACTGACTTTTGCCAGTGTCCGCCTCTTTATCGAACGCGGGCAGGCCAACCGACATAATTTCCATCCATCGTCCAGCGAACTGTCGTTAATTGGCGAGTTATGCCGTCATCTTGACGGTCTGCCGTTGGCGATTGAACTTGCGGCCTCCCGTCTGCCAGTCATGAGCGTCAAAGAGATCTATAGCCGACTGGAAGACCGTTTCAAGCTATTGAGCAATACGCACAGCTCTCTGGTGCACAGACATCAGAAAATACTGACCACGCTGGAGTGGACTTATCAGTTACTCAACACACGTGAACAACGATTATTTTGCTCTCTGGGAATCTATACCGATATGTTCAGTGTGAAATCAGTAAGCGACTTTCTGCTTATT
Organism: Biostraticola tofi; assembly: GCF_004343195.1. Classification (GTDB taxonomy): domain Bacteria; phylum Pseudomonadota; class Gammaproteobacteria; order Enterobacterales; family Enterobacteriaceae; genus Biostraticola; species Biostraticola tofi. Next base: position 355,552 of record NZ_SMCR01000004.1, on the reverse strand, counting down.
AAAGACAAGCATCGCTGGCAGGTTGTTGACGATCTGCAAAGATTGCTGTCCTTATCCCTGATTCAGGTCAGTACTCAGATACCAGAGACCCGTTTCCGCCTGCTGGAAACCATGCGCCAGTTCGCATGCGATAAACTCAGGCAACAGGGTGAATATACCGGTCTTGAGACCCGTTTTGCCGGTTATTATAAAGTTCTGGTAGAAGAGGCCCAAAGTGATTGGTTTATGCTGCCAACAGGACAGTGGCGTGAACGTTATAGCCATATGCTTAATGATTTGCGGAGTGTTTTACAGCAAACATTAACTGAGGGGGCCGATCCCTCTACTGGGCTTGAGATCTTACAAGCGATGACCCCGTTTTGGATTGAATATTCACTATACGATGAATGTCAGCGCCATATCTATCCTCTGCTTTATGAAAATACTTCGCAGGTAGTATTAACGCTACGCCAGAGAATGAATCTCAGCGCTGTAGCAGGTAAGGCATCAACCTGGGCAAAAGGCCCTACGCCTGAAACACATTCAGCCTGGAAAACCGCGCTGGCACTTGCAGAAAAGCTCGATGACAAAGAAATACGTTTACAGGCTCATTACGGGTTATGGTTGTATTATCTGCGTACTGGCGAGCTGGATAAAGCGCTTGAGCATGCGCAATCTATGTGCGAGCTCGCACGGTCCATTAGTGACGTTGAAGCGCTGGCAACCGGGTTGCGTATTCTCGGTGTATCCCTGCATTTCTTGGGGCGTCATGACGTCGGGCGTGATTATCTCCAACAATCTCTTGACTGGTTTGACCAGGGTGGATTAAGTCACTCTTTCCGTTTTGGTCTTGATCAAGAGACCGCCGGTCAGGCCTTTCTGTCTCGTTTACTCTGGTTACAAGGTGAGTATAAGGCAGCGAAACAGATGGCATGGCGCGGTGTTAAAAAAGCCGCTCGTTTGCAGCATGTCTGTTCTCTTTGCTGTGCACTGGCTGAAGGTGCCTGTATGACAGCGGCACTGGATCGTAATCCACGTTGGGTTATAAAGGCCGCAAACTGGCTTATTCATCTGGCAGAAAAGCATGATTTGTATTTCTGGAAGACCTACGGCGAACTTTTTCTTGCTTGGGCCAAACAGTTCAGTCATACCGATGTTAGTCAAGCCACACTGTTTAGCTCGTTGCATGCGATGGGATTAGACTGGCAATATTCCCCTTTGTTGTCAGAAATTGATACCGGGCTATCGCAGAAAACCGCCCGTCAGGATCATGAAAACTGGTGTACGCCTGAGCTGATGCGTCTTTCCGCCACTCAATTACCTCCTCAGGAGCAGCGTCTGCTGTTGGAGCAGGCACTGGACAAAGCGCATCAGCAACAGGCTCACGGCTGGGCCCTGCGTATTGCTTGTTCACTGGCGACATTGCAGACTGAAGCTGGGGAAAAATTGGCTGCTAAACAGCTAATACAGGACGCTTTACACGATGTCGATGGTTCAGATAGGGCGGCGGATGTAAGAAATGCTATGGCACTATGTGCCCGAATGGAGACTTGAATATTTACGTCTCACGGCTATTAACATCCCCAGGATCACGAGCCCTGCCCCCGCTGAAGAAATCAGCGTCCAGTTATGAGTTGTCTCCCATACCCAGGTGGCAGTCAGTGAGCCACATGCTCCGCCAATAAACATAACGCACATAAATAGTGTATTAAGACGGTTTCTGGCATCTGGGCGCAAAGAATAAATCGTGTGCTGGTTAGCTATCAGTACACATTGCTCACCCGCATCCAGTAGTAGAATGCCCACTACCATACCAGCCATGCTGTTCCAGCCCCAAAAAACAACCCAGGCTAGCAGCATGAGTATCACACCAAAAACAACCATTCTGACTGGTCCCTGACGATCACTGAAACTTCCCGCCAGAGGCGCGCACAGAATACCGATTAACCCCAAAGCAGCCAGGGTTCCGGTTACCCCTGCACCGTAATCGTAGCGATGGGCTAACCAGAACGGGAGCACGGTCCACAGTACGCTGAAAGAGGCAAACAGCATTGCTTGTGTAAGAGTTGCATCACGCACCTGCGGCTCGCTTTTCCACAGTTGTCCTAATGAACGTAACACGGCCAAATAGTTAAACTTTGGCGTTGGTAACGACTGAGAAGGCAAAATGCGCAAGATGAAAAATATAGCCAACAATGTCATGATCGCTCCGGCCAAAAAGACGCCACGCCAGTCGAAATACTGACCAATAAGGCCTCCGATAGCCCGGCCAGCAAGGATACCTGCGAGGACACCGCTCATCACGATACCCACTGTTTTACCTCGTGCAGAAGTTCTGGAGAGAGAGGCGGCAAGCGGCACTATCTGTTGGGCTACTGTTGCAGCCATCCCAGTAAGGAAGGAGAAGAACACCAGCACTGTCGCCGTTGGGGATAACATCATGCCGATCAGTGCCAGGAAAAGCACTTGCGCTTGACGGAGGATAAGCCGCTGACGTTCAATATAGTCGCCCAGAGGGATCAGAAAGAATAAACCCACCGCATAGCCTAACTGGGTAGCCATGGGGATCAAAGAAACAGATTCCCATTCATTGGGAAAGGATCTAGCAATCAAATTCAGGACAGATTGATTAAAATAAATATTAGCTACAACAATACAGCAAATAATCGCCAGCATCAGAATCCTGGCAGAAGAAAGCTCGTGATTGTCCGTACGCATTGACCACTCCTAGCTCTAAACTCAATGTTGTCTGGAGTATAAGCAGAGGCGACTCCCAACTCTTTGGCCGCTTTTTTCAGACGTCTGAATTCTGATGCACAAGCTCCTGAAATAGAGATTTGTTACTAATACTGCTCATGTTATTAACTGTGCTTAATTTGAGGAGCAACAAATGGATTTAAAACTGACTGGAAAAGTGGCACTAGTTACCGGAGCCAGAACCGGAATTGGTTTCAGCATTTGTCAAGAACTGGCCGCCAATGGTGTGCATTTAGTCATGGTTGCCAGACGAGAACCTGAACTGATTTTGGCGGCGAAAAAAATCTCGGATAATTACGGTGTTTCGGTGCTGCCGATTGCCGGGGATGTGACTGATATCGAACTACCTCCCCTGGTGGTTGAACAGGCGGAAAAGGTTTTTCAGCGTATTGATTTATTGGTGAATAATGCCGGAAGAGCACATACGGGAACGCTGTTAACCACGTCTGAAGATGACTGGCAGTCAATGACCGAGACCAAGCTTTCCGCCATGCGACGCTTTTGTAAGGCGGTCATCCCAGGGATGCAGAAACGAAACTGGGGGCGCATTGTCACTATCTCATCCATTGGCGGTATCTATCCTAACCCACAGCTTACCGTCTCACACGCCCTGAGCGCCGCAATCAACAACCTGACCCGTAGTCTGGCACTGAGCGTGGCTCCGGATGGCATTCTGGTCAATGCTATCGGAGTGGGCGCTGTCGCGACGGATAACTGGGCACAGAATATGCTACCGAATGTCCGCAATCGTCGTCCTGAACTGGCTGACAGAACAGACGAAGAGGTAATGGCATTACTGGGTAAAGAGAAAACTCCTGTGGGCCGCTTTGGACTGCCTGAAGATATTGCCGCGATTGCTGCGTTCCTGCTTTCTGGAAGAAACCAGTTTGTTACTGGACAGACCATTGAAGCATCAGGCGGAGCGGATAGATTTATGTAATTTCTTCTATTCCCCCAAAATAATGTTTGAGGAATGGAGTGAATTATTCTGGTATTTGTTCATTTTCTTTCTTTCCTACTGCTAAACATGGGCCAGTATACGGGGTCTGAAGCGTTAAGCCGTCCCCGTCTCAATATAATCCAGACCTCACAACGTAATAGATACCGCCCCCTGAAAAAATTTCGTTGAACAATCTCATAAAATTTCGAAAAAAAATTAATAAAGATATAGGAGATTCATCATGTTAAAAAAACAATTATTATCAAATACGAACTATAGTTCACCAGACTGGCTGACTATACGTGAAGCCGTCGAAATGACAAATAAAAAAAAGACTGCAAATTAAACAATAGTGACATTTACAGGTATGCATTACATGGTAATATTCGTCTTTCCATTTACTTTCAGTCGCCAATTACATTACGAAAAATTCAAAGATCAGGCTACAAAGTAAAGCTTAGATCATCAGAGATGTCGTTAATAAATCGTTTATGCCTTCTTGACAAAAAAACCTTTCTTAACGGGCATAACTTTCTTATTAGCACTAATGGTACATATATCATGCCCACACAGAGAGTTATTGACACTCCATTGATTGGATATGAATATGTTCTAATACAGAAATTACTTGCCTATTCTCTTAGAATTCCCTTACCTGTAACAGGAGCTATTGAGTTTAATCATGGCATAACAGTCAGCTTACAGGGAGAAATATTTCAACTATTCGACAGGGTAACATGGAAGCAAAGAATAAATAAAAAAATTATGCAACTACCTAAAAATATTGCACAAGATGTACACGAAGAAATATTCTCTCAGAGGATAAACGGTTACTTGGAAAAAGAGTATTTCCCGGTTCATGTTCTACCTCGGGATGCCTGGTTTGTCATTCGACATGCTGAACTTGATAAATTAATTAACATCGCGATTAAGAAAAAAATGAACCCATTATCTTCAACACGAATATCAACACCACTATCTCGTTTTTTCTGGCTAGCCTGTAAAAATAATGAAGCTATCAGCCCATTAATAAAAAAACCGTACAAGTTACTGTCCATTTTCGAAAAATGGGCATCTGCCGAAGGTATTACCGACAGGCTCAGTGGTGATACGCTAAAAACTGCGCTTGAGCGCGGCTCTCCCACATCAGCATCAGATTGATACAAGTGAAATTCACTAAATAAGAATGTCCGTATTAAGGACTCTAAAACCCGTAATACGGGCTTGATTACTTTCTTTCCCTCACTACTTAGTGTTTCTTTGTCATCTCCGGGCATATGCCATTTCTGCACTGGAGGTATCTATGACATCTCATCAGTTATTACCTCTGAAACAAGTAGAAGTAAAAACCGGTCTGAAACGCTCGCAAATATACCTTTACATGAAAGAAGGCACCTTTCCCTGTTCAATAAAGATTGGACCTGCCAGCGTAGCCTGGCTCGAATCTGAAATTGACGAGTGGATCAATTTTAAATTAGCCAATCGCCTGACTCGTTGAAAGGAGATACAGAATAATGATCCCGTCACTGAATTATGCCATATTAACCGACGCCCTGCATGCCCTTAAGGAAGGCAACATTCGCCACTGCGAAGCGCTGGGTTTCACTTTCGATGAAATGAACGCCCTCAATCAGCTGTCCCTGGATGAACTGTTTATCATCAGCCGGGCATCAGCGCAGTTTATGGCTGTCACTGTCCATCATGACGCTTTACACCAAATCCTGGCATTGTCGCGTCAGGAAGTTCAGCGCCAGCATCAGATCAACCGGGCCATGACGCTGGGCGGTTCAATTGCGCTGCTGAACCAGTATTTTGGCCTCACCTCCAATGAAGTCTGCATCCGTCGCCGGTTGCTGGGGATCACTATCCCTCATGGACGGACGCCCATACCAGATGAAGAGACCGATGCCGAGATCTGGCGACAATGGCAGAAACGCCATCCGGGAAATATCGCATCGCTCGACGCGCTGGATGTCATGATGCAGATCACTGAAGAGTTGTCATCACCACCGCAGGATGGTCCGTCCCTCACCGCTATCTGTAACCGTATTACGCTTTGCGAAAAAGAAGCGTCGGACAGGAGGACATCCCATGCCGGATGAAATCGATCGCGATCAGGAATTTAATGAACAGCGTCTGGAGGATATGATTGAACAGAACCGTTTCAAATCGACAACAACGCCATCATTGCCCTACTGCCGCCTGTGTGGTAAGCCCATTCCTGATAAGCGCCGTCAGACTTTGCCGGGCGTGACAACCTGTATTGAATGCCAGACAGCACTTGAACGCCGTCAACGCTGAGAATACGACGTCTTGCGTGCGGAGCGATATTCTTATCCGCACGCTTTTTATTATCTGCCTAAATCACTATGCATATTTGCATTGATTTAAATACAAATAAATCCGCCATAATATTTCAGACAATCCCTTCGCCCAAGTATTTAATCAAATTCAAATACCATTAATTCCTCGCCATTTTTCTTCTAATTTCCAGTTTGATTTTATTATTACCCACCTGAATCAGAAAGCGCACCCTGACCACGCCATCATTCGCTGGCAAGCCTTATGGACGTTCATTCGTCCGGGCCGGGTATTCGCTCTTTAACAACATGGGTCGGGCTGTCACGTAACCACAATTCAGGGTGCCGCTGAATGTCCTCGCTGACCCGTTGAAATCGGAATGCAGGATCGGGATGTGATTCATTTATTTCATCCACTGCTGTTTTCATTCAAGGAAAATGAGATGCGAAAACCCACTTATAACGTGTATGTCACCCAGGAAATCCAGCCTGATCCACAAGGTGAAAAAACCACGTACTGGACGAAAGTCGGCGTGGCGTTTGCTCATAACAGCAAACCCGGCCTGAACGTGATGCTGACACCCGGTATTGCCGTCTCCGGCAAGCTGGTCCTCCTTGAGCCCAGAGACGATAGCGACGCGCCGCAGGAAGTCCCACTCGGTTAACGTCAGGGTTCACGATCAACCTCGATACGTTCCTTTCCTCGCCAAGCACCGTGCTCTGCCAGACGGCTGCGCGTGTTGCTCGGCTAACTGTCCTAAGGCCACCATGCTTTCCACCACTGCCTTTCTGGCGGCGGCCATGCAGTGCGCCGCCAGTGTTCATCCGTCCACATCGTTCGATGTCGCCCGCGTCGAATCAGGTTTTAACCCTTTAGCCATCGCGGAGATAGTGCCGAAGAATGAGCGCCTCCATGGCCGCAAAGGCGTTATTTCTCATCTACCCACTAACAAAGCGGACGCAGTCAGTATCGTCAGACGACTGGAGGCAAAAGGCCGCCGCTATTCGGTCGGGCTGATGCAAATCACCAGCACCAATTTCCGCCATTACGGCGTGACCGCCGGTGACCTGCTTGACCCCTGCACCAATCTTTCCGTCTTTGAGCGCATCCTCACCGACTGCTACCGGCGCGGTGGCTCCCTAAAACGCGCGCTCAGTTGCTACTACTCTGGTAATTTCGATACCGGCCAACAGCCGGAATCCGCCTTTAACCAGTCCAGCTATGTGCAGCGTATCGGCTACGTCGTCCCGTCAACACAGGAAGATAAACAACGGCATGCCGCCGTAAAAGCTGGGCCGGAGACTCGTTATCCCGCCACCGTCCTGCGCGGTGTCATAACCGACAACTGCACGCCAGCGCAGCTATCCCTGCGCTATCCGAACACTCTTATTCGCGGCGATTTACCCGTCCCTGTTACCCAAGAGGAGAAATGACCATGCAAAAACGTCAATACTGGCCTGCGGTCGCTTACCTGTTACCCGCTTCCCGCGTGCTGCCGGCGGACAGCGGATTTGATAAAGCCAGCGATACGCTGAGCAACACCTCTACCGGTCTACTGGGGCTGGCCGCCGTCACCATCACGCTGGCCACCATGTGGATTGGCTACAAGGTGCTTTTTGACGGCAAAAGTCTTTCTGACATGCGCAATGTCATTATTGGCGCCATCCTGATTGTCGGCGCGTCAGGCTTCGGGGCCTACTGGGCGGCGTAGGGGGAACGAATGACTACGCTGAACAAGGCGCTGACGCGCCCCGCCGCCATCATGGGCATTCCCCTTGTGCCGTTCGTTATCGTCAGCGGAACGCTTGTCCTGCTGTCGGTCTATCTCAGCTATTACTTGGCGTTGCTGCTCATACCGGCCTGGATGGAAATGAAGGCCAAAGCCCGAACGGACATTCATTATTTCGGTCTGCTCTGGCTGGCGTTTAAAACCCGTGGCCGGTTTGCCACCAACCGGCATTACGGCGCGAACGCCATGCTGGCCAATCGCTATGATGCCGTCGATGTTTCGGAGTTCACCCATAAGATGAAGTTAAACGAGCGCATCACGCTGGATAAATACATTCCGTATTCCTCTCATATTCACCCGCAGGTGATAAGGAACCGCCATGGCGACCTGGTTGCCACCTGGGAGCTGTCTGGAGCCGTATTTGAATGCGAGGATGAACACCATCTGACCTTTCTGGCAACCCATCTCAACAATGTTATTCGTTCGTATGAAGGACTGCCGGTCACCTTCTATATTCACCGCATAAGAGAGCAATACCGGGATGCGTTTGAGGCGGTAATCCCCCCGAAAAACTGGGGTACTCATGAGTAGAATTTTCTCGTAACATGAATCGAGGAGATTCGGATGAAAAAATCACGTTTTAGCGACAGCCAGATCATGGCCATTTTGAAGCAAGCCGAGGCAGGCACACCGGTTTCAGAGCTTTGCCGCGAACATGGCATGAGCAATGCCAGTTTTTATAAGTGGCGCTCACGCTTTGGCGGTATGGATGCCTCAATGATGGCCCGCCTGAAAGAACTGGAAGATGAAAATCGACGGCTCAAAAAGATGTATGCCGAAGAGCGTTTAAAATCCGAGATCATCCAGGAGGCCATGCAAAAAAAGTGGTAACGCCATCCCGGCGACGCGAGATGGCGCGGCACGCAATCAGCGTGAAAGGTATCTCTATCCGCCTGGCCTGTTCCATTTTTGGCCTCAGCGAAAGTGGCTACCGTTATTGCGCTAAATTGCGTGATGAAAATGTGCAAATAGCCAATTGGCTTACCGATTTAACGGCGCGGCACCGTAGTTGGGGATTTGGCCTATGTTTTTTATTTCTGCGTAACGTCAAAGGCTTTCATTGGAATCATAAACGCATTTATCGGATTTATTGCGAACTCAAATTGAATTTGCGGATCAAGCCAAAACAAAGGATTATTCGGCCTCATCCAGCCCCGTTAGTTGTGCCTGACAAGGCCAACCATACCTGGTCAATGGATTTTATGCATGATCAATTAAGTGATGGCAGAAGCTTTCGCACATTCAATGTGATAGACGATTTTAATCGAGAAGGTCTTGTCCTGGATGTTGATTTTTCCCTGACGCCAGAACGCGTTGTTCGCTCACTTGAACAGCTTATCGAATGGCGCGGAAAACCGGCCTGCATACGGTGCGACAACGGGCCAGAATACCTGAGTATTCAACTGCAAAAATGGACGATCAAACATCAAATAACCTTGCTCTATATCCAGCCGGGCAAGCCCCAGCAAAATGCCTATATAGAGCGATTCAACCGCACTGTACGTTATGACTGGCTAAATCAATATGTGTTTAGTTATATTGCCGAAGTACAAGATTTCGCGACGCGTTGGCTTTGGACCTATAACCATGAACGTCCCCATATGGGGCTAGGTGGGATAACGCCCATGCAGAAGCTCGCATTGGTAGCATAATTCTACTTAGAGTTCCCGTTGAAAACGGGGTGATTACCGTCGATTTTATGAGTGATGCCTTGGGCGACGGGCGACGATTCAGGTTATTTAACGTAGTTGATGATTTTAACCGGGAAGCACTGGCGATTGAAGTTGACTTGAATATACCGGCTCATCGTGTTGTGCGCATTCTGGAGCGGTTAAGTGCAGAACGAGGCTATCCGGCTTTTATCCGAAGTGATAATGGGCCAGAACTCACTGCCGCCGCCTTAGGCGAATGGGCAGAGATGCACGGCGTGATACTCGATTTTATTCAGCCCGGTAAGCCGATGCAGAACGGATTTATTGAGCGATTTAATAAAACACTACGAACAGAAATACTTGATATGTATCTGTTCAGAACACTGTCAGAAGTCCGCGTGCTAACAGAAGACTGGCGCACAGAATATAACGAAGAACGCCCGCATAGCTCACTGGGTGATATACCACCTGTTATCTATGCGAGGGAAAAACTGGCCGTAGATCCTCATTGGCGGTGGTACTAAAAACCGGAGGGACTACAGAACCAGCGCAGCGCCTGCCATAAGTAAGATTTTTTTCATCTTAATATCCCATCAATGTTAACGAACTGACTGTTCATGGCAGGAATGAAAGCAAAAGAGATCCTATTCTTAGCCTAATCACACCCGATCCAGAAGCAGTCTGTTTAACCAATTGATAGAATTGAATTATTTTTGATGTTCGTCATATCGTTTAAATCGATCGATAAAAAGCAAATGATAGCTAAAAACTATCAAATAAAGTATATCGATCGATTTGATCAATTAATATAACGATCAATAAATCGTTTTTTAATCGTCAGAAGCTATCAATATCAACATATCGATCTTTTATATCAATTGATTGTGGTGGTGGACGGCGGCTCGCCAATGTTGGTGTGCTTTGGCTGAATGTTCGAAAGGATAAGGAATGAAGCAGCACTACCGACATGTCGTGCTGCTTTGGGAAGATGGCCTAAGCAACGGATCAATGCCCCAATATTTATTGTCATTTATATAATTCCATTGATGAGAAGGGATAAAAGATGAAGCAGCACCCAAGGTATTTCGTACTGCTTCAGAGATATTTGTAATGTATTAGACACTGCCGCCTGAAATCTGTAGGGAGTTATCAGAGGAATAGAATTTTTTACATAGCAAGCTCTCTAATTTAATCGCTTGGTTTTCATTAATATTATAAACACCAATTCCTAATGAAAATTCCTTTTTATCCTCTTCACTCCACCCCATAATTTCAGCTACATCTGACAGTTTATTCTCCGGGATTTCAATTTCAAGAAGCAACGCCTCATCCACTTTACTATATACATCAATAGTATACGCTATCGTCATTTTTCCACCTTTCTTGTTGGGTCCGCGGGTTTTGTTTGCTCACCAGTGATATGATTAAATTCACCTAAATGATTGCGACCTGAACGATCATAAACTTCTACCGTGCCATGTTGAGAATCCCACTCATAGATTTTTCCTTTTGAATCTTTCCAACGATTACGTAGTTTCCCACCTCCCTTAACAGGTGTTTTAGCTTGCGCTTTTTTGGCATCAGGATACGCAGGTAGTGGAGGATTTTCTTTCGGCGGAGTGTAGTATTTATGATCCGCGTTTATATAAATATAAATCGGCGGAATATCCGATATAGGAAGAACAAGAATGTAATCCGCAAAATTCTTTTCCTCCGGCGCAGGGCTGGTTGTAGCATCAATACTGGTATTTTCCGGCAGCGGATCAACAATAACAGGGTTAGGTATTCTTACCGGGTTCTGGTTGCCTGTATTTGAAGGAACATTGACACCTGAACTGTCTGGCGTCCAGATGATGGTAATACGCGGATCTTCCTCTGTGGTGAACGTATACGCCTTACGGCTGCTGTCCCACTCCATTTTGCGCACACGCACCATATCTTTACCCGGTGGCGTATGCCAGCCATGAGGAACCGGATTACCTTTATCGTCTTGTTCCCATGTATAACGCACACGGCTTGGCGCTTCACGCATTTGCTCCAGCCTCATGCGGTCAATAAAATCCTGTTCACCGTCATTGAGCCTTCCGGGCATCATTCCCATCACGACTGCTGCGATAGGAGCACCGGGACCGCTGGCGGCTATTCTTCCAAGTCCTGTAGCCATCTCACCCAGTTTTACCGCCCACGTTCCTGACGTAATGGCACTTCCACCTACCAACCCAAGAACACTGGCACCTTCAACAGCCGTCTGGGCGTTAGCAGCACTTGTAGCAGCGGCTGTTGCCCGCTGGTATTCGATTTCTTCATGATTACCATTCAGCCATTTATACAGGGCGCTTCGCTTTTTCGGCTCTGGAATATCTTCAGCAGGTTTCTTTTTCTTGGCGGTCTGAGCATGTTGGGGAACATCAGTATCGGAAGCTGGATCAGCAGGTGGAACTGCCTGATAAAATGCCATTGCCGCAAAATTAGTATGAGGTTCCTGCTCTTCCCCGGCATCATTACAACCTTCACCACGAAGGCAGGATTTGGCAAAGACACGATTGCGGTCACGCTCTTCAGCCAGTTGTTTAGTTCTTTCTTCTTCTGCGGCCTTACGTTCAGCAACCAGTGCTGCAAGGGCTGCAATAGAAGGATCCGGGCCTCTGCCAACCCATTGTCCTGCTGGCGCAATAATCCAGTTAGACCCGGAAGGGCAGGCACAGCGCACGATTGAACCATCAACCGCCGCTATTTTTCCATTATTGGTATCACTGGGTTCACCGGATACGATAACCCCTACCTCACCACATTTAGGGCATGGGGTTGTTTTATCCCCAACACGAACAACTCTGCGCCCATGCTCAGTATCATTGGACATCGAGGCGATACATTGAGCACCCGTGGTTGTTTTATCGCCTTCCAGTGCTGTTCCTCTTCCATAGCAGTCAGATCGATTTCCCATTACGCCACCTCTACAGATAACAGGAAATCCTCCGGCATCTCTTCTCCTTTACGACCTACAATCATCGGGCCATCGCACAGAGTGCTGATAATTTCATCTCCGTTATCCAGACGACTGTTGACCAGCGCTACACCGCGACCATTTACCTCACTCATTTTACCCGCACCAGTGACAATTTTCGCCGTTCTCCCGTCAGGGTAAACAACGTCATCACCGACTAACGCAACATTAACCTTCCTGCCGTCTGAAAGTTCGATTTCGTTTCCATTGTATATAGCACGAACTGTTCCGCCTTCTCTGGTTAGACTGCCATCCACTGCAATACGGTGTATGGCATTAACAGGATGCTGGCGACAATATTCCTGCTGGTCAGAGATGAGCGCCCGCGTTTCATCGTTCATCCCGGACAGTTGTTCCGCCGTAAACGGTGATTGATCCATTGTTGCCAGCGCTTCCGGGGTCAATTCATTGTTGTATTGACGATCCATTTCCTTTTCCTTGTCATTTCTGTGGTTTAGTCGATGTAATACTAACCGATTTGCAATTTGACTTAAAAGCGATGTTTGTCATGAAGTTATAAAAACCAACGACAAAATCAACAATGATGACGTATTCAGCTTAGGGCATTAATGATGTTATCGTTTCTTCACTCATCTGGCCGAGTTCAGAAATTAACCTTCGATAGCTGTTTACCATTTGCTCCCTGTCCAAATCACCGTCGGCTTCTGACAGGAAGTAATAACCGTAATCTTTAATGCAAATGTTTTCACCATTTTCCAGCGTGAGGTTTATTTCTTTTTCATTTTCCTCCATGCTGGTGATCAAACAGGTCATAAAGGGAATGTTTTCTTTCGCTTTAAAGATGTTTATTATTTTTATAGCTTTCATTGTATGCTCCTCCTTATCTTATATAAAAAATACCATTTCCTGTTGATGAAAATCCAATTTAACTTACCCTTCAGAACAGGTTTACTGCCTGTTTATTACTCTCTTTTGAAAAGATATTTATCTTATGAGCTAACGCTCATGTGCTGCCGCACGGCTACGCCCTGACGCTGATATCCAATGGGATTTAATGGCTAACACATTTTCCATTATTTAATTGCAATATGGTAAGGATCCTTTTACCGAAGATTAGATCCGTTTTCGATATATAGCATTTATTCTTAAGTTTACAGAAAAACAATATCCACAGCAGCACTTCGTGATTGTTTTGGACAATCACATTGCTGAACAGGGTTCATCCCTGTTAATGATGGATTTATCCATGAAAAATTGCGGCGTAGCCGCTATAACGCAGAGGAAAAACAATTGTATATTTACTAAAAAATCAGCAGCGCTTCGTGATTGTATAAAACAATCATTTGCTGTCCATAACATCAAGTAAAAACAAAGCAGAAAAATAGACGGTGCCATTTAACCGGCACACTCCCCGTTAAGGTTATTAAACATATTATAGTATTAAGGAGGCGTAAGCTATTATATTTAAAATAGATTACACGAAAAAAGTTTCCTGTACGGAAATTTAAGTTTCTTCTGTGGAAACTTTTTTATAGTTAAAATTCCCAGAAAGAAGTGAACGCTATTTCGCAAAAGTGTATTATTTTTCCTTTTTTCACATTTATTTTTGACAAAAGTATATCCTGCATTATATAGAATAAACATAATAACAATAAAAGGATAACCGATGAGCATTGATTACAATACAATAATGACCTCCAGCAGTGAAGAAGTGGAAGAATATATAAACAGAAATCATTTTACAGACAAACAGAAACTGGAGATTTACAGTTTTTATAACAGAAACAGAAAAGATAAAATAACCTTAAATGTAAAAAAAGAGAGAAGTTCTGATATTCAACCGGGAATAGCCTATGTTCATGCTTTTCTTGATAATCTGGAAAAGCTCGGAAAAAATATGTCTGGTGCAGAATACGCAATAATGATCCGCTTATGTAAACTCATGCAGCATGGAAACCTCATTGCCAGTATATCTCCGTCGGCACTCGCAAAAGAGCTTAATATGAGCAAATCTAACGTGTGTAAATGCTGGAACAAGCTAATAAATAAAGGCATTCTGGTCAAAGAAGGGAAGCATACCATGATAAACGCAAATCTCTTTCTGAAAGACCAGTACAGAACATCAAATGCCACAAGGAAAGAATATGTTAAGAAGTCGCTGAGAACGACCAGTGAAGGTATAGAAGACGTATTCGTCACCCTTTATAAAGATACGGTACTTACAAACAACGCAGGAAAAACAATCGATAAAGAAGATGATAAACCTTTACTTTCTACTCCCGACGAAGATATTGACTGGGACTCTGTTTCAGAAGATGACATTTTTGTTGATTATCCTGAAGATGTTGATCAAGAAGAAAGAATATAGTTTTCATCTGAATATTATCATTCTTATTTCCCGGTTATATTTGACACTTACACTATATCTCGTAATATAAATATATTCACTATTTTATTTACGAGGTATATATGGGGAAAGTAAAATTAGACAATGATGATTTAATTCGGTATCTGAACACCATCAAAGCTTTAAAAAAATATCCAACGATGTCTGAATACAGAGATGAATATCGCAGATTAAGAACCGATGGTTCACCGTTGAGTGAAGCCAAGAAATTTAAATCGGCGCATACCGAACTTCTGAGATTAGACAGGAAGAAAAAATCACTGCTCGAAAAATTTATTGAAGAACTCAACCCTGTCAGTCACGCATCAGCCCTTGCATCAAGAAAGCTTGAAAAAGTACAGGAGTCCATTATCTACCGAAAGTCATTACTTGAGAAAAGCCCTGATGAACTCGTCGCTCTGGTCATAAAACAGCGCACGGAAGCGGCTCTTGAGTTCCAGCGTTCTGTTGAGCAAAGTCTTGAGCAACTTTCAGATATATCTTCTGATTTTAATGTATCAGCAACAAAGCGCCGAAAATTTTCTATCTAAAATAAATTACCATACTGGCAGTATATTACCAATATGGCGGTTTTATTTTATAACTCATGTGGTGATACACGATCACGCTCCATTTTTTTAAGCAACCGTTGTAATCTTTCTGCCCTTAGCTTTTGTGCCTGCTTCTCACCAATCTCCTGATAGCATTCTTCCCGACGCTTCGCAACAACTTTGCGAAACTTCCTCAAAAGCTGTTCCAGTGTTTTAATATCTGTTGCCGCAGCTTCGGCTTGGATTTTTTTATACATATACATCACATGAAATTCATCAATCTTTTTGGCTCCTGTTTTTATTTACTGGTGGTTAAGATACCCGCCATATGAAACTAATATTAACTTTGTACAAGTAGATGCGTTAGAATCTTGGTTACAAGAAAATTAATAGAATATTAATTAACATCTATTAAATTAAGGTGGTTTGGAAAATAACCACCTTAATATTTATAGAAGCCAAAAATATGGAGCCTGTAATTTAATTTGCTCATCAATATTATAGGTTAGGAATAAACCCTTCCTCCCGCAGAACCTTAATCACCCCACGGATCAGATACGAGTTAGAAAACTTCGCCGTATAGGTACGGGCCCCCTCTTCTACTGGCTGGAGCAATCCCCGCTCAATCAGCTTACCGAGCTGATAAGTCATTTGCGTCGGTTTCAGATCGGGCAAAACAGTGCGTAGATCGCCCGCTTTTATCGTCCCCAATTCAACAGCACGTTTCAGAACCTTTGATTCCAGCGGATTTATCAGCCCTCTCTCTGATGAAAAATCGATCGCCGGATACAGGATCTTTTCACTCAGGAAAGCGTGGTTTGTCAGTTGATCGACTTTCTTCAACTCAGAGGAGATCCCCGAAAGCACATATAAGCACCATTCTTCCAGCCCCTGCTCTGTTCCCTTATCGGCTAATGAAAGCATGGCATAATAGCGCTCACGATCGTTACAGAATACCGCTGTCGGATTGAGTACCCGCCCACCAGCCTGAACATTAAAACCATACTTGATAAGCAACGCATAGGTCAGCAGTCTGACCGTTCTGCCATTACCGTTGCCAAAGGGATGTATCCAGCCAAAGCGATGATGTACCAGTGCAATCTTCATCAGATCGTACTTTGGCTTATCGGCATGGTTAATGAAGGCGGTCAGTTCCGCCATATAATCAGCAACGCGAATGTGGTCCGGCGGTAAATGGTCAGACTGAGCGATGCTGACATTATGTTGTCGATATGCGCCGGGCGTTCTGTAGCCCTCCTGTTGCAGCCCGGCAACCGCCAGACTATGCAGCTCGCGGATAAAATATTCCGTTATCTCATCGCCGTCGCTCAGGAATTCGTCGATGTACTCCATCGCGGCTTCAATATTATTGATTTCTTTGAGCTGATCCGTCGAACTTTGAGTTCCCTCAACCTTGCTTTCAACATAGTCGGCAAGTGTGGTGTGGTTTCCCTCAATCCTTGCAGAACCGAGACTCTCCAGCATGTGGAAAACGGCCTTCAACTGCGCAAACAGGATTGGATGCACATCGGTTTCCAGCCGTAGGTGCCGAAGTAACTCCAGCTCCGTCAGTGCATCGACCAAAGGGGAGTCAAAGCTGGGATTCAGAAGCGAAAGTTCAAAGTGATTAAATTGGGCCATGATGTTTAGTTATCTCAACTGGTGCATGACGGTATCTCAAAAGTATTGCAAAAATACTAATAGAATCTATAAATTAGAAAGAACATCGCTTTTTATTATCTCAAAAATCTTTGTTCCAACATATCAAATGTAAGTTTGAACGATGTTCAATGCGAAGGGGGGATGGAGCTTTGCCTGCGTAATGCAGCATGGATTTTTTAGCGCCGCTATGTGTGGACCCCGAACCGTTATGTGTGGAGTTCCCCTCACTATATGTGGACCTCAGACCGTTATGTGTGAACCTAGCTCCACACATAACGAAGCCCCTACCAGTGCAATACTGTGTCCATTAGCAAAATGTCCAGCCTGACCAGCGCCACTGATTATTTTTGCCGTGCTCCCATCAGAGTAAACAACGTCATCCTGAGTTTGTGCGACGCGTTGACCCGCCCCCCGTTGACTAGTACATACCCTGATGTCAAATATGCAGCAGAATTCACGCAGTGCGATCCAGTGTTAAGTGCTTTCACCGGCAGCTATGCAACGGGGACGGACATCAGTTGTGGTTTGCAAAGGTACGGAATTGTCTAAATTGGTAGAGGTATTCCAATAGGCTTCATCCAGCATTAAAAAGTGCCGTACAATGGAGCCAGTATGATCTGCTAATCGCAGTTTTTTTGTTTTAAAAGGGGATCACTCAGCATTTCCCCCTCTTCATGCTTATAGCCTGAATGCTCAGATGATGAGCCATTTCCCGAATGAAAACTAAGTAAGCTACCTGTGTCAGTTCTTCTGGCGTACAAGCGCGGTCTGTATACGAAACACTATCAGCAAGTCGGTTGAATAGCGATTCAATCGCCGTATCAGTAATAAGATTAGCGCCGTTAAAATACCTGTTACTGAGTGCACACAACAGATCGTCGTGACTGGTAGCATTACCATTGACCGGCATGATCCTTTTATCCGCTTCGATAATTTCTTCGGTCAGATATATCATCATTTCAAGCGCATAGGAACTCAGCTGTGTGCTCGTGACTATTTTCTTTAAAACATCGTCGTAACCTGCCGCAGTCGTAATTGATACACCGGCGGATGCCCATAAAAACTGGGTCTGATGCGCTGAAACAGAAAATTCGAATTCATTCATAATGTGCGTCCAATAATCGAATTGGTAGATCGTTTTAGTTGGGCAAACCGGAGTATAGCCAGGAAAATAAACGAACTGGATTTTCATTGCGCCAAGGGATTCTGGTGAAAGAAGCTGAGCCAAGGACCACCACGCAGGCCTTCACGCACCGCTACTGTTGATAGTCGACCAGCGTCAACGGCGTTTCATCGCGCGCCGGCAACGATATTGAATTGCTTAAGTTGGGCCTGCATGGGCAGGAGACAGAGAAAGCATCCGGCGCGACCTTCAGTGCCATGCCGGATATTTATCAGGCATCCGGGGTGAACAGTTTATTAATGAAATTGGTAGCCGTTCTGATGCCTGCGACAGTAATGGTATGCGACACGTTTTCTTCAAGGCTGAGTTCGACCTTAACCCCTGCTGCACATAGTGCCTCAGCCGCTTTTTGACTTTCAGTCCAGCCGATCACCGGATCGGATTTACCATGAATCAGTAATGCCGTAGAACCTGTGATGGGCTGCAATGGCTGCGGGGATGCAAGTCGGCCCGAGAAAGCCACAACGCCCGCAAGCGGATAGTCTCCCCGAACTAACGCATCCATAGCCATTATCGCCCCCTGGGAAAAGCCTGCCAGCACAACGCGATCCTTAACAGGATTTATGCCCCGCTCCCTGAAAAGGTCAGTTAACGTTGCATCAAATGCTTCACGGGCCGCTGCTATACGCACCGGACGGCTCTCTTCAGTAATACCACTCACACTGAACCACTGAAAGCCTGGGCCCATATCAAAGGCCGACGGGCCATCCGGTAAAGCGATGAAGGCATGGGGCATCGCCTGCTGCCAGTGTTCCGCCACCGCCTGCAAATCACTGCCCCGGCTGCCCACACCGTGTAACAGGACAATCAGATCCCTGTTCATCATTTTTCCTCTATAGCGTAAGCATGCATATCAGGCCCTTCGGGCACGATACCGGCAGGGTTCAGGGCGCGAATTGAATAGTACCCCTGTTTGATATGGTCAATATTCACCGTGCTGCTGATACCGGGTATCGCCAGAACCCGACGGGTGTAACGGTCAAGATGAGCGTATTCCCTGAGCTGGCAAAGATTGCACTTGAACAGGCCATAATAAGCCGCGTCAAAACGGATCAGCGTGACAAACAGGCGAATATCAGCTTCGGTAAATATATCACCACATAAAAAATCTCGTCCGTCAGCAAACCGGAGTTCCAGCTTATCCAGCATACCGAACACATCCTTTACGGCTTCAGCGTAGCTGACCTGCGTGGTGGCAAAACCCGCACGGTAGACGCCGTTATTCAGTAAGGGATAGATTTCGGCGTTCAGGCTGTCAATTTCGCTCTGAAGTGACGGTGGACAAAGGTCAATGTCGGTTCGGGCGAGTTCGCCAAACCCGCTGTTAAACATACGCACGATATCGGCAGACTCATTGTTGACGATCGTGTGGGTTTTCTTGTCCCATAACACCGGAACCGTTGCCCGCCCGGTAAATGTGTCATCTGCCAGGGTGTAAAGCTGATGTATCCATTCAGCATTATTCAGCGTATCCCGGTCAGCGCCCGGATAGTCACCAAAATGCCAGCCTTCATCCAGCAGCCAGGGTTCGACAACCGATACGCTGACCACGTCTTCCAGTCCCTTCAGTTTACGGGCAATCAGCGTGCGGGAAGCCCAGGGACAAATCAACGCCACGTAAAGGTGGTAACGCCCGGGCTCTGCGATGAAGCCCGCTTCACCGGTGATACCTGCAGCGCCGTCTGGCGTTACCCAGTGGCGAAAACTTGAGGTCTGACGCACAAAGCCGCCTTTTTCATCGGTAGCCTGCACCGGATGCCATTCTGCCGTCCACTTCCCGTTAACCAGCATGGTGCCTTCCTCAGCCTTTGAATGGAGTGGGTTTTAACGCGTATTTACCATCACCGGTTAAGGCGAGCACAATCAGGCCAACAATCCAGAACGCAGGAAATTCCCAGCCGCCGTTCGGGTTAGTGAAGAAAAAGCCCGCCGGGCCATGTACCGTGGCGATAGCACCCAGTAGAACAGGGATCAGCACTACGGCAACCACGCGGGTATAAACGCCAAGGATCAGGGCAATGGCACCGACAAGCTCAACGGTCATCGTCAGGTAGGCAAGACCGCCGGGCAGCCCCAGGGAAGCAAAAAATGTCGAGGTGCCCGCTGGCGTAAAGACAAAAAACTTCAGGCTGAAATGTGCCAGAAACAGAATGCCTAAAGCCAGGCGCATGATGAGTGCTGCATAAGGTGTGGTGCGTTGATCGAACATAGTATATTCCTCTCGTTAGTTAGTGAGAGAAAGATACTACTTTTCTGATGTGGTGATTATCCTGCCAGAAAGAGCATATTTATTTCCAAAATGGAAATTATAGCCAGTTCTCTTCCCACTTTGGCTGGCCGGCAAATGACTCAGCCAGAAAATCGATGAATGCCCGGGAACGCTGCGCAAGATATTTCGCCGGCGGGTAAATAGCATAGAGGCCGAGCGGCGGGGCCTCATAACGGGAAAGCACCGGTACAACCGACCCGCTCTGCAGTGCTTCGCCAGCCACAAAAGCAGGCAGTCGCGCGATGCCCAATCCTTCAAGAGCTGCACGCAGGCACACTTCCGCGTTGGAGAACTTCATTCGCCCCCGGACTGGCTGTACATGCAGCGCCCGTTTTTCGTCGAGGAATGGCCAGACAAAGGGATCCCTGAAGTTGGTGTCCACTATGCAATCATGTTGAGATAGCTGGTCCCAGTGTGACGGGCTGCCTTTCTGCTGCAGGTAAGCTTTTGACGCGACCATTACGATGCGTATATTGCAGAGCTTACGTGCTATCAGGTTGCTGTCAGTGAGATTGCCGATACGCAGCGTCAAGTCGAAACCCTCGTTAACAACATTAACCAGGCGGTCAGCAAAGCTAACATCCAGCTCAATATCAGGATAACGGCGGGCAAAAGCAATCAGATGGCCGGTGAGCTGGGTCGAACCGAAGGTGACCGGGGCCGAGATCCTTAGTAAGCCAGAGGGGGTTTTAGAGGCGTTAAGAACGTCATCATTCAGCGCATCATATTCTGCCAGCAAGGGGCGAATACGTTCGTAATAGGCCAGACCAACTTCAGTGGGTTTTAAGGACCGGGTGCTACGGCTGAACAGGCTGACGGCCAGTTCATTCTCAAGTCGGGTGATCAGTTTGGATGCCTGGCCGTGGCTGGTCGACAGCCTTTGTGCGGCGGCGGTAAAACTGCCTGTTTCCATCACGGCAATAAACATGCGATCGCAGTCAAGTCTTTCCATCTTCCTATCCGCTGGGCGTCAAAATTCTGTCAGCTACCATAACAAATTAATAGGCAGGTCCTACAAAAAAGAGCTTAACAAATATAGTGTTTATAAAACCTGGCCAGTGCGCCTGTTTATCTCGTTACTTACTTAAGTAATTGAGGGTAGTTATATAAAGTAACCTGCATTTAATGATATATGACAGGCATTATGCATGGCTGGCAACTTACCACAGCGTACCCCCGAAGAACGCCTGCAAGCCCGGGTCGCTGAATGCCTTTTATCCGGTACATGCCGCGGTGCGGGAGGATTCAACGGGCACGTAATTGAACGCGGCAAAAGACACACTACGGCGCATATTTCATGCAGGCGTGCGTATATTCAGGGACATTCGTAATGCTGAAGCGCCTACCGGCGAGCAATGTTTCTCTTGCCCGGTTAAGGTAATCATGCCCGTCTCTATTTTAATTCCACTTTTCACCTGTTTTTATACAAAATTGTCAGGCGTGATATGTGCCTTTCTGTTTAGCCGTGTGCGCTGCCAGCACGTCCATTAATGCAGGAGACAGACAGTCATAGGTTTCCAGACCAAGCTTGTTCAGGCTGCTTCTCACCTCATTCATCTGTGATACCGGAGCACCACTTTCAATAATTGAAGAAACAAAGGCCGCGAATGCAGGAGCCGACCAGCCTGACTGTTCAGAAAGCTCAGTATGTACGAAATCCAGACCGTGGAAAGCATGGTCTTTATTTTCGATACGACCATACATGTGCACACCACATTCTTTACAGGCGTGACGCTGAATAGTAGCGCTTTCATCAACAATCTTGATTTTTTCCGGATTGGCAATAACACTCACTTTTTCGCGCGGAACTACCGCGATTATCGCGAAAGTCGCACCTGCAGGTTTCCAGCATTTGCTGCATCCACAGGCATGATTGTGCATCGTTTGGGCCTGAACGATAACTTCGACTGGATGACGGGCGCAATGACACTTCAATGTCCCACCAGAAAAGTTTTCGTCCGTTGGTTTGAAACCATGATTAATTGCAGGATGCAGGTTGATATGAGCCATGGCAGTTTCCTTATTGATAATATAAGAACGTGCTGCCGAATATAAGCCAGCACGCTTCAGCTCTGGGATAAAAGCGATTAGTAATGAATGACGGTACGGATTGATTTGCCCTCATGCATCAGATCAAAGGCGTCGTTAATCTTTTCCAGCTCCATGGTGTGTGTCACGAAAGGCTCAAGTTCGATGTCGCCTTTCATCGCGGCTTCAACCATGCCCGGCAACTGAGTTCTGCCTTTAACACCACCAAATGCGGAACCTTTCCACTGACGACCTGTGACCAGCTGGAATGGACGTGTTGAAATCTCTTTCCCTGCGCCGGCCACGCCGATAATCACGGACTGGCCCCAGCCGCGATGAGAACTTTCCAGCGCAGCCCGCATTACATTGACGTTACCGATACACTCAAACGAATGGTCAACACCCCATCCGGTCATTTCAATAATCACTTCCTGAATAGGCTTGTCGAAGTCGTTTGGATTCAGGCATTCAGTGGCACCGAATTTCCTGGCCAACTCGAATTTAGCCGGGTTGGTATCAATGGCAATGATGCGACCGGCTTTAGCCTGACGAGCACCCTGCAGGGCAGCCAGGCCGATACCACCTAAACCGAAGATGGCAACTGAATCGCCTTCCTGAACTTTTGCGGTGTTGTGAACCGCGCCGATACCAGTTGTGACACCACAACCAAGCAGGCATACGTGTTCGTGGTTGGCTTCCGGATTAATCTTCGCCAAAGAGACTTCTGCAACGACGGTATATTCACTAAAGGTTGAACAGCCCATGTAGTGGAAAATTGGCTGACCGTTATAGGAGAAACGTGTGGTGCCATCAGGCATTAGACCTTTACCCTGTGTAGCGCGAACGGCGACACAGAGGTTGGTTTTTCCTGATTTACAGAACAGACATTCTCCACATTCAGCAGTGTAGAGAGGGATAACGTGATCGCCAGGCACGACACTGGTCACCCCTTCCCCGACTTCTACCACCACGCCCGCGCCTTCATGACCCAGTACGGCCGGGAAAATACCTTCCGGATCGTCACCAGACAGCGTAAAGGCATCGGTGTGACAAACGCCGGTATGGGTAATTTTAACTAATACTTCACCAGCGCGAGGTGGCTCAACGTCTATTTCTACGATCTCGAGCGGCTTACCTGGACCAAATGCAACTGCGGCACGTGATTTCATAGGGGGTCCTTTAAAGGTTTAGGCACAGACAGGCTGCTTCTGCATCCTGTCCAGGATATTGATTAATTAGCGCAGATACGTCCGTATCAGTGAAACGGCGTCATCAATTGATGCATCTCTCGATTCTGCTGTGGAATTAACGCTGTTGAATTCTTCCCGCAGGTGACTTTCCAACACTCCCGCCATCAGACCGTTTACTGCGCCCCGTATAGCAGAAATTTGTTGAAGCACCGGACTACAGTCATCCCCACGTTCCAGGGCCAATTCCAGTGCTTCCAGTTGACCGCGTACACGTTTGACGCGAGCAAGGACTTTCTTCTTTTCTTCTGGTGTATGTGGCATAGGCGTTCACCTCATGGATAGTGGGAGGGAGTATACCTTTATACTGTAGGGGGGTATAGTATATTTACATTTCAATAAGATGAAAAAGTCTACTAGACACGTGCCTGTAAATTAATTTCTCTTAAGAAACAATCAGGAAATTTATTTGAACTGTCATTTACGGGCGCCATTTAGTAATGGCATGTGATTATTATATAAACAAATACGAGAAAAAGGATAATTGCGGAGTCAGGCGAACTGACGGGCTTCCGCGTTTCTGATGCGTCAGGGTGTTAGTAAGTCCGCTACACTGGTCCACCGGCGACGGTCTGTGCCTGCTGTCAAAACGCCTTGAGCGCGGGCGCTTTGCCTGGCCTTCGGCCCGGGAGGGTAAGGTGTTCCTTACCCCGGCGCAACTGGCAATGTTGCTCGAAGGCATCGACTGGAGGCAACCTAAAAGGCTTGTTAACTCCCTGTCTAAATTATAAAAATCGCTATCCCGGTACTATGCCGGGCATTTGAAATATCAACCTACCGACAATATTCATCCCCTTACACAGCAGTTGGCCGAACAGGGCCGGGTTATCCTGGCCCTGCGAGAGTCCCTGGACGAACGCGAACGCGAAATCGGCCGGTTGTGGGTGTATGTGCGCGACGATCGCAATGCCGGCTCGTCACAGCCGCCGGCGGTATGGTTCACTTACTCGCCGGACCGTAAGGGTATCCATCCACAGTCCCAGCTGGCCGGGTTCAGCGGTGTGCTGCAAGCTGATGCATATGCCGGCTTTAACGACCTGTATCACCCTGAACGTGAGGTCGGGGCCATCCGGGAAGCGGCCTGCATGGCGCATGATGGACGCTTACGTTTAACAGGCCTTTGATTCTTGATAAATGCCTGTATATCACACGCAGCGTTAATTTAAACATTGTGTTGGCCTAAGGCGATAAAAGCTCTAAATTATTCAACATATTGTTTAATTATGGTGCTTGCGTTATGACTGGTAACCGACCGGATGAGTCTTATGAGGAAGATGTGCTGCGTATACTCGCCGCAGCCGTCCGTGCTATTGGCAGCATCATTTCATCTAATACGGAGATTGTTCTTCATGACCTCCGCAGGCCGGAATATTCCATTGCTGAAATCGTGAATGCGCACGTTACCGGGCGGCGTCAGGGCGATTCCATACTTTCCGGCATGCGCACTGACAAAGCGTTTATCAGCGCGATGGAGGAAAGCCGGGAAGCCGTAACGCTTCTGACCGATTACGAGACGTTCAGCCGCTCAGGCGCACCCCTGCGGAGCAGCACGGCCATCTATCGGGGACGTAATGCACGGCCCTTTGCCGCACTCTGCATTAATGTTGACGATGAAAATATCCGTAAGGCCCTCAGCGTACTGCAGAATCTGACCGCCGCTATGCCATCACAACGTGAAGAGGCCATCCCGCAGGAGGAAAGCGGTGTGTCGCCCGACAACATTGAAGATCTGATGCGCGATATTATCAGCAGCGCCACGGCCCTCAGCCCTGGCGCCGGAAGAGCCGACGGTAAAAGGGCTAAACTTCTCGCCGTGCAGCAGATGCAGGAAAAAGGCATTTTCCTGATGAAAGGCGGCGTTGAAAAAGCGGCGGCGGCCCTCGGCGTCACCCGCTACACCATCTACAACTACCTTGATGAACTGAAAAATGCTGAATGACGGGTCACCCCTCTCAGCGCTGGATAACCGATGAAAAGATATCCCGGCTCGCTGCCATTTCCGTTTGCCCGTGCGGTGGAAGCCAACGGCTTTCTGTTTCTGTCCGGTCAGATGTCCATGAATGCGCAGGGCGAACCCGTACGCGGTACCATCGAAGAACAGACGCGAACCATTCTGCAGAACATAGCCGACACGCTTGAAGCCTGCGGGTCATCGGTCAGTCAGGTCGTGAAGGCCACCGTCTGGCTGTCTGATATAGCGCACTTTCAGGCGTTTAATGACGCCTGGCGGACAGGCTTCCCTGACGGCTTTCCGGCCCGCACTACCGTCGTCAGCCAGCTGGCATTCGGCCTCGATGTTGAAGTTGAAGTGATGGCGCTGGCCTGACGTTCATTTTACCGGAGTAAACCCATGACACTGAGTATCTGTACCCCGCTGCTTGAATCCCTCCCGCTGGGTCAGCTTAACGACACACGCGTATGGCTGAAAATGGAGGCGCTGCAGCCTTCCGGGTCGTTTAAAATCCGCGGCATCGGCTATGCCTGTGAACAGCATTTTTCCCGCGGTGCCCGCCGTTTTATCTCATCCTCCGGCGGCAACGCAGGCCTGGCGGTGGCCTATGCGGGTCGCCGGCTGGGTGTACCCGTCATCGTGGTGGTACCTGAAACCACGCCGGAGCGCGGCCGCCATCTGCTGCAGTGTGAGGGAGCAGAGGTTATCGTTCACGGAAAAATGTGGTCTGAAGCCAACGAGCTGGCGCTGTCGCTGCTGACCGGCGAAGACGCCTTTCTGCATCCTTTTGATGATCCGCTTCTCTGGGAGGGGCATGCCTCCATGATCGATGAGGTGGTCGCCGCAGGCGTCCGGCCGGATGCTGTAGTGCTTTCGGTGGGCGGCGGCGGGCTGCTGGCCGGCGTTGACGAAGGGCTGCGCCGCAATGGGCTTGCGGACGTGCCGATTTATGCCGCTGAAACGGAAGGTATGGCTTCCTATGCCGCCGCGCTGGACGCGGGCGGTCCGACGGAAGTTCCCGTACTGACGGGCGTGGCAACTTCACTTGGTGCCTGTCAGGTGTGCCTTCGGGCGTTCAGGCTTGCCAGTGAAAGAACTGTTGTACCGGTGCAGGTGACCGACGGCGAGGCGGTAAACGCCTGTCTGACATTCCTGGACGACAATCGGGTTCTGATCGAGCCCGCCTGCGGCGCGGCGCTGGCTCTGCTTTATGGCAAAAAAATTCCTGCCGACAGCCATAAAAACTTTTTGGTGATTGTGTGTGGCGGATCGACGGCCACCATCGACTCTCTTAAAGGTTTTACCGGCTGATTACTGCGGCAGGTTCCGCATTACCGGACCGCTCCTCCCTCAACCTTAAGCAAAATCCTGTCTGTCCGGCGGCCAGCCCTCCGACCGGGGAACCATCGTCCCGGGGAGGGACGCGTGGTCTTTGAGCCGCTACGCCTGCCAACGCCGGTGACCGCAGAGGATTTTGCCCGGGGCGTGTCAGAACTGGTTAACCAGGCGCTGCCCCGCCATCATCAGGAGGAAGGGGGCAGCCGTATGATCACGTGGGGCGATTTGCCCGCGTATGCCTGCGGCGGCACGCATGTGCTGCTGACATCCGACGTGGGCGAGGTTCAGATAACGCTGTAAAGGAGAAGAAAGGACATCTCTCGGTACAGTATAAGTTGGCTGAACGGTAAAAACGTAACTAAATACTGCGGTGATAACGTCCGCTTCTGGCTGTGAGTTCATCAGTAACCCGTTTCAGTTCCTTCTGGAGCCGTCGGATCTCAACCTGAGCATCAGACTGTTCTTGGTTTTCTGTCGCGGCCGGACTATCCTTTATTACCCGCTCTGTTTATTTATCTCAGATAATATCGGGCCGTCCTGCCATCCTACCAGCGTAGTCCTGCATCGCAGTGCGGATATGTTCGCAGAGAAGCCGCACGCGCTTCGTCTGCCGTGTCTCACTGTGGGTCAGCAGCCAGACGTCGCCAATGCGCGCGACCGGTCCTCCGGGTACACGGGCGAGCACCGGATCGACATCGCCGAGAAAACAGGGCAGAAGTGTGATGCCCATGGCCGCGCGCGCCGCCTCAAACTGAGAGCGCATTTCCGCGAAGCGGATTGGCGTGGCTGTCATCCTGATCCCCCCTTCAGGCAGCCATTCGGACGGAACGGCCTCGCCGGGTCCCAGCAACCAGGGTATAGACCCTGAAGGGGCTGCTAAAAGAGTTAAATGGCCGTAGTATCCCGTATAAAACTCACACAGTTTCATGCCGTAAAGATTGCCTGGCGGCGTGGTATCCCCTGTGACCACGCGAAGGGCGACATCCGCCTCACGGTTGCCCAGATTGGCGATGGTGCCCGACGCGATAATCTCCAGCGCAATATCCGGGTAAGCATGCATAAAACCCGCCAGCGTAGGCATCAGCAGGTCGGTTGCAAAAGAGATGGGAAGCGTAAACCTCAAAGGCCCGGAAACACGCTGATCCCTGCCGAAAACTCTTGCTTCAATCTGAGATGACGCTGTCGCCATCTGCCCGGCAAGTTCGACGATGTCGGTGCCCGCGTCCGTCAGCCGGTAGCCGGTTGCCAGCTTTTCAAACAGCTTGCTATTAAGCTTGTTTTCCAGCCGACCAATGCCGCGAATGATGGTGGCGTGGTTGACGCCCAGCGCGTCAGCGGCCGCGCGTACCGTACCGCCTTCCGCCACGGCAAGAAACATGCGAAGTTCATCCCAGTGGTCCATTGGTGCGTTTTCTCACAAGTATTGTGCAATTTTCGCCAGTTTAATTCTGGCTCAGCCTCAATCATACTGAAAATTCGATAGCCATGGTGCATTTTTTCACCTGGCAGACAATCGACCTGTCAATGAATTCAATGTAAGTGAGGAAACTATGGGCAAACTGGACTCTAAAATTGCTGTTGTGACCGGCGGCTCCAGCGGGATCGGTTATGCGATCGCCAGGCGCTTCATCCAGGAAGGGGCGACGGTTTATATCGCTGGCCGCAGACTGGCTGAGCTTGAAGCGGCGGCGGCTAAGCTGGGTAAACAGGCGAAAGCGATCCAGACCGACATCGCCTCCCCCGACAGTCTGGACCGGCTGTTTACCACGGTGCAGCAGGAAGAAGGTGGGCTTGACATCCTCGTTGCCAATGCCGGCGTCATTGCATCGTCGGCAATCGGTGAAGTGACGGAGCAGCATTATGACCAGATGTTCGACATCAACGTTAGAGGCACATTCTTTACCCTGCAGAGAGCGCTTCCGGCGATGCGCGAAGGGGGTTCGATTATTCTCGTCTCATCCTGCCTGGCGACAAAAGGGCTGCCGGGCCACAGCGTCTACAATGCCACCAAGGCTGCGGTGCGCTCCCTGGTACGGACCGCGGCGGCGGAACTGAAAGCACGGCATATCCGGGTGAATACGCTGAGTCCCGGCCCTGTCGATACGCCTATTATTGACGGGCAGGTTGGAACGCCGCAGGAGGCCGAAGCCTTTCGTCAACAGGCCGCGGCCATGGTGCCCCTCGGGCGTTTAGGACAGCCGGATGAACTGGCCGCCGCCGCTCTTTTTCTCGCATCGGAAGAAAGCAGTTTCTCCACCGGAACCGATCTTGTCGTCGACGGCGGCATGACACAGCTGTAAGGAAGTTATCAATGAAAAGACTGGCAGGAAAAACGGCTATTGTTACCGGCGCTTCAAAAGGGATCGGAGCGGGCATCGCCCGGGAACTGGCGCGCCAGGGGGCGCGGGTGGTGGTGAACTCTGCGTCTGATCGTAGCGGAGCCGATAAGGTTGTCGCAGCCATTGAGGCAGAGGGCGGCCAGGCGATTGCCGTTCAGGCCAGCGTAGCAATTGCGGCTGATGTAAAGAGGCTGTTTGCCGAAACCAGGCGTGCATACGGGGAACCTGATATTCTTGTGAACAACGCCGCAGTCTACTCCGCTACCAAAGGCGCTCTCGATGCTCTGACCAGGGTGCTTGCAGCTGAACTTGGTTCACGAGGCATCAGAGTCAATACCCTGGCGCCAGGAGGGACCCATACCGAAGGCATTATCAGTGCCGGATTTATTGGCAGCCCGTTCGAAACTGACATGATCGAACGCACGCCGCTCGGCAGGCTGGACCAGCCGCAGGATATTGCGAAGGTGGCGGCATTGGCAATTCAGCGGGCTTTTTCATCTGTCCCTCTGTCCAACAGGGCATAGCGCGCCAAGAGTTGTTTCAGGTGCTGCGCGGTCTGCGCACGTAACGCGACCGGGTCAGGTTTGTCAGCCGGCTGGTGCGCCAACTGGCGCAGTTGCTCTTCGACCGGTACTGTTTGGTTAAACGCCTGGGTGATAGCAAATACCTGCGATTTCAGCTCGCTGACCGTCATGTATTTCCCCTTCTGACCGTCCAGATGATTCAACTGATCAGCCAGCTGTTGCAGTTGCGTGATACCACGCTGCCAGCCTCCCAGACTGTCCGGGGAAGCGGCGGAAGCTTCCAGCTGTCGTTGCCATTGCTGCGAAACAGCCTCAGCCACTGCAGTGTCGGGCCACAACATCTGCACCTGGCGAACCAGCGCCGTACCCTGTGCCAGTGGCCAGTCCGGCGACATCGCGGCCAGCTGTTCCAATTGCTGTTGGGTCTGCTTTATCCATTGCGTATTTTCTTTCAGCCACGGCGGGCTATGCTGATGCAACGTCAGCAAAGCCTCTTCCGACAGTGGAGCGGGCAGCTGCGCCACTGACGCCATCAGCGCTTTCTGCTGTGGGTGGTCGGTCAGGATGGTGTGCCCCCAGCACAACAGACCGCCCGTCAGTAACATGGTCAGCATCCCTGCAACAAACGATCTCCAGGGTTTTCTTGCCCGGGCAGGAACCACGTTAATCCAGGACTCCGGCGCAGGCTGCACCACATACACCCACCGGTGCGATGGGTCCCCTTCATTTTCCCGTAGCGCGATCGCCGCCGGTATCAGAATCTCAGGCGATGGGGAGGGGCTCTCGGCATCGCTGGTGTTGTTTTCCAGGCGAACTGCCGCAATGTGAAACTGCTGGCGGAGGGCATCCAGGCCCGTTTGATGCTTCAATTCCAGACGCTGCAGAGCTTCATTGATGGCTGTAAGGCTTTTTTCAGCCTGATACAGAGCGCCCAAATCGCTGTAAACCAGCGCCTGCGTACGCTGGAATTGCTGCAGACGCCGACTCAGCCCTGCCAGTATTTCGATGCGCGCATGGACCGGCTGCGGCCACAGGTTTCCCCATTGACCAATCAGCAGAGCTTCCAGAATGAAGAGCCCTTCGTTTAAACCGTGCAGTCCCGCAATGTGGGTGCGGGCCAGCGTGTACCGGGCAGCAGTCTGAAGTTCGACGCCGTTATGTTCAAACAGACTGAGACAGAGTTTTTCCACATTTCGCCAGTTGACATCCGGGCGCGCCGGATGCGTCAGTTTCCCCATTTCATCCCGCAGCGCGGTGAAGTCAGTGAACGACCGGGGATCCCCTCCCGTCCGGATATATCGTGGTTCAGTGCTTTGCATTGTGGCGTTATCCCCGAACATGCAGGTAAATAAAAAAGACCCAGATCCTTATAACAACCCTCCTGCCCGTTAAGGCAGCAAGGGGCACTTCCACACACCCCGTCACGCTCTGCCCGTATAAAAATACCGCAGTGAATTTCACCCCCCGATTTTCATCATGAAGTTTAAAGTAGGGAACCGTGAATGCGCTGTTGCTGATAAGCATTTCCGTTAGGGCGCAGTGAGGGTTGATGAGCGTTATCCCGGTTTGCGCCAGCCAGGTTTCGATGCTTTCCTGCAGTGCGCCCAGTCACTGACAAAACGCGGCCAGGTCAGCCTGGCCTTTACTTGCATAGGGATCTGGGCGCGAATGTTTACCCTGAAGTTTTTGCAGGAACCGTGCTTTTGCTGACATCGATAGTGCTCTGACCCGGTGGTAGAGGATTGTATCGCGCTAAATCCGGGCCTGGTGGCCAAGAAAGTTTTGCTGTTTCATATGGCGTATCAGCACGCGGCCTTCGGGCATAAACTCCGTGCCATAGCGCACCAGTCCCACGCCTTTCAGCTCAGCATCAATGGCATAGCGCAGCTCGCCAGGCGTTGTCTGTTGCTGGATCACCACTGCGATTTTTTTCAGCCGGGGCTCATACTTCAGCAGCACCCCAGAGAGGGTTTTCATCAGTTCATGCTCGATACCCGGCAGCCCATTGATTACCGAAGTCATATCCGGCAGTCCGTAGTCCGGCAGATGCGTGAGCGTACCGGCGTGGCAGTTGAGGATACGCTGCATATTGTCCAGTACCGACATAATCACCTGGTTTTGCTCACTGACCTGATGCAGGTCGAGCCCGCCGGTGAAATTGCCAAAGAGGGTCTCATACAGCGACGGACGCGGGGCCTCATTCATCTTTAAGCGCCTTCAGCGTCAGCCGGTTATTACCCGCCTCAATTATCCTCGCCTTGTCCGGATCGAGATCGTCCCGCTTCAGCACCACCCGCCAGGTATTGTTTACCTGATCCGGTGACATAAACATCCCGGCCACCGCCACATACTGCGCATTCTCGTCCATCGGCATATCGACCATCACGGCCCCGCCCGGCTGCAGACGAATGTCTTTCTCCGCCACCAGGTCCGCTTTGAGGGCCTGACTGTCGGCCTTAAACAGGGACGGGTAATCCGTACTGTCGAACGTCCTGCGGTCCTTCAGTTGATAAACCCTCACCACCGTGGACAGCGCCACCCCACCGGCATTGTTATTGATGGCTTCACGGGCATGAATATCAAGATGCAGGGTTTTCACCTGCTTATAAAAAACAGCTTTGGTCACAGCTACTGTGCCGTCCGTGACTTTCTGGGTCAGGCCACAGCCTGTCAGCATCATCGCGATGCCCGACGCCAGAGTAAGTAAGGTGGTTTTACCAGCGGTAATCGCCATCTTCATCGGTCTCCCTGCGGTGAATATTTTCCTGAACGCGCTCATAGCGGCCAAGATTGATGATCATTGTTTTGGGGTGTGTAGTTGTCTTCGCTACATTCAGCGGTCGCATCACGGCGGTGCGGCCCAGCTGTACCCCCCCTGCCTGAGGTTCACTGCTCATTGTCGCGTCAGGCAGCAGGCTGCGGTCCACACACAACTGCAGCCGCACATCGAGACGTGACCCGAGATACACATGCAGCAGTGCCATTAAATCCGCGTGGAGGTCGCCCTCGGGCAACCAGCCCTGCACTTCCTCCGGGTTTGCGGTGGACAACCTCATCAGCACCTGGCTGTTCACATCGGTGGCATAGTTGCCCATCACCGGCCGGTTCTTGAGGGTAACAGGCTGACACACGCTCATGGTCAGCGGCTTTTTCAGCGGAACACGACGTTTATCGTGATGCCAGATTTTTGTCTGCGTGTCCGGGGCCAGTAGACGCACCAGAGAGGCCAGGCCTTCCGCGGTACGCCCCGGGAGTAACATCACCGGTAACAGTGCCAGAAAGCGTGAGGCGGGTGCCGCGATACTGTCCGTACAACCGTCAATCCCGAGCCCCGCGAGCCCCAACAGGTACTGCGATATATTGTCCCTGCCGCCCGCTTCGAAGCTCGCCGGATACGAATATTTACGCCAGATACGGTAGTACTGGGCAATCAACCGATGGTTGAAGATATCGAGAAAATCAGCGGTCGCTTCATACCCTTCCCGCCGCTGGGTAATGTCATCGATATAGTGCGTCGGCAGCGGCGACTCCACGCCATAGAGTCCCATAAAGGTGATACGCACCGTGGGCGGCAGGTGTGGATGTTCCGCCGGCTCCAGCGCTTTAATTTCCGAGGCCGGGAACCCCATCCCCGGATGGGGTCGGAAGCGCACCGGTTCATGACGCACATGCCAGGTGCTGCCGGTTACCGGCTGATTCGGCTGACTCTGCTCCAGGAGCTGGCAGAAACGGTAAAAGTTGATATAGGGCAGCCGGTCACCCAGCTGCGCCATTAACCGGGCAGGCGCGGACTGTGATTCTCTTTCCACCGGATGCACTTTCCTTCTGGCTGAACAATAAGGGTGAATTGGTTAAACTGGTTCATGTCGGCATAGAGGGCAAAGAACCGGTTGAGCATTTCGCCAAACAGGTGAATGTCCCCTTCTCCTGTGAAACCGTTGCTGTCGAGGGTGACTTCGATATCCAGCCCCCGCAGTAGATACCCCTGCACAAAACGCTGCAGACGGTGATGCGTAACATGCTGAATGGCCTCAAGCCGGCGGTTATTGAGCTCATCTTCCTGCCAGTTATAGAGCGCCAGCGTCCCGCGCAGCACTTCGGCAGAGCTCATCATATTGAGAAAGCCGGAGCCGAGATGGCTCAGCACCCGCCAGTGAAAGCGGTCTTCGGCAGGGGGATAGACCGGCAGCGTGGGCTTACAGAGATTTCTGACCGTTAACGGGGCCTGCACCACCTGTTCACAGCGGTCAAGCAGCGTACTCTGAAGCGCCCGGCGCGGTAACTGACCGTTAGTGCCGGTGATTTGCAGTGAGACGGCTTCACGCTCAAATAACCGGTCATCTTCCCACTGGTGACCGCCCAGAATAAGCCAGGTGTCATACAGCCCGGTGACACTGCGTTTCACCCGGGTATGGTAATAACGCGGTGGGGCCTGGCGGCGCATCATGCCGCCTTTATGCCGGAAGCTGCTGAACGGCACGTACTCCGCATCACGGGTCCGGTTCGAGCCCGTGACTGAGTCGACGGCATAAATCTCGGTGTGCCCGTCCTGCAGTCGTTTCGGTCGCAGCAGGTATTCGCTTTCAAGCCCGGTGATGGTGAGCGGGTCCGCTTCCAGCGTGAACAGGTTAATCACCGGCACGCAATGCAGGCGGACGGCATCATCGGTGACCGGTAGATCTGACGGCCACGGTGTACTGAACACCACCTCAATATCGAAATACTCCGTCCCCAACGGCGGCGTGATACCGTCCAGACCATTGAGGTGAACAAACATAAACTTGTCGCGGAAGGTGAAGTATTCCAGCAGCAGCTGATAACCACTGAAGGCAGTATCGCCTTTTGGCCACAGCCCGTCCTCTTCAGCAAAACCGCCCGGGGAGAAGTACCCGTCAAGGCGGATACGGTCAGTCTGTCCAGGCAGACGCATATACAGCGCCGCCTGTCGCTTGGTCAGCATCAGGTGCAGCTGACTACTGACGGGCGCATCAGCGCCAAGATATAGGCTCAAGTGACTCAGGTCAGCATGTGACCAGTCCGCCTGCGTACTGCAGGCAAAACGCATGCGCAGGAGCGAACGTCCGTCGGTTTCGGTGGTTATGGTGACACCCGAAATACTGAGCGGATTGAGCATCACATCCTGGGTCGTGCGGTAGCGACAGACCGTGTTCTTCGGCCCCACCGGTCGGGAGTACACTTCAAGACCCGCGGGCATCACTTCCGCCATTTTCACGGCCTGAAGCGCGGGTGTGAACGCCACCACCGAGAGTGATGGAATGGTACGCAGGTAGTGTGGCCAGAGCATGCTGACCAGCCCTTCGGTCAGTTCCGGCAGGTCGTCGTCAATCTTCTCCCGCAGCCGTCCCATCGAAAAAGCGAAGCCTTCAAACAGACGTTCAACATACGGATCGGGCGTGCCGGCCTTATCGAGGTCCAGCATGGCGGCGCGATCGGGATGGGTCTGAGCAAATTCTTTGGCGGCTTCACGGAGGTAACGCATTTCCGCGTCGTAATAGCGCAGGGTCAAACCTTCCATTTATTTCTGTTCCTGTGGATTTAACCGCAAAGCACGGCAGCACGGGCTGGATCGACTGCGATCAGCCCGGCAAGTAACTGGTCCATCATCGGCGTGAGACGAGCCTTGTCAGCCTCACTGCGCCCGGCTTTCAACCGAAGGAGTTTCAAATGGCGGGCCTGAACTTCAAACAACAGCTCAGGCTCCCATTGAGTGAGGGAGACTTCACTGGCACGTGCCCAAAGCTCCGCAAACAGATGCACCGCCAGCTCATTTTTACCGTACTGCTCAGCAATACGCCCCATCAGCAGACGCAATAACCATTTCTGACGGTCAGTAGCCATGCCAGTCCGGTTCTGTAACCAGCCCAACGCAGCATCCGGACCTTCGCTGTCGGCCAGCGCCACAGCTTCCGGCTCTAGCGCCAGAATGTCATCGTGACCGGCAGCCATCTGTGCGGATGGCATGTCATGGCCCCACCCACTCGTCGCTTCCAGCACATGTTGCTGGATCCAGTTCAGCGTTATTTCATCCGCAAACGGCGTACCGTCACTGAAGGCCAGTGTTTCCAGGCCTGACATGCGGCTCAGCAGCCCTTTCAGGTCAGCCGCCACAATGTCGGCCAGCGTTACCTGACCGGACTTCATCAGGGCCTGGTGGATATACCACTGCAAATCCAGCCACAGGTGATTGGCACCGCGGGAAAAGGTACTGTCTGCTGTCTCGAGCATTTCAGCCCAGTTCTGCTGCAGGTAGAGGCGTTTGAGTAACGCGCGTTGATCCGCCCTTGGCGGCTCGATGCGTGTACGCCCCTGCGCATCCGGTGCCGGGATGGCCCGCAGGGTGTCGTGACGCAGGCTCTTCATCAGATGGTGTGCTGACAGCCAGCCATCTGGCTGCTCGCGCAGGTATTCGGTGAGGGTGCGGGCCTGAGCCAGCAAATCCTGACCGGACGTGATCCGCCCGATGGCCGGGGCATCGCTGTGACTGGCAGCCGAAGGGGTTTCGCTGGTACTGGCGTTCTGCGGTACCACCGCATCCACGCCGCCCGCTTTCTGCAGACGACTTTCCAGCGCGCCGTACAACGCGTTGAACTGCGGGCGGGTTTCATCGGGCTCATTATCTGTTAGCTGCGCAATCAGCAACAGTGCACCAATGGTACGCACCGCCTCTTCCCTGACCACTTCCGGGTACAGCGACAGACTGTCGGTCATGCGCGAACCGGCCAGCCATTCCAGCGCCGCCTTGCGGCTGCGGTCACGCTGCGGGTGCAGTTGCGCGCCGAAGCGCTCCAGCAGGCCGGCCAGCAGTTCGAGCCCTTCCGCCAGCCCCTGCTCACCTTCGCGGTGCAGCTTCGCCCAGCAGTAGTACGTTGCCACCCGAATGTCTTTGGCCGTACCGATGAGCAGTTTCTCCGCCAGCCGGCAAATGAGTTCCGTGTCAGCCCCGGAAAGTTTATTAACCTCTTCCCGCATCTGCTGGAAGTCATCGTCATAGCCCGGGTCGTCCCCGACGGGGGACGCCTCTGACAGCGGTTGCAGCCAGCCCTCCCACTGCGCCACGCGTTCAAGGGTGGCAGCAAGCAGTGGCGTTTCCTCTGACTGGCAGGCGCTGAGTAATGCATTCAGCGTACTCATCAGTCATCCTCCCCGGCGTCGTTACCTGCACTGGCAACCGGGTCTGACGGTGCCGCACCAGTCGTGCTGAAGAGGGTCTCCGGCAGACGGAAATTACGCAGTTTCAGCAACGCCAGCGGCCCCTCTTGCGCTTCGGTTCGCAGGGTGTAATTCAGAGGGCGTCCGTCCTGCGCTTTCCAGCTCAGGCTGTAGCTGCTGCCGACGCCCGGGTAAGCCTTGACCGTCGCTTTCTCGAGCAGGCGTATCCAGCCCCAGGCACCGGGGATATCCGCATACTGACGGGTACCCGCCTGCGTGCTTATCCAGCTCAGGTTAGCGCCAGGCGCCTCAGTATCCGCAGGCCAGGTGAAGCGCTTCCACGCCGGCAACTGATTTACATAGGTCAGTTTCTGGCTGTCGATAATCATGTCAGTCTGCATCACGCCGGCGGCGGTGCCCGGACGTAGCTCGAAATACATTCCGGCGTTGCCTTCGGTGAACACCACATCCGCGATATGGCTCAGGGTATTGATGGCGTTGAGGAAGGCCGGGTTAAAGGTCAGCCCCTGCGCGTTAATGCTGTCCGGCACCCAGTGAGTCCCTTCCTTATGCAGCACGCCCTTAAGACAGGTTTGCAGGAACTGCGCAATACGCCCGGAATCGGCATTGAGGTATTTTGCCAGCAGCGGCAGGGAGACCTCACTGCTGATATTGCGGAACGGATAGCGCCCGCCAAACGCACTGTTCCACTCGCTAACCACCGCCTGCTGCCACTGGGCATTGAGGCTGTCTGCCGCCGGGGTCAGCACCTGCTGCCAGGCCTGCTCCATCGGGCTCACAAATACCGTCTGACCAAAGCCGCTCCACTCCTGGCCGAGGCCGGCGGCAATCAGGCTGCCATAGTCGCGGGTTTCGGTCAGGTCGACGGCCTTGCCCTGGAATACCGTCTGGGCAAGGGTCTGGGCCATCGCCTGCGGGTCGGCCGCGTTGGTCACCTGCTGCAGGCGCAGACGCACCTGGGTGACACGGGTCAGATATGACTGGAGGCTCTGGGCCTGCGTGCCGGAGCGGGCTTTGTCCATTAGCGCCAGCACCGGGCCAAAGGTCGCGTCCAGCGGGCCGTGAACGCCGGCGCTCTGGTCAATCGCATCCTTATTGTCCCCACCCAGCAGATTCTTCGCCGACTTCACCAGCGAGTCAGAAATCGCTTCGCCGGCCTGGCCGGTAAGCCCCTGCACGTTCAGGGTGTTCATCAGCGCCACCAGAGGCGACTGGCGCACGTCGGCCATCAGGATCAACTGGTCAATCGAGTCCGACAGCGTGGCGGCCCGGTGAAGCCGCAGACTGTTGAGGAACGCCAGCCAGGCCCCGCCAAAGTCCGCAAAATAGCGGTCCGTCAGGCGCTGCTTCAGCACCTCCGGGGACGCGTCATCCCGAGAGGTCGCCTGGCGTTTGCTGTCGGTGAGCACCCAGTCGAGCTCGTCCCGGCGCGCCTTCACCGCTTTCTCGATGGCCGGCTGCACCGCCTGCTCCCAGGCCTGGCGGGTGAACATCCCCGGCACCACCTCGGTAGTACTGAACAACCGCGCCGCGTCCGTGTCGCCGGTCATATCATCCAGACGCATATCGACATACAGATGCGCCACCTGAGAGAGCATCTTCTGATACAGGGAGGACTCGCTGTTGCGCACGCCCATCAGGCGAACCAGCAGCGAACGCGCCTGACTGACCATGGCCTCATCTGCGGATAACGTCCATTGTGGATGGGCTGTCAACTGCGCACCGTAAAACGACAGCAGTGACGGGGCCATGCCCTGCCAGACGCTGTCTTTCACGCCTTCACGTTTCGGCCAGTTATGCAGCAGCGCGCTGCTGAACCAGGCCGCATCCATACGTTCCGGGCGGTCCAGCATCAGGTAGAGTTTGAGCTGGTCATAGGTGGTTTTTGCCATCTGCTCGCGCAGCGGACTGCCCGGCGGTAACGCGTTAAAGGCACTGACCTGCTTCTGCAGATGGCTGGCTGCCGCATCACGCAGCAAAGGCAATGCGCTGGCCTGATAGCGTGGCCAGAGCGCGGCCAGCAGCGCGTTATTCTGGCTCATCCCGGCCTGTTCATACCATGGCACGCCGTGCCCGGCGCGGTACTGCAGGCGGGCCAGGGTTTTCTGCAGTTCAGACAGGGCATGCAGACGCTGCGCCAGCGGCTGGTTTGACTGTATGGCAAGCGTTGCCTGCGACTCTGCCCCGCCAATCTGGCTGCGGTTAGCGACATAGGCAATGCCCATCCAGACGGCCCAGCCCACCATCGCCAAAGCGACAACAGACGCCATTACCTTCCGCCACGGAATGCCGGGCTTATGTGGCCGCAACGCCGCAGGCAGGGAACGGACTGAGTCAGGCAGGACATCCCAGCGCTTATCCATCCCCCAGTGATGTTTGACAGCGCGCTCAGCACCGGCAGAGGGCTGACTGAACACAAGCCCGGCCAGCGGCAACGGACGGTACGGATTGAGCATCACCGACAGCGGAATGGTCACGCTCTCCGGTTCACGGATAAGCTGGTCCGCCAGGGCCAGCAAGAAATTATGCTTCACGTCTCCACAGGTTTGCTGCAGACCCTGAGTGGTCAGCTCCGGCGTCAGGGCGGCGAGCTGCTCTGCGAGCCCCTCCGCGCGACACCCGGCAGGCAGCAGGCAACCCGTCGCCTGCACAATGCGCCCTTCCGGTTGACCGGCGCGCGGATGCAGGGACCAGACGTACAGCGGGAGTGTCCAGCCCAGCACATTCATACGGTCACTGATGGCATGGGAAAGGGAATCCATAGTGCTTTCAGACGGGACCGGTGAAGGTCGCTCCAGCCCGGGCGCTGACAGCTGGTCAAAGGTCGAGGTGACCCACACCAGACCATCCACCGGACGACGGCGCAGTTTACGCAGCGCGGTCAGCCAGGCACTATCTGCCGGCGTATTGAGGTCCCCGCCCCACAGCAATAGCGTTCCGCGATCTTCCTGCCAGAGCTGATCTGTCAGGCCAGGGGTCAGCAGCTCGACCTCAGAGGCGGTGCCAGTGACCAGCAGGATGCGTGTTTTACGCCCCCAACGCCGACCGTAGAGGTTACGCATGGCGAGGCGGATGATGTCGACGGTGACGTTGCGTGGTGCGGTCTGTTTAACGCGACCTTCATCGACGGGCAGCACATTTTTACGCTTTGCCTGAAAACGGTGCCATCCTTGATTGATGGCAAGACTAATTGTTTTGCCATGACGAAGCATCAGTAACAGCAATAAAGCACCGGCAAGCGTCAGGCTTTTCAGAAGCGTAGTGTGCAGCCCAATCCGGTCGCCAAAGTGCCAGATTAACCAGGCAATCCCGCTGGCTAAAAGCGCGGAGAAGCCCAGTCGTCCCCAGCTTCCGCGCCATGCTGAATCACCCATTGTCATCGTTTCGGTTCCCTGTTTGCACTGTATTAATAAATATCTGCTCACCATCTGCAGAAAGCATCAGACAGTCTGATTTTTGTATATTCACGATATCGCTGGCTACTGCGGCCATTATCCATGGAGAAAAGGGGCCGCTGAGCCCGGCATATTTTTCCAGCCAGTGGAGCTGTTCAGATTTCCAATGACCGCCATAACTTTGTGCTGCTTCAAGCAGACCGGAGAATGCATTTCCCCATTCCACGTTGTCGCCAACAATACTGGCGGTGGAACAGGCCTGAGTTTGCGTCGAGAAAAACGTATCCAGTGACTTTTCTGAAATCGCTATATCAAGTGCCATTGGACGCAAAAGACGGGCATTAAAAGAGAGCTTATATTTTGCGGCCACATCATCGGAGGTCAACAGCAGGACGGCTAGGGCATCACTGTACGCATCTCGCCCCTGAGTCTGGTGAATCAGGATTAAATCCACATCCAGCGTCGGTGATTTAATTCGCCCATCAAGTGAGAGGAAGGACTTTGACGTAAGAATGGTCAACTGTGGCACCAGACGATCAGGAATGGCTGTCTGCCAGGCATGTGCAAATGCATCCTGCAATGCTGGCAAATCATCGTGAGAGTCGGTCAGCAGTGTGACGGCGGGTACTATATCTGAAGACAACTTTGCCAAAGCCGGGTTTAACCCTGCAAGCAAAACAGAAAAATGAGCCTCATGACCGTGCAGACAAATTCGTTGGGTCAGAGATGTGCTTTGCTCCAGCGCTGACGGGGCAGCCAAAAAATTTTGAGATGTCAGATTTGCAGGCAGCATTACACCGCTGTGCAGTACTGTAATATTGCGACCAGCCCAGTCCATCCACTGTTGTTGTGCAAATTCTGCTTCGCCGGCTTCAAATTCGTGTTTGTCCACCGCATTGTTATAGAGCCAGCCACGCAGACAGAGAAAGAAAAACCAGATAACTGTAGGGAATGCGGTGACAGCCCAAAGATTAAATGTTTGAAGTGGTCCTGCCAGTTGATTGGCATGCAGGACAAACAACAGTACGCCCCCGACCAGCGCGAGCACCCCCAGCAGCATCCACAGGATGAATGAAGGTTCTTCGGGTTTAGCCGATATCGTTGATTTCTGACGCTCCCAGCTCATTACTTATCCTATTACACAATCCGGTGCACTGGAGATCACCTGACAACCACACTAACAATGGCAACCATCCACAACTACGGCTTTACCATCAGAGGTCCATTCAGATGATCCTTCAATAATGGCATTAATATCATGCCCATTTTTGGGGCAACTGATTTTATCGCCAACGAGGGCAACCTTTTTGCCACTTACAACCATTGTTGATGAAGCAGAAATAACCTGGCCGCCGTGCGT
Organism: Biostraticola tofi; assembly: GCF_004343195.1. Classification (GTDB taxonomy): domain Bacteria; phylum Pseudomonadota; class Gammaproteobacteria; order Enterobacterales; family Enterobacteriaceae; genus Biostraticola; species Biostraticola tofi. The sequence goes on along the minus strand of NZ_SMCR01000004.1, from coordinate 313,745 downwards.
GGTTTTATCACCAATCAATACAAATCCTTTAGACACATGCCCCTCCCATAACAGCCATTAATAATGTTTTAGCGAGATTTCTGTTTTACAAATTCATACTTCGTTTTTTCTGAATTTGAGAAGTAACGATCTATTATTTCATCTCCATTAGGATAAATAAGCGTATATCCACCACCTTTCTTCTTTGGAGGAACAGCATTAACAACCATATCAGAGTGAAATATGGGTTCAAATACAATGCTATTTGCGTCATGGACACGATAAGTCAACATTGGCTGGCCTTGTACGCTAAGAACTAACATTTCCTCATCTGTATTCTTTTTTCTAATTAAAGGATAGTAATTTTTTTTATTTCTATAACACCGTAGACATCATCATAATGCCCATCTCCCCTAGGGGGTGCATTTCTATCAAAAACAAAAACAATATCACTGGGTATACTTCTCTTAACCCCTGCCCCGAATTTCTTCATGTTATGATATTGAAAATCAAATTTTATATTGCTTAATTTCCACTCACACTGGCCACCACCATCAAGAGCAATATTGTTACTCACTCTATCGCTCCCTTTTTCCGGATTAAAAGGAACAGTCAGCAGATGATAGCCAGCTCGAGAGTTTATCGCTCCTGTCGAGGTAAATATTTTATCCCTGCATTTCTCTGAGCGATAAATCACATCCATCGGCAGAATATCGACATCCGCAGGTTTAACAACGGCAACTTTTACGGTTTTACCATTTGGTGGCGGAGAGAGGTTTTCACTTAACGCGCAGCCGCTAAGTGCTAATAACGGCAGCAGGTATAATACATTAGCCTTTTTCATTCATCGCATTCCTGTTTTGTCTTGCAGAAAAGCTCCCGTATATTCCCTTAGGAATCCAGTTCAACAATCTCATACTTCAATCACTAGGCATGGTCAAATATTAAAAGCAGGACTACAACTCACTTACAAAACAGTAAGTTAACATACTCATTTCATTTCTTTGAGTCTTTTAAAGTCGAGTGGGTAAGAACCTTTTTTCTTGATAGTTTGAGTTCCATCCGGATAAATTGATAATGTGTTATCACCAATTTTTTCCGGACCTAATATTCTTATAAGCCTATCGGAATGTACATTAGGTTTGAAAAATATACTTTTCACATTGCTAGCTCGAAAAGTCAACATTTCCTCACTTTCAATGCTAAGAGTTTTAGCATGATCAATAATACGATCATATACTACCAAAGGGTAATAATCACTCTCTATTTCTATAGCTCCAGAAACATCCTTATAATGCCCATCCCCACGTGGGGGGGAGTTTTTATCAAAGACAAAAACGATATCATTAGGAACATTCTTTTTAATATCAGCACCAAATTTTGCCATATTACTGAACTTAAACTGGAAACGGATATTGCTGAGCTTCCACTCACACTGACCACCGCCGTCCAGCGCAACGCTGTTGCTCACGGTATCACTACCCGGTTCTGCCTTAAAAGGAACAGTCAGCAGATGATAGCCAGCCCGGGAATTTATCGCTCCTGTCGAGGTAAATATTTTATCCCTGCATTTCTCTGAGCGATAAATCACATCCATCGGCAGAATATCGACATCCGCAGGTTTAACAACGGCAACTTTTACAGCCTTACCATTCGCTGGCGGAGAGAGGTTTTCACTTAACGCGCAGCCACTCAGTGCTAATAACGGTAGCAGGTATAATACATTAGCTATTTTCATTCAGCATATTCCTTTTTTGTCTTACGGAAACGCTCCAGGGCGGGCTTCCCTTCAGGCATTTGTTCCGTTACTTTCAGGGTTTCCACTACCAGACGCTGCAACGCGGCAAACAGTCGATTTCTTTCCTTTTCATTATCCGGGATACCGGCATCTGATAACTGTTTTTCGAATGCGCCCCTGCTCTCTATACGTTTCAGAGGGGCATCGGGGCAAACCAGTTCCACCAGTTGGTCATTAATATACGGCAGATAGGCGGCGGGCATAAAATGGTTGCGCGGGTCGGTAAGTATGGAGTCTAAATCCGGGTTTGTGTTTTTGGGAAAAAATTGCTTCATGCTGTCGGGTGTTAAAGAGCGAATAAATTGAATATCCTGATTTTTTGCAGAAATGCTTTTCTCTTCCGCCAGGGAGGGGATTAAATAATATTTCGTTTTTTTAGGCAGACGGTACTTTATCCTGCGGCATTTAGGGGCGCTCATTGAGCCTTCGCATTGCAGGCTTTCCACCACCTGGGTGGTATAATAGAACAGCACAATATCTCCATGATGCCAGAAGCAATCCCCCACGGTAATGCCGGTGATTTTTTGTGAGAGCAGTTCCGCTACAGACCATGTTGTACCCAGTACGCTACCAACCGGACCATAAATCTCATAAAACCAGTTATAGAGATTTGCATCCATTGGTACGCTGGTGATGGTATCCGAGTCATTAACGTGCCGGTAATGCGTAATACCCGTAAGCTGCAGGACGGCGTCGGCAGTAAACACCCTCGGCATACCGTAGGTGTAAAGAAGCGGTTTTATTGATTTTAACTCTGCGGCATAAATTAATGCCAGCGCTCCTCCTAAGCTGTGTCCGCAAAGGAATAGCTCTCTTTGTTCAATTGTGATTAAATTTTTTATTTCTTTAAAACTATCTTGTGACTTATCTTTAGCATACTCAAAAGCATCTAAAAAACCCTTATGAATTTTACCCGTGGGGACAAGATAGGACGGACACGCCTGTGGACTAAAGGTAATATCCGTTACCCAGTCCCTCACCTCCTGCGTACCACGCCAGGCCACAATGACATGTTCATCATTAGAAACATAAAATAACTGAGTATCATGCTGAATAATACTTCCGGCGGTGGTAACAAAGCGTGGATTGATATAGCGCTGGCTAAAGGGGACATCTTTAACCACGGCGTAATAGTCGTGCTCATCACTTAATTTCGGTGCAGCGGAGAGATCGACACATTCCTGCTCGAAATATCGAATAATTTGCTCTTCCGCAGAGTAAGAAAGATCGGCCATTATTCCCAGATTGTAGGCATTAACTATCGAATAATCCGTTTGATGATGCAACATTAATGACCATGCGCGAAATGGGCAGACTTCAAAAACATACCGGCAGTTAAGTTTTTTTATCGTCTGTCCGGTAAACTGGGCGTCCGGGAAATGGTATTCAGGTGGATTCGCTTTATCTTTCCATTCCGGCATCATCTCCGGAAGAGAATCGCACAGCTGGCCTATTTTCAGGTAACGATATTCGTATCCTTCAACAGCTGCTTTAGGTTTTACAGTGGAATCATCCTCACTGCGCCCAAAGGGCCTCAATGCTCTTTTTTCCATCTCATCCGCAAGCGGTTTTGCTTCAATATGCAAAATAAGCTCAAGAGGATGTAGTCCTTCTATTCGAATTATACCACTGGCGTCGCTTTTGCCGGTATAGGAAGCACACTGGCTACGAGTCGCTGCATTCTCAGCCACATATGGCATATCAGGGATGGGAGTTTCGCGTTCATCCATGAGCTGAATCTCAACCCAGTACTTTTTTTGTTTACCGGTCCAGGCATCCGGGTATTTACATTCCAGGGATGTAGTAGCTGTACTCATTGCTTTTCTTCCTTGATATCAGACAATTCTTCATCCGGGAATTCAATTTTTAGCGCTGATGGCATCGCGGTGAACACTCGCATTGTTTTTCCATGCTCATCAGAGACGCCCTCATATACCTCACCTTCTCCAGTTGTGATTCTGAAAAACGTAAAAGGTTGAATCTCCCCACTATCAGGATCTTTTAATGTGAAACCCTCGCCGTACCCTTTCGGGAATGTACGCGGCGGAGTGTTCAGCGAGGCTGGTCCCATTTTCTGCGCATTGGTACATTTCAATAAAATATTTCCCGGTGCCCCCAACTCGATATTACCACCACTGAGTTTGATATAGGCTCCGCCACAGGTGATCGACAATTCCTGACTGGCGTTTATGGACACTTTCCCTTCGGCACTGCTTATCGTGATGTCCTGTAGTGCCTCTACGTTAAGCTCTCCTTTCTGGGCCTGGATATCCATTTTTCCTGCGCCAGCAACCAATTGCATCCCTTCTCCCTGCGCAAATACGCTGACTGTTTTGGTTGCAGCAAGCGTAATTGACTCCCCGGCGCTAATGTCCGTATTTTTACCTGACATCAGTCCAACACTTGCGCTCCCCGAAGCCATGCGTACCGATTTAGGGCTAACAATTCCTATCCCATCAGGCGCATGGGCCAAAATACCTGCCTGCTTCAAATCTTCCAGCGCATTATTAAGCTCTTCCTGGGAGCCTGAATCACTTCGTGTAGCTCCAGCTTTTTGAACAATTCCGCTTAAGCTTTTTGCCAGTGATAGTGCGTTTTTAAGCTGCCGAATTGCATCCTCCATGTCCATCATTCGACCTTGTGCACCTTGTTGTGCATCAGCCGAGATGAACACCCCTTTTCCCCCCCGAACAGCCACCCAGTCATCCGTTCGCAGTTCAGCGCCCTCGCCCCGCGGCAGTCTGTCATCGTCAACATTGTGGCCTAAATTGAGTTGCGTCTTGCCCCCGTACTCCGTACTGAGTTTGACATGCTCCTCACCGCGCTTGTCCTCCATCCGCAGCTTGTTCAGGCCCGCGGTACGGATGACGTTGCGCGTGCTGTTGGCTTCGGTAACGTGGTCCACATGGCGGGAATCATGCAGGGCGTGGGCGATATATGGCCGGTCCGGGTCACCTTCATGGAAGGCGATGGCCACTTCGGTGCCCTGAATCAGCGGGAAGTGGAAGCCGTATTTATCACCACCGTAAGGCTTGGCAAAGCGCACCGGCATGCTTTCCATGCCCTGACGTTTGTCGTCACGGTCGGCATCAAATTTCACCCGGTACAGGCCCGATGCATCCTGCCAGGCGTAGATATCGTTGTCTTTGGCGCTGGTCACACGCGCCATCAGGGTACCGCTGATCACCGGGCGTTTTTTCGCAGCAGGACGCCAGCAGCGGTTCTCGTAATACGGCATCGCCGCCCACGCCACCTTCAGGGCGTTCTGACGACTGGCGGTGTAACCGGCACTGATGATGATGAGCCCGTTTTCGGTTTCGCGGGGCAGGGTCGGCGCGATGGCCGTTTCGGTGAGGGTCAGTACCTGAGCCGGGCCGAGGGTGTGGTCGGTGCTGCTGCCGGTCACCGTCGTCTGGTTTGACAGGAAGCGTTCATGCTCCAGACGCGCCCAGAAGTTGGCGGTTTCCGCCGTAGGGGTAATTTTGTCACCCCGCTCAATATGCCGCGGCCGATGGTGATACACTTCCCCGTAGGTGATGTCCTCCCCGTCACCGCGGGTCATGTCTGCCGGCACCGAGGACAGGACGTTCTGGGCTTCCCGGTGGTTGTAGTCACTGGCCGTGACAGTGCGCTCCACCACGTTATGCCAGACATGCACGCCCCACACTGAATCCACCCCGTTGTCATTCGTTCCTGACGGGCTGTTCAGCGGCAGTTTTTTACCGAACGTCCAGGCGCTCTGCTTGTCCGCAAAGTGCACCACTTCGGTCTGGGTGTCCGGCTGCAGGGTGAAGAAATAAAAAATCCCCACCTCCGCCAGCAGGCGTTCGATAAATGCGAGGTCATTTTCCTGATACTGGTTAATCTGTTCGCGCTTTGGGTAGTCAGCCTTGAGGGTGAAGTCATATTCCCAGCCTTGCAGGCCATGCTCCTGCAGTACCTCCTCGACCACTTCCGGTACCGATTTGTTGACGAAGAAACGATGGGTACGGAACTGATTACCGAGCAGCGCCAAGAATGGTTCGATAATGATTTCATACTTAACCTGATCGCGTGAACCCGTAAGGCGTCGAAAATGTGTTACTACTCCATGTACGACTTTACCTACTACCGGATTCAAAAGCTCGCCCACGCCCATATTTAATGTAACGGATTTACTCAACATCATATCGGCAGTGAGATCCGGATAAAGACTGGTGAAACGGATAGTGTAATGGTAGAGAACACTCATCTGTTCCAGACCTTCAAAACCCTCTACATCCAGTGGATAAGGACAGGAAGGAATATTTAAACTGTAGCGATTAAGCGTAGCACCTGTTATTTGAGATATATTATTCATTTTTTAATCTTCTGTCAGGTTGAACAATACGACCAATGCAGGATAGTTAATTAAAAATAGATTATTACCTTCAGTAGTAGTCATCCCATTTCCTTCGGATATGAGGAAATGCAAAGCGATAAATTAAGTAACCAATATAGATTATTAAAATACCACCACCTCCCCAGTAAAACTTGTTATCATCACTTGAAACAAAAAATGACCATGCAGACAAAAAAATCCCAAACATCGCCAACGTGGCTCCTGTTGCACAGATGATATAAGCTGACATGACCACAAAAACTCTCTTTATATTCATAAGCCACCAAAGAAGTGCTCACAGATTTTATTAAATTTACCAAGATCAACCTTATCTATCTCACAGGCTTTTTCAAATGGTTTAACCGTGTCTTCAACAAGAAAGTAAAGAAGGTCTAAATCACCCATATTTTTTAGCCTATAATAAATAATATGATTTCTTTCCCGTAAATATCTGGCAGTGTAGATCGCTCTTGATGATTCAGAACCAATGGAAAGAAATGAACCTATGATTACGCCTGAAAAAAGTGCTGTTACAGCACGAGTTGAGATAACAGCACCTAAATTAACGCCTGTTAATTGAGAAAAAAATACTTTCCCGGCAACACTTCCACCTACATTCTTGGCGATTAAAGGAATATTAATACGGGATGAAAAATCATCCATAAATACCTTAATGATTTTTTCAATCACACCTCTATTAAAGGTCGTCCTTTTAACTAATTCAGCCAGCCTGAATTTATCATCTTGGTTCTTTCTACGATGCTCCGTATCAATAAAATCATATCCCAGATAACCAAGGCTAACTGGATATGAGATTAATCCTTTCGCCACTGCACCAATAAAACCTGAGCCATCAACATTGATGGCTTTCAGCATGTCTCTGGCAATATCTTTTGCACTGTCCATACAAGCTTCCTTTAATGTGCGACGGAGTCATCAAATTCCAGTCCGATTCCCTCTTCATCACTCCATCCGAGCGTCAGTGACTGCGGCTTCTGCTTCGCCGCCATATGGATGAGCAATTGTTGGCTCAGCACTGGCAGAATTTGCTGGTTAAGCAGGCTGTCGACGTTACGCGCCCCGGTATCCGGCAGCAGGCAGGCGGCCGTCAGGGCGTCATACAGGCCCTCATCAATATGGGTTTTCAGACCATAGTGGCGGTGCAGGCGTTTGCTCACCTGGGCCAGCTTCATTTGCACGATGGTACGCATCGTGGTTTCTGCCAGCGGGCGATAGATTACCGTCTGGAAACGGGCCAGCAGCGCGGGCTGGAAGTGGTCACGCAGAACGGGTCGTAGCAGTTCGTGCAGGTCCCCTTCGCTGGCGTCCGGCCGTTCATCCAGCAGTTGCATGAGATGGTCGCTGCCGAGGTTGGAGGTCATCAGGATAACGGTATTGCGGAAGTCGATTTCCCGGCCTTCGCCGTCGCGCATAAAGCCGCGGTCAAACACCTGGTAGAACAGGTTCATGACATCACGGTGCGCCTTTTCCACTTCATCGAGCAGGACCACGCTGTACGGGCGCTTGCGCACCGCTTCGGTGAGAATGCCACCCTGACCGTAACCCACGTACCCCGGCGGTGAGCCCTTCAGCTGCGACACGGTATGCGGCTCCTGGTACTCGGACAGGTTGATGGTAATGAGTGACTTCTCGCCGCCGTACAGCACATCCGCTAGCGCCAGCGCGGTTTCGGTCTTACCGACGCCGCTCGGGCCGACCAGCAGGAACACGCCCTGCGGGCCGTTTTCAGAGGTCAGTCCTGTTTTCGCCGCGCGAAGGCGCTGGGCAATAGCCTCAAGGGAAACATCCTGACCGACGACACGGCGGCCGATTTCATTTTCCAGCGTCAGCAGTTCAGTCTGCTCGTCTTTCATCAGGGAAGACAGCGGTACGCCGGTCCAGTCAGCAATCACATTGGCAACCGTACGGGTGTCCACATCCACCTGTACCAGCACGTCGCCCTGCTGCGCCTGCTCCAGCTGCTGCTGCAGGTCGGAAATTTCAGCCTGCTGACTGATGTCCTGGCGGCTGGCCATCAGTTGCTGTGCCAGCGCCTTTTCATTGCTGAAACGCGCCTCTTGCTCCTCGATACGCGCTTCCAGTTCATTCCGCTGCTGCTCAATGGCACCCAGGCGGTCACCATGACAGTTATTGCCGGCGGCGATATCTTCCAGCAGCGCCTGCTCTTCCAGTCCCAGCGCAGTCAGCTGCGCTGTCAGGCGCACAATTCGTTCAGGCACCGTATCGAGGCTCATCCGAACGCGCGCGGCGGCAGTATCCAGCAGATCAACAGCCTTGTCCGGCAGCTGGCGCCCCGTCAGGTAACGACGGGACAGCGTGACCGCAGCACGCACCGCATCGTCGGTGATGTGTACGTTATGGTACTCGGCATAGCGGGATTTCAGGCCACGCAGCATCAGACACGCCGTGTCATCGTCCGGCTCGTCGACCTTCACCATCTGGAAGCGACGTTCCAGCGCGGCATCACGCTCAAAAAACTGCTTGTATTCGGACCAGGTGGTCGCGGCAATGGTGCGCAGTTCGCCGCGGGCGAGTGCCGGTTTCAGCAGGTTGGCCGCATCTGCACCACCTGCCTGATTGCCGGCACCGATGATGGTGTGGGCTTCGTCGATAAACAGCAGAATCGGCACAGGCGACTGCTGCACCGCATCGATGACGTTTTTCAGGCGCTGTTCGAACTCACCTTTCACACCTGCGCCCGCCTGCAACAGGCCGAGGTCAAGGGTGCGCAGGATGACCGGTTTGAGGGATTCCGGTACGTTGCCCTCGGCAATACGCAGCGCCAGGCCTTCGACCAGCGCGGTTTTACCGACACCCGGTTCACCGACCAGGATAGGGTTGTTTTTGCGACGACGCGAGAGAATATCGACCATCTGGCGGATTTCGGTGTCACGGCCGAACACCGGGTCAATCTTGCCCTCTTTCGCTTTGGCGGTGACATCCAGGGTGAATTTATCCAGCGCGTTCTGCAGGGCCGTGGTCAGTTCGCCTTCTTTCAGCTCTGCCCCGGCAGGACAACCGACAAACGCCACCTCACCGCCGTGGCTCTGTGCCAGTTCGGCATCCTCCTTCACATCCGGACGCTCATCTGACTGTGCGTCCAGCAGCGGGCGAAGACGCTCAAGCTGACTCTGACCGAGAGTCAGCAGCGGCCACATGCCATCACAGCGCGCCAGTTTAGGCTTATCGACCAGCGCCATCAGCAGATGCACACTGCGGATACTCTGCTCTCCGGCAAGCGAGGCCAGCATCCAGGCTTCCTGCAGCAGTTTCTGGATATCGGCGGATAGCTGCGGACGGTTGCGTACCGAGCGCGGCTGTTTATCAAGCCAGCCGAGTAAATCCTGCCACAGCGCATCCATATCCCACTCGTAGCGGCGCGCCAGCACCGTCAGGTCGCCCTCCCCCTGTTCAAGCAGCTTCAGCAGCCAGTGCTCTGGCAAAATTTCCGCATGGGCACGGGTCTGGCAGAGCGAAGCCGCCCCTTCCATCGCACGGGCACAGTAAGGGTTCAGACGTCGCAGCAGGATGGCTGGATTTTCCATGAATCTCTCTCTTTGTCGGTTCCTGGACACGCTACCGCCCATCGCTGTTTCCTGCTGTTCAGGAGACCAAAGCGCATGCGGTCGGGTTGGCAGTTTGTCGGTTTTTTTGCTCAACGCCCGCACGGGCAGACGCTCAGCAAAAACAAAAAAGCGGACAGAGGGAACTGTCCGCTTGTGACTTACGCGGTGGCGCGTTCGTTCCAGGAATCGGAATGAATGATGTTGCCGTCTTTGTAGGTCCAGGTGATTTTTTCGTAACGCAGTTCAATGCGCTCAAGGTGGTCATGCTTCTCTTTAGAAGGATCCTTGATGTCATACATTTCAGGATTGACTTTCACCACCTTCACGTTTTCTAACTTCGTGTTGAAGTACTCCACTTCCTGGCCCGCGTCGTTGATTTTGTACCACTTGAATTCCGCAGACTTGAGGGTCTGACCGGTGGTCACCGCCTTGTACAGGTACGGGCTGGACGAGTCGATTTCCTTGGTGAACAGGAACGGGGTGTGGATACGAGTCCCGGTCAGCTTGCCGGTGTTGTTATCGGTCGGGATGTACAGGTTATGCTCCTGAGCGACAACTTCGATGCTGCCTTCACGATCCTGAACGTCCACAGAACCTTTAATGTCCGCGCCGCCGTCGTCTTTCAGCCAAAGATAAACAGGAATTGCCATGGCATTACTCTCCATTGTGTTGTGATGCGCCATCATCCTGCGATGACGCCTGGGGTGTGGCCCGGTATCTGGCAGGCATTGGCCTGCGGTACCAGACTGATTTCGACACGGCGGTTGAGCGCGCGCCCATCCGAGGTGTCGTTAGTTGCGATCGGACGGCTTTCGCCATAGCCCTGCACCGCAAAACAGCTTTCCGGCACGTCACCGGTGTCACGCATCCAGTCACGTACCGCTTCGGCACGTTTCAGGGACAGCGTCTGATTGAGTTTCGGGTTACCGGTGTTATCGGTATGGCCGGACACGACAATCAGCCAGCCCGGCCTCGCCTTAACGCCGACCAGCGAGTTCACCAGCATTTTGGTGGACCCGGCTTTCAGCGCCGATTTGCCCGAATCAAACAGCGACATGCTGTCGAGGCGAAGGGTTTTCGGACCCTGAATGATTTTCTTAATGACCGGTGGAGGCGGTGGCGGAGGTGCCCAGTCGCTGACGGCGGCCTCAACAGGCGGAACCAGGCGCAGCCCCTGATACAGACCCAGGCGATAACGCAATGGCTCCCCGCGACGCTGCCAGTCGTCAAGCAATGCGCCATCGGCCCTAAGGCGCTGCTGCGCACGCAGTTTCGGTGCAACAGGCTTACCCGTCAGCTGGTGATATAACGCAAGGTGATCGCCAACATTACGGATGAGCCGCTGGTTGTTCATCCAGGACGCCAGCATCGCCAGCGCGAGGAAAATCCCGCCCAGTAATCCGGCGTAACGCCAGAACACCATTCTGCGGCTCACGCCACGTCGCCGCGGTAACGCCGGTAGCAGCAGTTCAGGCAGCGGCAGTGGCTCTGTGGTGACAACGGCATCCGGTGGCAGCGCCGTCACGGAAGTGATGTGCTGTTGCCAGAGATTGCCCGCGATGCCGCTCACCGGCACCATGCACATACCCTGCACGCAGGGCATCATCACCGGAAGTTCGCCCTGCCGTACCGACAGCAGGTCATTCACCGCGCGGCTCTGCCAGGCAAGCAGACTGTCCAGCCACAGGCCCTGGCTCAGACGCGAAAAACGCGCGTCTGAGCCGGTCTCCCGGGTCCATTCCGTCAGTGACACATTGCCCTGACCGGGCTGATACACCTGAATACCGCTTCGCTGGCTTACCGTGGTAAACCAGACGGGTTCAGCCTGCGCGCAGGCCACCGGTGGCGATAGCCAGATCACGGTCCACAGCGGGGGCAGAGTGCCAAGTGCCGCACGGCACTGGACGACAGCACGCTGCCAGCCCCGCAGGGACTGCGTAAAATCATCACTGGATGTGTGCTGCTCAGGCACCACCGCCAGCATGACGGAGATTTGCGACACCAGGGCCGGGCGCACCAGGCTCAGGTGCTGTGCAAAGAGAGGCAGCTGTTCCGCATCCTTCACACACAGATACCAGCCCTGCCGGGTTTCCCGGTGACGGGAACCGGACACAAACAGCGGGGTGTTGTCGCCACAGACGAGGATAACCGCCCCCTGAAAATCTTCCGGCGGCAGGGTTTCATCCACCATCTCACGGACAGCGGTCGCCCGCGCCTGAGAAGCCCGAAGCTGGCGCCAGAACATCACCCCGGTCACCAGAACAACCAGTAGGCTGAGTGCCACACGGCTGCCCGTGGACAGTGGCCAGAATCCCAGAACCAGCCACAGCGCCAGTAGGGCACCCAGAGCAGTTAACCGACTTCGGTACGCCTCCCGCATCGCTTACCCCGGCCTGACGGTCTGGCTTACCAGTTCGGTAAGCGAAGACGAAAGGAAGAACCAGAGTGCGACGAGGGCGACAGCGGCCACAACCCAGGTCAGCCAGTACCAGCGACGGCCGCTACGCAGGCGGGGTGCCCGGGCAACAATGGGGGCGTCCGGTGCCAGCGTAAAGGCTGGCACCCGCTCACCTAACGCCCGCACCACATCTTCACGTCGTTGATCGTCTTCGGCCCGGTATTGGCCAACAAAGCCCAGTTGCAAAGTGCGGTACATACAGGTCAGCACCGCGATGTCTGGTGCCGTTTCTTTGAGCAGGTTGCGAATACGTTCCCACAACTCTTCGCCTGCATTCAGCGTGCCAAAAAAGTGCGCCTGAAGCGGGTCACGCCGCCAGACCAGATACCCGTCATCGGTCGTCCCGCGGTTAAGCACGCTCTCATCGAGCAGGGCGCACAGGGCGTACACTATGTGGTCACGGCTGATTTCGCTGTATCCCGCGTCGGTCAGCGCAGTACGGGCATCCTGCACCAGGCGACAGGCCCGGCGGTAAAGCTTTTCCCCTTCCCGGACTTCCTGACCACCACGAAGCTGGCTGGCCATCAGCCAGCCGGGATAGAAAATACGTTCAATCTCGCTGATATCGGATTTGGTCATGTACGCAGCACCGCAAAGAGTTCCAGTTTCACATCACCGAGTGAACCCGGGGTGTAGAAGGTACAGCTCCCCGCCTCCAGCATCGCCCAGGCAGCTTCGGTCGACAGATCCAGCGAGAAGTACTGGTTTTCCAGACGCAGCGGAATAGCCGCCGGCACATGGGTGAGCGGTTTGATCACCATGCCACTCAGCGCCACGTTCACCACATCGGAGACATCGTCGAAACTACCGGCCTTGCACAGCAGCGGGAACCTGACCTGCAACTCGTGATTGGGCATGGTTGAACGCACGGACAGGTAGAAATCGGCTCCTTCACGCAGGCGTGCATCATGCAGGGAGCCTTTCCAGATCTGATCCTGATGGTCAAGATGGATGCTCACCACCCGTGACGGCAGGCTCGCTTCAAGGAGTTTGTCCAGCAGGGTCAGTAACGGCGGAAACACCTGTTCAGGGGCAGCGTGCTGATACGCCGGAATATCAACGACATCGTGCTCCAGCGAGAACGTCAGCAGGCTGCCGGCCAGGCGGGTCAGTTCCCGGTACAGCAATTCCGGATGGCGGGACGGCGTCTGTAACAGCTCCGCCAGGACCGGTTCGGCACTGTTCAGCGCATTGAGCAGCCAGAACAGCGACACGTCGGCCACTGCAAAATCGGCCATACGTTCATTGCTCTCACGGCGCATGGCCATCAGTCGGCGACGACGGGCCTCTAGACGCACCAGGATATCACCCAGCTCAGTGACCAGTAACGGACTGGCGGAAAGCGAAAGCATGGGCGGGACAAATGACCGGTCACGACTCCACTGCCCCTGGGCATTGCGTACCAGACGGGTTACCGGACAGGTCAGATAGGTGGTATTTTCCTGGCTGGATAAGCGCAGCGTGATAGCGTGGCGCAGAATGGCAAGCTCACCGCTTTCATGCCCGGCGAGCTCCTGCACCACCACCCGCTCGGCTTTCCAGCGGCGGGGACGTTCGCTGTCCTGCCCGTTATCCAGATTGCCGCCACTGGCACTCAACAGCGGCAGTGCGGCGACGACCTCAACGGCATCACTTCCGGCCGCTGAAGACAGGTCACAGACTGGCGGAAGCGTGTCCGCCAGGTCCGTATCCACAATCGTGCCATCCTGAAACCGCAGCACCAGTCGGGTTGTATTCAGTCGGGACAGCGCGAGGGCCGCATCATCAAACTCCGCGGCCACCACGCCCCAGGGATGAGAAATCCCCATCCGGCCCACGGTGTCAGCAATGTGTGCACTCCAGCGGGCCTGCTGCTGAAACTGTTGCGGGGCCAGTGCGGCCCCGTCCTCCCAAAGTGGGCGATAAATTTTCATCCCTGATTTCCCCTCGCCTTACGATTTAGCTTTCGGCATCTGAGAAACCAGTGACAGGTTGACGTCCATGCCTTCCACCTGGAAGTGCGGGATGGCGAACAGTCGGACGCGGAAGAAGCCCGGGTTATCTTCGATGTCTTCCACAATGACTTTCGCATCGCGCAGCGGGTGAGAAGCCTGCAGCTCATCACCCGGGTCAGTCATTTCAGTCACCAGACCACGAACCCAGGTGTTCAGCTCCAGCTCAAGCAGACGACGGTCCTTGGTGGTACCGATGTTTTCACGCTGAATCAGCTTCAGGTAGTGCGCGATACGCGACAGCAGGAAGATGTACGGCAGACGGGCATTGATGCGGCTGTTGGCCGTCGCATCCGCGGTGTCATACAGTGCAGGTTTCTGGGCCGAGTTCGCCGAGAAGAAGCACGCGTAGTCGCGGTTCTTATAGTAGGACAGAGGAATGAAGCCCAAATTGGCGAATTCAAATTCGCGGGTTTCCGGGATCATCACTTCTGACGGGATCTTCACCTGATTACCGGTACCCAGGTCATACAGGTGAATGGGCAGATCCTGAACTGCACCGCCGGCCTGTGGGCCACGGATTTGTACGCACCAGCCGTTGTTGATGAAGCTCTTCACCATGTTGGCCGCGAAGGCGAACGAGGCGTTAGTCCACAGATATTTGTCATGATCCGGGCCTTTCACTTCTTCGACGTAGTTGAAGCTGCGCACCGGTACGGTGTCCGGGCCATACGGCAAACGACCCAGCACACGCGGCATTACCAGACCGATATAGCGGCTGTCATCGGTTTCGCGGAAGGATTTCCATTTGATGTACTCAGCGCGGTCAAAATAGTTGCCAATATCTTTGATGGCCGCGACCTGCTCCATGTTGTCTTTTAAAAAGAACTTCGGCCCGGCAGAGCCGATAAACGGCATGTGGGCAGCGGCGGAGACTTTTGATATATTACGCAACAGCGCCACGTCCTGCGCTGACGCATCAAATTCATACGCAGAAATCAGCGCGGCAATCGGCTCTCCACCCGGGCTGTCGTACTCTGCGGTATAGGTGTGCTGGTATAATCCGCTGTGAATAATCTCCGGCGCGTCTTCAAAATCTTGACGCAAATCGTCTTTCGACAGGTCAAGCAGCTCGATTTTGACGTTCTGACGGAAGTCGGTTTTGTCGACTAAAGACTTCAGCCCACGCCAGGTGCTTTCTGTTTGCTGAAATGCCTCATGATGCATGACCGCATCCAGCTGGCGGCTAATCTGGTAATCAAGCTCAGCGATATGGTGGTCAATCAGCGTTTTATCCAGTTTTTCGACTTTTGAGCCCGATTTAGTCAGACATTCCAGAAAGACCTGCATGCCGGCGGTCAGCCGCTCGTCAGCCGTGGCATCGGACATCGCCTGGCTATCCTGCCAGATAGCCAGTGAACTCAGCTCAGAGACCGGGCTCAGATTGATTTTTTCAAACAGGGAGGCATACACACCCCCGGCTTGTGGGCGTTCCAGTACGACACTCTCAGCCGCGGCAGCATTTTCATTTTTTACAGACATCAGCATTCCTCAATTAATCCGTTAAGCATCACGACCGTTTAATCCGTTAAGCATCACGACCGTTATGGCTGTTTCGGTGCCAGGGCAGACAGTTCACTGCGCAATTCAGCGCTGAGCGTCGGGTCAAGCAGGATTTTTTCCAGCTCTTTGCGGAAGGTCGCGTTGTCCAGCAGGTTAGCCTTCAGGTCGCGCAGCAGATTGCGCATGGCCAGCATCGCCTTCAACTGAGGTATCTGAGCGGCCACCTGTTCAGGCTCGAAGGCTTTCATGTCATTAAAAGAAAGGCTGACGTTTTCTTCGCTGCCGTCGCCGGCCAAGGTATTTTTAACGGCAAGGTTTACTGAAGGTGAGAATTCGAATAACACGTTGTCAAAATTGTTTTTATTGATGCTGACAGTCTCACGCTCCGACACCGGACGAAGCTCGGCACCGTTGCTGTAATCTCCCACCACCATCAGTTTGAGGGGCAATTCGACTTTTTTCTGCGCGCCTCCCGTATGCAGGCTTAACTGGATATTAACGCGGGCCTTGGGGATCTCGGACTGATAGGAATTAGACATGGCTGTCCCTGTTCTAAGAAATAATAGAAATGGTCAATGCCACTGAAAAATTACTAAGCAGGCTAACCCTGCCAAGGTTATAGCCCCACTTACGTCACCCGAAGACCCAGACAAAACCGACGTCAAAAGCGGATAGATTCCATTCACCAGCGAGCATGACTCGTGTTTTGAGTATTTATCTGAAACTGAAAATTTTCGGATAAATACCTATAGGCGGAGTGTAGAAAGGTTAGCTAAGCTATTGGAAATATAATTATGTAACAAAAAAATACAATTTTTAGAATTTAATTAAAGTAGTTCATCAAATTGATTTATATGAATTTTCATGTAATACACTCTACGAGCCTTATGGAATAAGGGCGTGTGACAAATGATCAATTTGACTTAAGGTTTTAAATCGTGCAAAACACAACCAATTACTGGAACAATCTGGTTTTTGTTTTTTTTTTTAATAATGAGAAAAAACGCGTGGCTGAGTAAGTGGTAGATATCCACATCCTGTAACTATTTCAAAAATAATTATTTATTCAGAATATCCCGCAACAGCGCCCTACGCTTTACCATAATAACGATCATCTCGAAGCATTGGGCCAATCCCTCATTGCTAACAGTACAACCACATCACAGACCCAATAGTCATTGATTGTTATTCAGGCTTCAATCGCCGTAATTGATAAACTTGGCGTACCTTATATGTTCAATCGAATATAATATTTTTATTAATTTAATCATGATTACGCCAGGCCGAGTAATTGCGCATTGCAACGCGGGCTCACCGAATCTATCGATTGTTTTAATACAATTCGGCGCACAGGAAGAAAATGCTTACCTAACAGGCATCCGCCGCTGTCGGTGGTGCTACATAAAATGCACCCCTGTAAATCAGTAGATTTTATGAGTGATGCCTTGGTAGCCTTTATTGCATGCGCTGGGAAAGTCGTTCCGCCAGAAAATCGACGAAGGCCCGGACCCGAGCCGGGGTGTTTGATCCACCGACGAATACAGCGTTTACCTCTTCGGCATCGCCCGGATTGAAATCCTGCAGAATCGGCACCAGCCGACCCGCCAGAATGTCAGCACCTACCAGAAATTCACCCAACCGCACTATGCCCATTCCAAGCATGGCAAGTTGCCTCAGAGTTTGTCCACTGTTTGCTTCGATACTGCCCTTTATCGGCAGCCATTCGACGGTCCCATTAACCCTGAATGGCCATGACGTCTCGGTTCGATGGAAATTGAAATGCAGGCAATTATGAGAAAGCAGCTCCGCCGGCCGTGTCGGCGTGCCCCAGCGCGCCAGGTAATCAGGTGAAGCGGCAACCACGCGTTTCTCTTCACCCAGTTTACGCGCCGTCAAGCTGCTGTCAGGCAGTTTACCGAACCGCACAGCGATGTCCGCCTGGCCGCCCGCAATGTCGGTAATGGTGTCGGTCAGAGAAATATCGACCAGAATATGCGGATAGAGCGCCGCAAATTCTGGCAGCAATGGGACGATATGCAATTGGCCGTGCGAAAGCGAAGCGCTGACCCTTAACCGTCCTCGCGGGAAGCCTTGATCCGCAATCTGTTGCTCAGAATCATCCAGATCCTTGAGGATCCGTCGGGCGGCTTGCAGGTAGGCTTGACCTTCTGCGGTAAGCGACAGGGATCGCGTGGTTCTCAACAGCAGACGCACCCCCAGTCTGGCCTCGATCCGATCTAGCGTTCTACTGATAGCAGACGCGCTCAGGTTCAGCACCCGGCCCGCGTGGGAAAAACTGCCGTGTTGCACTACGGCCGCGAAGACCGCCAACTCGCGAGCGCGGTCCGTTGCAACCCTGTTTTCTGCGTTCAACCAACCCTCCTGCAATATTGCGCCCGATGGAGGGTCATCAGGCAGCGCTTTAGTGCATTATCCACTAGCAGCGCAAAAATCCTCTATCGATGATAGCGCGTTGCTGCCGCTGCGTCGCGCAACAATGCGCGCCATTGTCGGCCAAGCATACCCCCAGCGGCAGCTGCTGCCAAACCAGGCCGTGACATTGCGACAAAGCGCAACCAATTCATCAGTATACTGCAGTCTTATCCCGTTATCCCCGGCGCAACTTTTACCATATTGGGGAGTTCAGCAAAAGCATGACCCGCCTATTCTGCCGCAACTGGGCGGGTGATCCGACGCCTGGGCGTCATATACTCTGCAGCAGGGAGCACCACTACGCTTTTGCGTCCAACGCAAAAGTGCGTGGCCTTGGCACCGGGTTATCAGGCTTCATTCTCCACGGTAAGCTATCTAGCCTTCGAGACATCAACGGAATTATGGCGCGGAGTGTTGGCTGAGCACAGCTCAGCCAGGCGCGCTTTTCTTTATGCTTATCTTTATAGAGGTGGTGAGATGAAGCTCAACTTGGGGCTTTTGGCGCTGGCGGTGGGCGCTTTTGCGATAGGCGTTACAGAATTTGGACCTATGGGACTGCTGCCTGTTATCGCTGGCGATCTGAATGTATCCATTCCGGCTGCAGGTATTGTGGTCAGTGCCTATGCATTTGGCGTCATGATTGCGGCGCCGCTGGTAACGCTTAGCACCGGCCGCGTACCGCGCAGAACGTTACTGATGGCAATGTCTGCGATCTTTATCCTCGGCAGTATCTTATCCGCGCTGTCAACCAGCTACGAGATGCTTATCCTGTCGCGCGTCTTCACATCCATTAATCATGGTGCGTTCTTCGGCGTCGGCTCTATTGTCGCGGCGGGCCTGGCGGCGCCAGAGCGTCGAGCCGCCGCCGTCGCCACGATGTTCATGGGGCTGACGCTGGCAAACATCATTGGCGTGCCGGCCGCAACGTGGGTAGGACAATATCTGGGATGGCGGGCGGTCTTCTGGGGAATTGCTGCCATCGGCGTGGTGCAGTTGATTGGGGTCCGCCTAGCGCTGCCCGATCTTCCAGGCAACAAGACTGGCAACGTGGGTGCAGAACTTCGGGTCCTGATGCAAAAAAATGTTTTGACCCCACTGTTATTGACCGTGATGAGCAACAGCGCGGTGTTCACGGTCCTCACTTATATCGCGCCGATCCTACAGACCGAAGCCAATGCATCCATCAACTTTGTCACAATCATACTGCTGACCGCCGGGGTTGGAATGACCCTTGGCAGCTGGCTTGGCGGCAAGTTCGCTGATATCTCGGTTGATAGAACCATTATCGGTTCGCTCTGCATCAACGCGATCATGCTGGGCGCCTTCGCTCTGTTCATGTCCAATATCTATGTCAGCGGTTTAATCATCTTTGTGTGGGGGGCGGCGAGCTTTGCTCTGGTCCCCCCGATTCAGGTGCGGATCATGTCGGCTGCGAGCGGAGCGCCAAGCCTGGCTTCAGCGGTAAATATCGGGGCGTTTAATCTTGGCAATGCGATCGGGGCGGTGCTTGGCGGATGGGTGATCGACGCAAGCCTGGGCTACCCGGCTGTCGCCTTTACCGGCGCCGCTATAGCGGTGATTAGCTTAATCATAGCCGTGTTCTCACGCGGCCATACGCCATCGGCTGATCCGCGCCCCATCATAGGTCACTAACTGGCGCGGTGATCCGTTCAGCTAAAAACGTCTAACATCAAGGAAACGCGCATGTACCAGCACATTCTTCTTTCGACCGACGGTTCAGACGTTGCCCAGCAGGGCATCGACCAGGGACTGTCACTGGCACAAAAGCTCGGTGCCAAGGTAACGATCATTACCGTCACCGAACAGCTTCATACCTATGCCGGACCGGCCGGAGGCGCTGGCTGGATCCCGGCACCGGATGAGATGGTGGCATATGAAGCCGGCCGAAAGGAGGCTGCCGAACGGGTTCTTGCTAAAGCAAAGGCCGCAGCCGGCCGGCTCGGTGTCGAGGCCCAGACCATTCATCGACCTGACGCGCTACCAGCCGAAGCGATTATTGCGACGGCCAGGGAACGCGGCTGCAACCTGATCGTGATGTCCTCCCATGGTCGCCGCGGCCTTGATCGTTTGCTGTTGGGAAGCCAGACCTCGGAAGTCCTGGCCCAAAGCCCGATACCGGTGTTGGTCATTCGCTAAAGCGACTGTGCGAACCCAGGAAGCCGGCGGTCATTGATGAGTATTTCGTGGGTTCGGTCGCATGGGTGAAGCGTAGAGTGAGCACCGGACAGGGCCTGCTCAGTGCCCCCTTATTCAGGGCGAATCCGACGCCGTCCGCTCCACGACCGACTAACCGCCCGCTAACCTTAACTCCGGCTCCTCGGCGCAAATCTGAGCAAGAAAATCGATAAATTGCCTTACCCGGGAGGGCATACGCCGTCCGGCAACGGTAATAACGTGGATCGGAAACGGCGGCGGCGCATGCTGCTCCAAAATACGCACAACCTCGCCAGAGGCCAGCACATCCGTAAACAACCAACTGGCGTGGTGAGCGATGCCGAGTCCGGCGAGGACCGCGCCGCGGACATGCTCGGCGTCGTTCGTACGGAAGGCTCCCCCACCATCGACCGTAACCTGACGGCCGTCAACATGGAAACCCCACCCGACGACATCTCTTTGGTAGACATAGCTTATACGCTGATGGGTGCGGAGCTCGTCTAACGTTTGCGGCGTCCCGTGTTGGGCAATATAGGCGGCGGAAGCCAGAGTTATCATCCGCATGTCGCCGATGCGCCGGGCGACGAGAGCTGAATCCACAAGCCGGCCGATACGGATCGCGACGTCTATTCCCTCTTCGATCAGGTCAACGTGCCGCCCGGAAACCTCCATCTCGATCGCGACGTTGGGAAATCGCTTTCTGAATGCAGAGAGCCGGGGAATGACGAACATCCTGCCGAAAGCGGGCGAGAGGGTCACACGAACCAGCCCCGAAGGAGCCGACTGCCCTTCAAGGACTCTCTCTTCGACGAAGTCGAGATCTTGAAGAATGCGGACGATGCCCTCGTAATAGTCCTGTCCTGCTGACGTCACGGCAAGGGCACGAGAATTGCGCGCGAGGAGTTGTGTCCCCAGACGCGCTTCAAGCGCAGCAATCTGTTTACTGACCGTCGGTTGTGTGACGTTCAGATCCCGCGCGGCCTGAGAAAAGCTTCCGCTTTCGAAGACGCGCACGAACGTCCGCATTGCGTCTAATTTATCCATCACTTTTATTCCACACACGAAGAGAAAATATAGCAGTTTCCGCTTTCATTCGATTGTTCGAAGACGCGAATTCGTGGTCTTCAGCATGCCTTTAGGACCCGTGCGAGGGCTTGTTGGATACCCTTCGAAGCGGTCGTAGGCATCGTTGGCTGTTAACGTTTTTTATTCCAGCTGGGAGTCATTGGGGTTCACTGACGAGATACAGTCCCCGGCACGAATATCGCCATAAATTCCCTTCAAGAATAGATGCTATTCGATAACTGTCAATATCATTCCATTATGGAATATGCGAGTCTTGATTCTACCGGCCGCTCGCAGGCCATTAACTGATAGGAATACTTATGGCAATTAAGATTTATGGCGATCCCGGTTCTGGTAGCCGGCGCCGCGTTATCTCTGCAGCAGCGATCATGGGCATCGACATCGAGCGCGTGAATATCGATCTTTTCAAGGGCGAGAGCCATACGGCCGAATTCCTGAAGCTCAATCCCCATGGACTGAGCCCGGTGATGGTGGACGGCGATGTCGTTCTCTACGAGTCGTCGGCGATCAACATTTACCTCGCCGAGAAAGTCGGATCCGACCTACTCGGCGCCTCACCTGCTGAGCGCTACCAGATATTGCAGTGGATGTTCTGGTCAGGCGAGCAGTGGCGGATATTCGCGACGCTCACGTTCGACGAGCGAATCGCGAAGCGCTTCATGGGCCAGCCCGAGGATGACAGTATCGTCCAGTTGGCGTTCGACAAGATCCGGGCCGCCGCCGCGGTGCTAGACGCCCATCTAGCAGAGCGTCGGTTCATCGTTGGCGACCAGTTGACGCTGGCCGACATTGACATCGCTGCGCCCTTTTCGCAGTCGGCACGCACCAGGGTCCCCTTCTCACTATTCCCGAACCTTGTCGCGTGGCAGCAGCGACTGCTCGATACCGTGCCGGCCTGGGCGGAGACGAAGCGGGAGGTGGACGCGCGTATCGAGAGCGCGCTGGCCGGTGCAGGAATAGAACTGAAAGGACGGGAGGGTTGACGATGGATCATGAACTGTTCTGGATTAGCGGCAGCCCACGTCCCTGATGTAATGGTAGTTCGCCCCACCAATTCAAGCAGTCAAAAGTGCTACTCCTTATGCAGCCGGTGCTTATGCCCTTTCATCAGACTCAGCGACGCTGAATACGCCGCACCTTCGTCACCGGCCATGATGGCTTCGTAGATCGTTTTATGCTCATTCAGGCACATGCCGCCTTCTTTTGAGGAATACTCAAAGAACCACTTGAATATGGTGGTCAGCACATTGCCGAACGGCACATAGAAACAGTTGCCCGAGGAAATAAAAATCATCCGGTGAAACTGCGTATCGATATCGACCCAAAGCTTAGGATCGAAGTTTTCCGCCACATGGCACATCTGGCGGTAAATCCGGGACAGTTCAATCCGCTGATCTTTGCTGGCATTCACTGCCGCCAGCGCAGTGGCGTGCGGTTCTATCGCCTTGCGAAATTCCAGAAACTGGTGATAGATATCTTCCGTCGCTTCCATGCCCTGCATCCATTCCAGCAACTGTGGATCCAGCATGTTCCATTGCGGGCGTTCTTTGACGCGAGTGCCTATTTTCGGCCGTGACTCCAATAATCCTTTGGAGGTCAGCAGCTTCAAGGCTTCTCGCAGCGCGCTGCGGCTGACGCCAAACTGTTCACCCAAATCGACTTCACTCGGCAGGATTGCACCTGACGCCAGTTCACCCGACAGAATTTTGCGTGCAATGTCGCGGGAGATATGGGTACTCAGGCCACGGGTCATGCCTGCGGCGGTTTCAAACTGCATCGTCATGCTTTGCCCTTTTTCCTGTACAGATTGCCGACATCATAGTGCAGACGACGGCGCGCTGCATGCGCCCGTCGCACTGAGGCCACCGATTTGTGCGCTACGGCGCCATCTGGCCGCCGTTGACGTCCAATATCTGGCCGGTGATATAGCCACTGCAGGCATGAGAGGCGAAAAACAGATAAGACGGCGCCAGTTCCTCAGAGGTGCCGAAACGGCCCATCGCAATGGAGCCGGCGATTTTATCACGGACTTCCGCGCTCTTGTCGGCATGGAATACCGTGTCGATGGTGCCGGGTGCTATGACGTTGAAACGAATATTGTCTTGGGTGAATTCCTTTACCCAGTTACGGTTTATGTTGTGCAGCCAGGCCTTCGAGGCCGCGTAAAGGCTGGCTCCCGGCCCGCCGCCTTCGCGTCCGGCAATCGAACCGGTGCTGATAACCGAACTGGTTTTGCCGCGTTGTTTGGCCGCCTGCCGTAAATGCGGGATAGCGAATTTAGTGACCATCAGCGCCGAACGGGCATTGAGGTTCATCACCTGATCATAAAATTCGTCGTCGATATTCTCCAGCCCCTGACGTCCGCCCAGCCCCCCGGCGTTATTGACCAGCACATCAATGCCGCCAAAGCGAGCGACAAATTTCGCCACCAGCGCCTCACACTCGGCGGATTGGGTCACATCGGCGCCAAAATAGGCCACTTCGCCAACGCTGATGGCGATGTCTGCCGCCAGTTGGTCGTGGGCGGCATCGTGACGATGGCCGTTGATACCGACCTGGGCGCCGGCGGCGGCAAAGGCCTTGGCCGCCGCCAACCCGATACCTTTGGTTGAACCGGTGATCAACACCCGCAGACCTGCCAAATCGTTAAACATGATGACTCCTTTATGATTGAGGGATATTGAGGTGAGAGACGGATTGCCAAGCCACACTGAACGCATCTTCCGCTGCCGGTGCGTCGCCGTTATTAATGCAAACGCTTAACGTCCGGTTGCCGGTAAAGAAAATAGCCAGTTCGGTTTGGCATGGGTCATGACTGACCACGCGGATGCGTTCCACCTGGCCGCGCGCATCAATCGAGGTTTCTGTCGCTTCATCGAAATAGCCGTGGGTTTCAAACGCGCTGGCAAAAATGGCGTCGGTGCCGTGAGTCCGCAGCAGCAGTGCCGGTTCGCAGCGCAAGTTGAAATGCGGATCGCCCGCACCGGTACGGGCGACAATCAGCTCACCGCCGGCGGGAAAAGCGCTGACCAGCGTCTGGTAGCTGTCGCCGTCGAGCCAGCTGAATAAAGCGGAATCACCCGGGGCAATTTTGGCCCGCGCGCAGTCCCACAAATGCTGATAGCCGTGATCTGTACCCAAGGGGGTGAGCTGTGCGGCAGCCTGCAGCGCGGTATCGCTGGCCATAAACTGCCCCAGATGATGCAGGCAATAATCGTACTGGTGCGGCTGCGGGCTGGTCAGGCGAAACACATCGACAATCAGCGGCGAGGGTAATGCCGGCACGCTGAGCATCAGCACGGTGCGTTGCTGTCCCACCCCGGGATAATAGCCGGTCAGCCGGGCGCTCATGCCCTGCATGGCCGGATTGCCGGTGACAAAGAAATGCGGTTCGCCAAAGCGTTGTTCCGCCTGCAGACTGTCGCCGTTATTCTGACTTTGACCGTCCACCACTACCGTATTGTGCGCCACCGTCTGTTTGCAGTAACTGTGGTTTTCCGCAATGTAGCGACCGCCAAATTTCGGTTCAATATTTACCCAGCGGCCAAAACCGTAATCCCGCAGGAACTCACGTCCGCGACTGAACAGGCTGAGATGCAGCCCGTCGAAGTGTCCATGATTCAGTGCCGAATGCAGTCGCGGAATGCTGCCGTGCTGGCCGTAGTACATCAACGCCATAGCCGGGTCTGCAGCGTCATGGCGTAAAATGCCGATCCCGCCCTGGCTGCCTTCCGGACCATCGCGCAGTTCGACGCTGCCCCAGTTCACCGCTTGCGCGGGCAGAGCCTGTAGCGCGGCGGATAATTCCAGGGCGGCGGCACTGACCCACAGGGTGCGCTGCTGTTGCGCGACAGCGGCCCACTGCGGCGACTGATCATAGCGGAAGTAGCAAACGCTGGCGGCAATCACGGCGCCATCATCACGAATATTGATGGTTTTAGAGGCATCATTCAGCGCCGGCCAGGTGCCGTCGGGGAAAGCCGTCTGCAGGAGGGCTTCACAGGTTTTACGGATAATCTGCCCGCGAAACTGATAAATCTGCAATGCCGGCTGACGCCGTTCAATAGCTTCCGCCAGCAACAGCAGCGGGCGCAGCGCAAAGCGGTGATAATACGGACCTTCTATGTAGTAGCCATCAGGTGAAAACAGCTGGCTAAGCTGGGCGAAGAAACCACCACTTTCACTGTCGCCTCTCAGGCCGTACAGGGCTTTTTCCACCAGGGGTGCATCCCCCAGCACGTAGCCGCTGATGGCCGCCGCCGCCACCGACCAGATACCGTGGTTATGCACGATATCGAAATCCCCGGCGTGTCGGTTCAGCGCGTCAGCCGCCATCACACTAAAAAGATGATCTTCGATATTCTGACGCTGGGCCGCGTCAAGCGAGGGTATCAGGCAGTGATAGCCTTCGACCGCATACAGCCAGAACATGTTTTCATTCAGCGTCTGATGGAACAACCGGCCGGGCGCGTTGCTGTCTTTGCTGGTGGCGCTGCCGAGGGCGGGATAAATAGCGGCATAGCCGTTCAGTAGCGCCAGCGCGTAATCGTAATAACGCGGTTCACCGGTTATCAGGAATAAACGCCCGGCCAGATTGATAGCCAGATAATTTTGCTTGTGCTGCGTATGCTCCGGACCGCCCCCTTCGCCGTGACCGGGAATGCTCAGCGGTTGGGTGATCAGTGTTTCAAGCGTGGCGATTTGCGCTCGCAGGGCTGAGCCTAACGGGGAGTTCGCTTCCAGCTGTCCGCGCAGTTTTTCCGCTTCGCTGACGCTTATCAGCAATGGCTGCCAATCATTCATTTTTTAGCCTCCTGGGTGTGGGGCGCGACATATCCCGCCGCAAACGACGGCAGTGACAGCAGCCAGGTTTCGCGTTCAGCTTCCATCACCGCCCCGCGGGTGACCCGTTGGTCATAGCCGTCAGAGGTCGGTTTAGCCACAGACGGCCAACTGAACGTCGCGCTGCGGATGTGCTGCTCATAACGGTTTTCACCGATGGCGTTGTCCGCCCACGAAAGTAATGGCACCGGCCGCACCCGGATTTCGTCGAGGGCTTCATACGGCCATGGCACAAAGGGATCGGTATAACGCGCCATAAAATCGAGCGAAGCGAGTATGCTGCCCCCCGACGGCGTTGTATAATGCCAGAGGTCAATACCATTTTTTTGCGCCAGCACCGCCAGCAGGCTGACCGCCTGTAAGTTGAAATAGCTGTAATGAAAAGAACGGGTGCGCGCCAGTTCTTCAGGCTGCGTGCCGTCAGCGTTCAACTGCACATCCAGCTTACTTTTCGTAAGCTTAGCCATCTCGCCAATCACCGCTTTATCACCGAGATACCAGGCAATGCCCGCCACCTGCGTTGCATACCAGTTGCCGTGGTTGTTTTTGGTCTGGCTTTCTTTGATGGCGAGTTTGTTGCTCTGCAACCAGTGCAGGTAATCCTGCATCCACGCCCGCAGCTGTTGCTGGTCGTTATCGGTCCAGGCCGGATTTCCCTGCAGCAACACCAGGGAATCGACAATGCGGGTGGAAAAATAGCGACCGTCCAGCACGCCCGCGTTGCGCCCCGGCGATATGCCCGGTACGCCCTGGGCGAAGTTCAAGTTCGGGTTCATGCGGGTCTGGGGCGTGATAAACCAGGTGCGTAGCAGGCTGGCGGCTTTATCGGCGTACTGCTGCTCACCGGAGAAATACCAGGCCAGTGTCAGGTGCTGCACCCGGGCGGTGAAATCCGCCAGCCGCACGCCGTCACTCTGATTGTTTTTACTCGCCGGGTTAACCTGGCCGTCTTTGCGAGTCCACGGCAATCCGTCGGATTTGCTGTCATCAGGCCACCAATAAGCGCTCAGGCTAAGGTAATCATGCTTCGAGCC
This sequence comes from Biostraticola tofi, assembly GCF_004343195.1. Taxonomy (GTDB): domain Bacteria; phylum Pseudomonadota; class Gammaproteobacteria; order Enterobacterales; family Enterobacteriaceae; genus Biostraticola; species Biostraticola tofi. The sequence continues at coordinate 286,499 of NZ_SMCR01000004.1, read as the reverse complement.
GCTTGGCGGCGTCATGCCTTTATCGGTCACGCTCAGGGCCGGTTGCTGCAGGGCCGAATCCGCTGCGGCCAGTAAATGCCGATAGGCCTCTAAGGTTTGCGGCGCCGCGCTGTGGTTCTGCAGTTGCTGACGGACAACCGCCAGCTGGGCACTATGCAAAAATGCCGGCTCCGCCGCCAGGGCGCCTGCTGCACCGGTCATCAACGCCACTATCAGCAAGCTACCTGGGGTGATTCTTTTTCCGTTACCAGACCCTGTTGACGTCATATTTTCTCCCGGCTGAACGCCGTTATCGCGATCGGATCTCCAGCTTTAGTCATACTAATAAAGCAATGAACCGTCAGTTTAGCCAGCGGTAATTGCCACAATAGCCCGTTAAAAGCCCAACAAGTGACAATACTCACAATTTCATAACAAACTAAGCATTTCTTATTTGTCTGACTATTAATTTCAGTTCACTCTTCTACTCTTGCTCAATACATAACCAAAAACACCTCACCCTACCAACGAGAGAGTCACGACAATGGATATCAACGTTCTGGTCATGATCGGTTACTTCGTCTTGATGATTGCCATTAGCTATGCCTTTAAAAAAATGGCTTCCGGTTCCTCAAGCCACTATTTCCGCGGCGGTGGTCGAATGCTCTGGTGGATGGTCGGCGCAACCGCATTCATGATCCAGTTCAGCGCCTGGACATTTACCGGCGCCGCCGGCCAGGCTTACCGCTATGGCTTCAACGTCGTCAGCGTATTCGCCGGCAATGTGTTTGGCTATCTGGTCGCCTGGTGGTGGTTTGCCACCCGTTTCCGCCAGCTACGGGTTGATACCGCCACCGAGGCCATTAACCATCGCTTCGGCAAAGGTAACGAACAGTTTTTCACCTGGATGATTATCCCGCTGAGTATCCTCAGCGCCGGCGTGTGGCTTAACAGCCTGGCGGTGTTTGCCAGTGCGGTGTTCCAGCACGACATCACGCTGACGCTGTGGGTAACCGGCATCGTGGTGCTGGTAATCTCTCTGCTGAGCGGCGCCTGGGGTGTGGTGGCCAGTGACTTTGTACAGACGCTGGTGGTGGCGATTATTTCCATTGCCTGCGCGGTAGTGGCGCTGTTCAAGGTCGGCGGCCCAGTGAAACTGGTCACCGAGTTCCCTGCCGGGTTCTTTACCGGCCCGGATGTCGGCCCGCATTATATTTCCTTGCTGGTGGCCTGCTTCCTGTTTTTCTTTATAAAAAATGTACAAAGTATCAATAACCTGCAGGATTCCTACCGTTTCCTCAATGCCAAAGACAGCTTCAATGCCAAAAAAGCGGCGCTGTTCGCGCTGGTACTGATGCTGATAGGCACCGTCATCTGGTTTATTCCGCCCTGGGCAGTAGCGATCCTTTATCCGGACGCGGCAACCGCCCATCCGGAACTGGGCAAAAACGCCACTGATGCGGTGTATCTGATTTTCGCCGAACGGGCGATGCCAATGGGCACCGTCGGCCTGCTGATGGCCGGGTTGTTCGCCGCTACCATGTCTTCCATGGACTGCGCGCTGAACCGTAATTCGGGGATATTCGTGCGCAGCTTCTGGACGCCGATTATCAACCGCAACAGCGAACGCAGTGACACATACCAGTTGCGCGTCGGCCAGCTGGCCTGCGTGGTGAACGGTGTGCTGGTTATTCTGGTGGCGCAATACATGCACACCATGCAGACGGTCAGCCTGTTTGACCTGATGATGAAAGTCGGCACCCTGATGCAGGCGCCGATTATAGTGCCGCTGTTCCTCGGGGTGTTTATCCGTAAAACGCCGGACTGGGCGGCGTGGGTAACCGTGCTGTTTGGCTTATGCGTGTCTTACGTGGTGGCGAACCTGTTCACCGCCCCGGATGTCGCACGTTTGCTGGGCATGACCTTGACGGCGCGTGAGCTGCTGGATGTGGCGATCATGTGGAACATCTTCGCCCATCTGGTGTTTACCGGCGGGTTCTTCTGCCTGACCAGGCTGTTTTATCGCGAGCAAGAAACGGCCAGAAACGCCCAGCGCCGGCAATTCTTCGCCGATATGGAAACGCCGGTGTATGCCGATGATGAACAGGATGAGTTTGACCGGCTGCAACGCGACAAAATCGGCCGTATTTCGATGTACATGGGCGCGGGTTTGTTGCTGATGGTACTGGTGCCTAATCCCCTGTGGGGCAGAGTGCTGTTTTTGCTGTGCGCCTTGTCAATTCTGCTGTTCGGCTGGGTTTTGCACCGCAGCGCAGAAAAAGGGATGAAAGCAGCCCAGGCGGCCAAAGCAGTAAGAGGCATCTAGCAACGTCATGGGTACCGGATGGCAAATGCAGGACTTGCGCTAGGCAGTCCTGCATTTTTACCGGCTGATAACCCGCGTCGGCTGCAGCGTTTTGCGCCGTTATCCCCCCATCCGTATACGGCCAAGGGTCGATGTCCTCTTATTGCCGAAGCGGTAACGTCACGCTACCGGCAGCGAAAGCCGCTATTTGAGCGCCGCAGCACCGGCCTGGGCAATGTCTTCATCATGCTGGGGCGGCGAGCCTTGCCTGGAGCCAGTTCGACGCCTGCCGGCACGGCGGCGTTATCCATGCGCACCAGAACGATGGGCGCACCGGCACTATCGACCACGGCGATCACGCACGGCCAGCGAGTCGTTTGTCATCCCCGAGCAAGTGCTTGGCCTGCGCGAGGTGGCCAGGCGCGGGAGATTCGATCCCCATATTATCTCGTCGCCCGGTTCGCTGGTTGCGGTGCTGACCCAGGTAGCGCTGGGTGTAGGTGTTGCCGTTATTCCCAGTGTACTTATCAACACCGTTCAACTGCCGAATGTGGTCTTCAGGGAGATTGCCGGGCCCGCCATTATCTCGGAGGTCGCGGCTCTGTTTCGGCGCCATGAGCGATTGCCGACGGTGCGCAACCTGATAGACCAGTTGCTTGAGACCAATGCCAATGCGCCATTTCAACCGCAATGAATGGCCTCACCGACCAGCATCGGCAGTTGCTGCTTGGCCGTTATGGTCCTGCTGATCAGACTGGCGCGCATTGGGACGGCGACGCATGACGATTTCTTCAATCTCCTGCATATGCTCGGATCCCCATTGGCATAAAGGGGCCAACGTCGCGGCCAGGGTCTTGCCGAAATCAGTTAGCGAGTATTCAACCTTAGGGGGGATCTCACCGTAGTCGATGCGTTTGACAATCCCATCCAACTGTAATTCTTTGAGTTGCTGAATAAGGACCTTGTCGCTGATTCCTCCTACCGCCCGCCTCAGCTCTCCATATCTACGCGTCCCCTGTACCAGATGGTAAAGCATCGTGGGTTTCCACTTACCGCCGAGCACGAACAGCGCAGCTTCAATACCGCAACTAAACGGGGTCTGTTTCATGGTCTCGCTCCAGAAGAATTTGGCTACTTACCAAAAGGTGCATACTAGCATAATGGAAAGTTCGTCTATATATTTGCAGCCATGGCAGATGGTCTTTATTGAGGGATGCAAGAACGGCTTTCCGTTGGTGCATTCCGGCAACCAAATATCCGCTCATATAATTTCGCGCCCCTGTTCTGCCTAAATCCTTAATCCACAGGAACTCAGCATGGCAAAAATTCTCGTTACCGGCGCAACCGGACATATCGGTAGTAAAACGCTCCAGCACCTTTTGAAACGCACCCCCGCCAACAGTCTGGTCGGTCTTGCCCGCGACCCCGCCAAGGCAGCCAGCCTCGCCGCCGAAGGCATTGAGATTCGCCAGGGGGACTATGTCGACTATCCAGGGCTGGTGGGTGCCTTTGCCGATGTCGACAAACTGATGATGGTCTCCGCCACCGCTTTTAGCGATCGCAATCGCCAGCACCAAAATGTTATCAACGCCGCCCGGCAGGCTGGCGTCAAGCACATTGTCTTTATGCCGATCATCCACCCTACGGGCTCGGACTTTTTCCTGCCGCAGGTCACTGAGCAGGATCTGTTCGTTGAGCAGGCCCTGCAGGCTTCCGGGCTGACCTATACCCTGGTGCGCCATCCGCCGTTTTTTGACAGCATAGAATTCTATATCGGCAGTCAGGCCCTGCAGACCGGGGTCTACGCGCCGTCTGGCGAGGGTAAAGCGAGCTATGCCAGTCGTGATGAACTGGCAGAGGCGCATGCGGTGGTGCTCAGTGAAGCGGGCCATGAAAACAAAAGCTACTCGCTGTACGGTAATTCGGCGGTTTCGCTTGCTGATATCGCGCAGATCCTGTCGGCGATAAGCGGCAAGCCAGTGCCATTCATCGCCTGCCCGGAACAGGACTACTTAAACCGTCTGATGGCCGCCGGCCTGCCTGAACCGGCCGCCCATTTCGCGCTGCAGTGGCTGCAAGCCATCAACGCCGGCGAATTCGATGGCCAAACGGGAGACCTGGAAAAACTGCTCGGCCGCAAACCGATGACTGCGCAGGAATTTCTGCGACAAAACTATCCCGCTCGTTAAGCAAAAACCGCGCTATGGCGTCGCTTGGTCGCAGCAGCGCTTCCGGTGTCGAATGGCTTCGGACAGAAGCGATGCGCAATCGGTGTAGGCCATTGAGATAACAGGTGTAAAATAATTATAATTAACATATTTATCAATCAATTAAGCCCTTCGGCATCAATAAACCCGGTTCGCCAATTTTCAGGAAGTCAATGAACGCACGCAGCGAAGCAGGCATGTGAGTGCGTTCAGAATAATAGAGGTAAAATCCCGGAAAAAACTGACACCACGGTTCGAGAACGCGGATGAGCTGTTTGTTTTCCAGAGCTGACTCGACCAGATCCTCGACAAGGCAGGCCAATCCCAGGCCCCTGCAGGCCGCCAACAGCAGCAGATCGGTGTCATTTAAGGTAAGAACATTATTCACTTCAACATCGAATACACTGCCGCCATTGTCGAAGCGCCATTGAGATAAGGCCCCGGTACTTTTCCATTTGTACGTTAGGCAGAAGTGATCTTTCAGCTCAGCCGGGACCTGGGGTGGCGGTCGATCGGCAAAATAGGCAGGCGCACCGACCACCGCCATTCGAAGATCGGGGGTAATGCGCACGGCTACCATATCGCGACTGATTTGCCCGCCAATCCGCACGCCGGCATCGAAACCTTGAGCAACCACGTCCGTAATGTCATTGTCTATCACCAGATCCAAGCGAACTGCCGGGTAAGCCAGACGGAACTGCTGTAATTTGGGCAGGACCGCTATCCGCGCGGCGATACTTGGCAAATTAATGCGAACCACCCCCATCGGCGTTCCTTGATAGGCCTCGACCGCCAGTACCGCTTCATCCATCCCCGCCAGCATCGGCTTGATGCGTTCATAAAGAACCGCTCCGGCCTCAGTCAGTCCGACACTTCGGGTTGTACGATTTAGCAGGCGAATGCCTAGTCGGCTCTCTAAAGAGCGCACCGCACGGCTTAGGGCTGACGGCGATACTGCCAGCCGCTTGGCAGCGCGTCCAAATGCTCGCTCATCACATACGGTGACAAAAGCCTTTAACTGGGTGAATTCCATCCCATCCATTATGATCTCCAAACGCAATACTACATGCCAGATTATCACCATATTAAAACATAATTGCTGGCTGCATACTGTCCTGAAAGGCGGTAAAGCGACCGGTATGGTACCGTGAAGCTGCTTACCGTTATGCCAGGAGTGAAATAATGAGCTTGATGAAACGTTGGGAAATCAACTCTATAGGCATGCAGCACCTCAGATTGAACCACGTCGCGACCCCGACAGCCGGACCGGGAGAAGTCCTGGTCAAAGTCAACGCAGTCGCGCTGAACTATCGCGATAAAATGGTCATCGAGACCGGCCGGGGACTTCCTCTCAGGTTCCCATTTACACCCGGATCTGATGTTGCGGGAGAGGTGGTTGCTGTCGGTAAGGGCGCATCTCGTTTCGAGGTGGGTATGAAGGTTATCTCCACGGCCACTCCCGACTGGATCGACGGCCTGCGTGCAGGTACCGCCCGAACGCCGGCCTATCAGACCTTGGGAGGCTATTATCCAGGCGTACTGGCCGAGTATGTTGCCATGCCGGAAGACTGGCTTGTCTCGGCACCCAGCACGCTGGAGCCTTGGCAGGCATGCACATTGCCGGTGGCTGGCCTCACCGCCTGGTTTGCGCTGGTCGAGCGGGCAGGCGTCAGAGCTGGCGATACGGTGTTGATTCCCAGCACCGGCGGGGTCGCTCTTTTTGGCTTGCAGATAGCCAAGGCAAACGGGGCTAAGGTCATCGTCTGCAGTCAACCCGCCTACGAGGCGCGCGCGCGCGCACTCGGCGCAGACCACTTTATCGACGTCAACAGCGATTGGACCGAGGCGGTCTATCAGCTCACTGCCGACCGAGGAGCAGACATCATTTTGGAGGTTATCGGCGGTAAGCATCTTGGTCAGTCGGTTCAGGTCACCGCGGTTGGCGGCCATATCTGCCAGATTGGCGCACTTGACGGCTGGGACATTATCGCGCCGGCAATGCCTTTGATGTTGAAGGACATCACCCTGCATGGCATTGGCACAGGCAGCCGCACGGCACTGGAACGATTTATTCGTGCAGTCGATCAAGCGCGCATCACGCCAGTGGTCGATTCCCGCTATTCGCTAGGCGACCTGCGGGCAGCTTTCGAGCATTTGAAAAAAAGGCCATTCGGCAAGATCGTGATTGACGTTGCCGGCTAGTTGGAAGACATTTTAATTTGGGTGATGAAAGTGGGTCATCAGCGAGATCCTCACGGGTTAATCCCAAGATCGAGTCAGGCAGCCTGAGCTGACAGGGGGTTTGCTTTGCTGTCGAAACTGACGTCTTTATCACATCAGGTCATGGCGACCCAATCCGCCGTTTTCAACGCATCGCGCTTTGGCGAGCGACCCGGCAACATCCGCCACCACCGCGCTGGATTACGGTTAACGGCGGTGTGGTGCGAGATAATCCCCAGGTCAACCAAACCATCGCCGACATGATTGGCTTCGGTTTTATCACCTCTGCAACGTTACGGTAGATATTTACGTCGCACTGTACTGCGCTTGATCCTCCAGCGCCCGCACCGTCTGGTGGCGCTGCCAATAAAGGCCCAAGATATGTTTGAAGCCGTCGATGTCCTTTTTCAACCCGGGCAGCCGGATCTCGCTGCGCTTTTTGCCCTGCGCGTTTGGCTGGACATGCTGCAGGTACAGCACGTCGGTACCAAATCGCCGGATTACATTGATATTCTTGATATTATCCCACTCAAGTGGTTCAGTCGTTTGCGCCGTCACCACTCCCTGATAGGTAATCTCAACCTGCTGCCCATCTTTCAATGTATAAGCCACCGGGGGGAAATACTTCAGGACCAGCGCAGTCTGTTCTTCGCCGGTGGGTAGATAGCGCCAGGCCAGGCTTTCTTCATGCACCGACGAGAAGTCGCTTTCGTATTTCTGCCATAACTGTTGTTCAATGGTATCTGCAACCGGCATCAAATCCACCCAGCTGTCCGCCGGTAATTCGGCCGCAATCGCTGCATAGCGATGTTCTTCAACAGAGTGACCGACGTTGCGCATCCTGTCGGCCAATGGCGGATGTGAGTCAAACGGATGGGGTATATTCTGCTCCCGCATCATGCTGATAAAATCCGCTGAGCTGACATGCTGCGGCAGGCCGGCGGCAATCGCCTTACTGATACCCAGCTCTTTTTCGTGCAGGGTTTTATGTTCAAACAGGGCGTGTTCTACTTCACCCCGATAGCTGGCATAGGCAGAAATTTTAATCAGTGATTCGACAATCGCCGCCGGCGTCACCAGCGTCGCGGCGCTGCGGTCGGCGACGAACTCGCGTTCGCGGCTGTTACGCTGCCAGGCAAGTTCAAACAACATGCGGTACAGGCACAATGGGTAGAATACCACCAGCGTCGATACATTCTGCCCCATCAGCTGAGTATACAGATCGAAGCGATGCAGTTTCGGTCCCAACAGGGCGCCTGAAGCGGTATCGCCCTCGTGCAGGTGGGTAAGCTCATGCACCATCACCCCGTCAGCCTGAGCCGAGGTCAGTTGGCGCAGCAGTGGGATACTGACATAAAGTTTTCGCCCCTCCAGCATTTGCCCGTTGACCTCGAGCGGTGCTTCGGTCACATAAAAGTTGGTATCAATACCGGCAATGATGTGGTCCGGCGGTGTGGTGCCCAGTTTCGCCGCCAACGAATCAATCCGCTGCCACAGCGCCGGAGCCGCTTCCCGGGTCACCACTTCACCTTCAATGCCCTCTTCAGGCGGCAGCTTTTTGAAAATACCTTTGAAGATATAGAACATGCCGCCCAGAACCATGATACCTACAGCAAAAACCAGCTTTGGATAATAGGTTTGGGTAAAAAAAGCCGTGCCCCAGAAGGATAGCCAAACCAGCATCGCTCCCTGCGCCGCGACTTCCAGCACACTGGCAATCATCAGGAACGGGCGCGCCAGCGACAGGCTCAATAACTGCCCTTGGCGGTTTCTAAAGGCCAGTGCGCTGAATAACAACACCATCAACAGCACCACGACACTGGCGACCAGTGTCCAAAAGGCCAGCTTAGCGATCATATGGAACTGCCACAGTTCGGACTTCCTGGCGCAGACCGCGTCCTGATAATCGAGCATATCTGCCGATACGGCGCCACAAACGCTGGAAGGGGGATTCTGTTGCAAGAACGCGTTCAGCTTATCGACGTCTTGGTTTTGTCCGCGCGCGTCATTAATAAAAATGTCAGTATATTCCTGGTCGAGCTGATTGCTGCCGTATTGCGCAAATACCAGCGTAATGGCCGGAATCAAAAAAAGCGTGAACAGAAGAGAGAGAGAGACTTTCGCATAACTTTTTTTCAGTGCCGTTAATTTATTCAAAATATGAAACTCTAAAGTTGTCTGTTGGAATCACAGGCTGTTTATATCAGGCAGTAGCCAAATACAGAGCTCCCAGCGTTTGAAGTGGCATGGAATCCCTGCATGCATAGTAAGATACGTCGCCTGTTTATGTTAATGCAATGTTAAAAAATACGATAGTAGAATATGCAGGACAAGTGAATATTCTTTTTATTTGTGTGTATAACCCTAAGGCCACGCGCAAAGCGTGCTTTAACCTGCGTAGCCAATTCAGGCCAATTATGTGATATGCCTCCCAAAAAAAAGTCTGGATAGCCTCTATTATCGATACTAGTATGGTAGATGACACTTTTGATGATGAGGCAAGAATAAACATGCAAATGACAATGCGCTGGTTTGGGCCAGTAGAAGATAAAATTCCGCTTGAGCATATTCGCCAGGTACCGGGGGTCGAAGGCGTAGTGGGCGCACTGTATGACGTTTCCGTTGGCGACGTGTGGCCAAAAGATAAAATCAAAGCCCTCGCTGACCAGGTTCACGGGGCAGGTTTGAAAATGGAAGTCATCGAAAGCGTCAACATCCATGATGACATCAAACTTGGCGTTGCCAGCCGAGACCAGTACATCGAGAACTATAAGCAGACCATCCGCCACCTCGCTGAAATTAGCATTAAAGTCATTTGTTATAATTTCATGCCGGTGTTCGACTGGATGAAAACAGACATGAATTATGTCCTGCCAGATGGTTCCCTGACCATGGCCTTTGAGAAAAAGGATATCGATAAAAGTCTTGATGAAGTGGTTAAAGAAGTACTGGAAAATTCCAACGGCTTCGCCCTGCCCGGCTGGGAGCCTGAGCGCCTGGCGAAAGTGCAGGAATTATTCGCCAAATATAAAGATGTCGATGACGAAAAACTGCGTGAAAACCTGGTTTATTTCCTTAAAGCAGTGATTCCGGTGTGCGAAGAGGTTGGCATTAAAATGGCCATTCACCCGGATGATCCGCCCTATTCTATCTTTGGCCTGCCGCGCATCATCAAGAACCGTGACGATCTGGACTGGCTTTGCAATGCGGTCGATTCTGAAGCTAACGGCATTACGCTGTGCACCGGCTCTATCGCCGAGGAGCCTGCTAATGACGTTTATGACATCCTGGCTGAATTCACCCGACGCAAGCGCATCCACTTTGCCCATGTCCGTAATATCAAGATCATAAAAGACAAAGATTTTTATGAGTCCGCCCACCTGTCGCCCTACGGTTCGCTGGACATGTTTAAGGTGATGAAAGCCCTGCATGACAATGGCTTTGATGGCTATATCCGTCCCGATCACGGACGGTTTATCTGGGGCGAAACCGGTCGGCCGGGCTATGGTTTATATGACCGAGCTTTAGGCGCTAACTATCTTCTCGGGCTCTGGGAAGCACTCGAAAAACAACGCTAAGCCTCCAGGCCGGCGGCATCGCCGGCTTTTTATTTGGAAAAAAAACAAGGCACTGACATGTCCCCGTTTATGGCGCTTTTCTGGGTTCTGGTAGGTATCGCGCTTTTAGTGATAATGAACCTCAAATATAAATTCCATAATATATTTGCATTGCTTATCGCCGGTATATTTGTCGCCGTAATGGAAGGTATTCCCCTCGATAAGATTGTTGCTGTTATCCAGGAGGGCCTGGGCAGCATCCTCGGGCATCTTGCTCTTATTATTATATTCGGCGCAATCATCGGCAAATTCATGACCGAATCCGGTGCCAGCCAGCAAATAGCAGATACCGTTATCGAGCGCTGCGGCACCCGATTTCTGGCCGTGGGACTGATGTTCATCGGCGTTATTTTTGGTATTGCCATGTTCTATGAAGTGGCAATCCTGATTGCGATGCCGCTGGTATTAAACATCGCCAAAAAAGCCGATATTCCTTATATGAAACTGGTGGTGCCCACCGTGGTCGGCGCGACCATGGGACACAGCCTGTTTCCGCCACAGCCGGGGCCGGTGGCCTTAATCAGCGCCTTTAACGCCGATATTGTCCAGGTGTATATGTTTGGTGTTTTGGTCATCATTCCGGCGTTGTTCTGTGCGGGTATTTTGTTGCCAAAATTCCTGCCCGGCATCAAATCCATACCGCTCAATTCATTAATCAAACCGGTAGAGGAGAAAGCGACCCACGACCTGCCGTCCTTTGGCATCAGCATGTTGATCCCGCTTATTCCGGCGGTGCTGATGATCGTGGCATCCCTGATCAAAGGCATCATGGGCGCAGAATCCCAGTTGACAAAAATCTGCACATTCCTCGGCAGTGCAGAAATCAGCATGCTGCTGGCAACCTTTGCCGCGATCTGGTTCCTGGGCGTCAAACGTGGCTTGTCCCCTGAAGGCATTACGCATAATGTCAGCGATGCCATTGCCAAAATCGCCAACGTCCTGTTTGTTATCAGCGCCGGCGGGATCCTGAAGCAAGTCATTATCGTCTCAGGCGTCGGCGGGCATATCGTCGATATTATGAGTGATGTTCCATTATCGCCGTTTATCGTGGCGTGGATTATTACGGCGATTATTCGCATATTGACTGGGCAAGGCGCTGTCGCGGCTATCACCTCAGCCGGAATTGTCGCCCCGATGGTGAGCGCATTTCATCTTAATCCGGCGCTGATGTGCCTGGCTGTTGCCTGCGGCAGTAATACCATTACCTTAATGTATGACGGTGGATTCTTGCTGTTCAAAGAGACCTTCGGCATTTCAATGAAGGACACCTTTAAAACCTGGGGTTTGCTGGAATTGATTAACTCGGTCGTCGGCTTGCTGATGGTGCTGCTGCTTAGCCTGTTCATTGCCTGATTTTCTCCCCGCCAAACTGCGAAGATAGCCGAATAAGTTCAGCCAATGACCGCTAAAATCCAGTATTATAGCGGTCATTGCTTTGCATTGGATAATCCTTTACCCCTATGTCAAATAATCACGCCAGCCTGTTGAAACGCCTCGAGCAGAGCCTATCCGATGGCAGCCGCACGCCGCTTTACAAACGCTTTGTCAGCGTTATAAAAGAAGCGGTCAGGGAGGGATTGCTCACTCACGAGGAGATCTTGCCGGGGGAAAGGGAGTTCAGTCACGCGCTAGGTATTTCCCGCATAACGGTACGCAAAGCGATGACGGCATTGGAAATGCAAGGCGCGGTAACCCGCTCGCGTGGGTACGGCACCCAGATCTGCAGTCAGTTCGAGTATTCGCTTAAAGAACCCAAAGGACTGTCTCAGCAAGCGGTATTGACCGGGAAGAAACCCGATACCGTCTGGATTGATAAACAGCTGGTCCACTGTGACCAGGGGATTGCACTAAAACTGGATCTTGAACCGGGAAGCGATGTCTATCACCTTCAGCGTATCCGCTACGTTGATCAGTTGGCGGTGTCGGTTGAAGAATCGTGGGTACCTGCGTCGTTCATTGTTGATGTCAATGACATCGGTATCTCACTGTATGACTATTTCCGCTTGCATCAAATCACACCGGTTATCTCCCAGAGCCGCGTCAGTGCACGCATGCCGGATAGCGCTCTGCAGAAACACATTTCCCTGCCGGATGATATACCGGTACTGGTGATTAAGCAGCTCGCGCTCACCGCACAGGGAAACCCGCTGGAATACAGTATCAGTTACTGCCGCAGCGATATGTACGTCTTTATTGCTGAGTAAGGCGTTTTTGCCAGAAATCCCTCAGTTCAGCGCCATCGGGAGCACAATCCCCCCCGCGATGGGAGACGACATAAGAGGCCACCGCATTACCAAGCGCCACTGACTGGCCAAGTGACCAGCCTGACGCCAAGCCCGCCAGCATGCCACCGGCATGGCTGTCCCCGGCGCCAATGGTATCGACGACCGTGGTCGGCAAAGCGTTGATCCACGCCATATGAAGCTCATCACAAAACCCCGCCCCTTCGCGATCAAGCCTTACCACTAATGGGCACGCAAATCGCGCACGCCACTGTTGCAGCAGCTGGGTGGAGTCATACGAGGTGGTTTGCCCCAACCTTTCCCGCCACAGCAGTGCGGCCTCCTCACGATTGACCGTTACCAAGGGTTTTAGCGCCATCACCCGGGCAAACATGTCGTCACTGAGGTCTGCCAAACGCGGACCAAAATCCAGCAGCAAGCGATAAGGCAGGTCCAATTGCTCCAGCCAGCAAACCAGGACGTCCCCGCTTCGACTGGTCAGTTGATAGCCAGAGAGATAAATCCAGCTGTCTGCCGGGGGCGATATAGCCGTCAGCATCTGAGCGTCCCACAGATTCTCGACCCCACTTACCGATAAAAAGGTGCGCTCGCCATCAGGCTCTACCAGCGCCAGGCACCAGCCGTTATCTCCTTTAGTGGTCTCAGTGACGCTGATTATCCCATACTCGTTGAGCTTATCACGCACGATGCTCGCCCAGACGCCCTGCCCCATCGGCAAGGCGTTGACGCTGTTGATGCCAAGGCGATGCAGCGCGATAGCGACATTCAGGGCGCAGCCGCCGACATTCACTCCCTGCTGGTGCAGTTCCACATCGCTGCCCCGATGCGGCAGGGTGTATGCATCAGCGATCACATCCACGACGGCGGCGCCAATGACCATCACCGGTACGCGATTGGCTAGACTCTGGAGCGCATCAGGCGTCAGCATAGGCTGCCTCTCGCTGCTGGCGATAGTGCATGAATGGCACGCTGTAATGGCTGAAATCCATGCCATTGGCCTTATCCAGTTCTGCCTTCAGCGCTGGATCGATGGCATCGACGCCATGCAAGGCACCACATATCGCGACGGCCATCGCACCGATAGTATCAGTATCGCCCCCCAGATTGGCGCAAAGGATGGCACAACGGTTTGGATCGGTAGCCGACAGTTCAACCATCGCAATCGCCGCAGGTACCGATTCAATCGTCGCCGTTCCGGTGCCCACCAGGTCATAGATCGCCTGCATGGTTGACTCTACGCCACGCCCCTGCTCAACCACCGACAGGGCCAGCTCGATACGCGAACACATCGCGGCACTGAAGGTCGTGACGCGTTTTTCCTGCGCCGCGCGGGCTACGGCCGGAAGTTCATCACGGATCGTGGCCCAGGCTGTACCCTCGATCGCCCGCGACACCGCCCACGCAATCACCGTGGCACCTGCAATGGCGACATCAGACTTATGCGTCGGACTGGATGCCAGGGCGACCGCCTGAATAAATCCGTCCAGATCGCGCGCCGGCAATAGGCAACCCAGCGGGGCGATGCGCATTGCCGCTCCATTGGTCATGCCATTATTCTCAAGGTCTGCGACCGGCGTTCCCTGTTTGAGCGCATTAAGCGCAATTTTAGAGGTTGGCCCCAGCACATTTTTGCTGAAGGCATCGAATCCTTCAGCCCAGCGTAAGATATTGGCGCCTATGGTTTCAGCGACGATTTCCCCGTCATGGGCCAGGATGGCATCTGCCAGCGCCAGCGCCATTGACGTATCGTCAGTAAATGTTGCGCGGCTAAAATAGCAGGCGGCATTATTTTCAGCGGGTCCCGGCAAAAACCGATCGATCCAGCCAAAATGCTGCTTAACCCGACTGCGTGGCCATAGCTCTGACGGCATGCCCATGGCATCGCCCAGGGCCTGGCCATAGAAAGCGCCTAAAATTCGTTTTTCCCGCTGGTCAATCTTCATTTTTTCACTCTCTTAATGTTGTCGGTCAGCAGCGGCCGGTGCTTCAAATGCCGCCAGCTGGTCACTGCGTTTTTTGCCGTCACGGAATAACGCGATAAAAACAAGTGTAATCAGTCCTATCATCACGCTGCCGAATAACCACATCCCGGACCAGTTAAACGTCAGCCCATGCTGCGGTGGGTTATAGGCAAACATCTCCTGCATCAGGTAACCGCCCAGACGGTAGCCAAGTAGACTACCAATCCCCTGACAGGCCAGCGTAATCAAGCCTTGGGCGGCATTACGCATGGCAATCGGCGCTTTCTTGTCGACGTAGATATACGCGGTCACAAAGTAAAAGTCATAGCTGACGCCGTGGAGCAAAATGCCCATAAACAGCAGACCCAGAGTCAATAGGTTGTCGTCTGATCCGAAGATAAAGAACACATAACGCAATGCAGCCGTCACCAGTCCCAGCAACAATACCTTGCCAATACCAAACCGTTTGATGAAGAAAGGCAGGGCTAACAGGAAGAAAACTTCTGATACCTGGCCGAGCGTCATCCAACCCATTGCATGCGGCAGACCGACCTCGGTCAGATAGCCTTCGGCAAAAATGTAATAGAAGGCCAGTGGCATACTGAACATAAATGAGCAAACAAAGAACACCAAGAAACTGCGGTCCTTCAAAAGATGCAGCGCATCAAGACCCAGTGCGACACGCAGGCTGAATTTACCGGTACTTTTCGGCTCGGTAGCGGGCAGGGTCAAGGCAAATATTCCCAGCAGCAGTGAACTGGCCGCGGTAATCAGTAGGGGGACGTTACTGGCGGAGATATCGCCAAAGCCTAGTACCGACGGCAGGAAACCGCAGGCAATACCTGATGCTATCCAACCTAGCGTTCCCATAACGCGGATACGCGGATAGTCACGTTCGACATCTCCTACGTGCGAAAATGCAATGCTATTGGTCAGCGCGATTGTCGGCATATAGGTCAATGCATACATCAATAGCAGGGGGAAGAATGAACTGAAGTGCCGTTGTTGCGCGGCAAAAAACATCAGCCCAGCACCCGCAATCATCAATAACGACAAGACCTTTTGAGCCTGGAAAAAACGATCGGCGAGAGAGCCAACCAGTATCGGTGAGAGAATGGCCGCTATCGAGGTACAGGCATAACACCAGGCAATCTCAACCGGCGTAAACCCATTCTGGGAGAGAAACGCCCAAAGCGGTACAAACCATGCCCCCCAGATAAACCATTCAAGAAACATCATGCAGGACAATTTCGGAATTTTTGATTTCATTTAGCGATGACTCCCTGATGTTGGAAACACAGGCTAACATCAAAAAATAATACCTTTATAATACCTTTATGCCAATATTTGACTTCAGTCGCAAAATTTGGACTTGAAGGTGATATCAGAACGGGATTAGCTTGTGGCCATAATAGAAAAGACGCCACCTTATAGTGGCGCCCTTTGCTTTTGAGTAACGCCCTCTGGCATCAGATGGTCTGGCCACCTGAGACTTCAATACGCTGGGCTGTAACCCAACGATTGTCATCAGCCAGTAAGCTGGCCACCATCGGGCCGATATCGTCGGGCACACCGACACGACCCAATGCCGTCATGGCGGCGAACTGGGCGTTGACATCGGCGTTGTCTCGCACCAGCCCGCCGCCGAAATCGGTTTCAATCGCCCCCGGCGCTACGGTATTCACCGTTATACCGCGCGGACCCAGCTCACGGGCCATATAGACGGTGAGCATTTCTACCGCCGCCTTTGCCGCTGAGTAGGCAGAAAAACCAGGGTAGGACACCCGGGTCAGGCCGGAGGAGAAATTGATGATGCGCCCGCCAGCAGCCAGCAGCGGGGCCAGCGTCTGCACCAGGAAAAACACGCCCTTGACATGCACATCGAACAAGCCGTCGAACTGGGCTTCGGTGGTCTGTGCAATCATCGCAAACTCGCCGTGACCGGCGTTGTTGACTAAATGATCGAACGTATCGCGTTGCCAACCCTCTGACAGCTGTACGCGCAGGTTTGCGGCGAATGTGGCAAAGCTCGCGGTCTGCGCCATATCGAGCTGAAGCGCGACCGCCTTGCGGCCCAGGGCACGGATTTCAGTGACCACCTGTTCAGCCTGCTCTGCATTTCCTCGGTAGGCGACGATGACATCGCCCCCGCGTTTGGCGATTGACAGGGCGGTGTTACGGCCGAGACCGCGATTGGCTCCGGTAACGAGTGATAGTTGACTCATGATAGGTCCTTGCTGTTTGGTGGTCCCACTACCTTACGGCCATCAATACCTGCTGCATTGCCCAATTCTGGCTATTTTTTGCCTGTTTCTATTTCCATGGCCAATGGCAGGGTCAGTTAAGGCATACTATGCCCACAAGACTTGCCTGAAAGGATGCCATGCGCGACACTCTGCTCGATCTCTGCCGGCGTTATGCCGATACTCATGCCGACCATGACGGCGTTGCCGCCACCGGTGTGCCTGGCTTAACCATCGTCCGCTCCCTGCATCCGGGGGAACTGCAGGCAGCGGTTTCCAGGCCGCTTATCGCCATGCTGCTGCAGGGACGCAAACGCGTCACTACTCGCCTGGACAGTTTCGAATATGGCCCTGGAGAGACCATGGTGATCGCCGCCGACGTACCGACGGTCAGCCAGATAACCCAGGCCAGCATTAGCGCGCCTTATTATTCATTGGTAATGGAATTTGATGTTGCGATTTTGCGTGAGCTGCAGGGCGCTGCGCCAGCAGGGCCGCAGTACTCTGCCAGCGTGTGTATTGAGCCGATGGATGCAGACGTGATGGATGTCGCTTATCGGCTAGCAAGACTGTTCGAGCAACCAGCGGCTCTGAAGATCCTGGGCGAAGGATTACTGCGGGAAATGCATTACTGGCTGCTCCGCAGTGTGCATGGGACGGCTATCCGCGCCCTTGGCGCGGTGGACAGTCATACTGAGCGGGTCAGCCGGGCGGTGGCCATTCTGCGTAAAGAGTTTATGCGCTCCATCAGAGTGGAGGAGCTTGCCGACGCGGCCGGCATGAGTGTGTCGGTGTTCCACCAGCATTTCCGGGCGATCACTACGCTCTCCCCCCTGCAGTTCCAGAAGCAACTGCGCCTGATTAATGCCCGGCGGCTGATGTTGACGGACGGCGTGGGTATCGCGCAGGCAGCTTATGCTGTCGGCTATGCCAGCGTATCGCAGTTTACCCGTGAATATGCCCGCATGTTTGCGGCTCCTCCTGGGCGCGATGTCCGTATGGCAAAGGTGAGCGCCTGATCGCGGCCGCAGGCGCGATAAGCGATTCTACGCTATCTGTACCGGCTTGGCGGCTGTGGCGAATGTGTGCCTGGCGGCCAATGCGCAATCAGGCACGGTAGTGGTACCGCTGACCGTGACGCTCACCGTGACTAATGACTGTATCACCACAGTGGCCAATGACTTACGTTTCGGCAGCGCTGCCCCGATCCTTCAACCTAGTGGCGAAGATCCTGCTGCCTCAGGATACGCCGCCGGTGGGCGTCTATCAGGATAATTAAGATGCCGACAGGATTTTTCTTGGCCGCGCCAGGCCGACCCTTTTGACGGAATAAAAAAGGGGAGATAATGATTATCTCCCCCAGTTACAGCTTAACCAGCGTTAGACGGTGCGTTGATCTACAACCACCGTGGTGGGCTGGGTCCGACGACCTACCATGCCCATTACGCCCGCCAGTATGGCTTCAACAATCAGCATAACGAAGGCAAACCAGCTGGCTTTAGCCGTGGCTGCAGCCGCTTTTTCGCCTGCCTCACGGGCTTGCTGTTCTGCCTGCTGTTTCAGCTCTTCAAATTTCTGACGTGCCTGCTGGTAGCTTTTTTCTGCGTTATTAACGATTTGTTCCGCTTCCTGATCGCTTTTCCCGGTACGCGCCTTGATGATGTTCTTGAGCGCGTCACGATCGGCTGCCTGGAAAGTACTTTCATTGCGCTGGATTAAGCCGTTAATAAACCCGGCCACTTCGGTATCAGCTGCCTGAGGATTTGCCTGTGGATTGGTGGCGGCCTGGTCTGCCTGGTTCTGTGCATTATTCACTTCACCTTCGGCTTTATTCTGCAGATTTTCGGGCTGCAGTTCTGGCTTGCCGGTTTGGCGTAAAGTGGTTTCAAGCTCATTCTGCAGGTTATCCAGATTGATATTGTTTTCAGCCAACTTGTCCTTGACCATTTGTGACACCGAGGGTGCCGCAGCGCCAATGCCGTTGCCTAACGCTTGAATACCGGTACCCGCCACGCTGGCTGCGCCGCTCACAGCGCTGTTAGCGATGACGACAATAAACCAGGTACAAATCAAGGTATTGACGCCAAACATCAGCAGCCCATGCAGGGCCCCTTCGCGCTGGGCCAGACGTCCACTGGCATAGGCACCTGCTGCGATGGCAATCAACATGCTGGCCCCGGTCCAGATGGCGGCACCGGTGCCCAGATTCTCGAATGGGTTGCCTTCCTTAAGCGGGTCGATGGTGCTGGCGCCGATAGCAGTGCCTAATATTGCCAGCAATAAATAAATAACCATAGAAATTATTACGCCGGCAAATACTGCACTCCATGAAATACGTTTTAGCGGCACACCCGCTACCGGCGCAACCCATCTTTCATTATGATTGTCAGCCACGGTTGTTGTTTTTTCTATCATAATGACATCTCCATTATTGTTAGCCATTACTCTGCTTCGAAACTGAAGCCGGATTGTTTATGTAAACCCTACCTGCTAAATCTCACCCTTCTACACTTTCTTAAAACGTAATTTATGTTTAGCCACATATCAGATTAGCTAAAGTAAGGTTAGTCATACAATCGCATTTGCACCAACAAATCTTTACGTTATTTTCATCGGCATGCTGAGTTGGCCTATAAAAGAGAGATACCGTGTTAAGGATCAGTCCTTTATGTGTCTGGCACAGCAGTTTTAAAGCATTCATTAAATAGTTTCCGGTGGCCATTCCCCACTAATTCACGCTAGATGACACGCCAGGATCAAAAAGGCTGCGCAGCAGTGTGCCGATTATTCGTGCAAAAATATGTTATTAATTTTCAATGAGTATCGGAGACGATCAGATGGCGACTAGGCGCCAGAGAGGGTTGACAGGCAAAAAATAGGCATAATCTGCTAAGCACATGCTCATTTCCTTATAAATTACTACAGCAAAGTTGCCTATATTGAATTTTATAATAAAGCATGAATTAAATATGAGGTACGGCTGTATCCTATGCGCTTTGCATTGCGATCTACGGAATCCTTATTGTTTGTCGTGACCCTGGCAACGGAAAAATAACAATGGTGCCCCCTACGACACCCTTAAGCTTTATTCTGACAGGGGGCGCCTTGGCGAATTATTTCTTAAAGGGTGGTGTCTTATCGTCGAACGTATGTTGAGCACCACCGTCCTTATCAACTTCGACCTCCTGGCGACGCACGGTATCACGCACCGTTTCAACCCTCTCGGTCACTTCGCTGCGGATACCGGCCTCCTCTCGGATACGGGCGGTTTTATTTACCACCGGCATGCTGATGGTACAATGATACGTCTTTGGCTACTACGCCAGGTGTGTTACCGGATACAACACCTGCACCACCCGTGACAACACCTGCCCCGCCGGTTGCGCCAGTGACAGTTCCCGCAGCGGTTGTCCCGGTCGGGGTAGCGCCGGCAGTCGTAGTAGCGGCAGCATGCCTGTGGTTGCCATCGGCAATATCAGCGGCGGCACGTTTGTCGAATGTATCGAAGGTGGCATAATCGGTAGATTGCTGATCCAGCAGGGCTTCAATCCTGTCGGCATCATCTTTATCAACACGGACAGTCAATAAAACACCGCCGGTTTTAATGGCGCGATTATACTCAGTGGCGTAATCGTCATCGATGTCGTCGCCAAATAACCGACGCCAGAAACTAGGGTGGCGAATTTCCTTATCCTTTACCCGTAGTCTTTCACCCGATAAAATATCGATATTATCTTCTGCAATACCTTGTGCGAGAAGTTTCTTTTTCGCCACTTCTGCCGATTGCAATTGCTTAAAGGCAGCAACAAGTTTTTCATGGGCCCTATGAGAATCCTCTTCGTTTTAAGGTTTACGGTTTAAGGTGGATTACTCCTTGGTTACCTATCAGCAAGATATGATTATTACGTTTTTTATGCCTATTTCCAGATTGGACATAGGATCGAATATGAGTTAGCCACGCTGAATTATATCTACCTTCGCCTGAATTTCAGCATAATCAGTCAGCCTGTTATGCTTAATATACTGATACTGTCATTTATACATGCCCGTAGGATTAACCCGATGTCTGATGGAAAATTACCTATAGTGCTGCTACCTGGTTTTATGCTGGACGGAACCCTGTGGCGAAACCCTGTGGGATGAATTCATTTATTGCTTGTACTGATGATCACCATTTTGTTCGCGCCACGCTAACCCAGAAAATAGATAAACAACATGCAGCCCGAGCAACGATCGGCGATAACTTCCGCAGCCTGAGCCGCCAGGCTATCAAGCGATCGCTGCATCCGACCAAAGGGGAAGATCACCTGCTGGCGGCAACGGTTTCGATGAAGTTGCCGGCACCCGCGTCGAGCGTCTGCTGGTAATAGATATTAATCCTGTTTTTTACGAGAGCGAAATGCCGCCACTTTCATGCGGTTGCCGCAGGTTGACATGCTGCACCAGCGGCGGCGGTGTGATTTGGTCAAGTCATGAAAAAACAAGATGCAGTCGGGGGCTTCGCATTGCCTGACCAAATCGAATTTATCGCTTATCAACAGCTTGGCCAGCGATTCGGCAATCGGCTCGAGCAGCGACATCGGTGTGTTGCTGCGTAAACGCCTGACGATATTGAATTTCCCATTTCCGCCATTCCATTCGATTTCCCTCACCGGCCGTCCCGATTCCAGCACGCGGTTAAGCGCAGAAAGTTCCGGCCTGGCGCCATGCATAGCGGCCAACACCACCTGTTTTGCTTCGTTGCGAAACGCCTGGGCCTGGTCAAATAATCCTTCCGGCACCTGGTTAAAGTCCTGAGGTAGCTGACCTGCCTGCTTCAGCCATGCAACTACACTTGAGTCATCGGTTAAGCAATCCACCAGGCTGTCCGCCTCCTGGTGCTCAGTGTTGATGAAATCAAGCGCCACATTGTCGGCAATGAACAGCGCCTCTGCCGGAGTTTTAGTCGTTAAAGTCATGAGCAATTGTAACCCGTTAAATATTTATTGACAGGTTACATTAAAAACCTGTAACCTTCAAATAGACATTTAAACGGTTACAAAGGAAAATTATTATGACGTCCAAAAAATTAATCGCCAATGCAGGCCTGGCCGGAGCGTTAATCGCTGGCGGCATACAGATGGCCAATGCCGATGAACAGTCACGTTTGACTCAAGTCCATTTTCATTATGAGCAGGTCGGCGATGTAAAAGTGTTCTATCGTGAGGCCGGCGATCCCCAGGCTCCGACCGTTTTGTTGATGCACGGATTTGCAGCGTCCTCATTTATGTACCGTGATGTGATACCGGCACTGGCAGACCGCTATCACGTCATTGCGCCTGATCTGCCCGCATTTGGCTTTACCGAATCCCCGGCACGGGGCAACTATTCCTATACCTTCAGCCAGCTTGCCAAGACCATGGGCCAGTTCACTGAGCAGCTCAAACTCGATAAATACGCGCTGATGGTCCATGATTACGGCGCTCCGGTAGGCTGGCGTATGGCCGTTGCCCATCCAGAACGCGTAACCGCCATTATTTCTCAGAATGGCAATGCCTATGAGGAAGGCCTGGGCGCAGGTTGGGCGCCCATCCAGAAGTATTGGCGCGAACCGACCCAGGAAAATCGCGATGCGCTGCGGGATTTCCCAACGCCTGAATCGGTAAAATGGCAGTATCTTGAAGGCGTGGCTGACCAGAGCCTGGTCTCCCCAGACGGATATACGCTCGAGGGCCGCCAAGTCTCACGTCCCGGCAATGCTGATATCCAGCTGGATCTGGTGCTGGACTACGCCTCCAACGTAGCGATGTATCCAGAGTTTCAACAGTATTTCCGTCAGTACCAGCCGCCGCTGCTCGCCGTATGGGGCAAAAATGATCCGTTCTTCCTGCCGGCCGGTGCTGAAGCCTGGAAACGCGACATGCCAAAAGCGGATATCCGTTTTTACGATACCGGCCACTTTGCGCTTGAAACCCATGGCAGAGAAATCATCCCGGTCATTCGCGCGTTTCTGGACCGTAGCGTTAAATAACCTGACGCCGGCAGTCCAGCTGATGCTTCACTTTAGCCGTCCGCTATCCACCGTCACAAAACGCCCACTTAGCCAGTGGGTAAACACCCTGACCCGGGCCGAAAGCTGCCGGTTGTTCGGATACACCACCGAAATTGGCATCGGCGGCGGCGGCTGGTTGGGCAGCACCACCTTAAGCTGGCCATCGGCGATTTCACGGGCGATCCGATAGCGGGGTACCTGTACCAACCCCAATCCTGACATCGCCGCCCCGGTATATAAGTCGGCACCGGTTACCGAAATCTTTGCCTTTAGCCGCTGCTCTACCCGCTCCTCGCCAACCATAAAATCCAGGCTGGTCGGTCGCCCGGTAGAACTGGAGATGTAATCCACCGCGAAGTGATTTTCAAGACAATCCAGGCTGGTTGGTAGCCCGTATCGTTGCAGGTAGGATGGGCTTGCCACGGTGACCTGTTCCAGCAGGGCAATTTGCCGGCCAATCAATGACGAGTCCTGCAACACGCCGGCACGCAACACACAGTCCACTCCTTCTCTGACCAGATCGACAAGTCGATCGTCCTCCCCGACATGCAGGGTGATATCCGGATACTGGTTCAAAAATTCGCCCAGGCCCGGCACGATAAAATACTTGGCCAGCGTACCCTGCAGATTCACGCGCAATAATCCCTTGGGCGACGCATTTTTAAACGCACTTTCCGTTTCCTCAAGATCAGCCAATAAACGAACACAGCGGTGATAATAGGCTTCGCCTTCGTGGGTCAGACGGACTTGGCGGGTGGTGCGTTCAAGCAGTTTCACGCCGATGCGTTGCTCCAGCCGCTTGATAAGGTTAGTCGCCGTTGCCCGCGGGATCTGCAGGTCTTCACACGCCAGGGAAAAGCTGCTGCGATCGGCGATGCGCACGAAGATCTGCATTTCCTTGAATCGATCCATAGGCATGAACAGTTTGGTTAAATGGAATAAGTAGTGATTAATATAACCATTGTTGCTAAGGAGGAACAATGCACTTGGCTTTTAACGCCCATAATAACGGTATTCCGGCCATCCGCCTGCGGCCTTACAACAGACTTTGCGCCACAGGCCACACTGCACCTATTTGCCCATTGTTAGCGTAAATGGAATTGTGATGGCCATTTAGAGGTAATTATCTTCTTTGGAAACTAGTCCAGAATTCATGTTACATCTTACCGAGAAGGATTAATGCCATGACGACTTCATCTCATAAAGTAGCACTGATTACCGGCGCATCACGCGGCATCGGCGCCACCCTGGCTCGACGTTTAGCCGCTGACGGCTTTGCCGTTGCCATCAACTATTCTTCCAGCGCCCGCGATGCCGAGGCGCTGGTGGCAGAATTGACCCAGTCCGGCGCATCTGCCATCGCGGTGCAGGCCGACATTGCCAAAGCCGACCAGGTTAACGCGCTGTTCAAGGCTGTTGAGCAACAGCTGGGCAATATCGACGTATTGGTCAACAATGCCGGGATCCTGAAGCCCGTTCCCCTGGCCCAGACCAGCGATGAGCTGTATGCGCAGACCTTCGCGATTAACACCCAGGGCGTGTTCAACACCCTGCGCGAGGCGGCGACCCGGTTGAATGACGGGGGCCGGATCATTAACCTATCGAGCACCACCCTGGCGCTTAACATGCCCGGCTATGCGATTTACAACGGCACCAAAGCCGCGGTGGAAGCATTTACGCGCGTGTTTGCCAAAGAACTGCGCGGCCGCCAAATTACGGTTAATGCCGTGGCGCCCGGGCCGGTGGCCACTGAACTGTTTCTCAACGGCAAGACCGATGAGCAGATTCAGACCTTTGCCAACATGCCGCCGCTGGAGCGTCTGGGCCAGCCTGAAGACATCGCCGGCGTGGTCTCATTCCTCGCCGGCAAGGATGGCGGCTGGGTCAATGGTCAGATAGTGCGCGCTAATGGCGGTTTGGCGTAGTCCTCTGAGATCTCTTCAAGGCGGCATAGCAATTATCGGATTCAATATGTTCCCAGGCAGACATGACGGCCGCTGGAATAGCGACATGGCCAATAAAACCTTTCCCCAGCGGGCCATACCCGTCGGGGCCATCTCTCAGGCGTTCCATTTCTCCGAGCGCCATCTCGATAAAGCGTTCAATAGTCCAGTGTCCCGCCGACTGCACGCCGGTAATCATGACTTTTCCGGCAAGCATCACCAACTGCGGCACCAAAACCGGGCAGTTGATAAAGCGAGCAGCGAGCGCCTTGGTTCTCCAACTGAGTTCAAAGGTTTCACGGGTTCTTCGTTGCATCAGGGGATCTTGTGACAACAGTATTCTCTCGGCATTGAGACCCTTGCGGGTAATCAACTCCCTGGAATAATCCGCGTTCTGCCCACTGTTGGTAGAACGGTCTTCAACATACAGTCTGGACGGGCTGATAGCGAATATGTCAGTCGCAATACTGTAGAAAATGTCGGCCTCACTCTGCTGTTCAAAGACCCTCGATCTGGTTAACGGATTTTCGTTCAGTCCCTGTTTGAGCAGGTGAGTTGAGTGCCCCACCCCGCCGGTAAAAAGCACCGGAACATCAGTTTCGGCGGCCAGTTTCATCACCCCCAGGATGCCGGGAACGACCGCATGCCCGGCCAGAATGATCAACTGCGGATCCACACTCCCGGCCCCAGGCAGTTCATCAGCCGCCAGCCAACGGGCAATAGTATTAATATCTCTGATAATGCTTTCTTCGATAACCACGCGTTCACCTCTGCGGTAAGCCAAACGGCTTGCGAATAAAGACAGCCCTTAACATTGACAATACCTATTACAGTTCAATTTAGCTAATCCCCGCACTATTAACCTGCCGTTTAGATTTAGCGCATTAAGATAGCGTCAACTTCGAACTATATCTCAAATAATAATATGACAATGGTAAACACCGCCCATCCGATGTCAGCTAGAACTGCCGCATCGTTATTTTTTCATTTGATCTGCGGCACATTTGTACCTGATAAACTGTGGTTGTGCCGGCGATTCAGAACAAAATTCCTCCTTCGCTCACTGTTATTCCCAGCCACCACTTTCCGCTTTCTGCAGTCGCTGGCAAGATTACCTAGCATGGGTATTGCCCTTGATAAGCAAGGCTTGTTACCGGCGAAAATCCATCGACCTTACCTGCTGGCCGGACTGAGTGTGAGCGCACGGGCCAGGGCATTAACCGATCACTATCAGTTTACCCAGTCCTTAAAGAATCCGGCATTGCGTCAGTTACTCCAGGCCAGGGAAGAGGCCACCCTGGTCACCTTCACCGGTAAAAATGGAGAATATTTCGACATTGGTTGCTGCTCCGGTCATTTCGACAGAGAAGGTGAAGTCACGCTGGTAGTGAAATATAATGATGTAACTCTTGCAGCCTTGTCATTTTCGGTGATTCAGAAAGCGGGGTTAACTTCGGTGGTGATCGGCGGGCTGCAAGGGCCCCGTAAAGACATCAGCAACGATATTATTCGCGAAGCGACAAAAGCCAGCTTCGGTTTATTTCCAAAGAGGGTGTTGATGGAGGTGCTGTTTATTCTGGCAGGACAGTGCGATATCAAACAGATATTTGCAGTAAGTGATGATAATCATGTATTTCGCAGTTTGCGGTACCGCCACAGCAAGAAAGATCATTTATTTGCCAGCTACAGTGATTTCTGGTCATCGCTCCATGGCACACTTTCCAACGACGGTCTTTATGCGTTGCCTTTAGCTATGCCACGTAAAGAGCTGGAACAGATTGTCAGCAAGAAACGTTCAGAATATCGTCGCCGTTATGAATTACTGGACAACATGGCGGCTCAATTGCTGCAGACCGTTAACAGCAGCACGCCGGTGCAATCAGCGTAACGGACTTGACCTGACCGATTACCCGGTGCCGCCTGCGAAGCGCCCATCGTCTATCACTGCCTGCAGCGGCGGATCCGGGTTTTTAGTTGTTGCATAGGCGATACCACATCGCTACTGCGCTGCGCGCTGCCTGTAAACACCGGTTGCCCCATGAGCAGGGGACATGGTCGCACCGGTAAGCGATGCGCTTAGCCATGTCAGCGGGCGGATGAGATCTACAAAGCTGCACCCCGGACGCTTTGTGCTGGATCGTTAAATTTTTATGTTATAACATAACAAAAAATTTAAGCAGAAATGTCCCCCAATGAAATCATCTTTTTCAATTGCAGCAGTGGCTATTGCGGCCAGCCTGTCCTCGAACGTCTTGGCTGCAGCCGAGGAAACGCTGCTGGTGACCGGTAGTGAAGCACGTCATTCCCCTGCCGTCTCTGACGCCGCCTTACTGGCCGCCGGCACCGGTTCCCGTCTGGGACTCAGCGATAAAGAAATCCCTCGCCATACCGAAACCATTAGTCAGAACAACATTATCACCATGGGCAAACGCACACTGACCGAGGTGGTCGAAAGCGCGCCGGGAATGTCGGGCGCGACGTCGCCAACCTTGTCCAATAGCGTTTCCCTGCGCGGATTTACGCCTGTTTCCTGGCTTTACGATGGCGTGACGGTGCCGGGCAGCACCCTTCAAGGCGGCGATCCTGTTCATTATCAGAGCATCGATGTGCTGTATGGCACCGGCTCGGTTATCAATGGCCTGAGTTCAGCCGGCGGCAGCATTAATCTTATCCCCCGCCAAGCGTCCTTTGGTCCGCACCCCATCGAGCTGGACTATGGCTGGTCAAGCTTTGCCAGTCACCGGGTTCACGTCGGCACCGGAGGGACGCTGGTGGATAAGCTGGCCGCCGGCCGCCTTGACGTCAGTGCCTCCAGCACCGGCAGTCAGGTCGAGGGCGAGCGGCAACGCCCCCAGCGCATGACGGGTTCTCTGCTGCTGACGCCGACCGACAACACAATGCTGACTTTCAACATTGACCGTATGATGAGTGATACCCATAACCCGTATTTTGGTACCCCGCTGATTGATGGCAAGACTAAAAAGCGTTTGCGGCACACTAATTTCAATAACCTGGAAGATGCCTGGATCCGCAGCCAGGCCACCTCTATACAGGCCACGCAGTCATGGTTCGCCTCGTCTGAACTGACTTTTGAAAATAAATTGTATTATTACAGTGGCTTTCGCGAATGGCATAATGCGGAACGCTATTACCCCGCCGCCTCGCGCCCAGGCTATATCACCCGGGATTCTTTCGGTGATATCGCCCATGACGATAAGCTAACGGGAAACCGCACGACGGTCACCCTGGATAAACCTGTCGGTGGGCTGGATAACCGCGTGATAGCCGGCATGGATTTGAGCCAGCGCGAGTTTGCATATTACTCCAACGGCTTTGCCGGTGAAGATAGCGTGCCGGTTATCAACTCGCCGAAAACCCCATTCAGCAGCGGCAACGCGCCGCGCCGCGCCCTTACCCGCCAGGTGACGCAGAACCAGTACGCCCTGTTTGTCGAAGACAAGCTGAATATGACTGACGCCATTGCCGTACTGGCCCAGGCCCGCTATTCCAATCTGGAGATGAAATGGAATTTCCGCCAGCAAAATCAGGCTGACTATCGTAGCTATGACTTCATTACGCTGGCGGTGGGTCCGACCTGGGATATCACCGATGACATCACGGTCTATGCCAACTACGCGACCGGTAAAGAGCCCGGAAACGATATTTTCTTTATCAGCCCGGCTCAGACCTCCCTGCCGCTGACCAACGTGCAGCAATATGAGGCCGGTGTAAAAGGCACCTTCTGGCACCAGCGCGGCGAAGTAAAACTGGCGGTGTATGATTTGCAGAAAAAGAATCTTTATCAGCAAGATGCGCTACAGACTGATATCTGGAATGCCGTAGGCAAACAGACCTCCAGAGGGGTAGAGCTGAGTGGGTCAATCCAGCCCTGGGATAGCCTGACCCTGGCGGGCAATGCCGCGTATACCCATGCCCGCTTTGATGCGTATCAACAAGGGGGGCAGGATCTTGCCGGTAATACGCCCCGCTATGTTCCACAATGGACCGCCAATCTGTCAGCCCGCTATAGGGCAACGCAGCAGTTAGGCCTGGGCGCGCAACTGCACTATGTGGGCAGCAGCTACAACAACGATACCAACAGCGACAGAATGGCGGGCTACACCACGATAGACCTGAGCGCGGACTATGAAGTGCTGCCGGGCATGACTCTGGGTACCCGCGTGCGTAACCTGACGGACCGCTTCTATAGCTGGCAGCGTACTTATGCCACTCAGGAACTGATCGCGCCAGGCCGAACGTATGAAGCGTTTGTCAACATACGCATCTGATGATCCGTGCGCTGGCTTTATCTACCGTTATGCTGGCGGCCAGCGCTGCCAGCCTTGCCAGTCCGCTGACGCTTGCCAACTGTGGCCAGCAATGGCGGTTTGAGCATGTGCCCGAGCGGGCAATCGTGTATTCCCATTCCGCGCTGGAGAATATGTTAGCCCTGGGGCTGGCTAGCTCCATTATCAGCGTTGTCGGCTACAGCAAACAGCAGGACAGTACGCCTGCTCCATGGATGGATACAGCCAGTCTGAAGGCACGCTTTGACCGCTCACCCTGGTCGGGAGAGGCGGTGCTGGCCGCGCGGCCGGATTTCATCTATTCCGGTAGCTTTTATTGGTTCAACAGCCCCGAAACACCAAGCCGCCAGCGTCTTCAGCGCTGGGGGATAGCAACCTGGCTGAGCGAAAGCCTCTGTGATGGGCTGCAAACCGACTCAAAAAATTCCCTCACTTTTGCCGACATTTTTGCAGAAGTTCGCACTATAGGCCGAATTTACCACGTCCAATCCCGGGCGGAACAGGTGATCCGCGCACTGCGCCAGCAGATAGATGGGCAAATAGCACAGGCCCGTGAATTCCCCCGCCGGCGCCTCGTCTGGTGGTATACCGGCACTGATACCCCCTATGTTGCCGGCGGCCATGGCGCACCGTCTCTATTGACCCAGGCCATCGGCAGCGAAAATGTGTTTGCCGATAGCCCGGCACTGTGGCCGACGATGTCCTGGGAGGTCATCGCCGAGCGTGATCCCGATATCATTGTCATCGGCGATCTGCACCGCGGCGGGCCTGGCGACAGCGCGGCGGACAAAATCGCTTTTCTCGAACGCCATCCGTTAACGGCTGGCATGACTGCGGTGAAGAACCGTCGCTACATCATTTTATCCGGCTATGACATGGACCCTTCGGTCCGATCCATTCCCGCCCTGAAGCGGCTTGTGGAGCAGATGCAATCCATCATTAACAAGGAAGACTGAAATGACTTTTCCAGCCCGTGATTTACTGAACAACTGGGACACCCAGCAAAGTGCCTACATCGCACATCGTGAGGCGCGCTTTGAAGCGGTGCTTGATGTGCTGGCTTTAACCCTGGGCGATGAATTTCATGTGGTGGACCTGGGCTGCGGTCCGGGATCGTTCAGCATGCGCTTACTGAACCGTTTCTCCCAAGCGCGCGTGACCGCCATCGACCTCGATCCGCTATTGCTGGAACTTGCCCGGCACGCGCTGGCGGAACACCACGATCGCATTGACTTTATGCGCGGCGATATTGCGTCTGCCGACTGTTTTTGTGCCCTAAAGGACCGACCGCAAGCCGTGGTTTCCAGTACGGCCATCCACTGGCTGATGCCGGAGCAGCAGACCACCCTGTATCGCCATATCGCCGAATTACTGGCAGAGGGCGGTATTTTCTTGAATGCGGATCATCAGCGTTTTGATGGCCGCAATCCTCGTCAGAAAACACTGGCTGAAAACCATGACCTATATACCCAGGAGCTAGCATGGAAAGGTGGCGCGCAAGATTGGGACAGCTGGTTTGACGATGCGCTGCAATACCCAGCGCTGCAGCAATGGCGAGTCGAGCGAGAACAGCTATTCAGCCAACGGCCGACGCCACTGCCGACGACCGTTGATTTCCAGCTTGCGTTATTACAGCAGGCCGGCTTTGCCGAAACCGGCACTGTTTGGCAGTTTCTTGATGACTATGTGGTTGCCGGCTGGAAGTGAATGAGCGGACAAACGCTGAAATCACTGACCTGCCGCCTTTTCCTGCTGACGCTGGGTCTTGGTCTGGCCGTCTGTTTGGCCATTATGCATGGGCCAGTCAACTTCTCGGTAAAGGAGGTGATGAAAGCTTTGCTGGCGGGATACTGGCACGGCGATACGTCCGGCACCTTACATCAGCGGATTGTCTGGTCTTTACGGCTACCCAGAACCCTGCTCGCCGCGTTGGCCGGCGCGGCGCTGGCGCTCGCCGGTACGGTTTTGCAGTCATTGACCCGCAACGCCCTGGCCGATCCCTGGGTACTGGGGATCTCTTCCGGCGCAGGCACCGGCGCGGTGGTGGTTATCACTGCCGGCTGGAGCATCGGCTGGGCGACCGTTCCCGCCGGCGCTTTCAGCGGGGCAATGCTGGCGTTCGCAGGGGTACTGGTACTGGCGCGCCATTCCCTTTCAAGCCAGTCCAGCCACTTGGTATTAACCGGCGTGGCGGTAACGCAGCTGCTGTCGGCTCTGACTTCGCTTATCACGTTATGGAAAACGGATGCGGATACCACCCGGGGCATCATGTTCTGGCTGCTGGGTTCGTTTGCCCAGGCGGACTGGCTCCAGGTCGGCCTTTGCGCCCTGGTATTCGCGCCGGTGTTTTCGATGTTTTACTGGCGGGCGATTGAACTGGACGTGCTCTCTTTTGGCAGTGTTACCGCCCAGTCGCTGGGAGTGGATGTCGGGCAAACCAAGCTGTTGATGTTCTGCCTGACGACCTTGCTGACAGCGGTTGTCGTTGCCTGCTGCGGGGCCATCGGTTTCATTGGTTTGACCGTCCCCCATATAGCACGCATGTTTGTCGGCCGCCGTCATAGAGGCCTGCTTCCGGCTGCCGCGCTGTGCGGGGCTATCTTCACGGTTATGGCGGATACGCTGGCGCGTACCCTCTTCGCCCCGCGGGAATTGCCGGTCGGCATCTTGACCGCCATCCTGGGTGTGCCGGTATTCCTTTATCTGATAGCCCGTAACCCATGCAGATAACGAAAACAGTGACCTTGCTGTTGACCCTTTAAAAAGGCGCCGGTGTTTCTTGATGATAAAAACAACAGTTGGCCTTGGTAACGATTGTAATAACGATCACAGTTTCATGCACTTAATGCTATAAAATCATCATCTATATTATTAAAACGATGTTTCAATAATGAGGCTGGATGATGAACAATACCGCCAAGGGGTTTCTGGCACTGATGCTATCCGCAGCCAGTGCCACACACGCGTCGACAGTCCCCCAGCAGGGGATTGTGGAAGGCAACCTGCCGGCCAATTATGTACAGCGAAAAGCGCAGATGACCTATCCGGATTCCTGGCTATCGGGACATTATGCTGATTTCTCGCAGTGGCGGTTGCATGCCCGACAGCTTATACGCAACGCCTTGCTGACGCCGGACTCGCACAACGCCTTCGCGCCTGAGACGCTTAACCAAGAGGATCGCGGCAGCTACACTGCCCACAAAATAGCGCTGAATATCACCGATGATAACCGGATTAACGCCTTGATGCTGACGCCGAAATCGCCAGGCCCACATCCGGCCATGGTTTTGCTGCATGACCACGGTTCAAAGTTTGATATCGGCAAAGAAAAAATGATCCGCCCCTGGGGCAACCAAGACCAACTTGCCAGTGCGCAGGCATGGGCCGATAAATTCTTCAGTGGTCGTTTTATTGGCGATGAACTTGCCCAGCGTGGCTACGTGGTTATTGCTATCGATAGTCAGGGCTGGGGCGATCGCGGTCCGATGATCTATGAGCAGCAACAGGCGCTGGCGAGCAATTATTTCAATCTGGGGCGCTCGCTGGCCGGTGAAGTCGCGTATGAGGATAAACGAACGGTAGACTTTCTCGCCACCTTAAACCAGGTCGATCAGCAACGCATTGGCGTGCTGGGCTTTTCAATGGGGGGATTTCGTGCCTGGCAACTGGCGGCACTGTCAGAGAAGGTTGCCGCCACCGCCGTTATCTCCTGGTTTGGTACTTATCAAGGGCTGATGCAGCCGGGTAACAATGTGCTGCGGGGTCAATCGGCTTTTTATATGCTCCACCCCGGCCTGCCTGCACAGCTGGATATCCCGGATATCGCCAGTATTGCCGCGCCAAAGCCGATGCTCATTTTCAGTGGCGGCCAGGATAAGCTGTTTCCTGCCCAGGCCGTGGATCAGGCGTTTGCCAAAGTCCATCAGGTCTGGCGCTCGCAAAACGCCGCTGATAAGTTAGTCACTAAACGTTGGCCCCAACTGGGCCACGTTTTTTACCGCGAACAACAGGATGAGGCCTTCAGCTGGCTGGATAAATGGCTCATGCCATCAAGGCCATAATGCACTTGGCATATTGGCCGCGCTCCCGTTAGGCATTCATTAGAGATACGACCTAGCGCAAGCGGCCGACATCGCCGGCATGAGCCGCTCTACTTTTCATCACCATTTGAACGCTATCACGACGCTGAGTCCGATTGAGTTCCGCACTCAGTTACGCATGCAGGACGCGCGCCGGCTGATGGTAAGTGAGGCAATGAACGCCGCCAATGCCGGCTTTACCGTCGGCTATGAAAGCCTTTCCAGTTTAGCCGTGACGATGCGCACCTTCGGCATGCCGCCTGCCAGACATGCCAGACATGCCAGACACGCCAGACACGCCAGACACGCCAGACACGCCAGACACGCCAGACACGCCAGACACGCCAGTCTGATACGGCAGTGAGGAAAAATGGGGTGAAACGTACCGTACGCGCCTCTTCAGCCCTTTTTGTTCGAGCGCCGCATCAATATGGCTGCGGGTTGCGCCACGATAAGAGACCAGCAGATGCTGATGGGCGACATAGTCCTCAAGCGCCAAGGGGGCGGTCAGCATCAATTGCCGTGGATCCCACAGCGTGCTGAACGGCATCCGGACAACATTCTGGCGCACCACGCCCGCCAGGGCTTGATCGTTGACCGATATCGCCAAATCCACCTTATCCAGCTGCATCTGCTCACCATCCTGGAACGGATCGCTGGCGATAACCTGCAGATCAACGCCCGGCGCTTCACGGGCAAGCGTCGAATAAAACCCCGGCATCAACCAGCTTTCGACCCATTAGCTCATCCCCAGCCGGAATTGGCGCGTATCCTGGGCGGGGGAAAATGCGGCAGGCTGAAACAGGATCTGCTGCATATGTTCCATCATCGGCAGCAATTCTCTGACCAGGGACTCAGCCCGGGGCGTGGGCACCAGGCTTTTGGACGATCGCACAAACAGCGGATCGTTGAACATCACCCGCAACCGGGCTAACGCACCGCTTAACGCGGGCTGTCCCAAATGAAGGTACAAATGCCCGACCCTCGCGTTGCAATCCATTTTGACGTCAATCAGCAGCAAGCGGTTAACACCCGTCAGCAGGTGTTGGCCGATACCGCCAGGCAAGGAGTCTGGGTGGCAGCGGCGCATATTGCTTTCCCGGGGCTGGGACACGTCCAGCGTGACGGCCAGGGCTACCGCTGGGTGGCGGCGAACGACTCTACCCAACTGGCCCGGTAAACTCGATGGCACCCCGCAAATCGGCGTGGTATTTTCAGACCCGTACGAAGGTTCATATACCTTAACGCCGGTAGCGGATCAGCATGGTGGTGTCGCTGTCAATGACCCTTATGATGAGCCTTATCAATACGGGAATATAACGGGAGACAACGGCCCCAAATTCAAAGTATATCCAGGCTCCGCCAAAGAAATTGTATTTAATGATATAGACTGAATCAACGGATAAATTGGTTCTCTCTGGAGAAGAAGCTTAAGGTTGCTTCTCTCTGAGAGCCAAATGTAAAAATCAACGCTTGAGAACAGCGACAATGGCTGACTTCAGGCCGCACCGATTAAAAATGCCTGAGATGTTAAGAATTCATATACCCCGCCCCTCCTATGATGGAGAACACTCTTATATATTCTCTGGAAATATATAACAACCACGCATAACGGTTAAAAACCCACTCAGGAGGAACAATGCCTATTTATTCCGAGAGTCATCACAATAGGGCAATAGGGTCGCATTACCATTATTCAGTGAACCTCAAGAAGAAATCATCAATCAATAAAAACCACACTATTGAAAATAACGACCTATTGCGGGAAGGAAAAAACATACAGGGACTTATCCTTGCCAAAAATAGTCAATTTCCAGTTTGGCCAGATCACCGCATAACTGACAAGCAAATAAAGCTGCTTATGTGGTTTAATGTGACATTATTGATTACGTCAATTAAGCCCCCTAGCAGATTCATCGGTCCAGCGGAATTGCCGATGGCCGCGCATCGTTCAGATGCTTTACAGGATAAATTTCATTCGCTGGGTGTTGGGGAAGCCATTGCAAGCCAATCGGCGGTAAACCATTTCACCCTACCAGGAACGCACATTCGAGTGAAACGAGCCACCGCCTGCACCTGCGAAGCCCCGGAAAAATCAAAACCTAAAAAGCGGGCCAAAGCCCAGCGGGCTGAGGAAAAGCGCGTAAGAGCTCGGGAAAAGACCACCGCGCGGGCCGCGATAAGGGCCGCAGTCAGGGCGGAGTCAGCCGGCAGTACAGTCAATCTCGTCGGCAGCGCTGCAGGTACTGCCACAGGGACGGCCGGTAAGATATTGATCACCGGAGGCTCGATTGGCATTGGCCTCGGTGCGGGCCTGGGCGCCGGGATTGCGACCAGCAACCGCGACACTGTCGCTGCGCCTGCGGGTGAGGTCAGCCAGGGCCATCCGGCACAGCGACCACGAATACCGGCGGAAAAAGAAAAAAACCGGGCGGCGGCTATCAGCGGTAACACAAAAAATGAAGGACGACTTATACAATCTGAAATAAACCGCATGGATGCGTTTTATCGACAAAATACCCCTCAGTCAGTTGATGAAAATGCCAACGTTCAATCTGTTGATATCAGTCATATACCTCGACTCACGAAATTTGTACATCCGATGAACTTCTATCGCTGGCTGTTCAAGCATGAAAAGACGGACCAATTCATGGCGATAAAACAATCGATTATTAACCATTATAGGACCGATAATGTCTATATCCATAGGCTCGGTGATTCTGAAGAGAATATCCCCATCCAATTCAGTTATCTTAAAAACAGCATTGGTACGTTAAAGACAGAAATAAATAAAGCACAAAACCTGTTGAATCAAGCACTGCATAAATTTCAACATACCACGATCAGAAACGATCTTGATATTTTACAATACCCGCCAAACAATAGCATAAAGAAATACTTTAGGGGAGCCTTAGGCACCAATAATGAAAGCATCCTTTATGAAGCCATGGTAAGGTTTGAGTATTATCTTTTACAGCTCAATGAATTTTTCCATCATCATAAAGATAATATCCTTTTTGCTACATCTAAACGCGAAGGAGTTGAATATATCCACAACCCTGAGTGCCCAACCGGATTTGTCATGCCCCTGGATTCTGGTAATAGAATCGTCATCATGGCTGATATTTTTGCCAATGATATGGTGCTGAATAATAGATTAGACCTCACGACGCTTCATGAGGCCACTCATATTCAGGCCGGTTCAAGGGATTTTATTTACTCACCGAATACACGATCAGTAGGCGACGCCAGCGAAATATTAGAAGTATTCAATGAAGCCATTTATGCTCACGGCTATGAGGCAATATCATGCGATGAGCTATTTTTACAAAGTTACGAAAATTTTCTGGATATAAGCATCAGCAGCGAACAATTCATTGAATTAATCAAGAGCGATATCATGCTGCAAAAAAATATCATGATGGATAATGCCGACAGTATCGCGCAGTACATCGCCGATATAGCGCAATCCCGCGCTTACGACCATGATTATCACCGTCGGCGCAGAAATGGAAAACAGTTTGAGAAGGCCAACAGCCCCTATTTACAGCGTAGCATTTTCAAGCTGTTGATAAAGCATAGCGGCCTGGCCTGAGCATTTGATTGTCATGCAGAAATCTTGTCGCTGAACGGTGCTGATATCCTATCTAGCGCCGTTCCTCCCTACTCACATGTTTAACGCGCCCAGCGGCGCCGACCAATGGCTTCTTCAAAAGCTTGATAACCTTCAGCTGCTAGCCAAGAGCGGAAAGAGATGATCTGCGGATTAATTTGACGCATCAGACGAAGGTCGACGTGATCCGAAAGAGGCCCGGCTTCCAGGCTCTCCGCCATATGGGCAAGCTCAGGACTGGCGGCGAGAAACTCATCGGTATAGCGCTGATACTTGATCGGATGCCCGGCAGCTTCGCTAAACAGGGTTTCCAACTCACGCCCGGTGACGGTATCGCTGGCAATTTTCAGCGTTTTACCGGCATAACGTTTTTTATCTGCAAAGACAGAGGCAACAAACTTACCAATGTCATCGACAGCGATAAGCTGCATTGCCTGGTTTGGTCTCAGGAAAAAGCGATATTGGCCTTCCTCTAAACCATATCCTGGCCTTACCAGCATCTCCATAAATATCATCGGTCTGATGATCGTAGAGTTGACTGACAACTGACGGATATACGCTTCAATCTGGGGTTTTGCGTCAAACCGGGCTATGCCGGTAGGCTTATCGCCGACGCTGGCGCCTGAAGAATAAACCAGATGTTCAATCCGATTAGCTGCAGCCAGGCAGGCAATCATCTTACCCAGCCGGACCTCTTCTGCCTGGGGCAATGATCCCGGTAGCATACTAAAAACACCATATGCTCCCTGCATGGCCTGACCGACCACCTCAGTATCGGCGAAAGAGCCGGTTATCAGGTCGACGCCCTGCTCAGTGAGGACAGCCGATGCCGCCGAGCGGGGATTGCGGACCAGTGCACGAATGCACCAGCCAGCCTTAAGCAATTCCCTTACCACTGCTCCGCCTTGATGGCCGGTGGCGCCCAAAACGAAAATAGTCCGCTGAATGTCGTTCATTGCTGTACCTCGCATTCTATTCGATGTGGTCCTAATATTACTCTGTGTGAATAATGCTAGTAAGACGGCACATTTTTTAACGTAGGGCACACCAATGATACCTTTGAACAAAGCGGTAACTGAAAACGCAGGCGAAGCATTGGAAAATGATTCATCCTTCAGGCCATTACCATCCAATGGCATTTGCACCCGCCTTGGCGATAAATGGACAGTTCAGATACTGTGGCAACTCTCTATCGTCAGTGGCCGCCGGCTGCGTTTTTCGGCGCTTAACAGACATATTGACGGGATAACCCAACGAATGCTGACCATGACGCTAAGGAACCTTGAACGGGATGGTCTGGTCGTTCGTCATTATTATCCAGAGATTCCTCCACGGGTGGAATATGAACTGACCGAACTGGGCAGCGGCATCTTAGTTGCCTTGGAAAACCTCAATCTATGGCTAAGAACAAATATGCATTATATCGATGAGTGCCGACGGGCTTACGATAAGGCGGCAGTCTGATGTTGGGGATATATTGCCTATGGGTGGCCGCAGGCGTGCCATAACAAGTGGAATTGGCTCAGCCCCATCGCAGGATATTCTGCTGCAACCGATGGTATACGCGGCTCCGACGGTCAGCGGTGTGCTCGGGTAACCGGGTATTCCTGATATTACGGGTTGCCTTTGGACTGATCTGACGTTGAGGGCCAAGTCGACAAGGCCTGCAGGATTACGCCTTTCAGGGCATCCCTGCTGGATCCGGCCCTGGCCTGAATCGCCATGCCCTGCAGCACCGCGCAGATGAAGGCGGCCAGCGCAGCGCAGTCGGCGGTTGCCGGCAGATCACCTTCCTGCTTCGCTCGTTCCAAACGTTGGCGCAGCAACGTTTCGCCGCTGGCTCGAGCATCGATAAGGGCACGACGAACCGGCTGGGCATCGTCTGAACCGGCCAATGCGCCAAGTATGCCAAGACAACCGGTTCTGTCTGGGTAACGGGTGTGCAGCTCAGCCGCTCGGTAAAGGATATGCGAGACCACCTCCAGTGAGGTCGGCAGTTCAAGCGCCAGCGGGAAAAAATCAAGATAGTGCGTACGATAGCGCTCCAGCGCCAGACGGAACAGCGACTCCTTATTGCCGAAGGCCGAATAAAGCGCCGGGCGTTCGACACCGGTCGCCTGCGTCAGGTCGGTATAAGAAGCGCCTTCATAGCCCTTGCGCCAGAATACGCAAAGGGCCGCCTCCAATGCCTGCTCCAGGTCGAATTCACGCTGACGTCCCATTACACTGCCTCAGATAAATTCATTGGAACCCATATTAATCAGCTTGACAGCCGCTGTCCAATTTCATAACGTTCATTATCGTAATGACCATTACGATATAAGAATCTGCCTTGCAATCCATGCATCAGGGCATCACACAGGGGTTTTTTAATGCAAAAATCATTGACGGGTAAAGTCGCTCTCATCACCGGCGGGTCGCGTGGACTTGGCGCAGCAATTGCGGAAGATCTGGCTGAAAAAGGGGCAGACGTAGCGATAAGCTATCTGTCTTCGGCCGATAAAGCAGCAGCGGTGGTCGAGAAATTGAAAGCCAAGGGCGTGCGTGCGCTAGCCATTCAAAGCGACCAGGCTGACATGGCCGCCGCTGGACCATTAATTGATGCGGTAATTGCTCACTTCGGCAAACTGGATATCCTGGTGAACAACGCTGCTATCGCCGTGCAGGGTAAGCCGGTAGGAGATCCTGAACTGGACACCGATGGTCTGGATCGCCAGTGGCGCATCAATGTGCTCGGCACCGTCGCCACAACGCGCGCTGCGGCGCTGAAACTGATCGATGGCGGACGTATTGTGTTTATTGGCTCAGGGCTTGGCAGCCGAGTGGCCTTCCCCGGGGTAGCTGACTATGCCGGCACCAAGGCAGCAGTCCTTGGCTATGCAAAAGGCGTAGGCCGCGATCTGGGGCCACGTAATATCACGGTGAACGTGGTGCAGCCTGGCATCATGCCGACCGATATGGCTGCCGGCGTTGCCGACCACTTGCCGGACGCCATGATGGATCTGCATGCCATTCGTCGCGTTGCAACGGTTGAAGAAGTGGCTGCAGCAGTCGGCTTTCTGGCCGGGCCGGATGCCAGCTACATCACCGGTGGCGTGCTTGATGTCAGCGGCGGCTACCAGATTTAACCGCTATCTGCCTGCTGGCATAGCCCTGGCCTGGGCGGATGTTGCGCCGCAGGCCATAAAACGGCCTACTGTCTTCCGCTAATCGATATGCGCGGAAAAAAGCCCGGACATCGTCGGCAAATAGCTCTGGCTCTTCCATTGATGGGAAATGGCCGCCGCGCGGCATGTTGCTCCAGCGACAGATATGATAATGCTTTTCAGCAAAGCTGCGTGGCGGCGGGAGAATATCGGCCGGGAAACACGCCACGCCCACCGGCACAGTGGACTTTTGCAACGGCGGCAGGGAAGACAGGTTTTCACGGTAAATATGGGCTGAAGTCCCGATAGACTCCGTTAACCAGTACAGCGTGATATTGGTCAATACTTCATCGGGAGTGAAACTGTTGAACAGGTCACCGCCACAGTCGCTCCATGAGCGGTATTTTTCGGCTATCCATGCCGCCAGTCCTGCCGGCGAGTCATTTAGTCCATAAGCCAGTGTCCAGGGTTTTGTTGACTGGATGGACATATAACCCCCTTCCTCGCGGACCCATCTGGCGGCCGATTGACGATATGCCTGTTCTTCCTCGGTAAGGGTTTCCGGTTGGGGATGAGTCATCAGATCACGGATGATGCCCACATCGGTAAGATGTATCGCGGTAAGATGATCCGGATACAGAGCGGCCAGATAGCGGGTCACGCTTGAACCAATATCCCCGCCTGCGGCACAAAAGGATTGATAGCCCAACCGGTCGGTCATTAGCTTGAACCACAGTTTTGCTACCCGGGCGTTATTAAGGCCCGCTGGGTGGGGGCATGACGAGAAACCAAATCCCGGAATCGAAGGTATAATGACATCAAACGCATCTTCTGGTGAACCGCCGAATCGAGCCGGATCGGTCAGGTAAGGAATAACTTTCTGATATCGCGTAAATGAGTCTGGCCATCCATGGGTAAGAATAAGCGGAACAGGCGTCGGGCCCTTTCCTCGCTGGTAGATGAAATGGATATGATATCCGTCAATTTCGCTGCGATAATGAGAGAACCGATTGAGTTCTGCTTCCTGCTCACGCCAGTTGAAGTCGTTCCGCCAGCTATCCATCAGTGACTTCAGAAAGTGGCTCGGTACTCCCTTCTGCCAGTCCTCATCGGCAGCCAGTGTAGGCCAGCGGATGTGTTCAAGCCTGCGGCTGAGATCATCAAGCGGTGATTGGGGAATATCAATCGTAAATTGCTCTATGGTCATTATATCCTTCCCGGCTGGTGTTTCAGAATACCCTGCCAAAGCGTTGACGCACTATAAGAAGCAGAAAATTGCTGCGACGCCTGCGACTCCTGTAGCTCCTGCAATAAGTTTATAAAAATTGGGCTTTTTTAACAAAGCCATCTACAGTCTCGGCGCGCTGGCTGCCTTTTTTGACAAAGAAGCTGAACTGCCCTGATAAGCCATTACTTCGTGGCAATCCATGCATGAATCAATAGAGCCTGAAAAAAGTGATAGGGTTGATTAAAGCCGGCCTTAACCATCAATAGCTCGGTTTCTGCCGGGGGTAATATCCGCAGCTTCTGATTGAACTGAGCTCTTATTTCCTCAGGATCGTGCGTAGTCTGGCTGGCCACTTCATGCATCGCCGTCCAACTGAGCAGCTGCTGCTTAAAATCATCTGCCGCCATATCTGCCGCAATCTCGGCAATGACCAGCTTTCCGCCCTGTTTCAGCCTTGCAGCCATCTGCCGGTAAATCTCCTGACGCGCCGGCTCGACAATAAAATGCGTCACCAGCATGCAGATTACCGCGTGATAATTCTCACCAGCGGGTACGTCATCGATAACGCCATTGATCAACGTACAGCGAGCACTGATACCCGCCTGCCGTAATTTTTCACCACAGACCCTGAGCATATCTGGCGACGGATCGACCCCGGTAAAATGCCAGC
Source organism: Biostraticola tofi (assembly GCF_004343195.1). GTDB lineage: Bacteria > Pseudomonadota > Gammaproteobacteria > Enterobacterales > Enterobacteriaceae > Biostraticola > Biostraticola tofi. The sequence goes on along the minus strand of NZ_SMCR01000004.1, from coordinate 244,707 downwards.
CCGGATGAGCTTCGGCCAGGTTGAGCATCTCTTTACCAGTACCCGCTCCTATACAAAGCACGTTTGCATCGTCAGGCAGAACAGCCAGTAACAGCCCGGTGAGCGAATACAGGTTATCGCCAAAAACAGCCAAACGGCTGTTATAGGCATCATAGCGACGAGAAAAATCATCATTGAAAATACCGTTAGTGCCGTTCACGTTTGGCTGCCTTATCTGCTGGGTCATCGACGTCATGGGAGTCATGCGAGTCATAGAGCTCATGGAAGTCATGGAACTCATGAGCTCCATGTGCGTGATGGGGATGATGAGTAGAAAAATGCTGATGAAAATCAATGGATAACTGAGCGAGGGTAACGTCCCCCAGCCGGGCTATCAGTAGCGCCTCAGCCTCCTGACTGGCTTTATTGATTGCACGATTGACGGCTTGCTCAACCAGGCAAGCGGGGGCATCAGTACGGTTCGAGAGTGAAATTAAAGAGGTTTCGCCGACCGCACGCCAGATGTCCAGTAATGTCAGCTCGGCGAAATTGCAGGTCAGTCGCCACCCTCCGCCATGCCCCTTCTCTGAGCTGACAAAACCCCGTTCGCGCAGGCCCGCCATCAATCGACGAATGACGACCGGGTGGGTAGCCATGACCTCGCTCAGCTTCTCTGAAGTCACCGGGGCGTGGTATTCGGCCATATGGAGCAATACGTGCAATATGCCTGATAATTTACTGTCTCTTTTCATGTAACTTACAGTATCACATGAAATGTATTAGTCGATTTTTTTTTGCTGATCGCCAGAGTGCAGCCGACTATGCTCCGCGTTAAACAACAGTAAAACCCGGATCGATATTCGCCGCCGGCGCAATCGCCAGATTCGGTAATCCGAGCCAGGCCGCCATCAGGCGCAGCTCCTCATATAGCCTGTCCAACGTTGATGCCGGCGCGTCGGGCTCAATATGCGCCCGCTGGACCCGCAGCGTGGCTGCCTGGCGATCTGCCTTTAGATCGACACGGGCGACAAGCCGGCCATCCAGCAGGAAGGGCAGCACATAATAGCCATGCTGGCGTTTGTGAGCAGGGGTGTAAATCTCCAGGCGGTAACGGAAACCGAACAGCCTTTCGGTGCGCGGACGATGCCAGATAAGCGGATCAAAGGGTGATATCAGTGCTGCGCCCTCCATTTTGCGGCCGGCACGCGCATCCTGATGCAGATAAGCCGGTTGGCGCCAACCGCGCACCCGTACCGGGCAAAGGGTGCCTTCTTCCACCAACTGCGCTATCGGCAATCTCACGTCTTGCGCCCCGAGGCGATAGTAGTCGCGCAGATCATCCGCGGTGGCGATGCCCAACGCCCTGCCCGCCCTGGCAAGCAGCGCTCTCCGGGCGTCTGCGCCGCTGGGGGTGGGAAGGTTAAGGAGGGTGCCGGGCAATACCCGTTCGGGCAGATCATAGACCCGCTCAAAGCTGCTGCGCCGGTGCGTCGTCGCGATAAGGCCGGCCCAGAACAGCCATTCGAGGGCGTGTTTGGCCTCGCTCCATACCCACATCCCCTTCGAGGCACTGCTGCCCGCTACATCGGAGGCGGCCAACGGCCCTTCGGTCCTGATACGGTCAAGCAAGGCATCAGCTTCAGCCCGGCGCTCGCGGGCAAAGGGTTTTAGCTGCGTCCAGATGTCCTGTCCGTCGAGCGCCCGCGCCATGCGCCAGCGCAGCAGAGGTTGGCAGTCAATCGGCAGCAGCGAGGCTTCATGTCCCCAGTATTCAAATAGCCGTTTCGGCCTGGCTGCGATAACAGCATCCAGCAGAGTACGCTCATAGGCGCCTAGCCTGGAAAAAAGCGGCAGATAATGGGCACGGACCAGGACATTGACGCTGTCGATCTGTAGCAGGCCGAGCCGATCAATTGAGCGCTTAAGCTGCGCCGCACTCATCGCACCCTGGCGGCGAAAGCCGTTAAAGCCCTGCGCGGTAAGCGCGAAGCGCCTGGCCTCTGACACCGAGATCTCCGCCTTCATCGATGCTCTCCCGCAACTGTGGCGATAATGGTCCGCCGGTTAACCCCTTTATCCTGCATCTAACGATAGCTCCTTATTAGCGGTATCCCGATACGCTCGGGTGAGTGGTTTATCTTTCATCCAAAAATCGACCCGGCGTTTTTCCTAATGCTTTTTTAAACATGGTAATAAACGCGGTGACAGAGTCATAACCCAGTTCATAGGCGGTAGTCTGTACCGAGGACCCGGTGACCAGCAGGCGAATGGCGACCAACAGATGCAGTTGCTGTCTCCAGCGACCGAAAGTCATCCCGGTTTCCTTTTTGATAAACCGCTCGAAAGTGCGTTTGCTCATGGCCAGACGATTGGCCCATCTGTCCAAGCTGCTTCTGTCGCCAGGATTTTCCATCAAGCTATCGGCCAGCGTTCTTATTTTCGAATTATCGCTTATCGGCAGGCTTAGCCGTTCAACCGGCATCAGGGAGAGTTCGTGCAGCATGATCTGGGCGAAATCGGCATAATAGGTTTTTTTTGCATAATCCTGCGGGAAATCGGCAAAGTGCTTAATCATTTCTCGCAGCATAACGCTGATATTCAGCGTACAGCACTCTTGGGGCAAACCCGGGACATCAGGCTCGATATATAAAAACAACACATGGGCATTAGCAGTGACCCGATTGCTGTGTGGGACACCGGCAGGCATCCAGGCAGCACAATTGGCGGGCACCATCCAGTAGGCATGGGGGGCAAGGCAGGTCACCCCGCCCTGCAGCGTCAGGATAAGTTGCCCCTTCCGGTGAACATGAAAAGGCACGTCTTCCTGATTTTCAGTGGAGGGAACTTTTAGCGCGACGACCGGATTCGGGTTCAGGTCGATATCAAAATTTTGCAGTGAACTGAGCAATGACATGTCAATTCCCCTCCAGGCCGATCAGGGGGCCAACAGCGCGGCAAGGCTATTTTGGCGTAATTTAGCGATTGATTGCTGTTATATCGATATCAAGTCACAAACACAAGCCTATATAGTGTCACCTGTAATGTGAATCAGAGCATAAATGATGCCAGTCATACCCAGTACGTCGAAAAAAACCACGCTGCTCATTGTGGGCATTTTACTTATCGCCGCCAACCTGCGGGCCCCGTTTACCAGTGTAGCGCCGTTGCTGGAATTGATAAGGACCAGCTTTGGGCTGACTACCGCCCAGGCAGGCCTGCTGCAAACGCTGCCCTTGCTGGCATTCGCCGTTTTCTCCCCCCTGGCCGCCGGCTTGGCGCGCAAGGCTGGCATGGAGAGAACCCTGTTGCTGGCCTTAGTGGCCATCGGTGCAGGGATCATTGTCCGTTCTGGTACCGGCTTGGGAGGATTATACGGCGGGACGTTGCTTATTGGCCTGGGCATTGCCTTTGGCAATGTGCTGTTACCCGGCATCCTGAAGCGGGATTTGCCCCACCGGGCGGCCAGCCTGACCGGGCTCTATGCACTGACCATGGGCCTGGCTGCGGCGCTGGGATCGGCGGTGATGGTTCCGGCGGCAAACGGCTTTGACGGCGGCTGGCAACCGGCGTTATTGTTGACACTGCTGTTGCCGGTAGTGGGTTTGCTGGCCTGGTTGCCGCAGCTGTTTACGCATCAGTCACCGATAGTACACCACAACGATCACCACCGGCGCTCGTCTACAGGCGTTTGGCGTTCTGCCCTTGCCTGGCAAGTATCGCTGTTCTTTGGGCTTAACTCGCTTATCTATTACATTATTGTTGCCTGGCTGCCGGCCATTCTTCAGAGCCTGGGCTTTAGCGAAGGTGAGGCCGGATCGCTGCATGGCGTGCTGCAGCTGGCTACCGCGGTTCCCGGCTTTTTTATCGGACCGCTACTGACCAGAATGGATGACCAGCGGGCGATGGGCATCGGTTTTGCTTTGCTGGGTGCGCTTGGCCTGGCAGGTCTGCTGTTTGTTCCGGCATTGGCCACGCTCTGGGTAGTTTGCTTAGGCATTAGTAGCGGAGCAGGCGTTATCTTGGGACTGGCGTTTATCAGCCTGCGATCCGGCAATGCCACCCAGGCAGCAGCGTTATCCGGCATGGCCCAAGGGGTGGGCTATCTGCTGGCAGCCGGCGGCCCGCCCGCCATCGGTCTGCTGCGGGACAGCATCGGCGGTTGGGCAGTCCCCTTGGCAGGCTGTACCCTGCTGGCTTTGGTGTTATCGCTGCTGGGTTATATGGCCGGCAGAAATCGCTATTTATGACAGTAACCCTTTCTCTTTTGCCAACAAAAAAGCCGTGACCGAGGTGGCATCGGTAATCCTGCCTTCGAGGATTAATCGGTTAAAATCACTGCTTTTCATTTTCCTGGCGGTTAAGCCGTATTCCTCGGCATCCAGCTGCTGTCCGTGGTAGCTCAGATCGTTGGCAATGTAGATATGATAGCCTTGGGCTGAATATCCCTGGGCCAGCTTCTGATAGCCGACATAGTCGAGCGTTCCTGCCGAAAGGCCGGTTTCCTCTCTCAATTCTCCCGCGGCTATTTCTTCAGGAGGCGCTGAGGGTGACAGTTCCCAACTGCCCTGGGGCAATTCGATGGTGCGTTCTTTTAACGGATAGCGATATTGTTCAACCACAAAAATGGCGTCATCCTGGACCGGTATGATGACCACGAAATCGGTTTTTTCAATCACGGAGTAGATGCCTTCGCTGCCGTCCGCCCGCAGGATGTGATCTTCTTTCAGGGTCAGCCACCGGTTGCGATAAATCTCACGTGACGCCAGCGTTTTAATCTCATCGGCCATTGCGGAACTCCTTAACCAGAGGGGCGGTATCAGCCAGCATGACATTTACCCCTCTATCGCGGAATTGCTCGATAACGTCAGGCGGGGCATCGCTGTCGGTGATGATATCGTTGATTTCGTTGGCTGATGCATAGGAGAACGGCGAGTGCTTGCCCAGCTTTTCACCGGAAACCACACAGACGCTGCGCTCCGCGGACGCCACCAGCGCACGTTTAACCTGGACTTCATCATAATCAATGCTGCTCAAACCGGTGGCGCTGTTGGCGCTTGTTGCGCCGACAAAGCTGATATCGAAAGCCATGGCGCGTAATTCTTCGCACACCTTATGACCTACCATATCCATGGCGGGTTTGAACAGTTTCCCGCCCAGCACAATGACCTCCACCGCTGGATGGATGGCGAGCGCCAGGGCAGCGGGCAGATTATTGGTCACAACGGTGCAGCGTAATCGAGCCGGAATGGCTTCGGCAATGGCCAGGGTGGTCGTGCCACCATCAAGCGCTACCACATCATCCATCCGGATCAGTGAAACGGCCATTATGGCGATGGCCTGCTTTGATTCACCGGTTCTGCCCAGTCGGTCCTGATGGTAGAGCGGTACCGGCGATCGAGGTATCGCCCCTCCCCTGACCCGAGTAAGCATACCGGTGGACTCCAGCCTGATTAAGTCCCGGCGGACGGTATCTTCCGATATGGACAGTTTATCCGCCAGCGCTGAGGCCTGCAGTTCACCGTGCCGGCTCAGTAAATCCAGAATTTTCTGCCTACGTGATTCGGCCAGCTTCATGTTACTTGCGCCTTTCTGCATTTATTGTTGCGTTAATATGCGTCATTATGCAGAATTATGCAAGTAGCGGGTTGCAAGTTGCCATGCCTGTTGCAGGTTGCAGGTTGCCGAAGCAGTTAATGTGATATGGGCGTTAAAACTGAAATAACCAGACTCTATATTACAGCTTAGCGTCATTAACAGGTTGAATAATATGAAAAAATCGTTATTGGTACTGGCCGCGGGCGCATTTATTTCCCAAACCACAGAATATTTACCGATAGGATTACTGAAGCATATCGCGACGCAATTATCGTTGCCGGCCTCTCAAGTGGGCCTACTGATCACGATTTATGCATGGGTCATCACCTTATCTGTCATACCGATGACACTTTTGACGCGTAGCTATGACCGAAAACAGTTGTTCACGTTTTTGCTGGGTTTGATCGCGCTGTGCAATGGACTGGTCATGCTGACCGACAATTTTGCCCTGTTGGTTTTATTACGAATTGTGGCGGCGCTGGGCCATGGTGTGTTCTGGGCAAACATCGCCTCATATGCCATCAGCATCGCTAAAAATATGTCTGCCAGCAGAGCCACCGCTATCGTTTTTTCCGGAATATCGCTGTCTGTGGTGCTCGGCGTGCCGCTGTCTACCGCGCTTGGAAATCATTATGGCTGGCAAAATGGATTTGGCATGTTCGGTCTGCTTTCACTGATCATCATGTGTTTTGCCATCACATGGTTACCTCATGTTCAGGCCAAGCCTATGCAGACAGAGGCACGCGGGCGGCGAAACATCGCCTTGTCTGTCCCGCTCTGTCTGGTCATTGGCATTACGCTGTTGCTTATTACCGCGCACTTCAGCAGCTATACCTATGTAACGGCATTTCTGCAAAATATACCGGCGGTAGACGCTGATAGGCTGACGTTGCTGATGTTTGTTTTTGGCCTTGGGGGCGCCTCGGGAACCTTGCTGGCCAGTTGCTTCGTATGGAAACCCGCCATGCTTACCCTTGTTGGCGGGACAATCATCATGCTGGGACAATGCCTGCTGCTGGCCGGTATATCAGGCCCGCTGACCGCCGGCGGCGTGCTGTTTATCTGGGGGGCGGCCATCTCGCTGGTTATCGTCGGCCTGCAGTCCTGGGTTATCGAAACGTCGCCTGGAATGGCGGAGTTAGCGTCAGCCCTGTACGTGATGGCTTTCAACGTTGGTATTGGCGCTGGCGCAGCGACCGGCGGGGTGTTGATCGGTGTCGGGGATAATAGTCGTCTGTATCTTTTCAGCGCAGTCGCTTGCGGTGCGGCATTAGTGCTGGCGATCGTAGCGATAGCCACAGTGGATAAATGGCGGGCGCCACAGTCCAGCAGGTAACCCATCCTGAATGTCGGGCGGCGCAGTCCAGCGGCTAATTAGCAGTCCGGCTTATCCGTCCGGACTGCCTATTTTCAGGCGCAGCGAATCACAGGTGCAGCGCCGGACCGGCCTCTGCACCGTATTTTGGCGCTTCAACCCGCACCCGCAGCGCAATCAGCAATGCTGCAAGCAGCATCAGAATACCGGCGGCGATATAGACCCCGGTTATGCCACTGAAGCTGAACATCAGTCCACCCGCTGCCGCACCGGCGGCGATGGAAGACTGTACTGACGCCACCACCATACCGCCTGCGCTTTCTGCCTGATCGGGCACCGCGCGCGCTACCCAGTTCGACCATGCCACCGGAACACCGCCGAAAGCCAAGCCCCAGAGTGCAACCAGCAATGATTGAACCGTCAGTGATGCCGGCAGCAGTACCAGCGCCAACGCCGCTACGCCGACCAGCGCCGGCATCAGCACCATGGTGCCGCGCGGGCTGCGCTCAAGCAGCCAGCCGGTCAGCAGCGTGCCGGCGAAATTCGCCACGCCGAAGCCAAGCAGTAATAAGGCCAGGCCATTGGAACCGATGCCGGTGGTGCTTTCCAGGAACGGACGAATATAGGTAAACAGCGCAAAATGGCCAGTATGCACCAGTATGCAGCCAAGCATGCCGACAGCGATGCCCGGGCGCAGCAGCACATCAAGAATGGTGCGAAGTTTGGCGGTCCTGCGGGGTTCCAGACTCGGCAGGGTAAACAGCTGGAAAACCAGCGTTACCAGACCTACCGCCGCTGCGGCGTAAAACGCGCTGCGCCAGCCGTACAGTCCACCCATATAACTGCCGAGCGGTACTGCCACCACCGTCCCTATCGCAATGCCGCTGAAAATAATCGATAGCGCGCGAGCGAGCAGAGCCGAAGGCACCAGCCGCATCGCCACTGCCGCCGCCATACTCCAGAAGCCCCCTAAAGCAATACCCAGCAGGATACGCATCACCAGCAACACCGCCAGGCTGGAAGAGATGGCCACCAGAAGATTGGACGCGATCATCAGGGTAGAAAAGGCCAGCAGCACGATCCGCCGGTCGATGCCTTTGGTCAGGCCCGGCACCAGTAAGCCGGCAAATAGCGCCACCACAGCGGTTACGGTCACCGCCTGCCCTGCCAGCGCTTCCGATACGCCCAGTTCAGCGGCCATCGGTGTCAGCAGACTGGCCGGAAGATATTCCGCCGTCAACAACCCGAATACCCCCATCGCCAGCGAAAATACCGCCATCCAGGCCGGCGTTTCAGGCTCTACATCGGCGATAATGCCGGGGCTGGCACTGGATACGGTGTTATTTACACGGTTACTCATGGCTAACGATCCTCAAAATTTCATCAAGACCGGAACTCTAGACAGAAAAAACTGGATGGTCTATGACGGAAAGTCTGTATTTTTTGACCAAAACACCTGAAATGCGCGTATCGCCGCTCTTTGACCGGTGTCATGCAGATAAGCGTACCGCAAGCGGGCGGAGACGGGCATGCAGCCGACCCTGTCGGCTGCTGAGGCGAGACGTTATGACCGGGCTACATCACCGGTGATGTCTATAGTCCTGGCAGCAATTATTCGGCAGGGATCATCGGGCTGGGCTCATGTGGCTGGGCTCATGTGGCTGGGCTCATGTGGCTGGGATCAGTGGCTGGGCTCAGTGGCTGGGCTCAGTGGCTGGGCTCATTTGGCTGGGCGGGGCTGCGGCGGTGCGGACCAGGCGTCGGCTTGATCGACATACGCTTGCTTACTCTTTTTATCGTACAGGCACAGTTTAGCCGTTGAGGACCCGCGTGTCCGGTCTTCTACCAGCATGGCGACCACCCCGACGCGATCATCAAAGCCAACGATAGTAGAGGGACGGGCTTGCTGGATGCCGCTTGCCGCTATGCATGCGCGAGTCACATCCTGGTCAAACGCGGCCCAGGCATCATCGCTGGATGCATGAGCAGCGCCGCTGGCGACTGACAGTAAAAGGGCTAGCGGGCCAATAAGTGTCGTAGTGCGCATGGTTTCTCCTGTTATTGGCTATCACTGGTCATGATAACCCTCGTTTTCAACAATTCTCACGCACCATTATAGGGCATCGGCAGACCGAGCACCAAAAACCCGACGCTCAATTGTGAGGCTTAGCAGACCAAATCGAACTGAGGCGGTTGAATACCGGCGAACAGGGCCTTATCTGGTTGGCGATGTTCCTTATTTACTGTCTGTGTAACGATGCCATGCTGGGCGCGCAAACGGCGATGCTGTCGGAGACGTTCCTTCCCCATATCCGCATACCGGCATGGCCGGCAGCCTTGAGTTGGCGGGTGCGATTGCCGGCGGCACCTTACCGTTTATCGCTGTCGCCCTGCAAAGTAGCGCCGACGGAGATGATCCTGCCCCCATTGACCATCAGCAGTGAAAAACGCAAAGTTAAAAGCCCCAACTCGAAGAGCTGGGGCCTTTAAGGTACTACTGACTTGATTTTCAATGTAAATCAACTTATTACGTCGTACTACTCAGGATACTGCTTGTAAAGATGTACATGTGTATCACAGGATATATCAACTTCTTATATCTTACTATGTCCTCCCATTGATTGCCTGAAAGGTAATAATTAACTTAGCGCTGAACAGATAGAAACCGGCTAAGTCTGTACAGTACATCCCCCCTCGCGATTTAGACTCTTTGAAGCGTGATTTTACAGCTGCCGCGATATTTTCAAACTACTGTTCACTAACATCTATCGCAGACAATAAAATTTACTCAAAAGCCTTAATTCATCGCGTATTGCAACTACTTGTACTAACTACTTCTGTGCGATCATCAAGATAAACTGCAGGGCCTTAAATCTCGTCGCCGGAGTATAATGTTGACTCTCGCCTGCGACCCATCGAAAATAGATTTCGTGGCCTTTATCGCACTCATACTAACTACTAACTACTAACTACTAACTACTAACTACTTGACATGTGTTTCTTTTTTTCACCACCAGCTCAACAGAATTTTTTATATCTTGTTGCGCTGGTGTTGTATATAAATCTAGCCCATCCGACGTATAAGTCAATACTGTTTTTAAAGACATGTTTTAATACGCAGTAAATAAAGGTCGACTTGATGAAAAAACGTAAATGAAATATCCCAATGGTCAGGTGAAAAGGCAAAGAAATCAGGCATGAATGAAACTTGCACCAACAGGCTGATCCTGATGGTGCCGTTAAGGCTGTTATTCTGCTCGCGGTGCCAGCAAGTCGATATCTTCATCCGCTGTATGCAATATCAGTGTTTCATAGTGCCAGCGCCCAGCGATTTGGCTTGCCCGCACATAAATCTCTCCACGGCCTTTGCTCCCTGTCAGCGGTATCTTCAAATTTGCGGTGCTGTCGCTGACTTCTCCCGACACAAAAAAAGCATCATCAATATCCGTGCCGATTTTTTCACTAACGCGTGGCGAGGCCATTGCCGTGGCCACGGCGTTTTTATAGACTTCGCTGCCCTTTAATATAGACATTACGCCAAGAATAATGACCAGCACCAGCAAGACAATAGCGGCGGGTAAAGCCCAGCGCCAATGTCTGCCCAGCCAGGTTTTTTTGCGGGTATGGGCTGTTGCAGCCGACAGGTTTTCAGGATTATTACGGGTGGCGATCGCGGTATCCTCAGTAAACCAATCCTGCGCGAATACACCATTCTTGCAGCGGTAGGCAGAGAGACCAAACCTGAGTTCTTGGCCGTTTTTATCCTTGATGAACCCTCTCTCTTTACCCAATGAGTATAGAAATGCGTCAATCAGCAGTAGGGCTGAATCTATAAACCACCAGATTCCTAACCCACCCAGCGTGATAAGTTTCAATATTGCCGTTTTGGTCTTACCCAGATAAAAGCGGTCAATGCCAAAAATACCTAAGAAAACAGCCAGTAATAAAGCCACAATTCTGTTCTTTCGCGCCATGTGAATTACTCCATTTCTTCACAAAAAACATTTAGCAACACACTATATCCAGAGAAGCTTATAAATGTAACTGTGTTTAATAATTGTCACTGCGTTTAACTGGCAGAATTGGTATTGCACATCGGCACTGATTAACAGAAAACGATTCTGCCAGCGGGATGTTGGCTTAAACAGCACAACAAACACGTTTACAGCGTGTTTGTTGTTTTATATCGTGCCACTTAAGCTCCGGCGATGATTCATTTTCAGTGTATATCATCTATAGGTCGCAAGCCCGGCTGGTGGGTTAAAAGTGGCGTCGTTGAGGTTTGAAACCGCGGATCATTAATTATTCACAAAATCGACCACCAGCGGGTTGAGTTGCGGTGCACATTCCTCCGGCAACCAGTGTCCGCAGCCAGGCAATACATGTCCCTCAACCTGGGTCGCATATTCCTTCATCTGATCGACCTGGAACTGCCCCATCCCGCCATGTCCGCCGCCACCGCTGGCCATGACCGGGATGGCGAGTTTGGTTTGGTCCAGTTGCCTGTTTTGCTCAATGGAGGTGTTCAGAGCGCGGTAATACTTAAATGAGGCGGTAAAGGTGTGGGGTTTGGCATAGGATTTTGCATACATATCCAGTAAAGCCGGGGTAAAAGCCTGCTTATTGGTGGCTTGCTCTTTAATAAAATGCGTCAGGAAATAGGTTTCCTTTACTTTAAGTGGCCGCCTTAAAGCGGTGCTGAGTAATGCACCGTCGAGCATGTTATTTACCATGGTCATAGCTGACTCCATTGGGAGAGAGGATCGCTACTGCCGGCTGGTACAGCTTGAAAAGTCAGTTGCTGATAGGTTGAGTAGAGCGGCTGTTGGTTGCCGGGAACCCCTGTTCCCCACGCACAGCAATCGCGAATGCCACCAACAACAGGATGAGGAGGGTCCAGGGAAAGGATTGGCTGCCGGCATGATCCAGCAGTACCCCGCCGACCATACCGCCCAAGGCGATAGCGCTGTTCCAGGCCACGACATTCATCGACAGTGCAACATCGGCATGCTCACCGGCGGCATCTGCCAATGCGGTCTGGAGCAAGGTTGCAGCCCCGCCGAACGTCAATCCCCATACGGCGATACCCGCATAAATGACCAGGGGAGAAGTGGCGTCGATGCCCAATACCAGCGACACGGCGGCAAAAACGGCCAATGACAGCAATACCGCTTTGCGCAAATGGGTATCCACTATCTTGCCGGTGATATAAATCCCGCCCAGGGCCGCCAGGCCAAACACCAGCAGCACCAGATCTACCCTGGCGGCCAGGCCGGCAGGCGCGATAAAGGGGGCGATGTAGGTATAGAGAATGTTGTGCGCCAGCATCCAGGTCAGCACAACCCCCAGCACGGACCGAACTCCAGGAAGGCGTAATACCGCACCGAGCTGCATGTTCTGTGCGGCGGACTGACCTGGATAATTGGGCACAATCAGCACTATCCAGCCAATAAGGACCACCGACAGCGCCGACATGACGGCAAAAGTGAGACGCCATCCCAGCAGGGCGCCCAGCCATGTGCCGGCCGGCACCCCCAGAGACAGCGCGATAGGTGTGCCGACCATGGCCAGGGCTAGAGCCCTACCCTGCAATGACGGCACCACCATCCTGCGCGCATAGCCGGCAATCAGGCTCCATGCCAGACCGGCCGACGCCCCTGCCAGAAACCGCGCGATTAAAATAACGGTGATATCTGACGACAGCGCAGTCAGGGTGTTAAACAGCAAAAATCCACAGACAGTGCTCAGCAGGACTGACCGGCGTGACCAGGTCCGGGTGAGTAAAGTGAGAGGGATCGCCGTCAATAGCGATCCGGCGGCATAGGCGGTCACCAGTTGCCCGGCCAGAGAAGGCGAGATGCTCAGTCCGGCGCTGATTGCCGGCAGCAACCCGGCGGGAATGGTTTCGGTCAAGATGCAGATAAAGCCGGTCATTGCCAAGGCCAGCAAGGCCAGCACCGGTAATCGTTGAGCCTCTTTGTTTTGATACTGTGCTTTCATCATTCCGCCTGTGAGTAAGTGTAACGCCTGGCGCAACAGCTATCGGTGGCAACGCACCGTACCTGTATGCCCATTAATGTATCGTTTGATATATATAATGAATACAAGCACCCAGGCATGTCAATTATTTATATATCGATCAGTATATATAAAACTGCAAACCCACTATCCTGACCAAGGGAATCGTGCCAGTTGAAGGTCGGGTGATAGCTATCGAACACGATCAGCCCAGGCCCGCATCGTCGGAAAGATCGAATAGCTGTGGCCGGTAGGATTCAGGCGCGAGCAAACCCGTGTTGCGCTAATAGATACGTACAGGGCTGCGGGCCAAAAAATGGCAGTGTGAAGTGGTGAAATGATGAAATGATGAAGTGGTGGAGTGGCGGAGTGGCGGAGTGGCGGAGTGGTGGAGTGGTGGAGTGGCGGAGTGGTGGAGTGGTGGAGTGGCGGAGTGGCGGAGTGACGGAGTGACGGAGTGACGGAGTGGCGAGATTATCAGCGCGCCAGTCACACCGTTAAAACCACTTTAGGGGGTGATGACGCCATCTTCAATGGGTAGATGGCGTCATCACTGCTATTCCACAGTCCAGTACTCCTGGTTGGCTTCAATTAAATCATCAAGAATCTGTTTAGCCACCCTGGCGCTGGGAATGGTTTTAGACAGGGTCAGTGCCTGCCAAAGTTTCTGGTAGGACTTTTCGATCCAGGCATCAACCACCAGTTTTTCCACCGAATACTGCTGGTACAGTAACCCACGCTGGAAGGCGGGAATAGCGCCAATGGTCAGCGGTTCAACGCCAAAACTGCCCACCAGGCATGGGACTTCTACCATGGCATCATCGTCAAAATTACTGATGGCGCCATTATTTGGCACAATCAGCAGCATCCGCCGTTTGGTATTAAAGGCAATCGCCTGCGCTAAATCGACGATATAAGATGCATGTTCGTCAATGGTCAGTTGAGTATTGACCGCCGTCCCCTCATCAATGATTTTCTGGCACTCGCTAAAGACAAACCTTTCCCTGCCGGCCATCACTTCATTGGCGCGTGAATAATCAGGCGAGGTGTGGGCGACCATATCATCACCGTAGAGATAATATTGCAGATAGGTGTTGGGAAAACTGCTGGGATCGAGCGCGAAGCTGTCCCGGGCTTTGACAAAGGTTTCATTCCAGCTGATTTCCTCCTTGCCCTCCCCTTGTTCATCTGCGTAACCGAATTGGCGGACATGGGCGGCCAGCCTGGGCATCAAATCTTCGCCGGTGGCTTTATCACGCACTGAGCTCCACCAGCCGAAATGATTGAGTCCGTAATAGCGTGTTTCCAAATCAGCGGCGGAACGGTAATCCAGGATCCTGGCCATCGCCTCTTCGATGCTTATCGGCATATCGCAGATATGATAAATACGAGCATCCGGACGCAGGCGATGAGTGGCTTCCGCCACAATGGCCGCCGGATTGGAATAGTTAAGCATCCAAGCGTTGGGTGAATATTGCGTCATATAGTCCACGATTTCCAGTACGCCGGTAATCGATCTCATGCCGTAAGCGATTCCGCCGGCGCCACAGGTCTCCTGGCCGACACAACCGTATTTCATCGGGATTTTTTCGTCTTTTTCGCGCATGGGCAATTTACCCTGGCGTATATGTGCCATGACGAAATCTACGCCGGTAAATGCAGTTTCAGCATCGGTGGTATATGAGAAACGGATGCCGCTCGAACGCTCGCGCAGGATAATTTCACATGCCTTAGCCACCACTTCCTGACGGGGGCCGTCATTATCATACAGTTTTATTTCATCAACCGGGAACCGATGCAAATTGTCCAGCAGCATGAGAATAATACCGTGGGTATAAGTCGAACCACCGCCTGCAATTAAAATGGATGATTTTTTCATTTAAATAACTCCTTAGCTCATCAAATCGGCAAATTGTTCATAAATATGGGTGACGTTATTACCGACAATCACCTGGACATCATTACCCTTGCGGTACACTTCAATGGCCGAATATTCTTTAAAGGCCTCGCTCGGTTGTACTTTGCTACTGTCTTTGACCACCAGTCTCAGGCGGGTAAAGCAGTGGGTATAGCTGGCGACATTGTCCTTGCCGCCTGCGGCCTCTAGATAAGCATGCGCCCGTATCAGGAATTCATCTGCCGGCTTACCACCCTTATTTTTGTAGTCCTGTTTGGAATAAAGTTTGATCGGGCTGTCTTCACGGCCCAACGTTTTAAAATTGAACTTCAAAATAAGCGTTCTGAAAATAAGGAAATAGATACCGCTGAATATCAATCCGACAACCAGTTGCGTGACCATCACCATGGCATGGTTATTAAACAGTGGGATCCAGTTTTGAGTTGCCCATTCCAGAATACCGGCGCCAAAATTGCCTACCACTCCCAGACTGTACATCACCACGGTCATGGTCGCAGACAGCACGGCATGAACGGCAAACAAGGCCGGTGCAATAAACAGGAAGGTGAAGTCCAGGGGCTCTGTGATACCGATAAACATGCTGGTGACGGTAGCCGGAATAAGCAGTCCGGCCACTTTGGCTTTGTTTTCCGTTTTAGCAGTGCTGTAAATGGCCAACGCCATGCCCAGCCCACCGAATACCGCGCCATTGCCCTGCATGGCGAAGCCGCCGGCCGGGAATAAATTTTTTAACGGTTCAGAAGATTGACTGAATTCCTGCAGATGGGTGAGCCAATACAGCGTGGTCCCGCCAGGCACCGCTACGTCGGCGTATTGAAACGGACTGTAGACAAAATGATGCAGGCCGGTTGGCAGTAATATTTTTTCCAGGAAGATATAGCACCAGATACCCAGGTTACCGGCCTCAATGATAAAACCCTGCAGAGAAACCATTCCCAGCTGAACTTTAGGCCATAGCATCAGCGTCAGCAGCGCCAGGGGCAACATCACGCTGAAGCCGATGATATTAACAAACGCCGCCCCTTGAAAAATGCTGACGTAATCAGGCAATTTTGTCGAATAGAAACGGTTATGAATCCAGGTCACCAGACTACCGCACAAAATGGCGCCGATCACACTGGTATCCAGGGTTTTGATGCCGCCGATCATGGCCAGGCCGCTGGTTCCGCCGGTATCCTGCGCAAAATCAACGCCCCACTGCGAACCCCACACCTCACACATTGCGCCCAGAAAGGCATTGAAGGTCAGATAGGTTATCAGTGACACCAGGCAGGCGGAAGCCGGCGCTTTAGTGGCCAGCTTGATGGGCAGGCCGACGGCAAATAACAGCCCCATATTATTGAATACTGTCCAGCCACCTGACTCGATTATTTGCAGCAGATGGAAAAACAGACTGTCGGGACCGAACAGGGTCGAGTTTTGCAGTACCAGCGAAATCCCTACCACCATCCCCGCAAAAGGGAACAGCAGCACCGCACCCAACATCGCTCCGCCAAACCTGTTAAACGAACTCAGCATCATCGCTTCCCCAGCATTGTCATGTGCAGACACTGTAGGGTTTGGAACTGCAGTAAATTTCGTCCTTGTTTTTATTTGTGATCCAGGTTGCACAAAAGAGTTGCCAATAGAGGTATAAAATTAACGCCATATGTATACCTATTGACCATAATTTAGCCTTATTCTTTGTAATTAATTGATATATATATACTAATAAGTAAAGAAAGTTATGATGCCGCATGATAAAAAGGTATAAAAGTGATCTATAAAAATGTGGTCTCCAGCATCCGCGGTCTTATCAACCACCAGGATTTTCGGGTCGGCGACTGTCTGCCGTCAGAAGTCCGTTTGGCCGATCGTTTCGGCGTATCGAGGATGACAGTGCGTAAAGCGCTGGATGTCCTTATCAAGGATGGATTGCTCGAAAGACAGCAAGGCAGGGGTACCTTTATTATCGGCAAGGATCTCAAGCATGATAATAACCAGCTGAACAGCTTTACCGAACACATGAAGATGCTAGGCAAGACACCGCATACCGAGGTGACGGCGTTCGAGGTAACTCGCGCACCGCAGGCTATCGCTCGGCAGCTTGATATCGAAACCCAGGAAAAAATCTATTACATCAAGAGGCTGCGTTATGCGAATAAACAAATTATTCAAATAGAAGAGAGTTATCTGCCGGTCGCGCTGCTGCCGGACTTAACCTACCGGCATTTGGAATCATCCAAGTACGATTTTATTGAAAAACAGGCAAACTTTACGATTGAAGGCTGTAGGCAAACCTTTCTGCCTATTGTTGCCGGCCAGGTGTTTGCCGAGCAGTTGCATTGCGATCCACGCACGCTGCTGTTACAGCTGCTGGCGGTATCCAATACCCGGGAAGGCGTCATCGTCGACTTCTCAGTCATCACCTTTAATCCCAACGACTATAAAATCAGCTATTACCTAAAGCGTCATCCGCTGGATTAAACGGCCCGGCTTGCGCGTCAGCGCCGAACTGGCTGCAAAACCCGGCGATGGCACATCAGCGCCGAACTGGCAGCAAAACCCGGCGGTGGCACATCAGCGCCGAACTGGCAGCAAAACCCGGCGGGGGCACATCAGTGCCGAAATGAATGTAAATCCGGCTGTGGCACATCAGTGCCGGATTGAATAACCATCCGGCGGATGCAACTCACCCACCGCCGGACTGCGGCTAGCTGAAGAACTCACTTAATTCCGTTGCTATGGCCTGGGGCTGTTCCTCAGGCATAAAATGACCGCAGTGGGGAACCAGTACCCCCGAAACGTCTTCGGCAAAGGGCCGCAGCGGTGCAGCCATATCGGCAATTGAGCCTTGACCGGCACTGATGGCCAGAATCGGCATTTTGAGCTTACCCTCAGCCATCAAGGCGCGGTTTTGCTCAGCCGAAAGGGCGGCGGAACGATAATACGCCAAGCCCGCACGTAATCCACCGCCGGCGAGCATCACCCGCAGATATTCATCAATAGCTTCCTGGGTAAACACATCCGGGCAAGCGGTTTTTCGTTTCAGGAACCAATCAAGGTAGATGCGCTCCCGGCCAGTTATCAGCGCTTCCGGCAAGTCAGGGATGGCATGGAATGCAAAGTGCCAGGTCTTCCATCCTTTATCAGGGGTGGCGGGCAGCGCATCAGGCAAGGTCATGCCCGGAATGCCGGCATCCAGTAAGGCCAGACGCTTCACTTCCCGACCGTAGAGCGCCGCGTATGGCCAGGCGACCCAGGCACCGACATCATGGGCTGCCAGATAATAGTGCTCGCTACCGAGCTGGGTTATCAGTCCATGAACCTTCTGAGCCAGGGTACGGGTATCATAGCCGGTTTCCGGCCGGTCGGAATCGCCCTGCCCCGGCAGATCCAGGGCGATAAGTCGATAAGCCGGGGCCAGCAACTGCATCACCTTACGCCATGCATACCAGCTCTCGGGAAAACCCGCCAGCAAAACCACGGTCTCACCCTGCGGGTTGCCGCCGGTGACATAATGCATCCGGATACCGTCCACCAGCCGATAGCCGTGTTCGAAACCGGGCAGGTTTTGACAAGCATGGGTGACAGGCCCGGCATCGGCCTGGCGAATGCATGGGGTGTTGCCGGCTTTTTTCTGTTTGTCGTTCATCTTTAGTCCTCAAGGATTTAAAGCTCAAGCCATTGCAGGCGCGCTTATTTAGGAATCAATCATTTCCTAATTGTTTAAATTTTTTTTTTTAATCGAGGATTTTCAAGGCCAGCTGCAGAGTGTCCTCTTCACGGGCCACATCCTGCAGTTTACCCAGGACGCGCATGCCAAAAGTGATGCAGAGTATCAGCCCAGCGGCGGTTTCGGCATCCAGGCTGGCCAGCACCGTGCCATCCTGTTGCCCCTGTTGCAGCAATGAGACAATCAATTTTTTGTTGTTCATGATGGCGCTGCGCACCAGCCCTGAAAGTTCATCGTCCAATACCAGCAGTTCGGTTGCGCTGCCGACCACCAGGCAGCCCCGTCTTCCTTCGACAGCACGGGCGGATTCAAAATAGAACCGCAACAGTTCGGCAAGCCGATCCCGACCGGTAGCCTGCCGTTCGAGCCGCTGGCGCAAGGCGGCATTTCGCAAGGAGGTGTAGCGTTCAAACACCTGCAGAAACAGCGTTTTTTTATCCTGGAACGCCTTGTAAATGCTGCCAACGGTGAGCTGCATGGCTGCGCCTAATTCCGCCAGCGAGGAGGCATGGAATCCCCGTTGGCGGAACACCAGCATCGCTTGATCGAGGGCGTGGTCAATATCAAAATTTCGCGGCCGGCCGCGTTCGCGGTTTTCGCTTTGAGGTAAAGATAGTGGGTTCATAATGGCTCAATTAGGAAATGAATGCTTCCAAAATAGCACCAAAAACATATGTCGTAAAGCTGAACTCACATGATTACTGAGCTTGGTTGAGTTTGGTTGAGCTGAGCTGAATTGAGCTTGGTCGAGTTGAGCTTGGTTGAGCTGTGCTGTGCTGTGCTGTGCTACGCTGTGCCACCACGGTGAATCACTGCCCCTATGATCAACCGGGTTGTCAGGGATAATGCGCAGAGAGGTGGGCTATCAGCTTAATGCTTTATAATGGCAATCACTGTGCAAACAATAACTATTGCCAGCGAAGGCCATTGCATCGGCATGAAAAAGAAGTGGTGAGGCGCGCCATCAGCCTGTTTTTTGCGATTCAATACCAGGCCAAGCACGGTATTAATCGCTGCACCTATTCCGGCCCCCAGCAGAAACTGCATCAAAGAAGTATTGCCCTGCTTTATATTTGCATCTGGCCATAACCACATTAACAGTAGTATTACCATAATCGGCGTCAAGAGCGTCAGGAAACCGGCACCGCGATATATCATCATTCAATAATTTCTCGCCATAATCGAAAAAACACGCTAATTTTTATCAGGCATTATGCCTAATAGGTTTAAAATCTCAAGGGAAAAACGGATGATCATCTGGAGCGGGATAGGTTTTTTTGTCGCGGTAGTTATCTGTATTGCTTATGTCTTTTTCAAATGGCTACTCGATTTTATTTGGTATGACGGTTTTTTCGCTGCCCATTTATGGGCCACCGGAATCACCTTTATATTGGCATCCGTTCTGTGCATTTTTTTCATCTATGCTATCAAGCAGGAAAAAATATTGATATTTCTGGCCAAAATAACTGACAGCCAGCCTATGTTTCAGCCGCATAAAACACACAAGTTCTTTTTTATTCCTGTCCGTTATTGGCCGTTGATATTGTTTTTATTCGGCGCAGGAATATGCATTCACGATTTGACTAAATAATCATCAGCGCCTCGTGGATATCGAGCGCAATATCGCTGCGGGTGCCTGGCAGTGAGAATTCACAGGAAGAAGGAAGTTAAAATGAAGCTTAAAACAACACTGATGATCACCGGGTCGTTTCTGCTGGCTACCCTGGCTTGGGGTCCGGTCACTATGGCCAATGCAGCTGAGGTTAATAAGCCGGCGGCCACTGTGGCCGAGTCGCACAGCCTGTCCTTATTGAACGGGAAATTGCCGTTAACGCTGCAGGGCTACGAAGTGCAGCATGCCGTGGGCGGCAGTCCGAATGATATGTATCTCAATAAGCAGGAAAAGCGTGTTGTGCTTATCGGTGAAGAAGACGTCCCGCTGATTGCCCGTGCCGCCAACGATGATGATTTCCTCGATGGCATGAAAGCCATCAAGGACCAGGAAAAGCAAGTCTCACCGAGTTATACCATCACCAGCGAAAAGAACGAAAACGTTAACGGCCTGAAGGTATATCACATCGAAGCGACCAATAAGATGGATGGCAAGGATGTGCTGCAAACCACCTTACTTTCTACCGCCGACAACAAGTTTGCCATTATCCAGGTCTTCTCCAGCGTCAAAGATAAAGCCGGCCATGTCGCTGCGGTCAACCACATTCTCGACAAATAGCCAATAATCTTCGGCCATCACCAGGCCAGAATCGGGCCCTGGTGATCATAAACGCGATCTGGGCTGGCTGTAACACGGTTGTCATCAAACTGATTTATGTGGCTATTAGTGTGTTCACCCGATTTCAGGCGCCGTTGCGCTGGGGCTGGTTTTTGCCCTGCTGCTGCACAGAAACTTTGCCGGCAGTCAATCCGCCATTGAGCTACAGTACGGCCCGGGTGACGAACAGCATATGCGATTGAATGTCGGCTGCGCGCGCGCGGTGCTGGTGGAAGCCATGCACCGGCTGGCCAGCGCCTGCCGCAACCGGATGACGTAACGGTCAGGTTTGACTTGCGGGGCTACAAGGCGCTGAGCTGTCTTGCGGCTCGACACCGCCAGTGTGTAGCGAAAGCAAAATACGTTTAGCGGGTCGGCTGCTTCAGCGCCACTGTGTAGCGAAAGCAAAATACGCCTAGCGGTCGGCTAGATCAGCGCTACGTGAATCCGTTGATCTTTGCCTTGGCAGCGATAGCGGATTTCACACCCATCGTCTTGCAAGTCGGCCGCCATTTGGTCAATATGCAGGCGCTCGTCAAGCGCATAACACGCCAGAATAGACATCTGCGGTTCCGCGTTGCTCAGCACCAGATAACTCAGATCGGTAATCGCTGGATTGGCTGGGCCGGTCCCTTCATACACGATCCCCTTCCCCACCAGCCACAGGGTAAATTGCCCCGTTATCGTACGATAGCGACGCATCTCGGCTCCGTCTATCTCGCAACGGCTCAGGTTGTTCAGCAAGGCCAGCGGGCCGCCGAGCAGTATTGGCTGCGCCTGCTCAGCCAGCAGCCCCTGCTGCGGCGCTTGCCTTTCACCATCAATATGCAAGGTCCAATACAGCGTTTTGCAGTGGGGGTTATCAATCCGTGCAATATCAAACACCAGCCCCTCATTAACCAGCAGATGGCGACAGAAGCGGATATCGCGCCAGGCTTGCTGATCCCATTCGGGCAGCGAAAAGCTCGGCAACCGAGGTGGGGCCTTACGCCAGTCAACCGCCACCCCCAGGTGGAAACCGTCGCCCGTCTGTTCCAGGACCCGTACCTCAGGTACGGCCGGCGGTGCATTGGTTAATTCAACGCTCAATGTATTATGGGCCGCGCTGTTTTTATAATACTGCCGGTGGAGTGCCGCGCCATAGCCGGTAGTGCCCAAATCCGGCAGCACCGCATGACCATGCCGCCATAGGGTAATCGCCAGATAATCGTAGTGATCATGCTCACCGCCAAAAGGCATATGCTTCACCAACAGGCCATGCTGGTGTTCGGGCTGGCAAATCAGCGTCAGCCCGGCATCCGGCGCATGGACCAGGCGATGGGTCGCCAGGGCGGGTACCGCCGGCAGGCTGGCGCAGCCATAAAGAAAAGCATCCAGGTTATCCCTGGGTTCATGCTGATAGATTCGATTCAGAGCGGCGGCGTAGGCGGGCTTGTGATAATGACGCCAGGCGAACTCGTAGATATCATAGTGATGAAGCTGATTTTGCCCGCTAACCGCATCATTAATCATCGGAAAGGTGCCGTCTGGCGTCAGCAGCGTTAGCGGGAAATCGAGCATTTTTTCATACAGCCGGTCATTCATCAGGCTCCAGGGGGTACAGCGAGCGAATTTTTCCCAGTCGAAATAGCCCTGCAGCACATAGAAATGGTAATGGGTCGAGCCCTCGAACCACAGTCCCTCATCAAATAAACCGTGCTGCAGCTGCCAACGTAAACCGTAGGGTTCAGTGATAGCGAAACGCACCAGCTGATCATCTTGGAGCAGCAGTCCCAATACCCCGATGGCGGTGTTCACTTTGACTTCATGATTGTGCAGCTGGTTTTGCCGCTGGCGACATAAAAAATCGGCAGCGCTACGGAAAAGGCGTTGTTCAATGTATTCCTGCTGGGTTGCCGACAGGGTTTCACGCACGATATCGTAACCCTTTGCCAGCTCCAGTATGCAGTTGGCTTCACATAAGGTCTGGATATTCATCTTCCCCGGTCCATTGCAGGGGATACCGCCATGTTCCTCATAATCGGGATAGTAGCAGGCATAGCTCAGCAAGATGTCCTGTACCCGCCGGGCATGACTCGGCTCGCCGGTCAGCATCCACAATAACGCCAGCTGATAACCGGCGCGGCAATTATGCCCGTTCATAATGCGCCACCAGGCGCCGTCATAGGGCTCGCCGCTCAATATCTCATTATCGACCGGGCAGCGATGCTGATGGGGATGGTGGCGATCCCATATCAGCCGGGTGCCGTGCCGGGGACAGAAATAGTAGTGGCCCCAGGTGGCGATGCCGGTTTCCGGCACCCGCAGCGGATGCGCCAGCACCACCTCATTATCATCTGCCAGCCGTTTAAGCACCTGCGGTTGCCAGCGGGCGCGTTCACGGAGATAAGCCCGTTCCTCAGGGGTGAATTGCAGCATCGGGGCTGATTGCGGAGCCCGGGATGATTGCGGGGTGCAAGATGATTGCGGCATACGGGGCAAGTGCGGCTTTCGGGTTGATTTTGACATGGCGGTTCACGCGATCCGGCCAAGCTCAAGCTGCGACAGCGCGAACAGATCGTTTTGCTCATGTTGAGTTTGTTTACCGCTGTGCACCAGCCAGAGAAAATCATAATAAGTCGGATAATATTCCAGGCCATTAAGCCGTTGGCAGAAGCGATGGGCGGCAATTTCCGAGGTGGCGGCGACGGTAGAATAACGCCGGATCGGACCGAATGAAACATTGCAGACTTGCTCAAGCGTGGTGCCGACCGGCTGGCGGCGGTAGTATTCGAGGAAATGGAAAAACTCATGGGCCAAATGGATATTGATGATCTTATCGAGCGGCATATCCAGCCCCGCCCGGGCGCAGCTGGTCTGCAGGCTTTCCAGCGACGGCTGGTACAGCGTGACCCGTCGGATGGATTTTTGCTCGCTGAATTCAAACTGGGCGCGAAACTGCACGGTAAAAAACAGCCCGTCACCCGGTTTGATAACAATATCAATCTGGTTTTCAGCGTACAGCTGGCGAATATCCTGTCCGAGAAATGGCGTCACCGCAGCTTCACCGGCCGCCAATGCGCCGTCCAGATAATACCGGTATCTGTCCGGCGGAATTTTATTGAACACCGCGTCGTTACGCAGATCCAGCCATGCCAGCATCCGGTTAACCTCATCTCGATCCATAAACCCTCCTATTGCCATGCCACGGCAATGACGGGCTGTTGCTGCTCGACCACATCCAGTTCCATCTCAATCAGAGACAGCAATTGCTCTTTGGTCTGGGTGCCGCTTAAATCGAGCATTTTCTCTTTCCAGAACAGGAAGGTCTTCGGAATGGCGGCATTGGCTTCGGAATAACGGGTATTGTCATCCAGAAACTCGGCAAAGTCGGTCGCGATCTGCTGACGGGTACACACCAGCCAGTTGGCATTCTCTTTTTTCAGCCGTACCACCCCTTCCCGATCCAGCATGCTTAAGCTGCGCTTCTTTTTAGTGAGCAGGCCGAAAAAACGCTTTTCTTCGCGGGTGCCTTCGAACAGATGCCAGCGACCGGTCTGACAGGCGGGTCTGATCGCGTCGGCAGTCAGGTTGACTGATTCGGCGGCAATCTGCTGCAGCTTGTCGGCGGGCAGCGTCTCATTGATGCTCTCTTTTTGCCGAAGCTCAGTGGCGCCGGTGGCAATGGCCCTAAGCACGTTTTTCTGTTTATCGATCTCAATGTTGATATCTACCGTCGCTTCATTGGCGCCGGATTTGACGATGCGCTCCATGATTTCGGCGCGGATGAGCCGGATCTCCGCCTCGCCCGGATTGACCACGCTTTTCTCAATCATCTCGCGCACCATCGCCATGCCGACGCCAATGGTTGAAATAAAGGGCGCATTAAGCGCATTTTTATGCTTCATGCCGGCTTTTTCGGCCATCGCCGGCACCAGGACGCAGCCGCTGCCACCGCCGCCGACCAGGGTGATAAAGTGGCGCTCCAGTTTGTATTCGCTGATCATTTCATCGACCACGCCCATCACTTTATCAATAGCGATATCCAGCGCCTGTCGGGCCGCCTGATCGGCGCTGATCCCCAGATGATCGCCCAGCAACTGCCAGGCCAGCCGCGCACTGCCGACATTGCCTGCCGCATAATCATCTGCCGGTATATAGCCGAGCAGGTTTGCCGCGCCGGCCAGGGTAAGCGCGTAACGCTTGCCTTGGCCGCCGGTGATGACCGCATAGGTCTGCGGATCGCCCGGCCGGGGGCTGATAAATGCCAGCGCCGGCTGCGGGCCAAAAGCCGCTTCGGTAATGAAACATTCGTATTCACAGCCGGCGATATGGGCGCTGCGTGGCCCGACCATGCTGATGTTGCCGTTGTCGACCATTATCATGCTGCCGCCCGCCACCGCCAGTGTGCGGACATCCAGCGAACGCAGGTAGGTACGGTGCCCGCCGACCTGGGCATTCTGGATCATCACCTTGCCGTTCTTGATAACCGAGATATCCACGCTGGTCCCGCCGACTTCAAAGAAGATGCCGTCTGAGACCTTTTCATACATCAGCGCTCCGGCTACACCGGCGGCCAGGCCGGACAGCATGGTGAGGATCGGTCGCTTGCGCACCTCGTCAATGCTCATTACCCCGCCATCACAGCGCATGATCATCAATTGCGACCCAATGCCCGCCTCTTTAATCGCCTGTTCGGTCATATTGGCGGTTTCCAGCATCCGCGGGATTAAACTGGCGTTCACCACCGCCGTTCGGGTACGGGTTTTCAGGCCATAAAGCTGGGTTATTTCATGGCCGCCGGTGGCGGAAATGCCCATCTCGGCCGCCACCGCCATCACCCTTAATTCGTTGGTCGGATCATCAACGCTGTAGGCTTCGGAAGCAACAATCACCTCAGCCCCCTGCTGGCGCAGCTCTACGATAGCCGCCCGAATGCTTTCATCGGTCAACTGACGGGTATCGACAAAGGCATTGAACGTATGCAGGAATTTGCCGTCCGCCAGTGGGATATCCAAAATGTTGGCCTCTTTGCGCGCGGTTTTACCTTCCAGTCCGCTACCCATCGCCAGGATGCCGACTTTAGCCACATCGCCCTCCAACAGAGCGTTAGTGGCCTGGGTAGTGCCGTGGGCAATAAAACTGACGTCCTGCGGTAAAATGCCATTCTCCTCCAGCACCTGATGGATAATGGTAATGATACCGTGCGCAACCCCGCTGGGATGATGATGGGTGGTAGGGATTTTCTTTTTGGCAATCAGTTCGAAACTGTCATTATCAATTACGGCGGCGTCGGTAAAAGTACCGCCGACATCGATACCAATACGGTATTTTTTGCCTGTCATAACCATTCCTCACTAACGCCCCGCACAGCGGGGCGCTGCGTTAAAAGGCGATATAGCCTGCCATCACCATCGAAATAAGCACCGCCACCATCGCCCATGGCAGGGTTTTGCGCAGGATTTCATTGACATCCACCTTGGCGAAATCGGATGACCAGACGTTATGGGTATTGGTCGGGTCCGATAATCCCTGCACCAATGATGCCGACCGCAGCGCCAGCATAGTAGCGAGCGGCGACAGCCCACCGCCCAGCATCAGCACCCCCAGTCCGCTGCCCAGGCCGTAGCTGTTAAGCGGGCCTCGGTACAGCGCCAGCGGACTGAGCAGCGAAAAGAACAGGATATAGGCCAGTGGCGAGGTCGGGATGATCGACTCGATCAACGGCTTCAGCACCAGGGTAACCTGCGGCGCGGTGACAGCATTGAGCAAAATACCAATCCCGACCATCAGGCCAATCGCACCGGCGACATTCTGGATGCCTTCCACCAGGCTGCTCACCAGGATATGAGTCGGCCGTTTAGGCAGCGCCAGCAACAGGCAGATAATCAGGCTCAGAGTGATGGCCGGCACTACGTCGATCCGGAACAGGAAGATAATGACCACCGGCACCAGCGGTGAAATCAGCGCAATGGCGTTAACCTGTTTACGTTTGTGC
The DNA here is from genome assembly GCF_004343195.1 of Biostraticola tofi. Classification (GTDB taxonomy): domain Bacteria; phylum Pseudomonadota; class Gammaproteobacteria; order Enterobacterales; family Enterobacteriaceae; genus Biostraticola; species Biostraticola tofi. Next base: position 217,921 of record NZ_SMCR01000004.1, on the reverse strand, counting down.
CGTTTGTCGGCTACCGGCATCGACCAGGCTTTGCGGACAATGACATCACGTTTGACCAGCCAGATTACCATCGCCAGGTAGACTATCGCCGCCGGAATGGCGAATAGCATGGCATAGCGCGCCATATCGGCGATCGGAATACCGTAAAGATCATGCATCAGCGCCCAGCCGCTGACGGCAAACAGACTGCCGAGCGCATGGCAGGCCAGCAGTACGATACAGCTGGTCAGCGGGGAAAGTCCGGCAGTAAGCAAAATCGGAATAACGATGCTGCCCACCAGGATAACCATGCCTAAGCCATCGCTGGAGGAGAAGATCACCGTGCCGATGATAAAAAACACGATCGCCATGGTCAGCGGTTTATCGCCTGAGAGTTCGGCGGCTTTACGCACCAGCGCTTCGGTGACGCCCACTTTTTTCAGCACTTCACCAAACCACGCGCCAAATATCAGCGCCACAATGGTGGCGCCCAGACGCAGTGAACCCTGGGTCAGCACGTTGTCGGCTATGGTGAAAGTGCCTTTGTCTGCGCTGAACACCGGAACGCCCGCCACCAGCGGCATCAGAACGGCCATGACCGGCAATGCCAGGATGGCCGGCATTTTACGGGCCATCATCAGCCCGGAAAACAGCAGAAAGATAAACAGGATCGCGCAGATCCTGCTGATATGTAGCCAGTCCATATGTATTCCTCAGAAGTCGAGATAACCCTGTTGCTGACGAATGGCGTCCTGTATTTCACCCACGGGCAGTTGATGAACGGTAAGTCCCTTTCGTGCCGCAAGCGCCGCTGCTATCCCCCCGGCCTGACCAATCGCCCCGACGGTCGGCGTGGTGCGTATGGCGGCCTGGGCTTCGAAAGTCGCTGAAATGCAGCGTCCGATAACAATGACATTGTCCGATTCCCTGGCGATAAGCGTACGCCAGGGAATACCGTACATGCCGCCGTACTGCAGTTTGCCATGCTCGGTGCCTTCACCGTCCGGGCTATGGATGTCAATCGGGTAACCTGAAACGGCAATGGTGTCGTCAAATCGGGTCTGGCTCAGTAGATCTTCGGCGGTGAGCAGGTAGCATCCTTTGATCTGATGAGAACTGCGTACGCCCACCGAAGGTCCGGTCGACACCACGATGGCGTTTTCAAAGCCGGGAACAACGCGTTTGACAAAAATTTCCAGTTCCCGGCACTGCTGGCGGCCGACGAACTCGGCATGACTCAGACTCCAGGGATCGGTGGCATCATGGTCAAGAATGCGGCTGGTGTTAAAGACAAATTCCCCCGGATTGCTGGTTTCGAAAATAAGCAGATCTTCCCGGGGAATGGTTATTTCACCCGCCGCTTTGGCCGCGGCGAATTCCTCGATAAAACCATGGCAGGCCAATCGGGGGGCGGTTCGCACGTCTTCGGCGTGATAGTCATTATTAAGCTTATCGATATTAGCCAGCATGTAACTGCGCAGCTTCTCACGATCGATGTTGATCATTTTCATGGTCATGGTCATCGGCTGGGATTTGCCATCCGATTCTCGCCCTTTCGCCACCGGGATAGCTGATTTTGCAGCCAGCATTGCATCGCCACTGGCGTCGATAAATACCTTGCCGGCAATGTCTATCAAACCCGACTTGGTGCAGACGGTAATGCTATCTATCTTGGCGGCGTTGAGCTTAACATCTGCCAGCACGGCGTGATAAAGCACCGTTCCGCCCGCCTCCAGCAGCATAAGTTCAAGTTCATGCTTCATCGCTTCGGCGTCGAAAGGAGTATAGGTGGAGGTAAAGTGACCGGGATCGGGTACATGTCCGGGCGACTTACCCATTTTTTTCAGGCGGGTAATCAGTTCGTCGGTTATACCGCGTATCACCTGTTTTTCGCCGGCGTGGAACGTCATCATGGGATTCACGCCATTGGTGGTCAGTGAGCCGCCAAGGCAGGCGGTGGCCTCGATGATTAATGTTTTGGCCTGGTTTCTCGCTGCGGCTATCGCTGCGATGCTGCCGGAAAACCCGCCACCGACGATAACGACATCAAATCGTTCCATTACTTTACCTTTTAGTAAACAAGGGGAATCGGAAGGGAATATTGGCGATCAATCGGCCGGATGTATAGGCCGAATTCCAGTGAATGTGAACAACGTCTATATTTTTATTAAACACTGATAAATATTTGTGATCACCTTTTAAAAAACGCCCCTTCACCGCGATTTATTCGCCAAGAAAGGCATTTATTAGGCAAAATGTGACTCCGCTCTCTTTGTATAGTAAACAAAAAAAAGTAGGCTATTATGTATGGCTTACCGGAACGCTATAGAGATTGACATCATGAGGTTGGGTCTTGATATTGGCGGTACTAAAATCGAAGCGGTGATCCTCAATGATGAGGGTGAGGTCGTGTATCGCGAGCGATATGCCACGCCGACCCACAGTTACCACGATTTCTTTCAGACGGTTGCCCGGATAATCACCGGTGCGCAGCACCGCGCCGGACAACCGCTGTCGGTTGGACTGGGTATTCCAGGCGCGATAGACCATGAAGGCAAGGTCAAGAATTCCAATATCATCGTGCTCAATCAGCAGCCGTTTGCCGGCGAGCTGGCGCAACGGCTGAAGATCCCGGTAACTGTCACCAACGATGCCAACTGTTTTACGCTATCTGAAGCGATGGATGGCAGCGGTAAGGACCATAGCGTGGTATTCGGCGTTATTCTGGGTACCGGCTGCGGTGGCGGGTTGTGTATCGATAATCGGCTGGTGTCCGGCCCCAACGCCTGTGCAGGGGAGTGGGGCCATAACGCGCTGCCCCGCTATCACGCTGAACGCGATGGCGCAGCGGTCGAGTGCTACTGCGGTCAGGTCAACTGCATCGAAAGCTATATCTCGGGCCGCGGCTTGGAGAGGCAGTATTTTCAAAGATTTACTAAACATGCTACTGTGCAGCAGATAATCCGCCAGCTCTCGAGCGCCAATGCAGAGGTCTGCCGGCTTTGGGATCTGTACCGGGATCAGCTGGCGCGCGCCTTGGCGAGCATTATCAATACGTTGGATCCCGACATTATCGTTTTAGGCGGCGGTGTGTCGAATATCGAACTGTTGTATGCAGGGCTCCAGGAGCGGGTGGCGCACTATGTTTTCGGCCAGCAGTGCCGCACGCCGATAGTCCAGGCCCGCCATGGAGACAGCAGCGGCGTGCGTGGTGCAGCCTGGATGGGCGCCCAGCATTCCCTGACCAACGCCTAGCGCAATGCTGCGCCACTAATGAGAGATGAATGACTAAACCGGTAAGAATCAGAGACATTGCCGAAGCCTGCGGCGTGTCGTTGGGTGCGGTTTCCCGCGCGCTTAAAGGCCAGCCTGGACTGCGGGAAGAGACCAGGTTACGTATCATTTCGGTGGCCGAGCAACAGGGATACGACTTTTCCAGACTGCGCAGCGATAAGCTTAAGCGCGTGCTGTTCCTGCTGCACCGCCAGCATAATATCAGCCGGGCGTTGCCGTTCTATTCCCAGCTACTGCTGGGCATAGAAAATCTCTGCCGGGAACAGGGTATCGCCCTGAGTTTCCTGTCGATCGGCCCTGGAGACGCCGTCTCAGAACAGGTGATGCTGCACCAGCCCGACGCCCTTATCTGCGCCGGTTTTTTTGAACCTGAATTACTGGCCCTGCTCGCGCAGATGAAGCTACCCTTGGTATTGGTGGATTTGTGGGCGCCTGGCCTGCCCTGCGTCAATCCGGATAACACTCAGGGCGGCTACCTGGCCACTCGGCATCTGATCGACCAGGGACGCACGCGTATTGCCTTCCTGGCCAGTACGCTTGCTCATTACAGTATCCGCCAGCGAGAAAAAGGCTATCGTCAGGCATTATACGAAGCCCGCCTGCTGATGCCGCCGGAGTATGAAGCGATCGCCCCGCCGTTGCTGGACACCGAACGGTCGCTGTCGGAGGCGATTGATGAACTGCTGAATCTGCCCGAACCGCCGGATGCGATTTTTGCCTATAATGATGCCGCCGCCATGGTGGTATTGCGGGTATGCGCCCAACGGGGTCTGCGGGTGCCGCAGGACATTGCGGTGGTCGGGTTTGATGATATTGAATCCGCCGCCTGGTCACTGCCGCCGTTGACGACAATTGCGGTCGATAAACAGCTATTGGGCCGCGAAGCGCTTAAATTACTGCTGGATGAAAAACAGGAGGGTAATTATCTGCTACCGGTCAAACTGGTGGTACGTGCAAGTTAAGCTGACGCGTCAATCCCGTTCTGGTTAATATCGCCCCGGATAAGCATTGCAAGAGTTACGGCCGCCTCCGCCTAAACCTACTTTTAGTAACTTAAAGTCCTGTCATTGCTAAGCTACCAATGGTAACCTACCGATTGTAAGTTACTCTTAGGTAAATCATGAGGTATCGCAATGTCACTTGCTCCTGTTCTCCTGGTTGGCGGCTCTGGTATTGTGGGCCGCCATACAGCCCATCATCTTCGTGCTGCCCATCCTGATATCCCCTTATTGATCGGCGGCCGCGATTTGACCAAAGCCCAGGCCGTCGCTGCCGAAGTAGGCAATGCCGAAGGCGTAACGCTGAATCTGGCTGCGGCGGATCTGGGCCTTGGCGAACAGCAGGTTAGCGCGGTTGCCGTGTTTGTCAAAGACGACACATTGGCTACCCTGCGCTTTGCCCAATCGCACGGCGTGCCGCAAATAAGCATTTCCTCCGGCGCGGCGGAAATTGCCCCTGAAGTGTCCGCCTATATGCACCGGCCGAACGCCTCCGCGGTAGTGCTCGGCGCCGAATGGCTGGTGGGCGCGGTGACAGTATCAACGCTTGAATTCGCTAAAGCGTTCAGTCGGCTGGACGATATCACCCTCAGCGCGCTGCTTGACGAGCAGGATACCGGCGGCCCGGCGGCGGAAATCGATATGCATCGCCTGGGCGAAATCCTGCCGGCCGCACTCACCCGCAAGGATGGCGCTTTTTTCTGGCGACTTGGCGAGCAGGCCAGAGCGCAGTTTCACGCGATAGACGGGACCAACATCGAGGCTGTTGCTCTTTCTCCGTTTGATATCATGGGCCTGGCTATGGCGACCGGTGCGCCGAATGTGCAGTTCAACCTGGGCGTCGGCGTCACCTCGACCAGACGCTGGGGCGAGCAAATGTCGACCGAAATCATTATCGAACTCGCCGGTGAAGACCACGCCGGCCAGCCACTGCGTACCCGCCACGCTATTCTTCATCCGCAGGGGCAGATGCCGCTCACCGCGCTGGGCGTTGCTTTGGTGATCGAACGACTGGTTGGACTTGACAACCAGCCGGCCCCTGCCCCGGGCCTGTATTACCCTTGCCAGCTGCTTGCATCGGCGACCTATTTTGCCCGGCTGGCAAAGGCTGGCGGCCGGATCATGACGCTGGATGTGATTTGACCGGCAGCCAGTCCGAATCCAATGGCCCCGGCCACGGCGGCAATGCGGTGGGGCCGGCTTGACGGGCTTAAGGGTGCTGAATGCGTCTTTGCTGGCCCCGAGTTACGTCAACCCAGACATCTGACCGCATCAGAGGCCTGCAGTACGTGAAGCGAGCTGGCGCGCCCGTTGGCGTCTGCGGTTTACCCGCGCCAGGATAATCGACAGCAACGATAACAGGGCGATAATACCGCCATAAAGCGCGGCAGTCGCCAGTAACCCGGCATGCTGGACCACATAGCCGGCGGCGATTGCCGGCAAACTGTTGGCCAGGTAGCATTCGATATAACATGCCGCCATCAGACCGGCCCGTTCAGTGGGTGCCGCCAATGTCATAACGCTACGCAATGCGCCAAGGAAACCCGCGCCGAAACCGAAGCCCGCAATGGCCGATCCGGCCAGCATCATTGTCGCCACGCTGAACCAGGCGCCCAGTAAAATGACCAGTACCCCAAGCGCCAGCATACTGGCCCCCGCCACCAGAGCGGTGAATTCTGAGCGTCGCCGAGCCATCATTATTGCCGCCGCTCCGCTTAGCGTGAGCAGGCCTACCGCCATCCCCCCCATCCAAACCGATGAGGAGGGAATGACTTTGGCTATCAGCGACGGCATCAGCGAAAGATAAAAACCGCCCAGCATCCAGATGGCGATGTTTATTGGCGTGACCGCCAGCAGCAGGACATAAACTAGCTGCAAGGGCGCAGGCGCGAAGCGCAGTAGTACGCTGGTACCGAGTGCCCCCAGCGCCATGCCGACCATCGGCGCGATCTGTTGATTAACGCTCCGCGGTCATGATGCAGGTCCAGCAGCGCCGCGCCGACCGCCGCCGCCGCCAGTCCGGTAGCCAGCCCATGCAGGATACGTGCCGCGACCAACCACATCGGCCCCGCGGCAGCGAAAAATACCCCCATCGCCAGCAGTTCCAGCATCAGCGCCAGGGTGATGACCGGGCTATCGTGCGTGATATCCTTGCCTGCACCACACCGGAAAATGGCGAAAAATGTGCCGATTTCACTTGTTCTGCGCCGATCTTGGCGATCCCAAGGCCATAGAAAATCTGATCCCTCGAGGGGCGAAGGTTATCCATCTGGCGGAATTCCGGATGCGGCAGCGGCAGCGGCAGCAGTAGCAGTAGCAGTAGCAGTAGCAGCAGGCGCTTATTTGCTTTCCTTTAACCACTCCTGGTTCATCGTCTGTGCATTGCCCAGATAGTCCAGCAGCCAGCCGAGGGCCGGTGAGGCGCTCTGCTCCGCCCAGCTGACACAGCAGGGACTGGCGGGGAATTCGGCCGGCAGCCTTAGTTCCACCAGTTGCCCGTCCGCTAGCATCGGCGCGGCCAAGTGGCCAGGCACCATGCCGACACATAACCCTGCCAACAGGCAATCCACTGCCGATTGCCAGTCAGGCGCCACCAGCCGGCGCTGGTTATCCAGTGTCCAGGTGATACGCCTGGGCAAGCTGCGGGAGGTATCCTCCAGCGCCAGCGATGGCCATTGGCGGATGATGTCATCGCTTATCGCGCCCTGCTGCTGGGCCAGCGGATGATTGGCCCTGACCACGCAACGCCAGTTCAGCGCGCCCATATCGCGAAAACCAAAGCGGCCGCCGACCGGTATCGCCTGGGTTGCGCCTATCGCCACATCGACCCGGCCGTCCACCAGCGCATCCCAGACTCCATTGAATACTTCATGGGATACCAGCAGTTCCATATCCGGAAAATGGCGATAAAAATCCACCACTAACTGACGGGTGCGTTGGGGTTTGACGATCACATCGACGGCAATACTCAACTGTCCGCGCCAGCCGTTGGCCACCTGCTGGCACTGGCGGCGCGTGGCCAGCATTTTTTTGATTACAGTCCGCCCCTCGCGGATAAAAACCTTCCCGGCTTCGGTTAATACCACATCTCGATGGCGGCGTTCAAATAGCTTGATTTCAAGCCATTCTTCCAGCTGACGCACTGTATAGCTCACTGCAGAAGGCACGCGGTGCAGCTCAGCCGCAGCAGCAGTAAAACTGCCGGTACGGGCAACCGCATCAATCACTTCAAGGGAATGTTCAGACCACATATTCTGCCTGCAAAATTTTTCGCACCAATGAGCAAATATTAACGTTTCACAGCCGGCAGCGCACGCGATTACACTCTGCGCCGATAAAGTCACCTGCATAATAAAAGAGTTGTTCGATGATTAAAGCAAAAGGATTTATGGTTTACCTGGCGGTGCTCAGCATGCTGGGCTTTCTGGCCACCGATATGTACCTGCCGGCGTTTGGCGCCATGCAGCAGGATCTGCACACCCAACCCGGCGCCATCAGTGCCAGTCTCAGTATTTTCCTGGCCGGCTTTGCTATTGCCCAGTTGCTTTGGGGGCCGCTTTCTGACCGTATCGGCCGTCGGCCGGTACTGGTTATCGGTTTAAGTTTGTTCGCCTGCGGTTGTTTGGGCATGCTGTGGGTTGAGAATGCCGCCTGGCTGCTGGTATTGCGCTTTGTGCAGGCGGTCGGCGTCTGTTCGTGCGCCGTAAGCTGGCAGGTGCTGGTAGTCGACCGCTACCGCGGTGCCGAGGCCAAGCGGGTGTTTGCCACCATCATGCCGCTGGTCGCGCTTTCTCCAGCGCTGGCCCCCTTGCTCGGCGCCTGGCTGCTGAACCATTACAGCTGGCGCTCGATTTTTGTTACCCTGCTGATAGTGACCCTGCTGCTGTTGCTACCGACGCTGCGGTTAAAGTCCACCGCCGTTAAACCGACAGCGGCAAATCAGCAAACAGTCAGTTTCCTAAGACTGTTAGCATCCCGCACTTACAGCGGCAATGTGATGATATACGCTGCCTGCTCCGCCAGTTTTTTTGCCTGGCTCACCGGTTCACCTTTTATTCTGGCCGATCTGGGGTTGTCGCCGGGCGACATCGGCTTAAGTTATGTGCCACAGACTTTGGCATTTTTACTGGGCGGTTTTGGCTGCCGTTCATTGCTTGAACGCATAAAAGGGGAAAAATTTCTGCCTTGGCTACTGCTCGGCTTTGCCATCAGTATCATCTCGCTGTTTGTCATTGCGTTGTCGGGCCAAGTGACGTTAGGAGTATTACTGATTCCTTTCTGCGGCATGGCGATGGCCAATGGTGCTATTTATCCGATCGTGGTTTCCAATGCGCTGCTGCCGTTTCCCAATGCCAGCGGCAAGGCTGCGGCGCTGCAAAACACCCTGCAGCTCGGCCTGTGCTTTATCGCCAGCATGGCGGTCTCCTGGTTGATTGCCAGGCCACTACTGACCACAACCACCATCATGCTGATGACGGTGGTGCTGGTAGTCATCGGTTATGGGCTGCAGTACCAACGCCGGACAGCTGAAGATAAGACCGATGAATCGGGGAAGCCATCATCAGAACGTCCCTTCGGCTCGATCAAAAACTGACGAGATCGGGCAGGCCCATACGCTGGCCCTGCCCTAGAAACGAGGTTTCCCTGACATGTTAATCTTTCCGCGAGGGTTTGCAGGCTAAAAACAGGTAATGTTGAAACGACTTTATATCTTTTCCAGGTCGATCAAATCCTCGAAATATATTGCTTCCTTGCGCTTCATAAGGCGCAGTAATTCCTCTTTCTGAGCAGTAGTGACATCGCCGGAAGAGAGTACTCTATCAATACACTCCTGTCTGACCGGCACTTCCCGATACCATTCGCCGGTATAACAAATCATCAGCAACGTACGATTAACGTCGGTCAATTTATAAGGAGGTTTGATATTAAAAATGAAAAAGCCATTCAACAGCACAAAGATAACAATACAAATATACAGGTCAATTCGGCTGAATATCGATGAATAGCTCAGCAGCCCGATGGTCAAAGCGAATAAAATACACATCAGGGCATATAACGCTTTTTTCTCCCTGATAAACGAAGCATCGAGCCTGATTCTGTGGCTCCTGTGCTCAGTGGTATTCAGGTAGTCCAGCTCATCATTGACTATTTTTGTAACAGTGTTCATAACAAGGCTCGCGAATAGGGTTAAACCTTATGGTTATATGGTGACCGATGAATACCAGGTTGGGTTTTCGATGACTTTTAACGCTGACTTCAGCATCATGGCGCATTCTTCTCTTTGATGATCGCCGCCTAGACAAAGACGTATGGCATTGACCGTTGGATTGCCAAAGCTGAATTCATAGGATGAGATGGCGCTAACGCCCAGGCTCTGTAGCTTGGCCGCCACTTCCAGTGAATGAACACCGGCGTCTGCAGGTAACTCAAGCCATAAATGAAAGCCTGCGCTGTCTGACGTAAAGTGCTTGCCGGCCAGCACTTGGCGGGCAAGATCTTGCCTGATGCCGGCTTCACGGCGCATTTCCACCAATGCCCTATCGGCGACGCCGTCCGCTATCCACTGCGCCACCAACGCATTGGTCAGGGGATTGGGCATCAGCGTCAGTGCCCTCATGGACGCGGCGACAGCGTTAAGCTCCAGCACTGAAGGGGCATGGATCCAGGCCATTCTGAGTCCGGGGGCAAAACACTTCGACATGCCGGTGATATACCAGGTCATTTCCGGCAGGATTTCATAGCAAGAGGCAATGGCGTTGGTGGGGAGCATGCCATAGGCATCGTCTTCAATAATCGATACGCCGTGCTTGCGGGCAATGTCGGCCAGCGCGATCCGCCGCTCCAGCGGCATCGTGACGGTAGTAGGATTATTGATGGTCGGATTAAGATAGATTGCGCTGACCTTGCGCTTTTTACAGGCGTTATCAAATGACTCAGGCAGCGGCCCGTCATCATCACTGTCTACGGAAAAGACACTGATATTCAGCTGCTGTGATATGGCTTTAATGCCGGGATAAAAAAATGTCGGCGTGCAGATTTCACCGCTTTTACCGAACAGACTAAATAATGCCACCAGCGCGCTGTGAATACCGGCGCAGGGGATTATCTTGTTGGCCGCTACGCCGTCGATTCTCTTTTTAATCCACTGAGCGCCGGCCTCACGCACAGCTTCGCTGCCCAGCACATTCTGGTAGCGAAGAATGCTCAGGATATTCTGGTCTTCTACTATAACCGCAGCGCTCTGCTTCATTTTTTGGATAAGTTCGACCGACTCAATCGGCACCGGGGCGTTCATCTGCAAATTGTATTGGGCATCATGACTAAAGTTGCCTGCAGCCTTTTTCTCCTTGATAAAACTTCCGCTGCCGGGACGCGAATCAATCAGTCCAGATTCTTTGGCCTGGGCATAGCCTTTAGCCACCGTCGCGTAATTGAGTTCCAGGATCGACGATAGCTGGCGCACCGTGGGCAGGCGATCTTTGGCTTTAAGCCGGCCATTGCCAACGCTTTCAGCAATAAAGTCGGCAATCATCAGATAGGGCGCTTTATCTTTTTTAATACGTAATTTTCTGGCCCACTGATGATAAAGTTTTTCGTTTGTCATACCAGATTGCCTCAGACGGCCATAATCGGCTCGAGCAAAGATAAGAAGGCTTATCAATGCACATAACATAGCACCAAACTGTTTAAAGAACAAAAAATCTCGAAATATAGAATTATATTCAAAACAACTTCACAATTTAAATTCTTGAGTTTTATCGATTTTATTAACCAATCAAATCTACTGATTGATTGATAATCTGATTGAAAGTTGATTTATTCAAATGTCAATTTACTCATTCACTATTCAGTGATTTGGCAGGCTGATTGTTTGATTAGCTGGCTGACTGATTGACTGATTGACTGGGTGACTGACTGGCAGAAAGAATGGGTAGTTAGCTGATTGGCCTGATGACGGTTTGAGGTTTGACGGATGCAGTGTGCCTCGTGGCGGACACTGCAGTCACCGTTAAAGCACCGCAATATGCTTACTCTTTAGATAATCAGCAAGGTCAGTATCAATGACATCTTCAATGACCAAGGTGCTGGCCAACGTCAGGTCACCAATAACAAAAGGTGAGGCTGAATTCAGCTTTTCCTGTGAAGCCATAACGACTGTTTCCGCTGCCCGTTCGCAGATCGCTCTTTTCACGCTGGCCTCTTCATAGTTGCCGGTGGTGAGTCCGGCCTTTCTATGAACACCGGTTACGCCCATAAAGAAGATATCTGCATTGATGCGTGCAATGGATTCGATCATTGAGGCCCCCATGGTGACCATAGAATGCTTGAACAATTTCCCGCCGATAAGGATAACCTCAATCGCTGGATAATCGATAAGGCCGACGGCTATACCGGGACTGTGGGTGACAACGGTACAGGAAAGATCTTCAGGTAACAGCTTTAGCATTTCGGCGGTGGTCGTGCCTCCGTCGATAATGATCACCTGGCCGGGCTGAATCAACTGCACCGCCTTCTTTGCAATTCGCCGCTTGCTGTTTATCTGCACGCTTTTTCTTGCCGCCAGCGGGGCGATGGCGGCTGATACCGGCAAAGCCCCGCCGTGTACTCGTTGCAATAACCCTTCAGCCGCCAATTCTCTTAAATCCCTGCGAATAGAGTCTTCAGATATGGCGAACCGCTGGCTCAATTCAGTGGACTGAACCTGTTTTTCCTTGGCAAGGATGCCCAGAATAAGCTGTTTTCTCTGGCTGGCCAGCATATTTTCATCTCGCATGTTTTTTCTTGATATTGCACGATTCTGCATGATAAGTTGCGTCTTGTCACCACTGCCGGAAGTGAAAAATGAAAAGAGAGCATCAACGCATTCGTCATGTCAGGGAAGAACTGCTGTCTGATAATTGGTATACGCTTAAAAAATATACCTTCGATTTTTTGCGCCAGGACGGCAGTTGGCAGCATCAAAGCCGGGAGGCCTACGATCGCGGCCATGGTGCGGTTATCCTTTTGTACAATAAAAACAAGAATACCGTGGTCCTGACCCGGCAGTTTCGCCTGCCCATCTACTTAAACGATCACTGTGGATTTCTTATTGAGGCCGCAGCCGGTTTATTAGACCAAAGCTCGCCAGAGGAACGCATAATGGCTGAAGCGGAAGAGGAAACCGGCTTTCGTATAACGCAAATTGATAAAGTGTTTGAAGCCTATATGAGCCCGGGTTCGGTCACTGAAAAACTGTATTTTTTTATTGGCGAATATTCGGATAACAATCGTCGCGGCGTCGGCGGAGGTTTGGCCGAAGAAGGTGAGGATATCGAAGTGCTGGAGTGGCCGTTTACAAAAGCGCTGCATGCGGTAAGAACAGGCGAAATCATGGATGCGAAAACCATCATGCTGATCCAGCATCTGGCGTTAAATTCAATTTTGCAGTGATGAATGACCCGCAAAATTAAGCCATTCCGCTTCACACTACCGGCGGACCATGCTATATCACTGGCATGTTGTAGGACAACTTACCGATGGTTGCCATGAGCCTTAAATCAATCCAGAAACATAACGTGGTTAACGCCGTTTACGATCAGATAAAGGAGAAGCTGTTGGATGGCAGTTGGCCCCCGGGCAGCAAGCTGCCGTCTGAGGCTGAGCTAACGACCACCTTCAATGTCAGCCGAGTCAGCATCCGCAGCGCTGTTCAGCGTCTGCGCGATTTAGGCGTGGTGGTTACTCAACAGGGCAAGGGCAGTTTCGTTGCCAGACAGCTCAATCCTCAGAGCCTGTTTAACGAGCAGCAGCCGATCATGCACCTAAGTCGCGAGGAGTTTCACGACATGATGGTGTTTCGCCAAACGGTGGAATTCAAATGCATGGAGCTTGCGGTACTCAATGCGACCCCTGAAGACATCTGCGCTCTCGAACAGGCGCTTAATCGCATGCTGGTCAACAAAGACGATTATAAAAAGTATTCTCAGGCTGACTTTGAGTTTCACCTGGCGATCGCCAAAGCCTCGCAAAACAAGGTGTTCTTTAACGTCATGAATTCCATCAAAAACACCTATTATTACTACCTGGAAGAGCTTAACCGTGCCCTCGGTATTACTCTGGAAAGTGTTGAAGCACACATCAAAGTTTTTATGGCGATCAAAAACCGCGACTCTTCCACCGCCATGGCGGTGTTGAATGAAGCGATGGGAGAGAACGTCACCGCTATTGAGAAATACAAGCAGGCACGGGCGGACGCTGACGAGACAGGTTAATGCAGCACAGGGCGAAGATTAAGGGTGTATTAGTCTCGATCAAACGTGCTGCAGCCTGAATTGAGGGGGCGCTGTCACCAGCGCCTTCAACTTCTCACGGTTTAGACGCTGTGCCATCCGGCGTACGTGCCATCGTCCACGAAGGTATGCCGCCAATACAGGGATACTGCGCCGCTTTGACTTCATCGATATCGATGCCAAGCCCTGGCCTGTCGCTCAAATACGCATATCCCCGGTCTATCTCAGGACAGCCGGAAAAAACATCCCTTAGCGCATCATTCATTGGGGTGTATTCCTGGATACCAAAATTAGTCACGCTCAGATCCAGATGCATGTTAGCAGCTACGCCAACCGGAGAAATATCGCCGGGGCCATGCCAGGCGGTGCGCACACCGTGGATTTCGCTCAGCGTTGCCAGTTTTTTTGCCGGCGTGATACCACCGATTGTGCTGACGTGACAGCGAATATAATCAATAAGGTTGTGAGTAATCAACGGCCGCCAGTCATTGATATTGGTAAACAGTTCGCCCATTGAGATGGGGGTTGAGCTTTGCTGGCGCAGCATTTTCAGCCAGTCGATATTTTCTGGCGCTACCGGGTCTTCCAAATAAAACAGCTGGTATTGCTCAAGGTTTTTGGCCAGCTGTACCGCAGCAATTGGTGTGACGCGTTCATGTACGTCGTGAATGAATTCGATACCGAAGCCCAGTTTATTGCGCAGATGCTCAAACAGGCGCGGAACGCTTTTGGCATACGCTTCCGGGTCAAAATAGATGCCCGGTGTACTCACTCGGGGTGAACGTTTAGGCAAAATATTTTTTGCGCGGGCCAGTTGGGTGGCGATAAGCTTCAAATCATCTGTACCGGCCCCGCCGTACATGCCCATCTGGCATCGCACATGCTGGAAGCCCTCCTCCATCCGCGCCCGAATAGCGTCTTCTACCTCAAATTCATCGCCGCCATCGGTATGGCAATAAAGGGGAATGCCATCACGGCACCGTCCGCCCAGCAGTTCATACACCGGCAGTCCCGCTACTTTGCCTTTGATATCCCACAGCGCCATATCCACGCCGGACAGGGCATTATTCATAATCGGACCGCTGCGCCAATAACCGCTAACGCTGGCCGATTGCCAGATATCCTCAATCCGCGACGGATCTTTGCCCACCAGGAAAGGGGACATATACTCATCAATGACGGTTTTTACGCCATGAATACGCTGAGTAAAGGTGGCACATCCTAGGCCATATAGCCCTGGCTGATTGGTTTCTACTTTCACCACCGCCAGATCAATGCCTCCTGGCGCGGTCAGGATGGTTTTTACCCCGGTGATTTTCAAATGACTCACGTGAACCCCTTTATCTTCCATACGTCTGTTGTCCTACAAGATAGATGAATTTATAGCACTGCTGCCTTGCCGGTAAAAGCGGCAATACTAATTTTTGTGCACCGCATCAAATACCATAAAAATAACGAACCTCTAACAGGTTGTTATGAAACGATAAATACTTTCATCCACCGGCAGCTTTAATTTTCTTTTGTGATCACTGTTTCAAAAACCGCTTAAACACATTGATTTCAATTAAGGCTTAACGCAACTTAAATATGAATGATGTCATACATGTTAAGCTGTGTTGACGCTTGGTATGACATGATGGGTATAACCGCCCACCATCATCCTCTTGAAATCCAAGTATGAGGTAGCTATGTCTGCTCTGTTCGATTTAACGGGAAAAACAGCGTTTATTACCGGATCCTCCCGAGGATTAGGTTTCTCTTACGCTGAAGGGCTCGCGGCAGCCGGTGCCAGCGTTATTGTCAACGGCACCCAAGCGCTTACGGTGCAGGCGGCGGTAGATAAATTGCTTTCACAGGGCTATAAGGCGAGAGGTTTTACTTTCGACGTTACCCATGAACCGTCAATTGAGGCCATGTTCACTCAACTCGACCAGGAGCAGATTGCGGTTGATATTGTTATCAATAACGCCGGTATTCAGTATCGTAAACCGCTGGTCGACCTGGAGCTTGGGCAGTGGCAACGGGTGCTGGATACCAATCTGACCAGCGCCTTTATTGTTGCACGTGCCGCCGCCAGACGCATGATAGCCCGGGGAAAAGGCGGCAAGATTATCAATATCGGTTCCCTGACCAGTCAGGCGGCGCGCGCCACCGTCGCGCCCTACACTGCCGCGAAAGGCGGCATCAAAATGCTGACATGCTCAATGGCCGCAGAATGGGCTGAGTTTAATATTCAAAGCAATGCTATCGGCCCCGGTTACATCTTGACCGATATGAATGCCGCCCTGATTGAAAATCAGTCGTTTGATGCCTGGGTCAAGGCGAGTAATCCCTCCAAGCGCTGGGGCAGGCCAGAAGAATTGATAGGTACAGCGATATATCTCGCATCCAGCGCCTCTGACTATGTCAACGGCCAAATCATCTATGTCGATGGCGGGTGGCTGGCCGTGCTTTAACCGTAACGAATTTTTCAGCCTCGTCTCTTTAACCACGACACATTGCTGCCGTGGCGGCTTCCTGCACCCTGAATGAAAACAAAAACACTGACCAGGACCCTTCAATGAAAGCAACAAAATCGCGATTTTTTATTCTGACGCTGCTGTTTATCGTCACGGCGATAAATTATATGGACAGGGCTAACTTGTCTGTCGCCGGCAGCACTATTCAGTCCGAGTTCAATCTTAGCGCCACGCAACTTGGACTATTATTCTCAATGTTTACCTGGTTCTATGCCGCCAGCCAGATCCCGGTCGGCTATGTACTGGACCGGATTGGCTCACGGATCCTATACGGCAGCGCCATCATTCTGTGGAGTGTATTTACCTTCCTGATGGGTTTTGCTTCCCATCATCTTTTCGCTACCGCATCAGCATCGTTTTTGATGCTGCTGGCCTGTCGGGCGTTGATTGGCATTGCCGAAGCGCCCTCATTTCCGTCCAATACCAAAATCATCGCCAGTTGGTTTCCTGATCATGAACGGGCACGAGCCACCGCCATCTATGCCAGTGCCCAATATATCGGCCTGGCGCTGCTGACGCCGGCATTGTCATATATCGTTGCGGAATATGGCTGGGAAATGTCGTTTTACCTGTCCGGCGGTGTGGGTATTCTCTTTGGCATTTACTGGCTGTTTGCCTATCGCGACCCGCAGCACAGCACCAGAACCAATCAGCAGGAACTCGATTTTATTCGCCAAGGCGGCGGCTATGGCTCAAAAAATCAGGCCTGCGTCAGTACAAAAGTACGCTGGCGCGATATTGCCTTTTTCCTTAAGCACCGCACCGTCTGGGGGCTATTTATCGCCCAATTCGCCTGTTCATCTACCCTCTATTTCTTCCTGACCTGGTTTATTGTCTATCTGGAGAAAGGGCTAAACCTGCCGATCGCTAAAGCCGGGCTGGGCGCGTCATTCCCTTACCTGATGGCAATGGCGGGCGTATTATGTGGCGGAACACTGAGCGATATGTTGCTGAAAAAAGGTAAATCCCGCACCTTTTCCCGCAAGCTGCCGGTCATGTCCGGCTTATGCCTGACGATGATTATCTGCCTGGTTAACTTCTTTGAAGACCGACCGCTGATTGCGATAACAATTATGTCTGTAGCCTTCTTTGCCAACGCCTTTTCCAATTTGGGATGGGTGGTGTGGAGTGACGTGATACCGCGGAACTTCCTGGGCACCATGGGGGGATGTCTGAATATCTGCGGCAATCTGTCCGGTATTATCAGTCCTATCGTTATCGGCGTCATTTTGCAACGCACTGATAATTTCAGCTACGCCATGTGGTACATCGCCGCCGTGGCCTTTCTCGGTCTGCTGGCCTATACCTTCCTGGTCGGCAAGATTGAAGTCATCGTGCCCTCAAACGCGGAACACGCTTCACCGTCGCCCAAAGCGGCGAAACGGCATAACATCGAGGAAAAACCATGAGCAAGAATACAATAAGTTGCCAGGCCTGCTTTGCCTACGGTGAAAAAGATGTCCGCGTTGAGACCCATGACGTGGAATACGGTGATAATGATGTGCTGATTAACGTTGAGCGTGGCGGCATCTGCGGCTCTGACATCCATTACTATCAGCACGGCCGTGCCGGGATGTCGATACTCAAGCAGCCAATGGTGGTCGGTCATGAGTTTGTCGGCATCATTTGTAAAGCACCTGCGGGTTCAGCCCTACGCCCCGGTCAGCGGGTTGCGGTTAACCCTTCCCAACCCTGTAATCATTGCGATTATTGCCTGACAGGCAGACAAAATCTCTGCTCCAGCATGCGATTTATGGGCAGCGCTCAGTTCTTTCCCCACGTTAACGGCGGGTTTTCTGAATACGTGGCCGCAACTGAGCATCAGTGTTTTCCTTATGAAGACCAGGCCGATTCAAAAGCAATTGCGTTCGCCGAGCCACTGGCGGTCGCCATCCATGCGGTCAATGTCGCCGGCACGCTGGTGGGCAAAAAAGTGCTGGTCATCGGCGCCGGTCCCATTGGCTGTCTTATCCTGGCAGCGGCTCGCAGCGCCGGTGCAGCCGAGCTTGCAGCGTCGGACGTCAGTGAACGCTGCCTAGAGCTGGCCCGAACAATGGGCGCTGATGCTGTCTTTAACCCAATGACTGGAGGCAGCGCCACCCCCTATCAGGAAAACCGCGGTTACTTTGATGTGGTATTTGAAGCTTCCGGTAGCCCAGCCGCCATCGCCTCAACCGTAGCGCTGACCTGCCCCGGCGGCACGGTAGTACAGGTTGGTATGGGCGTGGCCAGCGTGGAATATCCGGTGATGCCGATGCTGGTCAAAGAAATCCGCTGGGCGGGATCGTTCCGCTTTATCGACGAATTTGCCACCGCGGTACAGTGGCTACAGGACGGGCGTATAGATCCACTGCCGTTATTAACCGCTGAATATCCGCCTGACAGCATCGAAGATGCGCTGAAGATAGCGGCTGATAAAACCCTTTCATCCAAAATACAAATCAGGTTCTGAGGGGTAAACGACAGGCCCGCAAACCGCGGGCTGTAACAAAGGCCGCTGGGCGATGAACGCCGCGACCAATACGGATCCCGATTATCTGTCGCCCATCACTATCGGTCGCTATGCCGAAATAATGGGCAGTGCAAAATCACTCAATTTCCCACCTGCGCGCAATATCCTCGAAATATAGCTGAGTTGGTACCGAATGTGCCTACACGCTGGCGATCCCTTCCGCGCACATCGATGTTCAGCGTCATCTCACCGTCATCAAGCTGACATTAATCTGTCATCAACCCTGTGCACTATGACTCGCCAATGAGATCGATCTCATTGCTGCTAACGAGACCGCATATGACCGATTTATTAACTGTCGCCCGATTGGCGGGTGTATCGCGCGCTACCGCCGCCCGTGCCTTTTCCGAGCCGGAAAAGGTGCGTGAGGCCACCCGCGACAAAGTCTATGCCGCCTCCGAGGCAGTCGGATTTCGTCCCAACTATGTGGCGCGTCAGTTACGTACCCAGTCAACACGTATTATCGGCGTGATGCTGCCCACCTTGTGCAATCCGTTATTCAGCGAACAGCTGCAGGCCATGGAGCAAGTGGCGCGGGCCGGCGGTTATTCGCTGATGGTCGCCACCACCGACTATGACGCCGAGCGCGAGTCCGCCGTCATGGAAAACATGCTGCGCCAGCGGGTGGATGGCCTGGTGCTGACGGTGGCGGATGCGCAGCAAAGCGCCTGTCTGGCGCTGCTGGAGCGAGAACCGCTGCCGGTGGTGCTGGTGCATAACCCGGCTGCCGCCCCCCACTTCATCACCGTCAGCGTGGATAACCACCAGGCAATGTATCAGGCCACCGGCCGGTTGCTGGATCTTGGTCACCGGCATATCGGCATGATTGCCGGACCGGTGCAGCAGTCCGATCGCGCTCGATTGCGCTATCAGGGCTATTGCCAGGCGATGACCAACGCCGGAATGTCGCCCTTGCCGCTGATTGAAATGGCCCACCATACCAGGGCAGATACCCGCCTGCTGCTTCCCTGGCTTGGTCCGGAACAAAAGCTCACGGCGCTTATCTGCTCTAACGATCTGCTGGCGCTGAGCGCTATCGGTTGCCTGCAGCGCCAGGGATATCGCGTGCCCGAACAGATATCGGTGATGGGTTTTGACGGCATTGCCCTGGGCGAAATGCTGTGCCCGTCCCTAAGCTCGGTGGTCCAGCCACAGCAGGAACTGGGGCAGGTGGCGATGGAAAGCGTGCTGGGTTTGATTGCAGGCGCGGTTATATCCTCGCGCCGCCTTGATTTTACGCTGCGCCAGGGCGAAAGCATCGCCCGGGCACGGTTCTAATGACCTAACAACTTTTGGGGAACGCCATGAAACACGCCACCATCGCTTCACTGTGCCTGGCCAGCGCCCTGCTGGTGTCGGCGCAGGCGCAGTCCGCTACCGCCATTTGCTATAACTGCCCGCCGGAATGGGCCGACTGGGGCAGCCAGCTGAAAGCTATCGCCAAAGATACCGGCATCGTCGTGCCGCAGGACAATAAAAACTCCGGCCAGGCGCTGGCGCAGATTGTCGCCGAAAAAGCCCAACCGGTCGCGGATGTGGTTTATCTGGGGATAACGTTTGGCATCCAGGCGGCAAAGTCTGATGTATTGGACGCTTACCGGCCCGCGGGCTGGGACAGCATTCCGGCGGATATGAAAGATCCTGCCGGTAAATGGGTTGCGCTGCACTCCGGCACCATTGGTTTTATGGTCAATGTCGATGCGCTTAACGGTGCCCCGGTGCCGCAATCCTGGGACGATTTGCTGAAGCCGGAATACCAGGGCATGGTGGGCTACCTCGATCCGGCCAGCGCCTTTGTCGGCTACGCGGCGGCGGTGGCGGCCAATCTGGCCAAGGGCGGCACGCTGCAGGACTTCAAACCGGGTATCCGCTATTTCCAACAATTGATTAAAAACAGTCCGATTGTACCGAAGCAGACCGCTTACGCTCGCTTGCTGTCGGGTGAAATTCCGATCATGCTCGACTACGACTTCAATGCCTACCGCGCCAAATACAAGGATAAAGCCAATGTGGCCTTTGTCATCCCGAAAGAGGGCAGTATCAAAGTGCCCTATGTGATAAGCCTGGTGAAGAATGCTCCCCACGCCAGCGAAGGCAAACAGGTGATCGATTACGTGCTGTCTGACCGTGGTCAGGCCCTATGGGCCAATGCCTGGCTGCGCCCGGTACGCGAGAACGCCATGTCTGCCGCCGCCAAAGCGCAGTTCCTGCCTGACAGTGATTACGCCCGCGCCCGCACGGTTAATTACCAGCAGATGGCGGACGCGCAGAAGGCGTTCTCCGCGCAGTACCTGAGTGAGGTGAAGTAATGACGCAGACCTGGCGTAATACCACGCCAGCCCAGGGCAAGCAAGGACGGCACCGACGCCGTTTTTCCGCTCCCCTGCCCCGTGCCGCGGTATTCGCGCTTGTTCCGGCGCTGACGGTATTCAGCGCTTTCTGGCTGATACCGTTCGGTTATCTGGTGATGCTGGGCACCCAGCCGGATAACAGCTCGCAGCTTAATGCCTACTGGACGATCCTTTCCCAGCGGCAGTATTTGCAGAGCCTGGGCATCACCCTGCTGTTGTCGGCCGGTGTGGCGGTAGCGGCAGTGGCGATTTCCGCCATCGTCGCCTGTTTCCTGGCCCGTCATCACTTCCCCGGCAAAGGGCTGTTGCTGGCGCTTATTACTTTTCCGCTGGCTTTTCCAGGCGTAGTGGTCGGTTTTCTGATCATTATGCTGGGCGGTCGGCAGGGCATGTTCTCCCAGTTGGGACTGCTGCTGTCTGGAGAGCGCTGGACTTTTGCCTATAGCCTGGGCGGCCTGTTTCTCGGCTATCTGTATTTCTCGATCCCCCGCGTGGTGATGACGCTGGTCGCCGCCTGTGAAAAGCTTGATCTAAGCCTGGAAGAGGCGGCGCGCTCACTGGGCGCCGGCAGCTGGCGTATCGTCTGGGATGTGATTATTCCAGCCCTGGCACCCGCACTGCTTTCCAGTGCCGCCATCTGTTTTGCCACCAGCATGGGGGCCTTCGGCACCGCATTTACCCTGGGCACTGACCTTTCCGTGCTGCCGCTGACGATTTACGGCGAATTTACCAATTATGCTAACTTCGCCACCGCGGCGGCGCTGTCGGTAGTGATGGGCCTGGTTACCTGGGGCGTCTTGTTATTGGCCCGCCGTTTTTACGGTAATTCATTGGGGGCTTCGCTGTGAACCGCTCATTATCCGTTTCCCTGCAGTTTGGCCTGACGCTGTTGGTTTGCCTGTTTTTGCTGGTGCCGATCGGCATGTCGGTGATGGCGGGCTTTACCGAAAACTATTTTATCGGCATCAAAAGCGGCCTGACGCTGCGCTGGGTTGAAGAAGTATGGGCGCTGTATGCCGCCACCTTCTGGCTGTCGCTGGCTATCGCCCTCGCCTGCCTTATCTGCACCGTGGCGATAGGTGTGCCGGCAGCCTGGGCACTGCTTAAAAGCCCGTCCCGACTGGCAGGCTGGATTGAAGAATGCCTGATGCTGCCGGTGGCGATCCCCGGCCTGGCCACCGCGCTGGGTCTGTTGTTGGTCTATGGCGGCGTACAGGGCCTGCGCGGCAGTTGGCTGTTTATTCTTATCGGGCATGTGCTGTTTACCCTGCCGTTTATGGTAAGACCGGTATTGGCGGTGATGAAAGCCATTGATCTTCGCTCGATGGAAGAAGCCGCCGCCAGTCTGGGCGCAGGCGCGCTCAAGCGCTTTTTGACGGTCGTGGTGCCCAATTGCCTGCAGGGCGTGCTGGCCGGCGCGTTTATGGTGGTGACGCTATCCATCGGTGAATTCAATATCACCTGGATGCTGCATACCCCGCTGACCAAAACGCTGCCGGTCGGGCTGGCGGACAGCTACGCCTCAATGCGGCTGGAAATAGGCTCGGCCTATACCACTCTGTTTCTACTGATGATTATTCCTCTGCTGCTGGCAATGCATATCATAAGCCGGCCGCGCGCCAAAACAAGTGAGACTTCCTGATGACGCTACCGGTTGGTATCCGCCTGCGAAACTGCGCACGCACCTTTAACCATCATCACACGGCCCTGCATCCGCTGGACCTGGATATCCATGCCGGCGAAACCCTGGTGTTGCTGGGCCCGTCAGGCTGCGGCAAAACCACTACGCTGCGCATCATCAGCGGACTGGAACGCTGTGATACCGGCGGCGAAGTCTGGTTCGACGAGCGGAACGTGACGCCGCTGCCGATTGAAAAGCGCAATGTCGGCATGGTGTTCCAGAACTACGCCCTGTTTCCCAATCTTAACGTCAGCGAAAATGTCGCCTATGGCCTGCGCATCCAGCGCCTGCCCGAGACCGACATCCGCCAGCGGGTCAGCCAAATGCTGCAGATGGTCGATCTGGGCGACTTTGCTGACCGGCCGGTCAATGCGCTGTCTGGCGGGCAAAAACAGCGGGTATCACTGGCTCGGGCGCTGGCGGCCAGGCCAAAAGTCCTGCTGTTCGATGAGCCGCTGGCGGCGCTGGACGCCAAGTTGCGCGACAAGCTGCGCGAGGATATCGGCAGCCTGCTGCTGCAACTCGGCATCACGGCAGTCTATGTCACTCACGATCAGCAGGAAGCCATGGCGCTCGGCGATCGTATTGCGGTGATGCGCCATGGCCGCATTGAACAGATCGGCAGCCCGCGTGAGATTTACCATCAGCCGGCGACCCCATTTGTGGCTGACTTCGTCGGCGCAGTAAATCGCCTGCCGCTGCCCGGCGGGGAGTGTTACTGCCGCCCGGAAGATATCCACCTTGGAAACATCGACCATTCACTGCTCAGCGGCACAGTGCTGCACAGTACCTTTCTCGGTCAGAGCCAGCGGGTGATGGTGGCAATCGACGCTGGCCGCCAGGTGCAAGTCGACTGCCCGGCGCGAGAGAGCTGGTCGGCCGGACAACAGGTCGGCCTGCATGCCGCCCAGCACAGCCTATTCCACATTCAGTCTGATCGTTAAGGAGTGGTCTTGAACACCTCATTCGTTATTGCGCAGATAAGCGATTTACACATTAAAACCGCCGGACGCCTTTCCTATAAAAAAGTGGACACCCTGGGGGCGCTGAGGATTTGTATCGCCCAAATCAATCGGCTGGCGCCGCTACCGGACGCGGTGGTGATTACTGGCGATCTGACCGATTTCGGCCTGGATGCGGAGTATGCCGAAGTCCGTACCGTACTGGATAGCCTGGTGGTACCCTGGTTCGCCATTCCCGGCAACCATGATGCCCGCCCGGCGTTTCGCCGCGCCTTGGCCGATAAGAGCTGGCTACAGCCGCTGGGCGAGTTTATCAACTGGACGGTCGACGATTTCCCGGTGCGGCTGATAGGCCTGGATACCACGGTGCCCCAGCAACCCTGGGGCGAGATCTGCGAGGCGCGTCTGGCCTGGCTGCAAGCGCGCCTTGACGAGCAGCCCGACAAACCGGTGATCCTGCTGCTGCATCATCATCCGTTTATCAGCGGCATCGATCATATGGACCGGCAGAATTTGCGCCATACCGAGGGACTTGAAGCGCTGCTGGCCAATGCTCCCCAGGTGGTACGGGTGCTGTGCGGCCACGTGCATCGCTATATGGTGTCTACGCTTGGCGGTAAGGTGGTGTGCAGCGCACCGGGGACTTCACATCAGGTCGCGCCTGACTTCAGCCCGGACGGGCCGGCCAACTTTGTCGTGGAGCCCGCCGGGATGCTGCTGCATCGCTGGCGCGCGCAGCAAGGCATCACCAGCCATTACCTGCCGCTGGGCGAATACGAAGGTCCCTGGCCGTTTTATGATGAAAATGGGCTGATTGATTAACCAGAAGGCGGAAAAGAAACTCGCTACCGCTGGCCACGCCATGGTCGGCGAGCAGTGAATGGCCCCGGCACGGGGCCATTAAGGACCCTGTTAGAAACTGTAGTTTGCGGTTACCGAAACATTACGCGGCGCGGCGTACGTCAAAGAACGGCTGACCAAGGTATCGTATTTTTTATCGAGGAGGTTATTCAGGTTAGCCTGCAGCGACAGCTGTTTGGTTACCTGGTAGCGGCTAAACAGGTTGACCAGCGCATAACTGCCCTGCTCAGCATGGAGGGTGCCGTTTCCATCCGGGGCATCGACATCCTGCCAGACATGGGTCTGCCAGTTGACGCCGCCACCGACAATCAGATCCTGCAACATCGGCAGGCGATAGCTGGTGAACAATTTAAGCTCGGTACGCGGCTGCGTCGGGCTTACCGCTTTATTCTCATTGTCTTCGGCCACATAGCGTGTCGCGCCGAAGGTCATCTGCAGATTATCGGTCACTGCGCCATTAACTTCGAACTCAACACCTTTGCTGACTGCGCCCTCAGCGCCACGGTAAGCCGTTTCGGCCGTGCCGGGGATAACGGTGCCGGTGCTTTGCGCCACATTATCCAGCTCAATGCGGAACACCGCCAGTGAGGTGGTCAACCGGCTGTTATACCAGTCGGATTTTACTCCCAGCTCGTAGTTTTTACCTTTGACCGGCGACAGGTAGCTGCCGCTGCGGTCACGATAGTTCTGCGGTTTGAAGATCGAGGTATAGCTGGCGTAGGTAGACCAGGTATCGTTGATGTCATAAATCAGACCGGCATAAGGAGTGATATTATTCTCTTCCATATTGGCGGTCAGCGTGTCGGAACTCCAGTTGGTATAGCGGGCGCCGATGATCATATTCAGCGGGTCAGCCAGTGAAATACGGGTGGCGGTATAGGCTGATTTCTGACGAATAACATCCCGTTGCGCCAGGGTCATATCACCCCAGTCGGTTTCAGGGAAATCGCGGTTCCAATTATTGAAGTTGCCGACTTCGGTCGCCGACAGGTTGGCCCAGGCATTGTAATAGGTGTTGCTTTGCCTGCTGTAGCTGACGCCAGCCATCAGCTCATGCCGGCGGCCAAATAACTCATAAGGTCCATTGGTGAACGCATCAACCGCATTCACTTTACGGGTACCGGTGTTGTAGCCGGTACCGCCGACCACCGGATAATTGGCATAAGGGCTGACGCCCAGACCGGTATTTCTATCGAAGTAGCCATCGATGTACAGCATTTTACTGTCGAGTTTATTTTCAGTATGGGTGCCGTTCACCGTAAACTGCCAGCCACTGTCAAAGCTCTGCGTCAGGGTGGCGAACACCTTGCGGGTCTCTTTATCGTTATAGGCCCAGTCGGGTGCGGTGTTGAACCCGCGATCATAGTCGGTTTTGCCGCCATCTTTATACCATCTTGGCGCGCCGCCCCAGGTCGGGCTATCCGTGTTGGTTTCCTGATATTCATAGCCGACCGACAGTTTGGTTGAATCGGTCAGATCAGCATCTACCACCCCATAGAGGAATTTTTTGTTGCCGCTGTAGTTGTCCAGGTAGCTGTCGTTTTGCTGGAAACCGGCAATCACCCGGCCGCGCACATTGCCTGAATCGGTCAGCGGGGCCGAGAGGTCGGCGACATAACGCTGTTTATCCCAACTGCCATAGCTGCCGGACACATTGCCGACAAACTCACGGCTGTCCGCATGTTTGCGCACCATATTGACCGACGCCGAGGGGTTGCCCGCGCCGGTCATCAGTCCGGTGGCGCCGCGGACGATTTCAATACGATCATAAAGGGCAGTGTCGGCATCGGCATCGCCCAGGTTCCAGCGCTCTTCAAACTGCGTGGGGATGCCATCGACCTGATAGTTATCAATCAGGAATCCGCGGGAGTAATAAGTCCGTCGATCGAAATCCGCCACCCTTTCCGTCACACCCGTGGTCTGCTTCAGCACATCTCCCAGCTTTTGCAACTGCTGGTCCTGCATGCGCTGTTTGCTGATAATACTGACCGACTGCGGAATATCACGCGCAGTCAACGCCATTTTGGTGCCGGCGCGCGTTACCGGAACGCTGTAATCGCTTTCCTCGGGGCTTGCTGAGCCTGCACTACCGGTACCGGCTTCGACTACCATGGTTTCGTCTTTAGGCGTTGTCGGTGCAGCGGAGGCGTAAGGCATCTGCAATGCAGCGGCGACCAATACGGCAACGGTGGTCAGAGACGGCGCCAGTGATTCAGTGACCGCAGTGTGCCTTACATCACCATTGGCGTTACGGAATGGAGCAAAAAACATGATTTACCCTCAAGAAATTCAATTATATTCAATGTGTTGAACAAAAAGGCATTCTTTTATAGAACTAACTACCGGACATAATGAGAATGAGAACTATAATTATTTTAATAAGTGTTGTAAAAGAATATTATTGAACTGAGCGTAATAGTTGTTGTCGTGCCATAAAAAAGCAGGCAGTGGAAATCGGCCTTTCGACCCCTTCCACTGCCTGCCTTCGCAGAACAATGACCGCTTCTCTATTCCTGTCAGACGGTCGCCCTATCGGCGGTCATTCCCGGCACCAGGATTATCTTGCGACAGTCTTCCTGTCGTTTTTCAAAAATCTCATATCCGCGGGCGGCCTCCTCCAGCGGCAGATGGTGAGTCACGATCTCCTCGGGTTTCAGATGTCCCTGCTCAATCAAGGCCAGCAGATCCGGCAGATAAGCATGCACATGGGTCTGGCCCATCTTGAAGGTCAGGCCTTTGTCGAAGGCGTCGCCAAACATAAAGCCATGGATAAAACCGGCATAGACACCCGGCACGCTGACAATGCCGCCGCGCCGAACGGCGGCGATACATTGCCTTAGCGCTTTACCGCTGCTGCCTTCGATTTTAAGGTTGCTCATGATGGTTTCGGTCAGGCTGCCTTTGGCCTCAAAACCGACCGCATCAATCACCGCATCCACCCCCCGATTGCCGGCGGTGTGCTCTATTATCCAGGCGGCGGCATCGTCATTTTCATCGAAATTGATGGGAATGACGCCATAACGCTGTTGGGCAAATGCCAGCCGATAGTCATTGTGATCGATCATGAATATCTGCTCAGCGCCCTCCAGACGTGCGCAAGCGGCACTCAGCAGTCCTACCGGACCGGCGCCGAAAATGGCCACGCTCGATCCCGGTTTGACCTCGGCATTTTTAACCGCCTGCCATGCGGTGGGCAGGATGTCGGAAAGAAAAAGCACTTTCTCGTCCGACAACGTATTAGGCACTTTAAATGGACCGGTATTGGCTTTGGGAACCCTGACATATTCGGCCTGGCCGCCGGGAATGCCGCCATACAGGTCGCTGTAGCCAAACAATGCCGCCGGGGGCGTGATTTTTTTACGGTTTACCGCCGCCCCTTTTCCACTGTTGGTGGTCTCACAGGCGGCATACTGATGCATGTGGCAAAAGAAACAGTCGCCACAGGCGATAACGAACGGGATAACCACTCGATCGCCCTGTTTGACCGCCGTCACCTCAGGGCCAGCCTCCACCACCTCTCCCATGAATTCATGGCCAAATATATCCCCATGATGGGTGCCCGGGATCTTGCCTCGGTAGAGATGCAGGTCAGAACCGCAAATGGCGGTCGCCGTCACTTTGAGGATAATATCATCCGGCGCTTCAAGACCCGGATCCGGCATGGTATCGACGCTGACCTTATGGGGGCCATGGTAGGTAAGAGCTTTCATAAGATTGACTCCTGGGTTCAGGTATTGGCCGTGGCCGGGTGCGGTTTTCAAGCGATAGCGTGATTCGGTCAAGTCGCCGGCTGTGGGCATTTCCCAGGCCAGGGCGGCAAGCCTGGCCTGGGGTAAACTGCGCGTTTACAGCGTGCCGGTGCCGCCATCGGAACACCATACCTGGCCCGAGGTGTAGCTGCTTTCCTGGGAGGCGAAGGTCACATAAAGCGATGCTATTTCGGCCGGTTGTCCCGGACGGCCTAGGGGAGCGGAGGCGCCAAATTCCTTGATTTTCTCCTGTGGCTGCCCGCCACTGACCTGCAATGCCGTCCAGTATGGCCCCGGGGCGACCGCATTGACGCGTATGCCATCCGGGCCCAGCTGTTTGGCCAGGGATTTGGTAAATGCCACGATGGCCGCTTTGGTCTGGGCGTAATCCAGCAGGATCTCGCTCGGTATGTACGCCTGGACCGAAGTCGTATTAATAATCGAAGCTCCGCGCGGCAGATAATCAAGGGCAGCCTTGGTTATCCAGAACATGGCATACACATTGGTCTTGAAGGTGGCATCGAAGTCTTCAGTGGTAAGATCTTTGATTGATTCTCTGAACTGCTGCCGTCCGGCATTATTGACCAGTATATCAAGGCCGCCCAGTTCCTGGTGGGCCTGCTTAACCAGTTTCAGGCAGAAATTTTCCTCGGTAATATCCCCTGGGATAGCCACCGCCTTACGCCCCTCAGCCTTGATAAGGTCTATCACCTCGCGGGCGTCCGGTTCTTCCGCCGGCAGGTAATTGATTGCCACATCCGCGCCTTCGCGGGCATAAGCGATAGCGACTGCCCGCCCGATACCGGAATCGCCGCCGGTGATAAGCGCCTTGCGACCGGCAAGCCGGCCACTGCCCTTATAAGACGTTTCCCCATGGTCGGGCCGCGGTAGCATTTTGCTGGCAAGCCCAGGAAAGGGCTGCTTTTGGCCTTCAAAAGGAGGTACTGGATAAGCGTCAGTCTGGGTCTGGTTAACTGCAGCAGGTTTGCCATGGCTATTGCTCATAATATGCTCCATCTGAAAGAAAGGTGATTACCCTAAGCATAGAACAATAATCCGGGATTTCATTTTTAATGGTGCAAAATCCCGGCAATCAAGCTTTGGTTACCTTTTATGGCGACGCAGCCAGAGTAGTTTATACGCCGCCGGAATGATGAACATCGACAGCAGAGGAGCGGTAATCATGCCGCCGATCATCGGGGCGGCAATACGGCTCATCACCTCAGAACCGGCTCCCGTCCCCCATAAAATCGGCAGCAGGCCGGCAATGATCACCGCGACGGTCATTGCTTTGGGCCTCACGCGCAGCACCGCCCCGTGGTAAAGCGCATCATCCAGGCCTTGCGGAGTGAAAGTATCCGGATGGGACAATGCCGGGTCCGCTTCAATGGCGTGACGCAGATACATCAGCATCACAACGCCGAATTCAGCCGCAAGCCCAGCCAGAGCGATAAACCCGGTGCCGGTAGCGACGGAAAGATGGAACCCCTGCCAATAAAGGAACCAGATGCCGCCAATCAGCGCAAAGGGAATACTGATGATAATCAGCAACGCCTCATCCACCCGTTTGAAAGCCAGGTATAGCAGGATAAAAATAATCAGTAACGTCATCGGCACCATCAGCTTCAGTTTCTGATTGGCTCGTTCCAAGAGTTCAAACTGACCGGAAAATGACACGCTGGTGCCGGGCTTGAGCTGAACCAGTCTGATAGCGTCTTTCAGATCATTGACCACCGACGCCATATCCCGTCCGCGGACATCGATATATATCCAGCCGGCCGGACGGGCGTTTTCAGTTTTCAGCATCGATGGGCCGGCAACCACCTTCACGGCCGCCACGTCGCCCAGGATTATCTGATGGCCGGAAGGAGTCAGCATCGGCAACTGGCGCAAGCTGCCTGGACTGGCGCGGAACTGTTGCGGATAGCGCAGGTTGATTGGATAGCGGGCAATGCCCTCTACCGTTTCGCCGACCATTGCGCCACCGATGGCCGATGAGACAAACAGTTGCACATCGCCTACCGTCATGCCATAGCGGGCAGCTTGCTGGCGGTGGATATCCACATCAATATAGCGGCCCCCTTCCAGGCGCTCGGCCAGCGCCGACACCACGCCGGGCACCCCTTTAGCCACCTGTTCAATGCTGCGGGCCGCGTCATCAATATCAGACAGCACGGTGCCGGAGACTTTGATGCCGATTGGGCTTTTGATACCGGTCGACAGCATATCGATTCGGTTGCGGATCGGCGGAACCCACAGATTGGCCAGTCCCGGCAGTCTTACCCTGGCATCCAGTTCATCGATGATACTGTCCAGCGTCATACCGGGTCGCCATTGATCCTGCGGTTTAAGCTGGATAGTGGTTTCCACCATTTCCAATGGCGCAGAGTCGGTTGCGGTATCGGCTTTGCCGGATTTACCGAATACTGACGCGACCTCAGGCACGGTTTTTATCAGCTTGTCGGTGGTTTGCAACAGTGCGGCAGCCTGAGCGGGCGAGACGCCAGGCAGGGTGGAGGGCATATACAGCAGGGCCCCCTCATTGATTCTCGGCAAAAACTCGCCCCCCAGCCGGCTCAATGGCCACCATAGCGTCAAGATCGACAGCAACGCCACCAGCAGGGTCATTTTCGGCCAGCTCAGCACCTTGAGCAGCAGCGGATGATAGACCCTTATCAGTAGGCGATTGAGAGGATTACGTGATTCAGCCGGGATGTTGCCTCTTATCCAGCATCCCATCAGGATGGGAATGACGATAATCGCCAGGCCCGCCGCGCCGGCCATGGCATAGGTTTTGGTGAATGCCAGCGGGCCGAATAGCCGCCCTTCCTGCCCCTCCAGGGTAAAGACCGGAATAAACGATAGCGTAATAATCAGCAGGCTGATAAACAGAGCCGGCCCGACTTCAACCGAAGCATCGGTTATCACCTGCCAGCGCGTCGGGTGGTCGAGCGGCTGCTGCGGATGAAGACGATGCCATTCCTCCAGGCGCTTATGGGCATTTTCAATCATCACGATGGCGGCATCGACCATCGCCCCTACGGCGATCGCTATGCCGCCCAGCGACATGATATTGGCATTCAGCCCCTGGAAGTGCATCACGATGAAGGCAATACACAGCCCCAGCGGCAGGGAAATGATCGCCACCAGCGCCGAACGCAAATGCCAGAGAAACAGTGCACAGACCACTGCGACCACCAGAAACTCTTCCAGCAGTTTTGCGCTCAGGTTACCGATGGCCCGATCAATCAGCTCACTGCGATCGTAGGTAGTAATGATCTCTACCCCAGCGGGCAGGCTGCTTTTCAGCGTATTGAGTTTATCTTTTACCGCCGAAATCACCTCTCGGGCATTTTTGCCAGACCGTAGGATAACCACCCCGCCGGCCACTTCGCCCTCGCCATTCAGTTCGGCAATACCGCGGCGCATTTCCGGCCCAACCTGAAGGTCGGCCACGTCGCTGAGGTACACCGGCACCCCGTCCTCGCTGGTTTTGAGCACGATATGTTCAAAATCATCGATAGACTGCAAATTGCCGCTGGCGCGCACCATATATTCTGCTTCGGCCAGCTCAACTGATGACCCGCCGGCTTCCTGGTTAGAGGTAGCCAGCGCCTGCTTCAGCGCCGACAGGCCGATGCCGTATTGAGCCAGCTTCATCGGGTCGGCGACTATCTGATATTGTTTTACCACCCCGCCGACCGATGCCACCTCCGCCACATCAGGAATAGTTTTGAGTTCGAACTTTAAAAACCAGTCCTGCAGGGAACGCAGTTCCGCCAGGTCATGCCGGCCACTGCGGTCTACCAGGGCATACTCGAATATCCAGCCAACCCCGGTCGCATCCGGTCCTATCTCAGCGCTGACGCCGGCAGGCAATTTCCCCTGCACCTGATTCAGGTATTCCAGCACCCGGGATCGGGCCCAGTAAAGGTCGGTGCCATCCTCAAAAATCACATAGACATAGGAGTCGCCGAACTGGGAAAAACCGCGCACCGTTTTCGCGCCCGGCACCGAAAGCATGGTGGTCGTGAGAGGGTAAGTGACCTGATTTTCAACAATCTGCGGTGCCTGGCCGGGATAGCTGGTTTTGATAATGACCTGCACATCTGATAAGTCAGGCAGTGCGTCCACCGGCGTATTGGCGATAGTGACTGCGCCCCAGACGCCGAGAAACAAGGCGGCGATCATCACCAGAAAACGATTGGCGACCGAACGCCGGATAATCCATTCAATCATTTCCGTCTCCTTGAGGCCCCGCATGTGAGTGCGCTGGTGAAACTGGGCCGGCGGGACTGATGTCATTAAAGCTGATGACGTCATTGGTGTGGTTGACGCTGTCGGCACGATCGGCGCTGTCGCCGGCGGCATCTGACTGGCGCATACGTTGCAGCGCGCCAGAAATATTCGCCTCGGAGTCAATCAGGAACAGGCCGTTTACCACGACCCGCTCGCCCTCGGCCAATCCGGCGCCGATGCCGGTCAGACGCTGGGACTGCTGCAGCACGCGGATAGTTTTGGGCACGAAACGGCCGCTACTGTCGAGGGTAATGACCCGCTGCTCACCGCCGGTATCTATCACTGCTTGAGACGGGATAAGCAGCATTTTCTCACTATGGCTGCTGAAGGTGAGATACGCGTTCATGCCCGGCTTCAAGGCTTCATCTTTATTGTCCACCTGCAGGCGAACCTGCAGGGTACGGGTGCTCTTGTCGGCGCTCGGAAGCACCGACCATTGCTGTACTGTAAAGGTTTTTTGGCGGAACGCCGGCACCGAAAGCGTGAACTGAGTGCTGTCTTTCATCAGAAAAGCGATAGACTCCGGCACCGCCGCACTGATCCAGACCGGGTCCATGCCCTGGATATGCGCCACCACTTTATCTTTGGAGATATTCATGCCGCTGCGCAGATCAAAGGCGGTTATCACCCCATCAATCGGCGCGCGCAGGGTAAATCGGGTTTGTAGTTGATGAGTGCTTTTCAAACGCTGAATATCCTGTTCGGGCATCCCGGCCAGGCGAATACGCTCCAGCACCCCCCTAAGCTCTGTAGCTGAGCCTCCGGTACTGTTCAGCAGCAGATATTCACTCTGCGCGGCTACCCATTCGGGGATAGTCAACTCCAGGAGCGGAGCGCCTTTTTTCACTTTATCGCCGATAGTCAGCGGATAGACTTTTTCAATAAAGCCGTCCGACCGGGATTGGACGATAGCAAACTGGTACTCATTAAAACTGACATTGGCGGGCAGGGTCTGGGAGTAGGTCAGGCGCCCCAATTGGACTTTTTCAGTCTTGACCCCGAGATTTTGTATCTGCGTAGGGTCTATTTTAATGCCCGCCTGGGTACTGTCACCGTTTTCATCCGCATATTTAGCCACCAGGTCCATGTCCATAAACGGCGATTTTCCTGGCTTATCGAAGTGAGTATTGGGACTCATGGGATCATACCAGAACAGGATTTTACGCTGTGGGGCCGGTGTATCCCTGTTGGGTTCGGAATAAAAATATCGATAGGCAGCGATGGACATAATGCCTCCGATGATCAGGCTGCCAGCGATAAGCGCAGTGTATTTTAATGTTGAAGAGGCCATATCTATTCCCGGTGAAAAGAGCATCCCACTAATGAGTCACCACCCTTTATCAGCCGATGACATTGGGCTGCCATAATCCGCGTTATGGCAGCTATTACCCATCAGCCGGATAAACGTCAGGATTGGCTGACGTTGATAGTTTGCAGTAATGAAATATTGCCCTGCTGGATAAAGCTGAATGTCACCTGGTCGCCTAGGTTGATACTGCGAATGGTGTCGTCATCAGTCCGGTAGGTAAAACGCATGTCCATCGCCGGCCAGCCGATGGCCGGGATTGCTTGATGGGCAATGGTAATTTTCCGGTTGGCGGCATCAATGGCTTTTACCACGCCGCTGGCGCTAATGACCTGCGGCTGTGATTCGTTCTGCGGCACAGCGACCTGAGGAAGCTGATTAATCTGGGCAGGGTCTTTTTGCTGATGGTGCTGATTTGTCTGGGTGGTGCTGTGCTGATGAGGGTGTTCGCCGGACCTGACGATCGCGTCCTGAACATGCTGCTCAGCGGCCTGGACTTGCGCCATCCCTAAGGAAAACAGCGCCAGAATAACGACTTTTACAGACACACGCATGATATTGACTCCTCGATAAAATAGTACGATTTCAAAAAAATTATTCAGTCCAGCCGCCGCCTAATGCGGAAAATAAATTGATTTCATTGACCTGCCGCGCATAGTTGAGATCCAGCAATGACTGCCGGGTGGAAAATAATGAACGCTCAGCATCCAGGACGTCGATATAGCTGGCCGATCCGCTGGCATACAGGGCGCTGGCTCGTTGCAGAGTTATCTGCAATGACTGCAGATAACTCTGCTGCGCATCAATCTGGCGTTGAAGGCTACTGCGCAGCGCGAGGGCATCGGCGACCTGTTTAAACGCACTCTGAATTTTCTGCTCATAGTTGACGATCGCTTGCTGCTGCCTGACTTCGGCAAGCGCCAGGTTGGCCTTATTTTTACCGGCACTGAAGATCGGCAGATTTAGTTTGGGGGTAAAGTTCCATATTCCACTGGCGCTATCGAACAGACTGGATAACTGGCTGCTGCGGCCTGCAACATCGCCGGTCAGGGATATCGACGGGAAAAACGCGGCGCGGGCAGCGCCAATATTGGCGTCAGCCGCCTTGAGCAAATACTCGGCCTCGATAATATCAGGCCGCTGCAGCAATATGTCCGAAGACAGTCCTGGCGGCAGCTTCACTGCCAAACGGTCGTCTGGCGAAGCAGACCGATTATCGGGTAACGGCCTATAACTGCCGACCAGCAACTGCAGCGCATTATTGGCCTGGGCTAGCTCGCCCTGCCTTTTGGCGATATCCGCCCGAATGCTCTCAATCAGCCCGCGCGCCTGTTCCAGCGCCAGTAAATTGGTACTGCCGGTTAACAATTGCTGTTCAACCAGCCCATAGGCGCGTTGATAATTGCGCTGGGTTTCGCGGGCGATATCCAGCTGGGCCTCTATCAGACGCTGATTGAAATATTGCTGTGATACGCTGGACACCAGCAGGATTTGTACTGCACGCCTAGCTTCATGACTGGCAAAAAAGTTCTGCCGGTCGGCGTCACTCATATTTTTAAGCCGGCCAAAGAAGTCCAGCTCAAAAGCCAGACTGAAACCGGCCTGATACTCTCGGCGGGAGGCGCTGTCATTGTTCCACTGACCGTCATAGCTTATCTCTGATGAAGCGTTAAGCTGCGGATATCTGTCGGCATCGGTGATGCCATACTGCGCCCTGGCTTCCTGTACCTTTAACGCGGCCATGCGTAAATCACGATTGTTCTGCAGCGCCAGGCCAATTACCCTGTTTAACTGCTCATCGGCAAAGAATCTCCGCCAGCCGGTATCCTGATATCCAGCGGCAGCCGGCACCAGTGGGTTGCGGCTGAGTGTAAATTGCTGCGGTACCGGCAGTGCCGGACGTTGATAAACCGGCGCCAGCGAGGCACAGCCCGACAAAGCAAACCAGGTGATGAGAGTGAGTCGCTTGAGTGTAAACATCGTGCTTTTCGTCCTGCACTGCCGGGTTAAGATATTCCATAGACCCAGTTACCCATGGCCAGGACAACACCTTACCGGAGCCAGTCTGTTGGCCGCGTGACCAGATAATGACAAGGCTGTCATTTACTCTATAAGTCATTGAGATCATCTGTTTGGCCACTAGAATGGCTGTATCGGACTGAAGTACGGGAGAGCCTGTGAAATTATTGATCGTCGAAGATGAAGCTAAAACCGGGGAATATCTGAGCAAAGGATTGACCGAAGCAGGCTTCGTGGTTGATCTGAGCGACAACGGCCTGAACGGCTATCATCTGGCCATGACGGCGGATTACGATTTGATTATTCTGGATATCATGCTGCCGGACG
Organism: Biostraticola tofi; assembly: GCF_004343195.1. Lineage (GTDB taxonomy): Bacteria > Pseudomonadota > Gammaproteobacteria > Enterobacterales > Enterobacteriaceae > Biostraticola > Biostraticola tofi. The sequence continues at coordinate 181,795 of NZ_SMCR01000004.1, read as the reverse complement.
TGAACGGCTGGGATATCGTGCGGATGCTGCGGGCGGCCAACAAAGGCATGCCGATACTGCTGTTAACCGCCCTGGGCACTATCGAACACCGAGTCAAAGGGCTGGAGCTGGGCGCTGATGACTATATGGTCAAACCCTTTGCCTTCGCAGAACTGCTGGCAAGAGTAAGGACACTGCTGCGGCGCGGCGCGGCGGTTATCGCTGAAAGCCAGTTTCAGGTCGCGGATCTCTCCCTCGATCTGGTCTCGAGGCGGGTCACCCGCAACGGTGTGCGCATTACGCTGACCAGTAAGGAATTTACCCTGCTGGAATTTTTTATTCGCCATCAGGGCGAGGTGCTGCCGCGATCGCTTATCGCCTCTCAGGTGTGGGATATGAATTTCGACAGCGACACCAACGCCATAGACGTTGCGGTCAAACGCTTACGGGCAAAAATCGATAATGACTTCGAGCCCAAGCTTATCCAGACGGTGCGCGGAGCAGGCTATGTCCTCGAGGTGCCCGATGCCGGTTAGCCGCAGCCATCGGTCATTCCCGCGCGGCATACGCTCTTTTCTCCTGGCGACGCGCCCGCTCTCTCTTGCCATGCGCCTGACCTGCTTTATCAGCCTTGCCACCATCGCCGCCTTCGTCGCTTTTGCCTGGATTATGCTGCATTCGGTAGAACATCATTTCGCCGAACAGGATGTCAGTGATTTGAAGCAAATCAGCGCTACGCTTGCAAATACGCTTAAAAAGGCCAATGAGCCTCAGGCTGAAAAAGTTGAAAAGCTGCGTACGGCGCTTGCCGGCTACCGCAATATTGCCGTTTTATTGAAAACGGAAGATAACCGGCTGCTGTATCGCTCCGCTGACGGCCCAGACCTGGATGCGATAGGGTCATCACCCGCCTTCGCTGCCAACCTGGCTTCCCGCGAGGTATTCACCTGGTCAGATACCCAGAGCACCCAGTCGGCACACGGTGATTCAGCGAAACACCCTGCTTATCGGGTGATAGCTTCCACTGTCCAAACCCGGGTCGCCGGCAAGGTAACCCGCTATAGCCTGATGATAGCCCTTTCAATCGATTTTCATCTTCACTACATCGAGGAGCTGAAACACAATCTCATCATGATTGCCGCCGGCATCAGCCTGCTGATTGTGTTTATCGTGCTGTTTGCCGTTTATAAAGGACATACGCCGCTCAGGAATGTCAGTAAGAAAATAAAGAATATTACTTCTGAAAACCTGGATGTCCGTTTAGATCCACACAAGGTGCCGATCGAGCTGGAGCAGTTGGTGATCTCCTTCAATAATATGATTGAGCGGATAGAAGATGTATTTACCCGACAGGCCAACTTTTCTGCCGATATCGCCCATGAAATCCGCACCCCGATAACCAACCTGATTACCCAGACTGAAATCGTGCTCCGCCAGCCCAGAACCATTAAAGAGCTTGAAGATGTGCTGTACTCCAATCTGGAAGAGTTCAGCCATATGGCCAAGATGGTGAGTGATATGCTGTTTCTGGCTCAGGCGGACAACCAGCAGCTGATTCCGGAGCGATCGCTTATCGATTTGGAAACTGAAGTCAGGAAGGTATTTGAGTTTTTTGAAGCCTGGGCCGATGAACGGGAAGTCCGTCTGAACATCACCGGCCGCGCGCAGCCGATCGAAGGTGATCCGCTGATGCTGCGCCGGGCCATCAGCAATCTGTTGTCCAACGCGGTGCGCTACACTCCCCCAGGAAATACGATCATTGTGCAGTTGACGGAGCGGGATCAATGGGTAGAGATACAGGTGGAAAACCCGGGCGCCATGATTGCCGAGCAGCACCTGCCCAGGCTATTCGATCGCTTTTACCGGGCAGACCCCTCCCGGCAAAAAAAGGGCGAAGGCAGCGGTATCGGCCTGGCGATCGTCAAATCCATCGTCACCGCCCATCAGGGAAAAATTTCCGTTTCATCAGATGCCGTTTCGACGAAATTCAGCTTATCCTTGCCGAAACGTGCTTCCTGACGGTGTTGGACAGCGCCTTTTTCAATGTTACACAACGCGTAGTTAGCATGGCCGTCATCACGGCTGGAGCTGCAACTCCGATTGCCTTTTCCCAAAGGAACATTTATTGCCGCCGCCGGTTTTGCCCTTGCTTGGGCGACAGTTGAAAACCGGGGCGGCGTAGACTCTCAGGGAACCGGTGTAACCAGCGGCTGGCCGGCAAACCAGGCGTTAACATTTTCAAGCACCAGGCGAGACATTTCCCGTCGCGTTTCCCAGGTGGCGCTGGCCATATGTGGCGTAATCACCACATTATCCCGTTGCTGCAATGAAACCGGCACCTGGGGCTCGTCGGCAAAAACGTCCAGCCCGGCACCGGCAATACGATGAGTGTCCAGCGCAGAGATAAGCGCCGCTTCATCGACTACACTGCCGCGTGAAATATTAATCAGTACCCCTTCCGGCCCGAGGGCTTCCAGCACCGCCTGGTTGACCAACGCTTTGGTCCCTGCCCCGCCGGGCGCGCAAACCATCAGGAAATCGCTGCTCTGGGCCAGGGCCGGCAGGTCGCTTATATAACCCCACGGCAGAGCGGCATTCTCCTGGCGATCGCTGTAGGTTATTTGCATATCGAACGCGCTGGCGCGACGAGCAATGGCCTGGCCAATACGTCCCATACCGATGATGCCCAGCCGCTTGCCGGAAACTTTACGCGTCCACTGAAAACCGCCGGCCTGCCAGTTCCCCTGCTCAATAAACCGCTGCGCGGCGACGATTTTACGCGAAACCGTCAGCATCAGCCCGATGGCCAGATCGGCAACATCATCGGTCAGGACGCCTGGTGTATGAGTGACCGCAACACCATGATCCCGTGCCGCCGCTACGTCTACGCCATCATAGCCAACGCCGAACACCGCTATAAGCTTCAGTGCCGGTAAGCTGCCGATAAACTCACGCGTTACCACCGCCTCGCCGTTGGTGATAACCACCGTTACATTACCGGCAATCGCCGCCAGATCAGAATCTGACAGCTGTGCCAGTTCATACAAATCGTAACGTTCACTGAGTTCGGCCGTCAGTGCATCCGGTAAACCGGCTTGTTTCAGTACTATCTGTTTCATGTCATTACCCTAATCAAGAGAGACGTGTGGCAGTGCGATTGCTGACATCAGGCCGCGCCGGGCGGGAAACCAGGATGCCGATGATGCCGCCAATAACCAGTGCTGCGGCGACAATTAACAGTCCATAGTGATAGCTATTGGTCGCATCTTTGATTTTCCCCAGCAGCGGCGGCAACCCGAGGCCGACAAAATTAGCGACGGTATTGATAAACGCAATTGAGGCCGCTGCCGCTACGCCCGCCAGCTTTTCGGTGGCGACCGCCCAGAAAATCGGCGTGAGCGCGAAGTTGAATCCGACGGTCAGCACCAGCAGTAGGTAGGCCACCAGCAGGTTGCTTGAATAGATGGCGATCGCCAGCGACAAACCGGAAATAATCAACGGCAGCCCAAGATGCAGCGAGCGCTCATTGGTGGTATCCGAATGGCGGCCGTTTAAGTACATGAACAGGCAGGCAAAGATAAAGGGAACCGCAGATAGCAGGCTGACCACAATATTGCTTTGGTCACTGGCCATGCTCTTGATGATAAGCGGCAAGAACAGCGTAATACCGATAGAGCCAAACGCCTGCAGGAACCAGACCAGGCTCAGCAACAGCACGGTTTTATTTTTGAGCGCACTGGCCCAGCTGTGGTTGGCCCCCACTTCCACACCTGCGTTATCGCGCACCAGCTGGGCCTTCAGCCATCCTTTCTGCTCATGAGACAGCCAGGCGGCATCATCCGGCTTCTGCGGCAATTTCCACAGTACCAGTACCCCCAAAATAACCGCCGGAATACCTTCGATAGCGAACAGCCAGCGCCAGCCGGCGATATCGGCAAAGCCGTGCATATTCAGAATAGTGCCGGAAATCGGCAGACCGATGATAGATGCCATCACCGAGCCCATATAAAAGAACGACATCGCCCGGGCACGGTTACTTTTCGGAAACCAGCAGGAGATATAATAGATAATGCCAGGGGTAAAGCCGGCTTCCGCCATCCCCAACAGGAAACGCATCACATACAGCTGGGTGGGCGTCTGCACCAGCGACATGCCGGCGCCGACGATACCCCAGGTGATCATTATTCTCGCGATCCACATACGTGCACCGACCTTGGTCATGATCACGTTGCTGGGAATTTCGAAAATGATGTAAGAGATATAAAACATCGCGACACCAAGCCCATACATGCTATTGCTCAGGCCTAAATCGGCATTCATCTGCAGTGCCGCGATAGATATGTTGGTTTTGTCCAGATTAGCGACAAAATAGCAAATAATAATAAAAGGTATTATTTTCGCGTTCAGTTGCCGCATCGTTGTAGAGTACAAATCGGAATTCATAAACGAACCCTCACCTTATTTTTCTGAAAAATCGTCCGTATCATCAGTGGTCTACCTTTTGGCATTTCTCCATCAGCATTGAAGTGCCCTCAGGAAGTGGTGCTATCCTTCGATGAGCAGATTGTAGTACAACCTTAAATACTAGTACTGCAATCTGCTTCACAAAAATGACATTCCTTTATGTTGACTGTCGATGGGCTCATCGGCGACTGTCAAAAGGTTTCGGGGGGCCGATCACTAAGTTAACTCTTTGTAAATAATACTTTTATAAATTAATAACGGATTTAAACCCAGGAACAGTTATAGCTCCGCCATGGCAATAAGACTCTATAGCGTCGCGAAAAAGATCAATGTTGCCGGTAGCCATGGACGGTGGATGGCATACAGTGGGAGCTAGCGCAACTCCGCCAGAATCTGAGTTAACCCTGAGTTAATAATTCATTGATTTCACCCAATGATTAAAAAGTGTAATATCAAACACACTAACCCCCTAATAAAGCACGGTCGTTTTTAACAGCAAAATATGATTAGTGCTTTCTATATTAATCACACGTTATATTTAGTGGCATTTTTATCCATCTCATGGATCCTTTCCGATGTGAAGGAGAAAATCGATTCACGTGCAGCAGTCTTTTTCAAAGGATATACCGTTTATATCATCGTAAGTTACCTGTTATGCCTATCTAATATCCTGTTGACAGAAAATTTAAGTCGAAAATTCCTGGATGAATTTTATTGTATGGGGTTGGTCTTGCTGATGGCTATCGCGTTCGCCTTCACTCTTGGCATTCGACACTTTATTTATCAAAGAGATGATAGGTGGGCGAGGATATGAGCCGTAGATTTTATATAACAAAGGTGCTATTTTCACTGTGTTTCTTTTCTATCTCATGGATTAGTTGTTATGTAGATAATGCAAACGAGTCAACCACAGTCGTTTTTTTGGTAGGCTATGCCGTATTTATTATCATCAATTCGCTGTTATATCCCTATAGTTTGTTACTCATAAAAAGCATTAATCCAAAACTTATTGAACACCAGTATGGTGCTCATGGTTTATTCCTTTTTTTCCTTGCATTTGCTTTTCCTCTTGGTATAGCTTTTCTCATTAAAAAAAGAATGAGTCAACGGCGATGACTGAGCCTTTAACATTAATCATATGCTCATTATATAACAATTTATTGATTCCAGCTTCTCATCGGAGATCAGCGCACCTGTCACAGCCATAATCGCGGAGAAGCCCAGGATGCCAACCCGAGACCTGCCCGCTGGTCACCTTTGTCAGTCTGGTTTCCGGGAAATGGGCTATTCCTCTGCTTTATCGCCTAATCATTACTCAAGGCGCCATACGCTAGGGAATTGCAACGCATTGCTCGCCCCATTACGCAAAAAGAACTTACCAGGCAGTTACGCCTGCTGGAGCAGCGCGGCCTGGTGACCCGCACCGCCTATCCGGAAGTACCGCCCAGAGTGGAATACCAGGCGACAGATATCGCTCGCCAATTGCTCACGTCGCTAGAAGGCCTTGCCGACTGGATGCGAACAAACCAGAACCAGCTGCTGCAGGCCGTCAGCCATGGCGATGAGCGATGAGTTTTCGAATAAGGCAATACTAATTGCAACCATGATTGCAGTCACAGGAGATAACCATGACCGAACACATCACGTTGGTAACCGGCGGGGATCGCGGCATTGGCCGCGCAACCGCCCTCAGCCTGGCGGGCAAAGGGCACAAGGTGTGCATAGGCTATCATCGCCGGGAAGACAGTGCCCAGCAGGTGGTCAGTCTGATACGTCAAAACGGCGGACAGGCTATTGCCCTGCAGGCGGATATCGCCAGTGAACCACAGGTGATGGCGCTTTTTCAGCAGTTGGATGAAACCTGGGGGCCGATAACTGGGCTGGTCAATAATGCCGCTATCCTTAAAGCCCAGGCGACTATCGAACAGCTGGATGCGGCGCGGCTGGCCGATATTTTCGCCACCAACGTCGCCGGTAGCTTTATCTGCGCCCGCGAGGCGGTCAAGCGGATGGCGTTTCGTCATGGCGGCAAGGGCGGCGCGATAGTGAATGTCTCATCGGCCGCATCACGCCTCGGCTCGCCTCATGAATATGTCGATTATGCCGCGTCCAAAGGCGCTATCGATACCTTTACCCTTGGCCTGTCAAAAGAAGTCGCTGGAGAGGGCATACGGGTTAATGCCGTTCGTCCGGGCTTCATTTATACCGAAATGCATGCCGATGGCGGCGAAGCCGGCAGAGTGGATCGCATCAAGGACAGCCTGCCGATGAAACGCGGCGGCCAGCCTGAAGAAGTGGCCCAGGCGATCGTCTGGCTGTTGTCGGAGGAAGCGTCCTATGTTACAGGCAGTTTTATTGATCTGGCCGGCGGCAGGTAGTGCCGGTGGTGGAACGTGAACCCGGTTTGAAAAGGCAGTTCTGGCCTTGAGAAAATAGCCCTCGCGGCCAGGCATCGGTTAGCGGCAGGTTTAGCGCCGGCACTCAAAGTGAGGCCGGCAACCGGGTTTTATCAGCTCTTTTCCGGCAAAGCATAAGCGATGATGTAATCACCCAGCTTGGTGCCGAACGATCCATGGCCGCCGGCGGCTATGACCACGTACTGCCTGCCATTGACCGAATAGGTCATCGGCGTTGCCTGGCCGCCTGCCGGCAGGCGTGCCTGCCAGAGCTTGTCGCCATTGCTCATATTGAATGCACGCAGGTAATTATCGGCGGTGGCGGCGATAAAGAACACATTACCGGCGGTAGAAATCGGCGCACCCAGCATCGGCATACCCATTTTGAACGGCAGCGGCAGCGGTGAACTGTCGCGCACGGTGCCGATACGTTTTTTCCACACAATATCGTTGCTTTTAAGGTCAACGCCAGAAATATAACCCCATGCCGGCTGTTTACAAGGCAGGCCAAAGGGCGAAAGGAACGGGTTGAGGGTCACGCCGAACGGAATACCGTACTGCGGCTGAATACCCGATTCAGAACCAGAACCGCCTTTATCGCTGGCATCAGGCTCGATAGGATTGCCCGGACCGCGCGGAATCAGCCTCGAAACGAACGGCAGCGCAATCGGGTTGGCGATCGCCACCTGCCTGTCGGTATCGACTGAAATTCCGCCCCACTCAAACATCCCCAAATTCCCCGGGAACACCAGGGTGCCTTGCTCGGAAGGCGGCGTGAAGGTGCCTTCATAACGCAACTGATGGAACATGATCCGGCAAACCATTTGATCGTAAAGGGTGGCGCCCCACATGTCTTTGCCGGTCAGTTTGGCTTCAGGCCGGAAAGTCAGCGCTGAAAATGGCTGGGTCGGTGACACATGATCACCTTTGGCCGCGCCCTGAGGTACCGGTTTTTCCGGGGCAGGCACCACCAGCTTGCCGTCACGGCGATCGAGCACAAAAATGTTGCCGGTTTTGGTCGGCACATAAATGGCAGGCACCTGGTTGCCGCTATTGTCGGTGATATCAGCCAGTGTCGGCTGGGCCGGCACGTCCATGTCCCAGAGATCGTGATGTACCGTCTGATAGAACCAGGCCAGTTTACCGGTGGAAGCATGCAGTGCCAGCAGGCCGCTGGCGTAGCGTTCCATCTCAGGCGTTCGGTTGCCGCCCCAGATATCGGGCGTGGCGACGCCAATCGGCAGATAGACAATATCCAGCTTGTCATCATATGCCGCGGGGGCCCAGGAGTTGGGTGAGTTGGCGGTGAAGTGCTGGCCATCGGCAGGCAATGTATTCGGTTCGGCAGCGCCAGGATCGAACGCCCACAGCAGTTTACCGCTTTCCACATCAAAGCCACGGATAACGCCGGACGGTTCCCGGTTGGAATAATTATCAGTGACCGCGCCGGCAATAATGATTACCGATGAGGTAATCACGGGCGGTGAAGTCGGTTCATAATGCCCGGGAGTGGCATTAGGCATGTTGCTTTGCAGATTCAGTTCGCCATGGTTGCCGAATGCCGGGCAGCGAGCACCGGTTTCAGCATCCAGCGCGAACAGTCGGCCATCATTGACCGGCAGAATAATGCGGCGGGCGCAGAGCGCCGGGCCATTGCCCGCGGATTGTCCACTTTGGGCGCTGGCAGGCGCTTCATGATAGGAAACGCCACGACAGGTTACATGCTGGAAAGTCGGATTGGGTTTCAGCTCGGGATCGAACATCCATTTCTGCTTGCCGGTAGCCGCATCCAGGGCGAATAATTTCTGGTGAGGGGTGCAAAGATAAAGCATCTCACCAATTTTAATCGGCGTGACTTCATCGGTGATTTCACCCGGATCATTGGCCGTTTTCACGTCGCCGGTGCGAAAAGTCCAGGCCACATCCAATTGGCTGACGTTCTTATCGTTAATTTGGCTCAGTGGAGAATAGCGGGTGCCGCCCTGAGTCCGTCCGTAAGCCGGCCAGTCACCTTCAGCAATGCCGCTGTCTGACGTGGCAGGCGCTGCAGAGGATGCTGTGAGTGTGCCGTTGATCTCCTGTGGATCATTAAATATCGAATATCCCAGTACCAGCACGGTAAACAGCAGGGAAACCGCCAGGGCTCCCCGGGCCAGCGCCCCTTTGGCCACCAGTTGGCGGTACACCAGCGGCAACAGCAGCCATAGCCCCAGGAAGAAGGTCACGTCCAGACGCGGCGTCAGCGCCCAGAAGTCAGTACCCACTTCCCATACAGCCCACAGGGTGGTGCAGAACAGGAAAATCGCATATAGCAATAGTGCCGCTGCTCGGCGACGATATAACAGCCAGCCGGTGACCAGCAGTACCAGACCGGCCAGCAGATAATAGGGTGAATCGCCCCGTGCCGTCAGCCAGATACCGCCGGCCAACAGATAAATTCCGCTGATGGCGGAAAATAATGCGGTAATAATCACGACGATGCGAGCAAACGACGCTTTCGTTTCCATAATTTATAACCTTACAGAATTGCAGTAATTGTCTGTTGATAGATGAGCCAGTCCAAAAAAAGAGTCGGTTTCATCAGATGATGTTCATTGCCCGCACCGTTGAGTATTTTCAATTGATGACTCTCAGGTTTTTTCGGCGAGGCAGATATCCCAAAAGCAGCACTCTGGCCATCAGGCGGTTTGCTGATGGCCGGAATAGGTATTATTCAAAGCTATAAGATAGCGTAGCTCCACCACCCCAGTTCCTGCCAGGCGCCGGCTCGAAATAGCGGCTATTCCCTTCATTAACGATTACCGAACCGACATAGCGCCGATCAAACAGATTGTCGACGCGGGCAAAAACATCCAGCGCGACCTTATTCCAATTAAAACGGTAGCCGGTGTTCACGCTGGCGACGGTATAGGATGGCGCCCGCTCGGAATTTTTATCATTAACGCTGATGCCGCTCATATAGCGCACATCAGCACCTGCGTGCCAGCCGTCAACCGGTGCCCATTCAAGCAAAGCATAGCCCATATTGCGGGCGATACCCGGCAGGCGATTGCCGGACGGAATTTTTTCATCGGCGCTGCAGTCGACCGTAGCGCACATATCGTTGCGGTAGGTGGCATCCAGCCATGTCCAGGCCATACGCAAGCGCCAGTTTTCGTCCAGCGGCTGGTCCAGCGACAGCTCCATACCGCGGCGGCGGGTTTTACCGGCATTGGTATAACTGGAGCGGCCACCGACGCTATTGGCGACCACCAGTTCATTATCGGTTTCGGTCTCAAACAGGGCGGCGGTGACCAGGCCAGTGCCGGCCCGCCATTTACTGCCCAGTTCGACAGTATCGCTGGTAGAGGGTTTGAGCCCCAGATTCAGACCGGCGTTACCATCGGTACGATAAGACAGCTCGTTGATGGTCGGCGTTTCAAAGCCGCGACCGGCTGACAGATAGACGTTTACCGCAGGCGTAACCGCATAGTTAAGCGAGGCGACCGGCAGCAGTTTATGATAGCGGCGTGAACCGCTGTCATCCGGATTACGGTCTGTCCGATAATAATCTTCAGAATCGAAGCTGACGGTGCTATAGCGAGCGCCGGCATCCAGCGTCCAGCGCCGGGTCAGATTCCAGGTGGTTTGCAGATAGGGATCCAGATTCCACATGCGGTTTTTTTCATTCCGCCGCATAGCGCCTTTTTCCCCCAGCTTTGCTTCACTGTTGAAATTTTCATAACCGGTGCGGCGTTCGCCCAGGGTTTCATAATCCAGCCCGCCAATCAGGGTGAACGGTAGCTGGCCCCATTGATCCTGGTGTTTAACACGGGTATCAATCCCGTGGTATTTACGTTCCAGCACGATTACTCCGCCGGCATGCAGCGGATTGGACTGGGTGGCCACCGGAATAGCCTGGTATTGAGTAGTGTGACGCTCGCCGCCATAGGTGGTGAAGGTAAACTCATCTTTTTCGGTTAACTGGCGCTGATAACGCAGGCCGATCTGGGTCTGACTGATGGTCTTACGGGTATTAAACTGGTCCGCCCGCGCGGCCTGCCTTGGGTCGTCCCGCCATTGGGATTGGGTCAATCCACCGGGATCATTAGCGTCAATCGATACGCTATTGAACAACAGCGTCAGCGTACTGGCCTCATCTATCCTGACCCCCAGTTTGCCATTGCCCAGGTTTTTCTGCGTGCCGCTGTGATCCCGGTAGCCATCAGTGGTAAAGCGAGAGCCAGAAATCAGATAATTGACATCGCCCGCCTGAGTGCCATCGCCGGTGGCGCCGCTGGCTTTGACACTGTTGCGAAAGCTGCCGTAACTACCGAAGTAAGTGCCTGCTTCCACTAGTGCTGGCTGGCTGCCGGTCTCAGTTTCAACATTGACCACCCCACCTGAAGCATTACCGTATAAAGCAGAAAAAGGCCCGCGCAGCACCTCAACCCGTTTGACCGAATTAAGATCAATATTAGAGGTCTGGCCCTGCCCGTCAGGCATGGTTGCCGGAATGCCGTCTACATAGAGACGCACTCCGCGAACGCCATACATGGATCGACTGCCGAATCCGCGGACCGATAGCTGCAGGTCCTGAGCGTAGTTCTGTCTATTCTGCACCTGCAGGCCCGGCACACTGCCAAGGCTTTCGGAAAGGTTAACCTGAGGCTTGCCATTACGAAAGTCCTGGCCCTCGATAATGCTCAACGCTGCCGGCGTATCCAACTCAGACAGGCCAGTACCCTGACCGATAACCCACAGTGAATGCGCCAACGGCTTATTCATTACTCGGTTAGCCGCCTCTGGGCTGGCCGATGGAGCTGATGTGGATGAAGAGGCTGATGTGGATGTAGTGGATGTAGTGGATAAAGTGGATGATGTGGATGAAGTGGCTGATGTGGATGAAGTGGCTGATGCCGATTGCGCGTAACCGGCGGGTATCGCCGTCAAAAGCGTAATCCCTAATAAAAATACAGCGGCAGTTTTAACTTTCACGATGGCATTCTATTTTTTTAGCAAAACAATGATTTCCGTCTCATTTTTGCGCATTATTGCTAGACAGGAATTCATCATTATGATGGAGAACTGAAGGCCCTCACTGTACGTTTTTTCTTTCCATGAGTACATACATAACTTTACAAGTACACCTTTCCCCCTAAATCGCGCCTCCCCCCTGCAGCCGCGAAGAACGTAGCCAACAGGCCATGCAGTGCGGCGATGTTAGTCGAGCAGCGATGTTAACTGTGCAGCGATATTAGCTGTGCGGCGAGATTAGTCGAGCACCGATATTAGCTGTGCGGCGAGATTAGTCGAGCAGCGATATTAGCTGTGCGGCGATATTAGCTGTGCAGTAATGGAAACGCTGGTCAGCATTCTGGTCAGCCATCTTCGATCAGCAGGGTTCTCATCCCTGGGGCAGCAGTCGGGCGGGCCTTGGGATGTTTAGCCCGAAAGGGGGGCATTTTTTGCACCATAACAGTACATATAACGTCCAAAATGGTGCAATATTCGATTTTTCCCCGCTTGGCTGTCCAGTCGTCTAAACGCAATTATTTCCACTACCGCTCCACAGCATCCTTATTTCCCCACTTTTTCAGTTTCAATTATCTGAAAAACCGATACTTCTCATCACATGGGAAATCAATTCCCGTAAATTGGCACGACATCTGCTTTTACTCTTTCATCATTTGTTCATTTAACGCGACTCGAGAATCGTTTTTATGGTTAATGCGTCACCCCTCGCCATCGGCGCTGAAGATCCCATCTCTGCCCAGGAACGGGTATTGATGATTCTCAAGATAATCGCCCAGGCTGGCCACCCTGCCAGCGCCGCTGAGCTGATGAAACGCACCGGCCTGGCCAAAAGCACGCTCTATCGCCAGCTCACACTGCTTAAACGTTGGGGGTTTGTCATGGAAACCGGCAATCTCTATGCCCCGGGCCCGGTAAGTTTGCAACTGGCCATCAGTTTTAACCAAACAACGCTGCTGACCCAGTATGCCCAGCAAGATATGCAGTGGCTGGCGGAACAATCCCAGGAAACGGTAGCGATTACCGTGGCGATGAACCGCCAGGCTATCTGCATCAGCATGATTGAAGCCAGGCAGTCGCTGCGCTGCTCTTTTGAAAAGGGCCGCAGCATTCCTCTGCGTTCCGGTGCCACCGCCAAATGCCTGCTGGCCTATCTGCCTGAGAAGGAACGTCGCCATATCCTGCAGTTGGAGTTCCCACATCCTGAACAGCGAGCCGCCATTGGCGTGCAATTGCAAGATATCCGCCGCCAGGGCTTTGCCTGCAGCGACAGTGAAGTCGATGCCGGCGTATGGGGAGTCAGCTTTCCCCTGATGACATCTTCTCAAAAACTGCTTGGCGTGCTGAGCCTGATGGCGCCCTCGCAGCGCGTCATCGGCCGGCAAGCCACGCTGATTAATTTAACCGCCCAGGCGGCAGATCGTCTGCACCACCCATTAAAAGATCTTTAATCCATTGGCCCGCTGGGGAGCCATGCTTTCTTTAAGGAATACTGTATGTCAATCAACCGTCGTGCTTTGCTGAATACCTTGTTCGTTCTGGGGCTGTCTTGCTGTTCGGGCCTGGCGTTTTCACAGAGCGCAGAACCCATTAAAGCGGTAACCGATGCCACTTTTCCTCCGATGGAATTTATGGAAAACAATAAATTCACCGGCTTTGACATCGAATTGGTCGAGGCGATAGGTAAACAGCTCAATCGCCCAGTGCAGTGGACCAATGTTGATTTCAAGGGGCTGATTCCCAGCCTGACATCACAGCGCGCTGACATCGCGGTATCCGGAATTTACATCACCCCGGAGCGGGCGCAGGTGGTGAATTTTACCAAGCCTTACCTGACCGGTGGCCTGGTGGCGGTGGTTAAAGACAGTAATACCACCATCAACAATCACGCAGACCTCAACGGTAAAAGCGTCAGTGTGCAGGTTGGCACCAAGTCTGTAGGCTGGCTACACGCCAATATGCCCGGGGTGCGCCTGGTTGAAGTGGAGAAAAACCAGCAGATGTTCAACCTGGTAAGCATTGGCCGCGCCGATGCGGCGGTCACCGGCAAGCCGGCAGCCTTCCAGTACGCGCGGACTAAGGGCGGCGTGCGCATCCTGCCGGATCCGCTGACAGCTGAGGAATACGGTATTGCCGTGCGTAAAAATCAGCCCCAGTTGCGGGACGATATCAACGGCGCCATTGACCAGCTCAAGGCTAACGGCGAGTACCAGAAACTGACCGATAAATGGTTTCCAGCCACTGGCCAATAAAACTCCGGTCAGCAACACCGGCGGATGTCAGCCAGGGTGACGCTTGCCAATTATTGATACACAGCAGGACCATGTTATGAATCTGGACTTGAATTTTGCGCCGGTCTTTGCCAGTGGCGACGCCCTGCTGGCCGGCACGTTGGTCACCATAGAAATCACCCTGTGCGCCCTGCTGGTAGGGTGTTCCCTCGGCTTGCTGATTGGCATTGCCAGGCTGAATCCGCAGCGGCGGATGCTGTTTGCGTTAGCCAGTGCCTATGTCGCATTGATTCGCGGCACGCCCTTGCTGGTGCAGCTGTTTATCTGGTATTACGGCCTGCCGCGCTTCGGCGTGATGCTGCCCTCATTTTTCTGCGGCGTCATTGGCCTGGGACTTTACTCCAGCGCCTATATTTCGGAAATTGTCAGGGGGGCGATTGCGTCTATCGACCGCGGGCAGAACGAAGCCGCTCGTTCTTTGGGCATGTCGGGCCGACAGGCGATGTACAAAATCATCCTGCCCCAAGCGCTGGTGCGCATGATCCCACCGCTAGGAAATGAGTTTATCGCCCTGATCAAAAACTCCGCTCTGGTGTCGCTAATCACTATTCAGGACGTCATGCAGGCCGGAACCTCGATTATCAGCAACTCCTACCGCGACCTGGAAACCTATCTGGTGGTGGCCGGCGTGTACTTTATCCTGACCGGCATTTCTGTCCTGGCGCTGCGCTATTTTGAAAAACGCCATCATATGAAAGGGGTGCAGTAATGACTGAATATCAACCCGGCCAAAACCCACCGGTAATAACTATCCGTAATCTGGGCAAAAGTTTTGGCGCCCATACGGTACTCAAAGGCATTGATTTCGATGTTTTCCCGGGTCAGGTGGTGGTGATCATTGGTCCCAGCGGTTCAGGGAAAAGTACCTTCCTGCGCTGCTGCAACGGCCTGGAACACCCTGAGCAGGGCGACGTTACTCTGTGCGGACGGCCGCTTATCAGTGGCGGCAAGATGCTGGCCGAGCCCGCCCTCAATGCGCTGCGCAAAGAAGTCGGCATGGTGTTTCAATCGTTCAATCTGTTCCCCCACCTGTCAGTGCTGGAAAATATCTGCGTAGCGCCGGTGATGCTGCGTAAGATGAGTAAAACCGCCGTCAGAGAACAGGCCATGCAATTACTTGAAAAAGTGGGGTTGTCCACTAAAGCGCAGGCCATGCCGGGCAGCCTGTCCGGTGGCCAAAAACAACGGGTGGCGATTGCCCGGGCGCTGGCAATGTCACCGACAGTGATGCTATTCGACGAACCAACCTCAGCGCTGGACCCGGAACTGGTCGGCGAAGTGCTGCAGGTGATGAAACTGCTGGCCCAAGAAGGCATGACCATGATCGTCGTCACCCACGAGATGGGGTTCGCCCGGGAAGTTGCCGACCTGGTGGTTGTCATGGATGGCGGCGGCATCATCGAGTCAGGCACGCCGGACCATATCTTCGGCAGTCCGGAAAATGAACGAACCCAGCGCTTTTTGCAGTCGGTGTTATCCCAGCGCTGAAATGCGGCCGATGCCGGCCTGGGTGACACAAGCCGGGCTTTTCACACCACAGGTAGTGTAAGGATCACGATGATAGCGAATCAACTTTATGCCCGGCATGCCCTGCTCAATGATGGCTGGCAGCGCAATGTTCTGGTCCAGTGGGATGGCCAGGGGGTAATAAGCCAGGTAACGGCCGAAACCGATCGCCCTGAAGGAACGGAGCAGACCGACTGGCTGCTGCCGGGCATGACCAATCTGCATTCACACGCCTTTCAGCGGGCGTTCAGTGGACTGACCGAATATCGGCAGCAACAGCAGGACAGTTTCTGGAGCTGGCGCAGCCTGATGTATGCCTTTGCGGCAAAAATTTCTCCCGAGCAGTTAGAAAGCGTGGCCAGTTGGCTTTATCGTGAAATGCTGGCGGCAGGCTATACCTCGGTGTGCGAATTCCACTATGTGCATAACCAGCCGGACGGCAGCGCCTATGCGGATCCGGCGACCCTTTCCCAGAGCCTGCTCAATGCGGCCAGCAACACCGGCATAGGCCTGACCCTGCTGCCGGTGTGCTATCAGGACAGCGGCTTTGGCGGCCAGCCGCCGGAGGCGAAGCAGCGTCGTTTTATTAAAAAAACCGATAGCTTTCTGTCGCTATGGCAACAATTGCAGGCCCAGACCGCGAATAACGCCAGATTACGCATGGGCGTTGCCCCCCACTCGCTGCGGGCGGTGTCGGAGCAGGCGCTGAACGCGGTGCTTGACGGCGTCAGCCAGATGGACCGCCGCGCCCCCATTCATATCCATGTGGCTGAGCAGGTTAAAGAAGTCGAAGATTGTCTGGCATGGAGCGGCCTGCGCCCGGTGGAATGGCTGATGGAGCATCAACCGGTCGATGATCGCTGGTGCCTGATTCATGCCACCCATATGACCGGGCAGGAGTACCGGCGGGCAGCCGCCAGTGGTGCGGTGGCGGGCCTGTGTCCAGCCACCGAAGCCAATCTGGGCGATGGCCTGTTCGATTTCCCTCAATGGCAACAGGCTGGGGGGAAATGGGGCATCGGGTCCGATAGCCATATCGCCGTCAATGCTGCCGAAGAGCTGCTGATGCTGGAGTACTCCCAGCGCCTGCAGTTTCGCAGCCGCAACGTCTGTACTGACGGCCAGCATGAAGATGTGGCCACCAGCTTGTACCTGGGCGCACTGCAGGGCGGCGCCCAGGCCAGCGGGCGAGCTGTGGCCGGTATCCAGCTGGGGCAAAGCGCCGACATGGTTGAACTGGATGCCAATCATCCCGCCTTGGCGCTGCTGCCCGAGGCCAATATCCTCGCCGGCCACCTCTTCGCCAGCTCCCGCGGTTCGGCGATAAAGCGCGTCTGGTCCGGCGGCCAGTTACGTTTTGATCTACAGCAGACCCAGCCGTCAGCGTCACTTGAGGCATTCGCCGCCGTGCGCCAGCAATTGCTGCAACAACTTTGAACAGGATTTAACATGCACACTCCAGCACCCTTTATTTTCCATCAGGGCACCGCACCGCTGTTTATTACCATGCCGCATACCGGCACCTGGGTGCCGGACGATATAAAACAACGATTTACCCCGGAAGCCCAGGGCGTGCCCGACACCGACTGGCATATCGAAAAACTGTATGCTTTCGCCAAAGCACTGGGCGCATCCTGGCTAGAGGCCACCTGTTCACGTTATGTGGTTGATCTTAATCGCCCGCCGAACGGTGCCAGCCTCTATCCCGGCCAGGCGACCACCGGTCTGTGCCCGGATAGCCGATTCGACGGCGGACCGGTCTATCTGCCGGGTGGCGCTCCGGATACGCTGGAAATCGAACAACGCCGCAGCCGCTACTGGCAGCCCTGGCATGACCAACTCCATGCCGAACTGCAGCGCATGCGGGCTGCGTTCCCCCGCGTGGTGCTGTGGGACTGTCACTCCATCCGTTCGGTATTGCCGCAGTTTTTCGACGGCGTGCTGCCCACCTTCAATATCGGCACCAACAAAGGACAGAGTTGCGCTCCGGCGCTGCAGCAGCGAGTGGCGGATATCGCCCATCAGGCCGCCGCATTCACCATGGTGGAAAACGGTCGCTACACCGGCGGCTATATTACCCGGCATTATTCTCGCCCGGCCGAGGAAATCCATACCCTGCAGATGGAGCTGACCCAGTGCAGCTATATGGATGAAGCGCCGCCCTGGGACTGGCGGCCGGAAAAGGCGCAGCCGCTGCAGGCTGAACTAGAGTCTATGCTGCTATCGGTGCTGGAGTTTGCCCGACTGGTGCGCTGATTAACTCAGCAGTGTAGTCACCGAATTTAGTTAACGGCAGGGAACCCGAAGCCAATCGCTATGCGGGTTTCCATCTGTCCCGCTGTCCCGCTCTCCCGCTGTCCACATCATTATTCCGTTGATTCCTCAGTTAACCAGCACGCATCCCTCACGGCTATATTTAACGCCTTTGTGATAAGTTTGCCATATTAGACAAGTTTGATAAGTTTAAGTAGGCTAAAATTTGTCCTGTTCACCAGGCAACCCGGCCCAGCCCGCCTTGGCCAACCTTCACCCCCTTATCAAGCAGGAGAGTGTGATGAACCTTGCCACTGCCACCCACCTAAGATCTGACGCCCCTCAACGGCCATCGGTCGCAATTTCCCTGACAGGGATCAGCAAACAGTTTTACGATCAAGACGATCAGGTAGTCGATGTGATCAAAGATATTACTCTTGATATTTACCACCAGGAATTCATCAGTATCGTCGGCCCGAGCGGCTGCGGCAAAACAACCATGTTCAATATTATCGCTGGACTGATTCCGCCCAGTAGCGGCGAGATGCTGCTGTTTGACGGGGTGTACTCGATGCCGAAAAAAGGCCAAGTCGGCTATATGCTGCAAAAAGATCTGCTATTTCCCTGGAGGACCATCCTGGATAACGTCTGCCTGGGGCTGGAAATTCGGGAAATGCCGAAGAAACAGCGCCATGATCTGGCACGTGAGTACCTTGATCGCTATGGCTTGGGCGATTTTTGCAATGCCTATCCGAGCACGCTTTCAGGTGGCATGCGCCAGCGTGCGGCGCTTATTCGCACACTGGTTATCGACCCAGACATTATTCTGTTGGATGAACCCTTCTCGGCGCTGGATTATCAGACCCGTCTGATCCTGGAAGAGGAGATCCTGTCAATTTTGCGGGATGCCGGAAAAACGGTCGTGCTGATAACTCACGATATCGGTGAAGCTATCGCCATGTCGGATCGGATTGCAGTGATGTCACAGCGCCCGACCTGGAATAAAAAGATCTATGACGTTGGGCTGGCCAAGCAGCACGGATCAGCAATGGGAGCTCGAAAAGATCCGCAGTATCAGCCATTTTTTGATGCTATCTGGGCCGACATGGATATTCAGTTGGGAGGCCGGCCATGACGACTCCTGTCACCGTTGAGGGTCGCAAACCGACCACCGGGCACCGCCGTCGGCTTAACAGACTGTTGTTCGACAACGGTATCCGTCTGCTTATCCTGTTTTTGCTAATAGCATTATGGCAATTCGGCGTCAATGGCGGCTGGATCAATGCCTTTCTAATGGGTTCGCCGGCAGGCATCGGTAAAGAATTCATGCGCCTGGCGAGTAATGGCGAATTGCTGACCCATACCGGCGTAACAGTGTATGCCACGGTCATCGGTTTCATTACCGGCAGCCTGCTTGGCTCATTAGCCGGGTTACTGCTGTGGTACTCGCCGAATCTGGCACGCATTCTTGACCCCTTCTTTATAGCACTTAATGGCCTGCCCAAAATTGCCCTGGCGCCCATCATCATTATCTGGTTTGGCTCCGGGCTGTTCTCCAAGGTCGCTCTGGCGTTTATTGCTACCTTTATTGTGGCGCTGCTGTCTGCCTGGCAGGGAACCCATCAGCTTGATGGCAGTCAGGTTAATCTGATGCGTTCGCTGGGCGCGAATAAAAGCCAGATCTTTCGCAAGGTAGTGATCCCCGCCACCCTGCCGTGGATTATCGCCGCTTTCCGCCTCAACATCGGTTTTGCGCTGATCGCTGACATCGGCGGAGAGTTCATTTCATCCGACTATGGCCTGGGCAAAATGATTTTTGTCGCAGGCAATCTGTTTAATCTTAACGCGGTCTGGGTGGGCGTACTGATGCTGCTGCTGGTGGCCATCGTCCTTTACTGGGTCATCAGCCAGCTTCAGAAATGGCTGCTGCCCTGGGAGCCGCAGCGTTAACTGGCCCTATGGCCTCTCAACTATTTCTACCGTCAGCACTTACTTGAAAGGAACTGATCAATGAATAAAATAATGTCCCTGTTGTGCGCCGCTCTATTGACCCTGACCAGTGCCAGTAGCGGTGCCGCCGATAATAAAAATGATCCCGTACTGGTAACTGAAGCTTTTCATACTCTGCTTTACCTGCCAGTTTACGTCGCCAGGGATCAGGGTATTTTTGCCAAACATCGTATCGATATCACCTCTGTACGCTCGGCCGGATCCGGCCCTACCGCCCTTTCCGCCGTGTTGGCTGGGGAAGCGCAGTTTTCAGTGCATGGACCCGAGCATGTAGGTTTTGCCCAGGAAAAAGGCGGCAAGGTCAAGGCGGTCAGCGCAGTAGCCAACAGCGCCCCGGTGTGGATACTGGCCAGACCGGGCGTTGAGTTTAGTGATCCTGCCGCGCTCAAAGGCAAGCGGATTGCTGTCGGACTCGCTCCCGGTACTTCCCATACTCTGCTGCTCAGGTTGCTGAAGCAAAATCATCTCGATGCCAAAACAGACGTCACAATCCAGCAGGTTCAGAATGGATCTGAACTTGGGCCAGTGCTGGCAGGTCAGGCGGACCTGGCGGTTGCCTATGAGCCCCAGGTGGATCAGGGTGTAGGTCAAGGACTCAAAGTGGTTTACGATTTTACCCGTGACTATCCTGAATATGCATTCTCGACCATAAATACCTCTGAAAAACTGATTCAGGATAATCCGGATCTGGTACGGCGTTTTGTGAATGCCATCGATGAATCTCTGGCGTTGATCCGCCAGGATCCGGCTACCGCCAAACAGGTTGCCCATAAAGAGTTTGCTTCGCTAGATCCCGCCCTGATCGATGCCGCCGTCAGCCGCATGATAGACAGCCAGGTCTATCCCGCCAGCACCCGTATCAGCCCGGCGGCGTTTACCACTGCCATAGACATACAGAAATTTGTCGGCAACATCACCACTGAAATGCCCTATGAGCAAATTGTCAGTCCGCATTTTGCCGCCCAACATTAATGGAGTCTGGCCCATGACACTGATATCTGATACATCACCATTTGCTTCTATCGCCGCCACCCGCCGCCAGCTTCAGCAAGGCTTGGTATCACCCAGCGAATTGCTGGACCATTTTTTCGACCGTATCGCTAAACGGGATCCCCAGGTAAAAGCCTGGGTCTGGCTGAACGGCGATCAAGCCCGTTCGCGCGCTCGAGAGTTGGATCAGGAGATGGGCGCCATTGCCTGCAAGTCGGCGCTATTTGGTATTCCCTACGGCGCAAAAGACATTTTCCATACCCGTGGCATACCTACCGAAGCGGGATCTCGAGTACTTGAGGGGTTCATACCCGAGGATGATGCCAGCGTCATTGAGCGGCTGGAAATGCTGGGAGCACAGTTACTAGGTAAAACCTCAACCACTGAGTTTGCTAATCTGGGCACGCCGCCCGCCACGTCTAATGCTTGGAATTCACAGCATACTCCGGGTGGCTCCAGCAGCGGATCCGCTGCGGCAATGGGCGCGCGCATGGCTCTGATGACGCTGGGTACCCAGACAGCCGGTTCCCTCTCTCGTCCTGGAGCCTTTAACGGCGTGACCGTGCTTAAGGCCAGCTATGGCCGCATCAGCAAGGCAGGCGTTATTCCCGTCAGTTGGACGCTTGACCATGTGGGTGCCTTTACCCAGAGCGTAGAGGACGCGGTCCTGGTGTATAACTGCCTGGCCGGGCCTGATAAGCGTGATCCCGCCACCCAGAAACTGCCCTTTTCTCCATTGGCATTGCAAGAATATAGTCATCTGCGGGTGGGTATTGTCGACCATCCCTACTTCCATAACGCCGATGACAGCATCCTGAGCGCCTGCAGCCAGGCCATGCAGTTGCTGGCCCGGACCGGCGTCAGTCTCCACTCTGTCGGTATGCCTGAAAGCTTTATCGCTGCCAATGATGCCCACCTCAAAGTTATGCAGGCCGAATGCGCCAGCTATCATCATCATAGCTTCAGGCAAAACCCTGAGCGCTTTGGCCAATACCTGCAGGGGTTTTTGCGCGAAGGTTTGACCCTGTCAGCTCATGACTATCTGCAAGCGCAGCAGAACCGAATGCGCTACCAGGACCAGCTTGATCACATGTTTGAACAGGTCGATATTTTAATGACGCCGGCGAGCCAGACATTAGCGCCTCACGGGTTGGCTGCCACCGGCTCGCCGGCATTTAACATGCCGTTCACCAACGCCGGCGTACCCACCCTGCAGGTACCGGTAGGGTTATCACCTAGCGGACTACCCATCGGTATTCAGTGGGTCGCCCGCACCGGTAATGAACAGGCGCTGGTGGATCTAGGCATGCGATTCCAGCAGTTAACCGACTGGCATACGCTGCTGCCTCCAATCTGTCGCGACTGACCGGGGTACCGTTCCGTTACGGCACAGTTCAAACCCAGTAACGGGTAGGTGTCTCGTTCCGTGGCAGCGGAGCGAGACAGCCTGCCCGCATCTTCGTATAATTGAAGAAATCGCTGCGAGTCACCGACAATCGTTGACTATGCTCCAGAAAAACCAGGATGAATTACCATGTACGACAAACTGCTGACGGTATCGGATGCGGCAAAGATGTTAGGCATCTCGGCCAGCACACTGCGCCGCCTGGAAAAAAACGGTGAAGTACAAACTTACGGGCTTAAGGTGGTTTATACACCGGGCGGACAGCGCCGCTATCTGGCCGATGAAATTCAGCGCATCTATGCCCAGACCGGCTTTGCCGGCAAAATTGGCTTTGGCCAGCGGGCGGCGGTGCTAGTGCGTGACGTAACCCATGCATTTATGGATCCCGGTTCGACGCTGGCGATAAATACCCCCCTGGATAAAAACGCTCTGCATCGTTTGCTCAGCCTGGCGGGCGATCGTCAGTTACCACGGGTGTTTACCAAAACCATCCATCAGGAGCAACATGCTTTTTCCCGTCTGTGGGGCAAAAAATTTCCTTCTCTTACCGCGCTGGGCGAAGACGCCTACCTTAATCGGATTGACGACGCGTTGTCCGACATTCCCTTCGATCGCCAGCAGGCTACCTGCTATGTATCAGACTTGCACCATGAAAATCTACCCCAGTATCTGCAGGCTGAGGGGATTGATACGCTGATCCTGGCCGGTGCCACTGCCAGCGGCAGTATTCGGGCGACCGCCATTGAGGCGTTTCAACAAGGTATGCACGTTATACTCCCTCGTGAAATCATCGGTGATCGCAGCCCATCGCTGCTGGATTTCACCCTGCTGGATCTCAATGCCCGTTATGCGGATGTCATGAGCGTTGAAGAAGTTGTGGAATGGGTATCGAACCGGCCGCTGCACTGCACAAATAAAAGGCATAATGCCCCATAAGTTGACATCGGCTCAAAAATGGGGATTACGGTACCGTCCTGCGCAACATCCTGACTTGCTGAATTGCTGCGTCAAGCCCTTGACCGCTATGAATAGGCCGGTTCAGGTATGTCATTTCCAGTCGATTCGAATTCAATAATAACGTCCCCCACCACGCCATAAAATAGCAACCAATTGATAAAATTCAAAAATACTCATTACACGTCATTTGTTGGCTGTGAATAGCCTAAAAATACCTCGATAAAACATTATCTGTTATAAAAAGTGGCATGAGGAGTGCATGGAATAAATAAGTTACCTAATATGCAACAACAGGATGTCCTATGGCTGACTCATTACATGATGTCAAACCTGAGAGCAGTAAAAACGGACCCGGCACTGAAGATTTTAATGTTGGGATTCGCCTTAGGGCGATTCGCAAGTCCAAAGGCATGCGCATCGAAGAAGTGGCGCAGAAAGTCGGGGTCAGTAAATCGTTTATCAGCCGCCTGGAACGTAACGTTACCCAGGCGTCAATTGCCACTCTGTTGCGCGTCTGTGAAGTCGTCGGCATCACACCGTCAAAACTATTTGATCCGCCCGAGACCAACTATGTTCCGGCAGGCCAGGGAACCCCTATCAGCCTGGGCGGGGAAAAAATGCGTGAATATTTAATAAGCGGCGCCGGCAACGAGGAAATGATGGTGCTGTTTTCTGAAATTGATCCTCGGGGCGGTTCTGGACTCGAGCCTTATACCCTTAAGGCGGTGTCAGACATGGTACATGTGCTGAGCGGCAGCCTGGAAATCGTCGTAGAAGAGCAGCGCTACCTGCTGAGTCGGGGGGATACTCTGACCTTTAAGCCCACTTTACCGCATACCTGGCAAAATCCTTCAGATAGCGAGATATGCACAGCGATATGGGTCATTGTTCCGCCGCCGACCGGGAGCCTGGGCTGAGATGAATCGACTGCGATGTCCTGACTGCGCCAATAGCTGGAGAAAGAGCGAGTAGCCGGCCAACGTCGGTCCTTCGACCATGGGCTAACGTTTAACATAAACAGCTTTGCCGGGAAACATCATGCGTCAGTGTTGTGTTTTTTAATTTTTGATATTTTTCCTTCACCCCAAGACCAGAGGATTTACTGATGAATATCATGCCGAAAATTATATTAACCCTTGCCTGCGCGAGTTTGTCGCAAAACATATTCGCTTCTGAACAGGTGACCATTGCAACCGATGCGACCTTCCCTCCTTTTGAATCGGTTGATGATACTGGAAAATTAATCGGTTATGACATTGAGCTGGCTGAAGAAATCTGTAAAGCGGCAAAAATCGATTGCAAAATTATTAACGCGGCCTGGGATGGCATGATACCCGGCCTTATTAATCGTAAATACGATGCCCTAATTTCTCAATTAACAGTCACCGAACCTAGACGGAAAATAATGGCCTTTAGCGATATATATCAACGTCCGGTATTCCGCTTTGTCGCTAAAAAAGATGCTATCACTGACACCTCTCCTGCGGGGATGAAGGGAAAAGTGATTGCGGTTCAAACCGGCACGCCGATGGATGCCTATATCACCAAAAATTACAAACAAAGCAACATCAAACGGTATGACGGGGGTAGTGCGCCTTATCTGGATCTCATTGCCAGCCGGGCAGATGTTCATATGAGCTATGAAGCTCAAATCATTCACAGCTTTCTTAAAAAAGATAATGGTCAGGGTTTCGAACTGGTCGGGCCGCGATTAACAGGGAAAGATGCACCGGAATTCGGTGAGGGGGTAGCTATCGCGATAAATAAAAACAATAGCGCTTTATTGAAAAAAATAAACTTGGGGTTGGAGAAAGTACGAGCCGAGGGAATTTTAGACACCCTCGACAAAAAATATTTCTCGGCTGAATGAGATCAATGTCTTCTAACTACGCGCTGATGGTGCTGAAGGCAGGGTGGGTCACGCTAGAACTTGCGCTGTCTGCCTTATTGCTGTCTGTGGTTATAGGCCTGATTTGTGCGCTGGGAAAACAATCAGGCCGCCGCTGTCTACGCTTTATTATCTGGTTTTATACCCTGCTGGCACGTGGGATACCCGACCTGGTAATGATGCTACTGGTATTTTATAGCTTGCCGGCACTTATTAATTATGGGATAGGCGAATATGGCGGGAGCAACAGCATCGAATTCAGCCCGTTTATGGCGGGCTTTATCACCTTGGGGTTTATTTTCGGCGCCTATATGACCGAAACATTCCGCAATGCGCTTATCAATATCCCGCATGGCGAAATTGAAGCTGCTTCTGCCTTTGGCTTTAGCCCTTATAAACTCTTTATTCGTATCATATTGCCTAAAATGATCAGACTGGCATTACCAGGATTTACCAATAACTGGCTGGTGCTTATCAAAGCAACCGCCCTGGTATCGCTGCTGGGTCTTGAAGATATTATGTTCCGAGCCAAAGGCGCGGCAGAGGCCACTGGCCAACCCTTCTCCTTTTATCTGCTGGCAGCCGGATTTTATCTGGCTATCACCTTGCTGTCGGTATTGATACTGCGCTGGCTGGGCAAGCGCTATGAACTTGGCATTAAGCAGGTGACGCTATGAACTGGATCATTATCGTTGAAAATCGTTGGTTGTACATCGACGGCATTTTACTGACCCTGCTGCTGACGCTTCTGTCACTGTCAATAAGCTTCATGTTGTCGCTGACGCTGGCACTGTTCAAGCAACAGGGTCCACGACTATTGCGGGCAATAATCGATCTTTACAGCCTGGTCTTTCGCGGCACCCCCCTTCTGATTCAGCTTTTCCTTATTTACTACGGGCTAGCGCAATTTGACCTACTGCGCAGCAGTATTTTGTGGCCCTGGCTTTCCAGCCCACTGGTGTGTGTATTGCTTACTTTCATCCTTAATACCACCGCCTATACCACCGAAATTTTCACCGGCGGCCTGCGTCATCTGCCCGGCGGTGAATTGGAAGCCGCAAAAGCTTATGGCATGTCGCTGCCGACAATCATATGGCGCATTTTACTACCAGCGATGCTCACCCGATCCCTGGCGCTTTATGGTAATGAAACCATCATGATGCTGCATGCCACTTCGCTTGCCAGTACCGTGACGCTGATGGAAGTCACTGGCGTGGCTCGTAATATCAGCCTGAATCACTACATCCAGTTTGAACCCTATGTGACCGCCGGATTGATTTATCTGGTGCTTACCCTGGGACTGGTTGCCCTGTTCCATTATGCCGAAAAACGCTGGGCAGGTTATCTCAGATCGCCTCGCAACTGATGATGTCTACTTATTGAGGTTAAAATGAACACAACAAGACAATTTGATTTATGGGGTATTCCTTTCGACGGTGAAGCCACGCTAGGATGGCCGGGCTCCCGCTACGCCCCTGCCAGGGTCCGTGAATGCGCCCGCTGGATAAATATGCGCATCCGGGATGGCCATGTTTACTGCCTGGAAACGGATAGCCAGATGGCGGTGGGAGAACACCTGCTCCATGATCGCGGAGATGTCAAAGTGGTCCCCAGCAACACACTGAAAACGTTTACCGCCACCCGCGAAGCCGTCATGATGTCAATCCGCGAGGGCCGAGTGCCGATTATGATAGGGGGTGATGACAGTCTGTTGTTCCCGGTTGCCCAGGGAGTGCATGATGCCCTGCCGGGCCGAATCGGTATTATTCATTTCGACGCCCATCTAGACCTGATGGACGAGAGTGAGGATCAGGGTCGCCACAGCCAGTCCAGCGGCATGCGTCGATCCCTCGAACTGGAACGTGTTGCGCCGACCGACTGTATCCAGGTATGTGAGCGACATTTCAATTTCCCGGCATCGGGCCAGTTCAAGCATGACCATGATTTAATCCATCTTTCCGCCCGGGACGTTATCAGGCTAGGACCTGAAGCGACGGTTGCCCGTATTCTGCAACGCGTTAAAGATGCCGATCACTTATTCCTGTCTTTTGATATTGATTCAGTTGACCCGGCCTATGCACCAGGCGCCGGAGCCCATGAACCGGGCGGTATCAGCTCAAATGAAGCCTTGCAGATGATTGAGATGCTGGCTCCTCATTGTGCGGCCATGGCCATCACCGAGGTTAACCCGACAAAAGATGTGGGTGATATGACATCGACCCTGGCGGCCTATCTGGCCTTCTCCTTTGCGGTATATGGCAGTCGTAAACTATAAACCAGCAGTTTTAAGCCGCCATAAAATGGCTGTTGCGATTGGCAAGAGCCAAAACTAGCTATTCCTATCGAGGAAAAACTGTCGATTGCTCGCTGTTCCGTATTGTGGCTATTCAGTTGCGTATTTCCACCATGAATTGTAATGAGTCAGGATCCCGATGCAGACAACCCACAGCGTATTTATGGTCAGGCCGGTATGTTTTTCCCGTAACCACCAGACCGCCACCAGCAACAGTTTTCAGCGATACGGGGACTATGGCTCCCAGGATGATATTCAGCGTCAGGCCCTGGCCGGATTTGATGGCTTTGTTAACGCGTTAAAGGATAATGGCATCAGGGTCTACGTGTTTGAAGATAATGGCCAGCAATACACCCCTGATTCGATATTCCCCAACAATTGGATCACTCTGCATCCGGATGGCAAAGCCATACTCTATCCAATGGAAGCACCAAATCGACGCAAGGAGCGTGACCGCCGACTGATTCAAGCCCTGGCGAATGAATTTACGGTGACAGAAATTATCGACTTGTCAGCCTATGAAAGGGAGGGCAGCTATCTTGAAGGGACCGGTTCACTGGTCTGCGATCACCGCCAGCGGGTTGCCTATCTCTGCCGCTCTTCCAGAAGTACCGTCCGAGTCATGGATAACTGGCAGTCGATCACCGGCTATCAGGCCCACTGGTTTGATGCCTATGATGAGGCGGGCAACCGGATTTATCACACTAATGTGATGATGAGCATAGGGATTAAGTATGCGGTTGTCTGTCTGGATGCGCTCATATCTCCCAAGGAAAGGACCAGGCTCGAAGCGAGCCTCACCGATAGCGGAAAAACGCTTATTCCGATCACTCTTTCCCAAATGGCATCATTCTGCGGCAATATTCTCGAATTATCCGGCATTGATGGCCAGCCGGTAATAGCCATGTCCCAACGTGCCTGGAATGCATTCGACGCCCATCAACAGGCCGTTTTTACCGACTATGCCTCTATCGCACTTGCACCGATTGATATAATAGAAGAACTTGGCGGTGGCGGTGCCCGTTGTATGCTGGCTGAAATATTCTCCCCGCCCGTACGTGCTGCTGTAACTCCGTGGCAGATCATTACAGAATCGCCAGAATCAGAGCAAATTGATCGGCCTGATGTGAGGGAACATTAATACTCTATCCCGCAGCACGAGAAAAAGAGCCCAGCGGCATTGCGCAATGTATAGTGATGCAAAGTTGGCGGCGCAGCGACCGCCAGAACAACAGCAAAAGGAGAGGGTATTCTATTTCCCTGAGGCCTTTTTTTTTGTTTTGTCATGGCGTCGGTTCCATTGTTCCCGGGTTATTTCCCAAAGTTCAGATTCATACCAGCCGCCCACATACTCTTTCTGTTCTGATCTGACCAAATGCATCCCCGCGGCAATGGACAGGCGCCTGGAAGCCAGATTCTCCCGAGCCTTAGGCGTTCGCAATACCTGCCGATCGAGGGTATTGAACCAGTAATCGGTGACCGCCTCAGCCGCCTCAGTCATATAACCCCGGCGCTGCCACTCTGGCACCAGCCAGAAACCACGGTTGTTATCCACAGCATCCGTCAGGCAGATAAGACCGATAAGCGAAGATGCATCCTCTTTACGGCGGAGGGTCCAGAACCAGGCGTTGCCGGCCGCCACAGAGGGTAAGGCAACCTGGTCGACGTAGTGACGGGCCCCCTCTTCCGGATAGGGCCAAGGCACGCCGGCGGCCAGATGCTTGACGATTTCCCAGCGCGGGAAGACCTGTTGTATCGCCTCGGCATCGGCGGATACCAGTGGTAAAAGCACTAAGCGACGAGTGGCGAGGACTGGCACCTGCATGTAAAAACCTCATGATGATCTGAAAAAATTAAATCATCTATCACGTGTTTTGCTTTTTCAAGCCTGACCAGCCCGGCCACCGGGCTTAATGCACGACGGTAGGACCGGCATGAGATCGTCAACAGATTGGCCGGCAGATGATTAAAACATTGACCTTCCCGTTAATGGAAGGTCTATCCTCAATGCCATAGGGGACGCAGCCGTTACTACTTATTCTGGAGATTCTTTTATGAAAAACGTCATGATTGCCACGATACTCGCGCTGGTCGGTTCCACTTCGGCCTTTGCTGCCGGCCAGAGCGTTCATGGCACTGCTCATGAAACTGCGCCGCCCGCTGCGCAGGAATACATGTCTGGCATGGAAAAAATGCATGAAGACATGATGACCGGCCTGATGTCATCCAATCCGGACGTGGCATTTGCCAAAGGCATGATCGCCCATCACCAGGGCGCGATAGAAATGGCCCGTACCGAACTGAAATACGGCCAGGATCCGCAAATGAAAAAGCTCGCTCAGGCGATTATCGATGCCCAGCAACCCGAGATTGACCAGATGCAGCAGTGGCTCGGCAGCCAGAGTGGTGGCAAGAAATAAAGTGATCGGTACGGATTACCGATAATGCGGTTTCTTTTTCAGCTGACATTCAGATGTGAATGTCAGCGGTTGTCTTCAACTGAATATCGCCAGGTTTGATCAAATTTACGGTAAGGTTAAAGCCATCTCATTTCTTGTTGCCAACCTTTACCAGTCATGCAGCGATAAAATTCATCATAGCGACTGTCTGAATTGACATCCATGACATAACTTTGCGTTTCAGGTCGCTCGGTGGTTTGATATTTCTTACCACCACAGTCCTCTCCTTTTTTACATCTCTCAGCGGTTTTTACGTAATTGGTGCGTTGAGCGACTTTGTTTTTAACCGGGTATTTATTTTCCGAGATGTCTGTGCAAGCCGCGTTCGCAGACGAAAAATCTTCTGCCGTGGCCCTATTCTTGACCCATTGACTGGCGCAGCCACAGAGCAAAAGTGTAACTATTGCCAGCAGTACAAATTTAGGCATCCAAACCTCGTAGAACGGTGCTATTTAACAGACTGCATATTGGCAGTGACCGGTTAATTTTAGCTGGACGCTTGAAACCCTAGGTCAACGTTCGATAACTATATGGCTCAATCCCAATATTTGGATGTTTTTTGGAACCGCTGTCTCATGTTTAAACGAGCACACGATTTATAGGGAACAACAATCGGGGCATTGATAAGGCTATTTAATGCTGTCGCCCGCTTGCCCGTAAGCCAATTGCTTGTCGTCCTCGACGGTCGTTTCATCGGCATCGGCGCGGTTGCTTTCCATGCGGGCAATGACCGCGGTTGAAATGCTGTTGCCTACCACATTGGTTGCGGTACGACCCATATCAAGGAACTGATCGATACCGAGTATCAGCAATATGCCGGCCTCAGGCAGGTTGAACATCGGCAACGTGGCCGCCACCACCACCACCGATGCCCGGGCCACGCCGGCCATACCCTTGCTGGTAATCATCAATGTCAGCAGCATCAGTACTTGCTCGGTCACAGAAAGATCGATGTTATAGGCCTGAGCGATAAACAAAATGGCAAACGACTGATACATCATCGAGCCATCAAGGTTGAATGAGTATCCCAGCGGCAGCACAAAGCTGGTTATCCGGCGCGGCACGCCGAACTTGTCTAGGGCAGCCATGGTTTTTGGATAGGCGGACTCACTGCTGGCGGTGGCGAACGCCAGGATAATCGGTTCACGAATCAACCCCCCCAGGCGCAATACATCTTTACCCAGGAACAGGAAGCCGGCAAAGAACAGTACGCCCCACAAAATGACCAGCCCAAGGTAAAATTCACCGATCAGTTTGCCAAAATCATACAGCAGTCCCAGACCTTCAACGGTAATGGCCGAGGCAATGGCGGCAAATACCGCTATCGGCGCAAATGCCATTACGTAGTCGGTTATCCTGAACATCACTTTAGTCAGTTCAGTAATAAATTTGACGATAGTGGAATCGCCATCTTTATTGACAAAGGCCAGCGCCGAACCAAAAAAAATCGAAAATATCAGGATCTGCAAAATTTCATTGTTGGCCATTGCCTCGGCAATACTTCTGGGGAAAATATGGCTGACAAAGGCTTTAAGGGTGAACCCGCTGGTATTCAGCCCGGTACTGATATGATCAGTTACCGGCACGGCCAGATTCATACCGGTACCCGGCTGGAAGAAGTTAACCAGCAGCATGCCGATCGCCAGAGAAATTACCGAGGCACTGATGAACCAGATCATGGCCTTCAGGGTAATACGACCCACCGAGGAGGATGCCCCCATCGACACCAGTCCCGACACAATGGTTGCGAACACCAAGGGGGCGATGATCATTTTGATGAGACGCAGAAAAACATCGGTAATGATATTGAAATAAGAGGCTATTTCTTTGGTTTTATCCACATTATCAAGGTAATGGTGACATCCCCAGCCCACCAGTACGCCAAGCACTATTGCGATAACAATCTGCTTGAGTAATCTCTGTCTGTTCATGAAAAAAACCTCGTATTAGAAATTTCATCAGATGACCGGGGTGGAATGTCATTTCCTGATGCGGCCTTATCCCTGTATTCACCTTGTCAGAAATTTTTTACTCACCTGAAGAACGACCATGAGCTATTTTGAGCGAAAACGGCTTTCGCTGACGGTTCACTTACCCTCTAGTTAACTTTTTCACAACGTTACAACGCAGAAAATTAGTCACCGGCAGCCGGGGGAAAGGAATTAAATCTGAGTGATTGAGGACAAAATAGGGCAGTAACATAGCATAGGCCGGATACAGAAAAAAAATTATAAAATCTTATGAGTCGCAATATATTTGAAAAAATAGTTATAACAAGGAAATACGGTGAAATATTGACATTTTTGACTGAGAAAAAATAACATATCAGTCACCGTTTATTAGCCTTAATTAACATTGGCCGATTAATTTCAAACTCCCTCATCGAGGGATGCGATGAGTATTGCTGATTGCTGATTGCTGATTGCTCAATGCCCAATGATCAATGATCAATGATCAATGCCCAATGATCAATGCCCAATGCCCAATGCTCAATGCTCAATGCTCAATGCTCAATGCTCAATGCTCATTCTAATTATGTCAATCACAGCCTGCTTATATCCAGCGTAATATCAGGGTTATTGCGCAATTTTCATGCCTTAACCATACGATGCTATGAAATATAGCCTGAGCTATACTTAACTGAATGTTTTTAAACATTTTTATTTCCTCTCGATTCGCGTTATCATTCTGCCTGCTTCACACCCCATCTTATTTAATCGGTAACGAACATGAATATTTACGCTACCTGCATCCTCGCGTTCGCCATGTCGATGGATGCTTTTGCTGCCTCTATCGGCAAGGGCGCGTCGCTTGAGCGGCCGGGTATGCGTGAAGCCCTGAGAACCGGTATGATCTTTGGCACTGTTGAGGCCATTACCCCCCTCATCGGCTGGGCCGCCGGCTTTGCCGCCAGCAAATATGTCATGGCCTGGGATCACTGGATTGCATTTACCCTGCTTGCGGTACTGGGCGGACGAATGATTCGCCAGGGCTGGTCTAAACCACAACACCAGGCGCTGCCGGTCAAACACAGCTTCTGCGTGCTGGTCATGACGGCTATTGCTACCAGCCTGGATGCCCTGGCGGTTGGCGTAGGATTATCGGTTTTGCAGGTCGATATCGTCACCACCGCGCTGGTTATCGGCCTGATGACCCTGGTGATGGCCTCTTGCGGGGTACTGCTGGGACGCTTTATCGGGCCGGCCATGGGGCGGTGGGCGGAAGTGCTTGGCGGCGTGGTACTGGTAGGCATCGGCTGCACTATCCTGTTTGAACATCTCGGCTTGTTCAGCGCGCCGTGACACGGTAAAGCCGTTTCAGACCCCGACGGACCTTATCCGCCGGGGCTTAACTTTCATTATTCGTTAATGGTCGGGTGCTGGTTTACCAGGTTTTCTTTCTTTTTCTCCAGCTCAGCGATCTGTTCGTTGATATCGTCGATCTTCTGCTCGATATTGTCGTGGTGCTCCTGCAGGATCTCCCTCGCTTCCGTAATATCCGACGCTGAAGGGGTAGCCCCTTTAAGCGGCCGGTTCGCCGTTTCCTTCATAAAGATACCGGTCGCCAGCCCTATCAGCGCAACCACCATCAGGTAATAGGCCGGCATATACAGATTGCCGCTGGACTCAACCAGCCAGGCAGCCAGAGTCGGCGTCAGACCGGCAACCAACACTGAGATGTTAAACGAACTGGCAAGGGCACTGTAGCGGATATGGGTCGGAAACATCGCCGGCAAGGTGGACGCCATCACGCCGGTAAAGCAGTTGAGTATGATCGCCAGTATCAGCAACCCCAGGAAGATAAGGCCGATAACGTCGCTATTAATCAGCGCAAAGCAGGGAATAGCCAGTGCCATCAGAGCGATACTGCCGATAATGACAAACGGCCGACGGCCGAATCTGTCGCTCAGCAGCCCCATCACCGGCTGAACAAACAGCATGCCCAACATGATGGCGATAATAATGAGCACGCCATGGTCTTCGGAATAATGAAGATTATGGGACAGATAACTCGGCATGTAGGTCAGCAGCATGTAGTAGGTGACATTGGTAGAAATCACCAGCCCTACGCAGATAAGCAGATTACGCCAGTGCTTGGTGGCGATTTCTTTAAATGACACTCTCGGGCCGGAGTGCAGCCCCTCGCGATCGCCTTGTTCCAGTTTTTCCACATGCTGCTGGAATGCCGGGGTTTCCTCAAGGGCATGGCGCAGGTAGAGGCCGATAATGCCTAACGGCAACGCCAGGAAAAACGGCAGACGCCATCCCCAGTCGAGGAAATCCTTTTCGCCGACCATGGCCGAAATCAGCACCACCAGGCCGGCACCCAGCACGAAGCCGGCGATGGATCCGAAATCCAGCCAGCTGCCCATGAATCCCCGTTTCCGATCGGGCGAATATTCAGCGACAAATATGGAAGCGCCGGTGTATTCGCCGCCTACCGAGAATCCCTGCGCCATTTTGGCCAGCAGCAGCAATATCGGCGCCCAGATGCCGATCGAGGCATACGATGGAATAAGGCCG
This sequence comes from Biostraticola tofi, assembly GCF_004343195.1. Classification (GTDB taxonomy): domain Bacteria; phylum Pseudomonadota; class Gammaproteobacteria; order Enterobacterales; family Enterobacteriaceae; genus Biostraticola; species Biostraticola tofi. Next base: position 147,368 of record NZ_SMCR01000004.1, on the reverse strand, counting down.
ATACAAAATGTACTGATGGACATGATAATTATGGTGATAGATAAGATCTTTTGCCGACCATATTTATCCCCCAGCGTGCCGAAAAATAACCCCCCCAGCGGGCGAATAAGAAAAGGCACCGAAAAGGTCGCCAAAGCGGCAATCATTTGTACACCGGGATCGGCACCGGGGAAAAATACTTGCCCCAGCGCATAGGCCACAAACCCATATACGCCGAAATCGAACCATTCCATGGCATTGCCCAGCGAAGCGGCGGTAATCGCTTTGCGCAGCTTGGAATCATCGATAATTGTTACATCCTTTAACGCGATAGGCTTCACCGCTTTTATTCGTGATTTCATAAAATAAATAACCTTTTTAACCTTTTTGTCGTCTTCCAATAGAATACTGATATTTCCGTACGATATTAAATTTAACTACCGAATATGTTTCTCATGCCGTCTGAGTAAAAAAGAGTTCAATTCACCCGGAAAAAAAATTCTCTTTAAAATTAATCGCCTTTAAACGCCATAGTGTATAAGTTCGCGATAAATTTCCAACCCTAATCACTATGCGGTTTCCCAAGCTTCATCCTGAGGCAATGCGAAAAGGGTAGCCCCCGCTCACGGCTTTGCCAGTCAGATACTGAAAAAAACCGTCAGTGCTGCCTGGGTCGGGAGATTATCAGTCCTCCAGCGGGATTACCGTCGCGGCGCTGAGGGAAACCACCCGGTTACGACCTTCGCGTTTAGCCTGATAAAGCGCGTCGTCCGCCAGTTTCAATACTGAGGGAATATCATCATTGCCGGCAGGACTGGATGCCACCCCAACTGATACCGTAATATGCCCGACCACGCTGATTTCACATTCGGCAATATGCCGTCGAATACGCTCGGCGACGTCGATTGAGGCTTCCATAGTCATTTCCGGCAGCAGAAGGAGAAATTCTTCCCCACCGCTGCGACAGACGATATCCGCCTCACGAGAGCAGTGACGCAGCTGGGCGGCGACATTCCTGATGACCGTGTCGCCCACATCGTGGCCGAACAGATCATTGACCCGCTTGAAATGGTCAATATCCAGCGCAATAACGGTGAATCTTTTTGACGATTGCCGTAATGACTCGAGGGCATTATACAGGCCGCGTCGATTGGATAGTCCGGTCAACGGATCACGCAACACTTCTGATACCAGCGATCCGATGCGTTGGTGCAGCAGGTCGATACCGATAAGCATCGCCTTTTTTAACTGCGAGGCTTCGAAATACCAGGATTTGATAGTCTTGATATTATTCGACACCGCAGGTTCATTCATTTCACCGGCTCGCCTGGCCAGTTGCCATAAAGGCTGGGCAATCAATCTGGCAAACTGCCAAGCGAAAAGCAGCGTAATCACTAGCCAGGGCGCGCTATTACCTATCACCTTAAGTATCAGCCCTTCCATTGGCTTCAAGGTCGCATCAGTCCCCCTGACCGCCACGATGGTCCAGCCGGCAGACGGTACCCGGGCATAGCCGACCAGTTCATGCTCATTGCCCTCGGTCCACGCCATGCTCCCCTGAGCATTGTCGCCGCCGAACGCCGCAGCCCCGGTGTCAAACTGCCGCCGGGTCACTTTACCGATACGGGAAACATCGCTGTCATAAAGAATGTGATGAGTATCATCAACTACATACAGATAAGAGCCGTCCCGGTAGTACTGTTCTGCCAGCAATTCGCTGAGAATGCTTTTACGTTTCAGGTAGAGGCTGCCGCTGACATAGCCCAGATAACGCCCTTGCCGATTGATAACCGGATGAGATATAAGCACCAACATGTTATTGGCTGAGGAAAGGAAGGGCTGGCTGATAAGCGGCTTACGCAGCTTCAGCGCCTGGCGCAAACTGGGGGAATCCAGTTGCCTGCCTTTCAATCGCAGCATTGGGGGGGATACAGCGCGCACCACGCCGTCACTATCAACAATCGCCACCGAATTGAAGCTGTCAGTCTGCGCTCGGAGACGTTCGGCTTCGGCATCAAGTAAAGCATTATCTTCAAATCTGTTCGCCACCTCTTGCGCACTGTAAGCCAGTTGCTGCTGGGCATTGCGAAAGAAAATTTCGGTACTGGCGGCAAGCTTGGCGGCATAAACCCGGTTTGATTCGAGGGTATTGCTGACAAGCAGCTCCCTCTGCACCCGATAGGTTGCGTAAATGGTATTAACCAGGGTAACCATGATGCTCATCACCGTCAGTAAAACGATCAGGCGGCGTAAATCCGTTCTGGACCAAAGAGAATTAAACATAAACTACACTTTTGATAGAGAGCCAACACCTAGCTGAGGGGATGACCTCTGACTTAGGGTATGTCGTGGTTTTCACACCACCGGGCAAATTCTGCCGGCATCAAGGGGCGAGACAGGTGATATCCCTGCACCTGATCGCAGCCTAAGGAAACGAGATAATCAATGGTTTTCTGATCCTCGACTCCTTCAGCTAATACCACATAGTGTAGCTTGTGCAGCATGGAAATGAGGGACTTGATAATAACTCTACTATTCGTATCTTTATTGATATTATCTATTAATGATTTATCTATTTTGATGATATCGATGGGGATTTTATTCAGATAGGTAAGGTTGCTGTAACCGGATCCGAAATCATCAAGCGAAATTAAAAAACCTAGACGTTTCAGCATCGCGATGGAGCTAAGAGCGACGTTGCTTTCCAGTATTTTCTGCGTTTCCAGACACTCGATTTCGATATCTGCAGCAGTCAATTGATAATCCTGCAGAGTGGACATCAGCCGCTCGGCAAAATCCCCCTCGGACAAATTATTGGCGGTAATGTTAATCGACACCGACATGAAGAGATTTTTCTTCTTCCAACGATTAATCTGGCGAGCAACATTGTCGATGACCCAATCGGTCAGAGGACGGATCAAGGTGGTATTTTCCGCCAGCGGAATAAACTGCGCCGGCGAAACATTACCCAGTACTGGGTGTTTCCAGCGAATCAGCGCCTCGGCGCCCACCACTTTTCGGGTGCGAAGCTCAATTTTAGGCTGATAAACCAGATACAGTCCCTCATCCTTGCGCAGCGCCTCGCCCAGATCACTGATAAGAGTAAAGGCACGAGTTTTGGCGATATCCGCTTCCAGCTGATAGTCACTTTGAGGAGTATTTTCAGCAATGGCGTCGTGCAGTGCGCTCAGCGCCTTGCGCAATACCTCCTGGGCAGCCCCGGTCGTGGCGTTAAATGATGTATAGCCGACAAACATATCCAGTTTTATCGGCACGTGGCTGATAACGCTTTGCTGGATCCTGGCGGCGCAGTCCCGCAACGTCGCCAGAGTCGATTCTTTACGCGAAATATTAATCAATAGGGCGAAACGCCCGGTAGCCGCACAATACACACGCTCGTGGTTATGAAAAGTCATACGCAGAAAAGCGCCGATATCCTTCAGCACATTTTCTACCGCCGGCATACCCAGTGCTCGGCCCATTTCATACGCATACGAGATATCGATGGTATCGATAAGTATCAGCAGATATTCCTGATCGTCTTTCGTCAGCTTTTCGATATCATCGATCAACCGCTGACGGTTAGGCAGCAGGGTGACCGCATCAATAAAGCCGATGGCATTTCTCGACGCCATCAGTGACATGACTATTTCACTCAGATCCCGCAGCAGTTGTTGTTGCGTTTCGCTGAGCGTGCGCGGTTTATAGTCCACCACGCAAAAGCTGCCCAGGGCATAGCCCTCCAGCGTTTTGATTGGCATACCGGCATAAAAACGGATATGGGGAGCGCCGGTGACATAAGGATTTTCCCTGAACCGTTCATCTTCATGGGTATCTTCACACACCAGCAAGTCGTTTTGCTGGACGGTGTATTTGCAAAACGCATCTACCCAGCGGGTTTCATCAACCGGAAAATCAATTTTGGAAAGGATGTGCTGTCTTTCTGCGGTGAGCAGTGTCACCATCGCATTAGGCATATCCAGCATCTGACAGACGATAGCCGTGATGGTGTCCAGAATATGGTCCTGGGTTTCATCAAGGATTTGCAGGGACTTAAGCGTCTGCAACCGCGTTGTTTCGTCCTGGCTCAGATGCCTTAGCATGGGGTGTCCCTCGGACTTCATTCATTGCCTTTAATACTATCAAAAAAACGCCACCTCACACATTTTATTACCACCTCACTTCTCCCGGGCCGTCTGGTCAGATGCCCTGCCGTTTCGCTGTTCTAAACGGAAAAACGCCAGCGGTTGCCCCCGGCGTGATATCAACGTTTATGACAACGTGCGTAGACCATCAGATCATATCGTCGGTTTTCTATTGCGCAATAACCGCAGGCCATTGGCAACCACCAGCAGACTGGCGCCGACATCGGCAAAAACCGCCATCCACAAGGTTCCCATCCCTGCAAGGGTCGCGGCCAGGAAAACCACCTTGATGCCCAGCGCCAGGACGATGTTCTCTATCAGGATCTGATGGGTTCGGCGGGACAGGTTGACGAATAACGGAATCTTTCGCAAATCGTCATCCATCAGCGCCACGTCGGCAGTTTCGATGGCGGTGTCGGTGCCCATGGCACCCATGGCGAAACCAATATCGGCACGTGCCAGCGCCGGGGCATCATTGATGCCATCGCCGACCATTCCCACCAGGCCCTGGCGGCTAAAGCCGGCAACTTCAGCCATTTTATCTTCCGGTAACAGATTCCCCATGGCCTTATCGATTCCTACCTGCTGAGCAATCGCCTGGGCGGTATGAGAATTGTCACCGGTCAACATAACAGTGCTGATGCCTAGACGGTGCATCTGGTCAATGGCCTGCCTGCTGCTTTCCCGGACGGTGTCGGCTACGGCAAACAGCATCAGTACTCCTGCCTCACCTGCCTCACCTGCCTCACCTGCCAGGATGATCACCGTTTTACCCTGCTGTTCAAGCTGATTTATCCGCAGGGCTAGCGTTGCCGGACCACGAAAAGCCGCTGACAGCATGCGCTGGTTTCCCAGTCGATAAAGCTTACCGTTGATAAGCCCTTGGATCCCCTGGCCGGGAATGGCGCTAAATGCCGTCACTGCCCATGGCTCGATATCGCGATGGTCGGCTGCGGCGACAATGGCCCTTGATACCGGATGATCCGAGCGGGAAGCCAGGCTGAAGGCCAGACGGCGGGCCGTTACTTCCTGAATGCCCTTCATCGACTCGGCATCTGTCAATGCGGGCTTGCCATGGGTCAGCGTGCCGGTTTTATCCAGCGCCAGCCAGGCAAGCTTGCGGCCTTGCTCAAGATAGATGCCTCCCTTGATCAGGATGCCCACACGCGCAGCCGCAGTCAGCCCGCTGACAATGGTTACTGGAGTAGAAATAACCAACGCGCAGGGACAGGCGATGACCAACATCACCAGTGCTTTATAAATCCATGGCTGCCACTCCCCCCCCATCAGCAGCGGCGGCAAAATGGCTACCGCCAGCGCAGCCGCAAACACCAGCGGCGTATATATCCGGGCAAAGCGATCGACAAAACGCTGGGTAGGCGCCTTGACGCTCTGAGCCTGCTCAACGGCGTGAATAATACGCGCCAGTGTAGAACTGCCGGCGGCAGCGGTTACCCGATACTCAAAAGAGCCGGATTGATTGATTGTGCCGGCAAAAACGCTGTCGCCGACGGCTTTATCGACCGGCAGGCTTTCTCCGGTGATCGGGGCTTGATTAATAGCCGAACTGCCCTCGGTAATGTCGCCATCCAGCGCCACGCGCTCACCGGGCCTGACCCTGACCAGACTGCCAATTGCCACGGCGTTGACGTTAACCTCTTGCCATGTACCGTCGTCCTGTTTGACCTGAGCCTGCTCGGGGGCCAGTTTCATCAGGCCAGAGATAGCGTTGCGAGCGCGATCCAGCGACTTGGCCTCAATCAGTTCGGCCAGGGTAAACAGCACCATTACCATGGCGGCCTCCGGCCATTGTCCGAGGGCGATGGCCCCGGTGACGGCAATACTCATCAAGGCATTAATGTTGAGGTTGCCGTTACGGATCGCCAGCCAGCCTTTTTTATAGGTCGAAAGGCCGCAGGCGATGATCGCCAATAGCGCCAGGCCCGCCGAAAGCCATTCTGTTGCGCCCAGCCAATGGGCTGCCTCGGAGGCTACCGCGGCGAAAGCGGCAAGCACTAGTGGCCAGCGCGCTTTGTCCGACTGTGGGGTATCAGGGATGTGGCCACTGGCATCAGGGACTTCGGGTTCGAATCCCAGCGTGCGGATCGCCGCCAGAATGCTGTCCAGGGAGCCCGGCGCATGGGTGATGGTCAGAATGCGCTGCATCAGGTTAAATTCGAGACCGGTCACCACGGCCATCGTGCCCAACTTTTTGCGGATCATCCCCTCTTCAGTCGGGCAATCCATCTGCATGATTCGCACCGGAGTCCGTATGCCGTCATCTACCGCCTGCGCCGCCGCCAGCTTTACCCATGAGACCGGCGCCACGCTACAGCAACCGCCCGCGGACTTGGCCTCGGAGTCATCAGCATGGCAGCCAGCAGCCGCCTGTCCGCCAGCATGGATATGCTCTGCAGCATGGATATGCTTTGCGGCATGGGTGTGCTGGCCAGTATGGGCATGGTCGGCACATGCTTGCCGCAGAGGGTTTGGATTAGCTGAACAGCGTTTAAACTGTGCTTTTCCCTTCAGATCGTGTTTATCGGCCTTGTCAGCCATGGCGCATATCTCCTGTTTGGCGTATGCTGCCAGTAAACAGCCTGTAGTAACTATAGGGTCAAGCGATATCAGAGGTGAGCCATGAAGATCGGCGAATTAGCAAAACAGGCCGGCTGCCCGGTCGAAACCATCCGTTATTACGAACGCGAAGGACTTATTCCCGCGCCCTGCCGAGAGGCCGCGAGCAACTATCGGCGTTATGACTATGTTCACCTGGAACGACTGACGTTTATCCGCCGCTGCCGGGCGCTGGATATGACCCATGAAGAAATCCGGACGCTGCTGGCCGCCAGAAGCGATGCCAACCAAAGTTGTGAAACCATCAATGAGCTTATTGCCAGCCATCTCAGGCATGTCCAGGATCGTCTGTCTGAACTCAAAACACTGGAAGGGGAATTGACTCTGCTGCAGAGCCGCTGCCATGAAGTGCGTGCCACGCGGGACTGCGGCATTCTGCTGGAACTGGAACAACCGGTATCCGCCGCTTCCGTGCCTGCGCCGGCATCAACCGCAAGCCATGTCAGCGGCGGCCGCTGCGGATCCCACGGCCTGAAGACGGCCAGTGGTCGTAAAGCCTGATGCCGCGTTGGGTTTGAGCCGAAAGTGACTCATTCTTGAGTGCGAGAAACCTTTGCCTGGCCCTGTTAGTCATTGGAGTCACCCTGTGCGGCCTGCCCGCTGCGCGCCAGCAAAATACCGCCGGCGACCACCACGATGGCCAGGTAAGTGGTAAGTGGTAAGTGGTCCAGTGAATGGCATCATCAAACATCAGCGCCGCCCAAACCAGCGTCACCGGCGGTTCCGCATACACCAGTGCTGATACCCGGGTGGCAGACATCGCTGCGAGCAGATGCCTGGCGGTAGGAGGAGTTGAAACGATCGAAGAGGGAGAGGACGTGCAGACGGTGGTAAACAATATCAGTTTTCCTTCATTGCCGGTGCACCATATCTATTTGCTTCCCGACAGTTCCAATCCGGTGGCCCTGCACCTGCACCTGCACCTGCACCTGCACCTGCACCTGCACCTGCACGATATGCTCAAATCGACATTCCGTGTCGATACCTATTTGCCGGTAAGGGCCAGTCATTAATGACTGGCCCCTGGGCGCTTGTCATGGGTTAATCCCGACTGGCCGGACGCCACCTTTTAAGCAACAGTGCATTGGTGATAACGCTGACCGAACTGAAAGCCATGGCCGCACCGGCCACCACCGGATTCAGCAGGCCAGCCGCCGCCAGCGGGATACCGACCAGATTATAGATGAATGCCCAAAACAGGTTCTGCCTGATTTTATGGTAGGTTCGCCTTGAGATATCGATAGCGTCGGCAACCAGCGTCGGATCACCGCGCATCAACGTGATGCCCGCCGCCTGCATCGCCACATCGGTGCCGGTTGACATGGCGATACCCACATCAGCGGCAGCCAGGGCCGGCGCATCATTGATGCCATCACCCACCATGGCGATCACCTTGCCCTGCTGTTTCAATACCGTGACCTCGCGGGATTTGTCTTCGGGCAGTACTTCGGCTATGACATTTTCAATACCGATGGCATCGCCCGCCGCCCTGGCGCTGCCCTGGTTATCCCCAGTCAGCATAATGCTTGCTATCCCCATACTTGCCAGCCTGGATACCGCCATTGCCGCGCCGGGTTTAATCTGGTCCCCAAAACCGATAGCCCCCAGAATCGCCGGGACCGGTCCGGTTACCGCCAGCCAGGATACCGTGTTGCCCTGTTGTTCCAGGTCAGCCGCGGCCTGCTCAAGGGCTGTCCGATCCAGTTTGAGATCCTCCATTACCCTGCGGCTGCCCAGCACCAGCATCCGATCGCCGATGACAGCCGACACGCCGCGTCCCGGTAATGTCTTGAAACCACTTACCGGCAGTAGCGGCACACTGAAGGCCTTCGCATCATCAAGCACCGCCCCGGCGAGCGGATGTTCACTGTCGCGCTGTATCGAGGCGGTCAACTGAATCAGTTCTTGCTGTTCAATGCCATTGGGCAGCCAGTGAGTCACCCTGGGTTTACCTTCGGTCAGGGTGCCGGTTTTATCAAACACCACAGTAGTAATCCGATGCGCCAGCTCCAGGGCTTCGGCATCTTTAATCAAAATACCGTACTTTGCTCCGATGCCGGTACCGGCCATAATAGCGGTAGGCGTCGCCAACCCCAGGGAACACGGGCAGGCAATCACCAGCACCGCAACAGCATTAATCAGCGAGTGCTCGATATCACCGCTGTACCACCACCAGCCGGCCAACGTCGCCAGGGCGATCACCAGCACCACCGGCACAAATACCGCACTCACCTTATCCACCAGGTGCTGAATGGGCGCTTTTTCCGCCTGGGCGTTTTCGACCAGGCGAATAATCCGTGCCAGCGTCGTTTCGGCGCCGATAGCGTCGGTTTGCACCAGCAGCACCCCTTCGCCATTAATCGCCCCGCCGGTGACCTTGTCCCCCGGCTGGCGCGCCACCGGCAAACTTTCACCGGTTATCATCGATTCATCTATGTGGCTGTCTCCTGCCAGAATGGTGCCATCCACCGGGATACGTTCGCCGGCACGCACCACCACCGTGTCGCCGATATTGACCGCACTGGCGGCGATATCCTGATCGATGCCGTTTCGCCGAACCCGGGCTGTAGCCGGCCTCAAAGCCTGCAGCGCACGGATAGCGGCCGCAGTTTGTCGTTTGGCTCGCGACTCAAGCCATTTACCCAACAGTACCAAGGTTATCACCACAGACGAGGCTTCAAAGTAGAGATGCGGCATCGCGATGTCTCGGGCAGACAGCCATTGATAGACGCTCAGACCCCAGGCCGCGCTGGTACCCAGCGCCACCAGCAAGTCCATATTGCCGGCCCGGGCTTTGAGGGCCTTCCAGCCGGAGCGGTAAAAACGCGCCCCCAGAATAAACTGTACCGGCGTGGCCAGCATGAACTGGATCCCTCCCGGCAGCATCAGATGAAAGCCGGCAAAATCCGCCAGCATCGGCACCATAAGCGGCAGTGAAAGCAGCGTGCCGGCAATCACCGCCAGCCGCTGGCGATCACTACGCCGGGTTTCATCACTGCGTGCATTCTTCAGGCCGGCGTCATCAGCCAGAGAGGCCTGATAGCCGGCGTCCTCTACTGCTCTGATCAAACGGTCGGCACCGCTTTCATCCCCGAACCAGGTCACCTTTGCCGTTTCGGTCGCCAAGTTGACCTGGGCCCGGTTGACGCCCGGTACCTTTGCCAGCGCTTTCTCCACCCGATTAACGCACGCGGCACAGGTCATGCCGCCGATAGTCAGTTGGATATCCCTTGCCGGCACGCGGTAGCCCGCGGTTTCTACCGCGGCAACGATGTCGGCTATGCCGAGCTGAGGCTGGCCGGTTACCGTCGCCTTTTCAGTACCCAGATTGACACTCACCCGCGTTACGCCAGGTACCTTGCCGATGGCTTTTTCCACGCGGGTCACGCAGGAGGCGCAGGTCATGCCTTCGATATTCAGTTGCAGTGGAACTGCTGGGGAGGAAGAGGCGTTATACATTTTAAGGCTCCCGAATGTTATCTTGGCTATAGTCTCATCCCTCCTGCCGCAGGAAGGTCAAGCTTTTTTTGGCTTAAAAAATGATCATGATAAGGAAAGTAAGCACTTGACCTTCCAGCGATGGGAAGCCTTATGATGAGTCAACAGCCATAACAGGAGATAAAAATGATCGAATTCAACGTGGAAGGGATGTCCTGCAGTCATTGCGCGGCCGCGGTAACCCGCGAGATTAAAGCAATTGATGCTGCAGCGGAAGTCGCGGTAGATTTGGTCTCAGGTAAAGTCACCGTCACTACCGGCAGCAGCCGGGATCACGTGCGCGGCGCTATCGAACAGGCCGGTTATACCGTAAAAAGCTGACGGCGTGTCATGCGAACCGGCAAGCCGACTTAGGGCGATGCCTATCGGCTGCTCTGCGGCAATAACGTCAAGCTTACAGAGTTTCAGCGATCCACCTCTGCCTGCCCGCGGCCTAGCTATTGTCGCGCATTTTCGACTTTGCGCTGCTGGTGCAGGGGGGATTGTCGCGCCCGACCGGTTCAATCATCAGCTACATCTGGCTCTCCAGCGCCAGACAGATCCCCCCAACCCAACCGGATAACGCCAGAAACGGGCCAAAGGGTAGTGCCCGATGCAGCGGCCTGCCGTAAACCGTCTTAAGCCACAGAACGGTTATCACGCCCGCCAGCGAAGCTGTCAGCACCAGTTGCGGCAACAGCGCCCATCCCAGCCAAGCGCCAAGGGCGGCGGTCAGTTTCATATCGCCGTATCCCAGTGCGTGGCGGCCGGTCATCAGACGAAATGCCTGATACACCAGCCACAGTGAGCCATATCCCGCCGCTGCACCGATCACTGCATCCGCCAGCGAGATATCGGCCTGTAGGCCAGTAACATTACACAATAAACCGCCCCACAGCAGCGGATAGGTGAGTGCATCAGGCAGCAACTTATGCCGCAGATCGATTAACGCTAACGCTAGCAGGCACCAGCTGAACGGCAGCATAGCAAACCAGGATGCTGACATCGGCAGGCTATACGCCGTCAGCCAGGTCAATCCCATGCAGGCGAGCTCGGTCAAGGGATAGCGACAGGATATACGGTGGCGACAATCCCGACAGCGTCCTGCCAGCAGCAGCCAACTGCAGACCGGCACATTATCGCGCCAGCGGATAGCCGCGCGGCAATGAGGGCAATGAGATCGCGGCAAACAGAGGTTGATGATAGGGCAGGACCCGGCTGGCCTGTGTATGATTATCGGCAGGCGGTAGACCAGCATGTTCAGCACACTGCCCGCACATAACCCGGTCAGCGCCAGCAGGGCCCAGATGCCTGCCTGCCCGATGACTCCGTCCATGTCAGCTCACTTTGCCGGCAATGGGGTATGGCCATCGTTACTGCGTTCAAGCATCGCTGTGGCCGGCGGAATAAGCAGGATGCATACCGGTTCACCGGGGGCGCCTTCTGTGGAGGTAAACACCCATTGATGGCGTTCAAGATGGCTTAACGGCAAATCGGTGCCGGAATCCGGCAAATAATCCCTTAAGCGGCGTTCTGAACCAAACGCGTCAGCGCAGGTTTTGCCCAGTGTGCCGACCAGCACGCCGCCGTGATCGGATATCAACCGCTGACTGATGTGCCGGTTGTAAATGTTCGGTTTCCGGTCATCGGTCCATGGGGTCATCACCTGGGGACGGTCATCGGCATAGAACGTCAGCCATTGAGAGAGATATTCTCCTCCCACATAGCGCAAAGGGCGCTCAAAGCGCTGGTGCCACAATTGCTGCACTTGCTGGCTGAAAGGCTTGATGCCTGCGAACTTCTCGCCGGCATTGCGCACATTAGCCATCATCACCGCTATATAGCCGGCCCATACCAGCACGGCAATGGCACCCAGAATGATTATCGGTCGTCGCAATGGTCGGTGCGGCAGGCGCGTCAGACAGGCCATCAACAGTGCCGATGCCGGCATCATGAACGGCTGCAGCCATTCCGTGATGCGCCCGCCGTCATGAAGAGTGAACACGATAAGAATGACGACCACCGGCACGATAAAAGCCAACACCGCCACCCGGGCTTCCCTGGCCTGAGGCCATCCGAATTGGCCCCCGGCGCTCTTGAGCAGCGCGGCCAGTATCAGCAGCGGATAGAATACCGTTAATGCCGCCGTTAACCCGTGCAGGGTAATCCCGCTTTCTATTTGTGAGCCTACCCAGCTAAAGGCCACAAAATCATGATGCCAAAGCCACCAGAGGTTAGGCAGCACTATCGCCAGCCAAAGCAGCATAGAGAGATAAAACAGCGGCTGACGCCAGCATTTACGCAGAGTCGGCATAACGATAGTAAGGACTAACATCATGCCGATAAAAGCCATAGATGAATATTTTGCCATAGCCGACAGCCCCGCCGTCAGCGCCAGCGCCAGCCACCAGGTCGGGCTTTGCGAGGTCGCACGCAAAAAAAACAGCCACAGCCATGGCCAGAGCATCACCAGCAGATAATTATCGTTGTAGGGAATGATGTCGATATGAACAATGCCGCTGAGATTGAGGCAGAACAGCGCCAGCCAGGCCATAGAAGCGCTGCCGGTCAGCCTTCTGGCCAGCAGCCAGACGCCGACCATGCCGATGGCGACCGCCAGGAAATGACTGCCGTACCAATAGAGGCTCAGATATTTGCCGGGCAGCAGCAGCGCCGGACGCATGATCCAACCGACCAACCAGGGATTTTTAGGGGATCCCCATTCGGCATTGGTCGCCCAGTTCAGTGCTTCGACGGCATCATAGGGAACAGTGGGATCGAGGATAGTCGTCGCTAACGTCCAAAGAATGGCAAACGCTGCCACCCAGCCAATTAACGATTGAGGTATTATTTTCATTTAAGATATCTATCGCTAAATATCAGTAAATTAGCAATAACTGTATAAACCTAGGTTAACTCAAAACCCGTTATGGGTATTTGTTGCAGCAAAAGCATTCACCGGTTTATGCTGTTTTTCGCGTGTTCCGAGCTGACTTTGGCGTTAATATAGGCCACTAACCGAATCATTTTGACTCTCAGCGGGTAACCGATGGCTTTTATCCCCAAAAACTACGCCCGGCTTGAAAGCGGCTATCGTGAGCAGGCGCTCAAGCTTTTTCCGTGGGTATGCGGACGCTGTTCCCGCGAATTCGTTTATTCGAATCTGCGCGAACTGACCGTGCATCATATTGATCATGACCACGGCAATAATCCCGCCGATGGCAGTAACTGGGAAATGCTGTGCCTTTACTGCCACGATCATGAACATTCCAAGTATACCGAGGCTGACACTTACGGTTCGACAGTGATCGCCGGCGACGATGCCCAGAAAGACATGGGGCTAGCCACCCATAATCCCTTTGCCGATCTCAAAGCGATGATGAACAAGAAGGGGTAATCCGCGGCATCGGCTTAACGACATGGCGATCCCGGGTTTTTACTGCGCCGCCGACCATATTGCAGCCAGCATCGCCCATCCCATATCCCATCTTTTCTGCCAGGGACAGTTTTTCTCGGTTCATCAGCGCTTGCCTAATAATTTACTGAGCGCAGAGTATAGTCTCTTCTCTGAACCAGCCCTCAGGGAATAACCAGAACATCTGTTTTACAATGCAGATAGCCCTGACGCGCCTTATGCCACATAGTCGCCTTATCCATCAGCGGGCCATCGGCCTCGAGCTGGCTTGTCACCGACGCATTGAGGTAATCTGGAGAATAGGACGGCATGCCTTTGGCTTCAATCTGCCGGCAGACAAGATTGCGCCGCTGGCTATTTCTGAGCTGGGCATTGGCCTTTGACCAGAAGGCTTGCTGTCTATGTCGGTCGACTTTCTGCAACGCTTCAAACAACAGCCTGGAATGGGCTTTAGCCGCCTCATCACCCCCGACCCGCAGCGCATCAAACCAGGAGTAGGTTCCCGCCAGCGAATAGAGCAAGGTGGCTTGCTCATACTTTTCCTCATTAATACAGCTGACCATCGACATATAAAGCTGCGGTGCCGGGATACTGTTGTCTATTGATTCCGCCGTCAGGCAGCCAGGAGAGGATATCCCCTGCAGATAATCGGTAGCCGGGGCACCCTGTGCCGGCGATGACTTATTGGTGCATCCGATGGCTAATATGACCAAAGCCATAATCAGCACGGGTCTCACGTCAGCGGAAAAAATACGTCGATGGCTGCCTGCTGCAACCATACCGGCATTCATTCGTCATCCTCAGGCGAAAATATATCTACCGATTCGACCTTTGCACTTTCCGTGATCAGACTCATCATGATGTTTTGGCTGAAAAGATGATTGAATTCATCGGACTGGAGCAGACCATCAGCCAGGTGGGGGGCTTCGCCCGGTTCTGTTATATCAGCACCGGCGGCAAGCTGCGACTGCGTCAGCACCGATCTGACATCTTTATTTTCGGATGCTGTCTGTCGTGCAGACTGGGATGAAACTGAGTCAAGAGAGATCATGTTGCGTTTCCTTATCCCGCGAGCCGGGAGTCACCTGATGGGTAAAAATCTGCGCAAGCCGGCGCAAGGTTGCCTCGGCAAGTTCCTGACCCTGCCCTGTAGGAGATGGCAGTTCGTTTAATCGGATAATGGCGGTATCAATACATTCCTGCAGGGTAAATTCAGCCACCTCCCCGGCGTATTTCATTCTTATCGGCGACTCAGCGTGATAATAAATCTTCGCCGTCATGGTTCTGAGTTTAAGTGTTTCTTTGAGGCGCGAGTGAAACTGCCGGGCAGATTCAGGTAAAATCAGCTGCAGCGGCTCATCTGTTTTGCCCTTGGGTAACGAGTCCAGCCATTCATTGAGCAGCGCCTGGATGATTTCAGGCCGATTGAGAACGGCAGAAAGCATTGTATGGACGTGCTCATCCAGGTGTTCCCTCAACGTCTGCTGCAACTGCTGGCCATTACCGATGTAGCCGGCGACTTCTTGAGCCGCTGCGACCAACCCTTGATAAAAGCCCGCCTGACGGGCCTGATTCAATTTTTCTTCGGCCTCATCGGTGGCCTGTCTCATCATTCGTAAAGCCTGGCGACGAGCCTCTTTGATGAGGCTGAGAGATTCACGTTGCTCAAGCAGATGGGCACGCCGGATAACACTGCCGCCAGAAATGACGGGAGGCCGGTACATAGGGATTTCTCTTGGCATATTGAAAAGCAGCTCTCATCAGATTGATATCAACAGCGTCATAGCAGGCCTTGCCTGCACTCACGCCTAACGCGGGAGGAAACAGCAGCGGAACACGCTGTGACAGTGCCAGTGGCAAGCGCTCAGTCACGCTTTGCAATGCGCCGCTCCCCCATGTAATGAGCCAGGGTACCGTCAAGGCCGTCGACGGTATGTTGGCGACAGAAGTGGACATACTGAGGTCGGCGAATGGCCGAATCCAGCCCGGCAACTGCAGCCGTTGTCCCCGGTAGGCCAATTGAGCCCGACAGCACTGACTCGCCAGTAGTAAGGCGACCTGGGGTAGCTGATGCCATTGTCTGATATACAACGATGCAATGCTGCCCGCAGCCGACGTCGGACAGTGCAGTTGCCATCCCTGACATTCAATCATTATCTGATTGATGATCGACTGCTGCCTGATACCGCTTATTGCCTGCGACAACGTCAGCCACTGCGGATGAATCCACGACAAGGGTTCAAACAGGATCTTTTCAAGTGATGTTGCGGTCATCGGCATCTTCCATCACCCGTTTATTACCCGCTCTGGACTTCTGTATCAGCAACGCTCCGGCGACCAGCAGTGCCCCCATCAAGCCACTAATGACTTCACTCCACCCCAGCATGCTTTGCCGATCCTTGATAGCGACCGGAGAAGCATGAAGTAAGGGCGGCTGCCGGGACATCACCACGGAAATATTGTCATAGCTGACATCATTGAAGCTGTTCTTGAGAAAGCGCTTGATATCATTGACCATCAGCTCGGGTTCAGCATCATCACCGTAGCCCACCAGAGCAGAAAGATGCATCGGCCCGGAGCTGCCGCTGCCTTCAGCAGACTGCGCGTCATAGCTGACATGCACTCTGGCGGTCAGTACGCCGCTCATGATTTGCAACGATTGCTCAAGCCGTTGTTCTATGGCTGAATAAAGTCGGGCCTTTTCAGCTCGTGGGGAGGACACGAGAGATTCCCCCGGGAACATTTGCGATATTTCCATCTTGGGGGCCGGAGGCAGGCCATAAACCTTCAGCAATGTGACCGCCGCCGGGATATCCACCTTTTTCACGGTAATACTGTAGCCGGCTTTACCCTGGTCCTTTTTTTCGACCTCGATATTGTTACGCTGGAGGCTGGCGATAACCTCGTTTGCCTGATACTGATCCAGCCCTTTCAGTAGCGCCTCATCCTTACAGGCGCTCAGCAGCAGGATAAGAATCGGCAACAGCAGCCGCCCGGTTAATCGGCTCATGATGACGTTAGCAGGGTCCTGACCCCATTGACCATTTTAGCGGCCACGGCGCTGATAAAAGAGAAGAAAATCTGCCGTTGTCCCTGAGCATGCTGCATGGTAAGCATCGCATTTGGCGACAGGGCGGCAGCTGCCTTGATATCTCCATTATGGCCAGCGGAATTTTCCTCTGCGAGCGTTAATACAGAATTAATAATATTATTATCTTTGGCAGTCGATAGCGTATCTTTGCCTGACAGACCGATTACCTGACCCATTTTCATAAACACCTCATTAAACTGCCCATAGCATGGGCATAAATATCAGGAGACCATATTTCTAATAATACCCATACTGGTTCCAACAAAACCTTTAATCAGCCCGGAAGCTGTGCTCATGATGTTGTTAAACGCAGCCTGCGCTATCTGAAGATTTAATACTTTGCCGGGATTGACCGGATCATCTTTAACGGCATCCTGCGCAGCTTTCATCGCATCAGAAGCTGTATTCAATGCAGGCGTTATGGTAGTGACTGTTTCGTTCATCGATACATCGGTATAGCTGCCTGTATTTCTTGCAACTGGGTTTGCGTTGTCCGGCATCACTTTCACCTTGTCAGTAATTAATTGTTGGGAAAAAACCAGTGACCTGCATTCAACTTTACGTATTCTTGCCTGCCATATTTAAATGATTTTCCTTTAAGCCAGTCTTCCTTGGCATCAATGGAAAACAATATATAATGACCATTCCATTGTTGGCTGAAGGCCTCAATAAACTGCCTTAACTTCAACCGTTCTCCGTCATCAAGTTCATTATTAATAATAAACGTCACGCTGTCTGGGTAGTTATGCCTGGAGTAAGGGACGCCTAATTTTTTGATGCCTGCATCGGCCTGCAGAGAGACCTGATTATCATCTACCATCATAAGGTTGATTGTTGATGCATAGGGAATAACCTCCATCAGGGCGTTGGTCAGCGCTTTTTTTTGCTCGCTGTTCAGGTGAGTACGCTGAAGGCTTAATGCCACCAGAGGGTGTGACGGCTCATCAAACCTGACACCTTGTAGATGCAACTGAGGAAAGTTTCCGGCCAACCAGCGTATCGTTCGCTGAACTTCATCCTGGGCATTAACCACCCTGACCGGCCCTGAAGACGGCATGCGCACCAAGGCCTGGCGACCCCAGGCAGCTTGACCCGCAGTTTGCGTCATCACGTACATGATTCCGTCCCTGCCGGGCAGGATAGGAAAGTCGTTATTTTCATCGCCCAACCCTGCCGCCAGGCTAAGAATTTGCCGATGCTGGGTTGCGGCATTGAGCGTAACCACCAGAGCGATAATGGAAATAACCGCCGCCAGAGCAGCGAACCACACAGGACGGCGCCTGAATACAGCGACAGGGGCGGCGGGGGGCGTATGGGTTTCGCGGTAGCAGAGCACCGCTTCAGACCACGGCTCATCGGCTCGGCGCAGCGCGAAAATCTGCCCCCCGGCGTTTATAATCTGACTCGCCTCAATGTTGCGCGAGCAGACCCCATCCGGATGAAATTCTTTAAGCTCAGCCAGGACCGGCGCATCATCTTCACCGCAGGTCAACTCAAAATTGATACCTGCCATTGTTGACGGGATGACGATGCAGTCATCGGGAATATCGCAACGGCCTTCCGCTGCGACCAGCGTGTTCTCGGCGGCCATGACAAACATGTTCCTGCCAGGGGGCAAAAAAAATTCACATCCTGTCATTACTCCGCTCAGCAGGCGGATAACTGCAGCGTGAGCCGGGTTGACGGCATTCTCAATATCTTTTTGCATAATATAATTTCTTTAATGCATAATGAAGAGTCAGGATCGTAAAAAGATAATAATCAGAATCCCACAAAACTTCATGATAGGAATATGAGCAACAATCTCTTCATAAAATGGATCTATCCCAAGACACCTGAATCAATTGATTAAGAGAGAGATCACTGATCTCACATAAAAAGAGATTTAATTACATTATTAATAATTAATCTCATAACCTTAAAGTGTAGGACTACTCTCCCCTAATTAATCCTAAACCGGTTTAACCATGCATAAATAGGCACTCTATTTCTGCGGCAGTGTCGTTTTTTTGGCAACCAGCACGACCAAATCCTCCACGGTTTCCATTTGAAAAATATCATCGATAGCGAGATCAAAGCCGAATGCCTCGGAAATACCGATGTCAACTTCAAGCCAGTCCAGCGAGTCCATATAAAGTTCATTGGCCAGATGATGTTTGCTGCTGATATCCATCTGACTTCGCCCCAGACGATAGGCCAATATGTCATACAGCGTTTGGCGGATGCGGTCTATGTTACCTACGTCAAGTTTACTGTTCATCAGTTGTTATCCTTGGGTTTATCATCAGCCTGAATCGAGATATCCATCACCGCCGCAATGGCTGAGAGAAAAGGCCTCTGAAAGCGGCAGCGGTTCGATAGGGGTTGCCCGTCTCCGACGGACGGGCGGTCACCTACATATTGGGCTTGGGTTGGCGGGTGGCGGTGAACTGATTAGCTCTGCGCAGTCCCGGTACCGAGGTCAGAACAGGCTTAGGGATGATCATTTCGGGCCAGTCTTTTACCGGTTTGTGCCCGGCTTCAACCCTCTCCGCCTCCCCGCTTGGCCGGGAATCGCTTTCAGGCGGCGATTTACCGGGTTCCGCATGGGCCAGCCCTGACTTATCTGGCTCTTTTCCTGCAAAAATGCCCTTTATCGCCGGCGGATAGCTGAAGGTCGACGGATGATTCGCTCGTCGAAGACCTGATACCGAGGTGATAACCGATGCAGGCGGAGCGACAGTGGGCCAGGTGCTGGTCGCGGTAGCCGGCACCGGCGGTTCTGTTACTTCGGCGATATAAACAGGCCCCTCATCGCTGTAGGTAACCGGGTACTCCTGCACCAGAGTCAACAGCGATGGTTGGTCGGAAAGAATCACAGGCTTAGCACCCGTCTCATGCACCGCAGGTTCCCGCATCTGAGGAGGGGGTGTCGTATGACCGCTGATAAGCGGTTTTTTTGCCGGTTGTCCGGCCGAAGGCGGCATTTTCCCTTGCTGCTGCGGCCGGGGAGGAAGGGTAAAGGACATAGTAGAATTTTGGTTGGTCAGGTTGTAAATATTGATCGGCTGGAAAAGAGTATGAATCGTCAGATTATGGTTGTTTATCGTTGTATTGCCGCTGTTGATCATGATATTGCCAGACGGGTGTCCATCTGTGGCTGTCCCATTCCCTTTGTCACCGGTTTGCCGATGGCCTTCAGGCCTGAGGCCGCCGCCATCGTCAGATCGGGAGCCGAGGCCGGTCGGTACCCTAGCGGTAACATCGGGCGACTTCGGCCCACCCAGCTGTTGATTACTTGACTCAGCCAAGGGTTCGACAGGCGTGTTGTGAGGTTTAACCAGATAATGAGGTATGCCAAGCAAAAGAAAATTTATCAGCCCCAGCTTGGAGATATAGCTTCCACCGCCGTTGGCAACGGTCTTACAGGACTCGTTGAGCAAATTCAGGGCAGCCTGGTCAATGAGATTACCCATCGAACGATATTCTGTCAGGCTAAGTGGCACCCCCTTTAATTGCTGTCCGGTATAGATGGCCATGAAGGGATCTACGACATCAGTCAGCAATACGGCGGATGCGGCCTCTGGCTGGCTTCCCAATATAGGTTTTAATACAGCCGTCATTTCCAGCTCTATTGCTGTGAATTTTTCGGCACGCTTTTGATCATAGTTCCTTAGCGCCTCTGGGGAATTCCGCTGCGCCTTCTGCATAGTGGAGGCGAGTTTCTTTATGACGCCGTCAAGGTCCCTGGACTGGTTAGACGTCAATGGTTTTTGCATGGCGAGAAAGCAGGCTTCGGCCATAGCGGGTATATGATAAGGACATGCCATGCCGCCGGATGTGACAATAGAATTGTGATCAATAGGCGGCCTGTCTTTGCTGGCATAACCCAAAAGATTCTCAATGCTCTGGTGCTTGAATAAACTGCGGCAATCGTCAGCGACGATAATCGCCCCACTCTGGCGCCCTGAAACGCCGCTTTCTTTTGCGGCTCTGTTCAAATCATTGCGCTGGCTATCGCCCGGTGCTGCAGCTGATAGGCCGATGCCAAAGCCCAAGCAATGCGCATTTTCAACGGCATTCTGCGGCCTTCCTGCAATATCTCTAACGATAGCAGGGCCGTTTTTTACCTGCTGCAGTTCTCGTATTAAAGGAGCATGATACTGCTGCCTGCTGGAGGTCATTGCAGCAAAGGCAGACGATAATACGCTGGAAGAAATAGCTAATTCGCTCATATTATTTTAGCTCCATGCCTGGATGATGAGTTTCATCAAATCCGCCATCTTGGCCATAATCGAACTGTATTGCTTGACGGTATTATCAAACAGACTGACGGCATTGCTGTATTTCTGAATTAACAGTTGCATCGTTTGCTTTAATTTATCTCCCTGGCCGTCAAGCCCCTCTTTAAAAACATTATATTTAACCATAGCTAATTTATTACCGACCACTTCCTCCAATGATTTTATAATCGTTTCGAGCGGTGCAACATTCATTTTAACGATGTAACCATCACCCGACTTGACTACACTATCTGCAGGCAGGCCCAGCTCTGCCGCCCATTTTTCAGCATTTTCTTTGGTTGTGCTGCCCGCCTTGGGATAAAGTTTGCCTGCACCCTCGCCGGAAAATTTGACTAGCATGGCTCTTAACTTATTAAGAGCCTCCAAGCCTATAGTGATAAACTGATTACCTTTACTGTCGGTAGTCACTTTAATATCTGTCGTTAATCTGCTAATAAAGTCACTGAATTCCTGATAAAACTCCTTATAACGCTGGATGATATTTTCATATTCATCCATGTAGTGTTCTTTCATATCATTGATGGCTGCTTCCTGGCCGGCCATACTCCAGGAATCATCTATTCTGCCGGTGCCAAAGCGCAATGCCGGCTGCCCGGCAGCGGCGCTATCTTCACCCGCAGCAAGCGACCCCGCCTTTGACAGGCTATCAGCGCTGACGGCAGCATGCATCTGCGCCCTCAGCAGGTGTAATCCCTGCTCCATTTCGCTGGCCATATCCAAGGTCGACCGTTCGCCAGGCGCGCCCTGTACCAGGCCCCCCCTCGACATGCGCGATTGGAGATAAATCCCGCCCGCTTGGCCCGTTTTTCCTGACAGGTAGCTGTCAATTTTATCTTTGATCTGCTGTGCGATGTGGACTACCCATTGTGCAGGTGTCTGAACAATCGGCTTGTCTGCCGCCGATGCGGCAGGGAGAAAAGATAACAGGCTGGTTTCATTGATGGTGTTGTCATGGAAATGGGTTTGCAAAGCGCTGCTGGCTGCAGGCAACGCCATGCCAATTTGATTTGTCAAATCGCTCATCATTAATCCTCAATCATTCCGGCAGTAGATCAGGCGGATAAGTTGCCCGACATATGGCTGATTACCGACTGGCGATTGGCGGTGGCAGCGCTCAAGGCAGATAAGATTTTTTCCATCATCTGCTTGAATTCGCTTAGCTGATTCTTACTGCTGTCAATAGCGGCACCTGATACCTTACCGCCCTGCCGCATGTTTTCCTGATCTGCCCTATCAATACTGGTTAAGGACTGCCCAGTGCCGGTAGCAATGGCGTTGATCGGTGAAGAGAAATGCATAATGAGATCGCCCTTGGTCTTTTTTTGATCCGCGGCGGCGGTCAGCAGCTTAAAGGTATGCGTTTCACGATTAAGCTGCGCTCGGGATGGCGTATCGCTATCGTGTTTAAGTTGACTGTGATGAGCGCTGGATAGCTGATGCTCTGTCTGGGCACGGTGATTAATTTGGCTGGACAGGCCGGCCGGCTGAGTATGGCGGGTTTGCGATACCGGTGACGGTTCTGGTGCGCTACCCTTGCTCCTGGCAAGGTTGTTTTCCAGGCTGTGCAGCCTTTCCTGGTGTGAGGTAATGTTGGGCGCAACCTGCTTGATTGCCTGTCGTTCATTTCTCAGGCCAGACAATTTCTTGGCGCCGCCTGCTCCGGATAGGGCTATGCTGGCAGTTGCTCCGCCAATGGCGGCGCCCATCGCCGTCACCCCCTCTTTACGGATGTATTCAGCCTGCTTTTTAGACATTTCAGCTTCAATTTCCGACATGCGCATATGATCTATGCGCGCTGAAGCCAACAAACGGTTGATAAGGTCAACGCAGGCGAACGTCAGTTTTGCCTGATCGCCCTGGTCTATCGGTCCATAACGATCAGATGGGCCGGCGCTAGTCAGCTTTTGCGGTTCGGTAAAAGTCTGTTGCTGCTGAAAAGCCAAAACCGACTGCTCACTGACTAATTTCAGACGTTCTGCCAGATCTTTTGCCGGCATTGTTGTGCTTTCATCAGGCTTACGCAGCGGGATTTCCACCTTAAGCCCTGATGTGGTACGAGCATTGCCTTTTACAGCCAGATCAACCAGCTGTAATGATGCCGGCTGCAATTTCTGATTTTTTACATCGTCGATGGCCGCGCAATCGGAAGCATACTGGCGTACCGGGCTTGCTGCGGATGAGGCGATCGGATTTGTCATAATAAATTCCTTTTTAGGGTGGTTAACATTAAATGGTGAGATCATTTTCATATTTATTGTTATGACGCTCAGGCCAGTGGAATGAGCATATTCAGCGACTCGATTGCTTATCAAAGAATGGGAAAATATTTGAGTGAATACAAAATAAAAAAACTGTAACTGGATGATGAAGACAACTCAAAACAAATCCATTTTAAGCCCACTCCCTTTTTTATTATTTAATTCTGACTTTGGATTATCCAAATATTCAAGAAAGCATGCATAATTCAGGTGATTCAGGTGATTCAGGTGATTCAGGTGATTCAGGTGATTCAGGTGATTCAGGTGATTCAGGTGATTCAGGTGATTCAGGTGATTCAGGTGAGTAAACACGGTATGCTTACAGCTACCCACTCATTTTTGAATTAAAGCGAATTTTGCTGAGGGGTTAGATGAAAACTAAACCCCTCACTATATAAATATCGCTTACTTATATATTTCCATGTCATCAATTTATTAGTAAAATATAAAAAATCCTGGCATTTGAAATTTTTCATTGGCCAGTGGTAAATTTTTATGCAAAATTTTTACTTAACATAAATCGGGTGGACTGTGCCATATTAGTCATTGCATCGGAGTTAGTCTTCTGCATGTCCCGCCAACTGTTCTGATCGGAGCTGTAAGTCTTGATAACTGATTCCATGGCTCGTACTACGTTGGCAGAAGACTGAATCATATAGGACATAATATCGCTGGTTTTATTTTTATAGACCGCTTCCGCGATCTGTCCACCGGCCTTGGTTCCCTCTGAGGTTAGCTGCACCCCGGTCTGCACATAGTCCAGCTTATTAGCATAACTCTTAAGCGATATCTGATCGCCTTTAACAGATAGTTTTTCAAGCAGGCGCTTAACGCTGACTGAAAATAATGTTCCGGAGCGATTAGCGACATTTTTCATTACTTGAGGAAGGATGTCTTTCACCGCCTGCATGATGACTTTGCTAACAGCCATGGAGGCAAATTTATTGGCAGCGCCCTTACCAATCACCATTGCTGCAATAAGCGCTACGGCTGCCACAATGGCACCCACAATACCCCCTACCAGTTGAGCAGTCAGATCATCAACCCCCAATGATTTCAGCGCCCCGGTGACCATTTGGCTTATCGCATCAATCAGCGGCTGAATCACCTGTTCCATCAATGGTTTCATGGCTTCTTCCATAAATGAAGTGCCGGTCACCTCTTTGCATATTTCATCGCTCACCATCAGCGTCATGCCAACCGCCGCCAGTGCCAGACTGGCCCCGCCGGTAAATATGGCACCGACCAGACTGATGGCGGTAACAAGCCCGCCCAAGATTTTACCGACACAGCCCATGGTGGCGTTCAGCGTTGCGGCTTTACGCTCACTTTCTTCAGCCTTATCCGCCAGCTTCCTCATTTCGACCTGTTTTCCATCACGAAGACTCTGGAAAAACGCCATATCCGCCTCAAGCTTTTTCTCACTGTTCTTACCCAGTAGCTCGATGAACGTGCTGACGATAAACAACATTTTGGCCGAGGACTCTATCGCCTGTTTTATCGGTTCGCGTTCAGCAGCAGGCAGCGACTTATCGTCGGCACGAATCTGTTTATCCAGTTGGTCAAGTTTGCTGAAGGCATCACGAGCTACCTGATAAGAAGCATCGGCTTTTTGTTGCGCCTGGCGGTATTTACCGACGGCCAGCGCCTCACGTTTCTGAGCCTGTTGGAGTTTTTTTTCTGCCTGAGGATAGGCAGGATCACCTGGCTTAAGCTTTTGAAGAGCCGCTTCACAGTCTTTCACCGACTGTTGTCGCTGCGCCAGGTCGCCTTTGTCCGCATTTGCCGCGTCCATGTCTGCTTGCGCGTTCTTAAGTGCCGTTTCATTGGCCTTGACGGCCTTATCATACTCTGCCGCCCGGGCTTCATTATGCTGCTTTTTGGCATTGGCTGCTGATTGAAATATTTTAAGCCGCCCAGCCAGATCGGCCAGACTGATCGAGCCTAACAGCACCATAAGGTCGGACATTACTTTTACAAAGCTTGCGTTGTAATCCTGTGATGCGCCGCTGTCAGAGGGGGGCCGCAGCATCGGCTGGTGCTGATGAGTCGCAGAAGCGGCCGTATGCAGACTTCGTGGGCTCTGATTGGCCAATAACTCTCTGGCCGCCCGCTGAGCCTCTTCAAACAGGCTTGGTGAAAACGGGCGCAGTAGCATACGCTTGTTCTGCACCTGCTGATCACTACCGGCTGCAGAGCGCTCAGTCGCTGAGTTATCCTGCTGCAGGTTAAGCGTTTTGTCGCCGGCAGAGTAATTATTGCCTAAAGAGAGTTGATTCATACTTCCTCCGAAGATGTTTCACTGGCAGTAGGGGAGTTGAGGGTGTGCAGATAGACGTTGGCTCGGTCAATGAGGGTTTGATCCGTACAGTTGTTTACCACCATTTCAAAACACTGCTTTGCTTTATTGGCTTTTTGAATCAGGAGCTGGCACTGACCACTGAAAAATACCGAGTAATAATTATCTTTGGAGAGCGCAAAAGAAACGGCATAAATGTCAATCGCTTTTTGATATTGCTTCTGCAGCTGATATACCGCGCCTAGCCCCATATAATAGTCGGGATTATAGAAATCATATATGCATAAAAACCGAAAAAAAGTGGCAGCCTGATCGAGTTGACCTTTATTGTAAAAATCATATGCGTGTGAATAAAGGCTTTCCATCATATTATCGGGGATTGCATGCACATCCTTTAAAGTAACCCCTCCGTTTACGGCGTCCCACAACATTTCTGCCAGGGGGTCATTACTGTAATTAGTGTCCACAGTGGTAGGTCTCCTGAAAATGTCACCGTCGGCAACAATCAGTATTATTTATATCACGGGTTTTTTTCAATGACTTTCAACTATCGCTTACCTTTAATGTACCAATTTCCAACAATGACTATTACTGCTTCCAGGCTTCATCGACCTGCTTCAACCAATCCAGCAGCCGCATTATTTCGTCCACCTTATCGAGACTTACATAAGAGTAACGACTGTGGGTACTGGCAAGGCGTCTGGCGAGCTTAAAATCGCGCACAATTGGCACACCGACTTCCTGAGCATATTTCTTTACCGCTAATGCCCGTTGATTAAAATCTATCAACGATATTATAGGGCGTGGAAAAAGATCGGGCTGGTAGTAAATCCCAACGGCTATATGTGTGGGGTTGACAATAATCGCCTTGGAACTCCGAATATCCGACTTTATTTGCTCAGACAGGATTTCAATGTGTAGCTCACGCCTTCGATGCTTGATTTCAGGATTGCCATCTTGCTCTTTCATTTCACGCTTCACTTCCTGCTTTTCCATCTTGAGCGTTTTAAGATGTAGGAAAAAATCCGCCAGCGCATCGAGGATAAAAATAATAACGATGCAGGCCAGGCAAGTCAGCACTAATGAGAACAAAATATGGCGAAATATCATCACTACTGTAATAGGTTCAACGTTAACAGAGGAAAATAATAAATCGGCATTGTTTTTCCAAGTAATAATAAATGCGAAAACAAAGCTCAAAAAATATAACATCGTTTTGATAGTATCTTTGACGGTCCTCAAACTGAATATTTTTTTAAATCCCTTTGCCGGACTCAATGCTTCGAAATTAAGCTTCAATGCTTTGCTGGCGACGACGAATCCAGTCTGCAGCAAAGAAGGCAGCGCTGAGGAAACGATGCAAATCACCAGCACCGGCAGGATTATTTTTAAAGCAACGATCAATATCTCAACAAAGTACGCTGTAATATCCTTATTAAAATCAGCTTCGATAACATGTCGGTAAACCTCCATTAATCCCGTTAGGTCAAAAACCTTGGTTAACCAGGCCACCCCGCACAACATCAGGCAGGCAATGATAAAGTCCCGGCCTTTAAAAGATTGCCCTTTTTTGGAGGCATCCTTCAAGCGTTTAGGGGTAGGTTTTTCAGTTTTGTTTGCCATGGTCACCGCTATCCCGCTACAGGTATTAACAGATAACGCCAGTTGCTGTGAGCAGGCCACATCTGCCTGAAAGCACTCGGCACCGTCATTGAGAAATAAATAACCAGCATCAGGAAGGCAATGAAGCTCTTGATGGTGAGAGAAATCGAAAAAGCATTCATCTGCGGCGCAAAGCGTGACAATAAGCCCAGGATGACTTCAGTGAGCAACAGAGCAATCAGCACCGGACTGGCCAGTACAATCATCTTCACCATGAGCTCCGACAATTGTGCCAGCATTGGCCCAATCACCGGCGTACATTCGCTCAGCGGCCCGCACAATCGGAAGCTGTCAGCGTAGAGTTGGACCATAATGCCAAGGCCTCCTCCCTGTAAAAATACCGCAGCGGCGTATAAATTAAACAAATTTGCCAGTTCTGAAGCATCCACTCCACTCACGGGATCAAGCGTACTGCTGATGGTCGCGCCACGTTGAAAATCTATCAGGCTGCCCAGCCCATGCATCACCCAGAATGGCCATGCCAGTACTACCGCCAGAACCAAACCTATGAAGGCCTCTCGCCCGATGAGCCACAACCACTGGCCGATAGGAAGGGAGTTGAGTTCTCCCCATGAATGGGGCCACAGCGCCGCCCCCATCAGCATCACTACCGGCATACGGATGGTATTGCTGATAAGGCTGTGACTCAAGAATGGCATCAGGAAAAACAACGGGAGTAATCGAACTGAACTCAGCGACAATTCTGCCAAGTAGGTAAAAATTTGTAATATTGTTGAATGATCCATTTTTCTACCGCATCAGAGCCAGTTCAAGAACTTCCCGACCAAAACTGACCAGCATTTCTCCATACCAGCCAGAGAGCAGAAAAATACACAGGGTGACGCTCAATAACTTGATACCAAAAGGCAGCGTTTGTTCCTGAAGCTGCATGACGGTCTGAAACAGTCCTACCAGCAGGCCAACCAGAGTAGCGACCATAATCGGTCCTGCCGATAAAAGCAGCACCAGGTAAAGAGCCTTGTTGCCGGCGAATATAATATTATCCATGTGTGACTGCTACTCCTGGCTATGAAGCAAGATCGATATACTGCATAACCAGTCCTTTGGATAATAAGGTCCATCCATCCAGCACGACAAATATAATTAACTTAATCGGTACAGACAGGGTAATAGGGCTCATCATCATCATACCCAGGGCTAGTAAAATGCTAGATACCAGTAAATCGACAACAATAAAGGGTAAATAAAGGTAGAAACCGATAGTAAAAGCGCTCTTTATTTCACTTAGCGCATAGGCCGGCAGCAAGGCAAGTATCGACGGAGAATAAGTTTCGCCATTATCCTGTGAGGCGTCACCCTGGCTCTGCGCTTTATTAAAAAACCTAACCAGTTCAGGATCGGCGTATTTTTCCAGATAGCGGTGATAGCCTGACAGGCCATTATCAAAAAAATCCACTACTGAATCCGGGTTATTCAAGTTAATCTTATCTTCCTGATAACCATGGTAAATCTCTTTTACTATCGGTGACATGACAAACAGACTGAGGATCAGCGCTATACCATTCAATGTTAAATTTGACGGAATTTGCTGCAATCCCAGCGCATTGCGCACCATGACAAACACAATTGAAAATTTAATGTAGCAGGTACCTGAAGCGACTAAAAAAGGCAGCAGGCTGAAAAAGGCCAGACTGGCAATAAAGGTCATATCATTTGGCATGTTGGGCATCCAGACCGACAGCCATCATTTCAACTGCTAGCCGGTCACTTATCTGTACCAACTCTCCTTTTGCAAAAAGCTTACCGTTAATCAGAATTTCAATATGTTTTTCAGCATCCCGGTCGATATCCAGGACGCTGCCTTCAATTAATTGCGTCACATCAGCAATAGACATAAAACGACGCTGAAGTACAAATTCAACCTGTAGTGGAATGGCGTTGAGCGGTTCCTGCAGAGAATAACCCTCCCTTTCAGGGCAAGTCACATCATAACGTGAATGCATATTGTCATCGTGCGGTTTCATTATCAGTCTTCCTTGATCGTGATGGTATTTGCCAAGCGTCTGGCCCTGGCATTTGATGAGTGTGGCCGGTTGCTGGATAATCAGCAGATCCCCTGCTTCAAGTGTTTCCGGTATCAGCGAGGACAGGATACTGGTGCCAATCATGAACTCGACCATCACAGGTAAATCCAGGGCAGCTGAGTTAACTGTGGGCTCGGATCCCGCCAGTGAAAGGTCAATATCGAAGATCCAAACGCGGCATTCAGCGGCAGTGACCAGCAGCATCTGGCCTAAATGCTCAGGGCGCGGTCCGTCGACAACGGCGCTTAGCTGCAACGTCCGGTAGGGGAGACCGCCCATCTCAAAAGTCAGGGGTCGTTCAACAACATTGAAAAGTGAGATGATTTTTTCATCTGAACAGGCATGGCTGGCCATAACAGCAAGTTCAGGAGCGTGGTACGAGAACCACTCCCGCAAGTCAATCATTCCCAGCCAGGCGCCATCGTCAGCAGTCACCTGATGATGGCGGCGGCAGGAATCAGGATTAGCCAATCGGCACTGGCCAGGATCATTGCCCCATTTATCCTTGAATTGACGCAGTATGATCTCGGCGGGTGTGACTGTTCGAAGCATTAGCTGGCTCACTCGTCGTCCTCCTGCTGCCGGGGCTCATGCCGTTGCTGCCGATGTTCAGGGTCGGGATATAAGGGTTTTCGTTTGTCGTCGCCGCCTTGAATGATCCAATCAGAATCAGGCGTATGCGGATTTGCAGCCATTAACTGATGTCTGAGTTCGCTGCTGGAAGCAATGATCTTGAAGCGATTAGCCGCCGCGCCAGCCCGTTCCACGGTCACATATTCACCCTGGCGGAATTTGAATTGGTATTTCAGTTGATAGCCTTCACGTTTGCCGGTTTCGATAATGGCCTGGTGTGAAGCAGCTGCCGGCGTCTGTATGTTATTCGCTTGAGAGAGGGATTTCGCATCCATACGGCCAGTGTGACCGTCGATCGAAGACCCTTTAAGGGGGTTCTCGGTGGCTCTGTCGCTGTTCAACTGTTGCCCGGCAGCCATTGGAATCTCCGGATTACCCTCATTTTTGAGGGTCGCGGACTCCTGGATATCAACGCTTTTTTGCAGCAGGGCCTTTTCATCCGCCCCTGCCATCACAGGGTCGCCACTCAATTTTACCTGCGCGTTCTCGGCAAAACCGGCCTGCTGTATAGCTGGCAACGGCGGCGTCTGTTCAACCTTGCCGGGTTTTGGCAACCCCTTTTCCGCATTCAGTTGCTGAGGATTTTCGCCCTGCCGACCGCTGTCATGGTCCTTACTTAAGGCCTGCCCCTGAGGGTTTGCATTTGGATGCCTCAGTCCCACTGAGCGAAATGCCCCTTTCTGTCCGCCCACCAGTCCGGTGGCTGTATAATCGCGACTGGATTCTGAACAAACGGACTTTACGCAGGCGTGGTATGCTATCGGTGACAGGCAGTTGGCGCTTTTACCTGGCCAGGATACATTTTCCTCTGACCTGGTAAACCTCATCTGCAGTGGAACAACGGCGTCAGCCAGATACTCGGCATCGGTTTTTTTTTTATAAAATTCTGCAGGTCGGATTATTTCCATACGCTTAACTCCTCCGTGTCGAGCTCTTCAAGTCTTAAACCTGTCATTAAACGGGATCGCCGTTTCTTGCTTAGCCAGGACTGATATTTTGCAGCCTTACGCACCCAGTGATGTCTTGATTCATGGATAAGTCGCTGCTGTTGATCCAATTCGATTAACTTTTCCTTTAATTGAGTTTCCTCCAGTTGCAGCGATTTTATACTGGCGCGCAACACTGCAAGCCGCCGATGGGCCATAAACAGTTGGGATCTTAAGAGTGCCCCCTGCGGGCGCTCATGGTGGATAAGCTCCAGCATCCCCTCACGCTGGCGACCGAGTGCCTGGATCTCATCCTCCAGCAGGGTCCTGGAAGCCGACAGTGCTTTAAGAGTGGACTCACAGCGCTGTTGTCTGAAATCACAGCGCTCAATCAAGCGCTTAACGTGCATCAACAAGGCCATGCATCAATCCTAGGGTTTCCTCAAAACTCGACAGCTCCCCAGCGCCCTGGATAAGCAGTTCTTCCAGTGGCTTACGCTGAGCAATCACCCGATCGTTTTGCGTGTTTTCACCTTCTTTATATTCCCCCAAATCCAGGAAAATCTGCAGCTCTTCCAGTTTGACCAGTAGCGCTCGTATTTCGCCGGCCATGGCACGATGATGTTCCGTCGTGACCTGCCCGGCGACACGGCTGATGCTGCGTAAAATATCAATGGCCGGATAATGATTTCTGGCAGCAAGTTTACGGCTGAGGTAGATATGACCATCAAGTATCGATCGGATTTCATCGGCGATCGGGTCAGGCTCATCATCACTTTCCAGCAGAATGGTATAAAAAGCGGTGATACTGCCATTGTGCATATTGCCTGGCCGCTCGAGAATGCGCGGCATGGCATCAAACACCGAGGCCGGATATCCCCTGCGTGCCGGAGGTTCACCCGAGGAGAGGGCTACATCCCTTAAAGCACGTGCGTATCGTGTTATTGAATCGATAAACAGCACCACGGTTTTGCCCTGATCGCGATAATATTCGGCGATGGTGGTGGCAACCAATGCTGCGTTACAGCGCTCCAGGGAAGAATAGTCTGACGTGGCGTATACCACCACACAGCGATTCTCTCTGCCCGACTGTCGCAATGCACTGATAAATTCCGTGA
Source organism: Biostraticola tofi (assembly GCF_004343195.1). Classification (GTDB taxonomy): domain Bacteria; phylum Pseudomonadota; class Gammaproteobacteria; order Enterobacterales; family Enterobacteriaceae; genus Biostraticola; species Biostraticola tofi. Next base: position 115,400 of record NZ_SMCR01000004.1, on the reverse strand, counting down.
CTTCACGACCACGTTCGCCGATAAGGCCGATGACAAAAATATCCGCCTGGGTCTGCTGAATCAGTAAATGCATTAATACAGTCTTACCGCAGCCGGCAGAGGCGAATATGCCGATACGCTGGCCAATGCCGCAGGTCAGCATACTGTCAATCGCCCGGATACCGGTGACCAATGGCGCATCGATCACTGCCCGTTGCAAATAGGAAGGAGCGGCATTATCGATGCTCCGGGTTTCTGTCCTTGACCTGAATGGCTCAGGCACTAGACGTTCAATAATGTCGCCTGCAGGATTCATTACTGTGCCGGTGATGTCATTGCTCAAATCAATCATCAGCGTTTTACCGGTAGGATGGAGCAGTACATTTCTCGACAGTCCCTGACTGCTGCCAATGAGGCTGAGCACGGTAAGATGCTGGTTGAACCCAAGAACCTGTGCCCGGGCTATCACTTCAGAAGATCGCCAGTCGCGGCGAATCTCGCATATTTCGCCAATCTGGACATCCGGCAATGCGGCCTCGATAATCGGTCCGGCCAAACGCAGGGGCATCGCCTGGCGAGTTAATAATCGCAGACTCTTCATAAGTTACTGCACTACCATGACAAAGCGCTCCAGACGTTCGAAAAAGCCGCTGAGCGCAACGGCAAAATTCTGCCCGCAATCCATGCAGCTGGGGCTAAGTAATCCCTTTAATTCCAGATAGCCCTCACTCTCGGATAACATGAGTTTGCCTCCTCGAGTAAAATCGGCTCCCTGCATCAGCTCTTTTAATAACGCCGGTGCATTCTGTTCCAGCACATGGTCATTCTGCTCAGCAATTCTGGACCACAGCCAAACGTCATCATCGAGCTTACTGATATTAATACTTGGCATATCATTAAAATCGAGAGCTATCGTAGAGTGGCTATCAAAATTACTCAGCAATTTTGGATCACAGCCACTTCCCAGCAATGCCTCCCGCACCAAAGTAGCAATATCGACGTACATTTGTATTCTCCTGAATGATCAGATGGTTTTAATTACATTTACGGTGACGGTTTCCGTTAGTTCACCGAATGAGATCACTTCCAAATCCCTGAAGCGATTTTCAATAAGTATTTTTATAAAGCGGCGAATATCAACCGATGCCAGAAGCACCATATCTTTTTGGTCAATGAAAATGCTTTCCAGCGCAACATTAAACATATCGGTGACCTGATCAGCCGTTGGCGGATCCAGATTCAGAAAGGATCCTGACGACGTCGTTCTAATACCGCCACGAATAATATCTTCAATTTCCGGTGAAACCATAACCACACGCAGTTCATTATTCACTGAAAATTTATGACAGATATATCGTGCCAGTGCGCCCCTCACATGCTCCACCAGCGCAATAACGTCTTTTTCTCTGGGAGCCCAAAGCGCAAGTGATTCCATTATGAGTTTCATATTTCGAGTGGATATACGTTCGGTCAACAAGCGCTGTAATACTTCTGCGATACGCTGTACGGTGGCGTGTCGCAATACTTCCTTGAGCAGATCAGGATATTTATTTTCCATCAGATCCAGCATGTGCTTGGTCTCCTGAACACCGAAATATTCATTCACATGATGAGATAGCAATACGGAAAAGCAGTGGTAAAACTCATCAATAGCGCTGCGCAGGTGATAGCCCAGTGGGGACAGGACAGCCTGGCTTTCACGGCCTACCCAAATGGCACTTTTTTCAGCTATCAAATTAATACCAAGATGATGTAATTCATCACTGGCATTCACCACCCTCAGAGAGTCGAAATGGATAATAAATGAATCAGCCCTGATCTCATTGATAAGCACCACCACTTCATTTTCATTAATTGAATCTGATACACGCAGCACCATTTCCGGTAATTTAACGCCATAATCGATAAAGAACTGGCTGCGTAGACGTCCGCTGATTTCTGCCTTTTCGAGCCGCTGGTGATTATCTTTCGACACCAGCAATATCAGCGCTACCGTTTCAACCGCCACCTGATCTATGTCATTAATCATGTCAGCCTGGCTGGTCAGCTCAGTTCCTTGATCCGATGATTGCTGGCTGAACGCCCCTGGAGAAGGCTCCGAACTCGCACGCCTGTCGAGCTTCGCCCGACGATATCTCATATAAAAGAGAATAATTAACGCTGAAGCCAGCAGAATAAACACCGGCAAAGGGAACCCGGGTAAAAATCCGATACACAGGGCAAGCATGGAGGTTACAACCAATACAAAGGGATTGCCCAATAACTGGTGCATCATATTGCGGCCCATATTGTCGCCTTCGCCGCTTACCCGGGTGACAATCAAACCGGCACTGATTGATATAAGCAACGCTGGGATCTGAGCAACCAGACCATCGCCAATGGTCAACATAGTATAGGTGGACAGCGCCTGGCTCATATCCATGTGATGTTGGCTCATGCCTACGGCAATACCGCCAATGAAATTCACAAAGGTCACGATAATACTGGCGATCGCATCTCCCTTGATAAATTTCATCGCTCCATCAAATGAGCCATACAGCTGACTTTCCCGTTCTAGAACACTGCGACGAAGCTTGGCGCCCTCGGCATCAATAACGCCGCCTTTAAGATCGGCATCAATACTCATCTGTTTACCCGGCATGCCATCAAGTGAAAAACGAGCAGCAACTTCTGCCACGCGTTCAGAGCCTTTGGTAATAACGATAAACTGCACGACCGTGACGATGGCAAAGATCACGAAACCTACCACCAGGTTATCGCCAATCACAAACTGGCCAAAGGTGGCGATAATCTCACCCGCATCGGCATCATTAAGTATCAGTCTGCTGGTGCTGATTGTCAGGGCCAGGCGGAACAGGGTGGTTATCAGCAGTACGGCGGGAAATGTCGAAAAACTCAGGATCTGGTCGATATAAAATGCGCCGAGGAAAACTAATACGGCAATAATTATATTGAGGCCAATGAGAAAATCCACCAAGTAAGTAGGCAGAGGAATAATTAGCATTGCAATGATCATAATGACCAATGCCAGGATAAGCAATTCTGGACGCGTTCGAACAGTATTCAATAAATTATTTAACACTTTAGATTTCCATAGCTGTTTATCGTGGCATCACTGCCTGTCTTTTTTTCTGTTTAGAATTAACTCATGTCGGTATGCTAGGCCGGTCATTTTTTTAAGCTCCGTCAGCAGTAAAAGCGCGGATGCAGGATCAATAAATAATTCATTTGGTAGTGATTTGCATGCTTTGTAAATAAGGCCTAGCAGGCTGGCACGTTCAGAGTATCCCCCCATAAGGAACAGTTCGCCCAAATTATCCTGCAGATGGAGAGCAATTAGTTCAGGAAACTCCAGAATGGACATTAACAATATTAACCACTCTTTTTCGCTTTTTTGTATACTGACCTGCCGTGGTGGAGACAATAAGGTATTAATAAACAGATAATCACCCGACCGCAGACGCTTCAATTGTCCCAGCTTAATGATAAGGGTGCCGAATTCACCCCTTGAACAGCTTGGATCCTGAGATAACATATCCGCTACCAGCGCCGCTTCGATAAACTCCAGTACTCTGGCCCGATGTAAATAGCCATAACAGGTGATCCAATCCTGATATTCTTTTACTTCATGCCGCTCATTTTTTAGGAACTGTCGGTAACTCAGGCGAAGTAAGGCCGGTTTCATCTGCATACTCCGCAGCCCAAACAGCCTGGCTTTAAGCCCGCAATTAATGCCTGCTTTCAATTCCCTTGGCGCAGCCTGTAGCTCTACCTGCTTTAGCAAGGCCTGCAGCTGTTGCTTTACGTGTTCAGTCAACTGTCTTCGGCGCAGCAGCTCACGCAGCACCATCACCAGATCACTCTCATCAGGAAAAGCCGCCCGAGCCTGCTGCAGCAGGAATTCCAGAGATAATTTTCGGGTAGCGCTAATCTTGAGCAGCATATCCACCTTTGGTACCACATCATCTTCAAGAATATGTTCAAAGCTTTCAGCGGCGTCCTGTTCTCGCTTGATACTCTGACGGCGTAGCCCGAATTGCGTCATCGCCAGCGACATTTCGTCCGAGAGCATCGCCAGCTTTTGTTCCCCGCCGGTCTCATCGCGCTCCTCAACACCTTCGTCCTCAGTGACATGATGTGCAGAGGCCCCACTGCCTTTGTTTTCCTTAGGCAGCGTCTGCCTTAGGTAATTGAGCCAAGGCGCGGCGGCAGAATTTATGGTTGCCATTTCTGGCTATCCAGATAATTGCGGGCCCAGTCCTGCAATACATCAGGCTGGCGTTCCGCCACAATCTTTTTCACGAATTCACTGGCATCAGTCGCCAGGGGTTCGGTGATTTCCCGCGGCTGAATAAGGAAGATACGAACCGTATTGGACTGATGATTGACCCGATAGCGAAACAGTCCGCCAATGAAGGGGATATCCCCCAGCAGAGGGATTTTCGCTGTGTTGCCGCTGTCCTCATCGCGGGTGTATCCCCCAATCAGCAGGCTTTTTCCTCTGGGAACCCGCGCCACAGTGCTGATGGTGGTTCGGCCTACCTTCGGCAGATATTCGTCGTCATTCTCATTCACCGTCGGTATCTCGCTGCCATCCTCGATATTCAGCACCATTTCTATTTCATTGCGCGGTGAAAAACGTGGCAGCACGCTGACCAGCGTACCGTAGGTCACCTGCTTCAACTCGACGCTGCGCTCGCCTATAAGCTTGGTGTAAAAAGTGCGATTATTATCGAAGATGGCAGGCACATTCTCCTGGGTCAGCACAATCGGGCGTGAAACGATATTGGCCCGGTTCTTGCGCGATAATGCCATAATTGAAGCCATAAACCGCGCCCCATTGAGGGTGGTATAGGAGCCTCCATTAAGAGAAATATTCAAGCTGTTACCAATGCCGGCATTGCCCTGCCAGTTGATCCCCAACTGGTCGAGATCGTCTTTCTGCATATCCACAATCCACAGCGAAAGTTCAACATGTCTCTTCGGCAAGTCAAGCGCCATGGCCAGATTGCGTACCAGCTCCACCTGCCTGCCGGTGCCTTTCACCAGCAGGCTGTTAGTACTGGGATTAGCAATAACCCTGACGCTCTCAGTCGCTCCCTCAAGGCGCTGGACGGGCGCGGCAAAGGCATTCCCTCCCGTATCGTCTGCCGCCACATCCGAGCCTGATAGCGCGGCGGCGTCAGGCCCGGACTCCACTTTCGGCCGTACAGCCTGAAGATCGCCTGACAGCAGTTGGCCAATGACATTGGCGATACCGGGAATAATCAGTTTCTCGCCGCGCAGCGCATATGAACGATCGCTGACAAAGGTATTGTTAAGCTGGATAACGCGGGTTATTTCTCCTCCTTGCGCTCTATCGACTTTCTCATCCAGAAAGCGGGCGGAGTTAAGCACCAGATCAACATAGACCGGCGGTCCGGAGATATAAAAGGTGCCCCGGTTTTCATCGCCACGAAGAGGATAACGCTCATCGTAAAGCGAGGATTTTCTGAGGTAATTTTTCAGGGTCATAAAAGAGATATTCTGCAGAGACATCATGCTGTTCTGCATTTCGGCCGCATCATAGATGTAGATTGCCTGCCCATCGTGATACCAGACAAGGCCCATCTGGCGAGATATTTTTTCTAGCAGAGCATGGGGTTCAGAGAGATCAAACTCTCCGCTTATCTGTTTTCTGGCGACCGTTTTGCTGACAATAATGGGTATGCCCAAGCGATCAGACAGGGCATCAAAAAACACTTTCAAACCATCTTTATGAGCAATATAGCCTTCCGCAGCGCCGCCCTTTTTCACCAAAGGCATCTGGGTAGCCGTCAATGCCGGCATCCATAAAATAGTTAGCAGGCAAAAACTGAAAAGTCCGCTTCGAATCAAGATTTTATTCATTTTATCGATTTCTTCGTCATCATATTCCATAAGCTTCGAGGTGAGACCCCGAAGGCATCCCTGATATCATTTGAAAGATGGGATGAAGATGCGTAGCCATGACGCATGGCAATAGCCGTCAGGCTTTTTCGTTCTTCAACAACATCAAGCAGGGCTCTCGCAATACGCCAGCCCCGCAATTCGCTTTTTGCGGAGTTACCCAATGCATTCCGGCATAGACGTCGAAAGTGGGAATACGACAGTCCGTAACGTGCGCCAAGCACATTCAGCTTGTCGTTGTTCACAGACTCATTCAGCAGGAACCTGATGAGCCAATAGCATTCCGTCCGGCGCAGAAATGATGCCAGCCGACTCATTTCATCGGAGGGATTATGATGCTGCATCAGCAGCCATCGCTCGATGTCGTTACCGGTATGTATTTCCGGTAATTGCTTCAATTGGATAGTTGTCCAGTGTTGCTGGCGGGCATATTTGATTGCCAGACCCCGGGATTCATCGATAAAAACCTGTAACTTGACCAGCGTAAAGAAAGGCAGCTCCTGATAAGTAGCTTCACCTGAAATCACTTCCATGCTGACTCTGTTCATCAGCAAAAGGCCATTCCAATCCGCGTCCAGCTGCAATCGGGTTATTCCTTCCGGACAGTGAAATGCCATTTCGCAAATATTATCGTTAGCCTTCAGCAACCAGCATTTCTGTTTCGTTATATCTTGCCTGAAGGTGTTAACAAGCGGCGTGCCAGGAGATATAATACTTTCCTTGCTCATAATTATCCCTTTCCGCGTTCGACTCATTCCCACTCTGATGATAATGCCCTATTACCTGCAAAAAATCATGATGGGAATCTGACTAATAGTGTTGTGGTTTATTTTTTATAAAGGATAGGACGTTTGTTCCCCTACCGGCTCGGTTACCTTATTATTGTTTTAAATTATTTTTAAATAAATCCCTGGAAATTTTCTGGGGATATTAATATGAGGCAACTATATCTCTGGGCAAAGCATTTAGCTGATATCGACATATCGAGCCAGTTTACATGTTGAAAAGATAACTTACTTGATGCCGTTACTTTTCTAGGCGCGCAACGTTTTCAACCTGGGATCATGCCGCCAGATAGCCAGGCATGGCGATGCTTCTCGCTCCAGTTTATGTTGCCATTCTCTGGCTGCCGGATCACCCTTGCAATAACGGATGAGGGGCAATATTGCCGCCGGGACCGTGAGCGATGGCTGCTCCATGATGATGTCTACCTGCTCGATACCGTCATCATTCGAACGTGCAAACAGCCCGACATAGAGCATATTAAAATAAATGATGCCATCCCCCGGCATCGACTGGCCCAGGCCAGTACTGACTTCACTCGCCAGATTGAACTGTCCTTTATCACAAAGGATGACTGCCTGCATGCTGCGTAACAGTGGGTGGTTATCGGCGCCCTGGGCTGACACCATTTCCAGAGCCGCGGTCATGTTGCCGCTGCAGTATTCGATCCACATGATAAGTGCCTTGATATCGATCCGCAGCGGCAGCCTTTGGCTGGCCTGCCTGGCGAAGTAGAGGGATGTTTGCAGCTCCCCGTTGATGAAAAGATGCCAGGCATAATAGTAATTTATCACCGGATATCCCGGTGCCAGCGTAATTATCTGCTTGAAGATGTCTTCTGCCTGTTGATATTGCGATTTCATTGCATAGACTAACCCTCGCATGGCAAGGGCGAGGGGATGATCGTCAACCTGCTCAAGCACCTGCTCAGACAGAAGTGCGCAGTTATCGAGCGCGTCGTTCAAGTTGGTTATTCCCATCTGGCCAAGAGAGAAATGGCATTCAGCAAGCTGACTCAGTATTGAAGTATCGTTGGGCGCCTGCAGACGATATTGCTCGGTCATTGCCAGCGCATGCTGCAGGCTTTGGGGTGTATAGACGTTCATCGCGTCCCTGACTTCTGCCAATGCCGGATAAGCGGAGTCTTTTAAAGGAATGCCTAAATCGACATCAAATTGTTTTGACAGGCTGGGAATATAACGCAAGATAATATCTTTGAGCATTTTTTTCAGCAGATCAGGCGTCACATTATTGCCTATGGGTATACACTCACGCCGTCTGACGAAATGGTCATGGGTACGGATCAGCTCAATTCTCAGCGATGGATTGCCGCCGACAATGAGCTCATAGCCGGTGAGGTAGTAATCTGGCCTGACTTTTTCCAGCAGCTCCAGAATTGAGTGTACGGAACGGCAATTGATCGTCAGCGAGGAAGGCAATACATGCAGCCCTATATGCTCGCAGCCGGTCATTTCCTCCACGATGGCATCCTGCAGCCCCAGCACATCAAGCGAGCTTTCAAGCTTGAAAGGCAGCACGGCAATGATACAGCTTGATGTCTTCAGCTTGGGTTCAGTTGGTATCAGACGTGTCACGGGCCAGGAAAACCGGTAGCCCTTGCCATATACCGTATCGATAAAACGCCGGTTCTTTCCCTCCTGAAGAATTCGGCGCAAGACATAAATACAGCGTGTCAGTGATTCTTCACTCACATTGCCACCACACCAGACATCCTGAATCAACTGAGTTTTGGTGACAACTTCGCCTGCTGACTCCAGCAGCAAATAAAGCACCGCCAACTCCTTTGGCGAAACACTTAACTGCTTATCCTTATGAAACAATACCTTGGAAGAATTAAGGACGAAATCGCCAAAGGTATATTGTATTTTTGAATGGCTGATGACCTCTTTTCTGACGCCTTTAATCGGCAGGTAATTGGAGCGGGATTTAGCCGCATAGGGTTTATTTGCTATTTCGGTCATTATTTACACCTCCTAATACTGATTCAATATAATCTTTATTACTAGCAGACATCGTCGATGCCCAAAAAACCAAGCTTACAATTTTAAATCAATGGCATGACCCGTTTTGCCGTCTAGGAATAAAACGCATGATTCAAATAAACATAATTTCATTGCTAACTAATTTAAAATTACTTGATTGTTGATAATACATTACGCCTAGAATATAATCTTTTTAGTTAAAAATATCATATTATCGATTGTGGGAAGTCCAACCTATCACGATGTCCATAAAAAACACAAAACTATTTATTTTAATACGTAGCATTTCAAGAACCCTAAAATCCAGTCGAACGTGAGTTGCTGGCTTTTATACATTAATGGTTAACCGCTTGCAGTCAAATCATTACTCTGATTGTAACAATGAGTTAATTAGGATTCCGTTATAAATCGTGATTATTAATCAAATCACAAACACGTTCAGTCTGATTTTTCGCTATCGCGCCGATCCTATCGACGGGATTCAATTTACAATAAGGCTATTTTCGAGGTTTTTAGCGGTATGCCTTACTTACGGCAATATCGGAACTTTAATTTTTTACTTCATCCTGTCGACTTAAATGAAACCGGGAATCTCATCATAAACTGATAATAATAGAATCATATTCGCTTTAATCGCTTTTCTTCTACGTGAACTGAAACGGTTTTTGACGAAACACTTACAGTGTTTCGTCGAATATGACTATATTCTGATGCATCATTACCACCACATTTTACAACCGGCTTCTTCGTAACCTATGCCAAACCATTCTCGCCGAACCATTAAGTGGCGCAACGTATTCCTGCTGCTGGTACCCGTACTGCTTATCGTCTTGCGGGTTATTCATTTTACCACCGACAGTGCTCACGACGGCAGTGCCGGAGGATCTCCCCCCCGGGCAACCTCGTCATGGGCGGAGCGACTCCGGTGCACAGCGGCCGGGCCGGGCTGCGCCTGATTGATCCGGGCAATATGGTGCACAGCAGTGATACCACCGGGATTGTGACTATCACCCAGACTCAGCCGATTGCCTTGACGTTCAGCGTGCCGCAGGCGAACCTGCAGACCATCCTCAGTGCCCTGCATCAATCGAAAACGTTACCGGTCACCGCCATCGCAGAAGATGGCAAGACCGTGCTGTCGGAAGGCAAACTCAACTTTGTCAGCAACGAAATCGACAGCAACACCGGCAGCATCAAGCTTAAAGCGGTGTTCGATAATCAGGATGACCATCTCTACCCGAACCAGTTCGTCAATGCCAGGCTGCAGACTTTAATCCTCACCCAAGCGACGGTGCTACCGGCGCAGGCCATGCAGCTCAGCAGCGATGGCGCCTTTGTCTATGTGATAAGGCCCGATAATACCGTCGAGCGCAAGGCAGGGGCCAACATGCTGGACCAGTGGCTGAATAACGCATTCAGCCAGCGCCAGATAGCCACCCGGTATAAAACTCTCAACCACTATCATGTGGTCATGTCGCTGGATGCCAATTTTACCGCCGATCCGTCGGTGCTCGACGATCTGCAGGTGGTCAACAACCAGGGAAGCGCAGTGCCGCTACCCGCTTTTACCCGCCTGCGCGGAGCCAATACACCGTTATCGGTTGCCCATCAGGGGCAATCCGCCACCAGCACCATTGACTTCAATCTGGCGGATGACGTCTCTTTGGATAAAGCCCGGCAGGTGATAAAGCACGCCATGGCGAATATCGGCCTGCCCAATACCATTCAGACCGGGTTCGAGGGCACTGCCAAAACGTTTTCCGCGCTTACTGCCACCATACCCTGGCTGATTCTCGCCGCCCTGGCGGCCGTGTATATCGTGCTGGGCATGCTTTATGAAAGCTATATCCATCCACTGACCATATTATCCACCCTGCCCTCGGCGGAGGCTGGCTAACAGCCACCGCCTCCCGTTAGCCGGCGCTCTGCAGCAATGCCGGCCAGAGGGCGATAAGACGGTCGGTTACCTGGTCCAGATCGGCGCAGCTGGTGCCATCTCTGGCCTGCACCGACATACCCTGCAAAAAGCAGGTCAGAAATTTAGCCAGAGCGCCGATATCGATGGTGTTTTCAAACTCACCGCGCTGCTGCCTGAGGGCCAGAAACTTTATCAGCATGTTTTCCTGCAGGTGGTGGCAAGAGCTTAATGCATCAGCCTGTGGCTCCTTGCCACCGTTGAAAGCAGCGGTAGTACAGGTAATAAAACAGCCGCTGGGCAGTTCTTTATCGGTAAACATCGCCGCCGTGGCGCGAAAAAAGTCACCCAGCGCCTGAGGCAGGCTGCGGTTGGGATCGGTCAGCAGGCTGGCATCGCGTTCGGCAAATTGGGTGACATAGCGCTCCACCGCCGCCCGAAACAGTCCTTCTTTATTACCAAATTCAGCATACAGCGTCGGTGCCTTGGCCCCGGTAGCCTCTACTAACTCCGCCAACGAAGTGGCTTCATAGCCGTGACGCCAGAACAGGTCCAGCGCCTTGTCCAAGGCGTCATCACGGTCGAATTGCTTCGGCCGTCCCCGCCCTTTCCTGGCGCATGTCACATGTTCAGTGCTCATAGTGTTGCCTTGTTAATGACTTCATAGCTATATAATTAGTGATCATTAAAATAATTACAAGGGCTTTTGCACCGAATTGGAACGTCACCCGTTGCCATGACGGAGCGTTTGCCCGAGCACCCTTAAAAGGCGGGAGTCAGCCCGGGTATCGGATCAGGTCTGCTACCTACCTGAGGCGCATTATCTTTAGTGGGCCAGATTCGGCAGCAAAGAAATAATTCTATATATATCAGCGTAATACTTATTAAATTAATGATTGATAACAAAAAGAGTTGATCGACGTCACAGTTAAGACTAGTATTTAGTTATCGAACGTTAACTAATAACGTTTTCACTAAGAACATAACTTATTAAACGAGAGTAAACATTATGAAAAACGTAAAATATGCTGTTGCCGCCATCGCCCTGAGTGCCCTGTCTTTTGGTAGTTTTGCCGCTGATTTAGTGACCTCAGTACCTGCCGGCCAGCAGAAAGTGGGCGTCATTAACGCCAGTGCCGGTTCTAATCTGAGTTCGCTGGAAAGCCAGCTGGCCGCTAAAGCCACTCAATCAGGTGCCAAATCTTTCCAGATTACCTCTACCTCAGGTCAGAATAACCTGCACGGTACTGCGGTAATTTATCAGTAATCGACCGAAGACCGGGGCTGCACCCGGCCAGATTAGCAGGCCAGAACCCAATGCCTGCCGGGATAACCCGGCAGGCTTTTTTGTGCACCGGATTCAGGTGCCGACGCCGCTTTTGTGTACGAGATTCAGGCGCGGGGGCCGCTTTTGTGCACGAGATTCAGGCGCGGGTGCCGCTTTTCTGCACCGGATTCAGGTGCCGACGCCGCTTTTGTGTACGAGATTCAGGCGCGGGTGCCGCTGAGGGTCGGCCATAAGGCCATCAAGGTGGTAACGATGCCGTCCAGATCAGCGGCCGATGCCCCGTCTCTGGCCTGAACCGACATCCCCTGCAGGGTACAGGCGAGAAATTTTGCCAGTAGCACGATATCGCTATCAGCCGCCAGTTCGCCCTGCTGCTGTCGGGACAGCAAAAAATCGCGTAGGGTATGTTCCTGCAAATGATGGCGGGCGCGCAGTATCTGGGCTACGTCCTCAGATGAGGCGGAGAGCGCGGCAGAAGTACAAATGATAAAGCAGCCGGAGGGCAGGCTTTTATCGGTAAACATTGAGGCAACCGATCTGAAGTAATCTTCAATGGCCTGGGAGACACTGCGGTCCGGTTGCATCAGCAACGTTTTGCCTTTTTCAGCAAATTTGGTGACATAGCGCTCGGCGGCCGCCTTGAACAGGCCCTCTTTATTGCCGAACTCAGCGTATAGCGTCGGCGCCTTAGCGCCAGTGGCTTCAACCAGATCCGCCAGCGACGTCGCTTCATAACCATGACGCCAGAACAAATCCAGCGCTTTATCCAGCGCAACCTCACGGTCAAATTGTTTGGGCCGCCCACGGCCTTTACGAAGACTGGCAACTGATTCAGAACACATAGGAACCCCTAAAGAGCCGAATGGGAAACGCCATAGATATATTAATGTTCATTATAAAAAATCGTGCCCGAGGTGTCGAGCAACTTATCCGACTTTACATTGCCCTGGCCGGCAGGACTCGCCGGCCGGTGCGTTGTGGGTATTATCAGGCTTGGCTGCCGTTATATTCCCATCCGCAAGATATAAATGGCGCATCTTTATTTAGTCATTTTCTTATATATTTTCCTTTACCACATCAAATTAAAAATATAACAGCATCGATCATGAACAAATGTAAATACCGGTTCTGTTTTTACGTTTCCTTTACTGTTTGGCTTATTGACCCAGATAGGCTTTCCAGGGAATCATTAACTGTAGTTTAATAAATTATCTGGAGAGTATTTATGCGACGCCTTATCGCCTTTGTCGGTATTATCCTGTTAAGCGCAGCGCTGAGCGGTTGCCTGTGGCCCCCTCCTGGCGGTGGGCATGGTGGTGGCGGCCATGGTGGTAGTGGTGGTTATAGCGGTGGTGGGGGCGGTGGTTATAGCAGCGGTGGGGGCGGTGGTTATAGCAGCGGTGGGGGCGGTGGTTATAGCAGCGGTGGGGGCGGTGGTTATAGCAGCGGTGGGGGCGGTGGCCCGGGCGGCCATCCCTAATCCATTCAGTTACGACCCGCAATTTCCTGCCGGCATTATACCTGCGTCATTGGGCGCAAGTATAATGCCGGCAATCCATCTGAATAATCGCATCCACGTTTACGACTGCAGAAAAGCGCTTTTATAAAAGAATAAATTCTCTTTGCAAACATCATCACTTAAAACACCACCACTTAAAACACCACCAATTATAATATAAAGCGATCCCCTTTCCTTTGAAGAGTACTATCACGGCGAAAATGTCCACTGAAGACACCGCAGACACTGCAACCACCGGTCAAATGCTTGCAGTACCGAGTAAATAACGACAGAATCTCCCTTTACGCCTACGCCTTCAGGTAACAAAAGGTAAGTCATGACTGAATTGCGCCGCTTTAAACAGGTTGATGTGTTTACCGATACCCCCCTGTGCGGCAATCCGCTGGCGGTGGTTATCGATGCTGACGGTTTGTCGGAACCCCAAATGCAGGCGATCGCTCGCTGGACTAATTTATCTGAAACGACCTTCGTGCTGCCTCCGACCGATCCGGGCGCTGACTACCAACTGCGTATTTTTTCGCCTGGCGGAGAGTTGCCTTTCGCCGGCCACCCTACGCTGGGCACTGCTCATGCCATGCTTGAAACCGGTTTTCGGCCTAAAAACGCCGATCGCCTTATCCAGCAGTGCGGCGTCGGCAACGTCGCCATCAGCCTTGCCCGCAAAGGCTGGCTGGCGTTTCATGCTCCGGCGGCTGAAATCGTGGCGGTTAACGAAAGTTACTACCCGCTGCTTGCACAAGCGGTCGGCAAATCGACCGCCTTTGGCTTCTGTCCGCCGGTGGTGGTGGATATGGGAATACGCTGGCTGCTGGTCAGGGTAGACAGTGTCGAAGCCTGCCTGACCGCCATGCCGGATCGTGACTCGCTGGCATCTTTGCTGACGCGCTGCGAGGCCAACGGCCTGACCCTCTATAGCCGTCATCGCCCCACCGGGCCGGCTGATTATGAAATCAGGGCCTTTGTGGTTGAGAACGGACAATTGGTGGAGGACCCGGTGACCGGCAGCGCTAACGCTTGTCTGGCGCGTCTGCTCCAGGCTCAGGGATTCCCGGATGATCCGGTGTTTGCCGGATCTTACCAGGTTAGGCAAGGCACTGCCCTTAAACGTCATGGTCGAATAAGCCTTGAGTTCATCAACGGGGAACCCTGGATCGGCGGACAATCGGTCACCCTTATCGATGGCCATTTGCACCTGTAACCCAAGACCCGTCAGCAGTCCCCTATCAATTTCAGCAGGCCCTGTAATCAGGAGGCTTTACCGCCATCAGGCAGGACAGCGTCTTCCGGTGCCGGCGTTTTCTGTTCATCAGGTGAGGTAGCCGCTTCGTCAGCAGCTTTACGCTCATTTCGCTCACGCAGCGCTTTAGCCCGGCTCTCAAGGCCCAGATAGAGCACAATCGCCAGCAGCAGCGGAGCGATAAAATAGACCGCCCGATAGGCCAGCAGGGCGGCGATGATCGAGCCATGCGTCAGGTCTTCGCCGCGCAGCATCGCAACGAACACCGCTTCCAGCACACCGATACCCGCCGGGATATGCACAATAACTCCGGCAATACTGCTGACCAGCAGCACCCCTACTACCAGGGGGAAATCCACTTTATCGCCCAGCAGAATATAAATGATGCCCGCCATGGTCAGCCAGTTGGCGCAGGACACCAGCAGCTGGGTACAGGCCATGCGCAGTGAAGGCAGCACCAGCTTCTGTCCTTTGATGCTCCAGCGGCGACGCCGGGAAAAGGTACATAGCCATAGATATGCGGCGATAAATACCAGCAGGCCGGCGCCGGTCAGCCGTAAAGCGACTTCACCGATGCCCCAGTTAGCCGGCAGCTTGATAACGCCGAACGCACAGATGCCGCCACTGAGCAGAATATATCCCAGCCAATTGGTGGCGATACTCAAGCTAAATACTTTGGTAATGGAACTGTTAGGCAGCCCCAGCCGGGAGTACAGTCGGTAGCGCATGCCTATGCCACCGATCCAGGTGCTGAGCGTTAGCGTAAATGCATAACAGATAAATGACACCAGCATCACCTGATGCTTGGCCAGCTTATGGCCGCAATAGGCCCGGCCGATCAAGTCATAGGCGCCATAAAACAGATAACTCAACACCACCAGACCGATAACCGCCATCAGCGCCTGCCAGCTATAGCTGGTAATGGACTGGGCGACATCATCCCAGTCTACCCGGCGGGCATAAACCGCCAGCAGGACCACCACGCCGATAAAAAACAGCGCCGTCAGCACCTTTTTGGCTGCCGACCATATCCGGTGTTTTTTGCTTTCCGGGCCACGGTTACGGGTTTTCCTGGTACGGGTCATGATTTGGCACCTTCATTTTCAGGCTCGGCCCGATCCTGGGTTTCCAGTTCAGGCTGTACCGGCGGCGCGACCAGGGACAGTTTGGGAGTATGGGCCGGCAGCCATCCAACCCAGGCGGGGAAGTGGCGTAGGAAATGGAACACCAGCACGGTTTTCGCTAAGTGCCAGTAGGTTCGTTTCGGAACCCGGCTCTCATCCACCAATTGACAGTCGCGCTCAATCAGGCCGTTAAGGTTATTCCGCAACTCCTGGTTGAAGGTGCGATCATGGATGATCAGATTAGATTCCAGGTTAAGCGCCAGGCTCAGCGGATCCAGATTACTGGATCCGACCGTAGCCCAGTAATCATCCATGGTCGCCACCTTGCCGTGCAGCGGACGACGGCAATACTCATAGATTTCGACCCCTTCCGGCACCAGGTAATTATACAGCATGCGGGCACCCACCTGAACGATCGGCATATCCGGCTCGCCCTGGACAATCAGTACTACCCTGACGCCGCGCCGGGCAGCATTGCGCATCTCTTTCAACAGGCGATAACCGGGAAAAAAGTACGCGTTGGCGATGATCACTTCTTTCTTGGCGCTGCGCAGCATATCCAGGTAGTGCCGTTCGATATCGGTGTCGTGCTGGTCATTATCGCGGTAAACAAACAGCGCCTGGGCATCACCCGGCTGTTGGTTATGGGCCGGCCGGCGCGAACGGCGCCCGCGTCCCCACCAGCTGCGATGTTCATCTTCGCTATAAAGCGCCTGCAGGGTAAAGCGGTGAATGTCGTCCACCACCGGTCCAGCGACTTCGACGGCGTAGTCCTGCTTGGCCTGCGGGCCGTAGCTGCTCATATGTTCATCAGAGAAATTGATGCCGCCGACCAGGGCGATAGTCGCGTCTACCACCACAATTTTGCGATGCAGCCGTCTGAACAAATTGGTACGCATTCCCATAAACGCCGGGCGGGGATCGTAATAGCGAAAGCGAACGCCGGCGCTTACCATGCCGCTGACGAATTCTTCAGACAAGTCCGGCGATCCATAGCCATCTACCGTCACCTCGACCCTGACGCCACGTTCGGCTGCGTCGATAAGCACGCGGCGCAGGTTTTTACCGACCTCATCCTCAAACAGGATAAACGTTTCAATCAGCACCTCCTTCTGGGCCTGGCCAATCAGCTCATTAACCCGCGGGAAAAATGCCTCGCCGTTCTCCAGCAACGTAATCCGGTTGCCATCACGCCATTCCATCTTCATAGATGAATCTCCACGGCCAGGGGCGCATGATCGGAAAGCTTCGACCACGGCTGGTTAGCCAGTGAGGTCGGTTCGCTGATACGCGCATTGCGTACATAAATGCGGTCCAGCCGCAACAAAGGAAAGCGAGCTGGAAAAGTGCGGGCCGGGCGCCCCTGGGTCTTGGTAAACACTTCTTCCAGCCCGGCTTCTTTATGCAGTATGTCATTGGCGCGTAACCGCCAGTCGTTGAAATCACCGGCGACCACCAACGGCGCATCGGCCGGCAGGGTCTCGATAAAGCGGCTCATCTGCAGCATCTGCTCATGCCGGTGGGCTTCACGTAGCCCCAGATGAACGCAGATCATATGCAGCGACAGGGATCGGCCCGGCACTTCCAGCACACAGTGCAACATGCCGCGTTTTTCCGTTCCTTCCACCGAGACGTCAAGATTCTGGTGCAGGGTGATAGGGAAGCGCGACAGCAGCGCATTGCCATGATCACCGTCAGGGTAGACCGCATTGCGGCCATAGGCAAAATCAGCCCACATGGTATCGGCCAGAAATTCGTATTGCGGCACTACCGGCCAGTTTTCAAACCGCTGGGAGTGCTTCTCGTGAGTCCCCAACACTTCCTGTAAGAAGACCACGTCAGGGCCTACAGTGCGTACCGCATCCCGCAGCTCGGGCAGGATAAAGCGACGATTGAACGCGGCAAACCCCTTATGGGTATTGATGGTCAGTACCTTGAAAGAAAATTCCTGTCCGGTGTCCGGCATGCCTGATACATCCTTTTTTTCATGGTAGTCAGTTCGAAGCATGGTGCTGAACCCCTGAAGTTAACTGTAAAATCCGCCGGTGAGCCGGCTTGTCCTGATAATGACGGTTTTTCCCATTACGGGTTTTGCTCTCCACCAGCCGGTCTGCGCCGATGTTTATTCAAAAACGTCTCAAGAGAACGCGGCCCGCGCGGCGCAGAATGGAGGTCTACTCCGGCCGCATCCAGCAGGCGAACCAGCACCGAGACACTCATATCGCCGTTCGCCAGGTTTTCCATCCGGGCGACGGTCGAACGCGCCACGCCGGCGCGCTGGGCCAGGACTTCCTGTGACAGTCCGGCATGGCGGCGCGCAGTTTTTAACATGACAGCGATGTCAGCCAGTGTCGTCATGCAGGCATTCCTTAAATCGCATTAATAATTGATGTGCTTATTATCGTAGCCCCAGAGGCACAACTCCGCCAGCCGGTGTAGCGCGAGTGCATCAATCTGCCGGCCGGCCATCAGTTAATCAGTCATCTTCAGGCCGCTGTTACAACAGCATTTATACTGTATGGGCCGGGCACGAAACGGTTCAGTATTGAGGGAGTGCCCACGGGGCTTGATTGTCATAAATCCTTCATTCGGCACCGGTAAACTCGCCCGATAACAACCGCTGCGTTCGTTTTTCGTTTTTTGAATAAGGAGATTTCATTGATGCCATTTGCTCGCCGTTCCGCCATCTCTCTGGGGCTGGCTGCCGCCCTGATGACCACCGGTTCCGTGGTTGCACAGACAGCCCCGTCCGCTGTGTCCGACGCCATGTTCCAGCGCGCCGCCCAGGGTGATATCACCCAGCCCGGTGGCGCACGCCGTCTGCAGCTGGATCAAACCGATGCATTGAAGACGCTGCTGACTAAACAGCCGGCCAAGAATGTGATCCTACTTATAGGCGACGGCATGGGTGACTCGGAAATTACTGCCGCGCGTAACTATGCGGTAGGGGCGGGAAACTACTTCAAAGGCCTGGATGCCCTGCCGTTAACCGGTCAGTACACCCACTATGCGCTGGATAAAAAGACCCGCAAGCCCGACTATGTTACCGATTCAGCGGCGTCCGCTACCGCCTGGACCACCGGCGTAAAAACCTATAACGGCGCCCTGGGCGTTGACGTCTACGGCAAGGATCACGTCACTATCCTGGAGCTGGCCAAGGCCGCCGGCAAGGCAACCGGCAACGTATCGACCGCTGAGCTGCAGGACGCCACCCCGGCTGCGTTGGTCGCGCATGTCAGCTCACGTAAATGCTATGGACCGGACGTCACCAGCCAGACCTGTCCGACCCAGGCGTTGGAAAACCAGGGACGTGGATCGATCACTGAACAGTTGCTTGAAAGCCGGGCCGATGTCACGCTCGGCGGCGGCGCCAAAACCTTCGATGAAACCGCCAAGGCCGGAAACTGGCAGGGCAAGACCTTGAGCCGCCAGGCGCAGGAAAGAGGCTATCAGTTGGTCAGCGACCTGAATGGGCTGAATGCCATTACCGAGGCCAATCAGGACAAACCGCTGCTCGGACTTTTTTCCCCAGGCAATATGCCGGTACGCTGGCAGGGACCGAAAGCCAGCTATCACGGCAATATTGATAAGCCGCCGGTCGTCTGTACCGATAATCCTCAGCGCGGCGCCGGCATTCCGACGCTTGCGGCGATGACGGAAAAAGCCATCAGCCTGCTGAAAAGCCATCCTAACGGTTTCTTCCTGCAGGTAGAGGGCGCGTCGATTGATAAGCAGGATCATGCAGCCAACCCGTGCGGCCAGTTCGGCGAAACGGTGGATCTGGATGAGGCGGTTCAGAAAGCGTTGGAATTCGCCCGGGCAGACGGCAATACGCTGGTGATCGTCACCGCCGACCATGCCCACTCCAGCCAGATTGTCGCCGCCGATGCCAAAGCGCCGGGCCTGACCCAGGCATTGACCACTAAAGACGGCGCAGTCATGGGCATCAGCTACGGTAACTCGGAAGAAGATTCCCAGGAACATACCGGCTCTCAGCTGCGTATTGCCGCCTATGGTCCCCATGCAGGCAATGTTCTGGGCCTGACCGATCAGACAGACCTGTTCTATACCATGCGCAATGCGTTAGGGCTGAAGTAGGCAATAAACAGAGAAAGGTATGCCGAGCACGCCGTTCCCGGCGATCCGGGGCGGCGGTTTATCGGCAGCAGCGGATTACCGGGCGCGGAGCATGACGTGAAGCGATGTTTTGGCCGAAGTCGCGTTTATGACCAGCAGCAGCGTGTTATCAGCCGTGCCGGCAAAATATCGGTTCGGGCAAACAGCCGGTCAATCAACCTTTAGGGTCGCCAGAGAGCGAGACATATTGAAACCGGTAATGTGAAAGCCGCATTTTTCATACAGGGCCTTGGCCGACCCATTACCCGCCGCCACCCGCAGACCGACCTCGTTAATGCCCATTGCCGCCAACAGCCTGTCCATTTCGCCCAGCGCAGCGCGGCCAAAGCCACGACCGCGCCACTCAGGCAACAGGCAGAAATCAGCCACCCAGGCCGCCTGATCCTTTACCACTATCCAGAGGTAACCGATAACCGGTTGCTCTTCGCCCGCCGGCACAATACACCACAGTCGGTTGGCGGCAGTGCGCACCCCGGCCGACAGACTGCCGTCAATCGATTCGGTCGCCCGGGCCCTGGCATCTTCCGCGCCATAGCCGCGCGTGGCCGCCAGATCCTGGGCATATTCATCAATAAACAGCCGACGGTAGGCAGGAAACTCTACGTCGCGCATATCCCTTAATTTCACCATACATACTCCTTAATTAAGGAATCTCACATTCCTTTATAAAGACCGAGCCGGCCAATACTGCCGGTAAGCCCTGGCGACCGGAAGCCCCTGCCCTGTGCACTTGGCAATCAGACCTAACAACATCTTTGCAGATGTGCACATTATGCATAGATTACCGTAAGTTAGCCACCGGGCACTCGTTATATCGCGTGGTATAGGCCGGCGACAGCATCTCGCGCTTCATTTTCCAATCCTGATTAACCCCTTGTCCGGCGAACCAGATTTTTCCGCGGCCGGAACGGTTATAGGTGTCCAATAGGGTCATCAGCGAGTCGCTGTTGGCTCGCGGCCTGAACTCGTCGAACAGGCCGGGCTGCGCCACACCATGGTTGAAAAAATCCCCCAATACGATGCCGGCCTTGATGTAGCGCTGGTCCGGCTGCCAAATACGTTCCAGGCCGTGCAGGGCGAGCGCGATAATGTCGCGGGTATCCTGGGTAGGGATCGGGATGCGGCTGGTCGCCTGGTTAGCATAATATTTGCTGGCGGTGTCGTGCGGGCTGGTGCGGATAAACACCGATACCTGCCGGCAATACTGTTTCTCAGTCCGCAGTTTCTCGGCCGCGCGCGAGGCATAAGAGCATACCGCTTCGCGCATCGCCTGGTAGTCGCTGATCCGGTGGCTGAAGCTGCGGCTAGAGACAATCTGCTGCTTGGTCGCCGGCAACGCTTCGATAGCCAGGCAAGCTTCGCCACGCAGTTCCCTGACGGTGCGTTCCAGTACCACGCTAAAATTGTTGCGGATAAAGGCCGTATCGGCATCGGCCAGCTGAATGGCGGTGGTGATGCCCATGGCGCCAAGCCGTTTACCCAGCCGGCGTCCCACGCCCCAGACATCCTCGACCGCGGTCAATGCCAGCAGTTTTCGCTGCCGCAGCGGATTGCTGAGATCGACCACGCCGCCGGTGCGGGACCATTTTTTAGCGGCATGATTAGCCAGCTTGGCCAACGTCTTGGTCGGCGCGATCCCGACCCCGACGCCCAGCTTGGTGCATTGGGCGATGCGCTGGCGAACCTCGCGGCCAAATTGTTCCAGGGACACGCAGTTATCGATCCCGGTCAAGTTGAGAAAAGCTTCATCGATGCTGTAGATTTCGATGGCCGGCGCCATCTCCTCAAGCAGCGTCATGACCCGCATCGACATATCGGCATACAGCGCATAATTACTGGAAAACACCACCACCCCGTGGCGTTCAAGCAGCCCGCGCAATTTGAAATAGGGTTCGGCCATATTGATACCGAGCTTTTTGGCCTCCGCCGAGCGGGCGATGACACAGCCGTCGTTATTACTTAATACCACTACCGGCCTGCCGCGAAGGTCTGGCCTGAACACCGTTTCGCAAGAGGCGTAAAAGGAATTCACATCCACCAGCGCGTACATGTTCACAGCGCCGCATGGATGATATAGGTGACCACGCCAAATATTTCCATCAGCTCTTCGGGATTAAGCTGAATGGGCGAATAGGTCGGATTCATCGGCAACAGCTGAATACGCGGGGTAAGCTGCAGGCGCTTGACAGTGAAGGCACCGTCCAGTGAAGCAATAACGATATTGCCATGCTGGGGTTTTAGCGAGCAATCGACGATCAGCACATCACCCTCCTGGATATTGCCCTCGATCATCGAGTCCCCGCTGACCCGGACAAAATAGGTACTCGCCGGATGCCGTACGCATATTTCATTGAGATCAATAGCGTTTTCCACATAATCCTGTGCCGGGCTGGGAAAACCGGCGGCCACCCGATCAATATAAAACGGTAAGGGTAGCCGGACGATCTCTTCTGCTGCGCGATAAAATTTCATACCTACCTGCCTGACTCTTATAACTGTATTTTTATACAGTATAAGCATTAACTTTTAAGCTTGTGAAGCCATAGTAGGAGGCTTATTAGTCAGGTAATTGATTTGGCGAAGGTTAAATTTCGGCTCAATCCCCAGGTTTGCCGCGCCCATAGTTCAGCCTTTTCGGTCTTTATGCGCAGCAGGATCACATTTTCGACCATCAAGAACCGGCGGATCGGCAAAAAATTGTTCAGGGACAAGTTTCAGAACGGCGTTTATACCCACACTGGCTCAACGGATATCAAGCTAATAATTAGAAAGCAACAGGATATACCGCTTCGATTCTTTTTTGAGCAATGTCAGTGGGTGACCCATGAAAAATAAATCAGCGGCAGCAGCGGCAGAGACACCGGGAATCAGTCGCCGGGGCCTGGTCAAAGGCGGTGTAGCGGCAGGCGGCTTACTGCTGGCCAGCCAGGCGTTTGATCTGCCTTTTCGTTTCGCGCAGGCAGCCGCGGCTGGCAGTACCGGCACCGGTAGTGAGGCCGATAAAGTGGTCTGGAGCATGTGTTCGGTTAACTGCGGCAGCCGCTGTGCTCTGCGGTTACACGTCCGCAATAATGAGGTCTATTGGGTCGAAACCGACAATACCGGATCGGACCAGTATGGCGATCATCAGGTACGCGCCTGCCTGCGCGGACGTTCAATGCGTCGGCGGATGAACCATCCGGACCGGCTCAACTACCCCATGAAGCGGGTAGGCGCGCGCGGTGAAGGCAAATTCCAGCGCATCAGTTGGGACGAAGCGCTGGACATCGTCAGCGATAACCTGAAGCGTATCGTCAAAGAATACGGTAACGAAGCGGTGGATATTCATTATGGTTCCGGCGCCACCGGCGCCAATTTTGTTCGCTCTTCCTCTTCCGGCTCGCTGGTTTCCCGACTGATGAACTGCTATGGCGGCTTTTTACGCAATTACGGCACCTACAGTACCGCACAAATCAGCGCGGCGATGCCTTACACCTACGGCAGTAACGAAGGCAACAGTACCTCGGATATCGTCAATACCAGACTGGTGGTGATGTTCGGCAATAATCCGGCCGAAACCCGGATGAGCGGCGCGGGTATCACCTATCATCTGGAACAGGCCCGGGAGCGTTCAAACGCCAGGATGATCGTGATTGATCCACGCTATACCGATACTGCCGCTGGCCGCGAGGATGAATGGATCCCGATTCGGCCAGGCACCGACGCCGCGCTGGTATCGGCCCTGGCCTGGGTGATGATAACCGAGGATCTGGTCGATCAGGCGTTTCTGGATAGCTACTGCGTCGGCTACGACGAAAAAACGCTGCCCGCCAGCGCGCCGGCCAACGGCCACTATAAAGCCTGGATCCTTGGCCAAGGCAGTGATGGCATTGCCAAGACGCCAGAATGGGCGGAAAAAATCACCGGTATTCCCCGCCGCCGCATCATTACGCTGGCGCGGGAAATCGGCAGC
Organism: Biostraticola tofi; assembly: GCF_004343195.1. Taxonomy (GTDB): domain Bacteria; phylum Pseudomonadota; class Gammaproteobacteria; order Enterobacterales; family Enterobacteriaceae; genus Biostraticola; species Biostraticola tofi. Next base: position 91,535 of record NZ_SMCR01000004.1, on the reverse strand, counting down.
ACCAAACCGGCCTATATCTGCCAGGGCTGGGGCCCGCAGCGCCATGCCAATGGCGAGCAGACCGCGCGCGCCATCGCCATGCTGCCGATCCTGACCGGCAATGTCGGGGTAAACGGCGGCAACAGCGGCGCCCGCGAGTCGACCTATACCATGACCATCGAACGGATGCCGTTGGGCGACAACCCGGTCAAAACTCAGATCCCGGTCTTTATGTGGACAGATGCGATCTATCGCGGACGGGAAATGACCGCCCTCAAAGACGGCGTTAAAGGCAAAGACAAGCTGGATGTGCCGATCAAGTTCCTCTGGAATTATGCCGGCAATACGCTGGTCAATCAGCATTCCGATATCAATCGGACCCATCGCATCCTGCAAAACGATAAGGACTGTGAAATGATCGTGGTCATTGAGAATTTCATGACCTCCTCAGCCAAATACGCCGACATCCTGCTGCCGGATCTGATGACCACCGAACAGGAGGATATCGTCCCCAACGACTATGCCGCCAATATGGGCTATCTGATTTTCGGCCAGCCAGCGACAACGCCTAAATTTGAACGCCGCTCCATTTATCAGATACTGAGCGGCATTGCAAAGCGTCTGGGACCGGACATCGAGCAGAAATTTACCGAAGGCCGGACCCAAGAGCAGTGGCTGCAGTATCTGTATGCCAAAATGCAGGCCAAAGATGCACAGCTCCCCGCCTATGAACAATTGAAAGCGCAAGGCATCTATAAGCGCCAGGATCCTGATGGCCATTTTGTCGCCTATAAAGCGTTTCGTGACGATCCGCAGGCCAATCCGCTGAAGACACCGTCCGGCAAAATAGAGATTTATTCGGCCGCCCTCGCCGAGATCGCTGCCAGTTGGCAATTGCAGGCGGATGAGTCCATCAGCGCCCTGCCGATTTACGCCCCAACCTTTGAAGGCTGGGACGATCCGTTACGCCAGCGTTTTCCCCTGCAGTTATCCGGTTTCCATTACAAAGCGCGTACCCACTCCAGCTACGGCAATATCGATGTGCTCAGCGCCGCCTGCCCGCAGGAAGTGTGGATTAACCCGATTGATGCCGCTTCCCGCCGGATAAAAAACGGCGACACGGTGCGGGTGTTCAACGATCGGGGCGAAGTGCGCATCGCCGCCAAAGTGACGCCGCGTATCCTGCCGGGCGTGACGGCGATAGGCCAGGGCGCCTGGCATCAGGCCGATATGGCCGGCGATAAAATCGATCATGGCGGCTGCATCAATACGCTGACGACGCAACGCCCTTCCCCCTTGGCGAAAGGCAATCCGCAACACACCAATCTGATTCAGATTGAGAAAGTATGAGGGGGAATAGATGAGTACCCAATACGGATTTTATATCGATTCACAGCGCTGTACCGGCTGCAAGACCTGCGAGCTGGCCTGTAAAGATTACAAAAATCTGGGCCCGGACGTCAGCTATCGCCGGATTTATGAATACGCCGGTGGTCACTGGCTGCAGGATGGCGACGGCTACCATCAGAATGTATTCGCCTATTACCTCTCCATTGCCTGTAATCATTGCGATGATCCGGCCTGCGCCAAAGTATGCCCCAGCGGGGCGATGCACAAACGCGCGGATGGCTTTGTGGTGGTAGATGAAGCGATATGCATCGGTTGCGGCTACTGCCATATGGCCTGTCCTTACGGTGCGCCGCAGTTCGATAAAGCCAAGGGGCATATGACCAAATGCGACGGCTGCTACGAGCGCGTCGGCGTCGGGCAGAAACCGATCTGCGTTGAATCCTGTCCGCTGCGGGCGCTGGATCTGGCGCCGATTGCCGAGCTGCGGGAAAAATACGGTCAACAGGCGGCGATTGCCCCGCTGCCGGCGGCGCATTTTACTCGCCCTAATATTGTCATCAGGCCGAACGCCAACAGTCGCCCGGCCGGTGATACCAGCGGCCATCTGGCCAATCCGCGGGAGGTGTAACATGGGCAACGGATGGCATGAATGGCCGTTGATGTTTTTTACCGTCGCCGGTCAATGCGTTATCGGCGGCTATCTGGTGATGGCGATGCTGTTGCTGGCCGGCCACCTCGGCGCTGAACATATCCGCCGGGTGCAGCGCGCGATGTTCTATCTCTGGCTGTTGATGGGGCTGGGCTTCATCGCCTCGATGATGCACCTGGGATCGCCGCTGCGCGCGATGAATGCACTGAATCGCCTCGGGGCATCGGCGCTCAGCAATGAAATCGCCGCCGGATCGCTGTTTTTCGCCCTCGGCGGTCTTTACTGGCTGCTGGCAGTGCTCAACAGGATGCCGCGGGCGCTGGATAAACTGTGGCTGGTGGCGATAGCCTTGTCCGGGCTGCTGTTTCTGTATGCCATGGGACGGGTGTATTTTATCGACACGGTACCCACCTGGGCCAATGCCTATACGCCGCTGGGCTTTATCCTGACGGTATTTATCGGCGGTCCGCTGCTGGGCTACCTGCTGCTGCAATCTGCCGGCGTCAGCGGCCCTGGCTGGCGATACCTGCCCTGGGTCAGCGTTATCGCCGTGCTGGCAAGCCTGGTGGTGGTGGTCATGCAGGCCAGTACGCTAGCCGGGATCCAAAGCTCGGTACAGCAGGCTTCGGCGCTGGTCCCAGACTATGGTCTGCTGATGGCCGGCAGGATAGTGCTGCTGTCGCTGGGGCTGGCCTGCTGGTTGATACCCATAATACGCGATCGGACGCCGGCGCCGGCGGGCTTGATGCTGGGTATGGTGCTGGTGCTGGCCGGCGAACTTATCGGTCGCGGCGTGTTCTACGGCCTGCATATGACCGTCGGCATGGCAGTCGCCGGCTAAACGCTAACCCGGGGCCGCCCCCGGCGTATTCCCGTGGAGGGGTCATGACCGATACCGCTATCGCTTTTACCGGCCGGACGCTAGGTTCCCTGCTTTATCATCCGCCATTCTCGCAGCATAACGTCGCCTTGCTGGAAGCACTGGCTAAATCAGACTGGGCTGCCGACTGGCCAGTATCAATATCCGAATCCACTGTCGGACTGATACGCCAGGGACTTGACTCGACCTGGCGGCAACAGTTGGCGATGGCCTATCAGCAGCTGTTTATCGGCCCCGATGCGCTGCCCGCCCCGCCGTGGGGATCGGTCTACCTGGACCGGGAAAGCGTACTGTTCGGCGAATCGACGCTGGCGCTGCGTCAGTGGCTGCATCAGCAGGGGATAGCCGCCCTGTCGCCGCCTACCGAGCCGGAAGATCACATTGGCTTACTGCTGATGCTGGCGGCCTGGCTGGCGGAAAACGACACCGAAGCGCTGGCTGTGCTGCTCGAGCAGCATCTGCTGCCCTGGGCCGGACGTTATCTTACCCTGCTGGAGGCTGGCGCCGACCATCCCTTCTATCAGGGCGTCGCGCAATTGGCGCAGGCAACGCTTGCCGACTGGCGGCAACGGTGTCGGGCCGAACCCTGTTCGTCCAGGCTGTATTGCTGAGCGACGGTCGGCACAGCTGCAGCGGCCGGTCTGGCTAACGCAGGTGTATTGCTGAGCGGCGGTCGGCACAGCTGCAGCGGCCGTTCTGGCTAACGCAGGCGAATAATCGGCGCGTTGGACAGATCGTCATTGCCGCTGAAGGTCATCACCTGCTGGCCGGCCCGCAGACCGGCCGCAACCTCTGAATGTAACCTTCCGCGGCGCTTGATTGTGACCGGCGTGCGCAGCGCCTGCTGGCTTTGCCGCTGATAGAGGTAGACATAGTTGCGGCCCTGAACACTGAACAGCGCCGCGGTCGGGATCACCAGCGCATCCCGGCCCAGGGCCATGGACATTTCCACATCCAGCGACTGGCCCCGTTTAAGCGTCATTTTTTCGCCCTTGACCGGCTTAAGCATCGCTTTGAACTTTCCCTTCTCCACCACCGGCAGTACCGAGTGAATCACCAGGGGAATCTGCCGCTCGCCGATGCGGGCGGTAACTCGCTCCGGCGGAATAAAATTATCCAGATAAAACTCACTGAAATAGGCTTCAAAATAGTAGTCGTTCAGATTGTCCACCAGGGCTATTTTTTCGCCCGGTTTGATTTGCTGGCCCATTTTGATATCCAGCGATGAAATAACACCGTCGATCGGCGAGACAATCTCCAACTGTGACAGGCCCTCCTTGATAAGGTCCACCAGATGCATCAGTTGATTGACTGACTCGTCGATTTCCCGCATCTGTATCGGCAGCATGCTGCTTTGTTTGGCGTGGTGTTCCAGCAAAATGGCGCTGGTCTTTCGCCAATGCTCAGACTCATCCACCAGCTTTTCAAAGGTCACTTTTTCAATAATGGAGTTGTCATAAAGATGCCGGTTGCGATCGACATCCTTGGATAGCCTGAGCAGATTGTAGGCGGATTTCTGCAGTTCAAGCCGGGTATCACGGCTGTCGCGTTCCAGCAGTAGGCGCATGTTATGCAGGTTATTGATTTGTTCGGTCGCGGCGGCAATGCGCGAGGTCACCTCCAGCACGAAGTCATAGTTGGATAAGCGCACAATCACGTCGCCCCGTTTCACTTCAGCCGACGGTGCCGTGTAAATATCGGTGACCTTCCCTCCCCGGGCCGAGGACAGGATGACGCTTTGGTGCGGAATGGCGATGGCGCGCGAAACCAGCGTTTCCAGGTAAGGGCCGCGCACCACCGTATGGACCTGCGCCTGTGACCGGGGAAGGGTAACGGTGCGGTTGAACAGCAGGTAAAAACACAGCCAGCCGCAAAAGCCGACCGCCAGCAATGCCGCCGGCAACAGCGGGCGTTTTTTTCCGGCTAACCGGCGCACCATTTTCGAGATATTCATGTCCACCGGTTTTCCCTGCCATACCCTTGGGGTCAAACACGGTCGCCGGAGTCACCTTGACGAAGATGCAGGTTGGCATGACCCCTGTCGGCGCTGCTTTTAGTGATCTTATTTAGCCGACATTGATACTGTCAAGGTAATGAGTAATTAACAGATACAACTTAACCTGCTGTTTAAAGGCCATTCTTGCCGATTAATAGCGCTCCAGATCCTGCATTTATCCAGCCTGAGCCATCCATCCAGCCGGAGCCGTACAGGCCGCGGACCCGCCGGTCATACCCGCTTTTTAGTGGCGGTATCCATCCACACCGCCAGCAGCAGGATGCTCCCCTTGACGATGTACTGCCAGAAGGTCGGCACATCCAGCATGCTCATGCCATTATCCAGCGAGGCCATGATAAATGCCCCCATCACCGCGCCGGCCACGCTGCCGATACCGCCGGCCAGGCTGGTGCCGCCGATAACGCAAGCCGCAATGGCGTCCAGCTCGGCGATATTGCCCGCCGAGGGAGATCCGGCCCCAAGGCGGGAACTGAGGATGAGGCCGGCGATGGCGACCATCAGACCATTGATGGCAAAAACCGCCAGCTTGGTACGCTCCACATTAACCCCGGACAGCCGGGCGGCATCAATATTGCCGCCGATGGCATATATACGACGGCCGAAAGCGGTGCGCGTCGCCATAAACAGTCCCGCCAGCATCAGCGCCACCAGCATCAGTACCGGCGTCGGCACCCCGCGATAGTCATTAAGCAGGTAAATAGCCGCCAGCACCAGAATGGCGGTCATCGCCTGACGCGTGATATTACCGACAGGCGTCGGCACGGCCAGCCCCAGCCGCAGGCGTTTGGCACGGCGTCGCCACTGCAGGCCGACGAACAGCGCCAGACCGACAACGCCGATGCCAAAACCGACGCCGCCCGGCAGATAGCTCTGGCCAATCTGCGACATCGCCGCTGAAGTAGGGGATATAGTGGTGCCGTTGGTCAGACCGATAAGAATACCGCGAAACGCCAGCATGCCTGCCAGTGTCACAATAAACGAAGGCACCTTACGGTAAGCTACCCACCAGCCATTCCAGGCCCCGAGCAGCATACCCAACGCCAGCGTCACTGCGATGGTCAGCGGCAGCGGCCAGCCTAGCCAGACATCAAATATCGCCGCCACGCCGCCCAATAGCCCCATCATCGAGCCGACGGAAAGATCGATTTCGGCACTGATAATGACAAACACCATGCCGACCGCCAGGATGCCGGTAATGGCGGTCTGACGCAGCAGGTTAGAAATATTGCGTGCGCTAAGATAGGACCCCTCAGTAGTAAGGGTAAAAAACAGCATGATGGCGACGATAGCAGCCAGCATGACAAACACCTGCAGATTCATTGTTTTAAGCTTGCCGCCGGCGGCGGAGGCTTTGGTGTCAGACCGAAGAATTTTCGACATGGTGGTCACTCCTGAGCGCCGCTTCCATGACCTGTTCCTGGGTCAGGTCGCTATTGATAAGATCGGCTTTGATAGCCCCCTGATGCATCGCCAACACCCGGTCGCTGATGCCCAGCACCTCGGGCAGTTCAGAGGACACCACGATCACCGCGATACCCTGCTGCACCAATTGATTAATCAACAGATAGATTTCCTGCTTGGCGCCGATATCAATGCCGCGGGTCGGTTCATCCAGGATCAGAATGTCCGGGTTAAGCAACAGGCATCTGGCCAGGATCGCCTTTTGCTGGTTGCCGCCGCTGAGACGGCCGATGGCCAGCTCGGGAGACGAGGTTTTCACCCTCAGCCGCAGGATGGCATCGCGGATGGCCGCCTGTTCGGCGGCTTCATCCAGTATGCTCAACGCCCCGCTGAACTGGCCAAGCGCAGCCAGGGTAATATTGGATCCGACCGCCATCACCGGTACGATACCGTCTTTTTTACGATCTTCCGGCACCATGGCAATCCCCTCGGCCATCGCCTGCCGGCAGTGTTCAAAGCGGACCGGTCGGCCCTTGAGGGTGATGTTGCCTTCCCAGCGGCCGTGGTAACTGCCGAACAGACACTGGACCATTTCGGTGCGCCCGGAGCCGACCAGCCCGGCCACCCCGAGAATCTCGCCCTTGTGCAGGGAGAAACTGGCGTTATTGACCCGCTTGATATGCTGGTTGACGGGATGCCAGGCCGTCAGTCCCTCCACCCGAAGGATTTCTTCGCCCAGGGTGTGAGGCTGATGAGGATAGAGTTCGGTCAGCTCGCGTCCGACCATCATGGTAATCAGCGCTTCTTCGCTGAGATCGGCGGCATTACGGGTGCCGATATGCCGACCATCGCGGATGACGCTGATAACATCGGAGATCGCCATCACTTCGTTCAGTTTGTGGGAGATATAGATGCAGGCGATATCGTGGTTACGCAAATCATCGACGATATCCAGTAGAATGGCGGTTTCGCTTTCGGTGAGCGACGCCGTCGGCTCATCAAGGATCAGCAGCCGAACCTGTTTATTAAGCGCTTTGGCGATTTCAACCAGTTGCTGCTGGCCGAGGCCCAGTTCACCGACCACCGTGTCGGGACTGATATCCAGTTTAACCTGCGCCAGCATGCGCTGGCAGCGCAGGTACATATTGTCATCATCCATAACACCGTATTGACCCCATTCAGCGCCGAGGAAAATATTCTCAAGCACCGTCATCTGTTTAACCAGCGCCAATTCCTGATGGATGATGGCGATGCCTTTCTGTTCGGTATCCCTGATACCTTGCGCGAGCAGCGGTTCGCCGCCGAAGATGATCTCGCCTTGAAAGGTCCCTGACGGGTAGACGCCGGACAGCACTTTCATCAGGGTGGATTTGCCCGAGCCGTTTTCGCCGCACAATGACAGCACCTGACCGGCAGCGATGGCAATAGACACATTGTCTACCGCCTTTACCTGGCCGAACTGTTTGGTGATGTGTTTCATTTCAAGCAATATGGACGCCATGCCAAACCTCCGTTGCCGGGCTGCGGTCACGCAACCCGGCACTGCTCATCAATCGGCTTTATTCAGTCGGCGCAGCCTATTTGAGGTCCGCTTTGCTATGGAAACCGTCGGCAATCACCGTGCTGTCGATATTGCTTTTATCCACCGAAACCGGCGTAAGCAGATAGGCGGGGATATCCTTCAGGCCGTTATTCAGCTTGGCATTGGACGCAGGCTGTTTGCCATTGCCCAGCTCAACCGCGATCTCGGCTGCCTGGGTCGCCAACTGCTTGATAGGCTTATAGACCGTCATGGTCTGGGTACCCTGTTCAATGCGTTTGATCGCGGCCAGGTCGGCATCCTGGCCGGAGATGGCGACTTTACCCGCCAATCCCTGGGCCGCCAACGCCTGAATGGCGCCGCCGGCGGTGGCATCGTTGGAGGCCACCACCGCATCAATGTTGTTGCTGTTGGCAGTCAACGCATTTTCCATGATTTTCAACGCATTTTCAGGTAACCAGCCATCGGCCCATTGGTCGCCCACGACTTTAATTTTGCCGCTGTCGATAAGGGGTTTAAGCACATTCATCTGTCCGGCGCGGAACAGTTTGGCGTTGTTATCAACCGGCGAACCGCCCATCAGAAAATAGTTACCTTGGGGAACCCGGCTGACGATGCTCTGCGCCTGCAGCTCACCGACTTTTTCATTATCAAAGGAGATATAAAAATCCACATCGGCATTATTGATCATCCGATCATAAGCCAATACCTTGATACCTTCCCGCTTGGCCTCAGCAATAACATTACTTAATACTTGCCCGTTATAGGGAATAATGACCAGTACATCGACGCCGCGGTTGATCATATTTTCAACCTGTGACATCTGCGTTTCTTCATTACCGTTAGCCGACTGGACAAAAACGTCGGCACCCAGCGATTGGGCTTTGGCGACGAAAATATCGCGGTCTTTTTGCCAGCGTTCAAGGCGCAAATCGTCAACCGCCATGCCGATTTTGACTTGCTTGGACATTCCGGGATGGCTTACCAGCACAAGCGTTGCACAAACAGAAAGTAAGAAGGTTTTCAGTTTCATGTTAATTCCTTAAGTGACTTATAGCACCGGTATTTCAGCCACCGGATATGTACTAACAGGATTATGATTCAACATTTATCTAATAAGGAAGGTGTAGGGTTATGGCTGTCTGTATTTTGCCTCCGTAGTATTGAGGGCGAAAATAAATTGCAGCAATTGCAAATTTTCACAATGCGATTACGATATTTAACTGAAATGCAGGTTCTGTGAGCTATGCCTTATTTTGTCGCCACCGTTTGCCAACGCTAATCCGCTGCTGCCATGTGATCGCGCCCACAATTAATAATTTCATGAATCACAATGTGAAATAACGTAATTGATCGACAATGGAGATGTTACCAGAATCGCATTACGTTAATTATCCAGCGCATTAATGATTCACCGATGAGTGCGCCGGATCCTGTCCGCTTTAGTCCGGACTGTATGGTTTACAAGGAGCCAGCCCTATGTCGCCGTATTTTGATAAAATCGAGAAAATTCGTTTTGAAGGCCTGCAAAGCCGCAATCCACTGGCTTTTCGTCACTACAATCCGGATGAAATCATTCTGGGCAAGCGCATGGAAGATCATCTGCGCTTTGCCGCCTGTTACTGGCACACTTTCTGCTGGGGCGGTACCGATATGTTTGGCACCGATGCCTTCGACCGGCCGTGGCAGCATAGCGGCGATGCATTGGCCCAGGCGCGGCTGAAAGCGGATGTGGCCTTCGAGTTTTTCAGCAAGCTGGATGTCCCCTATTACTGCTTCCACGACGTGGATGTGTCGCCTCAGGGCAATTCCATTAAAGAATACCGCAACAACTTTGCCGCCATGACCGACGTTTTGGCGCAAAAACAGCAGCAGACCGGGGTAAAGCTGCTGTGGGGCACGGCTAACTGCTTCTCCCACCCGCGCTACGGTGCCGGGGCGGCGACCAATCCAGACCCGGAAGTGTTCGCCTGGGCGGCGACCCAGGTATTCAGCGCCATGGCCGCGACCGAGAAACTGGGCGGTGAAAACTATGTCTTATGGGGTGGCCGCGAAGGCTATGAAACGTTGCTTAATACCGACTTGCGCCAGGAACGCGAGCAAATCGGCCGGTTTATGCAGCTGGTGGTCGAGCATAAGCATAAAATAGGTTTCCAGGGCACGCTGCTGATTGAACCCAAGCCTCAGGAACCGACCAAGCACCAGTACGACTATGATGTCGCTACGGTGTATGGCTTCCTGAAACAGTTCGGGCTGGAAAAAGAAATCCGCGTCAATGTGGAAGCCAACCACGCGACCCTGGCCGGTCATTCATTCCATCATGAAATCGCTACCGCCATTGCGCTGGGTGTGCTGGGATCGATTGATGCCAACCGGGGCGACCCGCAGCTGGGCTGGGATACCGATCAATTCCCGAACAGCGTGGAAGAGAATGCGCTGGTGATGCTGGAGGTACTGAAAGCCGGCGGTTTCACCACCGGCGGGCTGAATTTTGATGCCAAAGTACGTCGCCAGAGCACCGACCGCTACGATCTGTTCCACGGCCATATCGGTGGTATGGATACCCTGGCGCTCAGCCTGAAAATCGCCGCCAAAATGATTGAAGACGGCCGTCTGGAGCAGGCGGTCAAGGATCGTTATGCCGGCTGGAATGGTGAGCTGGGCCAACGTATTCTGCAGGGCAACCTGTCGCTGAGCGAACTGGCGCAGTATACCGAACACCATTCCCTGGCGCCGACTCACCGCAGCGGCCAGCAAGAACTGCTGGAAAACCTGGTTAATCAGGCCCTGTTCGGTTAAGGGCATTGTCAGCCGCCCGGTCTTTTTTCCCGGCCGGGCGGCTCTTACTCACACCCTGGGGCACGATATGTACATCGGTATCGACCTGGGCACGTCTGGCGTCAAAGCCATTCTGCTCAATGAACAACAGCAGATCCTGGGCAGTCATACCGAAAAACTGTCCATTTCCCGGCCTCATTCCCTCTGGTCAGAACAACATCCCCAGCAGTGGTGGCAGGCTACCGACCGGGCGATGCAGGCCCTCGGCGCTGAACACGACCTGCGCCAGGTGCGCGCCCTAGGCCTGACCGGCCAGATGCACGGCGCAACGCTGCTTGACCGTCAACAGCAGGTGCTGCGGCCGGCGATTCTCTGGAACGATGGACGCAGTTTTGCCCAGTGCCAGGCGCTGGAGCAACAGGTTCCCGCTGCACGGCAGATTACCGGCAATCTGATGATGCCCGGTTTTACCGCACCAAAATTACGCTGGGTCGCCGAACATGAGCCGGACATTTTCGCCCGGATTGATAAAGTGCTGCTGCCGAAAGATTACCTGCGCCTGCTGATGACCGGTGAATTCGCCAGCGATATGTCCGATGCGGCGGGGACGATGTGGCTGGATGTCGGCCGGCGCGACTGGAATGATGAACTGCTGGCCGCCTGCGGGTTATCCCGGCAACAGATGCCGCGCCTGTATGAAGGCAGCCAGGTGACCGGGCAACTGCTGCCGGATCTGGCCAGCCGCTGGGGCATGGCCTCGGTGCCGGTGATTGCCGGCGGCGGCGATAATGCCGCCGGCGCAATCGGGGTCGGGGTTTATCGCCAGGGCCAGGCAATGCTGTCGCTGGGCACCTCGGGGGTTTATTTTGCCGTCAGTGATGGCTTTCTCAGTAATCCGGAAAAGGCGGTGCACAGCTTTTGTCACGCCCTGCCGAACACCTGGCACCTGATGTCGGTGATGCTCAGTGCCGCGTCCTGCCTGGACTGGGCTGCACGGTTAACCGGCCTGGGCACCGTACCGGCCCTGCTTGACGCCGCGTCCCGCTGCCGGGAAGACGGCGCGCCGCTGGTGTTCCTGCCCTATCTTTCCGGCGAACGGACGCCGCATAATAATCCCAACGCCACCGGGGCCTTCTGGGGATTGACCCACGATCACGGACCGGCCGAACTGGCGCGTGCGGTAGTCGAAGGCGTCAGCTTCGGCCTGGCCGACGGCATGGATGTGCTGCATGAAACCGGCCTGCGGCCAGACAGTATCACACTGATTGGCGGTGGCGCACGCAGCCAATATTGGCGGCAGTTGCTGGCCGATGTCAGCGGCCAGCAGCTTGCCTACCGCACCGGCGGCGATGTGGGTCCGGCGCTGGGCGCCGCCCGGCTGGCGCAGCTGAGTTGCCATCCGGGCAGCGACTGGGCAGATCTGCTGCCTGCCTTGCCGCTGGAGGCCAGCTACGTGCCGGATGCGGGTCGCCATCAGGCTTACCAGCAACGCCGGCAGCTGTTCAGCGCCTTTTATCAGCAGATTGCCGCCGGGTTTCCGCTCGGTCAATAACGCCGCCGACCCAGGCGGCTAGAGCGCTGGCGGCGCTCTGATACCCGTGCGCCGGAATTTGTACCCATTTTGTTAACTGGCGCACACTACGTCGATTTTTTGTCAAGGATCAACGGTATATCCTGATTCACGGTCGATTGAGGCGAGAGTACCCATATGTTTGAAAAGCGTTATCGTATTACTTTGTTATTTAATGCCAACAAAGTGTATGACCGCCAGGTTGTCGAAGGTGTGGGCGAATATCTGCAAGCATCGCAGTGTGATTGGGACATTTTTATCGAGGAAGATTTCCGTTATCGCATCAGCCGCATCAAAGAGTGGTTAGGCGATGGCGTGATCGCTGATTTCGATGATAAAGAGGTGGAGAACCTGCTCAGCGACGTTTCGGTGCCGATTATCGGTGTCGGAGGCTCGTACCAGCGGGCGGAAGATTATCCTGCCGTTCACTATATCGCCACCGATAACCATGCGCTGGTGGAGAGCGCCTTTATGCACCTGAAGGAGAAGGGCCTGAACCGCTTTGCGTTCTATGGCCTGCCTGCCAGCAGCGGCAAGCGCTGGTCCCAGGAACGCGAAACCGCCTTTCGCAAGCTCACTGCCCAGGAATATCATCAGCCGATTGTCTATCAGGGCGTGGAAACGGCGCTGGATAATTGGCAGCACGCCCAAAACCGGCTGGCCGACTGGCTCCAGTCTCTGCCGCCACATACCGGGATCATTGCCGTTACCGACGCCCGGGCGCGCCATCTGCTGCAGGTCTGTGAGCATCTGAATATCGCGGTGCCCGAAAAGCTCTGCGTTATCGGCATCGATAATGAGGAACTGGCCCGCTGCCTGTCCCGCGTCCCGCTGTCGTCGGTGGCCCAGGGTACCCGGCAAATGGGCTACCAGGCCGCCAAGCTGCTGCACCAGTTGCTTAATCAGTCGCCATTACCGCCCCAGCGTATTCTGCTGCCGCCGCTGAAGGTGGTAGCACGGCGTTCAACCGATTTCCGTTCACTGCGTGACCCGGCGGTCATCCAGGCGATGCACTATATTCGCTATCACGCCTGCAAAGGCATCAAGGTGGAACAGGTGCTCGATGTGGTCGGCATGTCCCGTTCCAATCTGGAAAAACGCTTCAAGGATGAGACCGGGAAAACCATCCACAATGCTATCCATGAAGAGAAGCTGGACAGTGCCCGCAATCTGCTGATTTCTACCTCATTAACCATCAACGAAGTGTCGCAGATGTGTGGTTACCCTTCGCTGCAGTATTTTTACTCAGTATTCAAGAAAGGGTTTGAGTTCACGCCCAAGGAATATAGGGATAAATACGGTGAAACCTCTTATCAGGCATCCTGACTATTCGGCATTTTAATAAAGGATCCATTTATTATTTCCAACAGCCGCCCTGACAATCAATAGGGCGGTTTTTTATTATTCATACTCTAAATAATATTAAACACTAAGAGCATCTCGTTACAATGTGAACTCGACTGCATACTCAATGCAAGTCTAAAAATCAATGAAATATACTTGCGGCTGAAATAGCAATTTTAAACGTGCCTCGGCAAAGGCTATATTATATGAACCTTTATTGGCATAAGGTATTTCTTTAAGGAGTCTACCCGCTTAATTACCCATACCACAAGTTACAGGAAGAACACTATGCCATGGACATATAATCAACGTGTAGGGTCGTTGTGCCACAATGGCAACTTTATCGAAAAGGGATATTCTGGCGCCGCCCCTTATAAAAATGACCCTGCCGCCCAGTCTATTCCCTTCAAAGGACCCATACCCAGAGGGGTTTATAATATAACCCACGCAACTCACAGCAAAGGACCGCTGACTATTGTGCTGGAGCCTAAGCCTGCCACCAACACGTTTGGTCGCAGCCTGTTCCGCATCCATGGGGAAAGCAAAATTTCGCCGGGCAATGCGTCGCAGGGCTGTATTATCGTCGGTGCGGATACAAGAAGCGCCATTATGGAAAGTAACGACAGGGAGTTGATTGTCAAATGAAGAACGCACTACTGCTGTATATGCTGGTAATACCGCTGCCCGGACTGGCTTTTGTGTCGGAGGTGCCGCAAACCTGCAGCGGCCTCAATAACTGGGCACCGCGCATGGCGATGCAGGCCCTGCAGAATGCAAATATACTTGAACAGAGTGATATTGCCCCTGAAAGGAGTAAGAATGAACTGTTGCATTCAGAAAAAGTGGATAATCCCAAGAATAAAAACCTGCCGCTGTATCGCCTGGTACAAAAGCTCACGCTATATAGTGCGAAGGATGGTTCACGCTATGAAATGCTGACCGTAAGCCTGGCCAGCAGCGAGGAGTGTTCCATGGATCAGCCGGGCATCATGCTATTTGCTCGCCATTATCCGCGTCTGCTCTGATGTGCGGTTCTCGCTAGCGGTCGCCACAGCACCGTGTTATTCGGCCCCGTCAGGCATTTGCCGTCAGGAGAAAAACTGTCTTTGCAGACATCCCCTGGCCTGACGGCCTAGCAGTCCTGCGTCAATTGCCGGCCTTTTGCCGAATGGCCTGGATATGGCCGATATTGTCTTCAATCCAATCAGCCAACCCCTCCACCCGTTGAGCCGCCTCCCGGCCTAGGCCGCTCAGACTGTATTCCACATGCGGCGGCATCACCTGCAGGGAGCGGCGTATGACCAATCCGTCCTCCTCCAGACACTGCAGCGTCTGGGCCAGCATCTTTTCACTGACGCCGCCGATCGCCCGACGCAGCTCGCTAAACCGGCTGGTCCGCTGTGAGAGGCTGATAAGCACCAGCACGCCCCAGCGGCTGGTCATATGCCGCAATACGTCGCGTGAGGGGCAATTGGCGCTCATCAGGTCGCCCCGGCGCATTTGCTGGGCCAGCGACAGCCTGCTGTTATCGTTCGGGCCAGACTGCGCATCCTCATTATCTTTCATGATACTTACCTTTTTGTAGGTACTTACTTATAGAAAGTATAATGGATATGATGGGATTTCCAAACTTTTACGGAGAGAATAATGATGATAACCGTCACCGGCGCCACCGGCCAACTGGGCCGCCTGGTCATGACTGAATTATTGCACACCGTTCCCGCCTCAGCACTCACGGCAGTGGTGCGGAATCTGGAAAAAGCCAGCGAACTGGCGGCGCTGGGGGTTAACCTGCGCCAGGCTGACTATAGCCGGCCCGAAACGCTCAAGGCAGCCTTGCAGGGAACCGACAAACTGCTGCTGATTTCTTCCAGCGAAGTCGGCCAGCGGATACAGCAGCACGGCGCGGTCATTGATGCGGCCAGAGGGGCGGGCGTCAGTCTGCTGGCCTATACCAGCCTGCTGCGGGCCGATACCAGTCCATTGGGGTTAGGCGAGGAACACCGCGCCACCGAGGCGCTGCTGCGCGAGTCCGGCCTGCCGGTAGTGCTGCTGCGCAACGGCTGGTACAGCGAAAACTATGCGGCCGGCATTCCGGCGGCACTGGCACACGGCGCACTGACCGGCTCAGCAGGCAACGGTCGCATCGCCTCAGCCACCCGGGCTGATTTCGCGGCGGCGGCGGCGGCGGTTCTGACCGGTGAAAACCAGGCGGGTAAAGTCTATGAACTGGCCGGCGATGAAGCCTATACCCTGACGGAACTGGCGGCGCTTATCAGCCGCCTGTCGGGCAAAACCATCGGCTATCATGATGTGCCCTGGCAGCAGTATAAGGCGCTGCTTGAACAGGCCGGATTGCCTGAGCCGATTGCCGCGCTGCTGGCGGACTCGGATGCAGGCGCCGCCAAGGGCGGGCTGTATGACGACGGACACCGGTTAAGCAGCCTGATTGGCAGGCCGACCACGCCTATCGCCGACGTGGTGGCACAAACGCTGGCATCCGCCTTATAGCGGCTTAAGCTCGACCAGCACCACTGACGCCAGCAAAGCAATCAGGGTAAAGGCGGCCGCATGGCGTAAAATAGCCGGGGCGATCAGGGTATTTTGCGCCAGGCTGCGGCGCATGGCGCCCGACTGCATGCCGTGTAGCGCAGACAGCCCCAAAACGAAAACGCCTTTCAACAGCAGCGAGGCGGAAGGCGGCCAGTTTCCCATCATGGTGAGGGCCACCCCGGTTATCCAGGTCAGGATCATCGCCGGCAGGGTGACTTTGCGGTTCCAGCCTGAAATGGCCTCAAGCAAGCGCACCGATGAAGCCATTCCAGCTGCCGGGGCTTTTTGCCAGGCGGTCATGGCCACCGCCAGAATCAGCATGCCGCCAATCCATAACGTCATCACCACGATGTGCAGCGCTTTAATCAGCATATAGGTCATCATAGCCATTGTTCCTTTACTGAGTCAGTGTTAGCGGCCGGAGGCGGTTGCCCGCCGACGGATCATGCCGGTATTGAAAAAAGTGCCGAAAGGCACGAAAGCAAGAATTAACAGCCTGACAACCTCGGCTTTGCGCCATAAGCCGCCTGAGGCGCTGTTCACCACCATCCAGGCATAAAACAGGAAAGCCAAGCCGTGGATCGGCCCCATTACGCTGACCGGTTGGGGAACGCCAGCCAGATGTTTTAGCGGAACGGCGATACAGACCAGCAACACCAGCGTGGTGCCCTCCAGCCAAGAGGCGATACGCAAGCGTTTCAACGTAGCCATATCGGCGTCGTCCAGCAGGGTTTGGGCAGAGAGCGTCATCAGTTGAAAACCTTAAAATGAGTGGCGGTCATTCATACATTGGTGGCGACGAGATAACGACTGCTGTCGCCTTCGCGTGACACCAATTTCATTTTGCTTGAGGCCGGAAAAATGTGAGGCGTTTCAGCCCTAATTCATTAATACCTGTAAGGGCATTCTACTCATCCCCCTCTCAACGGGCAAGGCATTACCCGCGTCACACCGCCGCGGTACCCCCCTTGACCCGGCTGCATTTAACGTTAGTCTGAAAGCATGTCAGCGCGTTGCCTGGCGCCGGACTGCCGGCATAAAGATCCCTGCCTGCCTACCCTTTGGAGCGACACACATGGAATTGTCAGCATGCCGGTGGCTTAATCCGCCGCAAAAATGGCAGCTTTACCAGCACACCCTTCCGGCGATTGACACGCTCAGGGTGGTATGCCCGGGAGAACATTGATGAAATCAACGCGCCATCAGGCGATTCTGGCCTTAATGGTCCAGCAGGGACAACTTTCCGTCGATTTCCTGTCGGACCGCTTCGGCGTCAGCAAAGAGACCATCCGCCGGGATCTGAATACCCTGCAGGAGCAAGGATGGCTTATCCGCCAGCATGGCTGGGCAAAAAGGATCGACTGCAACTCTCCCGATAGCGGTGTCTCTTTTTCGGCGCGTATCAAGAGTCATTATAACCGTAAGGAAGACATCGCCGACCAGGCGCTAGCGCTGGTAGAAAGCGGGATGGTGATTGCTCTGGATGCCAGTTCCACCTGCTGGTACCTGGCGCGCAAGCTGCCTAATACCCCGCTAACGGTATTTACCAATAGCGTCAGGGTCTGCTTTGAGTTGGCGAAGAAAAGCCAGATAACCCTGATCAGTTCCGGCGGGGTATTGGAGCGCAAGTATGCCTGTTATGTGAATACCGGCTTGATTTCTTTGGTGCGGCATCTGGATATCGACGTGTTTCTCTTCTCATGCGCCGGCATCGACAAGGATGGCATGATGTGGGATTCCAATGTCTTTCATGCCGAATACAAAACCCTGTTAATGAAGAGATCCGTCCAGTCGGTGCTGCTGATGGACCAAAGCAAGCTGCGTCGCAAGAGCACGATAAAAATCGGGCCGGTTTCTGAGGTGGATCGGGTGATCACCGATACCGGCAGCCATCATTAACCCTCGCCAACTTGCTAATTTTTAAAACACTGTTTCTTTAAAAAAGAAGTAATTTTTCAATTTTTGACACTGATCTCTCCCATCTTTCTCTCTTTGCCACATCATGCAAAATCGTGGCAATAACGGGAAGGTTTAGCCAACCCCCTGGCGCTACGTTGAATCACAGCCAATCCGCGATGACGACTTGCGGTAAAGCGGTACCCTAACCATGATTCAATCCGGGGCATAATCACAATGAAAACTCGTACTATCGGACTACCCCAATACCTGGCCTATGGCTCGGGTGATTTCCTCGGGGCAGGCACCACTGCCCTGACGGCAGCCTGGTTACTCTATTTCTACACCACCTTTTGCGGCCTTTCTCCTATTGAGGCAACGTTTATCTTTGCCGCCGCCAGAGTTCTTGATGCGGTGGTCAGCCCGCTGATGGGCTACCTGACCGATAACTTCGGCGGCACCTGGCTGGGCAAACGCTTTGGACGGCGCAAGTTCTTTATCCTGCTGGGAATCCCCTGCGTGTTCAGCTATAGCTTCATGTGGGTCGGCGATATGAATTTCTGGTACTATCTGCTGACTTACCTGCTATTTGATGTCATCTACACCATGATCCTGGTTCCCTATGAAACACTGGTGCCGGAGATGACCGATGATTTTAAACAAAAGACCAAATTTTCCGGCGCCCGCATCGCGCTGGCGCAGCTTTCCGCTATTCTGGCGGCCTTTCTGCCAGGCATCCTGCTTTCGCATTTCGGTAAAGACAACGCCATTTCCTTTTTCTATGCCAGCCTGGTTTTTTCCATTATCTGCGCCATCGTACTGACCCTGGTATATCTCTTTACCTGGGAGCGGCCGGCCGAACTCAAATCGGAAGCGGTGCTGAAACTGGAGCGTGAAAAACAGCAGTTGACCCTGACACAAAGCCTGAAGCGGTTGCACGTGGAATTGACCTCTACCCTCAGGATCAAAATTTTCCGTCAGCATCTGGGCCTGTATCTCGGCGGTTATATCGCCCAGGACGTGTTCAATGCGGTATTCACTTATTACGTGGTATTCGTGCTGATGCAAAGCGCGACCGTGGCCTCCAACCTGATGGGCGTTATGGCCATCATGCAGTTTATCTCGGTTATCGGTATGATCCCGCTGTGTATCCGTTTCGGACCGGCGCCGTCTTACCGTCTGGTGGTCTGCCTGTTCGGCCTGGCGGCTATCTCCTACTCAATACTGTATTACGCCGGGGTAAGCGATGTATTTGCCCTGCTGCTGCTGGTATCGGCTATCGCCGGTCTGGGGCGCGGCGGCATCAACTATGTGCCGTGGAATATCTATACCTATATCGCCGATGTCGATGAAGCGGTCACTTCACAGCGCCGCGAAGGCATCTTTGCCGGCATCATGACCCTGACCCGTAAAGCGTCTCAGGCCGGCGCGGTGATGTTGGTCGGTATCGTGCTGCAATTGTCGGGATTCGTGTCTGGCAAGACCGAACAGTTGCCATCGGTCAGTCATACCATCCTGCTGATTTTAAGCGTTGGCACCATCATCGTACTGGCCATCGGCTTTGCCATTTCGCTGAAATTCAAACTAAATCTGCAGACCCATCGGGTATTACAGCAGGAAACACGCAAGATGCGCGATGCTAACCGCACCGTGCCGGAAAACATTACCCCCGAAGCGCGCGCCACAGTTGAGATGCTGTCCGGCCTTAAATATGAGTCACTGTGGGGCAACAATAATATTGGCTACCTTAACCGCCATAAAGCGGCGCCGGTCAAAGCGACCGCCGAGAATTCGGGTATCCAGGGTTCAGAACACGATAAATATGCAGGATAAGACCATGACAATCTTTAGCGTAAAACACAGTGCCCTTTTGCGTCAGCCGGAACACTTTATTTCCCGTGACCAACTGAAATCCTTGATTTGCAAAGTGACGGATAATCTCGTCAATATCGAGGACAAAACCGGTGAGTTCCTGTTACGCCTGGACGATGGACGGGTTATCGACACCAAAGGATGGGCCGGTTGGGAATGGACCCACGGCATCGGTCTTTACGGCATCTATCAGTACTACCAGCAGACCAATGACGATGGCATGCGGGCGATAATCGACGACTGGTTTACCGCTCGTCTTACCGAAGGCACGCCGACCAAGAACGTGAATACCGTCTGTCCGTTCCTGACGCTTGCTTACCGCTACGAAGAAACCGGCAATCCGGCATGGCGTCCTTACCTGGAACGCTGGGCCGAATGGGTGATGTATGAAATGCCGCGCACCGAGAAACAGGGCCTGCAGCATATTGTCTACAACAATGAAAACCATCAGCAGATGTGGGACGACACGCTGATGATGAGCGTGCTGCCACTGGCCAAAATCGGCAAACTGCTTAACCGGCCGGAATTTGTTGAAGAAGCCACCTACCAGTTTTTGCTGCATATCCAATACCTGATGGACCGGGAAACCGGTCTCTGGTTCCACGGCTGGAGCTTTGAAGGCAACCATAACTTCGCCAAGGCCCGCTGGGCGCGCGGCAACAGCTGGCTGACGGTGGCGATACCTGAGTTTATCGAGTTGCTGGATCTGCCGGAACAACATGCCACACGGCGCTATCTGCTGCAGGTACTGACCAGCCAGGTCAGCGCCCTGGCCGGGTGCCAGGATGAAAGTGGCCTGTGGCATACGTTGCTGGATGACCGGGATTCCTACCTGGAAAGCTCGGCAACTGCCGGTTTTGCCTACGGCATCCTGAAAGCGGTGCGTAAACGCTATATCGACCCCTCCTGGGCGCCGATGGCCGAGAAAGCGATCCGCGGCGTGGTCTCCCATATCAACGATGAAGGCGAACTGGTGGATGTGTCCTTCGGCACCGCCATGGGCAGCGACCTGGATTATTATCGCCAAATACCGCTGACCTCAATGCCATACGGTCAGGCAATGGCGATCCTTTGCCTGTCTGAATATCTGCGCGTTTATCTTTGAACGCTTCCCGGCCTGAATAAACCGCCTGTTAAGGTTGGACGGGTGAAAGCGGGCTACCGCTGAGAGCCGGTGTTATTTGACCGAGGCCTGCGCACCTTACGGCAGGCCTCGCCTCCCTCTCCCCCGACCAGGTTGTACCTGCTGCGGGAACATTGCATAAATTGTGCGCAACTGACATTATATTGACTTGTGAACGTGGTCCCCATATATTTAGCAAACTACCTATTTACATAGTAACTATTACATGAGCCAGCTCAACGATCGCGATAAAGCCCTGATGTCTATAACAGTAACCATGACGCTGCTGACCCGAGGCTATCGGGCAAAAGCGGATAAGGCGGTCGCCCCGCTGGGACTTTCCTCGGCCATGGCCTGGCCCTTGGTGCTGATTGGCCGACATCCCCAAGGCATCCGGCCTGGAAATCTGTCCGAAGAGCTTGGCATTGAAGGTCCTTCCCTGGTCCGTTCGCTCAATCAGTTGGTCGATGCCGGCCTGGTCAGGCGTGAAGAAGACCAGATAGATAAACGGGCCAAGATCCTGCATCTGACCGACGACGGCAAAGCCATCAGCGTCCGCATTGAAGATGTACTGATCGAACTGCGCGCTACGCTGTTCGACGGTGTGGCCGAAGCTGACATTGACGCCTGCCTTCGCACCTTTGAGACGCTGCAGAAACGGCTCGGCGTTAACGCTATCCCGCTATTCCTTAATGGTGATGGACGCTAATTGGTGTCGCCGCTTCAGCGGGTAAGCTTTTTTACCCGCAATGAAATTATTTATTCGCTGAAGAGCTTCAGTGCAGCGATGCTGGCGCTATATTTGTCGAGCCGTGCCGGGCTGCCGAATACCTTCTGGTCGCTGATGACCGTCTATGTTGTCAGCCAACCGCTGGCCGGCATGGTGCGTTCCAAAGCGCTGTACCGCATCCTGGGCACCTTTGCCGGCAGCACCGCGACGGTATTTATGATTCCGTCGCTCTCCAATGCGCCGGTACTGCTAACGCTGGCGATGGCCCTGTGGGTCAGTCTATGCCTGTTTGTTTCTCTGCTCGATCGCACGCCCAAGGCTTATGCATTTATGCTGGCGGGCTATACCGCGGCACTGATCGGTTTCCCTACCGTACAGCATCCAGAAACCATATTCATCACCGCCGTATCGCGGGTAGAAGAAATCTGCCTGGGGATTCTCTGCGCCACATTAGTCCACAGCGTCGTGCTGCCGGCGGGCCTTGCTGGCACCATCACCGGCTTGATGGATAAAACGCTGAACGATATTCGCCGCTGGCTGGCGGATATCTTCTCAACGCCCGACACCAGCGAGAATGATCGCCAAAGCCTTTCTGTCGCCCGATTAAAACTGTCGATCGATATTACCCAACTGCGGCTGATGTCGACCCATATTCCGTTTGATACCAGCAATCTGAAATGGACTTCCGGGGCGGTCCGCGCCATGCAGGACCGGATTGCCGAGCTTATTCCTACCCTGTCGGCGGTCGAAGATCGCTTACAGGCGCTGTATAAGGCTGAAGGCGGCTGGAGCCCGGATATCCTGGCAGTGCAGGATGCTGTGTCTCGCTGGCTTGCCGCCCATGCGCTGCTGACCGACACGGCAGAGGCTTTCACGGCCACCAGCGACAGCGAACCGCTGGATGAACTGCGACAAAAGGTGCTGGCGCTGGAAACGGGCGGCGACGCATCGGACTGGTCCAAGGCGCTGCGTCTGTCGCTGGTGGATTATCTGGATGATTTGATGATCCAGTGGCAGTCCTGCCTGCAGCTGCGCCGGGATATCGACATCGGCCTGCAACAGGGGACGCCGCCGAATCGCCGTCAGGCATTCATTGGCAATCGGGTACTGCACCGGGATGTGGGCATGGCGCTGCTGTCGGCACTGTCGGCGTTTATCGCCATTTGCCTTTGCTGTCTGTTCTGGATAACCACTGGCTGGGCGGACGGCGCCACTGCCGCCATGATGGCTGCGGTATTCTGCAGCTTTTTTGCGGTGATGGATGATCCGGTGCCGGCCATCAATATGTTCCTGAAATTTACCCTCTGGTCGGTGCCGATTTCGGCGTTGTACATTCTGGTACTGCTGCCCTCGGTGCAGGATTTCGGCATGCTGGTGCTGGTCTGCGCACCCTTGTTCATTATCCTTGGCTGCTACAGCGCCCGGCCGGCGATGCTGCTGATTGCGCTGCCGCTGCTATTCGGAGTGGCCGGTACCCTGTCGCTTCATGATACCGCCCGGGCTGACCTGACCGGCTTTATCAATATTACTACCGCGCAGTTGCTCGGCACACTGCTGGCCGCCAGAGTCACCC
This sequence comes from Biostraticola tofi, assembly GCF_004343195.1. Taxonomy (GTDB): domain Bacteria; phylum Pseudomonadota; class Gammaproteobacteria; order Enterobacterales; family Enterobacteriaceae; genus Biostraticola; species Biostraticola tofi. Next base: position 68,280 of record NZ_SMCR01000004.1, on the reverse strand, counting down.
GGCTAATGCGTTCCGTTGGCGCAGACTGGAGCGCCAGGCGGATCCGCAAAGCCATCAGGCAGGATCTGGTAACGCTGGCCGGCAGGGCCAGGGCGCAACAACTTAGGATTTTCGCCATCAGAATGGTTGATCGCATCGGTCTGGTGGTCTCGCGCATCGCCCAAAGCGAAGTCGGCCGCCACAACCGGGTGGCGCGAGAATCCCTGCGAGACTTGCGGTTGGGCGTCAATATCATTGCCCTGCAGCATATCCGCCGGTATTTCCCGATGGTGGCGTTTGGTGCCCTGCTGGCGCAGCTGGCTGAGTTGTTCAGAGATGAAGACAACCTGCCCAAGCCAGAACTGCTTATCGATATAGACACCGCGCTGAAAACGGTACTGGACCAAGGCCGGCATTATACCCCTCACAAGCGAACCGCCATCACCGCGTTGGTGGGCATCCGCCACAACCTGTTTCCCGATGCCCCCGCTTTCCTGATGACTCCTGGAGTGAATGCATGATTGGTGAAGCCAGTTTTTACGGCCTCTATTTCCCCTGGCTGATGCTGCTTTGCCTGGCAAACCTGGCGCTGTTCTGGCTGGTTCGCCGTGGGCTGGTGGCGGTCGGCTTTTATCGCTGGGTGTGGCACCCGGCGCTATTTGATATTGCGTTGTATTTTTTGCTCCTTTATGGCCTGTGCCATGCCACCTACCTTTTGCAGCGGTAACGGACTTATGAAACCTGATGACCTTCATCCACGCGCACGCCAAGCCGGCCGCATTGTTATCACCCTATTGGTGACCGCCGCCGCCTGTTGGGCGGTATGGCAACTGTGGGATCACTATGAACTCGCCCCCTGGACCCGCGATGGCCGGGTGCGCGCCAATGTGGTGCCGATTGCCCCCGATGTTTCCGGCCTGGTGACCGAGGTAGCAGTAAAAGATAACCAGCAGGTCAGGGCCGGGGAGTTGCTGTTTGTGGTCGATCATACCCGTTACCAGCTAGCGGTCAGGCAAGCGGAAGTGGCCGTCAAGTCTCAGCGAATTGCCATGGCCCAGGCCCAGCGAGAAGACAAGCGCAATGCCCAATTGGGATCGCTTATCCCGCAGGAAGAACGCGAACGCAGCCGCACCCAGCTTGAGCAGGCCCAAAACGGCCTGGCCCAGGCAGAGGTGGCGCTGGACAGCGCCAGACTGAATCTGGCCCGCGCCCAGGTGCGTTCGCCGGTTGATGGCCGGGTAACCAACCTGGACCTGCGTGTGGGAAGCTACGCGACGACCGGCAGACCGGTGATGGCGTTGGTCGATATCCGCTCCTTCTATGTAGAGGGCTACTTTGAGGAAACCAAACTGCCGCGCATTCATCTGGGCGACCGAGTAAGGGTTCTCCCGATGGGCGGCAATGGCCCGTTCGGCGGCACCGTAGAAAGTATCGCCGCCGGCATAGCCGAGCGGGATCGCCAGACCGGCGACAATCTGTTGCCCAGTGTCAATCCGACGTTTAACTGGGTCCGATTGGCCCAACGGGTGCCGGTGCGGGTGAAAATAGACCCACTGAATCCGGGCCAGCGCCTGGTGGCCGGCCAAACCGTTACCGTCGACGTGTTGGCCACCGGCAATAGCGCCACCGCTGCCCGGCAGGGGCAATAACCATGCCGGCCTCATTCAGCATTCACCCCCTGCAACCTAAAGCGCCACCGCTTGCCGATGCCTCCCTCACGCTTACCGCCAGCGAAGAACCCGAACCTTGCCGTCTTGCCGCTAGCCGGCCGGTGCAGCATAGACTGTCTATCGCCAAGCTGGTTCGACAGGCCATCCCTTCGGCGGCCCTGAGCATCAGCATGTTGTTATTAGCCGCCTGTAGCCTGAAGCCGCTGGGGCCGGATTATCATCCGCCGGCCGCCGGCCTGGTTCAGCAGGCGGGCAATGCCTCCCTGGTCACGGCTGATAACGACCGGGCAACGGTGGCAACCGTGACCGAACCGCTGCCGGACCATTGGTGGCAACTTTATCAAAATCCGCTGCTGGACCGACTGGTACAGCAGGCCCTGAGCCACAATACCGATCTACGCGTGGCGATGGCGACCCTTGAGCGGCAACAGGCATTACGTCAGGAAGCCGACAGCGGCCGGCAGCCCTCGCTAACCGCCAATGCAAAACCCTATTATGGCCATCCCTCGGGATTATCAGTGCTGCAACCCGGTAACGTGCCGGACAATGCCTGGCGCTATGACAGCGGTATAAGCCTCTCCTATCAGGTTGATTTGTTTGGACAAATCCGCCGGGCTATCGAAGTGGCGGATGCCAATAGCCAGGCCGCTGAAGCCGCCCTGGATCTGGTCAAGATAACGGTGGCCGCCAACACCGCCCGTGCCTATGCCGACGTTTGCGCCACCGGCCTGCAGTTGCACACCGCCCGCCGTTCTATTGATTTACAACAGCAATCGGTTGACCTGACCGGCCGCCTCCTGCAAGCGGGTCGTACCGGAGAGCTGGATCACCTGCGCGCCCGCGCCCAGTTGCAGCAGTTGAATGCCAGTCTGCCGCCATTGCAGGCGCGCAGACAAAACGCCCTGTACCGGTTGGCGACCCTCAGCGGGGAACTTCCCCAGAACTTTCCCCGCCAGGTCAGCGCTTGCGAGACGCCGCCGCAGTTAACGCATCCGATCCCGCTGGGTGATGGACGCGCCCTGCTGCAGCGCCGACCGGATATCCGCCAGAATGAACGGCTGCTGGCCGGCGCTACTGCCCGGGTAGGCGTAGCCATGGCTGACCTCTACCCAAAGATATCACTGGGGTTGACCGGCAGTGCAGCCGGTTTGATGGGCGGCATCGGTCAAGCGGATACCTTGGGCTGGAGCCTTGGGCCGCTTATCTCCTGGACCCTGCCTAATACCGGTGCCGCCCAGGCGCGGATTGCCCAGGCAGAGGCCGGCAGCCGTGAACAGCTGGCACGTTTTGACGGTTCGGTATTAAAAGCGCTGGAGGAAGTGGAAATGGCGCTGAACAATTACGCCCGCGAACTGGACCGTTGGCAATCGCTGCAGGCGGCGGTGAAGCAAACCAAAGAAGTGGCCGATAAAACCCGCCTGCTCTACAGCAGCGGAAAAATCGGTTATCTGGAAGTGCTGGATGCCGAGCGAAGCCTGGCATCCAGCGAGGCCGCCCTGGCCCAGTCCAGCGGACAGCTTGCCGACCATCAGGTGATGCTGTTCCTGGCCCTGGGCGGCGGCTGGCAGTCTCAATCGGCGGTCAACTAGGCTCGAGCTGCAATCGGTTTTTTCACAAACAGACCATAACTGAACGCCCCGGTTAACAGCAGTCCGGCGCCAAGGAAAAACACATTGGTGAAAGCGCCGGTGGCATCCAGAATAATCCCGGTGACAATCGGCGCGCTCGCCGCCCCAAGGAATCCGCCGAAGTTCTGGATAGATCCCAAGGAGGCAACCTGCTCCTTGGGAGCAATATCGGTCGCCAGCGTCCAGATGACCCCAGAAGGCAGTTGAGAACAGAAATACCCTAATGACAGCAGGGCTATGCACAGCGTGGTGTTATCAACAAACGGAATTGGCGCCACAAAGCAGGCCGCCAGCGCCGCGCCGCCGACAATCGGAATTTTACGTGCGGTAATGGTATTTATCCCGTTGCGGATCATGCGATCTGAAATGGCACCGCCGCACAATACGCCCAAAATACCGGCAAAAAACGGAATAGAGGCAATCCAGCCGGTCTGCTTCAGGCTGAATCCCAGCGAGTTCTCCAGGTAGCTCGGCAGCCAGGTCAGATACACCCAGATAGTAAACATGATCGAAAAGTTACCGATGATCATAAACCAGGTGGTTTTATGCCGGAACAATGACCCCCAACTGGCGTTAGACAGCGGTTCGCCGGCGCTGGCAGGCCGTTGCGCCCGCATGGCGTCAGCATGGATCAGCGCTTCTTCTCGGGCGGTCGGATCACGGTAGAATTTTATCCACGCCAGCAGCAGCGGGATCCCGGCCAGGCCGATGGCGATAAACATCCCACGCCAGCCCAGGGTCAGCAGCAATACCGTCAGGATCGGCGGTGCGATGGCGTTAGCAATCTGCGAACCGGTATTAATGATGGCGGTCGGCAGTCCCCGCTCCTTATCGGAAAACCAGCGATGGGTAATCTTGATACCGGAGGTGAAAAACGGCGATTCTGAAATTCCCAGCAGCATCCGCAAGCCGTAAAACATGGAATAACTGTTTACAAAGGCTGCCAACACGGTAAAGCCGGACCACAGTGCCAATGCCCAGGAAAACATTTTCTTCGGGCCCAGTTTGTCCACCAGCCAACCGGCCGGCAGATTGGCCAGCGCATACGGCCAGAGGAAGGCAGACAGCAGCATCCCCATCTGAGTAGAGCTGAAGCCAAACTCCTTCGCTATGGTGGTGTTGGCAATGCTTAGATTCGCCCGGTCCAGGTAATTAACCACCGCCGCGGTCAACAATATAATAATAATGCCCCAGCGTAACCGTGATACCGGTGAATGAGGAGTAGGTGTTAATGTTTTTGGGGTTGAGGTCGGTTCTTTCATCATTATTGTCGGTCCGTAAACAGGTTCAGGTGAAGTGCTTCACGGCTCTACGAACGTCATATTCGCCGTAGTTTGATTTCTTATCTAACCTCTTATCAGCAAACGATAAGCAAGGCTTACCCGCGTCCGCTCAATGTCGGGCGCAAAGCATCAACTCATCAAAGAATTTTTAAAACGGTAGATCAATTTTGCCGGTAAATAGCGGGCGAAAAATAGCTATCCGCCCTTCTCCATTACAGCCAGATTATTTATTGAGAAATTTTATCGTTATAATGGGCAGTGCCGCTGTTGATTTGATCCAACAGCACGGTTAATCCCCAAAATTTCTCCAGCACATCGTCTTTATTCACCCGGCAAAATGCACTGTCAAAAGTACCCAGCCGCTGATGATAAATCTTGGCATTCTTCGGGTATCCCAGGGTTTCGGTGACGGCGGCCAGGGAAAGGAAAGTGGCCAGTTCCTGCGCCAGCGCCGGATCGGCACTGGAACGATGATAAAGCCAGCTGTACAGTTCGGGATGGAAATTGGTAAATACCCCGCTGAACCCTTTGGAACCCGCCTGCATGGCGGTAAAAGCGATGGCTGCATTGGCATTGATGATATGGAGCGGCGTACCGGCAACCAGGCTGACGCGGCGGGTCACGGTAGGCAAATCGCAACTGACATCTTTAAGCACCACGAACCGGCCGCTATTGGCACAATACTGCAGCTCCTCATCGCTCAGCAGGCGACGATAAGGAGCCGGACACTCATACAATCCTAGCGGCATATGGGCCGGCAACGCAGCCAGCACTGTATCCAGCGTGCGGTAAAACACCTCACTGCCCCGGTTTTCTGGATCCAGATGATTGGTCACCAGCACCAGCGCATCAATACCGGTGCCCGCCATGGCAGTCAGCTCTTCGATCTGACTTGGGATAGCATCGCTAATGTGGCCTGAGGCAATCACCGGAATCCGTCCAGCCACTTTTTCCACCACAAAAGAGGCGAGAGCCACCCGTTCTGGCAGACTTAGAAACTGCATTTCGCTCGACTGGCAGACGGCAAACAGCGCATCGACGCCTTTGGCCAGATACCAGTCAATCAGCTTCTCAAAGCCGCGGTAGTCAATTTCATTATTATCGGTAAATGGCGTCAGCATTACCGGTACGATACCTTCGATTTGTTTCATCTTCTGACCCTTTTAAATGCAGGATATGTGGCCTGCCAAACAGCAAAATAAATGGTTAGCGCTGCGCCAGCCGTGCCACCACCTGCTGGTGGTCCGGCATATTAGCGGCGCCTTCGCGCTCAACGGCCAGGGAAGCAAAGGCCGAGGCATAGGTTGCCGCCTGGGCAATTGCCTGGCCGCCGGCCAGTGCCGCGGCAAAAGCGCCGTTAAAGGCATCGCCGGCGCCGGTGGTATCCACGCTGAGTGCTGGAAAAGCAGGGATATGCTGAAATTGCTGATTGTCTAGAATCAACGCCCCACGCGAACCCATGGTTATAATCACCCGCTCGGCCCCCAGGGCGACAATTTTCTGTGCAGCCTGTTTTGCACTGTCCAGGTCCCTGACATCGACTCCGGAAAGCAGCGAAGCTTCAGTTTCATTCGGTGTAATGACATCCACATATTTCAGGCAGCCGACAATATCGCTGGAATAAGGCGCCGGATTGAGAATAACCAGACAGCCCAGGGTCTTGGCGAGTTTCATTGCATTCAATGTGGCGACGAAGTTATTTTCCAACTGAACCAGCAGCACCTCAGAGTCGGATAGTTCCGCCTGCATGGCGATAACCTCTTCATCGGTAATGGTTTTATTCGCGCCTGGATAGATGGCAATCATATTTTCACCATCCTGCTGAGAAACATAAATAATGGCGTTGCCGGTAGGCTCGTGCTCGGACTGATAAAGTTTGAATGAATGAATTTGGGACGAAGACAAATGATCAAAGGCGAACTGGCTGAATTGATCTTTGCCGACTTTAGAAACGAAATGCACTTTGGCCCCGGCATGGCTGGCGGCCATCGCCTGATTTGCGCCTTTGCCGCCAGGGCCCAGCGCACTGCCCAGCGCCAATAAAGATTCTCCGCCTTTAGGAAAGCGTTCCACTTTCGCGACAATATCGACATTAAAGGAACCGAGAATACACACCTTACCTTTCATCATATTTCCTTTATTCATTGAACCCTGTTTTCTCTTCTGGCCTTCGAGACGCCGCAAAAGAACTTCAAAGTTGCCGTCGGTTTCAGTAATCAATGTGGACTGCATGCTGCGCCGGTTAATCACCGCCCCGCCATGACAGCGCTGGACCAGGTTCAATTGTGCTAATGCATTCAAGTCACTGCGTATCGTTTCTCTTGAGACGCTAAATGCTTTAGACAGGAACTCAACACTGATGCGTTCATGTTTATCCAGGTATGCAAGAATATGATTTCTTCTTTCTGCCAGAAACATCTTTGCCCCTTGGTGTTTGGTGAGAATAATCGAGTCAACCGCGTTTAAAAGTGACTATGTTCATAGGTTTTACGGCAAAACGGAAGCAAACGGAAGACAGGTTAAGCATACGAACACCCCTTAGCTGCAGGGATTATGCGGTTCTACCGGGCGTTAGCGTCCTCGCTCACTCGCGTCCAAACACCCGATCGGGCGGGACGGCATATTGATGGCTTGCAGTGACGGCTCTCAGGACACGTAAGGTGAAAATGCAAGCTAAGCGGCTTAAAGTGTCAAGTATCAGGGATGGGGTGGAGGTATGAGCCGTAGGTTCTGGGGCAAGAGGTATGCGGTATGCGGTATGCGGTATGCGGTATGCGGTATGCGGTATGCGGTATGCGGCATGCGGTGTGAATTATGAAGCAATGGGGTTTGGCCTAAAAATGGAGCATAAGCCTCTTTGTACTGATGCTCTGATTACGCCTCCAGCCGTAGGCGGACGATATTGCCAGAGCAGAACTGCCGCCCTGGCAATATCAGACTGCTTATGCGGTCGCTTTCAGGGACTTCATATCGATAACAAAACGATACTTCACATCGCTTTTCAGCATCCGTTCATATGCTTCGTTGATGTATTGGATATCAATGATTTCCACATCGGACACGATGCCGTGCTCAGCACAGAAATCCAGCATTTCCTGCGTTTCCTTGATACCACCGATAAGCGAACCGGCAATCGATCTACGCCCCATGACCAGCGATGCGGTGCTCGGCGCCGGATCGGTTTGGCCAATCAGCCCCACCAGCACCAAGGTGCCGTCCAGATTCAGGGTAGCCGTGTAAGGGTCCAAATCATGGGCATAAGGCACGGTATCAATAATCAGATCAAAATGATTGGCCACGTCTGCCATCTGCTGTTCATTGGTCGACAACACCACGTGATCGGCCCCCAAACGGCGGGCTTCCTGCTCTTTGCCGGCAGAACGGGTAAACAGCGTGACATCGGCACCGATGCCTTTGGCCAGTTTCAGCGCCATATGCCCCAGACCGCCCAAACCGACAACCGCCACTTTACTGCCTGGCTTGACATTCCAATGACGCAGCGGCGACCAGGTGGTAATACCGGCGCACAGCAACGGAGCCGCTGCTTTGGCATCCAGTTTTTCAGGTACGCGCAGGACAAACTTTTCAGACACGACGATTTTTTCCGAATAGCCGCCCAATGTAAGCTGGCCGTCATGGCGATCTGTACCGTTATACGTGGGCGTCATGCCTTCCTTACAGTATTGCTCAAGGCCCGCTTCGCAAGAGGAACAATGCTGACAGGAATCGACCATACAGCCAACGCCGACCCGGTCACCGGCTTTAAATTTCTTTACGCCACTGCCGACGCTGACCACTTTGCCGATAATTTCGTGTCCGGGAACCAGCGGATAAATAGCGCCACCCCAATCATTACGGGCCTGATGGAGGTCGGAATGGCAGACGCCGCAGTATTCGATGTCAATAACCACGTCATCGGCACGCGGATCTCGCCTGACAAATTGATGTGGGCCTAAAGCGGATTCAGAGGATTGGGCCGCATAGCCTAAAATGTTCAAAGACATTGTATTCTCCCGTATTTCATTAAACCAATGCCAGCAGTCTGGCACCGTTAAATCTACTTCGCCACCCAAAAGCGGTACTGTAATCATAGACCCTGGCGCTTAACCTGTGGCCGCTCAAGGGGTGGGCTGTAAATTACCGCCCTGGATAGCCGCAGAGCACTGTCGCTAGATGAGTACTTCCTGGCTCGCCCATACCCTAGCCTATAAGGTGAATGGTTGCATGCATTAATTGTTAATGGTTGTTAATATAATCGCCAAAAAATGCCAATGGCCACCGCCCGTTGGCAACCGACAGATTTAATTCAAATAATTAGCGGTTTAAATTACAGTATCCCTTATAACTCGTTTGCTTGTTTGTCGTCAGTGCCCTGAAGGGCAAGCAGGCAGGAAATAAAAAACAGGGATAAGGCAATTTATTATGTCGGATCAGTACACATCAAGTCAGCTGACAAGAGGTGAGGTATATACCCGTAAGCAGCTCAAAGCGCTATTTTCAATTAAAGACGCCACCCTCAATAACGGGATATTTCGCCCTAAGGGAACACCTTCAATCTGGTTATTCGTCACCCAGACCAAAACGGCGGATCGCACTCAATATGAGGATAAGCTCGAAGGCGACATACTGACGATGCAAGGCCAGACGCTAGGTCGTACCGACGACTTGATTATTTCCCATCAGCGTCGTGGTGATGAACTGGTGTTATTTTATCGGGCTCACAAGAGCCAGTATCCTGGGTATGGATTTGAATATATCGGCACATTTCGCTATGTATCCCATGCCGGAGCGCAACCTACCGGCTTTACCCTGCAAAAAATAGGCGAAGATCCCATCACCCGAGTGTTAGAAACGCTCAGCGATGATTTGCAGGGTGAACATTACTTTGATGTGGCCGATATTGAAGATGAGAGAAAAAAAGTATTACGCGCTATCGTCCAGCGACGGGGACAACACCCCTTCAGGCGGTCGCTGTTAAAGGCTTATAAAGGGAGCTGCTGCATTACCGGTTGCAAAATTGAAGAAATCCTAGAGGCAGCGCATATCTATCCTTATAAAGGCGAGAAAAGTAATGCAGTGGCTAACGGCCTATTGCTTCGTGCCGATCTACATACTCTGTTTGATTTAAAACACCTCAGCGTGGATCCCAAAACCTATCAGGTTCACCTCTCGGCAAAATTAATCGGTACCGAATATCAGGTCTATGAGGGAAATAAGCTGCTGCTGCCGGAACAGGCTGAAAACATGCCCAGTAGGTCTTCTCTTGCAAGCCATTTCAGCGAGTTTATCGCCCAACATACCGGCCTGTCGGTGAGCACGCCGGTTAAGTGATCGGTTGGTGCTCCCATTGTGGGTTAAAAAGTCTCTTCTATCTGCCTGACGATGGTATCCAGATAGCGCCGTTCGCTGTCGGAGGCTTGATGGGTGTAAATAATCATCGAAGCGACGCCTTGGCCTGACGCAATGAAATGGAAAAGATACTGCCGCGGATTGCCGGGGAAGGTGCCGGCACCATTCCAGAAGCGCAGTGGGTCCCTGATCATCCTATAGCCTGGCGTCGATAGTTTTACCCCGCTGTCGTTGATAAAGGCCTTTACTTGGGCGTCTAGCGAGGCATTTTCTGCGGTATTAAGCGTCAAAGAGAATGACATATCGGTCTGCTTATCCTGAAACGAGTACCCTACACTGCCTGGCAGGGTTTCGTTTCTGATAATCCAGCGCTGGGCCAGACGCAGTGACTGTCCGGTCAAGGGATTGGTCCAGGTCTGCGGCAGCGTGCTGCCTTGATCCTGAATCGGCAGGGGAGCGCGCTGCAGCGGGGGGGAATAAAAATGGCCGGTAATGGCGCCGGAAATAGTGCTCAGGGCCAGGGCCGCCAGCATAACCACCGGCAACAGCAGCCAATTAATTACCCTCCGTCGCCCTTCGACCCCTTTTATCCGTAAAAAAATCAGCATTACCAAAATGCCGCCCACAACGGTATCAAGCAACCGGGCCATAACCCTGGCGGCGGTACCCGCAAGCGGCGGCGTTGCAGGCAGTTCAGCGTGTTGACTAATCGTAGCAGCTAACGATAACGTCCTGGGCACCGGCGGCGGAACCCTGCCGATGACCGGTTTGAATTGAGGGATGCCCCCCAGCATTTCCCAATCCGCACGGCCATCACTCCAGACCAGGGTCTGCTGATTGATGCGACCATTTTTGATACAGTCGACGAAGGCATCCTCAGGCAAAGGTCCTCGCTTTTCACTATGTTCTACAAACCACCATGAACGCGTATTGCCCATTGCCTGACCGCTCCCTGGATAAGATGAGATAGGATATAGACGCGTCAAAAGGATAAGTTATCGGCTTGACGGCGTTAACTGCTTGATAGGCGACTTATTTTCGGAGATCTAATATAGCGCAATTCGTTGCGAACGCCTTGCGGGTTACATCGCAAAAAACGCGATCATGTTCACATATCAGCCTGATAAACTCACAACAGCTCCGAACGGGCCGCCGCGGCTACATGCCTGAGAATTTCATTCTCAGTTACCCGCAGGCTTTCAAACTGGGTAATGCCGTCGAGGCCGCACACCAGCCCTATCAACCGCCAGGCAATGTCTTCAGCGCTGTCGCCGGCGTTAAACTCGCCATTACTGCGTCCGGCTTCAATCACCCTGACCGTTGCCTGATGCCATTCCGACATGCATAGCGCAAAGGCAGACCTTATACATTCATCTCTTTCGGCCAACAATACCGCTTCATTCCACAACCGAGTTTCCCTTTTACCCTGTTCATCCTGAGGATACCCCAACACCCTCATCAGTTGATCTTCAGCCGCCAGGGCATGGTGCCGGGCGGCAAACTGCCCTAAGGACGCTTTGACCAGCGTTACAAACGCCTCGGCGCGCAACTGGCCGACCGATGCAAAATGGTGATGTACCTGCCCGGTGGCAATGCCGGCCTCGGAGGCGACACGGCGGACGGTGGTGGCGGCAATACCTTCATGCATTTCAACCCGCATGGCGGCCTGCACGATGGCGGCATGACGATCTTCCCGATTAAGGTAAGCCATGGTTTCCCTGAAAGTGCTATTTAACTGAAGATAGTCAAGTATGCGATAAGTTGGACTGATGTTCAAGTTGACGGTACAATGCGGTTATTGAACGTGTGTTCAACTTTATGTCGCGGCTTTTCAGGTTTGAGAATTATGTCGAAAAAATGGTTTATTCTGAGTGTCATTATCCTGATGTACCTGCCGGTATCGATTGATGCCACGGTATTGCACGTTGCCGCCCCCCAATTGGGGGTCGCCTTGGGCGCCACCGGCAGCGAATTATTATGGATAATCGATATTTATTCGCTGGTGATGGCCGGCATGCTGCTGCCCATGGGGGCGCTGGGAGATAAAATAGGCTTCAAGCGCCTGGCGATGCTCGGTGCGACGCTATTTGGGCTGGCCTCGCTGGCCGCCGCGCTGGCGCCTTCGGTGGCGGCGTTGATTACCGCCCGGGCAGCCTTGGCAATTGGCGCGGCGATGATCCTGCCGGCGACATTAAAGGCGCTGCGCCAGACCTTCAGCGATGAGCGTGAGCGATCTTTTGCCCTGGGAATCTGGGTGGCCGTCGGCACCGGCGGCGCCGCTATGGGACCGCTGATTGGTGGTCTGCTGCTGAAGCATTTCTATTGGGGATCGGTGTTCCTTATCAATATTCCTATCATCCTGACCGTGCTGCTGGTCACCGCTATGCTGATTCCGCGCCAGGATTACCATCGGGAACAGACCTGGACACTAAGCCAGGCCCTGGTGTTGATCTCAGGTATATTACTGCTGGTCTACGCGGCCAAAAGCGGACTGAGGGGCAGCGCCGACTGGCGCATAACCCTGCTGGCGCTACTGAGTGGCGTCGGATTGCTGTTCTGGTTTGTACGCCATCAACTGGGATCGGCCAAGCCCATGATCGATCTGCGCTTGCTGACCAGTCGGGTAATAGCGGTCGGCGCACTGATGGCCATGACCGCCATGGTCGCACTGATAGGCTTTGAATTGCTGCTAACCCAGGAATTACAATTCGTGGTAGGGAAAACGCCTCTTGAGTCGGGTATGTTCCTGTTGCCGTTAATGATAGCCAGCGGCGTTTGCGGTCCGTTTGCCGGCTGGCTGCTGTCGCGCTGGGGACTGAAGCCGGTAGCCGCCGCCGGTATGGCGCTTTGCTCGCTCAGCCTGATGGGCCTGGCATTGACCGACTTTACCACCCAATCTTATCTGGCCTGGGGCTGGATGATACTCATGGGCTTTAGCGTTCAGGCATCATTGCTGTCATCTACCACTGCCATCCTATCCAGTGCGCCGCCGGAAAAAGCCGGCGCGGCAGGATCGATTGAAGGGATGGCCTATGAACTGGGGGCCGGGTTGGGCGTGACGATATTCGGCTTGATGCTCAGCGGCAGCTATGCCGCCGCCATCGTACTGCCGTCGTCCCTGCCGGCCGCCCTGGCTGAACGGGCAGGGGCATCCATTGGTGAAGCAGTCCAGGTGGCAGGCATGCTGGGTCAGGATCAGGCAGAAGTCCTGATGGCGGCAGCCAGACAGGCGTTTACGGCGGCGCATAGCCTGGTGCTGGCCAGCGCCAGCGTGATGTTGCTGGTACTGGCGGCCGTGGTCTGGTACATCATCCCCAAACGGACTGTCCCGCTGATGGTGCACTGACAGTCCCGGGCAACCCATGGACAGCCGCGCTGACGGCGCCGATAAAAGACCGGGTTATCGGCCTGTCGGTAATAGAAAGGGTTCCACAGGGGTATCCGCCTGTCAGTAACAGAAAAGGTTCCACAGGGGTATCCGCCTGCCGGTTAAGCCAGTGGGGCCGGCCGGCACCCTGTTAACGAGGAAATCAGTTGTGAACTATGTCTGTGATTGCGATCGCTGCTTTTTATCAGGTTTAGGCTATTCTGAAATCACTTAGTATCCAGAGGGTTTTGGTAAAGCGGCTGTCAGAGGTCCGGCAAGATGCCGTTTGCCACGCCGTTGATGGTCGCCCTTTAGCTTTTGCAGGTCACTTTCCCGGATAGTCTTTTCGCGGTCAGGATAGAAGTATCCGATGATAAACAGGCAGGAAGGAGATCCTATGTCTGACATCAAAAGCACATCGCTCAGGCCTCGTCTGTATCTGATCCCTAACCCACGCCTGTGTGCGCCGCCCCATTTGTCTCCCGGCGAACGGGTGCTGCTGTTTGACGGGCAATGTGTCCTGTGCCGCCGAATTGTGCAATGGCTTATCCGTGCCGATAAAGACAAACGCATCCATCTTGCTACCGTGCAATCCCCCGCTGGACAGGATTTGCTGCGCTGGGCGGGATTACCCACCGATAACTTCAGTACCATCGCCTATATCGCCGAGGGCGACGTTTCCATCCGTTCCGAAGCCTTTTTCAATGCGCTGACCCAACTGGTCTGGCCCTGGCGGCTATTGCTGATGCTGCGGTGTTTGCCGCTGGCGCTGCGCGATAAAGTGTATAATGGTATAGCCCGTAATCGCTATCGCTGGTTTGGCACCCTGCCTGACGGCACTATGCCGCCGGATGATTGCCATGGCCGCCGCTACCTGGATAAAGGTCTCGTCGCCCTGCCCAGCCAGGCGCCCGACTGCGGCCAAAAATAAAAATAACCCCACATCGGTAGCCCGGCGGGGTTATTTTAACAACGCTGAGCGGGCAAACCTCAGCTCATCTGACGATCGTCTATATACTGGCGTTTATCCGGCGGTGGCGGAAAATACTGATAGAGCCAGGTTTCAGACAACGCCTTCTGGCCGGTACGCAGATACATCCGCATCTCGATCGGGTCTACCGCATCACTGTCCGGCATCCAGTCAAACAAAATCCGATAGCCCTTCATCGGTTCGACATACAGAATTTCAATATTGCTGATTTTACCGGCTGATACGTTAATCACCGGCTCGATGCCTTTGCTGGCAGACTCAATCAGCTCTTCGCCGACATAATCAATGGCAAAGCGACGGGCCCAGGTTTTAGGGAAGAACTCACCCGGAGCCCAACCCTCAGGAAAGCCGCCCATGCCGGTGCGGGTCGCCCTGACGCGCGCCAACGGACTGCTGACCGGCGGCTCGCCGCTCCAGTAAAGACGATAGCTGAAGCTGTATTCGCCTCCGGCCTTGATAGGCTCAGCCGGCTGCCAGAAGCAGACGATATTATCCAGCGTCTCGCCGGTGGTGGGGATTTCCAGCAGATTAATATGGCCCTTGCCCCATTTGCCGATCGGTTCGACCCACAGCCCGGGACGCTTGTTATACCAGCCAATGACATCCTGGTAGTCATCAAAGTTGTGGTTAAGCTGCAGCAGGCCGAAACCCCGCGGGTTCTCATCCACATAAGCATTAAACTGCAGCTTTTGCGGGTTGTTCAGCGGTCGACAGACCCACTCGCCATTGCCGCGCCACATCGCTAACCGGTCGGAATCATGAATCTGCGGATGAATAGTGTCGCACATGCGACGTTCATTAGTGCCACAGCTGAACATGCTGGTCATCGGCGACACGCCTAACTGCTTGATGTCGGCACGGGCATGGATGTGTTTCTCGATATCCATGACGACGCGCTCAGGCTCGCAATGGATGACAAAACGGTACGCACCGGTGGCGCTGGGGCCGTCCAGCAGCGCATAAACGGTAAAGGTGGTATCCGATGCCTTGGGGGTATCAAACCAGAACGCCACGAAGTCAGGAAATTCTTCCAGCTTGTCGGTAAAGGTATCAATCGCCAGTCCGCGGGCTGAAAGGCCATACTGGTAGGTATCATCCACTGCCCGAAAATAACTGGCGCCCAGGAACGACACCACGTCTCGACGGGTCAGTTCCGGTGCTTTATTGACCTTGAAGCCGGCAAAACCCAGGTTATCCCGGCCTTCGAGCTGGGTGGTATCCACGCCGGCGTTATGATAGTTGAACAGCTCAGGGCGGAAATGCACTTCACGCGCCTGCCCGACCTTGGCATCTACCGAATACATCCGAACCTGACGTTTGAATCCCATGCCGACATGGAACAGATGGACGTCAAGCTGGCGGCCTTCAATATCGTTCCACAGTGAATGTTGGGCATCATATTGAATATCGTTGTAGGCCTGGGGGGTCAGTTCTGCCAGGGTTTTTGGCAGATCGGCAGGCGGACCGCCAAAAGGTTTGCGAGAAAGGTCTGCCGCCATGGTTTTGAGAATGGAAAAATTGAAAGGAACAGCGTTACCATCAGCAATCTCATCAGCGGCCAGGGCCGAACGGGTAAACATTGTTGCCATGGTGGGCGCGCCCAAATAGGCAGCCAACGCCATTGAAGCTTTCAGAAATGTTCTTCGTTCCATGCGGTAAAGGGTTCCTGTACTGGGCAAAAAATTGTCCGCGTGGACCCGTTTGTATGAGCGCCAGACTCTGGACTCCGGGTGTCATATCCACCGGGTTTCGAGGTTTTCGACAACGGTTGAAAAAGAAAATTCACCCTGCCGGGTCGTTTCAGCTTATTGAGTTTACCGTAAAAACCCGCCGCTGCAATGTTGCTGACCAGGAATATAAGTTACCTTACAAACCGTATCCCAGCCGCAAAGCGGTTGACTGTTCAGCTCGCCGGTATATACCCGCTTATGCCGATAAGCGGCAAAGCCCGTTGGTAATCAAATGGCAGTAGAGTGATATCGGCCCCATGCTCTAACAACAACATGACCAAGCGAATCGACCGGCAGTCAATCGCGTTTGCCAGCATCGTTTTGCCGGCCCGTTTCTGCCTGAATTGATAGTTTGGATCGATAAGTTTACGCTCAAGTAAAGTCGTTAATACAAAGAGATCATAGCCAGGGGAGCGAGTCAGCGCATAGGGAATTTCACTGCCGTACAGGTGCAGTCGGGGGTCGTCCAATATCGGATTATCAGGCAGGAAGTCATCCGCTGTGAAATCATATTTATCCAGCAAGTGCAGGACAGTCTTAGTGTTGTGGGCATGAATTGCCACAATGATCAATCTTAAGGCATCTGCTTTATCTCGAATATGTTCATCCACCAGCATCGGATGGGGAAACCGCGCGATCTCTTCTAAAGCCGGCAAGCGAAAACGGTATTTCTGATAACGGTCAGTCGACACCATACGTGGTATATGGAATTCAGACTGAAATAAGAAATTAAGTATCCTATCCAGTTCAATACTGTTGGCGAGGGCGGCATAGGCGAAGTTTTTGAAGGCAGTATCGGCTGAACGACGTAAAAAAAGAACGGTTGAAAGCGATAGCGCTTGCTTCATATCGGCCGGGGTATAAATGGCGACCTCCTGTTCGTCCACTTCACACATTGCACGGTCCCGTTCCAATGCACAGATCGGAAAACAATACACCATTTCCTGATGTTCATGGTATCTCGAAAGGGGTAAGGCGCTGTCCAAATGATCGGTAAGGGTCATATAGCCGTAACGAGCGCCAGGATGGTGTTCATCAATCAGATAGGCGATAGCGCCAAAATCGGTACCATTATGTGTAGTGTTAGCGATTAAACGGTTGTTTCCTGGAGGTTTGCTGAATTCCATAGCGAAGGAAACAAAGTCTCGATGGTTGAAATCGTTTGCGTCTTCCTTGAGCCGGTCGCTGATAAAAGGAATTTTCAGCCGTTTCAACATGCTATGAGAGTAGAGGTTGAGCCGGCCCTGGCTATCAAGCGCATTGTTTGTCTGGTGACGATATCTGATGTGGGTATGAAGGATTGCCCGGCACAGATTCTCTTCCTGTTCGCTGAGAGGGCCGACTTCGTCCCGCAATTCAACGATATTTTCTCGTGATGTGCCTTTAAGATATTCCAATGTATTAACCGATGGCCGACAAAAATGGCAAGAATTATGGGCCATAAATTCCGGGAAAGTGCTGAACATCTCCAGGTATACCTTGCGCGCTATCACTTTCTGGAAAAATCGTTTAATGATATTCGCCGCTTTGTCGTTAACCTGATTTACCGTCATTGCCGGCCGATTGCTGACCGCCGTCAGCCTGGCGGTTGCCAAGGGTTCATCATCGCCGCCGATAACAAAATTGACCGGCAACTGCTGAGTACGCAGTCGTGTGGCCGAAGAGGTTGAAAGATCCATTTCCAGCTCCGATAATCGCCGATAGTGGCGCCACAAGCATAAAGCCTTTCCTTACAAGGAGGGACCCCGCAATTTGGCAGAGTGATATTTATCACGCCGCTGGCCGCAAAAAGGGCCCGATCACCTGCAAAGTAACCGGGCCCTGCTCAATCGGCTCGCATTGACCGCCGAAGCAACGCTATGCCGTTGGATTGTCAGGCACAGGCGCCGGCGCATTTTCCAGGATCATTTTCTGCGGCGCTGACAATGCGATACCGGCGGCGCGCAAATGTTTGAGTATCTCGAACAGCAGATCGCTTTTGGCATTACCCACCACCCGCGGACTGCTAACAAAACCGGTGACGCTCAGCACGATACCGGTCGATGAAAGCTGGCTAAAGGTGACTGATGGCGCCGGCGAATCGAGGATGGCTTCATTCTCCCGATAAACATCCAGCAACAGGGTTCTTACCTGCTCGGGATCGATATCCAGCGGGAATGTCAGCGCGATGGTGGCAACCCCCTGAGCATTGCCCATCGTCGCGTTGCGCACGTTCTGAGAGATAAGCTGGGAATTGGGGACGATTACCGTGGACCGGTCGCCCAACTGGATTTCAGTGGCCCGGACATTGATCCGACGTATATCACCTTCAATGCCGCTGATACTGATAAGATCGCCCACTTTTACCGGCCGTTCGGTCAGCAGGATCAGGCCTGAGATAAAGTTTTTGACTATTTCCTGCAGACCGAAACCGATACCTACCGACAAGGCGCTGACGATCCATGCCAGGTTATTCCAGCGAATACCAAGCGTCGTCAGGGCCAGCAGGATAATTAGCACATAACCCACGTTGCTGAACAGGGTTACCAGCGAGGATCGCAGCCCCGGCTCCATCATGGTTTTAGGCAGAAAGTCTTTATCCAGCCAGCGGCGGGCAGAGCGAAGCACATAAATGCCTACCCCGGCCAGGATCAAGGCATTCAACACGTGGGCCGGCACAATATTGAGCTTCTCCAGCCCCTTGCCGCCATAAATTTCGATCGCGTTCTGCAACAGCACCAGCGGGGTTGTGGTGCCAAAGGTACCGTTAAGCAGCGCCACCACGGCAAACAGCAGCAGCATGGTCTTGCCGATAGCCGACAGCAGCGCCGCTGCCTGGGCCAGATGCCGATCGTCTAAATTCAGCGAACGTTTGATACGCTGACCGGTAAAATTGCTGGGTGAAAATACGCTTTCACACGCATCCACCACCAGATGGATAAGGAAATAAATACAGGATAAAACGATGGCAACCCACACCAGTTCATAGGTGAGGAATCGGGCCAGCGCGATATAGCCTATCAACAGTGAAATCAATATCGCAAAAGCGGTAATGCTGATGGCCAGATGAATCAGGGCATCGACCGGCGAGCGGATCGGCAGAGCCTCGCCTTCTGCAGCCAGTTTATTACGTATCCGGTTGCTGCGTATCGGGATCATCGCGGCGGTAATCGCCACCAGCAAGGAGGCCAGTCCGTTACCCATAATGGTGGTCGGTACACTGGTCCCTACCGCGTTATTGGTCTGCTCTATGATGCCGAAGATAAAGATAAGCCCCGCCAGCAGAGGCGGAAAAGACTTCATGCCACGGGCAACCGGATCGGCAATGGTCGCCAGTCGCCATGAGGGCCGCTGATTGGACAGAAAAGCCCGGCCAAGGCCGGATATCAGCGCACTGAACACAGCCAGCTTGACCATGTTATCCACGAACGCCAGCACTGAGTCAATCAGTTCGGTGTGGCGGGTAAAAGTATAAGCCACCAGATTAGCCGCGATGCCGATGGTCAGGATACTGGCCAGCGCAGTGGCGGATGCCAGGAAGCTTCGTCTCAGACGTCCTTCCGGCAGCAGGTTGATGCCTACCCAGGCCAGGCCGCGCTCCAGCAGGTGGCGGCCATAAGTGCCGACGGCGATCGCCAGCAACAGGCAGATAATAGACCCGTAACGCCAGTCCGGTTGCCAGGCGCCTTCCCAGGCTTGAGAAATCTGCTGGCCAAAGGTCTCGAAGCGACGTGCATCTTCAGCCTGTTTATCCACCAGCGGCGACCAGAACCGGCCACCGAGTATACTGCCCGAATTCAGCGCCAACTGGGTGCGCAGGGCATTACGCCGCAGGGCCACAATCTGCGCCGAGAGATTGGCGGCATTGTCTTTGATGGCCTGAGCCTGCTTTATCTGATCATCCAGCTTCCCCTTCTGGACATTCAGCGTTGCCCGCTGACGGGTTACCTGGCTGGTTTCCGCCATGGCATTTTGATCCGGCGCCGGCGCCGGACCTAAAACCTCAAGCTGCGACTGCAACTGGGCGCGATCAGGAATCAACGCGGTGACCAGAGCATCGGCGTCAGCCGCAAGTTCCAGGGCAGCATCATTCAGGCCGCTGAGTTTATTATCGTTATTTGAACCGGAAACCTGCTGCTTGATGCTATCAAGCTGCTTTTGCAGTTTGGTCAGCTCGGCAGTGGCGTTCACTTTCACCGGGGCGGCGGCAGCGCCGTCCTGGGATTGCTGCTGCTTGCCGGGCGCATCCGCCGCCTGGCCGGCAATCGGAGACAGCGCCAGCAGGCAAAGCAGCAAATAGGAACAGAAAGAGTGCAGGGGCTTACGCATAATGTAAATTATCTCGAACACAATAATGCAATGGCTACAACGTCGGATAGCATAAACAGGCCGTAATAAATGCGTGTGTCATTATCCACTCTCACCGTCAGCAACGGAAGCATCACAATGATGCCAGAGTGACAAGATTTATATTAGACATATTATCTGAAAGCGTCAGTTCAGGTAGTTTGAAGCAGCTTATGGCGCCTGTGTCGTCGTTTTTCATATGTAGCACCGCAGGCTTTATCGCGCTCATCCGGCTGGTTTTTTAGCTATACGGGCTTTATCCGGACCCTCCGGCTGCATGACGTCAGCACTGTACTACAATCATCTCAGCTGATTTTTTTCATTTGATAAGGACAATATCATGAGTAATTTCATTTTCTCTTCACCCGGAAAATATGTTCAGGGCAGCGGTGTACTGGATGAGTTAGGAGAATACGCTAAAGCGCTGGGCGGAAAAGCATTCCTCATTGCTGACGATATTGTCTGGGGCATTACCGGCGACCGAGTTAAAGCCTCGCTTGAAAAAGCCGGCGTGGCATTCTATTACGAGCGATTTAACGGTGAAGCCTCCGGTAATGAAATCACTCGCCTGGCCAGCCAGGCACGTGATGCCGGCACTGAGCTGGTGGTCGGGCTCGGCGGCGGTAAAACCATGGACACGGCCAAAGCGGTTGCCGATGAACTCAAACAGCGGGTCGCCATTGTGCCGACCATCGCCTCAACCGATGCTCCCTGCAGCGCCCTATCGGTCATATATAGCGACGATGGCGTATTCGAGTCTTACCGCTTCTATGACCGTAACCCAGATCTGGTGCTGGTCGATACCCACATCTGCGCCCAGGCGCCGGTACGCCTGTTTGCCTCCGGTATTGCCGACGGCCTGGCGACTTATGTCGAAGCGCAGGCGGTGAAACGTAATCTTTCTCTTTCAATGGTCGGCGGCAAACCGACCATTGCCGGTATGGCCATCGCGCAAGCCTGCGAAGAGACGTTGCTGACCTATGGCCTAAGTGCTTACCAGGCGGTGGAAAACCACGTCGTTTCGCCGGCGGTTGAATCTGTGGTCGAGGCAAATACCCTGCTGTCGGGATTAGGGTTCGAGAACGGCGGTCTTGCCGGCGCTCACGCCATCCATAACGGCTTTACCGCCATCCAGGGTGATATTCACCATCTTACCCATGGTGAAAAAGTCGCTTATGGTACGCTGACCCACATGGTGCTTGAGCAGCGCCCTGATGAAGAGATTGCCCGCTATATTCGCTTCTACCGTCAAATCAAGATGCCAACCACGCTGAAAGAGCTGCATCTGGACAATGAATCTTTCGAGAATCTGGTCAAAGTCGGCGCCCTGGCCTGCAGTGAAGGTGATACCCTGCGTAATCTCAATCCAACGCTCACCGCCGAAGAAGTGGCGCAGGCGATTGTCGCGGTGGATGCCTTCAGCAAGACCGTCACTGACTGATGAAAACGCATGATCGCCAAAGAAACTGAGCTGAAGAAAGTAAAACGTCTGGCCCTGCTGCTGCTGCTTGGCGCAGCAGGGACTTTCATCGTTACCCTGTTCCTGGAGCCGGGATTCTGGGTCAATGGCCTCAAGGCAATTTCAGAAGCGGCGATGGTCGGCGCCCTGGCCGACTGGTTCGCCGTGGTGGCGTTGTTCAAGCGGGTCCCCATCCCGTTTATCGCCCGGCATACCGCTATTATCCCGCGCAACAAAAACAAAATAGCCGATAATCTGGCGCTGTTTGTACGGGAAAAATTCCTGGATACGTCATCGATTACCGGCCTTATCCGCAGGCATGATCCTGCCAAAATGATCGGGGTATGGCTGACAGAGCCGCATAATACTGATCGGATGGGCAGCTATATCCTGCAGATGATGCGCGGCTTTTTGGGAGTAACCGATGACCAGCGTATTCAGGCATTTATCAAGAAAGCGCTGCATGCGGCCATCGACCAGTTGGATCTCTCAGTCTCGGTGGGCAATATACTGGACAGCCTGACCAAGAACGGCCGCCATCAGGATTTGCTGGATGCGGCAGTCAGTCAGTTGATAGCGGTGCTGAATAAACCGACCACTCGACTGATTATCTCGTCACAGATAATCAAATGGCTGAAGCGAGAGCACCCTATCAAGGAAAAAATGCTGCCCACCGAGTGGCTGGGTGAGCACAGCGCCGAACTGGTCGCTAACGCAGTCAATTCAATACTGGATGATATTAGTCAGGACCGTGGGCATGAATTGCGCCAGCGTTTCGACCAGATCACCCAGAAGCTAATCGACAGTCTTAAACACTCGCCGGACATGGCGCGACGAGCGCAAGAGATAAAAGAGTATCTGAAGAATGATGATGTACTGAACCGCTATATTCGTGAATTATGGGACGATTTGCGCGCCTGGATCCTGGCTGACATGGACAGCGAACAGTCGGTGCTTCATGCCAATATCGCCGCCTCAGGCGCCTGGCTTGGGCAGACCCTGTCCCGTGATGCCGGCTTGCGCGCCTCACTTAACCAGCATATGGAAGCGGCCGCCGCCAAAATGGCGCCGGATTTTTCCGCCTTTCTGACCCAGCATATCAGCGATACGGTGAAAAGCTGGGACGAGCGCGATATGTCCCGTCAAATCGAGCTTAATATCGGTAAAGATCTGCAGTTCATCCGTATCAATGGCACCCTGGTAGGCGGCTGCATAGGCGTTGTGCTTTACCTGCTTTCTCAGTTGCCGCTGCTGATTGCCTTGGCAGGACGCTAGCGCCAAGGCGCCTTTCGAGCCCCGGTAACAAACCGAGCGGCTACACTTAGTGTTACCCCGCCACGCCATGAGGAACCGTTACTGATGCCTGAGATGAATCCCGCCGCCGTAAAACGCCCGATCGGCAGCCATGGCGTTATCGGGGATTTGCGCACCTGCGCACTGATTGCCGATGACGGCACCCTGGATTATTTATGCTGGCCAAACCTGGACAGCCCTTCGGTTTTCACCGCCCTGCTGGACAGTGATCAGGCAGGGCTGTTCAGTCTGGCGCCTGAATGGACAGACTGCCGCCGCCAGCAGCTGTACCTGCCGGACAGCAATATCCTGCAAACCCGCTGGCTCTCCCAGCATGGGGTGGCGGAAGTCACCGATTTTATGCCGCTGTGCGAGGCCGGTGATACCCAGCCGCGCATCATCAGACGGGTGCAGGTCATCCACGGCGAAGTGCGGTTTCATTTACGCTGTGCGCCGGTGCATGACTATAGCCGCGCCGCCACCGTCGCTTCGTTGGATCAGGATTCAGTAACGTTTGCCGCCCAGGGACAGCCAGCACTGCGACTGGTTGCCAGTGTTCCCCTTGAGGCCCAGGGTAATGCCGCGACGTGCAGTTTTGTGCTGAGCCATGGGCAGCAGGCCGAATTTATGTTTGGCGGCGCCGAGGATGAACTCTTGACCCTCGAAAACGTCAAGCTCTGCCAGCAAGAAACGTTGCAGTTCTGGCAGCGTTGGAGCGCCCAGAGCCACTATCGCGGCAGATGGCGGGAAATGGTTAATCGTTCGGCGCTGGCGCTGAAGCTGCTTACCTCCCTCAAGCACGGATCGATTGCTGCGGCAGCCACCTTTGGCCTGCCGGAACATGTGGGCGGCGAGCGCAACTGGGATTACCGGGCCACCTGGATACGCGACGCCTCCTTCAGCGTCTATGCCCTGATGCGACTGGGCTACAACGACGAAGCCAAGGCGTTCAATCAATGGGTCGGCCGCTGTATGGAAAACAGTCAGTTTGCCCCCGAACACCTGCAGGTCATGTATCGCCTGGACAGCGGTACCGATCTTGAAGAACATACACTGGATCATCTGTCAGGCTATGGCGGATCGCGGCCGGTGAGGATCGGTAATCACGCCTACTCCCAGCTGCAGCTTGATATCTATGGCGAGCTGATGGATGCAGTCTACCTGGCGAATAAATATGGTGAGGCCATTTCCCATAAGGGCTGGCAGCATATTATCCGGATGATTGATCATGTCTGTGACCACTGGAACCAGGCTGACGCCGGCATCTGGGAAATGCGTGGCGAGCCTCAGCATTTCCTTCATTCCCGCCTGATGTGCTGGGTCGCCATCGATCGCGCGCTGCGCCTTGGCATGAAGCGATCGCTGTCGATGCCTTATGATCGCTGGGATAAGGTCAGAGGTGAAATCCGCCAAGATATCTGGGCGCATTTCTGGAACGAAGATCTGGGTCATTTTACCTCGACCCGTGATGGCAAGTCTCTGGATGCGTCTATGCTGCTGATGCCGTTATTCCGTTTTGTCAGCGCCAAGGATCCCGAGTGGCTGGCCACGCTTGATGCGATAAAGACCCATCTGGTCGAGGACGGCATGGTCTATCGTTATCATACCGCCGATACGCCAGCAGATGCACTGGATGGGCAGGAAGGCGCTTTTGCCGCCTGCTCATTCTGGTACGTGGAATGCCTGGCCCGGGCTGACAGGATAGACGAAGCCCAGGTCGAGTTTGAAAAGCTGCTTCGCTATGCCAATCCCCTGGGCTTGTATGCTGAAGAACTCGATAAGCGGGGGTATGCGCTGGGCAATACCCCTCAGGCGCTGACCCATCTGGCGCTTATCAGTGCCGCCTACTATCTGGATCGCAAGTTAACCGGCGATCGATCTTTGTGGCAACCCTGAATGGCCGGCGGGCCGGCAACCCGTAACGGCTGAGTATCCGCTGATAGGTTACACTGCCGGATAAGCGGCATTATCCGTTCCAGGCCCAAGGCCATGGCTCTTGCCAAGTCCAGCCAGTTTCAAATTCCGCCATGGCTGATTCCTGATGCCGTTCGTCCTTCCCACTGGGCGGGAGGGTCAGGTCATTCAGAATAAGCGCCACCACTGCGGCATCATTGTTAAGCGCTAACGGTTCAAGCGGGTTATCTGCCCAATCCGGCGATCTATCTGCGGCAGAAGGATTACCGGCGCATAGACAACCTTGCTCTTTTTCAGCGTAATCAGCCGGGCCTTGGCAATCTCCCCTCAGTTCGGATGACTCATTCACATAATGAACATCGGTTACCTCTTCAGTTACGATTACGCTTGATTGATTATTCAAATCCTTAACCTGCTCGTTGTCATTGTGAGTTGACGCCGATTCACTGGAATCAGCATAGGGTCTATCTTCTGGCCAGAGCGGGGGCTCATCTTTTTCGTAAGATAAAGGCCAAAGCACCTCTTCATACTCTTCAGTCTCACCCATGGTCTGCATTTCAGCGCTGACCGGCATTGAATGTCCCCAGGCGCTGACTGGCATTGAATGCCCCCAGGCGGGGGCCGCGGCGACAAACATGGGGTAAACGAGGGAACGGACCAGGCTGAAGGGTCTGATTACAGAAAATAGGCTGGGGAATATTTTCAATGATAACAACATGGTGACTACCATTTCCTTGGCTGGTATTAAACGCATGCCGCATTTTAGGTAATTAGTAGTAGAAGTCACTGTGAAGTAAGTTACTGTTTAGCATCAGTTATGAAATCAACCTGAAGGGCCGGCTTTTTCAGACAATGCGGTATGCCAGTGCCATCTATCGCAGTGGTTCAACAGCTTAATGATTGAAACAGCGAAGAATTATTACTTACTACTCAATTGACTGTCACTGAAATCATGCTGGCGTTGGGGTTCATGACTACATCCCACTTCAATCGGCAATTTTTGCGGATCTGTGGGATGTCACCGACGGCCTTTCGTAAGCAGGCTCATGGTAATTCAGCGATGAGTTCAGAAATGCGCTGATCTTACCAGACAGTTCTTGGTGGATGGTCGCCGCGCCCTGAATCACGATCGAAGTCGTTAATCCTGCAGAACTTTTCAACGTTTACCCGCATTGCAGGCATGGGTCGGGCCATCACCGGTGCCCAATACGCATCCGAAATGATGCCCACTCTTATTTTCCATTTATATTATAAATCTACCGATCTATATTTAAGCCTCTGCGCTGCAGGAGATCCTGTGGTCGACTCTCACCAGAAGGAAATAATCATGCGGATATTAGTGGTTGGCGCCGGCGCTACCGGAGGCTACTTTGGCGGTCGCCTGGCGCAGGCCGGACGGGATGTCACTTTTCTGGTACGTCCCGGCCGGGCAAAGACCCTTGAACAGCAGGGACTGCAGATTTTGAGCCCGCAGGGTAATCTGACGCTGCATCCGCAATGGGTCACCGCCGATAAGCTCAACCAAACCTACGATCTTATCCTGCTGACGGTGAAAGCTTTTTACCTGGAACAGGCGATGAGCGATATCGCTCCCGCGGTTGGCAGCGATACCGTCGTCATGCCGATACTTAACGGCTTCAGGCATCTGGAAACGCTAACGGCGCGATTCGGCGCAGCGGCAGTGATAGGCGGGCTGTGTAAAATAGCGTCGACGTTGGACGAGCAAGGCCGCGTAGTCCATCTCAATGATTTGCATCTTATCGCTTACGGAGAACTGGCTGGCGGCCGCTCAGACCGAATTATCCAGATTGAGCAAACATTCCAGGGCGCCGGGTTCACGACCCATGCTTCAGACGACATTATCAGCGAAATGTGGGAAAAATGGATTTTGCTGGCAAGCCTGGGGACGATTACCTGCCTGATGCGCGGCACTATCGGCCAGACCGCCCGTGCCGATGGCGGCGAAGCCTTTGCGCTGGCGGTGATTGAGGAAATTACATCGATATTGGAGGCCCAGGGCTATCGCCGTAATCAGCCATTCCTGAACCAGACCCGCGGCATGTTGACCGACAAAAATTCCACCATGACTTCCTCCATGTATCGCGACATGATAGGCGGCAATCCGGTGGAAGCGGACCAGATACTGGGCGATTTGGCGCGTCTTGCTGACAAGGCCGGACTCAGCACCCCTTTACTGGCGGCTGCCCGCACGCATATGTCGGTCTATCAGCAGAGCAGGGCAGCTGATGACGCTTGACGACCCTGGCCATACCCGATAAGCAGGCCAGCCTGCCGCCATCAGTATCGATAGTATTGATGGCGGCCCGGCCAAGCCCGGCGCAATGATTCAGCGCCGGTTACTGACAGGCGTAGTGATTCAGCGCCGATCACTGACCGGCGATTTTCATCGAGGGCAGCAACACCGAACCACACTGAATATTGCTGCGGGTCTCTACGTCGCTGCCGATGCTCACAATATTGCGCAGCATATCTTTCAGGTTACCGGCAATAGTGATTTCACTGACTGGATACTGTATCTGTCCGTTTTCAACCCAAAAACCGGCCGCACCGCGCGAGTAGTCGCCGGTAATGGCGCTGACGCCCTGGCCCATCAGCTCGGTCACGACCAGTCCCCGATCCATTTTCTTTACCATGGCATCGAAGTCGAGCGCCTGGCCATTAATCCGCCAGTTATGAATGCCGCCGGCATGCCCGGTGGTCTGCAGCCCCAGCTTGCGGGCCGAATAGCTGCTCAGCAGCCAAGTCTGCAATATTCCGTCCTTGACGATATCCCGATCCTGAGTGCGTACCCCTTCGCTGTCGAAGGGCGATGAAGCCAACCCTTTGAGCAGATGGGGGCGCTCTTCGATATTCACCCAGTCGGGCAGGATAGCTTTGCCCAGATAATCAAGCAGGAAGGTCGACTTGCGATAGACATTACCGCCGCTAATCGCCCCGACCAGATGGCCGAACAGCCCAGTCGCCACTTCGGCGGCGAACATGACCGGCGCTTCCATCGTGGATAATTTACGTGGATTGAGATGAGCCAGGGTACGGCGAGCGCACTCCTCGCCCACCCATTCAGCGGAACGCATATCCTCGAACGCCCGGCCGATGGTGTAGGCGTAGTTGCGTTCCATATCGCCGCCGCTTTCGGCAATGACGCTGGTAGAGATTGAGTGGCGGCTGCTGCTGTAGCTCTGCAGCATACCGGCGCTATTACCGTACACCTTGGTGCTGAAGTGGCTATTGAAATTGCCGCCTTCGGTATTGGTAATCCGCTTGTCCGCCTTCAGGGCGGTCTGTTCAGCCAGGGCCGCCAGGGCGATACCGCGCTCAGCATCCAGTTCAGCCGGGTGGAACAGGTCCAGATCAGGGGCGTCAAACGCCAGCAAAGATTTATCCGCCGGACCGGCAAACGGATCTATAGAAGTGTAGCGAGCAATATCCAATGCGGCATTGACGGTGCGGGCAATGGCATCAGGGCTGAGATCGGTAGAAGAGGCGCTGCCCTTGCGTTGCTGATAATAGACGGTGATGCCTAACGCGCCATCGCTGTTGAATTCAACGTTCTCCACTTCGCCGTAACGAGTACTTATACCGATGCCGGTGCTCTTGTTAACGCCGACTTCCGCCGCATCCGAACCGGCGCTGGCCAGTTCCAGAGCCTGGGCGACTGCGTTTTCCAAAATTTTGCGCTGTTCTGCAACCTGGGTAACTAATTTCATTGATCCGCCATCATTCATAGAGTTTTCCGCCAGATGGTGATTCCGCCGGCGACCGGCGGGAATCGGGTTTTGCTGTCAGCCAGCCTGAAACCGCTGTCGCGTCATTAACATAAGTCTATCAGCCCTCGGGGCATTTGGCACTTTATGCGGGTCACTGGCTGAACGGCTATGGCGCAATTGGAGCCATAAGTTGATAATAGCCGGAGCGCGGTGGAATAATGCCGTTGATCATCCCTTGCAACCTGTTAGGATTAGCCTCTTTTTGAGGAACCATACCATGACCAAACATCCTGAAGACTGGCGCGATGAAAAGCCGGCAGACCTGCCCGATGACCAAGATGATGAAATCATCTGGGTCAGTAAAAGCGAAATCAAGCGCGATGCCGAAGCCCTGAAGGATCTTGGCAGCGAGCTGGTTAGCCTGGGAAAAAATGCGCTGGAAAAAATACCACTGGACGATGACTTGCGGGGCGCAATCGAATTGGCCCAGCGTATTAAGCGCGAAGGCCAGCGCCGTCAGATCCAGCTTATCGGTAAAATGCTGCGCGCCCGCGATCCGGCACCGATCCAGGAAGCACTGGATAAACTGAAAAATCGCCATAACCAGCAAATCACGCTGTTTCACAAACTGGAAAAACTGCGTGACAAGCTGATAGAGCAAGGGGACGAAGGTATTGCCGACGTGCTGGCGCTCTACCCTCACGCCGACCGCCAGCAACTGCGTTCGCTGGTACGGAATGCCCAGAAAGAAGCCGCTGCCAACAAGCCGCCTAAAACCGCACGGGATATCTTCAAATATCTGCGTGAACTGGCCGAAACCGAATAGCGACCGCTATAGCTGTCCGCAACCCGGACCAGGCTGCCTGAGTAACAATGCCGTTACCGGCATCCCGGACCTGGGGGTGGCAAGGCTTATGACCGGATTGGACGGTGCCGATAATGTGGCCGCAGGCCGGCGGGCCTATTAGTGAAGATTGAACCTGAGCTTGCCGTCTAGCTCTTCCTCAGCCTCTTCGAACAACAGAATCAATGCGCCAAAGCGGCGTTTCTTCGACGCATTCAGATGCAGAAACTCGATCTCTACCGGCAACGGCAACTGCTGGGTGACGGTGAGCCACAGGTCGTCAAGATTGGTTTCCTCGGTAAGTTCCAGGGAAAACTGGCGACCAAAGTCGCGGTAAAAAGCTCCAAGATTGGGTATCTGGTTAAAATCAAAGGATACTTTCCCCATCAAGCATTCTCCGCACGGTAGATTTTATCCGGCTTAACGCCGGCTGTCCTTTCAGCATGCCACAGCCCCATGACACAAGCATGGCAAAAAGGGTGATCAAAGGCCGCCTAAGTGTAACGTTTTAACCTCAAGGTAATCCTCCATGCCGAGGACGGAACCTTCACGGCCGAGCCCCGATTCCTTCACGCCGCCAAATGGCGCCAGTTCTGTGGAGACGGCACACTCATTGACCCCCACCATGCCGCTTTCCAGCGCCGCTGCAACGCGGAACACCCGTTGCAGGTTCTGGGTATAAAAATAGGCAGCCAGGCCAAATGGTGTATTGTTCGCCCGCTGAATAACGTCCTCTTCAGTATGAAAGCGGAAGCAGGCGGCTAATGGGCCAAAGGTCTCTTCGCTGGCCAGTTTCATGCTGTCGTCGGCATCGGCGATAACCGTTGGGGTAAAAAAATTGCCCCCCAGCGAATGCCGTTTGCCACCAGTAACGGCCCGGCCCCCTTTGGCCAGGGCATCGTTAACATGCTCTTCTACTTTGGCGACGCCATCGGCATTGATCAGCGGCCCGACCACGACCCCCTCTTCCGCGCCATTGCCCACTTTCAGTTGGCTGACTTCATCGGCCAGTTGGCGGACAAACTTTTCATAAACCGCGTCCTGGATAAAGAAACGGTTGACGCTAACGCATACCTGGCCTGCATTACGGAACTTGTTAGCGATAGCACCCTTGACCGCTGCGTCGATATCGGCGTCGTCAAACACAATATAGGGCGCGTTGCCGCCGAGTTCCATTGACAGCTTTTTCATGGTGTCCGCTGCATTGCGCATCAGCGTCTTGCCGACCTCTGTCGAACCGGTAAAGGTCACCTTGCGCACTTTACTGCTCGCCATAATGGCATCGCTTATCGCGTGGGTGTCGCCGGCGACGCCATTGATAACCCCCTTAGGCACGCCGGCCTGGCGGGCCAGTTCCAACAGCGCAAAGGCGGAAAGCGGCGTATTGTTGGCGGGTTTGATAAGCGCAGTACACCCCGCCGCCAGCGCTGGCCCCAGCTTGCGGGTCAGCATCGCCATCGGGAAATTCCACGGCGTGATCGCCGCAATTACGCCGACCGGTTCACGGGTCGCCAGGATACGCGAGCCGGCCTTGGCAGGAGGGATAATTTCACCATTCACCCTTTTGGCCTGCTCAGCGAACCACTGTATAAAACTGGCGGCATAGAGTACCTCGCCCTCGGCTTCTTTTACTGGCTTGCCCTGTTCGGCGGTCATCAGCTCAGCCAGGTAGTGCTTGTTATCGATAATAAGCTGGTACCAGCGATAGAGGAGGTCTGAGCGAAATTTGGCGGTCTGGGCACGCCAGGCGGGTAAAGCCGTATAGGCGGCATCGATAGCTGCATTGGTCTGGGCAATGCCTGCCTTGAGAACCTGGGCGATAACCTCACCGGTAGCGGGGTTCTGTACGTCGAAGGTTGCGCCATCGCGATGCCATTCACCATTGATAAACGCGCCGGTTTTAAAAAGGTCGTGCTGGTTTAATTGAGTCATATGTTTCCTCCTGATGGCGTAAGTATAGTCGCCCGATAGCGGAGCGTTTACCCCTGTGCCTATTCAGCGGTGCAACCGGGTAATTTTCAGCCCATCGATGCAGGCTGAGGAAATAGCTTAGTTAATCAGCGCATTGCGATAACGAGATAAGGTGTCCGTCAGCCGCCACACCGGTTCGGTCACCGATCTCGGGGCTTGATACTGTGCCAGCTTTTGTTGGTAGACGTCGAGTTCCTCGAGTAACTGATTAAAGAAGCGACGCCTGCGGACCTCATTATGCGAGACCAGTACCTGATCAGCAGTCGCTCGGATCTGGCGATGCCAGGTTGAGAGATCGGCATTCGCCGGAATATCCGCGCTGCGCAACCGCTGATGAGCGACAATCAGCAGCAGCGCCAGGCGGAATTTCGCCACATCATTCGGAAACAGGCTTAACAGATGAAACAGCTGCTGATAGAGCGCCGGCAAATGATTAACCCTGCGCCGAGCCTGGTTGGTGGACAGTGCCGCAACCGCTTCATAGACCAAATGGTTGAGTAGCACCCGGCCGACACGCGCCTTGGAACTGTCTCTGATAAGCAGGATCACCAGCATGGCAAAGATACAGCCAATCAATTGGCCTAAAGCGCTGTCGATAAATGTGCTGACTGAAAAAGACATCGGGTTCTCCAGCACCAGGATATTGATAGTGCCGGCCAGGGTGCCGAGGCTCCCCAATCGCCGTTTCTGGACTTCGATGCCGATGACAAACGCCAACGCCCCAAGAGCGATACACAGCAACAGCATGCTCTGCTGGGTCGAGGGCAGAATAAACATATAATAAAGAGCGCCAATTGGCAGCGCCATTGCCATTCCATATACGAAATCCTTGGCCACCATCAGCGGATTAGGCAGACGCATCGCCAGCGAGGTGACCACTGCCAGCATTACCATGCATGCGCTGCCAGCGCTCCAGCCGGTCCAAAGCCAGAACAGACAGCCTAGCGCGGTAGAAATGCCGGTACGCCAGCCATTAATCATCGCATGGTGCCGCTCGGCGGAGGGGGCAGATACTACCGACTGGCTGTCGAGTACCTGCTCTTCAACGCCGCTGATGCGGCTGTTGCTTTTTATCCCCTTAAGCAGCAGTAGATAGCGGGTGGCGGTCCCGACCCAGGTATAGACCGTCGGTGCCGTGGTGCGCGTTGGCGTTGAGGTAATGACCTGACGCAGCAGTTTCATCCGTTTATGAACATCGGCAACGCTGGTCACCGGCTCATCAAGCAGCAGCCGCAGATGGGCTTTGATATATGCCGGATGGTTGAGCAGAATCAGGTAGGTTTCACAGGCCTGGGTTATCAACGTCAGCGACAGGGTATTCAGCGCAATAAGCCGCCGGTTGCAGTTCTGCCAGTGCGCCGACTCCATCATCAGGTTGCTGCGCATCCCTGACAGAGCGGTAGTCAGCTTGACCAGATCGCTCCACGCGTTGTCCAGTTGCTCTTTGGGCGCATTGTTCAGGCAAAGCTGCATCAGCCGATATTGATCCAGCAGCAGTTTATCCACCGTGCGATCGATATCCTGCTTGATGGATCGGGGCGAGAACAGGATGTCAGCCATGATGGCGCACATGATGCCGATAACGATTTCGCTGCAGCGTTCAACGGCAAACTGCGGTGTGACTTGAGGATGCCCCTGGATACTGATGATAATGATAAGCGCCGTATAGCCCGCCAGTCCCATGGCATAGGAGTTCTGCACCTTTACCAGCGATGAAATCCACATGCAGACGCCGGCCCAGATACAGCTCAGCATCAGCATCACCACCGGGGCGCGAATGCTCAGCGTAACGATGGCCAGTGCGCCTATACAGCCGATAAAAGTGCCGATAATGCGCAACATGCCGCGATAACGTATAGCACCGGCAAACGGCTCGCCACCGGCGGCGAAAGCCGGTCCGGCAGCGACAATGGCGGCGGTCAGCACCGACCAGCGCGGGGTTTCCAGGTCAAAGTGAAAACCGACGAACAGCGCCAGCACAATGGCGAAACTGAGCTTGAAAGCAAAGCGGCAGCGGATAAACAGCGATTGTTGCATTATTTCATCATCCGCTTAGCCAAACTCACGCAGTCGATGCAGCAATTGGGTCAGGGGCGACATTTGCGAGCGGTCGCGATTTCCGGCCCCGGTCACCACAATGGTGGCCGTAGTGCCCGCCGGATAGAGGCTGCCCTGCTGGCTGTCCAGGCGAATCTTCACCGGTACCCTTTGTGCCAGGCGTACCCACTCCAGGTTGGAGTCCACCGTCGCCATCCCTTTACTGTCCACCGCGCTGCTGCTGTTGTTCACCCCGGCAGAGACACTGTCAACCGTGCCAAAGAAAGTGCGGTTACTGCCGAGCGGCGTAATTTCAACCCGGTAACCGGGACGCACCCCTTCAAGCTTGGTTTCTTCCATATAAGCCAGCAGGTAAAACGAATTATGCTTGACCAGCGCTACCGACACCGAGCCACGAGTGATGAACTCACCGGCATGAACATTCAGGTTGGTTATCCAGCCCTGTGCCGGCGCCCGCACCAAGGTCCGATCCAGATCCAGTTTAGCCAGATCGCGTACCGCCATGGCTTTGGCCAGTTGATGGGAGACCGTCGCCAGGCCGCTGCTCGATTGATCGATTTCTTCCTGGGACATGGCATTGGTCCCAAGATGCATACGGCGTCCCGCTTCACGCTTTTTCTCCGCCACCAGTGCCTGGTAATAGCTGACATCAGCCTGGGCTTCGGCCAGTGCCTGCTGATAACGAGGCTGGTCGATAACAAACAGCACATCACCCTGCTGTACCAGTTGGTTGTCTCTGACTTTCACCTCGGTCAGCAAACCGCTGACATCGGGAGAAATGGCCACCACATCGGCGGTAAATTTCGCGTCACGGGTCCAGGGAGACTCGGTGTAAAAGGCCCAGGTGCGGAAGATGGCAATAGCCGCGACCAGGACCAGTAACAGAGTTATCGCGATTCTGATTATTTTTGTTGGAACAGTTTTCACAGCGACCTCAAACCAAAAGACAGGATGTCAGGTAGAACAAGCAGCCATACAGGGCAGTATTAAACAGGGCCGGATGCCAGACAAAATCATAAATCCCGGTCGGCTGCAGCATTCTGCGCACCAGGAAGAACAGCGGCAGCGACACCAGTAATTGAAAAAATATCGGCGGAAAAGACAAGCCGAATATCACCAGAACCGGGAACAGACTCATTACTTCTTTCCTTTACATTAAGAGAAACGGCTCACTGCACACCCGCTGCCCCACGGCTCTGGCCGCCGACAGCGATAAGCATGCAGGGTAATACGTGCGCTGAACCTGTAGGCTGCCGAAGAGAGCATCTGGCGAAAAGGCGG
This sequence comes from Biostraticola tofi, assembly GCF_004343195.1. GTDB lineage: Bacteria > Pseudomonadota > Gammaproteobacteria > Enterobacterales > Enterobacteriaceae > Biostraticola > Biostraticola tofi. The sequence continues at coordinate 33,409 of NZ_SMCR01000004.1, read as the reverse complement.
ATAAGGGCTTGAATGACAAGGGCAGGTCACCGTGTTACTGTTTAGTCAGGACTGATAAAGTTAGACTTTATTTTCAACAGCGACGGCCGTTACTGCGAACCGATAAGGCCATTTTAGCCTTTATATTCGTACACTTTCAACATAATGTGATCTAAATCACTTTTTAACCAGAGTGAATAATGGAAAGATTAAAACGCATGCTGATGTTCGCCAAGGTGGTCGAAGGCGGATCGTTCACCGCCGCCGCCCGGCAATTGCAAATGAGCGTTTCATCAATCAGCCAGACGGTTTCCCGTCTGGAGAATGAGCTGCAGGTGAAGCTGCTCAACCGCAGTACCCGCAGTATCGGCCTGACGGAAGCGGGTAAAATATACTATCAGGGCTGCCGACGGATGCTGCAGGAGTTCAATGAAGTCCATGAACAGCTGTACGCCTTTAACAATACGCCTATCGGCACTCTGCGCATCGGCAGTTCGTCCACCATGGCCCATAACGTGCTGGCGTCAATGACTGCCGATATGCTGCGGGAATATCCCGGCCTGTCGGTTAACCTGGTGACCGGTATCCCCGCCCCGGATCTCATCGCCGATGGGCTCGATTTGGTTATCAGAGTGGGTAATCTGCAGGATTCAGGTCTGTTTTCACGCCGTCTGGGTTCAATGCCGATGGTGGTGTGCGCCGCCAAAAGCTATCTGCAGCAGCAGGGAACGCCTGAAAAACCGGGCGATATCGTCAACTTTTCATGGCTGGAATATGATGTCAGGCCGGACAGTGAATTCGACCTGGTTGCGCCGGAAGGGATAACGTTGCATCTTGCGCCGCAGGGCCGGTTTGCCACCAATGACTCCCAGACGCTGATTCGCTGGTTAATCGCCGGTGCGGGCATCGCCCATGTACCGATTATGTGGGTGCTGGACGAGATAAAACAGGGCAATGTCGAGATCCTGTTCAATCGCTACCATTCGGAGCCGCGGCCGGTGCATGCGGTTTATACCCAGAAAGATAAGATGCCGCTTAAGGTTCAGGTCTGTATCAACTATCTGACTGAATACTTTAAGCGGGTATCGGCGGTTTATCAGGCATTCCGCCAGGAAACAATTAGCTGAAGAACAGAATGGCCGGCCTGACGATAGCTGGCGAAGAACTTTACCTGTTGCAGCCAGAAAACGTGGCTGCAACAGGGTGGGTCGGTTGCTAGCAGGCCTGCCGGCTCCGAACAGTCACCGGCAGCAGTTAAGCACCCTGCCGACAATGCGGCTGATTGACAGTATCAGGCGGTGCCGCCGACGGTGATTTTATCGAGCTTCAACGTAGGCTGGCCTACACCAACCGGCAGGCTCTGGCCTTCTTTGCCGCACACACCCACGCCTTTATCCAGCGCCAGATCGTTGCCGACCATGGAAATCTGCTGCATCGCTTCGATGCCCGAGCCTATCAATGTCGCCCCTTTCACCGGCCGGGTGATCTTACCCTTTTCTATCAGATAGGCCTCGGAGGTAGAGAACACGAACTTGCCGGAAGTTATATCCACCTGCCCGCCGCCAAAATTAGGCGCATACAGGCCAAACTCGACGCTTTCAATAATATCCGCCGGGGTAGAGTCGCCAGCCAGCATATAGGTGTTGGTCATCCGCGGCATCGGCAGATGCGCATAGGACTCCCGTCGGCCATTACCGGTAGGGGCAACCCCCATCAGCCGTGCATTCAGTTTATCCTGCATATAACCTTTCAGAATGCCGTTTTCAATCAGCAGATTATATTGTCCCGGCACCCCTTCATCATCAACGGCCAATGAACCGCGCAGTCCCGGCAGCGTACCATCATCCACGACAGTACAGAGTGGGGAGGCCACTAATTTGCCCATCTGGCCACTGAATACCGAACTGCCGCGGCGGTTGAAATCACCTTCCAGACCGTGTCCGACCGCTTCATGCAACAGCACGCCCGGCCAGCCGGCACCCAGCACCACCGGCATCGCGCCTGCGGGGGCCGCCACGGCCGACAGGTTGACCAGCGCCATTCTCACCGCCTCCCGCGCCCAGGCATCAGCCCGGACATCACCCTCGGCGGTCTGCAGGAAAAAGTCATAGCCTACCCGGCCGCCGCCGCCGCTGGAACCGCGTTCACGCTTGCCATCCTGCTCAACCTGAACACTGATGGACAGACGCACCAACGGACGAACGTCGGCCGCCAGGGTGCCGTCAGTCGCCGCGACCAGTACTTGCTCATATACGCCCGACAGGCTGGCAGTCACTTCCTGCACCCGGCTGTCGGTAGCCCGCGCCACGTTATCGACCCGATGCAAAAGGGCGATTTTCTCTTCGCGCGGCAGACTGGTCAAGGGATCCAGCACCGGGTATAGGGGTGCGTAATTGACCCGTCCCAAAGCGTGTACCTGACCGTTACCCTGCTCGCTGACGATGCTGCGGGCCGCCTGGGCGCTGAGCTCCAGCGCATTCAGCGTCAACTGGTCCGCATAGGCAAAGCCGGTTTTTTCACCGCTGACCGCCCGGACCCCGACCCCCTGATCGATATTATAAGAACCGTCCTTGATAATGCCGTCTTCAATGACCCAGGACTCATGGAAGGTCGACTGAAAATAAAGATCGGCATAGTCCAGACGGCGAGTGCTCATCTGTTCCAGCAGTGAAAACAGGTCGTCATACTTGAGATTATTTGCCGTAAGTAACTGCTCACTTACAAAAGTCAGACTCATAGGTTTCCACTCTAGTAATGATAAATTGACCAGCCCGGCGCTGGCATAAACCATGATTAATATTATTTATAGACTGAGGCAATTAACCGCCCACGTCAAATAGGCGGATTATTTATCGCCGTCGCCAGGCTGCCTGGGCTGGCGTAATTCTTCCTCAATGACCGGCTGATCCAGCGGGCCAGTGATGCGATAACGAATCAGCGAAATCTTGCTCCACAGCGGCGCCAGCACTTTGCTGGCGGCAAACACCGCCGCCCCGACCACCGGATTGATGGCAAACGCCGTGGCTACCCCGACGGTCGCCGAAACTTCAGGGGTAATGACCGCTTTCATGTCGATCTGCTGGCGAGTAAAGTCCACATCACCCGACATGGCAATATCCGCCTCCAGACCGTCCACCAGCAGATCGCTGGTATGCAGGGTGCCGCCTTTAAGCCAGGCGCTGCCTTTAATGGAATCAAAATAGAACCCCTGACCAAATGCATCCCGGAAATCAAACTGCAGTTTACGCAGCAGTGCATCGAAGCTTATCAGGCGCAGCAGCCTGCCAGCCTGCCCGCTGCTGATATTATCGATTTTCCCTTTGCCGAGCGAGCTGTGCAGTACGCCGTTAAGGCTGGACAACTGCGGTGACCAGGGAACATCCTGCCAGTGCAGGTCCAGGTCGATATCAAAAGGGGAATCTCGCAGTGGCGAATCAATGCCCAGGTAATCAGTGGCCACGCTGATGCTCTTTCCGCTCAATTTACCTTTCAGCGAGGTACGGCTTTGCGCGCCGTTCAGGGTCCAGCTCCCTTCGACCACCAGCCGGGCTTTACCGGTATCGACCAGGCCGTCGGTCAACGTCAGGGTATTACGCTGCGGCGTAAGGTCGGCATCGACCCGGCCGAAGTTCTGGCCTTTTACCCAGCACGCCTTGCAGCGCCACTGAACCGCAGGCCAACCGCTGAAATCCTTCAGCCGTTCCGCGTCAGGTAACGGGTCCGTCTGGCCGCCGCCGGCGGAAGCCTTATCTTCAGGCCACTCAGGATTATAATAAAGATAATCCAGGGCCGCTCGCCAGATACCGTTATCTAACATGCTCAGCGTACCGGCAATTTCCTGTCCTTTGGCATCCACCCTGGTGCCGCCGGCGATATTACGGCGGGTCAGGGTAAGATCATGCCAGCGCTGACCGCCCAGAGTGAGAGCCGGGGTCGACAGCGCCAGGGCGTCGGGAAAACGAAAACGGCTGGCGGCGGATTTTCCAGCCGATTGTGACAGCGGCATCATCAGCGCCAGCCATTTCTCGCCGTTCAGCGCCGGCAGGGATAAGCTCAGGCTGCGATCTTCAGGCAGAGAGGGGATCCGGGTGCTGTTACTGTTCCAGGCGCCCCGCGCCAGCGTCAACTGCCGGGCCAGCAGGAATTCGCTGTTGAATGCGTTACTCTGTCCGGCATGGCCACTTAGTCGGAAGGCGTTCAGGTCACCCCGAACGTTAACCGTTACCGGAAAAGCCTGACCTTGAGCTTTGTCCAGGGGTTCGGGTAAGTGACTGCTCACATTTTTTAAATCGCTTTTCACTTCAACCTGATAGGTGGTATTCCCGGCCAAGGGCAGCGCAATGGCAATGTCACTCTGCCATGATGCCCGTCCGCCTAGAGCGCTCGCCAGGGATGGCGGAATAGTTGACAGGCGATTTAGCGCCCAGTCGCCGCGCAGTCCGACATCAATATCAAAACCCTTGTCATGTTCGGTGGAGGTAAAATCAATAGCCACCGGTTGCCCGAACCAGTTGCCTTTCAGGGTATCGCTTTCCAGATTGCCGTTGCTGTAGCGGAACTGACCGCTCAAGTCCTTGAAGCCGGTGCCTAATGCGGTGACGAACAGCGAATTGCCAGCCAGGTTTACCTTACCGGACGCTACCGGCTGCTGACCGGTCAGCGGGATATCCAGATGAAGGGTGCCATTGACATTACCGCCGACTTTCAGCTGATCCAGGGTTTTGCCCAGGGAGTTCTTCAGCGGTGTCTGATAAAAATAATCGCGAATAGCGCTTCCCTGGCCGCTAATATCCGCATCGACCAGCAACTTCTGTCTGGAATAGTCAGGAATGGTGGCGACGATGTTTTTTCCTGTCGCCTCACCCAATCGGGTCTGGGGGGCATCCATGAATAAACCGTCGTTGAGGAAGTCCAGATCGATAGCCAGATTGGTCAGTGCTGGCCAGCCGGGTTCAAATTCATACGTTGCCTGTCGCAACGGCACCCAGACTTCAAACTGGCCGTCATTGTGTTTGAAGGGGAATTGGCTGGGGTTGCCGGCAAACACCAGGGTAGCGTTATCGACGGTTCCCCCTTGCAGCGCACCGGTGAGATAATCCACCAGATGGGTACCCATTAATGGCTCAGGGAAATAGCGCCATGCCTGGGCGGCATCAGTTAACCGCATGCCGGAAAGAATATCTAGCCAGGGTTGGCCCGCTGCCGGCTTGTGGAAGCGAAAATCGCCGGTGGCCCACAAAGCGCGAGCCTGAATATCGAGATCTTTCCCCGCCAGCATCAATCCACTGGCGTCATTGGTCCACTCCAGGTTGACCCTGGCGCTGCTGACGTCAAGCGGGGCGCGAAACATTTCCTTATAAGGCAGGGTGCTGTCAGTCAGCGCCAGCGAGATCTGGCCTGCCGCCGCCGTGCCGGCGGCCATTCCCGAGACTTTATCGGCGCCGGGCAGCAGTTGCCACTGTTGCCACGCCACATCCCGCCAACGGGCGGCAAAGCGGGTCTTACCTGAATCATTAAGCGGTATATCCATCGCCAGCATGGCGAGATGCCCTTTGGGCGCCAAGTCGTTCCACCGGTCGCGCAGATGAGGCGTCAGGGAAGAAAACAGCGGCAGGAAGGCGGAAAATCGCTCGAGTTCCAGATTACTGGCACGCAGGCGGATCTCGCCGGCTTTATCCGGGGCAAATAAATGGTTTTTTTCCGGCTGCCAGAATAGGGAGAGCTTCCCATCGGCCCACGAATCACCATCAGTGGCAATATTTAGCCGCGGTACCGCCATATGCCAGCCTTCATTCTGGCGGGTAAGATGCAGCGCCAGTTTATCGACGTCCACACGGTGATCTTGCCCCTGCTCCTGCCATAACGCACGGCCCTGATTCAGGAAAACGTCGGCCTCGTCAACGTCGCCATCCTTGATCGAAAGCCAGGCGGCCAGACTGAAATCCGCCTGGGTCAGGCCGGTGTTGCTCTGCAGCCACTGACTGAACCACGGTTTGAGATCGATGCCGTCAGCCTGAAGATATACCCGGCCCTTGTCCAGCAGCCCTTTCTCGTCATGCAAGTCCATGCGTACATCAATCGCGCCTTGCTGCACATTAACGCTGGACAGGCTGACCTGGCCCTCGGCCCGATGGCGGTCGCGGCCATTAAGCCAGGTAAGCTGGGGTATCGAAAGAGTGGAACGCTCACCGGAAGGCGTCAGGAATGACAGCTGGCTGTCACGCAGAATAAAGTGATCAAACTGATGCAGGAAAAGATCCGACATCCGGTCGGCCTTGATGGGGCTACCCTGATTATCACGCCCAAGCAACGTGCTGTTAAGATTGAGATTCAAACGGTAGAAGGTCACATCCCTGAACTGCAGACGCCAGTGCAGCAACGATTGCCAGACATCCAGCGCTACCGTCACGCGCTGAATGGTGAATTGTTCATTGGGCGCTGCAGCATCGATACCGCCGATATCAAGCGTTGGTCCGAACGATTGCCAGCTGCCGTGCATCTCCCGGATATGGATATCCATAGCGTAATGACGGTTCAGGGTTTCAATAATCTTTGGACGAAAGGTGTCCAGATGAGGTAATGCCAGGCGGAGCCCACTTACCACCAGTGCAACCACAACAATCAGGGTAGCAAAGAGGGCCATTATAATGCCCGGTAATCGCCTCACATGCCTCTCCTTGCTTCCGATCGCTCGCCGCTGGTGATGAGCAGGCTGTCATTATCGTTTTTGTGCTTTTTTTTCATCAATCGCGGCAGGCCTACATCATGACTACATCAAATTGTTCCTGACTGTACAAGGGCTCGATTTGTACTTTAACCTGTTTGCCGACAAAAATTTCCACCTCCGCCAGCGCATGGGACTCATCGCTTTTAAGCGCTTCCCCCACCACCGCCGAGGCATAAACCAGAAATCGGTCCGAATCATAAGCGTGATGAACGCGAACGATCTCGCGCATGATTTCATAGCAGACCGTTTCAACGCTTTTGACGGTGCCTCGGCCATGACAGGTTGGACACTCGCTGCAGAGCACATGTTCAATACTTTCACGCGTCCGCTTGCGGGTCATTTCGACCAGACCCAGTTGGGAAAATCCGTTGATACCGGTTTTAACGCGATCCTTGCTCATCGCCTGCTCAAGAGAGTGCAGTACCCGGCGTCGGTGTTCTTCATTATTCATATCGATAAAATCGATGATGATGATACCGCCCAGATTGCGCAACCGAAGCTGGCGTGCAATAGCCTGTGTTGCTTCGATATTGGTATTGAAAATGGTTTCGTCCAGATTACGGTGCCCGACAAACGCCCCGGTATTGATGTCGATGGTGGTCATTGCCTCAGTCTGATCGATAATCAGGTAACCACCGGATTTAAGCTCGACTTTTCGCTCCAGGGAGCGCTGAATTTCGTTCTCCACGTCATAGAGGTCGAAAATCGGCTGCTTGCCGCTGTAGTGCTCAAGCTTATCGGTCATTTCGGGAATATATTCAGCGGTAAATTCCACCAGCAAATCATAGGTCAAGCGGGAGTCTACCCGGATACGATCCAGCGCAGCACCGGCAAAGTCACGCAATATACGCTGCGCCAATGCGAGTTCCCCGTATAGCATGTACTTACTCTGGTTACGGCGCTTACGCTCCATTACCTTGGTCCACAGACGACGCAGGAAGGCAGCGTCCTGGGACAGTTCGTCCTCACCAATGCTTTCGGCGGCGGTGCGGATAATAAATCCGCCCTGCTCATCGCAATAGGCGGATACGGTCTTTTTAAGTCGGTCTCGCTCAGCCTCGCTGTCGATGCGCTGGGATACACCGACATGGGCAGCGCCAGGCATGAACACCAGGTAGCGTGAGGGCAGCGTGATATCGGTTGTCAGACGCGCACCTTTGGTGCCGAGCGGATCTTTTACCACCTGGACCATGATGTCCTGCCCCTGCCTCACCAGCTCGGCAATGTCCCGGACATGGAAGTTCTTTTGCTCCTCGCCCGCCACGCATTCGGTATGCGGCATGATATCGGAGGCATGCAAAAAAGCCGCTTTGTCCAAACCGATATCGACAAACGCCGCCTGCATGCCTGGCAACACCCGACTTACCCGGCCTTTATAAATATTACCGACAATACCGCGCCGCGCTTCGCGCTCGATATGGATTTCTTGCAGGATGCCGCCATCGATATAGGCGACCCGCGTCTCTGAAGGCGTGATATTGACCAGCAATTCAGCAGCCATGTTGTCCTCGTTCACCCCGTAATGCATTGAATTGATCAAGCAATTCTTTGGTTTCTACCAGCGGCAGGCCCACGACCGCATGATAGCTGCCGTTAATGCTCCTGACAAAGGCCCCGCCCAGTCCCTGAATGCCATAGGCACCCGCCTTGTCCATCGGCTCGCCGGTAGCGATATACCGGCAAATCTCCAGGGTGGACAATCGTCTGAATGTCACCTCGGTGGTGACAGTATGGCAAAGTTGATAAGAATTATCTGCAAAGGCGACCGCGGTCATCACCTCATGGCGCTGCCCGGAGAGTTGGCTCAGCATCAGGGCAGCGTGCTCGGCATCCCGGGGCTTTTCCAGGATTTCACCGCTCTGCACTACAATGGTATCCGCGCCCAGCACTGGATAGGGTAACGGCGCGACTGCCACGCCGGCCTGCGCTTTCATCAATGCCAGGCGCTTGACATACTCAGGCGCGCCCTCAGCCGGATTACGTCGTTCTTCCACCTCAGTGCTGAGCACCTCGAATGTGACGGGCAGCATTGCCAGCAATTCTTTGCGCCTTGGCGAGCCTGACGCCAGGTAAATCGGAGTCATCGGCACCTCACTGTACGGAAAACCGGCGGCGAATCTTGCGCATCAGCAAAAACAGCCAAGGCCACAATACGCCATCCACTACGCTACTCCAGAAGATTTCAGGGCGGAATGAGATATTAATCACCATGAATTCAGCCCAAAATACGACAACGTGAGTGGCTAAAGACAGCACTACCACAATCAGCGCCTGTTGCCAAAGGGCCATGTTACGGAACAACTGGAATTTGAAGGCCACCAGGTATGCCAGGATACTCAGCGACAGCGCCCTGACGCCTAGAATCGACCCGAGGATCAGATCCAGAATCAGGCCCAGCACAAAGCCGGTTCCCACATTGACCCGGTGTGGCAGCGCCATAACCCAGTAAATCAGGATAAGACTGACCCATGAAGGCCGAAAAAGAAACAGCTGGGGCGGCCATGGCATGATCTGCAGCACGACGGCGATAAGAAAAGACAGCCATACCACCCAGCTGCCGTGCCGATGATAACGGTTCATCGCGGCGCTCCCGAAGCAGGCGCAGCGCTGCCATTCGTCACGCTGTTGCCGCCACGGCTGGTCACCGCCGGCCTGGTCGGCGCAAGCGTAGTGCCGGTAGCCGGCGGCGGAACTGGCGCAGGAGGCCCCATCGCATCCGGCGGCGGCAACACTTGCGGCATCATCTGCATCAGTCTTTCATTGGCAACCCGGTGTACTTCACCCGGTGCCAGCGGCACTTCACCCCGCGGATCCGCTCCCCACAGCAGCAGCAGATAACGCAGCCGCTGCAGCCCGGCGGTCGGACGCGCCTGAATCACGGTATAGGCGCGCTGGGTATCAAGTTTAACCGATGAGACCACCGCGACCGGATACCCTTCCGGGAATCGGCCGCCTAGCCCTGACGTGACCAGTACATCGCCTACCCTGATATCGGTATTGCCGGGCAGATGCTCCATCTGGAGATCTTCAGTACAGCCGTTACCGGACACGATGACACGGATGTCATTGCGCAGGACCTGAATCGGCAAGGCGTGGGATGCATCGCAAATCAGCAATACCCGGCTGGTCAGCTTACTGGTAGCGATAACCTGGCCAACCACCCCCTTATCGCTGATGACCGGCTGGCCCACATAAACGCCGCTGTCGATGCCTTTATCAATGACCACTTGATCACTATAGGGATCAGTGCTGGCGGAGATGACCTGAGTGACCATTTTCTGCTCATCCTGACGCAAAGGTGATCCCAACAGCTCGCGCAGGCGCGCGTTTTCCTGTTTGAACTGACCTAATAATAACTGCTCACTGTTCTTCAGCAGCAGTTCTTGCCTAAGGGCGCGGTTTTCCAACGCTAACTGGTCTCGTGATGCCAAGGTTTCGGAGACATTATCAAGCATCTGGCGAGGGCCGTTGGCCAGAAAATAAAAAGGGCTGACCGCCGTATCCAGTACGGTGCGTATTTTGACGAACGTGTCAAGACGGCTGTCGGCTACAATGACGGCCACAGCAACCACAACGGCCAGGAATAATCGCAATTGCAGAGAAGGTCCTCTGCTGAAAATCGGCTTCATAAACTGTGCATTTTCCTCAATAAAAAAGGGGGGCACCAGCCTGGATGAGTAAATTACGCGTACACCCGGGCGGTTCCCCCCTTTTCGAGGCAGGTTATTCTTCGCTGAACAAATCACCGCCGTGCATGTCGATCATTTCCAGTGCTTTGCCGCCGCCGCGCGCCACGCAGGTCAGCGGATCTTCCGCTACCACCACGGGGATGCCGGTCTCTTCCATCAGCAGCCGATCAAGATTTCTCAGCAATGCGCCGCCGCCGGTCAGTACCATCCCGCGCTCTGAGATATCAGATGCCAGTTCCGGAGGACATTGTTCCAGCGCAACCATCACGGCGCTGACAATGCCGGTCAGCGGTTCCTGCAACGCTTCAAGAATTTCATTTGAATTCAGAGTGAATCCACGAGGTACGCCCTCGGCCAGATTGCGCCCGCGCACTTCGATTTCGCGCACTTCATCGTCGGGGTAAGCAGAGCCAATGCCGTGCTTGATACGCTCGGCGGTCGCTTCGCCGATAAGCGATCCGTAATTGCGGCGCACATAGTTAATGATAGCTTCATCAAAGCGGTCACCGCCAATACGGACTGAAGATGAGTACACTACGCCGTTAAGCGAAATGACCGCCACTTCAGTGGTACCGCCACCGATATCCACCACCATTGAGCCGGTGGCTTCAGAAACCGGTAAGCCGGCGCCGATAGCCGCTGCCATCGGTTCCTCGATCAGAAACACTTCCCTCGCACCCGCACCCTGTGCGGATTCGCGAATAGCGCGGCGCTCAACCTGAGTGGCGCCTACCGGCACACACACCAGTACCCGTGGGCTCGGGCGCATGAAGCTGTTGCTGTGGACTTGTTTGATGAAGTGCTGCAGCATTTTTTCGGTGACGAAGAAGTCGGCGATAACGCCGTCTTTCATCGGCCGGATAGCGGCGATATTGCCGGGAGTTCGTCCGAGCATCTGTTTGGCTTCATGGCCGACAGCCGCTACGCTTTTGGGCGAGCCGGCGCGATCCTGGCGGATGGCAACGACGGAGGGTTCATTCAGGACAATGCCCTGTCCTTTCACATAAATCAGGGTATTGGCGGTACCCAGGTCGATGGACAAGTCGTTGGAAAACATGCCACGAAATTTTTTAAACATAACTAAAGGATAATCCTGCAAGCTGGGGCGAGAATAAAATCCGCCTACTTTACCAACCACGAGAAGCAGCGACAAGGCGAAAAAACGCGCTACTCCAATGAAAAAAACGTCCTCGTTTACCTTAGTGCAGACTGAAAACACCCCGGACGAGGATAGGGTTCAGGCTGAGTGATCGTAACGCCTGCTCACTGCGTTAAAACAATTGCTGAACAGGGTATAAAATCTGTATATTCACTCGACTACAGGTAATGTAAGTACCTACTAACCCTAACGGTCAATGGCAATTATTGTACGTTAAATCTCAGCGAACTTTTATACTAATCGCGTAACATCGAGCGAATATTTTTTCAGCCAGCGGTCGAACGGCTGGATTGGTGCAAAAAAATCGCCTTCGCCACCCGCCACTGCGTTATCAAGCAGCGTTTGCCATTCCAGATTTGTCTTAACCCCGGTTGCGAATATGCGTGTACTGCTGCCAATACAGGCCTCAAGCAGGCTTTGCATAAACAGCTGGTTTTCCGAGCGACGTTCGATTCCTCTCACCAGACCAGGGTGCAGCTTAATGACGGAAACGGGCGTCACCGCAATATAGGCAGTGCTGACCAAGGTTCTGCCGGCGTCAACTACTGCAATATCGCATCCCAGCGCCGACAATAAACGTAATGCCGGACGCAACCGGCCCAAATGTTGACAAAGATCTGCCTCAACAAGTTCAAACATAATTTGTTTTCGTTGCATTTTTTCGCACTGCATCAGCAAATTACGCAACCACAGCTGGAACTGCCGTTGTAATAGTGAGTGTACACTGATAGCCACCGCCATCTTGCCCGGCAATTGTCCCAGCTGTGAAACAATACGAGTGAGTAACTGCTGCTCATAACGCGCTGCCAGACCGAGTTGCTGCATCACCGGTAAGAATTCGGCGGCGGTTAATTGATGCGCTCCGTCAATGATACGGTTAACCACCACATGGTGGTCTACCGAGCCGTCCTGTTTAAAGCTTTCGCGAATGAAGTGTTGCGGGCCGCCGGTGTTCAGCGTGTGTTCCAGAAGCGTACGCCATTTGACATGGCCGCGAACCGCTTCGGGCACCCGGCTGTCATACATCGCCCAGGTGTTGCCGCCCTGCAGGGCGGCGCTGCGTGTCGCCTGTTCGGCAGTCTCCATGACCTCGACCACCGTCTGGCCCGGCCGGTAGAGGCAAATGCCTATATGCAATACATCATGACGAGCCCGCGAGGGCAGTGCATTAAGGCCATTGATAAGCTGTCCGGCCATCGTTCTGGCATCCTTCAAGGAACGATTAGGCAGCAGCACGGCAACATCATCGTGAAAATAGCGGGCCAGCAATGCGCCTGGATAACGCATCGCCAGCGAGGAGATGAGATTGATGAGCCATTTTTCCGTATCAGCCGCCAATGCATCTTTGCCTTCTCTGTCGGGCGGGCGAATCATCATCACTGCCCCCTGATTACCGGTTTCCTGATTTTCTTCCAACTGGAGCGACAGCTGATTATCGAAAAACAACCGGTTGCTCAGTCCTGTCTTGGCATCACGGGCAGCGAATGCTCTTATCAAAATATCCACGCGGCTGCGCTGCTCACGGGCGTCAGCCAGATCTTTAAGCAGGCGGTCAATGGCGTTGGCGGTCAGTGAAGGCCATTCTTCCGCCGCTTTCCCTACCGGATCCCTCTCACCGTAAATGATCCGTCTGGCCCGATACTCCAGGTTCTCCTGGGGCTGAATTTGCCGTTTCAGCCAACGCAGGGATACGACAAGCGCCGTCACCATGAGCAGAATGACGAGACTGATCGGTAGGGTCGTTATTGTCGAACGATTTTCAGCGCTGAAAAGGTCCTGATACATCACCGTTAGCTTGATATCCGGATGATGGAGCAGCATGAGGTGGCGATGGCGGTATTCCTGGGCCCGGTCATCCGCGCCGCCTTCATCGGCGAGGGAAAACCGGTAAAGCGTGCTGCCGCCGCTGGACAGGTCTATCCCAGTCATCCCGGCACTCCGCGTTATCATCGGCAGCCAGTGCTCGACCGAATGGGGTGGTTCCGTTAATAGAACCTGATCCATTAGGGTCGACAGACTGGCCATCTGGTTATCGATACGCTGCTTTTCGAGATAAAAAAAACTCAGCGCACTGCCCGCCAGCATCAGCAACATGGCCAGCGAGCACATCATGGCGACCATCGCAGAAAGTTTTATGGTTAATCGCATCCCTGTGCCCTATTGATATATCAAAGAGTTATCCATTACCGGGCAGTGCTCCAGTAAAAAACGGCATGGCATTTCAGAAAAGCGGGGCCGCCGGCGGCCGATTCTGCTGCCGACATCGACAGATTAAAAATGGCATATTTTTAATGATCTTTCCGCCATTACCGCTGAAGCGGCGTGTATTACCCCATTGATACACTATTGAACGCAGCCTTTGGCAATACATATTCCGTTTTTAGGTCATACTTGACTAAGCTACACAATAATCCCCAGCCGGAGCCTGTCTATGAGACGTTACCCAAAATTACGGGAAGCCGATGTGACCGCTGAAAAGGTGTTTTTCAGCCAGCGGCGCACCATTTTAAAAGCACTGGGCATCAGCGCCGCTACGCTGACGCTGCCGCTATCTGCGCGAGCTGACCTGGCGTCATGGTTCAAGGGCGAGTCTCCAGCCGACGCGCCGGCCGGTAAGCCCCTAGACTTCAGCAAACCGTCTCAGTGGCGCCCCGATTTACCGCTAACGCCATTTGACAAAGTGACCGGTTATAACAATTTCTATGAATTCGGTCTGGATAAAGCTGACCCGGCGGCCAATGCCGGCGGACTTAAAACACAAGGCTGGCAAGTGCGTATCGACGGCGAGGTCGCCAAGCCAGTGACTCTCGATATTGATGATATTCTCAAACGCTTCCCGCTTGAGGAACGCATTTACCGGCTGCGCTGTGTTGAGGCCTGGTCGATGGTCGTGCCATGGATTGGCTTTGAGCTGGGCAAGCTGCTGGCACTGGCGGAGCCCAACAGCCAGGCACGCTATGTGGCATTTCAAACGCTGGATGATCCGGCCCAAATGCCCGGGCAGAAAGATCGCTTTATCGGCGGCGGGCTGCAGTATCCCTATATTGAAGGATTGAGAATTGATGAAGCCATGAATCCGTTGGCATTCATGACGGTCGGTGTATACGGCAAAACGCTACCACCGCAAAACGGCGCTCCTATTCGGCTGATAACCCCGTGGAAATATGGCTTCAAAGGCATCAAGTCCATTGTGCACATCACATTGACGCGCGAACAGCCTCCCACCACCTGGAATCTGTCCGCGCCTGATGAATACGGCTTTTATGCCAACGTGAATCCTCATGTGGATCATCCGCGCTGGTCCCAGGCCAGCGAAAGAGTAATAGGCTCCGGCGGCATTCTAGATGTCAAACGCCAGCCAACGCTGCTCTTTAATGGTTATGCCGAACAGGTGGCTGGTCTCTATCGCGGTCTCGATCTGCGGGAGAACTATTGAATGCGTTTAACCCAGGCTCAGGTCAGTTGGCTCAAAGCGGCGATTCATCTGGCGGCTTTCCTGCCGTTACTCTGGCTCATCTATCAGGTTACCCATGGCGGCTTCAGTGCCGATCCGGCCAAGGATATCCAGCACTTTAGCGGCAGGATGGCGCTGAAATTACTGCTTGCCGGCCTGCTGGTAACCCCCCTGGCCCGTTATGGACGCCAGCCTCTGCTCATCCGCTGTCGTCGCCTCATCGGCCTTTGGTGTTTTGCCTGGGCCTGCCTGCATCTGGCAAGCTTTGCGCTCTTAGAGTTGGGGATCAGCAACCTGGCGCTATTGGGCAGAGAACTTGTCAGCCGCCCCTACCTGACGCTTGGTATGTTAAGTTGGCTTATCTTGCTGGCGTTAGCACTGACCTCGACGCTGTGGGCGCAGCGAAAATTGAAACAGCGCTGGCAAACGCTGCATAATTTCATTTATGTGGCCGCGATTCTGGCGCCGGTCCATTACCTTTGGTCAGTCAAGGTGATTACCCCTCAGCCATTAATCTACGCCGTACTGGCGCTGGCGTTGCTGCTGTTGCGTTATAAAAAATTTCGCGAGTGGTGGCGATAATCTACTAAATTTTTATTTCTTTCTTCCCGTCTTATGAGATATGTTGCTCGCCTCAAGGGATATCGTGGCGGCTCAACTTCAGAGATAACCTCAGTATTTTGCTGCGAAAAGCTGCGATATCATTATAATGCTTCACCTCACGAGCGCCAGTTGACGGTTTTAACGTCAAAAAGGTGACAAATCGTTTGAGGAAGGTTATTTTTTACGAGGTATCGTTAATTGATGGGAGATAGCGGCATAATGTCTGATAAGTTTAACATTTTGCTCCTCAATGGTCCTAATCTGAACCTGCTGGGCAGCCGTGAGCCGGATAAATACGGTCGTACCTGCCTTGCCGACATCATTTCACACCTGCAGGCGCTGGCGGATGAACTCGGCGTAAAGCTCAGTCATCTGCAGTCCAATGCTGAATATGAGCTGATAGACAGGATTCACCAGGCCCAGGGCAATATCGACTTTATCATTATTAATCCCGCGGCCTTTACCCATACCAGCGTTGCCCTGCGCGATGCGCTGCTGGCGGTAAATATCCCGTTTATTGAAATCCATCTGTCAAATGTTCACGCCCGGGAGCCTTTCCGGCACCATTCTTATCTTTCAGATATAGCGGTGGGTGTCATTTGCGGCCTCGGCGCCGATGGATATACCTTTGCTTTACAGACTGCGGTCAAACGCTTGTCTACATCCAATTAATTAGAGTATGGAACCCCACTCATGGATATTCGTAAGATCAAGAAACTGATTGAACTGGTTGAAGAGTCTGGCATTTCAGAGCTGGAAATCTCCGAAGGCGAAGAATCAGTTCGTATCAGTCGTGCGGCACCTGCGGCACCGGCCTATCCCATGATGCAGCAGGCATATATTCCTGCCGTGCAGCAACAGCAGGCTCCGGTAGCCGCTGCTCCTGCGGCGGCAGAAGCAACAGCCGCCGTACCCGCGACCATGAGCGGTCATCTGGTGCGCTCGCCGATGGTGGGCACGTTCTACCGTACACCGAGCCCGGATGCCAAACCTTTCGTTGAAGTCGGACAAAAGGTCAATGTCGGCGATACCCTTTGTATTGTTGAAGCCATGAAAATGATGAATCAGATTGAATCCGATAAAGCCGGCGTGGTGAAAGCCATTCTGCTTGATAACGGTCAACCGGTTGAATTTGACGAGCCGCTGGTCGTCATCGAATAACGAGGCGCCCTATGTTAGATAAAATTGTCATTGCTAACCGTGGCGAAATTGCGCTGCGTATTTTACGCGCCTGCAAAGAACTCGGCATTAAAACCGTAGCGGTTCACTCAACCGCCGATCGCGATCTTAAACACGTGCTGCTGGCGGATGAAACCATCTGCATCGGGCCACCGCCATCGGTCAAAAGCTACCTGAATATCCCGGCAATCGTTTCTGCCGCCGAAATCACCGGTGCCGTGGCCATTCATCCCGGTTATGGCTTCTTGTCGGAAAATGCTGACTTTGCCGAGCAGGTAGAACGTTCAGGTTTTATCTTCATTGGCCCGCGCGCTGAAACTATCCGCCTGATGGGTGATAAAGTGTCGGCCATCAGCGCCATGAAAAAAGCCGGTGTTCCCTGTGTACCCGGCTCCGATGGCCCGGTAGGCGACGACGGCGAGAAGAACCGCGCTATCGCCAAGCGTATTGGCTACCCGGTTATCATCAAAGCCTCAGGCGGCGGCGGCGGTCGTGGAATGCGCGTGGTTCGCAGCGATAAAGAACTCGAATCCTCTATCAACATGACCCGCGCCGAAGCCAAGGCGGCATTTAACAACGATATGGTTTACATGGAAAAGTACCTGGAAAATCCTCGCCACATCGAGATCCAGGTATTAGCCGATGGCCAGGGCAACGCCATTTATCTGGCGGAGCGCGATTGCTCCATGCAGCGTCGCCATCAGAAAGTAGTCGAAGAAGCGCCCGCACCGGGCATCACCGACGCGATGCGCCGCTATATCGGCGATCGCTGCGCCAAAGCCTGTACCGATATCGGCTATCGCGGCGCCGGTACCTTTGAGTTCCTCTATGAAAACGGTGAGTTCTACTTTATTGAAATGAACACCCGTATTCAGGTGGAACACCCGGTCACTGAAATGATCACCGGTGTGGATTTGATCAAAGAGCAGCTGCGCATTGCCGCAGGTCAGCCTTTGTCGATCAAACAGGAGGAAGTCAGGATCGCCGGCCATGCGGTTGAATGCCGTATCAATGCCGAAGATCCCAACTCGTTCCTGCCAAGCCCCGGTAAAATCACCCGCTTCCATGCACCGGGTGGATTTGGCGTGCGCTGGGAGTCCCATATCTATGCTGGCTATACCGTGCCGCCCTATTATGACTCCATGATCGGCAAGCTTATCTGCTATGGCGAAAATCGTGATGTGGCGATAGCCCGCATGAAAAATGCCCTGGCCGAGCTGATTATCGATGGCATAAAAACCAATATCGATCTGCAGTTGAAGATCATGAACGATGAAAACTTCCAGCATGGTGGCACCAATATCCACTATCTGGAGAAAAAACTCGGCCTGCAGGAGAAGTAATCCCCGTCCGCAGGTTCGCTGAGAAAGGCCGGTTCCGACCGGCCTTTTTTTTTACATCGGCTATTTGCACTAGGCAAACCGGCCAATTGACGTAAAATCCTCATTTTTCCTGACCGCGATAATCAACCGGCATAACACATCATGGACAAACGTTTTCTTCAGGCGCATCGGGAAGCCCGCTACGCCTTCGGTCTGGCGCTGGCCTATATGGTCGCCTGGGGACTGGCGGCCTACCTGCCTGATGGACAGCCGGGTATTACTGGCCTGCCCCATTGGTTTGAGATGGCCTGCCTGGCAGTGCCGCTGGCTTTTATCATCCTTTGCTGGCTGATGGTCCGCCTGTTGTTCCGCGACATCCCGCTGGAGGATGATAATGCAAACTGAAGTTGTTATTCCGCTGGTTGCCTATCTGCTGCTGGTGTTTTTGCTGTCCATCTACGCCTGGCGACGCCGGAAGACCGGTGCTTTCCTGAATGAATACTTTCTCGGCAACCGATCAATGGGCGGCTTTGTGCTGGCAATGACCCTGACGGCGACCTATATCAGCGCCAGTTCGTTTATCGGCGGACCGGGCGCCGCCTATAAATATGGCCTCGGCTGGGTATTACTCTCCATGATCCAACTGCCCGCAGTATGGCTTTCACTAGGCGTGCTGGGTAAGAAATTCGCCATCCTGGCCAGGCGCTATAATGCGGTTACGCTCAACGATATGCTGTTAGCCCGTTACCAAAGCCCTCTGCTGGTGTGGATTGCCAGCATCAGCCTGCTGGTGGCGTTTATCGGCGCCATGACAGTACAGTTTATCGGCGGGGCGCGCCTGCTTGAAACCGCAGCCGGCATTCCTTATGACACCGGGTTGCTGGTTTTTGGCGTCAGCATCGCACTTTACACCGCTTTCGGGGGATTTCGCGCCAGTGTACTCAATGACGCCTTTCAGGGCATGGTGATGCTATTGGGGACCTTTATTCTACTGTTCAGCGTAATTCACGCCGCCGGCGGCCTGTCGGCGGCAGTGAGCACTCTGCATGACATCCAGCCGGAACTGACCTCGCCCCAGGGGGTTGATGACGTGCTTACTCCGTCATTCATGACCTCATTCTGGATACTGGTCTGCTTTGGCGTCATCGGACTGCCCCATACTGCGGTCCGCTGCATTTCTTACCGTGACAGCAAGGCGGTACACCGGGGCATCATATTGGGAACTATCGTTATCGCCATACTGATGTTCGGCATGCATCTTGCCGGCGCACTAGGCCGGGCCATTCTTCCCGGCCTGACGGTGCCGGACCAGGTGATTCCCAAACTGATGATTAGCGTATTGCCCCCCCTGGTGGCCGGCATATTTCTCGCCGCGCCGCTGGCGGCGATTATGTCGACCATTAACGCGCAATTGCTGCAGTCATCCGCCACTATCATCAAGGATCTGTTCCTCAGCCTGCGCCCTCACCAGGTGACCAATGAGCGCCTGCTCACCAGGATGTCCAGCATGGTGACGCTGGTGCTGGGATTACTGTTGATCCTGGCCGCCTGGCGTCCGCCCGAGATGATTATCTGGCTCAACCTGCTGGCCTTCGGCGGCCTGGAAGCCGTATTCCTCTGGCCGTTGATTTTAGGGCTCTACTGGGAACGGGCCAACGCCTGTGGGGCACTCAGCTCAATGATTTCAGGTGGCATCAGTTATGCCATACTGGCAGGCCTTGATCTGCATCTTGCCGGCTTCCACCCGATAGTACCTGCCCTGCTGCTCAGCCTGCTGGCGTTTATGGTCGGCAATCGTTTTGGTCGCCCTGCCCAGCCTGCCTTGGCCGGCGCCGCCCACTAAAATTTACAGTGAGATTGATGTATGCCATGGATTCAAATCAAGATTAATACCACCGGTGCCGATGCGGAGAGCTTGAGCGACGCGCTGAGCGACAGCGGCGCGGTGTCGGTTACCTTTCAGGATACCCACGATAATCCGGTATTCGAACCACTGCCCGGCGAGACCCGCCTGTGGGGCGATACCGATGTGATAGGCCTCTACGACGCTGAAACCGATATGACTGAGGTGGTGGCCCAACTGTCTTTGCACCCTCTGCTGGGAAACGGTTTTGTTCATAAGATTGAACAAATTGAAGATAAAGACTGGGAACGTGAATGGATGGATAATTTTCATCCCATGCGCTTTGGCGACCGCTTATGGATTTGTCCGAGCTGGCGACCGGTACCGGATCCTGATGCCGTCAACGTGATGCTCGATCCCGGCCTGGCATTCGGCACCGGCACCCATCCGACCACTGCCCTTTGCCTGCAATGGCTGGATAGCCTTGACCTGCAAGGTAAAACGATTATCGATTTTGGCTGCGGCTCAGGCATTCTGGCCATCGCCGCCCTTAAGCTAGGCGCCGAACGCGCCATCGGTATTGATATTGATCCCCAGGCCATACAGGCCAGCCGCGATAACGCCGAACGTAATAACGTATCAGACCGACTGGAACTCTTCCTGCCTGCCGACCAACCATCCTCACTGCAGGCCGATGTGGTGGTGGCCAACATCCTCGCCGGCCCCTTGCGTGAACTGGCTCCGCTTATCGGCGTACTGCCCGTCAGCGGCGGCTATCTAGGGCTGTCCGGCATACTGGCAAGCCAGGCGGATAGCGTAGCGGCTGCTTATGCAGACACTTTTTTGCTTGACCCGGTGGCGGAGAAAGAAGAGTGGTGCCGGATTACCGGCAAGCGTCGATAAAGTGTACAACCATTGTCGGTTTATCAAGCATCATGAGATACGATAAACTGCTGTCGGGCGAAAAATATCTGACCGCACAAAAGGTGCTTTTTTGTTTAACTATCTGTAATTAAACACAAAATGCTCTTATCGATATTTGAAAGGCTTAATTCATTGATCGGTAGTGGTCCGTTGTTCAAAGTTTGGCCTTTCATCTGATGAAAAAAATGCGTAATATACGCGCCCTTACGGACCAGGTATAAGTCACATTTTTGTCTATGCGTATTGGACACCTCCAGCTCAACAATGGCCTGATTGCCGCTCCGATGGCCGGGGTTACCGACCGCCCGTTCAGAGCGTTATGTCACGCAATGGGTGCTGGAATGGCTGTTTCGGAGATGCTTTCCTCGAATCCTGAGGTATGGCGCACGGATAAGTCACGTCTGCGCATGGTACATAGTGATGAGCCCGGTATCCGGGCGGTACAGATTGCTGGCTGTGACCCTGCGGATATGGCTGCCGCCGCCGTTATTAACGTAGCGAACGGCGCGCAGTTGATTGATATCAACATGGGTTGCCCTGCCAAGAAGGTTAATCGGAAACTGGCTGGCTCCGCATTGCTGCAATACCCGGAATTGATTAAGCAAATCCTGGTGAATGTGGTCAATGCGGTAGAGGTTCCCGTCACCCTGAAAATCCGCACCGGCTGGGCGCCGGAACACCGAAACTGTGTAGAAATTGCCCAACTGGCCGAAGATTGTGGTATACAAGCCATCACAATACATGGACGTACCCGCGCCTGCCTGTTCAACGGTGACGCAGAGTACGGCAGTATTCGGGCAGTTAAGCAGTCTGTTTCCATTCCGGTCATCGCGAATGGAGATATAACAGACCCGCATAAAGCCAGAGCAGTACTCGACTACACCGGCGCTGATGCACTGATGATAGGACGTGCTGCTCAGGGAAGACCCTGGATCTTCCGGGAAATCCAGCATTATCTGGATACGGGGGAGCTGCTTCCACCGCTGCCGTTAGGCGAGGTGAAGCGTTTGTTGATAGAGCACTTACGGGAACTGCACGACTTCTATGGTCCAGGCAAAGGATTCCGCATTGCTCGTAAGCACGTCTCCTGGTATTTACAGGAGCATGCCCCCGACAACCAGTTTAGGCGCACATTCAACGCCATAGAGGATGCCAGTGAACAGCTGGAGGCGTTGGAGGCATACTTTGAAAATCTTGCGTAATAGAAAAAAGAGCTGACAGAACTATGTTCGAACAACGCGTAAATTCTGACGTACTGACCGTATCTACCGTAAACTCTCAGGACCAGGTAACCCAAAAACCCCTGCGTGACTCGGTTAAACAAGCACTGAAGAATTATTTTGCTCAATTAAATGGTCAAGACGTTAATGATTTGTATGAGCTGGTACTGGCTGAAGTAGAACAGCCACTGTTGGACATGGTCATGCAATACACCCGCGGCAATCAGACCCGCGCTGCCCTGATGATGGGCATTAACCGCGGCACCCTGCGTAAAAAACTGAAAAAGTACGGCATGAACTGATACTTTTCAGTCAACTAATTGAAAAAAGGCGCTTTCTGTAAAGATAAGCGCCTTTTTTGTTATCGCCATACTGCGAGTATGCGGTAATGATTTGCTAATGCCGCACGCAAACCGCTTTGTTATAGCCTCTTCTCGCTACAGGACGCTGCCTGCGGGACGGTTGACGGCATGCCGGGACAACGTATAGCGCCGATACTGAAAGGTCGCGACCACCACTAACAGTGGCAACAGCAGCTCTAGAAACTCCTCTTGTGACGTCTGCAGCGCCACCAGCCACTCAGGAGCATGCCAGCCAGTCCATTCCTTGATTATGCCCAGGGAGCGGTCTATGCCATTGGTGAGCGCGATAAGGCCGATAAAGGTAGCGATAGTCACCGCATAAGCGCGACACGCTTTTACTGCGCGAATCGTCGGCATGGCGTAGTGAATTAGCAGATACAGGCAGGCGACCACAATCGGCATCAGCACCAGCAAGCCGGTCAGTTTATCAATGCCGGGCAGGCCGCCTGTCCAGAAACGCAGCTTCAGCATACTCATATCCGCTATCGCCTTGTGCAGATCGGCCTCTCTGGCCGTCATAGCCAGTAAAGCCATAATTACGGCGGCCTTGGTGCGCAAGGTAATCATCACCGCTGGCTGCAACAACAGATATAAAATGGTGACCGCGTAGGCGATAAGAGTAAGGTTCTCGACCAGTTGACCTTCCTCTACCAGATGGACCAGAGGGTCGGTCGGCATAAAGCACCAGAGTATAAATGAACATACCGCGACGGCAAGCGCCAGCCATAATGCAAAGCGGGGAGAGTCTACAGGGGACATTAAGGATTTCCGAGTCATAAGCATAAGTGAATTATCCCCTGCGGGCGGCGAATGGTTTTGACTAAGGATGCGAAACAAGCAGCAGCAAGTCCTGATTCGGTAAAACAGTGAACAATTGGTCTCGTAGAGCGTCCCTCAAGGCAAATTTTTCATACCATAGCAAGAGCAGTCAATACACCTCGCCTGAAAAAATGTTCTTAACTTCTGTCCCTCGCCAGCCATGGCTCAGCGATATAATTTTAATTTCATGTCCCTCATCATCTTGGCTGTCCAGCATATTTTCCACGCGCAGCAAGGTATTGGGTTTGACAAGGATATGGTCGGGAAGGAAGGCGCTGCCGGCATTTTTTTTAGGGGTGCCGCTTTCTATGATCAGTATGACCATATCACTATCGACCGCGGTCTGCTTTCTGACCCAGCTATTTTTCCAATCCAGGCAATTCACCGGCAACGCTGAAGCGGACATAAAACCTTTATCCATGACAATATCGCCAACGCCTATCTTCGCACCATAGACACCCGCTGCGGTAGTCATCACCCGATAGGCACGGCCAGGAAAGTCCTGCATTTTTTCATAAATATCCAGCATCGCGCTGGCAGCATCAGTTGCATCCGCAGGCATCGATATTTGATTTATATCTCTTAAAAAATTATTGACCCTATCACTACCGGCTGCATTGAATTCATCAATATCCGGTGAATCAATCTGATTGGCCGCCAGCTCGCAGAGCAACTCGTAACACTCGTTTTTATAAGCGTGTGACTCCTTCAACTGTTCAACGCTTCGATTCAATAATTGTCTCAACTGATGGCTGTTATACTTCAAGCGTTCAGTTGAATAGTTGTCACCGGCGCAGTGTAGTTTGTTTGCTCCAACCGGGTTAGCTCGATGAGATGATGGGGTTTCTGGTTCCACCGTCTGTTTAGTGGGCGGATTTAACCTCTTTTCGCCCGATGGTCGGGCGGTCGCTGGCAAGCGCCTGGCAGAGTCAGCAGCTACGCTCGGTGATGGTGAAGATAAAGGTGATGATAAAGGTGATGGTAAAGGTGTAGTGAGGGTGCCGCTAATATTCCGTACTGCCGCCAGGTCGGCAGGACAATGATATGGCGCAGGGGCGGCAACTCTCGGCGGTGAGGAAATAGGAGTACCTTGACGGGTTTGATTGGAGTCTATGCAGCACGAATTTATTCCCAAGTGAAAGCTCCTAACTTTAGCGCACTGACTTCACGTCCTGTGCTGGCCAGAATGACATTTAGCATCAGCAGCCCGTGTCAGCCATGGATAATCCTTTGCAGGCCGTAACCCTTTAATTAGGTCATCGATTAAAATACCGCTACAACTTCAAACTCTTCATATATCAGCCACATATCTTGGCTAAAACCGCTATTGCGTTCAAAGAATTCTCGATGTGCCTGTTGCCAATAATTCAGGCTTTTATCCCCTTCTCCTTCTTTAGCGGCCATATCGGCCGTGACATCCCGATAACGAATCAGTCGCAGGCTGAGCGTTCTGATGGCGCAGCCTGGTTTACCGCGGCCATCCAGGACAATATGGTAGTCTCCGACCATAGGTGATAATTCAGCACGGTATGAGTCGTAGCTGCCGCAAGAAGCGGTTTTTTCCCCTGCCATGACCAGGGCCAATAATTGATCTGCCATCTCAGGACTATCGCCGAAGGCCCATTGAGAGGCATGCTGATATATATCGTTCAGATCCGTCATGCTGTAATTCCCCACACGTTGAGATAAATTCTTTTATTACACGCATAAAAAAACCCCGACATAATCGGGGTTTATAAATTTATTTTCAACTGGCTTACCGGGTTATCATAAAAGGGAAACCTGTTATGCGTTAACAGCAACCGGCACGCGCGGTGAGTCAGTTTTACAGAGCAACCACGTTACCAGCAGAAGGACCTTTCAGGCCTTTCTCAATGGTGAATTCAACACGCTGACCTTCGTCGAGGGTTTTGAAATCATTGCTTTGGATAGCAGAAAAATGTACGAATACGTCTTTGCTGCCGTCAGCAGGAGTGATAAAACCAAAGCCTTTGCCTGCATCAAACCATTTTACTAAACCAGTTACTTTATTAGACATTAGATAATTCCTTCAAAAAAATATATTGCCACATTGGGCGTGAGGTCTGTTTGCCAGGGATTACTTATGGGCACTATATGAAGGAAATTTGTCGAGGAAGTGATGGTTGACTATCGCTTTTATCTTGAACAACTTTACTAAAATGGCTTACATAAATAGGTCTGTACTACAAACCGTTGATGCTATTTACTCATGAATACCACCACAGCGCAAGCAGTATTCTTCTTTTATCACTTATATTATTTATTCACCCGAATACCGCGGGTGCTTCGGCGGGGGTCTAGCGACATTGATGGGCTGAAGACAGCGCCTATCGGCCATCGAGAAGGCGTTTTCAGCGGCAGCGGTAACCGCTATGGCAGTCCAGAAGGCATTCCAGCGGCGGCGGTAACCGCTATGGCAGTCCAGAAGGCATTCCAGCGGCGGCGGTAACCGCTATGGCAGTCGAGCATATAATTTCATATAGCGGGATTCAATGCACTAAAATGGTGCTTAGCCGGCATTATCGCACTCAATTAATGCGCTCGGATTCATCCTAGACACCTTTATCGGCCCTCGCATATAAAAGTCTGTTTGTATTTCAATCATCTGCCTTTTTGGCATTACGTTTGCTTACAGGTAACTGGCGTTATGCCGCAGGACCGGATAGGTGCGCATCAAAGGTGCATCATAACCACTAGCGATAAATTTCTGCCTCACAGGATGCTTTATGAAAAAAATGATGATTTCCACGTTGGTTGCCGCGGCCACCTTATTTGCCGTAGCGAATCAGGCACACGCAGGCGCAACGCTTGATGGAATTAAGAAAAAAGGCTTCGTTCAGTGTGGTATCAGTGATGGGTTACCTGGTTTTTCTTATGCCGATGCCAGCGGCAAGTTTACCGGCCTTGACGTGGATGTCTGCCGGGCCGTTGCCGCTGCCGTATTCGGTGACGCGACGAAAGTAAAATATACCCCCCTGACGGCAAAAGAGCGTTTTACCGCACTGCAGTCGGGCGAGGTTGATATTCTTTCACGTAACACCACCTGGACCTCCTCCCGCGATTCCTCTATGGGGATGGTATTTGCCGGCGTTAACTATTATGACGGCATTGGCTTCCTGACCCACAATAAAGCCGGCCTAAAAAGCGCCAAAGACCTCGACGGCGCAACCGTCTGCCTACAAGCTGGCACCGACACTGAATTGAACGTGGCCGATTACTTCCGCGCCAACAAAATGCAGTACACCCCGGTGACGTTCGATCGGGCCGACGAAAGTGCCAAAGCACTGGAATCGGGCCGCTGCGACACTCTCGCCACCGACCAGTCCGGGCTGTACGCTCTGCGAATCCAGTTAGGCGCGCCGCAAGACTTCGTGGTACTGCCGGAAGTGATTTCCAAAGAACCGCTGGGCCCGGTAGTCCGACGCGGCGACGATGACTGGTTCACTATCGTTAAATGGTCCCTGTACGCCATGCTTAACGCCGAAGAAATGGGCGTAACCTCCAAGAATGTCGATGAACTTGCCGCTAAGCCGCATACGCCTGATATGGCAAACCTGCTCGGTAAAGAGGGACATTACGGTGAAGAGCTGAAATTGCCGAATGACTGGGCAGTTAAAATCATCAAACAGGTCGGCAATTACAGCGAATCGTTTGAACGCAATGTTGGTCAGGGCAGCGAGCTTAAAATCAAACGCGGTTTAAATGCCCTTTGGAAAGACGGCGGCATTCAATACGCACCGCCGGTTCGTTAATAGCAGCCACAGTACAGGAGCACCGGCCATGGGCCGGTGCTTTTCCGTTGATTCTTGATGCTGAGGCTTATGATTATGCAACACCGCCAAACCGTGAAAGGTAATTTCTCCCTGACTAACCCTGCGGTTCGCGCCTGGATTTACCAGATACTGGCTGTTGTGGTGCTGTTGGTCTTTATCGGCCATCTGCTGCACAACACCGTCACCAACGTCAGCCATCGCGGGATAACCTCCGGCTTTGGCTTTCTGAATAATGCCGCTAATTTTGGTATCGTCCAGCACCTGATTGATTTTGAGCAGGGTGACACCTACGCACGTGTTTTTCTGGTCGGCCTGTTCAACACCCTGCTGGTTTCAGCACTTTGCATCGTTTTTGCGTCGATTCTAGGTTTCATCATTGGCCTGGCCAGACTGTCTGAGAACTGGCTATTACGTAAACTCTCGATGATATATATCGAGACGTTCCGTAATATTCCGCCGCTGCTGCAAATCTTTTTTTGGTATTTTGCCGTGCTGCGCAATCTTCCCGGCCCAAGAAATTCAATTAATGCGTCCGAGCTGATATTTTTAAGCAATCGGGGGCTATATATGCCTTACCCGGTGGCAGGTGAAGGCGCGCTGGCCGCACTCATCGCGTTCGGCGTTGCCATCGTTGCCGCGGTCGGCCTTTACCGGTTCAATAAAAAACACCAGATGAAAACCGGAGAGCCGCGCCGCAGCTGGCCGTGGATTATCCTGCTGCTGGTGGCCCTGCCGCTGTTGGTCCAGTGGGTAGCGGGACCGGCGGTTCATTGGGATGTTCCGGCATTACGCGGCTTTAACTTTCGTGGCGGCGTGGTACTGATTCCCGAATTGGCGGCTCTGGCCCTGGCCTTGTCAGTGTATACCTCGGCTTTTATTGCCGAGGTGATTCGTTCAGGCATCCAATCGGTTCCCCATGGACAGCATGAAGCCGCGCGTTCCCTTGGCCTGCCTAACCCCGTCACTTTGAAGCAGGTCATTCTGCCTCAGGCGATGCGGGTCATTATTCCGCCCCTCACCAGCCAATATCTCAATATCGTCAAAAACTCATCACTGGCCGCGGCGATTGGCTATCCGGACATGGTGTCGCTGTTCGCCGGATCGGTGCTGAATCAGACGGGACAGGCCATCGAGACCATCGCAATCACCATGGGTGTCTACCTGGTTATCAGCCTGTGTATTTCGTTCCTGATGAATATTTATAACCAGCGTAAAGCGCTGGTTGAGCGCTAAGAGATTAACCATGACAATGACATTCAACCCGCAGGAACCCGCAGCGACTTCGTCGAAAAACCGGCTGGCCCTTGCCCTGCTGTGGATACGCCGCAATCTGTTTTCCAGTATTTCCAATAGCCTGCTGACCCTTTTTTGTTTGTGGCTGCTATGGACTATCCTCCCCCCGCTGGTGAACTGGGCTTTCCTGAAAGCAAGCTGGCTGGGCGCCACCAG
Organism: Biostraticola tofi; assembly: GCF_004343195.1. Lineage (GTDB taxonomy): Bacteria > Pseudomonadota > Gammaproteobacteria > Enterobacterales > Enterobacteriaceae > Biostraticola > Biostraticola tofi. Next base: position 4,886 of record NZ_SMCR01000004.1, on the reverse strand, counting down.
AGCCGATTGTACGCGAGAAGGGGCATGCTGGGTGTTTATCCATGCCCGTTTTGGCCAATTTATGTATGGGCTGTTCCCGATGGAAGAGCGCTGGCGCATCAATCTGACGCTGGTGGTCGGCTTGCTTTCCATCATTCCGATGTTCTGGAATGCCATGCCGCGTCGCGGCCGCTATATCGCCTGTTGGGTAGTGGTGTTCCCGGTGTTTACCTGGCTGATGCTGTATGGCGGTTTCTTCGGCCTGGCGCGGGTTGAAACCCGTCAATGGGGCGGTCTGACGCTGACGCTAATCATTGCCGCCGTCGGGATTGCCGGCGCCTTGCCGTTAGGCATTTTACTTGCGCTGGCGCGCCGTTCTTCAATGCCGGTGGTCAAATGGCTGGCGATTGTTTTTATCGAGTTCTGGCGCGGCGTACCGCTGATTACCGTGCTATTCATGTCTTCCGTCATGCTGCCGTTGTTCATGGCGGAAGGAAATAATATCGATAAGCTGGTTCGCGCCTTGGTCGGGGTGGTGATGTTTCAGTCAGCCTATGTGGCTGAAGTGGTCCGCGGCGGGCTGCAGGCATTACCGAAAGGCCAGACCGAGGCGGCTGAGTCGCTGGCGTTGGGCTATTGGAAAACTCAGGGACTGGTTATCCTTCCCCAAGCGCTGAAAATGGTGATACCAGGCCTGGTCAATACCATTATCGCCCTGTTCAAAGACACCAGTCTGGTGGTCATTATCGGTTTGTTTGATTTGTTCAGTAGCGTTCAGCAGGCAACAGTCGATCCGGTCTGGTTGGGCATGTCGACCGAAGGATATGTTTTCGCCGCGCTGGTTTACTGGATTTTCTGTTTTAGTATGTCCCGCTACAGCCAGCATCTGGAAAAGCGTTTTAATACCGGACATTCAACGCATTGAGGTTAATGATGAGCCAGAATAACAACACCGTTAAAACGGAAAAACTGATGATTTCGCTGGAAAACGTCAATAAGTGGTATGGACAGTTCCATGTGCTGAAAAATATCAATCTTGAAGTGAAGGCTGGCGAGCGTATCGTGCTTTGCGGTCCATCAGGCTCCGGAAAATCAACTACTATTCGCTGCATCAACCATTTGGAGGAGCATCAGCAAGGAAAAATTGTGGTCGACGGTACGCTGTTGAATGATGATCTGCGCAATATCGAACGCGTACGCACCGAAGTAGGCATGGTTTTTCAGCATTTTAACCTGTTTCCCCATCTTACCGTTTTGCAAAACTGCACTTTGGCGCCGACCTGGGTGCGCAAAATGCCCAAAAAAGAGGCTGAAGAGCTGGCAATGCATTACCTGAAACGTGTGCGTATCGTTGAGCATGCCCATAAATTTCCTGGGCAGTTATCCGGTGGTCAGCAGCAGCGGGTTGCCATTGCCCGTTCGCTGTGCATGAAACCCAAGATAATGCTGTTTGACGAACCCACCTCGGCGCTCGACCCTGAAATGGTAAAGGAAGTTCTGGATACCATGATAAGCCTGGCAGACGATGGCATGACCATGCTGTGCGTTACCCATGAAATGGGCTTCGCCCGTACCGTGGCTGACCGAGTGATCTTTATGGATCGCGGAGAGATCGTCGAGCAGGCGGCGCCGGATCTCTTTTTCTCCCAGCCGAAATCAGAACGCACCCGCGCTTTTCTCTCTCAGGTCATTCATTGATATCGCAACGGGGGCGATAATATGGCCCCCGCACAGCGCCTGATAAGACTGCCGGTGCTGCAGCAAGACCACCCCATTCAACGCTTAAACAACGGCAGCGCCCGAAAGGGTTCCACATGCCCGACCACACGGCAAATAAAAGGCTGCTGGCCACGCAATCGCCGTTCCAGACTGTCTACCGCATCATGCGCTTCTATGATCGACATGAACGGCGGTACCCGGCAATGATAATTGATAATATAGCCCTGCTTGGTTTCCCTGACTCTGACATTGTGAATATCCTGCAGCACATTATCCTCGCCCACCGAACGCTTTAACTGCTGTGAAATCACGTTCAGCTTATCCGGCGAGACATCCTGACTGGCCAGCCAGTGATGCATGCGGGGCTCGATATGGGTCTCAATTTCGATATTGCCGCCAAGCTCTTCTCTGATGGCATTCTCTACCAGATTAGCCACGTCATGTGCCTGAATGACTGAAAGCACCGCCGGCACTTCCAGATCGAGGCTGACGGAAGTACAGCTGGCGAGCCTCTGCAGCGTCAAATGATGCACCGCGACATCGTGCCTCGAGGCAATCAGGTTGATGCTGGTGGCTATATCTTCATCGTTCTTCTGACGAGGCCAGGCAATGACGGTCACTTGTGCATGATTGTCATACTGGCGCAAGGCGGCATTGATATTGAGCTTCAGCGTGCTGATCTGTTCCAGGGACATCGATCGGCAGACGGCAATGGTGACTTCAATAAAAAATGTCGCCCCCGCATAGCGCAGCCGGGTGTTTTCAACCGCCAGTACATCCGGAATATTCCTGACAAGCTCTGCTATTTCAGCTCGTTTGCCTTCAGGAGCGGCATCCGTCAGCGTGTCGTAAGAGTTCTTGCCCAGTTTCAATGCAGCAATGAAAATACCTACTGCAACCATCAAAGCGGCAATGGCATCTGCCTGCGTGAAGCCCAGCATCACAAACACCATGCCAAGCAGCACCACACCTGATGCCAGCATATCTGAAATAAAATGCAGCGCATCTGCCTCCAGCGCCGGGCTATTAGTGGCTTTAGCCACCCTTCTTAAAGCCCTGGCGCGAAAGAAATCCACGCCTATTGAAATCATGAGCACCAGTATGACCATCGGCGCGGCGATAATTTCATGGGGTTCTCCCCACAGACGTTTGATGGCCTCGAATCCAATCCATGCCGCCGCTGCGACCAGCAGTAATACTTCAAACAAGGCCGCCATATTCTCGATTTTGCCGTGGCCGAAATGATGATCTTCATCCGAAGGCTTATCGCTTACGCGTACCGCCATCCAGGTAATCGCCGTAGCCAGGAAATCGGTAAGGGAGTGGATCCCTTCAGAAATCAATCCAATGCTGCCGGTGAAGAAACCGACAATAAACTTGCCCGCAGCCAGAAGGCCGCTTGCCACCATTGAATTCCTGGCAACCTGTTGTTTTTCATTTTGCATAACGATATACCACGAAGAGCGAAACAAAGAAGGGTAAAATGAAAATAGAGCTAACCCTGCCCAGCATTAAACGAGACTGTCATCGCTATTTTCCATTTATGACTACATGCTAATAGCACCAACGGTAATTAATTGAATATCACATCAAGCAAAATACAATCAATTACCATTAGCACTAGTTTTTTGTATATCTATTTGATGAATTAAAATCGTCTTGCCAGAGATATTACCATCTCTTATCCTCAACAATGGCTAACTCGCAGCAGGAAAACATCACCCGCGTTTATCACATCCGTTAAATATAGCCCCGGCATTAATCATCCCATTTCGTACTCATATAGGCGGCAAAAAACCCGAGAGAGCAAAGCAGGCCGAGAAAAACCACAAAATAAGTCATATCGTGCATGTCAAATATCCTTAATTTATTTTATCAATATGTTCGCCTTATATTGGCAATGGTGCGTATATCAATCTTGTTCATTATGAGTTACCGCCTCCTTTGACGATATTGTTTAACCATGTTTATGCTGAATGCCATTTGCATGCAGCTGAAAATAAATAATTATCGCTTCTATTCGCCATAATATATACATGAGCAGCCTCTTGTATCATTATCTGGATTAGCGAAGTATCTACGCGCTGATTAGCCGGTATAACAGTCAAGTTCTACTGGATATGTCCGCTGTTCATGCGAATACACCTATGTAGCCGTTACGATGGATTACGAAGATAAATGGCTGGTTCTATCCCGGATCTGCGTTGTTCATGCAGCTATCACATCGGGATATAACCAAAGAGGGAGCGAGGAAAGCCTATCTCCACGTCAGGTTTTTAGCACTGTACATCTGGTCTGACTGGATAATCAGAAGTCACTTTGGGCTGAACCTCAGTCCGATAAAGCCAGTCCTAACCTCGGGCATCTCTCGATGTCGTCAGAGAGGCGACCTGTATTTGCACAGGAGCCTCGCCAAACGAGATACTGCTGAATTTCAGGATAGTATAACGATTCTGTTGCTAATTGTTCTTTTAAAGCGGAGCTGTTTACAGATTATTTAGGAAATAGGCTACTGGTAAGGCGTACCGTTTCCATTAGCTGGCAAACAGTTAATAGCAGCCAAAGAAAAAGCCCTCTGCTTTCGCAGAGGGCTTCGTCAATTGGATGCCTGGCAGTTCCCTACTCTCGCATGGGGAGACCCCACACTACCATCGGCGCTACGGCGTTTCACTGCTGAGTTCGGCATGGGGTCAGGTGGGACCACCGCGCTAGTGCCGCCAGGCAAATTCTTTATCTGCCGAACTCTTACCGTTTAACTGGTGCTGATACCCAGAGTCGAACTGGGGACCTCACCCTTACCAAGGGTGCGCTCTACCAACTGAGCCATATCAGCGCTCTAATTTGTTACCAGCGTGATACATCACGCTTTCTAAATGGATGCCTGGCAGTTCCCTACTCTCGCATGGGGAGACCCCACACTACCATCGGCGCTACGGCGTTTCACTGCTGAGTTCGGCATGGGGTCAGGTGGGACCACCGCGCTAGTGCCGCCAGGCAAATTCTGTTACCACCAGAACACAGTTATCCTGCGCTCTCATGGCATGCTATCCGGAACTTCGCTGAATAATTATCCACATCACCCCGCAGGGCTTTGTCTCTCTCAGACACCTTAGGTGTTGTAAGGTTAAGTCTCACGGGTCATTAGTATCGGTTAGCTCAACGCCTCGCAGCGCTTACACACCCGACCT